>CP158958.1:4340000-4394593 GCA_050983615.1 Stenotrophomonas maltophilia | reverse complement strand
CGGCAATTTTCGTCTGGGGCCTGTGGATGGGCGCACGAAGCCGCCGCGCCACAGGCCGGAAGGGGAAGAAATGGATGGCGCAGACTACCACTGACGGGCAGGTCCGGGAATGCTTGTCCCACACTTATTCACAAAAACATCCACAGCTATTGCACAGGCCGGTGAAATCCCGTAGTGACATGGACTTGACGCGACCCCAACCAGGTCTATAGAATTTCCGGTTCTTTCCGTCCCCTTCTTACAGAGGCCCAGCATGGCCACCAAGCGCACTTTCCAACCCAGCAACCTCAAGCGTAAGCGCGACCATGGCTTCCGTGCCCGTATGAAGACCGCTGACGGCCGCAAGATTCTGTCGCGTCGCCGCGCCAAGGGCCGCAAAGTCCTGAGCGCTTGATTGCAATGCCGCACTCTGCGGCAGACGCAATCCTGACTGTGAGCAGTTCCGACCCGCGCAAGCGATTTCCTCGCTCTGCGCGGGTTCGTACGCGTGCCGAATATACAACGGTTTTCAACGGCGCCCGCCGTGTGTCCGACCCCCTCATGACCCTCCACTGGTGCCAAGGCGAACAGCCCGCCCGGCTGGGTCTGGCGGTGTCGCGAAAAGTCGATCCCCATGCCGTGGGTCGCAACCGGATCAAGCGTGTGCTGCGCGATGCCACACGCCACCTGCGCCCGTGCCTGAAATCCGGTGATTATGTCGTCGTGGCGCGCGCCGCCGCCCGTACTGCCAGCAACGCCACCCTTCGCCAGGCCTTTGAACGCCTGCTGCGCCGCCTTGGCGCATTGCCGATGCCGGGCGCGGACGGCACAATGCCGCCGCCCGGGGGCATTGCCCCTTCCTTGTCCGAACCGGCACCTGATGCCGGTCCAGCAGAGCCTCCACGCTGATGAACCAGACCCGCGTTTTCCTGATTGTTGCCTGGCTGATGGTGGCCGTTCTGCTGTGGATGGAGTGGGGCCGCGACAAGGCCGCGCCGGCTCCGACCACCCCAGTTGCCACCCAGACCCAGGGCACCGTGCCGGGTCCGGCCGGCAGCGTGCCCAGCGCCAACGTGCCGCAGGCCCCGGGCAGCGCCCCGGCGGCAGCCGCGACCGCCCAGGCCTCGGCCCCGCGCGTGACTGTGACCACCGATGTGCTGCGCCTGGTGCTGGACGGCGGCAACGTGCTGGATGCCGAACTGCTGCACTTCCCGCAGACCAAGGACGAGGGCAGCCCGCCGGTCCGCCTGCTGACCGAAGACCCCGCCCACCCCTACCGTGCGGTGAGCGGCTGGACCAGCCAGGACAAGAGCATGCCGGTGCCGGAGGCCGGTGGCTTCCGTCTGGTCGGTGATGCCAAGGACTTCGTGCTGGCCAAGGGCCAGAACGAACTGCAGATTCCCTTCATCTGGGAAGGCCCGAACGGCGTCACCATCCGCCGCACCTTCACCGTCAACCGCAATGAGTACGCGGTCAAGGTGAAGGACGAAGTGATCAATGCCGGTACCGCGTCGTGGAACGGCTACGTGTACCGCACGCTGGACCGCACGCCGACCATCCTGTCGCGCAGCATGACCAACCCGGACTCGTTCAGCTTCAATGGCGCGACCTGGTACGACAACAACAAGAGCTACCAGCGCCGCGCCTTCAAGGACTACCTGGAAGACGGCCCGCTGAACCAGCAGGTCACCGGCGGCTGGATCGCCATGCTGCAGCACCACTTCTTCACCGCTTGGATTCCGCAGAAGGACCAGGCCGCGAACTTCCAGCTCTCCCAGCATGACGGTCGCGACCAGATCCAGGCCACCGGCCCGGCCTTCACCGTGGCCCCGGGCCAGCAGGTGAGCACCGAAGCCCGCCTGTGGGTGGGTCCGAAGCTGGTCAACCAGATCGCCAAGGAAGACGTGCCGGGCCTGGACCGCGTGGTCGACTACAGCCGCTTCTCGCTGATGGCGGTGATCGGCCAGGGCCTGTTCTGGGTGCTGAACCAGGTTCACAAGGTCGTCAACAACTGGGGCTGGGCCATTGTCGGCCTGGTGGTGCTGCTGAAGCTGGTGCTGTACCCGCTGTCGGCCGTGCAGTACAAGAGCGGTGCCAAGATGCGTCGCTTCCAGCCGCGCATCCAGCAGCTGAAGGAACGCTATGGCGATGACCGCCAGAAGTTCCAGACCGCGATGATGGAGCTGTACAAGAAGGAAAAGATCAATCCGATGGGCGGCTGTCTGCCGATCCTCATCCAGATGCCGATCTTTTTCGCCCTGTACTGGGTGCTGGTGGAGTCGGTAGAACTGCGTCAGGCCCCATGGCTGGGCTGGATCCAGGACCTGACCGCACGCGACCCGTACTTCATTCTGCCGGTGATCAACATGGCGGTGATGTGGGCCACGCAGAAGCTGACCCCGGCACCGGGCATGGACCCGATGCAGGCCAAGATGATGCAGATGATGCCACTGATCTTCGGCGTCATGATGGCCTTCATGCCGTCCGGTCTGGTGTTGTACTGGGTGGTCAACGGCGGCCTGGGCCTGCTGCAGCAGTGGTGGATGACCAAGCGCCACGGCAGCGACCCGGTGCCTGCCCCCGCCGCCCCCGCGTCCAAAAAGAAGTAACCACCAACCACCGGTGGATCGACGGATCCCGTAGAGCCGGGCTTGCCCGGCTCCTCTGGGTCCCTACGGAACCCCAGCCGGGCAAGCCCGGCTCTACGGAACCCGCACAAAGCCCGCCCTCCGGCGGGCTTTTGCGCATCCAGCGGTAGAATTCGGCCACCGGCGCCCAGCGCCACGCATCACCCAATGGACTGCCCATGCCCCGCGCGTCGCTGCCTCGCTCAGCCCTTCCCTTGCTGCTTACCCTCACCCTCGCCGCCTGCGGCCAGAAGCAGGACACCGCCAGCGCAGCTGCCGACGCACCCCAGCACCCCAGCGCCCAGGCGGCCATCACCGCCGACCCAGCCACAGCTCCGCTGCTGTCCGCGCTGCAGAAACAACTCGACGGCCACCGCCGCATCATCGTCCTGCTGGCCGACGAGGCCGAACAGTCGCCCGCCGACCGCAATACATCCACTCGCGTGGGCCAGCAGTTGTTCCATGAAGGCCTCGAACAACGCGAAGCCATCGCCGGGCTGTTCGACAACCTGCTGAAGGGCACCACGCCACAACGCTTCACCACGCTGGGCACGGTACTGGATTACATCGAATCCGCGCCCGAGCTCTACGACGCCGACCGCCTCGCCTTCCGCGAAGTACTGCGCGACCTGCACACGCGCATCGGCAGCGATTCCTCGCTGCCGGCAGTGAAACTGCACCAGCGGATCGGCGAGGATCTGGATGCGCTCGACGAGATCGAACGCAACTACAACCAGGAACTCACCCGCATCTTCAGCCGCTTCGACCGCACCCGTGCGATCACCCTGAAGCGAGAGAAGTGGGAAGACTACGTGGCGCACCTGCGCACCCTGATCACCCGCGAGGCAATCCTGCGCGACTACGGGGTGATCGAGCCGTACCCGATGTCGATGAAAGACAGCGACCGCGAGATCTTCGGCCGCGACCTGCCGGCCAAGACCGTGGTGCTTACCTTCGACGACGGTCCGCACCGCACCCACACCGATGAGGTGGTCGCCATCCTGCAGCGCTACGACGTGCCGGGCGTGTTCTTCGAAGTGGGCCGCAACCTGGGCAAGGTGCAGGATGATGGCACCACAACGCTCGGTCCGATGGCGGGCATCAGCCGCAACCTGATGGAGCAGGGCTATGCCGTGGGCAACCACAGCCTCACCCACGCACAGCTTTCGCGCACCACCGGCGACGCACTGCGCGAGCAGGTGCTGGCCACCGACACGCTGCTGCGCGATGTCGATGCACGTCGCGCACCGCTGTTCCGCTTTCCCTACGGTGCGCGCAACGCCGAAGGCCTGCAGGTGCTCAGCGAGGCCGGCCTGAAATCCATCATGTGGAACATCGACTCGATGGACTGGGCCGACCCGGTGCCCGAGTCCATCGTGCAGCGCGTGGTGGAGCAGGTGCAGAAGGAACAGCGTGGCATCATCCTGTTCCACGATATCCACGACCGTGCGGTAAAGGCGCTGCCGCAGATTCTCGACCGCCTGATCGCCGACGGCTATCAGTTCGCGGGGTGGAACGGCCGCGAGTTCACCGTGGCGCGCGCGCGCAAGGGCGCAACCAGCGACGCCACCGTCACTACCGGTTATGAGAAGTCCTGGGCGATCGTGGTCGGCATCGACGACTACGAGAAGTGGCCCAAGCTGGAGTACGCCAGCCACGACGCGCAGGCGGTGGCCGACACCCTGACCGGGCAGTTCGGCTTCCCGTCGTCGCAGGTGATCGTGCTGAAGAACGAACAAGCCACCCGCAACAACATCCTGGCCGCGTTCCACGACCGGCTGGCAGATGACCGAACCTCGCGCAATGACCGCGTGTTTGTGTTCTTCGCCGGGCACGGCGCGACGCGCAAACTGGCCTCTGGTCGCGACCTCGGCTACATCATTCCGGTGGATTCCGACCCCAACGCGTTTGCGACCGATGCGATAGCGATGAGCGACCTGCAGAACATTGCCGAGAGCATGAAAGCCAAGCATGTGATGTTCGTGATGGACGCATGCTACAGCGGCCTGGGCCTTACCCGAGGCGGCCCGTCGTCGTCCGCTTTTCTGCGCGAGAACGCGCGCCGCAGCGCACGGCAGATGCTCACCGCCGGCGGTGCCGACCAGCAGGTTGCCGATGCTGGCCCCAACGGCCATTCGGTGTTCACCTGGGTGCTGCTGCAGGCGCTGGCCGGCAAGGGTGACCTCAACGGTGACGGCCTCATCACCGGCACCGAGCTCGCCGCCTATGTGGCCCCGGCGGTCTCGGCCGTGTCCCAGCAGACCCCGGCGTTCGGCAGCCTGCCCGGTTCGCAGGGTGGCGAGTTCGTGTTCCAGGTGCCGGACAGCCAGGAGTACCTCAACGCCGGCACCGACCAGTTGACCGCCGACGCGATCGCGCTGAACAGCAAGGTCGAGGCCGTGCAGGACGCCAAGCCCGGCAAGGCACCGGTGACCGTGGCCGACCTGCAGGGTGGCCAGGCCAAGCTGGTGGTGCCGACCGCCGGGCCTGCTTCAGACCGCCAGCGTGCCCAGCAGGCCAACGACCGTGGCCTGCAGCTGTATCGGGAGAAGCGCTACGACGAGGCCGTGGCGCAGTTCACCGAGGCGCTCAAGCTGCGCCCGGACTTCGCCCAGGCGGCCAACAACCTGGGCTTCGTCTATTACCGCCAGCAGCGTTACGCTGAAGCGGCCCGTTGGCTGGAAAACACCCTGAAGATCGACCCCTCGCGTGCGGTGGCCCATCTCAACCTGGGGGACGCGTACTTCCACGCCGGCGACAAGGCCAAGGCCAAGCAGGCCTACACCACCTATCTGGCCCTGCAGCCGCAGGGCAGCGGGGCCGCGCAGGCCCGCGCGCAACTGGAGAAGCTGTAAGCCATGGCCGCTGCCACCGACACCATCGTTGCCATTGCCACCGCGCCGGGTGCCGGTGGCGTGGGCATGCTGCGCGTCTCCGGACCCAGGGCTGCGACGATCGCGCAGGCGCTCGGCTGCCCGGCGCTGCGCCCGCGCCACGCCCACTATGCCCGCTTCCGCGATACCGCCGGTGAGGTGCTGGACGATGGCATCGCGCTGTACTTCCCCGGCCCACGCAGCTTCACCGGCGAAGATGTGGTGGAACTGCAGGGGCACGGCAGCCCGGTGGTCCTGCAGCAGCTGGTGGCCCGCTGCATCACGCTGGGCGCGCGCCAGGCCCGGCCCGGTGAGTTCAGCGAGCGCGCGTTCCTCAACGGCAAGCTCGACCTGGCCCAGGCCGAAGCCATTGCCGACCTGATCGCCGCCAGCGACAGCCGCGCCGCACGTGCCGCGCGCCGCTCGCTCGACGGCGTGTTCTCGCGTCGCGTGGAGGACGCCGCCGAACAGCTGGTCCTGCTACGCATCCATGTGGAAGCCGCCATCGATTTCGCCGACGAGCCGCTGGATACGCTCGGCGGTGAGCAGGTGCGTTCAGGTCTGGCTGAGGCGCTGCGCGCGTTGGTGCAGCTGCGCGCCGATGCCGAACGCGGCCGCCGCCTGCGTGATGGCCTGCACGCCGTGCTGGTGGGCCCGCCGAATGCCGGCAAGAGTTCATTGCTGAACGCACTTGCCGGCAGCGAGCGCGCCATCGTCACGGACATCGCCGGCACCACCCGCGACACTCTGCGCGAAACCATCCGCATTGATGGTCTTGAGCTGACCCTGGTCGATACCGCTGGCCTGCGCGAGGGCGGCGACGCCATCGAACGCGAAGGCATGCGCCGCGCCCGCGCCGAAATGCAGCGTACCGACCTGGCGATCGTGGTGGTCGACGCGCGTGACCCGCAGGCCGGCCGCGAGGCGATTGGCGACGCCATCCTGGATGTACCGCAGCAGCTGTGGATCCACAACAAGAGCGATCTGTTGGCGGAAATTCCGCCGACCGCCGACCCGAGTGTGGTGCATGTCTCCGCTGCCACCGGTCTCGGTCTGGAGCAGCTGCACATCCGCCTGCGCGAGCTGGCCAGCGGCGGGGCGGGGGACAGCGTGGAAGGCGAGTTCTCGGCTCGCGCGCGACATGTGGAAGCGATCACCGTGGCCATCGGCCATGCCGAGCGCGCCGAGTCTGAGCTGGTGCATGAGCATCTGGAGCTGGCGGCCGAGGAGCTTCGGTTGGCACACGAGGCGTTGGGGGAGATTACCGGACGTATGAGCGCGGATGATCTGCTGGGTCGGATTTTTTCGAGTTTCTGTATCGGGAAGTGAGTGGTCGGGCGCAGGATGATGGCGTTGACACCCATCCGGGCGCAGGCACATGGCTTTGACACGCATGGCGTGTCACTACGGCCCGTGGTCGCGCGTGCCGTTTGGTCGCCCGGTTCTGGCGGGTCACGCGACCTGTTGGGACGCCATGCGTGTCCGGCGTCGCCCCCGCATTCTTTCCCCTGTAACACACCATCGGCACACTGCCGCACGTCTTTTCCGGCCCTTGCCGCATTGGCGGGGCTGTACCAACAGGGGTTAGCTGTGTCGAAGTCGTTGTGGGGTTGTGCGTTGCTGTTGTCGCTGGCCGTGGCACCATCTGTGGCCATGAGCGCTGAATCTCCCACCCCCGCGCCGCGCCTGAAGGCGGCGGTCTATGGCCACCGCGGTGCCAGCGCGCTGCTGCCCGAACACACCCTGGTCGCCTACGCGCAGGCGATTGCCGATGGCGCTGACTACATTGAGCCCGATCTGGTCATGACCAGGGACGGCGTGCTGGTGTCGCGCCACGAGAACGAGATCAGCGGCACCACCGACGTGGCCGGCCGCCCGGAGTTCGCCAGCCGCAAGACCGTCAAGACCATAGACGGCGAGCGGGTGGAGGGCTGGTTCACCGAGGACTTCACCCTCGACGAACTGAAAACGCTGTACGTGCGCGAGCGCCTGCCGCAGGTGCGCAGCACCGCGTTCGATGGCCAGTTCCGGATTGCCACGCTCGACGAGATCATCGACTTCCTGGTCCAGCAGGCGGGCCGTGCCGGCAAGGGCATCGGCCTGGTGCCGGAGATCAAGCACGGCACCTACTTCCGCAGCATCGGATTGCCGATGGAAGACAAACTGGTCGCGGCGCTGCAGGCCAATGCGTACACCAACGTCGCGCCGATCACGATCCAGTCGTTCGAGGTGGGCAACCTGCGCCAGCTGCGCGCGAAGCTGGGGCGCACCAGCAACATCCGGCTGCTGCAGTTGATTGGCGCTGCCAATGAGCAGCCGGGGGATGTGCTGGCTGCCAAAGGAACGCAGCGCTACGCCGACATGATCACGCCGGCCGGTCTGGAGCAGGTCGCCACCTATGCCGACGGCATCGGGCCGAGCCTGCGCATGGTGATCCCGCTGGATGCCGCTGGGCGCCTCGGCACCCCGACCACGCTGGTGCGTGACGCGCAGGCCGCCGGGTTGATGGTGGTGCCGTATACGTTCCGGCCGGAGAATTCGTTCATGGCCGCGGAGTTCCGCAAGGGGGAGGCCCATGCACGGAATCCGGAAGGGTCAGTGGCAGAAATGCGCGCGTATCTGGCCACGGGGATTGATGCGTTCTTTACCGATGATCCGGCGTTGGGTCGACGTGCGGTGGACGGGGACCGGTCGGCTTCCGCCGCGAAATAATGCGCGGGCCGGACAACGGCCGGCCCCCGGAATCCATCACCGCCTGGCAACTGTCACCCAACCAGATGGAACAGGACCCCATAAGCGACAGCGCCGGACAGCGTGGGCACCGCTACGCCGCTGCCAGACAGCCGTCGAACCACCACCACACACGACAACGCCGCCGACGCCATCAGCACACGTCGTGTGTCGGCACCCAGGTCGGGCAACCCCACCACCGAAGTCGCAAACAGCGACGCAATGGCAGCCGGACCGACCGCGGCCAGCCAGCGCTGCAGTGCGCTGGGTGACGCAGTGCTATCGACTCGGTACCGCGCACGCCTGAAAGGCAGCCAGCGAAGCAGAAACGTACCGATCCCGCACAGGAGGATGATCGAGATCGTCTCAGCCATCCGCCCGTTCCCTTGACGTCAACAGGTGCGGACATGACCCAGCCAGAATGCCAGCCACCAACGCGTTGTGGGCCTGCATGGAGAGCGCGCATAGCGCTGTGACGCCCGCTGCCACCCCGATGGCGATTCGCCAACGTCGCAGGTCGGATTCGATCAGCAGCGCCAGAAACAGCGCTGGCAGGACGAAGTCGAGTCCGGCACGCACTGCAGATGACCACGTTTCCACCTCGCGCACGAACAAAGTTCCCGCAAACGTGCCGCCCACCCAAGCGACGAATGCTCCCGACTGCAGGCCCAGCAGCCAGCCTTCGCGTTGCTCCTCTGGGACCGACGGCATGCGACCCATGGCGGTGGCATATACCTCGTCGGTCAGAGCGTACGACAGCAGGGAGGTCGGAACCTCCGGAGCGCCGGAATGGAGCGCGGGTGCCAGCGATGGACCGTAAAGTACGTGACGGGCATTCATCATGAGAACGGCGGGTACCGCCGCCCACACGCCCGCACCTGAGGTGAGCAGCGAAACCAGCAGGAACTGACTGGCCCCTGCGTAAACGCAGAGAGATACAAAGATGGCAATGCTGGCTGGCAGGTCCGCCTGGACGGCAGCAACACCGAACGAAAATCCAATCGGGAGGTAGCCCACTGCGATCGATGTGCTGGACACCAGACCAGAACGGTAGCCTTGATGGAAGGCGCGCATGCTAGAGCGCGCTCCGCATTCGAGTGCAGCGCGGGTTGGCCTTGCGGGAGGGGATACAAGGCAGGAAGAGCACGTGGGCCATGGACCATCCGATGAGCGAGGAGTTCGTGCACGCTAAGGATCGGGTCTGGTCGAAAACTGCGACATGGTCCGCAGTATCGAAAGCATGGGTGCCAGGAGGGGTTCAATGCGGCGCCGGGTGGCGCAAGCGCCATTGTCTCTGCTCAGAACAGCTACTGGCACCGTGTCGTGTTCTCACCCATTCTGACCGCGACATCCGCTGGTTCCGCCTGACGGCCGTCCGACGGCCGGCGTTACCGGGGGTCCTGACACGCATGGCGTGTCACTACAGATGGATCGCGTAGGGACACGCCATGCGTGTCTGCGCCATCTTTCAGCGCTCGTCCGGTCTGCGGAACGGCAACACCACAAAATCCTGCCCCTCGCGCGGCTGCCACAGCACCGGCACACGGGTAGGCGGGGGCGGTTCCAGATCGCTGTCACGGCGCATCTCGTGGTCGTCCGCCTCGTCTTCCTCCTCCTCCCAGCTGTAGCGCTTGCGCGGGGCCATCGGATCGGAAAGACGGAACAGCAGCGCGCTGATGATGCCGGCGAACGCACCGCCCATGTGCGACTGCCAGGACACGCCGGGTTCATGCGGCAGGATCGTGATCAGCATGCTGCCGTAGAACAGGAAGGCGATCAGCCCGGTGGCGATGGCCGGGCGGTCACGTCGCAGCAGGCCCAGCACGAACACCAGGAACATCAGGCCGTGGGTGATGCCACTGGCCCCCAGATGGCGACTGCCGATATCGCCGAGCAGCCACGCGCCCAGACCCGAGCCGATCCATAACAGGGGGAAGGCGCGCAGCGTCGCCTTGGGGTACACGCTGCCGGCCAGGGTGCCCAGGATCAACAACGCAAAGGAGTTGGCGGCCAGATGCTGCAGCGAGCCATGCAGCAAGGGGGCGCCGAGGATGCCGAGCAGCCCGGCCTTCTCCAGCGGGGCTACGGCCCACGGCCGCCAGTCGAAGTAGTCCTGCGCGGTGAACACCGCCACCAGCACCAGCACGAAGGCCAGGCTCAGGTTGAACGCCCGCATCACCCGACCACGGTCGGTGCGGGGGGAAACCGGCGTCTCGCCGGACGGCTGGGGCAGGTTGGCGTTCATACCTTCATGGGTTGCGTCGCCCCAGGCTGAACACAAGGGCAACGCGACGGGAGACTGTGGGCCCGCCAGCGGGACAATGCCGCCGGCGGGCTCCAGGGGTTACGCCGCGTCCTGCTTCGGCGGGTTCTTCAGGCTCAGCACCACGGTGGCACCGATGATCACCGCCACCACGCCCAGCGAGATCGGGGTCGGGATCTTGAAGATGTCGATCAGCATCATCTTCACGCCGATGAAGCCCAGTACTAGGGCCAGGCCATACGGCAGCAAGTGGAAGCGGTCGGCCATGCCGGCCAGCAGGAAGAACATGGCGCGCAGGCCCAGCACCGCGAACACGTTCGAGGTCAGCACGATGAACGGGTCGGTGGTGATGGCGAAGATGGCCGGAATGCTGTCCACCGCGAAGATCACGTCGGTCACCGCGATCAGGATCAGCACCACGAACAGCGGGGTGTACCAGCGCTTGCCGTCACGCATGACGCTCATGGCGTTGCCGGCATATTCCGGCAGCAGGCGCAGGTGCTTGCGCATCCAGCGCAGGGCCGGGTTGGTTTCCAGGTCCGGCTCCTGGCCGGCGCTGAACCACATCTTCCAGCCGGTGAAGAGCAGGAAGGCGCCGAACACGTACAGCAGCCAGTGGAACTTGGTCAGCAGCACGCTGCCGGCGAAGATCATGATCGTACGCAGCACGATGGCACCCAGAATGCCGATGATCAGCACCTTCTGCCGCTGTTCCTCAGGCACCGCGAAGTAGCCCATGATCATCAGGAACACAAAGATGTTGTCCACCGCGAGGGCTTTCTCGACCAGATAACCGGTCAGGAACTCCAGGCCGACCTTGTTGGCCACCACCTGGCCGGCGGTCTCGTTCAGGTAGTACCAGAGGCCGCCATTGAAGGCGAGCGCCAGCGCCACCCAGCCAATCGACCACCACAGCGCCTCCTTGAAGGTGACCTTGTGCGGGCCGCCGTGGCGCATCAAAACGAGGTCAACCAGCAGCGCGATGATCACCACCGCGCCGAAGCCGCCCCACAACCACAAATTACCGATCGTCTGCATGGGTTTGTCCGTTGAATGAATGAAAAGCCTCAAGCCGGACGGCGAGGACCTGCAACGGAGCACCAGAGGGGGTCCAGGGACAGAGCTTCGCCGTACGGCGAAGGTCTTGCTCACAGCCCCGAGAGTGGGACTGCCGTTGCACCGGAGCCTGCGGGCTCGAATTGACGGCGACAACGCTGGGAGCTACTCCCCTTCTGGTGCCGATTCTGCGGGCTGGCCGGCCCCGCGTCAAATCGCCCGGATACAATAGGCCCATGAATACCCCTGCCCCCGTAGTCCGCCTCAAGAACGCCTGGCGCTCCAGCCACCCGTGGATCTTCCAGAAACTGGTCGAAAAGCCTGCCGCCCGCCCCAAGCCCGGCTCCATCGTCGACGTGGTCGGCGTGGATGGGGAATGGATCGGCCGCGGGTTCTACAACGGCCATTCGCGTATTGCCGTGCGCATCCTGGAAACCGACCAGCGCGTCCCCGTTGATGCCGGCTGGTTCTCGCGCAAGATCGCGCAGGCGGTGTCGCTGCGCCGTGAGGTTCTGAAGCTGGACGAGGTGTCCGACGCTTGGCGCGTGGTGCACAGCGAGGGCGACGGCCTGTCCGGCCTGGTGGTGGACCGCTACGGCGACCTGGTGGTGGTCGAGTTCTTCGCCGCCGGCATGTTCCGCCACCGCGAGTGGATCTATGAGGCACTGCGCGAGCAGTTCCCGGGCTGCCGCTTCCACAGCTTCGCCGACGAACACGTGCAGAAGCAGGAAAGCTTCGATTTCCATGGCAACACCACCACCGAAGCGGCGGTGATCACCGAGTACGGCGTGAAGTTCCGCGCCGACCCGGCCGGCGCGCACAAGACCGGTTTCTTCGCCGACCAGCGCGAGAACCGCCAGTGGCTGAGCAGCCTGGTGGAAGGCAAGTCGGTGCTGGACCTGTGCTGCAACACCGGTGGCTTCGCGGTGTACGCCGCTGCCCGTGGTGCCTCGGACGTGCTGGGCATCGACATCGATGAAGACGTCATCAGCATCGCCAAGGCCAATGGCCGCCTCAACAATGTGCGCCCGCGCTTCGTGCAGTCGGACATCTTCCCGTGGCTGCGCGATGCCGCCAACCGTGGCGAGCAGTACGACGTGGTGATTCTTGACCCGGCCAAGATGACCCGCGACCGCGACCAGGTGATCACCGCGCTGAAGAAGTATCTGGACATGAACAAGCTGGCGCTGGGCGTGGTCAAGCCCGGTGGTCTGTTCGCCACGTTCTCGTGCACCGGCCTGGTCGCTGAAGACCAGTTCCTGGACATGCTGCGTCGCGCGGCGTTCTATTCGGGGCGCACCATCCAGATTCTGAAGGTATCGGGTGCCGGTCCGGATCATCCGTTCATGGCACACGTGCAGGAATCGCGGTACCTGAAGGCCGTGTTCTGCCGCGTGGTGGATTGAGGTAAACAAACCCGCACCCGTAGAGCCACGCCCTGCGTGGCTTCGACCACGTTTGGGACCGCGATGACACGCATGGCGTGTCACTACGCGTGGGTTTGGGACCGCGATGACACGCATGGCGTGTCACTACGCCTGGGTCTGGGACCGCGAAGCCACGCAGGGCGTGGCTCTACGCTGTTATCGTTGACGTTTATCCAACGCTGGTGAGACGTCATGCGCTTACGTGGTCTGTCGTTGCTGGTATCACTGGCGCTGCTCGCGCCACTCTCCGCCCACGCCATCGAATTCTCCGCGGCGGAACTGGCCAAGGCCAAAGCCCTGCAGCAACGGCTGCTCACCCTCGACAGCCACCTCGACACCCCCGCGAACTTCCATCGCCAAGGCTTCGACCTGCGCCAGCGGCATGACCACAACGCCTTGTCCCAGGTCGACCTGCCGCGGATGCAGGAGGGCGCATTGGACGGTGGCTTCTTCGCCATCTACACCGACCAGGGCGACCGGACTTCCGCCGTCCACCAGCGCGACCGTGACGCCGGCCTGCAGCGCCTGCTGGAAATCCGCGAAATGCTCGCCGCGCATCCCGACCAGTTCACGCTTGCCCTGACCGCCGCCGACGCAGCGAAGATCAAAGCCGCCGGAAAGCGCGTGGTCTACATCAGCATGGAGAACGCCAGCCCGCTGGTCGCCGATCCCTCACTGCTGAGCTTCTATCACCAGGCCGGCCTGCGCCTGCTCAGCACCGTGCATTTCGCCAACAACGAATTCGCTGACTCGGCGACTGACCCCAAGGGCGCGGAGTGGAAAGGACTGAGCCCCGCCGGCAAGGCACTGGTCGATGAAGCGGTGAAGCTGGGCATCGTCATTGACCAGTCGCATGCTTCAGACGCGGTGTTCGACGATCTGATCCAGCGTCTGCCGGTGCCCTTCGTGCTGTCGCACAGTTCGGCCAAGGCGATCTACAACCACCCACGCAACCTGGACGACACCCGCCTGAAGCAGCTGGCCAAGGCCGGCGGCGTGATCCAGGTCAACGCGTACGGTGGCTACCTGATCGACACCGGCAAGTCCGAGGCGCGCAAGCAGGCCGAGGAAGCGCTTATGAAGCAGATCGGTGCCGGCTATGACGAACTCACCATCGCGCAGGGCGTGCAGTTGAAGGAAGGACTGGTGAAGCTGGATCAGACCCAGCCGCTGCGCCAGGCGACGCTGGACGACTTCTTCGCGCACCTGGAGCATATCCTCGCCGTGGTCGGCCCCGAGCATGTGGGCATCGGCCTGGACTGGGATGGCGGCGGTGGATTGGCCGACCTGCAGGACGTGAGCCAGCTGCCGAAGATCACCGCGTGGTTGCTGCGCAAGGGCTACAGCGAAAAGCAGATTGCCGGCATCTGGGGCGGCAACCTGCTGCGGGTGATGCAGCAGGCGCAGGATTACGCCGCGAACCGCCGCACGACCAACGGTCGTGCGCTACCGCGGTAGGTACCCACCGTTGGTGGGTACGCCATCACATCATGCCTTGCCGATCAACGCATTCCGGCGGCTGTACAGGAAGTACACGGCCAGACCGATCACGTTCCAGATCAGGAAGTACAGCTGGGTGCTGCTCGGCAGGCTGATGAACAGGTAGATGCAGCCGAGTGCGGCGGCGGGGCCGACAAACCAGGCCAGCGGCGTGCGGAAGGTGCGCTTGGCGCCGGGTTCGCGCTTGCGCATCACCACCAGACAGATGCCCACCGCAGTGAACGCCGCCAGGGTGCCGGCATTGGCCAGTGCGGCGATCTCATCCAGACGCGCCACACCCGCCAGCGCCGACACCACCAGCGCACTGAACAGCGTGGTCGCCACCGGCGTCCCGGTGCGCTTGTTCACAGCGGAAAGACCGCGCGGCAGCAGGCCGTCGCGGCCCATGACGAAGAACACGCGGCTCTGGCCGAACAGGAAGGCCAGCAGCACGGTCGGCAGGGCCACGATGGCCACGATGCCGATCACCGCAGCCGCCTTGGGCTGACCCAGTTCGCGCATGATCAGTGCCAGCGGCTCGGCACTGTGGCCGAACACGGCGTAGCTCATTGCACCGATGGCCGCGAGCGCCACCAGCATGTAGATGATGGTGCAGCCGACCATTGAACCGATGATGCCGATCGACAGGTCACGGCCCGGGTTCTTGGCTTCTTCAGCCGCGGTGGAGATGGCATCAAAACCGTAGAACGCGAAGAAGATGATGGCGGCAGCAGCCATTACGCCCCGCTCCACGCCGTCAGGCCCCAGCGTCTTGGCAAAGCCGTGCGGCATGAAGGGCTGCAGGTTGGCCGGGTCGAAGGCGGGCAGGGCCACGGCCACGAACACGCCCAGCGCGATGATCTTCAGCACCACCAGAATGGCGTTGAGGGTGGCGCTTTCCTTGGTGCCCAGCATCAGGCCACCGGCGACCACCCAGGTGATCAGCACGGCCGGCAGATTGAACACGCCGCCTTCCACGTGTGGGCCAGCCGACAGCGCTGCCGGCAGCCGGATGTCGATCCCGGTGTTGCCATGGATCCACTCCAGGAAGCCGACGAAGTAGCCGGACCAGCCCACCGCCACCGTACTCACCACCAGCGAGTACTCCAGCACCAGACTCCAGCCCACCACCCAGGCAAACACTTCGCCCAGCGCGGTATAGCTGTAGGTGTAGGCGCTGCCGGCGGCCGGCATCATGGTCGACAGTTCGGCGTAGCACAGGGCGGCGCAGGCGCATACCGCGCCGGCAATGGCGAAGGAAATCAGCACCGCGGGACCGGCGAGGTTCGCACCCACGCCGATCAGCGTGTAGATGCCGGTGCCGACGATGGCACCGATGCCCAGCGCGATCAGGTGTGGCCAGCTCAGCGTCGGAACCAGTCGTCTGCCGGATTCGTGCTCGGTGACCGAACCCAGGGATTTACGCCGCAACAAGGATGACATGGGACCTCACGGGGTGACTGCAATCGACAAGTGCCCGAGTGTGACCGAACGCGCCGCAGCATTACTACTGCCAAGCATCGTGAACGGCCAACGGATTTTGGGATTGACAGCGCTTTGCCGATTCCAGCACAAAACCTGCTGCTGGTTGTCGCAACTGCCCCGGTGCAGCCGTCAGCCGCTGACGCCCAAGCGCACGCCGAAGCCGATCAGGAACACCCCGGCCACCCGCCTGAGCCAGGTACCCACCCGCGGATGCTGGATGATCCGACGGCGCAGCAGGTTTCCAACCCCTATCAGCAGCGAACAGTACGCCACGCTCAACAGGAAGATCAGCCCGGCCAGCGCCGCAAACGTCACCAACCCCTGATGCCGCACCGGGTCGATGAACAGCGGCAGGAACGCCATATAGAAAATGATGGCCTTCGGATTGAGCAGGCTGACCAGAATGGCCTGGCGGAAGTAGTGGCCCGGCTGCAGGCGGATGCCACCGGGCTGCGCGCCTTCGCGTGGCTCACGCAGCAGGTTGATGCCCACCCACACCAGATAGGCCGCGCCCAGGTACTGCACGGCGTGGAACACGACCGGGTTTGCCTTGAGCAGCGCGGCCACCCCGGCCACCGCCAGCCACATCAGGATCTGGTCGCCCAGCAGCAGTCCGGCCAGCGCGGTATACCCCCCGCGGACGCCCCCGCGCCCGGTGGCGGTGAGCAGGGTAAACGTGCCAGGGCCTGGCAGTGCCAGAAAGACCAGCACGGCGGCAATGAAGGTCCACAGGTCCTGAATGCCCATCCACGGCATGGCAACGACTCAACTTCGGGGGAACGCCATTGTCGGGCAGCAGCAGCGGCACGGATAGCGCCTGCTGTCGCTTTCAGACCGGTGCGGCCGGAAGTCCGTTCAACATCGGCAGCAGGCGATCTGCGCACAAGGCGTGCAGCTGGCGCAGTGCGGTGGAGAACTGCTTGCGGTGCGGGCAGACCAGATTCAATGGCAGGCTGTCGCCGGCCCCGTCCAGCAGCACCTGCAGGCGTCCCGCGTGGACGTCGTCGTGCACATCCAGCCACGACTTGAACACGATGCCTTCGCCCGCCACCGCCCAGCGCCGCACCACGTCGGCGTCGTCGCACACCAGGTGGCCGCGCACCGGCACCACCACGCGTCGTCCTTCCTGTTCGAAGCTCCAGCGGTCATAGGGGCGCCCGGCCAGCTGGTACAGCAGGCATTGATGGTCTTTCAGCGCCTCCAGCCGGGTCGGCGTGCCGTGCCGGGCAAGATAGCCGGGCGAGGCCACCAGCACGCGACGGTTGCCGGGAAGCAACGGCAGCGCCACATAGCGCGCGCTGTCGAAGCGACCCAGCCGGAACGCCACATCCACCGGGTCGCGGAATACATCGGCGACCTGGTCGGACAGCAGCAGGCGCAGCTGCAGGTTCGGGTGCGCGGCGCGGAACTCGGTCAGCCAGGGCAGCAGTACGTTACGTCCAAGATCCGAAGGGGCGGCCACCTGCAGCACGCCACGCAGCTCGGCGTCTTCGCCACGGATCCGGTCATCGGCCTCCTGCAGGGTGGCCAGCACTTCCTGCGCGTAGGGCAGGTACAGCACGCCCTCGGCGGTCAGGCGCAGGCTGCGGGTAGTGCGCACGAACAGGCGCAGGTCCAGTTCGCGTTCAAGCCGCGCCACCGCCGCCGCCACCTGGCCGGGCAGCAGGTCGGCCTCGCGCGCGGCGTGCGAGAAACTGCCCAGCGCCGCGGTGCGTACAAACAGCGCCAGATCGTCGAACCGGACCATTTTCTCTTCCAGAGTGAAAGTGATGGTGCATTCTGCGCCTTTTCGGGCAGGTGCGGGCGGTTCAAGCTGGCCTTCCCTTCTTCTGGTCACCCCGCACATGAAAGCCATTGCCTACACCCAGCACGGACTGCCCATCACCGATACGGCGGCCTTGGTCGACATTGACGTGCCGCTGCCTGCCCCCGGCCCGCGTGACCTGCGCGTACAGGTCCGGGCGATCTCGGTGAACCCGGTCGACACCAAGGTCCGCCGCAATGTGGCGGTGACCGAGCCGCGCGTGATCGGCTGGGATGCGGTCGGCATCGTGGATGCCGTGGGCAGCGAGGTCAGCCTGTTCCAGCCGGGCGACGCGGTCTATTACGCCGGCGATATCAACCGCCCGGGCAGCAATGCCGAGTATCAGCTGGTTGACGAGCGCATCGTCGGGCGCAAGCCGGCCAGCCTGGATGACGCGGCCGCCGCCGCGCTGCCGTTAACCGCGATCACCGCCTGGGAACTGCTGTTCGACCGCCTGCGCATCGCGGAAGGCGGCGGTGCCGGCCAGACCCTGCTCGTGGTCGGCGCGGCCGGTGGGGTGGGTTCGATCCTGGTGCAGCTTGCGCGCCAGCTGACCCAGCTGACCGTGATCGGCACCGCCTCGCGACCGGACACCCAGGACTGGGTGCTCGACCTGGGCGCACACCACGTCATCGACCACAGCCAGCCGCTGACCGAAGGCCTGGCCCGCATCGGCATCAACGCGGTCACCCACGTCGCCAGCCTGACCCACACCGACCAGCACTATGCGCAGATCGTGTCCGCGCTGGCACCGCAGGGCCAGCTGGCGTTGATCGACGACCCCGGCCAGCTCGATGTGATGGCACTCAAGCGCAAGAGTCTGTCGCTGCACTGGGAATCGATGTTCACCCGCTCCACCTTCAGCACCCCGGACCTGCAGCGCCAGCATGACCTGCTCAACCGGGTCGCCGCGCTGGTCGACGCCGGCGTGCTGCGCACCACCCTGGGCGAGCATTACGGCCGAATCGATGCGGCCAACCTGCGCCGGGCCCACGCGCTGATCGAAAGCCATCGCGCCCGCGGCAAGCTGGTGCTGGAAGGGTTCTGACCGGCAGGCTGCCGGAGCCGTGCCGTCGCGCCCGGCTCTGGCGCAGCCATTGAGACGCCAGCGTCCTACACTGGGCGCATGCACCCTGAATTCCTCATCCTTGGCGGCCTGCTCTGCGCCGTCCTCGTGCTGCAGCTGGCCACCCTGCTGCGGCGTTCCCGTCATGACGGCCTGGAGCAGTCGCTGCGCGAGGAAGCGCGTATCGGCCGCAGCGAACTGCGCGAACAGCTGGAAGGGCTGGGTCGGCAGCAGGACGCGCGCCTGGAAAGTTTCGCGCGCGCGCTGACCGACCTGTCCACCCGCACCGACCAGCGCCTGGACCTGCTGCGCGATGCGCTGAATGACGACGCGCGCAAGGCCCGCGAGGAAAGCACCGGCGCGCAGCAGCGGCTGGGCGACTCGCTCGGCCAGCGCCTGCAGGACCTGATCCAGCGCAACGAACAGCGCATCGGCGAAATGCGCGGCACGCTGGAGCAGCAGCTGCAGACCCTGCAGCGCGACAACGCTGAAAAGCTGGACCAGATGCGCGTCACCGTCGATGAGAAGCTGCAGAGCACGCTGGAAGCGCGCCTGGGCGCTTCGTTCCAGCTGGTCTCCGACCGCCTCGAGCAGGTCCAGCGCGGCCTCGGCGAAATGCAGCAGCTGGCCACCGGCGTGGGCGATCTCAAGCGGGTGCTCACCAACGTCAAGAACCGTGGCAGCTGGGGCGAAGTGCAGCTGGAGAACATCCTCGAGCAGACCCTCACCCAGGAGCAGTACGCGCGTGGGGTGAAGGTGCGCCCGGACAGTGGCGAAATGGTCGACATCGCGGTGCGCCTGCCGGGGCGCAGTCCCGATGATGTGCCGGTGTGGCTGCCGATCGATTCCAAGTTCCCCAGCGAGGATTACGAGCGCCTGCTGGATGCACAGGAGCAAGGCGACGTCGAGGGCGTGCGCCAGCAGGGCGCACAGCTGGAGCGTGCGATCCGCATCCAGGCCAAGTCGATCAGCGACAAATACATCGTGCCGCCGCACACCACCGATTTCGCGGTGATGTTCCTGCCCACCGAAGGCCTGTACGCCGAAGTGATCCGTCGCCCGGGTCTGGTCGACCTGCTGCAGCGTGAGCATCGCGTGGTGGTGGCCGGTCCGACCACGGTCACCGCGCTGCTCAACAGCCTGCAGATGGGCTTCCGCACGCTGGCAATCGAACAGCGTTCCAGCGAGGTGTGGGTGCTGCTGGGCGCGGTGAAGAGCGAGTTCGGCAAGTTCGCTGGCATTCTGGAAAAAGCCGAGAAGCAGATCAGCACCGTCGGTCGCAGCCTCGGCGAGGCCAGCCGCAAGACCCGCACCATCGAGCGCCGCCTGCGCGGCGTGGAATCACTGGGCGGCGAACAGACCCGGCAGTTGCTCGGCGACATCGGCCTGGATGGCGGCGATGAGGAAGAAGCGGACGGCGACACCGAATAAGGTGTCGCGATGCACGGGGGTGACCTACCATCGAGCATTCTTCCAACGGAATGCCCCCCGATGCGCCTAACCCTGATGTTGTCCGCGCTGCTGCTGCTGGCCGGTTGTACGACCACGGCTGCAGATACCTCCGCTTCCAGCAACGGCAGTGCTCCGGTTGCCGCAGACACAGGAGCTGCCGATGCGGCCGCCGCCGAGGTCGACTGCGCTGCCGTGGGTGGTACGTTGATGCCGCTCGGGCGCCTGCAGCGCGTGCAGTGCGTGGTGCCGTATACCGACGCTGGCAAGAGCTGTCGCACCAAGTCTGATTGCAGCGGGCAGTGCTTGGCCAGTGGTGATGCCGAGCTGGTGCCGGGGACTGCGGCCACCGGTGTGTGCCAGCGCGATATGAGCCAGAACTTTGGTTGCCGCCAGCGTATTGATGGCGGTTTGGCGCAGGGTACGATCTGCGTTGATTGATTCGGCTTTACGCCAAGAGCAGTCGACCAAGGTCGACTCTACCGTTCCATTCCCTCAATGAGATTTGCATGAGCCAGACTGTCTACGACATTCCCGTCACCACCATTGAAGGCCAGCCGTCGTCGCTGGCGGACTACCGCGGCAAGGTGCTGCTGGTGGTCAATGTTGCCTCCAAGTGCGGCCTGACCCCGCAGTACGAGGGGCTGCAGGCGCTGTATGCCGACAAGCAGGCCGCCGGCCTGGAAGTGCTGGGCTTCCCGGCCAACAATTTCCTCGGCCAGGAGCCGGGCACCGAAGCGGACATCCAGCAGTTCTGCCAGCTGGAGTACAACGTTGGCTTCCCGCTGTTCGCCAAGATCAGCGTGGCCGGTGATGACATCCACCCGCTGTATGCACAACTGACCCAGGCCCAGCCCACCGCCACCGGCGAAGGCCCGATGCGCGAGAAGCTGCAGGGCGCGGTGGCCAAGTACCCCGACCTGGTGGTCAACCCGGCCCCGGGCGTGCTGTGGAACTTCGAAAAGTTCCTGGTCGGCCGCGACGGCCGGGTCATCGCCCGTTTCGCCCCGGACGTGCCTGCCAACGATCCGCGCCTCGTCGCCGCCATTGACGCGGCATTGGCCGCCTGACCGGTAGTGCCGGCCGCTGGCCGGCAACGCGTGCTGCGCGCATCGTGCGGTTTCCGGCCAGCGGCCGGCACTACCAGGCCACAAAAAACCCCGCCTCGGCGGGGTTTCTCATCGGTGGCTCAATTCCCCCAGTTCGGCATCGGCATCGCGTCCACCGGAATCGGGTCAGCATCGTCTGCATCACGCCCACGGCGGTGCTTGCCGCGCAGGTCGTTCTCGATCTGGTAGTTGCGGCGCTGCAGCCACGCATCACGGGTCAGCGCGTACTCGTCCACCGCGCTGTCGCGGATGTCATCCAGCGCCATCAGCTGCGCACGCATGTCCACCAGCTGCAGGCCCTGCAGCGGAATGCGCACCTTGTCTTCCTCGATCGTGCGGATGGGCGACAGCGGAATATCGCCGGCCAGGCCGAACACGTCGCGCACGGTACGTGGGCCGAAGAACGGCAGCTCCACGTAGCGTGAGTTGCGCCAGCCCCAAGCACCCAGGGTCTGCCCGAAGTCTTCACTGCGACGCGGTACGCCGCCGGCGCTGGCCGGATCAAACAGGCCGCCGATGCCGATGGTGGAGTTGATCAGGAAGCGGCCCAGGCTGTCCCAGGCGTCGCCGGGGCGACCCTGCAGCAGCTGGTTGGTGATGGTGACCGGGGCACGCAGGTTGCTGAAGAAGTTGGTCACCCCGGTGCGGGCAAAGCGCGGCACTACCTTGGTGTAGGCGGTGGCCAGCGGGCGTGCCACGGCGCGGTCGACCACGTCGTTGAACGCGTGCACGCGGCGGTTGAAGCCTTCCCACGGATCGTAGGACGGCCGTGCGTCGCTGCTGCCATCGGCGCTGGGAGCCGGACCACCGTACAGCGCGGCGAAATCGTCTTCGGCGTCGGTCGGCACGGCCTGGCCCGCGTCGGTCGCGGGCGGTTCGGCCGCAGCAGTGGCCGGAACCCCACCGACCGGGGCCGTGCCATTGGCAGCCTCCGGAGTCGCTGCGACGTCCGCTGCGGGAGCGGCGGGCGTTGAATCCACTGCCACGCTGGCGGGCGCGCTGTCACGCGCGGGCTTGGCCGCGCAGGCACTGAGCAGCGCCACCAGCAGCAGAAGGGACAAAGTGCGTACGACGTTCATGTCAGCTCGCGGCAGATTGGGCATTGAAATCCAGGGAAGCGTCCAGCCGGTAGGCGGCGCTCAGTTCGGTGAAACCCGGTGGGGTTCCATGCAGGTCCAGCGTACGCCCGGCAGCGCGTGCGCGCGCGGCCAGTTCAGCCAGCAGTGCCAGCCCGGCGCTGTCCACCGCAGTGACGGCGTCCAGATCCAGCACGGTCAGCGGGGCCGGCAGCGCCTGCAGTTGCGGCCACAACGCCACCACCGCTGCACGGTCAAGCGCACCGCTCAGGCGCGCCCGGGAACCGTCCAGCTGCAGGGGAGCCTTACTTGCCATTGCCAGCCGGTCCGGCCTGCGTGGTGCCGGCGCGCAGGTCGGCGGCGACCTGCTTGATGCCCTTCTGGCGCAGCGGAGCGTCGAACTGGGTGCGGAAGGTCTGCACGTAGGAAATGCCTTCGATGTTGACGTCGAAGATCTTCCATTGGCCGCCTTCCTGGCGCATCAGGTACACCACCGGCGTGGTCTCGGCACCGCTGCGCACCAGTTCAGTAGCCACGCTCATGCCACGGTTGCCCGGCAGCGGCGACTCCCCCTTGGGACGGAAGCTGGGCTTGCCCTGGATGCCGAGCAGGGCCGAACCATAGCGCTGCATCAGGTTGTCGGCCATGGCGTCGGCGAACAGCTTGACGTCGGCGTCAGAGGCTCCGCGCGCGTGCACGCCCAGCACCAGGCGGGCCGCGTAATCGCGATCGAAGGTGCGGTCGAGCTCGCTGTTGATGTAGCCGCGCAGGGCGTTCGGGTCCTTGGTGAACTCGGCCTTGCGGGTCTGCAGCGTGGTCAGGATGCGCGCGCTGGCATCCATCACGGTCTTGGTGGCCGCACCTTGCTTGGGCGCGGCGGCACGGGCCGGCGCGGCCTGGGCGAGCGCCAGCGACGGGGTGGTGGCCAACAGGGCGCTGGCCAGCAGCGCGGACATCAGGGTCTTTTTCATTTCTGTGTTTCCGGTTCCGTAGCCGGCGCGTCGGCACCGGGAGCTTCCTGGGAAGCGGCCCCGGTGTTGCCCGGGCCGCTGAACATGTACTTGCCAACCATCTGGATCAGGTCCACGGCCGGCTGGGTGAAGATGATTTCGTCGCCGGACTTGAGCACGTCCGGGTCGCCGCCCGGCTGCAGTCCGATATAGCTCTCGCCGAGCAAACCGCTGGTGAATATGCCAGCGGAGGTGTCGGCCGGCAGGTCCTTGAACTTGCCGTCCAGCTTCAGGGTGACGATGGAATCGAAGCGGGTCGGGTCAAGGTCGATGTTGGCGACCTGGCCCACCACCACACCGCCGATCTTCACCGGGGCCTGCTTGCGCAGCTGCCCGATCTGGGTGAAGCGTGCCTTCAGTTCATAGCCGTCGCCGCCGAAGCCCCAGCGCTGGTTGGTGGACGCCACCGCCAGCACGAGCAGCGAGGCCAGCGCCAGCAGCAGGAACGCGCCGACGGAAAATTCGAGTCTGGGACCGCGGATGGCCATGGAAAATCTCACCGTTGTTTGTCAGGTGCCTGGCAGGCCAGGCGAGCATCAAAGGGGGGCAGCGGATCAGCGGAACAGCATCGCCGACAGCACGAAGTTGAACATCAGCACCAGCAGCGAGGCATTCACCACCGCACGGGTGGTGGCCACCGAGGTGCCCTCGATGGTGGGTTCGGCGTGGAAGCCCACATACGAAGCCACCAATGCCGCGGTACCGCCGAAGATGGCCGACTTCAGCATTGCCACGCCGAAGTCGTCCCGGAAATCCACGCTGTTGCTCAGCGCCGACCAGAACACGCCATTGTCCAGGCCCAGCACGTGCACGGCCTCAAAGTAGCTCGCGCTGATCGCCAGCGAACAGAAGATGCCGGTCAACAGCGGGACGGTCAGCACCGCCGCCCAGAAGCGCGGGGCCACTGCCTTGGCGATCGGGTCGATCGCCATCAATTCGAGCGCCTTGATCTGGTCGGTGGCGCGCATCAGCCCCAGTTCGGCCGCGATGGAGCTGCCGGCGCGGCCGATGAACAGCAGCGCAGTCAATACCGGGGCCAGTTCGCGGTACAGCGACAGGCCGAGCAGGGTGGACAGCGCATCCGCCGCACCAAACGTGGTCAGCGTGCGGTAGCCCTGCAGGGTCAGCACCAGGCCGACGAAGGCACCGCCCACGGCGATGATCGGCAGCGAGCGCGCGCCGATTTTGTAGATCTCGCGGGTGAGCTCGGCCAGGAAATCAGCACTGGGCAGCGAACCGCGCAGCACCGTCAGTGAGAACAGCCCGGCGCGTCCCAGCGAGCGGGTGGCTTCAACGAACGGCATCAGGCCACCTTCGCGCGCGGCGCGGCATCGAATGGAATCGGACCATCGGGCTGGCCATGCAGGAACTGGCGCAGCAGCGGATCATCGCTGGCCTCCAGCGCGGCCGGCGTGCCCTGGAACACCACCCCGCCATTGGCGATGGCGATCACCTGGTCGCAGACGGGCAGGGTTTCATGCACGTGGTGGCTGACGATGATGCTGGTCAGCCCCAGGCTATGGTTGAGGCGCTGGATCAGGCTCATGATCACCCCGCTGGCGATCGGGTCCAGCCCGGTCAGCGGTTCGTCGTAGATCATCAGCGGCGGGTCCAGCGCCAGTGCACGCGCGAGCGCGACGCGGCGGGCCATGCCGCCAGACAGTTCGCGCGGCCAGGCGTCAGCAGCGGCCAACAGGCCCACCGCGTGCAGCTTCATATCCACCAACCGGCGCAGCACCGGCATCGGCAGGCGGGTATGCGTGCGCAGCGGCAGCGCCACGTTCTCGGCCACGGTCAGGTCGGTCAGCAGACCATTGCCCTGCAGCAGCACGCCCACGTTGCGCCGCATCTCGCGCAACGCGGTGCTGCCGGTGGGAATGGGCTGCCCGAACAGGGTGATCGACCCCGCCGCCGGGCGCAGTTCACCGGTCAGGGCCGCCAGCAGGGTCGACTTGCCGCTGCCTGAAGGACCCAGCACCGCGGTGATGCTGCCACGCGGCACCGACAGCGACACGTCGCGCAGGATCGCGCGACCGCCGCGCTCAATGCGCACGTCATTCAACTGCACCAATGGATCGTGGGAAGCCGTCATGGACGCCATTAACAATTTTCCAACGTTCTAAGATCGTGGTGGGCGGCTGAACATAACCGAACTGGATCGTGCAGTATTGTCGCACGGGCATGTCGCGGAACGGTCGGTCCAATCCCGCCACCCCGTGGAACAATCCGGCACACTGTGCGCGATGAGCGACCCCGCCGCCGATTTCCGCCTGTACCACTCCAACTCCCTTGACGTGCTGGCCGCGCTGCTGGCGCGGCATGTACGTGCGCCGGTTCCCGGCCAGTCGTTGCTGGAACCGGAGGTCATTCTGATTCCACAGGTGGCGATGCGACGCTGGCTGCATTCCACCCTGGCCGCCGAGTTCGGCGTCGCCGCCAATCTGGAGTTCCTCACACCGGGCGAGTTTGTGGCGCGGGCACTGAACGCCAATGTGGAGGGCGAGGCCGACGACCTGGACGCCGCAGGCATGCGCTGGCGGCTATACCAGGCGCTGCGCGATCCCGCCTTGCTGGAGCAGCCACCGCTGCGTGCGCTGCGGGCGTACCTGTCCGGCCCCGATCCGCTGTTGCCGTGGGCGCTGGCGGGTGAGTTGGCCAGCGTGTTCGAGAAGTACCAGGCATGGCGTCGCGATTGGCTCCTTCGGTGGGAAGCCGGGGCCGACCCGTCCGACCCGCAGGCGATTCTGTGGCGTGCCGTGGCCCACGGTCGCTCATATCGTGCGCGCCGCATCCAGGCCTACCTGGACCGCTTCGAAGGCCCCGACCGGCCGTTGCCGCAAGGGTTGCCGCGACGTCTGTCGGCCTTCGCCACGCTGAACATCTCACCGGACGTGCTGCGGGTGATGGCCACCCAGGCCCGGGTCGGCGAGCTGCATTTCTATCTGCCTACGCCGACCCAGGCGTACTGGGGCGATCTGCAGACCCTGGCAGAAAAACTGCACAGCGGTGCACCAGATCCGTTCGGCGAAGCCGCCGGCGAAAACCGCCTGCTGCAGGCCTGGGGCGCGGCCGGGCGCGATTTCATGGCGGTGCTGGGCAGCTACGAAGTGGTGCACCCCAGCGGTGAGATCGCCGCCTACGCCGACCCTGAACTCGATGCCCGCGCCACGCTTGAGGACGGCGGCCTCGCCGACAGCCTGCTGCATCGGCTGCAGCGCGACCTGTTCCATCGCCGCGGACAGCCGTCGGGTGACCTGTTGCCTGCGCTGCGCCGCGACGATCCCAGCCTGCAGGTGCATGCCTGCCATACCCGGCTGCGCGAACTGCAGGTGCTGCACGACCAGCTGCGCGCACTGCTGCAGGATCCTCGCTTCGATCCGCCGCTGCAGGCCCGCGACATCGCGGTGCTGGCCCCGGACATCGACCCGTACGTGCCGTATCTGGAAGCCGTGTTCGGCGGGCGCAGTGGCGACCTGGAACACATTCCCTATGCGCTGGCCGATACCAGCCCGCTGGCAGGCGAGCCGCTGGCCGACGTGTTCGTGCATCTGCTGGCACTGCCGGTGTCGCGCTTCGGTCTCAACGAAGTGCTGGACCTGCTCGGCAGCGCGCCGTTGGCCGAAGCCTCGGGCCTGGATGCGGTGGCGTTTGAACGCCTGCACGACTGGCTGCTGGCGGCGGGCGCGCGCTGGGGTTTGAATGCCGACCACCGCCAGCGCCACCAGGCACCGGCCGACGATGCCTTCACCTGGCAGTTCGCACTGGATCGCCTGCTGCTGGGGCATGCCAGTGGTGACGACGGCGACATTGCCGGGGTGGCCCCGTGGCCGGAACTGGAAGGCAGCGCGCTGGAGGCGCTGGACCGGCTGATCCGGCTGCTGCGCGTGCTGGCGGTGAGCCAGCAGCGGCTGAGCGAAGCGCTCAGCCCGGGGCAGTGGCGGCAGCGGCTGCTCGGTCTGCTGGATGCGCTGCTGCCGCTGCCGCCGGCCAGCGCGCAGGGGCAACGCGCGCTGGAGCGGCTGCGCAAGCTGGTGAACCAATTCGCTGACGAAGCCGATAGCGCCGGGTTCGATGCACCGGTGCCGCCTGAGGTGATCCGTGCGCACTTCAGCGGCGTGCTCGGCGAAGCCGATACCCGCGCGCCGCTGCTGACCGGCGGCATCAGCTTCGGCCGCATGGTGCCGATGCGGCTGCTGCCGTTCCGGGTGATCTGCGTGCTGGGCTTGAACGACGGTGACTTCCCGCGTCGCGATCCGGCCGCCGGCCTCAATCAACTCACCGCCGAGCTGGACACGCCGCGCCGCCGCCCGGGCGACCGCTCCACCCGTGAAGACGACCGCTTCCTGTTCCTGCAGTTGTTCGCGGCGGCGCAGGACGTGTTCTACCTGAGCTACCTGGGCGCGGACCCGCGCGATGGCAGCGTGCGCGAACCGTCGGTGCTGGTCAGCGAACTGATCGACGCTGCGGCGGCTTACCACGTCGAACCTGCGGTGGCCGTGCGTGACTTCACTGTGCAGCATGCGCTGCAGCCGTTCTCGCCCGCGGCCTTCGGCGGCGGTGACGAGCCGCGCCGCTTCAGCTACCAGCGTGCCTGGCATCCGGCGGCGCAGCAGGCCGGCATCACCCGCCGGTTGCCGCCGGCATGGTTTGACACGGCGCTGTCGCCCAACCCGGACCTCGCCGCCGAACAGCACGTGTCGCTGGACGCCCTGCGCCGCCTGCTGGTCGATCCGGCCGGACAGTTCCTGTCGCAGGCGCTCGGGCTCCGTCTGCCCGATCCACTGGAAGACGTGGATGACGTTGAACCACTGGTGATCGCCGGGCGCGGGCTGGAGCAGCGCACCCTGCAGCTGGCGGTGATCGACGCCACCGTGCGCGGCGACGACGCACCCCTTTATCCACGCCTGCGCGCGCGTGGGCTGGTGCCATCCGGCGCACTCGGCGAGCGTCAGTTCGCCGCCGTGCAGGCGCAGACCCAGCCCTACGGGCAGGCGATGGCGCAGTGGCTGCAGGGCACGCCGCTGGAGAGCCGACGCTACGAGGTGCAGATCGGCGGCGTGACCCTGTTCGGTCGCGTTGACGACCGTCATCCGCACGGGCTGGTACGCCTGCGTGCGGGCAGTCTCAACGGCCCGGCGGCGATCCGCCACGGGCTGGACTGGCTGCTGGCCAACGCGGCGGGCGATGCGCTGCCCCTGGTGCAGTTCTTCGACGCCGGCGACGACGGATTGGGTCCGCATGTGCTGCCGGCTCCGGGTCAGGCCCAGGCCCGCGCTGCGCTGTCGGCGCTGCTGCAGCTGCGCGAACGTGGGCTGCGTGAGCCGCTGCCGTATGGCCCGTATACCGGTTGGGCGGTGTTCAACGCGCCTGCGGCCAAGCGCCACGCCGAGGGCGCGAAGCAATGGCACGGCGGGGACCGCAGCTGGGGCGAGGGCAGCGGCGAGGCCTATCAGCTGGCGTTGCGCGGGCAGTCGCTGTTCAACGACGAGGCCCGCTACGCCGACCTGCTGCAGATCAGCTTCACCGTGTTCCGCGCCGTGCGGCAGGCGCAGGTGTTCAGCGGCTTCGATACGGAGGACGCGGCATGAGCACCGCCACCGACCCGTACCTGACCCTGCCACTGCAGGGTGTGCAGCTGATCGAAGCCAGTGCCGGCACCGGCAAGACCTTCACGCTGGCTACGCTGTTTACCCGCTTGGTGGTGGAACGCGGGCTGCGCATCGGCCAGATCCTCGCGGTGACTTTCACCGATGCGGCCACCCAGGAACTGCGCAAGCGCATCCGTGAGCGCCTGGCGCTGGCGGCACGGCTGGTTGATCTACCCGCCAGCGAAGATGAGAGCCCGGATGTCATCCTGACCCGGTCCATCCTGCAGCGCCATCTGCAACACGGCAGCGAAAGCGCCGCAGCGCTGTCCCGCCGCCTGCAGATCGCGGCTGACGAGATCGACCTGGCCTCGATCTTCACCATCCACGGCTTCTGTACCCGTGTGCTGCGCGAGCATGCGCTGGAAAGCGGGCATACCTTCGAGCCGCCGGAACTGATTCCGGGCGAGCGGGTGCTGTACGAGGAACTGGCCGCCGACCTCTGGCGCGTGCACGCCAATGACCCGGCCACGCTGGATCCACTGCTGCGGTTGTGGAAGAACCCCGAGGCGCTGGCGTCGGACCTGCCGGCGCTGCGCGCACCGCTGCCGCTGTTGCCGGCACCGCCCGCAGTGCCGATGGCTGATCCCAGCGCGGCGCTGCAGGAGGCCGCCGTCCGCCTCGGCGAGGCCATCCAGGCCCATGCCGAAACTGCGCAGGCCGCGATTGATGTGGCCTTTGAACGCAAGGTGTTCGACGGTCGCCGCGCCAAGCGGCCGAGCTTCGAGAAGGCGTTCAACGAGCTGCTCGCAGGCCGCGCTGCGCTGGCGTGGGCACGCGGTGACAAGACCCACCTGGGCAAGCTGCTGCCCGACGCACTGCGCGACTACTGCAAGGATGGCCAGCAGGGGCAGTGCCCGAACTCGCCGCTGTTCGATGCCCTGGCGCGCTGGTGGCATGCAGCCGATGCCCGTGACACCTGGCTGCGCGAACAGGCAGTGCGCCTGCTGCACCAGCTGCGCGATGAAGCGCGCACACGCCTGGAAGAGCTGAAGCGGCAGCGTCGGGTGCAGACCTACGATGACTTGATCGACGGCGTGGCGCGGGCACTCGAAGGGCCTGATCGACAGGTCCTGGTGCGCCAGCTGCGCGCGCAGTACCGCATGGCGCTGGTGGACGAGTTCCAGGACACCGACGACCGCCAGTGGGGCATCTTCCAGACCGTGTTCGGCGACAGCGCCGAAACGCGCGAAGCCGGCCTGGAGCCGGCACTGTTCCTGATCGGCGATCCCAAGCAGGCCATCTACGGCTTCCGCGGCGGTGACATCCATACCTATCTCAGTGCCAAGCGCGCGGCGGTGGCAGCTCCTGCGCTGAACCGCAATTTCCGCTCGCGCCCGGCCGTGCTGCGCGCGCTGCAGGGGTTGTATGACACGGCCGGCGAACAGGCCTTCGGCGGTGCCGACATCGCCTTCGAACCGGTGCTGCCGGGCAGCGTACGTGTTGACCAGGATTTCCAGCGCGACGGCGCGGCGACCCCGGGCCTGACCCTGCGCGTGCTGCACAGCGACGATGGCAGGCCGCTCAATGCCGATCCGTCACGCCAGCTGGCCACCGAGGCCTGCGTGGCCGCCATCCATGAGGTGCTCAGCGAGGCACGCGCCGGCCGCGCGCTGTTGCGTGGCCGCGCGGTGCAGGCAGGCGACATCGCGGTGCTGGTACGCCGCCACAGCGAAGCCACTCGCATCCAGCAGGCGCTGGCAGCGGCAGGCATTCCGGCTGTCGCCGCGGGCAAGCAGAGCCTGTACGCGACCGTCGAAGCGCGCGAACTGCGCATGCTGCTGCTGGCCCTGCTGCAACCCGCCGACGAAGGCCGGCTGCGTGCCGCGCTCTCGACGGTGCTGCTGGGACACTCCGCAGGACAGATTGCCGCGATGGAACAGGATGGTGACCTGCAACGGACCCTGCAGGTGCAGCTGCTCCACTGGCGCGAGCGTTGGCACCGTGGCGGCCCCTTCGCCGTGGTCGCCGATGTCTGCGCGGCCCAGGCCGAGCGCCTGCTGGCGCTGATGGATGGCGAACGCCGGCTCACCAACTACCTGCAGCTGGCCGAACTGCTGCAGGAGGCCTCGACCCGCGCGCTGGGCATGCACGGACTGCTGGACTGGCTGCAGGTGCAGATGGCACATGCCGACCAGGATGACGAACAGCAGCTGTTGCGGCTGGAATCGGACGCGCGCCGGGTACAGATCGTCACCCTGCACAAGAGCAAGGGCCTGGAGTATCCGCTGGTGTTCCTGCCGTTCGTGGGTATTGACGGTGGCGCGCCCAACACCGATGCGCATTGCACCGTGCACACCGCACAGGGCCGTGAGCTGCATTGGAAACTGGACAAGGACGCCAGCTGGGAAGCCGCCAGCGCGCTGCGCGAACGCGAACAGCGCGCCGAAGACGCGCGCCTGCTTTATGTCGGCCTGACCCGCGCCGAACACGCCCTGTGGATCGCCTGCGGCGACCTCGCCGGGCTGGCGCGAACCGCGCTGGCTCCGTTGCTGACCCCGTTGGATGCACTGCGCGCCAACCCCGATATCGTCGTCGACGACACGCCGCTGCCGCCGCGTCCCGCGCCGCTGGCGGTGGAACGCGAAGGTGTGCTGCCGCCGGTGCGTTCGGTCACCCGGCGCGTGCCACACGACTGGTGGGTGTACAGCTTCACCCAGCTGGCCCAGGCCGATGCCGGTGGTGAAGACGATACCGATGCGGTGTCCACCGAAGCCCCGGCGGCTGCGGCCGACGAACCGACCGGTGGCGAGCTGCCGCTGGAACCGGCCGTGCCCGCTGACGAGACGCCGGCGGACGTTCCCGATCCCCGCTTCATGGGCAGCCGCTTCGGCAATGTGCTGCATGACGCGCTGGAGAACACCGACTTCTCCGTCTGGGGCAGCTGGTTGCCGGGTGCGGCGGCACCCGCCGGGCAGGACACCGTGCTGCGCGCATCGCTGCGTGCGGAAGGTTATGCAGACGAAGACCTCGACGACGGCGTGGCCGTGCTGGTGCCGCTGGTCGGCCACACGCTGACCGTGCCGCTGCCCGAAGGGGGTGCCCTGCACAGCCTGGCCGCCAGCGAACGCCGCGCGGAAATCGAGTTCCACTTCGCGCTGGAACCCACCAACGTGAGCGAACTGCTGGACGTGCTGCATGCGCATGGCGTGGTGCGCGAGCGCCGCAGCTTCGGCACCCGGCGGCGGCTGGAAGGGCTGATGACCGGCAAGATCGATCTGACCTATGTGCGCGACGGGCGCTGGTACGTGCTGGACTACAAGTCCAACCGGCTGCCCGGGTACAACCCCGCGCTGCTGGAGGCGGCCATGCGCCACAGCGAGTACGACCTGCAGGCACTGGTGTACACCGTGGCACTGCACCGCTGGTTGCGCTTCCGGCTGGGCAGCGGCTACGACTACGCACGTGACATCGGCGGCATCCGCTACCTGTTCTGTCGTGGTCTGGCGGTTCCCGGCGAAGGCGTCTACACGCACCGCTTCGCCCCGGCGCTGGTGGACGCACTGGATGTACTGTTTGCCGGTGGCCCGGCGCAGCAGGCGGTACTGGCCGCACGCGCACGCGGGGAGATCGCATGAGCCTGCTCAACACCCTGTACCGCAGCGGGCTGCTACGCACCCTTGACCATGCGCTGGCGCAGAGCCTGCGCCGGCTGCAGCCAGATACCCCGGAAGCGGTGCAGCTGGCGGCAGCGCTGGCCTCGCTGGCGGTGTCGCAGGGCCACGCCGGCTTCGATCCGACCCAGCCGCAGCGCCTGCTGGAAGGGGAGGGCGTCGACTGGCCCGCCGCGCACGCATGGCTGCAGCAGCTGCGCGCGTCACCGTGGGTGGCCACGCCCGCACAGGATGTCGCCGTAGCCGAGGATGCACCCTTGGTGCTCGAGCACGGGCTGCTCTACCTCCGGCGTTACCGCGAATACGAGCGTCGCTTGGCGCTGGGGCTGCAGCGGATTGCCAGCCAGCCGTTGGCAACGAACGACCTGGCGGCGTTGGCACCGCTGTTCGCCCGCCTGTTTCCGCTGGCGCAGGAAAGTGTGGATCACCAGGCGCGGGCGGCGGCAGTGGCGCTGCGCCACCCGCTGCTGCTGGTCACCGGCGGTCCCGGTACCGGCAAGACCACCACCATTGCCCGGGTACTGGCGCTGCTCGCCGCCCAGGCGCTGCAGGCTGGTCAGCCGGCACCACAGGTGGCACTGGCCGCACCGACCGGACGCGCGGCCGAGCGTATGGCAGAAAGCCTGCGCGCGGCCGTGACCCAGCTGCGCACCCTGGGCGTGGAGGACGCGGTCTGCGATGCGCTGCCGGTGGCCGGTTCCACGTTGCACCGGCTGCTGGGCGTGATTCCGGATTCGCCGCGCTTCCGCCATCACGCCGACAACCCGCTTCCGTTCGACGTGGTGGTGGTCGACGAGGCCTCGATGATCGATCTGCCGTTGATGGCCAAGCTGGTAGAGGCCATTGGCTGCGGCACCCGATTGCTGCTGCTCGGTGATCCCGACCAGCTGCCGTCGGTGGAGGCGGGCGATGTACTGAGCGCCATCCTGCTCGCCAGCGGGGACGGGCAGGGCCTGCATGCCGACGATGCGATCGCATTGCGGCCTCTGCTGGCCGCAGACAACCTGCAGCCGGTGGTCCCGGCGCTGCCGTTTGCGGGTCGCCGCGTACAGCTGCGGCGCGGTTACCGCCAGAGCGATGCGCTGGACCTGGCACCGCTGGCGGCGGCCGTGCGCGAGGGCAACAGCACCGCGGCACTGGCCCTGCTGCGTTCGGGAAGCTTGGCCGGCGTGCATTTCCACGAGGACGTGCTCGACCCGATGGAGCAGCACCGCGACGTGCTGTTGGCGCACTGGCGCGCGCTGGGCGACGCGGCTGACCCAACGCAGGCGCTGGCCCAGGCCGGCCGCCTGCGTCTGCTCACCGCCTTGCGGGAGGGCCCGCAGGGTGCGCGCGGACTCAACGAACGCATTGAAGCGCTGCTGGCGGGAAGTGCGCGGGCCGGTGCCGGTCCGCGTTACTTCCACGGCCGATTGCTGCTGATCACCGAAAACAGCTACCGGCACCGGTTGTTCAACGGCGACATTGGCATCTGCCTGCGCGACGACAGCGGCGCGGTGATGGCGTGGTTTGCGGGCGAAACCGCCGCACAGCCCCGCGCCTTCCATCCGGCTGCCCTGCCTGCGCATGAGAGTGCGTTCGCGATGACCGTGCACAAGGCGCAGGGCTCGGAGTTTGACGCGGTATGGCTGCAGCTGCCGCGGCGCGACACCCGGGTGTTGTCGCGCGAACTCATCTACACCGGGATGACCCGTGCCCGACAGTCGCTGCATCTGCTCGGCAGCGAAGAGGTGCTGACCGCCGCGTTGGACCGCCATGCCAGCCGCTTGTCTGGACTGGCGACACGGCTCGGCCTGCCAACGCCCACGCAAGGCCATCTGTTCTGACCTTTTCCGGGATTGCGGACCCCCGTAGAGCCGGGCTTGCCCGGCTGCTGTTGGCACCGCGCGAACGGCAGCCGGGCAAGCCCGGCTCTACGGGGGTCCCATATATGGCCGTGGATCCCGACCGAAGGGGGTCACGTGCATGGCAGCGGGTCCCGACCGAAGGGGGTCACGTGCATGGCCGCAAGTCCCGACCGATACGCGTCAGCCGCGTTCGGGATACATCGCGTAACGCAGGCCGAGCACGCCCATCAGTGCTTCGTCGCGCGCCTTGCCCGCGGCCACGGTCTGCACGCGCTGCAGCGAGGCATCCAGCTGTGCCTGCAATGCAGGCGGTGCGGGTAGGGGCCGCCGCTGCGCCACCTGGGCGCGGTAATGCGCAGCCACCGCATCCAGAATCGCTTCCACTGCGTGCCGGCTGGCCTCGGGCAACGCATGTCGGGCACGGCGTAGTTGCAGAATGTTCAGGCCAATGCGCGCCTCGGTCAGCATGTCCACCGAGGCGAGGTCGCTGCCCGCCGGTGCCGCGGCCAGACGCGGGGCCAGCAGGCCGAGCAGGTCCAGCATGCGCGCGGCAAACTGCTGGCGGTCCTGCTGGCCGCGCCCCTGCGCGGCCTCGGCCAGCGTGCTCCAGCCCTGGCGTACCAGCCGGCGCGCGGTCCATTCCGCGCCTACCGATCGGAACAACCGGGTCATCACCACGGCGAAGCCAATGCCGATGAACATCGCCACTGACGAGTTGATGAAGCTCTGGATGTTCGCGCTGTAGGTATTCTGTACGTTCAACAGCGCCACCAGGTTGACCGTCAGCGGCAGTCCGATCAGCGCAGTCTGCGGCCGATGCAGCAGCAGCCCCAGGGGCAGGAACACCACCGCCAGCACCAGCGCCAGGCTGCCGAAGTCGTGCACCGCCGGGAAGATGCCGAACAGGTACACGCCGGCCACCAGGCTGGCGACGATCGCCCACAGCAGGAACGACAGCATGCTCGGGGCCGGGTCGTCCTGCGCGGCGAAGAACGCGGCCGCAACGGCAGCCATCATCGCGCCGTTGCCACCGCCTTCCCAGCCCAGCGCGATCCACAGCGCGCAGTAGGTCATCAGTGCCACGCCAGCGCTGGCGGCAGAGAACAGTGCCATGCCGTAGTCGACGTGGCGGCTGTGGCGCACGGAGGTGGCGCGGATGCGGTAGTGGGCCGTATCCAGTGGTGCGGTGCCCTGCTCAATGGCGTGCTGCAGCGTGCTGCAGTCCTGCCACAGGTCTACCAGTTCCTCCAGCCGCAGCAGCAGCGTCACCAGCAGCAGGTGGTCGAGCTCCCCGTCCACGGCGGGCTTCAGTGCCAGGATCCGCTCACGAAGCACGGCGTATTCGCTGGCACTGGAACGACCGGGGCGCTCCAGCCACTGCGCGATGTCGGTGACCAGCGGTTCCAGTCCCGGAGGCAGGGCGCGGCCGCCGGCGCGCAGCGCGCCGAGCCGGTCGGCAATCGAAGACAGCACGGGCAGCATCAGCAGCATGCGTTCGCGCAGGCGCTCCATCGACACCGCCGCGCCGGCGTGGCGCGGATCATCGCGGCGCAGGAATTCGATCAGCGCTTCGAACTGCACCAGGTCGGCGGCGAGCCGGTTCCGTGGGGCATGCGCCTGGCCCCGCAGCAGGATCTGACGGCACCACTGCGCGGCATCGTCCATCCAGCTGCCAATGCGCGCGCGCAGCATCGGCTGCACCGAAGTCGGGAAGAACAGCGAGGCGAACAGCACCGCCACTACGGTGCCCAGGATGATTTCCTCGCTGCGCGCCACCACGGTGTCGAAGATGGTGTCCGGCGAGGTCACCGCCGGGAAGCCGATGAACGCGGTGGTGTAGCCGGCCAGCAGGAAGGCATAGCCGCGCGGGCCGCGGTTGAGCAGGGCAATGAACAGGCATGCCGACAGCCACAGCGACATTGCCGCGCTCAACAGCAGCGGTGCTTCCACCAGGTGCGGCAGCATCCACAGCGTGGCCGCTCCCGCGATCAGGGTGCCGACAATGCGGTACACCCCTTTGGCACGGGTGGGGCCCAGCATCGGCTGGGTAACGATGTACACCGTGGCCATGGCCCAGTAGGGGCGCGACAGATTGCCGGCCAGCCCGATGTACAGGGCGGCCAGCGCGGCCAGGAAGGTCTTGAGCGAGAACACCCAGGCCTGGCGGTCCAGCAGCAGCATCGGGTTATTCATTCGACGCGTGCGCGGCTACGGTGTCGGCGTTCCAGCCGCCGCCCAGCACCAGGAACAGGTGGATCTGGTCACGCGAGATCTGGGCCTGGGCCTGGGCAAGGGTGGAGTCGGCCGAGGCCAGGGTGCGGTCGGCATCCAGGCTGGACAGGTACGGTGTGCGCCCGCCCTGGTACAGCCGGCGGTTCTGCGCGGCCGCCAGTGCGGCCTGCTGCTGCGCCTGCTGCAGTAACTGCATCCGGTCCAGGTCGTGGGCGTAGCGGCTCAGTGCGGTCTGGGTTTCACGCAGCGCCTGCAGCACGCTGCTGTCGAACTCGGCCAGCGCCGCGTCGGCCCCGGCTTCGGTGGCGTGGATGCGCGCCCTCGTCCCCGAAGAGGGCAGGGTCCAGGAGATCAGCGGTCCGAAAGACCACTGCCGGGTCATCGCATTGCCGAAGTCTTCCAGCAGGCCGGCGGCCCCGACCGATGCGCCCAAACGGATGTCCGGATACAGCTCGGCGGTGGCCACGCCGATCCGCGCGGTGGCCGCAGCCAGGCGGCGTTCGGCCTGGCGGATGTCGGGGCGACGCTGCAGCAGGGCGCGTCCGTCGCCAACCGGCAGTGGCTGCGCCAGCGTCGGGGCCTGGGCGCAGTCGGCTACGCCAGCAGGCAGCTGGCCGGGAGTGCGGCCAAGCAGGGCGCTCAGCTGGTACTCGGAGGCCTGGCGCTGCGCACGCAACGGCGGCAGTGCGGCTTCCAGCATCGCCACCTGCGCGTTGGCGCGGGCCAGTTCCGGCGGCGTGCCCCGGCCGGCGGCAATCAGCCGCTGGGTGACCTCGCGGCTGCGCTGCTGCAGCTTCAGCGAGTGCTCGGCCACATGCAGTTCGTGGTTGGCGTGGCAGATCTCCACATAACTTCCAGCCACCTGGGCCACCAGCGACACCCGGGCCAGATCCATCGCCGCGGCAGTGGCCTGCTCGTCGGCGCGGGCGGCTTCGGCGGCGCGCTTGAGCTTGCCGAACAGGTCGAACTGGTAGGACACCGCGAACTTGCCGTCAGCCAGGTTGATCGGGGGCAGCTCGTGCTCCTCCAGGAACGATTCGGCCGACAGCTGGGCGCGACTGACGCCGGCCTCGGCTTCGTACTCGAACCCGCCGGCATCCAGCGCCTGCTCGTAGACGGCGGCAGCGCGGCGCAGGTGCGCATCGGCAACCTTCAGTTCCACGTTGTCGCGCAGCGCCTGCTCGACCAGCCCGTTGAGCGTGGCGTCCTGGTACAGCTCCCACCAGCGCGGCGGCAGTGCAGCGCCTGCGGCAACCTGGGCGTTCCCGGTGTCGAGGAAGCCCGCATTGGCCTCGGGACGCTGGAACGCAGACCCGGACGGCAGCTGGTAGTCCGGGCCGACCGTGGCGCAGGCGCTCAGGCTGGCCACGGCCAGCCCGAGCATCACGTGCTTGAAGCGCAGCCGGTTCACAGTGCCGCCTGCGCCGGGCGGGCCGGCTGGGACGCGGTGGCGTCCGGCTCGATGGTCACGGTGGCGGTGCGGCCGGCAATCAGGGTCACGCCTTGGGGCACGGCATCGATCTGGATGCGGACAGGAATGCGCTGGGCCAGACGCACCCAGTCGAACGCCGGGGTCACGTTCGGAAGCAGGCTGCTGCCCTCACTGCGGTAACGGTCTTCAATACCGGCGGCGATGCTCTGCACATGGCCCTGCAGCGGCTGACTCTCCCCCATCAGGCGGATGTCGACCTTCTGCCCGGCATGCACGCCGCGCAGGCGGGTTTCCTCGAAATAGCCGTCAATCCGGAACGAGCTGGTGTCCAACACCGCCATCACCGGATGGCCGGCGGTCACGTAGTCGCCGGTGCGCACGGTGCGGTCGTTGACGTGGCCGTCGCTGGGGCTGCGCACTTCGGTGCGGGCCAGGTTCAATTCAGCCAGGTCCACCGCTGCCTGGGCGGTGGCCATGCCGGCCTGTGCGGCCTGCAGCTTGGCGCGGCGCACCTCGGCGTCCTCGGCGGCCACCAGGTCCTGCAGGCTGCGGTCGCGCGCGGTCTCGCGGCGCAGCTGTTCATAGCTGGCGCGGCGCTCGCCCAGCGTGGCGCGGGCCTGCTCCAGCGCGATCCGGTAGCGCTCGCGGTCGACCACGAACAGCACGTCGCCGCGCTTCACCGCCTGGTTGTCGGCCACCTTCACCGCTTCCACCAGCCCGGATACGTCCGGCGCGACCTGCACCACGTCGGCGCTGACATGCGCGTCGCGGGTCCAGGGTTCGTCCATGTAGTACGTCCACAGGGTGCGCAGCACCAGCAGGGCGGCAATGACGGCGGCAACGGTCACCACGACCGGCACGGTGTGCTTGAGGATCTTGTTCACGAGTGCATCCAGCGCATCAGGGAGAACAACCCGCCAAGCACGATCACGTACACGGCCAGGTTGAACAGGGGCGGGTGCCAGATATGGCGGTAGGCTCCGGTGCGCTGCAGGACCACGCGTAACCCGCTCTTCAGCAGGTAGGCCAGCAGCATCAAGGCCAGCAGGGTCGGGACGAACACACCGTGGAGACTGAATTCACCGGTCATCGGGCAACGATTCTTTCGGAGGAATGGGACAGGCCCGACGCCGCAGGGCGGCACCGGGCGACACAACAGCGATTCCGGCGGCTTACGTCACGCGTTCGGCGGCATCGGCCAGCAGCTGCCACAGCTTCAACACGGTGCGCAGCTCGTCGGTGCTGAGCTCGCCGAACACCTGCTGGCGCAGACCGATCAGCTGGGTTTCCAGCTCGCTGACCAGGGCTTCGCCCTTGTCGGTCAGCCACAGCAGGTTGGCGCGGCGGTCACTGGCGTCGCATTCGCGGCGGACCAGGTCGCTGGCCGACAGCTTGTCCAGCAGGCGCACCAGCGAGGGGCCTTCCATACCCAGCTGCTGGGCCAGGGTGACCTGGCGGATGCCGCCGCCGGCGCGGCCGATCATCAGCAGCGGCATGGTGCAGGCTGCGGAAATGCCATAGCTGCCCAGCGCCTGGTCGGCCAGACGCTGCCACTGCCGGCCCGAATGGAGCAGGCCGGAGCTGAGCTGCATCTGCAGCTGGGTGCGTTCGTCGAGGGTGCGCTTCACGGGAGGGGTCGCTTCGGAATATAGATAGGATACTACTAATTCGTCAGCTATCAATACCCGCACCCCAATCGGAGCCCAACGGGGGTGGGGACGCCCGAGGGGTCGGTCGGGTACGATGCTCGCCCCCCTTCAGGGTGCTGTAGGCAATGAGCAAGAAAGACAACGACGCGAATCCGGTCTCCCAGGCCGAAGCTGAATCGGCGGTGCGCACCCTGCTGCGCTGGGCCGGCGAAGACCCCACCCGTGAAGGGCTGCTGGATACCCCGCGGCGCGTCGCCGAAGCCTATGGCGACTGGTTCAGCGGCTACAAGGACGATCCGCGCGCGTATCTGGAGCGCACCTTTGAAGAGGTCGCCGGCTACGACGAGCTGATCGTGCTGCGCGACATCGAGTACGAAAGCCACTGTGAACACCACATGGCCCCGATCATCGGCCGCGTCCACGTCGGCTACCTGCCCGACGGCAAGGTGGTGGGCATCAGCAAGCTGGCCCGCGTGGTTGAAGCCTATGCGCGCCGCTTCCAGGTGCAGGAAAAGATGACCGCGCAGATCGCACAGTGCATCCAGGATGTGCTGCAGCCGATCGGCGTGGGCGTGGTCGTGGAAGGCGCGCACGAGTGCATGACCACCCGTGGCATCCACAAGCGGGGCGTCAGCATGGTCACCTCCAAGATGCTCGGCAGCTTCCGCGAAGACGCGCGCACCCGCGCCGAATTCCTGCGCTTCATCGAAGTGGGCGGCAAGCGCTGAGCCCGGTCGTCGCCCGCGTGCGGGCACCCAACCCTGCATTGACCCGATGGCGTGGCCTGGTGCCACGCCGTGATCTGCGTGGAACTTCCGCTGCATGAAGCATCGCGAACGCATCACCCGTTACCGTCACCTGCGCGAGCAGCCACAGTGGAAGCTGCTGGCGGCCGCCAACGCCCCGGAAATCATCGGCCTGCTGCAGAGCCTGCTGATGGACGGCGAGCGCACCCTGTCCGCGGCCGTGCTGCACGAACGCCTGCAACGCGCGCTGGACCAGCTCAACGGCGAGGAACTCTCGCGCGAGCTGCCGCGTACCGCCCAGGCCTACATCGCGCACTGGCTGGCCCAGGGCTGGCTGGAGCGGCGTCTGCCGGACGGGGCAGACCAGGAACAGTACGAACTCTCTACCCAGGCGCTGCAGGCGATCCGCTTTGCCGACAGCCTGGAGCAGAGCCGTGTGGCCGCCACTGAAAGCCGGCTCGCGCTGGTGATCGAACAGCTGTCGCAGCTGGCCGCGCAGACCGAAGCCGACCCGGACGCCCGGCTGTCGGCGCTGCGCGACGAGCGCGACCGCATCGACGCGGAAATCGCCCGGGTCGGTGAGGGCCGCGTTGCGGCGCTGGACGGCAAGCGTGCACTGGAGCGCGCACGCCAGATCATCGGACTGGCCGATGACCTGACCGAGGATTTCCGCCGCGTCCGTGACGACTTCGAACGCCTTAACCGCGAGTTCCGCGAACGCATCATCGACGACGAAAGCGAGCGCGGCGACGTGCTGTCGCAGCTGTTCGAGGGCGTCGACGTGATCGGCGAAAGCGACGCCGGACGCAGCTTCCAGGCGTTCTGGCGGCTGCTCAACGATGCCGAGCAGAGCGCCCAGCTCGATGCCGCACTGGAAACCGTGCTGGCGCGTGGGTTTGCCCGCCGCCTGGACCGCAACGAACGTGCGTTCCTGCGTGGCTTCACCGGCACCATGCTCGAACGCGGCGGCCAGGTTCATGACGTGCTGCAGAACTTCGCGCGCAGCCTGCGTGGTTTCGTGCAGAGTCGTGGCTATCTGGAACAGCGCCGCCTGAACCAGCTGCTCAAGCAGGCGCAGTCCGAGGCGCTGGCGCTGCGCGACGATTTCGCCGCGCAGCGTCCGATTGGCCGCGACCTGCAGCTGACCACCAGCCGGCTGCGTTCCTGGTCGCAGTGGAAGCTGCACGACCCACGCACGGCCCAGGTTGACGGCAGCGTGCTGCGCAACGATGCGGCGGCAATCAGTCTGGAAAGCGTGGGCGACCTGGTCGCGTCCTCGGAAATCGACTTCCGCACGCTGCGCCGCGACCTGCATGAGCTGCTTGGCGCACAGCCGAAACTGAGCATCGCCCAGGCCCTGTCGCAGCGCGAAGCGCCGCAGGGGCTGGGTAGCGTGATCGGCTACCTGTCGCTGGGGACCCGCCACGGCGTGGTGGTGGACGGCGAACAGGAAACCGCACATTGGCGTGGCGGCGATGGACAGTGGCGACGTGCCCGCATCCCGCTGGTTTGGTTCACCCAGGAGAAACGCCATGAACTGGCATGAAGATTCCATCGACACGGGCGCTGAGAACGAAGCGACTGTGGATGACCTGTACGATACGGAACCGGTGGTGGTCACCCCGCTGCCCAAGCGAGGCAACGACGTCTATTACCTGGGCGATACCGGCCGGCTGCCGCTCTACGCGCGTCGCGCGCTGTGCCAGCTGCTGATCGGGCCCAGCATCGACCAGCTGCGTCACGCCAAGTTGTGGCCGGCGCTGATCCGCAGCGAAGCGGCGATCCGTTCGGCGCTGTCAGACCTGTTCCTGGAACTGGTGCTCGACCGTGACAGCGGTGTCGCTTTCACCCGCCAGGCCGATACCGAAGATGTCGACGCGCCCGTGCTGTTGCGCACGTCGCCATTGACCTTCATCGATTCGGTATTGCTGCTGTACCTGCGCCAGCAGCTGGCCGAGGCCGACGCACGCGGCAACCGCGCGGTGGTCGCCGATGCGGAGATGGCCGAAGCACTCGCCATCTACGAAAAGAACCTGTCCACCGACCGCGCCGGCTTCAACCGCCGTGTCGCGGCCGCCGTGCAGAAGATGAAAGACACCCACATCCTGACCCGCCTGGCCGGCCAGGAAGACCGACACGAAGTGTCGCCGGCGCTGAAGCTGCTGTTCTCCGCTGAAGACGTCGCCGCGTTGTCCACGGTGTACCGCCAGCTGCGCGACACCCCGGCTGCCGAGGCCTGAGAGAGTTCCCCATGGCTATTTCCAAGCACACGCCCGCCCTGTTCACCGACGGCCTGCCTGACCCGCGCCTTCAGCAGTTCCGCATGCGCCGCCTGCAGGTTCACAACTGGGGCACGTTCAACGGCTTGACCGAGGTGCCGATTGCCGAGAAGGGCTTCCTGTTCGTGGGCCGTTCCGGCTCCGGCAAGTCGACCCTGCTTGATGCGATGTCGGCGGTGCTGGTGCCGCCGGCGATCGTCGACTTCAATGCGGCCGCCCGCGAGGCTGAGCGCAGTGGTCGTGATCGCAACCTGGTTTCCTACGTGCGCGGCGCGTGGGCCGACCAGCAGGACAAGGGCACTGGCGAGATCGCCACCCAGTACCTGCGCAAGGGTGCCACCTGGACCGCGCTGGTGCTGGAGTACCGCAGCGGGGATGGCCGCGTGGTCAGCCTGGTGCGGCTGTTCTGGATCTCCGGCAACGGTGCCGCCGCCGCCGACGTGCGCAAGCACTACCTGGTGGCCGAGCGTCCGTTCGACATCGCCAAGGACCTCGGCGGCTTTGATCTGGACCTGCGCAAGCTCAAGCAGCGTCTGGCCGACGTCCATCATTTCGACAGCTTTGCCGGCTACGCCGAACGTTTCCGCCACCTGCTCGGCATCGACAATGAGATGGCGCTGCGCCTGCTGCACAAGACCCAGTCGGCCAAGAATCTGGGCGATCTGAACGTGTTCCTGCGTGACTTCATGCTGGACACGCCGAACACATTCAATGCCGCCGAGCGGCTGGTGAACGACTTCGCCGAGCTCGACGGCGCGCATCAGGCCGTGGTCACTGCGCGGCGTCAGGTCGAAACCCTGCTGCCGGCGCGCGAGCACTACAACGAGCTCAAGGCCATGCACCGTCGCCGTGGCGACGAGGAGCTGCTGAAGCTGGGTATCGACAGCTTCCGCGAGAAACGCCGCCAGCAGCTGCTGGAAGCGCGCCTTCATGAACTGGAAGTGCGAGACCGTGGCCTGCTCGGCGAAGAGGCCCAGCGTCGTGCTGCGCTGGACAACCATACCGAGCGCTTGGCCGAGCTCGAACTGCAGCGCCGCCAGCAGGGCGGTGAGCGGATTGAGGAACTGGAACGTGAGCAGGGCCGCGCCGAGGCCGAGCGCGACCGTCGCCAGGCCAAGCGCGAGCAGGCGCGTCAGTCTGCGCAGAAGCTGCAGGCAACGCTGCCGGACACGGCGCAGGCGTTTGCCGAACTGATCGACCAGGCCCAGGGCGAGCTGCAGGACCGTCAACGCGCCTCGGCCGCACTGGACGATGCGATCAGCGAGCGGTTGGGTGGCAAGCGTGACGACGAGCGCCGCTTCGCCGAAGTGCGCAGCGAGCTGGAGGCGATGGAGCACAACCCGTCCAGCATTCCCGCGCCACTGCAGAAGCTGCGTGCCCGGCTGGCTGAGGAAACCGGCGTACCGGAGGCGGCATTGCCGTTCGTCGGCGAGCTGATCCAGGTCCGTCAGGACCAGGCTGTCTGGCAGGGCGCGATTGAGCGCGTGCTGTTCGCCTTCGCGCAGTCGCTGCTGGTGGATGACCGCCATTACAACGACGTTGCCGAGTGGGTGAACCGTACCCACCTGGGCATGCGCTTCACCTTCTACCGCGTGCGCCGCAACGACGAGGCCCTGGCGCGTTCACCGTCGCCACGCTCGCTGCTGCACAAGCTGGACCTGCGCGACAGCAGCTTCGAGCCGTGGCTGCGCCGTGAGCTGGGCAAGCGCTTCGACTACGAGTGCGTGGATGCACGCGAGCTGCGCAACGTCGAACGAGGCATCACCAAGGAAGGCCAGGTCAAGCACCCGGGTGACCGCTTCGAGAAGGACGACCGCAGCGCGGTCAACGATCGTCGTCGCTGGCTTCTGGGCTTCAACAACCGTGACAAGCTGGCGGTGTATCAGAAGGAGGGCCAGGAGCTGGCCAAGCGCATTGCCAGCTGCGATGCGGACATCGCACAGCTGCGCTCGCAGCGCGAAAGCGACAATGATCGCCGGCTGGCCTGCAACCAGCTGGTCAACCTGGGCTGGGACGAAATCGATGTTGCCACCCCGCTGCAGCGTCTTTCCGATGTCGAGGCTAACCTGCGCGAACTGCGCGAAGGCAACGCCGACCTTGCGCGCCTGGCCAAGCAGATCGACGCCACCCGCGCCGACATCGAGCAGGCGCGCCGTACCTATGAGGACACCCGCGTCGAGCGTGGGCAGCTGGTCAAGGAACGTGACCGCCTCGACCGTGCACGCCAGCAGAGCCGTGCGCTGGTATTGCCGGCACTGGGCAGCACCCAGGAAGCCGGCCTCCAGCAGCGCGTGGATGCGATGGGTCCGCTGAGCTTGGAAACGCTCGAAGCGAACATGCGCCAGATCAGCAACGCGCTCAACGAACAGTTGTCGTCCTCGCAGCAGGACGTGAACAAAGTCGAGAACCTGCTGCTGGGCTGCTTCCGCCGCTTCGTGCAGGGCTGGCCGGAGGAGTCGGGCGACTTCACCGTGTCGGTCGCCTCGGCGGACGACTTCCTGGCGCGTCTGGCGCGCTTGGAGCGCGATGGCCTGCCGCAGCATGAAGAGCGCTTCTTCGACCTGCTGCAGAACCAGAGCAAGAACAATCTGCTGGCCCTGCAGCGGCATAGCGCTGAGGCACGCAAGTCGATTGGCCAGCGCCTGGACGAAGTCAATGCCAGCCTGGAGCAGGTACCGTTCAACCGCGGCACGCTGCTGACCATCGAACTGAGCGACCGCCGCCTGCCGGAGGTGCTGGAATTCCACCAGCAGCTGCGCGACGTGCTCTCGCATCACCAGACCGAGCAGCGCGAAGTTGCCGAAGCCCAGTTCGCAGTACTGCGTGAACTGGTGAAGCGGCTGGGTTCGCAGGAAGGCGAAGACAAGCGCTGGCGTGAGAACGTGCTGGACGTGCGCCTGCATGTGGAGTTCATCGGCGTGGAACTCGACGCGGCCACGCGACAGCAGGTGGAAATCTACCGCAGCGGTGCGGGCAAGTCGGGCGGCCAGCGCCAGAAACTGGCAACCACCTGCCTGGCGGCGGCGCTGCGTTACCAGCTGGGTGGCGCGGAAAGCCAGCTCCCCAGCTACGCGGCGGTGGTCCTCGACGAAGCCTTCGACAAGGCCGACAACGAGTTCACCGCGCTGGCGATGAACATCTTCGACAACTTCGGTTTCCAGATGGTGGTCGCCACCCCGCTGAAGTCGGTGATGACGCTGGAGCCCTTCATCGGCGGTGCCTGCTTCGTCGAGATCAGCGGCCGCCATGATTCCGGCGTACTGCTGATCGAGTACGACGAGGAAGGCAAGCGCCTGAAGCTGCCAGAGCGCTCACGTCAGGCTGCTGAAGTCGAGGCATGATCGCCGTAGGGACACGCCATGCGTGTCCTCGCGGACCCCGGTGGTTCATGACACGCATGGCGTGTCACTACGCGCATCCATGCCGTGGAGTGTCCCTCCAGGGGTCACCCGTAGGCCCCCTCTCATGCATCGCGCAATGCGGCCAGCAATGCGGCACCCCGCGCGCTGACACAGGTAGAGTCGGTCGACAGACGACTGCCGTGAAATCCCCAACGCCCGGTTACGCATGAACACCGAACAACGCGGCCGTTGATTTGCCACGGCCACCGAAACGCTGTCGTGGCGGGTCGGGGTGGGCTGGAGGGGGCGTGAGCCGCATGGGTCGGGCGCATGCGCCCGACGGGTTGGGCAGGACGCCCAACCCCGGTCTTGCCGTGTGCGCAGGACTGCGCACACGTGCAAGCGGCGATCGAGCTTACATGGGTGAAGGCGCACTGCTGGCGAGGCACTGCCTCGCGTGCGACTGAACGCCCAGCCGCCAGCGGCTGGGCTGGGCCCCGGAGGGGGACTTGCAGCGTCCCCCGGAACGCCCATTCCGATCCGCCAACACAGTGATCAGATGGCCACCGGCTGTTCGCCTGGAACCAACAGCAGCCGGGCACAGCCCGGCGATACGTAGATCCCGCAATCGCAGCCAGGCATCGAGCAGGCGCAGTAACCGCCGAGAATCACCCGGCGAACGTATCCCAGCCCATCCGCGCGATGAGCACCACCACCAGGCCGACGAACAGCTTGCGGATGAACGGGGTGCCGCCGCGCAGGGCCAGCCGGGTGCCGACCACGGAGCCGGTGATGTTGGCGGCGGCCATCGGCAGGGCGAACAGCCACAGGATGTTGCCGGTCGGTACGAAGAACGAGATCGCCGCCACGTTGGTCGCCAGGTTCACCACCTTCGAGGCCGCCGACGCGCGCAGGAAATCCAACCCGAAGAAGCGTACGAACAGGAAGATCAGGAAGCTGCCCGTACCTGGGCCGAAGAAGCCATCGTAGAAGCCGATGGCGGCACCGATCGCCAGCGCCGTCCACAGCTCCTTGCGACCGATCTCCCGAGGGCGGTGCAGCGCACCGAAGTCCTTCTTCCACAGCGTGTAGCCCAGCATCGCGATCAGCAACACCAGCACCAGCGGGCGCACCGCATCCTTGGGTAACAGGCTGACCGCTGTCGCCCCTGCGAACGAGAATACGAACGCCGTGCCCGCCGCGAACAGCACCGGCTGCCAGGGGAAGCGCACGTTGCGCGCGTAACGCCACGCCGCCGCGGCGGTGCCGAACATCGAGCTGAACTTGTTGGTGCCGAACAGCATTGCCGGCGCGTGCTGCGGCAACACCGTGAACAGGCCCGGCAACTGCACCAGCCCGCCACCGCCGACCGCCGCGTCCACCAGACCGGCAATGAAGGCAATCGCCACCAACCACCACAACTCGGGGGGAACCAGCTCCAGCACGGCACGGACTTCGCAGGGAAAGGCGCGCCAGCATACGCCGTTCCGGGCACAATGGCCGCATGAGCAAAGCCCCTGCCGATACCTGCCCCTGCGGTCGCCCGCTGGCCTATGCCGCCTGCTGCGGTCAGTACCACGCCGGTGCCATCGCGCCCGACGCCGAGACCCTGATGCGGTCGCGCTACACCGCCTATGTGCAGGAGCGTGCCGACTATCTGCTCGCCAGCTGGCATCCGCAGACCCGCCCGGAAGGCCTCGGCTTCGATGAAGCGCCCAGCCAGCGTACCCGCTGGCTCGGGCTTACCGTGCACGAACACAACCAGCCCGATGCCGATAGTGCCCAGGTCCGTTTCACCGCCCGCTACAAGGTCGGTGGCGGCAGCGCGGTGAAGATGCAGGAACACAGCCGCTTCGAGCGCATCGACGGTCGCTGGTTCTACCTCGACGCGCTGCCCTGATCGACACGCCCGGCGCGTATTCACGTCGTCCGCTGTAACGCAACGTGAGGGCAATCGTGACGGTGCGCTCACCGTCGCTGGCTGATCCTGACGCGATGAACATTGTCGCCGAAACATCGCAGGCCGCCCGCGCGCTGGCCGAGCACTACCGCGCCGTGCGCGCACGCAGTCTCGCCCTGGCCGCGCCGCTCAGCGCCGAAGACGCGATGGTCCAGAGCATGGCCGATGCCAGCCCGACCAAATGGCATCTGGCGCACACCAGCTGGTTCTTTGAGCGCTTCGTGCTTGGCAGCCAACCGGGCCACGCGCCGTTCAATGCCGACTGGCATTACCTGTTCAACAGCTACTACCAGAGCATTGGCCCGGCGCATGCGCGCCCGCAGCGAGGCCTGCTGTCGCGGCCGTCGCTGGAGGAGGTGCGCGACTATCGCAAGCGCGTCGATGACCAGGTCATCGATCTGCTGCAGCGCGATGCGCTCGACAGCCAGGCGTGCCATCAGCTGCTGCTCGGTCTGCACCACGAACAGCAGCATCAGGAACTGCTGCTCACCGACATCAAGCACGCGCTCTGGTGCAATCCGCTGCAGCCCGTCTATCGCGATGACCTCAAGCGCAGCACCGGTGCCGCGCTGCCGATGCGCTGGCTGCCGGCGGAAGAACGCATCGTCGAGATCGGTGCGCCAGCGTGGCCGGCACACCCTGCCTTCGCCTATGACAATGAATCCCCGGTGCACCGCGTGCTCGTTCCCGCCCATGTAGTGGCCAACCGTCCGGTCAGCAACGCCGAGTACCGGGCTTTCATCCTCGACGGCGGCTACCGCCAGGCGGCGCACTGGATGAGCGAAGGCTGGACCCTGGTCCAGAACGAAGGCTGGCACCACCCGCTGTACTGGGACGACGGTCTTGAGCGCGAGTTCACCTTGGCGGGCTGGCGCGCCATCGATCCCGATGCCCCGGTCTGCCACCTCAGCTACTTCGAGGCCGACGCCTACGCCCGCTGGGCCGGCGCACGCCTGCCGACCGAATTCGAATGGGAGGCGGTCGCGCAGTCCCTGCCGGTGCGGGGCAACTTCGCCGACGATGACCATCTGCACCCGCGGGCGTTCATGGGCGAAAGCGCTGATCCCGCGCAGCCGCTGCAGTTGTTCGGCGACGTCTGGGAGTGGACCAGCAGCGCCTATGGGGCGTATCCCGGCTTCCAGCCGTTCGCTGGCAACCTTGGTGAGTACAACGGCAAGTTCATGTGCGGCCAGTGGATCCTGCGTGGCGGCAGCTGCGCCACCCCCGTCGGCCACGTGCGCCCCAGCTACCGCAATTTCTTCGCTCCGTCCGCACGGTGGCAGTTTGCAGGCCTGCGCCTGGCCCGGGGGCTGGCATGAGCACCGTCAGCGACGCGCTCGACGCGCTCACCGACCTGCAGCCCGACCGTGCCCGGATCACCGCCGACATCGTGCACGGGCTGTCGCAGCACCCGCGCCAGCTGCCCTCCAAGTACTTCTACGACGCGCGCGGTTCGGCCCTGTTCGAGCAGATCACCCGCCAGCCGGAGTATTACCCCACGCGCACGGAGCTGGCTCTGCTGCAGCAGCGCGCTGCGGACATTGCCGACGTGGTCGGGCCACACCTGCACGTGGTCGAGCTCGGCAGCGGCAGCGGGCGCAAGACCGAAATCCTGCTGCAGGCGCTGGTCGACCCGGTGGCCTACACGCCGATCGAGATCTCGCGCGCGGCCCTGCTCGACAGCGTCGCGCGGCTGGCCCCGGCATTCCCGGAGATCGAGATGCTGCCGGTGTGTGCCGACTTCACCCGGCCGGTGCAGCTGCCGGAGCCGGAGCGCGAACCGGCGCGGCGGCTGGTGTTCTTCCCGGGATCCACCCTCGGCAACTTCGCCGGCACCGAAGCGGTCGCCCTGCTGCGTGCCATGCGCCAGACCATGGGCGAGGGCGGGGTGGCCCTGATCGGCATCGACCTGCACAAGGACCCGGCGCTGATCGAAGCGGCCTACAACGATGCCGCCGGGGTCACCGCCGAGTTCACCTTGAACCTGCTGCGCCGGCTCAACCGCGAGATCGGCAGCGACTTCGATCTCGAGGGCTTCGCCCACCGGGCCCGCTACAGCGCGGAAAGGCTGCGCATCGAAACCGACCTGGTCAGCCTGCGCGACCAGCACGTGCACGTGGGCGGGCGGAGCTTCGATTTCGCCGCTGGCGAGGCCATGCGCGTGGAGTACAGCCACAAGTACACCGAGGCCAGCTTTGCCGCGCTGGCCGCCGAGGCCGGGCTGCAGGTCACCCACCGCTGGGACGCGCAGGCACCTGCGTTCGGGTTGCGGCTGCTGCAGCGCATGTGATCGTCGGATCGGCCGCGCCGCTGCACAGCCGCTATGATGCAGCTTCACTTGGCTGCAAGGACCTCTGCCAATGAAGTGCACCACGGCTTGGCTGCTGGCAGGGCTGTCTCTGACCGGTGGCGCGGCCGCCGCCGATCCTGCCTTCGACCGCTGCCTGGCCGGCATCCAGACCCAGGCACTCAAGCAGGGCGTCAGCGCGGAGGGCTTCACCCGGCTCACCACCGGACTCAACCCGGATCCGAGCGTGCTGCCGCTGCTGGACGCGCAGCCGGAATTCACCACGCCGTTGTGGGACTACCTGGCTGCGCTGGTGGACAGCCAGCGGGTCGAGGATGGCCGCGCCCGCCTGGCCCAGCACCGTGACCTGCTGGCCACCGTCTCGGCGCAATACGGCGTCGACCCGGCCACCATCGTTGCGGTCTGGGGCGTGGAGAGCGATTACGGCCGGGTGTTCGGCAAGCGCCCGCTGCTGCAGTCGCTGGCCACGCTGGCCTGCAATGGCCGCCGCCAGCCGTTCTTCCGCGGCGAGCTGTTGTCCCTGCTGAAGTTGCTGGATGCCGGTGAGCTCAGCGCCGATGGCCTGACTGGTTCCTGGGCCGGTGCGTTCGGCCACACCCAGTTCATGCCGTCCACCTATACGCGCATCGCAGTCGATGGCGACGGCGATGGCCGTCGTGATCTGGTCGCCAGCATCCCCGATGCGCTGGCCTCCACCGCCAATTACCTCAAGAAAGCCGGTTGGCGCACCGGTCAGCCGTGGGGCATGGAAGTCACGATACCGGCCGGCTTCAACGCTGCCCTGGCTGGCCGCACCCAGCGCAAGCCGCTGGCCGACTGGCGCGCGCTGGGCATCGTGCCGGTCAGCGGCGGCACGCTGGCTCCGGCCGGGTTGCCGGCCGACGCCAACGCCGCGCTGCTGCTGCCCACCGGCCCCAAGGGCCCGGCCTGGCTGGTATTCCGCAATTACGACGCGATCTACGCTTACAACGCCGCCGAAAGCTACGCCCTCGCCATCGCCACCCTCGCGGACCGCCTGCGCGGCGGTACCGGCACGGTGGCCGCCTGGCCCACCGACGATCCCGGCATCGGCCGCACCGAGCGCCGCGAACTGCAGACCCTGTTGCTTGCCCGCGGCCATGACATCGGTACGGCCGACGGCATGATCGGCACCGCCAGCCGCCGCGCCATCCAGGTCGAACAGCAGCGGCTGGGCCTGACCCCGGCCGATGGTCGTGCCGGCCAACGCATCCTCACCGCCCTGCGCACCGCGCCTACTCTTCCTGTTGCGACTTCTGCCATGCCCGAATCCACTGTCTTTACGCTGCCACCCAATCGCGCCCGCCTGCTGCAGTCGCCGGCCGGGCCCAGCGCTGCCCTGCCGAAACTGGAAGGGTTGAGCTTGGGCAACGTACAGGGCTTCCCAGCCTGGAAGGTGGAAACGCCCTTCGCGTCGGCCGCCATTTCCGTGTTCGGAGGGCAACTGCTGTCCTATGTGCCCAAGGGCGGGCAGGATGTGATGTGGCTGTCGCCCACCGCGCAGGCGCTGCCGACCCCGATCCGCGGCGGCACGCCCGTGTGCTGGCCGTACTTCGGGCGGCAGGGGCAGGGAAACGACGTGCCCTCGCACGGCTTCGTCCGCGATCTGCCATGGGCCCTGCAGCAGGCTCGCCGCGAGCCGGACGGCACGGTCGTGCTCACCCTGGCCCCGCCCGCGCTGGAATCGCTGGACCTCCAGCTGAGCATGCAGCTGCGCATCGGCCGCACGCTTGAACAGCAGTTGATCACCCGCAACACCAGCTCGCAGGCGATCAGCTTCACCCAGGCCCTGCATAACTACTTCAAGGTCAGTGACGCCACCCAGGTCAGCGTGTCCGGCCTGGATGGGCTGACCTACCTGGACAAGTTCGAGAACTACGCCACCCCGCGTACCCAGCAGGGCGACTGGACGCTGCGCGATCCGCGTGACCCCGGCCGCAGCGATCGCATCTACACCCAGGCCGCAGGCCGGTACCTGCTGAAGGACCCGGGCCTGCAGCGCAGCATCGCCATCACCACCCAGGGCAGCCGTACCCTGGTGGCCTGGAACCCGGGTGAGGCGGGCGCGGCGAAGATGGCTGACGTGGGCAAAGGCTGGCGCGATTACGTGTGCCTGGAAGCGGCCAACGCCGGCCCCGACGTGGTCACCCTCGCGCCCGGCGCGCAGCATGTGCTGCAGCAGACCTTCAGCGTGGCTCCTTTATGAGCAGTGAGCGCAACCCGGTCCACGACCGCGCGGCCGATGGTGCCGGCAACCCGTACGCTGCACCGGACACCGAGCTGTCGGACCTGCCCAGCGATGCGGAGATCGCCGACGCTGTGGCCGTGCATGACCGACACCCGTTGCTGGCCAAGGTGGTCGGTGACAATTTCGCGCTTTATGCGCGCCGCTGGCACCTTGACCGCGGCGGCTGGGCACGGCCCTGGCACTGGCCGGCCCTGCTGTTCGAGTTCTATTGGCTGATGTACCGCAAGATGTACCTGGTCTCTCTGGTCTACTTAATGGCGACCTTCAGCATCGGTGCGGTGATTGGCCTGGCACCCTCCTATGCCGGTGTGGCGCTGATCGGCCTGCTCGGGCTCCGCATAATTCTGTGCGCATCGGCCAATGAGCTCTATCGCTGGCACTGCCTGCGGCTGATCAGGCGCGCGCGGGCCCGGTTCGACGCCCAGCCCGACCGGCTTGAGGCCGAACTGGTCAGGCGTGGCGGTACCAGTGGCTGGGCGCTCGCTTTTGCCATCGCGCTGATGGTGGTGATCACGGTGCTGAGCGAGGCCTGACCCGCAGCGCCAGCAGGCAGATCGCGCCGGCAACCAGGCCCCAGAACGCCGAGCCGATCCCGGCCAGCGACATTCCCGAAGCGGTCACCAGGAAGGTCACCAGCGCCGCTTCGCGGTCGCTTTCCTCACGCAGCGCCATCGCCAGACTGTTGGCGATGGTGCCGAACAGCGCAATGCCGGCCACGCACGCCACCAGTTCCCGGGGAAACGCAGCGAACACCGCGGCCACGGTTGCCCCAAAGAGGCCCACCACGATGTAGAAGGCTCCGGCGGCCACCGCAGCGGTGTAACGCCGTGCCGGGTCTTCATGTGCTTCGCGGCCCATGCAGATGGCTGCGGTGATCGCCGCAAGGTTAAGGCCGTACGCACCGAAGGGAGCCAGCGCCGTGTTGACCACGCCGATCCAGCCGATCACCGGCGATACCGGCGTGTCGTAGCCCGAGGCGCGGATCACCGCTACGCCGGGAATGTTCTGTGAGGCCATGGTGACCATGAACAGGGGCAGGGCAACGCCGAACACCGCCGGCCACGACAGGGTAGGGACGGTGAATACCGGCACCGCCAGTTCCAAATGAACCTCGCCGGTGTGCAGCAGACCCTGTGACGCCGCAACACCCACACCCACCAGCAGAGTGGCGATCACCGCGTAGCGGGGGAACAGGCGGCGGCCGACCAGCCAGGTGAAGAACATCGCCAGTGCCATCCCGAGCTGGGTGCCCATCGAAACGAAGACGTCCAACCCGAAGCGCAGCAGCACGCCGGCCAGCATCCCGGCGGCCAACGCCATCGGCACGCGTTGCATCACCTTGGCGAAGACACCTGAGAAGCCGGCGACCATGCCCAGCGCAGCGGCGAGTACAAACGCGCCAATTGCGTCGCTATAGCTGACGCTGCCGGCCCCGACCACCAGCATCGCCGCACCGGGCGTGGACCAGGCTGTCACGACCGGCATCCGGTAGCGCAGTGAGAGACCAATACAGGTCACACCCATGCCCAGTCCCAGTGCCCACATCCATGACGCAATCTGCGCGTGTGTCGCGCCAACGGCCTGGGCGGCCTGAAACACGATCACCGCAGAGCTGGCGAAGCCCACCAACACGGTGATGAAGCCTGCGACAACCGCAGGCAGGGACACATCGCGCAACAACGAACGTTTGGCACTCACCGACATCTCTCTGCATCCATGACCTGCTGGTGTGGCCATGGTGGCAAGTCTGTCGGCGCACGCGCAACGCGCGTGCGCCGCAAAAAACGCTTGACGTATTTCCAGAAGTCTTTAGTATTCGCTCCCTCGCTGCGGCGCGGTCT
>CP158958.1:412500-4335000 GCA_050983615.1 Stenotrophomonas maltophilia | reverse complement strand
GGGTATGGCTGTTCGCCATTTAAAGTGGTACGCGAGCTGGGTTCAGAACGTCGTGAGACAGTTCGGTCCCTATCTGCCATGGGCGTTGGAGATTTGAGAGGGGCTGCTCCTAGTACGAGAGGACCGGAGTGGACGAACCTCTGGTGTTCCGGTTGTCACGCCAGTGGCATTGCCGGGTAGCTATGTTCGGAAGCGATAACCGCTGAAAGCATCTAAGCGGGAAGCGCGCCTCAAGATGAGATCTCCCGGGGCACAAGCCCCCTGAAGGAACCATATAGACTATGTGGTTGATAGGTCAGGTGTGTAAGTGCAGCAATGCATTGAGCTAACTGATACTAATGATCCGTGTGGCTTGACCATATAACCTCAAGTTGCCTTGGCTTTACGACAACGTCGTAAGAGCATCCAAGTGCACGCTACGTCACAAGATCTATGCGAGACAGGCGCTCAAAGCGCTGCTCCAACCGTCTCCCTGGTGAAATTAGCGCTGTGGAACCACCCGATCCCATCCCGAACTCGGAAGTGAAACGCAGCTGCGCCGATGGTAGTGTGGCTCAAGCCATGCGAGAGTAGGTCATCGCCAGGGTTTACACCCCAAAACCCCGCTGCTCATGCAGCGGGGTTTTTCTTTGCGCGCGAATGGCGGAACAACAGGATGTTGGGGGGCTTGGAACTGGTAGCGTCGGTCGCAAGACGACGGCCGATAACGTTCGCAATCGCATTGACGCATGGACCCATGCAATCGAACGCCCGACACCCCGCGGTCATTCCGATCCGGGTCATGCCCAACCGAACGCGGACATGCCACCGGCAGTCGACTGTCGTGCGACTCTACCGACGGCCCGGCGGCCCGCCTGGCTTCTTCGTCGAATCCGGGGCGAACTGTCCGTGCCGCGCACCGGCGTGTAGCGCATCGAACAAGCGGCCTACCAATGGATCACGCAACACCTCACGCGCCGTCCCAGCCAGCTTCAACAGGATCAGATCACGCGCGCGGTTGACCTCGACGGTTCGCTGCGCATCCGTTGGCCCCAATGCGGCAATCTGAGCCGACAGCGAGCGCTTCAGGGTCGCCAATAGTTGCGGTGGAAGGGGACGGTCGAGGCCGAACTCACGGCTCAGCAGCTCCGATTGGGTCAGGTCGGACAGGTCACCGTCCAGGCAGGCCTTCGCAATGAGAACGTAGTTGCTCCACGACGGCAGCACGGCGACGTCGGCCCCGGCCGCCCGCTGCGCATCGTCACGCAGCGCGGTGGCCCCTTGATGCACCCATTCGTTGACGGCCCCTGCCCACGCTTGGACGAGTCGTTGGCCGCGCTCGGCCAGGATGCGTTGTGCCTCCGGCGAACCATCGGTAGCCGACGGAACAGCGTGATCGAGCCGGACGGGTTGAGCGGGGGCGGCAACGACCCGGCGTATTGCCGTCACGCTGCCGTCCTGCAGGATGACGAAATGGAAGTCATTGTGACCCGGTGCATCGGCCGGCAGGGGCAGCGGCGCGTTATGCATCTGCATCAACCTGTCCGCGTCCAGGCGCACCGGGGCTCGGGGAGGGGCCGCCGATGCGCCCTCCGCCGTGTTGCTGACGGCCCCCGCGGCTGCGGACCCAACCGGGCGGATCATGTACGCGGTTCCGGAGGCGAAGCGCCCCATGTGCCGCCGACCGGATCAGGACCTCCCTCATTGTGCAGATGGATCAGGCGGAAGTGGCTGGCCCACTCACCGGGGTCTCCTGTCACACGCTGGTGCACGGCCAGCAACAGGGGCTGCAGCACCGGTTCGCGCAGCGCCAGGCATGCGGGGCCTTCCAACACCGGATACAACTGCGCAAGCGACACATTGACCTCTGCCTGGGTCCCTGCTTCGGAGGCATCCAGCAACTCGATCTCCAGACTCAACGACTGCAGAACCGCGTGGCGCAATGAAAGGGGCAGTGGTTGATGGAGGCCGAAGCCCAGGCTCAGATGCGGGCTTTCGGCGATTCGCAGCAGGTGGTCGCGCAGGTGATAGCGTGCCTGCGAAATCTGCTGTGTCCATGAGAAGGGGGGCCGCCATGGAGCTGATCCCAGACACAGGCTGAGCTGGTGCAGCAGGTTGACCGCTTGGCAGGACCAGCCATCCAGCGCCCGGTACCACTCCGTGGCCAGCCGCGCGCCTGCGCGCTCACGCGGGTCTGCCGGTGCCTGGTCCGGGATGGGCGATGTCGACGCCGCATTTGTGATGACGATCGGGGACGGGCCCCGCGGGCCCGGTGGCCGCTCACTGGCGGGGCAGCCCACATCAAGCGGGGGGGACGGGGAAGGTGTTGTTTCAATACGGAACACGAGGGCCTCGCAGACAATGGTCAACAACCGCGCGCGCGGTTGAACCACATCCAAACCCTATACGCGGCAACCTGCCATGACGTGCGTCGCGCTTTGGCACCTGCAGGCCGTTGGCGTCGTTTGGCGACGCAATCGAACCATTGCCGCGGTCCAGTAGCGTCGCCGATCAGCCGGCCAGGAAGTCGCAGACGATCCTGGCTACGGCCGCCGGATGCTCCATATGCACATGATGGGTGCCGGGCAGTACCGCGAGCTGGCCACTGCGCAGCAGCTTGATGCGCTCGCTGCGCAACGGCTCGGGGTAGTACGATTGCGCCGGCGTGGCATAGATCACCTGGGTGGGGCATTCAATCGCCGCCAGCAGGTTGTCGATCTGCGCCTCGCTCATCCGCAGCGCGGTGGGCAGCATCAGCCGCGGGTCGCTGCACCAGCTGTACCCGCCCTCGACCGGCATCACGCCGCGTTCGACCAGCAGGCGTGCGCACGGCTCGCTGAGCTGGTTGGCCATCATCCGTGCACGCACCGGTGCGGCCAGGTCGGCAAACACGCGCAGGCGTTTCTCTGCCAGCCGGCGTGCGGCCTGCACGTGCTCGCGCAGACGGGAAGCGGTTTCTTCCTCCGGGCCGCGCAGGCCGCCCAGGGCCTCGATGGCGATCAATCGTTCCACCCGCTCCGGTGCGGCCGCAGCGGTCAGGCTGGCAATGCCCGCGCCCATCGAATGGCCGAGCAGCGTGAAGCGCTCCCAGCCCAGTGTGTCGGCTACCTCGAGCACGTGGCAGATCGCACCGGGTGTGTTGTACTGCGTGCCCGGTGGCAGGTGCGCGCTATGGCCGTGTCCCGGCAGGTCAATGGCGACCAGATCCAGCGCCGGAAGCTGTGCCGCCAGCGGCACGAAGCTGGCGGCGTTGTCCAGCCAGCCGTGCAGCGCCAGCACGCGTGGAGCGTCGCGGTGCTCCGCGCGCAGCCCGGCCACCGTCGTGGTCGCCAGCGGCATGGCAAATGGCTGCAGGATCATGCCAGCGCCGCCACACTCAACCGTGACAGGGCCAGTGCATGCTCAGGCGCATCATTCAGGCAGGGGATGTAGCGCATCTGCGCGCCACGCTCGGCGACCGTTTCGGTAAAGCCCATCGCAACCTCTTCCAGGGTCTCCAGGCAGTCGGTGGCGAATCCGGGGCAGACCACGTCGATCTGCTTTGTGCCTGCTTCCGCCCACGCCCAGAGGGTGGGTTCGGCGTAAGGCTGCAGCCACTTCTCGCGCCCGAAACGCGATTGATAGGCCAGCTGCCACTCGCCGTCGGCCAGCCCCAGTGCTTTCGCAATCGCGCCTGCACTGGCTTCGCAGCGCTGTGGGTAGGGATCGCCCGCATCGGCCAGGCGCTGCGGAATGCCGTGGAACGAGAACAGCAGCTTCTCGCCACGCCCGTGCTGTTTCCACCAGGCGCGGATACTGCCGGCGACCGCTTCCACCCACTGCGGATCCACCGCATAGTCGCGTACAAGTGTGACGGTGACTGCAGGGTGGCGGGGTTGCCACTGCCGCAGCTGGTCCTCGATCGACGCGGTGGTCGTGGTGGAGTACTGCGGATACAGCGGCAGTACCACCACCCGGCGCACGCCATCGGCGGCCAGCCGGTCCAGTTCGGCGGTCAGCGCCGGCGAGCCGTAACGCATGGCATGACGCACGGTCAGGTTCGGCATCAGGGCCTGCATGGCCTGGGCCAGACGGCGCGTGTACACCATCAACGGGGAACCATCCGGCAGCCACACCTGGGCGTACTTGGCGGCGGAGCGTCCACTGCGCAGGGGCAGGATCAGCCCGTACAGCAGGGGTTTCCACAGCAGGGCGGGAATGGAAACCACGCGCGGGTCGCTGAGAAACTCAGCCAGATAGCGCCGGACCGCCGGGGCGGTGGGCGTCTGCGGCGTGCCTAGATTGACCGCCAGCACGGCGGTGTCGGGTGCGTCGAGCATGGGGCTATTCTCGCAGGTCCGGGATACTCATTGCGGATTCATTGAAACCTGACTAATTTCGGGTATTGCGTGCCCACCCGCGCGGGCACCTACCGGCTTTATGTGGCGTGCCTGCTCGCGTGGGCACCTACCGGTTCATCAGCGCCGATTCTGCTGTGTCGTGACTTTCGGAGACCACCATGCGCCGCATCCGCCTTGTCCTGTTGATCTCTGCCAGCCTGCTGTCGGCCCAGGCCGTAGCCGGGCCCCAGGAAGACCAGCGCGCCCGCAATGCGGTGCGCGTGCTCAATGAAATCCAGTCCATCCCCGAACAGGGCATCCCGGACAAACTGCTCGACGAAGGCCGTGCCATCGTCGTGATTCCCGACACCATCAAAGCCGGCCTGGTGATCGGCGGGCGTCGTGGGCACGGCCTGATGTCAGTCAAGAATCGCGATGGCAGCTGGTCCAACCCGGTGTTCATGAAGCTCACCGGCGGCAGCATCGGCTTCCAGGCCGGCGTGCAGTCCTCCGATGTGGTGCTGGTGTTCCGCAATGACCGCAGCCTGGACAATCTGGTCAACGGCAAGTTCACCCTGGGAGCCGACGCCGGCGTGGCGGCAGGCCCGGTCGGCCGCAATGCGGCGGCGGCGACCGACGGCCAGCTGAAGGCGGAAATCTGGTCCTGGTCGCGCGCGCGCGGCCTGTTTGCCGGCGTGGCACTGGACGGTGCCGTGCTGCAGATCGATGACGAAGCGAACCTGGATGCCTATGGCAGCAGCACCACGCCGCGCATGATCTTCGAGGGCCGCGTCGGCGAATCGCCGTCGATGGACGTCGTCGCGTTCCGCGACCGCCTGGAGGAAGCCACCTATTCAGCCCGCGCCAACCGCGGCACTGCCGGCGCTGCGCCCGCCCCGCGTGCGGCACCGTCCACGGCTGGCGCGCCGGCGCTGCCGCCGGCTGAACAGGGCACCACGGAAGCCACCACGGCACCGCTGCAGGCGGTTCCGGCGCAACCGGCGGCGCAGCAGGGCTTCCAGCCGGTGGGCGAGGGTGAAATCCGCACCGAATCGCTGGATGGCGGCAACTGACTTTCGTCACGCGCGCCGTCGTAGCGGCGGTGCGCTATGCTCAACCCTCTGTTGACTAGGTACGCGAGCAGCACATGGGCAGTATGAGCTTGTGGCATTGGGTGGTAGTGCTGGTGATCGTGCTTCTGGTGTTCGGCACCAAGAAGCTGACCAGCGGTGCCAAGGACCTTGGCAGTGCGGTCAAGGAATTCAAGAAGGGCATGCGCGATGAAGATGCGCCGCCCGCGCAGCTGAATGACCAGTCGCGCAGTTCCGATTCGACGACGTCCTCGCAGAACGAGCACGACCGCGACCGTCGCTGACCGGACGATCTGGCGTGTTCGATATCGGCTTCAGCGAACTGCTGCTGATCGCAGTGGTCGCTCTGGTGGTGCTGGGCCCGGAACGCCTGCCCAAGGCAGCGCGGTTTGCCGGGCTGTGGGTGCGTCGTGCCCGCAACCAGTGGGATTCGGTGAAGCAGGAGCTGGAACGCGAACTGCACGCCGATGAGATCAAACGACAGTTCCGTGAGGCGCAGCAATCGGTGCAGGACACCGAGGCGCAGCTGCGCGCCAGTGGGGAGGCGGCACGCCGGCAGGCCGAGGAACTGCGCCAGAACGTGGCGCGAACCACCCCGGCTGACGCCGAAGCACCGTTGATGACGGGCCCGGTGCCGGATTCGCCGGCCAGCGTGGCCCAGCATGTGGTACCGGCCACGCCGGAAGTGCCGGAAACGGAACCGCCGCGCGATGCGATGTCGCCGCCCGGCATCGACGGCGGCTCGCCGCGTGACCCGGCTCCCGTGCTGCCCACTGATACCCCGCCGGAGGGCAAGCCATGAGCGATCAGCAGGCACCCGAAAGCGGTCTGGTGGAACACCTGATCGAACTGCGCGCACGCTTGATGCGCGGGTTGATCGGCTTGGGCGTGATCCTGCTGGGGCTGATGCCGTTCTCGCGGCAGATCTACACCTGGCTGGCCGAGCCGCTGGTGTCGCAGCTGCCAAACGGGCAGTCGATGATTGCCACCAACCCGGCCGGTGCGTTCTTCGCGCCGTTGAAGCTGACCTTCTTCGTGGCGCTGTTCATCGCCGTGCCGTGGCTGCTGTTCCAGCTGTGGTCGTTCGTGGCTCCGGGCCTGTACGCGCGTGAAAAGCGCCTGGCGGTGCCGCTGCTGGTGTCTTCGGTGCTGCTGTTCTACATCGGCTGTGCATTCGCGTACTTCCTGGTGCTGCCGGCCGTGTTCCACTTCCTGACCACGTTCCGCCCGGATGTGATTGCGATCACTCCGGACGCGAATGCGTATCTGGACTTCGTGCTGGCGATCTTCTTCGCCTTCGGCAGCAGTTTCGAGCTGCCGGTGGCGATGGTGATCCTGACCCTGTTGGGCTGGATCACCCCGGAACAGTTCAAGGAAGGCCGTGGCTACGCCATTGTCGGCATCTTCGTGCTGGCGGCGGTGCTGACGCCGCCAGACGTGGTGTCGCAGCTGATGCTGGCCATTCCGATGTGCCTGCTTTACGAGCTGGGCATTCATGCGGCCAAATGGCTGGTCCCCAAGCGCAAGGAAGAAACCGCGTAGGGACACGCCATGCGTGTCCATCGAACGGTGTGGCATCGCGAGGACACGCATGGCGTGTCCCTACGGACAAACGGCGATCAGGCCGCGAAGATGTTCTTCGGTGCGTTCGACGGCGGTACCGGCGGCGGATTGCCACGGGTACGGTGCGCGAACATCTGCTTCCACGAGGCGTACACCGCGCCGACGTACAACGGCATGATCACCGTGGTGACCACCAGCTGCATCAGCGCGGTGGCCGCCGCTGCGCCACCGATCAACAGCGCGATCTGCATCAGGATGGCGACCAGGAAGTAGATGCACAGCATGGCCACCAGGCCGAGCAGCATGAACACGGTCATTGCGCCGAAGTTCTCCACGCAGCCCTGCAGGCTCATGCGCAGCGCGTGCATGCCGCTCTGCCGGTCGAACATCACCAGGGCCGGCTGGGTGAACATGGCCATGCTCAGCGCGACGAACACGGCGAACACCAGGGCGATCCACAACAGCACGCGCTTCACCGGCACCGGGTCGAACACGGCCAGCACCTGCTCGTTGCTGGGTGTGGTGCCCGACTGCTGCAGTACCTGCAGATTGCGCGTTGCTTCACCGATGGCATTCAGCCCATCGCTGCCGATCATCACGAACAACAGCGCACCCAGGGCCAGAATGGTGACCATCTGGATCGCCAGCGGCACCAGCAGATGGCTGACCCGGCGGTCGCGGATCGGCTGCAGCAGGTGAGCGGGCTGGGCACGGTGGCCCTGGTCGATCTCGCTCACCGCCCACAGCATGCCGCCGAACAGCACCGGGCCCACCGCCACCGACAGCAGCTGCCCCAGCAGGCTCAGCCAACCCGGCAGCGCCTGCGAGACGATGGCGATCAACGAACTGACCAGCATGCCGATGATGCCGAGCACGGCCAGCTGCAGCGGCGCACGGCGGTACAGCGAAAATGTGTCCAGCAGCCATTGGGCACCCGCCGACGCGGGCAGCTTGCGAATGTCTCTCATACCAATCCGGAACAGGGGGAGTAGGGGCCGCAGGCCCCGCGCTGCTTCGATTATCCCTGTTTTATGTGCGCGTCACCTGAAGATGAAGCGGTTGACCAGGTCGTGCGTTGACGGGCACGGCCCGTCACTACGCTATGCGGTCGGCCGATCATGGACGGCCGACCGGCTGCGTAGCGACACGCCATGCGGGTCGCGCTCCACCCGCCGCGCCTGGCGCACGAACCGGCGCAGCAGCTGCCGGGCCAGTGGGGCGGCACTGACCCCGCGCGCCACGGTGCGGGCGCAGCCGCCGTGGCTGCGGATGCACTCGGCACGGGCGCGGACGTAGCCACGCATGTGGTGGGTGGCGAACTCGGGGTGGAACTGCACGCCCCAGGCCTGTTCGCCCCAGCGGAAGGCATGGCAGCTGTCCTGCGCCGAGCGTGCCAGGATGGCCGCCCCTTCTGGGGCGCGCAGCACGGTCTGCAGGTGGGTGGCATGCGCCGGGAAGCGCTCCGGCAGCCCGGCGAACAACGGGTCATCCACGGCGGCAGGATCCAGTGCCAGCTCGATCGTGCCCGACTCGCGCCCGGCCGGGTTGTAGGCGACCTCACCGCCCAGCGCGTGCGCCAGCAGCTGGTGGCCGTAGCAGATGCCGAACACGGGACGGCCGTCGTAGGCGGCATCGCGCAGCCACTGTGCGCTGCGCTCGCTCCAGTCGGCGCGGTCGGTGACGTAGGCGGCCGAACCGGTGACGATCACCCCGGCAAAGCCGCCCGGGTCGGGAAGCTGGCCGCCATGCTCGACGTCCACCACCACGGTTTCATCGGCTTCCAGCCCGGCCGCGACCCGGATCCAGTGCGGAAATCGCCCGTACCGGCGCAGCGAGGCGACCGGTTGGCCGGTTTCAAGAATCAGGAAGGGCGCGTGGTTCATCCGGGGGAGGCAGCACAGACAGGACTTCCTCGATTGTAGTCAGCCCTGCCGCCACCTTTTCAAGCCCCGCGCGGCGCAGGGTTCGCAACCCTTCAGCACGCGCGGCGCGGCTGAAACCGGCCAGATCCATGTCCGCGCGGATCAGCCCGCGCAGCCGCGAACCCAATGGCAGCAACTCATACAGCCCCACCCGCCCCAGGTAGCCGGTGCGCCGGCAATCGATGCAGCCGGCCGGCGCATATGGCGTGGGCGACTCTGGTAATGCTTCTTCGGCATCAGCCAGGGCAGCCCACTGCACCGGGGTGAGGGGCTTGGGCACCTTGCAGTGCGGGCACAGGGTGCGCACCAGGCGCTGCGCCAGGATGCCGTTCACGGTGGAGGCGATCAGGTAATGCGGCACGCCCAGGTCGAGCAGGCGGGTGATCGCCGAGGGGGCGTCGTTGGTGTGCAGGGTGGACAGCACCAGGTGGCCGGTCAGCGAGGCCTGCACCGCCATCTGCGCGGTTTCCAGGTCGCGGATCTCGCCGATCATGATGATGTCCGGGTCCTGCCGCAGCAGGGTGCGCACGCCGGCCGCGAAGTCCAGGTCGATGTTGGTCTGCACCTGCATCTGGTTGAATTCCGGCGCGATCATTTCGATCGGGTCTTCCACCGTGCACACGTTCACGTCCGGGGTGGCCAACCGCTTCAGGGTGGAATACAGGGTGGTGGTCTTGCCCGAACCGGTCGGACCGGTGACCAGCACGATGCCGTGCGGGCGTTCCACCAGCGCAGTCCAGCCGGCGGCTTCTTCGGGACTGAAACCCAGCTGGTCGATGCTCTTGAATGCCGCATCAGGGTCGAAAATGCGCATCACGCACTTCTCGCCGAAGGCGGTGGGCATGGTCGACAGGCGCATCTCCACCTCGCGCCCGCCCGGCGAGCGGGTCTTGATACGGCCGTCCTGCGGGCGGCGGCGCTCGGCCAGATCCATGCGGCCGAGCACCTTGATCCGGCTGACCACGGCGGTCATCACCGCCGGTGGCACCTCGAACACCTTGTGCAGCACGCCGTCGATGCGGAAACGCATGCGCCCCATGTCGCGGCGCGGCTCCAGGTGGATGTCCGAGGCGCGCTGCTCGTAGGCGTACTGCAGCAGCCAGTCGACGATGTGCACGATGTGGTGGTCGTCGGCGTTGACGTCGCCGGCCCGCCCCAGCTCCACCAGCTGTTCGAAGCTGGGCAGGGTGCCATTGGTGTCGGCGCGGGCATCGCCGCGTGCGCCGCGCACCGAGCGGGTGACCCCGAAGAACTCCATGGTGTAGCGGTGCAGATCCAGCGGATTGACCGTGGCCAGCTCGATCTGGCGGCGGGTCAGGTGCTGCAGGTCGCGCAGCCACTCGTGCGCCAGCGGTTCGCTGGTGGCGACCAGCACCCGCTCGCTGTTCACTGCAAGCGGTAGAAAGCGGTGCCGGCGTGCATAGGCGTGGGACACCAGCGCGGTCACCGCCGCCACGTCCACACGGGTCGGGTCGATGCGCAGGTAGCGGGTGCCGGTGCGCTCGGCCAGCCATTCGGTCAACCGCTCCAGGCCCAGTTCACCGCCGTGGGCAGCCGTCAGCTTCAGATTGGCCAGCAGCACCAGCGGATGCACCTCGCTGGCATTGCGCGCGCCCTGGGCGGAAAAGCGGATCCGCTCCTGATCGTGCTCGGCGACCAGGCCATCGGCCACCAGCGCGGCGGCGACCTGGTCAAAGCCCAGCCGGCCCGACGGCAGCGGCACCCGTTCCGGAGTGGCGGCGGACCCGGCCATGCCGGCGGGAAGAGGCGGTACCGATGGGCGTTGATCCATGGTCGCTATACTAGCGCACCCCCTTTGCAGGCAAGAATCCGCCGCATGTCCGCCACGAAGACCGTTCCGATCACGTTCCAGGGCCTCATCCAGACCCTCAACCAGTACTGGGCGCAGCAGGGCTGCGTGCTGATCCAGCCGCTGGACCTGGAGGTCGGGGCCGGCACCTTCCACCCGGCCACCTTCCTGCGCTCGATCGGCCCGGAAAGCTGGAATGCCGCCTACGTGCAGCCTTCGCGCCGTCCCACCGACGGCCGCTACGGCGAGAACCCCAACCGTCTGCAGCGCTACTACCAGTACCAGGTGGCGATGAAGCCGAGCCCGGACAACATCCAGCAGCTGTACCTGGATTCGCTGAAGGCGCTGGGCATCGACCCGCTGGTGCACGACCTGCGCTTCGTCGAGGACAACTGGGAATCGCCTACCCTCGGTGCCTGGGGCCTGGGTTGGGAGGTCTGGCTCAATGGCATGGAGGTGACCCAGTTCACCTACTTCCAGCAGGCCGGTGGCCTGGAATGCAAACCCGTGCTGGGCGAGATCACCTACGGTCTGGAACGACTGTGCATGTACCTGCAGAACTGCGACAACGTCTATGACCTGGTCTGGACCTACGGCCCGGACGGCACCGCCGTGACCTACGGCGACGTCTACCACCAGAACGAGGTGGAGCAGAGCACCTACAACTTCGAATACGCCAACGTGGAAGAACTGTTCCACCGTTTCGACGCGTGCGAAAAGGAAGCGCAGATGCTGGTCGAGGCCGGACTGCCGCTGCCGGCCTACGAGCAGGTGTGCAAGGCCAGCCATTCGTTCAACCTGCTGGACGCGCGCCGCGCGATCAGCGTCACCGAGCGCCAGCGCTACATCCTGCGCGTGCGCGCGCTGGCCCAGGCGGTGGCAAAACTGTATGAAGCCAAGCGCCTGGAAGCGGTGGCTGCCAAGGAGGTGCAGGCATGAGCACGATGCAGCCGCTGCTGATCGAACTGGGAACCGAAGAACTGCCGGTGAAGGCGTTGCCGGGCCTGGCCCAGGCGTTCTTCGATGGCGTCATTGATGGCTTGAACAAGCGTGGCGTGGCCGTGGAACGTGGCGATGCCAAGCCGCTGTCGACCCCGCGCCGCCTGGCTGTGCTGCTGCCCGGTGTGGCGGTGGAGCAGCCCGAACAGCGCGCCGAAGTGCTGGGCCCGTATCTGAACATCGCGCTGGACGCCGATGGCCAGCCGACCAAGGCTCTGCAGGGTTTCGCCGCCAAGGCCGGGATTGAGTGGACCGCGCTGGAGCGCACCACTGATGCCAAGGGCGAGCGCTTCGTGCACCGCTCGGTGACCCCGGGCGCGCGCACCGCCGCGCTACTGCCGGAGATCCTGGCCGAGACCATCGCCGCCATGCCGATTCCCAAGCCGATGCGCTGGGGCAACCATGCCTATGGCTTCGCGCGCCCGGTGCACTGGCTGGTACTGCTGCACGGCAAGGACGTGGTGGACGCCGAACTGCTGGGCCTGAAGGCCGACCGCATGAGCCGTGGTCACCGCTTCATGCACGACAAGACGGTGTGGCTGAGCACGCCCGAAGACTACGTGAGCTCGCTGGAATCTGCTTTCGTGCTGGTCGACGCTGACGCGCGCCGCGAGCGCGTCGTTGCCAGCGCCCATGCCGAAGCGGCCAAGGCCGGCGGCCAGGCCCGGATCACCGACGACAATCTGGAACAGGTGGTCAATCTGGTCGAATGGCCGGCCCCGGTGCTGTGCAGCTTCGAGCGGGAATTCCTGGCGGTGCCGCAGGAAGCGCTGATTGAAACCATGGAGATCAACCAGAAGTTCTTCCCGGTGCTGGATGCCAGCGGCAAGCTCACTGAGAAGTTCATCGGCATTGCCAACATCGAGTCCAGGAACGTCGCCGAGGTGGCCAAGGGCTACGAGCGGGTGATCCGCCCGCGCTTCGCCGATGCCAAGTTCTTCTTCGACGAAGACCTCAAGCAGGGCCTGGAGTCGATGGGCGATGGCCTGAAGACCGTGACCTACCAGGCCAAGCTGGGTTCGGTGGCCGACAAGGTGCAGCGCGTGGTGGCGCTGGCCGAGCTGATCGCGCCGCAGGTCGGTGCCGATGCGGTGCTGGCCAAGCGCGCCGCGCTGCTGGCCAAGAACGACCTGCAGTCGCGCATGGTCAACGAGTTCCCGGAACTGCAGGGCATTGCCGGCCGCCACTACGCCGTGGCCGGTGGCGATTCACCAGAGGTGGCGCTGGCCATCGACGAGGCCTACCAGCCGCGCTTCGGTGGCGACGACATCGCACTGTCGCCGCTGGGCAAGGTGCTGGCCATTGCCGAGCGTCTGGACACCCTGGCCGGTGGCTTTGCCGCCGGGCTGAAGCCAACCGGCAACAAGGACCCGTTCGCCCTGCGGCGTAATGCGCTGGGTCTGGCGCGGACGATCATCGAATCCGGTTTCGATCTGGATCTGCGCGCGCTGCTGGGCAAGGCACTGGCCGGCCTGCCGGCGGCAGTGCAGCCCAGCGCCGAGCGCAAGACCGAAGCGCTGCCGCAGGAGCTGTACGACTTCATCCTCGACCGTCTGCGCGGCTATTACGCCGACAAGGGCGTGCCGGCCACGCACTTCAACGCGGTGGCCGAGCTGAAGCCCGCTTCGCTGTACGACTTCGACCGTCGCATCGACGCCATCGGCACGTTCGCGGCATTGCCGGAAGCCGAAGCGCTGGCTGCCGCCAACAAGCGCATCCGCAACATCCTGCGCAAGGCCGAGGGTGATATCCCCGGCATGGTGGATCCGTCGCTGCTGGCCGAACCGGCCGAAAGCGAACTGGCCGAAGCCGTCGAAGCCGCCATTGACGACAGCAATGCCAGCCTGCACCAAAAGGACTATGTGAGCGTCCTCGCGCGTCTGGCCCGACTGCGCCCGCAGGTGGATGCGTTCTTCGATGGCGTGATGGTCAATGCGGAAGACCCTGCGTTGCGCGCCAACCGTCTGGCGCTGTTGAAGCGTCTGGGAGATCGCCTGGGCAGTGTGGCGGCAATTGAGCATCTGTCCAGCTGACGGGTCTCACCCGCGCAGTGCGGTTTCCCCAATGCCCGGCCTTGTGCCGGGCATTGTGTTTCTGACGCGATAAACCTGCTTTTGGGCCGGCCAACGGTCGGCACCACTGGATGTCGCGTCTGCGAATGGGCCTTTTAGGCGCATTACTCGTCGCATTCGACACATGCACTACATCTATTCCTAAAGTCAGCAATTATTTGTATTCGAACGGCGCGCGCCATCGCGGAGTATCCGGCGACACCAGTCAGAAAATTCCTACGCCAATGACTGGTTTTCCCCTACCACTACGCGAAAGCCCTCCTCATGCCTCATCACGTTGCTGTCGGTTCCGATCCTGCCTTACGCCCCTCGTACGCCCCGTCCACGCATGGCGCGCAGGATCTCTCTGTTGCCGGGCCGTCGAACGCCGTTTCCACGCCGACCCGCATTGACAGCCTGCACAACCGCGAGAGTGTGATGCGACCCATCCTGCTCCCGGCCTCCGCTGCGACTTCGATGGAAAGACTGATCGGCGCACCGGCAGCGCAGTTCGAGGCGCTGTCACGGATGCTGGCCGCAGGACCGATCACCCTGGATCTGCTGCACACGATCCTGGCGGCAGGAAACGCAGGCACGCCGCTGGCCTGCCTGCTGGCCGACAAGCTGACGTCGCGCTGCACGTTGCCTTCCACGATGGACGCCGACACGCAGGCCCTCTGGCGCGACGTGCTTCTGCACGCGCTGCGGCTGCCGACGGCGCAATGGGAACTGGCCGTATTGCCGCAGCGCTGCCGGCTGCAAGAGTGCGACGCACAATCGCACCCGCTGCTGGCCGCATTGCGTGATGCGCTGCATCGTCCCTGCAGCATGAGCCGCATGCAGTGGCAGAAGGTGCTGGCAGACAGTCCTGGCAGGGACAGCCGAACGCTGGCGCTGGGCCTGCAGAACGCGCAGCTTGGCGGTGCCGACATGTCACAGCGCGAAGCGTGGTCACGCGATCAATTGCAGGCACTGGCACCGGGCCTGGACCGCAACGCCGAGGATGCGGCATGGAAGGCCATGCGACGGAGTGAGCAGCGCGAAGGCGGACTGCTGGACCCGCGTATCGGGCTGCGGGCTCTGGTGGAATCGGGGCGGCTGGAGGTGGCCGCGCTGGGTGCGCGATCGCCGTTGGCACGGGTCGCAGGTGGCACGGTGCCGTTGCCTGTTCCAGACAATTCCGCTGCCATCACGCTGGCAAGGTACTTCACCGAGGTGGCACACGCCGCCACGCTGGCACCGGTGCCCACGATTCAGCCCCTGGGGCGCTACGACAGCGTCGCCCGCGCGCTGACCACGCTGCTCAGCGTTCCCGGCCAGCTTGCCGGCCTGCAGCACTGGCTGGGACGTGGATCAAGCGGTGCCTGGGTGACCGTGGAGGAATGTGGACCAGCAGCAGACCTCCGCGCAACGCCGGACCACGTGCAGTCATTGGAGGTCCGCGCTCAGGTCACCCGCAGCCTGCTCGGCCTCACCGCCTCCCAACCCTCCACGGCGCTGGCCCCGCTGGGACATTGCCGTACCGAACGCCATTTCATCTCTGGATTGCAGCAAGAAGCCGCCGGGCAGATCGGGCAGTTCATGCGCCGTCAGCAACCCGACGTGTTGACCGACGATGCAGTGATGCAAGCGTATGCGCACCTGCTGGGGAAGGTGCCCGAGCCAGCTGCCCCGATGGCGGCACCGGCTGCAGAATCGTTCCCACCTCCCCGCGCCGCTACTACGCCAACGCCGCCTCGGTCAGAGCGCTCCGCCGTAGCGGGGGCGCAACTGGGTGCCACCATCGACATATCACCAGAATCCGGGTTTGGCCACGCCGCCTCGGCCGCACCGGCTGCAGGCCACTCTGCTCAGACCTGGTTGGCGAGCTTCGCAGGTCTGGTCGGTGCGCTGCGACAGTTCCAGCAGGTGCCGCAGGAGGAGCCCCCCATGATCGAAATGGTCGATCTCGGCCCCGACGCGATCCGGGACGTGGAAGCCCAGCCGCTGCGCGGAGGCGAACCGGCGGCGGCCGCCGTGGTGCTTGGCCGCAGTGGATTGCTGAAACGTGGCCTGCTCTACACCGGTATCACCGCCGCCGGCAGTGCGCTGGGCTACGGCCTGTACCGGGCAGGGGAGACGCTCTACAACACCCTCTGGCCGGCCGTCCCCGATGGGGCACCGCTCACCCCCACCCAGTTGGCCGACGTGCTGGCGCATGAGGTGGCCGATTTCCATGGCGCATGGGGCACCGGCCTGGACCTGCTGCTGGGTACCCCGGACCTGCCGGGTACGCGCCGCAAGCGTGCAGCGCCCGACCAGCTCTATCCCGCCACGCCAGCACCTGACAACGACCTGGAGCAGCTGGGTGTCACCCCGGCGCAGCGCGACCAGCTGCTCGCCGACGAGACCCTGATGGACAGCATGCGATCGCTGCAGACCTGGTCGCTGGCCCTCGCCCAGGAAGTCGCGGCGCGGCCGGGCTGGGAGTGGGTGGCGCGCCTGCCGTCCTCCGAACAGGAGCTGCTGGTCAGCCAGCTGCACATCCTGCAGGGCCTGGACGCGACCCTGTCGAACCTGGAGGCCGTGCCGGCCACCTTGCTGGACGAGGCCCTGCACACGGCGGGCTGGAGCGGCGGTTCCGAGCACATCGACGTCGACCTGGGCCCCGTCACAGTGGCCGGGGTCACCGTGCAGCAGCGAATGCCACTGCTGCAGTACTGCCTGTTGCGCGCCGACGGCACGTCGCCGGACAAGCTCTCCTTCCTGCACCACGGCACGGTCATGGAAGGCGCGCAGCACCGCACACTGGAGGCCTTCCTCACCGGAGCCGGCTGCAGCCAGCTGCAGGCACGGGTGGCCGAGCAGAGCCAGACGCTGCGCGCGCCGTTGATGACCGCCGTGCGCGCACGCCTGGTCATTGACGCGCTGAACTCCAAGAGCAAGGGTGAACTGGGCAGCGGCCGCGACGACTTCCTGCGCGGCGCAGACATCGTGCTGGGCTTCCTGCAGGGCAAGCCGGACGTGGCGAGTTCAGCACTGACCTATACCGATACGCTCGCCGACGGCAGCACGGTGTCAATCCGCGTGCCCAACTATCTGCTGCTGCGCAGTGACAGCAGCGACCCGGCGGTGCGCGGCCAGGTGGTGCTGTACCGCGCGGACCTGGCCAGCTTCCAGCTTTTCAGCGACGAGAAGGCCTTCCGCCAGTTCCTGGACACGCAGCGTGCCAACAGCGGCCTGCCTTATGTGGATCAAAAGCTTGACCGCACGCTGATGGACGACATCGTCGCCGCTGCGCCCGAGGCGCTCCAGGCCCAGGTGCGCGAGCGGGTCAGTCACTGGAAAGAGCGGCAGTACATGTTCCAGTCCGGCAAAGGTGGCAAGCAGTCATGGAACGCGGCCGATGCCTTCGTGCTGGACTTCAAGCCGGTAGTCCAGGCGGGCCACGCGCTTGACGACTGGGCCGGGGCGCTGGTTGATCATGGGCAGCAGCGCGAACAGCGGCAGCTGGCGGCCAACGCCCTGCGCTGGAGTCCGCTGGGCATTGCCAACGTCGCCAGCGAGCAGCGCCACGCCCAGGGGCTGAAGGACGACCTGCAGACCGTACAGGCCTTCTCGCGCGCTGCGGTGGTGCGGGCGCTCACCGAAAGGCTGAGCAGGCTGGGCTTTGGTACTGCCCTTGCCGGACTGGATCTTGCCGCGGTCGAACTGCAGCTGCCGGGTAGCCCCCCCCTGAATCTGGTCGACTGGGCAGTCAACGGCTGGCAGCAGCACGGGCTGGGCCGTCCGGAGCTGCCGGTCAACCTGGGGGATCTGCCGGACGGTCCGGGGCTGCCGATGCAACCGCTGCCCAACGAACCGTGGCCGTCGGATGACGACCTGTTCGGCATGCGCTTTACTGCCTACACCGGCAACGACACCCGGGTGGTCGACGAACGACTGACCGAGCAGCTGCAGGATGTAGACGTGCAACGCGCGATCTGCAGCGAGCTGTCCGAGTTCGCAGACACCAACGCGCTGGCCGACGCCTACCTCGCGCATCTGAGGGGCATTGCCGCCAACAAGGCGCATGACTTCCATGCGGCCATGGCAGATCGCATCCGCACGCATACCCTGTGGATGATCGAGACCGCGCACCAGCAGGGCCAGCTGGACGCGGCCGCTTATGCCGCGCTGAAAGCTGCCCACGCAAAGATGGAGCCCGGCAAGGACGGCCGCTCGTCGCTGGAAGAGGTACGGCTGAACAATCACGTCATTCCCGGCGTGTGGGGTCTGCAGGCCGCTGGGGTCCATTATGTGTTCCTGACCGACACCCAGGCGGGCGACCAGCTGCTGGACGAGAACGCCTTCCGTCGTTGGCTGGTAATGCCCGGCGATGAAGCGCGGGACTACGTGATAGGGCGTGCGGCCATACGGCACCACGACTCGCTGAATGCGATGTTCAACAAGCGGCACTCAGCATCGGGCATCAAGCTGCGCTTCGAGAAGAGCAAAGGGCCGCAGCAGGCCGCCACCGATTACATCCAGATGCGCATCTCGAACGTGGATGAGGTTACCGTCAGCAAGCTCGAACGCGTCGTCGAGGGGCTGAAGCTGTTCGGCTCGGCGGTGGCGGCCATCACCTGCTCGGTCGGCTCCGGCGGCACGCTGGCCGCGCTGTGCGTGTCCAGCACGCTGGCGCTGCTGGCCGAAAGCATCCGCAGCGGCCTGCAGCTGCTGGAGCGCGGCGACATCGATGGAGCCATCATGGAGTTTGGCGACGGCCTGGCCGACGCCCTGGACATGACAGGTGTGAGTGAACTGCCGCGGATTCTGTTCCAACTGGGCAAACGCAGCCTCGCCACCGTCAAGGACGCCACCCAGGCGCTGGTCCAGTGGCGCGCCTTCAATGCCCGCTTCAACCAGGACGGGCAGATCAGCGAACGGCTGCTGCTGCCGTCGCGCGCGCTGAGTCTTCATGGCCTGCCGATGCTGACGTGCACGCTGCCGAGCGGCGGCGAGGTGTTCGAGCAGGGTGACCGGCTGTACGTGAAGCACGGCCAGCGCTTCGCGCCTGTGTACCAGAAGGACGGTGAAAGCCAGCTGCGTCTGCTCGACCCGGCATCGCCGGAACAAGCGGGGCCGCCACTGGAGCATCGCAATGGCAAGTGGCAGAAGCGTCAGGACGATGCAACGTTCATCCCCACCACGCAGCGCAGTGTCATCGCCGGTCTTACTACGCCACGTTCGGCGCTGCAGGGGGACTGGGTGAGCCGTGTTCCAGAGGCCGACAAGCTGCCGCCGGACAAGCTGGATGAGCTGGAGGTGGTGTTTGGTATCGGCAAGCCTGGTGCCCGCGTTACCCCGGACCTGCGCCATCGCGTACGCGACCTTGCCATGCAGGAGCGCATCAACCGGATCATCCAGAACCCGGATTCGCTGGGCCTGCCGGGCGATGAGGCCATTACGATCAGGGCATGGGCCGACAGCCCGCGGCTTGGAAACGGCTGCATCGTGGAAACCTTTGTCATGGAGCACGGTGAGCGGTACACCGGCGTTCGCATCGGCAGCGGGCCCACCGGCATGAGCATCCAGGTCAGCGACCCGCGACAGTTACCTGACGTCAACCGCCTGATTGACGCGTCCGATATCAACACGCTGAAGCGCCGCCTTGGCCTGCCCGAAGATGCAGACCACAGCGTGCTGGTGCAGAAAGTTCGCGAAGAAATAGCCAGCACCATTGAGGCCGGCCAGACCCAGATGCTGACAACCTGGAGCGCGGTGCTGCAGAAGTTCGAGTCCATGCCCACCGCGGTGGATAACCTGCTCAAGCACTACCCGCAGTTGTTGCGGGAAGAGGCTGAACTTCTGATCAAATCCGACCCGCGTCTGGAACAGGACGCGTTGGCCTGGGATTTCCACAGCACGCTTGCTGCCCAGGTCGCCGACATCCTGGCCGAGCGCAACATGCGCCAGCAGCGCGAGGCCGTGCTGAAAGGCAACTTCGATTCGCCCTCGAAGGTCATCGAACTCAACAAACACCTTCAGAAAGTGCTGCCTGAACACAAGTGGCAGGTGCAGTCCGGAAGTTCCGGGGAGGGCAATGCGCTGTCGTTCCGCCGCAAGGACGACAACAACAACGTCGTTCGCGTTATCGACTTCCAGCCGGATGGGAAGGTTCACATCAAGGGACCGGACGCCGATGAAACCGTGAGCAGCTGGGAGCAGGGCATCTATCAGCTGCTGTCGCCGGGCGGTAAGCAGTCCGTTGCCGATTCCACCACGCTGCGCAACTCCGTGTTGAACAACATGCGGGAAACGCCGGTGGCCGGAACCTGCGCCATTCCCAGGAAAACAGGCGGGAAGCTGCTGGTCAAGAAGGGAGTGGACTGTGATGTGCCACCGGGCATCTCCCTGGCGCGAAACCACGTCGAACTGCGCGACACTGCTGCCGATACGCTTAACGGAATGCACGCACGGCTGGACGTCAGATACGTCGCGATCCGCCGGGAGCAGCGCGAGTTCAAGGCACTGCAGAACAAGGTACTGGATCTCAAGAAGGAAAAGCGGGTGCTCGATGAGGCCGACGCGAAACGGTTGGCGCATCTGCAGAAGCAGAATTTCCGCACCCTCAATGGTTATGAGGGCATGAACGCGGCCTACTACGAGGTCAATGATCTGACCTACAACGGTGCACCAGTGGACCTGTCCCCCATGTTTCCGTCATCGGGCTTTGCGCTGAGTGCCTCCATCCGGAACTGGATGGTGGGCGAAGATACGTTCGTCAATCCGGTTCCGGTAAGGCGCGTGTTCCTTCCTGCCGCACAGGCCGACGGGAAGCCGGTGCAGAATGGAATGTTCCGTGAAGATTACGCGCTTGGAGCCGACCTGATTCCAGCGGTGGGGGCATTCGCTCAACCCGGGCAGGCGTCGAAGAAATTGACGCTGACCGAGAAGGACCTGATGGTGAAGTCCAGAACGGGTGGGCCCGATCGCCCGCTTGGCGAACTCAGCGATAGCGAGATCGCCGCGCTGGAGGCGTCGGACCTTTCCGACGTGCTCGAAAAATGGGTGGGTGACGGAAAGCTGCTGCCCAGTAATGCCCGTACGCTGAAGCCAGGCGATTACTACATGTACCAGATCCGGTCCTGCAGTGAGAGCAAGATCATGGATGGGTTGTTCGACGCGCTTGCGGAGACTCTGCCGGGTCTTTCACTGACACTGCGGGGGAAGACACCGGGAAGCATCGACGGCCTCAAGGGACAGCTGGTCATCATGTCGGACATGAATCCCTGCGCGGTGAGCTGCGACCGGCGACTGACCGAGCTGATGGAGATGCTGCCGGAGCTGGACGTCAAGGTCTTCTATCACTACCTCGACCCGAAGGAGCGTATGGAATACCTCACAAACGCCAAGATTCAACGCATCATCGAGCGCAACCGCGGCCAATGGGACGCGCTGGACTACCCGGAGGAAGACATGCGCAGACGAGCCGCACTGGAGTTGAAGAAGGCCGACGTAATCGAGTGGCTGGAACAGGATCTGCTCAAGAATCCGATTCAACCTCCCGTGCCGCGCGTGTGGGTACCGAAGAAACAGGAAGGGCTGTAAGGTAAACGCAGCGTCGGCGGTCCTACCGCCGACGCTGCAGGTCATGGCGTTCGTCTCCGGCAAGGGGCATCCGAGGTCACCATCATGAAAATCGAAGGCCGGTCTTTGCTGTCGGCGACACATGGTCCACACATGCACGCGTCAGGAAATCCGCCTGGTCTGGATCCGCCGATGGAAGAGCAACTTCACGCGTTTGAAGGCGATTTTCTGTCCTTCGCGTGTGGGCCCGATGCCACTGTGCGTGCTGCCATCCGTGACAACTGGGGCCGCGACCTGGCGGGGTACCTTGAGCAGGGCTACCTGGCCTCTGAAAGTGAGCCGGGCCCGATCACGCGGCGGGTAGCCAGTGCCACGCATCGCGACGGCGTGCACCCGGCGGCAACGAACCTGGAGATCTCCGACACCGCGCGCGTGTTTGGGTTCCTCGATAACCAGGGCGTGGGAGATTGCTATTACCTTTACAGCCTGCAGCAGGGACAGCCGACGTTCTTCAACGTCTGCATCGAATCCGGCATGAGCACCGACGGTCCATACCACATCTCGGTGTCAGCAGCGATGGACTGGCACAGCTTCATTGCACATCTGCCTCGCGCGTGAACGTGGCGTGATGCCGACCGGCAACAGGGGGTGTCGATCTGCGACTGACGGGCTTCGTTTTCAGCCCGTTCCCGCTATCCTGTCTCCATGCTGCCAACGAAATACGCCCTCCCCCTCCTGGTTCTGACCCTGCTCGCCGCCCCGGCGGCGCAGGCGCGCGGCACCATCGAGAAGGTGGACATCAAGGGACTGGACAAGGGCGACGACGCCGAGATGATCGAGAACATCGAGGTCTCGCTGTCGCTGTACGACACCATCGGCCAGGTGCAGGGCGAGTCGCGCCTGGAGTACCTGCTGTCGCAGGCCGAACGCCAGACCCGGCAGGCGCTCGAACCGTTCGGGTACTACAACCCGAAGATCACCGTGGAAAGCCCGCGTGAAGGGGACACCCTGCGCGTGGTGATCCATGTCGAGAAGGGCCCGGCCACCGTGGTGCGACGCGAGCACATCGACATCACCGGTCCGGCCCAGCTTGACCAGTACCTGCAGGACGATCTGGAGAACTTCCGCCCGCGCAAGGGCCAGCGCTTCGAGCACACCACCTACGAAGCCAGCAAGATCGTCATTACCCGCCGCTTGGCCGAGCGCGGCTATTTCGATGCCGATTACACGCAGCGCCGGGTCGAGATCACCCGCGCCGAGAACGCTGCCGACATCGACCTGACCTGGGACAGCGGCCGCCGCTACAACATGGGCGAGATCCGCTTCAACCAGGATTACTTCGTCGACCGGCTGTTCGACCCGCTGGTGTACTGGGAAACCGGCAGCTATTACCACGAAGGCAAGCTGGACCGCCTGCGCGAGTCGCTGACCAAGCTGGACTACTTCAGCACCATCGACATCCAGCCGCGCCCCGACCAGGCCGACGACAACGGCAACGTGCCGGTGGACGTGAATCTCACCCGCGCCAAGCGCACCATCTATACCGCGGGTATCAGCTACGGCAGCGAGAGCGGGGCGGGTGTGCGTGGTGGTATCGAACGGCGCTTCCTGAACAACCGCGGCCACAAGATGAACACCCAGCTGGACTATGCGCAGAAGCGCAAGAGTCTGGTGGTCAGCTACCGGGTGCCGGCGTTCCGCTGGCTGGATGGCTGGTACGGGCTCACCGCCAGCGCGTACGACGAGCAGACCGACTACATCGACCTGCGCAACTTCAAACTGATCGGCAGCCGCAGCGGCCAGCTCAACGAGAACTGGACCCTGATTGCCTCGGTCAACGCGCTGCGCGAGCGCTGGCGCTACGCCTCCGGCACCGAATTCACCAACGCGATCTACAACACCTCCACGCTGGTGTATCCGCAGCTGGTGGCCGACTACGTCAACGTCGATGACAACCTGTTCCCGCGCAGGGGCCTGAGCGGCAGCGCCACGGTACGCGGCGGCGTGGAAGGGGCGGGATCGGACACCAGCTTCGTGCAGGCCAATGTGCTGCTGCGGTGGTATATCCCGGTCGGCGACAGCAATCGCCTGATCCTGCGCGGCGAAGGTGGCACCACCTGGACCAGCGACCTGGTCGCCATGCCGCCCAGCCTGCGCTTCTTCGCCGGTGGTGACCGCAGCATCCGTGGCTATGCCTTCCGTGAGGTCGGCCCGCGCACTCCGGCTCCGGACAAGTACGCACTGGGCGCGAAAAACCTGGTCGTCGGTTCGGCCGAGTACGAGCACTACTTCAACGGTGGCCCGTGGGGCGCGGCGGTGTTCGTGGACACCGGTAGCGCCTTCGACAACACCATCGACCTGCATACCGGCGTCGGCTTCGGTGTGCGCTGGAAGTCGCCGGTGGGCCCGGTGCGGGTTGATATCGCGCATGGTCTGAACAACCCGGATTCGCAGTTCCAGCTGTACCTGAACATCGGAGCGGACCTGTGAGCACGCCCGCGCCCACCCCGCAGAACAAGATCGCCGCGCCGCGCGTGCGCTTCTACCGCAAGCGCCGCTTCTGGGCGTGGTCGGGCTTCACCGCGCTGGGCCTGGGCCTGCTGTTCCTGCTGCTGCTGTACTGGCTGCTGCAGACCGTGGCCGGCCGCGACGTACTGCTGGCCCAGGTGATGGCACGCCTGCCAGTCGGGGCCACCCTGCAGTGGAGCAAGGTCGACGGCCCGCTGGCCGGGCCGCTGGTGCTGCACGACCTGGACTTCCGTTACGACGACATCCACTTCACCGCCAAGCGCGCCTACCTCGACCCCGACCTGCGCCCGTTGCTGGGCCGCAAACTGCAGCTGGATGCGCTGCAGCTGACCGATGCCAGTTTGAATCTGGCCAAGAGTGACGAGCCGTTCGAAATGCCGTCGTGGCCGGAGTCGCTGCCGCAGATCGAGATGCCGCTCGCGATCCAGGTCGACACCATCACCATCGACGGCTTTCGCATCACCCAGGCCGGCGAGCCGCTGATCGACATCGACAAGGTGCGCGGTGGCCTGGAAATGGCCAACGGCGAGTTCCGCGCCAGGCAGTTGGTGGTGGATAGCGATATGGGCGACTTCCGTGTCGATGGTCGCTACGTGCCGCGCAACGACTACTCCACCGACATCACCGTGAGCGCGCTGATGCCGGCCCCGCGCGGCCGCACCCCGGCGCGGCTGGGGTTGGTGGCGCGTGGCGACCTGGGTCGGATGGAAGTGGCGGTGGCCGGCTACGCCCCCGAGCCGTTGCAGGCCAGCCTGATCTTCGAAGGCCGCACCGACCCGGTGTGGAAGGCCAGTGCGCGCAGCAAGGCGCTGGACCTGGCGCTGCTGGTACCGGGCATGGACGCCAGCACCAGCACGCCGCTGTCGCTGGACTTTCAGGCCAACGGCAAGGGCGGGCAGGCGCACCTGCAGGGCCGCGTGCAGCAGGGCGAGCTGGTAGTGGAACTGGCTCCTTCCAACGTTGGGTTGGCTGATCAGGTGCTCACGGTGTCGCCGCTGGTGGTGAAGGGCTTCGGCGGGCAGGCGCGCCTGCAGGGCAAGGCCGATTTCAGCGACCGGGAGAATGCGAGCCTGCGCTTCTCCATCGTGGCCAACGACCTCACCTATGTGCCGGCGGCAGACCCTGCCACGCCCGGTGCCGCAGCGCCGGTGCCGGTCACGCTGAAGGAAGCGCGCATGGGCCTGGCCGGCACCCTGAAGCAGTGGGCGGCAGTGGGCGAGGCCTCGGTCGAGCGCGAGCAGCAAAGCGCCGACCTGCAGTTCGATATCCGCGGCAGTGACCAGGCCGCGCAGATCAAGCAGCTGCAGGCCAAGACTCCGGGCGGCACGCTGGACGCGACCGGGCAGGTGGCTTGGGCTCCGCAGCTGGACTGGGACGTGGCCGCCAAACTGGCCGGGTTCGACCCGGGCTACTTCGTGCCGGGCTGGGACGGTCGTTTGTCGGGTTCGCTGGCCTCCAAGGGCCGGCAGGTGCCGCCGCCGCCAGGCAGCGCACCCGGCACCGCACCGACGTACGACGCCACGGTCGACGTGCCGGGCATCAAGGGCACGCTGCGCAGCCGTTCGGTCGACGCGCAGGGCCGCTTCGCCATTCGCGGCACCCAGGGCGAGGGGGACGTGCGGCTGGCGGTGGGCAACAGCCGTCTGACCGCCAAGGGCAGCGTCGGCGACCGCCTGGACGTGCAGGCGCAGCTGGATCCGGTGCAGCTGGATGACCTGCTGCCCGGCAACAGCGGCACCCTGCGCGGTTCGGTGCAGGTGCGCGGCCCGCGCACGGCTCCGGACATCACCGCCGACCTGGTTGGCAGTGGGCTGCGTTACGGCGATTACAGCGCCGAATCGATCAGCCTGCAGGGTCGCCTGCCGTGGCAGGGCGACAGTGGCGCGCTGGCGCTGCAGGGCACGGCCGTGCAGGTGGGCATGCTGCTGGATACGCTCAGCGTCAACGCACGCGGCAGTGTCTCGAACCTGCGGCTGGAGGCGCAGGCGCGTAACGAACTGGGTGCGGTGGCGCTGCAGGGCGGCGTACGCCAGCAGGGCAATGCGTGGCGCGGCGATGTTTCGCAGTTGAACATCGCGCCGGTCAAGGGCGATGCGTGGAACCTGCGTGGCCCGGCCACCTTCGCGGTGCAGGGCAGCAACTTTACTTTGAGCGACACCTGCTTGGGTGCGGCCACCGGCGGTGCGCTGTGTGCCAGCGCCAACTGGCCCCGCGACGGTCTGGTGGTGCGCGGCGATGCGCTGCCACTGGCACTGGTGCAGCCGTGGCTGCCGCCACAGTCGGGCCGGCGCATCCATCTGCGCGGCGAAATCACCCTGGACGGCCGCATCCGCCCGCGTGGTAACGCGTGGGAAGGCAACGCGCGCATTGCCTCGATGGAGGGCGGCATCCGCCTGGGCGACAACGCGCGTGGCGAACTGGTGCGCTATGACCAGTTCTCGGCCAGCGTGGAGATGACCCCGGCGCAGATCGTCGGCAAGCTGGGCGTGGGCTTCCAGGGCAACGGCTTCGTCGACGCGAAGTTCCAGACCGGCTGGGAAGCCAGTGCGCCGCTCAATGGCGAGCTCTACCTGAACATGTCGCGGCTGTACTGGCTTGAATTGTTCTCGCCAGACATCGTGCGTCCCACCGGCCTGATCGAGGGCCACGTCAGCCTGCGCGGCACGCGCGCGCAGCCATCGCTGGGTGGAGATGCCAAGCTGAGCAACTTCAAGGGCGAATTCCCGGCACTGGGGCTGACCTTCGACCAGGGCTCGGGCAGTTTCGTGGCCCAGCCGGACGGCTCGGCGAAGATCCAGGCACAGGCCAACTCGGGCAAGGGCACGCTGTACGTGGATGGTGGGTTGTCGTGGTTCGGCGACGCGCAGCCGCTGCAGCTGCACATCCACGGCGAGAACGTGCTGTTGTCGAACACGCCCGAACTGCGCATCGTGGCCAATCCGAATCTGGACTTCACGCTGGCGAAGACGGCGATGGAGCTGCGCGGCACGGTGCACGTGCCGGAAGCGGACATTGATCTGGAGCGCCTGGATCGCGGTACCTCGGTGTCCGAGGACGTGGTAATCCTGGACCCGGCGGACCCGGAAGAAACACCGACCTCGCCGCTGGACATGGACCTGACGGTCAGCCTGGGCGACAAGGTCAACATGGCCGGCTTCGGCCTGAAGGGCGGGCTGGGCGGCAAGATGCAGGTGTGGGCGCGTCCAGGCCGCGAGATGACGGCGAACGGGGCGCTGGAAGTGCGTGGCCGCTACAAGGCGTACGGGCAGGACCTGACGATCACGCGCGGCAACCTCAACTGGAACTACAACGCGGTGTCTGACCCGCGCATCAACATCCGTGCTGAGCGGCGGATTGGCGATGTGACGGCGGGCATTGACGTAACGGGGCGGGCACAGTCGCCGCGCGTGGACGTGTGGTCGGAACCGGCGATGTCGCAGTCCGAGGCGCTGGCCTACCTGGTGCTGGGCCGCAGCCTGACCAACGCAAGCAGCGACCAGACCCAGCAGGTGACGGCAGCGTCGGCGGCGTTGTCGGCCGGCAGCGGCCTGCTGGCCTCGCAGCTGGGTGCGAAGCTGGGCCTGGACGATGCGGGTGTAAGCCAGTCGCGCGCGCTGGGCGGTTCTGTGATCGGCTTCGGCAAGTACATCTCGCCCAAGCTGTACATCGGCTACGGCGTATCGATGGTCGGCAGCGGCTCGGTGCTCACACTGAAGTACCTGCTACGCCGTGGCTTCGACCTCGAACTCGAATCGAGCACCGTGGAAAACCGCGGTTCCCTCAACTGGCGGCGCGAGAAATAGCCTCGCGCCTGCGGTTGGATTCACGCGAACAACCCTCGGTTCGACGTTCCCCTGGTTAGGCGGGTCGGGGTGGGTTTGCGGGACACGCCGTAAACCCATCCATGGGGGCTCGTCAAAAACATCCATGTTTTTGACGGTCCCGCAAACCCACCCCGCCCCACCTTCGACAGATGGTCGGTGGCCACGGGAAATCAACGGCGACAGTGCATGCTTTGCGGACGGGCTATCGATGACACGCATGGCGTGTCACTACGCGGGCACCACCGCAATGATGGGGCCGTTCGAAATGTTGGACTGGTAGCGTCGGTCGACAGACGACGGCCCTGAAACACCCCACGTCCGGTAACGCATGACCCCGAATCGAAAACGCGCTTCCCGCGCCGAAACAATGCCATTCGCGCCACCGCGAAAATCCAAAAATCCACCTGCGGCCATCCAACCAATTCCGGTTGCGACATGCATGAAAAACCCGCATCACCCCACGCGCCAACGCACGAACGGTTCCCGCAAACCAATCACGTCACACCGCTGAACACCACTCCGCGCCTTGCCAACATCACGCAAAAATTCCTACATCCGCTATCGTTGCGTCTGTTGCATGGTTGGCCCAAGAGTCTGAAAGCTCTAACTGCACATGTAAGCAAGACAATGCCGGGAGGGTGGCGCAATACAACACCCTCGCGGAAATACGTCACGCCGTGCGTGTGCAGACGGCTTTCAGCCTCCCGGCTTCCCCGCCATCCCGGCGGGGAAGAGTCTCTACGTGAGGTCAATCATGCAGAAGAAAGAAAAACCCCGCATCACCTATCACTGGCACACCCCGCGCAGCGTGCAGGTGCACACGTTGCATCACGAGGGCATCGAACGCCAGCCTGACGATCCGTTGATTCCCTGCATCAAGCTGCGCGGCATGTGGATCGAACGCGCGGGAATTGAACCGGGCACACGCGTCAAAGTAGAAGCCGGCCCCGGCTACATCCTGCTTTCAACACTCGAGCCAACGGTGGCGGTGACCTACGTGCGCGACCGGCAGGGCCCGGCGGGCAGCATTGCGATGGTCTGCCGATGAACTTACGCCAGTGAATCCCTGCAAGGACGCATGCGGGGATTCACGTTGAACGCTGTAATCGGTTGGCGCAGAGCGGGGCGATGACACGCATGACGGAGACCGGAATGGTGGGCGCGGTAGCGTCGGTCGACAGACGACGGCCGTGAAACGAACAACATCCGGTAACGCATGACCACGGATCGAAGCGGGCGGTCTGTCAGGCGTTCTACAAACGAAGACCGCCCGAACGAGGACGCGCAGCCGGGCAAGCCCGGCTCTACATGAGGCCGCCCCTGACCATTGGCCGTTGCCCCACACCCCCGCAGCGGCTATGGTCCCGGGCTGTTTCGTACTGCCGGAAATGCCGATGTCCGCACGCACCGCCCTCTCCACCGCCCTGGCCCTGGGCCTGACCCTGGCCGCCAGCGCCCACGCCGACGAAGGCATGTGGATGCCGACCCAGCTGCCCGAACTGGCCAAGCCGCTGAAGGCGGCGGGTTTCAAGGGCAACCCGGCCGACCTGGCCAATGTCACCGCACCGCCGCTGAGTGCGGTGGTGCGGGCCGGTGGTGGCACCGGCTCGTTCGTCTCAGCCGACGGCCTGCTGCTGACCAACCACCACGTGGCGATGGGCTTGATCCAGTACAACAGCTCGCCCGAGCACAACCTGATCGACAACGGCTTCATCGCCAGCGGCCGCAGCGACGAACGCCCGGCCAATCCGGACTTCCGCGTGCTGGTCACCACCGGCTTTGACAAGGTCACCGATGAAGTGCTGCGCGACGCGCGGGGCAAGACCGGCCGTGCCTATTTCGACGCCGTGGACAAGGCCAGCAAGCGTCTGGTGGCCGAGTGCGAAAGCGCCGGCAACGTGCGTTGCAGCATCGCTGACATGTACTACGGCACCGACTTCTATCGCATCCGCCAGCTGGAACTGAGCGATGTGCGCCTGGTGTACGCACCGCCGCGCGCGATCGGCAACTACGGCGATGAAATCGACAACTTCATGTGGCCGCGCCACACCGGTGATTTCACCCTGTTGCGCGCCTACGTGGGCAAGGACGGCAAGCCGGCTGCCTACAGCCCGGACAACGTGCCGTACCAGCCGCCGGCGCACCTGAAGATGGCGCTGGACGGCCCGAAGACGGGTGACTACGCGATGCTGGCCGGGTATCCGGGCATCACTTACCGGCACCGTACCGCGGCCGAGTTCGCCGGCCAGATCGATGCGGTACTGCCGCGCCGGGTCGACGTGTTCCAGCAGATGATCGACACCATTGAAGCGGCCACGGCCAAGGATGCGCAGGCGCGCACCCGCTATGCCTCGCAACTGCAGTCGCTGAAGAACAACCGCAAGCGCGCCGCTGGCGAGCTGGAGGGCCTGCTGCGCAGCGACGCCAAGTCCCAGCGCGCCAGCGACGAGGCGGCCATGCTGCAGGCCACCGACGCGCAGTACCAGGGCGACATCCAGGCGCTGTTTGCATCGCTTTCGCAGGGTGCGTCGGTCGGTGAGCGCGATCTGCTGCTCGACCTGGCCGCCAGCCAGAGCCAGCTGCTGCGCTCTGCGTTGATGCTGGAGCGCCTGCGTATCGAGTCGGCCAAGCCCGATGCCGAGCGCGAAACCGGCTACCAGCAGCGGGACCAGGCGCTGATTGAAGGCACCTTGAAGCAGGTTCAGCGCCGCTATGCGCCGGCGGTGGAAAAGGCACTGCTGACCAACCTGCTGACCCGCTACCAGCAGCTGCCCGATGCGCAGCGCGTGCCCGAGTTCGACGCCGCCTTCGGCCGTACCCCGGCCGCGCTGGCCAAGGCTCTGGACACGCTGTACGCCGCCACCACGCTGGGCGATGAAGCGCAGCGCCTGAGCCGCTTCGCCGCGGCGAAGGAAGGCAAGGCCCTGGCTGCGGATCCGCTGATCGACCTGGCCGGCCCGCTGGTGGCCGCGCAGCTGCGCCTGGAAGACCAGCGCAAGCAGCGCGAGGGCGAGCAGCTGCGCCTGCGCCCGGCCTACATGCAGGCGCTGTTTGCCTGGCGTGCCAAGCAGGGCCGCGCGGTGTACCCGGATGCGAACCGCACCCTGCGCATCAGCTACGGCAAGGTGGAAGCGCTGTCGCCGCGCGATGCGGTGCATTTCGACCCTGTCACCACGGTCGCTGGCATTGTCGAGAAGAACACCAACGCCTATCCGTTCGATGCCCCCAGGCCGCTGCTGGCAGCGATCGCCAAGGGTGACTTTGGCAGCACCGCCGACCCGGTGCTGAAGACCCAGACGGTCAACTTCCTGACCAACCTGGACACCACCGGCGGCAATTCCGGCTCGCCGGTGCTGAATGCGCGCGGCGAGCTGATTGGGCTGAATTTTGACAGCAACTGGGAGTCGGTCAGCGCCAGCTGGTGGTTCGACCCGCGCTTCAAGCGCGCCGTGCACGTGGACATGCGTTACCTGCGCTGGCTGCTGGCCAAGGTGTATCCGGCTCCCGAGCTGTTGAAGGAAATGGGCGTGCCGGCCGAGTAACGGCCTGCCTGCCGTCACTCGGCCCACGCATTCCACCTTATCTCCGCGCCGTTGGCGCGCCCCCTTTAACAAAAAGGGGGCTCTTATCCGGACGCCAACCGGTAGCGCCGGCCGTTGGCCGGCCCTCCTGATACTGAGTCCGGAAGGAGCCGGCCAACGGCCGGCGCTCCCGGGAATGTGGCTACTCCGACCAAGGTCGGGGACCCCCGGGTCGCATTTGACGCGAAACCGGGGCAGACTGGCCCCGGAATCAAGAAGATGTGACGGGTACCGGGTGGCAGTGAAGGAAGACGGTCGCGGCGATCCCGCGGCCCCGCAGACGACATTGGAGGGCCTGCACGTCTGGGTGGTCGAGGACGACCCGGAGCTGCTGGCATTGAGCGTGGACGAGCTGCGCTGGCGCGGCGCGCACGCGCGCGGCCTGGACAGCGCCGAGTCGCTTTACCGGCACCTGGCGGTGGAGCGCTGCGACATCGTAGTGCTGGATATCGGCCTGCCCGGTGAGGACGGTTATGCGGTGGCGCGGCATCTGCGCAGCATGGCCGACATCGGCATTGTCATGCTCACCGGCCGCGGCAGCACCCACGACATGACCCATGGGCTGGCGCAGGGCGCGGACGTGTATCTGGTCAAACCGGTGGCCGGCGACCTGCTGGCGGCGGCGCTGGTCAGTCTGCGCCGCCGGCTGCATCGGGGCGCACCGTCGGCGAAGGGCGGCACTGCGCCATCCGTGCCCAGCTGGCAGCTGCAAAGCGACGGGTGGAGCCTGCAGGCTCCCAACGGCAAGGCGCTGGCCCTCACCGGAGCCGAGCGCGGTTTCCTGCGCGCGCTGATGGTCACGTCCAGTGCGCCGGTCGAGCGCGAGACGTTGATCGCGGCCATCACCGATACCCCGTGGGATTTCGATCCGCACCGTTTGGACGTGCTGGTGCACCGACTGCGCAGTCGGGTGCAGAGTGCGACCGGTCTGGTGCTTCCGGTGCGCGCGCTGCGCGGTGCCGGTTACTTGTGGACGGACGGCGCGGCCTGATTGCCGCCAACGGCAGCCGGGCAAGCCCGGCTCTACGCCACATGCAGCACCACCGACGTAACGCCGCACGCCGGATCATCGACACGCGGACGTAGAGCCGGGCTTGCCCGGCTGCTGTTGGCGCGGTGAGCGACTGTGAGGCTGCGTGAGCCGCTGGCAGTGCGTTTTCACGAAACCCTAACCAAAATCCCCGGCGCCTGCGACCGTCCGGTCGCGGCCGCGTGGTCGTCGCCGACAACCACGCATGACGCCTCGCACCGCCCGCCGGCCTTGCCCGTGTGGTGCCGAGGCTTTGTCGCTACAGGGGAAAACGCGTGGACAAGCAGCAGGATCGGGTCGATGCCGTGGCCGGCATCGCATCGTCATGGACGTCGTGGCCAGGTGCTGCGCGCAGGCAGGCAAAGGCGCTGTTGCTGGTGCTGTGCGCGGGCCTGGCCCCGGGTGCGCTGGCTGCCAACCTGAGCGTCAGCCAGCTCTCCGACTCCACCAGCGGCTGGCTGCGCAGCGATGGCACCGCCTCGGGCAACGCCAGCAGCGACCCGGCCCCGGTCGGGGCAATCGTGGTCTACGACGTCACCCTGTCCAACAGTGACACCGTGGCGGCCAGCAACGTGGCTGCGATCTTCGACCTGCCCACCGGCACCCGCAGCACCCAGCTGCCGGCGGAGTGCACGGCCGAGACCACCACCCGCATCGTCTGCCGCTTCGCCACCTTCCCGGCCAACGGCGCGCGCAGCTTCCAGCTCAAGGTCGACACCCAGGGCGTGAACCCGGGCACGGTGGAAACCCGTGCTGCCGTGGGCAGCCAGGCCGGTCTGCCGGCGTCGACGACGCCGGTGGCCAGCCTGACCGATGCCGATCCGTTCTTCGCCGGTGACAGCAACCCCAGCAACAACCGCCTGGAGCAGCGCACCACGCTCACCGCCGCGGCGGACCTGCAGATCAGCATGACCGGCAGCCCCGGCACTGTGATCGGCGGTGGCGTGGTCACCTACACCGTGGTGGTGCGCAACCTCGGCCCCAGCACCTCGACCAACTTCCGGGTGATCGACACCCTGCCGAACGGGTTCACGGCGGTTGCCAACAGCTTCAGCGGCACCGGCTGGACCTTCAACTACGGCACCGCCACAGCGACCTACGCCGGTTCGCTGGCCAACAACGGCACCGCCACCTTCCGCTTCAACACCAAGGCCAATGTGTCCAGCGGAGCGGTGACCAATTCCGCCCGCGTCGCCGCCACCGGTACCCCCGATCCGCGCCCGGACAATGACACCGCCACCGTCGACACCCTGGTCACCACCGGTGCCGACCTGACCCTGGCGATGACCGCATCGCCGGCTCCGGCTCCGACCGATGGCGTGGTCACCTTCACCCTGACCGCCAGCAACCTGGGTCCGGAACCGTCGACCGGCGTGGCCCTGACCGGCGCGCTGCCCACCGGCTTTACCTGGCTGGGCACGCAATCGCTCGCGGCCGGCTGGAGCTGCACCAGCAGCACCGCCACCACCTACAGTTGTACCCGCACCGGCACGATGAACAGCGGTGCCACTGAAGTCCTGCAGATCCGGGCCACCGCTGCCTCCACCCCGGGTACGGCCACCTCCACTGCGACCATCGCCTCGTCGCAGACGCCGGACCCGAACGACGCCAGCAATGGCACCAACAACAACACCGCAAACGCCACGCTGAGCGTGCTCGCCGACGGTGCCGACCTGCGCCTGAGCAAAAGCAAGATCGGCAGCAACGAAAACAGCGAAGTCGTCACCATCGGCAACACTGCCGCCAGCAACATGACCTCCACCCTGCGGCTGTGGAACAACGGCCCGGCGCGGATCACCGGCAGCGTGCAGATCGTCGACGTGCTGGCCGACGGCGAGGAGTACATCGGACGGGTCAGCGGTTTGTTCAACTGCGTGGCCGCACCTGCGGCGTACACCCCCGGCACCCGCCAGGTGGTGACCTGCGATTACACCGGCACCTATCCGGTCGCGGTCGCCACCGGTACCAACAACAGCAACGCCTTTGCCACCTTGGTGCTGACCACCCGCGCGCGCGCTGCCGGCACGCTGACCAACAATGCCTGCACCGGCGGTTCGACCCCGGCCGGTGGCCCGGCCTCGCTGGAACCGCAGACCGAAGGCGGCATCAACCAGGACAAGATCACCGGCAACGACTGCGTGGGCACCGGCCTGCGCGCCACCACCGAAGCGGCCAACCTGTCGGTGACCAAGGTCGCCAGCACCCAGAGCGGGGCGGACAAGGTGGTCGGCGTGGCTGAAACCTGGGCCGAGTACCTGATCACGGTCAGCAACGCAGGTGCCGACACCACCGGTGTGGTGGTCAATGATCCGATTCCCGGCTTCGTCACCGGCATCACCCAGGCCGACATCACCCCGCCGGCCGGCTGGGCGGCCAACAGCTGCCGTCTGGCCACCACCACGGTGATCTGCGAATCCGGCACGGCGGTGCTCGCCCGCAACGGCAGCGCGCAGATCCGTGTGCGCCTGCGCAACAGCACCAACACGCCCGGCTTCCTGGCTGACAGCACCGGCAAGTCAGCCAGCAACGGTGCCAACAGCGCCTGCGTCGGCAACAACACCGTGCCAGGCAGTGGTCACTTCCACTGCAACCGCGTCGGCGTCGCCATCAACGGGGCCATTGCCGGCTCGGTCGGCGAAGTCGACTGGAACGACAACTCGGCCACCGATTGGCTCAGCGTGGAGCGCGTCGGCAACCTGCAGACGGTGGAGAAGGTGATCACCACCGGAGCCAGCGACGGCCGTGCCGGCGTCATCTCCGAGTACCGCATCCAGTACCGCAACACGGGCCCGTCGCAGGTGCCGCAGGTGGTGTTCACCGACACCTTCACCCTGCCGGCCGGTGACAGCGGCTTCGTGCTGGTCAGTGCACGCCTGGCGTCCAACAACCAGGCCTGCAGCTTCACCGAAGCCGAAGCCGGTATCACCTCGGTGGGCACGGCGGGTGGCACCTCGTTCCGCAACACCGACACGACCAACCCGCGCACGCTGACACTGGTCTGTCCGGCCGTGGTGCTGGCCTCCAACGGCGGTGTGGACACCGTCAACCTGAGCATCCGCCCCAACGTCAACGCGACCAACACCGGACGCGTATTCGAGAACGTGGCCGGCTTCCGCTTCCCGAACGGGGCCACCGGCAGCGACGCCAGCGGCAACTGGAACTACAACCAGATCGCCACTGCCGCCGACGACACCAGGAGCGCCACGCTGACCTTCAGCGAAGGCCGTGTTGACCTGCTGGTGCAGAAGAACGACCAGGGCTTCACCGGTGGCATCGACCCGCTGGGTTACGACCCGAACGTCCCGGCCAACAACCACATCACCTACAAGGTCAGCGTCACCAACCAGGGTCCGTCGCTGTCCAGCGACACCCGCATCCGCGACAGCTTCGTGGTGCCCGCGGGCCGTACGGTCAGCTTCCTCGGCGCTTCGCCGACGGCGACCGGTGCCTTCAATGTGGCCGCGTGCACCGTGGTCAGCGGTGGTAATCCGATCACCGGCGACGGCAGCACCGCGATGGTGCTGGACTGCCCGATGCCGGGCACCGGCTTCAGCGGTACTGACGAAAGTGGCACGGTGGCAGCCGGTGCCACCAGTGAGCTGTTCCTGCGCTACCGCTATGACAGCGCCCCTGGCGGCGGTGGCGACACCGTGCGCAACACCGCGCTGGCGCACTCGGCGGAAACCCGCGTGGGTACCGACCTGATCGCCGCCGACGGCAACCAGCTCGACAACAGCACCATCGAAACCACCAGCATCTTCATGCGCTCGGACATGGGCGTGGCCAAGACCATGGTTACCCAGCTGCCGGCCGCGGATCCCGCCACTGCGCTGCCGGCCAGCGTTGACACGGTCAGCGTGCGCCAGCCGTTCTGGTATGTGCTCACCGGCACCAACAACGGTCCGGGCCAGAGCCTGTCGCGTGACCGCAGCGCCACCTCGCAGCTGCGCGGCACCGGCACGGTGTTGACCGACACGCTGCCTGCAGGCGTGCAGGTCACCGGTACGGTGACCTGGCAGAAGGCCGGTCCGGCCTACGCCGGGGCCACCCCGGAAGGCACCGGCACCTGTGCGGTGAACGACCGCACCATCACCTGTGAGGTGGGTGACGTTACTCATGCCACCGGCAATCCGGGCCGGGTCCGCATTCTGGTACCGGCGCAGTGGCCGCAGCTGCCGGCCGGCAGCACCGCGCCGCGTGGCACCTCCAACAACCAGGTGCGCATCGTCACCGAGCAGGTCGACGAAAACCCGGACAACGACAACGTGACCGTGCCGCTGGCGGTGACCAACCTGTCGCTGGGCGGCAAGGTGTTCGTCGATTCGGACCAGAGCGGCAGCAATGGCGGCATTCCGCAGGCCGGTGAGGCCGGCATTGCCGGGGTCACGATCCAGCTCAGCGGCACCGATGCCTACGGCCAGGCGGTCAGCCTGACCACCACCACCGCGGCAGACGGCGGCTATCGCTTCAGCAATCTGGCTCCGTCGGATGCGGCCGGCTACACCGTGCTGGAAATCCAGCCGGCGGGTTACGCCAACGGCCTGAGTGCACCGCCGACCAGCGGCAGTGATGCAGCCAGCTTCGATCCGGCCAGCTACGAGGCCGGCACCCCGAACAGCCGCTACGTGGCCGTGCTGACGCCTGACCGCGCGGTGCCGGGTGGCACACTGGGCAGCCAGGGCGCGATTGCCAACAACTACAACTTCCCGGAAGTCCGTCGCCCCAACCTGAGCGGCTACGTCTACCTGGACCTGGACTTCAACAACGCACGCACGCCGGGGACCGACAGTGCCATCGCGTCGGCCACGGTGGAACTGCTGGATGCGGTCACCGGTGCCGTGCTGACCAGCACGCAGACCGATGCCAACGGTCAGTACCGCTTCAACAACCTGGATCCGCACGTGGTGTACACGCTGCGCCAGCCGCTGCCGACCGGTGCCTACACCAACCGTCCGACGGCGGTGAACCCGGGCACGATCGGCAGTGCCGCGTGCGTCACCGGCCAGTGCGTGGTCGGCACCGCCGTGGCCGCACCCGGCGGCCCGGATGCGGAGACCACCGACCGCATCTCGCATATCGACCTTGGGGCCGGTGTGGATGGCGTGGGATTCAACTTCGGCGAAAACCCGAATGGCAGTTCGCTGGCCGGCCGGGTCTGGCTGGACCTGGACAACGACGGCGTCATTGACCCGACCGAAACCGGCCTGGCGGGCGTGGAGCTCGTGCTCAGCGGTACCGACCGCAACGGGCTGACGGTCAACCGCACCACCACCACTGACGCGGACGGCAGCTACGCGTTCACCGGCCTGTTGCCGGGCACCTATGTGGTGACCGAGCCGACCCAGCCGACCGACACCCTCAACGGCCAGACCGTGGCCGGCACTCGTGGCGGCACCGCCACCGGTGCGATGACCACGCCGTCGGCGATTACCGCCATCGTGCTGGCCGCCAATGAAGCCGCCACCGGCTACAACTTCGGCGAGCTGCCGATCGCGCTGATCAGCGGCCGCGTGTACTACGACAACAACGAAAACGGCCTGATCGACAGCGACGAAACCGGCATCGCCGATGTCGTCGTGGTGCTGACCGGCACCGACGACGCCGGCACCCAGGTGTCGCTGAGCGTGCGCACCAATGCCCAGGGCGAGTACCGCTTTGCGGACCTGCGCCCGGGCACCTACGTGCTGACCGAGCCGGACCAGCCGGCCTACACCACCAATGGCGTAACCACCGCCGGCAGTGTGCAGGGCACGCCGCTGGGCGTGGCCAGCGACCGCGCCACCGTGCCCTCCACGATCAGCCAGATCGGGCTCGCGGCCGGCACGCAGTCCGTGCACAACAACTTCGGTGAAGTGGCCGATACCCCGGACCTGGTGGTCAGCAAGCGCGCCACTGGCACGCTGTTCACCGTCAACCACCCGGCCACGTATGTGATCCAGGTGCGCAACATCGGCCCGCGCGAAACCCTGGCGGCCTATGACGTGCACGATCGCCTGCCGGCCGGCCTGACCCTGCTGGAAACCCCGGCCGGCAATGGCTGGCAGTGCCAGGGTGCTGCCGGTGCGACCCGTTTCAGCTGTCGCAGCAGCCGTGTCATCGCCGCCAACAGCACCTCCAGCGACGAGCTCAGCGTGCGCGTGATGGTCGGTGCTGAAGCCGCCAATGCCGGTACCGTCAACAATGCCGTGCTGGTTGAAGGCGGCGGCGAAGATGGCCCGCACAGCCCCAGCAGCACCGAGCGCGGTGCGTTCGAAGGTGACGTCAGCCAGCTACCGGCGTGCGATCCGGCGATCACCCAGAACGCCTGCCGCGTGCCCAACCAGGTGCAGCTGGCCGCCTCGGTCGGTGGCACCGTGTGGTACGACGTCGGCAGCGATGACCAGTTGCTCGACGGTGCCGACCAGCGCCTGCGAGCGTGGATCGTCGAACTGGTCGATGCTGCCAGTGGCGAGATTGTGGCCAGCACCGTCACCGCTGCCGACGGCAGCTACCGCTTCGGTGACGTGCTGCCGGGTGTGAAGTGGAACATCCGCTTCCGCGATCCGCGCTCGAACGTGCTGTGGCCGTTCCCGGTCACCCGCGAAACCGCCGGCAGCGTGCAGACCGCCTGCGATGCCGATGGCGCGATCGCGCGCAGCGGTGTCAGCGCCTGCCGCACCAGCGACAACGGTGTCAGCCAGCTTGAAGTGGTGTTGGCCGCCGGCCAGCACCTGGCCCAGCAGAGCCTGCCGGTGGACCCGTCGGGCGTGGTGTACGACGCCACCACCCGTGACGTGGTGCCAGGGGCGGTGGTAACGCTGAGCCCGGTGGGGATGTGCAGCGGGTTCGACCCGAACACCAGCATCCTCAACGGCAGTGGCGGTGGCTATCGCATCGAAGGCAGCAGCATCGCCATGACCGTGGGCAACGAAGGCTTCTACCAGTTCGCCTTCGGCCCGGCCGCGCCCGCGCGTTGTGAGTTCCAGCTGGTGGTGACCCCGCCGGGTGGCTACCAGTTCGTGTCGACGATGATTCCACCGCAGAGCGGTGCGCTGTCGCCGGCCGGCTCGGCCGGGGCCAACCACGTGGTGCAGCCCAACAGCGAAGCACCGACCGGTGCCGTCGGTACTGCGACCCAGTACTACCTGAACCTGTTCGCCGGTTCGGCCACGGCCGCCATCGTGCACAACCACCTGCCGCTGGATACGGCGGTGGCTACCGGCCTGGTGATCAGCAAGACCGGCGACCGCCAGACTGCGGAAATCGGTGACACCGTGCAGTACACCATCACCATCCGCCAGACCGCCGGCAGCGCGCTGCAGTCGGTGAACGTGATCGACCGCCTGCCGCGCGGCTTCACCTATATCGACGGCACCGCGCGTGCCGACGGTCGCGCCGTGGCAGATCCGGCTGGCAAGCCGGGTCCGCTGCTGGGCTTCGGTGTGGGGCCGATCAGCGTCGGTGGGCAGATCGTGCTGACTTACCGCGTGCGTGTTGGCGTCGGCGCGCAGCAGGGTGATGGCGTCAACCGGGCGCAGGCCCACGGCTGTTCCATCGCCGGTGGCTGTATCGACCCGGTCGGGATCACGCCGCTGCCCGGCGCGCTGGCCTCCAACCGCGCCGAATATCGCGTGCGCGTCACCGGTGGCGTGTTCACCGATCAGGCCTGCGTACTCGGCAAGGTGTTCGTGGACTGCAACAACAACCACGTGCAGGACCGCGAAGAGCTGGGCATTCCGGGTGTGCGCATGTACTTCTCGGACGGCACCTGGCTGATCAGCGACTCGGAAGGCAAGTACAGCTTCTGCGGCCTGCCGCCGCAGAGCCACACCCTGAAGGTCGACGCCAGCACGCTGCCGCGTGGTGCGCGCCTGACCACCAGCAGCAACCGCAACCTCGGCGATGCCGACAGCCTGTTCCTCGACCTGAAGAACGGCGAGCTGCACCGTGCCGACTTCATTGAAGGCAGCTGTGCCAACCCGGTGCTGGAGCAGGTCAAGGCCCGCCGCACCCAGGGTGAAGTCAGTGCGCCGGAAACCGAACCGGGCCACGGCGCACTGCGCTTTGAAAGCAAGCCGGCGCGTGCCCCGCAGCAGGCCACCGACACGGCCAACCAGAGACCGATCGTGCAACCCAGAGAACTTCCGCCTGCCCAGGATGCGGCGACGGAGGGCCAGCCATGAACCGTGCTGCCCTGATGCGTGGCCTGCCGCGCCTGAGCCTGCTCGCCTGCGCGCTGGCTGCCGTACCCGCGCTCGCCCAGAGCACCGGCACCCCCGGTCGCTTCACCCCGGTGCTGGGTGATGCCAGCACCTTGTATCCGCGCAGCCCGGTCAGCGTGGACGCCGCGCCGCGCGCGCTGGCCGCACGCAGCGACGTGCTTGACCGCATCGTGGTCGAACTGGACCGCGACGGCGTGCCGGCCGACGGCCAGAGCGCCGTGCACGTGCGCGTGCAGTTGCTGGATGGCAATGAGCGCCCGTTGACCGGCACCACCTACATCACCCTCGAGAACAGCGGCGGCCGCATCCGTCTGCCGGGATCGCGCACCGACGAGTTCGGTCCCGGTGCACTGGACGCCGACAAGGTTACTCCGGGTGTGCAGCTGCAGGTGGTCGATGGCAGTGCGGAGTTCGAGCTGATTGCGCCGCACGATCCGCAGGACGTACTGCTGCGGGTGACCGCCGGCGACCAGACCGCGCAGGGCAGCATCGGCTTCCTGCCGGAAATGCGCGAGCTGCTGGCTACGGGTCTGGTGGAGGGCATCATCAACTTCCGCCGCCGTGGCAACGCCAGTGCGATCGCGCCGGTGGAGAACCACGATGCCTTCGACCGTGACATCCGCCGCTGGGAGCGTCAGTTCAACAACGGCAAGGCCAATGCGGCGGCGCGTACCGCGTTCTTCGTCAAGGGCCGGATCAAGGGCGAATACCTGCTCACCGCCGCCTACGACTCGGACAAGGACACCCGTGGCCGCCTGCTGCGCGACATCCAGCCCGAGGAGTTCTACCCGGTTTACGGTGACAGTTCGCTGCGTGGCTTTGACGCGCGCTCGGCCGAGCGTCTGTATGTGCGCATCGACAACAAGCGCAGCTACCTGCTGTACGGCGACTTCCAGACTGGCGACACGCTGGCCACGGCGACCGGCATCGGCGGCATCGGCGCGATTCCGCAGCGCAGTCTCGGTACCTACAACCGTACCGCCACCGGCCTGGGCTGGCACTTCGAAAGTGAGCGCGTGCGCAGCAATGTGTTCGCCATGCAGGACTCCCTGCGCCAGGTGATCGAGGAGTTCCGCAGCCAGGGCAGTGGCCCGTATGCACTGCGCAACAACGCGGTGCTGGAAGGCAGCGAACGCGTGGAAGTCATTACCCGCGACCGCAACCAGCCAACCCGCATCGTCTCGGTGCGCGCGCTGGCGCGGCTGGTGGACTACAGCTTCGAGCCGTTCTCCGGCCGCATCCTGCTTAACCAGTTCCTGCCGGCGTTCGACAGCAACCTCAACCCGGTGTCGCTGCGCATCACCTATGAACTGGATCAGGATACCGAAAAGTTCTGGGTCGGCGGAGCCGATGCGCAGGTCAGGCTGACCGAGCGCATGGAAGTGGGCGCGGCAGCGGTGGAAGATCGCAACCCGTATGCCGCCTTCCGCATGGGCAGCGCCAACGCCAGCTATCGCTTCGGTGACAACACCCTGCTGGTGGCCGAGTTCGCGCGCACCCGCAGCGAGGTCAACACCAACACCATCAACCAGGTGACCTCGGAAGGGCTGAAGGACATCAGCGGTGAAGTGGAAGGTGACGCATGGCGGGTGGAGTTCGCGCACAGCGCCAAACAGTTCGACGCACGCCTGTTCGCCGCCCGCACCGACCCGGCGTTCAATAACCCGGCGGCACCGCTGTACGGTGGCCGAGGCGAGTACAACGCGCAGCTGAACTATCGCATTGGCCCGCGCCTGGAGCTGTATCTGGAAGGGCTGCGCAGCGAAGACCGCAACCCGGATGGCGGCGAGCGCGATGCCGGCGGTGCCGGTGTTCGCGTCGCCGCCACCGGGCGCCTGACCGTGGACCTGGGCGTGCGCAGCATCCGCGAAACCATCGGCGTCACCTCGCCGTGGTCGTCGGGGGTGCCGTTCGGCAATGCTGGTGGGCTGACTGGCGGCTTCGCCACCGGCTCGGGTGGCGGCGCACTCGGCTACGGCCAGCAGGCGCTGGACCCGGCCACCGGGCTGATGGTGATCAATGGCAGCAGCAGCGGCAGCCCGCTCACCAGCGACCTGCCGGTGGGCACCGAGCTGGAATCGGACAGCGCCCGCATCGGCCTGGGCTATCGCCTGACCGACCGCTTCAGCGCCGGCGCTGAAGTGGAAAACAGCGTCAGCGGCGAGGACCGTCGCCGCCTGGCGGCCGGTCTGGACTACCAGGTGTTCGAACGCAGCCGCCTGTATGGCCGTTACGAGAAGCAGACCGGCCTGACCAGCGCCTATGGCATCACCACCACCGACCGCGAGGCCGACGCACTGGTGTTCGGTATCGACAGCAGCTACCTGCGCGATACCCAGACCTTCAGCGAGTACCGCCTGCGCGATGCGATCAGTGGCCGTGACGTGCAGACCGCGTCGGGTATCCGCAACACCTGGGACGTCGCCCAGGGCCTGCGCCTGAGCAGCTCGGCCGAGCACGTCAAGGTGATCGACGGCAGCACCGGTGACAGCACCGGCCTGGCGCTGGGCCTGGACTACAGTGCCAACCCGTTGTGGCGTGGCGCGTTCCGGGTCGAGCACCGGATCTCCGACGATGTGCCGGACACCGAAACCAACGAAGCCTTCGATACCACCCTGGTGCAGTTCATGCTGGCACGCAAGCTCAGCCGTGACTGGACCCTGCTGGCCCGCAACTACCTGCTGAGCACGCGCTACGACGCGCGCGGCGACGTGCTGCAGGACCGCTTCCAGTTGGGCGTGGCCTACCGCGACACCGACCGCAACCGGATCAACGCCTTGGCCCGCTACGAGTACAAGCTGGAGCGTGACGAGAGCGGGCTGACCCTGCTCGATGGCGGCATTGCGGATGGCAGCAGCCAGGACGTGCGCACCCGCGCGCACATCGTCTCCACCCATGCCGACTGGCATCCCTCACGCGCCTGGTGGTTGACCGGTCGCGTGGCCGGCAAGTGGCAGCAGGACCAGTTCGCCTACAGCGACGGTGCACGCGTCAACAGCCGCTTCCGCGCCATGCTGTTCTCGGCACGGGTGGTGTACGACATCACCGAGAACTGGGATATCGGCGTGCTCGGTTCCACCTTCCGTGGCCAATCCGGTGCCAACCAGTACGCCTACGGCCTGGAGATCGGCCGCCTGCTGCGCCAGAACCTGTGGTTGTCGGCCGGCTACAACTGGACCGGCTTTGCCGGTGACCGTGACCTCAACGGTTACGAATACACCCAGCAGGGCGTGTTCCTGCGCCTGCGCTTCAAGTTCGACGAAGACCTGTTCCGGCCGGATCCCGTCCGCTACCGCGATCCGGCCCGCTGAGGATGCCCTGATGAACGAATCCATGACCCGTTGTGCCCGCACCACCCTGACCGTCGCCCTGCTTGCTGGCCTGGCCGCCACCGCGTCTGCCCAGCAGACCCGGCTGGCTCCGCAGCAGCAGCGCATCAGCGACCAGGCGATCCACGCCGATCACAGCGCGTATGAGGCCACCCAGGGCCGCATCCAGGCGCTGAACGACGGCGGCCGGCCGATCCGCGACTACCACCTGGCCAAGGCCCAGTGCTGGCTGGATGTGTCTTTCCACGAGTACAGCCGCAACGACCGCAGCGACTTTCCGCAACTGGCGCTGACCGAATCGGAGAATCTGATCAACGGCATGGAGCAGGGGGTTCACCCAATGCCCACTGACACCCCGCTGGTGAACAACGCCAAATACCTGCGCGATGACCTGTGGCAGCGCCTGCGCGTTGTGCACGGCAGCCCGGGTTTCATGTGCGCGCAGCAGCAGGTGGCCTGCGGTGAGGTGGAGCTGGTGCACGCCGGCAATGAATTCAACCAGCAGCAGTGGCGGCACTCCAAGCCGTACATCCAGATTGCCGAAGAACTCGTCAATGATGCCGAGGCGGCGGCGCGCCAGTGCGCCGCCGCGCCGGCGGCAGGCAGCGTCGCTCCGGGCCCGCTGGTGGCCAACGTGCTGTTCGAATTCGACCGAGACGGCTACCGCGACATCCGTACCTATTCGCTGGAAAGCATTGACCGCGCCATGGCCAGCATCGCCAGTGAGAAGCTGCAGCTGCAGTCGGTGGCCCTGGTCGGCCACGCCGACCGCATGCAGGGTCGCGGCTTCGATGCCAACCAGGCGCTGTCCGAGCGGCGCGCCAGGACCGTCCGTGAGCTGTTGATCGGTCGCGGCATCGACCCGGCCAAGGTCCGTTATGAGTACCGGGGCGACACCCAGCAGGTGCAGCAGTGTGCCGGCGTCGCCCCGCGTGCGGCGCTGCTGGAGTGCCTGCTGCCCAACCGTCGGGTGGAAGTGCGCTTCGAGGTGGCCCGCTAGTACCGGGCCGGCGTCCATGGCATCGGCCGGCTGCCGGACAACGACAGCCAGCCGCGCGCCATCGCGTCAGCCGGGTCGTGCAGCAGGGCATACAGGTCGACGCTCTGCCCGGCGCGTTCGCCCCACAGGCTGGCCCAGGCGTTGTGCCCGCTGCGGCGTGCACTCTGCAGGGCACGGTCGGCGGCGCGCAGGCTGTCCTCCAGCACCGCGGGCGTATCAGCGAACAGCGGCAATGGGGCCAGCCCGATGCTGGCCGTCACGGTCAGGTGCTGGCCAGGGGCCAGTTCAATCACCAGCCGTTCGATCTGCAGACACAGGTGGCTGGCCAGTGCCTGTGCGGCCTGTGCCTGGGTGTCGTGGCGGGCCACCAGGAAACCGGCACCGCCCCAGCGTGCCACCACGTCGTGGCGGTCGCAGGCGGCGCGCAGGCAGCTCGCCGCCGCGCGCAGGACGGTATCACCGGCAGCCTGGCCGTGCTGGTCATTGAGTGATTTGAAGTCGTCGATTTCCACCAGCAGCAGGGCTGTCCGGCGCGTGCTGGCGAAGGTGGGCATCTCGCTCTCCAGCAGCCGCTCGGCTTCGCGCCGGTTGGGCAGGCCGGTCAGGCTGTCGGTACTGATCAGGGTGGTCAGCTGCTGCCGCTGGCGGCGCAGACGGCCCACCATCACCAGGGCGACGCACAGCACCAGGGCCAGTGCCACCACCGCAGCGTTGCGGATCACCCGCAACCGCTCCAGGTCCTGCACGGCGTTGACCTGGGTTGGGTTGATGCTGCGTTCGGCGGTGGCCTGCAGTTGTGCCAGCTGGGCCAGTGCCTTGTCCTGGGCCCGGCGCTGCTCCAGCTGCCGCGCTTCGCGCGAGAGGGCCACCGCTTTGTCGCGCTCGCCCAGCAGCAGATGGATGTCGCCCAGCAGCTCCAGCCCCTGGCGGACCTCCTCGTCGAAGTGTCCGCGCCTGGCCAGTGCCAGCGCCTGCTCCACCAGCGGCCGGGCGGCGCGCGCATCATTCTGGTCCAGCTTCACCAGGGCCAACCGCTGCAGGGTGACCACCTGACCCTGTGGGTCCTGCGCAGCCTGCCAGGCCAGCGCACCGCGCAACCCCGCTTCGGCCACATCGAGCTCACCGCGCACCCGCGCGATCTCGGCGCGGTGGCTGGCCATGCGCTGCATCATCAGGTCCTGCCCGCTCAACCGCACCCCGACCGCTTCGGCGCGCTTGAAGGCCGCCGCCGCTTCGTCGTAGCGCTGCAGCAGCAGCAAGGCGTAGCCGTAGTTGTAGTAGACGACCAGATCGCCCGGTGAAGGCGGTCTGCGCAGGTGATCGGTCAGCTCGGTGGCCTTGCGCAGGTAGGTCAGTGCGCCGGCCGCGTCGCCCATGGCCTCACCCCGGATCATCGCGATCATCATCAGTGATGCAATCTGCCCCTGCACGTCGCGCTGCTGCACGGCTTCGTCCAGAAATTCACCGACCAGGGTGAGTGCCTGCGCCTGCTGGCCCTGCCATAGCAGCAGGTGCGCGGCCAGCGACTGCGCGCGCATACGGTCATCGGTGCTGGCGTCTTCGCGCTGCGCGGCTGCCAACAGCCGCGCAGGCAACCCGGTGGTCTGGTCCAGCTGGCCCTGCTGGCGAAGCGCAAAGCCCAGGCAACCCACCGCGCTGATCTCCACCGAGGTCGGCAGCCTGGGCTGGGCCAACAGTGTCTGGGCCAACTGCAACGAGGTCTGCGGCGCGCTGCTGAGGGTGGCCTGGCACTGCTCCACCTGCGCAGCCAAGGGCGTGCCTTCGCCCGCGCGTTGCGCGTGCACCGGTGCGGCGCTCAGCGCCAACAGACAGACCAGCGCGGGTAACACGCGCCGGATGAACGGCTTGATGAACATGAAAACAGCGACTTCCCCGGGTCGATGGCTACTATACCTGCGTTACCCCCAGCCGCCGGCCCCTCCGGCGGGGACTTGCTGAACCGCATGCCTGTACCGCCGCACCATGCACCTGCTGCGTCTGCTCCGACCGGGCTGGGCCGCCGCACCGACACCCTGCTGCGCGGGCTGTTGCTGCTGGTGGCGCTGTACCACGTGGTGTTCGCCGGCTGGATGGCCTACCGCAGCGGGCCCGGCCTGGACCGGATGGTGCCGGCCATGGCGGTGCTGCAGGTGCTGCTGTGTGCGCTGTGCCTGGTGGAACACCATGCCGGGCGCAGCGTGCGCGCGGCCACCACCTTTGTGCTGGCGCAGCTGCCGCTGCTGATGCTGGCTTACGGCTACTGGGGCCTGGCGGCACTGATGCGGCTGCAGATGGGACAGATGGTGCCGCTGCTGCTGGTGGCGGCGGTGCTGGGACATCGCACCTTGAGCGGGGCGGCGGCAGCGCTGTGTGGCCTGCAATTGCTGGGAGCCTGGGTGGATGCATCCGGGGCAATGTTCCGCGGTGATCGCCTGCAGCTGGTGGGCACCGACCTCGGCGTGGGTCTGTTCGGCGTGCTGCTCACCGCCTGGCTGCTGCATCACAGCGTGACCGGCCTGCGTGAAAGTCTGCAGATGGCACAGCAGCGCAGCCAGGAACTGGCGCGCAAGCGCGACGAGCTGCAGCTGGAGATCCAGGAGCGCGAGCGTGCCCGCGACCAGCTGGTGCACGCGATGAAGATGGAGAACGTGGGCCGCCTGGCCAGTGGCATCGCGCATGACTTCAATCATCTGCTGGGACTGATCCAGATGTATGTGGCCAAAGCCGGGCGCAGCCAGGGCGAGCCGCAGCAGTCTGCCTTGAACGGGGCGGACGCGGCAGTGCGTCGGGCCAGTGCGGTCAGCCGCCGGTTGATGGACTTCAGCCGCCTGGAAGCGGCCCGGCCGCAGCTGCTGGATGCGGCGGCGACGGTGAATGCATTGGCGCCGCTGCTGGAGCAGATGTTCGACCGCAAGGTCGATGTCCAGGTGGATACCGCCGGTGTGAAGCGCCTGATCCATTTCGACCCGGCCCAGCTGGAGTCGATCCTGCTCAGTCTGGCGGTGAACGCCCAGCAGGCCATGCCCGACGGCGGACGTTTCACCCTGGCGCTGCAACCGGCCGAGGGCGACCAGCTGTTGCTGCGGGTCGAAGACACCGGCGTGGGCATGAGCGAGGAAGTGCGCGCGCGCTGCCTGGAACCGTTCTTCACCACCAAGCCGATCGGGCAGGGCACCGGCCTGGGGCTGGCAGTGACCGTGCGCCTGATCAGCGCGGCGGGTGGCTCGGTGCAGGTGCACAGCCAGGCGGGGCGGGGAACACAGGTGCATCTACGGTTGCCATCGCGGGCAATGGGGCAGGGAGTCGCCCCAATCGCAGGCTAGACGCAGTTGCTGCGACTACCGCGCGATGCCGGGTTCCATCAGGGGGCCTCGCTGTGCTGTTGTTCGGCGTGGCCAAGGCAGCAGGAATGCTGCTGTTCCGGGACGCATCAAGCGCCATGGCCATGACACTGAAACGGATCCTGGGACCGGGCGCACTCTCGCGCAGAAGGATCCGCAGCTCCAGCGGCACCGGGGCTCCTACAGGCACCTGCCGCATCGTCTGCTCGGCGACGAGCCTTGCCAGCTGCCTGATTTCATCGGGGCGCAGCCGCGAACCCAGCTTGAGGGACAACTGGCATTCCGCCTGATTCTCCAGATACGTCATTGCCAGGTTCCGCCTGGCACGCACCGTGCGCCCCGGAATGCGTGGGGGAGGAACGCGCCGGCCGATGTAGAAGTTCCCGTTGCTGGTCACCCGCAGCGTGCCTGCCACGGTGCCAGCCTGCGGGGCAGGTGCCGTCGGCGTGTGCTGCGGAACCACGGTCGGGATCAGAGCGGGCGGGCTGGGCGGGGCGATGTTGTCCATGTGGGCATCCGGTAAGCGTCCGGGGCGACGCTCGCCGATGCGGCCAGCGCACTCAAGAGCCAGTTGCGACATAACCCACTACACTGGGGCCACGTCTGCTCCGGGAACTCGGCCCTTGGTCTCAAGCTGGATTCTATTGCTGGTCTCGGTGGCCTACGCCGCGCTGTTGTTCGGCGTGGCCTGGTGGGGTGACCGGCGACCGATGTATCCCGACCGCCCGTGGCTGCGACCGGTGGTCTACAGCCTGGCATTGGCGGTGTACTGCTCCTCGTGGACCTTCTACGGCGCGGTCGGCACTGCGGTGCGCAACGGCATCGGCTACCTGCCGATCTACCTGGGCCCGCTGCTGATGCTGCTGTTCGGCTGGCGCATCATCGAGCGCCTGGCGCTGATCGCACGCAGCCAGAACGTGGTGTCCATCGCCGACTTCATCTCCTCGCGCTTCGGCCGCTCGCGGCGGCTGGCGGCGCTGGTTGCCGGCATCGCGCTGATCGGCATCGTGCCGTACCTGGCGCTGCAGTACAAAGCCGTGGCAATGAGCCTGGAAGTACTGACCGGTCATCACGGTCCCACCGGCTACTTCGAGGATCCGGCGTTGTATGTGGCGCTGCTGATGGCGCTGTTCGCGACCCTGTTCGGTACGCGCCAGATTGATGCGACCGAGCATCACCACGGCATGATGCTGGCGATTGCTTTCGAGTCAATGGTCAAGCTGATCGCGATGGTCGCGGTGGGGCTGTTCGCCTTCCTCTGGCTCAATGACCGCGGCGAAGCGGTGGTGCGCGGCGCGCACACGCTGTTCACCGGGCTGCCGCCGGTCGGCTTCATTTCGCAGACGCTGCTCGGTTTCCTGGCCATCATCTGCCTGCCGCGCCAGTTCCACGTGGCGGTGGTGGAGTGCGCCGATGTCGGCGACGTGCGGCGCGCGCGCTGGATGTTCGGCGGCTACCTGATCGTGATCTCGGCGATGGTGATACCCATCGCCACCGCCGGTGTCTCGCTGTTCGGCAGCGGCGGTACCGTCGCCGACGACAGCATGGTGCTGGCGCTGCCGCTGGCCGAGGGCCGTCGCCTGCTCGCGCTGGTGGCCTACGTGGGCGGCTTCTCGGCGGCCACCGGCATGGTCATCGTCACCTCCATCGCGCTGGCCACCATGGTCAGCAACGACCTGGTGATGCCGGTACTGCTGCGACGCAGTGGCGACCACCGCGAAGCGGCCGAGGTCGCCTCGCGCGTGCTCTGGATCCGTCGCCTAGCGATCCTGATGCTGGCCTTCGCTGCCTACAGCTACTACCGCGGCAGCAGCAATGACAGCACGCTGGCCTCGTACGGACTGATGGCGTTTGCCGCCGTGGCGCAGTTCGCGCCGGGCCTGATCGGCGGCCTGTACTGGCGTGGGGCCAGCCGCCGCGGCGTGGAAGCCGGCATCGTGCTCGGCTTCAGTACCTGGATCTACACGCTGCTGCTGCCGGCGCTGACCCACGCCGGCTGGACCGACCCGGCATGGCTGACCGCTGGCCCCTTCGGCCTTACCTGGTTGCAGCCGCAGCGCCTGTTCGGCATGAGCGGGTGGGACCCGCTGACCCACGGCACGTTCTGGTCCCTGTTGATAAACGTCGCGGCGATGGTGCTGGGCTCCGTGCGCTGGCGGCCCGGCGTCGACGAGCGTCTTCGCGCCGCGCCCTTCCTCGACCCGTATGCCGAACGTCCTTCGGTAGCCGGTGCCTGGCCAGGCCATGTGCACGTGGGCGACCTGCTGGCGCTGGCCTCGCGGGTGGTGGGCGAGCGTCACGCCCGGCGCGCCTTCTTCGAACAGGCGCAGTCGATGGAGCGCGACCTGCAGGCGTCCGCGCCGGCCGACCGCGCCTGGGTGCAGTTCACCGAACGCCTGCTGGCCGCGTCCATCGGCGCGGCGTCGGCGCGCCTGCTGTTGACCAGCCTGCTGCGCGGCTCCGGCATGGACCTGGGCGAAGTGGTGGCGGTGCTGGACGAAGCGGGCCAGGAGCTGCGGTTCAACCGCGAGATTCTGTCCACCACGCTGGAGAACATCAGCGCGGGGGTCAGCGTGGTTGACCCGGAAATGCGCCTGACCGCGTGGAACCGGCGCTACCAGCAGATGTTCGGCTACCCCGACGGCATGCTGTACGTCGGCCGGCCGGTGGCCGATCTGATCCGCTACAACGCCGAGCGCGGCGAGCTGGGCGAGGGCGACATCGAACTGCAGATCAACCGCCGCATCGGCTACATGCGTGCCGGCTCGCCGCACATCTTCGAGCGCACCCGCAGCGACGGCAAGGTCATCGAAATGCGCGGCCAGGCCCTGCCCGGCGGTGGCTATGTCACCAGCTACAACGACATCACCGACTACAAGCACGCCGAGAAGGCCCTGCTCGAGGCCAACGAAACGCTGGAACAGCGCGTCGCCGAGCGCTCGCATGAGGCCGAAGTCGCGCAGCAGTCCAAGACCCGCTTCCTGGCCGCCATCAGCCACGACGTGCTGCAGCCGCTCAATGCGGCCCGGCTGTTTGCCTCGGCGCTGCGCGACAGCCACCACAACAATGACGAGCAGCGCCACCTGGCCGAGCGCGTGGACGCCTCGCTGCGTGCGGCCGAAGAACTGCTGGATGGTCTGCTGGACGTGTCGCGCCTGGAAGCCGGTGGTCTGCATCCGGTGGTGGGGGAGTTCGATGTCAGTCTGCTGATGCGCGAACTGGCGGCGCAATACTCGCCGGTCGCCGCCGGGCGAGGCCTGCGCCTGGATCTGTTCGCGCGCCCGGCCTGGGTGCGCAGCGACCGCCGCCTGCTGCGCCGTGTGCTGCAGAACTTCCTCGCCAATGCGCTGCGTTATACCCGGCAGGGCCGCATCGTCATGGCCGTGCGCCACCGCGGTGACAGCATAGAACTGCAGGTCTGGGATACCGGCCCGGGCATTCCCGAGCATCACATGCAGCAGATCTTCGACGAGTTCCACCGCTACCAGCAGCCCTTCGACTGGGGCGAGCAGGGCCTGGGGCTGGGCCTGTCCATCTGCCAGCGCATCTCGCGTCTGCTCGATCATCAGCTCAATGCCCGCAGTCGGGTCGGCAGCGGCAGCATGTTCTCGATCCAGCTGCCGCGTGCACCCACCCCGCAGTTGCCGGCCCCCGTGCCGGCTACCACGGAACGCCCGCAACGCAACGATTCGCTGGCCGGCATGCGGGTGCTGTGCGTCGACAACGACCAGGAGATTCTCGACGGCATGCGCGCGCTGCTCGGCCGTTGGCAGGTGGAGGTCATCACCGCCAGCACCGTCGACCAGGCGCTGGACCAGGTGACGTCACCGCCGGACGTGATGCTGGTGGACTATCACCTGCATGATCGTCTGGACGGTCTGGATGCGCTGGTGGCATTGCGTGAGAAGGCCGGACGCGACATTCCCGGAGCGTTGCTCACTGCGGATGGTCGCGATGAACTCAAACGCATGGCGCGTGATCGCGGTTATCGGCTGCTGACCAAGCCGATCAAGCCCGCGTCACTACGTGCATTCCTGACCGCGCATTCCACCCTGCGCGGCTGAATCCGACAGGCGTGGCGACACCCTGTGCGCGGGGTGCCTATGCTGCGCAGCGGTTCATATCCGCAACGGGGTCGACATGCCACTTCCTTCAGTGGGTGCGTTACTTTCCACGCCACTTCACGCCCCACGCGCACCCGCCCTTGCCGGTGCCGTAGGGGCTGCAGTCGGAGCGGGCTTCGCTGCAACGTTCCAGGGTATCAGCAACGTCCTGCCCGGCACCGCGCTGGGTGCTGTGCTCGGCGTGGGCTGGACCAGCCTGCAGCAATACATGGAACGGCGCGAGGCAGGCGCGCAGGCGACATCGGCCGAGGTGCTGGAGCTGGCGAAGTATCCCGCCGTACGCGAACTGCTGCGCAGGGCGGGGCATGGCGTCGAGGACATGGCGGCATTGCAGAGGCTGGCCGTCCGGTTGGAGGCAGACATCAACAAGATGACGCGGAACTTCGATGCCTACTGCCGCACCCGGGGTGTACCGGAGAGCGCGCTGGTGGCCAAAGCGCTCCGGCATTTCTACCTGACTCACTGCGGGGAGCGTGGCATTGTGCTGCTGAGCAAGGCAAAGTCGCCCTTCTGCTATCTGGTAGCCGCAAGAAAAGAGCTCCAGGGGAAGCTGGAAAAGGCGCTCAACCACGAGGATGTGCGGGCCGGCATACAGTTTCGCCAGATGGACTGCCCCTACATGCGGGTTGATCTTGCGCTGGAGAAGCTGCACGACGCGCAGGAGTTCGCGATCACGGTGGATGCACATGGCGAAATGCACGTGCATGCTGCCACAACACCCTTCGAGGTGGGAGCTATGGTGCAGGTGACGCGCCGACGCTGCAACGGAAAACACGGCGTCGCAGTCCCGTCACCCGATCCGACTGCCGCGCCAGCATCCACGCTGCACAGTACGGGTTGCAGCGCACGGGTGACGCGCAGCCGGCGCTTGAAGAGCACGCTGGCAGAACTGGCGTTAGCGCCCGACAGCCGCACCCTGCAGGATTTGAGGCGGATCGAACAGGACCTGGCCGCCAACCGTCTGCGCGGTCACGCCCTCTCTTACTACGGTCGACGCTGTTACTCGCTGGACATTCACCTGGAGGGGCACTGGGCACCCGGTCGCAATCGCTGGCGCCTGCTGTACCAGCGCGTCTCGGGTGGGTATCTGCTGATCGACATAGACGACCCGCACGCACCGCGTTACTAACCGGCAGCTGACAGGGTTCAGCCCAACGCGCCCGCAAGGTGCTCGTGGAGGATCGCGCTGCCGACCAGGATCAGAATGACCCCGCCGACGATCTCGGCGCGCTTGCCCACGAGGTTGCCCAGCACGCGGCCCAGCATGACGCCGGTGGTGACCATCAGCAGCGTACACAGACCGATGACGGCCGACATCACGCCGATATGCACGTCCAGGAAGGCCAGCCCCACGCCGATCGCCATCGCGTCGATGCTGGTGGCAAAGCCGGTCGCCGCCAGCTGCCAGAAGCTGTGGTGCTTGCCCGCGTCTTCGTCGCCGTCGTCGTCATCGGGTTTCACCCCGTTGATGATCATGTGCACGCCCAGCGCGCCCAGCAGTACAAAGGCGATCCAGTGGTCGAAGGCTTCCACGTAGGACGAAGCAGCCCGGCCCAGCAACCAGCCGATCACCGGGGTGACCGCTTCGATCACACCAAAAATCAGGCCGGCGCGGAGGGCATCGACGAACCGCGGCTTGCGCATCGCCGCGCCCTTGCCGATCGCCGCAGCGAAGGCATCGGTGGACATGGCAAAGCCGATCAACAGGATCGAAACGGGGGACATGGCATCACACAAACAGGCTGGGCAAAAGCGGACAACGGACCACGCTCGCGCCCAACCTGACGTTGCGCACGCGGACCGCTGGTCTCGCCAACCATCACAGGCTGCCCGTACCACGGCGATTGGCCGAGTATGTTGATACGGGCGTTTCCTTTGCAGGAAACAGGCTACTCCCCAAGGGGACGCGAAGCTTAGCACCGTGGTCGCGGTTCACGGCCGAATCAAGCGAATTGCGCAGGGCATGCTGGAAGGTATAGCCGCAGCTATAACCGTAGTGCCGGGCTTGCCCGGCAACCAAGTAAACGACTCATCGCCCGACGTCCTGCCGTGGCATACCCGGCAATCACGTCAATCCTCTTCCGGCGGCAGCACCAGCGGCTCGTCATCGAGGGTCAGCTTACCCGCCATCAGTACCGCCTGGGTGCGGTTCGTCACCCCCAGCTTGCGCAGAATCGCGGTCACATGCGCCTTGATGGTGGCCTCGGATACATTCAGGTCGTAGGCAATCTGCTTGTTCAGACGCCCCGCCCCAAGCATCTGCAGTACCCGGAACTGCTGCGGCGTGAGCTCGCGCAGGCGTTGCCCGACCAGGCGCTCCTCGTGCTCGGTTTCCGGCACGCTGTGCGCTTCTGGCGGAGCCCAGGTTTCGCCATCCAGAATGGTGCCCAGCGCGTGGCCGATCGTGTCCGAATCGGCCGACTTCGGAATGAACCCGAATGCGCCGTGGTCCAGTGCCCGTCGCATGACGGTTGGCTCCTCGCGTGCCGACACCACCACCACCGGCAGGTGCGGGTGCAGGGCGCGCATGTGCACCAGCGCGTTGAATCCCTGCGCGCCGGGCATGTTCAGATCCATCAGCACCAGGTCGGCGTCGTTGTGTTCGTCGGCCAGGTGGTACAGCGCTTCCACGCTGTCGGCTTCATAAAGTTCAACGCCGGGAATTACCCGCTGCACGGCGCCGCGCAGTGCTTCGCGGAACAGCGGGTGGTCATCGGCAATCAACAAGGTGGGCATGTGGGGGAGCCTGCCTTATTTGACCTTGCGCTCTTCCACCAACGACGCCACCACCGACGGATCGGCCAGGGTCGAGGTGTCGCCGAGCTGGTCCGGGGCGTTCTCGGCGATCTTGCGCAGAATGCGGCGCATGATCTTGCCCGAGCGCGTCTTCGGCAGGCCAGGGGCCCACTGCAGATGATCGGGCGCGGCAATCGGCCCGATCTCCTTGCGCACCCACGTCACCAGTTCCTTGTGCAGTTCGTCGCTGGGGGCCTCATCGGCAACCAGGGTCACATAGGCGTAGATGCCCTGGCCCTTGATGTCATGCGGGAAGCCAACCACCGCCGCTTCGGCGACCTTCGGGTGCGAGACCAGTGCGCTCTCCACCTCGGCGGTGCCGATGCGGTGACCGGACACGTTGATCACATCGTCCACGCGGCCGGTGATCCAGTAATAGCCATCCTCATCGCGACGGCAGCCGTCACCCGTGAAATAGCTGCCCGGGTAGGTGCGGAAGTAGGTGTCGATGAAGCGCTGATGATCGCCGTAGACGCTGCGCATCTGGCCCGGCCAGGAGTCGCGGATGATCAGGTTGCCTTCGGTAGCTCCTTCCTGGATCTCACCCTCGGCATTCACCAGCGCCGGCTGCACGCCGAAGAACGGCAGCGTGGCCGAGCCCGGCTTGAGGTCGATGGCACCAGGCAGCGGCGAAATCAGGATGCCGCCGGTTTCGGTCTGCCACCAGGTATCCACGATCGGGCAGCGGCTGTCGCCGACCACTTCGTAGTACCAGCGCCAGGCTTCCGGGTTGATCGGCTCGCCGACACTGCCGAGCAGGCGCAGCGAGCTGCGCGAGGTACGCTTCACCGGCGCTTCGCCTTCGCGCATCAATGCGCGGATCGCGGTCGGGGCGGTGTAGAAGATGGTGACCTGGTGCTTGTCGATCACCTGCCAGAAGCGCGAGGTGTCCGGGTAGTTCGGCACGCCTTCGAACATCAGCGAGGTCGCACCGTTGGCCAGCGGGCCGTACACGATGTAGCTGTGGCCGGTGACCCAGCCCACGTCGGCGGTGCACCAGTAGATGTCGTCCTCGCGTAGGTCGAACACCGACTCATGCGTGTAGGCCGCATACAGCAGGTAGCCGCCGGTAGTGTGCAGCACGCCCTTCGGCTTGCCGGTGGAACCGGAGGTGTACAGGATGAACAGCGGGTCTTCGGCGTTCATGCGTTCGGGTTCGCACTGCGCCGGCTGCGGGTCGACCACATCGTGGAACCAGCGGTCGCGCGGAGCCTGCATGTCCACCGCACCACCGGTATGGCGCACCACCAGTACGGTTTCCACAGTGGTGGTGCCCGGAATCTTCAGCGCCGCATCGACGTTGGCCTTCAGCGGAATCTTGCGGCCGCCGCGCAGGCCTTCGTCAGCGGTGATGATCAGCTTGCTGCCGCAGTCGATCACGCGGTCGGCAATCGAGTTCGGCGCAAAGCCACCGAACACCACCGAGTGGATCGCACCAATGCGCGCGCAGGCCAGCATGGCGACAGCGGCGTCAACGATCATCGGCAGGTAGATGGTGACCCGGTCGCCCTTCTTGACGCCGAGGCTGCGCAGCGCGTTGGCCAGGCGGCAGGTGCGCTCGTACAGCTCGCGGTAGGTCACGCCCTTGGCCGGTGCGTCCGGGCTGTCCGGTTCGAACAGCAGCGCGATCTTGTCGCCGCGCGCTTCCAGGTGCCGGTCCAGGCAGTTCACGCTGGCGTTGAGCTCACCATCTTCGAACCACTTGATGCGGAAATCGTCCAGCTGGTAGCTGACGTTCTTGATCGTCTTGGGCGCGGTGTACCAGTCCAGCCGCTGCGCGGCCTTGCCCCAGAATGCGTCCGGGTTCTCCACCGACTCCCTGTAGAGCTGCTGGTAGGTGTTCTTGTCAATGCGCGCCTTGGCGGCAACGTCCGCCTTGACGGGGTAAAGATCAGCCATGGCACCCTCACTTGCACGTGGACTTGGGTTGTGCGTTTGCAGCATAACCCGCGAATGTTCCCCCTCAGTTTGCCGCATCCACCGCACGGCGCGGTACCCGCACGGTTAGACCTTGGTCGAACCAGGTGGCGGGTTCGACCAATTGCTTATAGCCGGGGTGCGTCAGACAGCCGCACGCTCGGCTCGACCGTGACCCCACACGCGGCGATCACTTTGCCACCCGGGAGAGAGGGCAACATGAGTACCCGTATGTTGAAGACCGTGCGCAAACCCCTGGCGACCTGCTTGCTGGTCGCCCTGGTTGCGCCCGGCATGGCGTTCGCACAGACCGCCAAAGAGCAGGCACTGGAGGCGCGCGTCGCTGAACTGGAACGTCAGGTTCAGGCGCTGCTGTCTTCGCAGCAGCAACAGCAGACCCAGATCAGCCAGACCCAGCAGGCAGTGACCGAAGTCCGTACGGTGCAGGCCGAGCAGAAGCCGGCGGTGCCGGCTGGCAAGCAGCCGATCCAGGTCACCACCATTACCCCGGGCGCGGCACCGGGCACCACGGTCAAGATTGGCGGCTTCATCAAGGCCGACTTCCTGGCCACCCAGACCGGCGACGGTCAGCTGGCCGACGACGCCACCGGTCGCGCGCTGTACCTGCCGGGTCAAACCCCGGTGGCCGGCGCGGGCGGCAGTGGTGAGAAGTCGGACGTGGACTTCAATGCCCATGCCAAGTTCTCGCGCTTCAACCTCGGCATCGACAACGTGAGCGAATCGGGCAACAAGGCCGGTGCGTTCTTCGAAATGGACTTCTTCGGCAACTCGCTGGGCAACCAGACCGCAACCAACACCTACGGCGTCACCCTGCGTCACGCCTACATGTACTGGAACAAGTGGCTGGCCGGCCAGACCTGGTCGAACTTCATGGACGCGGCCTCGCTGCCGGAAGCGGCCGACTTCGTGGGTCCCACCGACGGTGTGCTGTTCGTGCGCCAAACCCAGATCCGCTACACCAACGGTGGCTTCAGCATCGCGCTGGAAAACCCGGAAACCACGGTACTTACCGGTACCCGCAATCCGGTCACCGGCGCGTGGACCAATGCGTCCAGCAATTCCGACCGCGGCAGCCTGCCTGACCTGACCGCGCGCTACGGCTGGAAAGGTGACTGGGGCACCTTCGGTGTCGGTGCCATCGTGCGCCAGCTCAAAGTGGACAACCAGGCCACCGGCGCAGATGCCGACAAGATCGGCGGCGGCCTGACCCTGGGCGGCAAATGGGTGATGGCCGACAGCGACACCCTGCATTACCAGATCAGCGGCGGTGAAGGCATTGCCCGCTACGTCGGTCTGGGCGTCACGGCCGACACCGCCTATGACGTGGCGCGTGACGAACTCAACCCCACGGGCGTGCTGGCCGGTTATGTCGGTTGGCGGCACGCCTTCACTCCGAAGCTGCGTACCAACCTCATCTACGCCCGCAGCGACTACGACAACGATGGCAGCCTCGGCCCGCTGGTCACCAAGAGCGTGCAGAGCATCCGCGGCAACATCTTCTACACGCCGATGCCCAAGGTCGATATCGGTGCGGAGTACATGTACGGGGTGCGTGAGATTGAAGACGGCCGCAAGGGCGACATCAACCGTGTGCAGTTCACCACCAAGTACAGTTTTTAAATGCTTGCCGGGCATGGCCCGGCACTACAGAAAAATGCCGGCGTAACGCCGGCACACCACCATGCTTCGGAGGGGAAGCGTCTTATGTCCACCACACCTGTACCTGCAAAAACAGAACTTACCAAAGGCCACAAGAAGGTCATCTTCGCGTCCAGCCTTGGCACCGTGTTCGAATGGTATGACTTCTTCCTGTACGGCTCGCTTGCCGCGATCATCGCCAAGCAGTTCTTCAGTGGCGTCAACGAAACCACGGGCATGATCTTCGCCCTGCTGGCTTTCGCCGCCGGCTTCTTCGTGCGTCCCTTCGGCGCGGCCTTCTTCGGCAGCCTCGGCGACCGCATCGGCCGCAAATACACCTTCCTGGTCACCATCCTGATCATGGGTATCTCGACTTTCCTGGTCGGTGTGCTGCCCAACTATGCCTCGATCGGCTTCGCCGCACCGGTGATCCTGATCATCCTGCGCCTGGCCCAGGGCCTGGCAATGGGCGGTGAGTACGGCGGTGCGGCCACCTACGTGGCCGAGCATGCGCCGGACGACAAGCGCGGCCTGTACACCAGCTTCATCCAGTGCACCGCCACGCTCGGCCTGTTCATGTCGCTGCTGATCATCCTGGCCTGCCGCTACTTCCTGGGCAACGAAGCCTTTGAAGCCTGGGGCTGGCGCATTCCGTTCCTGGTCTCGATCGTGCTGCTGGGTATTTCGGTGTGGATCCGCCTGCAGCTCAGCGAATCGCCGCTGTTCCAGCAGATGAAGGCCGAAGGCAAGGGCTCCAAGACCCCGTTCCGTGACAGCCTCAAGGGCGGCAACCTGAAGCTGATGCTGCTGGTGCTGCTGGGCGCGGCCGCCGGTCAGGCGGTGGTGTGGTACGGCGGTCAGTTCTACGCGTTGTTCTTCCTGAGCAGCATGTTGAAGGTGGAAGCCACCACGTCGTACCTGCTGATCGCGGCGGCGTTGGCGCTGGGCGTGCCGTTCTTCATCTTCTTCGGCTGGCTGTCCGACCGTATCGGCCGCAAGAAGATCATTCTGGCCGGCTGTCTGCTGGCTGCCGTCACCTACATTCCGATCTTCAAGGGCCTGACCCACTTCGCCAACCCGGCCATCGAAGAAGCCCGTGCTTCCTCGCCGGCGCTGGTGGTGGCCGATCCGTCGACCTGTTCGTTCCAGTTCGATCCGGTCGGTCTGCGCAAGTTCACCAGCTCCTGCGACGTGGCGACCGCCGCGTTGACCAAGGCCGGTGTGCCGTATGACGTGCAGCCCGCCGCCGCCGGTTCGCTGGCGATGGTGAATGTGGGCAGCGCCAGCGTCACCTCGTACGAGGCCGCCGGGCTGACCAAGGAAGAAGGCAAGGCCAAGGCCGATGCGTTCGGTGCCGAACTGAAGACCGCGCTGACTGCGGCGGGTTACCCGTCCAAGGCCGACGGTGCGCGCATCAACATCCCCGGCACCATCCTGATGCTGTGGATTCTGGTGCTGTACGTGACCATGGTGTACGGCCCGATTGCCGCCTACCTGGTCGAGCTGTTCCCGACTCGCATCCGTTACACCTCGATGTCGCTGCCGTACCACATCGGTAATGGCTGGTTCGGTGGCTTCCTGCCGGCGATCTCGTTCGCGCTGGTAGCCGGTACCGGCAACCTGTACTACGGCCTGTGGTACCCGATCATCATCGCGCTGATGACGGTCGTGGTCGGCGGCCTGTTCCTGAAGGAAACCAAGGACGTGGATATCACCAAGTAAGAACGATCGGTGATGGAAAAACGAAGGGCCGTGGTGCGAACCACGGCCCTTTCTTCGTTCGATCACCGCGATGAATCCGATCCGTGGAGACACGCCCTGCGTGGCTTCGCGGACCCTGACGCGCGCGTTGATATATTCCGCCCATGAACGACGCCACCCCCCATCCCGACGCGCTCCCCGCCCTCGTCGCCACCCTGCGCCAGGCCTGGCAAGGCAACCGCCCGTCGCTCGACCAGCGCCGCAACGACCTGCAACACCTGCGCAGCGCGCTCAAGGCGCGCCTGCCGGAAATGGCGAAGGCCATCGCCGCCGACTTCGGTCACCGTTCGCAGCATGAATCGCTGATCGCCGACGGCATGACCGTGCTGGGCGAAATCGACCATCTGCTGAAGCATCTGCGCGGCTACGCAAAGCCGCGACGGGTCGGCGTTGGCTGGAGGTTCTGGCCAGCCAAAGCGCAGCTGCGGCCGGTGCCGCTGGGAGTGATCGGGGTGATCTCCCCATGGAACTACCCGGTCAATCTGGCCCTGATTCCGCTGGCAACTGCCATCGCCGCCGGCAACCACGTGCTGCTCAAACCGTCCGAACACACCCCACGCACCAGCGCCTTCCTGCAATCGCTGCTGGCGGAGGTGTTCCCGCCTGACCGCGTGGCTGTGGTGCAGGGCGACGCCGCACTGGCCTCCGCGGTTGCTGGCGCAGCGCTCGACCATCTGGTGTTCACCGGCTCTACGGCAGTCGGCCGCAAGGTGATGGCCGCCGCCGCACCCAACCTCACTCCGCTGACCTTGGAACTGGGCGGTAAATCGCCGGCCATCGTCTGCAGTGATTACCCACTGCACAAGGCCGCCGCGCGGCTGGCCACCGGCAAGTGGTTCAACGCCGGCCAGACCTGCATCGCCCCGGACTATGTGCTGATCGACAGCCGACGCCAGCGCGAGCTGGTGCAGCAACTGCAGACCCAGGTGCAGGCGCGCTACGGCGACTTCGGCGATCCAGCCGACTACACCCGCATCATCAATGAAGGTCAGTACCAGCGCCTGCAGCGATATCTTGCTCAAGCGCGCGAACGCGGCGTGCCGGTGCTGGAGCTGGCCCACATCGACCGCGACCGTGCCGACCGCGAACGATTGATCGCCCCCACCGTGGTGCTGGACCCGCCCGCCGACCTGGACCTGATGCGCGAGGAGATCTTTGGCCCGATCCTGCCGGTCTGCGCTTACCCGGACCTCGACGCGGCCATTTCCGACATCCAGACCCGCGATCGCCCGCTGGCCTTGTATGTGTTCAGCGAGCGACGCGAACCCGTTGAGCAGGTGCTCGCCCAGGTCGTCGCGGGTGGCGTCACGGTCAACGACACCCTGCTGCACTTCGCCATCAGCGGCCTGCCCTTCGGCGGGGTAGGGCCCAGCGGCATGGGCGCATACCACGGCCGGGCGGGGTTCGACGCCATGAGCAAGCTGCTGCCCATCCTCTACCAGTCGCGCTGGGCCGCCAGCGACCGGCTGAAGCCGCCGTACTCGAAGATTGCGGGGCTGCTGAAGCTGTTGATTCGATAAATCGGGCACCGGACCAGGCGCGCGGTGACCGTACGAATTCTCCGGGTGCTTCATGCGGCCCGGCAGTGGCTTCCAGACCGGTAGCGCCGGCCGCTGGCCGGCTCCTCTTACGGCAGTCATCGTGCGGATGCCGGCCAGCGGCCGGCACTACCGGTAGAATGCCCCCATGAAAATCGCCTCCTGGAACGTCAATTCGCTCAACGTGCGCCTGCCGCACCTGGAACAGTGGCTCACCGCCTTTGCCCCGGATGTCGTCGGCATCCAGGAAACCAAGATGGAGGACCACAAGTTCCCCGACGCGGTGCTGGCCGGGCTGGGCTACCGCAGCGTGTTTGCCGGACAGAAGACCTACAACGGCGTGGCGCTGCTTTCGCGCGAACCTGCGCAGGACGTGCAGATCGGCATTCCTGGCTTCGAGGACGAACAGAAGCGGGCCATTGCCGGCACCGTCAACGGCGTGCGCATCATCAACCTGTACGTGGTCAACGGCCAGGACGTCGGCACCGACAAGTATGAGTACAAGCTGCGCTGGCTGGAGGCCGTGCATGCGTGGGTGGCCGAAGAATTGAAGCAGCACCCGGAGCTGATTGTGATGGGCGACTTCAACATCGCCCCGGAAGGCCGCGATACCCACGACCCGCTGGTGTGGAACGAGAACCACATCCTCACTTCCACCGCCGAGCGCGGCGCGCTGCACAAGCTGCAGCAGCTGGGTCTGCACGATGCCTTCCGCCTGCACAACGCCGAGGACGGGGTGTTCAGCTGGTGGGATTACCGCGCTGCGGGCTTCCGCCGGAATCTGGGTCTGCGCATTGATCTGACCCTGGTGTCGGATGCGCTGAAGGCGCGTGCGGTGGCGGCGGGGATTGACCGCGAACCGCGGACCTGGGACCGGCCGAGCGACCATGCACCGGCGTGGGTGCAGCTGGGCTGAGGGCAGGTAACGCAAGGAATGGCGCAAGCCATTCCTTGCGTCGCTTGTCGACGGCCCGTAGGGCGGCCATCGTAGACGGGCATACCGTTGGTCGTTACCCACAGGCCAGCGTAACGACCAACGGTCGTTACCTACCGGATACTCTTTCTGGTGAAGAGATTCACGATGGCCAGCAGGATCACCGCGCCAATCAGCGAGAACAGGAACGTGCGGATGGTGATCGCTTCGTTGATGCCACCGCCGAACAGCCAGCCGGCGATCAACGCGCCGACAATGCCGACCACGATGTTGAGGATGATGCCCTGCTGCGCATCGCGGCGCATGATGATGCTGGCCAGCCAGCCCACCACGCCACCCACGATCAGCCAGATGATGATGCCCATGAACTTGACTCCCGGTTTGTCGGTGCGACGGCGCAAGTTGACGGCAGATGCCGTGAAGTTGCCGTGCAATCGCACCCACGGGGCGTTCGCATGAGCCTGCCGGCCACCCTGGACGGTCCGTGGCGCTTCGGCCCGGTCACCGTCTGGCGGCTGCCTCACCTCAACGGTCCCCGCGGCGAGCCGCAGGCGCGGGCGCTGCTGGCCGAACAGCTGGGTGGCGTGCCGGAAGACCTGCCGCTGCTGCGCGACGAGCGCGGCCGACCTGAGCTGGCCGGCCATCTGGCCCACCTGGGGACCGGCTGGAGCCACAGCCACGGCCTGCTGCTGGTGGCGCTGGGCGAGGGCGTCCGCCTGGGTGTGGACCTGGAGCCGCTGCGCCCGCGTCCTCGCATGCGCGAGATCGTCGAGCGTTTCTTCCACCCGGCAGAGGTTGTCTGGCTGCTGGGCCTGGACGACGCCGGCCTGAACCACTGGTTCTTCAGGGTCTGGTGCGCCAAGGAAGCGCTGCTCAAGGCGCAGGGACAGGGCATCTCGTTCGGCCTGCACCGTCTGCAGCTGGCACCGGGGGCCGACGGAGCCCTGCATCTGGCCTGGTGTGATCCCGAACTGGGCCCGGCCAGTCGCTGGCACCTGCACGAGTGGCAGGCCGCGCCGGACTTCCGCGCCGCACTGGCCTGGTACGTACGCTGAGCGCGGCCGGCATGCCGGCAATCCCTGCGATAATGCCGCCATGACCGCACACACTCTTCCCCCTGGTGTGGCCGACGCGCTTGAGCGCGGCCTGGCCGCGATGCAGCTCGACCCCGCGCTGGCGGCCCCGCTGCTGCAGTACCTGACCCTGCTCGACCGCTGGAACAAGACCTACAACCTGACCGCGATCCGTGACCCGCTGGAGATGGTCACCCGCCACCTGCTCGATTCGCTGGCCATGCAGCCGCACCTGGAGCGCGGCACCCTGGCCGACCTCGGTACCGGACCGGGGTTGCCCGGCATTCCGCTGGCCATCGCCCGCCCGCAGCTGCAGGTCACCCTGGTCGAAAGCAATGGCAAGAAGGCCCGCTTCATGCGCGAAGCCGTTCGCCAGTTGGGCCTGGGCAATGCCCGCGTGGCCGAATCGCGTGCCGAGGCGCTGGCCGAGCCGGGCGCGTACGACAACCTCACCGCTCGCGCCATGGACACCCTGGCCGGGATCATCGAGGTCGGCGGGCACCTGTTGCGCCCGGGCGGCCGCCTGCTGGCCATGAAAGGGGTTTACCCCCACGACGAGATTGCCCAGCTGCCGACCGGCTGGACCGTGGAAACCGTGCTGCCACTACATGTGCCAGGCCTGACCGGCGAGCGTCACCTGGTCGTGGTGGCCGGTCCGTGAGCCGCCCCCGGGCGGGTCGCAGGGCCCTTCCGGCGCATCTCACAGTGCATGACACGCCCCTTATACGCATAATGACCAGTCCCACTCCCTGCCGATGAGGCTCACCCGCATGGCCCGCATCATCGCCATCGCCAACCAGAAAGGTGGCGTCGGCAAGACCACGACCGCCGTCAATCTGGCCGCTGCCCTGGCTGCTGCGCCCAAGCGCGTGCTCCTGGTCGACCTCGATTCGCAGGGCAACGCAACCATGGGCAGTGGCGTGGACAAGCGCGAAGTGGTCGCGTCGACCTGCGACCTGCTGCTGGGTGAAGTCACCGCCGAACAGGTGCGGGTCACCGCACCGGAAGGCTATGACCTGCTGCCGGGCAACATCGACCTGACCGCGGCCGAGATCCAGCTCATGGACCAGGGCGAGCGCGAGCAGCGCCTCAAGCGTGCCCTGGCACCGATCCGCGACCAGTACGACTTCATCCTGATCGACTGCCCGCCGGCCCTGTCGCTGCTGACCCTCAATGCCCTGGCCGCTGCCGATTCGGTAATCGTGCCGATGCAGTGCGAGTACTACGCGCTGGAAGGCCTGAGCGCGCTGGTGGAAACCATTGAAGCGCTGCGCGCCAGCCTCAACCCCACGCTGGAAATCGAAGGCGTGCTGCGCACCATGTTCGACGTGCGCAACAACCTGGCCAATGCGGTCTCGGCCGAGCTCACCGAGCATTTTGGCGACCGCGTGTTCCGCACCATCGTGCCGCGCAACGTACGTCTGGCCGAAGCGCCCAGCCATGGGCAGAGCATCGTCGGCTACGACCGCGCCTCGCGCGGCGGCGTGGCCTACCTCGGGTTGGCCGGCGAGATCATCCGCCGCAACCACCAACGCAACACGGCCGGTACGGCCATGGAGACCGCCTGATGACCAGCAAGCCCGCCCTCGGGAAGAAACGCGGCCTCGGCCGTGGCCTCGACGCCCTGCTCGGGCCCAAGGGTGCGGTGACCCAGGCGCAGCAGGCCACGACCGTGGTCGAACCGCTGCCGGGTGAAGTATTGCGCAAGCTGCCGGTCAAGCAACTGCAGCCGGGCAAGTACCAGCCGCGCCGCGAGATGGAGCCGACCAAGCTCGACGAGCTGGCCGAGTCGATCAAGGCACAGGGCGTAATCCAGCCGATCCTGGTGCGCCAGCTGGCCACCGACAGCTACGAGATCGTCGCCGGTGAACGCCGCTGGCGCGCCTCACAGCTGGCCGGGCTGGACGAAGTGCCGGTGGTGGTGCGCGAGCTGGAGGACCGCACCGTCATCGCGATGGCGCTGATCGAGAACATCCAGCGCGAAGACCTCAACCCGCTGGAAGAAGCCGAAGCGCTGCAGCGGCTGATCTCCGAATTCACCCTGACCCATGCCGAAGCGGCGCAGGCCGTCGGCCGTTCGCGCGCGGCGGTGTCCAACCTGCTGCGCCTGCTGGAACTGCCGGTGGCGATCCGCGTGCTGCTGGAAAGCCGTCGACTGGAAATGGGCCATGCCCGCGCGTTACTGACCCTGGCTCCGGAACTGGCCAGCAAGCTGGCCCAGGAAGCGGCCGACCAGGGCTGGTCGGTGCGTGAGGTCGAACACCGTGCGCAGCAGTTCGCCGCCGGCAAGGTGCCTGGCGCAGTGCGCAAAAAGCCCAGTGCGGGTGCCCCGCAGGCCGACATCGCCTCGCTGGAAACCGAACTGTCCGAGTCACTCGGTGCCCGCGTGGCGATCAACCACGGCCGCGGCGGCAAGGGGAAGCTGATCATCCACTACACCGACCTGGACACCCTGGACGGCGTGCTGGAAAAGCTGCGCGCGCGGAAGGGCTGACCCTCCCGGTGTCACGACCAACGGTCGTGACCTACCACCCGACGTAGGACACCACGCCATGACCATCCTCGTTACCGGTGCTGCCGGCTTCATTGGTGCCAACACCTGTCAGGCGCTGGTGGAACGTGGCAAGTCAGTGGTTGGGCTGGACAACTACAACGACTATTACGACCCGCAGATCAAGCGCGACCGTGTGGCCGCGCTGTGCCCGGGCGTGGACATCCGCGTGCTGGACCTGACCGACCGTGCGGGTCTGGCCGCGCTGTTTGACGAAGTGCAGCCCACCGCCGTGATCCACCTCGCGGCCCAGGCCGGCGTGCGCTACTCGCTGCAGAACCCGCACGCCTATGTGGACAGCAACCTGGCTGGCTTCGTCAACATGCTGGAACTGTGCCGCCATCGTGGCGTGCAGCACCTGGTGTATGCCTCCAGCAGCTCGGTGTATGGCGACTCGGCCACCCCGCCGTTTTCCGAAGACCAGCGCATCGACCGCCCGCGCTCGTTGTACGCTGCCACCAAGGCTGCCAATGAATTGATGGCCTACACCTATGCCCAGCTGTATGGGCTGCGCGCCACCGGCCTGCGCTTCTTCACCGTGTACGGCCCCTGGGGGCGCCCGGACATGGCCCCGCTGCTGTTCTCGCGCGCGGTGCTGGCCGGCCGGCCCATCGAGGTGTTCAATGAAGGGAAGATGCAGCGCGATTTCACACACGTTTCCGACATCGTGAACGGTATCCTCGGCGCGCTGGCGCATCCGTCCAGCGACGACGTCCCGCACCGTGTCTTCAATCTCGGCAACCACACTCCGATCGAGCTGGAGCAGTTCATCGGCATCATCGAGGCCGCCGCCGGCCGCCCGGCGCACAAGGTCTACAAGCCGATGCAGCCCGGCGACATGGTCCGCACCATGGCCGACACGCGCCGTGCACATGACGCTTTTGGCTATGAACCGGCCACGCCCATCGAGCGCGGATTGCCGCCGGTGGTCGACTGGTGCCGCGATTATTTCGGCGACCGCGCGTGATTCCCTACCGGGTATTCATCTTCGGATAACCTCGGCTGCGGAGAATGCGCGGACCTTCAACGGTCGTGGAACCACCTCCCGCATGGCACCCAGGTCTGCCACCCCCCGTAGAGCCACGCCCTGCGTGGCTGCGCACCCCTCCCATACCGGGAAACGAGAATGAGCGAACCCCAGCTGTCGGTCGTCGTCCCGGTATTCAACGAACGCGACAACGTCCCGCCCCTGATTGACGAAATCACCGCCGCGCTGCGCGGCCGGCTCGCGTTCGAGATCGTGTATGTGGACGATCACTCGCGCGATGACACCCTGGCCGTGCTCACCGCGCTCAAAGCCACCACGCCTGAACTGCGCGTGCTCCATCACGTCACCCAGAGCGGGCAGAGCACCGCCATCCGCACCGGGGTCAAAGCCGCGCGTGCGCCGTGGATCGCCACGCTCGATGGCGATGGCCAGAACGACCCGGCCGACATTCCACGCCTGCTGGTTGCGCGCGATGCTGCGCAGCCGGCGGTAAAGCTGTTCGCCGGCTGGCGGGTCAACCGCCAGGACAGCGGCAGCAAGCGCTGGGCCAGCAAATGGGCGAACGCGATCCGCGCCCGCATGCTGCGCGACGCCACGCCCGATACCGGCTGCGGCATCAAGCTGTTCGAACGCGCTGCCTTCCTCGACCTGCCGTACTTCGACCATATGCACCGGTACCTGCCCGCGCTGATGCAGCGTGCTGGCTGGCAGACCGTCAGCGTGCCGGTCAACCACCGCCATCGCACCGCCGGCGTCTCCAAGTACAACAACCTCGGCCGCGCCCTGGTCGGTATCCGCGACCTGCGCGGGGTGGCCTGGTTGATCACCCGCAGTCGGCGTACCGCCGTGGAGGAACGCTGATGGAACTGCACTGGCTGGACCAACCGCTTACCTGGCTGTTCTGGACCGGGCTGCATGTCACCGGCTGGAAGCTGATCGGCTATACCGGCGCGCTGATGTTCGGTGGGCGCTGGCTGGTCCAGTTCATCGCCTCGCGCCGCGCCGGCAAGCCGGTCATCCCGCGGCTGTTCTGGTACATGAGCGTGGTTGGCAGCCTGATGACCCTGAGCTACTTCCTGTTTTCGGCCAAACAGGACTCGGTGGGCGTGCTGCAGAACCTGTTCCCGGCCTTCACTGCCCTGTACAGCCTGCATCTGGACATCAAGCATCGCGGCTGGAAGCGCGACCGCGCCGAACACTAGCCGCCACGTAGAGCCGGGCTTGCCCGGCTGCGCGACCAACGATCAGCCGGGCAAGCCCGGCTCTACCTGTCTAGGACGTTCGATACATGTCACGCTGAACCCGGGGTGCCATGATCGGGGCTTGCCTTCCCCGGGAACCTGTCTGCGTGAATACCCGTCTGTCTGTTGCCCTGCTGCTCGCCTTGTCACTGCCAGCCGCCGCCTACGCGGCACCGCCCGCCGCCACTGCCGCTCCGGCCAGTGTCGCCACCGAATCGCCGGCTGATGCTGCATTTCGTGCCATCTACGAGAAGGAATGGGCCTGGCGCCAGGCCGGTGGCGGCGAAGCCAGCGAAGACGGCGACGGCCCGGCCAACGCCACCCGCATGCCGGATGTGGGAGCAGCCGCCCAACAGGGGCGGTTGAAGGTCTGGGACGACGTGCTTGCCCAGTTGGGCAAGGTGGACGTCAAGGCACTGTCGCCGGCCAACCAGGTCAACTACGCGATCTACCGCGACCAGGTCTTCAACCTGGCCGCCGAAGTACGCCTGCGCGGCTACGAGATGCCGTTCAATTCGGACTCGTCGTTCTGGTCCAACCTGTCGTTCATGGCGCGCCGCGAAATGAAGACCGCCAAGGATTACCAGAACTACATCGCACGCCTGAATGATGTGCCGCGCTATTTCGGTCAGCAGACCGACAACATGCGTGCCGGCCTCAAGCGGGGCTTCAGCGTACCGCGCGCGGTGCTGGATGGCCGCGAAGTGGCGATCAGCATGGTGGCCGATCTGAAGGACCCGACCGAATCGCCGTTGTACGCACCCTTCAAGAAGCTGCCCGGCAGCATTCCCGCTGCGGAACAGGCGCAGCTGCAGGCGCAGGCGCGTCAGGCCATCAGCAACAGCGTGGTGCCCGCGTTTGCCGAGCTGCGCACGTTCTTCCTCAGCGAATATGTGCCGCAGGCGCGCACCACCCTGGCCGCCGAAGCGCTGCCGGACGGCAAGGCCTACTACCAGCAGCAGATCCACGAATACACCACGCTGGACCTGACCCCGCAGCAGATCCACGAGATCGGGCTGAAGGAAGTGGCGCGCATCCAGGCCGAGATGAACACCATCATCAAGCAGGTGGGCTTCAAGGGCAGCTTTGCCGAGTTCCTCACCTTCCTTCGCACCGATCCGCAGTTCTATGCCAAGACCCCGGACGAACTGCTGCACCGTGCCGCCTGGATCTCCAAGCGCGTCGATGGCGTGATCGGCAGGTACATGACCCTGCCGCGTGCACGCTTCACCATCGTGCCGGTGCCGCCGGACATCGCCCCGTTCTGGACCGCCGGTCGCGGTGGCATGGGCACCTACTGGGTGAACACCTACAACCTGCCGGCGCGTCCGCTGTACAACCTGCCCGCGTTGACCCTGCACGAGTCCGACCCCGGCCACGCGCTGCAGGGTGCGCTGGCGGCCGAGCAGGGCGAACAGCCCGAGTTCCGCCGCACCGCGTACATCTCCGCTTATGGCGAAGGCTGGGGCCTGTACAGCGAGAAGCTCGGCGTGGAGATGGGCATCTATGAAACCCCGTACGAGGACTTCGGCCGCTTGACCTATGAGATGTGGCGCGCCGCGCGCCTGGTGATCGACACCGGTGTGCATCACAAGGGCTGGAGCCGTGAGCAGGCCCTTGCCTACCTGCGCGACCACACCGCGCTGAGCGAACACGAAGTCACCACCGAAGTGGACCGCTACATTTCCTGGCCGGGCCAGGCGCTGAGCTACAAGCTCGGAGAAATCGCCATCGTGCGGCTGCGCGCGCAGGCCGAGAAGGAGCTCGGCGACCGCTTCGACGTAAAGGCCTTCCATGACGCCGTGCTCAAGCAGGGCTCGGTGCCGCTGCCGGTGCTGGAACAGCAGATCCAGGCCTTCATCGCCGAGCGTCGCGCACGGTAATGTCGCAACTGGCGCATGCCGATGTGTGCTGGTTCACACATCGGCATGTGTGGCGATTGATGGCATCGATACTGGAAGCCACGTCTCAGAATGAATCGGAAAGATCGCTAGCTTCGATGGCACCCGCCGTGATGGCGCGCCCGGATCAAGGAGTTCCCGATCATGCTGCAAGCTCTTGCCACGCTGGGACAGCGTGTGCTTCGCCCACAACCCGAAGACCCTTCTTCGCCCACCCTTCAACCGCCCGGCACGCCCCGGCTTCTGATGCTGGCAAATGCGCCAGGTAACAGTACTGTCGCGCTCCGCGCTCCCAGAGTGGTTACTCCGGACCCGCTTCTGGCGTATGCGATGACCGCTGAGGAGGCACAGCAGATCGTGCAGCTTCAACGTCTCAGCCCGCGCGCGCTGGACCCGGACTATGCGCTGCCGGCGGTACCGCATGAGGCGGAAAGAGACAGGGAGTTCCAGGCCCTGCAGACCTTCTATGCGCGTCGCACGCAGCTCATCAAGGCGGCGCTTTCCGATGCGGGCGCGCGCCACCTGCCCGAATTCCCCCGCATCCGTCCTGATCTGTCCCGCTGCCATGAGCCTGCGCAGGTACTGGAGCGCCTGCTGAAGAAGAATCCCGGACTGGTGGTGGGTCATGTCGGCAAGCGTCTGCTTGCCGAGAACATGAAGCAGCTGCGCAGACTGGGCGTGGACACCCTCTATCTGGACGATCTGCAGGCAGACATGCACCAGCCCCTGCTCGACCGGCTGACCCGGACCGGCGAAATGCCGAAGGAGTTGTCGCGGCTTCTGGCTGAGCGCGATCATCACCACATGCATGAAAGCACCAGCGGTAACACCTACCTGGCGCTGGTCACTGCCGCCCGCAGGGAAGGCCTGCGCCTGGTGGCCCTGGACCTGGCCACCAGCGTTCACCTCAAGGGGGCCGTTGCACCCGATGAGCGCCCCCCATTGCCGGCCGCCGATCTTCGCGCCAGGGTCTTCAGCCACGTAGCGTCCGCGCGCATCCAGCACGACCGCCAAGCGCTTCCGCCGGTACCGGAGGGCGCAGGTCCACGTCGCTGGGTAGCCCTGGTCAACAATGCGGGTGCCGGCATCTTCAACGGCAATCCAGGCCTCGCCGCACGCCTGGCCGTGCCGAGCCTTCGCGTTGAAGAGTCGCCGGCAGGAAAGCTGCGCGCGGGATACGACCCCGGTCGCTCACTTGCCGGTCTGGCACTGCAGGAAAATGGTGAGCTTCAGTGCGACCACCTGCTGAAGGTGCGCCAGTATGGACATCGCCCTGTGCCCGCCGACACCCCGGAACCCTGCGGCGTGGCGCAGGCCGCAGACGCGCGCGAGCTGCGTGCCGCCATAGCCGGCTGCGCTGATGATCTGGCACGGGTTGGTACGTATCGCGTGGTCAGGGTGGCTGCAGATGATCCACAGCGCAGCACGCATGCGCTGGTGCATCGCAGCCATACCGGCGCACTGGTGGGGCAGCGGATCGTGCCGGTGGCTGGCGGTCTGCGCCTGCAGCTGCCTGATGCCGTTGATGCTGATCGCTGGGGCCACATGGCGCGCCCCTTTTCCGATCTGAGCGCCATGCGCATGGCCTTGTCCACCCGCCTGGAAGAAGTGCCAGCCCCCACAGCAAGCCATCCGCCTGCATGAATCGCGGGCAGCGCTGCGATTGTGTAACGGCATGGCCGGCCGCTACTCTGCCGGCCATGCTGTCCCGCCTGCGCTCGCGCTGCCCGTTGCCGCTCCGCCTGCTTCTGCTGGCGGTGATGCTGCTCGGCACCGTGGGTGGCGCATTGGCGTCGGCGCTGGGCGATCTGCACGCGCTGTCGCATGCAGATCATCCCGCCGTATCGCATCCGGCATCCGAGCCCGACCATGACGACGGGCATGACGACGACGATACCGGCACCCGCCTGCTGCACGCGCTGGTGCATTGTGGCCATTGTCACGGCCAGGGCGGCATGCTTGCCTTTGCCGCCCCCAGTTGGCAGCTGCCGCTGGTGCCCGCCCATGGGGTTCCACACGGGCTGGACGACGCGCTGCGCACCCAGCCGCCGGAAAATCTGCTGCGCCCCCCGATAGCCGGTTGATGCCACGTGGCCTGCGGCCACGCCTGCTCAACCTGACTGCTATCTGGAGATTCCCATGTGGACGCACCTGGCCGCTGTTGCGGCCTTGGCGTTCGTGCCGTGCGCGTTCGCGCAGGGCACGACGCCGGTTACCCCCTTTGAACGTACTGCTCAAGGCAGCGCCGCACGCCCGGTTTCCGGTGCACCTGCGCCCGCTTTGACCCTCGACGAGGCCATCGCGCGGGTGGCCCGCCAGCACCCGGACCTGCACCTGGTCGACGCTCAGCGCCCGATACTGGAGGCTCGACGCGCCACCGCCGCGCTGCGGCCGCCGCTCACGCTCGGTGTCGACCTGGAAAATGCCCTGGGTACGGGAGCCGCGCGCGGCCTCGACGCCGCCGAACTCACGGTCAGCCTGGCCGGCGTGCTGGAGCGTGGCGGCAAGCTGGATGCCCGCCGCACCCTGGCCCAGGCCAATCTGGACGCTCTGGCCCCGCAGCGCGAGATCGCACGGCTGGACCTGATGGCCGAAGTGGCGCGCCGTTATCTGGCGGTGACCCAGGCCGGGCAGCAACTGGAGATCGCCCGCACCGACATCGAACAGCGACGACGTGCTGTTGCCGCCGCGCGACTGCGTCTGCAGGCAGGTGCTTCGCCGGAATCGGTGCTGCTCACCGCACAGGCGCAGCTGGCCCAGGCGGAGATCAACCGCGACCGTGCACTGCAGATGGCACAGTCGGCCAAGGTGGCACTGGCGGCGCTGTGGCAGCAACGCGATCCCGACTTCGACCTCGTCAGTGGTAACCCGCTGCAGTTGCCGGCCCTGCAGGACCTCCGCACCCTGGCCGACCTGCTGCAGGGCACGCCGGAGCTGGCCGTCCTCGCTGGCGAAGGCCGCATCCGGGACGCCCAGCTGCAGCTTGCCCGCACTCAAGCCCGGCCGGACTTCAACTGGCAGGTCGGTGTGCGCAACAACCGCGAAAGTCGCGATACCGCGCTGGTGGCCGGCTTCAGCCTGCCATTGGGCAACGTGCGCCGCGCCGAGCCCGAGATCCGTGCCGCCGAAGCCGAGCGCGCGCTGACCGGCATTGAACGCCAGGCGCGCGAGTTGCAGCTGTACGCCACCCTGGCCGAAGCCCATGGGCGTTACCAGACTGCGCAGCTGGAAGTGACGCGACTGGCGCACGATGTGCTTCCGCAACTGCAACGCGCCGAGAAAGCCGCCGAGACCGCATGGCGGGCTGGTGCGGTCAGCTACATGGAGTGGGCCCAGTTGCAGGCGCTATGCATTGAAGCGCGGCAACGCCAGCTGGATGCCGCCATCGCCGCGCAGACCGGCCTGATCGAGATCCAGCGCCTGACCGGGCAGAGCCTGCTCGACACCAACTCCATCACCGCGCCGGCTGCGCCGCGCACTGATGCCGTGCACATGAAGGATCGCCCATGACTGCTTTCATCTCCCGCACCGCGCTTGCCGCCGCGGTACTGCTGGCTGTGTTCGCCCTCAGCGGGTGCAGCAAAGACGCCGCGCCCGCCGACGGCACCGGTTCCGAAGCCGACCACGATCATGGCCCGGCCGAGAAAGATGCTGCAGAAGCCGCATCACACGCCGATCATGGCGATGACCACGCTGATGAGGGGCCGCAGCGCACCATCATCCCCGCCCTCATGGCCGAACAGGCCGGCATCCGCGTCGCCGCGGTGGCAGCGGGCACCGTCGCCGACGAGCACGACGTGCAGGGCCTGCTGACCCCGATCGACGGTCGCGTGGCCCAGGTGATGGCGCGCTTCCCCGGTCCGATCCGCACGCTGCGTGCCAACGTTGGCGACAGCGTCAAGGCCGGGCAGGTACTGGCCAGCATCGACAGCAACCTCAGTTTGTCCACGTACACCGTCAGCGCACCGATCAGTGGCGTGGTGCTGGCCCGCCAGGCACAGGTCGGCGGCGTTGCAGGGGAGGGCTCGCCGTTGTTCGAGATCGGCGACCTGTCCACGCTGTGGGTGGACCTGCATATCTTCGGCAACGACACCCAGCACATCACCGCCGGTGTGCCGGTCACCGTGTCGCGCATGACCGACGGCGTCAGCCAGATCACTACCCTGGAGCGGGTGCTGCCCGGCACCGCCACCGCCAGCCAGAGCACGGTGGCACGCGCATCGCTGCGCAATGACGACGGCCTGTGGCGGCCCGGTGCCGCCGTCAAGGCGCGTATCGTCGTCGCCACTACCGCCGCTGCCCAGGTGGTACCGCTCAGCGCCGTGCAGACCCTCGACGGGAAGGACGTGGTATTCGTGCGCAACGGAGACACCTACACCGCACGCCCGGTCAGGTTGGGCGCACGCGACGCGCAGAAAGCCGAGGTGCTGGAAGGACTCCGTCCCGGCGAAGACGTGGTGGTGGAACAGAGCTACGTGATCAAGGCCGACATCGGCAAGGCGGGGGCTGCGCATGAGCACTGAGCGCCTGCCCCTGCTGGAGCGCATCATCGTCGCGTCCATCGCGCACCGCTGGTTGATGATGACGCTTACCCTGGCGTTGGTCGCGGTCGGCATCTGGAGCTTCACCCGACTGCCCATCGACGCCACCCCTGACATCACCAACGTGCAGGTGCAGGTCAACACCGCGGCACCGGGCTACTCGCCACTGGAAGCCGAACAGCGCATCACCTACGCGGTGGAAACGGTGATGGCTGGTCTGCCGCGGATGGAGCAGGTGCGCTCGTTGTCGCGCTACGGTCTGTCGCAGGTCACCGTGGTGTTCGAGGACGGCACCGATATCTACTTTGCCCGGCAACAGGTGTCCGAACGCCTGCAGCAGGTGAAATCGCAGATTCCGGTCGGACTGGACCCGCAGCTGGGGCCGATTGCCACCGGCCTCGGCGAGATCTTCATGTACACCATCGACGCCGATCCCAGGGCACGCAAACCCGATGGCAGCCCCTACACCGCCGCCGACCTGCGGACGCTGCAGGACTGGGTGATCCGGCCGCAGCTGCGCAACGTGCCCGGGGTGACCGAGGTCAACACCATCGGCGGCTTCCAGCGACAGGTGCATATCACTCCCGACCCGGCCCGGCTGCGCGCGCTGGGCTTCACTCTGGAAGAGGTTGCGCAGGCGGTTGAAACCAACAACCAGAACGTGGGTGCCGGCTACATCGAGCGAAACGGCCAGCAGTTCCTGGTGCGCATTCCTGGCCAGGTCACCAACCTGGAGGAAATCGGCAACATCGTGCTGGCCCGTCGCGAAGGCGTCCCCATCCACGTGCATGACGTGGCCGAGGTCAAGGATGGTCCCGACCTGCGCAGTGGCGCGGCCACCCAGAACGGGCATGAAGTGGTGATGGGCACCGTGGTCATGCTGATCGGGGCCAACAGCCGTGAGGTCGCCCAGGCGGCGGCCGCGCGGTTGCAGCAGGCCCAGCGCAGCATGCCTGAAGGCGTTACCGTCACCGCCAGCTACGACCGCACCGCGCTGGTCGACCGCACCATCCAGACCGTGGCGAAGAACCTGATCGAAGGTGCGCTGCTGGTGATCGTGGTGTTGTTCGCGCTGCTCGGCAATTTCCGCGCAGCGTTGATCACCGCCGCCGTGATTCCGCTCGCCATGCTGTTCACCCTCACCGGCATGGCCCGGGGGGGGGTGTCGGCCAACCTGATGAGCCTGGGCGCGTTGGATTTCGGCCTGATCGTCGATGGTGCGGTGATCATCATCGAGAACTGCCTGCGCCGCTTCGGTGAGCGCCAGCACACCCTGGGCCGCGATATGACCGTGGCCGAACGCTTTGCCGAAACCGCCAGCGCCACTGCCGAGGTGATCCGCCCCAGTCTGTTTGGGCTGGGCATCATCACTGCGGTGTACCTGCCGATTTTCGCGCTTAGTGGTGTGGAAGGAAAAATGTTCCATCCCATGGCCATTACCGTGGTGCTGGCGCTCACCGGTGCGATGGTGCTTGCGCTGACCTTCGTCCCGGCTGCGATCGCGCTGTTCCTCGGCGGCCGCGTGCAGGAGAAGGAGAACCGCGTGATGGCGTGGGTACGTACCCGTTACGTCCCCGCGCTGGATTTCTCGCTGCGCCGTGGGCGCTGGATGGTGGGCGGCGCAGTGGTTCTGGTGGTGGGCTGTGGCCTGCTCGCCACCCGCCTGGGCAGCGAGTTCGTGCCGAACCTCGACGAAGGCGATGTGGCCATGCACGCCATGCGCATCCCCGGTACCAGCCTGACCCAGTCGGTGCAGATGCAGAAGCTGATCGAGAACCGCTTGGTGCAGTTCCCGGAAGTGAGCAAGGTGTTTTCCAAGATCGGCACGCCGGAAGTCGCTTCCGATCCGATGCCGCCCTCGGTCGCCGACACCTTCATCATGATGAAGCCGCGCAAGGACTGGCCCGACCCGCGCAAACCGCGCGCTGTGCTGCTGGCTGAACTCGAGAAAGCCGTGGAGCAGCTGCCCGGCAACAACTACGAGTTCACCCAACCGATCCAGATGCGCACCAACGAGCTGATTTCCGGCGTGCGGGCGGATGTGGCGGTGATGGTGTTCGGCGACGACCTCGATACCCTGTTGTCGGTCGGCAGGCGCATCGCCAGCGTCGCCAGTCAGGTCCCCGGTGCCGCCGATGTACGGGTGGAAGAAACCAGCGGCCTGCCCCTGCTCACGGTCACTCCCAACCGCGCCGCGCTGGCCGGTTACGGATTGAACCCCGGGCAGGTGCAATCCACCGTGGCCACCGCCGTCGGTGGACAGGTGACCGGGCAGCTGTTCGAAGGCGACCGCCGTTTCGACATCGTGGTGCGCCTGCCCGAAGCACTGCGCCAGGACCCGGCCGCGCTGGCCGACCTGCCGGTGTCGCTGGAGCCGGCGCTGGCCGGTGGCGATGCCGACGAATCCAGCCGTGCCGGCAGCTGGACCAGCGGCAGCGCCCGCACCGTGCCACTGCGTGAGCTGGCCACGCTGGCCAACAGCGAGGGCCCGAACCAGATCAACCGTGAGAACGGCAAGCGCCGCATCGTGGTCACCGCCAACGTACGTGACCGCGACCTGGGCAGTTTCGTCAGCGAGCTGCAGCAGGCCATCAACCAGAACGTGCAGGTACCCAACGGCTACTGGGTGGAGTACGGCGGCAGCTTCGAACAGCTGATCTCCGCCAGCCAGCGTCTGGCCATCGTGGTGCCCGTGACCTTGCTGCTGATTTTCGCGCTGCTGCTCTGGGCGTTCGGGTCGGTCAAGGACGCCGCCATCGTGTTCAGCGGTGTGCCGCTGGCGCTCACCGGTGGCGTGCTAGCGCTGGCGGCACGTGGCATTCCGTTGTCGATCTCGGCCGGCGTCGGCTTCATTGCGCTCTCCGGCGTGGCGGTGCTCAACGGGCTGGTGATGATCAGTTTCGTCCGCAGCCTGTGCGAGAACGGGCTGGCACTGAACGACGCCGTACGCGAAGGCGCACTCGGGCGCCTGCGCCCGGTGCTGATGACGGCCCTGGTCGCCTCACTCGGCTTCGTGCCGATGGCATTCAACGTAGGTGCCGGTTCCGAGGTGCAGCGCCCGTTGGCGACGGTCGTCATCGGCGGCATCGTCTCCTCCACCCTGCTCACCCTGCTGGTGCTGCCCGTGCTCTACCGCGCGCTGCACCGGCGGTCGACTCCTTGACCGGATCAATGCGGGCGATGCACGGGCGATCTTCGTCTGATCACGCGCGCAGTGCCCGGGTGATGGCCTCCTGACCACGCGCGCAATGCACTGGTAGCGTCGGTCGACAGACGACGGCCGTGAACCCCTCCACGGCCGGTAACGCATGAAAACAATCGAGGCGATAACGCCAGCCGCAGCCCGGCCCACGACGAGCGCGACAGCTCACTGCAGCCCGCGCTCGACGTGGCCCACCGCCACCGCCACCCCATCTTCCCCGGCCATCGCCCGCCCCAACGCCGCTGCGCGCTCGCGCGTCTGTGCCAACTCCACAAACGCGATCGCCCGCGCAAGCGAAGCCGCGTCCAACCGCTTCACCGACAACGCCTCCGGTGCCACCCCCACATCCCGCAATCGTCGCGCCCAGAAAAACTGATCCGCCGCAAACGGCATCACCAGCGAAGGCACACCGGCGCGACATGCAGAATGGGTCGTGCCACTTCCCCCGTGATGAATGACAAACGCACAACGCGGAAACAGCGCCTCATGCGGCACTGCCCCCACCACGAACACCGATGGCGGCAACGGCATCTTCGGCAATCCCGCCCACCCCGGCGACAACAGCACCCGGCGTGGTGCCAATGCGTCCAGCAACGCAGGCAACACCTGTTCGCGATCAAACCCGGTCATGCTGCCGAAACCCAGATAGACCGGGGCAGGGCCCGCCTGCAGAAACGCCTGCAGCTCCGCGTCTGGCTGCCAGCCCATATCTGGCGCACGCCACTGCCCGCACACATGATGATCGGCCGACCAATCCACCGGCTCCGGCAACAGGCTGGGCGAGATGCCATACAGCATCGGCACATCGCGCCACAGCGACCGTCGCGCCGGCATGCCCATCGCCTGCCGTGCGTCATTGACCGGCCGCTTGAACGTCCGCCACACCGCCTGGTTCACCGCGCTGTAGCTCAACCGGTTCAACACCCCGGGCAGCCGCAACCCCGGCAGAAACGGCGTCGGGAACAGACGGGTAGGGGTAAGCGGAATCATCCCGAGTCCGATTACCGGTACTCCGTGCTGCTCCGCCACGCTCATGCCCACAAAGGCGGCCAGCCCGCCGGTCAGCACCGCATCGCACCCCACCGCTGCCGCATCAGACTGTCGCATCCACGCCGGCACATGTCGCGCCGCCATCCGCGCCAACCCGCGCGCCGCCGCGCCCAGATTATTCCCCCGCGAGACCAGCGCCACCACCTCGTCATGGATGTCGCCCTCCAGCGCCGCATGCGGAACCCCCAGCACCCGCGCCGAATCCAGCGTGCCGCCTTCGGCCAGCAGCATCACCTCGTGCCCCCCCTGCATCAGCCCATGACACAGCATCACCAGCGGCCGTGTGTCGCCTTCGGTCCCGTAGGTCACGACCAGCAATCGCATGAGCAGATCCAATGACGGAAACGGCAAGTATCCCTGGCAACCGCAACACGCAATGTGTAGAAAAGGCGGGCTGCCGTAACGGAGCGCGTTGTACACCCGTGTGCATGTGCCAACGCGGCCGCTAATATGCCGGACGGATCGTAACGGCAGGCACAGGGAGGGTGAGCGATGTCATATGGACAGTTTCAGGCGGGGGCAACGCTCTACGATCTGCGCCATCTCGATCCCATGACGGTAGAGGCTCTGGTGCATGGTGTGACGGTGTCGGTCGACATCACTTTCAGCTTCCATCTGTTTACCGATCAGAAGGGGAAAGGGCCTCGCTTTCCGCATCACACGGAAGAGCGGTACTTCTGCGGCGACCGCTACGCGTTGAGTCATCAGGTTGCACATTTCATGGCGCGGGACTTCTTCAATGCGTCCGTGCGACGCCACGTGCGCAAGGTGCGTGGCCAAGACCATGAGCAGTTCTTCTGTACGGATATGGGGCACGGGGACATCATCTGGACGCGCATTACGTCGCGTGCCGAGCGCAACCGGGCACACATATGGGTGGCCAGTGCCTACAACCGTGATTGGCAGGGACAGGTGCTCCCACAAGGGCATGGAGTGTTCCGCGTCCAGAAGGTGCTTGCCACCAAGCTGGGAATCGCCAAGCCATGAACGAAAAAGGCACCCCGTTTCCGGGGTGCCTCGAATCGCGTTCTCGGTAGGATCTTTCGACCGCGTCAGCTTGCGCTTATCCCGCCAAAGGCTGAGGAAAGAGTGGGGCGCACCCATCTTCGCAGCGCTACTATCCTGCTTCCAGGTCCCGATCAGCAGCGCTTGGTCAAAATGGTGCCACCCCAAGGGCACCATGTAAAGCTGGCTTAACTCCTTCGTTAAGCCTTCCCCTGTGGATAACCCCTTGCGCCAGCTGGCATTGCCGTGCATAATGCGCGGCTCGCTGAGCCTGGTTTCGACCTGGCTGGCGGCCGGGAACACGTCCTCCGGCTCGCCTTCGACAGCGTAACCCTTTGATTCTCTTGACGTGTGGCGGGTCACCGCCGAGGCCGCCGTCGCCCGGGCTATGGGCTGACAATGACTACTATCGAGGTGCGCAATGTCCCGTAAATGCCAAGTGTCCGGCAAGGGAGTGCAGACGGGTAACAACGTCTCGCACGCCAACAACAAGACCCGTCGTCGTTTCCTGCCGAACCTGCACGAGCGTCGCTTCTGGGTTGCCAGCGAAAACCGCTGGGTGAAGCTTCGTGTTTCCGCGCATGCACTGCGCACCATCGACAAGAACGGCATTGATTCCGTTCTGGCTGAGCTGCGTTCGCGCGGCGAAAAGGTCTGAGGAGTAAACGATCATGGCAGGCAAGCGCGATAAGGTCCGTATGATTTCGACCGCCGGTACCGGTCACTTCTACACCACCGACAAGAACAAGAAGAACACCCCGGGGAAGATGGAATTCTCCAAGTACGATCCGGTCGTGCGTAAGCACGTCCCGTACAAGGAAGGCAAGATCAAGTAATCCACCCGGAGTTACTGATCCCCGCGAAAAACCCGCCGCAAGGCGGGTTTTTTGTTGGGCGGTTTTCCATCACATCGTCCATGGCACACTGGCTCCACCTCCAGGCGGGCGACACAATGCTGTTCGAATGGGTGCTGGGCTCATGGCTGCTGCTGCTCGACTGGCTGATCCGGCTGGCCGCGCTGTTCTGGATTCCTACCCGCACAACGCCCGGGGCCGCCCGCAGCTGGTTGCTGCTGGTCGGCTTCGTGCCGCTGCTCGGCTTGCCCGCCTACCTGCTGTTCGGCCACCCCTGGCTGTCGCGCCAGCGTGTGCAGCGCCAGGCAGAAGCCTCCCAGGTCATCCGCGAAGAACAGGGCCTGCAGCGCCTGCTGCGCTGGAACCCACCCAAGGACACCGCCATTGCCGAAGTCGTCCCGCTGGTCGAACGCCAAGGCGACTTCATGCCCGTGCACGGCAACGCGGTGGACCTGCATACCGACTACGACCACTCCCTGCAGGCCCTGCTGGCTGACATCGACCAGGCCCGCGAGCGCGTGCACCTGCTGTACTACCTGATGTTCGATGACGCCGTCGGCGAAGCCGTCGCCGATGCCCTGCAGCGTGCTGCTGCCCGTGGCGTGCACTGTCGCCTGCTGCTCGACGCCGTCGGTGCCAAGCGCGGTCTGCGACGGTACCGGCATCGGCTGCAAGCCGTGGGCGTGGACGTGCGTGCCATGCTGCCCGGTGGCCTGCGCTGGCGGCGCAGCGGGCGCATGGACCTGCGCAACCACCGCAAGATCGCAGTCATAGACAACAAGGTCGCCTATGTCGGCTCGCAGAATCTTGCCCAGGCCGGCTTCGTGCCCGGCTTCTCCAACCGTGAACTGGTCGCCCGTGTGCGCGGTCCTGCCGTCGCCCACCTCGAAGCCGTGTTTGCCAGTGACTGGTACATCGAAACCGGACAGCGCCTCGACGTCATGGCCAGCGTACCGGTCTGCGCGGCCGACATGCCGACCCAACTGCTGCCCAGCGGGCCCGCCTACCCCTACAGCAACGCACGCGATGCGGTGAACGCGCTGATTCATCTGGCCCGCCGCCGCATCGTGCTGGTCACCCCGTACTTCGTGCCCGATGAGGCCACCCTCAGCGCCCTGCGCATTGCTGCGCTCTCCGGCGTCAATGTGCAGCTGATTCTGTCGGCCAGCAACAACCAGCGCCTCACCGCGTGGGCGCAGGAGGCGTACTACGATGAACTGCTGCGCTGTGGTGTGCGCATTGCCCTGTACAGGCCGCATTTCCTGCATGCCAAGCACCTCACCGTCGACGACGACATCGCGCTGCTTGGCTCGATCAACCTCGACATCCGCTCGTTCGCGCTGAACGCCGAAATTGGCCTGCTCTGCTACGACGCGCGGATGGTGCGGCAGCTCGTCCATATCGAAGACGACTACCTCAGGCACGCCACGCAGCTGGACCTGCGCAGCTGGCGCGAACGCCCTGCATGGAAGCGTTCACGAGAAGGCATCGCACGGCTCGCCGATGCGCTGATGTAGCGCAGGTGGCAGTCAGGGACTGCTGCCGCGCATGGCCTACAATGCCGGCATGACGGAAATCCAGCCTTCCTGCCAGGTGGACCTGGCCATCATCGGCGGCGGTGCGGCCGGCGTGCTGACTGCAATCAACGCGCTGCGCGCGGCAGCACGCGGCCAGCGCATCGCCCTGTTCGAGCCTGCGTCCGCCGTCGCCCAGGGCATCGCCTACGCCACGCCATGGCCCGAGCATCTGCTCAACGTGCCCGCCGGCAAGATGAGCGGGTTTCCCGAGCAGGCCGGTGATTTCCTCGAACATCTCCTTGCCCGTCGTGAAGCACCCGACGCCACGCTGGCCGAGCAGTACGTGCCACGCCTGGATTACGCCGATTACCTGCAGCAGCGCCTGTCCGAAGCGGAAGCCGCCAGTGCCGGCACCCTGCAGGTCGTCCACGATGCTGTTGTCTCCCTGCAGCCCCAGGCCGGCGGGCACCGGTTGCAGCAGGCGGAAGGCAAAAACTGGCAGGCCAAACAGGTGGTACTTGCATGTGGCAACAGCATGCGTCCGCTGCCGTTGCCCGCAGGCAACGCCTTGCCGCCCGGCAAGGTGGTGGAGGCCTGGGACTACGACGGCGTGCGCATGCTCGCCGGCGACCAGGACATCGCCATTATCGGGACCGGCCTGAGCATGGCCGACTGTGTGGTCTCGCTGTTGGCGGCGGGGCATCGCGGGCGCATTCACGTGCTGTCACGCCACGCGCTGCTGCCGTTGCCGCACGCGCATGGCGGGAGTGCCGATTTCGACCCGCAGCTCCTGCTGCACTTGCCTCTTCGCGCACGCATGCGCCAGCTGCGCGAGCATGTGCGCACCGCGCAGGCGCAGGGCCTGCCGTGGCAGGCGGTCATGGACCGCATCCGTCCGCTCGGTCAGGCGCTGTGGCGCAGCCTGGATGAGTCCGATCAGCGCTGCTTCCTGCGCCATGTGGTGCGCTACTGGGATGTACACCGCCACCGTATCGCCGGGTCGGTGCACGCACAGCTGGTCGCGGCCGAACAAAGCGGCCGGCTGCAGCGCCATCGTGCGCGGCTGGATGCCGTGCTGGTCCAGGACGCCAATCTTCAGGTGCACGGTCGGGGCACGCCACCGTTCAACGTCGGTGCGCTGATCAACGCCACCGGGGTGGAAACCCGCGCGCTGGGCCTGCGTAATCCGCTGCTGCAGCAGTTGCTGGCCGACGGCCATGCGCGCCCAGGCCCACACGGCTTGGGGCTGGATGCCGATCCGGACAGCGGCCAGCTGCACGATGCCCATGGCGCGCCGCAGCCGGGCCTGTGGCTGGTGGGCAGCCTGCGCATCGGTACCCTGTGGGAAAGCCTGGCCATTCCGGAACTGCGGGTGCAGGCGCAACAGGCGGCACGCGTCGCGATTGCCTGAACCCGTTGCATGCGCTGCCCCGGTGCGCCACCGGCCGGGGTAAAATGACGGCATGGATGTCTCCCACCTGCTCGACGGGCTCAACCCCGCCCAGCGCGAGGCCGTGTCCGCCCCGCCCGGCCACCATCTGGTGTTGGCTGGTGCCGGTTCCGGCAAGACCCGCGTACTGACCCACCGCATCGCCTGGCTGCATGAAGTCTTCGGCGTGCCCACCCATGGCATTTTCGCGGTCACCTTCACCAACAAGGCTGCCGGCGAAATGCGCCACCGCATCGACGCGCAGCTGCCGCACGGCAGCCGCGGCATGTGGATCGGCACCTTCCACGGCCTGGCCCACCGCCTGCTGCGCCTGCACTTTGCCGAAGCCAAGCTGCCCGACAGTTTCCAGGTCTTGGATTCGGACGATCAGCTGCGGCTGGTCAAGCGCGTCGTGCAGCAGCTGGAAATCGACGACGGCAAGTATCCGCCCAAGCAGATTGCCTGGTGGATCAACGAGCAGAAGGACGAAGGCCGCCGCCCGCAGCACATCCAGCCCGAGCCCAGCGACCACTGGCTGGAGACCATGCGCCAGGCCTATGCGGCCTACCAGGAGCGCTGCGACCGCGCCGGTCTGGTGGACTTCGCCGAGCTGCTGCTGCGCGCGCACGAGCTGCTGCGCGACAACCCGGCGTTGCTGGCGCACTACCGCTCGCGCTTCCGCGAGATTCTCGTCGATGAGTTCCAGGACACCAACGCCATCCAGTACGCCTTCGTGCGCGTGCTGGCCGGCGACAGCGGCCACGTGTTCGTGGTCGGCGACGACGACCAGGCCATCTACGGCTGGCGCGGCGCCAAGGTCGAGAATGTCCAGCGTTTCCTGAAGGACTTTCCCGGGGCGCAGACCGTGCGTCTGGAACAGAACTACCGGTCCACTGCCAACATCCTCGGCGCGGCCAATGCCGTGATCGCACACAACCCTGACCGTATCGGCAAGGAGCTGTGGACCGACAGCGGAGACGGCGAGCCGATTGACCTGTATGCGGCGTACAACGAAATGGACGAGGCGCGCTACGTGGTCGAGCGCGCCCGCCAGTGGGTGCGCGACGGCGGCAGCTATGCCGACGCTGCCGTGCTCTACCGCAGCAACGCACAGTCGCGCGCGCTTGAAGAAGCGCTGATCTCCGAACAGGTGCCGTACCGCGTGTACGGCGGCATGCGCTTTTTCGAGCGTGCTGAAATCAAGGATGCGCTGGCCTATCTGCGCTTGATGACCAACCGCGATGATGACGCTGCGTTTGAGCGCGCGGTGAACACGCCGACGCGCGGCATCGGCGACCGCACCCTGGACGAAGTGCGGCGTCTGGCGCGCGGCCAGGCCATCTCGCTGTGGGAAGCCACCATGCTGACCGCGCAGGGCAACGAACTGGCCGCGCGCGCCCGCAACGCACTGGCCGGCTTCCTCACCCTGATCAACCAGCTGCAGCATGAAGCCGGTGAGATGACCCTGGCCGAGCGCATCGACCATGTGCTGCTGCGTTCGGGCCTGCGTGATCACTGGGCCAAGGAAAGCCGCAACACGCTCGACTCCGAATCGCGTTCGGACAATCTGGACGAACTGATCTCGGTCGCGTCGCGCTTCACCCGCCGCGAAGATGACATCGAAGAAACCGGCGAGACCATGAGCGAGCTGGTCGCGTTCCTGTCCTACGCCTCGCTGGAAGCGGGCGAAGGCCAGGCCCAGGCCGGGGAGGAAGGCGTGCAGCTGATGACCCTGCATTCGGCCAAGGGCCTGGAGTTCCCGTTGGTGTTCCTGGCCGGCATGGAAGACGGGCTGTTCCCCAGCGCCCGTTCGCTGGAAGAAAGCGGTCGCCTGGAGGAGGAGCGCCGCCTGGCCTATGTGGGCATCACCCGCGCGCGGCAGAAGCTGGTGCTCAGCTACGCCGAGTCCCGCCGCATCCACGGCCAGGACAACTACAACGTGCCCTCGCGCTTCCTGCGCGAGATCCCACGCGAGCTGCTCAACGAAGTACGACCGAAGGTGCAGGTCGCCCGGCCGGCGTCGCTGGGAGCCAACCGGGTCATGGGCCACGCCGCCATTGAAGCGCCGCCGCTGAAGCTGGGCGCGATGGTCACCCATGCGCGTTTCGGCGAGGGCATGGTCACCGACTACGAGGGCAGTGGCGCGCACGCCCGCGTGCAGGTGGAGTTCGCTGAGGCCGGCAGCAAGTGGCTGGTGATGGCCTACGCCAACCTGACGGTGCTGTGACCCGCAACGTCCTCTTCCTCTGCAGCCAGAACCGCCTGCGCAGCCCGACGGCCGAACGGGTGTTCGCGGACTGGCCGGGCACTGAAACCGCCTCGGCAGGTGTGCTGGCCGACGCCGATGTGCCGGTCAGCCCGGAGCTGCTGCAATGGGCAGACCTGATCTTCGTGATGGAGCGCGCCCACCGTACCCGGCTGTCCAGCCGTTACCGATCGTGGTTGAACGGCAAGCGCGTCATCTGCCTGGACATCCCGGATGAGTACGATTTCATGGACCCGGTGCTGGTGGAGCTGCTGAAGCGCAAGGTGACACCCCACCTGCGCTGATTCCGCGCTGCTGGGCGACAGCCACGATGCCGCCATGACCGGGCTGCGACCATGAGCGGGACGCGGCCATAACCGGGATGCATCCGTGGGTAGAGTCGGTCGCAAGACGACTGCCGATAACGGCGATCGGCACGGTAACGCATGGCCCAGAAACGAAGAGGCGCGCTCACGTTCAAAGGTCATGCCTTCCAGCAATCATCATTGCCATCGGCGGTCGACTGTCGTGCGACCCTACCGAAGGGCCCCGAGCCGGGCCGCCACGCCCGCGTGGCCGCGCGATACCCGAACTCCACCCACGTACAATGTCCGCCGATACCCATCGGAACACCCCCGTGACCGACACTCCGCTCTTCATCACCCTCAAACTCAACGCCCGCCTGCAGCCCGAACACCGCCACGTGCTGTTCGAGGATCCGCTTGAGGGTCTGCTGGAAGGCGCATCGCTGGGTGAGATCAGCGGCGGCGGCACCGCGCTCACCGACGACGGCGAAGTCGAATACGGCGACATCGAAGTCGCCCTGAACAGCGTCGACGACCTGCCCAAGGTCCTGGCGCTCATGGACCAGCTGGGCGCGCCAAAGGGCTCGGTGGTGCAGCGCGCTGGCGCGCCCGACCAGCCGTTCGGCGTTACCGAAGGCCTGGCCCTGTACCTCAACGGCACTGACCTGCCGGACGAGGTCTACGAACAGTACGACTCCAATGAGTTGTTCGAGAAGATCGTGGCCAGCATTGAAGGCGTGGGCGAGGTGTGCAGCTGGTGGCAGGGCCCGACCGAAACGGCGCTGTACCTGTATGGCAGCAGCTTCGATATGTTGAGCGAACGCATCGCCGAGCTGGTGGCGACCTACCCGCTGTGCCAGGGTGCACGCGTGGTGCGTACGGCCTGATTTGTCGCACGCGGCACGCTTTGTCCGCGTGCACACCGTGCACCGGTCACACAATCGAACATCGTGGCTGTGACTGTCGTTTCAGCCTATGTGCTTTCCGTTTTGAGAACTGCAGCCTTTGCCGCTTCAACCGAAGGGCTGCCATGTCGAAGCGAAAGAAGCGCAAGAAAAAGGGCGGAAGGAAGAAGCGCCCCGCGTCGTGCCTGATCCTGCGTGGCACCTGGCTACGTGATGTCGGCTTCAGCGAAGGCACGTCGATGGACGTCGAGTACCAGGCCCATCGCATCATTCTGACCGCGCAGGGCTGTAAGAAGCGTATCCCTGCGGGAACGCCCACGTCGCTGGAACGCGAATTGCGACCGGGTAGGGTCGGTCGATAGACGACCGCCGATGGTACTGATCGCTGCTTTTAACGACGGACCTCTGAGCAGGGAGGCTCTTTTCCGTTGCAGGTCATGCGTCCCCGTGCCGATCATCGTTATCGGCAGTCGTCTATCGACCGACTCTACCGGTTCGGGATAGCGCGCGCGTTGGCCGAAGCAGCGTAGGGACGCGCCATGCGTGTCTGCACGCGTGCGCTCAACCGCGCGCGCCCCGCACCTGCTCCCAATCCAACCCGAACCGCGCCAGATACTTCCGCAGCCGATCCGCATCATTCGTGCTGGCCCGTTGCGTCCGCGACACCGCAAACAGCTCGCGCCCGGCGGCCGACAACGAATTCGCCTGCGCACACACCCGCACCACTTCCTCCAGTTGCACCCGGTCAAACCGGTCCAGCTCCCGTATCGCGTCGCCCAGCAGCGCATCCAGCGGCGACGGTGCAACGCCACCCGACCATTGCGTTCGCAGCCGCCCGATTTCTTCTTCCACGCCTTCCGTCTGGATACGTCCAGCATTGGCCAGCGTCGCCAGCCGCATCACCGAGGCTCCCAGATCACGGAAGTTGCCGGCCCAAGTCGCATCCGCGCCGGTGGCAAACGAAAGATACAGAGCACGGGCCTCGGCATTGAACCGCACCCGTTGGTGCTGCTCGCGCGAGAAACGCTCCAGCTCGAACGCCAGGTTCGGCTCGATATCCTCGCGACGCTGCGCAAGTCCCGGCAGCTGGTAGGTCCACAGGTTCAAGCGCGCCAGCAGATCCTCGCGGAACCGCCCGGCACGCACCGCTTCCTGCAGGTCGCGGTTGGTGCCGGCAATCAACTGGAAGTCACTTTCCACCTCGCGGTCACTGCCCACCGGCAGGAAGCGCTTGTCCTCCAGCGCCCGCAGCAGCATCGCCTGCTCGTCCAGGCCCAGCTCGCCAATCTCGTCCAGGAACAGCAGCCCTTGGTGCGCAGAGCGCAGCAGTCCGGCGCGGTCGCTGGCGGCCCCGGTATACGCGCCCTTGGTGTGCCCGAACAACGTGCTCATGGCCCCATCGCCGCGCAACGTGGCGCAGTTCACCTCCACGAAGCGACCCGGCAACTGGTGCTTGAGCTTCTTCAGGTCGAACACGCGCCGGGCCAGATGGCTTTTGCCGGCACCGGTGGGGCCGGTCAACAGCATCGGCGCGCGCGAGCGCGTGGCGACGATCTCGATCTGCTCGATCATGCGGTTGAATGCCGCGTTGCGGGTGGCAATGCCGCTCTTGAGCAGGTCGCGGTCCTGCAGTTGCTGCTGCGCGAAGCGCTGTGCGATGCGGTCGTATCGTGAAAGGTCCAGGTCGATCAGTGCATAGGTACCGGCCTGGTCGCTGTCCTGCTTGCGCGGCGGCGAGGTTTGCAGCAGGCGGCCGGGGAAATGCCGGCTTTCGGTCAGCAGGAACCAGCAGATCTGGCTGACGTGCGTGCCGGTGGTGATGTGGAGGTAGTAATCCTCCTCGTCCGGCGCGAACGGATAGGTGGCCAGGAAGTCGTGCAGGCATGCATATACCCCCTCGAACTCCCACGGGTCGGCCATGTACAGATCGTGCCGGGACACCTGCAGGCCCGGAGCCATCTGCACCAGGTCCTCGCACACCTGCGTGGCCAGCTTGCCGAAACGGCGCTCGTCCAGCAGCAGCTCCACCCGGTGCGGCACGAAGTCCTCGTGCATGCCCAGCGCCACGGTAGGGCGCCACTTTTCCCAGCGCTTGGGCCCCGAGCCGATATCGAGCTGGGTGCCGAGCATGCCGAACACCACCTGCCGCTTGTCCATGTATATATCCGTATAAATCAGGCGCTGAGAGTATAGCCATTACCTGATTGCGGAATGGACGCTCGCCTTGCGGTTCCGGCTCAATCCCATATGGATCAATCACATAGGGTGGTCGGAGGAAGTTGGCACGCGCATTGCTCTATTCCACGCCAGACAGGACGCAACGCGTTGCAAGCGACAGGACGTCGCCAGGGGACCGCCCGGCTGGCAATGGGGCCAGCCGGGCAAGGCCCACGACTCACACGCAACGCCACTGCACCACTTTTTTGATTTCCAGCAAAAGGAAACATGCCATGTGCAACACCCATACCGACAACTACGACGTCATCCAGCAGCCGGGCGCTGCGCCGATCAAGCTCTGGACCCGCGGCGTGCCGCTGGAAGACGCCGCGCGCGAACAGCTGCAGAACATCGCCAAGCTGCCCTTCATCCACCGCTGGATCGCGGTGATGCCCGACGTTCACCTGGGCAAGGGGGCGACGGTGGGCTCGGTGGTACCGACCATCGGCGCGATCGTGCCGGCGGCGGTGGGCGTGGATATCGGCTGCGGCATGATTGCCGCCTGCACGACCCTGGTCGCCAGCGATCTGCCCGACAACCTGGCCGAGCTGCGTAGTGCGATCGAGCGCGCGGTGCCGCATGGCCGTACCGTCGGGCCGCGTGACAAGGGCGCGTGGAATGCCCCGCCGGAGCTGGCAATTGAAGGCTGGTCACAGCTGGTGGCCGACTTCGAGTTGATCTGTCAGCGTCACCCGCGGCTGAAGAACACCAACAACCTCAAGCACCTGGGCACCCTGGGTACCGGCAACCACTTCGTGGAAGTGTGCCTGGACCAGGAGGACCGGGTGTGGTTCATGCTGCACTCCGGTTCGCGCGGGGTGGGCAACGCCATCGGCAATCACTTCATCGAGCTGGCCAAGCAGGACATGCGTCGCTGGATGATCAACCTGCCGGACCAGGATCTTGCCTACCTGCCGGAAGGCAGCGAGCACTACGGTGACTACGTGTTCGCGGTGGACTGGGCACAGCGTTACGCCCGTATCAACCGCGAGATCATGATGCGCCACGTGGTCGAGGCCGCACGCAAGGTGATCAGCAAGCCGTTTGAGGCCTCGGCCGAGGCGGTGAACTGCCACCACAACTACGTCAGCCGTGAGCACCACTTCGGCAAGGACGTGTTCGTGACCCGTAAGGGCGCGGTGAGCGCACGCAAGGGCGAGCTGGGCATCATTCCGGGCAGCATGGGGGCCAAGAGCTTCATCGTGCGCGGCCTGGGCAATGCCGACAGCTTCAACAGCTGCAGCCACGGCGCAGGGCGTGTGATGAGTCGTACCCAGGCGCGCAAGTTGATCACGGTCGACGAGCACGCCAAGGCCACCGCGCACGTGGAATGCCGCAAGGACGCAGAGGTGGTGGACGAGTCGCCGGCGGCCTACAAGCCGATTGAAGCGGTGATGGAGGCCCAGCGTGACCTGGTGGAAATCGTGCACACGCTGCGTCAGGTGGTATGTGTGAAGGGATGAAGCAACACATGCGCGGCGTACACTGCGCCGCGCACGGCAACAGGCAGGAGGAGCATCGACATGGAGATGATTGAACTGGACGGCACCGAGGGCGGCGGCCAGCTGCTGCGTTCGGCACTGACCTTGAGCCTGTGCACCGGCATTGGCTTCAGCATGAGCAACATTCGCGGACGCCGTCGTCGCCCGGGCCTGATGCGCCAGCATCTGACCGCGGTGACTGCGGCAGCCAGCGTCGGCCAGGCACGGGTACACGGTGCCGCATTGGGAGCGACCACGCTGCGCTTTGAGCCCGGCGCGGTGCGTGGCGGCCACTACCACTTCGCCACTGGCAGTGCCGGCTCGGCGACGCTGGTGCTGCAGACGGTGCTGCCGTCGCTGTGGCAGACAGCGACGCCATCGACGCTGAAGCTGGAAGGCGGCACCCACAACCCGCTGGCTCCGAGCGCGGACTTCATTGCCGAGAGCTATCTGCCGGCACTGGCGCAGATGGGTGTACAGACCACATTCGTGCTGCAGCAGCATGGGTTCTACCCGGCAGGCGGTGGCCGCTTCGAGGTGCAGGTGCACCCCTGCGCCGCGCTGCAGCCGTGCGCGTTCGAGAAGCGCGGTGCGCCATTGACCGTGGAGGCCGGCGTGCTGATGTCGGGCCTGCCCGGCAGCATCGGCCTGCGCGAACTGCAGGTGTTGGCCGACCGCCTGGGCGTGGACGCACATCCGCGCCACGTGCAGTCGCTGCGCCCCGCTCTGGGCCCGGGCAATGTGGCGCAGGTGCGCGTGCGTCATGGCGCGCAGGTGGAGGTGTTCACCGGCCACGGCGAGCGCGGCATCAGTGCCGAGCAGGTCGGTGCACGCCTGGCCGGTCAGGTGCAACAGTACCTGGACGGCGGTGCCTGCGTCGGCGAGCACCTGAGCGACCAGCTGCTGTTGCCGATGGCGCTGGCAGGCGGTGGCGCGTTCACCACGCATGTGTTGAGCGAACACCTGGTATCCAATGCCCGACTCATCGAAAAATTCCTGCCGGTGGAGTTTGAGTGGGAAAAGGCTGACACCGGCTGGCGGGTGTGGGTGTCATAGCGGCAGAGCCCAGCGCGGACGCGCATGGCGCGTCCCTACGCGACGGTGGCACCGCCCCCATCCCCCCATTTCCCATCCCATCCCGCAAAACCCCCGCTTCGTCGCATCCCGCTTGAACCCCACTGGTCGCGCGCCCAGAGTCGGACGCTGTCCGCTGGGAGCGTGCATATGAACAAGGGAATTCCGTATCTGCTGGCTGTGCTGGTCGCGCTGACGCTGTCGGCCGGCTGGGCAGCGCCGGTACTGGCCCTGTTCGAACATGCGGCCCGCTGCCTGGGCAGTGGCGGCAGCCTGGACCTGGTGGGGCTGCGCTGCGTGCCGGCCGCCCCGGTGGCACTGGGCTGGCCGTTCTGGGCGACCCTGGCGGCCACCGGTCTGGTTGTGATGGCGGTCACGAACCGTCGCGGTCTGCACCGGCGCTGAGGGCCCGGACCTCCCGATTGATCCGGCTCAAGGCGATACCTGCACGCCCGGTGTGCAATGGTAGTCCCCACCTCATTGCACGGAGCCTGCCATGTACAAGCGCATTCTGATTGCCACCGACGGTTCGGAACTGGCGGCCAAGGGCCTGGACAAGGGCCTGGAGCTGGCCAAGGACCTGGGCGCGGAAGTGGATATCGTGACCGTGTCCGAGCCATGGGCGGTCGGCATGTACGACGCCATGGGCTGGAGCGTGGGCTACATGAACAGCCCGGAGTACAAGGCCGACCGCGAAACCAGCGCGCAGGAGATCCTGACCCCGGCCAAGGCGGCGGCAGACGCGCAGGGCATCGCCGCCAATACCGTGCACGTGCTCGACCGCTATGCCGCTGACGGCATCATCGACACCGCGACCGAGCGCAGCAGCGACCTCATCGTGATGACCTCGCACGGCCGCCGCGGTGTGACCCGGGTGCTGTTGGGCAGCCAGACCGCCGAGGTGCTGGCGCGCAGCACCATTCCGGTATTGGTGATCCGGTAACCGCGTTACGGACGGATCTTCAACGTCTGCGACTCGTCCAAGGTGCCATCGGCGTTCAACACCACGTACTTGCTGCCGCTGCTGTCATACAGCACCGGAATGGGGTCGCGGAACAGCGGGCGGCGCACGAAGCGCAGCGACCAGCCGAAATGCTCCAGCGTTTCCACAGCCTTCAGCTGATCAGGGGTCAGCCCTTCGCGCAGAAGGGCAGGGTCCAGCGGCTTGCGACGTTCGGGGGTATTCATCAGGTACTGCGTGCCACCCTTACCAGCTGTAGAGCTTCCAATACACCGGTGAAACCCCGTCTCGGTTGCTGTCCAGCTTGCCGTCGCCGTTGCCGTCGTACATGTAATACGGTGCACCGCGCGCCGGGGTGACCTTCACCATGCGCAGCTGGCCGCTTACCCGGTACTCCTCGATGGTGTCGCCATTGTCCAGGGTACGCTTGGAGACATCCGCGCCGCTCACATCCACCGGGGGCATTCCGCCACCGCCTGTAGAGGCACATCCAGCCAATGCAAGCACGACGGCCAGCAGCAGGATCTTCATCGGCAAGGCTCCAGAGGCGGGGAATCCTGATTATGCCGCATGCCTTGTGATGCCGGTGCCGCGAATGTACTGGCCGGGTGCGTAGAATCGTCGCATGAGCAGATTAGTCCTGATTGACGGGTCCAGTTACCTGTACCGCGCGTTCCATGCGCTCCCGCCACTGTCCAACGCTGCCGGTGAGCCCACCGGCGCGCTGTTCGGCGTGGTCAACATGCTGCGCGCCACCCTGAAGGAACGTCCTGAATACGTGGCGTTCGTGGTCGACGCGCCCGGCAAGACCTTCCGCGACGACCTGTATGCCGACTACAAGGCCAACCGCCCGCCGATGCCCGACGACCTGCGCCCGCAGGTGGAACCGATGTGCCGCATCGTCGAGGCGCTGGGCTTGACCATCCTGCGCGTGCCCGGTGTCGAGGCCGACGATGTGATCGGTACCCTGGCCCTGCAGGGCCAGCAACAGGGCCTGCAGGTGACCATTTCGACCGGCGACAAGGACTTCGCCCAGCTGGTCCGACCTGGCATCGAGCTGGTCAACACCATGACCGGCAGCCGCATGGATTCGGACGCGGCGGTGATGGACAAGTTCGGCGTCCGCGCCGACCAGATCATCGACCTGCTGGCGCTGATGGGCGACACCGTGGACAACGTGCCCGGGGTGGAGAAGTGCGGTCCCAAGACCGCGGCCAAGTGGCTGGCCGAGTACCAGACCCTGGACGGGGTGATGGCCGCCGCCCCGACCATGAAGGGCAAGATCGGCGAGAACCTGCGCGCGGCGCTGGATCGCCTGCCGCTCAACCGCGACCTGGTCACCATCCGTACCGACGTGGCGCTGGACGCCGGCCCGCAGCAGCTGGGTCTGCGCGACCCGGACGTGCCGGTGCTGAGCGAGCTGTACCTGCGCTATGGCTTCACCCAGGCATTGAAGGAACTGGGCGGAGCCGCCCCGGCCCCGGCCGCCGCCAGCGATGCCCCGGTCAGCCTGCGCGGCACCGCCGCCGGCTATGCCCGCAGCAGCGACGACAGCGCCGCAGCCGCGCTGGATCCGTCACTGGCAGCGCCGGGTGAGTACGAAACCGTGCTCACGGCCGAACAGCTGCAGGCCTGGGTGGCCCGGCTGGAGGCGGCCGAGCTGATCGCCTTCGACACCGAAACCGACGCTCTGGATGCCATGCAGGCCAACCTGGTCGGTATCAGCATGGCCGTCGAGCCGGGCAAGGCGGCCTATATCCCGGTCGGCCACAACTACCCCGGTGCGCCCGCCCAGCTGCCGATGCAGCAGGTGCTGGAGGCGCTGCGCCCGGTGCTGGAGAATCCGGCGAAGAAGAAGCTGGGCCAGCACGGCAAGTACGACCTGCATGTGCTGCGCCGGCACGGCGTGAACGTGCAGGGGTACCACGACGACACCATGCTTGAGAGCTTCGTGCTCAACTCCACGGCCACCCGCCACGACATGGACTCGCTGGCAATGCGCTACCTGGGCTACAACACGATCAAGTTCGAGGACGTGGCCGGCAAGGGAGCCAAGCAGATTCCGTTCTCGCAGGTGGGCCTGGATGAAGCCGCCCGCTACGCCGCCGAAGACGCCGACATCACCCTGCGCCTGCACCGCGTGCTGGGCCCGCAGCTGCTGGCGGTACCGGCGCTGGACAACGTGTACCGCAACATCGAGATGCCGCTGGTGCCGGTGCTGGCCCGGATCGAGGCCAACGGCGTGTATATCGACGCCGCCGAGCTGCGCCGCCAGAGCCAGGACCTGGGCGCGCGCATGCTGGCCGCCCAGCAGAAAGCCACCGAGCTGGCCGGGCGTACCTTCAGCCTGGACTCGCCCAAGCAGCTGCAGGCGGTGCTGTTCGACGAGCTGAAGCTGCCGGCGCTGGTGAAGACGCCCAAAGGCCAGCCCAGCACCAATGAAGAGGCGCTGGAGGCCATTGCCGACCAGCACGAGCTGCCGCGGGTGATCCTCGAATACCGGGGCCTGGCCAAGCTGCGCAGCACCTACACCGACAAACTGCCGGAGATGGTCAATCCGGATACCGGCCGGATCCACACCAGCTACCATCAGGCAGGCGCGGCGACCGGCCGGCTGTCCTCATCCGACCCGAACCTGCAGAACATTCCGATCCGCACCGACGACGGCCGCCGCATCCGCCGCGCCTTCGTCGCCCCGCCGGGACACAAGCTGCTGGCCTGCGACTACTCGCAGATCGAGCTGCGGATCATGGCCCACCTGTCCGAGGACCCGGGCCTGGTGCGGGCCTTCGAGCAGGGCGTGGACGTGCACCGGGCCACCGCGGCCGAGGTGTTCAGCCGCGCGCTGGACGAGGTGACCCCGAATGAGCGTCGCGCCGCCAAGGCCATCAACTTCGGTCTGATGTACGGCATGAGCGCATTCGGCCTGGCCAGGAACCTGGGCATTGACCGGGGCCAGGCCCAGGATTACGTGGCGCTGTACTTCAGCCGCTACCCGGGCGTGCGCGACTTCATGGAACGCATGCGCCAGCAGGCCCGTGACCACGGCTATGTGGAAACGCTGGAAGGCCGCCGGCTGTATCTGAACGACATTCACGCCCGCAACCAGGGCCTGCGGGCCGGGGCCGAGCGTGCCGCGATCAACGCGCCCATGCAGGGCACCGCGGCGGACATCATCAAGCGCGCGATGGTAAAGGTGGATGACTGGCTGACCGGGCAGGGCGGGCGTGCGCGGATGATTCTGCAGGTGCACGACGAACTGGTATTTGAAACCGAAAGCGAGTTTCTGGAAACCTTGCGTTCACAGGTGGTGGAACTCATGTCGTCTGCGGCCCAGCTCCGCGTGCCGCTGGTGGTCGACGCCGGGGTCGGCGATAACTGGGACGAGGCGCATTGAGACGCATTTGGCGTGAAAATGGCTGAATTGGTTCATGCCAGCGACAAATTCTGACTCGATGATGAATCTTTCTGAGTTTTCCCAAGAATTAATGGGCCTCCTTCACGAACTATCAATGTTCGAGGTGCTTTTATAGACCTCGACAGGCGCAACGCCTGTTGTGGATCTCTCCCATCCCCTGGAGCAGATCTCGGAACGGGGGCTCCTCCCCAAGCGCCCGTTCCCCGGCCCCGCTGACCTCCCCCTGGTCGGCGGGGCTTTTTATTTTGGGCGTCTGGGCCATGTCGCGTACCACGCAGGACGTGGTACCTACGACGCTGCGACGATCACACGCGCCCGTTGCCCAGGGTGCCCGTGCCCCGACCGTAGAGCCACGCCCTGCGTGGCTGCTGTCACCAACGCCCTCATCCCGCCATCACCTCGCTTCGCCCCATCCTCCTGCCCACATCCGATCCGGGGGAGGCCCCATGAGCGACCTGTTCAACCTGGCGATGCCGTGGTGGGAATTCATCCTGCGCGCGGTAGTGGTGTACGTGGTGGTGCTGGGCATGGTGCGGCTTTCCGGCAAACGCGCGCTGGGCCAGGTCACCCCGTTCGACGTGCTGCTGATCGTGCTGCTGGGCAACGCGGTGCAGAACGCGCTGCTGGGCCAGGACACCTCGCTCGGTGGCGGCCTGCTGCTGGCGGCCACGCTGATCCTGCTCAACTATGGCGTGGGCTGGCTGACCACGCGCAGCCGGCGGATCGAAACCCTGGTCGAAGGCGAACCGGTGCTGATCGCCCGCGACGGCCAGCTGCTGTCATCGGTACTCAGGCGTGAGCTGGTCACGCGTGCGGATGTGGAGGCCGCCATGCGCCAACAGGGCTGCTTGCGAACCGAAGATGTCGCGTTGGCCCTGCTGGAGATCAACGGGCATATCACCATCGTGCCGAAGTCTGCGGGCGATGCAGCGAAGACGTGATTGAAATCTGCAAGCGGGCGGCAGCAGCCCTGCGCAGGCTGACCGGCCGGGTGCCCCGTCACCCTGTTGCTGGAGTTGTCTGTCATGTACGCCAGTCCATTCAATACGTCACCGCACCGCTACGTTCCTGCGTCCGCCACACCGGGTCCAAGCGGCACCCGCAGCAAGGCCGACGCGCCGCCGCCGCCATACCACGAGGTCTTTCCCAACGGAAAGCCTGATCAGGTGAGCAACGCCCCCGCGCCGCAGGCACTGCGTGCCGTACCGACGCCGCCCCCCGTGCCGCAGGCGAAGTCCTTGCCCGCCGCGCCCAAGCCCGGCACGGTCCTGACCGTCGTGGCGTCTACCTCCGGGGCGCATGCGCGAAGCGGCATCCAGGGCTGGCGCCGCTTTCGGAATGGCCCGGACCCGCTTCCGCCGAACGCGCCCGAGGTGCACCACTACCCCTCGGGTGTATTGCCAAAGCGCGTAAAGGAAGAGCTGGAGCAGGTACTGGTGCTGCTTGAGCACATGAATCTCAAAGCGATAAAAGCATGCCAGCGGGCGCAGCAGGCGGTGGACAAGGCCAGCGTCAAACTCGATGCGCTCCAGAAAATCACGCCAGCGCCGACAGCGCCCATGGAAATGATGGTCGCCGGAGCCCTGTTCGACGACACCGGCATCAATGACGATGTCGTCCAGAACCGCGCGGTCCGCCGTGCGGAAAAGCACGTGCGGCAACTGGAAAAAGATCAGCTGGCGCTCACCGAGAAGTATCAGAAGAAGCTGGAGGCGTTGAACGTGCAGAAGTTGAAACTGGAAGCAAAGATCCGCGCCGAAACGGTCAAGGCGGTGTCGGCCGTGCGCTGACTCTCAACGCTGCCCCAGCCATTCCCGCGGCACCAGGTAATCGGCCAGCGCCGCTTCGGCGCTGCCCGGTTCCGGGCTGAAGCCGTACTCCCAGCGCACGCGCGGCGGCAGGCTCATCAGGATGCTCTCGCTGCGCCCCCCGCTCTGCAGGCCGAACAGGGTGCCGCGGTCATAGACCAGATTGAACTCCACGTAGCGGCCGCGCCGGTACAGCTGGAACTCGCGTTCACGCTCGCCGAAGGCGGCGTGCTTGCGGCGCTCGACAATCGGCAGGTAAGCGTCAAGGAAGCCATCACCCACCGCGCGCAGGTAGGCGAAGTCGCGCTCGAAGTCACCGTGCAGGTCGTCGAAGAACAGTCCGCCGACACCCCGGGTTTCATTACGGTGGCGCAGGAAGAAGTACTCGTCGCACCAGCGCTTGTGCGCCGGGTAGCGTTCCGGGCCGAACGCCGCGCACAGGTCGAAGGCGGTCTGGTGCCAGTGCTGCACGTCGTCGTCGAAGGGGTAGAACGGGGTCAGGTCGAAGCCACCGCCGAACCACGAGGCCACTTCCACACCATCGCGCTCGGCGCGGAAATAGCGCACGTTGGCGTGGGTGGTGGGCAGGTACGGGTTGCGCGGGTGGAACACCAGCGACACCCCGGTGGCGCGCCAGGAAGCGCCGGCCAGTTCCGGCCGGTTGGCCGAGGCAGACGGCGGCAGGCGGGTGCCGCAGACGTCGGAGAAGCCGATCCCGGCCTGTTCGAACACCGCGCCGTCGCGCAGGATGCGGGTGCGGCCACCGCCGCCCTCGGCGCGCTGCCACAGGTCTTCGGCGAACTGCGCCTGGCCGTCGGCGGCCTCGATGGCCGCACAGATGCGGTCCTGCAGGTCGGTGAGGTACTGACGGACGCGCTCGAATTCGTTCATGCCGGCGATTTTAACGCACCGGGGCGCGGCATCTAATGGCGTAGAGCCGGGCTTGCCCGGCTGCTGCCTGCGCGGTGGCCCAGCGGGGCAAGCCCGGCTCTACGGTTCATGCCCGAACCAGCGCTTCACATCCGGCCGGCCCAGCCGCACCAGCAGCCAGCCGTGCAGCACCGCGAACGCGAGCGCGGTTGCCAGCGCCATGCCGGTGTACAGGAAACGCTGCACCTGCAGTTCTCGACGCAGCTCGCCCTGGTCCATGTCGTCCACCGCTGCCGGCAGGTGCACCACCAACTGGCGGAAGATGTCGTCCACCACCCACGCGCCATAGAAGTTCAGCAGTGCGGTCAGCACCAGCAGCACGATGAACAGCTGCAGCGCCCAGTTCAACCGGCGCAGCATCCCCCAGCAGGCAACCGCACCGGCCACGCAGACGGCCAGCATGGCCAGGTTGATGGCCACCGCGTGCCGGCCGAACCAGCGCAGCGACGGCGGCATCCATGACAGGTCGGTACCGGCGATGAACCCCTGCAGGTCCTCCCACTGGTGCAGGAACACCGCCAGCAGCGCACCGCCTGCCCAGCAGACGCCCGAGACGATGCAGACCACCAGGATCGACTTGGCCAGGGGTGAAAGGAACTTGGGAGCCCCATCGGGGGTGTGCGTGGCGCGCGGGGCGGCCTGGGGCAGCAGCGGGGGCGGAACAGTCGACATCCGGTGTCCTGGGGGTGAGCGGGGGGAGGGCAGGCCCAAAAGCCTGCGGCCGCACAGGGCGGCCGCAGACAGGATAGGGCCAATCGACCCAGGATCGTAGTGACACGCCATGCGTGTCAAAGCCATGATCCTGCGCACGTACATGGGCCATGCGTGTCAAAGCCATGACCCTGCGCCCTTGGTTACTTCAGCGTGGTCTCGAACAGCTTCAGGATCCGCTTGTACTGGTCCAGCCAGGAATCGGCACGCACGTAGCCGTGGCGTTCCAGCGGGTAGGGCGCAATGCTCCAGTTGTCCTTGTGCAGCTCGATCAGCTTCTGGGTCAGGTTGACCGAGTCCTGGAAGAACACGTTGTCGTCCATCATTCCATGGGCGATCAGCAGGTTGTCCTGCAGCCCCTCGGCGTATTCGATCGGCGACGACTTGCGGTACGCCTCCGGGTCGATGTCCGGGGTGTTGAGGATGTTGGACGTGTAGCCGTGGTTGTACTGGTGCCAGTCCACCACCGGGCGCAGTGCCGCGCCGGCCTTGAACGTGCCTGGGGCGCGGAACAGCGCCATGAAGGTCATGAAGCCGCCGTAGGAACCGCCGTAGATGCCGGCACGGTCACGGTCGCCCTGCTGGTTGGCCACCAGCCATTCCAGGCCGTCCTGGTAGTCCTCCAGCTCCGGATGACCCATGTTGCGGTAGATGGCCGTACGCCAGTCGCGGCCATAGCCCTCGCTGCCACGGTAGTCCATGTCCAGCACCACGTAGCCCTTCTGCACCAGCAGGTTGTGGAACATCTGCTCGCGGAAGTAGGCCGGGTAGCGCTGGTGGACGTTCTGCAGGTAGCCGGCACCGTGCACGAACATGGCGATCGGATACTTCTTGCCCGGCTCCAGGTTCTCCGGGCCGTAGTACTTGGCCCAGACCACGCCCGCACCGTGCTTCGACGGCACCTGCACCAGCTTGGGCTGGATCCACTCCCGCGCCTTGAACTCGGCGCTGCGGGTGTCGGTCAGCACCTTGGCCTGGCCACCGGCGGTCGGCACCACGGCCAGCTGCGCCGGCAGGTAGGCACCGGAGTAGCGGACCAGCAGCTGACTGCCGTCCGGCGACAGTGAGAAGTCTTCCACGCCGTTGAGGTGGGTCAGCTCGCGCACCTGGCGGCTGGCGGTGTCCACCGCGCAGACTTCGTAGTCACCCGGGCTCTGCTGGTTGCACAGCACGTAGAAGCCTCGGCCGTCGGCGCTGGGCACCGGCATCGAGGTCTCCCACTTGCCGCTGGTCAGCGCCTGCGGCTTGGCCGTGCCCTGCTGGGTGTACAGGTGCGAGTAGCCGGACTCTTCCGACAGCAGCCACAGGGTCTTGTTGTCGCTGGACCAGCCGAAGTCGTTGAAGCCCCAGTTGATCCAGGCGGCGTCGGTCAGACGGTGGCGGTTGACCAGCTTGGCATCGGCCGGGTTCACGCTGGCGATCCAGCGGTCCTTGTTGTCGTTGGCGCGCAGCATGATCGCGGCTTGCTGGCCGTCGGCGCTCCAGCGCACGCCGGGTGCCCCGGGGCCGCCCAGCACCTGCAGCGAGCGGTTGCCCTTCAGCGCGTCCTTGCCGGCGGCCTTGCGCAGCGCAGCCAGCGGGTCGGTGCCGATGCCCGGCAGGCCGTCCAGTGACAGCGGCTTGACCGTGCCGGCGACAGTGTCGACCAGCCACAGGCTGTTCGGTTCGGGATCGTTGCGGCCCACGCGGGTGCGGGTGTCCTCGAATTCCTCGTAGCCCGATTCGGTCACGTACTTGGGCATCTTGCCGCCGCGGCCTTCGTCAAAGCTCTTCGGCTTGGTCACCACCACCAGGCTGCGCAGGTCCGGCGACAGTGCGCTGTCGACGATCTCCACGTCCGCACCCAGGTACACCGGGCCCGGCGCGCGGGTGCTGTCGGCCTTGCGCCAGCTGGCTTCCTGCGCCTTCAAGGCGTCACGCTGGGCGCGGTCATTGCGCAGCGTGGCCAGGGTCCGCAGCTGCTGCTCGCGCAGCACATCGGCCTTGGGCGCGTCGTCGGGGTTCTTTTCCGCCTTCAGGCTGGCCACCTGCTGCACGCCAGCGGCGGCGGTCCAGTGGAACCAGCTCTGGCCGGTTCGCCAGATCACCCCGCCGTCGCGGGCGAAGCCTGCGTTGCTGGACTTTTCGGTGCTGCGGGTGAGCTGGGTCAGCGCGCCGCTTCGCAGGTCGCGCAGGAATACGTCGCCATTGCGAACGAAGGCGCTGCGCTGGCGGCTGCTGTCATACACCGGCGTGTCCACATCCAGGGTGCCGCGCTGGTCGTCGGCCACCTGGACCGCCGTGCCGCCGTTGACCGGCTGGCGGAAGGTGTCGCGTACCGGGCTGCCGCTGCGCTTCAGGGTGTACTCCACCTGCTGGCTGTTCCACGACCACCAGGCGCTCTCCACCGGCGGCCCGATCCAGTCGGGGTCAGCCATGGCCTGTTCAATGGTGATCGGCGTCGGTGCCGCGTGGGCCGTGCCGGCAAAGGCGGCAAGCAGCAGCAGGGACAAAGGCAGCGTTCTGGGCATTGCGGGCAGCACCGTGAAGGAAAAACCCGCCAAGGGTAGCAGCCACAAGGGCTGCGGGCGGGGGGCAAAGGTCATGGCCACGGCGGGTATCGACCGTTGGTCGATATACCCCCCTGCGACCGATTGATGCAGCGCGTCACCGGGTCGCATGTCCCTTTCACGGAACTCCACCCAAACTGGTCTGGATTCCCCACTATCCCCACCGGAGGCGTCCCGTGGACGCGTTGTTGTTGTCGCGGATCCAGTTCGGATTCCTCATCAGTTTCCATGTGCTGTTTCCCGCCTTCACCATCGGCACCGCCAGCTGGCTGGCCTTCGTGGAAGCCCAGTGGCTGCGCACCGGCAAGCCGGTCTGGCGTGAGCTGTACTTCTTCTGGCAGAAGATCTTCGCTGTCTCGTTCGGCATGGGCGTGGTCAGCGGCATCGTGATGGCCTTCCAGTTCGGCACCAACTGGCCGCGCCTCAGCGAAGTGGCCGGCAGCGTCATCGGTCCGCTGCTCACCTATGAAGTGCTCACCGCGTTCTTTCTGGAAGCCAGCTTCCTGGGCGTGATGATGTTCGGCTGGGGCAAGGTCTCCCCCAGGCTGCACTTCCTTTCCACCTGCATGGTGGCGCTGGGCACGCTGTTCTCCACCTTCTGGATCCTGTCCTCCAACAGCTGGTTGCAGACCCCGTCCGGTTTCGAACTGATCAATGGCATCGTGCATCCGCTGAACTGGTGGCAGGTGGTGTTCAACCCCTCGTTCCCGTACCGGCTGGCGCACATGGCGCTGGGCTCGTTCATCACCACCTGCTTCGTGATCGGCGGCATCGGTGCGTGGTACCTGCGCCGCGGCACCCATGTCGAAGCCGGGCGCACCATGCTGCTGGCGGCAGTGGCGTTTGCCGCGCTGACCGTGCCGGTGCAGATCTTCGTCGGCGACATGCACGGTCTGAACACCCTTAAGCACCAGCCGATGAAGATCGCCGCGGTGGAAGCGCACTGGCATGCGGAAGGGGAGGGTGAAGGCGTGCCGCTGGTGGTGTTCGCGGTGCCGAACCAGAAGGAAGAGCGCAATGATTACGAAATCGCCATTCCGCGTCTGGGCAGCCTGATCCTTACCCATTCGCTGGATGGCACGTTTGATCCGTTGACCTCGGTCCCGGACAGTGAGCGGCCGCCGGTGCTGCCGGTGTTCTTCGCCTTCCGCATCATGGTCGGGCTGGGCACGCTGATGCTGCTGCTGGCCTGGGTCTCGGCCTTCCAGTGGTGGCGCGGCAGGCTGCTGGCCTCGCCGTGGCTGCTGCGCGGCTGGAACTGGATGCTGCCCAGCGGCTTCATCGCGCTGGTGTCAGGCTGGTTCGTCACCGAAATGGGCCGCCAGCCGTGGGTGGTGTACGGCGTGCTGCGCACCGCCGACGCGGTCGGGCCGCAGAGCGCATGGATGACCGCGTTGTCGCTGGGCATCTACATCGTCGGGTATGCATTCGTGTTTGGCTGGGGCATCTGGTACCTGGTCAAGATCATCCGCACCGGTCCGAAACCGCACGACCATCAGCCGCCCATCGAGGACGGCAGCCATACCCCGGCACGCCCGCTGTCCGGGGCCGATGAACCGCTGGAGGGACGCTGAGATGGAGATGACAACCTGGCTGCCGGTGGCGTGGTTCGCGGTGATCGGCTTTGGCGTTCTGATGTATGTCGTGCTGGATGGCTTCGTGCTCGGCATCGGCATTCTTGCGCCGATGGCCGAAAGCGAAGACCAGCTGGATGTGATGATGAACACGGCTGCGCCGATCTGGGACGGCAACGAAACCTGGCTGGTGCTGGGCGGGGCCGGATTGATGGCGGCCTTCCCGAAGGCTTACGCAGCGCTGCTGTCGGCGCTGTACCTGCCCGTGTTGCTGCTGGTGGTGGCGCTGGTGTTTCGAGGCGTCGCCTTCGAGTTCCGCTTCAAGGCGCATCGCTCGCGGCGGCTGTGGAGCGTGGCCTTCGGCTTGGGCTCGCTGCTGGCCGCGTTCGCCCAGGGCGTGATCCTGGGCGCGCTGGTGCACGGGTTGGATCTGGTCGACGGTCGTTACGTGGGCGGAGCGTTCGGCTGGTTCAGCCCGTTCTCGATGCTCACCGGCGTGGCGGTGGTGTTCGGCTACGCCCTGTTGGGCAGCACCTGGCTGATTCTGAAAACCGAAGGCCGCGAGCAGGCGGTGGCGCGTACCCTGACCCGCCCGCTGGTGGTGGCGGTAATCGCGTTCATGGGGCTGGTCAGTACCTGGCTGCCGTTCCTGCAGTCGCGGGTGATGGAGCGCTGGTTTGCCGACGGCAACTTCTGGTGGCTGTCACCGGTGCCGCTGCTGACCCTGGCCGTGGCGGTGGCACTGTGGCGCAGCGCCGCCCACTCCCGCCGCGATCTGCCGCCGTTCCTGCTGAGCCTGGCGCTGTTCGTGCTGGGCTTCATCGGCCTGGTGCTGGGCATGTGGCCGTACCTGCTGCCACCCAGCCTGACGCTATGGCAGGCTGCCGCGCCCGCGTCTTCGCTGGGCTTCAGCCTGGTTGGGCTGGTGGTGCTGCTGCCGGTCATCCTGGGGTACACCGCCTGGTCGTACCGGGTGTTCCGGGGCAAGGTCACTGCGGGCACTGGATATCACTGATGCGGCTGCCGCCGCATCAGTCCGCGCATTCCACCTTAACCCCGCGCCGTCGGCGCGCCCCCTTTAACAAAAAGGGGGTTCTCCCCCAGACGGGATCCGGTAGGTGACGACCGTTGGTCGTCACGGTGGGTCAGCCGTGCATGCCCTCGATCTCGACCAGCAGTTCGGCGCGGCAGACCTCGGCGTGAAGCACCACATGAGCCGGTGACCCTGGCAGCTGCGCCATCCGCGCGGCCACCGCCGCCAGGTTGGCCGCGTCGCGGACATAGACCTTGAGCACCGATTCCGCACCCAGCTGCGCCGGGAGCTCCGGGCGCTGCGCCCGTGCCGCATCTATCAGGCTCTGCAGGTTGGTCAGCGTCTCGTCCAGCTGTTCCTGCCAGGACCCGACATGCTGCGAGATGTGCCCGACAATCGCCGCCGTGCCTGATTGCAGCAGCGGCAGACCGGTCACCGCCGGCGGCAGCAGCGCCCGCGAGAAGCTTGGCGACTGTGGGCCGTACTGGCGCGGGTAGCGGAAAGCACTGACCTGGCGCGGGTTTTCCAGTGGCATACCGGCCTCGCGTGCCGACAACCAGTACACCTGCAGGCGGCGCACGCCATCGAAGCGGCCAATGCAGGTGGCTGCCGGCAGCGCGGCTTCGTCCAGCGAGCGCAGCCCGCGCACCCGGCCCACGCAGAAGCGTCGGTAGCGCTCGGCATCGCCTTCGCCCTCGGTCACCGAGTCCAGGTAGTTCCAGGTCCGCAGCAGGTGCGGGAAGCCGCACTTTGTAAGGAATGTGCTCAATGTGGCGTAGGCATCTGCCGCGGCCGCTTCAATATCGGAATCGGGTTCTTCCAATTCGATCGCACCAAACAGCACACTGCCGTCATGCGACCAGCGCACCGTGCCGTCCACCCCGGTTTGAACCGGTGCTTCCCCCTGCCAGATCTCGATCTGCGCAGGGCCGTGTTCGTCCAGCGGTACCTGCAGCCAGCGCGGGTCAGCGCACGCTGTGGCGGCGGTGCCGAAGCCAAACACCGCCAGCGTATGCGGGTCGGCAAGGGCGGCGTCGCGTTCATGGGCGGGGGCATAGCGGGCACGGAACGACGCCGGGGCCGGCGATGAGATCAAAGCCGGTGCGGCTGCTGCGCTGTGGATCGTATTGCTCATTTCAGATTGTGAAAGCTGCCCGTGCCGAAGGTGTCATGATAGCGTGCGCTCCTTTGGCGGCGTGCGTTGCGCGCCGCACGATGTCGGATGACAGGTACGGATCGGCTGGAATGGGGGAGCCGACCCGTATCGCCCGTGTGGCTCGTGCTTCCAGGTGCCCATCACGAGTGTTGCTGTGAATGATTGAGTTTTCTGTTGTGGATTGGTCGGCCTGGGCACCGGGCCTGACCACGAAATCGGACTGGCAGCGGTGGGCCGCCGCGCCGCACCTCCCGGCCGGTGACGACACCCCGGCGCTGCCGGAAGTGCCGCCCATGCAGCGCCGCCGTATTGAACGGCTGGGGCGCATGGCGATCCAGGCCGCGTGCTGGTGCGAACAGCCCGACGACGGCGGCCAGGTGCCGCTGGTGTTTGCCTCGCGCCATGGCGACGTGGCCCGTTCCATGGAGCTGCTGGACACCCTGCGCCAGGACGCGGCGATGTCGCCCACGGCGTTCGGTCTGTCCGTGCACAACGCGGTGGCCGCGCTGTACTCCATCGCCCGGGGCCAGCGCGGCAACTACCTGGCCCTGGCCGGCGGCCGCGCCACGGTCGAGGCCGCGTGCGTGGAGGCCTTCGGGCTGCTGGCTGACGGGGCGGAGGAAGTGCGCCTGGTGGCGTATGAGTCGCCGCTGCCGGCGGTGTATGCCGGTTTCGCCGACGAACCCGACCCGTACTTTGCCTGGTGCTGGCGGCTGGCCCGCGCCGACCGCCCGGGCACCCGGCTGTCGCTGGCCTGGGGCGGTGCCGCTGCGCCTGCCGACGCCCCGGCCCGCGCGTTGCCACACAGCCTGGAACTGATGCGCTTCCTGTTGGCCGGTGACCCGGCGCTGGTGTTCCAGGCCGATGGCCAGCCGTGGATCTGGCAGCGCCATGGCTGAGTCGCTGGCTGCCCGCCTCAACCACGCCTGGCGCGTGGTCGGCACCGGTATCAGCTTCGCCGCCTTCGGAATCGGTGGGCTGCTGCTGGGCGGCCTGCTGTTCCCGCTGCTGTTCCTGATCCGCCGCCATCAGCGCCGGCGCGCGCTGGCCCGGCGGCTGGTGCAGTTCAGCTTTGCCAGTCACGTCAACCTGATGCGCTGGCTGGGCGTGATGACCTATGAAATTCACGGACGTGAACGGCTTCAGCGTGACGGCCTGCTGATCCTGGCCAATCACCCCACGCTGATTGATGTCGTGCTGCTCATCGCCCAGCTCCCCAACGCCGACTGCGTGGTCAAACAGGCGGTCGCGTGCAACCCGTTCATGCGCGGCCCGGTTCGCGCCGCCGGTTATGTGGCCAACAGCGACGGGGCGGGCCTGATCGATGACTGCATTGCGGCGGTGCGCCGGGGTGGCAACCTGGTGATCTTCCCGGAAGGCACCCGGACCGTGCCAGGCCAGCCGCTGAAGCTGCAGCGGGGGGCGGCCAACATCGCCGTCCGCGGCCGCCTCGACATCACCCCGGTGCGGATTACCTGTACCCCGCCTACCCTGACCAAGGGCCAGAAATGGTATCGTGTGCCATCACGGCGTTTTCACGTTCAGCTGGAAGTCGGGGAAGATATTTCGATCACTCCCTTCCTGACGGAGGCCGGCGATTCGCCCAGGGGGGACGCCTTGGCGGCCCGGCGCGTGACCGATCACCTTGCCCATTACTTTGACTTCGCTGGAGAACCAAGCCGTGCAGGCACTTGAGCACGAGATCAAGGAATTGATCATTTCATCGCTTTCATTGGAAGACATCGCTCCGGACGACATCGATTCCCAGGCCCCCCTGTTTGTGGAAGGGCTGGGGCTGGATTCCATCGATGCGCTTGAACTGGGTCTTGCCCTGCAGAAGAAATATGGCGTCAGCCTGTCTGCGGATTCGGAAGAAACCCGTCGTCATTTTTCCAGCGTGCGCGCGTTGAGCGAGTTTGTCGCCGCACGCCAGCCGTCGTAATGGTGCGTCAGGATTTGCCATGACCAAGAACGAACTTTTCGACCGTATCGTCAAGATCCTCAAGGACAGCTTTGAGATCGAACCGGTGCGCATCACGCCCGAAGCCCGCCTGTACGACGACCTCGACATCGACAGCATTGATGCCGTCGACCTGATCGTGCAGCTCAAGCCGCTTCTCGGCCGCAACCTGCAGCCGGAAGCCTTCAAGTCGGTGCGTACCGTGCAGGACATCGTCGATGTGGTGCACGGGCTGATGCCCGGACAAGCGGCCGCCTGACGGCCGTCGGCGAGGTCCGGCCATGGTTCGGCTGCGTGTTGCGGCGTTTGCAGTGCTGTCGCTGGCATACCCGCTGGTGGTGTACTTCGCGCTGGGCCGCTTCGAGCCGCGCTGGATGGCGTTGCTGCTGTTCGCGCTGGCCGCGCTGCGCGCCCTGACCACCCGCCAGGCGGTGTGGTGGGTGGCCGCCGCCGGCGCGGGGCTGCTGGCCCTGCTGGCCACCGCGCTCAACCAGGCCTTGCCGCTGAAGCTGTATCCGGCGCTGGTCAACGCCGTGATGCTGGTGATCTTCGCCACCAGCCTGCGCTTCCCGCCCACCGCCGTGGAACGGATGGCCCGGCTCACCGAGCCGGAACTGCCGCCGTTCGCCGTGGTCTATACCCGCCGCGTCACCCAGGTGTGGTGCGGCTTTTTTGTCTTGAACGGGGCGTTGGCCCTGATGACTGCGTTCTGGGCCTCCAACCAGGTCTGGGCGCTCTACAACGGATTGTTGGCGTACGTGATGATGGGTGTCCTGTTTGGCGGTGAATGGCTGGTGCGGCGGCGGGTGAAGGCGGCGCACGCGCATGGCTGAGTGGATCGCCCTGCCGCAGGTGGCGCTGCAGCCACTGCCCGACCGCATCGTCGGTATCGCCGCTGATGGCGCGCCGGTCACTCACCCACAGTTCCGCCAGCAGGTGCTGGGCTGGCAGCAGGCCTTCGCCCGCGCCCCCGGTAACGACTGGGCGCTGTACTTTGATGACACGCTGACTTTCGCCGCCGCGCTGCTGGGTGCCTGGCACGCCGGCAAGCGCGTGTTCCTCGGCGGCGACAACCTGCCGGCCACGCTGGACGCGCTGCGTCCGCAGGTGCACGGCTTCGCCGGTGACCTGCCGGCCAGTGAAGCCCCGCTGCAACCCAATCCCACGGGTGCTGCGGAAAATGTGCTGCAGCCGCTGGATGAAGCGCAGCTGGAACTGGTCGTGTTCACCTCCGGCAGCACCGGCGCACCCACCGCCATCCACAAGCGCCTGCACCAGCTCACCGCTGAAGTCGACGCCCTGCAGGCGGCCTTCGGCGCACAGCTCAACGGTGCGCAGGTGCATGGCACCGTCTCGCACCAGCACATCTATGGCCTGCTGTTCCGCGTGTTGTGGCCGCTGGCCGCTGGCCGCGTGATCCAGCCGCGTCGCTTTTTCCATGAAGACCTGGTCACCGCGCTGGCGCAGCACGACGCGCTGCTGGTGGCGACGCCGGCGCACCTCAAGCGCCTGCCGGAACAGCTGGACTGGCAGGCCCTCAGGGGCCGTCTGCGCGCGGTGTTTTCCTCCGGAGGTCCGCTGCCCAGCGAGGCCGCCCTGCAGGCGGGTGCGCTGCTTGGCGTGGCACCGACCGAAGTGTTCGGCAGCAGCGAAACCGGCGGCATTGCCTGGCGCCAGTGGAGTGCCGAGCAACCGCAGTGGCATCCGTTGCCGGGGGTGGAATGGCGGGTCCAGGACGGCGCGCTGGCGGTGCGCTCGCCGCATCTGGCGGACGCCGACTGGTGGCAGACCCAGGATCGGGTCCAGGCAGACACCGGCAACAGCTTCCGACTGCTCGGTCGCGCCGACCGTATCGTCAAGATTGAAGAGCGCCGGGTGTCGCTGGACGCGCTGGAACAGCAGCTGCGTGCACATCCCGAGGTGCAGGACGTACGCGTGCTGGTGCTGCCCGGTGCACGCGAGCAGCTGGCCGCCGTCGTGGTGCCAGCGCCGCCCGGTGTCGCGCACTGGACCGACCCGCAGCGCCGTCAGCAGGCGCTGCGACTCACCGCGCACCTGGCCAGCAGCCATGATGCGGTGACCCGCCCGCGACGCTGGCGGTTCGTCGACGAACTGCCGCTCAACGCACAGGGCAAAACCACCGCAGCCGCGCTGGCGGCATTGTTCCGCCCGCTGATGCCGGTGGCGCAGTGGCAGCAGCGTGATGCGCAGGCCGCAACGCTGCACCTGCCGCTGGAGGCCGACCTGATCGCCTTCGACGGACACTTCCCCCAGGCCAGGATCCTGCCCGGCGTGGTCCAGCTGGACTGGGCCATCCATTACGGCCGCGAAGCGTTCCCCATGCCGCCGCGCTTTGCGCGCATGGACGCGCTGAAGTTCCAGCATGTGGCCCGCCCCGGCGACGTGCTGCAGCTCACCCTGGGCTGGGATGCCGAGAAGTCGGTGATGAGCTTCCGTTATGTCTCCGACCATGGCGTGCATGCCAGCGGCCGGGTGGTGTTCGCGGATGCGTGAGGCTGCGTTCTCGCCGGTGGTGGTGATTCCCGTCTACGACCACGAGCACGCCATCGGCGCGGTCGTGCAGGGTGTGCTGGCCAGTGGCCTGCCGTGCCTACTGGTCGATGACGGTTCGCACGAAGAGTGTGCGCAGGCCGTGCGCGCAGTGGCGGCGCAGTATCCGGGCCAGGTCGTGTTGCACCGGCTGGAGGTCAACCAAGGCAAGGGCGGGGCAATGCTGGCCGGTTTTGCCCAGGCCACCCAGCGCGGTTACACGCACGTGCTGCAGATCGATGCTGACGGCCAGCACACCACCGGTGACATTCCCGCCTTCGTGGCCCTGGCGCAGGCGCATCCGGACGCGGTCATCTGCGGCATTCCGGCTTATGACGCCAGCGTACCCAAGGCCCGCCTGTATGGCCGCTACGCCACCCACATCTGGGTGTGGATCAACACGCTGTCGCTGCAGATCCGCGACTCCATGTGTGGGTTCCGGGTGTACCCGCTGGCCCCGGTGAACCGGTTGACGGGTGAGGAAACCATCGGCCGGCGCATGGACTTCGACACCGAGATCCTGGTGCGCCTGTTCTGGCGCGGCGTGCAGGTGATCAGCCAGCCGACCCGTGTCACCTATCCCAGCGATGGCGTGTCCCACTTCGATGTGTGGCGCGACAACGTACGCATCAGCTGCATGCATACCCGCTTGTTCTTCGGCATGCTGCCGCGCGCGCCCCGCCTGCTGTGGCGGCGGCTGGCCGGACGCGCGGCATGAACGCGCCCGCCGACCGCACCGCACCGCACTGGGCCGAGCTGGGCGAAACCACCTCGGCCGCCGGCGTGCTGTTCCTGTGCGGCGTGCACCGCTGGTTCGGGCGCTGGCCGTTCCGGCTGTGCGTGTACCCGGTGGTGCTGTGCCACTGGTTGTCCAATGCGGTGGCGCGGCGTTCCTCGCTGCAGTACCTGCAACGCCTGCAGGTGCACGCCGGCGTGCTGGGGCGTGTGCCCGGGCGCTGGCACAGCCTGAAGCACTTCGCCAGCTTCGCCGACACGCTGCTGGACAAGCTGCTTGGCCTGGGCGGCCGCTACCCGCCCGAGTGCATCCACCTGCAACGCGATCTGATGCTGCAGAAGATCGCGCGCCGCGAAGGTGGGCTGATTCTCACCGCGCACATCGGGTGCCTGGAGCTGTGTCAGGTACTGGCCGAGCAGGTGCCGGGCTTCCACATCACCGTGCTGGTACACACCGCGCACGCGCAGCGTTTCAACCGGCTGATGCAGCGCCTGGACCCGCTGGCCCAGGTGGAGCTGATGCAGGTCACCGACATGGGTCCGGCCACCGCAGTAGAGCTGCAGCGCCGCGTGGATGCCGGCGGGTTCGTGGCCATCGTCGGCGACCGCGTGCCGCTGCGCGGAGGCCGCACCGTGCCGGCCTCGTTCCTGGGCCATACCGCGCAGTTCCCGATCGGAGCCTACGTGCTGGCTGCCGCACTGGCCTGCCCGGTGTACACCATGGCGTGCCTGCATGAAGGCAACGGCTATCGGGTGCGCTTTGAGCACTTCAGCGACCGCATCGTCCTGCCCCGGGGTTCGCGCGACGCCGCATTGACCGCCCAGGCCGAACAGTTCGCCGCATGGCTGGAGACCCAGGTCATCCAGGCCCCCTTTGATTGGTTCAACTTCTTCCCCTTCTGGGATCAGGCATCGCATGGAAAGTAACGCCCAACTCGACCACTCCCGCCGCAACGCGGACCGCCCGACCCTGCGCTTCGGCGATGCGCCGCTGTGCATTGAAGACGTGGTGGCGTTGTCGCGCCGCCAGGCCGATGCGATGGTCAGCGACGCCCCGGAGTTCGTGGACCGCATCCAACGCGGCGCGGATTTCCTGGACCGCCTGCTGCGCGAAGACGGTGTCATCTACGGCGTCACCACCGGCTATGGCGACTCGTGCACGGTGAACATTCCGCCGGCGCTGGTGGCCGAGCTGCCGCACCATCTGTTTACCTACCACGGCTGCGGCCTGGGCCGGTATCTGGACGAAACCGAAACCCGCGCGGTGGTCGCCGCCCGTCTTGCTTCGCTGGTACGCGGCATGTCCGGGGTCAGCCATCCGCTGCTGCAGGGCCTGGCCACGCTGCTGCGCCATGACGTGCTGCCGCTGATTCCGGCCGAGGGTTCGGTCGGGGCCAGTGGTGACCTCACTCCGTTGTCCTACGTGGCCGCCGTGCTGTGCGGCGAGCGCGAGGTGATGTACCAGGGCGCGCGCCGCCCGGCTGCCGAAGTGCTGGCCGACATTGGCATGACCCCGCTGCGGCTGCGTCCCAAGGAAGGCCTGGCGATCATGAACGGCACCGCGGTGATGACCGCGCTGGCCTGCCTGGCTTACGACCGCGCCGATTACCTCACCCGGCTGGCGACCCGCCTGACCGCGTTCAATGTATTGGCCAGCGATGGTAACGCCCATCATTTCGATGAAATGCTGTTCGCGGCCAAACCGCACCCGGGCCAGATGCAGATCGCCGCGCGCCTGCGCCAGGACCTGCACAGCGACCGCCCGCCGCGCAACGAACAGCGCCTGCAGGACCGTTACTCGCTGCGTTGCGCACCGCACGTCATCGGCGTGGTCCAGGACGCGCTGCCGTTCCTGCGCCAGCTGATCGAAACCGAACTCAACAGCGCCAACGACAACCCGCTGATCGACGCCGACGGCGAGCGCATCCTGCATGGCGGCCACTTCTACGGTGGGCATATCGCCTTCGCGATGGACGCGCTGAAGAACACCATCGCCAATCTGGCGGACCTGCTGGATCGCCAGCTGGCGCTGGTGGTGGACGCGCGTTACAACCACGGCCTGCCGGCCAACCTGTCCGGCAGCACCGGTGAGCGCGCACCGATCAATCACGGCCTCAAGGCCCTGCAGATCAGCGTCTCGGCATGGACCGCCGAAGCGCTGAAGCAGACCATGCCGGCCTCGGTGTTCTCGCGCTCCACCGAATGCCACAACCAGGACAAGGTCAGCATGGGCACCATCGCTGCGCGCGACTGCCTGCGCGTGATCGAACTGACCGAACAGGTCGTGGCCGGCATGCTGATCGCCGCACGCCAGGGCATTGCCCTGCGCCAGCGCGTGGGCATGAACGCCACCCTGCATGGCGACCTGGAAGTGATGTATCAGGATCTTGCTGCACGTATCGCGCTGGTCGAGGAAGACCGTGCGCTGGATGGAGAACTGCGTGGCCTGCTGGAGGACATCCGCGGCCAGCGCTGGAGCCTGTATGACCCTGCCTGAGTTGAGCTTTGAAGTGGCGCTGTCGCCCACCTTCCACGATTGCGACCCGATGCACGTGGTATGGCACGGCAACTACTTCAAGTACTTCGAAGTGGCGCGCTGTGCGCTGCTGCAGCGCTATGACTACGACTACCCGCAGATGCGCGAGTCCGGCTACCTGTGGCCGGTGGTGGACGCGCGGGTGAAGTACATCCGGCCGCTGCTGTATGGCCAGCAGCTGGTGGTGCGCGCCACCATCACCGAGTGGGAGAACCGGCTGAAGATCGTCTACGAGATTCGCGACGCCGGCAGCGACCAGGTGCTCACGCGCGCCCACACCATCCAGGTCGCGGTCGACGCGGCCACCAACGAAATGCTGTACCTGTGCCCGTCCGTGCTGTGGGACCGTCTGGGAGTGGAAGTGCAATGAATCGCCTGTGGCGCACGCTGGGCGTGCTGATCCTGCTGTCCGTGTTCGCACCCGTGGCCTTGGCGGCCGATGTCAACCTGGTCAAGCAGCGCGTGGCCACGGTCAGCGTGCTGCGCGGTGACTTCACCCAGGAGAAGCAGGTCACTGGCTTCAAGAACCCGCTGCGTTCGCAGGGCCGCTTCGTGCTGGCACAGGAACACGGCGTGATCTGGACCACGCTCAAGCCGTTCCCGTCGGAAGTGGTGGTCACCCGTGACCGTATTCTCAGCCGCCAGAGTGACGGCAGCACCCGTGTCGAACTCGACGCCAAACAGCAGCCGGCGATGCGTTCGGTCAACGCGATCATGTTCGCGCTGATGAGTGGCGACGCGCAGGCGCTGTCGGCGCAGTTCACGGTGAAGGTCGAGGCGTTGCCCAACAACGGCTGGAAGATGCAGCTCAGCCCGCGCTCGGCGATGCTGGGCAAGGTCTTCACCGGGCTGAAGCTCAGCGGTGACCGCTATGTACGCGAGGTGGAAATCACCGAAGCCAATCAGGACGTCACCCGCATCCATTTCGCCGGCATGAGCGAAACCCCGGCGGCGTTGAGCGCGGAAGAGGGCGGCAGGTTTGAATGAGTCGTTGAAGGATGCGTTCCACCAAGGGGGACGCCTGCAGCGCCTGTGGCGCTGGCTGGCCATTACCTGGCTGCTGGTGCTGGTCGGGCTGGGCGTGCAGCAGTGGCAGCTGTGGAAGAGCGAAGCGCGGATTGATACCGACATCCTCGCGCTGCTGCCGCAGGACGCGCACGATCGCCTGCTGTCCGACGTCACCCGCCGCATCGCCGACGTCAATGCGCGCCAGATCGTGGTCCTCCTGGGCAGCGCAGACGCTGCCCAGACCCAGGCCGCCGAAGCCGAATTCCGCAGCACGATCACGCCGGCCAAGACCGTTCAGCGGGGCCTTGCCCCGCTGAACGAAACCGCGCCAACGGCAGCGGGGCAGAGCCCCGCTCTACGGGAAGCCGGCACCATTGAAGGTTGGTTCGACCAGGCACGCGCCTTCTACGCGCCGTACCGCGATCGCCTGCTCACCGGTGAGCAGCGCCAGCGTCTGCAGTCCGAAACCGCCGACACCTTGGCGCAGAGTGCGCTGGCCGCGCTGTACGGCCCAATGGGCGCACCGCGCCTTACCGACTGGGGACAGGATCCCCTGTCGCTGTGGCCACAGTGGTGGCAGGAACGTGCCCAGGGGGCCGGCCTGCAGATGGGGGACGACGGCCTGCTTGAAGCCGACGGCAAACACTGGGCCATTCTGCAGTTTGAAACCACCGGTTCGGCCTTCCAGCTCGACGGTGAGCGCCACATCGATCTGCTGCTGGACCAGGCCGCCGCAGCGGCCACGCAGAAGGCCCCCGGCCTGGAAGTGCTGCGCGCCGGCGTGCCGCTGCATGCTGAAGCTGCCGCCGTGCAGGCCAACTGGGAAATCAACACCATCGGCTGGGGCTCGCTGGCCGCCGTACTGCTGCTGGTGTGGCTGGCCTTCCGTTCGCTGCGCCCGATCCTGCTGGTCGGTGCCTCGCTGCTGATCGGCTGCGGTGTGGCGCTGGCGGTCACCGTGCTGGTGTTCGGCAAGGTGCACGTGCTCACCCTGGTGTTCGGGGCTTCGCTGGTCGGTGTGGCCGAAGATTACGGCATCCACTGGTTCGCTTCGCGCCAGGCTGAACCGGCCGACCGCCGCTGGAAGCTGCTGCGTCATCTGCTGCCGGGCCTGTGGCTGGCGCTGCTGACCAGCGCACTGGCTTACCTGGCACTGGGACTGGCCCCGTTCCCGGGGCTGCGGCAGATGGCGCTGTTCTCGGTGGTCGGGCTGACCGCCGCCTTCCTCACTGTGATCTTCTGGTTCCCGTGGCTGGACGGCGGCGAGATCCGTAACACGCGTTTCGCCCGCTGGCTGGGTGCCACGCTGGAGCGCTGGCCGCGCCTGCAGGGCCGCCGCCCGGTCGCTCTGTTCCTCGGTGCGGTGGCGATCATCGCCGCGCTGGGCATGCTGCGCCTGCAGCCCAATGACGACCTGCGCAGCCTGCAGTCCTCGCCCACGGACCTGATCACCCAACAGATCCGCATCAGCAAGATGCTCGGCCTGCCCAGCCCGGCGCAGTTCTACCTGGTGCAGGGCGACAGCGCCGAGCAGGTGCTGCAGCGCGAGGAAGCCCTGGTGGATCGCCTGCGCGTGCTGGCTGCCGACAAGCAGATCGGAGGCTACCGCGCGATCAGCGAATGGCTGCCTTCGGTGCAGCGGCAGCATGCCGATGCCGCGCTGACAGGGGCCATCGAACCGCGGGTGCTGGCCGAGGTCGGCGAAGCGGTCGGCGAAACCCTGCCGCGTCCGGATTACGCCGCACAGGACCTGCAGGCGCAGGCCTTCCTCGACTCGCCGGTGGCGATGCCGTTCCGGCACCTGTGGCTGGGCACGGTGGGGCAGGGCATGGCCTCGGTGGTGATGGTCGATGACCTCTCGCGTGCCGATGCGCTGACCCTGCTGGAAGCGCAGACCGAAGGCATTGAGGGCGTGCGCTGGGTTGACCGCACCGCGGATTTCTCCAAGCTGCTCAAGCACTACCGCAAGCTGATGAGCGTGCTGCTGCTGGTCGGCATCGTGCTGGTGTTCGCCGTGCTGTACTGGCGCTACCGCGCGCACGCGTGGCGGGTGTTCGCGCCGACACTGGTGGCAGGCGCGTTGACCCTGGGCCTGCTCGGCCTGTTCGGCCAGCCGCTTCAGCTGTTCAACGTGCTGGCATTGATGCTGCTGCTGGGCATGGGTATCGATTACGGCATTTTCCTGATCGAACACCGGGGTGACGCCAGCGCCTGGCTGGCCGTGTGCGTGGGTGCGGCCAGTACCTGGCTGTCGTTTGGCCTGCTCGGCCTGTCGGCCACACCGGCGCTGCGCGCGTTCGGCCTCACCCTGCTGTTTGGTATTGGCCTGGTCTGGTTGATCTCGCCGCTGTTCCGTCCGCCCCCGCATGATGCTCCACACTAAGCACACACCCTTTCCCCCACGCTGCTGATCCAAGGATGTATCGATGAACGCTGCTGTGAATGACGCACCTGTTGAGTCCACCGATACGGTGGAACGCACTGAAATCCTGATCATCGGTGCCGGTCCGGCCGGATCGGTGGCCGCCGCGATGCTGCGCAAGCAGGGCCGCCAGGTGCTGATGCTCGAGCGCCAGCAGTTCCCGCGCTTCTCCATCGGTGAAAGCCTGTTGCCGCAGAGCATGGAATACATCGAGCAGGCCGGGCTGCTGCAGGACGTCGTCCAGGCCGGGTTCCAGTACAAGAACGGCGCGGCATTCGTGCGCGGCGAGCGCACCACCGAGTTCGATTTCCGCGAGAAGTTCTCGCCGGGCTGGGGTACCACCTACCAGGTGCAGCGCGCCGACTTCGACAACGTGCTGGCACGCGGTGCCGAGCGCATGGGCACCACCTTGCGTTTTGGCGATGAAGTACTGTCGGTGCAGCCCGGTCGTCCCGCGCGCGTGCAGGTGCGTCGCCCCGATGGCAGCGAGTACACCATCGAAGCCGGTTTCATTCTTGACGCCAGCGGCTTTGCCCGCCTGCTGCCGCGCCTGCTGCAGCTGGAGTCGCCGTCCAACTTCCCGGTACGGGGCGCGATTTTCTGCCACGTGCGCGACCACATTCCGGCCGACGCCGGTTTTGACCGCAACAAGATCCTGATCACCACCCACCCCGAACACGTGGACGTGTGGTACTGGACCATCCCGTTCTCCAACGGCTGCTGCTCGCTGGGCGTGGTCGCCGAGCCCAGCTTCTTTGAAAGGTACTCCGGCACCGACCTGGAAAAGCTGCAGGCCATCGTTGGCGAAGATCCCAACCTGACCCGCCTGCTGAAGAACGCCGAATGGGCGGTGTTGCCGGTGCGCACCATCACCGGCTATTCGGCCAACGTCAGCTCGCTGTGGGGCGACGGCTATGCGCTGCTGGGCAACGCCGGTGAGTTCCTCGATCCGGTGTTTTCCTCGGGTGTCACCATCGCCTTCAAGTCGGCACAGCTGGCCAGCGACTGCCTGGCACGCGAGCACGCCGGCGAAGCCGTGGACTGGGAAGCTGAGTTCGCGCTGCCGCTGCGCGCCGGGGTCAAGACCTTCCGCCGTTTCGTTGAAGCCTGGTATGCCGGTGGCTTCCAGAAGATCATCTACCACCCCGAACAGCAGCCCGACGTGCGCCGCATGATCTCCTCGATCCTGGCCGGCTACGCCTGGGATACCAGGAACCCCTACGTGGCCGATGACAGCGGCCGCCGCCTGCGTGTGCTGGAGGAACTGTGCACCGGCTGATCCTGGCCCTGTTGTTGTGCGTGGGACTGGCCGCCTGTGCCAGCACCCGCATGCCTGCGCCGAAGGTGCAGCTGCCGACCCTGCAGTTGGCCCCTTCCGCGTTGCCGGCACCGCTGCAGTTGCAGCAGCGGCTGCAGTTCCGCTTCGGCAGCCACGAGCGCACGCTGGATGCGCTGCTGGAAGCGGACCATGACGAGGTGCGGCTGGCAGTGCAGGCCATGGGCCAGACCGGCGTGCGCATGGTCTGGGACGGCAAGCAGCTGCAGCAGACCCGCGCGCCGTGGCTGCCCCCGCAGGTGCGCGGCGAACGCGTGCTGGACGACCTTCAGTTTGCACTGTGGCCGGCCGATGCCATCCGGGCGGTGTTGCCGACGGGGTGGACGCTGGAGGACGCCGACGGCATCCGCCGTCTGCAGCAGAACGGCCAGACCTGGCTGGAGCGCGACACCCTGCCGGATGGCCGGGTACGTCTGCGCAACCTGGCCGAAGGCTATGAACTGGTGATCGAATCGTTGGACATGGGACAGGCAGCATTGTGAGCAGCGCGGTATTCCTGAATGAACTCGGCGTGGTCAGCGCGCTCGGCTCCGGTCATGCGCAGACCCGCGCCGGCCTGTTCGCCGAGCAGCCCGGTGGCCTGCGCGAGAACGACACCCTGATCTCCGGCCGCACCCTGGCGCTGGGCGAAGTGCGCACGGCGCTGCCGGACCTGTCGGCGCTGCCGGTGGAACTGCGCGGGCGCAACAACGCGCTGCTGGCCGCCGCGCTGGAGCAGATCCGTCCGGCGGTCGATGCGGCCGTGGCGCGCTACGGGGCCGAACGCGTGGCGGTGATCGTCGGGACCAGCACCTCGGGCATCGGCGAGTCGGAAAACGCGCTGCGCATGCAGGCCGACGAAGGCCGCTGGCCGGACGGTTTCCACTACGCGCAGCAGGAAATGGGCACCAGCGCCCGCTTCGTGCGCGAACAGATCGGCAGCCGTGGCCCGGCCTGGACGATCTCCACCGCCTGTTCCTCAAGCGCCAAGGCGCTGATGTCGGCCGCGCGTCTGCTTCGCGCCGGTGTGGTTGATGCGGTGATCGCGGGCGGGGCCGATTCGCTGTGCCGCTTCACCGTGGCCGGCTTCAGCGCGCTGGAGTCGGTGTCAGCGGCGCGCTGCAATCCGTTCTCGCGCCATCGCAATGGCATCAACATCGGCGAAGGCGCGGCCTTGTTCCTGATGACCCGCGAGCCCGGCCTGGTAAGGCTGTCCGGCTGGGGCGAGTCGTCCGATGCGCACCACATGTCCGCGCCTGACCCGCAGGCCAAGGGAGCGATCGACGCCATGCAGCAGGCCCTGCAGCGCGCCGGGCTGGCCCCGGAACAGATCGATTACGTGAACCTGCACGGCACCGCCACCGGCCACAACGACGCCATGGAAAGCCTGGCGGTGGCCACGGTGCTGGGCGGGCAGGTTCCGGCCAGTTCGACCAAGCCACTCACCGGCCACACTCTGGGTGCCTCGGGCGCGATTGAGGCGGCGCTGTGCTGGCTGACCCTGGCCGGGAACCCCGAACAGCGCCTGCCGGCACACTTCTGGGACGGGCAGGCGGATGAGGCGCTGCCCCCGCTGGCCCTGGTCAGCCCAGGCGCGCGGGCGCGGCGCCCGCTGCAGCATGTGCTCAGCCATTCCTTCGCCTTCGGCGGCAGCAATGCCGTGCTGGCCCTGGCGCGGAGCTGAGCATGTGGCTGCCTGACGACATCGACAGCGTGCTGCCGCACAAGGACAGCATGCGCCTGATCGACCGGGTGGTGGCCTGGGGTCCGGAATCCATCGCGGTCGAGGTGGACGTGCCGGTCAGCGGGCTGTTCTCCACGCCTGACGGCGTGCCGGCCTGGGTGGGGGTGGAATACATGGCGCAGGCCATTGCCGCCTGGGCCGGGTGCCGGGCCCGCCAGGAAGGGCGTGAGCCGTCCATCGGGTTTCTGCTCGGAACGCGACGTTACACCGCGCATCGGCCGGTCTTCCCGGCCGGCGTTTGCCTGCGGGTGGAGGCAAATTGCGAGCTGATGGGCGAAAATGGGCTCGGAATGTTCGCCTGCCGGATTCTGGCCGGCGATGAAGAATTGGCCGTTGCCAACGTATCGGTGTACGAACCCCTCGATGCGATGGCCTATCTGGAGACTGGAGAGGTATGACAGGGAATTTGACCGTGCTGGTGACCGGTGCCAGCCGGGGTATCGGCCGTGCCGTGGCGCTGCGGATCGCGCGCGACGGCTTCGACGTGGTGGTGCATTGCCGCAGCCGCATCGAGGAAGCGCAGGCCGTCGCCGCTGAAATCCAGGGGCTGGGCCGTCAGGCCCGCGTGCTGGCCTTTGACGTGGCTGACCGTGACGCCGCGCGTGCCGCGCTGGACGCCGACATCGAAGCGCATGGTGCCTACTACGGGGTGGTCTGCAATGCCGGCATCGCCCGTGACGGCGCATTCCCGGCAATGACCGCCGAGGACTGGGATGCCGTGGTGCACACCAACCTGGACAGCTTCTACAACGTGCTGCACCCGGTGGTGATGCCGATGGTGCGCCGGCGCAAGCCCGGCCGCATCGTCACCCTGTCGTCCGTGTCCGGGCTGGTCGGTAACCGCGGCCAGACCAATTACAGCGCGGCCAAGGCCGGCATCATCGGGGCCACCAAGGCGCTGGCGCTGGAACTGGCCAGCCGTGCCATCACCGTGAACTGCGTGGCCCCCGGCCTGATCGAGACCGACATGATCAACGAGGAAATCGTCGACCACGCGCTGAAGCTGATTCCCGCCGGCCGCCTCGGCCAGCCCGAGGAAGTGGCCGCCACCGTGGCCTTCCTGCTGTCCGAACCGGCCGGCTATATCACCCGCCAGGTCATTTCGGTCAACGGAGGCATGGTCTGATGAGCCGGACTGAACGTCGCGTGGTGGTGACCGGTGCTGCCGCCATCAGCCCGCTGGGGCATGACTGGCCCAGTATCCGTGCGCGCCTGCACGCCCGCGAAAATGCGGTGCAGTACATCCCCGGCTGGGAGGTCTACGACGGCCTGAACACCCGCCTGGCCGCGCCGGCCGAAGACTATGACCTGCCGCCGCATTACAACCGCAAGACCACCCGCAGCATGGGCAAGGTCGCGGTGATGTCGGTGCGTGCCACCGAACTGGCGCTCGAAGCGGCCGGCCTGCTGGGCCATCCGATCCTGCGCAGCGGGCGCACCGGCGTGGCCTACGGCTCGTCCTCGGGCAGCCATGAAGCCACCGCCGAATTCGGGCGCATGCTCAACGAAAACACCACCGAAGGCATCAGCGCCACCACCTACCTGAAAATGATGAGCCACACCTCGCCGGTGAACATCGGCGTGTTCTTCGGGCTCACCGGGCGCGTCTACACCACCTCCAGCGCCTGTACCTCGGGCAGCCAGGGCGTGGGGGCAGGCTATGAGGCGATCCGCAGCGGCAAGCAGACGGTGATGGTCAGCGGTGGTGCCGAACAGCTCGATGCCACCGCGGCGGCGGTGTTCGACACCCTGTTTGCCACCAGCGTGAAGAACGACGCCCCCAAGTCCGCACCCAGCCCGTTCGCCGCTGACCGCGACGGCCTGGTGCTGGGCGAAGGTGCCGGCACGCTGATCCTCGAAGACCTCGAACACGCGCTCGAGCGCGGTGCGCCCATCCTGGCCGAACTGGTGGGTTACGGCACCAACAGTGACGGCCAGCACGTCACCCAGCCGACCAGCGAGACCATGGCCCAGGCGATGCGTCTGGCACTGGAAGACGCTGGCCTGCAGCCCGAGCAGATCGGTTACGTGAATGCCCATGGCACTGCCACCGACCATGGCGACATCGCCGAAACCCAGGCCACCGCGCAGGTGTTCGGGCCCAACATGCCCATCAGCTCGCTGAAGAGCTACGTCGGCCACATGCTGGGGGCCTGCGGTGCGTTTGAAGCGTGGGTCACCATCGAGATGATGCGTGAGGGCTGGTTCGCCCCCACCCTCAACCTGGACCAGGTCGACCCACGCTGCGGCGAACTTGATTACATCCGTGGCGAAGGGCGCGTGTTGCACCCCGAATACGTGATGAGCAACAACTTCGCCTTCGGTGGCATCAACACCTCGTTGATCTTCCGCCGCTGGCCCAACTGAAGCGTTCCCCCCAACAACAAGGAGAAAGTTGTATGCGTCGTTTTGCTTTGATGGCCGGTGTTGCCCTGTTCGCCCTTGCCAGCACCGCCCAGGCCCGTGACACCCAGGTGCTCCAGTCGCTGCAGGAACTGCTGGATTCCCAGACCGCCAAGGATGCCGGCATCGACGGCAGCGTGAAGTTCTACCTTGCCGGCCAGCCGGTCAACGTCCTGCAGCGCCTGGGCGAAGATGTCACCAACAAGAAGACCAACGCCGCCAACAAGAGCGACGAAGAGGCCTGCCGCTGGGTCGCGCTGTCGGCACTGAAGGCGCTGCAGGACGGTGCCAGGTCGCGCGGAGCCAACGCCGTGGTCGACATCGTCAGCTATTACAAGAAGGTCGAATACAAGAGCGACACCAACTACGAATGCTATGCCGGCACCCTTCTGGCCGGTGTTGCCCTGAAGGGCACCTATGCCAAGGTGGGCGCAGCCGCCAAGCCGGCCGCCGAACCCAAGCGTCGCAGCCGCTGACGTAGAGCCGGGCGTGCCCGGCTGGTGGGGCAAGCGGGGCAAGCCCCGCTGTACGCCGCACCTGAACACCGCCGCGACATTGATGAACCTGAATCTGACGCAGGGCGAAATTCCGGCACGCAATCAGCGCGGCCGGCTTTCGCCCTTGCGTGCTTTACTCCACAATCATCGAACTATTTCCCAGGGCCACGCCCCGCGGGCATGCAAGCCTACGTCTACAAAAGCCAACGCAAGCAGGACACGTACGTCTACCTCGCCGTCCGCGATGACTTCAGCGCCGTCCCCGACGCGCTGATGGCCACGCTGGGCCCGCTGTCATTCGTGCTTGAAGTCGCCTTGACCCCCGAACGTCGTCTGGCCCTGGCCGACGCCGATGCCGTGCGCGCCAATCTGGCCGAGCGCGGCTTCCACCTGCAGATGCCACCGCCACCGGTTGCGCCGGTCAGGGTTCCGCGGCGGCGTGATGACTGACCCGCGCTACCGCCGTGCCATTGCCGCCGCCTTTGCAGCGGGCGGCGTGCTGTCGCTGGGCGCAGCGTTTGGCGGCGTCGTAGCGGCGATCGCGGCCACCCTGGCGCAGCCGGCGTTCGCGCTGGGCATTTCCTGGTGGCGACGCAGCCGCACCCTCCCCAGGCCTGCCGCGCTCTGGAAGCAGGACGTGCCTGCCCTGGTGGCCTTGTGGGGCGTCGGTGCCGTAGCACTGGCGCTGCTGGTGGCCTGGCCGCTGGGTGCCCTGCACGACAGTGGCAGTCTCGCGGCCGTGCTCGGCCTGAGCGTGGCGGTCAGCGCCGCGCTGCTGGGCGTGTGGCGCACCTGGCCGCTGTGGAACGAGATCGAGCGCAGCGACGGCAGCCTGTCGCGGCATTGGCGCAGCCTGGCCGGTCGCGATCTCAGCGCGTGGCGCGGCCTTTTGGTGGCCGGCCTGGTGGTGGCGCTGTGCGCCCTGATCGTGCTGCCGGCGTGGCCGGGGCTGGTGCCTGATAGCCTGCGCTGGCCGCTGGTGGCACTGCTGCTGGTCGGCTCCCCGCTGGCGCACTTCGCGCTGCAGAGGGTGACCCCGGCGGAGCCCCTTTCCGCGGTGGCCACCCCGGTGCCGGCCCGCGACCTCTTCGATGCGGCCGCGGTGCAGGACAGCCAGCCGCTGGAACCGATGGCCCAGCACGAAACCGTGCCGGCGCTGTTCGAGGCCGCGCGCAGCGGCCGCGTTGACCGCGCGCTGCAGCTGCTGGCTGCCGGGGCCGACCCGCGTGCGCTGCCTGACCCCAGCTGGCGCGACCAGCGCAGCCTGGTGGTGCTGGCGGCCGTCTTACCCGACCTGCGCCTGCTGCGCGAGCTGATCGCGCGCGGTGCCGACCTCAACACTCCGCACAAGGGCATGACCCCGCTGCTGGCGGCTACCCGTGACAGCTGGCATGGCCGCCCCGAAGCGGTGATGACCCTGCTCGCCAACGGGGCCGATTCGCGCGCCGCCGATGCCGAAGGCAACACCCCTCTGCATCATGCCGCGCGCAGTTCCGACCCGGGCGTGGCCGCGCTGCTGCGTGACGCCGCCGCCGAGGTGGACGCGCTCAACCAGGAAGGCTGGTCGCCGTTGGCAGTGGCCTGCCAGGTCGGCAACTGGCGACTGGCGCGTTTTCTGCTGGAACGTGGGGCGCGCACCGAACCTGCCGAGGGCACCCCGGTGCTGCTGGCCGCAGCTGGTACCGAAGAAGACGACCCCGCCGGTGTGCAGCTGCTGCTGAAGCACAAGGCCCGCGCCGACGCGCGCGACCGCCAGCGCCGCAGTGCGCTGCACGAGGCCGCACTGGCCGGCCACGTCGACATCATCGATGTGCTGCTTACCGCCGGGGCCAACCTGGAAGCGCGTGACGCCCTGTCGCGCACGCCGTGGCTGGAAGCGGCGCGCGCCGGCCGCGCCGGCGTGATCGAGCACCTGCTGCCGCACAAACCCGACCTGCATGCGCTCGACGTGGAAGGCCGCAACGCGGTGCTGCTGGCCTGCATGGCCGAGGGCGCATCGCCGTTGTTGGTACGCCGCCTGCTGGAACTGGGCATTGCCGCCGACGTCACCGACCCGCAGGGCCGCCGCGCGGTGGATATTGCCGCCGCTGCCGGGCGTTGGGCGATCGTCTCGCTGCTTGACCGCAGCTATCCATTGCCGGCCGCGGTGAGTGATGGCCTGGGCTCGGGCGCGCCCGACGCCGAAACACCGGATGCGCCGCTGCTGCCCGACCGTCCGCCGCTGGACCTGTTGCGCGAAGCGCTGGGGTTCGGCAATTACGATGGCATGACGGCGCTGGCCAGGCTGTGCAGTGCCGACGAACTGGGCATGCTGCTGCACGAACCCGAGCTGGCGCTCGAACCGCAGGCGGTGGAATGGCTGCTGGCGCAGGGAGCCACGCCGGATGTGGTCGACGCGTGCGGTGACACCCCCATGTTCGCCCTGTTGTCGCGCGGCATTGATGCCGTGCCGGCGTTGCAGGCACTGTTGCGCCGGGGCGTGTCGCCGGCCGGAGCCGGGGGCTTGGCGCGACTGCTGGCAGCCTGCGCGCAGCACGACCATGCGTCGCGCGGACTGGAACAGCTGGCGCTGGAACTGCTGGAACGGGGGGCCGACCCGTTCGCTCCGTCGCCGGCGGGCGACCCGGCGCTGTCGCTGGCCGTACGGCTGGGGTGGCTGCGCCTGCAGCACGCTCTGCTCACGCTGGGCGTGGACCGCGAAGCCCGCGACAGCCACGGCATGACCGCGCTGCACCTGGCCACCGCATTGGCTCGGGAGGGCTCGCTGAAGCTGCTGGTGCAGCATGGCGCGTCGCCCGAAGCACGTGCTGCCGATGGCCAGACCCCTTTGGGCGTGGCGCTGTCGATCGGCCGTCGCGATCTGGCCGATTGGCTGGACTGGCGGGTCTGGCCGCTGCCGCGCCGCGCGCTGCGCGACGCCGACCTGCCGGCCGCCGCCATGGTGGGCGATGCCGACGCGGTGCGTCGCCTGATCGACCTCGGGTTTGCGGTCGATGCCGTCGACGCCCAGGGGTGCACCGCGCTGTTGCGTGCCGCCGGCGGCGGGCATCTGGCCGTAGTCGACCTGCTGCTGGCACGTGGGGCCAACCCGCAGCACGCTGCGGTCAGCGGGGCCACGCCCTTGTCGGCGGCAGTCAGCATGCGCCAGACCGACATCGTCTCGGCCCTGCTCGACGCCGGTGCCGAACTGGAATACCGCCTGCCCGGGGGCGTCACCGTGCTGATGCTGGCCTCCGCGCTGGGCCTGCCCGACATCGCCGCGCGCCTGCTCACTGCCGGGGCCAACGTGCATGCCGGCGATGCACAGCAGCTGGGGCCGCTGCACTGCGCCGCGCTGTATGGCTTCAGTGCGCGCGACCGCTCGCGTCTGCTGGCGCTGCTGGACACGCTGCTGCTGTCCGGGGCCGAACCGGACCAGCCCGCGGCCGGTTCGGTGACGCCGCTGCTGCTGCTGCTCGGCGCGCGCGCCGAACCCGGCACCGCCTGCGACGAACAGGTGGTGCTGGCCGCCGTGGAACGCCTGCTCGACGAAGACGTTTCACTGGAAGCGCGTGACCCGCGCGGTTTCGGTCCGTTGCATCTGGCCGCCTTGCATGGCCTGCCGCTGCTGGTGCAGCGCCTGCTGCGCGCAGGGGCCGACCCGGACGTGCGGGACGCCCTGAACCGCAGCCCGCGCGAGATTGCGGTGATGCGCGGTTTCATCGACGTTGCCGGTGAATTCGAACCGCGTGTGCCGGGCGTGTCCTCAATGGCCCGCTTCCTGCGCGACAACGGCTGACACCGGCATCGCGCACGGGTCGACCTGCCCGCGTAGAGCCACGCCCTGCGTGGCTGCATTCCGTTCCGCGTTCAAAGCCGCCTGACCCGCATCAAGATGCCATCGGTTCGGTGAACCCGAACACGGCCCCCAGCGTAAAATCCCTCGGTCGCGCAAGCGCAAACTGCGCCGGATTCATCAGCAGTGCTCGCGCATTGTCCGCATGCTCGGGCACCACGTGCTGTTCGATCCACGGTTCGAACTCATGTGCATTCTCCGCATGCATTACACCGGGATACCGGTCGGGAACAGGAAGCCGCCGGTGCTTGCACAATGCGATCTGCCGCAGGGCTGAACCGGGTTCGGCGGTGGCGGCCAGCAGGATCAGCACCATGGCGTAGTGACCGCGCGCGCTGGCCATGGCGGCCCGGTTCGCGACCGGCCCCTGGTATATGCCGTGCACCAGCCCGTCGGTGATGCACTCACGGGTACCGTGCGCATGCGCAGGCACCAGCTGTGCCAACTCGTCGCCAAACACCACGTCGTCCTCGAAGTCGATCAGGCACGCGGAAGGCAGGGGGCCTGGGGGCAGCGGCTTCCCCGACGGAAGCCGGATGCACGTGTTCTCCAGCTTCAGGTCGCCGAGAAAAGCACCGCCGCGCTCGGGCAGGGCATGCAGCCGATCCAGGTCCAGTACCAGCGGCTGGAACACCCTCAGCGGTAGCTGTCCGCCATTGCCGAGATAGGCGTACAGGTCGGTGCCCGCGTTGCGCGCGATGATCAGTGATTCGTTGATGACCGTGCTGAACACCAGCGAGGCGATGCTGCGCAAAGGATCCAGACGCCTTTCGTCGCGGTGGGCGAAGGGTCGGTCGGTCGGTTCCAGGGCGATGAACCGATGGTCCCACACCGCAGCCCGTTTGAAACGCCCGCCCACCTCCACCGCCGGGGGCGCGCCTTCTGCGACCGGATACCACAGGGACCGGTGGCCCCTGGGGGAGCAGTAGAACACCTTGCCCAGATGCGCCTCACGTTGGGGAAACCGCTCTGTGTCTTCCGGGCGATACACCAGAACCACATAGTCCGGATGCGTGCTTCGCATTTCGGCAAAGTGCTGGCACTGGTCGGTGCTGCTCACGTGATCAAGATGCCGCTTCCACCCGCGTTTGATGATGCGCGCGTTGGCTTCGGCCCAGTCCGGGTGCAGCGTATCGGCGTGGAAGCGGCTGATGTTGGTGATGCTGTCCGGGGTGCACGAACGCAGGGAGTTGTTGTTCTCGTCGGTCAACCGATGCTGCGGGTGGGGAGCGTGGGCGCGCGCGGCGCGCGCCGGATCAGATCCAACACTGTTTGGCATGCCAGAGTGCCTATACGGAAGTGAGATGAGGGGAGTCATGGCCGTGGAGGGGGCCATGCGTCAAAGGGCTCCCGACCGGAGTCGGCAGTCGTCTGGCGACCGACTCTACCCGCTGGACCGGTGCTATCGGCACGTTCCCATCGGCAACGCCCATGCGCTTACCAGGGAACGACTTCGTTTCCGGTCGGCGGCTTTACGAACACCGAAGACTCGCCTTCCGGTACGCGCAGCGCGATCCAGCCTTTCCCAGGCGCGCCTACGGTCCAGATGTTGCTCTTCGCGCCGGTGTATCTGGCGATGACCGTGCCCGGAGGAAGATGCGCTGTCTTCATCTCTATCACGCACTCGACCTTGTCGGTTCTGGCACCGTGTGCGCTTCTTCCAAACAGCAGGGTGGCCAAGCGGGAACGGCCGAGGTCGGGCCGCAGCTGCGTTGCATAGACGATTCGCGGGGTTGGACCCCTGCCGACCTGACCCATGGGGTCGACATTGCTGGGTTCTATTCCCCCATCACTCAGGATCATGTTGTAATTCTTCCGTGGCGTGTAGTGGAAGAGAGAGGCTGGCCATTGCGCGCGTGGCACTTCCACGAACTGGAAGTCGGAAGCAGGCGGAAGACTGCCGCCTGCGTTCTGCAGGGGCTGCGACAGGCGCTGCTTGCTCGGGGACCCGCCCAGGGCGGTGTCAGAGCTACGCTTCTGCGGGCTCTTGAGATCCGTCTTCGGTGCCGGCCCGGCCACCTGCTCTGAACCACTGCCGGTCCCGGACTTCACCCATGCGGATGTACCCGGTCGCTCGCCCTCTACCAGTTCCATGGCACGTCCGTGCAACGCCCGGTAGGTGGGGCTGGCCCGCTTCAGGCTCACGGCCTTCAGACTGCGCAGCATGGCGGTCACTTCATCGACCCTGCGCTGGCTGAGCAGATAGGCCACATAGTGCGAACGGTCGGCGTCGTCCAGGCCTGACAGCTCCGGGACGCCATCCATCGACTGCCACCAGGCCTCACGGTTCTGGTTGATCTGAAACTCGTACTGACCGGTGTACGCGCCTTTGAGCGCGGTCAGCTCCTGCTTCAGGCGCCCCACCTCGCGCACTTCCAGCTGATGCAGTTCGCGTTCCTCCGGCAGGCTCAGCTGTCGCACCGGCGGACGGGTCAGGGCATTGGACCGCTGCTGCAGATCGTTCAACTGGGCCCAGTTGGGGGCGCTCGGTTGAGGCGGCAGATGGGGTGGACCCGGTGGGCTGGCCAGCACGCCGATCCGGCCGTCGTCCAGCTTCACCAGGCGCGAGGGCGGCAGCTTCTTCCCGGCAATGTTCCTGCCACCGAGCACGCTTCGCCCCGTCTTGACCGTCGGCGTGGCGGCGTCGAACCAGTACCCCGGCTTCAGCAGCAGTTTCAGCTTGCCCAGCAGCTTGCCCAGCGCCAGCGGGCTGGTCACGTCGTCCAGCAGCATGGCCTGGTCGAAGCCGAACGACAGCGCTGCCCACCAGTCCACTTCGGCGGTGGTGGTGGACGCGGAAGCACCGTCCCGGATCATCGTGTGTGCCATGTACTCATAGGCTTCGTGCAGGAAGTCGCCCCGGATGCGTTCCAGCTGGATCTTGTCGGCGGTGAAGCGCTTCGGGTGCAGCGGCATGCGGCTTTTCACCGGGTCCACACCAAAGGCCAGCCCATCCACGCGCTGCTGATCTTCATGCGACATGCGATCCTTCAGCCAGGCGTAGCCTGCTTCCGTGCGCCAATAAGGATCTGACTTCGCCTTGTGCATGTCCTCGTACACGCGGAAGATCTTTCCGTCTGGCGCACCCGGCGTGATCACCACCACCGACGTCACCCCACGCGCGGGCGCATCCATCTGCAGCACCCACACCCCGTTGACACGGCACGCACCGGCGTCACCCAGCAGCGTACCCAGCGTCGAGTCGGCATAGCCGATCTTGAACGCATGCACGTACGGACGATAGCTGGCCAGCGTCGGCCGCGTGGCTTCATCCGGATACTGCAGCACGTGTTCCACCATGCGCGACACCAGGTCATGGCCATGAACGGGATCCAGACGGGCGTAGTAGTCCTTTGGGAAGGTGGACCCCTCAAGTCGCGCCGCCTGCAGCTCGGCTTCCAGCAGCAGGCCGTTGCTCTGGACCCACGCCTGGCGCAGCGGGCCGGCAAGCGGAGCAAGCGGCCACAGCAACGCGTCGCGCAGATACTCCGGATAGGTGCTGCCGATGTCGGCCTTGCGCACGATCTCGATCACCTCGGCGATCTCCTTCTCGCTGAGTGCGTGCGCGGTGCCGTTGACGGTCCTCTCCATCGACACGGCATGATCCGGGCCCAGCATCCACCGTTGCGCGATGTTGCCGATGGCGAACTCCACCAGCGACACCGTCCGTTCGCTCAGCACCGGCTCCACACCGCCGGGGGGAACCGGCCACGGGGCGGGCATGTCCAGGAAGGCCCCCGGCACATCCGGGTCCGGCCATTGGCGTTCGGTCACCGTGACATTCACGGTTGCCGGATCGATGCCCCGGCCCATCACGCTGGTGTTCAACGCGTCGGCCAGCGCACCTGCGGTGTAGGCCTGCAGGGAGTCCACCTGCCCAATCAGCCCAACCCATACGTCTTCCCAGGCGGTCTGCAGGTCAATCAGTGTCTGCAGGTAGTTCCGCTCGTCCTGCGTAGCCTTCTTCAGCCACGCCGGCTCCTGGGCCTGGATCCTGCCGATCTCCTGCTCGATCATCACCTCATCGGCGCTGGGTGCAACAGTGACGTTACCAGCAGATGGCGTCACCGCGGATTCGGTCGTACCGAGCGCGGTGGAGGTACGTGACATGGGCTGCAGGTAGGCCGCGTCCACACCCGAGGGCCAGTGAGGGGAGAGGTCCGCCAGCGACGGCCGTTCACCCAGAGCGGTGAGGCGGCCGGGGGAACCCGGGTGGTCGGCAAGCGGGAAGTGGACAGCCTCGCTGTGTCCGGTGCGGCTGTCGGTGCTGTTACGGGCCATCGGCGGCTCCGGTGGCTCTCTGCGCACGGTGCTTGCGGTTGCGGAAACCACGCGCGGCATCGACAGCTGCCCGGCACGCCACTTCTGCATCCAGCTCCTGTAGAAATCGTTGCTCATCGCGTGCAGATGCAGCGCTTTGCCCACGTCGAGCAACCGTTGGTGCAACAGCCCACGCGGCGTGGTTGCCATCGCAACCGGGTGTAGTGCGCTGCGCGGCTGCACAACGGGTCCGTTCTCCACATGGCGATGCAGCAACGCACCGCCTGACAGCTGCGCGCCGAAATTCATCACCGTGTCGGCAACCGCCAAGGGGCCGACCGCGAGCAAGGGATTGAGCAGGCCGAGCACGGCTTCCGCCACATTGCCCAGCGGTGGTGCAGGGAATGGCTGCGCTTTGCGCTCCTGCTGAAGCGCGTGCAGTACCTTGTCGACCGGCACGTTCGCGCCCTTGCGCGGCCTGTCTGCGTTCAGCGTCGCCTCCACATCGCGCGCGCGCACGGCCGCATCAATGATCGACCAGCCGGCGCTGTCCTGGCGCCACAAGGCACGCAGGTCGCGCCGCTGCTTGCCTGACCACGCCGGCAACAGCGTTGTCAGCAGTCGGATCTCGGCCTCCCCCTCGCTCATCTCCGCGATGGGCGTCATCGCGGCCAGCTGTGCCTCGACCGCCGCAACATCGTCCTCATCCTCCAGCGACGTCAGTTTCAACCTGCCCCGGTGCTCGTGGCGGGGCTCAGCCAGCGCCGTTGCCCATTGGTCCAGACTGCGGCTGTGGCCATACCTGCGCAGCAACGGCACCAGCCGCGCGCCCTGGTCGTCATCAATGGCGAACAGCGCGTGCAGCATCAGCACCAGGGTTTGCCCCGCCAACGTACAGTCGGCTCCGAACAGCGCTGCATGCACCTGTCCCCATGGCCGGTGGGCCATTGTCAGGACACGTACGACATCATCGTGCGGATGTTCGCCGCGCAACAGCCCGGACAGCGCCTGCTGCACGCTGCGGTCGTCCTCCAGCGGCAGGCGGAGCAGCGCGTGCGCCTGCGCGTAGTTGAGGTAAGGCTGGGACGTGGCACTCCACTTCCCCGGCTTATTGGTCACCGATGCCGGTGGCGGCAAGCACACCGCGCGCGCCGCGGGCGACTCGACAATGGACAAGGCAAGGGCAGCGGGCAACGGCGACGCCGTTGCCCAGTTGGGGGTACGCATGACAGGGAACTCACGGTGGGGGAGGTCCCGACCGAGTCTCTGGCGATGCTCCTAAAATGAGTTGTAGAAATCGCGCATGCGGGACGAACGCCCCAGTACGCGTCATCGTCGATTCACGTCTCAGGCACGCGGTCGGTCGTCTTCGCCTGCGTCCTGCGCGTCACGCCCGGCATCGGCTTCGAACAGCCGCATGAGGTCGGCGCGTGCATCGCGCGAGGTCTGGATCACGGCCGCCTCGTCGTCATACACCAGATACTGATCACGCAGCAGTTTCTCGTCGTGCTCGCGGAAGCGCTGCACATGGTTGCGCGCGGTGTCGGCGGTCAGACCCAGCGCCACCAGCAGGCGTTCGCTCAGCTCCAGACTGGTGCCGAACACCTCGCGGAACGGTTCGGCCGACATGTCCATCAAGCGCCACGCGTGCTGGCGGTTGCGCGCGCGCGCCAGCACCACGGCCTGTGGGTACATGCGCCGGATCAGGCGGGTGGCGCGCATGTTCGTGTCCGGGTCGTCCAGGGTGATCACGAACACCCGGATGTGTTCACCGCCGGATGCGCGCAGCATCTCTGGCCGGGTCGGATCGCCGTAGTACAGCTTGTTGCCGAAGCGGCGCAGGTCCGACACCGTGTCCGGGTTGGACTCCAGCGCCACGAACGGAATCTTCTGCGCGGTCAGCAGGCGCGCCACCACCTGGCCGAAGCGCCCCATACCGGCAATCAGCACTTTCGGTTGGGTGCCGTCGGTATCCACCGCATCGGCCGGGCGCGGGTCGGTGGCCTTGTGTTCGCTGCCCAGCAGCCGCAAAAGTGCAAGCAGCAGCAGGGGTGTAAGCGCCATCGACAGGCCAACCACCGCCACCAGGCGGTCGTGGTTGGCATCGCCCAGCAGGTGCACGCGCTGCGCTTCGTTGAACACCACAAAGGCAAACTCACCACCCAGCCACAACACGCTGCCCAGCATCAACGCATGCCGGTTGCTCAGCTTCGCCAGCCTGCCGATCACAAACAGCAGCCCGAACTTGACCACCAGCAGTGCGGCCACGCCGATGGCGACCAGCCCCGGTTCGGCCACCACCCGGTCCAGGTCGATGCCCATGCCCACGGCAATGAAGAACAGCCCCAGCAACAACCCCTTGAACGGCTCGATCTGTGATTCCAGTTCATGCCGGAACTCCGAATCCGACAGCAGCACCCCGGCCAGGAACGCGCCCAGGCTCGGGCTCAGGCCCGCTTCCTGCATGAACCACGCCGTGCCCAGTACCACCAGCAGCGCCATCGCGGTGAACACCTCCGGGCTGCGGGTGCGCGCAATGATGTTGAAGAGGCGGCGCAGGACCGGCCGACCGCACAGAATGACCACGGCCAGTGCACCCAGCGCCACCGCCACGTCACTCCAGTGCAGGGTCTGGTTCTTTGCCCCGCCCAGCAGCGGAATGGCCGCCAGCAGTGGAATTGCGATCAGGTCCTGGAACAGCAGGATGGCAAAGCCCAGCCGTCCGTAGTCGGTGTTCAGGGCCTTGTGCTCGGACAGCAGTTGCAGGCCCACCGCAGTGGATGACAGTGCCAGTGCAATGCCCACAATCAGGGCGCTTTTCCATTGAAAGTGGTCCAGCAACAGCAGGCTGCCCAGCACCAGCGCACTGACCGCCACCTGCACCGCGCCTGCCCCGAACACCGAACGCCGCATCACCTTCAGGCGCGATGGCGAAAGCTCCAGCCCGATCACGAACAGCAGCATCACTACGCCGATCTCGGCCGCGCCCAGAATGCGGTCGGCGTCCTGCACGAAGCCCAGCCCGTCCGGCCCCAGCACCACGCCGGCCGCCAGGTAACCCAGCACCGCGCCCAGCCCGAATTTCTTGAACACCGGCACGGCAATCACCGCTGCCAGCAGCAGGACCAAGGCCAGTTCCAGCGCACCGCTATGCATGGGGGAAACCTGTGAATCCGAACCTCGGCCCGTTGCCGCGCGCCCATTATGCGGCCGGGTGCGTCAACGACCTTCAACCGTGTCCCAACAGGGGGCTGACGGGGGTTGACCCAGGTTCCACACCGGTCCAGACTGCCGGCCGCTGCAGGCACACCGCTGCGCGGTGCCAGCCGACCAACGGTCGGCTGCTACCGATGTCCCGCAACGCCGTCGCCCAATGGCAGGTACGCGCCGTGTTCCGGTAGCACCCGACCGTTGGTCGGGTGACGGCGCAGCGCCCCGCCGCCAGCGAACACACCCATCCGGAAACCCAACCCATGTCCAGCGACAGTAGACCTCGACCTTGCTTGACGCCAGCAATGGCGACCGCCTGACACGGGACGGTTCGCCAGCGTTGGCGTCGCGCATCGCGATCCAAAGGCGAACCCATGAACCAGAAAGACCTCCTGCGTCCGGTGGCCGATGCCGCCCTGAGCGCACCCCTGCAGGACTTCAACACCGCCGACGCGGTGGAATACCTCAATACGCTTGAACTGGCCCGGGCTGCTGACACCCTGGCCGCACTGCCGTTGCCGCGCGCGGTGAAAATGCTGGAACAGCCGGAGCTGGCCCGCAGCGGCGAGCTGGTGGCCGCCCTGCCTGAAGCCCGCGCGGCCGCCCTGCTGGGGTTGATGGCCGACGACCGCGCCACCGACATCGTCCACGAACTGGACGAGGACGAGCGCGCCCGCCTGATTCCACTGCTCAACGCCGACGCGCGGCGCGCGATCCAGCAACTGCTCAGCTACCCCCCGCACACCGCCGGTGCGCTGATGACCACCGAGTTCGTCAGCGTGCCGTCCACATGGACGGTAGGCCGCACCCTGCAGCACATCCGCGAGGTGGAGCGTACCCGCGAAACCGTGTACGCCATCTACGTGCTCGACCCCCACAGCCAGGCCCTGCTGCAGGTGGTGACCATGCGCCGGCTGATCACCGGGCTGGCGGAGGAGTCGATCCTGGAGGTGGCGCAGGTCAACGCACCGGTCGCGGTGCACCCGCTGCTGGACCAGGAGGAAGTGGCCCGGCTGATCCGTCGGCATGACCTGCTGGCCATTCCGGTGGTGGATGAGGCGCAGCACGTACTGGGCATCGTCACTGTGGACGACGTGCTGGACGCGCTGATCGAGGAGTCCACCGAGGACGCGCACAAGTTCGGTGGCATGGAGGCGCTGGACAAGCCGTACATGCAGATCGGCTTCTTCGAAATGCTGCGCAAGCGCGCTGGCTGGCTGAGCGTGCTGTTTCTGGGCGAAATGCTGACCGCCAGCGCCATGCAGCATTACGAGGAAGAACTGGCGCGCGCCGTGGTGCTGACCCTGTTCATTCCGCTGATCATGAGCTCGGGTGGCAATTCCGGTTCGCAGGCCACATCCTTGCTGATCCGCAGCCTCGCCCTGCGCGAACTGCGCCTGCGCGACTGGTGGCGGGTGGCACTGCGCGAGCTGCCCACCGGCATGACCCTGGGGGCGATCCTGGGCGTGCTGGCGATGATCCGCATCGTGTCCTGGCAGCTGCTGGGTCTGCACGATTACGGCGAGCACTGGCAGCTGCTGGCGCTGACCATCGGTGCGGCGCTGGTGGGGATTGTGACCTTTGGTTCGCTGTCTGGCTCGATGCTGCCGTTCGTGCTGAAGCGGCTGGGGTTCGACCCGGCCAGTGCGTCGGCTCCCTTTGTGGCCACGTTGGTGGATGTGACCGGGTTGGTCATCTATTTCAGCATTGCCGCGATGATTCTGAGCGGTACGTTGCTCTGAAGGTCTGCGGGGACACGCATGGCGTGTCCCTACGGGTCGCCCGACCAACCAAAACCGCGCGACCCAGGGTCGTAGTGACACGCCATGCGTGTCAACGCCATGATCCTGCGCACGTACACCCGCCCTGCGTGGCTGCGGACCGTCACCACCCGGATTGCGCCAGATCATCCCTCGCATCACGGCGACCCGTGTAACGTAACGCCATGAGCATCTACCACCTGCAATCGGTCTTCCGCCCCCAGTCGGTCGCCGTCATCGGCGGCAGCCCGCGCGAACGCTCGGCCGGTCGCGCGGTGATGCGCAACCTGCGCGGCACCGGCTTCCCCGGCAAGGTGGCCTGGGTCAACCCGCGCTACGGCGAGATTGACGGCATCCGCACGGTCAAGCGGCTCAAAGACCTGGACTGGGTGCCGGAACTGGTGGTGATCACCGCGCCGGCACAGATCGTGCCGCAGGTGGTGGCCACTGCCGCCGAGCTGGGCGTGTCGGCCGCCATCATCCTGACCGCCCACCTGGGCCAGGGCCCGGGCTCACTCGGCGAGCAGGTGGAAACGGCGGCGCGGGCCAAGGGCCTGCGCATTCTGGGCCCCCACTGCCTGGGCGTGATCGCTCCGCATGCGCGGCTCAACGCCAGCATTGCCGCGCACTTCCCGCAGGCCGGTGATCTCGCGCTGATTTCCGAATCCAGTGCCATTGCCGCTGCGCTGGTGGAATGGGGCGTGGACCGTTCGGTCGGGTTCTCGGCCGTCGTCTCGCTCGGCGATGCGCTGGACGTGGATTTCGGCGACCTGCTGGACTACTTCGCCACCGACTACCGCACCCGCGCCATCCTGCTGTACGTGGAACACATCCGCGACGCGCGCAAGTTCATGTCGGCCGCGCGCGCGGCGGCGCGTGCCAAGCCGGTGGTGGTGGTCAAATCCGGTCGCCACATCCGCATCAATCCCGACGCCGACACCCACGTGCAGGCGTTGGCCAGCTCGGACGACGTATACGGTGCCGCGTTCAACCGTGCCGGGCTGCTGCGGGTGAGCGCGCTGGACGAACTGTTCACTGCTGCGGAAACCCTGGGCCGGTTGGGGACGTTCCCGGGCCGACGCCTGGCCATTCTCAGCAACGGTGGCGGGGTAGGGCGGCTGGCCGTGGACCAGCTGCGTGCCCTGCGCGGCCAGCTGGCCGAGCTTTCGCCGGCTGCCGTGACCCAGCTTGATACGGTGCTGCCGCAGGGCTGGTCGCGCGGCAACCCGGTCGACATCGTGGTGGATGCCGATGGTGACCGCTATGCCGCCGCAATCGAGGCGCTGATGAACGACGGCGAGAACGACGCCGTGCTGGTGGTCAACGTGCCCACCGCGTTCACCTCGTCGGCCGATGCGGCGCAGGCGCTCACGCGCACGCTCAGCCAGCGGCCCCGCCACCAGCGCGACAAGCCGGTGTTCGCTGTGTGGCTGGGCAACGACGACCGCGCCACCGCCACCCTGAATGCCGCGCGCGTGCCCACTTATCCAACCGAAGCCGAGGCCGTGCGCGGTTTCCAGCATCTGGTGCGCTACCGCGACGCGCAGGCGGCGCTGATGGAAACCCCGCCCAGCCTGCCGGAAGACTTCGTGGTCGATACCGCCGCCGCACGCGCGCTGGTGGAGGACGCACTCGCGGCCGGACAGCAGTGGCTGGACCCGATTGCCACCCATCAACTGCTCACCGCCTATGGCATTCCGTCCGCGCCGGTGATGCAGGCCGCCGATCCGCACGAGGCAATGGACCTGGCGCAGCCGCTGCTGGAGCAGGGGGCTACCGTGGCAGTGAAGATCCTGTCGGCCGACATTCCGCACAAATCCGACGTGGATGGCGTGCGCCTGAATCTCGGCACGCTGCAGGCCGTCCACGCCGCCGCCACTTCGATTCTCGAACGGGCACGCACGCTGCGCCCGGACGCGCGCATCGACGGTGTGCTGGTACAGCCCACCGTGGTACGACCCAAGGCGCGCGAGCTGATTGCCGGCATTGCCGACGACCCCACTTTCGGCCCGGTGGTGGTGTTCGGGCGGGGCGGCACCGCCGTGGAAGTGATCGACGACAAGGCGCTGGCCTTGCCACCGCTGGACCTGCGCCTGGCGCACGAGTTGATCGGGCGCACCCGTGTGTCGCGTATCCTCAAGGCGTACCGCGATGTGCCGGCCGCCGACGAGCGCGCCGTGGCGCTGATTCTGGTCAAGCTGGCGCAGCTGGCTGCAGACATACCCGAAGTGCGTACCCTGGACATCAACCCGCTGCTGTCCGACCGCGACGGGGTGCTGGCACTGGACGCGCGCGTGGCGATTGCGCCGTCGCGGCGCATGCACAAGGGCCGTGGCCATCCACGCTTTGCGGTGTTTCCGTATCCCAAGGAGTGGGAGCGCCAGATCATCCTGTCCGATGGCGCACCGGCCTTCGTGCGCCCGGTGCGCCCGGAAGACGATGCCCTGTTCCGCGCGTTCTTCGCCCGGGTCACCGATGAAGACCTGCGCCTGCGCTTCTTCCAGTCGGTGAAGCACTTCAGCCACGAGTTCATCGCGCGGCTGACCCAGCTTGACTACGCCCGCTCCATCGCCCTGGTGGCGATTGACCCCCGCAGCGGCGACATGCTGGGCGCGGTGCGCCTGCATGCCGACGCCGATTACAACCGGGGTGAGTACGGCATTCTGATCCGCTCCGATCTGAAGGGCCACGGCATTGGCTGGCGGCTGATGACCATCATGATCGAGTACGCCCAGTGGCTGGGCCTGAACGTGATTGAAGGCCAGGTGCTGCGCGAGAACAGCACCATGCTCGCGATGTGCCAGAGCCTGGGCTTCACCACCAGGCTCGACCCCGACGATGCCACCGTGATGGTGGTCACCCTTCCGGTACAGTCGGTGAAAATGGACGCCACCGAACCACCTCCGTAGTGCCGGGCTCGCCCCACTGCCTCGCCCACACACACTCCTTGCCGGGCAAGCCCGGCGCTACGCGGGCGGCATCGGGGCGGCCCCCTGCCGGTGTTGCCATGCATCTGCCATCACGGCGTCGAACCGGAGCGGGTGACCTGGGGCAGCAGTTGCGCCGCATGTTGAAGCTGAATGTCCGCGTGACCGTCGTCCGGCAGCACCGTATTGCAGTAGAGGATGTGCACCGGAAACTGCGCCGGGTGGGGAAGCCGCACCGCAGGCGAGTGCTCCAGCGGCAGCCATTCTGGTGCAGGCAGTACCGGCAGATGCTGGTACAGACGTGCACCCCTCTCCAGCGCGGACCCGGCGTTGCGCAGGAACACGTCCAACGGTTCCGGGCCGATGCGGCAGCCCGTACCGTAGCCCCGGTTCTGGATGAGGACCAGCTGCTCGCCCAGGGCCTTCAGGCGGGCGGTCGTGGTGGGCAACGAGGTGCCAACCAGGTATTTGTCCACGGGCAGCATGCGGTTGAAGTAGTCCAGTTCCTTCTGCGTAACCGACGTGATCAGCCTCTGCAGCTCCGATGATGGCAGTGCCGGCGGGCACGGTGGAGGCACCACGTGGGTGCTGCTGGATGAGGTGGATACAATGGGCATTCCCGGCATGTCGCTGTTCCCTTGACGAATGGAACCCCATCGTCGCCCAACCGCGCGCTGCGTCCAGAGCCGCGTCACGCGAACACCGCAACCCGTTGATCAAACAGGCCTGCGCCACGACGGGCGCGCAACACATAGGGCCAGCTGCGACATTCCTTCCTGTCTTCCACCGGGTGACAATGCCGCATGACCGATCGAATTCCTCTGCTGCTGCTTCCCGGCCTGCTCAACGATGCCGAACTCTGGCGCGAGCAGATTGCCGCGCTGTCCGACATCGCCGTCTGCACGGTGGGCGACCAGACCCGCGGTGACACAATGCAGGCGGTGGTTGATGATGTACTTGCCCAGGCACCGCCGCAGTTCGCGCTGGCCGGTTTCTCACTCGGCGGCTTCGTCGCCCAGCAGATTCTGCGCACCGCGCCGGAACGGGTACTGCGCCTGGCCCTGATCGACACCTCCATCCACGCCGATTCCCCCGAGCGCGCCGCCCAGCGCCGCAGCCAGCAGGCCAGCGTGCGCCTGCCCGGCAGGTTCCACGGCTTCGGCGACACGCTGATGCGCAGTTACATCGACGCCTCACGCCTGGACGACTACGTGCTGGTGCAGCGTGTGCGCGATATGACCGCGCGACTGGGCGCAGAGGTATTCCTGCGCCAGAGCGCCCTGGAGCGGGTGGATGGGTACGATGTGCTGGCAGCCTACCGCGATCCGCTGCTCATCATCTGCGGAGCCAACGACCGCATCACCCCGCCGGCAATCAGCGAGGAGATGCATGCGCTGGTGCCACATTCCACGCTGCAGATCATTCCCGACTGCGGCCACCTGGCCCCGATGGAACAACCCGAAGCCGTCAACGCCGCAATGCGCACCTGGCTCATCACACCAAGTGCATGCGGCCCAACGCCCTCGTGACGTCGGCCGCAGGCAACCCGGCAGCGTCAAACTCGGCCTGCGCAGACTGCATGGCATCGGCCACCTCGGTCTCAATCTGGCGCGCCGCAGCTTCGCTCAAGCCAAAGCGTCCCACATCGCTGCGGGCGTTCTCGACCGACGCAAGTCGTCCTTCCGTCCCGACCCCGACGGCCTGACGGTCGCCACCCAACGCCACGATGTCGAAGCTGGGCGCATGCTGCCAGCGTCCATCGAACAGGAGTCCGTGATTGCGCAGATGGTCGTCCGTGTTGCCGACCATGATGTTCACCAACATGCGCCGATACAGCACTGCACCCGCATCGCTGACGCCAATCTGCCGACAAAGCGCGGCGAGGTTGCCGTAAGTAACCCGGCCCAGCGGTGCGCGTACGTCCTGGGGTCCTATCCGGTTCATCGAAAGCAGTGCATGCAGGCTCAGATAGTGGATGCTGCCTTCCGCGGGCCGATCAAAACGGGCAACCAGCAGCAATGAGCGCCCATTGATGTCCAGCACGCGGTGATCGGGGACGTCCAGTCCAGCGCGCTGCGCCAGATTCAGGCAGGCCGACTCCAGCCGGGGTATATCGATGTCGTCATCCGGTTTCTGGAATTTGGCGATCCATTCGCGACCGGCTTCGCGCACGATGGCCTTCGGTCGTGCGCCGCCAAGCGAGCTGCCCGCATCAAAGATGCGTTGCAGTGGCACTGCGGCCACCGGTTCTCCCAGCATGACCTGATGCGCTACCTGCTCCAGCTCGGCCAGATCGGCCATCGGCAGCAGTGCGCGCGGTGGGGCAGGGCGGGTGCGTGATTGCGAGAAAAGCAGACTTCCTGTGCCGGTTCCGTTGCTCAATCGCAGCAGATCCAACGGGCTGCGCAGCGAACCGCGTTCCAGCTCGAGCAGCCGACGACCCCAGCTGTCCGGCCCGGCATCGGCCAGTACGCCATGTACACCATCGTTGATCTGCGTGCTCTGTTCGCCGTCGCGCAGAGGAAGGTTCAGCGGGTCCAGCGCGTAGCCGTTACCCTCTCGCCACCCGCGGGCATAGGTGAACTGGCCGACCCCGTCGGACCAGCGGAGCCGGCCGCACAGAAGGTGGGAAGTGGTGAGCGACCCGTTCTCGAGCGCGGGCGCAAAGACATAGAGCTCAGAAGTCATCGTCGCGCGCCACACGCTGAGGCAAGCGTCGCCGCTCAAGTGCGCGGCCCAACGGATCGGTGTCGATCACCTCAAGGATGCGCTCCACCATCTCCGGGTCCAGTACCTGGAGTACTTCCAGCACGCTGGCGATGGCCACACCCGGATGACCCGCCTCCAGCTTGTGCAGGGTAGTGCGGCCCACCCCGGCGCGTTCGGCCAGTTGCTCCTGGGTCAATCGTTGTCGCTTGCGCATCGCCTGTACGTGCGCCCCCAGCCGGTGTGTGGCTGCCAGTACTGCGGGCGACTGTGTGTGACTGCCCATGAACACCCCGGAATGTTCACTATTCAATACGAAAGACACTATAACGTATCAAATAGTGAACAAACCGCCAGATACCTCTGAATGTTCAGCATTCCACACAGTATGACTGAGTATGTGTGGAATGCTGAACAAATGTGCCTCAATCCCAAGCCGGAGCAATGCCCTCCGGGTTCGCCAGCCGGTGCCCGCGGTCCAGCGTTGCGATCCGCGCCATGTCCTCATCATCCAGGGTCAGGTCCGCTGCCTTGAGGTTGGCCGCCAGATTCTCGCGCTTGGTCGACGACGGAATCACGGCATAGCCCTGCTGTAGCGCCCAGGCCAGCGCCACCTGGGCCGGAGTCGCGCCGTGGCGCTCGGCAATGGCCTGCATCACCGGCTCCTTCAGCACTTCGCCGTAGGCCAGGCTCATGTACGCGGTGACATGGATGCCCTGTTCGCGCAAGTAGGCGATCAGCGCCCGGTTCTGCAGGTACGGGTGCACCTCGATCTGGTTGGTGGCGATGGCATCGGCCCCCAGGATCTCCACCGCCTGACGGGTGAGGTCGATGGTGAAGTTGGAGATGCCGATCTGCCGGGTCAGGCCATCGGCCTGGGCCTGCGCCAGGGCACCTAGATACTCCACCATCGGCACGTCGTCGTTTGGCGATGGCCAGTGGATCAGGGTCAGGTCAACCGCGTCGGTGCGCAGCTTGCCCAGGCTTTCCTGCAGGCTTGCGCGCAGGGCTTCGCGGCGGAAGTTGCTGATCCAGATCTTGGTGGTCAGGAACACGTCCTGGCGCGGCACGCCGGACTCGGCGAGCGCCTGGCCGACCTCGGCCTCATTGCCATAGATCTGCGCGGTATCGATGGCGCGGTAGCCCACGTCAAGCGCATTACGGACCGAATCAATCACCACCTGGTCCTTCAAGCGGAAGGTGCCCAGACCAAATGCAGGAATACTCATAAAAAACTCCATTGTGGGAAACGTAGAGCGGGGCTCGCCCCACTCCCTCAAAACCAAAACTACTCAATGCGCCGTTACGGCAATGCCCTCAGCCCGGTCCGCCACGCCATCGCGGCGGTCCAGCCGCCCGCTCAGCGCGGTCAGGCCCAGCGCACCCAGCACCACCAGCGCACCCAGCCACGGCGTATGCATCAGGCCCAGGTGGTCCACCACCAGCCCGCCGAGCGAAGCGCCCATCGCAATGCCGACATTGAACGCCGCAATGTTCAACCCCGAGGCCACATCGGCGGCCTGCGGCGCGAAGCGCTGCGCCTGCTTCACCACATACACCTGCAGCCCCGGCACATTGCCGAACGCCACCGCACCCAGGGCCAGCACGGTCAGCAGCACCAGCACCGTGGAGTGTGCGGTGAAGGTCAGCGCCAGCAGCACCAGCGCCAGCAGGCTTAAGATCAGCATCAGCGCCGGAACCGGGCCGCGGCGATCGGCGAGGCGGCCGCCCCACAGGTTGCCGACCGCCACCGAAACGCCATACACCAGCAGCACCAGGCTCACCGCATTGGCGGAAAAGCCGGTCACGTCCTGCAGGATCGAGGCCAGGTAGGTGAACGACAGGAAGGTGCCGCCATAGCCCAGCGCGGTGATCGCGTACACCAGCAGCAGGCGCGGCTGCGCCAGCACGGCCAGCTGCTGGCCGAAGGTGGCCGGTTCGCTGCGCTGCAGGTTGCGCGGCACGAACAGCAGGCTGCCGAGCAGGGCGACCACGCCCAGCGCGGCCACTGCCAGGAAGGTGGCACGCCAGCCCAGGTGCTGGCCGATGAAGGTGCCCAGGGGCACACCGGTGACCAGTGCCACGGTCAGCCCGGTGAACATGATCGCGATCGCGCTGGCGGCGTTTTCCTTCGGCACCACCGAGGTGGCGATGATCGAGCCGATCGAGAAGAACACGCCGTGCGCCAGCCCGGTCAGCACCCGCGCCACGATCAGCGAGCCGTAGGTGGGGGCCATCCAGGCAATCAGGTTGCCGACGGTGAACAGCAGCATCAGCGCCACCAGCAGCGTCTTGCGAGGCACCCGGCCGGTGAGCGCGGTCAGCACCGGCGCGCCAATCGCAACGCCCAGCGCATACAGCGAGACCAGCAGGCCGGCCGAGGGCAGGCTGACGCCCAGGTCGGCAGCAATGGTGGGAATCAGACCGACAATGACGAATTCGGTGGTGCCAATGGCGTACGCACCCAGGGTGAGCGCCAGCAAGGCCAAGGGGATGCCGCGAGACATGGGAATGGACCAGTGGGGAGGAGGCTGCGCAGTCTGCGCGCCGGACTGTTGCTGAAAAAGCGGCCTTCACGCCAATCACTATTGATCTGCGCGCAATAATGAACCCTGGAGCCACGCCGTGCGTGGCTTCGCGGAGCCGGACCCGCCCGCAAAGCAGCGGGGCAAGCCCCGCTCTACGTGTTGCCAGCCCCCCACCACGGAGCGCCCATGAAAACCACGCTCGACGAAATGCAGGCCTTCATCGCCGTCATCGACAGCGGTTCGATCACGGCCGCCGCCGAGACCCTGGGCCAGACCACCTCCGGCGTCAGCCGCGCGCTGGCCCGTCTGGAGGAAAAGCTCGGCACCACGTTGCTCACCCGCACCACCCGCCGCCTGCAGCTCACCGAAGAGGGCAGCGCCTTCCTGGAGCAGGCCCGCGCCATCGTCGCCTCGGTCGAAGCCGCTGAAGAGCAGATCGCCGCCCGCCGCGAGCGCCCGGCCGGACGCCTGCGCGTGGATGCCGCCACGCCGTTCGTACTGCACGTGATCGCGCCACTCGTGGCCAGCTACCGCGAGCGCTTCCCCGACGTCGCGCTGGAACTCAACAGCAGCGAGCGCTACATCGACCTGCTTGAGCGCCGCACTGATGTGGCCATCCGCATCGGCCCGCTGGCCGATTCCACCCTGCATGCGCGCCCGCTGGGACACAGCCGCTTGCGGGTACTGGCCAGCCCGGCCTACCTGAAGGCAAACGGCACACCCAAGCGGGTGGAAGACCTGCAGCAGCACGCATTGCTGGGTTTCAACGAACCGGATTCACTCAACCACTGGCCGCTGCCCGGCCGCACCGACGCCCTGCTGCACATCAAACCGGCGGTCGCGGTGTCCAGCGGTGAAACCCTGCTGCGGCTGGCGCAGCAGGGTGCTGGCATTGTCTGCCTGAGCGACTTCATGACCCAGCGTGACCGCGATGCCGGCACCCTGGTGCAGGTGCTGCCGGCGCTGACCGTCGAGGTGCGGCAGCCGATCCATGCCGTGTATTACCGCAACACGGCAGTCAGCGCCCGGATCACCAGCTTCCTCGACCACCTGGCAGCCGGCATGACCGGCCCCGCATTCGTCCGGCGCTGACCCGGTAGTGCCGGCCGCTGGCCGGCAACCAGGCGGTCCATCCCTACGCGCCCGCCGCTTGCCGGCAACCCCGCACACGCCTGATGGCCCAGAACTGGACAATTCACTCATAATGTAACTATCGTAGTTACATGAAATCCAACAACCAGTTCTCCGACGCCCTCCACATCGTCGCCCACCTGGTCGGCCAATCCGGCCCACGCACCTCCGAGCAGCTCGCCACCTGCCTGCCCACGCACCCGGTGGTGATCCGCCGCCTGCTGGCCCAGCTGGGCAAGGGAGGCATTGTGCAGACCGTGCGCGGCCACGGCGGCGGCAGCCAGCTGGCCCGCGACCCCGCACAGATCACCCTGCTCGACGTCTATCGCGCCCTCGGCTCGCCCGCACTGCTGCACACCGGCGTGCGCGAAGGCGGCCGTGGCTGCCCGGTGATGCAGGTGGTGAACAACGCCCTGGATGACAGCTACCGGCAGGCCCAGGCCTTACTGGAAGCGCGTCTGCAGGCGACCACACTCGCAACGCTCGGCGCGGACTTCGCCGTCCACCTCGCCAAACACACTTCTGGAGGTTCCCATGAGCTTTGATGCCATCATTGTCGGCGGCAGCTTTGCCGGCCTCTCTGCCGGCCTGATCCTCGCCCGCGCGCGCCGCAATGTGCTGGTGGTCGACGCCGGCCTGCCGCGCAACCGTTTCGCCGCGCATTCGCATGGCGTGCTCGGGCTGGACGGCATCGCCGGTAGTGAGCTGCTGAAGCAAGCCAAGGCGCAGCTGCTGGACTACCCCACCGTGCGTTGGAGCAACGACACCGTCGTGGACGGGCACGCCACGCCGGATGGCTTTGCGTTGCGCACGGAAGGTGGTGAGACCTGGGCGACGCGCAAGGTGCTGCTGGCAACCGGCATCCGGGACGAGCTGCCCGAGTTGCCCGGGTTGGCCGAGCGCTGGGGCACCTCAGTGGTGCATTGTCCGTACTGCCATGGGTACGAGATTGGCGGCGGTTCAATCGGGTTGCTGGGCGGACATGCGATGTCGCCGAAGATGGCCAGTGTGCTGGCCGACTGGGGGCAGGTGACGTTCTTTACCCAAGGTGAGGAGATCGAAGCGGATGACCTCGCGATCCTGCAGCGACGCGGCGTCATTCTGGAAGCTACGCCCGTGGTGTCGTTGGAGGGTGAGGTGCCGCAGTTGAGTGCCGCTGTGCTTGCCGATGGTCGTCGCATCGACATACGCGCATTGTTCGTGACCGCGCGCCAGCATATGGCGTCGCCGCTGGCCGAGCAGTTGGGGTGTGCGTTGGAGGACAGCCCGGTGGGCGTGCTGTTGACAGTGGATGCGCAGAAGCAGACCAGCGTGCCTGGTGTGTATGCGGCGGGTGATGCGACCACGATGGGCAACATCACCTTGGCGATGGCCGAGGGTGTGCGTGCGGGTGTTGGCCTGCACCACGCCCTGATTGCTGCTGACGGGGCAGGGTGAATCACCGTTCGGGGACGCGCATGGCGCGTCCCTACAGGGCCGAATCGCGTAGGGACGCGCCATGCGCGTCAGCTCTCCGTTTCGACGTCATGAGCACCTGACGCGCTTCTTCGGCTGGCTCCAAACGTCGGAATGTTCAACGCCATGTCCGACACATTGTCTCCGGATGCTGGTGCCGCGCTGCGCGCGGGTACCACGCATGGCGTGGTACCTACGAATTGTTACCTGCGCAGGACGATGGCGCTGTTCGCCGGGCTTGCGTCACCCCTTGATGCACACCACCTGCCGCAGGGTGTGCACCACCTCGACCAGATCGCTCTGTGCCGCCATCACCGCGTCAATTGACTTGTACGCCGCCGGCGATTCGTCGATCACGGCGGCGTCCTTGCGGCACTCCACATGCGCGGTGGCCTCGCGGTGCTGGGCCAGGGTGATCTGCTGCCGGGCCGCGCTGCGGCTGAGCACACGGCCGGCACCGTGGCTGCAGCTGTGGAAACTCTCCGCATTGCCCTTGCCGCGCACGATGTAGCTGCGCGTGCCCATGCTGCCGGGAATGATGCCCAGCTCGCCGGCACGTGCACTCACCGCGCCCTTGCGGGTGACCAGCAGTTCCTCGCCGCCGTGCGTCTCGCTCTGTACGTAGTTGTGGTGGCAGTTCACCGCCAGCTTCTCCAGCTGGAACTTCGGCAGCCGCAACCGCATCTCGGCCAGCACGCGCGCCATCATCGCTTCACGATTCTCACGCGCGTAGTCCTGCGCCCAGCCCACCGCCTGCACGTAGTCGTCGAACAGTGGTTCGCCCTGCAGGAAGAACGCCAGGTCCTTGTCCGGCAGGTGGAAGCCCAGCACCCGCCGCGCCAGCTGCTCGCGCGCCTGCTCGATGAAGTAAGTGCCGATCAGGTTGCCGGTGCCGCGCGAGCCGCTGTGCAGCATCACCCACACCGCGCCGGTTTCATCCAGACAGATCTCGATGAAGTGGTTGCCGCCGCCCAGCGTGCCGATCTGGCAGGCCAGCTTGTCGGTACGAATCCTGCGGTGCCGCTGCTTGATGGCATCCAGCCCCTGCACCAGCCCGGAGCGCTCGATGCGGCTGCGGATGCTGTCTGGCAGCAGCCGGTGCTCGCCGCCCTTGCCGTTGCCGACCGGCACCGCGCGTTCGATGCTGCTGCGCAGCTGTGCCAGGTTGTCCGGCAGGTCTTCGGCGCGCAGGGTGGTGCGCACCGCCGCCATGCCGCAGCCGATATCGACCCCGACCGCGGCCGGGATGATCGCGCCACGGGTTGGAATTACCGAGCCGACGGTCGCGCCCTTGCCGACGTGAACGTCGGGCATGACCGCGACCCACGGCCCGACGAAGGGCATGCTGGCGATGTTGCGCAGCTGCTGCTGAGCCAGTTCATCGACGGGCACGCCACGTACCCAGCCCTTGATGGGCGTGGGGCCTTCGGCGTGCAGCAGTTCAAATGTGTGTTGCGTGTTCATGGATTCATTCCTTTGACGCCAACGCAGACAAAAACGCCCCCGGATGCAGCATCCGAGGGCGTTGGCGTGCCTCGGAGATCGTCAAGCCCGATCTCCGCGCAGGAAGATCAGGGTATGGCCGGCAGCATCGCACCTGCGGCATCGCGCGCACGCAGCACGTCCAGCGTGCGCGGCAGTCGGTAAGCGATGACGGAGGAAGTGCGGTGCATCGGGGCCTCAGGTTGAAGGGTGGAACCGCACAGGGGCGGCGATGGGCGCGTACCTTACACGCAACCGATGACGATTGCCACGGTGTGGCATCCGTAGGGACGCGCCATGCGCGTCCGAACCGTACGGAATCCGTCCGGACGCGCATGGCGCGTCCGGGCAACGTTATGACGACGCGGCATCCAGCTGCGCCAGTTCAGTCGCACTCAGCGTCAGCTTCGCCGCCGCCAGCACATCCTGCAGCTGTGCCACGCTGGTGGCGCTCACAATCGGCGCAGTAATGGTGGGCTGCGCAATCAACCACGCCAGCGCCACCTGCGCGGGCGTGGCCTTGTGCGAAGCGGCCACGTCATCCAGCGCTTCCAGAATGCGCAACCCACGCGGGTTCACGTACTTGCCGACCACGCTACTGCCGCGCGACGCGCTCTTGCCGGCATCATCCGCGCTGCGATACTTGCCGGTGAGGAAGCCGCTGGCCAGCGAGTAATAGCTGATCACGCCCAACCCGTGCTCGCTTGCCACCGCTTCCAGGCCATCCTCATAGCCGGCGCGGTCGTACAGGTTGTACTCCGGCTGCAGGGTTTCATAGCGCGGCAGCTTGTAATCGGCCGACACCTTCAGCGCATCGCGCAGGCGCTTGGCACTGTAGTTGGAAGCACCGATCGCACGCACCTTGCCCTGTTCGATCAGACGACCAAACGCAGCCAGCGTGGTTTCCAGCGGAACCGACTCATCGTCTTCGTGCGCCTGATACAGGTCGATCACATCGGTCTGCAGGCGGCGCAGTGAATCCTCCACAGCAGCCGAAATGTTGTCTGCGGAAAGCCCAGGGCGTTCGGCCCACTTGGCCACCTTGGTCGCCAGCACCACCTTGTCGCGCTTTCCGCTGCGCTGGAACCAGCGGCCCAGAATCGTCTCCGACTCGCCGCCCTGGTTGCCCGGCACCCAGGCCGAATAGGCATCGGCGGTGTCCACCAGATTGAAGCCGGCGTCAACGAAAGCATCCAGCAGCGCGAACGAGGTGTTCTCGTCAGCACCCCAGCCGAACACATTGCCGCCGAACGCGATGGGGGCCACTTTCAGGCCGGAACGGCCGAGTTCGCGCGCTGCAGTCATGGGCAGGTCTCCATTGAGAATCAATGGAACAGCATACGGGCGCAGTGATGACATCGCCGAGGCACGCCGCACAAAACAGTGTTCCGCAATACGCCACCGTACTAACGATTTGTGAACACCTTGACGCGATGGGCTGCTAGTCTCGCCGCATCCCGTCACTGGAGTTGTGCCGATGAAAGCCCGTTCGCTCAGCTGTGCCTGCCTGTTCACCATGTCCACGCTGCTGCTGGCCGCCCCCGCCATGGCGATCAAGCCGGCCGGTGCCAACGCGCAGCCCGCCATCACTCCGGCAGTACAGGCCGCCGTGGACGGCAAGGGCCGCACCCCGGCCAACGTGCAGCGTGATGCGTACCGCCACCCGGCGCAGACCCTGTCGTTCTTCGGCGTGGAACCGGGCAAGACCGTGGTCGAAATCACCCCGGGCGGCGGCTGGTATTCGGAGATCCTGGCCCCGTTGCTGCGTGACAGCGGCACCTATGTAGCCGCCGTGGTCGACCCGATGGCGGTGGCCGAAGGCCGTGGCCGTGACTATCAGCAGCGTGGTCTGGACAGCCTGAGCAGGAAGTTCGCCGATACCCCGGCGCTGTTCGACAAGACCCAGGTCGTGAAGTACGACCCGAAGGCCCCGGTGTTCGGCGCGCCCGGCTCGGCCGATGTGGTGCTGACCTTCCGCAACGTGCACAACTGGCGCAGCGCGGGTCAGGCCGAGGGCATGTTCAAGGGCTTCTACGATGTGCTCAAGCCGGGCGGCGTGCTGGGCGTGGTGGAGCACCGCGCCAAGGCGGACGTGCCGGCTGACGACAAGAGCGGCTATGTCGGTCAGGCACAGGTGATCGCGCTGGCGAAGGCGGCGGGTTTCGAGCTGGCCGGCAGCAGTGAGATCAACACCAATCCGCGTGACACCAAGGACTACCCGAATGGCGTGTGGACGCTGCCGCCGTCGAACAACCACGACGCCGCCGATGCCGCCAAGTACAAGGCGATCGGCGAGAGTGACCGCATGACCCTGCGCTTTGTGAAGCGTTGATACAAAGCCGCCGTTGCACGGCGTCGCCCGACCAACGGTCGGGCGCTACCGGGGTGATCGGACGCGGACGCAACCGGGCACCGACACCGGTAGGCGACGACCGCGGGTCGTCGCGCGCGCAACGCGGGGGAATGGGACAATGTGCCCATGCTGATCGCCTTCAACAAACCCTTCAACGTGCTGTGCCAGTTTACCGACCGTAGCCAGCCACCACGCGCGACCCTGGCCGGGTTCGGGCTGCCGGCCGACGTCTATGCCGCCGGGCGGCTGGACTACGACAGCGAAGGCCTGCTGCTGCTTACTGATGACGGTCGCCTGGCCAACCGTCTGACCGACCCGAAGCACAAGGAAGCCAAAACCTACTGGGTGCAGGTGGAAGGCACGGTCACCGATGAGGCCCTGCAGGCGCTGCGCTGCGGTTTGCAGCTCAATGACAGCCCCACGCTGCCGGCCGGTGTCGAGATTCTGGAAGCGCCCACCCTGTGGGAGCGCAACCCGCCAGTACGGTTCCGCAAAACCGTTCCTGATGCTTGGCTGGCCATCACCCTGCGCGAGGGACGTAACCGCCAGGTGCGGCGCATGACTGCCGCCGTCGGCCTGCCCACCCTGCGGCTGGTGCGCGTCTCGATGGGCCCGCACCGCCTGGATGACCTGCAACCCGGTCAATGGCGGCAGATCGACTGAAACAAAAACGCCGCCGGACAATGCCGGCGGCGCGGTAGGCGACGACCGTTGGTCGTCGCGCTCGGTCAATCACGCATCACTGCCAATATCGCTGTGCTCGTCAATCACGGTGCTGGTGCGACGATTGCGTGCGGCAATGCGCTGCGCCTGTCCATCCACTACACCGCCCTGCGCGGCTTTCTTCTTCTGCTGCTTGCGGTACAGCGCATAGCCCAGCAGGCCCACGCCCACAGCTGCCACGGCAATGGTTGCGGTCGGGTTGCGGCGCACCACCTTGGCTGCCGCCTTGCCACCGGTCTTCACCGCACCCAGTGCCGCACCGGTCTTGATCCAGTCGGTGGCCTGCGGCCCAAAGTGACGCAGGTTGCTGCCCAGGCTGGTGCCTGCATGCTTCAGGCCATCGCCTGCGCTGCTGGCCAGATCCAGGGCGCGCTCAAGGGCGCGGTCGGTAATAACGGTCAGTCTGCTCATGTGGGGTCCTTTGCCTCGGGTCGAAATCCAGTGTGGCGCGATGGCCGTGTAGAGCGTGTTATCCGTATCGTGACTGGATGCTGACCGTGTGTCCTGAGCAGCCGGGCAAGCCCGGCTCTACTTCATGGGGGCGTCCAGGAACGGGCGCGTGGCGACGCGTTCATCGGCACGGTGGCGTTGGGTGATCCGGGGCGCGGCTTGCCCGGCAATCGCCATCTACGTTCCGCGCGGCTTGGCGCGGTGCGTGGCGGTGGCGGTCCACGGGTCATCCGGCCATGGATGTTTCGGATACCGCCCCTTCATTTCCTTTTTGACTTCCGCGTAGGTGTTGGCCCAGAAGTTGCGCAGGTCCTGGGTGACCTGCAGCGGCCGGCCGCCGGGTGAGAGCAGGTGCAGGGTCAGCGGCACCCGACCATCGGCAATGCGCGGGGTGTCGGCCAGCCCGAACAACTCCTGCAGCTTCACTGCCAGCACCGGTGGCTGCGGCGTGCTGCCGTCGGCTTCCAGGGCGTAATGAATGGCCCGCTCCATGCCCGAGGGCACCGCCATCCGCACCGGAGCCAGCTGATCCACGCGCTGCCGCAGCGCCCACGGCAGCGGCGACTTCAGCGCCTCGCCCAGCGTGCTCTCATCCAGCGCATCCAGCCGGGTCTTGCCGTTGAAGGCCGGGGTCAGCCACTCGGACAACGTCGCCAGCAACGCCGCGTCAGACACATCCGGCAGCTCCAGTTCCGGCATCCAGTGGCGCAGCCCCACGCTGCGCGCCTGCCACTGGCGCAGTCCTTCCGTCCACGGCAGCGCCTGCAGGCCCAGTTCACGCACGGCCTCGGTCAGCGCCTGCGCGGCCTGCGCCGGGTCCACCCGCCCGGCCGAGCGGCTGTCCAGCACGATACGGTCGAAGCGGGTCTCGCGCAGCGCCACCAGCGCCCGCTTGTCGCCGTCCCAGCGGACCACGTCTTCCTGCACGAAGCGCTGCGGGAAATCGCGCCGCAGGCGGGCTTCGTCCACCGGCGCGGCACGCAGCAGCAGCGCGTCGCGCGCCTCAAAGCGCAGTTCTACCGCCACCAGCCACGGTTCGCCGCGCAGGTCGCTGGGGTCGAACAAGCGCGCGCTGCGGCCGTTTGCCAGCAGGTAGCGCAGCGGATCGGTCGGGTGGCGGGCCGCAATCCGGTCCGGGAAGGCATGCGCCAGCAGGTCGCCCAGCTGGTGCGCCTCCACAGAGGTGGGCGGGGCCGCGTCGCAGCGCAGGCGTCGCCGCCACTGCTTGCTGGCCGCATCAATGGCCGCCAGTGCACCACGATTGGCGTCATGCGGTGCACGGCCTTGACGGAAGGCCACCAGGGCGCGCCAGCGCGCCGCCAGCGCATCGCCTCCCTGGCGCAGCGGGTCGCGCGCTTCGACCAGCGCCGCCAGGTCGCAGGCCAGTGCCTGTTCAGTGCCGGCACCAGCGGACAGCAGCATGGCAGCCAGCCGCGGGTGCGTGCCCAGGGCCAGCATGCGCCGGCCCAGTGGGGTCAGCGCGCCGCTCTCGCCCAGTGCCCCCAGCTGCTGCAGCAGTTCACGTGCGGCAGCCAGCGCGCCCGGCGGCGGGGTGTCGACGAAACGCAGATCGGCGCTGCCCCAGGCCGCCAGCTCCAGTGCCAGCGAGGCCAGTTCCACCTGCACCATCTCCGGCCGGCGCTGTGCCTCCAGCCGCTGCGACTGCGGCCACAGCCGCCACGCCCAGCCTTCGGCCACGCGCCCGGCACGGCCGGCGCGCTGGTCGGCCGACGCTTGTGCGATCGGCACTACGTCCAGCCGCGCGAAGCCGCTGTTGGGGTCATAGCGCGGCTCGCGCGCCAGCCCCGCATCAACCACCACCCGCACCCCGGGCAGGGTGACCGAGGACTCGGCCACATTGGTGGCCAGCACCACCCGGCGCTGCCCGTTCGGGTCGGGCTGCAGCACGCGGCTTTGCTGGTCCACCGGCAGTTCGCCGTGCAGCGGCAGCAGCTGCACCTCGCCGGGCAGCACCGGATCCAGCGCGGCAAGAGCGCGGTTGATCTCACGCTGCCCGGGCAGGAACACCAGCACATCGCCCGGGTGCTCGCGCAGCGCCTGTTCCACCGCGCGCCGCACCTGCGCTTCCAACGCTTCCTCGCGTCGCGCCGGGAAGTGACTGATCGACACCGGGTAGCTGCGGCCCGCACTGCTGATGCGCGGGGCGTCCAGGAACTGCGCCAGCCGCTCGCCGTCCAGCGTGGCCGACATCACCACAATGCGCAGGTCGTCACGCAGCTGCGCCTGCACGTCCAAGGACAAGGCCAGGCCCAGGTCCGCAGCCAGATGGCGCTCGTGGAACTCATCGAACAGCAGCGCGCCCACGCCTTCCAGCAGCGGGTCGTCCTGCAGCATGCGGGTCAGGATGCCTTCGGTGACCACTTCCACCCGGGTGCGTGCGGACACCCTGTTCTCGAAACGGATCCGATAGCCCACCGTCTCGCCCACGTCCTCACCGAGCTGGCGCGCCATGAACTGCGCCGCACTGCGCGCGGCCACCCGGCGCGGTTCCAGCATGATGATCTTCTTCCCATGCAGCCACGGCGCGTCCAGCAGCGCCAATGGCACCTGGGTGGTCTTGCCCGCGCCAGGAGGGGCTTCCAGCACCAGGCGGGTGTGGCTGCCCAGGGCATCCAGAATGGCCGGCAGCTGCTCGGCGATGGGGAAAACAGGCGTACGCATGCGGCAAGGATACGGGCAGGGCGGTGCTTTACAATGCGCCGCTTACCTGAGTGTGCGAATTGCCCCATGCAGCTGATTGATATCGGTGCCAACCTCACCCACGACTCCTTCGACCGTGACCGCGACGCGGTGCTGGAACGCGCGCGCGCGGCCGGCGTGGTGCAGATGGTGATCACCGGGGCCAGCCGCGAGCACTCGCCGATGGCGCTGGAACTGGCCCGCCAGCATCCTAGTTTCCTGTACGCCACCGCCGGCGTGCACCCGCACCACGCGGTGGAATACACCGACGAATGCGACGCCGAGATGCGCGCGCTGCATGCACACGCGGAAGTGGTGGCAGTGGGCGAGTGCGGGCTGGACTATTTCCGCGACTTCGCGCCGCGCCCGGCCCAGCACCGCGCCTTCGAGCGCCAGCTGCAGTTGGCCGCCGAGAACGGCAAGCCGCTGTTCCTGCACCAGCGCGACGCGCATGCCGATTTCATGGCGCAGATGAAGAACTTCGATGGCCGTCTCGGCCCGGCGGTGGTGCATTGCTTCACCGGCGAGCGCCAGGAGCTGTTCGATTACCTTGACCAGGACTGGTACGTGGGCATCACCGGCTGGCTGTGCGACGAGCGCCGTGGCGCGCACCTGCGTGAGCTGGTGAAGCACGTGCCGCCCAATCGGCTGATGATTGAAACCGACGCGCCGTATCTGCTGCCGCGCACGTTGAAGCCGATGCCGAAGGACCGGCGTAATGAGCCGATGTTCCTGTCGCACATTGTGGAAGAGCTGGCGCGTGATCGTGGGGAGGATGTGGCGGTAACGGCGGCGAATGCCACGGCCGCCACGCGCGCGTTCTTCCGGCTGCCAGAAATCGCCTGATCCCGGCGACGCACGTTTGGCTTGGTCTTGCCGGGGAATCCCCGTAGAGCCACGCCCTGCGTGGCTTCGCGGTGCCTGAATCTGCGTAGGGACGCGCCATGCGCGTCCGGCACCGTTCGCGCACCCCGATGACGCGCATGGCGCGTCATTACGCGCGGTTCGCCTCATACGCCTGCAAATGCGCATACGCCACCGCCAACAACGGTGCCAGCACCCCGGCCTCACGCGCCCGCACCCGCATATCCCCCACAATCTGCATCGCCTCCACCTGCTGCCCGGCCTCCAGATCCCGCAGCATCGACGCCTTCAACGCTGACCCGGCCTGGGTCAACGCCCCCAGCGCAATCCCCTGCGCCTTCTCCGGCACCGGTTCACCCGCCGCCTCGGCCACCGCCAGGCACTCCGCATACAGCCCGCGCATGATCGCCTCACCCTCATCGGTGCCCACAATCGTGCCCACATCCGCGCGCATCAGACACGTGCCGGCCGCCAGCGCGGTCAGGAAGCTGTACTTCACCCACTGCTCCTGCCCAATCGCGTCACTGGCCAGATGATCGACATTGGCCTGCACACAGGCCGCCGCCAGCGCCAACACCCGCGCACTGGCCCCGGTGTTGTCGCGCTCGCCAAAAGTCAGCTTGGCCGCAGGGGCCAGATGCAGCACCGCGCCATCCGGTGCCTTGGTCGCACTGATGAAGCACAGCCCACCCAGCACCGCATTGCGCCCGAAGCGCGCATCCAGCGTGGCGTAGTGGCGCAGCCCGTTGAGGATCGGCAGCACGGTCGTGCGTGACGACACCGCCGGCGCAATTGCCTCAATCGAGCTTTCAAGGTCGTATGCCTTGCAGCTCAGCATCACCAGATCGAACGGCTTCTCAGCGGCCAGCGCGGCCAGTCCATCGGCGGTCACATGCTGCACCGGGAAGGCTGCATCGCCCAGCGGACTGCGGATCACCAGCCCATCGCGCGCCAGCTGCGCCGCGCGGGCAGGCCGCACCAGGAAGGTGACATCCACCCCGGCCTGGGCAAGCCGCCCGCCGAAGTAACCGCCGGTACCGCCGGCACCTAGAACCAGAATGCGCATTGAGGTACTCCAATCAAACCGAGGAGCCGGCCAGCGGCCGGCACTACCGATGTTCCGGCGTCGGGGAGCAGATCAGCTCCGCATCCCCACACCACGCTTCAGCAGCCACAGCGCCAGTGCGCTCAATACCACCACGAAGCCAATCATCAGCGCATACGCCACCCACAGCGGCACGTCGCTCGAGCCCAGCAGGCCGTAGCGGAACGCGTTCACCATGTAGAAGATCGGGTTCGCATGCGTCGCTGCTTCCGCCCAGGTCGGCAGCAGCTTCACCGAATAGAACACGCCGCCCAGGTAGGTCAGCGGGGTCAGGATGAAGGTCGGCACAATCGCCACGTCGTCGAACTTCTTCGCGTACACCGCGTTGATGAAGCCCGCCAGCGAGAAGATCGTCGCGCCCAGCAGCACCGTGGTCAGCGTCACCAGCGGGTGCGGAATGCGCACCGGGGTGAAGAACATCGCGATGATCAGCACGATCACGCCCACCATCAGCCCGCGCAGCACCGCGCCTGCCACGTAACCCCACAGGATCACCCAGTTCGGCATCGGGCTCACCAGCAGCTCTTCCACATGCCGGCCGAACTTCGCACCGAAGAACGACGAGCTGATGTTGCCGTAGCTGTTCTGGATCACGCTCATCATCACCAGGCCCGGCACGATGAACTGCATGTAGCTGTAACCGCCCATCTCACCCACGCGCGAGCCGATCAGCCCGCCGAAGATCAGGAAGTACAGCGTCATGGTGATCGCCGGCGGCACCAGGGTCTGGCCCCAGATGCGCAGGATGCGCGCCACTTCGCGGCGCACGATGGTCATCAGCGCGATCCGGTTGCGCTGCCCGTCGGTCATCACCGGGCTTGGGGTGGTGCTCATGCCGCGTTCTCCTGGTTGCCGGTAAGCCGCACGAACAGCTCCTCCAGTCGGTTGCTCTTGGTGCGCATCGAGCGCACCCGGATGCCGGCCGCGTTGAGCGCCTCGAACACCCGGTTCAGATCCATCGCGCGCGGCATGTCCACGTCCAGCGTGTGCGCGTCGGTGGCGGTGATGGTGGTGCCCTCGATCACCGGCAGCTGCGCCGGCAGGTCGCCATCGATGTCAAACAGGAAGCCTTCCACGTCCAGCTTGGCCAGCAGTGCCCGCATCGGGCCCTGGGTGACGATCTGGCCGTGGTTGATGATGGCCAGGTGCCGGCACAGGTGCTCGGCCTCTTCCAGGTAGTGTGTAGTCAGGATGATCGTCGTGCCGGCGGCATTGATCTCCTTCAGCACCCGCCACATGTCGCGGCGGATCTCGATGTCTACGCCGGCGGTGGGCTCGTCCAAGATCAGCAGGCGCGGGCGGGTCATCATTGCGCGGGCGATCATCAGCCGGCGCTTCATGCCGCCCGACAGCGTGCGGCTCATCACCTGGGCCTTTTCCCACAGGTGGGCGCGCTTGAGCTCCACCTCGGCCATTTTTTCGGCCTCCTCGCGCGGCACGCCGTAGAAGCCGGCGTAGTTCACCAGGATGTCGAAGGGCTTTTCGAACAGGTTGAAGTTGATCTCCTGCGGCACCAGCCCGATCAGGCGCATGGTGGCACTGCGGTCGCGCACCAGGTCGCTGCCGAACACTTCCACCTGGCCTTCGCTCAGGTTCACCAGCGAGCTGATGATGCCGATCAGGGTGGACTTGCCGGCCCCGTTCGGGCCCAGCAGGGCGAAGAAGTCGCCCGGGGCCACGTCCAGCGAGACCCCCTTCAGGGCCTGGGTGCCGTTGTCATAGGTCTTGCGGAGGTCGCGCACCCGCAGGGCGGGGGCGTTATTTGTCTGGGAAGCCAAGCTCTTGCCTTCGCGCCCAAGGGCGGCGCTGGAGTGGGGCGGGGAGCAGCTATTATAGAAGGCCCCGAGGGCTCGCCCCGGCTACACACTGTTTCCCAAATTCGTGCCTGTTCAATTCCCCCTCAAGCTGGTCGGCCGCCACATGCTGGCCCCGACCGTCGGCCACTACCAGTTCCTGCGTGATGACGGCCAGCCGCTGGATTTCCAGCCCGGCCAGTTCATCCAGGTCCATTTTCACTACGCTGACGGCACCGAAACCAAGCGCAGCTACTCGCTGGCCACCATCCACGACCACGCCATCGGGGCCGGGGAAGCGGTGGATATCGCGGTGAGCTTCGTGCCCGGCGGGGCCGCCACGGCCCTGTTCGAGGGCCTGGACATCGGCGGCCACGTACAGGCCAGCGGCCCGTACGGCCGGTTCTGCCTGATGCCCGGCGACCACAACGCCCGCTACCTGCTGATTGCCACCGGCACCGGGGTCACCCCGTACCGCTCCATGCTGCCGCTGCTGGCCAACGCCATGGCCGAGCGCGGGGTGGAAGTGGTGCTGCTGCAGGGTGCCCGCACCCCCGGCGAGCTGCTGTACAGCGAGGATTTCTACAACTTCGCCGAACAGCACCCCAATTTCCGCTATGTGCCGTGCTTATCCCGCGAACTGCCGGAAAACCCGCACCCCGACGTCCGCCACGGCTACGTCCAGCAGCACCTGGCCGAGTTCGCCCCGAACCCCGCCACCGACATCGCCTACCTGTGCGGCAACCCCGACATGGTGGACGCCACCTTCGAGGCCCTGAAGGAAGCCGGCCTGCCCAACCCCCAGGTCCGCCGCGAGAAATACGTCAGCAGCAAGTGACCCCGGGCACGCGACCCCACCCGGCCTCATGGACCCTGACCCCCGTAGAGCCACGCCCTGCGTGGCTGCGTGGACCCAAACCGCTCCAAAACGGTGAACAACCGGGACCCGGTAGTGCCGGCCGCTGGCCGGCAACCCCCTAACCGCACCCAGCGGCCCCCACCTCACCCATCAAACCCGGCCAAATCCCAAGGCCCGTACTCGTAATCCCCCTCGCGCCCCGCCGCGGCCGCCAGCGCCTCCGCATCCAGCGCCCCAACCCGCGCCCGCACATCCCCGGCACGCTCTTCCAACCATTCTTCAAAGCTGCCCACCAGCTCCACCACGGAGCCGCCCTCCACCAGCCACACCAGCGGCTCGGCACCGTCCTCCCCGTCCTCGGGATCAAACCCAAACGCCCAGCCGTCACCGTCAGCGAAGTTCCAGCCAGCAAACATCACGTGCTGCCAGACATAGTTGCCCGCACTCCGCGCCGTGCGCGCCGCATCAAAGTCCATCTCTTCATCTGCAAGCAGCGCACTCACCTGGCGCATCGCCAGGGGCGGCAGAAACGCGAACGCATAGTTGAGCCGCGAGGGCGCAGCAATCAATGGATACCCATGCTGGGCCACAAATGCACGGTAAGACGATGGCAACAGCGCCTCAACATCCGTGGCCGAAGGCGAACCTACCGACTCGCTCCCTTCGTGCAGCCAGCTATCACCAACCTCGGAGCGTGATAGCTGGTCGGAGAGGCCGCTACGGGTCAGGGTGTCGACCAGCGTGGCCCAAGAAGCAGTAGCAACGGCGCAACTCATGACGATTCCTTTCGAACAAGCGTAAAAACGGAGCCGCAGCATAACCGGTAGCGCCGGCCGTTGGCCGGCCAAAGCGATGTCGGACGTCGATCCGTGCAACCCAACGCACACACCAACGCCTTTGTCGCAATAGGCCTCTCAATCTGGCCGCATAGAAATATTCTCGCCCAATCTTGAACAAGATCAAAAAATAAAAAGCCGGCGCAAACGACACCAAATTGTCGTCAACAACACACAAAAACGTGCCCAACATCCCGCTCTACAACAAATAACGCGCCAACCACGTCAAAACCGCACTCCGTGTACCGAAACACCGTACACACACTGCAAAAAAATCGCATTCCCAACGTCGTCACATTGATGCAGGGTGTTCCTGCGGAGCGTCGGAACTTCGTATCAAAAACTCCAACGCTCCCACGCGCTTCGCCATCCGGGCGAAGACACATCCAACGGGAGAATCATCATGACAATCAACTGGGACGACACGCCTAACCACGGCATCCGCGGCGGCCAGGAAATCAAGATCGACGCTGACACCGGAGAGATCAGCTACATCGTCACCATGGGGCGGGTGTCCGATATCCCCGGCACACCGGGTTACGACGAGCCCTGCATGCATCTGGAAGGCCAATGGCTGGCCGACGCCGGCATGGGCGCGGGCACCTGGCTGCGCGTGGACCTGGGCGAGAAGAGCTTCCTGCTGGTGCCGGTGAAGGCATCCGAGGTGCCCGAACTCGACGCCGACGGCGTGAGCAAGGACGGCGTGCCGTACATCCAGGTGGGCTCGTACACGCTGCCGTCCAAGGCAAAGCGACAGCGGAGGGCCGACGCGTGAGCGAACTGGTGGATATGGACTTCCTGATCGAGGAAGAGCAGCTGTTCGCACTGCGCCGACTTGCGAGAAGGTGGAACGTGCACCCCGACGAGATCATCATTGAGTTCATGGAGCACTTCATTGAGATCTCTGAAGCAGCGGAGGCGCGCCGAACGCGACATTGAGCAAGCCGCTCTCTCGTAGAGCCGAGCTCGCCCGGCCCCCAACACCGCGCGATGGCCCGTGGAGCCGGGCTTGCCCGGCTTCCAACACCGTGCGACGGTCCTGACAACACTGGGGTAGGGCGAGCATCAGTGATGCTTGCCCCACCCATAGCGCACAGGTCGAATGGCGTCGCGGCAGTTGAGATGGGCTGGGCTTAGCTTTTGCCAAACTCGGCGGAAGGCGGCATAGTCTTGTATACATTACCAATCAAGCATTTAGCGGAAATCCCCATGGCTAAGAAGGGCAAGGCAGCCAACGAAGCACTCTTTGAAGAAGACTATGTGCTGCGGTCACTGGGGCGGATTGGCTATGACCCAGATATGGCGCTCACTGAGTTGGTGGCCAACACGTGGGATGCGGGGGCGGCCAAGGTTGCCGTAATCATCCCGGAGGAAACGGGTGGCTTGCTGTCTGTCGAAGACGATGGCCATGGGATGACCGAGGACCAGTTCCGCAAGCGCTGGATGACCTTGGGATACAACCGGCATCGAAGCCAGGGGGCGAACGCCCAGTTTCCCTCCGAACGCGACGATTGGGTGCGCATGGCATTCGGGCGCAACGGCATAGGTCGCCATGGCCTGTTGTGCTTTTCTGATCACTACACAGTCGAAACGTGGACGGAGGGCGTTCTCTCGACCTTCGTGATCGGGACGCGAAATCAACCGTCCCCGTTCTACATCCAAAGCCATGAGACAGGCACGCGTTCGGGCCATGGCACCAGGCTTTTGGTGGAGGTTGAGCGCCACCGGCCCGATCCAGATCGGATCAGGACGGTCCTGTCGGGACGCTTCCTGCACGATCCGCAGTTCGTCGTATCGGTGAACGGCCAGTCCGTCCCGCTGTCTGAGCATGAGGGTCTTCTGGAGGAACGCAAGATCCAGGTTGAACCCGGCTTTTGGGTCACCGCGTATGTGGTGGACACAACACGTACGGCGAAATCCACCCGTTACCAAGGCGTTGCGTTCTGGGTGAGCAATCGGTTGGTGGGGCTGCCGAGTTGGACCGTGGGGCCGATCGCTGTACTGGATGGGCGGGTCCGCTTTGCCAAGCGCTATGCCATCGTGATTGAGTGTGGGGCGGAGTGGCTTTCGGAGATCGAACCAGACTGGTCGAAGTTCAAGACTACGGAGCGAACTGATCACCTATTCGAAGCGGCCAACGAGTATGCCCAGGAAATGGTCGAGAAGTTGTCCGCCCACCTGATTGAGGAAAACTCAGAGGACGCGCTCTACAAGAATCGAGAAGATCTGCGGACGCTGCCTAGGCGTTCCATGCTTGAAGTAGCTCAGTTCACGAAGACCGTGGTGCATGACCAACCAGGGATACCGCCGGAGACCCTCAACAAGGTGGTCAAAGCGGTTATCAAGATTCAAAAGGCGCGAAGCGGTTCAAGCTTCCTCGACAAGCTGATGCAACTGGATGAGCATGACATCGACGGGTTGGATCGATTGCTGGGACAGTGGACTGTGGAGGACGCGCTGACGGTTCTGGATGAGATCGACAGTCGTTTGTCCATCATTGCCGCCATGGAGAAGCTCAGCGGCGACCCAGAAGCTGACGAGCTGCACACCCTACATCCGCTCGTGACGCAGGCGCGTTGGCTGTTCGGGCCAGAGTTCGATAGCTCGGAGTATGCGTCGAACAACACCCTGCGCACAGTCGCCACCAGTCTATTCAAAGCGAGAAAGCAAGATCAGACCTTCGCTAATGCTTCAAAGCGCCCCGACATTGTCGTCCTCTCCGATGCCACACTCTCGATAGTTGGCACGGAAAGTTTTGATAACGCCAACGGTCCGCTCGTGATGATGCGCGATGTCCTGCTCATCGAGTTGAAGAAAGGTCGCTCTGAAATCGGTCGCAAAGAGATGAATCAGGCGGCAGAGTATGTCGATGAACTTGTCTCTAGCGGAGGCATACAGGGGGTGCCCTTCTTCCATGCCTTCGTGGTCGGACATTCGGTCGCATCCAATATCTCAACTGTCAATAACCGGGAGTACAACGGGTCCAATCGCGGACGGGTGACGGCAACCACATACAACCAGCTCGCATTGACAGCGAATCGACGCCTCCATGGGCTCAAGGCAAGAATTCCCTCGCGATACGAGGAGGTTTCTGGATATGAGCTTGTTCAGAAGGTCATGGGGACGCCAAGCCAGGCATCCTTCGTGTCGCCAGCTGAGTAGCGCGGTGTATAGCCCGTGTCCGGACTTTATTGGCCAAAGGGCGTCACGCGACCCAAGCAAGTTTCGCCTCACCTTCATCTGCACAGTGGCCCGTCGCGCCGCAGTCGCGTCACTGAGGCTGAAAGCTGAAAGGAGCGGGCCAAGCGGTTGCCGCACATCCACTCCATTCGAGCGCGAGATTGGCTAGGTGGGAATCTCACCTCTATTGAGACGGTACGGAATCGGCGGGGCGGATGCTCTTCCCTGAAGGTGAAGGGGTGTCCGATGCCGGCGTCGCCGCAGGCGTGGCGCGTGGACCTTGTCATGTTGTATACAGGGCGAGAAACGTGGGCTGACAATTACCTAGTTTGGACGGTCTAAAGGTTCTCATCACAAGGAGGCAAGATGAGCGAGATGGAGGATTTGCTGGGACAGGTCGCTACAACAATCGGAACCTACCGAGTTGGAGAGGTCGATCCTCCCACCACGCGTCATGTGGAACGCTGGCTGGGCCAATTCACGCCCGATAAGAAGTTGCTGCTGTTGCGCGAACTCGCCCACGTTCTCAGGAACACTTTCATAACGAAAGAGTGGACTATCGGATTCCTGGAGCGGTTGTCTGAAAATCAGAATCTGGCTGGTGCGAATCCCGCGGCGTACTGGAAAGCCGTGAACATCCTGAGTATTCAGAAGGTAGGGAACAGCCAAAAGGAAATGGTGGCTCTGCTTGGTGAGGCATTGCGCCGCCACTACGGTTTCGATCTGGCCGCTCGTTGCGTGCCCGGCGGTGACTACATCTATCTGGATGATGGGATCTTTTCAGGCTCTAGGGCCATCAGTGACTTGGGGGATTGGATTCGCGACCATGCTCCTCCTGTCGCGAAGCTCCGAGTCATCGTCATAGCCCTTCATGCAGGTGGGTACTATTGGGTGAAAAATAGGCTTGCGCAAATTGCTCGAGAAGCTGGAAAACAGCTATCGATTGATTTCTGGCACGCCGCGCTTTTGGAGAACAGGAAGACATACAAGGACGTCTCGAGCGTCTTGTGGCCGTCTGTGGTCCCTGATAGCCAAGAGGTTCAAGCGAACTTTGCAGCCATTGCTGCAAGCCCTTATCCGCTGCAGCTGCGGAATCCTGGGGATGCAAGGTGGCCGTTCTCGTCGGAAGAGGGTAGGCAGGTTCTTGAAAGCGAGTTCTGGATTGCGGGTGCTAAAATCAAGGCAAACGTTACGGAAGAAAAGGAGCACTTTCGGCCACTAGGCTTCGGCTCGTTTGGAGCGGGTTTTGGTACCTTGCTTGTTACCTATAGGAACTGCCCGAACAATGCTCCGCTGGCCCTTTGGTGGGGAGATGGCGGCGTGAGTACTCGTGCATTGAACTGGTATCCGCTCTTTAAGAGAAGAACGAACTAGAGGCTTGGCAGCGTAATTGATGACTTCTCAAGACAAGAACAAAGTCGGGGCGAGAACGACAGAGGTAAGAACCTACCGTCGCGAAGAAGCCATCGTATTTTTCAGAACGAAGGAAGCGTTCGGCGGTCTGTCAAACATGGCTTCAGGGTACCCATTAAAGGTTGGGGACATCGATGTCCAATCCTCGGAGGCACTCTACCAAGCATGCCGCTTCTCGCATCTTCCTGATGTACAGGCGGAAATTCTCCGACAGTCAAACGCTATGAACGCCAAGGCTGCAAGCAAGGATTGGCGGCTCGAGACGAGGCCTGACTGGGCCCGCATCAGGGTCAATGTCATGCGTTGGTGTTTAAGGGTTAAGGCCGTGCAACATGAGGACACGTTCCTCGGACTTCTCATGTCTACTGGTGTGAAGCCAATAGTCGAGCTCTCACGCCGAGACGATTTCTGGGGAGCTTTGGAGAGGCCCCCTGGAGTTCTAACGGGCCGGAACGTCTTGGGACGGCTGCTAATGGAACTGAGACGTGACCGTTTCGATGGCTCTCTCTGCATGAGTGAGGTGGCGCCTCCTGACATCGACGGCCTTCTGCTCTTGGGCGAACCTGTTCAGGTAGTTAGGTCGGACAATCAGCACCCGGAAGCCTTGCCCTCTAGGCTCTGCTAGGAGCCAGCTGGGGGTGTGAGGCCACACAGCACCGCCACCGATCGATAAATATTCACCAGTGGTGAAAAAATACTTGACTCCTGCAGCTCTCGATGTATCATCACTCTCAGGCCGAGTGATACCGCTCGGTTGGGTTTTTCTTGGAAGTGGTACCTCTTTACGTCCTATAGCAAGAGGCTAGCTAATCGGCTCCTGAATTATTGGGAGCGCCCTCCGTTCCATCGGAAGGGCTAGAGACGCCACACAGGCCGCGTCGTGACTTATGGCCGAGTGTGCAGGATTACGGCTGATGACGGCGGTAAGCCTGAAAGTCCCAATGGTGATTGGCTTGTTGCGTTGAGTTGGCTCCTCTCGGCCACTTGCTAACGACGGCGGGCATGTGCCCGGTGAAGAGGATTTGTCCAACATGGACGCCAATACCAAGAAGAACAGCATTGAGACGCTCAAAGAGCTTCGCGATGCCTACCAATGCCAACTCAACGCAAGCGTCATTGCCGAAATCGATGCAGTCATCGCAGCCTTGGAAGATGGCTGTGATTGCTCCGAGGACAACCCTTCCGACGGCTGGAAGATGCGTGTCTTGGTGCTCATCGCAGATGTTGTTCGCCTCGTGACGAACATCACTGATCTGATGAAGTAGCTGACAAGATGGAGACGATAAGGCGCAACAAGCCTTTCATGTTTGGAGTATCACAATGAATATTGGCCAAGCGATACAGATGTGTCGCGTGAGACGCCAGCTAAGCCAGGCAGAACTAGCTAGGCTGGCTGGCTGTTCGGTCTCATACTTGTCGATGCTGGAGAACTCGAAGAAGCGCGACCCAACTCTTTCCACCCTAACCAGCATTGCGGATGGTTTGAGAGTTCCATTGGAAATTTTGTTCTTCCTTGGGGCTGAAAAGGGTGAGCTGGCTGGCATCAATAAAGAGCTGGCAGGCCAGTTGGCCATGACAGCGCTGGAGCTGCTGAACGATGACTCAGAGTCCCCCTCGGTATCCGCTTAGGCCAATTGCACGGCTGGAGAAGCTGGCGTTGGTCCTGGGGCTTCCTTTGGAAAAGCTTCTCGCAGTGTCCAGAGACGCCAGTTCCAGATACAGACTAGCAAAGCCAATCGAGAAGAAGGATGGCTCCATACGGCAACCTCTAGACGCGAGGGAGCCATTAAAGGGAATTCAGCGGCGCATCAAGGAGCGAATCCTGGACAAGGTAGTCTTCCCTGAGTACCTAACCGGTAGCCTCAAGGGGCGCGATGCACGTGCAAATACAATGTTGCATGTCGGAGCGGCAGTTGTGCTGTCCGAGGACATTGCCAACTTCTTTCCGAGCACAAAAGACAGCCTGATTCTTAGGATCTGGCGAGACTTCTTCGGATTCGCACCAGACGTCTCAGAAATACTGACGAAGTTGACCACGAAGGATGGTGAGCTACCGCAAGGTGCCTGTACCAGCTCGCATCTCGCCAACTTGGCGTTCTGGCGGGAAGAGCACGTGCTCTACGAAAGCTTCAATGCGAAGGGTATCGCCTACTCAAGATATGTGGACGACGTGTCGGTCTCATCTACCCGTCGCCTCTCGAATGATGATCTTAGCGCTTGCGTGAGTAGCGTATATGGAATGATGGGGAGGAGTGGTTTCAAGCCCAAGCGACGAAAGCAGGAAATTCAGCGCTCTAACAAGCCGATGTTGGTAACGAAGTTGCTTGCCAATCGACGCCCCGCCATTCCTGTGAAGGAAAGGCAGGCGATCCGGGCGGCGCTCTTTCAGTTGGAGAAAAATGTGTCAGCAAGGAGTGGCGAAGATTTGAGGTCTGCCCTTGAAAGCGTCGCTGGGCGGGTGAACCGTCTGTGCCAGATGCATCCCACAGAAGGAGAACGCCTCAAGGAAAGGGTGCGTGTTGTTCGGGCCAACATGGATATGGATGCATCGATCTGAAGAGCTTCATCAGTTGCTGATGAAATGGCTATTGTTTCTGTACTGCGTAGATGTGTGGATCAGCGGAGTGCCACACGGCGTACCCAATCGATGAGCATCTGCACTGCAGACGTCGCCCTGGTACGACAGACCGGCGAGCCTAGATCGGTCTCCTCCTGCTCGCTGGTCTAACTAGGTGCACTCCGCTGTGAGCGATCGAACGGCTGGACTCGCGCAAGTCTGTCTAGCCCGTATCCGAGAAACCTCGTATCGCGACGGCGGTCGCAAACAGCACGCCGGTGCATACCTAGGCAAAAGACGTGGCTCCAACCTCGCGCCAGAATGCCGCCACTCTCAGCCAAACCCGACGCAAATCACCGCATTTCACCCTCTTTTCGTGCCACAAGCGACACCTCCTGGCCGAACATCTGGCCACGGCCAAAAAAGCAGAATTCCCCTACTTCCCATCCGTTTCCACTTGCGGCACCGTAGGCCCCGGAGCTTAGAGCACTCCGGACTGACGTAATGTGGTTTTCCCGTTGTCGGGAAGGTGGCGAATACAAAACCCCCCCCAAGGAGGGGGAAATAAGCCACGCCGTTTTCGTCAGTTCACGGTCTCTAACCTCCCGACGCCTTTCCCATGGTGGGAAAGGCCTCTTCCCGGGAGTCTGTGATGTACGCGTTCTGGGCCTTCACCCATCGCTTCGAGCTGCCCACTCGAGGTCTTCGATTACGCCTTCCGCGCGCCCGCAGCCACTTAGCGCTGCCACTCTTCGCGCGCATCCACGCGTTATAGCGCCAGGCACAACCCCGGCCACCTGATCGGTACCGCCCCGCGCCGTTGCTGCGCTGTGCGCTGCCCATTCGTTGAACTTACTTGTTACCCAATCGTGGGAGGATTCCATGTGCGAGCTTGTTCTGTTGCAGATACGAATTGCCAAGCCAATGCATGCCGCATTGAAAGCGGCGGCCCAACACGAGGGGCGTTCCCTCAGCAAACTGGTCAATCAGCTGTTGGAGTCATACCTGTTGCTGCGCACTTGTGCGCTGAAGGAGGACGGCAGCCCGTCGCCAGCAGCAGAGTTGGCAGCCGCATCACCGCCGTGGATGGCCTTCAGCCGGCCACGCCGGCGCAGTCGGCGGCCGCGTTCGAACGCAGGAGCGCAGCCATGAGCATCATCTCCAGGACCATCATCTACCCCACGCCCCGCGAGCATCCGGGCAAGGTGCTGCTGGCAACCTACCTGAAGCCGCTCAGGCTTTCGGTTCGCCAGCTTGCCAGCTGCCTCAACGTGAGCCGCGGCCGCTTGGATGCGGTGGTGCGGGGCCGCAGTGGCATCGACCCGCAGTTGTCGATGCGGCTGGGCCGACACTTTCGCGACCCACCGCTGCTCTGGTTTGAGCTGCAGAATGCATACGACATAGAACTGGCGTACCGCGTTTACGGGCCCAGTGTCGATCTGGTCCGCCCGCGCGCGTACTGGTAACCGCACGCCCAGAACAACTGCCCGCAAGGATGCGGCATTCCACAAGGTTTGCCGTAAACATGCTCAATCGCAAACTCCGTTGCGCGGCCCAAGCCGGCCGCGCAAGCACCGTCGCGCCCGTCAGGGCCGCACCCACACAGGCAGCAGGAGGTTCAGGCATGGGCCTGATGATGGCCTTGGAAATAGAGTCGGGCGCAACCTTGGAGGAGGTAGCGCAGACGCTTACTGACCTGGGCGCATGCGTAAAGGACATCCCGCATATCCATGGCGGCCTGCTGCCCGGCTCGAAATGCGGCTACGGCCTGACACTCCATCGCTATCCTTTGCGGCTGCTGGCCAAGGGCATGAAGGTCAGGTGGACCGTCGGCCTCACGATGACCTTCCACTTCCGCGCCGCCAACAAGATGAGCAGCATGGCGGAGATCTATCCGTTCATTGAACTGTTTGCAGAGCAGCATCCGCACCGGTTTGTGCTGTCGTTCGAGTACGAGCGGGTCTATGCGGTACGGGACGAGAACGGGCTGGATCTGCGGTGGCCGTTTTCGGCATAAGCAATTGGGCCTTCTGCGCGAACGCCCAACGCTTGTCAGCCCCTTGGTCATCGGCTAACGTTCCGCTGGGGTGTCGCGGGCGCGGAGTCAGTCGCTGGGGAGTGGCTGGTCGCGCAGTGTTTCCGCGCCATGTTTCAAGTTTGCGGAACCGCTCTTCCTGCGATGTTGATTGGCGTCGGTGGTAGGGCAGCGCCTTGAGAATCTGCTCCAGCTCTCGCGTGCTGGCGCTTCGCCGTATCCAATGACCCATCTTGAGAAAAATATGAAGAATCTGGTTGCACCTCTGCTGTGCCTTCTGCTGGCGGGTTGTGTCTCTACCCCCACCCAGGTCAACCTGGTTCCGACCGGGATCACTCGGACGGTCCGGCCGCCGTTGGACATGCACCTGAAGACGATTTCAGTGATCATCGCCGACCCCGCTTCTCAGACCGGCAAGGTCATGCTTGATGCCACCTTCCCCCCAGTATGGCGTGATGCGATCCAGACGTCTTTGGATCAAGCCGGTTTGTTCAGCGATGATGGTTCGCGCAACGTGAGCGTGTACGCGAAGATCAGGCGGTTTGAGTTCAATCCGACGGGCTTCTCCAATACTGTCGATGTTGATGCTGTTTACAGCGTTGTGGACCGTAAGTCGGGCGACGTCGTGTTCGAGAAGGAAATCGTGACCTCTGCGACTAACTCCGCAAGCAAAACCTTCAATGCCCAGGTGCGCGTGATCAACCTGTGGAATCAGGCGACCCAAGAGAACATCACCAAGTTCGTGCAGGCGCTGGAAGCGATGCCCGAACCGCCGGCTTCGTCGGCAGCTGGTACTTGAGGATTCGCGACTTCCAATGACCTTGGGCGCGTCCCGCTGCGGTTACGCAGCGGGCTTGCGCAGGACAGTGACGGCGCTTCAGTCACAATTGTGATGCCGCACGCCCGCGCTCATTTGCCTGACGGACTTTCCTCGCCTTGTACTGGCGTGTCCGGCAGCCCCGCATCCGGGTCACCAAAGGTCATCCAATACATGGCCTCGAAGGGCGTAGTGGGGCTGGACGAACTGATGGCAAAGAACAACGGCGTTCCGTTCTTGTTACGAGTAAGAGTCGGGTAACGCCCTGATGAAGCAATGCTGTCGGTCTGAGGCCCCGCGCGCGTGCCGGTGATGCTGCGAATGGGGATGCCGGGGAACAGGCCTTTCACCATCGTGTCAAGATCCTGCTGGGTGGTCGCGGCGTCTGCGGTCTGCGCGAATAGTCTGCAGATTCCGCTATCGAGCAGCGTCACCACGTAGTTCCCGGATTCGGTGCGGAAGCCCCAGGCTTTTCCCGGCTTGCCCATCAGGAACCGTGCGGCCTCTTCCGGCGTGTACTCCAGAAACGTTGGATTGCCGGACGTTCGCGCGTTCAGGTCGTTGCCGGAGAAGACATGCGAAACGCACTTATCCACGAACTGGTTGGCTGGCCCTGCCAGCGTCTCAAGTGCCGCTACGCCTTCAGCCTTGGCTTGAGCGTCCGCAGTCGCGGGTGTCGCGCTCGCGGATGAACATGCAATGCATCCTGCCATTCCCAACGCCAGGATCGTTTCCTTACGCACGTCACGCACCTCATCAGCCCAGAAGTGGGGAGGAGGCAGATAAACGCCGCGCTGGCCACGCCCCCCGGATCGCGATCAGCCAGGTGATCTTCCCTGAAGCCCGTGCGGTCTTCAAGGTCGCGACCCGCTTCTGTCACATTCGCCCCGCCACCCCGTCATGGCATGCTAAGACCCTTCACTCAAGGACGTGAACCCGCATGCACCCAGCCACCCGACCCCTGGCCGCCAGCGCAGCCCTGCTGTTGCTGGCCGCCTGCCAGGCCACGCCGGAGCCCGCCGCCGAGGCGGCCCAGCGCCAGTACGGCCAGCTCACCTTCAAGCCCTGCACGCTGACCAGCAGCCAGGCCAGCAGCAACGTGGAAGCCGAATGCGCCACCCTGCAGGTGGCCGAGCATCCGGACGCGCCGAACGGTCGCAAGATCGGATTGAACATCGCCTGGCTGGACACCGAAAACCAGGGCGAGGGCAAGCAGGACCCGGTGTTCTTCCTGGCCGGTGGCCCCGGCCAGAGCGCCACCGAGGTGGCCGCCGTGGTGAACCAGGCGCTGCGCGAAGTGCGCAAGAAGCGCGACATCATCCTGGTGGACCAGCGCGGCACCGGCAAATCCAACCCGCTCACCTGCCTGGACGCGGACGGCAAGGAGCTGGCATTCGACGAGAACGCCGCCGCCACCCCGGAAGTGGTGGCCGAGTTTGCCGGCCGCTGCGCCGCCACCCTGACCTCGCGCGCAGACACCCGCTTCTACACCACCACCCAGGCGATCGGTGACCTGGACGCGGTGCGCGCGGCCATGGGTGTGGACAAGATCAATCTGATTGGCGGCTCCTACGGCACCCGCGTGGCCCAGCAGTATGCCGCGCGCTTCCCGCAGCACACCCGCACGGTGGTGATCGACGGCGTGGTGCCGAACGAGCTGGTGGTGGGTGGCGACTTTGCCAACACCTTCGAAAACGCCATCGCATTGCAGTCCGCGCAGTGCACCAAGGACCCCGCCTGCGCCAAGCGCTTCCCGGTGGACACCCGCACCCAGCTGCGCAACGTGATGACCACGCTGAACACCGCGCCGGTGGAAGTGGACTACCGCGACCCAGGCACCAACGAAGCGCGCCGCGACAAGGTCACTGCCGATACGGTCACCGGTCTGGCGTTCCTGTTCTCGTACATGCCGGAGCTGTCCTCGCTGTTGCCGGTGGTGCTGGATGAAGCGGCGCACGGCCGCTATGCGCCGCTGATGTCGCTCAACCGCATGGCCAGCCGTTCAATGGACGGGCAGATGAGCCGGGGCATGCAGTGGTCGGTGATCTGCGCTGAAGATGCCGATCGCTACCAGCCGGCTCCGGCCGGTGACACTCTGCTGGGCCCGGAAGTGGCACGCATGTTCTTCGCCGCCTGCCCGGCCTGGAACGTGGGCACGCGCCCGAAGGACTTCACCCAGCCGCTGCGCTCGGACCTGCCGGTGCTGCTGCTCAGTGGTGAACTGGATCCGGTCACCCCGCCGCGCTACGCCGAGCAGGTGCTGAAGGGCCTGCCCAACGGCCGCCATCTGGTGGCGAAGGGGCAGGGCCACGGCACCCTCAACGCCGGCTGCATGCCGCGCGTGCTGGCGCAGTTCGTGGACAACGCCGATGCGAAGTCGCTGGAAGTGAGCTGCCTGGATTCCCTGAGTCCGGTGCCGGCCTTCACCTCGTTCAATGGATGGGAACCATGATCGTCGCCGAGAACCTGCATAAAGCCTTCCAGACCAAGACCGGCCTGATCCAGGCGGTCCAGAACGTGGGCTTCCACGCCGAAGACGGCCAGATCACCGGTCTGCTCGGTCCCAATGGTGCGGGCAAGACCACCACCATGCGCATGCTGTACACGCTGATGAGCCCGGACCAGGGCCGTGTGCTGGTGGATGGCCTGGACGCCACCAAAGACGCCGTGTCGGTGCGCCGCCGGCTGGGCGTGCTGCCGGACGCCCGTGGCGTGTACAAGCGCCTCACCGCACGCGAGAACATCGCGTACTTCGGGCAGCTGCACGGCATGAGCGCTGCCGATATCCGTGAGCGCACCAAGGTGCTGTCCAAGGCGCTGGACATGGAGGACATTCTGGACCGTCAGACCGACGGCTTCTCGCAGGGACAGCGCACCAAGACCGCGATTGCGCGCGCCTTGGTGCACGACCCGCGCAACGTGATTCTTGACGAGCCCACCAACGGCCTGGACGTGATGACCACGCGTGCGCTGCGTGGCTTCCTGCGCGGGCTGCGCGACGAGGGTCGCTGCGTGATCTTCTCCAGCCACATCATGCAGGAGGTGGCGGCGCTGTGCGATCGCATCGTGATCATTGCCAAGGGCACGGTGATGGCGGCCGGCACAGCGGACGAGCTGCGCGCGCAGACCGGCGAATCGAATCTGGAAGATGCCTTCGTCAAGGCCATCGGTAGCGAAGAAGGACTGCACGCATGAGCGCGTTTGCCACGTTGTTGACCGTGATGCGCAAGGAACTGCGCGACCTTTCCCGCGACCGCCGCACGCTGGCGCTGACCCTGCTGCTGGGGCCGCTGCTGTACCCGATTCTGATTCTGGGCATGGGCAAGCTGGCTGAAACCCGGGTCAAGACCCAGATCGACAAGCCGCTGGAGATTCCCACCATCGGGGCCGAGCACGCGCCGAACTTGGTGAAGTTCCTGGCCGCGCAGGGCTTGAACGCGGTGGAAGCGCCGAAGGACCTCACCGCTGCCATCCGCGACCAGAACATCGATGTCGCCCTGCGGATCAGCCCGGACTTCCGCAGGAACTGGGAAGAGGGCCGCCCGGCGCTGGTGGAAATCGTGCAGGACAGCACCCGTCGTGCCGCCGATGTGCCGACCGCCCGCCTGAAGGCGGCGCTGGCGGGTTACGGCCAGCAGGTGGGCGCGCTGCGCCTGCTCGCCCGTGGCGTGGATGCCCAGGTCGCACGGCCGCTGGACGTGGCCACCCAGGACCTGGCCACCGCCGAGGCCAAGCGCGGGGTGATGCTGTCGATTCTGCTGCCGGTGCTGCTGACCATTACGTCGTTCCTGGGCGGTGCCTATCTGGTGATGGACACCACGGCGGGTGAGCGTGAGCGACAGTCGCTGGAGCCGCTGCTGGCCACGCCGGCACCGCGCAGTGCGATTGTGAGCGGCAAGATCGCGGCGGCGTGCGTGGTGGGGTTGGCCTCACTGCTGTTGACGCTAACCGCGTTCAAGCTGAGCGCGCAGTTGGGCACAGGCGCGGCCGCGCGGCAGCTCAACATGGGCTTCGTGCCGATGCTGCAGATGCTGTTCATCATGCTGCCGATGCTGCTTATCGGCACCTCGCTGCTGACCTTCCTGTCGGCCGCGTCCAAGAGCATGAAGGAAGCGCAGAGCCACATGACCTGGCTGATGCTGCTGCCGATGCTGCCCGGTTATGCGCTTATGGTGTACCCGCTGAAGAGCGAGCTGTGGCAGTTCGGCGTGCCGTTCCTGGCGCAGAACCAGATGCTGCTGAAGATCATCCGCCACGAAGCCATCAGCCCGCAGATGTGGGGCGTCTACCTCGCCGCCAGCCTCGGCCTGGCCGCCATCCTCTGGTACGCCGCCGTACGCCGTTACCACCAGGAGCGGTTGGCCATTTCCGGCTGACGGTGGTTCTGGGGGCACCTCAACTGCGTGGCTGCTCCGGTAGCGCCGGCCGTTGGCCGGCCCAGGCGGTAATGAGGGCCGGCCAACGGCCGGCGCTACCGGGTGTGTCGCGAACGGAAACATCTGCGCAACAAAAAAGGCCCGGATCGCTCCGGGCCTTTTCATTGGAGGGTACCGACCAACGGTCGGTACCTACCGGGGTCAACCGATCATCGGTCGTGACCAACCGATCAACCGCCCGGGGCAAACGCCAGGGTGCGGCGGGTGGTGACCGGGGCCGAGACCGGCTCGAACTTCCAGCGCTTCACGGCGTTCAGGGCTTCGCGGTCGAACACGCGGGCCGGGGTGGCGCGCAGCACGCGGGCGTTGGTCACCGAGCCGTCGGTGCCGACGGTAATTTCCACCAGCACGTCACCCGAAGTGCCGGCGCGCAGGGCTTCCGGGGGGTAGCGCGGGGCCGGGGTGCTGACCGCACGCAGGTTGTTGGCCGATGCGGCGGGGGCGGTGGCCGGACGGGCGGCCGCAGCGGCGGCGGCGGCCGCTGCCTGCTGGCGCTGTTCGGCTTCACGACGGGCGGCGGCCTGGCGCTCGGCTTCCTGGCGCTCGCCATCGCGGCGGGCGGCTTCCTGCTGGGCGGCAATGTTCCGGGCGGCTTCGGCTTCGGCCGCCTGCTGCTGGCGCTGCTGGTCAGCCAGCTGCTTGGCGCGGGCTTCAGCGTCCTTCTTGACCTTGTCGGTTTCTTCCTGGGTGCGCTTCAGGGCGGTCTGCATGCCGCCGGTGACGCCCTGCTTCAGGCGGGCCAGCGCCGGTGCGTTCGGGTCCACCTTTTCCACCAGAGCCACCAGGCGCTGGGTTTCGGTGAAGTCCTCGCGGGTCAGGTTCTGCTCGGCGGCGATGATGGTGTAGGGCAGCAGGTCGGTCAGCGCGCTCTTCACCGAGGCGTCGTCCGGGGTCTTGTCGCGCAGCGCCAGGTAGTACTCGATGGCGTTGTCGCCGGCCGGGGCGTACATGCGGTTCTCGCGCAGCGCCTTGCTGGCCGAATCGCGCAGGTCGTCGGTGCCCATCGACTGCACCTGGGCCGAAACGGCCGGTGCCGGCGCGGGAGCCGCGGCAGGGGCGGCCGCCGGGGCGGTCGCGGTGCCAGCAGCCGGAGCCGCCGGTTCATCCTTGCCCGAGCAGGCGGCCAGAGCCACCGCCAGGGTCAGCGGCACCCACAGGCGCGCCTTGGCGAAAGTGTTGACGTGCGACATCCAACTCCCCTTTGAAGAACGACGATACGTAAGGCCTGAGGCGGCAGGCCGGCCGGACCCCGGCACGTTTCCCGACGCGCCGGGCCGTGCCACCGGGCAGTGCCCGGCGGCCAGAAGCTTCAATCTACCATCACATGGCGTTGATGTGGGTGACTGCGCCGGGCCACGACCAACGGTCGTGGCCTCGGATGACCGGCCAACCGGGGTAGGTCACGACCGTTGGTCGTGACTTGGGTTAATGCGACAGCGACTTGCTCGGCGCGTGCGACATCAGCTTGTCGGTATAGGCAATGCCGATGGCCGACAGAATGAATGCGCCGTGGATGACGGTCTGCCAGATCACGCCGCTGGTGGTCATGGTGGCGCACTTCAGGCTCTTGGCGGCCTCCGGGCCGGCCATCGCGGTTACAGCGGTGACGGCCTCATAGAACGCCTGGGTGTCACACAGCGGCAGGCCATCCAGCGAGCCCGCGCCAATGAAGGTCTTCAGCAGGTGGATCGAGGAGATGCCGATGATCGACAGGGCCAGCTTCACCTTCAGCACGCTGGCGTTGACGTGGCTCAGCCACTCCGGCTGGTCCGGGTGGTTTTCCAGGCGCAGCCGCGAGACGAAGGTCTCATAGCCGCCCACGATCACCATCACCAGCAGGTTGGAGATCATCACCACGTCGATCAGGCCCAGCACCAGCAGCATGATCTCCTGCTCGCCCATGCTGTTGGCCTTGTGGACCAGGTGCCACAGCTCCTTGCCGAACAGGAACACGTAGACGCACTGCGCCAGGATCAGGCCCAGGTACAGCGGCAGCTGCAGCCAGCGCGAGGCGAAGATCAGGGACGAAAGCGGGCTGATGCCGGTAGAAGGGGACGAGCTCATGGGGCTGAATAGGAGGAATGCGGGGTTGCCGAAGGGTACCCGGAGCGGGTGACGGTGCCAAGGCAGGGCAACCGCCTGCCATGAACAACCGCTCAGGGTTACTCCGCCGTAGAGCCGGGCTTGCCCGGCTGCCCGCAACCCGCACCACCACTCTAGGAGTTCTATCAGGGATGTCCAGCCAGCTCCCGTCTAAAGTCCACGTTCATCATTCTTAGTGGAGATCTCCGTTTGGCCATCAACCTATGGCGTATTGGCGGCAGCGTTGGGGCTGATCGCGACACCTATCGTCGGCCGAGCCGCCGGTGACCTTTCATCGGGGGGACTGAAGCGTTCCCGCATGAGCGTCCGTTACACCACACGAAACGAGGTAAATATGTCCCTGAAGCGACAAATGTCGGCGGTGTCCGCCGCTTTCCTTATCGGAGCGCCATTCGCTGCGGCCGCAAGTGACGGTCTGGACGTCGACATGGAGGCCAGATGCAGTTGCGGCGACGACGGTGATCGAAACGTTCACCTGCAGCGGAAGGGGTTGGGCGATCCCGGGCTGCAGACCACGCCCTTGAATGCGCACCCGGACTGGGACGTGCATGGCTTCGGCCGTGACGGAATGGAGTACTTCCAGGTCAACGACCGCGCCGGGAAGATTCAGCTGATCATCGGCCATGCGGATGGGGTGTTCTGGCTGCTGCCAGCAGGTGATCCGCATGCACGCGTAATTCTGCCCGGCGACCCTTCGGCGCAGCACACCCTTGTCTTGGAATCAGAGGTCTACCGCGACAAGCGCTTTACCCTGAGCACCTACAGATCAGGCGGGGAAACGGTCTGGGCGGTTGAATCCATCAGTGACAGCCTGTGAGTCTGAGTTGATTCGGTAAAAAGCATGCATATGCGGTTCCTGCGGCAGCGCAGGCTGCCGCCGTAAGCCAACGTGCGACCGGTAAGTCGTTCCAGCGCAAGCGCCACGGTTGCGGTGGACAGCGTCTGATTCCGATCAAGCAACTCCACCTTGATCAGCATCCCCCGAGCCTTGGGCAGATAGCCACAGCGTGCATGTACTCTGGCTTGCCCAGGCTCATTCTGAAGGATCAGGGACACGGCCTCGGTCAGCGTTCGATACGCGGCCAGCTGGAGGCCAACACTCAGTCCGCAGGGGTCGCCCACCAGCCTCGGAGGAACGATCCGGTCGGTGTCGGCCCACGCCTCGCTGATCCCGCTTACCTGAAGTGCGAGGTAGAGTCCCAGGTGTTCCAACGCGGTGGGATACACCATGCTGGCCTGCTCTCTAAATTTGCGTGAGTAGACGGCAGAGGTGTCTATCAGTGTTTCTGCCACTCTCGCGTGTCCTTGGCGCTTCAGCCAATCAGCTGTTTCACTGAGATGCGTGTCAATTCTGTCGCCGATGCGATTGATATCAATGGCGCGCTCGCGCAAGCCGAGCTCGCCTGACATGTGGGAGCCGCGGGCGTGTTTGACAGCGAACTTTTCCGCCGACTCCTTTGAGGTGAGCCGCTCGTAGTATCCGCTTATGCTTGCTCCCAAGGCGAGTAGTGAAATGCCCACAACAAGAATGATCTGCGCCGTCATCAGGGTTGCCGGGTCGGCAGGCGCGCCGGGGGCACAGGGTAGTGACAGTCCGATCACCAATCCGAGCAGCGGCACGCTGAGCGCGGCTCCACGCCAACCCAGCATCCGTGTCATCACAATCGCAGGAACTACCATGGCGATCTGGAGGTACTGTTTCAGGTTACCGCCAGAGTCGGTCGCCCAGCTCGCTGAGAATCCAAGTACAGCCATGGCGGTCATGCCAAGCATTGCAGGTGCCAGGAAGCGGCTCGTCCATTCTGCTTCCACGTGTCTTCGCACCCATAGAAGGGCGAGGGGGGCCACAGTGAGTATCCCAATGAAGTCACCGACGATGTAGCGCTCTGCCTTTGCGGCAAGGGGTGTCTGCAGGGCGTCCGGCCACAGAAGCGCCGATACCGACAGATTGATCACAGTCGTGGCAACCGACGAAACTGCTGCGACGGAAAAGAGCCAGACGTCCGCGCGCTGTTCGAGCAACCTGCGGTGGAGATGGACCACCAGAGATACTGCCGGGAGCAGAAATACAGGTGCAAGGGTCATCCACATGATCCCGTACCTGTCTACGAAGGGGTGTCGCTGCCACCAGAACTGCGCAATCTCACCAAGCAGCAGGTAGGGCCAGAGTCTTGGCGGACACAGCAGCAGGGCGGCCACACGAATGCCGGCCGGCAGGAAGAACGGATCGTGCGATATCTGGCGTGATGACCAGTAGACCAACCCGTAGGCGACCGCGAGCAGCAGGCCCGCCGGACGGATGCAGATGTTTACGGGGAATCCATCTCGCGCCCATCGCATCAATGCATCCTTCAGCACGCTCTTTCTCCCGTTCAATCTGCATTCGCTCCGCTGTCTGCGGAGCCGTCCGTCGCGGCGACGCACGGCACTCATTTAATCTTGATCCCGGGTGTGCTCCGCATCGGAATCGAACGAAACATGGCGGTGCCAGCTGGAAGCCCGACAGGTAGCGGCTTTAAGGGGGGGAGGCGCGGGACGAACCGTTCCCGCTGCGACAACGTACCTTTGCCATTCACGACATACACTCACCCTTTCCCAACCCGAAGGTGCCGTCATGCTCGACCTGTATTACTGGCCCACGCCCAACGGCCATAAAGTCACCCTGCTGCTGGAAGAGCTGGGCCTGCCGTACCAGATCAAGCCGGTGAACATCGGGTCGGGCGACCAGTTCAAGCCTGAATTCCTGGCCATCTCGCCGAACAACAAGATGCCGGCGCTGGTGGACCACGCCCCGGCCGACGGTGGCGCGCCGCAGAGCGTGTTCGAATCCGGTGCGATCCTGTTGTATCTGGCCGAGAAAACCGGCAAGTTCCTGCCGGCCGACATCCGTGGCCGGGTGGCGGTGCTGGAGTGGCTGTTCTGGCAGATGGCCGGGCTGGGGCCGATGAGCGGGCAGATGGGCCATTTCAACGTGTATGCGCCTGAGCAGATTCCGTACGCCATCGAGCGCTACGGCAACGAGGTGCGCCGCCTGCACGGGGTGATGGACAAGCGCCTGGCGCAGAGCGCCTATCTGGCCGGGGATGAATACACGATTGCCGACATGGCCAGCTACCCGTGGATCGGGGCGTACGACAAGCTGCCGCCGGATTTTGCCGCCTTCCCGAACCTGAAGCGCTGGCACGAAGCGATTGCCGCGCGCCCGGCGACCCAACGGGCGTATGCGTTGAAGGAGAAAGTGAACCCGAACGCGGGCAAGCCGTTGAGCGAGGACGAGCGCAAGCATTTGTTCGGGCAGCGGTAAAAGCAAGTTCGCGTGGTGTGACCGGTTGCCACGAGGCAATGGCCGGTTTGACACGTGCAATGATCGGTTGGCTCGTGGCAATGACCGGTTTGACGCGTGGCAATGATCGGTCGGCACGTGGCAATGGCCGGTTTGACACGTGGCAATGATCGGTCGACACGTGCCAATGACCGGTTTGACACGTGGCAATGATCGGTCGGCACGTGGCAATGACCGGTTTGACGCGTGGCAATGACCGTAGAGCCGGGCTTGCCCGGCTGCTTCTGGCATCGCGCCAAATGCAGCCGGGCAAGCCCGGCTCTACGGGATTCCGAGCGCCCATTGCAATCGAGGCAGGACCCGGCCGCAGCGTGCAATGCAATACAGCAGGACCCGGCCGCAGTGTCCGGTGGAAATCCAGGTCGAGCCCGGCGGTGCGGTACGATTGGGGTCTGACGTCGCCGGAACCCTCCATGCGCCACCTCGTTGCCAGCCTTGCCTTGATGATTGCCTCCACCTCGATGGTCCACGCCGAAAAACTCACGCTTGAAGCCATCACCGGCCCGCTGCCGCTGTCCGGCCCGACCCTGATGAAGCCCAAGGTGGCTCCGGACGGCTCGCAGGTGAGCTTCCTGCGTGGCAAGGAGGCCGACCGCAACCAGCTGGACCTGTGGACCTACGACATCGCCAGCGGCCAGACCCGCATGCTGGTCGATTCCAAGGTTGTGCTGCCAGGCGAGGAAACCCTGAGCGACGCCGAAAAGGCCCGCCGCGAGCGCCAGCGCATCGCCGCCATGACCGGCATCGTGGATTACCAGTGGTCCCCGGACGCGCACACCCTGCTGTTCCCCCTCGGCGGCGAGCTGTACCTGTACGACCTGTCCAAGCAGGGCAAGGTGGCGGTGCGCCAGCTGACTCACGGCGAAGGTTTCGCCACCGACGCGAAGCTGTCGCCGAAGGGCGGCTTCGTCAGCTTCGTGCGCGCCCGCAACCTGTGGGTGATCGACCTGGCCAGCGGCAAGCAGATCCAGCTCACCCGCGATGGCAGCGACACCATCGGCAACGGCGTGGCCGAGTTCGTGGCCGACGAGGAAATGGACCGCCACACCGGTTACTGGTGGGCTCCGGACGATTCCGCCATTGCCTTCGCCCGCATCGACGAATCGCCGGTGCCGGTGCAGAAGCGCTATGAGATGTATGCCGACCGCGTTGAAATGATCGAACAGCGCTATCCGGCTGCCGGCGACCACAACGTCACCGTGAAGCTGGGCGTGGTCGCGCCGAAGGCCGCCGCCACCCCGACCTGGGTGGATCTGGGAGCCAACCCGGATATCTACCTGGCCCGCGTGGACTGGCGCAGCCCGCAACAGCTGACCTTCCAGCGCCAGTCGCGTGACCAGAAAAAGCTGGAGCTGATCCAGGCTGACCTGGCCAGCGGCAAGCAGCAGACCCTGGCCACCGAAACGTCGAAGACCTGGGTACCGCTGCACAACAGCCTGCACTTCCTGAAGGACGGCGGCTTTGTCTGGTCGTCCGAGCGCACCGGGTTCCAGCACCTGTACCGCGTGGCGGCTGACGGCAAAACCGTCACCGCGCTGACCGCGGGCAAATGGCCGGTGGACGAACTGCTGGCGGTGGATGAAGACGCCGGCACCGTGTACTTCCGCGCCGGCGTGGAGTCGGCCCGCGAAAGCCAGATCTACGCCGTGCCACTGGCGGGTGGGGCGATCAAGCGCCTGTCGCAGGCCGATGGCATGCACACCGCCAGCTTCGCCCGCAATGCCAGCGTGTATGTGGACAGCTGGTCGAACACCACCACGCCGCCGCAGATTTCGCTGCACCGTGCCAGCGGCGAGAAGATCGCCACGCTGGTGGAAAACAACCTGGCTGACCCGCAGCACCCGTATGCGCGTTACCTGGAGGCGCAGCGCCCGGTCGAGTTCGGTACGCTGACCGGCGCTGATGGCCGCACCGAGCTGAACTACAGCCTGATCAAGCCGGCTGGCTTTGACCCGGCCAAGCGTTACCCGGTGGCGGTGTACGTGTATGGCGGCCCGGCCAGCCAGACCGTGACCAACAGCTGGCCCGGCCGTGGCGATCATCTGTTCAACCAGTACCTGGCTCAGCGCGGCTACGTGGTGTTCTCGCTGGACAACCGCGGCACCCCGCGTCGCGGCCGTGATTTCGGCGGCGCGCTGTACGGTGTGCAGGGCACGGTGGAAGTGGCCGACCAGCTCAAGGGCGTGGAATGGCTGAAGCAGCAGCCGTGGGTGGACCCGGCGCGCATCGGTGTGCAGGGCTGGTCGAATGGCGGCTACATGACCCTGATGCTGCTGGCCAAGGCGTCCGATCAGTACACCTGTGGCGTGGCCGGCGCACCGGTCACCGACTGGGGGCTGTATGACACCCATTACACCGAACGCTACATGGACCTGCCGGCCAACAATCCGAAGGGCTATGAAGAAGCGCGCGTGCTGGCGCATGTGGACGGCCTGCGCTCGCGCCTGCTGCTGATTCACGGCATGGCCGACGACAACGTGCTGTTCACCAACTCCACCGAGCTGATGAGCGCGTTGCAGAAGCGCGGCCAGCCGTTCGAGCTGATGACCTACCCGGGCGCGAAGCACGGTTTGTCCGGCAGCAACGCACTGCACCGTTATCGTCTGGCCGAGGACTTCCTGGGCCGCTGCCTGACCCCGTAAGCCCACTCACCTGGCTCAAGGAGGACGCCGATGACCCCACCCCCTGCGCTGCCCCAGGCCCAATCCAATGGCTGGTGGAGCCGCCACTGGCGCTGGGCCATGCCGCTGGGCGTGCTGGCCTGCATTGGCGCGCTGGTGGGGGTGGTGTGGCTGGCGCTGGCGCAGTGGTCGCACTGGAGCCGCAGCAGCGAACCGTACCAGGAAGCGATGCGCCGCGCGCGCTGCAGCATCGAGCTGCGGCATGTGCTGGGCGAACCGATCGAGGACGGTTACCTGCCCAGTGGCAACATGCAGCGCAGCGCTGACGGCACCGGCTACAGCGAGTTCGTGGTGGATGTGAAAGGGTCGAAGGGGGCCGGGCAGCTGTTCCTGGAGGCGCGCCGGGAAGACGGACGCTGGGACTACCCGCGGATGTATGTGCTGACGGAGACGTCTGAAGCGATTGATCTGACCGCGTTGGATGACGCCGAAGCGGCGAAGGTGTGTGCGCTGCAGGAGTGTCGCGAGCAGAACCATTGTCTGCCGGCACCGCCGCAGCCGCTTGATTGATTGCGCGCTGCCGTGCATGGCCCGGCACTACATGATCGCCGCGCCCGGCCCGCATTGCCCCCCGTAGTGACGCGCCATGCGCGTCATCGCGGTGCCGAACCGCCCCATGACCTCCGGCCGATTGCCGTAACCCGCCCCAATGGGTACGTTCGCAATCACCCAATACCCCGGAGTTCCGCATGAAGCCGCTTGCCCTTGCCGTCGCGCTGGCCCTTTCCGTACCCGCCGCGCTCAGTGCGCCGCCGGCCCTGGCCGCCGCTCCGGCTGCCAGCAAGGCACCGGCCAGCCCGGCCTGGGTGACCCGCAGCAATCAGCTGGCGCAGATCCTGCTGGACGCGCAAGGCCCGTTCCAGCCAGAGGAAACCGGCTTCTTCGGCGTACCCGGGTATGACGACAAGGTCGCCGACTTCGGCCCGGACAACGCCGCGCGTTATCGCGCCGCCATGGCCAAGGCCCGCAGCGAACTCCAGACCAAGCTGGCCACCGAGCGTGACCCGAACGTGCGCCAGGATCTGGCGATCATGATCGCTGCGGCCACGCAGAACATCGAAGGCAGCGAACTCAACGAAAAGTATCTGCTGCCGTGGACCGATACGCCGCAGCTGGTCTTCTCGGGCATCAACCTGCTGCTGTCCGACCAGGTGCCGGAGGCGCGCCGCGCCAAGGCGCTGGACCGCCTGAAGGCATACGCCGGGCTGGCTCCGGGCAGCACCGCGGTGACCACGCTGTCGCGCCAGCGCTATGAAGAGGCACTGGCCAACAAGAGCCTGCTTCAGCCGACGAAGATTGAAGTTGAGCAGTCGTTGGCCAATGTGGACACCTACATCACCGGCATTGAGAAGCTGTTCGGCAAGTACAAGATCGCCGGTGCCGACGACGCACTGAAGGCCATCGCCACCCAGCTGCGCGAGTACCGCGACTGGACCCGCGCCGAGGTGCTGCCGAAGGCGCGCGCCGACGCGCAGCTGCCGGAGCCGCTGTATGCGTTCCAGCTCAAGCGCGTGGGCATCGACATCGCCCCCAAGCTGCTGATGCAGCGTGCACAGCTGGAGTTCATGGAAACCCGTTCGGCCATGCGCCAGCTGGCTCCGCTGGTGGTGCAGGCCAAGGGCCTGAAGGTGGCTGATCCCACTGATGTGGTCGCGGTGATCCGCGCGCTGAAGAGCGACAAGATCGCCAACGACCAGCTGGAACACCACTACCGTGGTGTGATTGACCAGATCGACCCGATCATCCGCGCGCAGAAGATCGTCGACGTGCCGCAGCGCCCGATGCAGATGCGCCTGGGTTCAGAAGCGGAGAGCGCGGCGTCACCGGCCCCGCACTTCCTGCCGGCACCGCTGGTCGGCAACACCGGCCAGCAGGGCACCTTCGTGTTGCCACTCGGCAACCCGGCCGCTGGCGATAAATCCGCGCAGTACGACGACTTCAACTTCGGTTCGGCGGCGTGGACGCTGAGCGCGCACGAAGGCCGCCCGGGTCACGAACTGCAGTTCACTGCGATGGTGGAGCGGGGTATTTCGCTCGCCCGCACCATGTTCGCGTTCAATTCGGTCAATGTGGAAGGCTGGGCGCTGTACGCCGAAGCCGAAATGGTGCCGTACGAGCCGCTGGACGGGCAGCTGATCGCGCTGCAGTTCCGCCTGCTGCGCGCCGCCCGCGCGATGCTCGACCCCATGCTCAACCTGGGTCTGATCGACCGTGCCAATGCCGAGCGCATGCTGATTGAAGAGGTCGGCCTGTCCAAGGCGATGGCCACGCAGGAACTGGACCGCTACATGGTGCGCATGCCGGGCCAGGCCGGCAGCTACTTCTACGGCTACACCCGCATTCTGGAACTGCGCATGCAGACCGAGCTGGCACTGGGGCCGAAGTTCGACCGTCTGGCGTTCAACAACTTCCTGCTTGACCAGGGCCTGCTGCCGCCGGACCAGCTGGCGCAGGCGGTGAATGAGGTGTTCATTCCCAGGCACCGGTAACGGTGCCGAGGTCCATGCGCACCGCGGGTGCGCATGGACCGGTAGTGCCGGCCGCTGGCCGGCAACCTCATAACCTTCGGACGCCTATGCGTGGTTGCCGGCCAGCGGCCGGCACTACCGCGATGATTCCGCCTCTCGTTACTTCTCCGGCGTAATGGTCTGCACCGGCAGCCGATCCGCCGGCGGCGGATTCGGAACCCAGATCGCCACCCCGGCGGCGCGCTTCTGCGTGGTCGGAATACCGATGCCCACACCACCGCCCACGTGCGAACCGTAGCTGCCGGCACCCACCGACATGCCGACCGGCGAGCCGCTGGAGCCCACACCCATCAGAATCACGCCGTTCGCGCCGAGCGCGGCGGCTTCCTTCTTCAACCGGGCCACGGCGGCATCGGTCTGGCCTTGGGTGCCAAAGCCCACGGCGCTGGACGACTCCAGTTGGGCGATTTCCTGTGACCCGGGTGGCGGGGTGGAATAGATCTGCACCAGTGCCGGGTCGGTCGGTGGCCGGGTCTGGCCCAGCATCACCCGCGAAGTGCTGGCGCAGCCGGCAACAGCCAGCAGCACGCCCAGCACGGTCAAGGTTCGAATGTTCATGGGCTCACCCCCGTTGGTGGGCCGGGTACGGCCCGCGCTTGGATCATCCGCGCCGGCCACTGAATCGGGGCCAACGTCCTGCCCACACGCTACCACCGGGCAGGTGAAGCCGCTTATGTAGAGCGGGGCTTGCCCCGCTGCCTGTTTCCGCTGCCAGCGGGGCCAGCCCCGGTCTACAGGCCATCCGTTGTAGTGCCGGGCCATGCCCGGCATCGCCCCTCACGCGCACATGGCGGCTGAAGCATTAAGGTGCGCGCAGCATTTATGGAGAGAACGTGTCATGGGCCTGATCAGTCTGCTGTGGGGTGTGTTTGCGGTGTTGTGGATGATCCTGGCGCTGATCCCGCTGCTGGGGTGGGGCAACTGGTTTCTGATTCCGTTCGCGGCGGTGGGCGCGGTGATTGGCGCGCTGGGCATTCTGTTCACCCACCCGAGCAAGCGCGGCCGGGCCTGGACCGGTCTGCTGCTCAACGCGGTTGTGGTGGTGGTCGGCATCGTGCGCCTGTCGCTGGGCGGCGGGATTCTCTGAAAGCCCGTCACGACCAACGGTCGTGACCTACCGGACGTGCCGCCGCCGCGATCCATCCGGGCGCGACCCTCCCGTAGAGCGGGGCTTGCCCCGCTGGAGCCGGGCAAGCCCGGCTCTACATGAACCATCGGCACGCCACGTAGAGCGGGGCTTGCCCCGCTGCCGGTGGTGCCCTGCGACCCTCGGTCGCAGGCGTCAAACCGCCGCAGCCGCGAGCGTAGAATGGCCGCCCATGATCATTCGCCCCCGCCCCCACGGCTGGCAGCTGCTGTACATCCTGCGTGGCTCCATTGTTCCGGCCGTGGCCCCCAAAGTGCTGGCCATTCTGGTGCTGGCCATCGCCGTGGCCGCCTTCGCCGAACTCTGGCGTCCGCCGGGCATCGAGCGCGTCTCGGTGGCCCCGTTCACCCTGTTGGGCCTGGTGCTGTCCATCTTCCTCAGCTTCCGCAACAGCGCCTGTTTCGATCGCTGGTGGGAAGGGCGCAAGCTGTGGGGTCAGCTGGTGTACGAATCGCGCAGCCTGGCGCGGCTGTGCAGCGCCGTGCTGGAGGCTGATCCGGCCCGTGCCGCACGCATGGTGCGCCTGGGTATTGGCTTTGCCCACGCGCTGGCGGCCAAGCTGCGCGGCCGTGACGCCGCCCTGGCCGCGCTGCCATGGGTGGACGAGTCCAGCCACGCCCGCCTCGCGCAGCGCCAGAACACGCCGGACCAGCTGCTGGCGATGATCACCGCAGAGGCCGCCGCTGCCCACCGCGCCGGTGAGCTGGATTCGATCCTGTTCGCCCAGTTCGAAACCCGCGTGCACGCGCTGTCCAGCATCCAGGCCGGCTGCGAGCGCATTCTGTCCACGCCGCTGCCGTTCGCCTACACCCTGCTGCTGCATCGCTGCGCGTGGATGTTCTGCGTGCTGCTGCCGTTCGGCCTGGCCAGTTCGCTGGGCTGGGCCACGCCGGTGGTGTCGGCAGTGCTGGCCTACGCGTTCTTCGGTCTGGACCAGTTGGGCGAGGAAATGGAAGAGCCGTTCGGGCTGGAACCGAACGACCTGCCGCTGGACGCGATGGTCCGCACCATTGAAATTGATCTGCTCGACAGCCTGGGCGTGCAACCGCTGCCCGCGCCGCTGCAGCCGCACCGTTACCTGCTGCAGTAAGCCTGCACATCCCAGTATTCCGTTACGGAGAGTTTCCTGATGGCACACCCTGATTACCGCCCCCGCCGTATGCGCCACGACGAGTTCTCGCGCCGGCTGATGCGCGAAAACACGCTGACCACAGACGACCTGATCTACCCGGTGTTCGTGCATGAGCTGTCCGGCCGTGCGCAGGTGGCTTCGATGCCAGGCGTGGAGCGGTTATCCATCGACGAACTGTTGAAGGTGGCCGAGGAAGCGCTGGAGCTGGGTATTCCGGTGATCGACCTGTTCCCGGTGATCGACCCGGCCGGCAAGTCGCTGGACGCCGCCGCGGCATGGGACGAGAACGGCCTGGCCCAGCGTGCGGTGCGCGCGCTGAAGTCGCGCTTCCCGGAACTGGGGGTGATGACCGACGTGGCGCTGGACCCGTATACCACCCACGGCCAGGACGGGATCATTGACGACAAGGGCTATGTGCTAAACGACATCACGGTGGATGCGTTGATCAAGCAGTCGATCTCGCACGCGGAAGCCGGCGTGGACATCGTGTCGCCGTCGGACATGATGGATGGCCGCATCGGCGCGATCCGCCGCGCGCTGGATGCCAGCAGCCACATCAACGTGCGCATCATGGCCTATTCGGCCAAGTACGCCTCGGCATTCTACGGCCCGTTCCGCGACGCCGTGGGCAGCTCGGCAAGCCTCGGCAAGGCCGACAAGAAGACCTACCAGATGGACCCGGCCAATGGCGATGAAGCCATGCGAGAGATCGCACTGGATCTGGAGGAAGGCGCGGACATGGTGATGGTCAAGCCGGGCATGCCGTACCTGGACCTGGTGCGGCGGGTGAAGCAGCAGTTCGGAGTGCCGACTTTTGCTTACCAGGTGAGCGGCGAGTACGCGATGCTGAAGGCCGCGGTGGGTAACGGCTGGCTGGACGAGCGTGCCTGCGTGATGGAGTCGCTGATGTGCTTCAAGCGCGCCGGGGCCGATGGTGTGCTGACCTATTTCGCGCCCCAGGTGGCGCGCTGGCTGCGCGAGCGCTGACAATACGCGGTAACCGAGAAAGGACCACGATGATGCAGCAGACAATGGGATGGGTGCAGTGGCTGACCTGGGGCACCGGTGTGACGGTGTTCGCGGTGGTGATCGGCCTGATCATCCGCAGCGTGCTGCGTGCGGCCCGGCGTGCGCCTGAGCAGCCGTCGGCCGCGGCGGCGCTGGCGCGTGAGGCCAGGCTTTCGGCTGAGGTGCAGGCCGAGCTGGCCGCGTTGAATCAGCGCAAGGACGAAGGGCAGATCACCGAGGCGCAGTATGAGCAGCAGCGCGCGGAGTTGTTGCGCGGGCGGTGAGGGTTTTCCGGTCGACGGGCATGGCCCGTCGCTACAGGATGCGTAGTGACGGGCCATGCCCGTCAGCGCGGGGATCACGGCCCGCACGCACCCCCATCCACCACCGGCTTCTTCAACCGATAAAGATCCAACCCGCCCGCACGCGGCGACCGCGCCTGCCCGCTCACCACCATCTCCCCCGGCTTGTTCCAGTCCACCACCGGTGAACCGGTTCGCCCGTCCGCCGTATTGAATGACAACACCAACGGCACGGCCGCATGCGCGTAATCGCACCCCACCGCCCACACCTGCGAGGTGTCGCTCTCCACCCGGGTGAACGCCAGCGCGCCCTGGTTGTCCAGCCACGTCGCCCCCAGCTCATTGGCGGCCGTGTTCAACCCAGCCGGCAGCGCCAGTGCCGCACCAAACCCATCGGCCTGCACGGCCGACCGGTACAGGTCGAACCCACCTTGGCCCTGCTTGCCATTGCGCGCGAACAGCAGCATCAACCCGTCCGGCCGCAATGCTGGGCTGCGCTCGTCATCACGGGTATTGAGCCCGGCCAGCGCCTCAGGCTTCCCCACGCTGCCGTCAGCCGCCACCGCCGCCCGGTACAGGTCGAAGCCACCACGCCCACCACTGCGGTCAGACGCGAAGTACAACCAGCGCCCGTCGGGGCTGAAGGCGGGGTCGCGCTCGTCGCGCGCGCTGTTCAGGGCCAGTGGCTGTGGATCCTGCCAGCGACCCTCGCGCAGCTGCGCCTGCCACAGGTCCCACCCGCCCGCGCCGCCGGCGCGGTCACTGGCCCAGACGATGCGCTGGCCGTCCGGGCCGATCGTGGCCTGGCTCTCGTTGGCCTTCGTCGACACCACGCCCATGCCCTCGATGCCAAACTCGGAAAGCGCCATCGCTGCTGGCGTGAAGAGTAAACTCAGGCTCAGCGCGAGCCATGACGTGGGAGGTCGCATGCGGTCTTCCATCCGGGTTTGCAGTCAATCCAGTTCCGGAGTCTAGAACACCCATGAGCCCCCGTTACGCCGTCTTCGGTCAGCCCATTGCCCATTCGCTGTCGCCGCACATCCATGCCGCGTTCGCGCGCCAGGAAGGCATCGAGCTGGACTACACCGCCATCGAATCCTCGCCGGAAGGCTTTGCCGCCGTGCTGGATGCGTTTGCCGCCGATGGCGGAGCCGGGGCCAACGTGACCGCACCGTTGAAGGAAACCGCGTTCGCGCTGTGCAGAACCTTCACATCGCGCGCCAAGCTGGCCGGCTCGGTCAATACGCTGCTGCGCAAGGGCGACTACTGGCACGGCGACACCACCGACGGCGTCGGCCTGGTCCGCGACCTGACCGAGCGCCACGGGCTGGACCTGCGCGGACGTCGTGTATTGCTGCTGGGCGCAGGCGGTTCAGCGCGCAGTGTGGCCCCGGCGCTGCTGGATGCCAGCATCCGCGAGCTGGTGGTGGTCAACCGCACTCCGGAACGCGCGGATGAGCTGGTCGACGCCATCGGCGAGCCGGGCCGCGCGCTCAGCCGTTACTGGGATGACCTGCATGATCTCGGCGACTTTGGGATGATCGTCAATGCCACCTCGGCCGGTCGCGACCGCGATGCGAAGTTCGAACTGCCGCTGTCGCTGGTCAACAGCATGACCACCGCGGTGGACCTGAACTACGGCAGCGCCGCCGTTGCCTTCCTGGCCTGGGCGCGCGCGGCCGAATGTCGCAATGTGGTGGATGGCCTGGGCATGCTGGTCGAGCAGGCCGCCTACAGCTTCCAGCAGTGGCACGAGGTGCGCCCGGACACCAACCCGGTGTATGCCGAGCTGCGCAGAAACAACGCCCTTCCGGGTGCGGAATGAACGGCTCCTTCGCTGACCTGCTCATTTCCGTCCTGAGCTCGGCGGCGATGCGCCTTCCCATCCTTATCGCCGTGGCCGTCTCGGTGGTCTGGGTGCTGGGCAGCCCGCGCGGCCAGGTTCGCACCGTGGCCTTGTGGGCACTGGGGCTGATGGCCTTCACCAGCCTGCTCGGCATGCTGGCCAATGCGGTCCCGCAGGTGTTGGTTCACCAGGGCAACTTCGATGCCATGCGTGGCATCGGCATGCTGATGGGGTTCGTCCATTTCGGGCTCAACCTGATGCTGGCCCTGTCGGTCGTCCTGCTGGTCTGGGCCATGACCCGGTCGCTGCGCGACCGCACCCTGCCGGCCGCGCCTCCGTCACGCACCTGAACCATCGCGGCAAATCCCGACGGCCCCGGCCGTCGGGTCATGAGAAAATACCCGCCATGAATCATGGCAGGACCCCGCCGGCGTGACCGAAAAAGTTGAAGCCCCGCGCGCGCTGAACGACGAACTCAAAACCGTCATTCGTGACGCCTACGCCAAGCTGCAGGCCAATACCCCCGGCTTCAGCACCCGGCGTTCGCAGAGCCAGATGATCGGCGTGGTCTCGCGCGCGCTGTCGCACAGCGGCGGCGTCGGCGTGGTTGAAGCGCCCACCGGCGTGGGCAAGAGCCTGGGCTATCTCACCGCCGGCGTGCCGATCGCACTGGCCACCAAAAAGAAGCTGGTGATCAGCACCGGCACCGTGGCCCTGCAGTCGCAGCTGGTGGAGCGCGACATTCCCAACTTCCTCAAGGCCACGGGTCTGGATGCCACCGTGGCGCTGGCCAAGGGCCGCACCCGCTACCTGTGCACGCGCAACGCCGCTGAAGCGCACGGTGAAGGCGCGCAGGAAGGCATGTTCGAGGACGAGCAGCCGCTGTTCGACCGCCCGCTGGCCCCCATCGAGATGGACCTGGCGCAGAAGCTGAGCAGGGAATTCGTCGAAGGCCGCTGGAACGGCGACCTCGACAACGCCCCGGAAACCATCGGCCCTTCGCTGCGCTCGCGCATCACCACCCCGGCCTCCGGCTGCGCCGGCCGCAAGTGTGCCTATTCCTCCCAGTGTGCCGTGCTGCGTGCGCGCAACACCGTGCGCGACGCGCAGATAGTGGTCACCAACCACGCCCTGCTGCTGTCGGCACTGTCCATTGGCGAGAGCGACAACGGCCAGCCGTTGATCGCGCCGCCGTCAGACATGCTGCTGGTGCTGGACGAAGGCCACCACATCGGCAACGTGGCCATCGACCAAGGGGCAGCCAGCCTGGCGCTGGACGAAATGGCCAAGCGCACCGGCCGCCTGCAGGTGCTGATCGCTGCGGCCTATCGCGCGGTGGACAAGGACAAGCTGGGCAATCTGCTGCCCAACGAGGCCATCGACGTGGCCGCCCGGGTCAGCAAGCAGCTGCGCGCGTTCCATGACGTCATCAACCGCAGCTGGCAGCCCGATCCCACCGCGCAGGAACCGATGTGGCGCGCGCCCAACGGTCGCCTGCCGGACATCTGGATGGCCGACATCGAGGCCTTGGCGGACGACACCCGTTCGCTGTTCAACTGGGCGCATGCGGCCACCGCGCAGGTCGCCAAGGGCAAGCCCGAAGATGCCGCCCGCGAGCGCCTGCAGCGCAACCTGGGCATGGCGCTGGAAATGGTGGAGCAGCAGCACAACCTGTGGACCACCTGGCGGCGCGAGGACAAGGACGGCCAGCCGCCCACCGCGCGCTGGGTGACCTTGTCGCGCGACGGTGATCTGATTCTGCACGGCTCGCCGGTCTCCGCTGCCAACGTGCTGCGCAAGCTGCTGTGGGATGAAGTGGATTCGGTGGTGATGACCTCGGCCACGCTGACCGGCGGAGGTGATTTCCAGACGCTGGCGATCGACAACGGCATTCCACAGGAGGCCGAAATGGTGTCGCTGGCGTCGCCGTTTGATCTGCCCAACCAGGCCGAACTGATCGTGCCCGCTTTCCCGGTGACGCCGGATGACCGCGAGCGTCATCCCAAGGAAGTGGCGAAGTATCTGGTCAGCGAGCTCGACTGGAGCAAGGGCAGCATCGTGCTGTTCACCTCGCGCTGGAAGATGGAAAAAGTCGCCGAGCTGATGCCGGCCGCGCAGCGCAAGCAGGTGCTGGTGCAGGGCGAGACGGCCAAGCAGAAGATGATTGATGAGCATCTGCGTCGCACTGCCGCCGGCGAAGGCTCGGTGCTGTTCGGGTTGAACTCGTTTGGCGAAGGTCTGGATCTGCCCGGTGAGGCGTGCACCACGGTGGTGATCACCCAGGTGCCGTTTGCGGTGCCGACTGATCCGCAGACCTCCACCCTGAGCGAGTGGATGGAAAGCCGGGGGCTGAACGCATTCAATCTGATTGCCATTCCGCATGCGCTGCGCACGCTGACCCAGTTTGCCGGTCGTCTGATCCGCACCTCGACCGACACCGGCCGGGTGATCATCCTGGATTCGCGGCTGCTGAGCCGGCGCTACGGCAAGCGCATCATTGATGCGTTGCCGCCGTTCAAGCGGGTGATCGGCTGACGTAGAGCCACGCCCTGCGTGGCTTCGACCCTGTTGGACCACGCGCAGCCACGCACGGCGTGGCTCTACGGCGGTGTCGCCGGTAGGTCACGACCGTTGGTCGTGACGGGCCTTCACCAGCAGACGCTCAATCGCCTTGCGCATCATCGCGCGGTTGCGGCCCAGCTTCATCCACCCCGGCAGCCGCGAGAACATCGAGCCATTGCTGACCCCGGCGCGCTCGCGTAGCGGCGACACCACGTACTCGTGCAGCGCCTGCAGATGCGCCGCGTTGTACGCCCACAGCACCCCGGCACGGGTAGGTTCCACCAGCAGCAGCGGCAGGCCGAAGTGCGGGTCGTTGGCCTCGCCGTCGCGCACGCGCTGGCCACTGACGCTGACCTCGCTGCTACGCCCGCATTGCGCGCAAAGCCCGGTCACCGCAGCAGGTGCAGGCTGCCCCGTTTTGCCCACCACACACGCACACACCCACTGATGGCCACAGTAGCCACACGGACGACGTCCGCTGTAATGCGTGGGCCCCGCCCAATCGCCGGCCGCGCTATCGAGAGCAGCACCACAACTGCCGCAGCGGAAGCGCGCCGTCCATTGATACGGACGCCAGTCCGCCAGCACCCAGCCGGGTGCATCACAGCGGTGGCAGCGCACCGCCACGCGGTCGGCGTAGCGGGTCAGCCGGTGGCCGTCGTCCAAGTGCCGCCCGGCCACCGGGGCCGGACGCAATGAGCGGTTCCGGCGCACGGCCATGTCAGACGAAAATGCGGGTGGGTGCTTCGTCGATGATTGCGTGCGGCACGAAGCGGGCGCTGTCGCGGGTGATCCGGCTGTTGTCTTCGCGGATGCCCATGCCACAGGCGTGGTCGCCCACCACCCAGCTTCCGACCAGCGGATAGCCGCCGTCGAACGCGGTGAGCGGGTGTGCGGCCTGGCGGATTGCGGGACCGGTGTACGGACCTTCGCTTTCCTGCCAGCTGCCGTCGGCCAGATGCAGGGCGATGTTGGCCCCTTCGCGCGAGAACAGCGGCTTGCGTACCCAGCCGGCAGGCAGCGCGCTACCGTCGTCGAAGTGGGCTTCCAGCAGATTCGGATGACCGCGATGGCGCTGCCACAGCAACGGCAGCACGCCCTTGTTGCTCAGCACCGCCTTCCACGCCGGTTCCAGCAGCTGCACGCCCGAAGCCGGCAGCGCCTGACCGAACGATTCGTTCATCAGGTCTTCCAGCGGGTACAGCTTGAACAGACTGCCGATGACGGTGTCATCCAGCGCGGTGAAGCGGCCATCTTCAGACAGGCCGATGTCTTCAATCGCAATTGCTTCGCCACGCAACCCGGCCTGTGCCGCGCAATCGCGCAGGTAGGCAACGGTGCCCTGGTCTTCCTCGGAGCTGCCTACGGCGCTGAAATACAGCGGAGGCGGCAGCTGCGCGGACAGCTCGCCGAAGCGTTCCACCAACGCCTCATGGATGGCATTGAACTGGTCGGCATGGGCCGGCAGGCGGCCTTGGTTGCGCTGGTCTTCCAGCCATTGCCACTGGAAGAACGAGGCCTCGAACAGCGAGGTCGGCGTGTCGTAATTGAGCTCATAGAGCTTGGCCGGCCCGGACCCGTCATAGGCGAAGTCCAGCCGGCCGTACAAATGCGGCTCGCGGCGTTGCCAGCTGCTGGCGATCCAGTCGCGGAACGCCGGCGGAATGGCCAGCTGGTCCATCAGCTGTTCGCTGCGCACCACCTCATCGACCAGATCCAGCGCCATGGCATGCAGCTCGGCGCTGGGGTCTTCGATGTCCTGCTCGATCTGGCGCAGGGTGAAGGCGTAGTACGCGGATTCATCCCAGTACGGCAGGCCGTCGATGGTGTGGAAGCGAAAACCGGATTCCTCGGCCCGAGCGCGCCATTGGCTGCGCTCGGCAATACGCACGCGCTGCATCGATCAGCCGCCGAAGCTGCTGCGGCTGCTGCTGGTGCTGCCAAAACCGCCACGGCTGGCGGTAACGGCACGGTTCGGGGTGCTGGTGACCGGAGCCAGGCCAGCCTTGCCCGCGCCGATGCCGCTGGCGGTGTTCAGGCCGCCGGTACCGCCCGGAGCCGGACGCGCCCAGCCCTTGGCCTTGTCCTGGTAGGCGGGGCTGGCCGCCGGGGCTTGCGCCAGGCCGGCACCGCGGTTGTTGAGCATCTGCGACATGAAGAAGCCCATCATCATCGGCCCGATGAACGAATGGCCGGTGCTGGTCTTCTGTTCCACGCACTGTTCGGCGTTGTAGTCGGCTTCGCATTCGGTACGCGATGCGTACTTCGGGGCGGCATCGGCCGACTGCTTCTGCGCTTCGGCAAAGGCGGTACGGCACGCCGACGGGTCGCCGGTGGCCTCGGAACAGGCCTGCACCGAGGTGTACAGCCCTTCCTGCACCTGCACGGCTTCATCCTTGGAGCAGGCGGTGAACAGCAGCGGTGCGGCGCTCATCAGCAGCAGCGCGGTGGTCCTGGAACGTTTCATGGCGTCATGCCCCCCTTTTCGTTAACCCCCCAATGATGCCTGATCGGGGGCTGCAACCAAAATCGGCAAAGCCCGGAAAGTGAACGGCATTTCAGGAATCGGCGCACCGGCAGTTGCAAACGCAACCCTTTTTTTTGGGCAGAATCGGGAAAAACCCCCGCCGTACGGCCCGCCAGATCGCTGCCAGCCCCATGCCTGAATACCGCTCCCGCACCTCCACCGCCGGCCGTAACATGGCCGGGGCCCGCGCCCTGTGGCGCGCCACCGGCATGACCGACGCCGACTTCCACAAGCCGATCATCGCTATCGCCAACTCGTTCACCCAGTTTGTGCCGGGCCATGTGCACCTCAAGGACCTGGGCCAGCTGGTGGCACGCGAGATCGAGCAGGTCGGCGGCGTGGCCAAGGAGTTCAACACCATCGCGGTGGATGACGGCATCGCCATGGGTCACGACGGCATGCTGTACTCGCTGCCCAGCCGCGAGATCATCGCCGACTCGGTTGAGTACATGGTCAACGCGCACTGCGCCGACGCGCTGGTGTGCATTTCCAATTGCGACAAGATCACCCCGGGCATGCTGATGGCGGCTCTGCGCCTGAACATTCCGGTGGTGTTCGTCTCTGGCGGGCCGATGGAGGCCGGTAAAACGCGTCTGGCCGAGCACAAGCTGGATCTGGTGGACGCGATGGTGATCGCCGCCGACGCCAGCGCGCCGGATGAAAAGGTGGCCGAATACGAACGCAGCGCCTGCCCGACCTGTGGCTCGTGCTCGGGCATGTTCACTGCCAACTCGATGAACTGCCTGACTGAAGCCCTGGGCCTGTCGCTGCCGGGCAATGGCTCCACCCTGGCCACGCATGCCGACCGCGAGCAGCTGTTCCGCCGCGCCGGGCGGCTGGTGGTGGAGTTGTGCCACCGGTGGTACGGCGGTGAAGACCCGAGCGCGCTGCCGCGTGGCATTGCCACCCGCGCCGCATTCGAAAACGCGATGACCCTGGATATCGCCATGGGCGGGTCCACCAACACCATTCTGCATCTGCTGGCCGCCGCGCAGGAAGCCGAGGTCGATTTCGACCTGCACGCCATCGATGCGCTGTCGCGCCGCGTGCCGCAGTTGTGCAAGGTGGCCCCGAATACACCGAAGTACCACATGGAGGACGTGCACCGCGCCGGCGGCGTGTTCGCCATTCTGGGCGCGCTGGCACGCGGCGGGCTGCTGCACGATCAGGTGCCCACGGTGCACAGCCGCACTCTGGCGGACGCGATTGCGCGCTGGGACGTGACCGGCACCGACGATGCACGCGTGCATGAATTCTTCAGTGCCGGCCCGGCCGGTATTCCCACCCAGGTGGCTTTCAGCCAGTCCACGCGCTGGCCCTCGCTGGATCTGGACCGCGTGGATGGCTGCATCCGCGACGTCGCCCATGCCTACTCGGCCGAAGGCGGGCTGGCAGTGCTGCGCGGCAATCTGGCCGAAGACGGCTGCGTGGTGAAGACAGCGGGTGTGGATGAATCCATCCATGTGTTCGAAGGCAGCGCGCGCGTGTTCGAAAGCCAGGACGCGGCCGTGCAGGGCATTCTGGCCGACGAAGTGGTGGCCGGTGACGTGGTGGTGATCCGCTACGAAGGGCCGCGCGGCGGTCCGGGCATGCAGGAGATGCTGTACCCGACCAGTTACCTGAAGTCGAAGGGGCTGGGCAAGCAGTGCGCGCTGCTGACCGACGGGCGCTTTTCGGGCGGTACGTCCGGGCTGTCGATCGGGCATGCTTCGCCGGAGGCCGCCGCCGGCGGTGCAATCGGACTGGTGCGCGATGGCGACCGCATCCGCATTGATATTCCGGCGCGGCGGATTGATCTGCTGGTGGATGCGGCGACGTTGGATGCGCGGCGCGTTGAGCAGGATGCGTTGGGGTGGAAGCCGCGCGACGTGCGACCACGCAAGGTGACCGGCGCGTTGAAGGCGTATGCGTTGTTGGCGACCAGTGCGGATAAGGGCGCGGTGCGGGATCTGAGCAAGGTGTGATGGCGCGCGGTTAGGGTCCGCGAAGCCACGCAGGGCATGGCGCTACGCGTTTATCCGGTAGGTACCGACCGAGGGTCGGTACGCGGTTACAGCAACCCGTCGCGCTTCACCGCCAGATACCGCTCCACCAGCGCCCCCGGCAGTGCATCAGCGGTCACATCCAGCACCATCACCTTGTGGCTGCGCAGTGCCTCATGCGCATCGCTGCGCTGCTGCAGGTAACGCGCGATCGCACCGGCCTGTGCCGCATCCTGCAGCGTCTCCACCTCGGCCTGCAGCGCCGCGTCCAGCTCGTGCTCGCGCAGGCTGGCCACGCACACCAGGTGCTGGCGCTGCAGCAGGCGCACCGCCACCAGCAGGTCCTCAATGTCCTCGTCGCGCACGTTTGTGACCAGCATCACCAGCGAACGCCGGCGCTGACGCAGGCTCAGCTCAGTGGCGGCGGCCAGATAGTCGGTCGCCACCGGCTGTGCCTGCAGGTCGTAGCTGGCGCGCAGCAGCGCATCAATCGCACCCATGCCGCGCTGCGGCGCGACCCAGCGGCTGTCGCCGCCAGTAGCGAACAGGCCAACGCCGTCGCCCTGGCGCAGCGCCAGGTACGAAACCACCAGTGAGGCGTTGAGTACATGGTCGAAGTGCGAAAGGCCGCCTTCGCTGGCCATCATGCGACGACCGGTGTCGATCATCAGCACCAGCTGCTGGTTCTTCTCATCCTGGTACTCGCGTGAGATCAGCTTGCGTGCGCGCGAGGTCGCCTTCCAGTCGATCTGGCGAAGGCTGTCGCCCAGCCGGTACTCGCGCATCTGATGGAAGTCGGTGCCTTCGCCACGCCGGCGTTTGAGGTGCGCACCGACCAGCCGCGACGCCTGTTCGGCACTGAACAACGCGAACCGGGTCAGCGGGGCGAAGTTGGGATACACCCGCACCGTGAGTGCCGGCGGCAGCAACCGGCGTTGCCGCCACAGCCGCCACGGCGCATGCAGGCGCAGATGCACGCCTTCGAAGGTGAAGCGGCCACGCGCGGTGGGCGTCAGCCGATACTCGACGCTGCTGGCGACCAGCGGCTTCAGCGCCAGCGTCCGCGGCAGGCCCTGCAGCGACCATTCCCCCGGCACCAGGTCGAACAGCTCCACGCGCTGCTGCAGGCTGGACTCCAGGCGCACGGTGACCTTTCGCTCGACGTTCAACGCCAGCGCTTCCGGCAATTCCCGCTGCACCGTCGGCGAAGGCTGCTCACGCAGGCGCAGCCCGTCAACCAGCGCCAGCAACGCGATGCCGCCTGCGCTGGCCCACCAGGCCCAGGAGGGGGCCAAGCCGAGCGCCACCGCCAGGCCGAACAGCCCCCAAACGGTCAGCAACGCCAGCAGGAGTGGCGCTGGCCTCACTTGCGCGGCGCTTCCACCTTGGCCAGCAGCGCGGCCAAGGCATCGTCGGCCGACTGGCCTTCAATCTGCAGTTCGGGAGCCAGCGCAATGCGGTGACGCAGGGCGGGGCGGGCGACTTCGCGGACGTCGTCCGGGGTGACGAAGTCGCGACCGGACAGCACCGCCTGTGCACGTGCTGCCCGCACCAGGGCAATGCTGCCACGCGGGCCTGCACCGAGCGCGATGCCGGGGAAGCGGCGGGTGGCGGCAACGATGCGCACCGCGTAGTCGATCACTTCCGGGTCCACGGTGATCGCGGCAGTGGCTTGCTGCAGCGCCACCACTTCGGCGGCATTGAGCACGCGCGGCACCTGCGAAAGATCGAAGTCGGACGCACTGCGACCGGTGGTGATCGCGTCGACCATGCGCTTCTCGTCCTCCAGCTGCGGGTAGTCGATGAGCACCTTCAGCAGGAAACGGTCCAACTGCGCTTCCGGCAAGGGGTACGTGCCTTCCTGCTCGACCGGGTTCTGCGTGGCCAGCGCCAGGAACGGCGGGGTCAGAGCAAATGACTTGCCTTCAATGGTGACCTGGCCTTCCTGCATCACCTCCAGCAGCGCCGACTGGGTCTTGGCGGGCGCGCGGTTGATCTCGTCGGCCAGCAGCAGGTTGGTGAACACCGGGCCGCGACGGATCTTGAAGCTCTCCGACTTCGGGTCGTACACCGCATGGCCACTGACGTCACTGGGCATCAGGTCGGGGGTGAACTGCACGCGGCCGTAGTCCAGCTCCAAGGCCTGCGCCAGCGCACGCACCAGCAGGGTTTTGCCCAGCCCGGGCACGCCTTCGATCAGCACATGGCCACCGGCCAGCAGAGCGATCAGAATCTGGTCCAGCACCTCGGCCTGGCCGATGAAGGCACGGCCCACGGCTTCGCGGATGGCATCCACACGCTCGACCAGGTTCTGCCCGGACGGCGCGGACGGGGACAGCGGCGGCGTAGTGTTCGGCTCGGTCATAGCAGGTTTCTCATCTGAATCAGCAGGCGGATGCGTTCACGCAGCGCTTTGGTGTCCTGGGACGCCGGCGACTGCAACGCGGTCTGTACACGGGAAACGGGCCACTGCAGCAGGGTGGCAATGGCATGGGCCTGGGCGTCGCCACTGAGTGCGGCGGCGGTGGGCGCGCGGCGGCGCAGGCGGGCCAGGAAGGCGCGGCGCACGGCGTCGTACAGCAGCGGGGCCTTGCCATGACGCAGCAGATGTTCGCCACTGGCACGCACGTGCTCCAGCAGCGAGCGGCGGTCACCGGCCGGGGCAGGCAGAACGCTGCCCATGCGCTGCGCGCGCTGCCACAGCCAGCCCAGCAGGGCCAGCAGCAACGGCACCCACACCGGCCAGCCCTGGTAGAAGATGCGGTGCCACAGCGTGGGCGGGCGCGAGCCATACACCAGCCACATGGTGCCCTTGCCGTAGTTGGGGGCGAGCAGGTAGCGGGTCAGGTCGCGATGCGAGATGTCGTGCAGGCCATCGGCAAGGCTCCCCTTCGGGTCTTCGGCATCGAAATGGCGGGGCGTGCCTTCCATGAAGGTCATGTCCGAAACGACATCGACCGTGCCCTTGCCTTTGCGCAGGCGGGCAAACACCAGGCCATCCTCGTCACCCCAACGCCGTTCCACGCGCACACCATCCACGTCATCCAGCGCGAAGCGTCGGCCGCTGCAGAACTCGCTGTGTCCCGGATCATCGGGCACGTGGAAGGCCTTGCAGGCGCTTTCGTAGAAGCCGCTGTACACCCCCAGCGTGTCCAGCAACGTACCCTGCGGGGCTTCGTCGTCCTTGAAGGTCGGTGGCGTGCGCAGCAGCAGATGGCCACCGCGATCCACCCAGCCCAGCAGGGCGCGCGCCGTACTGGGCGGCACATCGACGCTGTCCTTGAGCAACACCACGGTATCGCCCGGCTGCAGCACCATGCGGCCCAGGTCCACGCGCGGGAACGACTGCGCCGGGATGCCATCGGCCTGCAACGCCTTGCCCAGCGCATACAGCGGGTTGTAGCTGGCCTCGCCCTGCGGTGGCAGGTGCTCGGTGCGGGTAACGCGTTCGTGGTTGCGCAGGAACAGGATCGCCAGCGGAATGCCCAGCACCAGCAGCCCCAGGGTGATCAGCGCCCAGCGAAGACGGTTGCTCATGCGCGCCACCGGAACTGCTGCTGCAAGGTGGAGGCCAGTTCATCGAATTCGTCGGTGTCGGGCAGGCGGCCGGCGTAGGCGGCGTACTGCCATACCCGCACGATGCGCGCGAACAGGGTGCGGTCAGCTTCCTCCGGCATGCGACGCGACGCGCGCAGGCATTGCGATTCGGTTGCGCCAGGGGGCAGCACCACGTCGGCACGTTCGCTCATGCTGTCCACGCTGGCGCGGTACAGCAGCGCCAGTGCTGCACGTGGCCGTCCCTGTTGCCACAGGTCGCGCGCGCGCGCTGCCGGATCCGGCGGCACCACGTCGGGAATGCTGACCGCTTCCTCGTGCACCGCAGTGGCGATGCGCGCACGGCGCGCGCCGCTTCCACGCAACCAGCGGATCCACCACGGTGAAGTGGCCAGCAGAATGATCACCAACACGCCGACCACGCCCCACAGCAGCCATTCGGCAATCTGCGCCGGCAGCTTCGGGCCCTTGCGGTTCCGTTCGGCGTCGCTGTCCTTGCTGTCCTTTTCCTTTTTTTCCTTGTCTTTCTCCTGGGTCGGCTCCCAGCTTGTGACCTCGCGCGTCGGCGTGATCAGCGGATCTTCGTAGGCGCGCTGCACGGCCTGACGGAAGCCGGCGGTGTCCGGCTTGGGGCCGCCGAAGATGACCTCGACGGTATTGGACGGGTCGTCGGCGGGCACCGCGTCGCTGTCCTCGTCCTCGAAGGCTTCGTCGTCATCGCCATGCCAACCGGGCGCGGCGCACTGCTGCGCCCGTTCCGGCCGCGGCAACTCCTGTGCGTGCAGCCCACCCAATGGCCACACCAGCACCAGTGCGAGCACCAGCAACGGGGCCGCCTGTTGCAGGCGATCACGCAGCCGGCGGAACGCGATTTCCACGTCCCACGCCTCCATCTCGGTGCGCCGATTGAGGTACAACGCGAATCCAGCCCCCGCATAGAACGGGCTGATCAGGGTGGCTGCGAACCAGAAGAAGAAGTTCACGCCCAGCTTGGCCCACGGCGGCATCAGCTCGGTGACCATGGCCCAGGCGGCCCGCCAGGAATCGGACAGCAGGTCGAACGGGACGAACATGAAAATGCAGGCGATCAATCCGACCACGATCACCAGCTCGAACACCAGGCACACCGTGGTCAACAACGTGGCATGGCTGAAGGCGCTGCTGAGAATGGCGCGGCGGCGTTGGCTGCGGTGAGTGCTGTCGCTGCCCTCGAGCAGGTTCACCGGCAGCAGCAGCGAGCGGAACGGGCTGAAGCGACGCCAGCCCAGATATCCCCAGAAGCCATTCCAGCCCCAGCGGCGTTGCGCGCGCAGGGTCTGCCATGGCGTCGGCTCATCGCCAAACACGCCGCGTGAGATCACATAAAGCGCCAGCCGGTCGGACACCGGCTTCAGCCACCACATCAGCAGCCACGCCAGGAAGAACCCGTCGGTCCACCAGGCCACTGCGTTGACGATGGCGAACAGGGGCAGGCCCACGTACAGCTGCGGCAGCCAGATCGCGCGCGCATGCCGGCGTACCAGCGCGGTGCCCAGCTCCATCGCTTCCCATTCCGAGCGGGCGCGAAGATTGACGTTGAGCTGGTCAATGCGCATGCCCGCTCCCGCGTCCACCGCGCCACAGCCACACGAACACCAGCGCCCACAGCACGCCGGCCACGCTGTACTTGCCCCATGCCGGGACTTCGGCAATGGACGACCAGAACGCCTCAATGAAGGCCGCCACCAGCAGCATGAAGGCCACGCCCAGGCACAGCTTCGCGCCGATCACGCCACCTTCCACCAGCGCGTCGATGCGCCGACGCCGGCCCGGGGCCAGCAGTTTCATGCCCAGCTGCAGGCCAGCCCCGCCGGCAATGACAATGGCGGTGAGCTCGAACGAGCCGTGCCCGCAGACAAAGCGCCAGAACGGGTCGCCGTGGCCGATGTGCTGCAGGTGGCCGGCCACCGCGCCGATGGTGAGCCCGTTGAACAGCAGCACCAGCACCGTGCCCACGCCGGCCAGCAGGCCGCTGGCGAAGGTGCGCAGGCCGATGCTGATGTTGTTCATGATGTAGTAGCCGAACATCATCCAGTCGGTGCCACTGTCGCGACCCAGCCGCGGGGCGCTGGGATCGTACATGCGCTCCATTTCGCCAACCTGGGCCGGGTCCATCAGCATGTGGATCACGTCCGGGTGCCATTGAATCAGCACGAAGCTGCCGGCCAGCGGCAGCACGAACAGCGCCGTGGCGACCCACATGCTGCGCGCCTGGCTGCGTACGAGCAGCGGGAAATCGGCCAGCAGGAATTCCAATGCCCGTCGCCAGCGTGCCGGCGGGGTGCGGTAGAGCAGACCATGGCCCTGCTGCATCAGCTGCTGCAGGCGTGCGACCAGCTGCGGGCTGTAGCCGCGCTTGCGGGCCAGCGCCAGCTGCTGGCACAGCCGCCGGTAGCGCTGTGGAATGTCTTCATCGTTCAACAGTGCCGGGTCGGGCGTTCGCCGGGCACGTGGCCCGGCACTACCACGCAGCGCCAGCCAGCGCTCCAGCGCCTGCCACTCTTCTTGATAACGCGCGACGAACTGTTCCTGTCTCATCGCCGCCCCAGCAGCCAGTTGGCCATGGCGTAGAGGCGTAACACGCCGACCTGGCCATGCCCGCCACTGAGCTCGCCGGCAATGTCCGCCAGCTCCTGCTGGCGCGCACCGGACAGGCGCGGCGCACGCTCGGCGAAGGCGACCACCGCGGCCTGTTCGGCCGGCTGCAGCGGCTGCGGCGGAGCCAGTACGGTGTCGATGGCCAAGGCAGCTGCGAACGGCTGCACCACGTCGTGCACCACCACGGTGCCGGCCACCAGGTCGCCGAGGCGGCGTCCGTGCGGGTCGAACAGGCTCGACAGCAGGCCCAGCGCGTAGCCAAACGGCAACATGTCCACCGTGCGCAGCAGGTTACGGGTGATCGAGGCCATCCAGCCGATTGGCGCACCGTCCTGCGCGACCACGCGCAGGCCAAGCACGCGCTTGCCCAGGGTGCGGCCCCACAGAGCTTCCTGCACGATGGTGTAGGCCCACATGGTCAGGAACATCAGGCAGGCGTAAATGCCCTGGCCGAACTCGCCCAGGAAGGCGAGGGGAATGCTCAGCATCAACAGGCCGGCGGCCCGGATCACGAAGTCGATGGCCCACGCCAGTGCGCGCGGAATGGGACCAGCGGCCGGCAGGTGCAGTGGCACGCCTTCGGGCGTGATCACTTCACGGTAGGTGTCCAGCATCGATGCGCTCATGCGCACCTGTTGGAGTTGGGGTGCCGGAATCCTCTCCGGACGGCGGCCAACGGCATGGGGGTCTCGACAGCTTCCTGGTCGGAGCCCGACTTTACCACGGGTCGCGCCGGTCTCCGTGTGGCTGCGCGCGTCATGCCATGTAGAGCCGGGCTTGCCCGGCTGCTCTTCGCGGCACATCGACACGTAGAGCCGGGCTTGCCCGGCTGCTCTTCGCGGCACATCGACACGTAGAGCCGGGCTTGCCCGGCTGCTCTTCGCGGGGACGCCGCCAAAAGCAGCCGGGCAAGCCCGGCTCTACATCGAACGTGCCGCATCGTCCGTCGTGTTCCAGTCCCACACGTGTCCCGGCCCCGGGCGTGTCACATTGCCAAGTATTTGTCCTTCAACCGCACGTAATGATCGGCCGAGTAATGCAGCGACTCGATCTCCTTCTCGCTCAAGCGCCGCGTCGGCCGCGCCGGGTTGCCCACCCACAGCTCGCCTTCAGCCACCACCTTGCCCGGCCCAACCACCGCGCCGGCACCGATGAAGGCATGCTTCTCAACGGTGGCCCCGTCCAGAATGCAGGCCCCCATGCCGATCAGGCTGTAATCGCCAATGGTGCAGGCATGGATGATGGTGCCGTGGCCGACGGTGACGCCCTCGCCGATCAGGGTCGGGTGGCCGGCCTTGTTGTACGGGCTGTGGTGGCTGACATGGATGATGGTGCCGTCCTGGATGTTGCTGCGCGCGCCGATGCGCACGTGGTTCACGTCACCGCGAATGACGCAGCCCGGCCACACCGAGACATCGTCGCCCAGCACCACGTCACCGATGATGGTGCAGGCCGGGTCGACGTACGCGCGCTCGCCGACGGTGGGGAAGGTGTCGAGGAAGGGGCGCAGGGGGGACATGGCGGACTCCGGGAAAGGCAGGTCTGCATGATAGCCGCGCAGCCACGCAGGGCGTGGCTCTACGTGGATACTGGCATCGCGGTGACGCGCATGGCGCGTCACCACGATGGGCGTAGGGACACGCCATGCGTGTCCGTGGGGCGTCAGGCGACGCGCGAACGCCGCGCGCGCTCCAGGTGCACCAGCAACAGCGAGATTGCCGCCGGCGTCATTCCGGGGATGCGCTGCGCCTGGCCGATGGTCTGCGGGCGCACCCGCTCCAGCTTCTGCTGCACTTCGGCGGACAATCCACGCACGCTGGCGTAGTCGAAGGCGGCGTCAATGGCGGTGCTTTCGTGCCGCTGCTGGCGCTCGATTTCCTCGCGCTGGCGATCCAGATAACCAGCGTATTTGATGCCGATCTCCACCTGTTCGGCCACTTTGGCATCGGTCACGCCCGGGCCCAGCGACGGCACCTGCATCAGCTTGGCGTAGTCCAGCTCGGGGCGCTTGATCAGGTCCAGCACATTGGTCTCGCGGCTGACCGCCACGCCCAGCGTCGCTTCGACCTCGCGGCCGAGCGCGTTGCCCGGGGTGGCCCACAGTGCCTTCAATCGGGCCGATTCGGCGGCCACCGCATCCTGCTTGGCCTGGAACGCATTCCAGCGGCGGTCGTCGACCACGCCCAGTTCGCGGCCAATGCCGGTCAAGCGCACATCGGCGTTGTCCTCGCGCAGCTGCAGCCGGTACTCGGCGCGGCTGGTGAACATGCGGTAGGGCTCGGTGGTGCCGTGGGTGATCAGGTCATCCACCAGCACGCCCAGGTAGGCTTCGTCGCGGCGCGGGCACCAGCCGGCCTCGTCGCGCACGCGGCGCGCGGCGTTCAGGCCGGCCAGCAGGCCCTGTGCGGCGGCTTCCTCGTAGCCGGTGGTGCCGTTGATCTGGCCCGCGAAGAACAGGCCGGACACCGCCTTGGTTTCCAACGTGTTGTTCAGCCCACGCGGGTCGAAGAAGTCGTACTCGATCGCATAGCCAGGGCGGGTGATATGCGCGTTCTCGAAGCCGCGGATGCTGCGCACCAGCGCCAGCTGCACGTCGAACGGCAGCGAGGTGGAAATGCCGTTGGGGTAGATCTCCACCACATCCAGCCCTTCGGGCTCCACAAAGATCTGATGGCTGGCCTTCTCGGCAAAACGCACCACCTTGTCTTCAATGGATGGGCAGTAGCGCGGGCCGATGCCTTCGATCTGCCCGCTGTACAGCGGGCTGCGGTGCAGGGCGCTGCGGATGATCTCGTGCGTGTGCTCGCTGGTATGGGTGATCCAGCAGCTCACCTGCGTCGGGTGCTCGGATACATCGCCCAGGAACGACATCACCGGGCGCGGGTCGTCGCCAGGCTGTTCCTCCATCACGCTGTAGTCCAGCGAGCGGCCGTCGATGCGCGGCGGCGTGCCGGTCTTGAGCCGGTCGATGGCGAACGGGCGCTCGCGCAGGCGCGCGGCCAGCGTGGTCGCCGGCGGGTCGCCCATGCGCCCGGCCGCATACTGGGTCTGACCGACATGGATCTTGCCGGCCAGGAAGGTGCCAGCGGTCAGCACCACGGCCGGCGCATTGAACTGAAGGCCGGTCTGGGTGATGACGCCACGCACGGCGTCGCCATTGATGATCAGGTCATCCACAGCCGCCTGGAACACGGTCAGGTTGGCCTGTGCCTCGACGATGCCACGGATGGCCATGCGGTAAAGATTGCGGTCGGCCTGGCAGCGGGTGGCGCGCACGGCGGGACCCTTGGAGGCATTGAGCGTGCGCCACTGGATGCCGGCGCGGTCGGCGGCGTGGGCCATGGCCCCGCCCAGCGCGTCGATCTCCTTGACCAGATGGCCCTTGCCGATGCCACCGATGGCCGGGTTGCAGCTCATCGCGCCGATGGTCTCCACGTTGTGCGTCAGCAGCAGCGTGCGCACGCCGGAGCGGGCTGCGGCCAGCGCAGCTTCGGTACCGGCATGGCCACCACCAATGACGATGACGTCGTAGTCGTAGAAGGTATCAGTCATGTAAGGCTCGGACGGGGCCAGTGGCGGCCCAGGTCAGCCCTGGAGCAGGGCGAGGACGTTGATTTTACAGCCGAATGCGTCGCGCACGTTAACGGCCGGCCGGGCGACCGGTCAGCCGGGCAAGTCCGGCTCTACATGGGGCGCATTCATAAAAAAAAACTGAAAGTCACCCTCAAGTTGGCACGCAAAGTGCAGATAACCCAATAGCACCCAGGATGGCAGGCGCTGAAAAGCGCTACGGACCGGAATTGGAACAGGGGCCGGTCTTTGCGCATCCCGGGGAAGCGAAGGGGCCGACAGTCGGGGGACTGTCGGCCCCGTTTTTAAGGCGGACCCCTCCCCCAGCTGGACCTGAAACAAAAGGCCCCGCCATTGGCGGGGCCTTTTGTTTTAGAGGTGCCGACATCCGACAGGGCCGGAACAGGGGGGATCCAGATGTTCCTGTCGGATATCGACGTAGAGCCCGATGTGACGCCCCATGTCGCTTTTGTCACTTTGTGACCGAGACCGTCACTACCTGCGTAGATTGAACCGGCGGGCGGGTGAAAATCAAGCGGTAATCAGTTCTCTTGTGTGCGCTGGTTCAACTTATTCATATTTCGCCAGGGCGAGCCGCTGGGACGCGTCTGCGCGGGACGCGGCGGCGGTGCCGGTCGCGCCTGCGGAGCCGGTGCCGGACGCTGCTGCGGCGGGCGGCCGACCGAGTCCATGTTCCGCCACGGCGAACCGCCGTTGTAGCCCGGGCGCGGGCGATCCGGCGGGCGCGGCGGAGGCGGACCATTGCCATTGCCCGGGCGCGGCGGCGGGCGGTGATTGTGCGGTGGGCGGTAGTTCGGGTACGGACGATAGATGGGGTAGTTGTAGTAGCCCCCGCCATAGCCGTAGTAGCCGCCACCGTAGTAGCCGCTGCCGTAACCATAGGGATAGCCGTACGGATAGCGGTACTCCACCGACGGCGCACCGTGGTAGTAGCCACTGCCACCGCCGCCACCCACATAGTCGTAGGTGGCGCAACCGGACAGGGCCAACAGCAGGCCACCGGCGAACATCAGGCGCATTTTCATGAAAGGTCCCCCCAAGGGTTCTGGGCCCAGCTTCGGTCCGCGGCGTTGAATACGCCCTTAACTCCGCTCGATCTGGATGAATGCAGGCCATCGTCGCATGTCACGCGAAGGCGGTGCGCGAGGAGGCGTTACGTTAATCTTGCGTCATGAACGATTCACTCCTGCCCCGCGTGGATGATCTGTACGCCGCCGCCGCTCGGATTGCCCCGCATGCCCATGTCACGCCGGTGCTGCAGTCACAGGCGCTGGACCAGATGACTGGCGCACGGCTGGCATTCAAAGCCGAACACCTGCAGCGGGGCGGCGCGTTCAAATTCCGTGGCGCCTGCAACGCGGTCTGGGCCCTGCCAGAGGCGGTGGCGGCGCGCGGTGTGGTGACCCATTCCTCGGGCAACCATGGGGCCGCGCTGGCACTGGCCGCGCGCACCCGTGGCATCGCCTGCCACGTTGTAGTGCCGGAGGGTGCGGTGGCGGCCAAGCTGGCCAATATCGAACGGCATGGGGCCACTTTGTGGCGCTGTGCGCCCAGCATCGCCGCCCGCGAGGCCCTGTGCGCGCAGGTGCAGGCCGACACGGGAGCCAGCCTCGTGCACCCGTATGCCGACCGCCAGGTCATGGCCGGGCAGGGCACCGCCGCACTGGAGCTGCTGCACAGCCACGGTCCGTTCGACCTGCTGGTGGTGCCGGTGGGCGGAGGCGGACTGGCTGCCGGTACCCTGCTGGCGATCCAGATTGCAGCACCGCAGGCCCGGCTGATCCTCGCCGAGCCGGCCGGGGCCGCCGACACCGCGCGCTCGCTGGCAGCGGGTTCGCTGCAGCTTGAGTTCACTCCAGACACGATCTGCGACGGGCTGCGCGGCACCCTGGGCGCCCCCAATTTTGCCCTGCTGCAAGGCGGGGCCGATGTCATCACCGTGGACGACGCCGCGACCGTGCAGGCCATGCGCATGCTTTGGCAGGTGCTCAAGCAGGTGGTGGAACCGTCTTCGGCGATTGCCCTCGCGGCCATCCTGGCCGAACCGGCCCGTTTCGCCGGCCAGCGGGTAGGCGTGGTGCTGTCCGGCGGCAATGTGGATCTGGACGCGCTGCCTTGGGGACGTGCATGACCTGGCGGGCCCGGGTTGGCCTGTGGGGCTGGATGTGGCGGCTGCTGGTGGCACTGCTGGCGTGGTTGCTGTGTGTGACCGCGTGGATCGTGTGGGTGGGCGAGCGTGACCAGGCGGCCAAGGCCGACGCCATCATCGTGCTGGGGGCGGCGGCGTATGACGCCAAGCCCTCGCCCGTGTTCGAAGAACGCATTCGCCATGGGTTGGACCTGTACCGGCAGGGCTATGCCCCGGTGCTGATCTTCACCGGCGGCTACGGTGGTACCGCCGCGCGTTTCTCCGAATCGCAGGTCGCGCGCCGCTATGCGATAAAGCAGGGCGTGCCGGATGAAGCGATCCTGATCGAGACCGCGTCGCGCACCACGCGGCAGAATCTGGTCGAGGCACGGCGGCTGATGGAGCAGCGCCAGCTGCACCGCGTCATCATCGTCAGCGACCCGCTGCACATGGCCCGCGCGCTGCGCCTGGCGCATGAGCTGGGCATTGATGCGCTGGCGTCTTCAACGCCGAGCACGCGTTTTCGCAGCTTCCACACCAGCTGGAAATTCCTGGCGCAGGAGATCTACTTCTTCCATCGTGATCTGGTGACAACCGGCGCGTAGTGACACGCCATGCGTGTCATCGGGGTGTCCAAACGTGCGCGCAGGCGTCAATCCGTCCGGCGTCGGATCGGAATCGCCGACACCGGCACGCTCGCCACATCATGCCCACGCTCGCGGATCGGTGCGCCATGCTCGGGGGCCCAGGCATGCGCATAGATGACCTCCCAGCTGCTCGGCAGCTTGCCATCTTCGCGTCGCAGCGGTTCATACGCCGCGCGCGCGGCGGCAAAGCGCCCACGCCCGGTCAACGTGTGGCGGCGGTCCCGGCGGGCATTGGTCGCGCCGATCGCACGCAACTCACGCATCAGCGCATCCATGTCGGTATAGGTCAGCGTAAACAGATCGCGGTCCAGCACCGGATCGCGGAAACCCGACATCATCAGTGCATCGCCGAACTGTGCGATCGGCGCGAAGCGGCTGACGTGCGGTGTGCTGTCCGCTGCCGCGAAGGCATCGCGCAGCTCGATCAGCGTTTCCGGCCCGAAGGTCGAGCACACCAGCAGGCCGCCGGGCTTGAGCACGCGGCGGAAACCGGCAAACGCCGCCGGCAGATCCTCCACCCACTGCAGGCACAGGTTGCTGAAAATCACGTCCACGCTCTGGTCGGCCAGCGGCAGCGCCTGCGCATCACCGCATACGCGGGAGAACGGCTTCCACCAGCCGGCCTGTTTCTTCGCTTCGGCCAACATCGGCGCGGCCAGGTCCAGCGCGATCACCTGGGCCTTCGGCCAGCGCTTTTTCATCGTCGCGCTGGCGTGGCCGGTGCCGCTGCCCACGTCGAGCACCACCTGCGGCTGCCGGCTTTCCAGATAGTCCAGCGATTCCAGCAGGCGCTTCTCCACTTCACGCTGCAGCGCAGCGGCCGCGTCATAGCTGTGGGCAGCACGCGAGAAGGCGCGACGGACGTGATGCGGATCGAAACTGGCGGTCATACAAAGCTCACTACGAAAGAGGGTGCCGGTGAAGCGGTAGCGCACGACCGTTGGTCGTGCGGCGGCAATCAGAATGTTCCCGGATACGCACCGCCATCAATCAGCAGGTTCTGGCCGGTGATGTACCCCGCCTGTGCACTGCACAGGAACGCGCAAGCCGCACCGAACTCATCGGCATTACCGAAGCGGCCAGCCGGAATATGGGTACGCTTGCGCTCGGCGATCTGTCCCGCGTCCACGCCCTGCTGCTGCGCGACGTAGGCGAAGTTGCCGCGCAGGCGGTCCGTATCGAACTGGCCCGGGAGCAGGTTGTTGATCGTCACATTGTGCGCCACCGTGCGCCGCGCCAGGCCGGCGACGAAGCCGGTCAGGCCTGAGCGCGCACCGTTGGACAGACCAAGGATCTCGATCGGTGCCTTCACCGAGGACGAGGTGATGTTGACGATGCGGCCGAAACCGCGCTCGATCATCCCGTCCACCGTTGCGCGGATCAGTTCAATCGGGCTGAGCATGTTGGCATCCAGTGCCGCAATCCAGTCCGCCCGCTCAAACTGGCGGAAGTCGCCAGCCGGTGGTCCACCGGCGTTGTTCACCAGAATGTCCACCTGCGGGCAGGTGGCCAGCGCCGCCGTACGGCCGGCCTCGGTGGTGACATCGGCCACCACGGTGCGGACCTCACCGGCACCGGACAGTGCCCTCAGTTCGGTGGCAGCGCGGGCCAGCGCTTCTTCGCCGCGTGCTGCGATGACCACGTTCACGCCCTCGCGTACCAGTGCTCGCGCGCAACCCAGACCCAGCCCTTTGCTGGCCGCACACACCAAGGCCCAGCGGCCAGCAATTCCAAGATCCATGACGTCCTACCCGGTAGAGTCGACCGACAGTCGACTGCTCTCAACAACGAATTGTCGCAGCCGAACGGCCACGATATCGGCATGCCCGAGGAACGGTGCGTGTCCCCCATGCGCAATTACCTGCGCCTGCGCATCCGGGGAAAGGTCTGCCGCCGCCTGCATGCCCCGCGCGCTGACCAGACGGTCACGCTGACCGGCCAGCCACAGACTGGGTTTGCGCAGTGCCGGCAGCGCGCCACGCAGGTCGGTGTTCTCGAGCAGTGCCAGGCCCTCGTGCAGTGCCCGCGGAGCCGGTTCGCCGCGCTCCACCAGCGCCGCGCGCAGCGTGCGCAGCTCCTGACGGGCATGCTCGGAGCCCATCGCATCGAGGGCCAGAAAGCGCTCCAACGTGCCCCGGTAATCCTGGGCCAGGTCCTGGCCGAACTGCGCGAATACGGCCGGCTCCACTGCGTGCGGCCAGTCCTCGCCGCGTACGAAGCGAGGAGCGGCGGCAATCATCACCAGTCCGCGCACCTTCGGCACCACGGCGGCCCCATGCAGGGCGAACAACCCGCCCAGCGACCAACCGCACCACACCGCTGGCGGGGTGGCCGCGGCAATGGCGTTGACCACCTGCGGCAGGCGCAGGGAGGTGGTGTCATCGCGGCTGTAGCCGTGGCCGGGCAGGTCAACCAGATGCAGTTCGAGCTGGTCATGCAGGTGCTCTACCAGCGGGGCGAATACCCCGCCATGCAATGCCCAGCCATGAATCAATACCAGCGCCGGGCCGCGCCCTACCACCTCGATATGCATGCTCAGCCGGCCTGCATCACGCGCTCAGCGCATCCAGCGACTGTTGCCGCAGCACCTTTTCGCGCGCGTCAGCAATGGCATCGGTCAGTGCCCGCACCTGCGCCGGCGTGTGCAGCGCCGACAGGGTGACGCGCAGCCGCGCCTTGCCTTCCGGTACCGTCGGTGGACGGATCGCGCTGACCAGGAATCCGGCGGTTTCCAGCGCCGCCGACAGCGCCACCACGGTGGCTTCCGAGCCGCACAGCAGCGGCTGGATCGGGGTGTCGGAGGGCATCAGTTCCAGCCCGTGCTGACGTGCGCCTGCGCGGAACACGCCGACCAGCTCGGTCAGCTTCTCGCGTCGCCAGTCGTCGCGCCGGGCCAGCTTCACCGCCGCCAGCGACGCCGCCGCCTGGGCGGGGGAAATCGCGGTGGTGTAGATGTACGGACGTGCGGTTTCGGCCAGATGCTGGATCATGGCTTCATCGCCCAGCACCACCGCGCCACTGCTGCCCAATGCCTTGCCCAGCGTGGCCAGCTGCAGCGGTACGTCGGTCACGCCCAGGCCCGCGTCAGCCACACAGCCGCGGCCATGCTCGCCGACCACGCCAACGCCATGCGCATCGTCCACGTACAGCAGCGCTTCCTGCATGCGTGCCACCAGCGACAGCGAACGCAGCGGGGCGATATCGCCGTCCATGCTGAATACACCATCGGTGACCAGCATCGCCGCGCCTTCCGGCGCATGCTTGAGCTGGCGCAGGGCCCCTTCGCTGTCCAGGTGCGGGTATCGACGCAGGCGGCAACCGGCCAGCCGGGTGGCATCGAGCAGGCTGGCGTGGTTCAGGCGGTCCTGCACGCAGACGTCGTCTTCCTCACTGAGCAGGGCCTGCTGCACCGCCAGGTTGGCGGCGAAGCCACTGCCGAACAGCAGGGCACGCGGGTAACCCAGCCAGTCGGCCATTTCCTGTTCCAGCGCCTCGTGCAGTGCGTGATGGCCGCAGATCAGGTGCGAGGCCGTGGCCCCGGCCCCTTCGCGCGCGGCGGCATCCTGCAGGGCGCTGACCACGCCGAACTGCTGGGACAGGCCCAGATAGTCGTTGCTGCAGAAGCCGGTCAGCCACTGTCCGTCCACTTCCAGACGCACGCCATCGCGGCGGGTCACGGTGCGGCGCACACGGATGCGGCCCTGCGCCTGCCGAAGCTTGCGTTGGGACTGGAGTCGTTCCTGCAGGTCAGGGCGGGCCATGGTCGTCATAAGCATGGTCGGGGAGGGCAGCTAGCGTACCCGGTTGGCGGCTTGGGCGCCGCACCCCCGGTCGGAAGCTCAGGCCGCCTGTCCGCAGCGGCCGCTGCAGCTGCCGGCAGGCTGGGTGATGCCGGCATGCGCGGTGCCGGGGTGGTCATGGTCCGGCGCGTCCACCTGCACCGGCATCGGCTGCAGGCCAAGGCGCTCGAACAGGGCCTGGTCGCGCGCGGTGTCCGGGTTGCCGGTGGTGAGCAACCTCTCACCGTAGAAGATTGAATTGGCACCGGCGAGGAAACACAGCGCCTGCAGTTCATCGCTCATGGCCTCGCGGCCGGCCGACAGCCGTACCATCGAATGCGGCATCACGATGCGGGCTACCGCGATCATGCGGACGAACTCGAACGGGTCCAGCTCCGCGCTGCCGTGCAACGGGGTACCGGCGACCTGCACCAGCCGGTTGATCGGCACCGAATCGGGATGGCTGGGAAGATTGGCCAGCGCGAGCAGCAGGCCGGCGCGGTGCTGACGGGTCTCGCCCATGCCGACGATGCCGCCGCAGCAGGTCTTCAGGCCCGCATCGCGCACGTGTTCAAGGGTATCCAGGCGGTCCTGGTACTGGCGGGTGTGGATGATGGAATCGTAGTAATCCGGCGCGGTGTCCAGATTGTGGTTGTAGTAGTCCAGGCCGGCCGCGCGCAACGCATCGGCCTGGCCGCGGTCGAGCATGCCCAGCGTGGCGCAGGTTTCCAGCCCAAGCGCCTTCACCTCGCGGATCATCGCCGCCACCTTCGGAATATCACGGTCCTTGGGCGAACGCCATGCCGCGCCCATGCAGAACCGGGAGGCACCGGCCGCCTTGGCCTGGCGTGCACGCGCGACCACCTCCTCGGTGGCCATCAGCTTCTGCGCCGCCACGCCCGTGTCGTAGCGCTGCGCCTGCGGGCAGTAGGCGCAGTCCTCCGGACAACCGCCGGTCTTCACCGACAGCAGCGTGGATACCTGCACCTGGGCCGGATCGAAGTGCTCGCGATGCACCGCCGCGGCACGGAACAGCAGCTCCGCGAAGGGCAGGTCGAACAGCTGCAGCAGTTCCTGCGGCTGCCAGTCGTGACGGAGGGCAATGGGCATGAGCGGCCTGCCGGTTCGGTGGAAGGGCGGCAGTGTGAAGAGTGGATTCGGAGCTGTCAACTCGTAATCAACAATGAAGGTTTACAGAGAGGGTGATGTCGTAACCCGTTGTTGGATAAAGTCATCATTGACGGACTCAGCGAGGGATCAATTCAACATGGACGCGCGATTGCTTCGAACCTGCATGCTGGCGACCCTCCTGGCCGCCACCGGGCTGACCGCCTGCACCCCTGCTCCCGCATTGACGCAGACGCCTGGGGCAGTGCGAGGCGCTGCACCACTGCCGCAGGCCAGGCTCCTGATGCGGGAGGTGGACGAGCAGGGCCGGCCGACATCCACCCGCCTGACCGATGCGGAAGGGCAGCCGCTCGCCCTGCTCGAGCCCCCCTTCCTGGTCACCGCTGATGTGCGCAGCGTGGCCTTGGACACGGATGCATACACCCGGACGCCGGTGCTGAACCTGGAGCTGACCGATGAGGCCGGTGCACGCATGCTGGCGGCCACCGAGGCACGCGTGGGCAAGCGCATTGCCTTCACCGTGGGCGACCGGGTGCTGACCGTGGCCACCATTAGCGGGCCGTTCGGCAAGACGATGCAGGTCAACGGTCTGGAAGACCTGCAGGACGCGCAGCAGATGTACGCAGAAATTACCGGCCAGCATCCGTAATCGGATGACGCGTGGTGCCGGCATCGTCTGATGCCGGCGCGGCGTGGAAGCAGTCACTTTGGGTATCGCGCCTTGTCCGGTACTCCGTTGTGTTTCATGCCCTTACCCATGCCCTTTCCTGGCTCGCGCTGCAGGCATTGCCGCTGTGTTGCCTGGTGTGTTCCGAGCCCGGCGCGGACGGGCTCGACCTGTGCCGCGCCTGCCACGCGGCCCTGCCGTGGAATGACCACGCCTGCCCGGTGTGTGCGCTGCCGTTGCCGGTGAACGAACCCGCTGTCTGCTGCGGCATCTGCTTGACCGCTCTCCCGCTGCAGGCGGCTGCCGCCGCCACCTTCGTCTACGCCCCACCGATTGACCGGCTGATTCTGCGTTTCAAATTCCACCAGGACCTGGCCGCCGGCCGCCTGCTGTCCCAGTTGATGTTGCAGCGGGTGCCTGCGTTTCTCACCGAGCCGCTGGTTCCCATGCCGCTGCATCGTAAGCGCCTGCGCGAGCGTGGTTACGATCAGGCGCTGGAACTGACGCGCCCGCTGGCCAGGGAAATGTGCCTGCCGCTCTGGCAAGGGCTGGTGCGCCAGCGGGCAACCACCGCGCAATCGACGCTGGATGCCCACGCCCGGCAGCAGAACATGCGCGATGCGTTCGCAGTGCGATCCGCGCCGCCAAAGGCGCTCACCTTGGTTGATGACGTCATGACCACCGGCGCGACCCTGCAGGCGGCGGTGCATTCGCTGCACAGTCATGGCCTACGCCGCGCCACGCTGTGGGTGTGCGCCAGAACGCCATGAAACATGAGGAAGGCCCACATGGACCTCGATGCACCGTTGAATCCAGACGATGAGTGAACGCCGCGTCGCAACTTGTACGTTGACGTAGTGAATTGAAAAGCCGATGGCGCTGACCCAGGCCACGTAGATGTGTGCCATGCGCGTCTGCGCAGGGTTTGGGGCCAGCGCGAAGAGCAGCCGGGCAAGCCCGGCTCTACGGGGTGCCCAGCCAGTATCCGCGCTACCGGAATCGCGCTTCGATCTCTTCCAGGGTCTTGCCCTTGGTCTCCGGCAGCCAGAACGCCGCGACCAGGAAATACAGCAGCGTGCAGCCGGCCCAGAAGAAGAACATGCTGGCGTAGCCGTAATGCCCCACCGTGGGCAGGAAGAGGGCGGCAATAACGGTGGACACGAACTGGTTGATCAACAGCGCGATGCTCATGCCGTTGGAACGAATGCGGGTGGGCATCAGCTCGGACAGCGCCAGCCACACGCACACGCCGGGGCCGACCGCAAAGAACGCCACGAACAGCAGGATGCAGCCGGCCACCAGCCAGCCGTGGGTGGGTGAGGGCACCTGGCCGATGCTGGCGCGCTCGATCACCAGCGGGGCATTGGCCGCCTGTGCGGGGTCTGGGAAGGGGTTCAGGTGCAGGCTGCGGAAGAAGCGACCAATCACGCTGTCGGCCGACACTGCGTCCTCGCGGCGGATCTGCAGGGCAACGTCGGTGGCGTTGTCGCTGCGCAATGAGCGCACGTTGCTGAAGTCACCGTAGGCGTAGGACACCGTCAGCTGCTGTGGTTGATTTCCGGCCTGGCGATCCAACTGCGCCCATTGGGCCGCATCCATCGTCAGGTCCAGGGTTTCGCCACTCACCTGCTGCTGCAGGATCGGCTGTACATCCAACCGCCCCTGTTCGCCCCGCACGAACAGCAGCGCCGCACACAGCAGTGCCACGGTGATGCCGCCAGTGCCCAGCATCAGCAGGAACTTGCGCCCCTTCCGATCTACCAGCACCAGCGCGACCACGGTCATGATCGCATTGAGCAGCTTGACCGCCACATCGGCCCAGTTGGCGACCGCGCCCGGGAGACCGGCCTGATTGAGAATGTTCACCGCGTAGGCCAGCACCGAATTGATCCCGGTGGCCTGGGTGAAGGCCAGTACCAGGCAGGCCAGCACGAACGGCCACACGTAGCGCCGGCTCAGCAACGAGTCGCGTGCGCTTACGCCGCGCGCCCGTGCCTGGGTCTGCTCGGGGGCCCGCATGCTCTGAAGGGTGGGCTCGACCTCGCCGGGCGCGACGGTGCGCTGCAGCGCGGCGCGGGCTTTGTCGAGCTGGCCGCGCCGGGCCAGCCAGCGCGGCGATTCACTGATGAACAGCGCGCCGAAGGTGAACACCAGGCCCGGCAGCAGGCAGCTCCAGAAAATGGTGCGCCAGGCGTGGTCTTTCACCTCGAACAGCAGCCGCTGCTGCTCGACCGCGGGCAGATGCCGCACGCTGTCGGCAGCGGCGTCCACCGCGTGCGCCTGGTACAGACCGATCACTGCAGCCAGCACCAGACCGATGGTCAGCAGCAGCTGGAACAACCCTGCACCGCGCCCGCGGCGCTCCGGGCTGAGTACTTCGGCCAGATACAGCGGCACCACCACGCCGATCAGGCCGCCGCTGATCCCCTGCAACAGCCGTCCCAGCAGCAGTGCGGCATACCCTTCGGATAGCGCCATCACCGGAATGCTCAGGGTAAACAGCGTGCCAGCCAGCACCAGCGTATTGCGCCGGCCGATCAGGTCAGCGATGGCCCCGGCAAACAGCGAAGACAGCACGCTGCCCAGCAGCACCGCCGCCACCACGAAGCCCAGCTGCTGGCTGGTGAGATGCCAGCTGGCCGTGGCGGTGGCTTCCAGATAGGGCAGCGCGCCGGCGATGATGCCGATGTCGATGCCGTACAGCAGTCCGCCCATGCCGCCAATGAACAACAGGTAGCGCACCGGCCAACGAGGGCCTTCTGCGTGGGAGTTCGAGGTGGCGTGCGAGGCGGAGGCTGATGTCATGCAGGGGTCTCGGCGATGATCACTTCGATGCCCAGCCGTTGCAGCCCTTCCAGATACTCGGCGTCAATGCTGGCGTCGGTGATGATGGTATGGACCTGTTCCAACCGCGCGATGCGATGCAGGCTTACCCGTCCGAACTTGGACGCGTCGGTCAGCACTACCACCCGCCGTGCCCGCTCCACCATGCGGTGGTTGAGGCTGGCTTCGGCTTCATGATGGGTGGTCAGACCGAACTGCAGGTCCAGGCCATCCACGCCCAGGAACAAGGTGTCGAAACTGTAGGTATTGAGGCTGGCTTCGGCCTGGCTGCCCTGCAGCGACAACGACTGCTTGCGCAGCAGGCCACCGGTGAGCATGAGTTCCACGCCGGGGGCGTTGGCCAGCTCCCAGGCGATGTTCAGACCGTTGGTCATCACTGTGACATCGCGGTGCGCACGTAAGTGTCGCGCCAGGGTCATGGTGGTGGAGCCGGAGTCGATGATGATGTTGTCGCCCGGACGTACCTGCTGCGCGGCATGCGCACCGATGCTGTCCTTCAGCGGCAGGTTGAGCGTGTCCTTCTCGTGGATGTCCTGCTCCAGCGGCGGCGTGCGCATCAGGGTGGCTCCGCCGTGGGTACGGGTGGCCAGGCCCTGCGCTTCCACGTGGGTGAGGTCGGTACGGATGGTCACCGCCGACACCCCGAAACGCTCCACCAGTTCGCTGACCTGGACGCTGCCGTGCTCCACCAGCATCTGCATGATCTGTTGGCGCCGCTGCCGGGTGTTTCGCATGGTCGTGAAGTCCCTTTCAGAAGGAAAGCCGAAGCTTACTCTTCCGAAAGCCCCGCTGCCGATAAGGTTTCGAATCTGCCTTGCGCACCGCAGGCGCGGGCATACTCGGCCAGGCGCAGCGCGACCTTGTGCCGGATCAGGGCGAGGGGCGCGTCGCTGAGGGCACCGGACTGCACCGCAGCACGCTGTTCCGGCAGGAACTGGCTCAGCAGCATCAGCGGCGCGCGCTGCCGGGTCAGGTTGTCCACCAGCTTGGCCAGCGCGGCCTGCACCGCCGGCTCGCCCCAGTAGTAGCGGCTGCGGTCGCTCAGCGAGTAGCGCCGCAGGCGCTGCTGTTCCGCGTCGGTGCCGGTGTAGTAGCTGCGCCAATAGACCGGCTTCTCGCACATGACGCGGTCCAGAACCTCGATCAGCTGTGAGCACTGCGCTGCGGGCAGCAGCTCGTTCTCAATCATCGCGAGCGCGAACACCGCTTCGCGGAACGCATAGGTCGCAGCCGGGCCGACCTTGAGAATGGCGAAGTGGTCGCGCACCAGGGCATGTAGCCCTGGCTCGGTCTGATAATCGGTGGAGTGGGCTTCGAATACGATGCGCGGCTGTGACTCGACGAACGCCGAAAGCGCCTGCGCCGCCTCCTGGTCATAGTAGTGCACGCTGCTGTGGTCGAAATCCACGCCGGGTTGTACCACCATCGCCAGCACGCGCTCCCAGGCCGGCAACAGGTCGGGCGTGGAGAAGGCGTCGCGATGGATGGCCAGCGTGGTGGCGGCCGCCTCCGGCGTGGTGACTGCAAGACCCCCTTCGAGCGAGGCTTCGCCGCCCGGCACCGGCACTTCCGTGCCGATCACATACACCGGCGGCGGCAGCCCGTGCGCTGCTGCGGTGCGCTCGGCAATCCGCGCCAGTTCCGCCGAGCGCATCGCGACGGTGGCATCGGGCAAGGGCGTCGGGTCATCGGCGCAGGACATGCTGCAGTCCAGATGGATCTTGTGGAAACCGGCGGCCACGTAGGCGGCGACGAGCTCGCGCGCATGCGCCATGGCCACTTCAGCTGAACCCTTCTGCCAGGCATTCGGGCCCAGGTGGTCGCCGCCCAGCACCAGCCGCTCGCGCGGGAACTGCTGCTCGTCAGCCAGCGCATGCACGTAGTCGCGATACTGCGCCGGGGTCATGCCGGTGTAGCCGCCGAACTGATCCACCTGGTTCGAGGTGGCCTCGATCAGCAGCAGAGTGCCGTAGTGCTGCGCCACCTGCATGGCTGCGCGCAGCACCTGCTCGTTGCTGCAGCAGACGCTGTACAGCCCGACCGGCTGGCCCTGGCGATGGGCGGCAATCAAGGCGTGTACGGCGGACATGGCAAGGCTCCGGTTGTGGTGGAATCAGAATGTGGGCGGTTCAACGCGCCGGATGCTGCTGCCAGGCGAGCAGGGCCGCGCCGCGCGCGCCACCGGCGTCGCCGAACACCGGCGGCAGAATTGGCGGCACCCGCACACCGGCAAACAGGTAGGGGGCAATGGCGGCAGGCAGATCGCGATACAGCAGCTCCAGCTTGGACAACCCGCCGCCGAGCACGATCACGTGCGGGTCCAATGCCAGGATGAGGCTGGCAAAGCAGTAACCCAGCAGGTCGCGGTGAATGGCCAACGCGCGCTGCGCGACGGCATCGCCGCCGTTGGCACATTCCACCACCTGCTGCGCGTCCAGCGCATCGCCGCCCTGACGGGCATGGATCAGCGCCAGGCCGCTGCCGGACACGTAGCGCTCCAGGCAGCCACGCAGACCGCAGCCACAGTCAAGCAACGGCAGATCGTGGCGCAGCTGCAGGGTGGCGGGCAGGCTCCAGTGGCCCCACTCACCGGCCATGCCATTGTTGCCAGCCACCAGTTGACCGTCCTTGCAGTAGCCGCCGCCGGCACCGGTGCCGAGGATCACCCCGAACATGCTCGGGTAGCCGTCGGCCGCGCCGCCCTGCGCTTCGGAAAGCGCGAAGCACTGCAGGTCGTTGCCCAGCGCCAACGGCCGGTTGAGCCGCGCGCGCAGGTCCGCGCCGACCGTGCGCCCGGTCAGCGCCGGCACGTTGGCGCTGAGCTGGCGTCCGCTTTCGGCTTCGCGCACCCCTGGCAGAGCGACGCCAACGGCCACGCAGGTGTTGCCCAGGGTCTTGTCCGCCTGGTCCACCAGCGCGGCCACACTGTCCAGGAACGCAGCGTAGTCATTGCATGGTGTGGCCACGCGCTGACGGTGCTGGACCACGCCGCGCGCGTCGCAGGCTGCCAGTTCAATCTTGGTGCCGCCGATGTCGATGCCGTACCAGGTCTGCATGCACTGTTTCCGCTCAGCCGTGGGAATGAAGGGTCACACCCTGTACCACGCGGTTGACCGTGCCGTCGGGGAAAGGGTTGTCGGGCGTGTAGCCCATGGCGGCCGACCGCTGCAGCGCATAGCCCTGTGCCATCAGCAGCCACAGCGGAGCGAGCCAGCTGTCGGCGCAGTCAGGGGCGTCGAGCAAGAAGTCGCCTTCGGCACATTCTGCGCTGGACGGGCCGACGGAAATGACCCTTCCGGCAATGCCGTCGCTACGCAGCTCGTCCAGCAGGTCCTGTTCGTAGCGCCGCACCAGCGGCTGCGCACTACGCAGCATCACCACCAGGGTGTCGCCATCGAGGGTGGACTTGGGACCATGACGGAAGCCCAGCGGCGTATTGGACAGGGCCAGCACCCGCCCGGCCGTCAGTTCCAGCACTTTCAGGGCGGCCTCGCGTGCGCTGGCTTCCAGCGGCCCGCTGCCCAGATAGATGACACGCGCGCACGGCCACTGCGCCAGCGCCGAGATGGCCGTATCCCACTGGTGCAGGGCAGCGCGGCCGTGTTCAGCCAAGGCGCGAAGCTGCGCCATGCGCTCTGCCCACGGCGCGCGATCGAACACGGCCAGTGCCGCCAGCAGCATGCAGCTGAGGCTGCTGGTCATGGCGAAGGCCTGATCGCAGCTGGCCGGGGGCATCAACAACGAGCAGGTGTCCTGCCGCCCGTGGCCATGCCGGGCCAAGGCACCGTTCGCATTGCAGGTGATGTGCAGGAACCGCGCCTGCGGGACGCGGGCCTGGACCAGCTCGACCACGGCCACGCTTTCCGGGCTGGAGCCGCTGCGGCCGAAGCTGACCAGCAGGGTGGGGCGTCCGGCCTTCAGATACAGCTGCGGGTGGGTAAGCAGGCTGGTGGTGTGGATGGCGCGGATGTCGGCCGGCCATTGCGCGTTGATTGCGTCAGCGACCATCTCGGCGATGAAGCCGGAACTGCCGGCCCCGGTGAAGATTACCCGCTGTTCCGGGTGCGAGAGGGTCGAACCCAGGAAGGCCTCGAGTGCGGGCTGGGCGGTTTCCAGCAGGTCCGCAACGGCGGCCCATAGCGCAGGCTGCTGGACGATTTCCCCGGCAGTGCAGGCACCGCCACGGGACTGCCAGGCGGCAAGATCGAAGAGGGGGGGCAGTTCCATACGTGCTTCCTGTTGGACGGGCTCACGATCTGTGTTTTCTTTCGAAATGTCAATTATCGAAAGATTTAAATAAGTTTGCTCGGTCACAGTTTTCGATTCGATTGTCGCTCACAGCCTCTTTAGGCTTGCGTATCTCATCGGATCAAAAGAGAAAACGTGCCCATTCATAAGCGATTTAGAAAGTGGTGCCTTGCATCAACTTTCGTTTGTCGTAAAAAACTCCTTCTTTTTGCTTTCACTTTGTTGACATCTTTCGAGATGCTGCCCTAGAGTCGGCCGCAGGGAGCCGTTCCCCGTTTTTTCATCCACCTCACCGTTCTCCGTCTGCAGCCTGCGTGGCTGCGGTGCGGGCAACTGTTGCCGGAACACACCACCCCAGGCAGCCCCACGCTGCGGACCGCACGAGGAGCAAGATGTTGAACGTACGCCATCGCCACCGCCGCATCCCCGCCACCCGCCTATCGCTGGCGCTGGGCATTGTCCTGACCGGAACCGCGCCGGCTTTCGCCCAGGACAATGACACTGCCAGCAGCACCGATGAACGCACCACCGAGCTGAGCCGGGTCCAGGTCACCGGATCCAACATCCGCCGTTCGGATGTGGAAACCAGCTCGCCGGTGCAGGTGATCCGCAAGCAGGACATCGAGAACATGGGTGCGCGCACGCTGTTGCAGGTGCTCGACAACCTGCCGGCCGCTCGGCCGGCCCAGCAGGATTCGCGCTCGCTGTTCACCGGCTCCGACGGTGCCTCGCAGGCCAACCTGCGTGGCCTGGGCGCTCAAGGCACCTTGGTGCTGCTCAACGGCCGTCGCCTGTCGTACTACGGCGCGCCTGCCGGCTTCCAGACCCAGTTCGTCAACATCGACGCCATTCCAGCCGCCGCGATTGAACGCATGGAAGTGCTGACCGACGGTGCGTCTGCGGTGTACGGCACCGATGCGGTGGCCGGTGTGATCAATGTGATCACCAAGCGTGATTACCAGGGTGCGGAAGTCAGCATCACCACCGACACATCGTCCCGCATTGATTCCTATGGCGAGCACCAGGCCAGCCTCACCGCGGGGTTGGGTGACCTGGATGCGGACCGCTACAACGTCTATGCCAGCGTCAACCTGTACCGTCGCGACGCCATTCCGCTCAGCGACTACTACGACAAGCGGCCCAGCCAGTACTACGTCAACAACCCCAACTACCTCAATAATCTGCGCTTGGGCGTCGGCAGCCGGCCGGGCGAATTCAATCCGGGCACCTACTTCGCCTTCGATCCTGTAACCGGGGCGCGCCGGCAGGAAGCGGCACCGGGCTGCAGCACCGCCATCAACGAGGCATCGGGTACGCGCTGCGTGTGGGAAACCTGGATGAACCGCGAGATCGACTCCGGCGCGGAAACCAAGCGCAACACCGCCTACATCAGCTCGCACTTCCTGATCGGTGACAGCACCGAGGCTTTCGCCGAAGCGACCTATACCGACATTGACCTGCGCGCCAACGCCGGCACACCGAATGCCTATGGCACCACGACCGGCAACCCCAGCAGCTGGTTCTCGCGCAACACCGGCACCACCGTCAATCAGTTCCGCACGCCCTACCTCGGCCCCAACAACGTGTACAACAATGCCAGCCCGGAGTTGAAGGCGCTGATGGGCGGGGTGGTGGGTCTCAACTACCTGCTGCAGGACGTCGGTAGCGGGCATTTCGGCCAACGCAACACCGACCAGAGCTACCGCGTGCTGGCCGGCCTGCGCGGCGACATCGGTGACTGGAACTGGGAAACCGCCGTTGCGACTGCCGGCACACATTCGGTGACCTACCAGACCATCAACGTCAACCGGGACGGCTTCGAGCGCGCCTTCGGCCCCTACAGCATCGAGCCGGGTACCGGCCGGGTGATCATTTCCGACAACCCGGCCTATCAGTTCGGGGTGATCAATGAAGCGAATGCGGCGCTGATCCGCGAGGCCTTCCCCACTTTCGACATCCAGTCGTGGACGCGCCTGCACACCCTGGACGGCAAGATTGAAGGTCCGGTGTTCCAGTTGCCCGCAGGCGAAATGCGCGCAGCGTTCGGCTTCAATGCAAGCCGTGAGACGTTCTACACGCCCGGCAACGAGGACGCGGCCAACGGCCTGATCACCCAGCAGGGCGGCTCGTGGTTCGACGGCAAACGCAATACCTACGCGCTGTTCGCCGAAACGGTGGCCCCGATCACGGACAAACTGGAGCTGGATGCCGCGCTGCGCGTGGACAAGTACCCCGACTTCAGTGCCAATCTCGCACCCAAGATCGGGCTGAAGTACCAGGTACTGCCGCAGCTGCTGCTGCGCGGCACCTATTCCGAAGGCTTCCGCGCACCCAGCCTGGCTGAAGCCGGCACCGGTGGCGTGTTCGCGCAGCTGGGCGGGTTCGAGGACGACGTGCGCTGCGATGAGACAAATGCCATTGCCAACCTGCTGCGGCAGTCGGCACGCAGTGGCGATGTGGACCTGGGTAACGCGCTGCTCAACAGCGACTGCAGCCGCACCGTGGCGCGCATGACCCAGCCCAACCAGGACCTGAAACCGGAAAAGGCGAAGATCTCCACGCTGGGGCTGGTTTACGAGCCTGCCAGCTGGTTGAGCGTGTCGGCCGACTACTGGTTCATCTATCGGCGAAACGAGATCGCCGCACCGGATTACAGCAAGCCCGAAGACATCCAGTCGATGACCCGCAACCCGATCAGTGACGCCGACCGCGCCAACGTCGAGGCGTTGGCAGCGATGTGTGCCGATCCGGCCAGTGGCGTGGTCTGCCCGGGCACGCTGCCCGGTTACAGCGTCGGCAACGTCTCAAGCGTGGTTGGCCAGTACAAGAACCAGGGGCGCACCCTTGTGGATGGCTTCGACATCGACGCGCGCAGCCGCTTCAGCCTGGGCGACTTCGGCAGCCTGAACATCGGCATGGCCGCGACCATTGCGCGCCGCAAGCAGTACTACATCGACGACGTATCACGCTGGTACTACGGCAACACCATCGGCTACTACAACAACCCGCGCCTGCGTGCCACCTTGAACGCCGACTGGATCTATCGCCAGGTCACCACCAGCGTGTTCGTCAACTACGTGGGCACCACCCGATGGGCCTATGACCAGGTGGATGCCGAGGACAACAACCCGGAAACCTGCACCGCGAGCCGGCTGCCGGTAAACCCGGCGCAGTGTGATGGCGTCCCCTCATGGTGGACCGCCAACCTGAGCGTGGGCTGGCGACCGGACGACCATTGGACGCTGGGCGTCACGGTCAAAAATCTGTTCAACCGCCTGCCGTTCTATGACCCCCAGGGTTTCGCCGGGGACTCCAGTGACTATGCCAGCATCTACGGGCGCAGCTACAGTCTGCAGCTCGGATATCGGTTCTGACCCTTACCAGCGGAGCAACGTTTCATGAAGCGTAGGGAATTCATTGCGGCCAGTGCCGCGCTCGCCGCCACCAGCCTGTTGCCGGAAACACCCGCCTGGGCGAAGGCGCGCACGTTGAAACTGGGGCTGATCGGCACCGGCATGCGTGGCCAGGTGCTGCTGAAGGAACTGGTGCGCCGCGACGACGTGCAGGTGGTGGCGTTGTGCGACATCGAGCCGATCATGCTCAAGCGCGGTCTGGACATGGTGGCCAAAGCCGGCAAGCCGGCACCCACCGCTTATGGCCAGGATGGCGACGTCAACGCCTGGAAGCGGCTGCTGGAACAGCGCGGCCTGGACGGCGTGATCATCGCCACGCCATGGGAATACCACGCCCCGATGGCAATTGCCGCCATGCAGGCAAAGGTGGCGGTCGGCTGCGAGGTGGTGGCCGGGGTCACCCTGCAGGACCATTGGGATGTGCTCAATACCCAGCTGCAGACCGGCACGCCGTACATGCTGCTGGAGAACGTCTGCTACCGGCGCGACGTGATGGCTGCGCTGCAGATGGTGCGCGAAGGCCTGTTCGGCGAACTGGTGCATCTGCAGGGCGGGTACCAGCACGACCTGCGCGGGGTGAAGTTCAACTCCGGCGATCCCAGCCAGCCGTATGACAGCGGGGTGGAGTTCGGGCCCAAGGGCTGGTCGGAGGCGCGCTGGCGCACCGAACATTCAGTGCGTCGCAATGGTGAACTGTACCCGAGCCACGGTATCGGCCCGTGTGCCATGTACACCGGCATCAACCGTGGCAACCGCTTCACCCACATCAATGCGTTTGCCAGCAAGGCGCGCGGGCTGCATGAGTACACCGTGGCCAAGAGTGGCGGCACCACCCACCCCAGCACCCAGGTGAAGTTCAAGCTGGGCGACATCGTCACCACCACGCTGGCATGCGCCAACGGCGAGACCATCCTGCTGCACCACGATACCTCGTTGCCGCGTCCGTACTCGCTGGGCTTCCGCGTGCAGGGCACGAAGGGGCTGTGGATGGATCTCAACCAGTCCATCCATATCGAAGGCCGCAGTCCCCCGCACAAGTGGGAGGACTTCCAGGCCTATCAGGACCAGTACGAGCACCCGCTGTGGAAGCAGAACGCGGCCACCGCTGCCAGTGCCGGGCACGGCGGCATGGACTGGTTCGTCATCCACGCGTTCGTCGAAGCGCTGAAGGCCAACGCGCCGATGCCGATCGACATCTATGACGCGGTCACCTGGAGTGCGATCACGCCGTTGTCGGAGCAGTCGATCGCCAACAGCTTCCAGACCCTGGAGTTCCCGGATTTCACCAAGGGGGCCTGGCAGCAGCGCAAGCCGATCTTCGCCTTCGACGGCCGCTACTGATCACCCCACGCCTTGCGCATGCCTCTGGCCATGCGCAAGGCCGGGAACCTGCGCATGCCTCCGACCGGGCGAAAGGCCCGGTAGAGTCGGTCGACAGACGACTGCCGATAACACCCATCGCCGCTGGGACGCATGACCTTTGATCGGGGAGGCGCTCCTTCGCTGCAGGTCATGCGTTATCCGGCCGATCGCCGCTATCGGCGGTCGTCTGTCGGCCGACTCTACCGCGTGCGCTCAGGAATCAACTGAGACTCATGTCCTCTTCTTCGGCCACCACCAGAACCAAAGCGGCAGCGGAGCCGTCGCGATGCAGTAATCGCCATTACCCGCCGCCACGTCAGCAATGCCCTTCCTGAGCATCGGTGCACGCTGCTGGCCAATCTCAAGTACCAGCCGATCACTTTCCTGGTTCCAGGAAAGCGCCCCCGGGTCAACTGCATGACTCAACCTGAGCAAAGCAGGATCCTCTACCGGTGCCCTGCGGTTGTTGGGCATGCTCAGCACCTCCGCGGACGGGGCCGTCAACTGGAGGGTGCGGGTGGTGCCCGCAGGATCGAGGAAAAGGGCATCAAGCAGTGCCAGCATCGACGCACACCCGTCATCGTCGGCGCTGAAGTGCCAACCGGGATAATTGCGTGTGTTCTCCAGGTAGCGCCACAGCGATAGCGTGCCGCGCTGCCGCCAGCGGTAGCTGTTTAATGCGGTCACGCCTATTTCCTCCTTTCAGCATGGGCGACTACTGCAGATGCAGATTGGATGGCGAGCGGGGAAAGCCCGGCCACCGCACGGCGCATCATTCCTTCCCTGAAGATTTGCTCACGTCGCAGTTTACCCAGTCGCCGGGTCCCCGTAGCCGGGCTCTGCCCGGCTGGGCCATGATCGTGCACCGCCAGCCGGGCAAGCCCGGCTCTACGACAAGCGGAGCGCGCGCAGCGCAAACAGCCCGCAGGCGGGCGATGGCAAAGACACCGAAGGAAAAATGGCGCGCCCGGAGGGATTCGAACCCCCGACCAATGGCTTCGGAAGCCACTACTCTATCCGGCTGAGCTACGGGCGCGTTGTAGAACCGCCACGCCGTCAGCACAAGGCCGGGGCGGGCATCGCAGCGCCAAGTGGCGGTGCGGGATGGGCATTCTAGCGGTAAACGCGGCGCAGGTCTGCCCCCTTGAACGAACGGACCGTGCAAGCCCGCCTGCGGGCGGGCTGGCGTATCCTTGCGGGCATGGCTTACGAACGATTTGATGCCCCCGCCGGCGCGCCGCCGTCGCGCTGGGGACAGTACTGGAAACTGATGCGCGCCGATCGCCCGATCGGCACCCTGCTGCTGCTGTGGCCCACCTGGTGGGCGCTGTGGCTGGCTGCGGGCGGGCTGCCGCCGCTGTGGACGCTGTTCGTGTTCACCGCCGGGGTCTGGCTGACGCGATCGGCCGGATGCGTCATCAATGACTACGCCGACCGCTGGCTGGACCCGCACGTCAAGCGCACCAAGGACCGCCCGCTGGCAAGCGGGCGGGTCAGTGGGCGCGAGGCGCTGCTGCTGTTCGCCGGTTTGATGCTGGTGGCGTTCACGCTGGTGCTGAGCATGAACGCGCTGACCATCGCGATGAGCTTCATCGGGGTGTTCCTGGCCGCCAGCTACCCCTACCTGAAGCGCTACACCCACCTGCCGCAGGTGTATCTGGGGCTGGCCTTCGGCTGGGGCATTCCGATGGCCTTTGCCGCCGTGCAGGGCGAGGTGCCGGTGATCGGCTGGCTGCTGTACGGGGCCAATATTCTGTGGTCGACCGCCTATGACACCTGGTACGCCATGGTCGACCGCGATGACGACCTGAAGATGGGTTCGCACTCCACCGCCATTCTGTTCGGCGACCTCGATCTGTTGATCCAGGGCATTCTGTATGCGCTTTTCCTGGGAACGTTGGCGCTGGTGGGCCTGCGCGGTGGGCTCGGGTGGGCCTACTGGACCGGTCTGGCGGTTGCCGCGCTGCTCATCGTCTACCAGTTCCACCTGTGCTGGCACCGTGACCGCGACCGTTGCTTCAAGGCGTTCCTGCACAACAACTGGGTTGGCGCGGTGGTGTTTGCCGGCATCGCGGTCGCCTTGGCCAGGACCTGACATCGCGGGTAGTGCCGGCCGCTGGCCGGCAACCACGCACCTGCGGCATCGTTCATGAGGTTGCCGGCCAGCGGCCGGCACTACCGATAACAGACCTGGGAGGGCTGGCATGGCTTCAGCGACAACGGTACGGGACGGCTGGATGGCCCGCGCGGCGCTGCGCTCGGCGGCGTGGGCGGAGAGGTGGTTCCCCGACGCGTATGTGTTCGCGGTGCTGGGCGTGGTCATCGTCGCGGTGGCGGCAATGGGCTTCGGGGCGTCCCCGCAGGCCACCGCCAAAGCGTTCGGCGACGGCTTCTGGAGCCTGATCCCGTTCACCATGCAGATGGCCTTCGTGGTCATTGGCGGCTACGCGGTGGCGACCGCACCGGTGGTGGCGCGCTTCATCGACCTGCTGGCACGGGTACCACGCACCGGTCGCGGCGCGGTGGTGTACGTGGGCCTGGTGAGCATGCTGGCGTCACTGCTCAGCTGGGGCTTCTCGCTGGTGTTCGGTGGCCTGCTGGTACGCGCGCTGGCGCGCCGCGAAGATCTGTGCATGGACTACCGCGCGGCGGGCGCGTCGGCCTATCTTGGCCTCGGTGCAGTCTGGGCCATGGGCCTGAGCTCCTCGGCGGCGCAGTTGCAGGCCAATCCGGCCAGCATGCCGCCAGGCCTGGTGGAGATCACCGGCGTGCTGCCCTTCACTGAAACCATCTTCCTGTGGCAGTCGATTGCCCTCACCGCCGCGCTGATCGTGGTGTCGCTGATCATTGCCTGGATGACTGCGCCGGGGCCTGCGACCGCCCGCACCGCTGCTCACTTTGAAGGGGCGGCCCAGGCCGAGCCCGAGCCGCTGCCCGCGCGCACCCGCGCCGGTGAATGGTTGGAGTACAGCCCGCTGTTGACCGTGCTGCTTTCTCTGCTGGCTTTTGGCTGGTTGTTCAGCGAGTTCGCCAGCAAGCCGGTGGTGACCGCCATTGCCAATCTCAATACCTACAACTTCCTTTTCATTTCCCTGGGCCTGCTGCTGCACTGGCGGCCGCGCAGCTTCCTCAATGCGGTGGCCAAGGCGGTGCCAAGCACCACGGGCGTGCTGATCCAGTTTCCCCTGTACGGCGGGATTGCGATGATCCTGACCCACGCCGCGGGGAGCGGCGGGGAGACCCTGGCGCACCGGCTTTCCAGCGTGTTCGTGCACATCGCCACCACCGACACCTTCGCCCTGGTCATGGGGGTGTACTCGGCCGTGCTGGGCTTTTTCGTTCCCTCCGGTGGCGGCAAGTGGATCATCGAAGCTCCCTACGTGATGCAGGCGGCCAACGAGCTGCACGCCCACCTGGGCTGGGCGGTGCAGGTGTACAACGCGGCAGAGGCCCTGCCCAACCTGATCAACCCATTCTGGATGTTGCCGCTGCTCGGCGTGCTGGGGTTGAAGGCGCGCGATATTGTCGGGTTCACCTTCATCCAGCTGCTGGTGCACATTCCGCTGGTGCTCGGGTTGCTGTGGCTGCTGGGCATGACGCTGACCTATGTGCCGCCGGTCATGCCGTAACCCGGGCCTGACCAGTGCGGTGCGCGGCTGATGAGCGCGTCCAGGATGAGTTCCGCGCGCATTGCGCCGAACTCATTCTCAAGCACGCAGCGCAGACTGGCCCTGATGTGCTGGCGGAACTGCAGCGGTTCGTCGGGAAGCAGAGGATGCCCGGACCGCACCGTAGCCTCGATCAACCGTGCCAGCGGGGCGTGGCCCTCTACGCCCATGCCCGTGCCCAGGATGCCCTCCAGCAGCAGATGACTACGCGAGCGCCGCGATGGCCCGGCGTGACCCAGCAACGCCGGCAGCCGGGCGCGGAACTGCTCCAGCGCGGTGATCTGGCGTGTGGCCTCGGAATGGTCACGCAGAATGCCCTGCAGCTCGCGCCGCGCAAGCTCCACGCGCCCCGGTTCCTCGCCGGGCTTATCAAGGTCGGCGCGTAGTTCTGCATAGCAGCGGCTGGCGCGCTGCGCGGTGTTGTCTTCTTCAGAAGCTGCTGCATAGGCGGCAGGGGCCTCGCACACCTGACGCGCACCCTCGCGCAGCCAGCGCCGCACGCGCCGGTCGTCATGGCTGTAATCCGGGATCTCCAGGGCGACATGCGCAGCCGCCTCATCTACTTGTGCATAGAAGCGAAGCTCGCGACAGGCCTGGCTGAGTTCGGCGACGTCGCGCCCGTGGGCAGGGCAGTGTCCAGCTGGCAGGGCGTGTTGCAACGCCAATCCTTGATGGGTGACGCGGCGGCGAAGCAGATGCCGGCGTCGACGATGTGCATCGCGATCCTCACCCAGCGGCGTGACTTCCCAGCGGGGCATAACGTGCTCCACGCAGGTGCAGAGATCCTGGGCGGATGCATCTGGCAGCAAGGCACTGAGGCGTCCCCGTGGATCCTGCCGCGCGGACACCGGAAGTGGTGGCACAGCGTCAGCAGTGCAATGGCTGGTGGTTGCCGGGTGGCCCAGCACCAGCAGCGCCACGTGCTTGTCCGGATGCGGCTGGTTGATCAAGCCCAGCAGGCGTGCGTGGTCAACGGCAGAAAGCACGCGTTCTACATACGCGATTCCCAGCCGGGCCTCCTGCAGTGAGGGTAGCGAACCGCTGCATATCTCAAGCTGCACATCGGCCGATGGCATGGCCGGCGTGCGCTCGTGGCAGTGGCCGCGTGCATCCAGATGTCTGACCCGTGTGTTCAACCGCCCGTCCTTGACGAGCGCGCGATGCAACAGATTGGCCTGCGCGACCGTATCCACCAGTACGGTGCCACGCAGATCGCGCTGCTGGTCCAGCGTACGGCTTTGGAAATGCCGGATGATCTGTCCGGCGCAGTGATCGTGCGGCGGCTCCTCGGGAACGCGTCGTCCCTGCAGCACGGGAACCACCACGCCATCGGCGATGGCCTCCTCCGCGCGATAGTGATAGATGACGGTGCCCGGATGCGGGCAGCTGGGAGCAGCTTCGATGGGGGTTGGCGCGAAAGTGAGCCAGGTGGCTTCCGGCAGGCAGCGCCGCAGGCCGGTCAATGATGCGTCCGGATGGCTCCAGAACCCGGCGTCCAGCAACAGCACCACGCCACGACTGGACACGGTCTCCGACTGTGCAGCGGCGGCCCAGCGCAGCAGCGCTCGCGCGGAAACCTGCAGCGGAGGCGGCTGATGCGCATCGAGGAACGCGCGCAGCTGGCGGGCACCGGCGGCTGCGTCGGGGACACGTTGGCCGCGTACCCACGCAGGCAATGCGCGCGTTGCGTGCTGCACCGGCATCAGCAGACGGTACGCGCCATCAGGAAAGTCGCTTTGCACGGCTGCCGCCAGCCATTCGCGTGCGCGCTGCAGTCCACAGCCCGGGGCCAGGCAGACCTGGGCATCGCTGTTGCGCCCATAGCGGGTGACACTGCGCAGATGGCGCAGCGCTGCTTCCACCGCAAAGAACTGCGCCGCCCGCGCCAGCTTCGGCTGCACCTGCGGTGACGACTGCACATAGCGGTGCAGCAGGCGCATCAGTCTGGCATGGGTGAGCGTGCCGCAAAGCACCTCCGCATGCGCGGCCAATGGAACATCGGGCGGACCCTCGAACTGGCGGAGCGGTACGCTGCGCCGTTGTGCCAAGGCCGCTGCGTTCCAGCCCTCCTCTCGCCAGCGGGTCCACGCGTGGAGGGGAGTGCCAGCACCGGCATAAGCGCCTCCCCGGCGGTCCAGACTGATGAGCAGCTGTGCCTGCCGTGGCATCGGGTCGAGAGCGGCCGGCTGCAGACTTTTCAACAGGTGGCGCACGCCCTCTTGCAGGTGCCCCCAGTGACGGTGCGAGTCGCGCTCCACGCAGGCGATAAGCACCAGCGGAATGCCGTTGACGAAGCAGACCAGGTCACGGATGCCGTCCGCGCGCGAGTAGCCGCAACCGCGCAGATCGTCCGCCACGTCCCAATGGTTACGGTTCGGATGTGCCCAATCGACCAGTGGCAGGGTGTGTGTGATGCGTCCCCCATCGGGCAACGAAACGTCGATGCTGATGCCCGTGTGCAGCATGTGGAACGTGCGCGCGCTGGCCACTGGCCACGGAGCACCGGCGTGTGCATCTGCGAGCTGGCGCAGAATCGCCTCGACTCTGTCATCTGTCAGTGGCAGCGGGCGGCCGGCGTGGACGTAGCGGAAGCGATGCAGAATTGCCCGCACCCGATCTGTGAGCAGCACGTTCTCCGCGTGGCCGGTGAGCGCCCGGTGCTGCTCAAAGGTAAGGTGATTCCAGCCCAGGCGCTTCAGCCAGGCCAAGGCGGAACGACGAACGGCGTCTTCGTGGCGGGGGCCCTTCATGCAGGTGTCCGGTAAGGTGAGGTGGGCATGCAACAGCGGGGTGCAGCGCGCCAGTCCGCTTCCATGTGGATCATTCCGGATCATGCATTCTCAATCGAGCATGTCTGTCGTCTTCTCCCCGGATTTGGCGCACGGATTGAGGTGCGACCCGCCACGGCATACTTCAGGCTCGATTGCGACATCAATGTTCGATGTCCCGCGTCATCGCCTCCACCTCGCCATCCAGTTCGCGCAGCAGTGCCTCGGCTTCCAGGTGCAGTCGCATGCGGGTTTCACGCAGCATGCGCGGGTCGGTGCTGTCCTCATCCGCACCGGCCTGAACGTGACGGGCGACATTCAGCACGGCCCCGGACAACAGAACCTCGGTCACCGGTATCACCTGCGCAATCCCTGGCAGATTGCAACGCTTCTGGCACAGTTCGATCAGCTGCCGCGCGATGCTCTCGTCCATGCGCGCTCCTTTGCCTGCCGCCTGAAGCAGCGGCCGCGTGTCGATGAACAACACCGATGTGTCCCGACGCGACTTGCGCAGCACCAGCAGCGAGGTGGACATCGCGGTGCCCTTGAACAGACGCTCGGGCAGGTTGATGATGAGGTCGACTTCGTTCGCCTCGAGCAGGGCGCGACGAATCTTCGCTTCCTCTCCGTCGCGGAACAGCACCCCGTTGGGAACCACCACGGCCATGCGCCCGATACGCGGGTCCAGCTGCGCGCGCATGTGCTGGATCAGGGCCATGTGCGCCCACTGCCGCGGCGCGATGCCGTGCTGGAAGCGACCCAGGATATCGAGCGCCCCCAACGCGCTGTCCCACCTCAAGGTCAGCGGTGGACGCGACACCGCGACCTGCACGTTCCCGCGCAGCGGGGCGCTGCACAGGTGCGCCAGGTCGGCGAGCGGATCCGTTGCCTCCAGGCCGCTCCCGTTCTGGCCGTGCAGCAGGAAGCGCACGCGCGCCATTGCCCAGCGACGTCGATCCGAATCCTGGCCATGCAGTCTCAACCGGGCTGAGGATTGGCCCTGCTGTGCCCGGCGTGCGCAGGCAAGGAGCAGGCAGCCGTGATGGCAGGACGGGTCATACACATGATCACCGTCGCGGGGGTCCAGCAGCGTCACCATGACACCGGCCAGCGCATCAGGCACGTGCAGACCGTCTTCGCGGCTGCGACGTCCCTGTGCCTGTCCCAGGATCTGGTCGGTGGCCTCGGCGAGATCAGGGCGCTGGTGGCCGTTGCGGGCGCGGAAGTCCAACGCGGGAATCCGCAGCCGCTCGATCACCCGATACATGGCCGCGTCCCCCGGAAGCGCAGAGGCGATATCCAGGGCATCCGCCACGTCGCCAAGCACCTGTCGATTGTCCAGGCAGAACGTATTCAAAACATTGCGTACGCGCATTGCCAGACCGTCCAGAGGGGCGCGTCCGAGACGCTCGAAGTCCGTGGATGGAACGATCTCCAGCGCACGCGCGCCCGTTGGAGGTGGCGCGCCGGCTGCGTCTGGCCCCCGGGTGCCGCGGGCACGACGATCCGCCTGCGCGTCGCTGGCCACCTTGAGCAGCACCAGCAGAAGCAGAAGATGTGTGGCGGCCTCCTCGTCCGCCTGTCCTTCCATGCAACGACGCGCCATCTTCAACGCGGCCAAGGTGGCGCGTGCGCTGCGCAGGGCTATTTCGGTCATGCAGCACGCCCCTGGATCATGCGCTCGGCCAAGGCCGTGATCTCCGCGTCGCGCGCCTGCATCAGCTCATCAACCTTGCTGCGCGTCCGCTGCAGGGCATGGGTGGCAGAGACAATACGCTCCTGAGTTGTGCGGGGTGGAATGCGCAGCCGAAGCTGTTCAATGGCGGACTTGCGCACGCTGTGCTGGCGGGAACCGGCGGATTGCCGGCGCAGCTGGCGCTGCACTTCCACATGATTGAGTTGCCACGCCAGGAACTCGGGCAACAGCAGGTCGGGGGCGGCGACCTGGATGATGTAGAGATGCGGGCTGCAGACGGTCTGCGCAGGGGGATGCACAAGCAGCGCGGCGAAAGGGCGGCTGCCACGGTTTGCCAGCAGGATGTCATGGTGCTGGACGTAATGCGGCGGGTTGCGTGACGGAAGCCGGGTGCGGAGGAGCGCTTCAGGAGACAGCGTCGCAGGCGAGGTCAGGTTTTTGAGCTGGATGACACGGACCGGACCTTCGGCAACGGCCGGAATGGCGCCGCGGAAGGCGTGGCCCTGGCGTACGTGCGCCACATCGGCCAAGGGCAGGGTGCTGGTAAATGCGTTCATGCGGCGGAACATGCGTGCGGTATATCGGCGCGTCAATAGAGAAAAACAGCACCATTCGAATGGTGCGTTGATTCGCGCGGGAAGTGCCGCAACAGCGGCATTCCGTTGGGCTCAAAACGTGATCAGTTGTGCCGTTCGCCGCAGTGTTGGAGTCGCACCAGAGCCAGTTTCCGCGCGTTGCGCCGGCGCTGTCCATTTGCGACGCGCGACCTGCCTGTTCATCCAGATGACTGCGTCCCATACGTAGGGTTGCATGAGTGCATTACCTTTCGGCACAAGCACGATGACCAAGCGCCATTGCAATGTACGGCAAGCATTTTCCCTGGTCGGTGAAAGTGCATTGACGATTTCGTTGGAAAACTGCCACACAACGTTAACCCCCGGCTGCACACAGTTACCTCGACCGCGGCATCCCGCACGCGGCATCCGGAGACCGACATGGGCCAGCAGCGCAATCAGAGTTCCCAGCAGAACCAGAAGGGTCAGCAGCAGGAAGGTCGCGACCAGCAGCAGCAACAGCAGCAGGAACAGCAGCAGCGCAACCAGAACCAGCAGCAGGGCTGGCAGGACGAAGAAGAGTGATCGCTGGTTGTAGATGCAGTACGTGAGGGCCCCGCTTCGGCGGGGCCTTTCATTGTCCGCGCCTGTCAGCGCGCCACCACCCGCCAGCCGTGTGATTGATCTTCGAGTTCGCCCGGCGATACGTCACCTACAGTGACCTCGATCCCCCGCGCATTTGGCAGCACCTTCTGCTCCGGGAACCAGGCGCGCGTGGCATCGACCACAATCAACAGACCCTCGTCGTCGCCCAATGGCGCGAAGTGGAGCGTGGGTGGGCTGAGGGGTTTCAGCCCCAGTGCTGCTTTGGCCCGGGCATGCAGGGCAGGCACCTCAGCAGCGGGCAGCCCGACCTCGCTCACGCAGGTCAGCTCGTTGCCCTGGAAGGGACCGGTGCGGGCCGAGGCCGGCAGGCGTCGGCGTCCGATCAATTCCAGGATCAACCTGTCCGGGCCTTCGAAATAGATGGACTCCGACGCCCAGGCATCGCCAAAGGTGAAATGCGTCTGCCCGACCGTATTACGCTGCAGGGGCGCGCGCGCAAGCAGCCACTCGGTTGCGGCGGCGAAACGGTTGGCCGGCACATTGAAGGCCAGGTGCACGCCGCCCACCGGCCCACTGCCCGCTGCCTGCAACTGCAGCCGCGTCCATCCGATCTGTACGCTGTCGCCGTTCACCGGTAGCTGCAGAACGTCGCTGAAATACGCACCAACCTCGGCCGTATCGGAAACGGGCAGTGAGACTCGCAGAATACGCATGTCAGATTCCTGACAATTTGAAGGGGGGGTGGCACGTATGGGCGGGTCTCAAGCGCTTGACTGGTCATGAAATGTGATGGATATCACGTTTCTACAGCTTGCCGGGGGGCCGTCAGAGACCCGTGAACGCCATTGTATTGGCGCACCGTTATGCTACGCGCCCCGGCGCAGACATTGTGTGCGCCCGACACGAATCAGGAGGATCCGTTGTCCCATCTACGTCCCATGACGCTGCTTGCCCTGTCGCTGAGTCTGTTGGTCGCGGGCTGCAAGCCCGAGGCCGCCGAGCCGGCGGCTCCCACCGGCACCGCGCCCGCTGCCGCCACGCCGGCGGCCACGACTGGCACCGCTACGGCTGACACGGCTCCCGTGGAACCGATGGCGGCCGATGCCCAGGCCAGCTGTCCCTACCCCGACTTTGAGTCCTTCCTGCCGCACTTCGGTGCGGAGATCGCACTTCAGGAAAAGGCGACCGCCGATCCGCTGATCAGCGAGTACGTGGATGTCACCGCCGATCCCGAGCCTGCCCAGGTGGTGAAGCAGATTCCGCTGGCCGAGGTGACCTGGCCGGTGATGCCCAACCCTGCTTCGGCGGGCAGCAAGGCACGTGAGATCACCCACACCACGCAGCCTGACGGCAGCATCAAGGTGCAGTTCCGTACACCCGACACCAGCGACCAGCAGTCGTACTACTTCGCACAGAAGCCCTGCTGGCAGTTGGTGCGCAAGGTGGACGAATCCATCTGAGGAGCCTGTGATGTCGAAAATTTCGCTCGTGCCCGTGCTGGTTGTGCTGCTGGCTGCGTGCAGCGCACCGAGTGGCGAGGCCGGAGCTCCGTCCGCGCCGGCTGCCGCCGCGCCTGCGGCACCCGTTTCATCCACCCCGCAAGAAGAGAAAGGCATGCATAAGGAATGCAACGGAGCCCGGTTGTCGCTGACCGTGTTGCCGCCAGCCAAAGACGAAGCGTCCCGGACCCGCATGGACTTCGAAAAGGACGGCCAGCGCCGCACCCTTGAGAACCCGCCGGAGATGAGCGACTACAGCGCGGTCGGCCTGGCGTGCGTAAAGGATGCACAGGGCGCTTCCTATTTCGTCGTGCAGTTTGGCGAAGTGGAGCAGGGCTGTGCGTTCTGCGAATGGTTCTATCTGTATGACACCAATGGAACCGCGCTGACCCGCAGCAACCCGCCGCTGAAGGACGAAGGCGACGAGAAGTCCCCCAACAACGACGAGTACGCGGCCCTGTTGGCCAAGCTCGGCATCACCCACCCCGAGGAGGTGGACTACATCGAAGAATGAGACCTGCGGTAGGTGCTGACCGTTGGTCAGTACGCGGTAGGTATCGACCACTGGCCGATACAAGGAGCAACACCCTTTAAGGAAAGCCTCTTTCTCACAGAATGGATAGCACAGACATGCCAAACGAAATCTACACCGATATGATCCAGCCCAAGGGCGCGGAGTATCGCAGCAGCCAGATCAAGCCGTGGAGCCATTACCGCGAGCCGATCAGCGACAACGACGGCCGCCTGCATGGTGAATCGCGCCGATGGGGCGATGCTACGCCCGAAGTGCAGTCACGCGTCATCGACTCGCTGATCGAATCCTCGCGCGAAGCCGGGCTGACCCCCCGCGAAACCGCCTACGTGCTGGCAATTGCCCGCGTTGAATCCGGATTCAACCCCGATGCCGCCGCTGGCACCACGTCGGCCTCCGGCCTGGGTCAGTTCATCGACAAAACCGGCAAGCACTATGGTTTGAACAACGCCAACCGCTTTGATGTGGACGCCCAGTCGGACGCACTGGTCGCCCACTTTGTCGACAACCGCAACCTGGCACGCAGCCGTGGCCAGGGCGAAGACTACATCTACAAGTACCATCACGATGGCCCGACTTCCGATTACGGCGGCTTGGGGCTTTCCCAGCGCAAAGTTGCGCCGCATCTGGATGAGTACGAGCAGTTCGTGAACCAGCGCCTGGCCCAGACCCAGGGGCAGAACCAGGCGCAGGCACAGCCCGCTCCGCATCTGGCCGCACAGGCCGGCGCAGCAATCGCCGCCGGTGCTGCTGCCGGTGCCTCCGCCGTGGCCAAGGCCGATCCGCCCCGCTCCTACGAACACACCATGAATGTGATGTTGCCGCCGCACAACGGGGTCAAGCCGCACATCACCGGTCACTTCGGTGAGCACCGCGGCGAGAAGGCCCACGGTGGCAGCGACTTCAACTATGTCGGCGGGCAGAGCGGTCGCAACCTGCAGCACCCGACCGTGCATTCACCGGTCGCCGGCGTGGTCACCTCGGTGGGTGGCAAGTACGGCACGGTGATGATCCAGGATGCGGACGGCAACTCGCACCAGATCCTGCACATGCAGGGGCTGACCGCCAAGGTTGGCCAGCACGTGCAGCCGGGTGACCCGATCGGCACGATGGGTGGTCGCGGACCGGAAGGTCCGAACCAGTACGCCCAGCACGTGCATTACCAGATGAAGGATCCCAAGGGGAACCTGATCAATCCGGAGGCCTACTGGAACAAGGGCGTGGTGCAGGCGGAGGGCAAGCACGGCCACGCCCACGACCACGATGCTCCGGCCGGTACCCTGCGCAAGGGCGACCGCAGCGATGAAGTGGCCGCGCTGCAGAAGCGACTCAACGATCTGGGCATCCGCGACGCCGACGGCAAGCCGTTGGCCGTGGACGGCAAATTCGGTGACAACACCAAGGAGGCCGTGGAGGCCTTCCAGCGTCGCCTCGACCTGAAGCCAGATGGCATCGTTGGCAAGCAGACCGAGGCCGGCCTGGACAAGGCCGAACAGCAGCAGTCTCAAGCCAAGCTGGCGGGCCCGCTGCTGGGCGACAAGGGCCATCCGGACACGCCGCTGCACGACGCGATTCGTGCCAAGCTGCCCAGCCCGATCTCCAACGAGGCCGCGGCCCACATCACAGCCCAGGCCAAGCAGGCCGGCATCGACTCGCCGGACAAGCTGCACAGCGTCACCGTGCAGGACGGCAAGGCATTCGTGATGGGCACCACGCCGGGCTTCCGCACCGCCGTGGACCTGGGCCAGCCGGCCCCGTCGGTGGAGCAGACCAGCGCGCAACTGCTCAACCACGGCACCCAGCAGCAGAACCAGGTGCAGCACGAACAGCAGAAGGTCGCGATGGGCCGCTGATGTTCCGGCCCCTCAAGGGGCCATGAGTGTGGTGTTGGGGCCGGCCAGGGAAACCTGGCCGGCCTTTTTTGCACTGCAGCGCAAGTTCCCTGCGCCCACGCCGATACCGATAACGGGTTCGAAGTCACGGAGGAGGCCGTCGATGCACCGCATCAAGCTCGGCTACAAGTCGGTCGAGCATGCGCATTACGCGCACTACCGCATTGTGTCCACGGCGGAGTACCACTATGGCCTGAAGGCGGACCCCCAGCGTCACGGTCTGCATCACGCCATGCAGCACGCGTTGGATATTGCACGCCGGCAACCGGATGCGCCGCTGGGCCTGGCCCTGGTGGGTGCCGGGAGCCGCCACCCGCAGCTGCACGGGGTGCCATCGGCACGGTTGTCGCTGCTGTTCTGGGAAAGTCTTTTCGAAAAGGTACGGGCGGACGACTTCCCCGAGCAGCTTTCCCGCCTCGAATCGTTCTTTGCCACCCCCGCGCTGGAAGACGCCGCCATCTTCAAGCGCGAGCACGGCATTGGCGAACTGCTGTGCAAGGTCGACCTGTCCGGCTGCACGACCCAGGCACAGCTCGACTACGCCCTGCTGGGTGCCATCGATGGCGGTTGGGACTACGCCAGGGCATGGCAGCAGATCGCTGGTTACTGGGCCGGCAATGTGTCAGGTGCGCCGTTGATGGAGGTGTTGTGCCAGGGCGAGGTGGTGTTCGGTGAACGCTGCCTGCGTGAGACCGATACGCTCCGCTAGTACACTGACGCCCGGCCGCCGCGGCGGAATTCTGTTGCAATTGAAAGGGCTGAAGTGATGCACATGGGTTTGCGGACACCGGCAATTGAACTGGTCGCCATTGATATGGATGGCACGTTGCTGAATCCGGCGCATCAACTCACCCCGCGGGTGAAGCAGGCCATCGCACAGGCACGGGCACAGGGCGTGCGGGTAGTGCTGGCCAGTGGACGCCCGGTTTCGGGCCTGGCCCCGTTCCTGGAAGAGCTGGGCATCGAAGGCGTCGGGGAGTACTGCATTGCCTGCAATGGTGGCTTGGTGCAGCGGCTCGGGGACGGCCATCGCGTTGCCCAGTTCCCACTGACCTTCGACGACTTCCTGTACGTGGAGCGGGTCGCACGCGAGCTCGGCGTGCACTTCCAGGCCCTGGACGGAAAGCGGCTGTACACCACCAATCGTGACATCAGCCATTACACCGTGGTGGATTCCCACCTTTCGCATGTCCCGCTTTCGTATCGCAGCGTGGACGAGATGGACCCGTCAATGTCCTTCATCAAACTGATGATGGTGGACGAACCCAGCGTGCTGGACGCGGCCATCGCCAGGTTGCCCGCGGAATTGAAGCAGCGCTTCACGGTCCTCAAGAGCGCATCGTTCTTCCTGGAAGTGTTCGACCACCGTGCCGGCAAGGGTCCGGGGCTACAGATGCTGGCCGACCACCTGGGGCTCGACCGAAGTCAGGTGATGGCCATCGGCGACCAGGAGAACGACCTGACCATGCTCCAGTTCGCCGGTACCAGCGTGGCCATGGGCAATGCGGTGGAAGTGGTCAAGAAAGTGGCACTGCACGAAACCGCGACTAACGCTGAAGATGGCGTCGCATTGGCGCTGGAGCGCTTTGTTTTGCGCAGTATTTGAACGTACCTGCGCGAATGTTGAACGCTCTGAAAGCAGACTCATGTCGATTCAAATGTGACGTAAGTCACGGTTGCGATTCCACTGCCCCTCGCAATGGTTTATCCATGCGCGGGCGTGCTGATTGACCGCCCCTACCGCGTCACACTTTTGCAACTGCACCGTGGAAGTACCGTGCGACAGTGATGCGACAATCAGCCGCACGAAACGTCTCCCTGTCATCGCGCATGTTCCGTCATCGAACTGCCGCGGCACATTGCTTGCATTGAGACTTCGTTACCATTTCGACCGCCGTTGCCATCTCCCCCTCTTCCGCCGAGTCCGGAATGCCACAGACACACCGCATGCCCGCTGTCGAACCTGTACATGCACGTGTCGAAGCTGCGCCGCCGCTACCGGGTATCACCGCCGAGGCGCTGAAATACGCGCTGCGCACGAATGCCATCATCCCGTACTTCCAGCCCATCGTGGATGTGCAGTCTGGCAAGCTGCGTGGCTTCGAGGTCCTGGCACGCTGGCGCGCGAGCGATGGCGCGCTGGTGCTGCCCGACGCGTTCATTCCGGTAGCCGTGGGGGCGGGGATGATTGCAACACTCACCACGCATCTGGTGGAGCAGGCCTGCCGTGCTGCGCGCGACTGGCCGGGTGAGCTCTACCTGGCGTTCAACATGCCGCCTACCATGCTCCAGGAATCGGCTACGGTCGATCACATCATTGCCACGCTGAAAGCCACCGGCTTTCCGCTGCAGCGGGTGCGGGTGGAAATGACCGAAGTGGAAGTGGTGGAGGACGAGCGCGCCGCCGAGCTGGGCATCGCGCACCTGCGCGAACTGGGTATCAAGACCATGCTGGATGACTTCGGCACAGGTTATTCCAGCCTGGTGCGCCTGCATCGCTTTCAGTTCGACAAGATCAAAATTGACGGAAGCTTCATCCGCGCGCTTGAAAGTGACGAAGCGAGCCGCAAGATCGTTTCGGCCATTGTCGGCCTGGGCAAGAGCCTGGGTGCCAAGGTCGTAGCTGAAAGCGTGGAAACCCGGTTCCAGCTGGAGTTTCTGGCCAGCATCGGTTGCGATGCCTACCAGGGCTGGTGGTTGGCACCGGCGATGGATGCCGCAGCGGCTGCGCAGTGGTTGGGCCGTTTCACACCCAGCCAGGCGGCACCCTCCAGCACGCATCTCACCCCCTACCAGCGGCAGTACCAGCTGGAGATTCTGTACGAACGCTCGCCGGTGGGCCTTGCCTTCATCGATCCCGATCTGCACTTCGCCGCTGCCAACGCCAAGTTCTGCAACATGATCCATGTGCCGCGCTACGAGGTGATCGGCCAGAAGGTCACCGATGTGCTGCCGCCGGAGATTGGTGGACGTGCACTGGAGCTGATTCTGCGTGGCTTCTGCGACGACCAGGGGGATCTGAGTGAGATTGTGATGCCGCACGCCGCGGAAACCTTCCTGCTCAACCACGAACGTGTCACCGACGCCGCCGGCGTCGTGCTGGGGGTCTCGGTGGTCTGCATCGACATCACCGACACCAAGCGCTACGAGGCTGCACTGCGCGTGCGTGAGCAGGACGATGTCTGCACCACCGCAGCCACCCCTACGGTGTTCTGGGTGGCAGAGGAATCCGGCGAGCTGAGCTACATGACGCCCCATCCGCTGGAGACGGGCGCAATGAGCGTGCGTGAGCGCATCGACAGCTGGTATGCCCGCATGGATCTTCCAGACCGGGGCCGGGTACGCAGCGAATGGGTGAATCGTGACCCGGAGGCGACCACGTTCCAGACCCGGTTCCAGCTGGAGTTGCCGGATGGCAGCCGGCGCCGGGTATTGAGCCGGGGCGATCTGAAGGAAACCGGGCACGCGCGCAGGTGGTACGGGTTCTTCACCGATATCACGCATGAGGTGGAGCTGGAGGAGCGGTTGGGAGCCGCTGTCTGACATTGGGCAGCGGTGCGACCGCAGCGTCGCGGACTCATGCACGGTTGCCTCGATCGACCTGCCGGTAGCTGATGGCTTCGGCCAGATGCGTCGTTTCGATGTTGTCGCAACCGGCCAGGTCTGCGACCGTGCGTGCAACCCGCAGGATGCGGTGCATGGACCGGGCAGAGAGTTGCAGCTGCTCAACGGCGGCCTCCAGCAGATGCTGATCGTCTTCGGCCAGCCGGCAGTGCTTGTCCAGTTCGGTGGGAACCAGCAGGGCATTGGGTTTGCCAGCACGCCGTAGCTGGATGTCGCGCGTGGCCACCACGCGTGCCCGGACACTGCCGCTGTCCTCGCCCAGCGGTGCGTCGCTGCGCAGCTCCGCCGGCTCCAGTCGCGGCACCTGCACGTGCAGGTCGATCCGATCCAGCAGGGGGCCCGAGATGCGCGCGAGATAGCGGCGGATGCTTTCCTGGGTACAACAGCAGCGCCCGCTGCGGTCGCCGGCCCAGCCGCACGGGCACGGGTTCATCGCGGCGACCAGTTGGAAGCGGGCAGGGAAGGCATCCGTGCGCGCCGCGCGGGCAACATTGACGTGCCCGGACTCGAGCGGCTCACGCAGCACTTCCAGTGTATGCCGGCTCCATTCCGGCAGTTCGTCCAGGAACAGCACGCCGTTATGTGCGAGCGATATCTCGCCCGGACGTGGGTAGCTGCCCCCACCCACCAGTGCGACCGCGCTGGCGGTATGGTGCGGCGCGCGGAACGGGCGCTGCCGCCAACGGGCTGTATCAATGCCGTTGCCGCTGCACGAGGTGATGACGGCGGTCTGCAGCGCTTCGGCCTCGGTCGCGTCCGGCAGAATGCCCGGCAGTCGTGAGGCCAGCAGGGTCTTGCCGCAGCCCGGGCTGCCCAGAAGCAACAAGTGGTGCCCGCCGGCAGCCGCCACTTCCAATGCGCGGCGGGCGAGATGCTGGCCGCGCACGTCACTCAGGTCAGGAACCAGCGCGGTAACCGTCTCGGCGGGAACGGCCCGGGGCAGGTCATGCGCCTGCAGCGACGCACACACCTCCAGCAGGGTTCGTCCAACCCGCACATCCGCGTCCTGGGCCAGCCCGGCTTCCGCGCCATTGGCAACGGCCACGATGAGGCTGCGTCCAGCTTCCGCAGCCGACAGCGCGGCGGGCAGAACGCCATCCACACCGCGTAGTTCACCGGTAAGCGCCAGCTCGCCCAGGAACTCGTAGCGATTCAACAGCAGCGGGTCGATCTGCCCACTGGCTCCGAGAATGCCCAGCGCGATGGCGAGGTCAAAGCGGCCGCCTTCCTTGGGCAGGTCGGCGGGAGCCAGATTGATCAGGATGCGCTGGTTCGGGTACTCAAACCGCGCGCACAGCAAGGCCGCCCGAACACGATCGCAGGATTCACGAACGGCCGCAGCGGGCAGACCCACAAGAGTGGTATGCGGCAGGCCGCCGCTCAGCATGACTTCAATACGTACCGCAGGCGCGTGTATGCCGATGCGGGCGCGGCTGTGCACCAGCGCTAGGCTCATGCGGGGGTCCGGGTTGTGGCTGGAACCCGGAAGTCTGAGAGGGCGACCCGGGCACGCCTATCAGCGCGGGCAGTCAAGCGATGTCAGAGATTTCTGCTTTGCAGACGCCCTACTGCCGAGCGGTGTAGTTCTCCCACAGTGCCGACAGGTCCTCACCGGTGTGCTCTTTCCACAGCGCCGGCGTATAGAGGCCGCTGCGCAACGCCGAATCGAGTGCCTTCACCAGACCCGGATGCGCGGCCTCGCTCCACTTCAGGAACGCACCGGTGACCCGGTAGCCGGTGTCCACCTTGTGCTCCGGCTTGACCTGCGTGGGTAATGCCCAGCCTCCGGCGGCGTTGTCTACACCGTACTGGTCGCGGGCATAGTCCGCGATGCCTTCCACCAGCCACGAAGGTGCCCGTTCGCTGGCGTAGCCGGGGTATCCCTGCACAATATGCATGCCTTCGTGGGTCACCAGGTCAGTGTCATTGGGGTGCTTCACCAGCCAGCCCGGGTTGATCGTGATGGTGGCCGACTTCTCCTTTTCGCCTACGTAGGCCACGCCGTCATAGGACGGGTCCATCACGATTCGCACGCTGGACGGTGCCGAGGGATGGAAGTCGTGCCGTTGGCGCGGGTAAGTGGCGAAGAAGGTGGCGATGATCCGGTCACGTACGTCCGCGGCCGTTGAGCCGCTCTGGTCCTGGTAGGTCAGTGTGACGCCGTCGCGGGTCTGCTGAATGTCGGCCGCGTATGCGCTGGGGAAGGCGAGGGCTGCAGCAACCACGGGGACGATCAGGCAACGGCGCAGACGCATGTGCGGCACTCCAGGACGTGATGGGCAACCGCGCTGATCCTGCAACAAGGTCGTGGCCTGCCGCAAGTGCCATTTCGTTCGATCTAAGCGCTTGGAAATGGTTTCATTTCAAATTATTGACAATGCGTTTAGATCGATCTAGAAAAACGGCACCCCACGCCTCACGGAACCCCCCCGCACCCCCGTTCTCCTGCGCCAACCCCGCGCCGGGAGACCTCGTACTGGAGATCTGCAAGATGAAGCGCACGTTGCTGTCGTTGCTGGTGTCATCCGTACTGTTCCAACCGCTGCTCGCACAGGCACAGTCATCCCCTTCCGACGAAGGGGGTGCCGCCCCGACCACGCGCCAGCTCGATACGGTGAACGTCACCGGCTCGTTGATCCCGCGCGCGCAGATCGAAGGGCCTTCGCCGGTGACCACCATCACCGCCGAGGAGATCGAGGCGCAGGGCTTCACCACGGTATTCGATGCGTTGCGCTCGATGCCCATGGCCAACGGCTCCGTGCAGGACTCCCAGGGCACGGGCTTCTACACCCCGGGTGCCAAGACGGTCAGCCTGTTCGGCTTGGATCCGAGCTACACGCTGACCCTGCTCAACGGGCGGCCGCTCAACAGCTATCCGCTTGCCTACAATGGCAACACCAGCATCGTGGACATCGCCAACATCCCGCTGGGCATGGTGGAGCGCATCGACGTTCTTACCGGTGGGCAGTCATCGGTGTACGGCTCGTCGGCGGTGGCAGGCGTCATCAACATCGTGCTGAAGGACAAGGTGGAGGGCACGCACTTCCGCTATCGCGTTGGGGGGGGCTACAGCGATGGCGGCGGCTCCAGTCAGCGCTTCATCTTCAGCAGCGGCCATTCCTTCGGCAACCTGGATATCAGCTACGGGCTGGAATACACCAGGCAGAAGCCGATCTTCGCTTCCGACCGCAGCTACATCGACAGCGTCAACGACAGTCCGACCGGCCCACAGGACCCTTCGCGCACCTTCCTGCGCATGCAGATGTCTCCCAACGGATACATCGACCCCGGCCAGGCCACCTGCGCGCCCCTTTCCTACCTGTTCGGTGGAAGCACCACCTATGCGCATCGCAACGCAGCGGGTACCGGTTACTACTGCGGCAGCCCCGACAATGTCGGCACGGCCACGCTCTACAACAAGAGCGAGGACGTAAACGCCACCACCTTCCTGCGCTATCACGTCAGCGAGTCGACCGAGCTGTACTCGGATATCCTGTTCAGCTTCGGCCGACCCACCTACTCCGGTGGCAGCCCGTTCTGGAACAAGACCTTCTACAACCAGACCAGCGGCAACTTCGAACAGTGGCAACGCATCTACGCGCCCGAAGAAGTGGGAATGGACGCGAAGGACCAACGGGTTTACACGCGCTCGCTGAACATCACGGCGGGCGCACGCGGCGGCCTGGGCGACACCGGCTTTGACTACGACGTGTATGTGAACCGGTCCAGCACCGACGTTACCCGGAAATCAACCGACTTCCTGGCCGCTGGCGGTATTGATGACTATTACCTGGGACCGCAGCTGGGCAAGGTGAATGGCTACGATGCCTATGCACCCAACCTGGATGCGCTGTACCAGCCGTTGACGCGGCAGCAGTATGACGGGTTCAGCGGTACCAATCGCGCCGCGTCCTCAGCCTCCCGCACGGGTGTAACCGCGCTGGTGACCAACACGTCGCTGTTCGGCCTGCCCGCAGGCGATGTCGGATTCGCGATGATCCTTCAGGGCACCCGTGAGAAGTTCTTCAACCAGTCCGCTGATCCGAATGCCGGCGTGCTCTTCCGCGGCCAGACGGCTGGCACCTCGGCAGAGGGTCAGCGCGACCTGTACGCGGTGGGTGCCGAACTGCAGGTGCCGATCTTCGACACGTTCAGTGCCAATCTGTCCGGGCGCTATGACAAATACTCGCTCCAAGGGGGCGGCGGCAACGGCAAGGCGACCTGGAAGCTGGGCCTGGAGTACCGCCCGGTGGAGTCGCTGCTGCTGCGTGGCAGCTATGCAACGGCGTTCCGATCGCCCGACATGTTCTACCTGTATTCGCGCGAGAGCAGCGGATACACCACCAACGTGGACACCTTCCTGTGCCGTCAGGCCGGCTACACCTCGGAGAACTACGATGAGTGCCCGCAGGCCTCGCTGCAGGTGCTGTCCTCCAGCACCGGCAACCGCGACCTGAAGGACATCACCGCAGAGACCTTCACCTATGGCTTCGTCTGGTCCGCGCTGGACAACGCATTGAATCTCTCGGTCGACTACAACTCGGTGAAGATCGAGAACGAGGTCTCCATCCTCGGTACCGACAGCATCCTCACCACCGAGGCCAACTGCCGGCTGGGACGTTCCGAGAACGGCGATGTTGCCTTTGACATCAACTCGCCCACCTGCCAGCAGGTCCTCGCTCAGGTGCAGCGCCTGCCCGGGACCGATCCGCTCAATCCCAACGGCGTTTCCAAAGTATTCTCGTATCCGATCAACCTGGCCAAGCAGCGCCAGACCGGCATCCAGGCATCGGGCGATTACCGCTGGAGCGCCGGAGGTGCGGGCGAGTTCGGGGTGAACGCCGGCTACTACCGTCCGCTGAAGCACGAACTTCAGCAGCAGGAGGGGGATCCGGTGCTGGACATGCTGTGTTGCGCCAACTCCAATGAGCTGCACTATCGCGCCACGCTGGGAGCGAGCTGGAACATCGGTGCCTTCAGTACCAACGTATTTGGCGTGCGCAACGCCCGTACCTGGAATTCCGCCGGCGAGGAACGCAACATTGGGCCGTGGACCACCTGGAACGCGACGGTCAACTACCGCATCAACAAGCTGGCCAGCGTGTTGTTGACCGCCAACAACCTGACCAACGAGCGCCCGCCGCGGGATTACACCAACGGCAACTGGCCGTACTACGATCAGGGTGTGTATAACGCGTTCGGTCGTTCGATGTTTCTCGAGCTGTCGCTGGACTTCCAGTGACGCAGGATCGGGGTGGCCGCCGTGCAGGCCACCCCAAACCCCATTACGGTTTGGAAAACTGACCGCGACGCCATGCCAGCCACACCACCGCAAGCCCGACAAGGCAGACCACCAGCCCGGGCAGCGATGCCTCCGGGCCGAACGCACCGCCGGCAAGCCATTCGGGTATCGTGACATTGGGCATGCTCCGTGCGATGGCCGACCCGAGCTCCGTGCCCGACACCGCAGTGCCAAACACATCACCCTGGGTGAAGTTCCAGGCCATGTGCACCCCGATGCGGGTTGCGAATGGCCGTTGATTCAATGGCATGAGCGGACAATGGTGTCCGACCGTGATGACGGGTGGCGCTTGACAGCCCACCCGCTTGGCACGACTCTCACTTGATGACTATTGACCTCGAAAAGCTCAATTCACGCGAACTCACGTCCCTCATGAAGGCCGCACAGAAGCGCAAAGCGCTGCTGGAAAAGCGTCCGCCGGTCGCGGCAGTGCGCCGCAAGGTGCTGGCGCTGGTCAAAGCTTCCGGTTATTCCATCGAAGAACTTGTGGGTGACGGCAAAGTTGCGGCGGCCCCTGCGCCTGCCAAAAGCGTCAAACGCGTCAAGCGCACCAAGCTTGGAAAAGCGCCGGTGAAGTACCGTGATCCGGATAACAAGCGCAATACCTGGTCCGGTCGTGGCAGCACGCCGCGCTGGTTGCTGGAGAAAACCGCGCGCGGTCGCAGCGTGGCTGATTATCTGATTCCGGGTCTGGCCAAGCCGACGGCGCGTAAAGCTGCGCCTATCGGGAAGCGGACGGTATTCAAGCAGGCTTGATGGTGTCGCGTGGGGGGACGGGCGCGTAGGGACGGGCCACGCCCGTCCGGCGGTGTCGGTCGATCCAACATGGCGCAGCCACGCAGGGCGTGGCTCTATGGGGTGTAAGGGCGGGACTGGAGGATCAGCACCTCGTCGCCGACAACGGCCCATTCAATGTCCTGGTCCACGCCACCAAGCGCCTGCTTGGTAGTGACGCCCAGTTTGGCCAAGCGTGCTATCAGCGTGTCGGTCAGCACCTGGCGTGAGCCGATGATCGGCACCTCGCGCACGCCGCCGCCCGCCTGGGCGACCAGTTGGGTGTCCTCGGCCGAGCGGCTCAACACCTGTACCGCCTTCGACCAGTTCGAGTACATCACCTGTTCGGCCTGGCGCTTGCCTTCGACCACGCGGATGCCCAGGCCCCGCTTGGCCGAGATGTAAGTGATGTGCTTGCGATTCGCATCGAACGGGTCGCGGGTGATCATCACCCCGGAGCTGTCCGAGGGCGCGGCGCGCTGCACCAGCACGGCCATCGACACCGCGTCCTGTGGCAGACCCGCGGCGGCACGTGCTTCGTAGGCTTCGAAGTTGAAGACCGAGGCCCACACGTTCTGTACGGCTTTGGCCACGGCCTCGCTGCGCGTCACGTTCGGCACGGTGGTGTACAGGCCGGCGCCGCTGAAGCCGGGCAGGTCCTCGGAATTGGACGAACTGCGTACGAACACGGCAGCGCCCTTCAGCTGGCTTTGCCACTGCCGGTCCAGGTCGCGCTGGAAAGCCGGGTCGGGCGCTGCATTGGCGATTTCCGCACGCAGGGCTGCAAGTGCTTCGCGGCGCACATTGGGGTCACTATCGAAGCCGGGGCGGCGCTGCAGGGTTTGCAGTCGCTCGGCAATGCCGAGACGTTCAGACATCGCCTGATAACGCGCGAACGGGATGCAGAAGCCGTCCGGCACGCTGGCGGCTGGCGGCAGCACCGCGTTCAGCGTGCCCAGGTTTGCCGCTTTCGCTCCGCATTGCCGGCTGTCACGGGCGCGTAGTGACGCCAGTGGCGTGAGCGCGGTCACGCTGAGGTCGGGGCGAGGCAGGTTGCGTACCGCCGTGCGAGGCGTGTTGCTGGAAGGTGTGCGGGCCGGGCTTTTGAGCGGGGTGACCTGATAGTCGTTGGCAGTGACCTGCAGTGACACCCAGCGTCCGTCGTACTGACGCAGCGTCTGCTGGGCATCGCGCACATACACGTTGGGGATGCGCCAGCCCCTGGCGAGTAGGTTGACATGCGAGAGCAGGGTAGACGGGCGCTGTGTCACCAGTCCGGCGACAGGGGCAAGCGCGATGGGCACCTCGTCGAGCACCGGGATGTCGCGCGGGGAAAGTGCGTCCAGCTGCGCCTGCGTACGCACGATGCGCAGCCGACCCTCCGCACTGCCGGTGTTCAAGGGCAGGAAGCGCTGCTCGCGCAGCAAGGCTTCCTGGGTCACAAACGCCAGCCCGGATGAACGGGCCAGCGCATCATGCTGGGTGGAGTTGGTCTTGAAGCGCACCGGGTCGGCGAACGAAGCCCGCACTGCCGCGTCGGTCTCGCGCAGCAGGGCGGCGGTGAGCTGGTCGCCCTCCCAGAATTCGTAGGTGTATCCCGGTAGATCCTGCTGCCATGCCAGCGTACCGAACAGGAAGCGTCGGCCTGGGGCGCGGTACTGTGCGTTGAGCGTGGCCTTGTCCAGGCTGCGTACCAGCCGCTGCTGGCGCACGAACTGCTCATGCAGCGCATGCCGCGTCGTGTTGACGTAGTAGATGCGGTTCCCGTTCTCTCGATCTATCACGAAGATCAGGTGCGGCAGTTCCAGCGCGGTGCCGGCGTTGTAGACGCGCGCCAATTGCAGGAACTGCGCGCGGGTATCGATGCGGGTCAGGAAGTCCGGGCCGGTGTTGGGCGGGGTCACCGCGTCGCTGCCCGGGCGAACTTCATAAGGGGACGGTTTGCGCGCAGTCTGGGCAGTGGCGCACGCGACCGTGCCGAGCAGCAGAGAAAGTACGGCCAGCCGCCAGAACCAACGCGGTGAGCGGGCGATACGCGAACGGGATCGGTCCATGATGCCGGTGCGGGTAGTAGGGAGTCAGGATGATAGAGGAGTACGGTGTCGTCCGCGCTCGTCCGGGTACCAGCTGCCGGATGCCCGATCGGGAAGCTCCAGAGGTTCAGCCACGCAGGGCCGGGCTCTACGGGTGTACGTGCATCGGAAGATTCCCGATACTTCGGGTCTGCTGCGCGTTGCAGCCCCCACCAGGAGAGTTTCGATGAGCCGTGAGGCACAAGCGCTGGTTGAGCGCTACTACCAGGCGTTCAATGCCGGCGACCGCGAGGGCATGCTGGCCCTGCTGACCGATGACGTGGCCCATGACCTGAACCAAGGGAAGCGCGAGATGGGTCGTGAGGCCTTCCGCACCTTCCTGCAGCGCATGGACCGCAACTACGTCGAGCAGCTGAAGGACATCGTGGTAATGAGCAATGCTGACGGCGTGCACGTGGCCGCCAGCTATGTGGTGCATGGCCAGTACCAGGCCACCGACGACGGTCTGCCTGAAGCCAGCGGCCAGCGCTATGTGCTGCCGGGCGGTGCCTTTTTCGAGGTGCGCGACGGTCGCATTGCGCGGGTGACCAACTACTACAACCTCGCCGACTGGATCGCGCAGATCGCGCCGGCGGGTTGAAGTGGAACCGCTCATCCAGGTGCTGCGGGTCACCGGCGCGGACATGCTGCCGTGGCTGGAACATGTAGCACGCCTGCGCATTGCGGTGTTTCGCGACTTCCCTTACCTGTACGACGGCGACATGGCCTATGAGCGCGAGTATCTGGAAGCGTTGAGCCATGCTTCGGGCGGCGTGCTGGTGCTGGCGCTGGACGATGCGGGTGTGCCAATAGGTGCTTCCACCGGCATGCCGCTGGTGGAGGCGGAGGCCGCCATTCGCGTGCCCTTCCAGCAGGCGAATCTGGCTGAAGACGGGATATTCTACTGCGGTGAATCGGTGCTGCTGCCGGCCTATCGCGGGCAGGGACTGGGCCACCGGTTCTTTGATGAACGCGAAGCGCATGCACGCAGCCTGCCCGGGATACGAACCAGCGTGTTTGCTTCGGTCGTGCGGGCCGCGAGCGATCCGCGCTGCCCGGCGGACTACCACAGCAATCATGCGTTCTGGAATGGTCGTGGCTATCGCGAGCAGCCGCAGCTGCGCGCGATGCTGGCGTGGAAAGAAGTCGGCGCGACGGCGCAGAGCGATCACGCGCTGACCTTCTGGCTGCGGGAACTGGAGACACTCAAATGAAGGTGGCTGTTGCGAAGTATCCGATCCAGGCTCCGGCCTCGTGGGCGCCGTTCGCCGAGCGTCAGCGCGCTGTGCTGGGTGAGGCTGCCGCCTCTGGCGCACAGCTGGCGGTGCTGCCGGAATATCTGTCGCTGGAGCTGGCCGCGGCGCTGGGTCCAGAGACGTCAAAGAGCCTGCCGGCGTCGCTGCGCGGCATCCAGGCGTTCCATGATGACTGGCTGGCGCTGTATGCCGATCTGTCGCGCAGCCTGAACATGATCATCCAGGCCGGCACCTTCCTGCTGCAAGTCGGCGAGGGCCGTTACCGCAATCGTGCGTGGTGGTTCACGCCGGATGGTCAACGCGGCTACCAGGACAAGATGCAGCTGACCGGCTTCGAAAAGCAGCTGGGCGTGATCGATCCCGGCGATGCATTGCAGGTGTTCGACCTGGGCGGCGTACGCACCGGCATCGCAGTCTGCTACGACAGCGAGTTCCCGCTCAGCGTGCGCGCCCAGCGCGAAGCCGGCGCGCGGCTGCTGCTGGTGCCCAGCTGCACCGACACCGACGCTGGTTCCACGCGCGTGACCGTCGGCTGCATGGCCCGCGCGCTGGAGAACCGCATGTTCGTCGTCAAGGCGGTGACGGCAGGTGAGGCTGCATGGAGCCCGGCGCTGGACATCAACACCGGTGAGGCGGTGCTGTATGCGCCGATGGACCGTGGCTTCCCGGCGGATGGCGTGTTGGCCAGCACCGTCGGCGATCAGCTGTGGGCAATGGCGGATCTGGATTTCGAGTCGCTGACCGAGCGGCTGGGCGATGCGCAGGTGACGGTGGACGGAGATTGGGGCCAGCAGCGGCAACAGGTTACCGTGTCGTAGGGAAGCGCCATGCGCGTCTCGCCGCATCCTGACCGCAGCTGGGTCATGGGGGGTACCAGGCATTGCGCAGCCACGCAGGGCGTGGCTCTACGGCCGATCCTGGATCCTGGGGGTTATGGGGCCGGGCGCTCTGGCGCGTTGCCTGCGGCTTCCAACGCGGCCACGGTCTTCTCCAGCGCTTCCAGCTTCTCGCGGGTGCGCAGCAGCACCGCGCGCTGCACGTCGAATTCTTCGCGGGTCACCAGGTCCAGCTTGGCCAGGCCGGCCTGCAGGGCGCTCTTGAAGGTGGCCTGCAGTTCCTCACGCTGCTCGCGCAGCCCCGGCGGCACCATGTCGCTCAGGCGGCGGGCCAGGTCGTCGATCTGGTTGAGGTCAATCATGGGGACTCCGCTTCGGTGGGGGCTGGCCAGGTTCACGCCTAGGATAATCCCCGTGGGGGTGGCCGGAATACGGGGGCGGCATCGCGTTCATCGGCCGACAGGCGGTATCCTCGCTGCCGCGAATACAGGAGCCAACGAATGAAGATGGTCATGGCGGTGGTCAAGCCGTTCAAGCTCGACGATGTGCGCGAGGCGCTGGCCGAACGTGGGGTCACCGGAATCACGGTCACCGAGGTCAAGGGGTTCGGTCGCCAGAAGGGGCATACCGAGCTGTACCGGGGCGCGGAGTACGTGGTCGACTTCCTGCCCAAGGTTAAAATCGAAGTGGCGGTCACCGACACCCAGGTCGACGAGGTGGTGGAAGCCATCGTCAAGGCGGCCGGCACCGGCAAGATCGGCGACGGCAAGGTGTTCGTGTACGACCTGGGCAGCGTGGTGCGGATCCGCACCGGCGAGTTGGACGCAGACGCGTTGTAACCGTCAAACGCCCTTGAACCACCGATAGAACCGCTTCCAGGCCACCCGCACGCCGGCGACCCAGCGCGGGTCGGCAACCAGCGCCGCCTGGCTCTCGGTCGGGCGCTCGCCGGTCAGGCGCTGGCGCATCTTCAGCAGGTTCTTCATGTCGCTGCGGCGCAATTGACGCGACACCGGGTGCACCGGCAGCCAGCGCGGGCTGCGCCAGGCCGAGGTGAAATCCACCAGCACCGGCACGCCACCGTTCACCATCACGTTGGTGCCGTGCAGGTCGTTGTGAGTGATGCCGGCGGCATGCAGACGGCTCAACGCGTGCTGCAACTGTTCAAACACCTCCACGCCCACCGACGTGGCTGCGCTCAGGGTCTGGCCCGGAATGAACTCCATGCCCAGCGCCAGACCGCCAATCGTGCCCAGCAGGGCCGGGGCGTGCTTCCAGCCACTCAGGCGCTTGAGCATGCTGGCCTCGCGGCGCACCAGCAGGCGCGCCACCAGCGACAGCGGAGTGCCCTTGTAGCGGGTGTAGTCCTTGACCACGGCCGGCTGGCCGTTCAGGCAGGTGCGGTAGACGTCCGGCTCCAGCAGGCGTTCGCCGCGCTTCAGCAACTGGGCAGGGGCGGTGTCATCGACACACGAGATAACGGAAGTATTCATGACGTTGTTCGGGCGACCCGGTGGTCGGCGCAAAGCGTCAGGCGAACCGGTGCTGCTGAATGGAGGCGATGTCAAACTTTCGTTAATTTTAGTACTCGAAAGTACAGCAATCCAGCATTTGTCGGAATAATGTCGTACCCAGGCGTGGAACAGTTTGTCGCGCGCGCTACAGCCCGGCACGTCGGGTCCGATGCAATTTCTTTCTGGATCAATGGTTTGGCGTGAAACTGAGACGCCGTGTGCGGCCGTTGTCCGCTCCCTGTACACGGCTGGCTTGACCGGACAGAAGGCCGCGCGGACCATAACGATGTTGAATACGGCACGCGTGGCCCGCCGCTCCCCATGGCCCCGCCAGCACCGCGTGCGAACTTCCCTTCACTGATGCTTTCCGGCAGCCGCCGGTGGACGTTCGATGATCAAGATAATAGTGGTGGCCCTGTTCGTGGCGTGCGTGCTGTACGTGCACTACCGCGGCAAGGTCCGGGCGCGCTGGTCGCGCCAGCTGTTGGACCATTCCAGCTTCATGGCTCCCATCAATGTGGTGATGTACCTGTTCTCCAAGGTGCCGACCACGCCATTCCTGGACCCGGGCAAGGAGTTCCCGCAGCTGGAGCCGCTGCGTGCGAACTGGAAGATGATCCGCGATGAGGCGCTGGCGCTGCGCGATGCGGACAAGATCGCCGCCTCCAGCAGCTACAACGACGCCGGCTTCAATTCGTTCTTCCGCCGCGGCTGGAAGCGCTTCTACCTGCGCTGGTATGGCCCCTCGCACCCGTCGGCCAAGGCGTTGTGCCCGCAGACCACGGCGCTGCTGGAGTCGATTCCGGAGGTGCGTGCGGCGATGTTCGCGCAGCTGCCGCCGGGCAGCGAACTGCGTCCGCACCGCGACCCGTTCGCCGGCTCGTTGCGTCTGCACCTGGGCCTGGCCACGCCGAACGACGATGGCTGCTACATCGAAGTGGACGGCATCCGTAAGAGCTGGCGTGACGGCGAATGGATGATGTTCGATGAAACCTACATCCACCACGCGCACAACGAGACCCAGGAAGACCGGGTGATCCTGTTCTGCGATATCGCGCGGCCGCTGCGTTTCGGGCTGCCGGGCCTGTTCAACCGCGCGGTGGCGGCGACGTTGCTGGCCGGCGGTGCCTCGCCGAACCTGCCGGGCGATCCGACCGGGGGCGTGAACAAGGCGTTTGGTGGGCTGTACAAGGTGCGGCTGAAGGCCAAGGCGCTGCGCGCGAAGAGCGCGTTTGCCTATCACGCGATCAAGTGGGGCCTGGTGTTGCTGGTGATTGCGGGGATCTGGGCGCTGTAGCCTGGGATTGCGAGGTTGCCGGCCAGCGGCCGGCACTACCTGCAGAAAGGCCCGCGTCATTGCTGACGCGGGCCTTTGCATTCCGATATCCCCGGAATCAACCCTTCAATGCGGCCTGCACGAACGGCGGGGTCACCAGCACGCCGGTGTGCAGCGCGGCGGTGTAGTACAGGGTGTCAAAGCTCTTGGACGCCGAATCGGCCTGGCGGAAATCGAAGCTGCTCTGGCCCTTGCGCGCCAGGGTCACGCTCCACCAGCCGGTCGGGTAGCACGGCTGCGGGAACGGCAGGGTCTTGAACGACTGGAAGCCGGCCTTGCCCATTTCGGTGCGCATTTCGTTGATCAGCGCCAGCTGCATCAGCGGCGATTCGGACTGCTGGACCAGGATGCCGTCGTCCTTCAGCGCCTTGAAGCAGCTTTCATAGAAGGCCTTGTTGAACAGGCCCTCACCCGGGCCGACCGGGTCGGTGGAGTCCACGATCACCACGTCCACGCTGCCGGCCGGGCAGTTGGCCATGTAGGCCACGCCGTCATCGAACATCAGCTCGGCGCGCGGGTCATTGTTGGAATCGCACAGTTCCGGGAAGTGCTTCTCGGCCATGCGGGTGACCTGCTCGTCAATGTCGCACTGGGTCACACTTTCCACGCCCTGGTGCTTGAGCACTTCGCGCAGGGTACCGCAGTCACCGCCGCCGATGATCACCACGCGCTTGGGCGCGGCGTGGGTGAACAGCACCGGGTGGCTGATCATCTCGTGGTAGAAGAAATTGTCCTTGCTGGTCAGCATGATGGCCCCGTCGATGGTCATCAGGTTGCCCCAGTCGGTGGTCTGGAAGATCTCGATCTTCTGGAACGGCGACTGCACCTCGTCCAGCTTGCCGGTGATGCGGTAGCCAATGGCCGAGCCGGTGCGCTCGAAATGCTCGATGTACCAGTTGCTGTTGTCAGTCATGGAGTGACGGTCCTGTTCGGAGGGTGTTGGAGCCGGGATGGCGGCACAAGGCGCGTCCGGACGGGGTCCGCCCCGTTCAGGTTCAAGCCTGGACACGGGCGCGGGCGCGCATGATAACGGAGCTGTCGGCATATAGGCGTTATCATGCACCCCCTTTTTTACCAACCAGGCCCACTGCAATGACCGATTGGTCCCTCGACCAAGCCCGTAAGACCTACTCGATTCCGCATTGGGCGGATGGCTACTTCGACGTGGATCCGGCGGGGCATATGGTGGTGAGACCGACGGGGCCGGACGGCCCGGTGGTGTCCTTGCCCACGATTGTGGATTCGGCCCGCGCGGCCGGGGCCAAGCTGCCGCTGCTGGTCCGCTTCCCGGACATCCTCGGCCAGCGCCTGGGCAAGCTGCAGGCCGCCTTCGGTCAGGCCCAAGCGGACTGGGACTACGCCGGCGGCTACACCGCGGTGTACCCGATCAAGGTCAACCAGCACCGTGGCGTGGCCGGCACCCTGGCCAGCCACCACGGCGAGGGCTTCGGCCTGGAGGCGGGCAGCAAGCCTGAGCTGATGGCGGTCCTGGCACTGTCGCGCCCGGGCGGGCTGATCGTCTGCAACGGCTACAAGGACCGCGAGTACATCCGCTTGGCCCTGATCGGGCGCAAGCTGGGCCTGCAGACCTTCATCGTCATTGAAAAGCCCTCCGAGCTGAAGCTGGTGCTGGAGGAGTCCAAGGCACTGGACGTAAAGCCGGGCCTGGGCGTGCGCATGCGCTTGGCCTCGCTGGGCGCGGGCAAGTGGCAGAACAGCGGCGGCGACAAGGCCAAGTTCGGGCTGTCGCCGCGCCAGCTGCTGGACCTGTGGAAGTCGCTGCGCGACACCGAGTACGCCGACTGCCTGAGCCTGCTCCACTTCCACATGGGCTCGCAGATCTCCAACGTGCGCGACATTGCCAACGGCATGCGCGAGGCCACCCGTTACTTCGTAGAGCTGTCGCGCCTGGGCGCGAAGATCACCCACGTGGACGTGGGCGGCGGGCTGGGGGTGGACTATGAAGGCACCCGTTCGCGCAGCTTCTGCTCGATCAACTATGGCTTGAATGCTTACGCCAGCAACATTGTGCAGCCGCTGGCCAATGCCTGCGAAGAGCACGGCCTGATCCCGCCGCGCATCGTCACCGAGTGCGGTCGCGCGATGACCGCGCACCACGCGGTGCTGATTGCCAACGTCTCCGAAGTGGAGCAGGCGCAGGAGGGCCGCGTGCCGGACGCGCACGACGACGAACCGGCCGCCATCCGCCACCTGCGCGAAATCCACGAAGAACTGGACCAGCGCCCGGCGGTGGAGCTGTTCCAGGAAGCCCAGCACTTTCATGCCGAAGGCCTGGCCAGCTACGCGCTCGGCCAGATCGACCTGCCGCAGCGTGCGCGCATCGATGACCTGTTCTACGCCATTGCCCACGGCGTGCGCGCGCGCCTGAGCTACGACGAAAAGAGCCACCGCCCGGCGCTGGACGAACTCAACGAACGCCTGGTCGACAAGTACTTCGTCAACTTCAGTGTGTTCGAGTCGATTCCCGATGCCTGGGCCATCGACCAGGTGTTCCCGATCGTGCCGATCGAGCGCCTGAACGAGGTGCCGGACCGTCGCGGCATCATCGCCGACATGACCTGCGACTCCGACGGCATGGTGAAGACCTATGTGGAAAACGAAAGCCTGGACACCTCGCTGCCACTGCATGCAATGAGGCCGGGCGAAAGCTACCGCATCGGCTTCTTCATGGTCGGTGCCTACCAGGAAATCCTGGGTGACATCCACAACCTGTTCGGTGACACCGACGCGGTGGAAGTCGTGGCCGACGCCGATGGCTATGCGATTACCCAGCAGCGTCGCGGTGACACCACCGACGTGATGCTGGATTACGTGGGCTACCGCCTCGATGACCTGCGTGCCGCCTATGCCGAACGCGTGGCGGCGGCGAAGCTGGATCCGGCGCGTGCGCGGGAGCTGTCCGAGGCGCTGGAAGCCGGGTTGACCGGGTACACGTATTTGTCCGACGAACCGTTGGTGTGACGGCACGCGCGATCTTCCACCTGTTCCTCCACGCCGCAGTGCCTGCACTGCTGGCGTGGATGTTCTGGCGCAAGCGCTTCCTGTCCGCGTGGGCGTTGCTGCTGCTTGGCTGGGTCATCGACCTGGACCACCTGCTGGCCGACCCGATCTATGCACCGAACCGCTGCAGCATTGGTTTCCATCCTCTGCATACCGCACCGGCAATTGCGGTGTATGCCGGGCTGTGCGTGCCGAAGAAAACGCGCCTGTTCGGAATTGGGCTGATGATCCACATCGTGCTTGATGCCATCGATTGCTGGTGGATGCACGCGGGCAGATAGTCCGCGCGCCGCCTGTCACCCCGCCGGCAACACCAGCGTCGCCACCAAACCGGGCGCGTCATTGCGCAACGTCAGCGTTCCACCATAGCTCTCGGCAATATCGGCCACGATCGCCAGCCCCAAGCCACTGCCCGGCGCACGCTCATCCAGCCGCACACCACGGCCGAGCACGTTCTCCAGCTGTTCCTCGGGCAATCCAGCACCATCGTCGCGCACGTCAAAGCGCATCCGGTTGCCCTCATGGCGCACCTTCACCTGGACGCTGTGTGCCGCCCACTTGCCCGCGTTGTCGAGCAGGTTGCCCAGCATCTCCTCCAGATCCTCGCGGGCACCAGCAAACAGCCCCTGCGCGTTGGCGTCGCAGGCAAAACGCACATCGCGCTCACCATGTACACGCTGCATCAACCGGCATAGGGCATCCACCACTGGACCCACCGGCGTGCGCTGCTGGTGGTCGGCGGCCACGCCAACGGCCAGATAGCGGTCGATGCTGGCCTGCATGCGCGCGGTTTCGCCGCGCACGGTCTGCCGCCAGTCGCTGCCGTCTCCGTCCGCTTCGGTGCTGAGTACGGTCAGCGGCGTTTTCAACGCATGTGCCAGGTCGGCGGCGCTGCGCCGTGCGCGCTGCACCATGCGCCCGTGATGGTCGAGCAGGGCGTTGAGCTCGTCCGCCAGCGGGGCCACTTCCTTCACCAGGCCCTGTTGCGGGAAGCGCACGTTCTCGCCATTGCGGACCTGCTCGGCGATGTGGCGAAGTTCGGCGAGCGGGCGCAGGCCGTAATGCACCTGGCTGACCAGCACCGCAAACCACAGCGCCACCAGCACGATCAGCGCCAGCGCGGTGCGCTGCCGGAAGCTGCTCACCTGGGCGTCCAGCGTGCTGCGATCGGCTGCGACCACGACCCTCAGCGGCGTCGCCGCGCGCGGCAGTGTGACCTGCTGGGCCACCGCGCGCAGGGGCTGGTCCAGCGGTCCAGCGCTGTCGAATGCCTGCGCCGGGCCTGTGTGCAGGGCAACCGGAATATGCAGCGCGCCGTCCCACAGCGAGCGTGACTGCGCCAGCGCCTGGCCCTGTGCGGTTTGAACCTGCCAGTACGCACCGGAAAACACCCGGCGATAGTCTTCGTTGACCAGTTCGCGACGGAACTGTACCTGGCCGCCGGCATCCACTTCGGCCAGCGACAGCACAGAAATCAGGTCATTGCCCAGCCGGGCATCCAGGGTGGCGCGCGCCGAGCGCTCGTACATCGCGCCCAACCACCAGGTGGCCAACGCCGAAACCAGCAGCATGCCCAGCCCGCCGGCCAGCAGCAGACGACTGCGCAACGACCGGGTGTTCATGGCTGCGCCGACAGGCGGAAACCCTGTCCGCGATGGGTATGGATCAGCTCGCTGCCGAGCTTGCGGCGGATCCGCCCGATCAGTACATCCAGAGTGTTCGAATCCGGATCGAAGCCGGTCTCATACACGTGCTCGCCCAACCGGGCGCGGCTGATCACCGTGTCAGGGTGATGCATGAAGTAGCTCAGGATGCGGTATTCCTGTGGGCTCAATGCCAACGGCACTCCATCCAGTTCAAAGCGCGCCGCATTGACATCCAGCTGCAGCGGACCACAGCTCAGCCGCGGGCTGGCGTGGCCGGCACTGCGTCGGATCAGCGCACGCAGGCGCAGCAGCAGCTCTTCAGGCTGGAACGGTTTGGTCAGGAAATCATCCGCACCCGCATCGAAGCCGGCCAGTTTGTCGTGCCAGCGGCTGCGGGCGGTCAGCACCAGCACCGGGAAGGTCAGCCCGGCCTGACGCCAGCGCTCAATCACACTCAGCCCATCCAGACCGGGCAGACCCAGGTCGACCACCGCCGCAGCCACGTCTTCGACCTGGCCCTGGAACTCGGCATCGCGCCCCTCGGTACTGTGCAGCACCACATAGCCGGCCTCTTCCAGCAGCGTGCGCAGGCGGTCGGCGAGTACCGCGTCGTCCTCGGCAAGCAGCAGGCGCATCAGTCCTCTTCCATCTTCAGCAGGCGGCCGTTGCGCGCATCATAGTCCAGCTCCATCACCTTGCCGGTGGGGCCGAGAATCTCGATCTCATAGGTGTCATCGTCCAGTTCCACCTCCAGCAGTTGGCCGGGGTAGCGTTTGAGTGCGTCGCGCACCACCGTCTCCAGGGAAACGTAACGGCCCTGCTGCACGGCCTGCCGCACCGCCTGCTGCTCGCGCGCGTCGCCGTCCAGTACCCGCATCGGGTCCTGGGTGGCAGTGAGCAGCAGGGGCAGCAGAACAGCGTAGGGCGACATGGAGGCGCGTGCGTGGGAACAAGGCCTACGGTATACGCGTGGCGATTAAACAAACCCTAACAACGCTGCTCATGAGGCGCTTAAGGACGTTTGCCAGACTGGCGGTGCCGGAATGGTCCGGTTGCCACAAGGAACCCCCTTATGAAGACCCTGATGATTGCCGCTGCACTGACCGCCGCCGTAACCGCCGCCCCGGCCTTCGCCGCCGAACTGGGCGCTGCCGAGATCCAGGCCAAGCTGCGCGCCGCCGGCTACACCCAGGTGCACGAACTGGAGCGCGATGATGGCATGTGGGAAGCCGAAGTCACCCTTGCCGACGGCAGCCGCGATGATGTGCTGATCGACCCGGCCAAGGGCGAAATCTTCGATCCGGCCAACGGACGTGCAGTGCTTGATGCTGGCCAGATTCTGGAACTGGCCGCCAAGGCGGGCTACACCCGGATCACCGAGGTGGACCGCGACGGCGCGACCTGGTCGCTGGACGCCGTCAACAGGAACAACCAGCGCGTGGACGTGCGGATGAGCGGCTACGACGGCCGCGTGCTGAGCAGCCGCCGCGACGGCTGGTGGGACTGAGGACGGCTCACCAGCCGTACGGACCGGGGCCCCAGTAGCCGCCGCCGTAGCCGTAGTCGCCGTAGGGGCCATAGAAGCCCGGCCCCTTGCCCTCACTGACCCGGATGTTGAGGTTCATGTTGTGGGTCTTGCCCTCATCCGTGGTGTAGTTCTTGTTGAGGTTCAGTTCGGCGGCGTTGTAGTGGGAATTGCCGAAGTTCTTCGAGTAGCCGATGCCGGTGGTGAAGCTGCCATTCACCCGCAGCTTGTCGTCGGTCACCTCGGCAATGCCGTTGCCGGCGGGGTCGCGCGCCACGCGGCGGCCGCTCTTGTCGCCGTAGAAGGTGCCGGGCGGGTCGCCGCGCAGGGTGGGGTCGTTGAGGTACTGCAGCGGCTGCTGCGGCACGGCCAGATTGAGGTCGGTGGCCGACTGCGGGCCGGTGGCACCGGCAGCGGACTGCGCCAGGGCAACGCCGGGGGCAAACAGGCACAGCAGCAGCGAAAGCGGGCGGATCATGGGAAGCTCCGGGACAGGCAGGGCAGCCGACAGGCTGACGCTAGCAGGCGCTGGTTGAATGATGCCTGTCATTCCCGGGATTTGTCGTGTGCCCAAAGGTGTACCCACCCACGGTGGGTACCTACCGCAGCCGTTCGAAGCCGAACAGCGTCTGCAGCGGGTGCCGCCGGCGCTCGATCCAGGCGCGCAGCAGCCCGGCCCCCACCATCGAATAGGTAATGCCATTGCCACCGTAGGCCATGGCGAACAGCACCCGTGGCCCCCATTGCGGGTGCGGGCCGAAGAACGGCAGGCCGTCGGCGGTCTCGGCAAACGTGCCGCCCCAGGAAAAGGCGGGCTGCAGCGGCAGGTCCGGGAACCGCTGGTTGACCTGTTTCAGGAGCGTGCGGGCCTTGCCCTGGACCCGGGCATCGCGGCGGGCTGGCACATCCACGGCGTCGTCCTCGCCACCGACCAGCAGCCGATGGTCGCCGGTGCTGCGCAGATACAGATACGGCCGTGCCGATTCCCACACCATCGTATTGGACAGCGCGCCAAGTCGCTCCGGGGCAATCGGATCGGTGATGAAGGCATAGCTGCTGCGGTTGCGGGCCACGCGCGGCTTCAGCCAGTGCTGGCCGGCATAACCGGTGGCCAGCACCACATGCCGGGCGCGGATCTGCGTGCCCTCGGCGGTGATGGCGTTCACCCCGCGCGCAGTGGTCTGCAGGGTATGCAGCGTGGTGCGGTCATGTACCGCGCAGCCGGCCTTGGCCAGCCGCATCAGCAGCCGGTAGGTGAGCTGGTAGGGGTCCACGCGTGCCGCCAGCGCGCTCAGGATCGCGCCCGGTGCATCAATGCCGAACTGCGCCTGCAGTTTTGTACGGTCCAGCCAGGTCACATCGAACCCGTGTTTCCGGCGCAGCGCGCATTCGGCTTCCAGCACCGACCCATGGCGACGCTTGCTGGCGTAGTACAGGCTGTGCATCGGATGGCAGTCCACCCCGCGGAAGCCGACGGCGACCGCGCGCAGTGCCGGAATCGCTTCGGCGCAGGCGCGGTAGGCCAGTACCGCCGCAGACTCGCCGTACTGGTCGCTCAGATCAACCAGGTGGGTATCGATCTCGTACTGCAGGAGCGCGGTGCTGGCGGCGGTGCTGCCCCAGCCGATGTCGCGCTGCTCAATCAACACCACGTCATGGCCGTGTGCGCAGAGTTCATTGGCGATCAGCGCACCACTGATGCCGCCGCCGACAACCAGCACGTCGCAGTGCCGGTCCCGCTGCAACGGCGGAAACGCGTGCATCAGCCCGTTGCGGATGGCCCAGTATGGATAGCCACTTTTCAGGTCCATGCGCGGCTCAGGCAGTGGGATGGCCGGTGTGGGGGGTGAGGATCAGCGGGCCCAGGTCGAACTGCTGCTGTCGGGCCTGGGCCAGGTAGTGCTCGCGCGTGGTCGCATCCAGATGCGGTTCGCGCGCCAGCAGCCACAGAAAGCGGCGGTCGGGGCTGCCGACCAGCGCGACGCTGTAATCGGGAGCGACCTGGATCACCCAATAGTCGCCCTTGGCAAACGGCAGCCAGCGGAGTCCGGCAGGAAGGAAGCTCACTTCCAGGCGTGCGCTGTCGTTGTCGACGGCGCAGGCCACGCCGTCCGCTTCCTGTACTTCATCGCCCAGACGGCAGCGGTTACGAACGGCCACATGGCCGTTGTCCTCCAGACTGTAGTGCGCCGACACGTCGGTGCAGTCCTCCGGCTCATGCTTCATCGGCAGCCGGGCAATCTCATACCAGGTGCCAAGATAGCGGGGCAGGTTCAGGTCGGGAACGGTCTTCAGGTCGGCGTAGGTGGTCATCGCAGGCGCTGTGGCAAGGTGGACGCCACCATGCCGGGGCCGACGCCATGGCGAAGTGAAGCCGGACCCACGTCGAGCGCACACCCGGTGTGAACCTGAAGCGGTTTATAGTCCGCGCACGCGTGGTGTTCCACGCAACTTCCAGGTGCCCCCGGTTTGTCTTCCCGTCTCCGTTTCAATCTGATCCGTTCGCTGGCCGCCGTGATGATGTGCGCATGGCTGGTCATGGCTACCGGTGCCTGGGCGCAGGCCAGCGACGATGCGGCGGCCGACCCGGTCGCGCAGCTGGCGCAGGCAGACAAGGACCTGAAGGCAATCCGCACCGCGCTGGACGATGCCGAAACCCGTGACACCCTCAAGACCCTGTCCGACCGGGCACTGGAAGTGCAGCGCCAGGCCGATGCCGCGCAGGCCGCGCTGCAGCCGCGGCTGGAACAGCTGGACTTCCGCATATCGCAGCTGGGCGCGGTCGCCGATGGCGGCGTGGAAGCACGCGAACTGGCGCAGCAGCGCAAGGCCCTGAACCAGGAGCGGACCGGCATTGCCGGGGCCATTGCCCGCGCCAAGCTGCTGTCGGTGGATGCCAGGCAACTCAGCGCCGACATTGAAAAGATGCGCGCCAGCCAGCTGAGCGAAGAGCTGGTGCGCAAGGTCAGTTCGCCGTTGTCGCCGTCACTGTGGCGGCAGTTCGCCAGCGACGTGCCCACCGATCTGCAGCGGCTGGTCATTCTGTATCGGCAGGGCGAAGGCGCGCTGCGCGACGCCGTGGCCAGGCATGGCTGGAGTTCGCCGCTGACCGGCGCAGTGCTGGCGCTGCTGATGTTCTTCCCGCTTCGGCTGTGGCTGCGCGCGCTGGGGCGGCGGCTGGCGGCCTCTGGACGCGCGCCGGAAGGGCGCCTGCGCCGATCGGGGTTGGCGGTATGGTTGATGGCGGTGGGCACGCTGCTGCCCGGCTTTTCCGCTGTGGTGCTGATCGGATCCCTGGAGGCGATCGGTGCCATCCCGCCACGCCTGGAAACCACGGCGTTCAACTTCCAGGTGGCCACCTTTGTTGCCGCGTTCATGGCGGCGGTCAGTGCGGCGGTGCTGATGCCCAAGCGGCCATCGTGGCGGTTGATGACGCTGGATGACGATGCGGCCTGGCGGCTACGCAAGTATGCCTGGTGCGCTGCTGCGCTGACCTGGGTCAGCATCATGCTGGTGGCCCTGAACAAGGCCGCGCGCACCGGCCAGGTCACCACGGTCGCCGTGGATGGACTGATGGCCCTGACCTACATGGCCTTGATTGTCACCATCCTGGTCTCGCTGGCGCGCATGCACCGCCGCCAGGCAGACGAAGCGCAGGCCAAGCTGGACGCGCAGGGCGACCAGCCGGCCAAGCCCAGGGCGAGCTCGCGCCGCAGCGGCTGGATCGTGCTGGCGCGCGTGGCGGGCAATCTGGTGGTGACTGCAGCAGTGATCGCCAGTCTGCTGGGCTATCTGAATTTCGCCTTGTTCGTGGGCCAGCAGCTGATCTGGGGCGCAATGGTGCTGCTGGCCACCTCGGTGCTGCTCAAGTTCGTCAACGACCTGGCCGTCTGGCTGCTGTCGCCCGAAGGGCGCATCGGGCAGACCGTGGTGCTTACCACCGGTTTGAGCTCGGCACGGCTGGAGCAGGGTGGGGTGCTGCTTTCGGCGGTGCTGCGCATCGGCGTGGTGATGATGGCCGTGGTCCTGCTGACGGCCGCATTCGGCAACACCAATGCGCTGCTCGGTGGGTTGGATACGCTGTCCAAGGGCATCACCTTCGGCGACACCACCCTGCGTCCACGCGACGTGCTCAATGCCGTGCTGGCCTTCGTGGTGGTGTGGGTGGTGATGCAGGCGTTCCAGCGCTGGCTGTCCGATACCTACCTGCCGAAGACCGAACTGGACGCCGGTGCGCGCAATTCGATCAGCACCGTCACCCGTTACCTGGGCATCATCGCGGCGGTGCTGTGGGGCCTGACCGCACTGGGCATCGGCTTCGAGAAGCTGGCGCTGGTGGTCAGCGCGCTGTCGGTCGGTATCGGCTTCGGCCTGCAGGCGGTCACCCAGAACTTCGTCTCGGGGCTGATCCTGCTGGCTGAGCGGCCGGTAAAAATCGGTGACTGGGTCAAGCTCGGGGACCAGGAAGGCGACATCCGCCGGATCAATGTGCGTTCCACCGAGATCCAGGTGGGCGACAAGTCGACCCTGATCGTTCCCAACTCCGAGTTGATCACCAAGACCATCCGCAACATGACACTGGGCAGCGCACAGGGGCGCATCCAGATCCAGTTCACCGTGCCGCTGAGCACCGATGTGGTGGCGCTGCGACAGATCCTGCTCGACACCTATGCCGAGCATGTGGCGGTGCTGGCCGAACCGGCACCCTCGGTGTTCATCGATTCCATTGCCAACGGCCAGATCGCGATCAACAGCTTCGCCTACACTTCCGGGCCTCGCGCGGTGTACGGGGTACGCAGCGACCTGTACTTCACCCTGCTGCAGAGATTCGCTGCCGCCGGCATTCCGCTTGCTTCGCCCACCGACATCCATCTGGTGCGTGACCCGGAGCACCCGCCCTGAAGACGCTAGGGCTGCGTGCGGCGCGATAGCGGCGCGGGCAGGTCGAGGGTGGGCGGCAGCGGAATGCCGAGCGTCTCGCCGGAGGTCTCCTGGGATGCCTTGGAGCCCTGCTTCATCGGCTTGAGCGCCTTGCCGGCCGAAGGTTTGACCCGCAGGCCTTCGCCTACCTTGAACAGCACGCCGGCCGCGTTGCTGGATTCCAGATGGGGCCGCAGTGCGGGCCCGTAGGGGGTAAGGGTGGCGGGATCCAGCAGGTGGAACGTGCGTTGGCTGGGCGCGCCCGGCTGGGCGACCACCAGCACATCGCTGAAGTCGTGCACGGTGCGCAGGCTGAGTCGCAGGGGCTGGATGTCCGGCATCGGCCCACCGCGAAGCACCGCCATGCCGCTGCGCATTACCCAGTTCCAGCGGCCCGGGTACAGTCGGGGACGCTGCAACCGGGACCATACGAACTGCAGCCCCCCGCCCAGCCCATGCTGGACGACGCCAACGCCCAGCCGGACCACGGTCACCGCGCCGGCAAGCGGGTTGAAGGCGTCCAGCGTGCCGCGTCCCAGTGCACCGGCGAGCTCCTGGAAGCGCGGCCGCGTCATCCGGGGGCCCGGCCTGGCGAGGACCTTGAACACGCTGCTGCTCAGCGGCCAGGCGATCAGCACACCTTCAAGATAGAGCCCGAAAGCGGCTAGCGCGAACTCGTCGCGATCGGCGGAGCTCATCCTGCGCAGGTTGGACACGAACGGTATGACGAATTCCACCGCCTTGAGCCACAGGGGTGCGTCTTTCAGCTGTGCTTCGAAGGTGGTGGGCGCGCTGGCCTCGTAATGGAAGGCGACGGCGTCGAGCCAGAAGAAGTCGGCTTGCAGCGGAGCTACCAGCGCGTGGAACGGCGAACGAAGGGCGCCGGACGGCAGCGTCGCTGCCGAGGCATTGGACAGCAGCCGCTCTACAATCACCACGGACTGCCGCCCGGAAACCGGCACCTGATAACTGGCGTAGGCCTGCCAGTCCACATCGAGCGGAGTGCCACGCCGTACCTGCACCGTGGCCCAGCGCCCGTGACGCAGGCGTACGCGACGTGTCTCAAGCTGGCCACCGACGGGCAGCGCGCCCTGCAGGTCCAGTGGCAGGATCCGGCTCTGCAGCGGAAACAGCTGGAAGCACCGTTGCTGGCCTTCAGGTGCAATGCAGTAGATCACCCCGAACCGGCCGCGGTACGGTGCAGTGTCCGCCGGTGTTTCCTGCTGGGCTTCCAGATCAACATGGGTGCGCAGGGTGTATATCTGCACTTCGCCTCGCGCGATCGCTCGCCGCTCGGGCTCGGGACGCAGGTAAAGGGCTTCCTCGATGAGCACCCCATATCCGCGACGGGCCTTGCTGAAGTAGTCATCGAATGCCTGCTGGAAGCGCCTGGCGACATTGTCCAGCTGCGCGAATCCATGTTGCAGCGCGGCGTGGGTCTGATTGTGCTGCAGGGCATGCTGGCGATGATCCTGCGCGCGGCTGAGCGGCGTGTCGGGCACGTAGTAGCGACAGGGATGCCAGTCCTCCCTGGCCTGTTCCAGCGCGCCAGCGGCGTACAGCTCGAACAACGGAAAGCTGTAACCGAACCACGCGCGGTCGTTGCACAGACGCATTTCCGTGGAGTTCCACGCCAGCGTGGCAAACACCCCGGGGAACTGCGGAAATACCCGCTTGAGTTCGGCCTCCACCATCGGCATACGATAGGGCGGTGGGGCGAGCAGGTCGGTGATCGCCGTGTCGATCTGCCTGACCCGCTGGTCGAAACGGGCCAGTGCCGTGTCAATGCGCGCCGTGAGGTTTGCGGGCGCAGCCTCCTGCGCATCCAGGTCGCGGAAGATCCACCAGTCCAGCGTCGGCAGGCGGCGGGCGTCCAAGGCCACCTGCCGGACTTCGGTCGGCACTTCCCGATCGACGGATACCTCGGTCGACAGCGTGACCAGCGCGCTGAAGTTCATCTGTGCCCATAGTCCGCGCTGGATGCGATGCGCCAGATGTACGCCGCTGGCGTATTCGACGGCAGCGATGGCACTGCCGAACACCAGGTGCGGCGGGATGTCCTGGCCCAGGAGTTCCGGTGCTTCTTCCTGCAGCACCAGCTGCACCGCCATGCCATGCAGTGCCTGCGGAAGGCGACCGAGGCTAAGCAGGTAGGCGCTGAAGTCGTCGCGGATCTCGCCGAAGGTGCGGCCACGGTTGGCCTGCTTGTGCAGGCGGTAGCCCAGCACGATGCGCTGTTCGCGATTCGAAGGGGGACCAAGATCCGCCACGATCGCCTGCACTGTCAGACTACTCAACAGGGTGGGCGAGGTCGACCCGGTGCGATTGCGGCCATGCCAGTCCAGCGCTTCCAGCAGCACGTCCTGCAGCGCCTGCGCTGACGGGGTGCGAGCCATCTCGGACAGGGCATAGTTGAGGCGTTCGAGCTGGTGCCATGCGAACGTACCGTCTGCCACCAACGGCGCACCCAGGTATTCAAGCAGGGTAATGTCGGTATCCGTGCAGCCCACAAGGTAACCGTGGGTCGCGTGACGCACGGCCGTCAGTTCGGCAGGACCGAGCAGGTCCTGGGCGTGGACCAGATGCGGCCTCATGCCCAGCCGCAGTTCGCCCAGGAGACGCTCGGCACAGCGCAGCAGACCGCCCGTCTGCGTGGTTTCCTGCGGGGCGCAGCCGCCGTGTCGCGCCAGCAGCTGGGCCGGCGCGACGCGGCCATCGGAGCGGACCGGACCGCGCAGCACACGGGCGCTCTCCTGCAGTGCGTTCAACGCGGCATCCAGTGCGGGCGTGGCTGACCACTCCTCGGTCGCGTTGAGCCACATCCGCGCACCGTCATCGAAGCGCGCGCTGAACATGCCGCCCACATCGAGCTTGGCCACGCGCAGCGATTCGCGCAGATCTAGCATCGTGGCGTTGACCTGCGGATGCGCCAGCAGCGTGGCGAACCGACCCAGCGCTTCATACACCGCCGGAGCAGCAGCGCTGCCGAGTGATGGCCGGCCAGCAGGTTCGCTGCCATTGTGGACCTCCTGCAGCCAGCGGCGGGCATCCCGCAGGTCGCCAAGCGCCTGCGCGTACAGCGGGTCTTCGGTGGCACCGTGGGGGCGATGCGCCTGCAGTTGCGCCAGCAGCGGCAGCAGCTCCAACCGTTGCAATGGAGCCGTCGGGTGGCAAGGGGACGCAGCCGCGGGTGCCGTGACGCCATGGAACGCCAGAGCGGCGCTGAGTGGCAGTGGCCCGGTCGGTGCGACACAGCCCAGGCGTGCCGCCAGCGTCTGCAGGGCCTGTAGTGCGGAGCCGGTGGCATTGATGCGCAGCAGGCGGGCGTCCTGACGATCTGCCGCCAGCACGTGGTCCGCGGCGACCCGCAGGGAGGTGAATGACGCATCGGCATCGCGCAGCGCCAGCCACAGTGCCGGGGCTTCAAACAGCTGCTGCAACCGCTGCTGCGCCTGCAACCACAGGCGATGCAGCGCGGGATCCGACGCAGCGGGGAACGAAAGCGTGCTCAGATCCAGCAGGGTGGACGCGTTGGCGTGGTCGAATGCCTGCCATAGCGCGTCGATGACGGCTTGCCGTTCTGGTTGTGGCCGGGGCGCGTCGATGAGGGTGCGCGGTGCCATGGCTCCGGGTGCACCCGGTGGCGGCTTGAGACTGCCCAGACGCTGATCGAGGGCTGCGATGGCGGCATCGAAGGGGCCATCGTCCTGCGCCGTGCCAGGCCAGGGAATCTGGTAGTACGCCAGCAGTTCCGGAACACGCATCACCCCATCGGTGCGCACGGGAGCCCGCAACAGTGCGGCGAGGCCGCGCAGCGCGCTGGCCAGCGGTGCCAGCGCGGCCGGCGGGGCCTGCGCGGGAAACAGCACAACCCATCCATCGCCCCCCCAGGCCCGGGCGAGAACAGTTCCCTTTTCGGGAAACACCAGGTGGTGAGCATCTGCTCCGAGACCGGCGCACAGCTGGATCAGGACCGGGTGTTCGGACAGCTGGCGCACGACCCTGCGCGCCAGCGCCAGGTTGTTACCCAGGTGCGAGCGTGGATCGGGACGCCAGTTGCGCCAGCTAGGTTCCAGGCCGCGCAGTGGTTGGGCTTTTGCCCACACCATGTCCTGGCGCAGCCGCAGCAGTGTGCCCGCTTCCTGTTCCGCAGCGGTGGTCGCGTCTTCAGGCAGGCGTTGTTCCAGCTGCTGGATGAGTGAGGCCAGGGCTGGCACGGTCGCATTGCGCTCGTGGAGGTGTTGTTCGAGGTGGAACTGCAGGGCACAGCGCAGCGGTACCCTGCTGTTGTCGTAGCAGAATCCCGCCCGATCCACTGCCGTCTGCAGCTCCTGCAGCAGGGCAGCGGTGGCAGGCGACCACCGTGCTGCGTTCTCCTGTTCCAAGGGCGGGTTCAGCTGTACCGGGGCGTTGCTGACCACGCGACGACCCGTCAGTGTGGCGTTGTCGACCCGCAACGTGCAGGGAGGAACACGCTCCACGTACAGCGTCCCCATGAACGCATCCTGCTGGTACAGCTGCAGCAGGATCTCACGCACCACCTGCAGGCGGTGTGCGTGCAGCCCCCCGGGTGCAGCGCTGACGGCACGGGCATCCAGGTTGATCGTGGCGTTGCCTGGCGTCGTGTCGTGCAGCGTCCACAGCGCGTCTATCAGAGTCACGCGATCGTCGGCGACTGCCAAGGTCCCGCCCTCGTCAGTGGCGCGGGCCTGACCCATGCTGGCCATCCATGCGGCGGCAACGCCTGGCGCACCGACCCCGGCGTTTCCTCGCCGAACTACCGCCAAGGCGGTGAGCGCTGCGCTGGTCAGGGGCAACAGGGTGGACGCGGAGCAATTCTGGTCGCTGCAGGTCGGGGCGGCGAACAGCCGCCGCGCAGCCTGGCCCACGCCATCGAGGCGCTGCGCTGCCTGCGGCAACGCCGCGCACTGCTGGCCCGGCCACGTGGCCGGGGCGGGAGGTGCCGGTGATGCCTGGCGGGTCCACAGCAGCCACGCCGTGGCCAGCAGCAACCACCGCAGCGGGGCGTGCGTCGGGGAAAGTTCCGCGTGCAGCGCCTCGTGCACTGCGGCGGTTGCAGCGCAGGCGCGATGCAGGGCATCGGGCAGCGCGGCGAGCAGCGGCTCCAGCCAGCGTCCTTCGCGCAGCGACGGCAACGGCAGCTGGCATAGCCAGTCCAGCCAGGGCAACCAGGCCTCTTGGGTGAGCAGGGCTGCCACCGCCCGCGTGTGCTGGGCCCAGCTGAGCGCCTGGACGCCCTGATCACCCAGCATCCGGTTGGTGACCGCGTACAGCGCCATGCCCACCGTGCGGTTACCCTGCAGCCGGCATAGTTCCGCCACGACGGTGTGGACGATGCGCCGGCACTCCGTCGTCCAGCTGCAGGCCGGCGCGGGGTCAGGGCGCTGCAACACCTCGAGTATCTGCCGGTGCACACGGCGCTGCCGCGAGGCAGGGCACCGCTGCAGTTGCGCCACCAGTTGCGCGGCGATGTCCTCGGGTGTTGCCGACGAGTGCAGCTGGCACTGCAGCTGCTGTTCGATCCGGTCAACCTCCGCCGGCAGCAGCGGACAGCGACGCAACACCCGGTCAAGCAGGGGGTGCAGGGGGGCGTCTGGAAGGGGAGGAGGTGACGTCGCTGCCGCGACGGGCGCATTGGCCAGGGTACGCAGCGCTGCCTGCAGTCTGCTGACAAACCCGCAGGCGTCTTGCCGGCCGGGTGGCTGGCATGCATGGGTGAAGCTGGACGACGGCAGCGTTACAACCAGAGGGAGGCCCGTGAGATGGCGGCACGACAGCATGCGCGATCATTCTGCGCCCGCACCGTGCCTGTGCTCCGCCGTGCTGCGCGCGCGGCGTGGGCCAGACGCATCATCTGTCGCTTACGAACGTCCTGCGCGCCGTGATGGCACCAGCGCAAACGTGTCTATGGCAAGCTTTTCGGCGTGATTGAGCCAGGCGCGGATCTCCAGATCGTCCACTTCGTGGTCCAGCCCGAACGGCACCGTGATGCGTCCCTCCGCGTCGGGTTCGACCCATTGCTGCGCAACCACGACCTTGCGCTTGGACGACACCGCTTCAATCCAGAAGCCGCGATCCGGGGTCTGCTTGGTCACCAGTTGCAGAATGTACTGGCCGGCACGGGTGCGGCGGCCCTTCTGCGTGATCATGTGCGCCTGGCGGATGCTGGGCATCGGGCCGTTGAAGGCGTCCAGCGGTGCGTCTACCGCAAAGCCCTGGCGCAACTGGTCATCGCGATACAGCTTGATGCCCTTGTCGCGGTGCACCAGTATCGCGCACCAGTCACCGTCCGCCGAGCCGTCTTCAAACGCCGTGCAACGATCCACATAGGCCAGGGTATTGGCCGGGTCGGCTTGTTCGAACTGCTTGGAGGTGTTCTCCAGATAGACCGACTTCAGGTCCCACTGCTTGTCGTACTCAAGGAGTACCGGCGGCTGCACGTGCTGCAGCCCCACCACGACCTGGTTGTCGTCGTCGATGCGCAGCTGGCGGGTGGTATCGCCCAACCACAGCGATCGCGAGAACGCCAGATAGCGCGGGAAATCCTTGCCACCGTCCCGCTGCGCAGCGGCGCTGGCGCTGTCGGCGCGTTGCGGATCCAGCAACGAGCGGCCGAAGCCGATGGCTTTGATGTCCGGGTCGACCAGGCTCAGCAGGGTGGCACCGGAATCCAGCGTCGAGCCGGCAGTGGCCGCCAACTGGCGCGGGGCGATGTCCTTGCCCAGGAACAGAAGCAGGTTTTCGCGCTTCTGCTTGGCCAGCACGTGACTCAGATCATTGGGCATGGCCAGGTGATCGGAAGCGATGACGATCAGGGTGTCCTCGCCATACGGGCTGGCCTGGATGCGATCCACCAGTCGGGAAATCAGGCCGTCGGTGCACTTGAGCGCGTTGAGCAGACCAATGTTGCCGTAGTCGCTCTGGTAGCGCGTGCGCTTGCAGGCCACCGGCAGATGGCCGGCCGGATGATGGGTATCCATGGTGAGCGTGGTCAGCATGAACGGCTGGCCGGCCTTGGACAGCTGCAGGAAGCGGTCATAGGCTTTGTCCAGCAGCACATCATCGTGCACGCCCCAGGTCGAGAAATGCGAGCGTGCGACCTTCTGCTGCTTGAACCACGCCAGATCGTGCACTTCGTCAAAGCCGTGCGTGGCCAGGAACTGACCCTTGCCGGCGAACAGTCCGTTGGCACCCCCCAGGTAGTGGTTGGTGTAACCCTGCTGCTTCAGATAGTCGCCCAGGCAGACCGCCTCGGGCAGGAAGCTGCCCATGCGATCCATGCTGTTCTCGTCACCCTGTGCGGTGGTTAGGGGTACACCGCACATGGATGACACCAGCCCCGCGATGGTCCAGCCGCCGCCTTCCGCCTGGGTCAGCCCCCGCACGTCCAGCGACCGGGCGGCCAGCCGGTTGAGGTTGGGCATCAGACCAGGAAACACGGCCTCGTCGAGATAGGTGCGCTCCAGGCTCTCGCCGTAGATCCATACAATGTTGCGCGGTTCGCGCAGTGGCTGCCGCGGCACCTGGTATTCCGGGGCGATCACGGTGTAATCGACCGGGCGCGTCTGCTGGTACAGCCGCTGACCATCGTGGTACAGCGGGCTCACGCCGATGGCGACCAGCCACATCGCCGCAAAGCCGGCAAATATGGCACCGCCGTGGGCTGCCGTTTGCCATTTGCGACGACGCACCAGCAGCGCAGGACCCACCAGCGAAAGCAGGGCCAGAGCAATGAATCCGGCGATATACCCCTTGAAGTCCGAGATGCCCGCACCTTCCATGTCGGCCCCCAGGTGATACAGGGTGGCCGCATTCAGACCATCGCCGGAGAGCTTGTTGATCAGCCACCATGTGCTCAATGCCAGCAGCAGCACCGACATCATCGACACCTTCCACCACACCCAGCGACGCGAGGCAAGCAGCAGGAAGGTGAGCAGCAACAGCGAGAGCAACAGGATCCAGATCATAGGCGGTGTTTCGCTTCCGAGCACGCCTGCATGACAGGCTGATGACCGGATCATGCCTGCCCGAACCTGACTGAAATGTTTGTTCAAGCAGCGGATTCAGCGTCTACTACGCTTCGGACGCACAGGTGTAAAACCGGCGTGAACGCATGAACCCGCGTTTACCGGTGGCCGCGCTCTTCCTTCGACCGCGCACGCCGGTCAAAAATCAGCGCGCTGAGAATGATGCCGAGCCCCAGCACCACGCCGATCATCATCAGCACCATCGCGATGGCCGGGTACCCGAACAGGTGCCAGCCCGTGTTGACCTTCATCATCAGTGCGGCAGCCAGTATCAACGCTGCGGTAACAATGCCGGCAGAGACGCGGTTGGCGATCTTCTGCAGGTTCTCCATCAGCCGCGATTCCTCCAGCCCCGTCACCTTCATCTGCAATCGGTTCTCGGCCAGTAGCGCGAGGATGTCGGACATCTTGCGCGGGCCATCGCGCAGCAGCTGCTGCACTTCCATCGCCTCGCTGGCGAGGTTGGCGGCCGACAGCGATTTGCGCAGGCGTGCGCGCATCACATGCTGAAGCTGTTTCTCCACGATGCGGCGCGTGTCCAGATCCGGTGCCAGCAGCCGGCACACGGTTTCCAGATTCAGCAGCGCTTTGCCCAGCAGGCTCAACTCGGGCGGCGTGCGCAGGCCGCTGGCGGTGGCGATGCGGACCAGGTCAAGGACGACGCGGCCTTCAGAGAAACTGCTGTTGGCGGCGTAGCGCGCGATCAGCTGGCCGGTCTCACGCAGGTAGCGCTCTTCATCGAAGGCTTCCAGCCGCGTGCTCATGCCGATGATCTCATCGGCCACCTCTTCGCCGCGGCCATCCACTGCAGCGAACAACACTTTCAGCAGGCGCTCGCGCAGGCGCGGCGGCATGTGCGCAACCATGCCCAGGTCGAAGATGGCCAGCCGCCCTTGCGGGGTGACGCGCAGATTGCCGGGGTGTGGGTCGGCGTGAATCTCGCCGTGCACGAAGATCTGGTCCAGATAGCCGCGAATAAGCGCAGCTGCCAGCGGTGCCATCGGCTCCTCGGTGCGGCGCACATCTGGAATCATGTCCACGCGCACGCCCTGTGCCAACTCCATGGTCAGCACGCGATGGCTGCAGTAATCCCAGATCGGCTGCGGCACCCACAGCCGCTTGAACGGTCGCAGGTGCTGGCCGAAGCGCTGCAGGTTCTCTGCCTCGGCCTGGTAGTCCAGCTCCTGCATCAGCGTCTTGGCAAATTCGTTGAGCCAGTCACGCAGGCGCACGCGTCGTCCCACCTGGGTAAGGTGATCGGCAGCCAGCGCGAAGCTGCGCAGCACCTCCAGGTCAGAGCGCAGCTGTGCGGCCACTTCCGGCTTCTGCACCTTCACCGCCACCTCGCGTCCGTCGTGCAGTTGCGCACGATGCACCTGGGCGATGGAGGCGCAGCCAAGCGGGGCAGGGTCGAAGCGTGCGAACAGCTTGGATACCGATGCGCCCAGTTCCTGTTCGATGATCGCGTAGATGCGTTCGACCGGAATCGGAGCGACCTTCTCCTGCATGCGCTCCAGCGCGGTAGCGAACTCCACCGGGACCATGTCCGGGCGGGTGGAGAGCATCTGTCCAAGTTTGACGAAGGTGGGGCCCAGCGACTCCAGGTCGGTGACAAACTGTTCCGGATTTCCTTCCGGCGGCAGCTCGTGGACCGCACGGGCGTCCAGATTCATGCCCGAGAACACCCCTGAATGCCGGTATCGCAGCAGCAGGCGCAGGATCTGGCTGCGCCGGTTCATGCCCTTGACCAGTGACGGCGACTCGGGGGTTGCAGGCAGGTTGTTCAAGCTGGGCTCCAGCAGGCATCTGTCCGCAGTGTGGCTGTGAGCCGGTGGTGGCCTGGTGAACCCGGGCATCTTCCACCTACCTGCCCGGATCGGTCAGAATCGGCGCATCTGAATGAACCTTGGATTGCCATGGCCGGTGCCAGCCTGTTTGCCCTGCTTGACGATATTGCAACGCTGCTGGACGACGTCTCGGTGCTGACCAAAGTCGCGGCCAAGAAGACCGCCGGCGTACTCGGCGACGATCTGGCCCTGAACGCCCAGCAGGTCACCGGGGTCAGCGCCAACCGCGAACTGCCGGTGGTGTGGGCGGTGGCCAAGGGCTCGCTGGTCAACAAGGCGATTCTGGTGCCGGCGGCGCTGGCAATCAGTGCGCTGGAAGCCTGGCTGAAGAGCAAGGGCTACCCGGTTCCCATTGTGGTGCCGCTGATGATGATCGGCGGTGCTTTCCTTTGTTACGAGGGTGTGGAAAAGCTGGCCCACCGTTTCCTGCATTCCAAGGAAGAGGACGCGCAGCACAAAGCCGAGCGTGCCAAGGCACTGGCCGATGACAGGGTCGACATGGTGGCTTGGGAGAAGGACAAGGTGAAGGGGGCGATCCGTACCGACTTCATTCTCTCGGCCGAAATCATCGTGCTCTCGCTGGGTGTGGTGTCGGGTCAGCCGTTCATCAACCAGGTGACTGCGCTGGTGGTGATCGCACTTGCAATGACCGTGTTCGTTTACGGCCTGGTGGCGGGTATCGTCAAACTGGATGATGTCGGGCTTTACCTGTCGCGCAAGGGCGGCGCGGTGGCGGCATTCGGTCGCGGCCTGGTGGCGTCCGCGCCATGGCTTATGAAGTTCCTGTCCGTTGCGGGCACGCTGGCGATGTTCCTGGTGGGCGGCGGTATCCTGGTGCACAACGTGCCGGCACTGCACCACTTCGTGCTGGAGCTGGCCGGGCAGACCGGCGTGGCCTGGCTGGTGGAAGCGCTGGGCAACCTGGTGGTCGGCGTGATCGCAGGCGCGGTGGTGCTGCTGGCGGTGACCGCCATCCAGAAGGCCCGCGGCAAACCGGCCGCGCATTGACGGCACCGTAGAGCCACGCCCTGCGTGGCTGTCGCGATGCCAGACAGGGTCGAAGCCACGCAGGGCGTGGCTCTACGACGCATCGGACTCAACCCGCCTGGACGCGGTTCTTACCCACGCGCTTGGCCGCATATAGCGCAGCATCGGCGCGCTTCAGCACGGCCTCGGCGCTCTCCCCCGGCTGCCACTGGGTAACACCGGCACTGAAATGCACCGGCACACGCTGCTCATCCAGGTGCAGCGGTCGCTGCGCCAGGGAGCGCTGCAGTCGCAGCAGTGTTGACATGCTGTCGGCGGCGGGTGTTTCCGGCATCACGATGACGAACTCATCGCCGCCAATGCGGCTGACCACGTCGGCATTGCGCAGCAGCAGCTGACATACGGCGACCAGATGGCGTAGCACGGCGTCGCCACCGGGATGGCCATGTTCGCTGTTGGTCTGGTGGAAATCGTCGAGGTCCAGCAGGGCGATCGCCAGCGGATGCGCGTGTCGCGCAGCACGCGCGATTTCCCGCTCCAGCAGTTCGTCGAAGCCACGACGGTTGAGTGCGCCGGTGAGCGGGTCGGTGCGGATCTGGCCGGACATGTCGCTCAGTTCAAGCTCGAGCTCGGCAATGCGGGCCTCAGCTTGTTCCACTTCGCGGCGGGCATTGCCTAGATGGTCGCGCGCCTGCAGCGCCTGTTCCTGCACCCTGCCGGTGTCGCGCAGCACATCCTGCAGCAGGTGGTTGAGATCGGCGATGCTGCGCGCCTCCTTCAGCGCCAGCGCGTAGCTGCTGATCCGGTCATGGTAGTCGCTGGTGTGCGCGGCCATGCCGTCCAGCTGTTCGATGAACTCGCCCATCAGCCCGCGCATGGCGGCCTTGCTTTCAACGATGCCCTGCTTCAGCAGGCCCTGCTTGTAGATGACCTCGCGCAGATTGGTGCGGGCCTGCTCGACGGACTCGCGGTCAAGCGGCCCGCCGATCAGGCCGCGTACGGCATGCAGCTGGCCGTGCAGCCAGCTGCTGTCGTCCAGCAGCTCACTGACATTCTCCAGCAGCAGGTCGAACAGGCTCAGCAGCAGTTCCTGCTGTTCCTGCCAGCCATCGCTGCGAACTCCGATCTGGTGGGTCAGCTCGCGCAGGCGCACTTCCAGCGGTTGCAGCGGAACACCGGGATGCCATTGCCTGAGTTCAGCGGCCAGCTGCACCGGCTCGTCCTTCAGCTCGGGCATGTTCTGCAGCAGACTGGCCACGGTGACGCCCAGAGTGTGGCGCAGCAGCTCGCGAAGGCGCAGGCTGTCGGGCGGGCCGGCGGCGCTGTCCTGCTCGATGGTGCGGATGTACTTGTCAATCAGCTGGCGCATGGCGCGACCGTAGCTGACCCAGTCGGCGCTGCGCAGCGCCGACTGCAGGCGCAGGCCCATGTCGCCCAGTTCACCCGGCAGGGTGGCCATGCCGTTGGCGAAGGCTGCCAGCAGCGGCTCGGGCTGTTCGGCCCCGGCAAACAGACGCTGCAGGGCGGCACTGCCGCCACCGCTGACCGCGCTGGTCGACGTGGCCTCGAGTCGCGCCGGGGTTGACCCGGCACGCCGCGCCAGCAGCCGTCCCACGGCGGTACCGGGGCTGGAGGAAGCGTCGGGGCGGTCCGTCATGCGGCGGGTCCTGGGGCGAAGATGGAGTAGGGTAGGTGGGAACAGTATCGGCGCTGGACCGGCCGGCTTGAAGACATCCTCTACACAAAAACGGACGACCCCATGAAGGTGATGCTGGTCGGTGCCACCGGCCTGGTTGGCACCCAGGTACTGCAGTTGCTGCTGGACGATCCCCGCTGCCAGACCGCGGTCGCCCCCACCCGGCGGCCGCTGGGGCAGGGGGCGGCCCACCTGCTCAACCCAGTGGTGGATTTCGCGCGGCTGCCCGAACCCGCGGAGTGGTGGGCGGTGGATTCTGTGATCTGTGCGCTGGGGACTACCTTGAAGCAGGCCGGCAGTCGGGATGCCTTCTCCGAAGTCGATCACCAGTATCCACTGCAGGTTGCGCGGATGGCCCGCGCGCACGGCGCGACGACCTTCGTGCTCAATTCGGCCAAGGGGGCGGATCCGCAGTCGCGGTTCTTCTACAACCGGGTCAAGGGGGCGCTTGAGCGGGACCTGCGCGGGCTGGGCTATTCCTCGCTGACGCTGGTGCGTCCGGGGCTGATTGGCGGCGACCGAAAGGAGCATCGCGCGGGGGAACGTGCCGCCAGCGTGGTGCTGGAAGCATTGGCCCCGGTATTGCCGCGATCCTGGCGGATCAATCCAGCGCAGAAGATCGCGACGACCATGGTGGAGGCGGCATTGCAGCCCGCCCCGGGCGTACAGGTGATTGAGGCGGACCGGCTGGTGTGACGACACCCCCGACCAACGGTATGCCCGTCTGCGACGGGCACCCTTCGGGCCGTCGCGAGCGACGTTAGGAATGGCGATGCCATTCCTTGCGGGGGCTACTGGTCTGGCAGCGGACGACCGTTGGTCGTCCGGTCACCCATGACTCAGCTGGCCAGGGCCAGGTCGTCCATCATCGCGCGCAGGAACCGCGCCGCCTCCCCGCCGGTGGCCGCGCGGTGATCGAAGGTCACCGACAACGGAATGACCTTGTGCGCTTCCACGCCGCCCATCACCGGGGTCATCTGGTGGCGGGCACGGCCGGCACCGACGATGGCCACGCACGGCGGCACGACCACCGGGGTGGCATAGCGGCCGGCGAACATGCCGAAGTTGGACAGCGAGATGGTGTAGCCGCTGAGCTCGGACGGTGCGATCGAGCGCGATTCGACCTGCTCGCGCAGACGGTTCACGCCTTCGCGGATGCCGCGTGCGTCCAGCATGTCGGCATTGCGCAGCGCCGGCACGAACAGGCCCTCGTCGGTGTCTACGGCAATGCCGATATCGACCTGCGCATGCAGGGTGCGGGTCAGCGCCTCGCCGTCGAACCAGGCATTCAAAGCCGGTACCTTCTGGCTGGCCACCACGATGGCGCGCACCAGGCGGGCGGTGACATCGTTGCCGGGCAGCCACGCATGGATATCGGCGTCATCGTTGAGGGTCGTCGGCACGACCTTGCTGTGGGCGTCAGCCATCACCCGCGCCATGTTGCGGCGCACGCCTTTGAGCGGTTCCGGCTGACCCTTGGCGACCACGCCGGGGGGCTGGGTGCGCATCGGCTTGCCGGCGGCCGACATCGGCGTGCGGGCTTCAGCCTGACGCACCGGGGCCGGGGCGGCAGCAGCGACCGGGGCAGCCGCAGGAGCCGGCGTGCTGCCGATCTTCGCGCTGCCGTCGGCAGCCGCCTGCTTCACGTCGGCCATGGTCACCGCGCCATCCGCACCGGTGGCGCGCACGCGGGTCAGATCCACGCCCAGCTTGCGGGCGGTAGCGCGAACGGCGGGAACGGCCTTGACCCCGCCCACGGCGACGGCCTGCTCGGCATGAACGGCGTTGGAGCTCTGCATGGCCCCAACCACCGTACCGGCGTCGTCGCGCTCGGCCGACGGCTTGGCGATCTCGCCGCCGTCGTCGGAGGCCACCACTTTGTCCGGTTGGGCCGGCGCGGTCTGACCGGTACTCGGTGCGGCGGCGGGGGCCGCATGGCCGTGGCTGTGCCCGGTGTCCTGGCCGTCGGCGCGCTGGGGCAGGTTCGGGTCCAGTTCAAACTGGGCCAGCACGCTGCCGGTGGGAATGATGTCGCCGGGGCCGCCAGACAGTTTGATCACCTTGCCGGAGAACGGCGAAGGCACTTCGACCACGGCTTTGGCGGTCTCCATCGACACCAGGGGCTCGTCGAGCCGGATCACGTCGCCTTCCTTGACGAACCACTCGACGATGGTGGCGTCGGGCAGGCCCTCGCCCAGATCGGGCAGGTTGAAGTTCTTGTTCTCACTCATGGGCAGTTCTCTTCAAGCAGTTCGAGATCGCGGGCCGGCAACCAGCCCGTCGCGCCATTCGCGCGTTCGGACCACCACCAGCCACCGTGTTCATGATGCAGTTTGACCAGTTCGCCGCTTTCAACGTCCAGTTCGCGGGCGTCGTAGTCGCGCAGGGCTTCCGCGCGACCATCATCCAGCACCTGCAACCATGCAACCGGAGCCCAGCCAGCGCGCCCGTCCTCGGTGCGCACCCAGGCAAAGGCCGGCCATTCCTCGTCACGAACACCCAGTTCGACGATCTGGCCGGTGCGGAACCGGAGCGGGTTGGAGTACTGGCTGCGGTACGGGCCTAGAAGACGGGCCCGCATGTCAGCCCGCCGCCACCGCGCGTTTGGCCGCGCTCACAATACGGTCCACGCTGGGCAGATACTTCATTTCCAGGCGGAACAGCGGGATGTGGGTGTCGTAGCCGGTGACGCGCTCCACCGGGGCCAGCAGGTCGTACAGCGATTCCTCGGCCAGACGTGCGGCGATTTCCGCACCGAAGCCGGCGGTCTTCGGGGCTTCCTGCACGATCACGCAGCGGCCGGTCTTGGCCACCGATTCGGCAATGGTGGCGAAGTCCAGCGGACGCAGCGTGGCGACGTCGATGACTTCGGCGCTGATGCCTTCGCCGGCCAGCTTGTCGGCCGCTTCCAGCGCTTCCTTCACCTGCGCACCCCAGGTCACCAGGGTGACGTCGGTGCCGTCACGCAGCACGAAGCAGACATCCAGCGGCAGGGCTTCACCATCATTGACCACCACTTCCTTGTACTGGCGGTAGATGCGCTTGGGTTCCATGTAGATGACCGGGTCCGGCTCGCGGATCGCGGCCAGCAGCAGGCCATAGGCACGCTGCGGCGAGGAGGGCAGCACCACGCGCAGGCCCGGCACGTTGGTGAAGATCGCCTCGTTGGCTTCGCTGTGGTGTTCCGGCGCGCGGATGCCACCGCCCCATGGCACGCGCAGCACCATCGGGCAGTTCAGGCGACCACGGGTGCGGTAACGCAGGCGCGCGGCATGGCAGACGATGTGGTCCACCATCGGGTACATGAAACCGTCGAACTGGGCTTCAGCCACCGGCTTCATGCCCTGCGCGGCCAAGCCGATGGTCAAGCCGGCGATGGTGGTTTCATCCAGCGGGGTGTCCAGCACCCGGTTGGCACCGAAGCGCTGCTGCAGGCCGGCGGTGGCGCGGAACACCCCGCCGTTCACGCCCACATCCTCGCCCAGCACCAGCACCGACTTGTCGTGCTCCAGTTCCCAGGCCAGGGCCTGGGTGATGGCTTCAATGAGGGTGATGGGGGTGCTGGTCATGGTCTGTTCTCCGCGCGCAAGGGCGGCGCTGTCGGCGGCGTGGGTCTGCGCGGTGGCGCTGGAGATGTGCTTGATCTCATCCATGGCGCTGCTCCAGGGCAATGGCCTGTGCGCGCTGGGCCAGGAGGTCCTGCGGCGGGTCGGCGTACAGATAATCGAACATCGCCTCGACCGGCTGCACCGGGGTGTTGAGGTACAGGTTCACTTCCTCGTCCACGCGCTTGCCGCACTCGGCGGTCCAGGCAGCCTCTTCTGCTTCGCTCCACACACCGGCGTTGGTCAAATACTTGCGCAGGCGCAGCATCGGTTCCAGCAGCCAGGCATCCTTTACCTCGGCGTCGTCGCGGTAGCGGCGGGCGTCGTCGGCAGTGGTGTGGTCGGACAGGCGGTAGGTCATCAGTTCCAACACGGTGCCGCCGTCGCCGGCCAGGGCACGATCGCGTGCCTGCAGCATGGCGGCCATCACTGCGATCAGGTCGTTGCCGTCCACCTGCAGGCAGTGCAGGCCACCGGCGAGGCCCTTCTGGGCCAGAGTTTCGGCACCGGTCTGGGCCGAACGCGGAACCGAAATGGCCCACCCGTTGTTGACGATGCACAGAATCAGCGGGAGCTTGTAGGCACCGGCCGAGTTGAGCGCGGCGTAGAAGTCGGTCTTGGAGCTGCCGCCGTCGCCACACACCGCCACGGCGATCTGCTTTTCGTTGTTGAGCTTGAACTTCAGCGCCGCACCGGCTGCGTGCAGGCACTGGGTCGAGATCGGCACGCAGAACGGGAAGTCCTTGGCCGCATTGCCGCCGTAGTCGTTGCCACGTTCATCGCCGCCCCAGTACATCAGCACGTCACGCGGGCGGACGCCGCGCATGAACATGGCACCGTATTCGCGGTAGGACGGTGCGAACACGTCGTCCTTCTGCATTGCAGCACCGATGCCCACGTGCGCGGCCTCATGGCCCAGGCAGGCGGCGTAGGTGCCCAGCTTGCCGGTACGCTGCAGGGCGATCGACTTGCCGTCGAACACGCGCACGAACAGCATCTGCTTGAACATCGGCAGCAGCGCCTTCGGGTCGCGCAAAGCCTCGGGCAGGTCATCGCGGACGAGGTTACCGTCCGTGTCCAGGTACTGCAGGTATTCGATCTTGAACTCAGCGGCAACCGTCATTGCGTACTGCACCTTCGACAGGAAGTTACAAATGATATGAATTGCCATGTTAAGGAAGACGTACGAAAAAGCCGTCCTGCGGCGCAACAAGGAAACCGCCCGGCAGTCTTGGGGTGTACCGTTGTCAGAGCGAAAAGGCCAATAACATCAACGTATTCAGTTGACGCAATGGCGCATGAGCGGTCGCTTGCCCGGGGGGGCGCGGCAATGGGGCGCAGCGGCTGCCGCGCTGAACGGGCCGACCACACGCCACCGTAGGGCGGCCGCTGCGCTACGCTTGCACCCCCTCATGCGGCCACCGCCATGTCTGTCGAAAAGAACCAACGCGATCTGGAAGCCGGCATCCACACCGATCTGGAAGGCCGTCTGACTTACGGGGGCTACCTGCGCCTGGACCAGCTGCTCAGCGCCCAGCAGCCACTGTCCAACCCGCCGCACCATGATGAGATGCTGTTCATCATCCAGCATCAGACCTCCGAGTTGTGGCTGAAGCTGCTGGCCCACGAGCTGCGCGCGGCGATCGGCTTCCTTCAGCGCGACGAGGTCTGGCAGTGCCGCAAGGTGCTGGCCCGCAGCAAACAGGTGCTGCGCCAGCTGACCGAGCAGTGGTCGGTGCTGGAAACCCTGACCCCGTCCGAGTACATGGGCTTCCGCGACGTGCTGGGTCCTTCGTCGGGCTTCCAGTCGCTGCAGTACCGCTATATCGAGTTCCTGCTGGGCAACAAGAACGCGCAGATGCTGCAGGTGTTCTCGCACGACCCGGCTGGCCAGGCCCAGCTGCAGCAGGTGCTGGACGCGCCCAGCCTGTATGAGGAATTCCTGCGCTACCTGGCGCGCTTTGGTCACCCCATTCCCGAGGTGTACCAGCACCGCGACTGGCAGACCTCGCATGTGGCTGACGACGCCCTGCACCCGGTGTTCGAGCGCATCTACGAGAACACCGACCGCTACTGGCGCGAGTACTCGCTGTGCGAGGACCTGGTCGACCTGGAAACCGCCTTCCAGCTTTGGCGCTTCCGCCACATGCGCACGGTGATGCGGGTGATCGGCTTCAAGCGCGGCACCGGCGGCTCCAGCGGGGTCGGGTTCCTGCGCCAGGCGCTGGAGCTGACCTTCTTCCCGGAGCTGTTCCAGGTGCGCACCACGATCCGCAACGACGACCCGCTGCCCCCGGAGGAGTAAGCAGGTCGGGATCGGCAATCGCCTATTCAGGCGACCAGGCACAGACCCATCAGGTCGCCCGCAGGCCCTGCGGTTGTTGCGATTGGAACCATTCCAGGGTGGCTCATGCAACAAGTTCAGAGAGCGTGCGGTGACCTGCACGGAGGGGTGTGTATTTGACGTGAACGCCGCTGTTCTGGGATTCTCCCGGGCTGTTTCGCACAACGGACGTGCATGTCTTCCACCGAACCCAGGAATCCCGCATGAGCGTAGACGCCGCCGCGAAACCCGTTCCCGAACCGGCGCTGCCGGAGTTCAAGACCACCCTCGGCCATCCGCGCCCGCTGTGGATGCTGTTCATGACGGAGTTCTGGGAACGCTTTGCGTTCTACGGCATCCGCTGGGCGCTGGTGCTGTACATCGTGGCGCAGTTCTTCGACGGCGACGCCGCCGGGCAGGGCGCAGCCAGCCGCACCTACGGTGCCTACCTGGCGCTGGTGTATGCCGCGGCGATCTTCGGTGGCTACGTCGCCGACCGGGTGCTGGGTTACCAGCGGTCGATCCTGACCGGTGCGGTTATCATGGCGGCCGGTCTGTTCATGGTGGCGATGCCGGTCAAGGAAGTCTTCGAGCTGGGCCTGGCCACGATCATCATCGGCAACGGCCTGTTCAAGCCGAACATCTCGACCATGGTCGGCAAGCTTTACGGCCTGAAGGATGAGCGCCGCGATTCGGGCTTTACCATCTTCTACATGGGTATCAATGTCGGCGCGATGATCGCCCCGGTGCTGACCCAGTTCCTGGCCGAAAAGATCTTCGGTACCGAAGCCATGCCGTCCTACAAGATGGTGTTCATCGCTTCGGGCATCGGCATGCTGCTCAGCCTGGTGTGGTTCTACATCGGTCGCGCCGGTCTGAAGGGCATCGGCGCGCCGCCGGCCGGTGCCGAAGGATACGGCCGCATCGTGATGGTGCTGGTCGGTTCGCTGGTGGCCATTCCGGTGGCCTACTTCCTGCTCTCCACCGGTGCCACCGCGCTGGCCTGGATTCTCGGCGTGCTGTTCATCGCGCTGGCGGTGCTGCTGCTGGTGGAAGGCATCCGCGAGGGCAAGGTACAGCGTGACCGCGTGATCGCGATGCTGATCATCTTCACCTTCAACGTGATGTTCTGGATGTTCTTCGAACAGGCCGGCAGCTCGTTCACCTTCCTGGCCGACAACATCGTCAACCGCAACCTTGGCGGCTGGACCTTCCCGACCGCGTGGTTCCAGTCGGTGAACTCGGTGGCCATCATCACCCTGGCTCCGATCATTGCCTGGATCTGGGTCAAGCTGGGCAGCGCCAACCCGTCCATTCCGCGCAAGTTCGGTCTGGGCCTGCTGTTCAACGGCGCGGCTTTCGCGCTGCTGATGCTGGCCCTGTCGACCATGGTGGTGGAGGGCAAGATCCCGTTCTGGACCCTGTTCATGGTCTACGTCATCCAGTCGGTGGGTGAGCTGTGTCTGTCGCCGATCGGTCTGTCGATGGTGACCAAGCTGGCCCCGGTCCGCCTGGTCGGCTTCGGCATGGGCGGCTGGTTCCTGTCCACCGGCATTGGCAACAACCTGTCCGGCATCTTTGCCGGTGCGGTCAGTGGCGAAGGCGGCATGACCGTGGAATCGGCGCTGAAGGGCTACACCTTCGGCTTCTGGGCATTGATCGGTTCGGGTGTCGTGCTGTTCCTGCTGGCCCCGGCGATCAACAAGCTGATGCACGGCGTCAAGTGAGGTCTGCGATGCGCATGAAGATCGGGTATTCGTCGTTGATCATGGCCGGGCTGCTGTGTGCCTGCTCGCCGTCGTCGCCGCCGGCCCCGGCTGCTGCGCAGTCGCCTGCCGCCTCCACGCAGCCACCGGTCGCTGACCCCAGCGCACCGGTGGCCGCCGACGTGGCCGCGCTCAACAGTCGTTTTGATCCCGCCCGTGATCCGGCCGCCGACCTGGCGATCGCCCAGGCCGAGGCTCGCCGCACCGGCAAGCGCATCGTGCTGGATGTAGGCGGCGAATGGTGTTCCTGGTGTCACCTGCTGGATGCCTTCATCGAGGGCGACGCCGCGGTCCGCACGCGGGTCGACGCGAGCTACGTGTGGATGAAGGTCAACTACAGCGAAGACAACGAGAACGCGGCCTTCCTGTCGCAGTTCCCGGCGATCAAGGGGTACCCGCATCTGTTCGTGCTCGACGCCGACGGCACACTGGTGCACTCGCAGTTCACCGGCGAACTGGAAGCGGACAAGGGCCAGCCCAAGGGTTACAACCGCGAACGTTTCCTCGCCTTCGTACAGGCCTGGGCACCGTAACCTCGGGCCGATTCACCCCTCGGCAGGCCAGGTTTCTCACACCAGTCGGCAGATTCCGAACGTCTCCGTTTCCGGGTGCGCCGCCGGCTCCTCGCCCAGGTCGCAGATCAACCGCAATGCATGCCCGGGGACCTCGCCCTGGGCGTCATAGTTGCGCTTGCTCATCACCCAGCCCTTGTGTGTCTTGCCTTGGTAGCGCAGCGTGATGCGCTGGCCGATCACCGGCTCATGTGGCAGCAGCCCGGCGGTCCATGAGGTAGCGGTCACTGCGGGAAAGCGGAAGCGTCCCTGCGCATCGGTGGTCACCGTGACGATGCCGCGCTGGTCCTTCCAGTGCCAGTGATGCTCCTGCTCGACCTGCACGCCGGCGACCGGTTGCCCGTCCATCACGACCGTGCCTTCGACTTCGGAAAACAACGTCAGCGTCTTTGAAAAAGCCATTGCCCATCCTGGGGTAAGTAATCCAGCCAACAGGGTGCAGCACCCCCACGACATCCATTTTGACACTCGCGCTTCCTGTTCACTGCGATAACGCGTAAGACTGCCATGAAAATGGCGCGGTGGGTCACATCTCCAACGCTCGACCCTACAGTTCGTCCGCGCACCGCCGTTATCCACAAGGACCTGACGCCCCCCTACCGGTGGCGCACTCTTGAGGACCGACCCCGCATGCAGCCCGGCACCAGCGATACCGTTTCCGATACCGCAGCGGCCGCGGCGGGCGTGGCGCTGCCGCCGGCCGAAGTGTTGCTGGACGACCACTCTGCGCCCGACGCGCTGGGAAGCGAGGCGGACACGCCGTCGCCAGGCTCCACGCTCTATCGCCTCCCGCTGATATCGGTGCCCGACAACGTCCTGCTCAAGGCGGCCGTGCAGAAGCTGGTGGAGCAGAAGGCACAGCTGGATCGGCTGGCCCGCAATCCGGCCCTGGCCGGCGTGCTGCCGGGCGAATGGCAGGGCAGCGGCAACCGGGGCGTGGACCTGCAGGCGTTTGTGTTGTCGGTGCTGCCCTACCTGCACAACGCCGCCACGGCCGACACCCAGCCAGCGCGCTTGCCGCTCAAACACGTGATCGGCGACAGCGGCCGCTGGGAACACGCCGATGTGGCCGAACCCAGGTCGCTGGCGTTCTTCCTGGCCAGCGATGATCGCGCCAGCGCCGGGGTCAAAGACCCTGCCGAAGCCTATCTGGTTGCCTCGCTGGGCCTCGCCTGGGCGCACGAGGGCCGGACACGCCCCGGCTTCCTGCGCCAGATGGGCTATGACAGCATGGCGGCGCGCGTGCATGTGCTGCCGTACCCGGAGCCGGGCGAACTGGCGTTGTACAGCGTGGTGGCGCATGGCACCGCGCAGATCTGGTGCGTACTGGGGCGGCGCAAGCTGCGCCCGCTGCTGGCCCCGTGGCTGAGCGTGCCGCTGCTGACCGCTTATGGCGTTCCCGCGCCGAGCCTCTGGCCCGCATCGTACCCGCCGGTGGAGGAGGTTGCCCAGATGCTGGCGGCCGTCCGCCAAGGCAAGGGTCCGGTGGAAGTGGATCTGGTCAAGACTGCCGCCAAGGTGGCAGATGACGCCTCCGGTGAAACCTGGACGCCGGTCAGCCTGCTTCAGGTCGCCACCTGGGTGCCTCGCTGGCGCTACTTCATGGCCACGTTCATCGGCCTGCCGTCGGCCATTCTGGTGATCGCTGCGCTGGCCCTGCCCAACGCCGTCGAGGCTGCCGCCGTGGCTGCGTCACTGGGCCTGGCCGCCGGTGCCATCGGGGCTCTGGCCGCGCCGTGGGTGCACGCGCGGAAGAAGCATCTGCGGTGATCGGGTGACGACCGACGGTCGTCACCTACCGGTTGGGGGCGCAAAGCGGCAGGTACCCACCGTGGTACGCCCTCATCACCCCTCATCCATCCGCTGCAGGCCTTCCCCGGCCAGGCGCAGGATCAGCTTCTCCAGCAACTGCTCTTCCTCTTCGCTGAGCACCGACATCAGCTTGCGGGTGATCTCGATCACCAGCGGGGCAATCGTCTCGTAGACCTCGAAGCCTGCGGCCGAAAGCGCCAGCACCGAGCGGCGGCGATCATCGCCGTGGGTTTCACGTTTGATGAAGCCCCGCTCCAGCAGTCTGGCCACGGCGCGGCTGACCGCCACCTTGTCCATCGCGGTGCGGTCGGAAACCTCGCTGGCCGACGAACCTGGATACAACGCCAGGATGGTGATCACCCGCCATTCCGGGATCGCCAACCCGTAGCGGTCGCCATACAGCTTGGCGATGTTGCCGCTGACCCGGTTGGACAGGACGCTGAGCCGATAAGGCAGGAACTGCTCCAGGTCGAGCAGGGCGTGCGAAGCGCGGATGCGCTGGCTGGCGGGATCGGGCGGATTCATGCTGCAGTGCACCTTGATGGTGGTTTCATGTGAAACTATAAACCTTCATTCCGGACTCCGCATTCTCGCGGGTCTGCCTTCCGCCCGTCATCTGGTTTTTTCAGGTGGGGCCAGTTTTGGAGCCACGTCATGAGCAGCCAGCCCAGCACCGCCACTCACGCCCCCAACCCGGGCATGCAGGTGACCACCTTCGAAAACCCGATGGGAATCGACGGTTTCGAGTTCGTCGAATTCGCAGCGCCCGCAGGACGTGGTTCCGAGCTGCACGACTATTTCCGCAATATGGGTTTCACCGCGGTGTTGCGGCACAAGCAGCGCGCCATCACGGTGTATCGCCAAGGCGACGTGAACTTCCTGGTCAACGAAGACCCGGACTCGTTCGCCGCCGACTTCGCCGCCAAGCATGGACCGTGCGCCTGTGGCTTCGCCATCCGTTTCCAGAAGCCAGGCGAGCAGGTGCTGCAGATGGCGCTGGGCAATGGGGCCGAGGAGGTTGACTTCATGCCCGAATCCAAGGCGGTGCCGGCACCTGTGATCAAGGGCATCGGCGACTGCATGCTGTATCTGGTGGACCGTTATGGTGCCAGCGGCAGCATGTTCGATACCGACTATGCGCCCATTGAAGGTGTCGATCAGCATCCGGTCGGTTTCGGCCTGACCTTCATCGACCACCTGACCCACAACCTGTATTTCGGCAACATGCAGCGGTGGTCGGACTACTACGAGCGGCTGTTCAACTTCCGCGAAATCCGCTACTTCGACATCAAGGGCCTGAAGACCGGGCTGGTGTCCAAGGCGATGACGGCTCCGGACGGCATCGTGCGCATTCCGTTGAACGAGTCTTCTGATCCGAAGAGCCAGATCAACGAATACCTGGACGCCTACAAGGGTGAGGGCATCCAGCACATTGCCTGCTTCACCGAGAATATCTACGATACCGTCGAAGCCATGCGCGCGCAGGGCGTGGAGTTCCTGGACACGCCGGACACCTACTTCGAGGTCATCGACCAGCGCGTGCCCAACCACGGCGAAGACGTGGCGCGGCTGGCGAAGAACAAGATCCTGATTGACGCCGACCCGGAAACCAAGCAGCGCAAGCTGCTGCAGATTTTCACCCAGAACTGTATCGGGCCGATCTTCTTCGAGATCATCCAGCGCAAGGGCAACGAAGGCTTCGGCGAAGGCAACTTCACCGCGCTGTTTGAAAGCATCGAGCGCGACCAGATCAAGCGCGGCGTACTGTAACCGGAGGCCCCATGTCCCCGTCCATCGCTTCACGCGGCTATCAAACCGGCTTCGGCAACGAATTCGCCACTGAAGCCCTGCCGGACACCCTGCCGGTTGGGCGCAACTCGCCGCAGCGCGTGGCGCGGGGACTGTATGCCGAGCAGCTGTCTGGCACGGCATTCACCGCGCCGCGTGGCAGCAACCGGCGCAGCTGGGTTTACCGGATCCGTCCCGCAGTGACCCATGGTGAATTCACGCCCTACCCGCAGCCGCACCTGCACAGCGATTTCGCCCACGGCGCGGTGTCGCCGAACCAGTTGCGCTGGGACCCGTTGCCGCTGCCGACCGCGCCTACCGATTTCGTCGACGGGCTGTACACCATGGGCGGCAACGGCGCGCCGGATGCGCATCATGGGGTGGGCATCCACCTGTATGCGGCCACTGCCGACATGCAGGCACGCTACTTCTACAACGCCGACGGCGAGCTGCTGATCGTGCCGCAGCTCGGTCGCTTGCGGCTGCTCAGCGAGTTCGGCGTGATCGAGATCGAACCGCAGCAGATCGCGGTGATGCCGCGGGGTGTGCGCTTCCGCGTGGAGCTGCCGGACGGACAGGCGCGTGGCTATATCTGCGAGAACTTCGGTGCCCTGCTGAAGCTGCCCGACCTGGGGCCGATCGGCTCCAACGGCCTGGCCAACCCGCGCGATTTCGAAACCCCACACGCGGCATTCGAGGACGTGGAAGGCGCGTTCGAACTGATTGCCAAATTCCAAGGACAGCTGTGGCGCGCCGACATCGATCATTCGCCGCTGGACGTGGTCGCCTGGCACGGCAATTACGCGCCCTACCGCTACGATCTGCGTCGCTTCAACGCCATCGGCTCGATCAGTCACGACCACCCGGACCCGTCGATCTTCCTGGTACTGCATTCGCCCAGCGATACCCCGGGCACCAGCAACATGGACTTTGCGATCTTCCCGCCGCGCTGGCTGGTCGCGCAGGACACGTTCCGCCCGCCCTGGTTCCACCGCAACATCGCCAGCGAGTTCATGGGCCTGATCCACGGTGCCTATGACGCCAAGGCTGAAGGCTTCGTGCCCGGCGGTGCCTCGCTGCATAATTGCATGAGCGGGCATGGGCCGGATGCGGCCACGTTCGAGAAGGCTTCGGCTGCTGATCTGGACAAACCGGACGTGGTCAAGGACACCATGGCCTTCATGTTCGAAACGCGTGGGGTGATTCGCCCGACCGCCCAGGCCATGGAGGCTGCGCATCGCCAGCGTGGTTACCAGCAGTGCTGGCAGGGACTGAAGAAGCATTTCGGCGGGTGATGTTGGGCCCGTGATCCCGGTGCGTCCGGTCGCTGGCGCGTGGCGACGCGTTCGTCAGTGTGATGCCTTCATCGGACCGGGGCGCGGCTTGCCCGGCTGCTCTTCGCGAAGATCCAGAGCAGCCGGGCAAGCCCGGCTCTACATGGTCTCGCAATGCTCCAGCGGCAATGCTTCGAGAACGCGCAGCCGGACACGCTGCGAGTAACCCTCGGAGGTCATTCCCGGCAGCGCTTCCAACGCCGTCCGCAAGCTTGTCACCACATCCGCTTCGGCCCGCGCCATCTGCAGATCACGATAGAGCGCCGCCGCCTGCGGGTTGCGCTGTAGCTCCAAGATGCCCAACAGGTAGATCCGCGCGGCCACCAGTGAGCGGCGCCGCTCCGGTGCCGGCTCTGCGGCAGCGGGGGCATTCGTCGTCGCCGCCACAGCCGGCTCTGGCGCAGATACCAGATACCCGGCCTGGATCAGCTGGATCACCATCGCCGGCGTTTCCGGGCCGATCAGCGCCGTCAGCTGGCCAATATCGCGCTGGCCGTCGCACATGATCAGCAGCCGCCGCTGGCGCATGTCCAGCGGCGCACGGTGAGCCTGCAGGGCGTAACGGGCGAGGTCGGTCTTGCGCGGTTGCATGGGGAGAGGGGGGCGATACGGTGCACGCCGAGCCTGAACGGGGCAGGTGAAAGCGTGATGACAGCCGCTGGCCTGCATGCATCCGCTGCACGCCTGAAGGGGTAGGCTTGCGGCACTGAACGGAGGAGAGGTGCTCATGAAACAGCTGGGAGGCGTTCTGGCCATCGGTATTGTGTTGTCTTTGGCTGCCTGCGACCGGCGGCCAGCGGCGGTGGTACCTGCTGACGAATCACGGCCTGCCGCCGCAGGTGAACCGGCCGCACCCGCGCCGATGCCCACTGCCGCAGCAGGTTCGGAGCCGGCCGGCGGCCCGGCCCGTCTGGATGGCTATGGTCCGGCACCGCTGGGTGCCTCGCTGGAGGCACTGAAAACCGCCTGGAACGAGCCGCTGCAGGGCGACGTGCCGGACGACTACTGCCACGCGCTGCGCCCGCAGGGTGCGCAGGCTGACGATGTGGTCTTCATGATCGAAGGCCGCAAGCTGGTCCGCTATGACGTGCGCAACGACCGCATCATCGCCCCGGGCGGCGGCAAGGTCGGCATGACCTTGGGCGAGCTGCAGGCGCTGTACCCGGAGCGCGCCGACCTCACGCCGCACAAGTACGAGCAGAATGGACACAACCTGCGGGTGCGGCCGTCCGCAGAGGGTGGGGCGATCCTGAACTTCGAGATCGGTGGCAACGGCACCGTGACCGCGTGGCGGGTTGGCCAGACCCCGCAGGTGGACTACGTGGAAGGCTGCAGTTGAGGTAGCGTAGGCACCGGGAGGTGCCCCATCGGGCACATGGGAACGCCGGGCCATGCCCGGCATCATGGGGAGAGGCCAATGTTTGCTGCTGCCATCTGGTTCGTGCTGGGCCTGGTGCTGCTGGCGCTAGGCGGGGATTCCATCGTCAAAGCCGCCTCGGGGTTGGCGCAGCGATTCGGCGCATCGCCATTTGTGGCAGGCCTGCTGCTGGTCGCCTTCGGAACCTCACTGCCGGAACTGGTGGTCAATGCGCGCGCCTTTGCGTCAGGGGCCGAGGACCTGGCGCTGGGCAACGCGGTGGGCAGCAATATCGCCAATGTCGGCCTGACCCTGGGCCTCGCCGCGCTGGCCGCGCCGCTGCTGGTGCGTGCGCGGGTGCTGTCGCCGCTGCTGGTGCTGCTGGCGGTGGTCAGCATGGCCCTCATTGTGTTCGGTCTCGATGGGGTCATCGCGCGCTGGGAAGGCGCGCTGTTGTTGCTGGGTTTCGTTGGCGTGCTGACCTTCCTGCTGCGTGCGGCGCGGCGCGAAGCCGGACCGGTGCGCGAAGCAATCGCCAGCTACGCAATGACCCGTACCGGCCTGTTTCTCAATGTACTGCGGGTGGTGATTGCCGGGGTCGCGCTGTACTACGGTGCGCGCTGGATCGTCGACGCCGCTCCGGTGCTGGGGGCCGGACTGGGCTGGTCGCCGCTGCTGGTGGGACTGTTGCCGGTCGCGATCGGCACCGCGCTGCCCGAGGTGGCCGCCGCGATTGCGGCCGCGCGCCGCGGGCAGGGCGACATGGTGCTGGGCCACGTGATCGGGTCCAGTCTGTTCAACCTGCTGGTCGTGGTGGGTGGCATGGCAGCGCTGCGCCCGCTGGCGCTGCCCGAATCGTTCGTGAAGCTGGAGCTGCCTGCGGCGATTGCCTTCGTGCTGGTGCTGTACCCGATGCTGCGTGGGGACCTGACGTTGAGTCGGCGCGAGGGTGGGATTCTGCTGCTGGGGTTTGTGGGGTGGGTGGTGCTGGAGCTGGCGTTGATTGGCGGCTGACCCGTTGCACGTGAACCGGTGCTGCCGGAAACCCGTGGAGCACGCCTTGCGTGGCTTCGCGGTGCCTTACCCGATCGCAACCACGCAGGGCGTGGCCCTACGGCGATTGTTCCGGGGCCGGATTCGCATCGCGGTCGTCGGTCACATCGCGCGGTTGCGGCGGCGGCAACTGCTCTCCTTCGGCCTTGTCATTCCCCGGCAGGCTCGGCCGCTTTTCCATCATCAGCGACAACGCAGCCTTGGCCATCATGTGCGCGCTGATCGGCGCGGTGATGAACAGGAACGCGGTGATCAGCAGCTCACGCGGTTGCGGGTCTTCGCCCAGGAAGATGTGATACGCCACCGAACCGGCCAGCACGCAGCCCACGCCCAGCGTGCTGGCCTTGGTCGGCGCATGCAGACGCTTGAAGAAGGTGGACAGTTTCACCAGGCCCAGCGCACCGACCAGGATGAAGAAACAGCCGAACAGCAGCAGCAGCGACAGCAGGATCTGGATGAAGGTGATCATTCGACGATGTCCCGACGCAGGACGAACTTGCTCAGCACCACGGTGCTGCCAAAGCCGAGCATCGCAATCACCAGCGCCGCTTCGAAGTACACCGCCGAATTGAGGTACATGCCAAACAGCATCAGTTCGGCAATCGCGGTCACCGACAAGGTGTCCAGTGCCAGGATGCGGTCCGGCACGGTCGGTCCGCGCAGCAGGCGCCAGGTGGCCAGCAGCATGGCCAGCCCGACCACGTGCATGCACACCACCAGCGTGGTCTGGATGAATGCATATCCGGTCATGGGAAGATCTCCATCAGCGGGGCCTCGTAGCGGGTCTTGATCTGCCGGATCAGCTCGTCCGGGTCATCCAGGTGCAGCACGTGCACCAGCAGATAGCGGCGGTCATCGGACAGGGCCGCCGACACCGTGCCCGGGGTCAGCGTGATCATGCTGGTCAGTGCGGCAATGCCGTGGATGTTGGCGATGTCCAACGGCAACCAGATGAAGCCGGGATGGATGCGGCGCTCTGGTCCCAGCACCTGGATGGCCACGCGGATGTTGGACACCAGGATGTCCCACAGGGTCACACAGATCAGCTTGGGGATGGGGCGGAGCGACCCGATGCGTGCGAACTCGCGGTCCAGACGGGCGGCGAACAGCGGCACCACCACACCCAGGACCAGGCCGAGCAGGATCTGGCCCAAGGTGAAGCTGTCCGACATCAGCACCCAGAACGCAAGCACGGTGACGCTCAGCATCGGCGAGGGAATCAGGCGGCGGAACAACGGGCGTTTGCGCGTCATGGGCGGCGGATCTCCGGCGTGGTCGCGCGCAGCTCGCCCACATAGTCCTGCGGTTGCAGCAGTTGGGCGGCCATGGCGTCGGTGTAACGCATCAGCGGATTGGCGAACACCGCCATGCCGATGCCGTACACCAGCAGCAGGCCGGCGGCGAACAGCTCCACTGTGCGGGTAGGGGCCTTGCGCGGGGCGGGGGCCCCTTCTTCGGCGACCGGTACGCGCCAGAACAGCCGCACGCCACCGCGGGTGATGCCAACGATCACCATCAGGCTGCTGATCAACACCGCGCTCCATACCAGGCCGGTGTACTGCGCCGGCATGCCAGCCAGCAACGCGGCTTTGGCCAGGAAGCCGGACAGCGGCGGCAGACCGGCCACCGACACCGCCGCGATCAGGAACAGTACCGCCGGCGTCTCTTTGCCGGGCATCGGTGCGACCACTTCCTTGCGGTCGCTGGCCCCGCCACGTCGGCGGCGGATCAGGTCGGCGATCAGGAACAGCGCGGCTGCGACAAAGGTGCTGTGCGGCAGGTAGTAGAGCCCGGCCGAGAGCACCTGCGGCGTGCGGATGGCGAAGGCGATGAACAGCGTCGCGGCCGAAACCACTACCAGGTAGGAGATCAGCACGCGCAGGCGCGCCGCCGCCAGAACGCCCAGCCCGCCCAGCACCAGCGTGGCTACACCGGCCCACAACAGCCACTGGCTGCCGTAGCCGGCCATCGCGCCGGCCTCTTCACCGAACCACAGCGAGCTCACCCGCAGCACCGCATACAGCCCCACCTTGGTCATGATTGCAAACAGCGCAGCCACGGCGGCGGGCGCACGCGCGTAGGCTTCCGGCAACCACAGGTACAGCGGCATCAACGCCGCCTTGCTGCAGAACACCAGCAGCAGCAGGCCCAGCGTGGCCTTGGTCAGGGTCAGGTGGCTGGCCGGCACTTCGGCAATGCGCTGCGACAGCTCGGCCATGTTCAGCGAACCCAGCGAGGCATACAGCAGACCCAGTGCGATCAGGAACAGGGTCGAGGCGGTGACGTTGAACACCACGTAGTGGAGGCCGATGCGCATGCGCAGGCCGCGCCCGCCGCTGAGCAGCAGGCCGTACGAGGCGATCAGCATCACCTCGAAGAACACGAACAGGTTGAAGATGTCGCCGGTGAGGAAGGCACCGTTCAAACCGACCAGCTGGAACTGGAACAGCGCGTGGAAGTGCGGTGCGCGCCGGTCCCAGCCGGAGCACGCATGCAGCAGGCAGGCAATCGCCAGCAGCAGGGTGGTCAGCAGCATCCAGCTGGACAGCCGGTCGGCCACCAGCGCGATGCCCAGGCGCGAGGGCCAATCACCCAGCAGGTACACCGCGATGCTGCCATCGGCGGTGCGCGAGAACAGCAGGGCCACCGCAGCGGCCAGCGCTGCCAGCGTGGTCCAGGCCACCGTGCGCTGCACCTTGGGGCCATAGCGCCGGTGTTCGACAAACAGCGACAGCGCCGCACCGACCAACGGAATCAGGATCGGCAGAATCACCACATGATTCATGCGCCGCCCTCCCGGCCCGGCGCGGTGTCCGGTGCCGGCTCTTCCTCGTGGGCGTCCACATGGTCGCTGTGGTTGTCGCTGCGGCTGCGCATGGCCAGCACGATGCTCACCGCGGTCATTGCAAAGGCAATGACAATGGCGGTCAGCACCAGTGCCTGCGGCAGCGGGTCGGTGTAGTTGCCCAGGTTCGAGGCCACGCCTTCCTTCAGCACGGGTGCCTTGCCGCTGACCAGCCGGCCACCAGCGAAGATCAGCAGGTTGGTCGCGTAGGACAGGAAGGTCATGCCCAGGATCACGTCAAAGCTGCGCGCGCGCAGCAGCAGGTAGATGCCGATTGTGGCCAGTACGCCAATCGCGCTTGCCAGGGCCAGTTCCATCAGTGCATCTCCCCGGTCAAGGCCGAACGACGGTTGGGATCGATCTCACCCTTGCGGGCATTGCGTGTGCGGTGCGGCTTGATCGTACCCATCATCGACAGCATCAGCATCGCGCCCCCGAACACCACCAGGTACACGCCCGTATCAAAGCCAATTGCACTGGCCAGCGGCACGTCGCCGATCAGCGGCAGCTCCAGGTCGATGTGGCCGCTGGTCAGGAACGGCACCCCGAACAGCATCGACGCGCAGCCACTGACAATGGCAATCAGCAGGCCGACGCCGATGCAGCGGATGTAGTCGAAGCCGAAGCGCGACTCCACCGATTCGGTGCCCTGGATCACGTACTGGATCAGCAGTGGTACCGCCAGCACCAGGCCGGCGATGAAGCCACCGCCCGGCGCGTTGTGGCCGCGCAGGAACAGGAAGATCGACACCGTGAGCGTGAGCGGGAACATGATCTGGGCCAGATCGGCCGGCACGGGAAGCTTGATCGGCGGCCCCGGCATGATCTGTTCAGGGGCCATGCGCGAGCGCCGCAGCAGCGCGTGAACCACCAGCGCGGCGATGCCAAACACGGTGATCTCGCCGAACGTATCGAAGCCACGGAAGTCCACCAGGATCACGTTGACCACGTTCTCGCCGTAGGCCTCGGGCAGGGCGCGGGCAAGCATCTCGCCCGCCATGGTGTTGGGCGGCAGGGTCATCGCGCTGTAGGCCATGGCCCCCAGTCCGCCGCCAGCGATGATGGCAATCACCGCATCACGGCGCTTGCGCCAGCGGGACGTCTCCGGCGGCGACTGCGCGGGCAGGTAGTTCATCCCCAGCAGCATCAGCACCAGGGTGACCATTTCCACCAGCAGCTGGGTCAGCGCCAGATCCGGTGCGGACAGGAACACAAAGGTCAGCGACACCATCAGCCCCACGCCACCCACCACCAGCACCGCCAGCAGACGCTGCCGGTACACGAACAGCGCGCCGAACGAGCAGACCACGATGACCGCCCACAACACCCAGCCCAGCAGCGGAATTGGCTGCGACGACGGCCAGTTCGGCGACACCGGGTTGGCCACGAATGGCGCAGCGGCGACCACGATGGCCACCACCACCAGCGCCATCAGCATGCGCTGCAGGCTGCCATTGGCCAGGGCATGGGTCAGCCCATGGGCAACGCCGAACACCAGGTCCAGCTGCCTGTGGAACAGGTTGCGACCGGTGGTGCGGGTGATCACTGCATGCAGGTTGATCAGCCGGCGCAGGCCGAAGTACAGCGCCACGCCACCGAGCACGCCAACGATGCTCATCACCAGCGGCAGGTTGAAGCCATGCCAGACCGACAGGCTGAAGGCGGGCATGGACGATCCCAGGATGGACCGCGCGGCGGTGTCCAGCACCGGCGCAATGGTGATTGCCGGGGCGATGCCCACGGCAAGGCAGACCACCACCAGGATTTCCACCGGTACCTTCATGAAGCGCGGGGGTTCATGGGGCACGCGGTCCAGATCGTGTGGGCCCTTGCCGAAGAAAGTGTCGTGGACGAAGCGCAGGCTGTAGGCCACGCCGAACACGCCGGCCAGCAGCGCCGCGATGGACACCGCAATGCGCATCGGCTCCGGCCCCTGGGTGGTGATCGCCTCGGCGAACAGCATCTCCTTGGACAGGAAGCCATTGAGCAGCGGAATGCCGGCCATCGCCAGCGATGCGATGATCGCCAGTGCGCTGGTGAATGGCATCAGCTTGCGCAGGCCGCCCAGCCGGCGCATGTCGCGGGTGCCGGTTTCATGGTCGATGATGCCGGCCGCCATGAACAGGGACGCCTTGAAGGTGGCGTGGTTGAGAATGTGAAACACGCCGGCGACAACTGCCATCGGTGTGGACAGGCCAAACAGCAGGGTGATCAGCCCCAGGTGTGAAATGGTGGAGTACGCCAGCAGTCCCTTGAGGTCATGCTGGAAGATCGCGTTCCACGCGCCGATCAGCAGGGTCAGCGCGCCGATGCCGCTGACCGTATAGAAGAACAGATCGGTACCGGCCAGCGCCGGGTGCAGGCGGGCCAGCAGGAACACACCGGCTTTGACCATGGTCGCCGAATGCAGGTAGGCCGACACCGGGGTCGGCGCGGCCATCGCATGCGGAAGCCAGAAATGGAACGGAAACTGCGCGCTCTTGGTGAAAATGCCCGCCAGCACCAGGAACAGGGCGTAGGGGTATAGCGGGCTGTTGCGGATGACATCGCCGGCGGCCAGTACGGCGTCCAGCTCGAAGCTACCGACGATGCGGCCGATCAGCAGGACGCCACCGAGCAGGGCCAGGCCGCCGCCGCCTGTGACCACCAGTGCCATGCGCGCGCCTTCGCGGGCGTCCTGGCGGTGCGACCAGAAGCCGATCAACAGGAACGAGCTGATGCTGGTCATCTCCCAGAACACCATCAGCAGCAACAGGTTGCCCGACAGAACCATGCCCAGCATGGACCCCATGAACAGCAGCAGATAGCAGTAGAAGCGGTGCGCGCTGTCGCGAGGGCTCAGGTAGTAGTGTGCATACATCACGACCAGTGCGCCGATCGCCAGTACCATGCCGGCGAACATCCAGGCCAGCCCATCCAGACGCAGCGAGAAGGCCAGGCCGATCTGCGGCAGCCAGTCGCCGAAGCTGCGCACCACCTCGCCATGGATCAGGGCTGGGGTCAGCGTCGCCAGCAGAGCCAGCCCGCCCAACGGCGCGACCGCGGCCAGCCAGGCGGCAGTGGCACGGGAGCTGGTACGGAATGTGGCCACAACCGCAGCCATTACAAATGGCAGGGCCAGCAGCAGGAGCAGGGCGGGATTCATGCAGGGAATGCGCGATTCACGAGCAGGTTGTTCAGTCTAACAGGCGGTCATTTGTCGCCGATATACCCGAATACGCCAGCAACTGCATGTAACGTGCGTGGTTCATTTTTTTGCCGTCCATATCTACCCCATTCGGCACCTGTCAAAGCCGTATGGACATTCCCGTCCGCTTTGCCGCATTTGTCCTCGGGTTGTTCGTGGTGAGTGTTCAGGCCCAGCAATGGCAGGGCCTGCGACCACACCCCGGCTGGCCTGGACATGAACGAACGGTGTCGAAAACGGAACACGCACGACGATGCTGGGCGCGAGTCCGTGCAGCGCCGGTGATGATCGATTTCGTTCAGGTTGAGGGTGTACCTGGTTGCCGGCCAGCGGCCGGCACTGCCGTCGATGCGTAGAGCCGAAGTTGCCCGGCTTGGTTCAGTATTTCCAGCCCATCTGCCGGAACAGCTTGGCCATCACCCAGGCCGGCCCGATCAGCAGGTAGGTCAGGTCGGTGAGGAAGCTGGGCTTGCGGCCTTCGAATTTGTGGCCGATGAACTGCGCGATCCACGCGACCACGAACACGCCCAGAGCGGTCCACCCCAGACCGGCAATGCCGATCTGCGCTTCCAGCAGGCGGCACACGCAGCCGCACAGGAACAGCAGCCCCAGCATGCCGATGCCCAGCGAGCGCGACAGGCGATTGTAGAAGCACCAGGCGGTGAACATCGCCAGGCCGGCCCAGACGCCGTGCTGGAACCAGGTGATCAGCGGCGGGATGCACCACAACAGGCCCACCACCGACCACAGGATCGCCGGCACCGCTACCACGTGGATGCGCTGGTTCAGCGCATTGCGGTGGTCGTCGGAGTAGCTGGCGAAATAGCGGTCAATCGGCCGCACAACCTGGGTGGTGGTGGACATGGTGGGTTCCGTCAATCCACGCTGATGCCGGCCAGGCGCTGCAGCGCCTCGGCGTACTTGGCGCGGGTACGTTCGATGATGTCGGCCGGGATGCTCGGGCCCGGTGCGGTCTTGCCCCAGTCCAGGGTTTCCAGATAGTCACGCACGAACTGCTTGTCGTAGCTCGGCGGGCTGGTGCCCACCTCGTACTGATCGGCCGGCCAGTAGCGCGACGAATCCGGTGTCAGCATCTCGTCCATGATGTACAGGCGGCCGTCTTCATCGGTGCCGAACTCGAACTTGGTGTCGGCCAGGATGATCCCGCGCTCGCGGGCGAAGTCTGCTGCGAACTTATAGATGCGCAGGGTGGCGTCGCGCACGCGCTCGGCCAGGTCGCCGCCCACCGCCTTGACCATGGCGTCGAAGTCGATGTTCTCGTCATGGTCGCCTACCGCCGCCTTGGTCGACGGGGTGAAAATCGGCTCCGGCAGTTGCTCGGCCTGGCGCAGGCCATCGGGCAGTTCGATGCCGCTGACCTTGCCGGTGCGCTGGTAGTCCTTCCAGCCGCTGCCTATCAGATAGCCGCGGGCGATGGCTTCCACCGGCACCGGCTTGAGCTTGCGGGTGACCACCGCGCGCTTGGCATACAGTGCCGGGTCCACGCCTTCGGGCAGGACGCTGGCGACATCAATGCCGGTCAGGTGGTTGGGCATCAGGTGCGCGGTCTTGGCGAACCAGAAGTTCGATACCTGGCAGAGCATTTCGCCCTTGCCGGGAATCGGATCGGGCAGCACCACGTCGAAGGCCGACAGACGGTCGGTGGCGACCATCAGCAGGTACTCCCCCGGCGGCGTGCCGGCGGGCAGCCGGTCGCGCGGAATGTCGAAAACATCACGCACCTTGCCGCGATGGCGCAAGGGCAGGCCGGGGAGATCGGATTGCAACAACGTGGTCGGCACGGGCACTCCTGAGGCTTCGTCGAGACAGCTGTCCAGGGCACCCGGTGACGGGCCCGCCAGACAGCGGGCGGCCTAGTGTAAAGCGGGTTGGGCCCGCTGTGACGTAAAATGGAGCACCTTTTTCAAGCGGCTGCCCCGACGACCATGCGCTGGTACGGAAAACTGCTGGGATTCATCGCCGGAGCCCTGCTTTTCAGGCCCAACCCCCTGTTCGGGGCCGTCATCGGCCTGCTCGTCGGCCACGCCTTCGACGCGGACTGGTTCCGGCTGAACAGGGAAACCCCCTACCGCGAGCTGGGCCTGACCTCCGAGGCCACCGATGCCGAGATCGACCTGGCCTACCGCCGGTTGATCTCCCAGTACCACCCCGACAAGGTGGTGGGCGCGGCTCCCGAGCTGCGCCAGCAGGCCGAGCGCAAGTCGCGCCAGCTCAACGCCGCCTACGACCGCATCAAGACCCTGCGCAAGCGCAGCTAGCGCTGCCGCCCCTTCTTCCTTCTGCAAGGCCCTGGCCATGTCCAACTGCATCATCGCCCCCTCCATCCTGTCCGCCGATTTCGCCCGCCTCGGCGAGGAAGTGGACAACGTGCTCGCCGCCGGTGCTGACTGGGTGCACTTCGACGTGATGGACAACCATTACGTGCCCAACCTCACCATTGGCCCGATGGTCTGCCAGGCGCTGCGCAAGCACGGCATCACTGCCCCCATCGACGTGCACCTGATGGTGGAGCCGGTGGACCGCATCATTCCCGACTTCGCCGAAGCCGGGGCTACCTACATCAGCTTCCATCCCGAGGCCAGTCGCCACGTGCACCGCACCATCCAGCTGATCCGCTCGCTGGGCTGCAAGCCGGGCCTGGTGCTCAATCCGGGCACCCCGGTGGACGTGCTGGACTGGGTGCTGGATGATCTGGACCTGGTGCTGCTGATGTCGGTCAATCCGGGCTTCGGCGGCCAGGCCTTCATTCCCTCGGCGCTGGACAAGCTGCGCGTGGTGCGCGAGAAGATCGACGCCAGCGGCCGCGACATCCGCCTGGAGATCGACGGCGGGGTCAAGGCCGACAACATCGGCGCGATTGCCGCCGCAGGTGCGGATGCCTTCGTCGCCGGCTCGGCCATCTTCAATGCGCCGATCAGCTACCAGGACGTGATCGAGCAGATGCGTCGCAACGTCGCCAAGGCGCGGGGCTGAGCATGGCAGCCACCGGCGTGCGGATCCGCGAAGCGACGGCTGACGATGCGGCGCTCATTCTGCGTTTCATCCGCGAGCTGGCGATCTACGAGAAAGCCGAAGCATCGGTGCAGACCGACGAGGCTGGCGTTCGCGGCAGCCTGTTTGGTGTCGGAGCCAAGGCGAAGGCATTGATCTGTGAAGCCGAGGGCGCTGCCATCGGCTACGCGGTGTATTTCTACAATTACTCCACCTGGCTCGGCCGCAACGGCATCTATCTGGAAGACCTGTACGTCAGTCCCAGCAGCCGCGGCAGCGGTGCCGGCAAGGCGCTGCTGCAGCATATCGCCCGCCTGGCCGTGGCCGAGGGCTGTGGTCGGTTCGAGTGGTCGGTGCTGGACTGGAACACGCCGGCCATCGACTTCTACGAGGCCATGGGCGCGCGCCCGCAGAGCGAGTGGACGGTGTACCGGCTCGAGGGTGACGCGTTGAAGGCGTTTGCCGACAGGCAGTAACGTCTCGAGATCGGGCGAGGCGGTGAGGTGACGGCAGTGCCCCACATGTCGTCATTGCCTCTGATGCAGAACCACGCATGCGGCGATGATCATGGCACTCGCCCATCGCCTAGGAGGTTCTGTTGCTCCCCATCTGTCCGCTGACCGACAAGGTCAGCCATTCCACCGAACTCACCGCCACACTGGCGAACACGGCACTTTCCCGGTTTGGCGGCGCGCTCGAGCACCTGTTCAATGCGACTGACTGGCTGCGGGAAGCGCCTGCCGCTGCGCCCCAGCGTGGATTGGACTCATCCGAAAGCCAATGGCCGCTGGCTATTCTGTGGGGGGCTGCCCTGTGCGGGCTCGGCAGTTGGGTGGCGCGGCGTGCTGCGACCCGCTGCCTGCCGATCGAAGCATCCCAGGGAGGCCCCGCAATTGCAGCGCCGCGAAGGTCAGGTGCGGCGCAGTTCGGCACAGACACTGCATACGCAGGCTCACCTCCTCCCGTGGCACAGCCCTGCGTGGACTTCTCCGATCCTGAAAACCGGCGGATCTACCTGGGTGGTGCTGGCAACCGTGCTGAGCAGAAAAAACCACCGGCGCAGACCCGCGCGCTGCACAACGCCAACGATGACTGCGCTCCCACAGTAGAAGACGCACGGTACATCGTCCGCTCTCTCCTGCCCGGTCAAACCTGGCAGCGGCCCAACGGCATGTCGTTCGAGGAGTGCGTCGGAATATATGCCACCGGTACCCGTGGGGGATACTACAGCGTCGTGGAAGATAATCGCACCGACCTGGATCGCGCTCTGGACGTCGACATCAATGCGCTCGAGGGCCGATTCGGGGGCGCTGTGAGTGTGCTGCATCAGCTCGGCGTCGATGCCGGCATCAAATGGGGGCAGGAGTGGATCTCGCTGGGAGTTGTTTCCGCCCGGACGAGCGCAGAGGGTGCCGCTGGCGAGACCCTTCCCCTGCTGTAGAGAAAGGGCCGCACCCTGCTGGGTGCGGCCTTGGGAATAGCGGGAGGCTGATCCTGCCTCCATCCATCGTCCTTGCTATGGCCTTCCATTCTCCGGGTGCCTGATGACCGTTTGGTGACATTCACTGCCGTTGAAGCACGGCGCTGCTAGCCTGCGCATCCCCACCCATGGAAGTGCCGCATGAGCCGTGCCCGCTGGCGTCTGATCCTGAACGGAAAGTCCACCGGCAACGAGGACGTTCGCACGGCCGTGCAGGCGCTGCGTGCGCGGGGCATCGCGCTGGATGTGCGGGTCACCTGGGAAAGCGGGGATGCCGAACGGTACGTGGCCGAGGCCATCGAGCACGGGGTGGATACTGTCATTGCTGCGGGTGGCGACGGTACCCTGAGCGAAGTGGCAGAGACCCTGGCGCACCGCGAAGAGCCGGCCGACGCCCTGCCGTCACTCGGGTTGCTGCCGCTGGGCACCGCCAACGATTTCGCCACCGCCGCCGGCCTTCCGGAGGATCCGCTGGATGCGCTGATGCTGATCGATACCCAGTCAGCGCAGCCTATCGATCTGCTGCGTATCGAGGCGGACCGCCGACCGTGGTGGTGTGCCAACGTCGCCAGCGGCGGCTTTGGCACCGAGGTGACGGTCGAGACCGACGAGGGCCTGAAGAAGGTGCTGGGCGGGTTGGCCTATGTGGTGACGGGGATCTCGAGGCTGGGGCGTATTGAGCCCATCCAGGCGCGCATACGTACCGAAGCCCTGGACTGGAAAGGCGGCTTCATCGCGTTGGGGGTAGGCAACGGTCGTCAGGCAGGTGGCGGTCAGGTGCTGTGCCCGGAAGCGCTCATCAATGATGGCCTGCTCGACCTGACCATCATTCCCGAGCTCAGCGGTGAAGTGGCGTCCACGGTTGCCGCGCTGATCAAGGGTGGTAAGCGCGGTGCACTCGAGCAGGTCGCCGAACGCACGCGTGCGCCCTGGGTGGAGATCGACGCCGATCAGCCGATGACGCTGAATCTGGATGGTGAGCCAGTCAAGGCACGGCACTTCCGCATCGACTGCGTACCTGGCCGCCTGCGCATGCATCTGCCGCACGACAGCGAGCTGGTGGCGTTCCCCGCCTGCCCGCTTTCATGACGCACGCATCTGCCGGTTGCTTACCGTAGAGCCGGGCTCGCCCGGCTGCTTCTGATGACTCGCGTGATGGTGTCGGAATCACCCACGTCAGAGACTATGGCAAGCCGAAGTGGCTCCCCGTTGAAGTACTCGTCCGCACCGTGGGAAAACATCGGGGCACAAGCTGAAAGTGAGAGCAGTGCGAGCAAGCCTGTGGCCGCAAAGGAGAGCGTAGAGGCAGTGCGCAGAGCGTTGTAGACGTTCAGAGCAGCGGTATCTCTTCTTCTTTGTATGGGAAGCCGAAAGCCTTGCGCTTGTCCCGGATGCCGTCGGGCATGGCAGGGCGGGGGATGTTGCGCGCAATCAGCCATTCCTGACATTTCTTCTGCCAAGGGAGCAGGTCAGGGGTGGTGATGCCCCAATAGATGTCTTCCGCAATGTGCATCCTGTCAGGCTTTCCAATCGACGACTTCATTATCACGGCGGGGTCTGCTCCGTGCTCCAGAAGCCAGTACGCATGTTTGAATCCGCCGCGTGCGGTGTACCAGCCCAGGACCGTGTCTGCTGATCCGCGATTGGACTCATTGATATCCGCGCCGTTCTCGACGAGAACCTTCACGTTGTCCCACTGATTGCCGCTGATAAAAGACTGGAATAGCAGTGTTTCGTTGGCGGAGTTGCGAGTGTTCGGATCTCCTCCATGCTTCAGTAGCGCTTTGAGGTACCTTGGGTCGTCAAGCTTCGCTGCGTAGACCATTGCGTTGTTGTAGCCGAGTTTGCGGCCATCGACCTCCTTGTACTTGCGCGCATTAGGATCGGCACCATTCTCAAGCAGGGCAACGAGGCCTTCGAAATTGCGTGCGCGAAGAGGCCAGGCCAGAAGTGGAATTCCGTCATCAGCGGAGAAGATCTTGTCGGGATCAACCCCTTCGTTTCTCACGAGGTGTCGGATTCTGTCCTTATCTCCGCTCTCTGTGGCGATGGCGAGTTTCAAAGCGTCACCAGTGAAGTAGTCGCCAGCACCGTGGGTAGACGACGCGGCGCACCCGCTCGCGAGGAAAAGTGTGACCCATGCCGCACTTGCGAGCACTTTCGACGCCAAAATGTGAAGCGTGGTGGGCATGATCTTCCTGATGTTTGATGCTGGATGGGGTGACATTAGCAAACTGTTCTGTTATTCGATAAGCATCGCGGGCCCGGGGCCGCGTCCTTCACAGAGCAATGGAGCTTGCCATGAGTGATCCGGATATCGAGGCGCGCGCGCGCGCCGTCCAGGAACAGAATCAGCTGGTCCAGCAGTTGCGCGAAAGCGGAAACGACAAAGAAGCAGACCGTCTTCAGGGAACGTATCACGCTCGCGAAATGGCGGGCCTTGCTGCTGACGTGTATCTGTCGGCGCAGCATGCGGGGGAGCCGCCCGCCGGTTGGACTCGCGCGAGTAGCAACCCGGCGGCCTTGCGTGCAGCAGGTATCGACCTTCCCGATCAAGAATTGCGGGATCTTCTCCAGCCGCCGCAGTCTGGCTTCCGCGCTGAAATTTACATTCCGGACAAGCGTATTTTTGGCGATGATGCCAAGCCCGTGGTGGTGTACAAGGGTTCCACCGGCGAGATTGTGGATCCGCTTTCACCCAGCGGCCGCCGGGAGTCCGGCTCGGAAGACTTCCTGAACAATGGTCAGCAGGGCATCGGCATGCGTAGTGACTACTACGACCGTGCCATGGGGTTGGCGTCATTGCTCAACAAGCAAGTGGGCAACAACTTCGAAATCGCAGGCCACTCCCTGGGCGGCGGCATGGCCTCGGCCGCTTCCGCCGTCACCGGTGCGCGCGCCACCACCTTCAACGCCGCTGGCCTGCACCCGGATACCCCTGCGCGTTTCGCCAAAGAAAACGGCCTGCCGACCTTCAATCCGCAGCAGACCGTGCACACCTACCAGACCGCTGGTGAGGTGTTGAATGACGTACAGAACGGCATGCAGAAGCTCAACGACGAGCAGCGTCGAGGCTACGGCGTGCTCGCCAATGAAATGGGCATGCTGCTGAAAGAGCCGGTCATGCAGAAGCTGGTCGGCGACAAGCTGCGCGAGATGATGCCTGCGGGCGCGCAGACCTCGGCCGCGCAGTTCGTCGAACAGCTGGCAACCAAGCCCGGGCAGGAGGCGCTGCGCAACATCCCGGTAGCGGCAGGCAAGCTTGAGCTGTTGCTGGACTCCAAGATGGTCGACCAGAACGACAAGGACGGCAGAATCATCGACCGCCCACATGTGGCGGCACCCAGCCAGGTGGCCGAGCTGGCCGGCCCTCTGTCACATGCGCTGCATGCAACGGGTTACGGCATGCGTGGTGGCCGTATCATCGGCGAACAGGTCGAGCGGGTGGGCGCAGCCGGGGCGCACGTGCTGGACAAGGTGGGCGATGGTGCCGAGACCGTGCTGAAGACGCAGGGCATGGCGATCGGGCAGGTGGTCAACTTCGGCACAATCACGATGCAGGTGAGCACCAAGGCCAGCACAACGGTGGTCGCGACGGGGCGTGAACTGACCGGCAGCATTGAAGCGTCCTTGCACCGCGCCGAATCGCAAGCGCGGTCAGGCGGCATGTCGGCGCTGTCCTGGGTTACCGACAAGGTAGGTCTGGATGGCGTCTCCGAGAGATTGGCCAAGGAAGCCGAGCGCACCCGCCATGACGGCGAGCAGCGGGCGCAGAATGCCACCCGCCACGCGCAGTCCGATGCAGACGGGATCCGTGCGGTGGGTGATCGCGGCGCTGCGGCCATCGGCCACAGCGGGCAATGGGCAGCCGGCAAGCTGCAGAACGGGTTCGCCACCGCCGGTGCCTACGTGGACAGCGGCTACGATCTGGCCGCATCTCATGTGAAGGGCATCACCTCGCATGCTCCTGCCGTCTTCGCCACAACAGGCGGTGTCGCCGCCGGTCTGACCACTGCGGCCGCGACCCACGTGCCCGCGGGGCCTCCGCCCTTGGCAATCAGCAACCTCTCCAACCTTGCCAAGTCGGCGCGGCTGATCAATGACCTCAGCCCTTCCTTCGGCGAATCGGCTGCCCGCCACGGCATGGGCGATACCGTTATCCCCAGCCTGGACTTCGAGCTGATCAGGCAGGAAGCCGCAGCCCGCCAGCTGGTCGAGCAGCACCAGCGCATCCAGCATCCCAACGACGGCCGTCAGGCCGGCCTGAACGCCGGGCCGGCGTCGCTGGTGGTGGGCATCAACGACCCGCGCAACGCCGACTACCCGCTGTTCAAAGGCGCACAGACCGGCGTGCACGCGTTGGACGTGGCCCACAACCTCACCCCGGACCTGCACAGCGACCAGCTGGCCGGCGCACTGGCCAGCAAGGCCAAGCAGGGCGGGCTGGAGCGCATTGAACATGTGGTGCTCAGCACCGACCGCACCCGTGTGTTCGCGGTGGACACCCAGGACACCACCTCGGTGCACCGTAAACTGGCCCAGGTGGACATCGCCGAGGGCCGCCAGCAGCCGCTTAGCGTCAGCACCGAGCAGGCCGCCGGCGTCAACCGCCAGCAGCTGGTCCAGGCCACCCCCGACAAGCAGCAGGCGCAGGGCCTGGATGCCGGCCAGCGCGACCAGGAACAGCAGGCCGCCGCCCGCCGCATGGGCTGAGCGGTCCGCGCCGACCTGACTCCCGGCCTGAGCCGGCGTGCCCGGACGGGTTCCACTGGGGCCCGTCCATGGGGTACAGTCCCCGGGTGTCCATTCTGACGACCCCGCATACCCTTTCTTCCGCTCGCCGTGGTTGGCGATGGTGGCCTGTTGCCGTCGTCCGTCCCGCCACCACCGTTTCCCGGAAGGAAAGTCGTCTTGATCACGCTCGAGCAGTTCCAGCAGCAGGCCGCTGAAGGCCACACCCGCATCCCCGTCGTCCGTGAAGTGCTGTCCGACCTGGACACGCCGCTTTCGGTGTACCTGAAGCTCGCCGACGGCCCGCATACCTACTTGTTTGAATCCGTCGAAGGCGGCGAGCGCTTCGGCCGCTATTCCATCATCGGCCTGCCGGCGCGCCGGGTGTATGCCTTCCACGGCCACACCCTGACCGTGCGCGAGGCCGGGCAGGTGGTGGAAACCCGTGAAGTGGCCGACCCCTTCGCCGAAGTGGAAGCGCTGCGCAGTGCCCATTCGGTGCCCAAGCTGGCCGGCCTGCCGGGCTTCACCGGTGGGCTGGTGGGCTGGTTCGGCTTTGAATGCATCGGCTACATCGAGCCGCGCCTGGCTCCGCCGCGCGGCCGCGACGAGTTGGGCACCCCGGATATCCTTCTGCTGCATTCGGAAGACCTGGCGGTGTTCGACAACCTCAAGGGCCGCCTGTACCTGATCGTGCACGCCGACCCGCGCCAACCCGGTGCCTTCGACGAAGCGCAGGCCCGCCTGGACGCGCTGGTGGCCAAGCTGCGCGCGCCCGGTGCCGGTTATCCCGCGCCGATCACCCGTGATGTGCTGGACGAGAACGACTTCGTCTCCGGCTTCACCCGCGAAGGTTTCATTGCCGCCGTGGACAAGTCCAAGGAATACATCCGCGCCGGTGACATCTTCCAGGTGGTGCTCAGCCAGCGCCTGAGTGTGCCGTTCAAGGCGCGCCCGGTGGATGTCTACCGCGCGCTGCGTGCATTGAACCCTTCGCCGTACATGTATTTCCTCGACACCGGCGATGTACAGGTGGTCGGCTCCTCGCCGGAAATCCTGGTGCGACTGCAGGACGGCGAGGTCACGGTACGTCCCATTGCCGGCACGCGTCCGCGCGGCGCTACGGTCGAAGAAGACAATGCCCTGGAAGCCGAGCTGCTGGCTGACCCGAAGGAGCGCGCCGAGCACCTGATGCTGATCGATCTCGGCCGCAACGACGCTGGCCGTGTTTCGCAGGCGGGTACCGTGGAAGTGGGCGAGCAGTTCGTGATCGAGCGCTACAGCCACGTCATGCATATTGTCAGCGAAGTCACCGGCCGCCTGCAGCCTGGGCTGAGCTACGCCGATGTGCTGCGCGCCACCTTCCCGGCCGGCACGGTCAGCGGCGCGCCGAAAATCCGCGCGCTGGAAGTGATCCGCGAGCTGGAGCCGATCAAGCGCAATGTGTACGCCGGCAGCATCGGTTACATCGGCTGGCACGGCGACGCGGACACCGCCATTGCGATCCGCACTGCCGTGATCAAGGACGGCCGCCTGCATGTGCAGGCCGGTGCCGGCATCGTCTATGACTCGGACCCGGGCAAGGAATGGGACGAGACCATGAACAAGGGCCGCGCGCTGTTCCGCGCCGTGGCGCAGGCGGCCAAGGGTCTTTGAGGTTTTTTGTTGCCGGCCAGCGGCCGGCACTACCGCTGCATCTCCTCTGATTTCAGGATTCTTCCATGTTGTGGATGATCGACAACTACGACAGCTTCACCTACAACCTTGTGCAGTACCTGCAGACGCTGGGGGCCGAGGTCAAGGTGGTGCGCAACGACGCGATGAGCGTGGACGAGATTGCCGCGCAGCGTCCCGAACGCATCGTGATCTCGCCCGGTCCGTGCACGCCCAATGAAGCAGGGGTGTCACTGGAGCTGATCCAGCGGCTCGGGCCGACCACGCCGATCCTCGGCGTGTGCCTGGGTCATCAGAGCATCGGCCAGGTGTATGGCGGCGACGTGATCCGCGCGGGCAACATCATGCATGGCAAGACCTCGCCGATCCGGCATGAAGGCAAGGGCGTGTTCGCTGGCCTGCCCGACCGCTACCAGGCCACCCGTTACCACTCGCTGGTGGTGGACAAGACCACGTTGCCGTCCTGTCTGGAAGTCACCGCCTGGACCGAGAACGACGACGGTTCCATTGAGGAAGTCATGGGCCTGCGTCACCGCGAACATCCGGTCGAGGGTGTGCAGTTCCATCCCGAGTCCATCCTCACCGAGCACGGCCACGCCCTGCTGAAAAATTTCCTGCAGCGCTGATTCGCGCTGCCCGCATCGCAAAGGACACCCGCATGACCTTCTCCCCCCAGGAAGCCCTGCAACGCACGATCGAGCATCGCGAGATCTTCTTCGACGAGATGATCGACCTGATGCGCCAGGTCATGCGCGGTGAGGTCTCGCCGGTGATGACCGCCGCGATCCTGACGGGGCTGCGAGTGAAGAAGGAAACCGTTGGCGAGATCGCCGGCGCGGCCACGGTAATGCGCGAACTGGCACTGGCGGTACCGGTGCAGGACAAGTCCCACCTGGTCGACATCGTGGGCACTGGTGGCGATGGCTCGCATACCTTCAACATCTCCACCTGCGCGATGTTCGTCGTCGCCGCAGCGGGGGCCAAGGTCGCCAAGCATGGCAACCGCAGCGTTTCGTCCAAGTCCGGCAGCGCCGATGCGGTGGAAGCGCTGGGGGCGGTGATCGAACTGCGCCCGCAGCAGGTCGCGCGCGCCATTGAAGAGACCGGTATCGGCTTCATGTTCGCGCCGATGCATCACCCGGCGATGAAGGTGGTCGCGCCGGTGCGCCGCGAAATGGGCGTGCGTACCATCTTCAACATTCTGGGCCCGCTGACCAATCCGGTTGGAGCCACCAATGTGCTGATGGGTGTGTTCCACCCGGATCTGGTCGGCATCCAGGCGCGCGTGCTGCGCGAGCTGGGGGCCGAGCGCGCGCTGGTGGTGTGGGGGCGCGACAACATGGACGAGATCTCGCTGGGCGCGGGCACGTTGGTTGGCGAACTGCGCGACGGCAAGGTGCGTGAGTACGAGATCCACCCGGAAGACTTCGGCATCGCCATGTCCGCCAGCCGTAACCTCAAGGTGAGCGGGCCTGAAGAGTCCATCGCCATGTTGCGCGGGGTGCTCGGCAACGAACCCGGCCCGGCACTGGATATCGTCGCGCTCAACGCCGGCGCGGCGCTGTATGTCGCCGGCGTGGCCGACAGCATCGCCGACGGGCTGTCGCGCGCACGCGCGGCCATTGCCGATGGCAGCGCCCGCAAACGCATGCAGGATTACGTCGCCGCCACCCGCCGCCTGAACGATGCGACCTGAGCCCGCCTTCACGCCCCACCCGCTACTGGCCGATAATCGCCTGCTTGACTGCATGGCTGGCCTGAAGGACCCGAATTCCCCATGAGCGACATCCTCGACACCATCCTGGCCCGCAAGGTCGAAGAAGTGGCCGCGCGCCGTGCGCAGGTGCCGCTGGAGACCCTGCAGGCCCAGGTGGCCAGCGCCCCGCCGGTACGCGGCTTTGCCCGCGCGCTGCAGGCGGCGATCGCCAACGGCGACCCGGCGGTGATTGCCGAGGTCAAGAAGGCCAGCCCGTCCAAGGGGGTGATCCGCCCGGACTTCCACCCGGCCGACATCGCGGTCAGCTACGAGTTCGGCGGGGCCAGCTGCCTGTCGGTGCTGACCGACGTGGATTTCTTCCAGGGCGCTGATGCCTACCTGCAGCAGGCCCGCGACGCCTGCACGCTGCCGGTGCTGCGCAAGGACTTCGTGATCGACCCGTATCAGGTCTACGAGGCACGCGTGCTGGGCGCGGACTGCATCCTGCTGATCGTGGCCGCGCTGGATGACCGCCAGCTGGCCGAGCTGTCCGACCTGGCCATGCAGCTGGGCATGGACGTGCTGGTGGAAGTGCACGACATCGACGAACTGGAGCGCGCATTGCAGGTGCCGGTGCCGCTGGTGGGCATCAACAACCGCAACCTGCGCACCTTCGAAGTCTCGCTGCAGACCACGCTGGAGATGCGCCAGGCGGTGCCGCGTGACCGCCTGCTGGTGACCGAAAGCGGCATTCTGGGGCCGGATGATGTCGCCTTGATGCGTAACGCCGGCGTGCACGCGTTCCTGGTCGGCGAGGCCTTCATGCGGGTGGAGGAGCCCGGCGAGGGCCTGCGTCAGCTATTCTTCAACGCATGACTGCGACCTATCCCACACCGCGCGACGATGCCCCGCTGGTGGTTTTCGACTTCGACCACACCCTGTACGACGGCGACTCCGGCAGCCATCTGTTCGCTTCACTGATCAAACGCAACCCCCTGCGGCTGCTGGCGGCACTGCTGGTGACCCCGATCGCTGGGCCGCTGGTGGCGATGCTGCCGACGCGGCGAACCGGCATCTCGGTCTATGTGTGGATTGCCACCTTCGGGCTGCACCGCGCGCGTGAGTTCAACCGCGTCATTGATGCCTACGTGATCAAGCACGAGCCGCAGCTGCGCGCCAAGCTGCTGCCGCAGGCGCTGGCCGTGCTCGCCGGGCACCGCGCCAAGGGCGACCGCGTGGTCGTCGCCACCGGCGCGCCGCCGGAACTGGCCCGCGCCATCCTTGCCTTCGTCGCCCACCAGGGTGTACCGGTGATCGGCAGCGAGGTGGGGCCACGCCTGGGCGCGGTCGGGGCGACCCGGCACTGCCACAATGAAGAGAAGATGCGCATGCTGCGTGAGCGCGGCTACGGCGACATCGACGTGGCGTACTCGGACAGCACCGCCGACCTGCCGCTGCTGCTGGCGGCGAAGGAGCCTGTGGTGGTGAATCCGAAGCATTCCAAGGTCGCGTTCTTCCGCCAGGTGTTGAAACCGGGTACGCGCATCCTCAATTGGGGGTGTGTCGACCGCGGCGGTGACCGGTAACGACCAACGGTCGTTACCTGCCGGTCCGGGTAGCGCGCGATCGTTGGTCGTGCGGCGACGCATCTCGTCGTGCGACGGCGCATCGCGCCGCGCCATCACCCTGCCAACCACCCCTTCAACGCGCTGCCCACCTGGAACAGGCTGATCCCCAGCACCAGCACGCCTACTGCGACCAGCACCCAGCGTTCCTTCACGCGCTTTACCAGAATGGCCGCCAGCGGCGCGGCCATCATGCCGCCGATCAGCAGCCCGGCGACGATGTTCAGATACTGCAGGCCCATCGACAGCAGGAACGTGATCGACACCGCCAGGGTGACCACGAACTCGGCGGCATTGACCGTACCGATGGTGGTCCGGGCCTCCCCGCCTCGGGCCAGCAGGGTCGAGGTGGCCACCGGACCCCAGCCACCACCGCCGCTGGCGTCCAGCAGGCCGGCCACGAAGCCGAGCAGCGGCACACGCTTGACCTCCTGGCGCGGTACCAGTCGCCCGGCTGCGCGCAGCAGGATGAACACCGCCAGCACCAGCAGGTAGGCGTAGATGAAGGGACGGATCGTGTCACCCGGCAGCTGGGTCAGCACATAGGCCCCCAGCACCCCGCCCACCGCGCCCGGCAGGGCCAGGCGCAGGAACAACCGTTTGTCGACGTTGCCGGCCACCAGGTGCGAGACGCCCGAGGCTCCGGTGGTGAACACCTCCGCGGTATGCACGCTGGCGCTGACCGCCGCCGGTGGGATGCCCATGCTCAGCATCACCGAGGAGGACACCAGCCCGAACGCCATGCCCAGTGCGCCGTCCACCAGTTGCGCGCCGAGGCCGATCAGGATGAACCAATAAAATTCGCTACCCAGCTCCATGCCTCCAGCCTATCCGGTCCGGGTGAAGACCGCGGTACGGCGTGACGACCAACGGTCGTCACCTACCAAGGGGAATCGGGAGTCGGTAGCACCCCAAGGGAACGGCAGGAGCCGTTCCCAACGTCGCATGGCGACGGCCCGAAGGGTGGCCGCCAGGGATGGCGGGCATACCGTTGGTGGGGTGACGGCGCAACGCGCCGGGTGTTACCGGGTGCCGTACAGAACAACGGTCTTGCCACGCGCGTGCAGCAGCCCGTCGCTCTGCAGCTTCTTCAGCACGCGCCCGGCCATTTCACGCGAGCAGCCGACCAGGCGGGCCAGCTCCTGGCGCGACACGCGCAGCTGGGTGCCCTGCGGATGGCTCATGGCCTCCGGCTCTTTGGACAGGTCGTGCAGGGTGCGCACGATGCGGTCGGTCACGTCCAGGAACGCCAGCCGGCTGGCCTTGCGACTGGTATCGAGCAGGCGCTTGGAGACCTGCTGGCCCAAGGCATACAGCAGTCGGGGGGCGTCGGACGAGAGCGGCCCCAGGAACAGCTGGTGCAGGCGCTCGTAGCTGATTTCAGCCAGCTCGCAGGGGGTGCGGGTGCGCAGCACCACTTCGCGGCGGTCGGATTCGACGAACAGGCCCATTTCGCCGACGAACTCGCCTGCGCCGAAGTAGCCCAGCACCAGTTCGCGGTCGTCTTCTTCCTCGGCCATTATCGAAACCGAGCCGCTGATCACATAATAGAGGGTGCCGGCGGGGTCCCCGGGCCGGAACACGTCGGTCCGGGCGGGGTAGCGCCGGCGGTGGCTGTGGGCCAGAAACCGGTCAATGGTGGCGATGTCCAGGGCCAATGGACTTGTAGCAAGGCGCACAGTTGACACGGTAAGGCGCTCCCTCTGCTCATGAAGAATTCACGGCTGTATCCCGCGAGCTTAACGATCAGCATTGTGAAGGGCAAACCCAGCACACGAACTTGCCTCGATGCAAGTTTCGCCCCCGGCCGGTTTGCCCCATAATTCCCCCTTTCCCACCACACACAGGATCGACCGCCGTGGTCAAGCCGTTGCCTCGCCTGAGGTTGCAGGGTTTCAACAACCTCACCAAGGCGCTGAGCTTCAACATCTATGACGTGTGTTACGCCCGCACCGAAGAGGAGCGCCAGCGTTACATTGAATACATCGATGAAGAGTACAACGCCGATAGGCTGACTCAAATCTTGACCGATGTCGCTGAGATCATCGGCGCCAACATCCTCAACGTCGCGCGCCAGGATTACGATCCGCAGGGTGCGTCAGTGACCATCCTGATCTCCGAAGAACCGGTGATCGACAAGAAGCTGGCCGGCAAGGAGCTGATCTCCGACGCCGTTGTCGCGCACATGGACAAGAGCCACATCACTGTCCATACCTACCCGGAAACCCATCCGCAGGAAGGTATTGCGACATTCCGTGCCGACATCGACGTGGCCACCTGTGGCGTTATCTCGCCGCTGAAGGCGCTGAACTACCTGATCGAGAGTCTGGAATCGGACATCGTGATCATGGACTACCGGGTGCGTGGTTTCACCCGTGACGTGAAGGGCAAGAAGCACTTCATCGACCACAAGATCAACTCGATCCAGAACTTCCTGGCCAAGAACATCAAGTCGCGTTATGAGATGTTCGACGTCAACGTCTACCAGGAAAACATCTTCCACACGAAGATGCACCTGAAGGACTTCGATCTGGACCAGTACCTGTTCGAAGAGAAGGCCAAGAACCTGTCCTTCAAGGAACGCATGAAGATCGAAGCGCTGCTCAAGCGTGAGATTGAAGAGCTGTTCCACGGGCGCAACCTGTCCGAGTAACAGGTCGCGTGGAACCTCGGATCGCGCAGATCCGACGTTTCACGGCTGACTTCCAGAACGGCCCGGCGTGAAACCGCTGGGCCGTTTTGTTTCCATTTAGGTAGCGCCGACCCTTGGTCGACGTGCGGGTCGGCCATCACAGCCGGTAGGCAACGCCCTTCATCACCTTCGAGGCCAGCGCCATCACGGTTGGAATCGGCGGCGGCAGGCGGCGCGCACCGGCATGTTCGGCGTGGTCGGCATGCCGGGCCTCATCGATCTTCATCACCTTCAGGATCTCGCGGCTGCGCAGGTCGGCCGGGGGCAGGGTGTCCAGGTGCTCGTCCAGGTGGGCCTCGACCTGGCGCTCGGTTTCGACCACGAAGCCCAGGTTCCAGCCGTCGCCGCGCAGTCCGGCCAGGGTGCCGATGGTGTAGCTGCCGGCGTACCACAACGGATTGAACAGGCTGGGACGGCTGTCCAGCTCGCGCAGGCGCTGTGCGCACCAGGCCAGGTGATCGGTCTCTTCCTGGGCAGCTTCCAGCAGGTGGGCGCGGGTTTCCGGTTCGCGGGCCACCGCGGCCTGGCCGAAGTACAGGCCTTGGGCACAGACCTCGCCGACGTGGTTGATCCGCATCAGGCCGGCCGCGTGGCGACGCTCATCCTCGCTCAGTTCCACGTCCGGGGTGGCTTGGGCGGGGTAGGGGCGTTGCGCCGGCGGATTGCCGAACACGGTGTCCAGGGCCCGTTGGGCTTCGGTCAGCAGGTGGTCCAGCGGGGTGATCTGGCGGAGCGAGGTCATGCGCAGGCACGGCAGCAGCGGGGGTGGCCCGATTTTCGCCCGGGCGGCGGCCCGGTGCCAACCGCAGTCCGGGCTGGCTTGCATGGTGGTCAGGGGGCCGGTACAATCCCGCCTCTTCACAACGCGTGGCAGAGTTCCGGTGGTTCCATCGCCGCAATGAGCCCGACCTACCTGAGTTCTTTCATGAGCACTTTCACTGCAAAGTCCGAGACCGTCCAGCGCGACTGGTATCTCGTTGACGCCTCCGGCAAGACGCTGGGTCGTCTGTCCTCCGAGCTGGCCCGCCGTCTGCGCGGCAAGCACAAGCCGGTTTACACCCCGCACGTCGACACCGGTGATTACCTGGTTGTCATCAATGCAGAAAAGATTGCCGTCACCGGCAACAAGCTGCAGGACAAGCTGTACCACCGTTTCACTGGCTACATCGGCAACCTGAAGACCGAAACCCTGGCCCAGGCGCTGGAGCGCCACCCGGAACGCGTCATCGAAATCGCCGTCAAGGGCATGCTGCCGAAGGGCCCGCTGGGCCGCGCCATGTACCGCAAGCTCAAGGTGTACTCGGGCTCCGAGCACCCGCACGCCGCTCAGCAGCCCCAGGTTCTGGATATCTAATCATGGCTATCACTCAAAACTACGGCACCGGCCGCCGCAAGTCCTCCACTGCCCGCGTGTTCCTGCGCAAGGGCGCTGGCAACATCACTGTCAACGGCCGTCCGCTGGACGAGTTCTTTGGTCGTGAAACCGCTCGCATGATCGTGCGTCAGCCGCTGGAGCTGACCAAGAACACCGAGAGCTTCGACATCACCGTGACCGCTGCTGGCGGTGGCACCACCGGCCAGGCCGGTGCGATCCGCCTGGGCATCGCCCGCGCGCTGGTCGAGTACGACGAAACCCTGAAGTCCGAGCTGCGCAAGGCTGGCTTCATGACCCGTGACGCCCGTGAAGTCGAGCGTAAGAAGGTCGGTCTGCACAAGGCCCGTCGCGCCACCCAGTTCTCCAAGCGCTGATTTTTCTGCGCCTGGTTTGGGCTCTTCGGGGCCCATCTGGGAAAGCAAAAGCCCGGCTCCGGCCGGGCTTTTGTCGTTTCTGGGGTTGGCTGCGTAAAGGCTTGGTCTGCAGATCTATCGATTTGGGGTCGACGGGGCCGGGGGTACGGGACCCGCCGTGAACATCCCTCGAGCCTTCTGCTCGTGGGATCCACGCATTCCACCTTAACCCCGCGCCGTTGGCGCGCCCCCTTCAACAAGAAGGGGGCTTTCCACCAGACATGCTGACGTAGAGCCGGGCTTGCCCGGCTCCGCAATGCATGATCCGAAAAATCTTCCAGCCCCCGAAAGGCGAGCGAAGCGCAGCCGCCCATCTGGAGGAGAGCCCCCTTCTTGTTGAAGGGGGCGCACCGAAGGTGCGGGGTTAAGGTGGTATGCGCGACCACATAAAAGAAAAGGCCAGATCTTCGATCTGGCCTTTTCTTTTATGTGGCTGCCCCGGATGGATTCGAACCACCGAATGCCTGAGTCAGAGTCAGGTGCCTTACCGCTTGGCGACGGGGCAATATGTGCGTGCAATTATTGCACTTTTTCCCAGTTAAACCAAGCAAGCTTGGTGGCTATGGGTGGACTCGAACCACCGACCCCAGCATTATGAGTGCTGTGCTCTAACCGGCTGAGCTACATAGCCTTGGGAGCCGGTAATTCTGGGGAGGTAAACGGGATCTGTCAACACTTTTCCATCGCGCTTGTGAGTGGGGAGTCGGCGTGGCACAGTCCCAACCAGTAGATTTTATTCAGGAGTCCGCATCGTGATCGATCCGGACGGCTATCGACCGAACGTCGGCATTGTGCTGATGCGGCAGGACGGGCAGGTGTTCTGGGCACGACGTGTGCGCCGGGATGGCTGGCAGTTCCCGCAGGGCGGCATGAATACCGATGAAACCCCGGTCGAGGCCATGTATCGCGAGCTGCAGGAAGAAACCGGTTTGTTGCCCGAGCACGTGGAAGTGCTGGGTGCGACACCGGGCTGGCTGCGCTATCGCCTGCCCGCACGGGCGGTGCGGCGCAATGAGCGTCAGGTCTGCATCGGCCAGAAGCAGGTGTGGTTCCTGCTGCGCCTGGCCGGCGACGAGTCGCATGTGAAGCTGGACCATACCGACAGCCCCGAGTTCGACCAGTGGCGCTGGGTGGATTTCTGGTACCCGGTGGAGCACGTGGTGATGTTCAAGCGTGGGGTGTATGCCCGGGCGCTGCGCCATCTGGCTCCGCTGGCACGCGGGGTGGCCGGGGCGGGGGTGCAGAACATGCCCAAGTCGGCCCAGGAGGCCTGGATGCCCGGCAACGCGGCCGGGCATGACCGTCCCCGCAAGCGGGCTCCGGCACCCAAGCGGGGCGGGGGCTATTGGCCGCGCAGGAAGAGCGAGCCGGGTGGTGGGCAGGCTGGCTGAATCCTATCGAGAATGATTCAGTTTCGAAATTGACAACCATTCTCGTTTCGATTCAAATGCGCACAGGCCGATTCCGGCCTGCCAGCCGAGTCCGCCACGTGTACGTCTGCATCTGCAACGGGGTTACCGACCACCAGATCCGCGAAGCCGCCCAGAGCGGTGTCGCGAACGTGGCCGAACTGACCATGCGGACCGGCTGCGGCGCGACCTGCGGCTCGTGCCTGGACATGGCCGCCGACCTGTTGGCCAAAGCCCGCAACACCCACGACCTGCCGCTGCCGGTATTGGGTTTGGCCCAGGTTGCCTGACGGCAACCCGCGCCAATCCCGCTAAGGTCATCCGGCCAAGGGCCGGCTGCTACCGGATCATTCCCGCGCCTTGAACGGCACCCCGCCGAAAAGCGCTACCGATCATGATTCGCGTTTAATCATGCCCCGTGCCAACGCGCTACAGTGCCGGCGTTTTCACGCTGCAGGAGCACGGTCATGAAGGGCGACGCCAAGGTCATCGAATTCCTCAACAAGGTCCTCTACAACGAGCTGACCGCCATCAACCAGTACTTCCTGCACGCCAAGATGCTGAAGAACTGGGGGCTGAAGGAACTCTCCGAACACGAGTACAAGGAGTCGATCGAGGAAATGAAGCATGCCGATGTGCTCTCCGATCGCATCCTGTTCCTGGAAGGCCTGCCGAACTTCCAGGCGCTGGGTAAGCTGCGCATCGGCGAGAACCCGACCGAGATCCTGCAGTGCGACCTGGCGCTGGAACGCGAGGGCACCGTCACCCTGCGCGAAGCGGTGGCCTACGCAGATTCCGTGGGCGACTACGTGAGCCGCCAGTTGTTCGTGAAGATCCTCGACAACGAGGAAGAACATATCGACTGGCTGGAAACCCAGCTCGACCTGATCGAGCGCATCGGCGAACCGCAGTACCTGCTGACCAAGCTGGAAGAGTAAGTTACGGCGCGGCAGGGTTGCGCAGGGCGGATTGATATCCGGCCAGCGCGATCCGCGCCCGCGCGAACTCGGCCACCAGCAGCGCCACTGCCACGGCAGGGCGCTCCAGCGAGCCTGCGCGTGCATCCTGCTCGATGCGCAGCGCCGCCATCGACAATGCCATCGCGCCCACATTCGCGCTCGCCGACTTGAGGCTATGTGCAAGGTTGCGCAGCTGCTCCAGGTCACCGGCCACCGACGCGTCCTGCAACTGGCGGATCAACGGCGGGGTGTCGTCCAGGAATACACGGATGATGTGCGCGGTCTCCGGGCCGATCACTTCCTGCAATTCGTCCAGCACTGCCGGATCCAGCACTACCTGGGTCGGCTCCTCAGCACGCACCTCCGACTCCAGTCCGCGCAGCAGCGGCGCATCATTGACCGGTGGCAGCGGCGGAGGCGTCGGTGCCGGCGGCGGCTCGGCCTGCACGGCCAGGGTGGCGGCATTGTTCTCCGCATTCTGCTGCCAGCGCAGCAGGCAGGCCTGCAGCGACTCACGGTTGACCGGCTTGGACAGATAGTCGTCCATGCCGGCCTGCAGGCAGCGTTCGCGGTCGCCCGCCATCGCGTTGGCGGTCATGGCCACGATCGGCAGCCGGCCGACGCGGCTTTCGGCTTCCAGCACCCGCCAGCGGCGGGTCGCGGTGTAGCCGTCCATCACCGGCATCTGGCAGTCCATCAACACCAGGTCGAACGACTGGCTTTGCAGTGCCTGCAGTGCCTGCTCGCCGTCGGTGGCGGTGGTGACGGTGCAGCCCAGTACCTGCAGCAGGCGCTGGGCAACCAGCAGGTTGACGCTGTTGTCTTCCACCAGCAGCAGGTTCAAGCCCAGCTGCTGCGCTTCCACCGGTTCAGCGTAGTCGTCCACATTGACCAGCAGCGGAGCCGGGCGCGCACTGGGCTGCGACGGGCGCAACAGCGCATGCAGTTCGATGTCACCCACGTCGCGCGACACCGCCGATGCGTCCTCATGCAGCAGCGCGGCCAGCGACTCGGTGCCTTCCAGCCACAACAGGTGCGGGCGCGGTTCGCGCGGTTCGCGCAGCACCGCACGGTGCAGCGCGGTGGCCCCGTGACGCAGTGCATCGGCGTCGGCGATCACCCAGGTCAGGTCCGGCTCGATCCCACGCCGCGACGGCGCGCGCAGGATATCCAGGGCGGCCGAGGCGCTTTCCACCGTGTGCAGGCGGATGTCGTGGTGCACGGTCACCCGCTGCAGGCGCTGGATCAGCAGTGGGTCCTGGCTGACCAGCAGAGCCCGGGTGGTGGCGCTGGGCGGTGGCACGTCGCCGGCCACCTTCAGCAACGGAATCTCGAACCAGAAGTTGGCACCGTGCCCCGGCGTCGAGCTCACTCCGATACGCCCGTGCATCAGGTCGATGATGCGCTTGCAGATGGCCAGTCCCAGCCCGGTGCCGCCATAGATGCGGGTGGTGGAGGCATCGGCCTGGCTGAATGACTGGAACAGGCGCGACTGCATCGCCGGCTCGATGCCTATCCCGCTGTCGATCACCTCGAAGCGCAACAGGTGCTGGTTGCCGCTCTCGCCCTGGCGGCCGACCCGCAGGCGAATGCCGCCGCGCTCGGTGAACTTGATAGCGTTCACCAGCAGGTTGCCCAGCACCTGGCGCAGCCGCACCGGGTCGCCGCGCACCGCCAGCCGCACGGAAGGGTCCAGCTCCAGCGTCAGTGCCAGGCGCTTGGCCTCGGCGGTGCGCCGCATCAGCTGCACGAGTCCCTCCAGCAGCTCGCGCAGATTGAAGGGGGTGGTTTCCAGGTCCAGGCCCTTGGCCTCCAGCCGGGAGTAATCCAGGATGTCGTCGACGATGCGCAGCAGCTGCTGCGAACTGACCGTGGCGGTCTGCAGCATCTGCCGCTGGTCGCTGGCCAGCTGTCCGCGCGCAATCAGGTCCAGCATCGGCAGAATGCCGTTGAGCGGGGTACGGATCTCATGGCTCATGGTGGCCAGGAACTCGCCCTTGGCCAGCGCGGCGGTTTCAGCGGCCTGTTTGGCTTGCAGCAGCTCCTGCTCCAGTGCGTCCTGCTGCTGCAGCGTGCGCAGCAGCTGGTCGCGCTCGCCGGCCAGGGCTGCGTGGCGCCGTTGCTGCTGCGCGAGGGCACCCTCAAGTTCGTGCCAGCGGCGCATGGTCACCAGTGCGGCAACCAGGGTCACGCCCGCTGCGGCGGCCGCGATCCACATCCATGGCGCGCGCAGCGTCACCACCGCCATCACACTGGCCGTCGCCGCCAATGCAGCGGTGACGGCCGTCAGCCAGAATGCGAATGGCACCCGTCCGTGGGCCGCCACGGTTACAGCACCGCGTTATGGAAGTCGAAGTTCAGCTCGCTGCCCGCCGACTGCACCATGTTGCCCTGGATGAAGTCGACACCGCCCATCCACATTGCGGCGGCCGCCTGTGGATCTTCGATCTGCTGGCCGATGATCAGCGCGCCGGCACGGTGCGCGGCATCGATGGCACCGCGCAGCTCATCGCGTGTCTGCTGGTTGGCATGCGTGCTGGAGAAGCGCGCGGCCATGCGCACGTACGACAGCGGCAGCTGGGTCAGCAGCGCATTGGCCTCGGTGCCCGGCTCGAACTGGCTCAGGCAGAAGCGCACGCCAGCCGCGCTCATGCGATTGCAGAACTGCTGCAGGGTGACCGTGTGGATCAGCGCATCAGGCAGGCGTACGTCAATGACCACCGTGCTACCGGCGATCTGGCGTCGCTCCAGCGACTCCAGCAGCCAGTCGGTGAAGGCATCGCGGGCAAGCGTGCGCAGCGACTGCGAGACGAACAGATGCAGCGGCTGGGTGGCATGGCGGTACAGGTCCAGCAGCCCCAGCGCGTGGTCGAGCACCTGCTGGTCCAGGTCCGCGATGCGCCCGGCCGCTTCTGCCGCCGGAATGACCTGGCCAGCCGACAGCAGAGTGCCGTCGGCCTGGCGCAGCCGCAGCAGCACCTGGTACTGCGCGGTATTGCCGCCGGCCACCGCCACGATTGGCTGGTAGGCCAGTTCCAGCTGCCCTTCCAGCAGGGCCAGATGTTCCTGTGCGGCCACGTCCTCGCGACGCACGTAGGCGGCCACGCCGGAGGACAGCAGGCGTGCCTGCAGGGTGGTGCGCTCTACCGCTTCGAGCGCGGTGCCGGCGTCGCTGAAACCGCCGGACAACTGGGCATGGCCGACCACGCCGCGCAGGTGCACCGACTCTTCGTCGCGGATCACGAAGGCGCGTTCGGACAGCTGCTGACGCAGGTTCTGCGCGAGGGTGTCCAGGCTGTCTTCGTCGACGCCGCGGGCCAGTACCAGGAAGCTGTTGTCGTTCAACCGCGCCAGCAGGTGCGGGTGCGCGCTGTCGGCCAGGCGCTGCGCGGCCTGCACCATCAGGCGTTCGAATGCCGCGTAGCCATAGCGCTCGCGCAGCCCCAACGCGCTGGCCACTTCAATGAAGAACAGGCCGCCATGATCGCCATGTGCCAGTGCCGCAGACAGCTGCTGCAGGACATGGTGGCGGGTCGGCAACCCGGTCTCCGGGTTGTTCATCACCAGGCCGCCCGCAGCACCGCTCTGCGTCGCCGCCTGCGCGCGGGCGCGGCGGATGCGGTTGGATACGGCCGCAATCAGGTGGCGGGGCCGGATCGGCTTGCTCAGGAAGTCGTCGGCACCGCTGTCGAGCACTTCGAACTGGCGTTCCGGGTCGGGGTCGCCGCTGAGGAACACAATCGGCAGCAGCTGCTGGCCGGGCTGCTGGCGGATCAATGCGGTCAGGCGCATGCCGTCCAGCCCCGGCAGGTGCAGGTCCATCAGGATCAGGTCGGGATGGTGTTCGGCAATGGCATGCTGCGCACCCTCGGCGTCGCTGATCACGATCGCCTCCATGCCTGCCCCGTGCAGCACGCTCTGCGCGAACAGGGCCTGCGAACGGTCGTCTTCCACGATCAGCACGCGGTAGGGCGCTTCGGAGCCGAGCGGCGCGGCGTTGTCGGCTGGCAGGATGGGCGGTGCAGTCACCGTCAGCGGCGGCGGTGTGGCCGTAGCTGTGTGGGCCGCAGTGGACAGCGGCACCACGTTGCTGGGCAACGGGGCCGGTGCGGCCGGTGTGGGCGCAACAGCGTCAGCACTGGCCCAGCGCTGCCAATGGTCGGCGGGCGGGGTTTCAGCGCGCACGGCGCGGGTGGGGGCAACGCTGTTCTCGTGGACGGCCATCAATATTCCCTGTCTGCGGCATCATTATGCGGTAGGACACGACCGTTGGCCGTGACCCGATCTGGCGTCGTGGCCGGCTGCCGCAGCAACCAGCGCATGCCCTTCCACAGCGCCCGCCACACCAGCCACACGATCAGGGCACCGGTCAGGCTGCACACCACCACCACCACCAGGGCGATCCAAGGGTGTGCCAGTGCCAGCGCCAGCCCGCCCACCACGACGGTGTCTTCCGCGGCCGATGCCACCCAGTTGCTGGCCGGTTCCGGTGAGGTGTTGAGCAGGGCCCGGGTACCTGATTTGAGTCCATGGCTGGCCAGCGCCACCCCGGCACCGGCGGCCAGTGCGGTGGCGCTCAGCTCGCCGTTGGGGGACAGCGTGGCGGCCGCCAGGAAAGCGCCGGCAGGAACGCGCGCCAGGGTCTGGACCAGGTCCCAGGCCGAATCAACCCCCGGGATCTTGTCGGCCACGAATTCGGTGACGGCCAGGGCTGCCGAGGTGCCCAGTACCCACCAAGATTCGGTGGCCTGCAGCGCCGGGGGCAGGTCTACCCAGCCCAGCAGGCCGGCCAGGCCCACGCCGAACACGGTCAGGTAGACCCGGATGCCGGCCAGCCAGGCCAGCAGAATGCCGATCACAAACAGGTGGGCCTCGGACATGGCACGCGCTCCGGCATGAAAATGTGCACAGGCCCACACTATCGGGGATGACGTCGATGAACGCCATCACCGCGCGGCCTCCCAGGGGCGAAAAAAGCGCCAGGGGTGGCATACACTAGGAAGCCGCTCGATCCGACAGGGGCCGTGGCGGTGCTGCCCAGTTGCGGTGCCGCGCTCATCGTCATGAACACTCCGACACCATCCCGCATCCAGATCCGTCGCCCTGGCTCCGCGCCCGCGCCCGACCGTCGCCGGCTGGTCCTCTTGGGCGGCATCTGGCTGCTCACGCTGGTTTTGGCTGGCCTGCTGGGCCGGTGGCTTGCCGGCCCAGGCGGTGATGCTGGTCGCCAGCTCGACGCCGCCGAAGCGCGCGCCGACACCCTGCAGAAACAGGTGGTCGAGCTGCAGCAGCGCCAGGCCACCCTGCAGGCGTCCGACCGCATCAGCCGCGCCGCCAACAGCGAGGTGCAGACCTCGCTCAGCGAACGTGAAGAAGAAATCGCCGGCCTGCGCGCCGATGTGGCCTTCTATGAACGCCTGGTCGGTGCCACCAGCCAGCGCAAAGGGCTGAACACCCATTCCATCGAGTTCTCGCCGGAAGCGGCCGGCACCTGGCAGTACGCCGTGGTGCTCACCCAGAACCTGAACCGTGGTGCGATCAGCCAGGGGCAGATGCGGTTCACGGTGGAAGGCGTGAAAGGTGGCAAGTTGACCTCGGTCAGCTGGGACGAGCTGCACCAGCGCACCAAGGTGCCGGGCCAGGAATATTCCTTCCGGTACTTCCAGCAGCTCACCGGCAGCGTCATGCTGCCCAAAGACTTCACCCCGCAACGTGTGCGGGTCACGCTGGGATCCGGTGCAGGGGGCACCACCCAGGTCTTCGACTGGAAACAGGCCGGCGCGCCTGTGGCAGCAACGGCAAATGAAGGGGAGTAAACCCATGTTCGGCAGCAACAAGTCCAACCGCGACGGTCATCTGGTCGTGGACGCGCTGATTGGCGCGCAGGTAGTCATCCGCGGGGACGTGGAATTCAGTGGGGGCCTGTATGTGGAGGGCACCATTCTGGGCAAGGTGATCGCCAGTGACGGCGCATCGACCGCCACCCTCACGCTGGCCGAACAGGGCAGCATCGAGGGCGAGATCCGCGCGCAGGTGGTGGTGCTCAGCGGCCGCCTGGAAGGCGACGTGCACTCCAGCGAGCGCGTGGAACTGACGCCCAGCGCCCGGGTCAACGGCAACATCCACTACCAGGTGGTGGAGATGAACGCCGGCGCACAGCTTACCGGCCGCCTCATTCACGGTGCGCCGCAGATGGCCCTGCCGCCGCCGGAAGCCGGTGAGGGCAAGGACAAGGACAGCAAGGACAAGGATGGCGCGGCCCGCAAGAAGCTGGCCGAGGCCATGGCCTGAACACAGTGGTCGGGAAAACAGCTTGAATCGGGGCGCACGCGCCCCCATGCTTCATGGCATGAGCACGCTTGTTTCCCTGCCCGGTGCCCCTGCCGCCGCGCCGAACTACCAGTCGCTGGACCGTCCGCTGCACTTCACCGAGGCTGCTGCGGCCAAGGTGCATGAGCTGATCGAGGGAGAAGGCAATCCTTCGCTTGCGCTGCGCGTGTACATTGAAGGGGGGGGCTGTTCCGGCTTCCAGTACGGCTTTGAGTTCGACGAGAACCGCGCCGAGGACGACCTGGCGGTGGTGACCAACGGCGTCACCCTGCTGGTTGATCCGCTCAGCCTGCAGTACCTGATGGGCGCGGAAGTGGATTACACCGAAAGCCTCACCGGCGCACAGTTCGTTATCCGCAATCCCAACGCGAAGACCACCTGTGGGTGCGGCAGCAGCTTCAGCATGTAAGCTTGCAGGATGTCCAGAACATCGCTGCCGCTGTCCGGTTTTTCCTTCACCACCGAACCCCTTGAACGCGCCGACACGCTGCGCGCCGACGCTGAAGCACTGTTGCGGCTTTGGCCGCAGGCGCGCGTGCTGGTGCTGGACGTCGATGGCCGCGCGCTCGCCGACGCACAGGGCCAGCCGCTCGCGCTGGGCGGTGCGCAGCTGGGTGGCGGGCCGGGAACGGCCATCTTCCTGGGCCTGCGCGGCGAACAGGCCTGGTTCTCGGTTGACGCGGCCGGCGTTGACGTCAACGCGCCGCAACGCGTGGATCTGCGTGAGGCGGCCGTGTCCTGGGCCGCCGCCGATGCCACCGCGTTCTGTTATGCCCGTGGCATGTCCTACTGGCAGTCGCGCACCCGCTTCTGCGGCGTGTGTGGCGGTGCGGTGGCCTTCAGCCGTGGTGGCTTCCTCGGCCGCTGCAGCCAGTGCAGTACCGAGCACTACCCGCGGGTCGACCCGGCGGTGATCGTGGCGGTCGAAAACAACGGCCGGCTGTTGCTGGGCCGTCAGGCGAACTGGGCTCCGCGCCGATATTCGGTGCTGGCCGGTTTCGTCGAGCCAGGCGAATCACTGGAGCAGACCGTGGTGCGCGAGGTGTTCGAGGAAAGCCAGGTAAGGGTGCGCGACTGCCGCTATCTGGGAACCCAGCCGTGGCCGTTCCCGGGGGCGCTGATGCTGGGTTTTGCCGCCACCGCCGAAGATGACGTGCCTTGTGTGGACGGTGAACTCGAGGACGCGCGCTGGTTCAGCGTGGAGGAAATCGGGGCGGCACTGGCCCGCGATATCGAAGACGACGGCGAGGGCGTCCGCCTGTCACCGCCGATCTCGATCTCACGCAGCCTGATCGAGCACTGGTACCGCAGCCAGGTCGCCTGACCGGCGGACGCGTTGCCGCTACCTGAACACGCGACGCGGTACATTACCTGTGACCCGGGGAATTTCCGGGTTGCACGGCATAGTAGCGCTCATTCACGAGCCGGAGGCCCGCATGTTCACTACCTTGGTCGCTGTCCTGGTCGCGCTCGCCCTGGGGCATGTCGCACCGGCCGCGGCGGTCGCCCTGCGGCGTTTCGCTGCCTACCGCCACTGGCTGCAGTGGCTGGACCGGCAAGGCGGTGGCCAGGCCAATGAACACCGCGGGTTCTGGCGGGGCCGCCACGGTTGGCTGGTGGCGGTGCTGCCGTGGGTGCTGCTGCTGGCGCTCCTGCAATGGGCGCTGCATGACCGGTTGTATGGCTTGCCTTCGCTGCTGTTGGGCATTGCCACGCTGATGATCTGCTGGGGGCCGCGCGACCTCGACCGGGACGTCGAAACGGTGATCGACGCCGATGACAGCCACACCCGCCATGTGGCCATTGCACAGCTGCAGTCCGCGGGCGGCAGCCTGCATGAGGACGTCGGTTCGCTGGTGGAAGCCACCGTGCTCAACGCGCTGCGACGCTGGTTTGCAGTGCTGTTCTGGTTCCTGTTGCTGGGTCCGGCCGGCGCGCTTGGCTATCGCCTGCTGACCCTGCTCACGGTAGGGCCGATGCGGTCGCTGGCCACGGTGGAAACCGTGGTCGGTGCGCGCCAGGTGCTGGGCTGGCTGGAATGGCCGGTGGCGCAGCTGATGTCGCTGTCGATGGCGCTGGTGGGCAACTTCGATACTGCCTGGAAGGCCTGGCGCGAAGCGCATGGCAACCAATGGGCGGCATCCACGGTGTTTCTGGGGGCGGTGGCGCGGGCCAGCGTCAGTGCCGAACTGCGCGAAGACGCACACGATTACAGCGAAGCCGGCATGGTGCCGGTGTGGCGGCGCCTGCCGGAACTGCGCGATGCGATGAGCCTGGTGTGGCGCATGCTGCTGCTGTGGATGGCGGCGCTGGCGGTGCTGGTGATTGCGGGTTGGGTGACCTGATTGCACCCGGGTGCCGGCCGCTGGCCGGGCAACCACGAGGTCTACGCCGCGCCCGGTGACAGCATGGAAAACGGCATCCAAGGCAGATTCCGCAACACCGCGTAGCCCACCAACACCACCAACCAGAACACTGGGGCGGCCAGCACCCGCATCAGCGGGTCCAGCGCGCGTGGACGCCACCCGGCCATGTGCAACAGCATCAGCAGCAGGAACGGCAGCGAGATCACCAGCAGTGGATTCATCGCCATCGCGCCGGGCAGGTCGAAGTGCACCAGCGAGTACAGGCAGCGCGTGCTGCCGCAGCCGGGGCAGTACAGCCCGGTCAGTGCGTACAACGGGCAACCCGGCAGCGGACTGTTGCCGGCATACGGATTGACGTGGCGCAGTACCACGGTCGCGCCGACAGCGAGGCCGGCGGTGACCGCCAGCGGGGCCCAGCGTCGACCGGTCGGGCGTAAGTAAGGTAAGGACATGACGGCAGAACGGCCCGGGCAGGTCACCCACCAGGGGCACCGGACCGGGCCGTCCTCACTGCGATCAGTAGCCGCCGCTGGCTGCGCCGCCAATGCCCATCATCACCACCAGCACGGCGTACAGGATGCCGACGACGATACCGGCGATGGCCGAATAGATGGCCCACTTCTTGGCCTTTTCCGACGAATCCTGCGCACCGGCGATGTCACCGGCGGCCAGCTTGCCGTTGACCTGCGCGGCATAGACGATCGACACGATGCCGCCCGGCAGGCAGCAGAACAGGGTGGCCAGGATGGCCCAGACCAGATTGTTGGGGACTTGCGGGGCAGTGGCGTTCATGGGTGAAGCTCCATTTTCTCGGGTGGGTTTAAAAAAAGTGAATCAAAGCTCGGACAGAGCGCCCAGCGCAGCCAGACCGCCGTACAGACCGAACCACAACAGCAACAGCACCGGACCGGTCAACGCCGACGCCCAGGCCCAACCAGCGGCATTGCGCGAGGCGGCGAACGCACCTGCCACATCGCCCGCCGCGCGACGGCCATCGACCTGTGCGGCATGGACGATCGACACCACCCTCAGCGGCAGACAGCAGAACAACGTCGTCAGGATCGCCCACACCAGGTGGTTTGGAACGAAGACGGCTGATGAAGGTGGTGTTGGCGGGTGATTCAAGTACTGCTCCATTCCTTTGGTGGTCCGACGGCATCGCCAAAATCCCGTCGGACACCCCCTATGGGGCGGTAATCTACCCCATGTTGACCCCGAATGTATGCGTTTACATGGCGAGAAGCGTCAAAAGAGTGCGCTTCAAGCCCGCGTTCGCGAGCGTATGGCGGCTCAGGCGTGTCCGGCCCGCAGTGCGCGAACCTGCGATTCCAGCTGCCCGGCGTCAGTGCTGGCTCCGTCCAACGGCGGTCCCGCTGCCACCTCGATGTGTGCGCGGAAGCGGCGTGGCACGCGCATGCGCCCCAGCCGGGTGTCGCGCCGGCTCCACATGCTGTCCCACATGCCGCGCAGCGCCATCGGCACCACCGGTACAGGACGGCGCTCAAGGATCTTCTCGACGCCCGACTTGAAAGCTGCCATCTCGCCGTCGCGGGTGAGTGCCCCTTCCGGGAAGATGCAGACCAGCTCGCCGTCGGCCAGCGCCTTGTCCACCTCGTCGAACGCCGCCTGCATCAACGCGGGATCTTCGCGCGCACCGGCGATCGGAATGGCCTTGGCGGTGCGGAAGATCCAGCGCATCACCGGAATGTTGAAGATCTTGTAGTACATGACAAAGCGCACCGGGCGCGGGATCGTGGCCGACAGGATCAGCGCGTCCATGTAGCTGACATGGTTGCAGACGATCAATGCCGCGCCTTCATCCGGCACGTTGGCCTCAATGCCATGTGGGCGCAGCCGATACAGCGTGCGTACCATCACCCAGCTGAGGAAGCGCATCAGGAATTCGGGGACGATGGTGAAGATGTAGATCGCCACCACTGCGTTGGCGATCGCCAGCGCCAGGAACAATTGCGGAATCGTCCAGTGCAGGTACTTCTGCGTGGCCAGCGCGATCAGCGCCGCGCCGACGATGAAGCCGGAGTTCTGGATGTTCAGTGCGGCGAACACGCGGGACATCTCCGACTTCGGTGTGCGGCTCTGGATCAGCGCGAACAGCGGCACCACGAAGAAGCCGGTAAACAAGCCGATGCCCACCAGGTCAATGATGATGCGGGTGCTGCCTGCTGCGGCAATGAACGCCGGCACGCTCAGGCCAGCAGCCGTGGCAACTCCGGCGCGGGCAAAGTACAGGTCCAGCATGAAGGCGGTCATGCCGAACGCACCCAGAGGCACCAGGCCGATCTCCACGGTACGCCCGGACAGCTTCTCGCACAGCAGCGAGCCCACCCCGGTGCCCACCGAGAACAACGCCAGCGCGAAGATGTACAGCGTCGGTTCGCCGCCCAGATTGACCACCGCATAGGTGGGCAGCTGCGAGGTCAGCATGGTGCCGACGAACCAGAACCAGGAAACGCCCAGGATCGCGTTGCGTACCGCCTTTTGTTTCCTGGCCAGGCGCAGGACTGCCAGTGATTCCGGCAGCGGATTCCAGTTGATCTTCAGGTCCGGCGCGCCAGCGTCGACCTTGGGGATCATCCGTGCGGTGATGTTGCCGGCAACGGCCAGCGCGATCACCGCTGTCGCCGCGACCACCGGGCCATGGCTGCCAGCCAGGGTGAAGATGATGCCGCCGCTGATCATGCCGACCAGGATCGACATCGAGGTGCCCATTTCCACCAGCCCATTGCCGCCGGTGAGTTCCTCAGGCTTGAGCACCGACGGCAGCACCGAGTACTTCACCGGGCCGAACAGCGTGGACTGCAGGCCGGTGCAGAACAGTGCCAGCAGCAGCACCGGCATGCTCTGGGTCAGGAAGCCCACCGCCGCCAGCGACATGATCGCGATCTCCATCGTGGTGGTGATCACGATCAGGCGCGATTTCTCCAGCTTCTCCGCGATCTGGCCGGCCAGCGCCGAGAACAGGAAGTACGGCAGGATGAAGATCGCCGGGGCGAGAGTGGTGTACAGCGACTGTTCCTGCTGGCTGACACCGAGGTAGAACAGCAGGCCGATGATCGCCTGGCGGTACACGTTGTCGTTGAAGGCCCCCAGCGACTGCACGATGAAGAACGGCAGGAAACGGCGCTGGCGGAGCAGAGCGAACTGACTGTGGCCGGATGACATGGAATCTCCTTGCGGACCGGCGCACCTTAGCATGCGGCCCATTGCCGCTGCGGCCTCCCCGCATCCCCCGCTGCTTCGACGCACCTCCGTAGAGCGGGGCTTGCCCCGCTGCTCTTCGACGCATCTCCGTAGAGCGGGGCTTGCCCCGCTGCTCTTCGACGCATCTCCGTAGAGCGGGGCTTGCCCCGCTGCTTCTTGCAGCGCCAACGGCAGCCGGGCAAGCCCGGCTCTACGCGACTCGGCGCGTCATTGAGCGCGGGCGTCGGGAAGGCATCATGTCATTGAGCAGGCGCACCTCACCGCAGCGTACGGGCCGCCTCGTTCGCCGCCCCGCGCAGCTTCGGCAGCAGGCGCAGCATCAGCGCCAGCTGGGTGCGGATCAGCTGCAGCTTGGTCGGCATGCCGTCGTCCAGCTGCTCCAACTGCTCGGCCATCGCCCGATCTGCCTCCTTGTCGCCCTCCTCTACAGGTTGCCGCTGCTGCAGCGCTGATGCAATCTGCTGCATCGCCTGCTGTACCCGATCACCCGCGCTCCGCGCCAGCGGGTCCGCAGCAAAGCTGTCCAGCTGCGCGCGGTGCGCCCCCAGCGCCGAAAGATGCCCCAGCAGGGTGTTGGACAAGGCCAGGAAACGGAACCCCGCGTCCAGGTTGCGTCGGACGTGCCCGGGCTCGCGCAGCATGTTCGACAGCGCCGTGGACAGGGCCACGTCGGCGTTGTGCATGTCGCGGCGGGCGACCCGATAGGCCAGGTCATCCTGCATGCCGCTGCCATACTGACCCAGTACTGCCTGCAGGTAGCCGGCGCAGCGCTCCAGTACCCGCGCCATCACCTCGTTCAGCCGCCGCCCCTGCCAATCCGGCAGGATCAGGAACGCGGCCGCTGCGGCGATGGCACAGCCCAGCAGGGTGTCCACCAGTCGCGGCCAGATCAGCAGGAAGCCGTCGCCGATCAGGTTGAAGCACGTCAGCGCCATCACTGTGATCGCCGCCGAGGCCACCAGGTAGCGGTCGTGGCGGGTGAAGAAGAACAGCAGCGCCGACAGCAGCGCGATCAACAGCTCGATGCGCAGGTCCTGGAACAGCTGCAGCAGCGCCCAGGTCAACACCAGGCCGATAAGCGTGCCGGCCACCCGCTGCGCCAGACGCTGACGGGTCGCGCCGAAGTTGGGGCGGCATACGAACACGATGGTCAGCAGTACCCAGGAGCCGTTCTGGGCGTTGATCAGGTGGACCACGCCGAAGCCGACCACCAGCGCGATGGCCATGCGCAGGCCGTGGCGGAACAGCACCGAGCCGGGTGTCAGCTGCTGGCGGATGCGCACGCCCATTTCGCGCAGGGTATGCGGGTTGGTGTCGCGCAGCCGGGTGTCGACGTTGTCCAACGTGGTCTCGGACTGTGCGGCCTCGGACAGCCGGCGTTCGATGCTCTGCAGATTGTGCCCCAGCAGGTCCAGCGAGGACAGCAGCCGCTGCCACTGTGGGTTGTGCTGCTCACGCAGCCAGGCCAGGGAAGCCGTCAGGTCGGCCGTGGCCTGGCGGGTGCGCTCGCCATACATGAAGGGCCGGCGCAGGCGGATGGCGGTGCCCAGGCTGGCGCAGGCCTCACCCTGCAGGGCGAGCAGGCGCTGGCAGCGGTACAGCACATCACTATGGAAGAAGGCCTCGGTGAGCGCGCCATAAGGGTAATGAGAAGAGCTGGCGCGCTCGTGGAAATCCTGCGCCATGTAATACAGCCGCAGGTACAGACCGGACTGCACGCCAGGACGGCCCGAGCGGCCGAAGCGGGCCAGGATAGCGGTCTTGGCTGCGTTGAGAGCCTCGACCACGCGCCGGTTCTGTTCGGCCAGGGCCAGCTGGCGTTGCTGCAGGTCGAGTTCGCGCACCGGTTCGAACAGATCGGCCTTCAGTTCCAGGTAGCGGCCGAGCTCGTGGTACAGCCGCGCAACCCGCTCGCGCACCGGGCGGTTGGCAAACAGGGCGGTCCACAGGATGGACAGCAGGCCGTACCAGAGCGCGCCGGCAAGCAGATGGCTGACCGCGTTGATCGCTTGGGCGCGGTCGGCCGCGCCGTGCTGCTCCAGCCCGATCATGGTGTAGATGGCCAGGGTCACCGTGGCCTGGGCGATGGAGGCATAGCGCTCACCCAACGCACCGAGCAGGGTCAAGCCGAAGGTGGACGCTGCCAGCGCGGCAATGAACAGCCACGGCCAGGCGAACAGTTCCACCACCGCGGCCGCCGCGATGACGAAGCACAGCAGCGACAGCGCTACCGATTTGGTCCGGCCCCACCAGTTGTCGTCGGTTTCGGCAATGGCGCTGGCGATGATGCCCAGGAACACGCCGGGCAGGGCCGGCAGCTGGTCGAAATGCCAGCAGATACCCATCGCCACGCTGAGCGCAATGAACACCCGCAACCCATAGCTGGCCTTTTCATGGGCCCACAGGCGGCTCAGTCGGGAATCTCGGGCAGGCATGCGGGCTCGTGCGGTTTCGTTGCACGCATTATTGCTGCTTTCGTTGTGAGGGTGCGCGAACAGCTTCATCATCTGCGGCGCTACGGGTTTGGGGCCGGCAGGTGGGGGGTAGGGGAATTGCCGGATCAAGGGCGTTGTTGATCCGGGGTCATGCGTTCTCGAATGTTGGGGATGTCACGGCCGTCGCCTGTCGACCGACGCTGCCGGGGCTGCGTGCTTCCGATCCAGGTGCGTGGGCGATGACGCGCGGTCGCAGGGTCACGCGCGTGCCGCGCGTCGCAGCAGTTTGCGTTCGCGCCGACGTGCCCGCCACGCCCGCCAATGCCCCTGCAGGCACGAGAAGATCACGTACAACGCCGGCGTGCTGAGCAGGGTCAGGCTTTGCGAGAACAGCAGGCCGCCGATCATCGCGATTCCCAGCGGTCGGCGCAGCTCCGAACCTTCGCCGATGCCGATTGCCAGCGGCACCGCCGCCAGGATCGCCACCATGGTGGTCATCATGATCGGGCGGAAGCGCACGATGCTGGCCTCGCGTACCGCTTCCAGCGGAGTCTTGCCATGCTCGCGCTGCGCCACCACCGCAAAGTCGATCATCATGATCGCGTTCTTCTTGACGATGCCGATCAGCAGCACCAGCGCGATCATCGAGATCACCGACAGCTCGGTGCTGGTCACGAACAACGCCAGCAATGCGCCCACGCCCGCCGCCGGCAACGTGGACAGAATGGTCACCGGGTGCACCAGGCTTTCGTACAGCATGCCCAGTACCAGGTAGACGGTGATGATCGCGGCCAGCACCAGAATCAGCATCGAGTTCGGGTTTAACTGCACGTTGAAGCCGCCGCCGTCGCTGATGCGGATGTCACCCGGCAGGCGCAGGCCGTCGATGGTGCGCTTGATGATCAGGTCCGCCTCACCGGTACTCACACCCGGAGCAAGGTTGTAGCTCAGGTCCATGGTGGTGTACTGGTTCTCGTGGGTGATCTGCGGCGGGGCCAGCCCCGGCACCTGCTCGGCCACGGCGGTCAGCGGAATCATCTCGCCATTGCCGGCACGCACATAGATCTCATCCAGCGCCTTGGGCGTGGCGGTCTGCGCTGGCAACGCATTGACCACCACGCTGTACTGGTTGATGTCGGAGTAGATGGTGGAGATCTGGCGCTGGCCGAACGCGCCGTACAGCGCCCCGTCGATGGCCCCGACCGATACCCCCAGCCGTGCCGCCTTGGCGCGGTCGATCACCACGTTCTGGCGCAGGCCGGCGGTGTCGACATCCGTGCCGACATCGCGCAGCTTCGGGTTCTGTTTCAGTGCGGCCTGTACCTTGGGCAGCCATTCCTGCAGCTGGGCCAGGTCATTACCCTGCAGTGACACGCGGTACTGCGCGCCCTGGCTGTTGCCGCCGCCGCCATCGCTGGGCAGGTCCTGGATCGCGCGCAGGCGCAGCTGCAGGTCGGGGTAGCGGTCGGCCTTGGCACTGAGCCGTGTCAATGCGGCGGCGGTGGTTTCGCGGCGGCCTTCCTTGCGGGTCTTCAGCTCTACGTTGAACTGCGCGCTGGAGCCTTGGCGGCCACTGCCCAGACGCACGCCCACCGTCTTCACTGCCGGGTCGGCCATCAGCATGTCGGTGATGCGGCGCTGGCGGTTGACCATGTCCTCGAACGACACCGTTGCGCTGGAATTGGCACGGCCCCAGATCAATCCGGTGTCCTGCGGCGGGAACGAGCCCTTCTTGACCGCCCCGGCCAGCATCACGGTGGCCACGATCAACAGGATCGGCGTCAGCGACAGCAGCAGTGCATGCCGTAGCGAGAAGTCCAGGCACACCGTGTAAACGCGCAGCATGCGCTCATGCGCGCCATCCAGGAAACGACCGATCCGTGAGGGCTTTTCAGGCTCTTCATGCGCGCTCAGGAAGCGGCTGCACAGCGCCGGGGTCAGGGTCAGCGAGACGATCATCGAAACCACGATGGCCGCGACAAGCGTAACCGTAAACTCGCGGAAGAAGGCCCCGATCATGCCGCTGGCAAACAGCAGCGGAATGAACACCGCAACCAGCGAGGCGGTGATCGAGACAATGGTGAAGCCGATTTCGCGCGCGCCGGTCAAGGCTGCCTGCAGGCGCGGCATGCCTTCATCCAGGTGACGCATGATGTTCTCGATCACCACGATCGCATCGTCGACCACGAAGCCAATCGCGATCACCAGCGCAAGCAGGCTGAGGTTGTTCAAGGTGAAGCCGAACACGTACATCACCAGCGCTGCGCCGGCCAGCGACAGCGGCACGGTAATCGCGGCAATCAGCGTGGGGGCCAGCCGACGCAGGAACAGCGCCATGGTCAGCACCACCATCGCCAGGCTGATCAGCAGGGTGATCTGCACCTCATGCAACGAAGAGCGGATGGTCGGGGTGCGGTCGAAATACGGAGTAAGCGTGGTGCCCGGCTGCAGGTAGTCGCGCAGGGTGGGAATCTGCGCCTTGACCCGGTCGACGGTCTCGACGATGTTGGCTCCGGCGCGGGTGAACACATACATCACCACCGCCGGCTTGTGGTTGAACCAGGCGGCCTGGTAGGCATCCTGCTGGCCATCGTAGACGTTGGCCACGTCCTTCAGCCGGATCACCCGGCCATCGTCCTGGGTCTTGATCACCAGGTTGGCGAAGTCCGCCGCGCGGGCCACCGAATCGTTGGCGATGATCGCGGTGGTGGTGTTGCCGTCGCTCAGGAAGCCAGTGGGCGAGGTTACGTTTGCCGCACGCACCGCGTTGCGCAGGTCATCCGGGGTCAGGTTCAGCGCATTGAGCAGCCGCAGGTTGACGTCCACGCGCACGGCGGGCGTGGAGGCTCCGGCGATGTCCACCGACGACACCCCGCTGATCTGCCGGATGCGCTGCGCCAGCAGTGAGTCGGCCACGTTGTACAGCTCGTCGGCCGATTGGGTCTGCGAGGTGAGTGCAATGGCAATCACCGGGTCGTCGTTCGGGTTGGCCTTCTGGAACATCGGCGAACCCAGGCCCGAGGGCAGGTCGGCCTGGGCCGAATTGATCGCGGTCTGCACGTCCAGCGCGGCCGAGTCGATGTCGACCCCGCCCTGGAAGATCATGAACACCAGCGAGCTGCCTTCCGAACTGGACGAGCGCATCTGGTCCACCCCGGGTAGCTGGCCGAGGTGGCGTTCCAGTGGTGCGGTCACCGTGGACGCCATGGTGGTGGCATCCGCGCCGGACTGGCTGGCGTGCACGAAGATCACCGGTATCTGGATGTTCGGCAGCGCCGACACACCCAGTTTCAGATAACAGAGCAGGCCCACCACGAACAGGCCGATGGCCAGCAGGGTGGTGCCGATCGGACGGCGGATGAACGGACCGGAGATGTTCACGCGCGGTCCTGTGCGGTGGCATGACGCAGTGCGCGCTGCTCACGGCGCACGCGCATGCGCTCGGAGAAGCGCTCCATGTACAGGTAGATCACCGGCGTGGTGTACAGCGTGACCAGCTGCGATAGCAGCAGGCCGCCGACGATGGCGATGCCCAGCGGACGGCGCAGCTCCGAACCGATGCCGGTGCCCAGCGCCAGCGGCAACGCGCCCAGCATGGCCGCGGCGGTGGTCATCATGATCGGGCGGAAGCGCAGCAGGCAGGCCCGGCGGATCGCCTCGTGCGCGTTGGCCCCGGCGCGACGTGCCTCGATGGCGAAGTCCACCATCATGATGCCGTTCTTCTTGACGATGCCAATCAGCAGCACGATGCCGACGATGCCGTCAACGGACAGGCTGAGGCCGCACACCATCAGCGCCAGCAGCGCGCCCACGCCGGCCGGCGGCAAGGTGGAAATGATGGTGATCGGGTGGATGTAGCTTTCATACAGCACGCCCAGCACAATGTAGATCACCACCAGCGAGGCCAGCAGCAGCCACACCACGTCGGTCTGGCTGCCGGTGAACTCGGCCGCCTTGCCGATGAACTGCGCATGCACCTGCGCCGGCATGTCCAGGGCGGCCTTGGTCTCTTCAATCGCCTTGACCGCGTCGGAAAGCGAGTAGCCAGGGGCGATGTTGAACGACACCGTCACCGCCGGCAACTGCTGCTGGTGGCTGACCACCAGCGGCGTGCTGGTGACCTTGCCTTCGGCCAGGGCCGACAGCGGAATGATGTTGCCCGCGCCGACTGGAATGCCGGTGTTCTGCGCGCCAATGCCGGTGGCGGTGGAGGAGTTGGATGAGGTCACCTGGCCGAAGTTGGTCGCATTGCTGCCGGTCAGCGCGCCGGCACCGTTCGAGGCAACCGCCAGCTGGTTCATCAGCGCGGTGCTGGTGCGGAACTCCGGAGCCACTTCCAGCACCACGCGGTACTGGTTGAGTTCGGTGAAGATGGTGGAGATCTGGCGCTGACCGAAGGCGTCGTACAAGGTGTCGTCGATGGTCTGCATCGGCACGCCCAGCACGCTGGCCTTGTCGCGGTCGATGTTCAGCTCCAGCGCACGGCCCTGGTTGGACAGGTTGTTGTCCACATCGGCCAGCTCCGGACGCTGGCGCAGCGCCTCGGTCAGGCGGGTGGCCTGCAGTGCGACCTGTTCGCTGTCCACATCCGACAGCGAGTACTGGTACTCGGTGGCGGCCACCCGTGTATCCAGGGTGACATCCTGGACCGGCTTCAGGTACAGCGCCACGCCGGGAATGCCGGCCACCGCCTCCTGCAGGCGCGGCAGGATCTCATCCAGTCCGTCGCGGTCGCTGCGCTGCTTGAGCACGATCGACAGCTGGCCCTGGTTGAGCGTGGGGTTCATGCTGCCCGCGCCGATGAAGGCCGACACGCCAGTCACTGCCGGGTCCTTGCGCAGCGCTTCGGCGACGGCCTGGGTGCGCTGCTCCATCTGCGGGAAGGCGATGTTCTGGTCAGCCTGGACCACGCCGGTGATCAGCCCGGTGTCCTGTTCGGGCAGCAGGCCCTTGGGAATGAGCACATACAGCAGCACCGTCAGTACCAATGCACCACCGGCGACGGCCAGGGTCAGCGGCTGGTGTTCCAGCACCCAGTCCAGGCTGCGTTCGTACAGGCCCACGGTGCGGGTCCACAGGTTCTGCTTGCCGGCCGCCGCCGCGCGCTCGTGCGCGTCTTCGCCTTCCGGCAGCGCATCGGGCTTGAGCAGGTAGGCACACATCATCGGGGTAAGCGTCAGCGAGATCAGCATCGACAACACCACTGCGATGCTCAGCACCCAGGCGAACTCGTGGAACAACCGGCCGGTGACGCCCGGCATCAACAGCAACGGCAGGAACACTGCCACCAGTGACACGGTCAGCGACAACACGGTGAAGCCGATCTGGCGCGCACCGATCTCGGCCGCTTCCGGGCCGCTCTTGCCCTGCTCGATGTAGCGCACGATGTTCTCGATCATCACGATCGCATCGTCGACCACAAAGCCAGTCGCCACCACCAGCGCCATCAGCGACAGGTTGTCCAGCGACATGCCGGCGAACGCCATCACCCCGAAGGTGCCGGCCAGCGACAGCGGCACCGCCACCGATGGGATGATGGTCGCCCACAGCCGGCGCAGGAACACGAAGATCACCGCCACCACCAGCCCGATGGTCAGAATCAGGGTGAACTGCACTTCATGCACCGAGGCGCGGATGGTTTCGGTGCGGTCGGAGAAGATTTCCAGGTGCACGTCGGCCGGCAGCACGCTCTGCAGCTGCGGCAGCAGGGCGCGGATGCGCTCCACCGTCTGCACGATGTTCGCACCCGGCTGGCGGCGCACTTCCAGCAGGACTGCTGGCTTGCCGTCGGCCCACGCTGCCAGCTGGTCGTTCTCCACGCCGTCGATCACCTGCGCTACATCGGACAACCGTACCGGGCGGCCGTTCTGGTAGCTGATGATGGTGTCTCGATACTCGGCCGCGCTGGTCAGCTGGTCATTGGTGCCGATGCTGTAGGACTGGGTCTTGCCGTTGAGCGAGCCCTTTGGCGCATTGACGTTGGCCTGGGTGAGCGCGCTGCGCAGCTCTTCCAGGGTCAGGCCCATGTTCGACAGCTGCGCCGGATTGACCTGGATGCGCACCGCCGGGCGCACGTTGCCGGCAATCGAGACCAGACCCACGCCCTGCACCTGCGACAGGCGCTGGGCCAGAATCGAGTCGGCGTAGTTGTTCACGTCGCGCAGCGGGCGCGTGTCCGAAGTGAGCTTGAGGGTGACGATCGCCGCGTCGGCCGGGTTCACCCGGTTGTAGACTGGCTGGTAGGGCAACGACGAGGGCAGCGTGGCCTGGCGGATCGCCGCCTGCACGTCCTGCGCGGCGATGTCGATGTCGCGGTCCATCGAGAACTGCAGGATGATCGTCGACAACCCGGCCGAGGAGTCCGAGGTCATCATCTCCAGTCCGGAGATCTGCCCGAACTGCCGCTCCAGCGGCGTGGTCACCAGCGACGCCATGGTGGTGGCGTTGGCCCCCGGGTACTGGGTGGTCACCACCAGGCTGGGTGCGTCCACTTCCGGCAGCGCCGACACGGGCAGCTGCCGGTAACCGAGGATGCCCAGCAGCAACAGGCCCGCCATCAGCAGCGAGGTGGCGATGGGGCGGCGGATGAAGATCGTCGAAAAGCCCACGGGCGGGTCCTTGCGGTTACGTCAGACGGCAATGCAGAAAGCCGGTACCCGCGCGCACGCCGGTACCGGAAAGACACGGTGCGCGATCAGCGCGGACCACCGCCACGGCGGCCACCTGGGCCCTGCTGCTGGGCAGCGGCCTTGAGTTCGGCCTCGGTCGGCGCAGCCGGGGTTTCGCCCGGCTTCAGCGCGGTGACCTTGCTGCCTGGCTTCAGGCGGAACTGACCTTCGCTGACTACCCGTTCGCCGCCCTTCAGGCCTTCGGTGATCTGCACGTGGCTGTCACCCACTTCCACGCCGCTCTTCACCGTCTGCATGGCCACGGTGTTATCGGTCTGCACGATGTACACGTACTCGCCGTCCGGGCCGCGCATCACTGCCTGGGTCGGAATGACCACGCCACCGGCAATGGTGCGCAGCTGCATGCGCACATTGACGAACTGGCCCGGCCACAGCGTGTTGTCGGTGTTGTCGAACAGCGCACGGGCGCGGAAGGTACCGCTGTCGCTGCTGATCTGGTTGTCCACCACGTCCAGCCTGCCGCCGTCGGTGAGCACATGCGCGTCATTGCGGTCCAGCGCGGCGATGGTGACCGGGCCGGCCTGCTGGGCCTGGCGCACCTCCGGCAGCTGGCGCTCGGGCAGGTTGAACACAACGTGGATCGGGTGCACCTGGGTCAGGGTGACCAGCGCGGTACCGGCGCTGACCACGTTGCCGGCGTCCACCGCGCGGATGCCGGCAATGCCGGAGATCGGCGCGGTGACCTTGGTGTACTGCAGCTGCACCTGGGCGGCGCGCATGCTGGCTTCGTTGGCGGCCACCGTGCTTTCGTACTGGGCCACCTGGTTGCGCTGGGTGTCCAGGTCGGTCTTGGCCACGTACTGGCGGTACTCCGGCGAGTTGGAGCGCGCATAGTTGGAGCGCGCGGTGGCCAGCAGCGCCTGGTTCTGGCGCTTGGCCGCGGCGGCCTCGTCATAGCTGGCCTGCGCGGTGCGCGGGTCGATCTGCGCCAATACATCGCCCTGCTTTACTTCCTGGCCTTCCTTGAAGTTCAGGCTGATCAGCTGGCCGCCGACCTGCGGGCTGACGGTGACGGTGTTCATTGCCGACACGGTGCCCAGCGCGCTGGCGTACACCGGCACGTCCTGGCGCGCGGCCTCCACCACGGTGACCGGCACTGGCGCGCTGTCACGCCCGCCGTCCTTGCCAGCCTCGGCCGTGGCCGCCGGGCCGCCTGCCTTGTTCTTGCCACCCCCGAGTACACGCAGGCCGATCAGGCCCACCACCAGCACTGCGATGACCAGCAGCACGATCTTCCAGAAACGCGACATTCAAAACTCCTGAGGCTGGCAGGGGGGCGGTGCCCGGTTGACTGCTGCAAAGCATACCCGCCTGTTGTGTGACTGCCTGCATGACGGATGGGACGTGCGCTCAGACCTGCATTACGAGACGATGTTCCCCAAGGCGTTCTCACCCGGTCGGCCACGAGCGGGGCAAAACCGACACATCCAGGCACAGATGGCCTACATTCAGGCAGTTGACCCCCTGTTCGCTGTGGAGACCTGCCCGATGCCCCGTCTGTCGCTGTTGATGTCCGCCCTGTTGCTGGCCAGCCCCGCCCTGGCCGTCGCCACCCCGGCCGAGCGCCCGGAAGTGACTGCCGCCGCTGCCCGTCTGCAGGCCCAGGTGGTGGAGTGGCGACGCGACTTCCACCAGCACCCGGAGCTGTCCAACCGCGAAGAGCGCACCTCGGCCAAAGTCGCCGAGCGCCTGCGCGCGATGGGCCTGAAGCCGAAGACCGGCATTGCCCACCACGGCGTGGTGGCGATCATCAAGGGCGGCAAGCCCGGCCCGCGCATCGCCTTGCGCGCCGACATGGATGCGCTGCCGGTAACCGAGCAGACCGGCCTGCCGTTCGCCAGCAAGGCCACCAGCACCTACCGCGGCGAGCAGGTCGGGGTGATGCATGCCTGCGGCCACGATGCCCACACCGCCACCCTGCTGGGTGTGGCCGACGCGCTGGTGAAGATGCGCGAGAGCCTGCCGGGTGAAGTGATGCTGATCTTCCAGCCCTCTGAAGAGGGGGCGCCGCCGCCGGAAGAGGGCGGTGCCGCGCTGATGCTCAAGGAAGGCGTGTTTGCCGACTTCAAGCCGGAGGCGGTGTTCGGCCTGCATGTGTTCTCCAGCGTGCAGGCTGGCCAGATCGCGGTACGTGGCGGCCCGTTGATGGCCGCTTCGGACCGTTTCGGGATCAAGGTGATCGGTCGCCAGACCCACGGTTCGGCACCGTGGAACGGGGTCGACCCGATCGTCGCCACCGCCGACCTGGTCGGTACCGCGCAGACCATCGTCAGCCGTCGTTCCAACATTTCCAAGCAGCCGGCGGTGGTCAGCTTCGGCGCGATCAAGGGCGGCATCCGTTACAACATCATTCCCGACGAAGTGGAAATGGTCGGCACCATCCGTACGTTCGATGAAGGCATGCGCCAGCAGATCTTCGCCGACCTGCGCAATGTCGCCGAACACACCGCCGCCGCGCACGGGGCGAAGGCCGAAACCGAGATCTTCGAGGCCGAGGGCAACCCGGCCACGGTGAACGACCCGGCGCTGACCGCGCGCATGCTGCCGAGCCTGCAGGCGGTGGTGGGCGAGGCCAACGTGTATGAGCCGCCGCTGCAGATGGGCGCGGAAGACTTCTCGCTGTTCGCCCAACAGGTGCCGGGCATGTTCTTCTTCGTCGGTTCGACCAGCGAGAGCATCGATCCGGCAAAAGCCCCGGCCAACCATTCGCCGAAGTTCCTGCTGGATGAGAAGGCGTTGGATGTGGGCCTGCGGGCGCTGTTGCAGGTGTCCCTGGATTATTTGAACGCGCCGAAGGCGGCCGGGTGATTCGGGCGCACGACCAACGGTCGTGCGTCGGCGCAACGCGCCGCGGCCGCGTCATTGCCGGATCTCGCGCACCACCCGCGCGGGCTGCTCGATCCCCGGGCTGGCCCGCCATGGGTTGATATCCAATCCACCGCGCCGGGTATACCGCGCCTCCACCTCCAGCCACTGCGGCTGGCAGCGCTCGAACACCTCGGTGAAAATCCGTTCCACGCACTGTTCGTGAAACTCGGCGTGCTCGCGGTAGCTCACCAGATAGCGCAGCAGGCCTTCGCGGTCGATACGCGGGCCGTGGTAACGCAGGCTCACGTGCGCCCAGTCCGGCTGGCCGGTCACCGGGCAGTTGGACTTGAGCAGGGCCGAGCTCAGGGTCTCGGTCACGACCTGGCCGGCGTTGGCGGAGAGCAGTTCTGGCGCAGGCGGGCCATACCGGTCAATGCTGACCTCCAGCTCGTCCAGTGACTCGCCGTCGGCGGCCTCGACCAGCGGCGGTACTCCGAACACCACGTTGACCACTGCCCCGGCGCAGGCCGACAGGTCGCCGGCAATACGCTGGCGGGCGGCCTCGTCATCGTCGAAGCGGGTGCTGTTGAGCGAGTTGAGGTACAGCTTGAACGACTTGGACTCGATCAGGTTCGGCGAGGTGCAGGGCACGCTGATGGTGGCCACCGCCACCCGCGGCTTGCCGCGCCGGTCCAGCCAGCTCAGCTCATAGGCCTGCCAGCGGTCGTGGCCGACGAAAGGCAGGTGCGCGTCGTCCACGCCGATCTCCTGGCGGGCGGCGCGGCGGGGGATGGGAAAGAGCAGGCCGCGGTCGTACTGCGACGGGTAAGCGACCTCGCGACCGAGGCTGGAGTCCATGGGGGTGTTCATGACGCCCATTTTACTCCCCGTCGTGGCGCACAACGCGTGTCACCGGGACATCCAATCCCACGCCGTCCCCCTGTTCAGAAACCCACCCGAAGCCTTCACACCCACGCCATCCGGCATTAACAACCCCTGTGACACCGTGCGTTCCATGTCCCCACTTGTGGAAGGGAGCGTGCGGATGAGTACCGAAAAGAAGGCCGATTTCTCCGGGGTGACCAGCAAAGTGGACACCACGGCAGAGACGGTGGAGAAGGCGGATTTTTCCGGCGTCTCCGCCTCGGTGGACACCACGGCCGAAAAGGTAGGTGGTGAGACCTACACCGTGCAGAAGGGCGACAACCTGTCGAAGATCGCCAAAGCCACGCTGGGCGACGCCAACGCCTGGAAGAAGATCTTCGAAGCCAACAAAGATGTGTTGGACGACCCGGACAAGATATTCCCGGGACAGGTCCTGAAACTGCCGCCGAAGACCTGAACTGACGGTCTGGCCCCAACCATATCCCTTGGAGGAATTCCATGAAGAAGACATCGATCAGTACCGCCGTACTTGCCGCCCTGCTGGCCACTGTGGCCGTAACCGGGTGCAAGAAGAAAGAAGAGAACGTGGACACCACCGCACAGCCGGCGGCGACCACACCGGCACCGGTAACCGAACCGGCTGCACCGCAGCCGATGACACAGGCCGCCGCGGTGAACGTTTCCTCGGTGACGGTCGGCACGACCGCTGCGGCGGACAAGTCGGTCACCCCGGTTGCGCTGTTGAAGCCAACGGACGTGATCATCGTTTCGATCCGTACCGACGGCACCGCCAACAATACCAACGTGGGCGCGAAGTTGACCTATCAGGATGGCCAGGTGGCCGGTGAACAGAGCCAGGCACTGAACACCACGGGTGCGGAAACCACCAACATCAGCTTCACGAATGCCAATGGCTGGCCGGCGGGCAAGTACCGCGCGGAAGTCACGGTAGATGGTAGAGCGGCCGGAACGCCGCAGGAGTTCGAGGTCAAGTAAGCCTTACGCCGACTCTCTCCCGGTACGGGCTCACGATGGACGCAGCCGCGAGGCTGCGTCTTTTTTATCCTGGCGATGACACGCATGGCGTGTCCCTACGAAACGCGCGGTGGACTGGGGCGATGGCCATGGGCCACCCCCACACGGTTGCCACAGCAACCAATACCGCCGCGTATGGTGTGGCTTTGCTACGGGGGGCCTAAACCGCGACAATGCGGGGGTTTCCCCGCAGAGTATCCGTTCCCCATGTCGAACACGCCCAAGATTCTCTACACCCTCACCGATGAGGCCCCGTTCCTGGCGACCGCGTCGCTGCTGCCCATCGTCGAGGCCTACACCGCTACCGCCGGCATCGCGGTCGAGACCCGCGACATCTCGCTGTCCGGTCGCATCCTGGCGCTGTTCCCGGATTACCTGAAAGACGAGCAGAAGCAGGCCGATGACCTGGCCGAACTGGGCCAGCTGGCGACCACCCCGGACGCAAACATCATCAAGCTGCCCAACATCAGCGCCTCGGTGCCGCAGCTGAAGGCCGCCATCAAGGAACTGCAGGACCAGGGCTACGCCCTGCCGAACTACCCGGACGCGCCCACCGATGACGTCTCGCGCGACATCAAGTCCCGCTACGACAAGGTCAAGGGCAGCGCCGTGAACCCGGTGCTGCGCGAAGGCAACTCGGATCGCCGCGCCCCGCTGTCGGTGAAGAACTATGCCCGCAAGCACCCGCACCGCATGGGCAAGTGGAGCAAAGACTCCAAGTCGCACGTCGCCCACATGGACGGCGGCGACTTCTACGGCAGCGAAAAGTCCGCCACCCTCGCCAATGCCGGCAACCTGAAGATCGAACTGGTCAAGGCTGACGGCAGCAGCGTGGTGCTGAAGGAAAAGACCGCGGTCAAGGCCGGCGAAATCGTCGACGCCGCCGTCATGAGCCGCAGCGCGCTGGCCGCCTTCGTACAGGCCCAGATTGCCGATGCCAAGGCCAAGGGCGTACTGTTTTCGCTGCACCTGAAAGCCACCATGATGAAGGTCTCCGACCCGATCATGTTCGGCGTGGTGGTGGAAGAGTTCTACAAGGACGTGCTGGCCAAGCACGCAGACGTGCTCAAGCAGGCCGGCTTCGACGCCAACAACGGCATCGGCGACCTGTACGCGCGCCTGCCGCAGCTGCCGGAAGCGACCCAGGAGGCAATCAAGGCCGACCTGGCTGCCGAGTACGGCAAGCGCCCGGGTCTGGCCATGGTCAACTCCGACAAGGGCATCACCAACCTGCATGTGCCCAGCGACGTCATCGTCGACGCCTCGATGCCGGCCATGATCCGCGACTCCGGCGGCATGTGGAATGCCGAAGGCAAGCTGCAGGACGCCAAAGCCGTCATTCCGGACCGCTGCTACGCCGGCGTGTACCAGGCCGTCATTGATGACTGCATCGCCCACGGCGCGTTTGACCCGGCCACCATGGGCTCGGTGCCGAACGTCGGCCTTATGGCGCAGAAGGCCGAAGAGTACGGCTCGCACGACAAGACCTTCCAGATTCCCGCCGACGGCACCGTGCGCGTCACCGACGACGCCGGCAGCGTCATCTTCGAACACGCCGTGCAGACCGGTGACATCTGGCGCATGTGCCAGACCAAGGACGCGCCGATCCAGGACTGGGTCAAGTTGGCCGTCAACCGCGCCCGCCTGAGCAGCACCCCGGCGGTGTTCTGGCTGGACGAAAAGCGTGCCCACGACGCCCAGGTGATCGCCAAGGTCAACACCTACCTCAAGGACCACGACACCGCCGGCCTGGACATCCGCATCCTGGCCCCGGTGGAAGCGACCACCTTCTCGCTGGACCGCATCCGCAAGGGTGAGGACACCATCTCGGTGACCGGCAACGTGCTGCGCGACTACCTGACCGACCTGTTCCCGATCATGGAACTGGGTACCAGCGCCAAGATGCTGTCCATCGTGCCGCTGATGGCCGGTGGCGGCCTGTTCGAAACCGGTGCCGGTGGTTCGGCCCCCAAGCACGTGCAGCAGTTCGTGGAAGAGGACTACCTGCGCTGGGATTCGCTGGGTGAATTCCTGGCTCTGGCCGCTTCGCTGGAACACCTTGGCGAGCGCTACAACAACGCCGACGCCGCCGTGCTGGCCAAGACCCTGGACCAGGCCAACGGCCAGTTCCTGGACAACGACAAGTCGCCGTCGCGCAAGCTGGGTGGCATCGACAACCGTGGCAGCCACTTCTACATCGCGCTGTATTGGGCCCAGGCCCTGGCCGCGCAGGACGAAGATGCCAAGCTGAAGGCGAAGTTCGCCCCGCTGGCCAAGGCACTCACCGACAACGAGCAGGCCATCGTGGCCGAGCTGGCCGCGGTGCAGGGCAAGGCTGTGGACATCGGTGGCTACTACCGCCCGGACCTGGCCAAGGTGTCCAAGGCGATGCGCCCGAGCGCGACGTTCAACGCCGCACTGGATGCGCTGAAGGGCTGATCGGGCTTTTCAGTGTGATCTACGAGGAACCCGCGCTTCGGCGCGGGTTCTTTCGTTCGTGGGGCCGGCTCTGAGATTGCGAGCTCGATCGCGCGGGAGTGACGGTCACGACTTGGATGCCAAACGAGGATCATTGGCCCGCCAGTGAGCGATTTGGCTTTGAAGTTTTTCGAACTCCAGAAGTGCTTCCGGCTCGTCATTCGAGTAGTCATCATGGAAATACTCTCTGATGAATGCATCAGGCCAGAGAAGCACGGCGTCACTCCAGATCACTGTTCTCCAGAACCACGGGACCTCCTTCTCGGTCACTTCGAACAATTCGATAGGGGCTGACGTCAGATTCCCATAGTCATCCATGATCTCGCACAGAAGACATGTCGTTCCAAAGATGGGAGATGGCGTTCGCCAGCTCAAGCCGTAGACTTCATAGTCTGATTCCGTATTTACAAAGAGCTGTACATCCATCTTTGAGTTGTACTGGGCCAGTTTGGACTGCCAGCCTGGAAGAACTCTTACTTTCATTATCGTGTCGCCTCGGAGATCGCGAGCTCGATGGCACGTATGAGTTGTGCACCGGTTGATGACGGTGGCGCAAGCAGTAGTACGCTGGCGTCATTCGGGCGGGCTGTGGCTGCCAGATACTCTGCTGCTTCGACGGGATCGATGATCGCGGTTGTCACAATCGACGAGGCATTGCGGGACTCGGTTACGAAGTCGACCTCGTCTCCAGCTACAAGGACAGCAGGCCGGCGCGGCAGGCCTCGACGCAATTGGCATCAAGCTTGTGGAGCAGAGTCGACATGGCTGCGCCAACGTCAACTGAGTCAGCGGCGGCCAGGGCAAGGATGAATCGCGATTCCTCGGCGCGCCTAGCAACTTCTCCGGTCGTTGCAAAGATGCAGTGAAGTTTACGCATGAGAAGATGTATTGGCGGCACTATTCCCGAAAGAAGGTGTCAGTCAGATATCGAATTAATGTGTGCGCTCGGATGCACTGCTGCGGGAGTTCTGCATTAAAGGTCGCGTGCGGAGATCTGGTTTCATGATTTGCTGTGTCATTGATGAGGCTTCTTTTCGATTCATACTGGCAGGATTGCCCACTCTTTAAATGTTCTAATCAATAGGTGTCGGGCTATTAAGCTTAGTGATTCCATCTTTCCTATTGTGAAGAAGGCGAATCCGGATCCGGTTTCTTCGTCAAATTCGAATTCATCGTCTGTAATCACGCCAATGCCAGATACGACAAAATAGCTCGATCGAAATCCTCTATTGAAAGACTCTATGTTCGCAGCTCTCATGCGAGTGCGAATGCTTCGACTTGCTTTCTGCACAATTTCATCTCTGCCATTGGCCTTAATGAAAAGAGATGTAAAAAATCCGCTTCGTTGGCCAATTCCAGGGATGTTGACGAACACGGCCTCGACTTGAATTCTGTATGAAGCCATCGATTAGTCCTCGTCTTCAAGAATCTCTTCGAGCTGTTGGGAATCAATACGGCCTTCAATGCGGAAGTTTCCTTGGAACACGCCATCTTGCCCCATGCTGACGCCGGGCGTAGGAACGCCGGTGTGTCTTGAAATTGCGCTCATGACGTTGTTCCACCTGTTTATGTCTTCGCGCTCGGCTGGGCGCGGCACTGGATCGGGAATGTACTCAGCGGCTTCTGCGGCATGATCCAAGCCGGCCGCGAGGGTCGCCGAGGCGACACTCAACTTCGCCCAGAACGAGTGGCCTTCCGGCATCAGTCCCAGTACCCCAATCCTGGGCGTAGCTGCCACTGATATGGGGTACCTTGATCTGCCAGTCGGCCAGCATGGCATCCGGTGTGTAGGTCTTGCGGCTGACCACGTCGTAGGTCCGGGTCAGCTTGACCTCCAACGCATTGTTGCCCGGAAGGGTGATGTCCGTGATCTCAAAGCCCAACTCGCCATTGGCCAGGCGCACGTTGTCGCCAAACAGGTCGGGACCCAGGGCGGTGACTTTCTCCGTCTTGGAGATGCGGTCGGAAAACTCCTCCCAGACAAAGTTGGCAGGCGTGGTTGTCTGTGCCACAGCGGACCAAGTCCCGAACAATGCTGTGCACAACACTGCATTGATCACCAAGGTGCGATGAGTGCAATCCGTGCTGCGTGCCCACTTCCAAGCCAAATCGCTCATCAACTGATTCATCCATGCCAGCGTGAAGATGCCACGGCTGTGGCGCGCACCCCGGCCATGGCAAAGCCGCAGCATGGACACGTCGACCCAACAGCCTCTCGTTATACGAACAGCGTCTTGCGTACCTGCCGATCAGGATGAGGGGGTGCCCTGAGACGTCATCCTGCTGCCACCGTCGATGCCTTGCGCATCAAATCCCCGGGTGGCGTCGCTGGACTATACCAACTAATCGGCCCATGTGAAGGCCGCTCCCCGGCTGGACGGGGCTGGCCTGAACTGTGAACTCCGTCGGCCCGCCCCGAGACCGGACACCACCGTCGAATTCGTGAAAACGGCATGAAACTTGCCTGTTTCCGCACTATCCATAAACCGATTTTTGGCCGCATTTACCTGCAGAAAATGAGAAACGCATCACCTATGCTCCCGGAGGGGTTGGCATAGGCTAACCACGCTCTATTCCGCTCAGGATGTGATCTTTCACAAGGCAGGGGAACGCGGATGGCAAGGGTGCTGGTAGTGGGGTCGGACATGCAGGGGGAGCGTGCGCTGCTGCAGCGCTTGCGTTCCGCTGCGTCTTTGACGGCCGACGGGGTCAGCACCTGTCGCGACCTCGACGAATGCGACCTGCTGGTGATCCGGGACACACCGGCGCTGCGCAATGCAGCGCTGCGCATGGTGCGCGAGCGCCCACGCATCCAGTTGTGGGTGGAAGACCAGCAGGGCCAGCTGCGCCACGGCGAGCGCGCCAATGGGCCGGTGCTGGACGACGCGGCCATTGAACAGGCACTGAGGCACATGGTGGACAGCACGCCGGCTTCAAGCATCGACGAACCCTGCACCGCACGCGGTGCCAAGGCCATTACCCGTGCGCTCCGGGAAAGTCTCAACACCCGCCAGGGCCACACAGTGCTCGCACTGGACGGGGCTGCGCAGGTGCTGATCGACTTCGTGCAGGACCAGATGGTGGTGCCGGCCGGTGTGCCCGCCGAGCATCTGGCTCAAGACCTCTCCGACAGCTTCGAGATGCTGACCCTGCACGGCATTTCCGCGCGCCGCTACCAGGAGCTGGCCGGTGAGCGCACGCGGCAGCCGCTGCGCCCGCTGCTGTGGCAGTGGGGCCAGCGTCCCGACCACTGGCAGGATCTGGATGCACGCCTGCAGCGCCACGCCCGGGTGAAGCTGCTGCGCTGGCCGGATTTCCGCGTGCTGGGCCGCCAGCACGACAGCTTCCGGCTGTGCTCGCTGCTGCTCAAGCGCGCCTGCAGCGTGGACGAATGTGCGTCCCTGCTGGATGTATCCAGTGACGCGGTGCGCAGCTTCGTGCACCCGGCCTACCTGTGTGGCTACGCCGCATTGGAAGCGCTGCCGGCCGATGCCGTACCGGTGCGCAGCGCGACATCGGCCGGCGGCGGTACGCTGCTGGCACGCATGTGGCGCAGCGTGCGCCAGCGCAGCGGGGCCTGAGCATGCGCGAACACAAGATCGTGGTGCTGGGCACCATGGGCTGCGGTAAATCCACCCTGGTGCGCGCCATCGCTGCCGGCGCGGTGGTGGACACCGACGTGCTCAACAGCGACCGCGAAGGTGCGGACAAAGCCTCCACCACGGTGGCGATGGACTACGCCGACATCGACCTGCCCAATGGCGATCGCCTGCGCCTGTACGGCACGCCAGGGCAGCAGCGCTTCGACTTCCTGTGGCCGATCCTGCTGCAGGGGGCCAGCGGCGTCGTGCTACTGCTGGATGCCACGCGCACTGCCGTGGTGACCGAACTGGATGCTTATCTGGCGGTGCTGAAACAACACGCCGCGCAGGTGCCGGCCGTGGTGGGCATCACCCGCCTGGACCTGGCCCCTCAATTCGACCTGGAGGCCTGCAGTGCGCTGGCCGGCTGGGACGCCCGGGTGCTGCCGGTGATGCCGTTGGATGCACGTGACCGCGAACAGGGTTTGTGGCTGATGGATGTGTTGATGAGCGAAATGGAAGCAGGCGAACTGGTGATGGTGCATGGCTGACGGACACGACGCACGTCGGATGGACCCGGCGCTGCACGAGCGCCTGGCGAAGCATCTGAACCAGTTTGTCGACGAAATCGACGGTGTGCGTAGTGTAGTGCTGGCCACGGTGGATGGCTTTGCGCTGCTGCCCGCCGCGGGCACGCATGGCAGCGGCGAACGTCTCGCGGCGATGACCAGCGCGATGCTGGCGCTGGCCGCGGCGGTCGGCCGCGAACTGGCGCTGGGCGAGCTGGAAACGCTGATGCTGGAGGCAGGCGAGGGCAAGGTGCTGATGCTGGCGCTGCCGTGCACGCCGGCCCCGCTGCTGCTGATGACGGCCTGCGACACGCGCTGCATCATCGGCAAGGTGCTGTGGAGCGCCAAATATTGTGGCCGCAACATCATGGCCGAACTCAGCGGATCACGAGCCGATCCGCAGGAGTAACCCGGGCTCGATCAACACACATGGGGTGCAACGTGGCAACACTGAAGGAAACCTTGGATGCACTGATGACCATCGACGGGGCCCAGGCCGTGGCGCTGGTGGACTCCAACAGCGGCATGCTGCTGGGTGATGCGGGTTCGGGTGTGGACATGGAAGTGGCGGCGGCAGGCAATACAGAGGTGATCCGCGCCAAGATGAAGACCGCCAAAGCGCTGAATCTGAACGACACCATCGAGGACATTCTGATCACGCTGGGCCAGGCGTATCACATCATGCGTCCGGTGGCGGCGCAGGAGGGCCTGTTCCTTTATCTGGTCCTGCATCGCAACAAGGCCAATCTGGCACTGGCTCGCCGCAAGGTGCAGGACGTGGAAGGTTCGCTGGCAATCTGATTCATCCGGGGGGATGAAATGGAACCGGTAGCGCCGGCCGTTGGCCGGCCCACGCATCGCCTGGGCCGGCCAACGGCCGGCGCTACCGGTGATTTTCCCGCGCCAATGGCTTAGGGTGAAATCCGGTCTACCGGATCAACCTGCATGGGTGTCACCGAACCGCCGCTGCCCGCATCGCTCGCCGCCCTCATCCGCGAGGGCTTCGCGGCCTATCACGCACGCTTTGCCGGCATCACCCAACGCGCACGTCTGCGCTTTGAAGCCCGCGACTGGGCCGCCGCCCGGCAGGATGCGGTAGAGCGCATTGGCCTGTACGACCGGTGCATCGCCGAAACCGTGGATGCCCTGCGCCGCAGCGCCGGCGAAGCCATCGGCGAACGTGGCCTGTGGCTGCAGATCCGCAGCGCGTATGCGGCGATGATCGAACCGCTGATCGACGCCGAACTGTACAAAACCTTCTACAACACCCTGGCACGGCGGCTGTTCGCCACCCAGGGCGTGGACGCCGCCGTGGAGTTCATGGCCATGGACGTGGTGCCTTCCGATGCCATCACCCACCCGGTGGCGCGGCACACGTATGCGGTATCGGCCACGCGCCCGGCCGAGGCGCTGATGCGGGTGCTGGGCGACTACCAGTTCGATGTTCCCTATGCGCACCAACTGCGGTGCGCCGCCGCCATTGCCGTGCGCCTGCAGGATGACCTGCAGCATTGGGGCGACCACCCGGTGCGCAGCATCGAACTGCTCGACACCGTGTTCTACCGCGAGCGACGCGCCTATCTGGTCGGGCGGGTGTTCGGCGAGCACCGTTTCTCGCCCTGCGTCATTGCCCTGGTCAACGATGACAAGGGCCTGCGCGCGGACGCGGTGCTGACCCGCCGCCGCGATGTGGCGCATCTGTTCGGCGTGTCCCGCAGCTACTTCCAGGCCGATCTGGCCACCGTGGGCGATGCGGTAGTGTTCCTGCGCAGCCTGCTGCCGGCCAAGCCAATCGACGAGATCTACACGGTGCTGGGGCGGGCCAAGCAGGGCAAGACCGAGCGCTACCGCACCTTCTTCCATCACTTCCAGACGCATCCGGACGAACAGCTGGTGCATGCCGACGGCACGCCTGGCATGGTCATGGCAGTGTTTACCCTGCCCAGCTACCCGCTGGTGTTCAAGCTGATCCGCGACCGCTTCGCGTGGCCGAAGCGGATGACCCGGCATGACGTGGAAGAGAAGTACGCACTGGTGTTCACGCTCGACCGCGTGGGCCGCCTGCTGGACGCGCAGCCGTACCGCCACCTGCGCTTCCCGCGCGCGCGCTTCTCCCCGGCATTGCGCGAGGAGCTGCTTACGCAATGCGCCAGCAGCGTGCACGAGGACGGCGACGATCTGGTGATTGAGCTGTGTTACGTGCAGCGGCGCTTCCGTCCGCTCAATCTGTACCTGCGCGAGCAGACCGCAGAAGCGCGACGCGCGGCCGCCCTGGATTACGCGCAGGCCATTACCGATATGGCGCGCAACAACATTTTCCCGGGCGACATGCTGCCGAAAAACTTCGGTGTGTCCCGCCATGGGCGTGCGGTGTTCTACGACTACGACGAACTGAGCCTGCTCACCGGCTGTGTGTTCCGGGCGTGGCCGCAGCCGCGCAACGCCGAAGAGGCGATGGCCGACGAACCCTGGTTCCACGTGGGCCCGCGCGACGTGTTTCCGGAGCGCTTCGCGCCCTTCATGGGGCTGCCTGCGACAGAGTTGGCAGCCGTGCGCGAACACTTCGGTCATTTGTTCGACCCGGTGTGGTGGCAGGACCTGCAGGCCCGTTTTGTTGCGGGCGACTACCCTGACACGCCGCCGTATGCGGGCAGCCATCGGTTGGCCTGATGGCGAAGTGAAGTTGGCTGCGCTACGCTCGCCGTCCACATCACATGGAGCTGTGCAATGCGTTCTTCCTTGTTTCTGGCCATGGCGCTCGCACTGGGCGGTACCCTCAGTGCCCTGCCTGTTGATGCACAGGCGCAGACGCGCCGCCAGGTGAAGCAGACGGCCGAGGGGGCGATGGTGCTCACCGGCGAGATCGACATCGGCACCGAAGGTCAGGTGGAAGGCTTCACCATGGACCAGCGTGACAAGGTCGCGGCAGACCTGGCCGAGTTCGTGGAACGCTCCGTACAGGGCTGGCGCTTTGAGCCGGTCATTCGCGACGGCAAGCCGGTTCGTGCCCGCACGTTCGTCAATATTCGATTGGGAGCCAAGGCGGGTCCCGAGGGGAATGATATCGTCACCCTGCAGGCAGCTACGTTCGGCAAGTACGATCCGGACGCCACCGACGAGGTGCAGAAGCTGAAGATTCAAACGCCGGTCTATCCGACTGCTGCACTGGACCGGGGTGGGCAGGGTGAGGTCGTGTTGATTCTCAAGATCGGCCGCGATGGCACTGTGCTGGATTCGGTTGCCGAACAGGTGAACCTGCGCGTGGTCGGTGACGAGACCGAGATGAAGAGGCTGCGCGAGATATTTGCCCGGCAGAGTGTCAACACCTCACGTCGTTGGACCTTCCGGCCTCCCACGACAGGTGAGCTGGTTGATGCGCCCCATTGGTCCGTTCGGATTCCGGTCAATTATTCGTTTACCGACGTTGTCGGCTACGGACAATGGACGGTCTTCATTCCCGGCCCCCGCAGCGCTGCACCGTGGCGAGAGAACAGTGCAGCCGAAGCGGACGTGGGTGGACTGCTCACGAATGGCGGCGTTTACATGGCTGATCTGGACAAAGGGCCGCGCCTGCTTACTCAACTGGGCGGCTGAGCCCCGCGCCATCAGATCGGCGGTTGCCGCCGATCTGACCTCTCCCTCAAGCCAGCGACGTGTCTTCCAGCGGATAGATCACGGTCCGGTTGCGGCCCTGTTCCTTGGCCATGTACAGCGCCTTGTCGGCCAGTCGCAGGGCCTGCTGCGGATCTTCGTGGTACGACGGGTAGTGCGCCACGCCCAGCGACACCGTCACCGCGCCCACGTCGTCGAAGGTCTCGGCGGCAATCTGGGCGCGCAGGCGTTCGGCGATCAACGCGCTGTTGGCCACGTCGATGCCGGGCAGCAGGATCAGGAACTCCTCGCCGCCGTTGCGGCACAGCAGGTCGGTGTCGCGCGAGTCGTCGCGCATGATCTGCGCGATGCGCAGGATCACCGCGTCACCCACCGGGTGGCCGAAGCGGTCGTTGATCGATTTGAAGCGGTCGATGTCCAGCGCGATGATGCCGAACGGCTGGCCGCGCGCCTGCCAGTCTTCCAGGCCCTGCTGCAGCCCACGACGGTTCTGCAGGCCGGTAAGCGGGTCGGTCATGCTGGCGCGGTTGAGCTTGCCGATGCGATCCTGCAGCAGGTTGAAGCTGTACAGCAGCGCCTGCTTCAGGTGCGCGGCCTCGTAGTACCACGCGCGCGTCGCGCCCACATGGCGGATGGCAATGCCGGTGTCGCGATTCTGCACGTTGCGCGCCATCTGCCACAGCGGCAGCGAAATACGGCGGGCGAACCACCAGGTGAGCAGCAGCGAGACGATGCCCAGCGGGATGGCATTCCAGATCACCGCCGACATCAGGCGCGAGAGCGGTGCCAGCGTGGCCTCGGTCGGGCGCTGTGCGACCACGCCCCAGCCCACACTGGGCACCGGCGCGTAACCGGCCAGCATCAGTACGCCGTGGCTGTTGCGCACTTCCTGCGCCCCTGACTGGCCCTTGCTGACCGCCTGCACCGCCGGATTCTGCTTGGCGAACTGGCCGATCCTGTTCGGCTCGATGTGGTACAGAATGCGCGCGTTGCGATCCACCACGTACAGGTAGGAGCCGTCGCGGTAGTAGTGCTTGCCCAGCAGGGTCTGCAGAATGCTGCGCTGGCGCAGGTAGATGGTGCCGCTCACATAGCCCTGGTACTGGCCCTCGGTATTGAAAATGGGCTGGGTGATGGCCACCAGCAGGCGCCCGGTGGCCGACTGGTACGGGTCACTGATGTAGGGCTCACGGCGCTTGAGCGCCTCGGTGTTACCCGAGCTGTTGAGCACCACCCCCTGCAGCGCCAGGCTCTGCGGCGAGGTAGCCAGCACCGTGCCGGCGCGATCCACGATCAACACCGAGTTGAAATCGTTGGTCTGCTGCTGCAGCCGGGCCGCCTCCCGTTCCAGTTCCTGCACGCTGTGCGCGCGGCTGCCCAGCCCTTTGGCGGAGTAAGCCAGATGTTGCTGCGCGGCCAGCAGGAAGTTCTGTGTGGTTTCGGCCAACTTGCTGGCGTACACGCGGTTGGCTTCCAGCGTGTTGCCGATCAGTTGTTCGCGCTGCACCCGGTAGCTGGCGTGCAGGGTATTGGCCAGGGCGACGATTGCACTGAGCAGGGCCAGGGCCAGAATGAGCTTGCCCAGGGTAAGGCGGGACGGCAACGGCGACATGGGGGATACGGCCAGACGGCGGAGAACGGGCGGATTATTGCGTATTCAGTAGTCAAGTGTGTAAAGCGTCACCGGTCCAGCCGACGCCGCAGCACGCTGCGCACGTTGCTGGCCGACGTCGCATCCAAAGGCCCCAACACCCCGCGCGCGGCATCGGGAATGTGCCCGGTGGTCTGCTCCCCGGCCTCGAACACGTAATGGTCGAACATCGCCTGCCAGTGCGCGCGCTGGGCGGGCGGCAGGTCGCGCAGGGCCAGAATGGCCAGCATCAGGGCGTTCATCGGCGTGTCCATCCACGCCGGTACGGCGCGCCACCAGTAGTTCACCAGCACGTTGAAGTCGTCCAGGCCCTCCATGTTGTGCCACCACAGCGAGGGAATGAACACCGCGTCGCCCGGCCCCAGCTCGGCCACCTGGGCCTGCGCCCAGGCGTCGGCAAAACGCGGGAACCGCTCAAGATCCGGCGCGACGCAGTCAACCAGGCTGACTGCCTGGCCGGCCGGATTGAAGTCCAGCGGGCCGATGTACAGATTCCCGATCTGCTCCGGCGGGAACAGCGTCACCCGGCGGCGACCGGCGGCCACGCAGGCCAGATTGTCCGGGACGTCCTGGTGGGCGGCGATGCGTGAACGGTTGCCGACCCAGATGCTGCCCAGCGGGTCGTCCACCCCCAGGTCAAGCGGGTTGCCCTGGCGGAAGCCGGGCAGGAAGCTGTCCAGCGTGGTCGAGGCCACATAGATGGTCGGTGGGGCGGTCTGGCCCTGGTACTTGAGCAGGGTGTCGAGGACCACTCTCAACGGGATCTGCTCACGGCGGAAATTGAAGCCGCTCATGTCCGCGTTGTAGAAAATTCGTCCCTGGGCCTCCGGCGGTGCGGTGGTGGCGGTGACCGGCAGCGCGCCGTGGTCAAAGTGCTTGATGTATGCCACAGCGTCCGCCGGCGAGCGCCGGGCGGCCTGTACCAGCGGCCAGTCGGCCACCAGCCCGCGGATCACCTTGGGCGTGGTCCACGTTGGCAGCCACTCGCGCAGCTGCGCAGGCGTGAGGTCACGCACTTCGTCAATCGGGCCGGGCAGGGCGGTCATGGCGGGGTCACAGGGACAGGGGCGTGACGCAGTGTAGGCCAGCGGCGGTCGGGCCGCCCCAAGGGGCGGCCCGTGTGGGTCAGAACTTGTAGCGCACGCCGAACATGTAGCGCGGGCCGGTCTGGGTGGCGTAGCGCAGCATGTTGGTGTGGCGCGAGTAGGTGCGCATGGTCTCGTCAGTAATATTGATCGCTTCCACGCTCAGGGTCAGGTTATCGGTGGCGGCGTAGCTGATGTTGAGATCCAGCTGGCCATAATCGTCGGTGTAGTTCGGGTTCGGGCCCTGGCCGCCGATGCCGTTGAGGAACTTGTCGCGCCAGTTGTAGGCCGCACGCACCTGCCAGCGGTTCTTGTCGTAGAACGCCACCACATTGGCCGAATCGCTCAGTCCCACCATCGGGTACTGGTCGCCCAGGCTGTAGTTGTCGAATGTGAGGCCCGACTTGACCTTGGTGTAGTTGGCGGCCACACCGAAGCCGGACTGGCCGAACAGGTGCTGCAGGGCGATTTCCCAGCCATCAAGATGGTCCGAACGCTGGTTGGCCGGCAGGGTGATGTCGAAGCCGGCAACCGGGTCGCCGGGCTGGCCGACGATGGTGCCGGTGCGCTCGCCGGCCGAGTTGGTGCCGGTAGCGGTGACGCCGGGCTGGCCGTTGAAGTTGTCGAAGATGTAGTTGCGGATGCAGGCCCCGTCGGTGCCGGCGCAACCGCCGGAGGCCAGCGCGGCGTTCCAGTACGCACCGCCCACCGGCGTGTGCAGCTCGCCGGTGTTCTCGCGCACGATGGTGTCGCTGATGAAGTTCTTGATGTTCTTGCGGAAGAAGCCGACCGATGCGTAGCTGGACTCGCCGTAGTACCACTCCAGCGACAGGTCGAAGTTGTCCGAGATCAGCGGCTCCAGGCCGGGGTTGCCGCGTGAGCCGGTGCCGCCCTGGGTGCGCACGATGCCCGCGAGGGTCTGCCCGCTCTGGATCTTGCTCCAGCCCGGACGTCCCAGGCTGCGGCTGTAGCTGCCGCGCAGCACGAGATTTTCCTGGAGGTCCAGCTTCAGGTCCACATTCGGCAGCACATAGTCGTACTTGCCCTTGCCGCCGACGAAGGCACGATCACTGGCGTAGTCGATGTTCAGTTCGTTGGCCGAATTCCAGGTGATGCTCTCGGGCACGCGCACCATTGCCAGCGATTCCACCTCGGTCTGCTCATAGCGCACGCCCACGGCTACGCTGAACGGCATCGACCAGTCGAAGGTGGTGCGGTACTGCAGGTATGCGCTCTTGGAGGTTTCAGTGGTACGGATGTCGTCGGTGTATTCGGTCGGCGCGTAGTAGCAGGTCGGACAGGCCGGGTTGCCCGCGCTGCCCACCTGGGCCGCGCGGTCGATCAGGCGGCCAAAATCGAACACCAGGAACTGACCCGTCAGGCGCGGATCGTCGTGCCCGGAGAACGCATCGAAGTACTTGGCCATGTCGTCTGCATACCAGATGCTGTCGTCATAGTCGGCGGGCGTGCCCACACCGCCCCAGGAGTCGCGCTGCATGATCGCCGAGGCCGAACGGTTCTTGACTTCAGCATAGCCGACGCCAAAGTCCAGCGCCGAGTAGTCGGCGAAGCGAAAGACACCGGAGCCCTGGTACTGCTGCACTTCCGACTTGTTGTAGCTGTTCTGGAACACCGAACCGGTGACCAGCGCGTCGGAGGCCTGCACGCCACCCGGTGGCAGCGCGATGTTGATGATCGGCAGTTCGCCGCTGTAGTCCACCGTGGTGGTGCCGCGCACGAACGCGGCCACGCCCAGCACGCCGGCCGAGCCATAGACGCTGTCCGGCTGCGACTCGGCGCTGGAGTTGTGGAAGTCGAAGGAAAGGTCGAGTGAATCGTTGACTTCCCAGTCGACGTTGAAGCCCAGCGAGTCCATGGTGTTCTTGGTCGCCAGCTGCGCACCACCCATCGACACGTCCGAGTTGGTCATGTCTTCGCTGTAGATGATCGGCGCGGCCACCGGACCGTTGGTCCAGGTGCTGTCACCCGGGCCGTAGTTGAACCACACCGACAGTTCGCTGCGCTGCTGTTGCACCTTGTTTTCCACATAGGTGTAGTCCAGCGTGGTGGTCACGTTGTCGACCGGCTTCCATTGCAGGGTGGCCTGGCCGTTGGTGCGCTGGCGCTGCACGCCGTTGACGTTGTACGCGGTGTTCTGCGGGCGACCGTAGATGTCGTCCGCACCCGGACGATTGGTGATGCGGTCGGCATAACCCTGGCCCGGCTGCGGCAGGGCGCGCCAGTCGGTGGTGTTGTCGCCCGCGAGCGTGGCCCAACCTTCGGCCACGGTGGCCTGGTTGAAGCCCGAATCACGCTCCTGGTAGCTGCCGCTGAGCATCACGCCAAAGCGGCCATCAGCATACTGCTGGCTGAAGATGCCCGACATCTCGCCGGTGAAGTCCTTGCCCTGCAGGGTGCGCGGCAGGTTGTCATTGGAGGTGTCGTTGACCGCTTTCAGCCCGACGCTGATTACCGGCGCGGCTTCCAGCGGGCGCAGCGTCTTGACGTTGATGGTCGCGCCGATGCCGCCGGTGGGATTATCGGCACGGACGGTCTTGTAAACCTCCACCGCCGAGATCGATTCGGACGCGATATTGGCGAAGTCGAACGAACGCGAGCTGGACAAGCCCGCGCCGCCGTCGCCCAGGTTCGAGGCCGGCATCTGGCGGCCGTTGAGCAGCACCAGGTTGAAGTCCGGGCCGATGCCGCGCACGGTGACCTTCGAGCCTTCGCCGCTGGAGGTACGGTCGATCGAGACGCCACTGATGCGCTGCAGCGATTCTGCCAGGTTGGTGTCCGGGAACTTGCCGATGTCTTCGGCGACGATGCCGTCGACCACGCCCTGGCTGTCGCGCTTGAGGTTCATCGACGAAGCCAGACTGGCGCGGATGCCCGTGACCTGCACCGCATCCAGCGTGGTCGGGTCAGCGCTCTGCGATGACGGTGCAGTGCTGTCGGTGGTTTGATCCTGCGCCCAGGCGGGGCCGGCCAGAGCGGCCAACAGCGCGGAAGTGAGCATTGCCTTGCGGGGTACGGCCTTGTACGTCTTCATGGAAGCTCCCTCCCCAGGGAATTCGGTAGTGACGGTGCGACGGCGTTTGATCGGTTCAACAGCTATGGGGGCGGATTGGGCCGGGCCCTGACAGCGTTGTCAACAAACTGCCATGTGCAACCGTTTTCGGCGCGTGCCCGCATTGCCCGCGATGCTGCAAGGCATCACCGTGTGATCCCGCTCGAAACATGCGGTGCGCGGCGGATTTCCACGGATATCAGCCGGCTTCGTGCAGCCGATTCAGGCGACTCCAAACGTTGTGCAGTGCAGAACGAAACTGCGCAAACCGGGCCTGGAAGCGATTGACCGGTTGTCTGACAGCGCTGGACAACCGGACACGAAGCAGGTTCCATGTGTGGCCGCTGCGTGACCGGTTGTCGGGATTCGCCTGGCCGCGCTGCGCCTCTTTTCCCTTCTGCAAGGACAGGCAATGGACACTTCAACCGTGGTGCGCGGGCAGCATGTGCAGAGCAACCGCGTGGCGCTGGCGGTGGTCACCGCCATCTTCTTCATGTGGGGCTTCATCACCTGCCTCAATGACATCCTCATCCCGCATCTGAAGGCTGCGTTCTCGCTGACCTGGGTGCAGGCGATGCTGATCCAGTTCACCTTCTTTGGCGCGTACTTCCTGATGTCGCTGCCGGCAGGCAGGCTCGTCGCGGCAGTTGGCTACAAACGCGGCATCGTGGCCGGGCTGGCGATTGCCGGCGTCGGCGCGCTATTGTTCTGGCCGGCCGCGCATCTGCATGTATACGGCCTGTTCCTCGGCGCGCTGTTCGTGCTCGCCACCGGCATCACCGTGCTGCAGGTGGCTGCCAATCCGTACGTGGCACTGCTCGGTCCGGAGCAGACCAGCTCCAGCCGACTGACCCTGGCGCAGTCGATGAACTCGCTGGGCACCACGCTGGCTCCGCTGTTCGGTGGCCTGCTGATCCTGTCCGCGAAGCCGCGCAGCGTCGAGGAGCTGGCGGCGTTGCCGCAGGCCGAAGCGTTGGCCTATCGTGTTGCCGAAGCGCAGTCAGTGCAGCTGCCGTACTTCGGTCTGGCCATCACCCTGTTCGTGCTGGCGGTGGCGATCTGGATGTTCCGGTTGCCTGCCATTGCCGGGGTGGAGGATCAGCCGACACGGCCCGGCGGGCTGAAGGAGGCACTGCGCCATCCGCACCTGCGCTACGGCGTGCTGGCGATCTTTTTCTATGTGGGTGCGGAAGTGTCTATCGGCAGCGTGCTGGTCAACTTCCTGTCCATGCCGGGTATCGGTGAAGGATTGACCGAACAGCAGGCCACCTTCTATGTATCGCTTTACTGGGGCGGGGCGCTGGTGGGGCGACTGCTTGGCACCTGGCTGCTGGTGCAGGTGGAGCCGCGCCGGCTGCTGGGCTGGTTCGCGATCATCGTGATGGGCATGCTGGCGCTCACCATGCTGGGCACGGGCGGGTTGGCCAAATGGAGCGTGGTCAGTATCGGCCTGTTCAACTCGATCATGTTCCCGACCATCTTCGCGCTGGCCATCGCCGGGTTGGGTCCGCTCACTGGGCAGGGCTCGAGCCTGCTGGTGATGGCCATCGTAGGCGGCGCGGTGATTCCGCTGGCGATGGGCTGGCTGGCCGACCACTACGGCCTGCAGGTCTCGTTCCTGCTGCCGCTGCTGTGCTACGGCTACATCCTGCACTACGCCTGGCGCGGCGCACGCCGCGGCTGAAAGATCAGCGGCGGCGCGGGGCCTGGGTGGACTCGCGCACAAGCACCGCATGGTCCACCGTGACCATGCGGCCGCCCTTGGCCGCGCGGATGCGTTCGATCAGCTGTTCGGTGGCAATCGTGCCCATGCTCGAGGTTGGCTGGCGCACCGTGGTGAGGGCCGGGAAGATGTGGCCGGCAATCGGCGTGTCGTCGAAGCCGCATACGGAAAGATCGCGCGGAATGCGCAGGCCGCGTTGGCCGGCGACCCGATAGACTGCGGCGGCCATGTCATCGTTGGCCGCGAAGATCGCCGTCGGTGGTTCGGGCAGGTCGAGCAGCGCGTTGGCGGCGGTGACGCCGGATTCGAACGAGAACTGACCGTTCACCACCAGCGAAGGGTCGTAGTCGATGCCCGCCGCGCGCAGCGCCTGGCGATAGCCGGCGTGGCGCCACTGGCAGGCCCCGTGTGCGCGCGGCCCCTTGATATGGGCGATGCGGCGGTGCCCCTGCGCCACCAGGTGCGCAATCAACTCCACCACGGCCGTGGTTTCATCCATGCGCACGCCGATGTGGCCGTCGGGGTCGCGCGGGGCAATGCTGGAATAGGGAATCTCCTGTTCTTCCAGCCAGTCCAGCACCACCGCGTCGTCGGTCAGCGGCGGAATCAGCACCACCCCATCCGGGCGAGAGTTCTCGAACAGCGCGGAGAGGTCGGGCAGGGTATGGCGACCAATACCCACCGGGCCCAGGATCAGGTTGTAGTGATGCGCGTGGCAGGCCTCAAGCATGCCGTTCTGGATTTCCATCAGGTAATTGCGCGAGGGGTTGTTGTACACCAGCGCCAACGAATATGAGCGCTGGCCGGCCAGGCTGCGCGCGGACAGGTTGGGCTTGTAGCCCAGCCGGGTCACCGCTGCCATCACCCGTTCGCGCGTTTCCGCGCGGACGTTCGGCTCATGATTGAGCACGCGCGACACGGTCTTGATCGAAACGCCCGCGACGGCGGCAACATCCTCGATGCGACTGCGCATGATGCGATGGATCTCCTGGAGAGTGCTGCCGATGGTAGAGCGCCCGAGGCATCGGGGAATTGCCGATGCAGGCGGGATGTTGCCACGTCACGAGCGCGGAATGTACTGCGGAAATTCTTGACGCGTTGCAACAGTTGCGCCCGCCACATCCGCCCACGCGTGCGCGCATCCCTTTGCCCACGGTGCGTTACGCATGTCGAAGCGGGTCCACGGTTGACACGGCCTCGGTCGGCTTATATGACAGCGCTGTCAGGAAGGGCCGTCACGGGGAGCGTGCGGTGCCTCATCCGCCCAACCCCCGGAGGTTTCGTCCGTGATCAGCGTCAACCGGTCTCTTCTTGCCGCCAGCCTGTTGCTGGCCCTGTCTGCCCACGCCGCCGCCGCACCGTCCAGCGCCGGCCAGCTGCAGGACTGGCCGCAGGTGAAAAGCGCGATTGCCCAGGACCCCGCGATCGAAAGCCGGGCGCAGGCCATTCTTTCGAAGATGACCCTGGCGCAGAAGATCGGACAGATGACCCAACCCGAGATCAAGACCATCACTCCCGACCAGGTGCGCGAGTACTACATCGGTTCGGTGCTCAACGGCGGTGGCTCCTGGCCGGGCATGAACAAACACGCCTCGGTGGCGGACTGGCTGAAACTGGCCGATGCCTACCGCGCCGCATCGCTGAAGTCCGATGCCGCCACCCCGGTGCCGGTGATCTGGGGCACGGATGCCGTGCACGGGCACAACAACGTGTACGGTGCCACGCTGTTTCCGCACAACATCGGCCTGGGGGCCGCGCGCGACGCCGGGCTGATCGAGCGCATCGGTCGGGCTACCGCACAGTCCACCCGCGCGACCGGCATCGACTGGGTGTTCGCGCCGACCCTGGCGGTCGCCCATGATCCGCGCTGGGGCCGCACCTACGAGAGCTTCTCGTCCGACCCGGCGCTGATTCGTGAGTACGCGCAAGCCTACGTCAAGGGGGCGCAAGGACGCTTCAACGACGACGGCAACGTGGTGACCACGGCCAAGCACTTCATCGGTGACGGCGCGACTGACAACGGTCGCGACCAGGGCGAAGCGCTGGTCGACCATGCCACCATGGTCAACGTGCACGGTCAGGGTTATTACGGCGCACTGGCGGAAGGTGCGCAGACGGTGATGGCCTCGTTCAACAGCTGGAACGACCGCGCCGGTGGCGTGAACTACGGCAAGATGCACGGCAGCAAGGAACTGCTGACCGATGCGTTGAAGCACAAGATGGGCTTCGACGGCTTCGTGGTGTCCGACTGGAACGGCATCGCGCAGGTGCCGGGCTGCCGCAACGACAGCTGTGCGCAGGCGATCAACGCCGGCATCGACATGGTGATGGTGCCGGACGACTGGAAGGCGTTCATTGCCAACACCATGGCCCAGGTGGAGAGCGGCGAGATCCCGATGGCACGTGTTGACGATGCGGTGACCCGCATCCTGCGCGTGAAACTGCGGGCCGGCCTGTTTGAACATAAGCCCTCCGACAGCCGCTACGCCGGCGATGCCAATGCCGTGCAGCACCGCGAACTGGCGCGTGAAGCCGTGCGGGAATCGCTGGTACTGCTGAAGAACCAGAACAACGCCCTGCCGCTGCGCCGCGACGCGCGCGTGCTGGTGGTGGGCAAGAGCGCCGACAGCCTGAGCGACCAGTCCGGCGGCTGGTCGCTGACCTGGCAGGGCACCGAGAACACCCATGCCGATTACCTCAATGCCGATTCCGTACTGGGCGCGCTGCGTGCCGAACTCGGTGCCGATCAGGTGACCTACAGCGCCGATGCCAGCGGCGCGGATGCCAAGGCGTTCGACGTGGTGGTCGCCGTGATTGGCGAAACGCCTTACGCTGAAACCAACGGCGACATCCTGCCCTCCGATACCGTCAGCCACAGCCGTGCGCAGCCGCAGGACCTCGCGGTGCTGAAGGCCGCCGCCGCCACCGGCAAGCCCGTGGTCACCGTGTACTTCTCCGGCCGCCCGATGTACACCAACGACCTGCTCAACCTGTCGCAGGCGTTCGTCGCAGCATGGCTGCCGGGCAGCGAAGGCAAGGGCATCACCGATGTGCTGGTGGCGGGCAAGGACGGAAAACCCGCGCACGATTTCACCGGCACGCTCAGCTTTCCCTGGCCCGGCGTGCCGTGCCCGGCTCCGATTGACCGCCCCGATCCCAAGCGCCCGGCGTTGTTCAAGCTCGGTTATGGCCTGCGCTATGGTTCCGCCGCACCGGTCACGCGCCTGCCGGAAGCCAACCCCGACCATTGCGGTGAAGTCACCACGATGCCGATCTTCAACCGTGTGGACAGCATGCCCTTCTCGCTGCACATCGCCGCCAACGGCGCGACCCAGCCGCTGGGCAACGACCTCAATGCCACCCTGCGCTGGCCGCAGGCGGCACCGGTCGCGCAGGTGCGCACCGTGCAGATCAACACCCAGCAGGATGCGCGCGAAGTGACCTGGCTCGCCCCTGCGCAGCTGATCGCCCGCAGTTCATCGCGTCGCAACCTCAGCGCGCTGGCGCGCAGCAACGGCGCGCTGCAGTTCGACGTGATGGTGCAGAACAAGCCGACTACGCCGGTCAAGGTGACCATGCAGTGCGGCACCGGCTGCGAGGGTGGGGTGGACATCACCACGGTGCTGGATGGACTGTCGCCGGGTCAGAAGCACACCGTCAGCATTCCGCTGGCCTGCTTTGCCAAGCAGGGCGTGGACCTTGGCGCGGTGGAAGCCCCGTTCGTGGTGACCGGCGACAAGCCGCTGGTGGCTGCGTTCACCCAGGTACAGCTGGCGGCGAAGGCCAAGGGTAACGTGAGCTGCCCCTGACGTAGAGCCGGGCTTGCCCGGCTGAAGCGCCCGTATCCGTCACATTGCAAGGCAACTCCAGGCGATGTCGTTTTAGGACCATCTTCAATGGATCCCTGCTACCGGCCCGGTATCGTGCCCGTCAATCGCGCACAAGAAGGTCGGATATGACAGGGGTGCATGTATTGGGCGGGTTGTCGCTGGTGGTCGTAGTGGCCGTGTCGTCGGTTGTGCGGATGGGTTTGGGCGTGCATGTGGACGAACGCGCGGCGACAGCGGTGTTCGCGGCTGGTGACGAAGACCTCGTTTCCGGGATACAGACGCCGGCGCGGGACGAGGGCGTGGTGCCGGCGGCGTTCGGGCCGTTGCGGGACAGCATGCGGCCGTGAGGGAAGGGGCGTTTCCAGTACAGCCGATTTCGTTTTGGGGCCATGCGTTACAGGGCGTGGGTGGCTTCACGGCCGTCGTCTGTCGACCGACGCTACCGGAGCTCACCGTTCCAAGGATCCCATCATTGGCCGCCAAATCAAGGATGCAGTGAGTCGAGGGCTGTTCGCATGAATCCAACAGCAGCCGGGCAGAGCCCGGCTCTACGGAGTGTCGGCAATCGCCCCATCCGCGCGGAAAACAAAAAGCCCCGCCGAAGCGGGGCCTTCTGCGACAGCAATGAAGCCGCCGATCAGCGCTTCATCGAACCGAAGAACTCGTCGTTGGACTTGGTGTTCTTCATCTTGTCCAGCAGGAACTCCATCGCCGCGATTTCGTCCATCGGGTGCAGCAGCTTGCGCAGGATCCAGATCTTCTGCAGCAGCTCCGGCTCGATCAGCAGGTCTTCGCGACGGGTGCCCGAACGGTTGATGTCAATCGCCGGGTACACACGCTTCTCGGTGATGCGACGGTTCAGGTGCACTTCGCTGTTGCCGGTGCCCTTGAATTCTTCGTAGATCACTTCGTCCATCTTGCTGCCGGTATCCACCAGCGCCGTGGCGATGATGGTCAGGCTGCCGCCTTCTTCCACGTTACGTGCCGCGCCGAAGAAGCGCTTCGGACGGTGCAGTGCGTTGGCGTCCACACCACCGGTCAGCACCTTGCCCGAGCTCGGCACCACGTTGTTGTAGGCGCGCGCCAGGCGGGTGATCGAGTCGAGCAGGATCACCACGTCCTTCTTGTGTTCCACCAGGCGCTTGGCGCGCTCGATGACCATTTCGGCCACCTGCACGTGACGCGCGGCCGGCTCGTCGAAGGTCGAGCTGATCACTTCGCCGCGCACCGTGCGCTGCATTTCGGTCACTTCTTCCGGACGTTCGTCGATCAGCAGCACAATCATGTGCACTTCCGGATGATTGGTCGTGATCGCCGTGGCGATCTGCTGCATCATCATCGTCTTGCCGGCCTTCGGCGGCGACACGATCAGTGCGCGCTGACCCTTGCCCTGCGGGGCCATCAGGTCGAGGATGCGGCCGGTGATGTCTTCCGACGAGCCGTTGCCGCGTTCCAGGGTGAAGCGCTTGCGCGGGAACAGCGGAGTCAGGTTCTCGAACAGCACCTTGTTCTTCGATGCTTCCAGCGGCTCACCGTTGATGGTGTCCACGATCGACAGCGCGAAGTAGCGCTCGCCGTCCTTCGGAAAGCGGATGCGGCCGGACAGGTGGTCGCCGGTGCGCAGGTTGAAACGGCGGATCTGGCTCGGCGAGATGTAGGTGTCATCCGGGCCCGCCAGGTAGCTGGCCTCGGCCGCACGCAGGAAGCCGAAGCCGTCCGGCAGGATTTCCAGCACGCCGTCGGCGGCCACGCCGTCGCCGTGGCGGGTCAGTACCTTCAGCAGCGCGAAGATCACGTCCTGCTTGCGGGCGCGGGCGACGCCTTCGGAGATCTGCAGCTGCTCGGCGATTTCCAGAAGCTTCTGCGCCGGCATGCGCTTGAGGTCACTCAGCGAGTACACCGGGAAGCCTTCCGGCACCTGCGGCTGCTGGCGCGGCACGAAGGCCTGCTGCTCGCCGTTGTCCTGCGGCATGCCATCGTCGCGGAAACGGTCGTTGCGGTTACGGTCGCGGTCGCGGCGGTTGCGGAAGCGGTCACGCCGGTTGCCCTGGCCTTGACCCTGTCCCTGCTGGTACGGGTTCTGGTTCTGCCCGCCCTGTGCATTCTGGTTCTGGTGGCGCTGGCCACCTTCGCCGCCTTCCTGACCACCGGTCGGGGCCGGGGAGCTTTCGCCTGACGCGCTGGCCGCAGGCGTAGCGGGTGCAGGCGCGGGGGCTGCCGGGGCGGGAGCCGCTGCCGGCGCCGGCGCGGCAGGCGCGGCAGCCAGAGGCAGGGCGGGTTGTGCCGGCGGAGCGGCGGATTCGGCCGTAGCGGCCTTGGCGACGCGCGGCTTGCGCACGCGCTTCTCGGCGGGCGCGTCGGCGCTGCCGGTTTCGGTCGTAGTGATATCGGACAAGAGCTGGATTCCTCGCTGAGAGGTGCGAGCGCCCGGCAAGGGCGTCAGGAAGTTTGGGAAAAGGATTCCGGGCGGGAATACGACCGGAAGACACGGCACGCGAACGCGGCCGGATATGCCGACACTACCACCGGCTTGCAGCAGGGCGCAAGCCGGGCAGGGCGGGATCATTCACGCGGGCTTGAGGCCCGCCGGGCAGCCGGTGACCCCGGCTGCCGCAGGTGGCTCAGGCCAGAGCCTTGTCCAGCAGACCAGCCAGCTGGGCCTTGCCGACAGCGCCAACCTGTTCGCCGACCTTCTCGCCGTCCTTGAATACGACCAGGTAGGGAATCGAGCGCACGTGGTACTTGGCCGCCAGATTGCGGCTGTTGTCGACGTTGACCTTCACGATCTTGGCGCGGCCGTCGTAGGCATTGGCCAGCTCATCAAGCGCCGGGGCGATCATCTTGCAGGGACCGCACCATTCGGCCCAGAAGTCCACCAGCACCGGTTCCTTGGAGTTCAGTACGGTGTTCTCGAAGTCGGCATCGCCGACATGTACAACCTTGTCGCTCATCTTGGTCTCTCGATTGGAGTGCACCCGGCCAGGCCGGAGGGTTGAACCTGGACCCGCCTTCCAGCGTGTCCGCGTCTGCTGCCTCGTGGTCGCCTGGGCGGCCAGCGGTGCGTCCGGTGGGATGCCTGGACGCTCTCGGGGCGCAGTGTACCCCTATCGAACCCGGGGCACAGTCCCCGGCTGCAACGCTACATCCTGTGACAGGCATCGCGCTTTGCCAGGGCTTGTCCGAGTAAGTGCGGGCGGGCACGGCGTGCTTCCACCCCCGGGCAGCGGCTCGTTCAACTGGCGTGCGGCGCGGTGAAATCCGCGCGAGCGGCAGGGAGGCGGGAAGTCGTCTCAGGTGGTTGTGCGACGCCACTCCCGGTTTGCTCCCGACATTGCGCTAAACTGGGACATTGTGCAGCGGCCCGCGTCCCACCGATCCGGCCCCGGCATTCCCGGCGCAACGGCCGTATGGCAACGCTGCCCTCCAAGATTGCAAGCCTTCCGGCCCATTGCCGGCGCGGCCTTACCAAGACGGACTCATGAGCGACAAACCGCTGACCGATTTGACCTTTTCCTCCTTCGATCTGCATCCGGCCCTGCAGGCCGGTCTGGAAGGAGCCGGATTCACCCGCTGTACCCCGATCCAGGCGCTGACCCTTCCGGTCGCGCTGGCCGGTGGCGACGTGGCTGGCCAGGCCCAGACCGGTACCGGCAAGACGCTGGCCTTCCTGGTCGCCGTGGTCAACCGACTGCTCAGCCGCCCAGCGCTGACCGACCGCAAGCCGGAAGATCCGCGCGCACTGATCCTGGCCCCCACCCGTGAACTGGCCATCCAGATCCACAAGGATGCGGTGAAATTCGGTTCGGACCTGGGGCTGCGCTTCGCGCTGGTCTACGGCGGCGTGGACTACGACAAGCAGCGCGAGATCCTGCAGCAGGGCGTGGACGTGATCATCGCCACCCCGGGCCGCCTGATCGACTACGTGAAGCAGCACAAGGTGGTGTCGTTGCATGCGTGCGAGATCTGCGTGCTGGACGAAGCCGACCGCATGTTCGACCTGGGCTTCATCAAGGACATCCGCTTCCTGCTGCGCCGCATGCCCGAGCGGACCACCCGCCAGACCCTGCTGTTCAGCGCCACCCTCAGCCACCGCGTGCTGGAGCTGGCCTACGAGCACATGAACGAGCCGCAGAAGCTGGTGGTGGAAGCCGAAACGGTGACTGCCGCGCGCGTGCGCCAGAAGCTGTACTTCCCGGCGGATGACGAAAAGATTCCGCTGCTGCTTGGCCTGCTGTCGCGCAGCGAAGGCGCGCGCACCATGGTGTTCGTCAACACCAAGGTGTTCGTCGAGCGCGTCGCGCGTTCGCTGGAGAAGGCCGGCTACCGCGTCGGCGTGCTGTCCGGCGACGTCCCGCAGAAGAAGCGCGAAAGCCTGCTGAACCGCTTCCAGAAGGGCCAGCTGGAAATCCTGGTGGCGACCGACGTGGCCGCACGCGGCCTGCACATCGACGGCATCAAGTACGTCTACAACTACGACCTGCCGTTCGACGCCGAAGATTACGTGCACCGCATCGGCCGTACCGCCCGCCTGGGCGAGGAAGGCGATGCGATCAGCTTCGCCTGCGAGCGCTATGCGATGAGCCTGCCGGACATCGAGGCCTACATCGAACAGAAGATTCCGTCCGAACCGGTGACCAAGGAACTGTTGACCGCACTGCCGCGCCCGGAGCGCGCACCGGCAGCCCCGGGCGAGGAAGGCGAAGAAAACGAAAGCGTCGGCCAGATCTTCCGCGAAGCGCGCGAAGCCCGTGCTGCTGAAGAAGAGCGTCGCGGCGGTGGTCGTGGCGGCCGTTCCGGCAGTGGTGGCGGTCGTGGCGAACGCCGCGATGGCGACCGCAAGCCGCGCGGTCCGCGCAAGCCGCGTCCGGAAGGCGAAAAGCCGGCGGTGGTTGCCGAAGGTGGCGCACCGGCCGACGCAGCGCAGGCTCCGCGCCCGCCGCGTCAGCCGCGCGCAGAAGGCGCTCCGGAAGGGGCGGTCGACGGCGAGCGCAAGCCGCGCAAGCGCCGTCGTCGTCGCCATGGCCGCCCGGTTGAGGGTGCCGAGGGTGCCGCCCAGCCGGTCACGCCGGTGCAGGTGACGGCCAAGCCGATGCGTGCGGCCAGGGCCGACGACGCCGGAGACGGCTTCCTTACCCGCATCGGCCGCAAGATCCGCCGGATGCTCTCAGGCAGCTGATCAACGGTAGCTCCCGACCGTTGGTCGGGGGCCATCCGGTCCCCACCTCGCAACGCACCTCCGGCATAATCGGGGAATGAGCGTCCTGCGTTTCGACAATGTCAGCAAACAGTATGCGGGCGGCCACCAGGCACTGGTGGACGTCAGCTTCGAAGTTGCGCCCGGTGAAATGCTGTTCGTCACCGGTCACTCCGGTGCCGGCAAAAGCACCCTGCTCAAACTGATCCATCTGGACGAACGTCCCAGCCGCGGTGCGGTGCTGTTGGCCGACCGCAACCTGCTGAAGGTGCGCGGCGGCGATATCCCGCGTCACCGCCGTGAGGTGGGCGCGGTCTACCAGGACCACCGCCTGCTGATGGACCGCAGCATCGGCGAAAACGTCGCCCTGCCGCTGATCCTGCGCGGCACGCGGCGCGCCGAGATCGCCAAGCGGGTGCGCTCGGTGCTGGAACGCATGGGTCTGGCCCACCGGGAAAAGGCGCTGCCCTCGCAGCTGTCGGCCGGCGAACAACAACGCGTCGGCATTGCCCGTGCCATCGTCGGCGAACCGCGCCTGCTGGTCGCCGACGAGCCGACCGGTAATCTGGACCCCACCTTGGCCGCGGAGATCATGGCGCTGTTTGCCGAACTGCCCGAGCGTGGGACCAGCGTGCTTGTGGTCAGCCACGACCTGCCGCTGCTGCGCCGCATGCGCAAGCGCGTGCTCATTCTCGACCACGGTCGTCTGGTCGACGACATCTCGCCGCAGGATCTGGCCGAATGAGCGCCGCGACCAACAAAGAAGCGGCAGCCCCTTCGCGCCTTGGCGTGTGGCTGCACCATCATGGCCACAGCGTGGTGTTCAGCCTCGGCCGCGCCTGGCGCAAGCCGTGGGCGACACTGCTGACCATCATGGTCATGGCGGTGGCGCTGGCCTTGCCGCTGGGGCTGTCGATCGCGCTGGACAACGTGAAGCTGTTCGCCGGCAGCGTGCAGCAGTCGCGTGACATCAACCTGTTCCTGAAGGCCGGCGTTGACGCTGCCGGTGCGGCCGAGGTAGCCGGGACGCTGCGCAGTCGTGCCGATGTCAGTGCGGTCACCTTGCGCACCCCGGAACAGGGCCTGGCCGAATTGCGCGACAGCGCCGGCCTCGGCGAGGCCATCGATGCCCTGCACGACAATCCGCTGCCTTCGCTGCTGATCATCACGCCGGCCAACGGCACGGATGACGCGCGCCTTGCACAGTCGCTGCAGGGCCTGCCGCAGGCCGACCTGGTCCAGCACGACGCGCTCTGGCGCAAGCGTCTGGACGCCTGGCTGGGCTTCGGCGCACGGTTGGTGCAGGTGCTCTCGGCCCTGCTGGGGCTGGGCGCGTTGCTGGTGGTCGGCAATACCGTGCGCCTGGACATCCAGTCGCGTCGGGACGAAATCGGCGTGCTGCAGTTGCTCGGTGCCAGCGACGGTTTCATCCGTCGTCCGTTCCTGTACCTGGGCGCGTGGTACGGCCTGGGTGCCGGTGCGCTGGCCCTGGCGCTTATCGGCGTGGCCGGTCTGGCGCTGCGCCCGCCGCTGGCTGAACTCTCCAGCAGCTATGGCAGCCCGTTCGTGCTGCACGGGCTGGATCTTCTGCATTCCTCGCTCGTCCTGGTCGGCACGGTTGTGCTGGGCTGGCTGGGCGCGTGGCTGGTCACAGGGCACTTCCTGCGCCAGACCCGACCGACTGAAACCTGAGGCCCGCATGCGTCCGCAAGCTCTCAAGCACCTCGTTGATGCCGCCCCCCGGGTGATGGTGGTCGACGGTTCCAAGCTGGTCCGCAAGCTCATTGCCGACGTGCTGCAGCGCGAGTTGCCACAGGTGGAGGTGGTGGGCTGTGCCTGCATCGAAGACGCCCGCCAGGCGCTGGATGCCGGCCCGGTCAACCTGGTCACCACCTCGCTCACGCTCAGTGACGGCGACGGCCTGGCGCTTGCGCGCATGGTGCGCGAGGCAGCGGGGCAGGCCTATGTACCGGTGATCGTGGTGTCCGGCGACGCCCAGCAGCACCTGGAGCAGCGCCGCTTCACCGAGTATGTCACCGACTACTTCGACAAGGCGCTGGGCCACGAGGCGCTGGCGTCCTTCATCAAGGGCTACGTGCAGCCGGAGACCATCCCGGGGGCCACCATCCTGTACATCGAAGACAGCCGCGTGGTGGCTGAAGCCACCAAGCGCATGCTGGAGCGGCAGAGCCTGAACGTGCTGCACGTGATGACGGCCGAAGAAGCGTTCGCCCTGCTTACCGCGGAATCGCTGGGGCGCAGCAACACCCGCATCGATCTGGTACTGACCGACGTCACCTTGAAGGGCGAACTCAGTGGCCGTGACGTGGTCGAGCGCGTGCGCGTCGACTTCGGCTACGGCAAGCGCCGCCTGCCGGTGCTGGTGATGACCGGTGACGGCAATCCGCACAACCAGTCCGGACTGCTGCAGTCGGGCGCGAACGATCTGGTGCAGAAGCCGATCGAAGAGCGCCTGCTGGTGACCAAGGTGCTGTTCCAGCTGCGTCTGGCCCGCCTCAACGACAAGCCCGTGCTGCAATGACGGACGCCGTGCCCGCCATCCAGCTGGAACCCAGCTGGAAGGCGCATGTCGGCGACTGGCTGCTGCGCCCGGAGATGCGTGAGTTGTCGGCCTTCCTGCGTCAGCGCAAGGCCGCCGGGGCGCACGTATTCCCGCCCGGCCCACAGATCTTCGCCGCGTTCGACGCCACGCCGTTCGATCAGGTGAAGGTGGTGATCCTGGGCCAGGACCCTTATCACGGCCGTGGCCAGGCGCACGGCTTGAGTTTCTCTGTGATGCCCGGCGTGCCGGTGCCGCCGTCGCTGTTGAACATGTACAAGGAAATCGAAAGCGACCTGGGCATCGCGCGACCGGATCACGGCTGCCTGCTGCCTTGGGCGCAGCGTGGCGTGCTGTTGCTCAATGCGGTGCTGACGGTTGAGGAAGGGCAGGCCGGCGCGCATCAGAAGCGCGGCTGGGAAGGCTTCACCGACCACGTCGTGGAAACCCTCAACCGTGAACGCGATGGCCTGGTGTTCCTGCTCTGGGGCAGCTACGCGCAGCAGAAGGGCACGGTGATCGACACCCGCCGCCACCGCGTACTCAAGGCACCCCACCCGTCGCCGCTGTCGGCGCATCGGGGTTTTCTGGGCTGCCGGCATTTTTCGATGGCCAACGACTACCTGCAGCAGCGCGGGCTGCCACCGATTGACTGGTCGCTGCCGCCGCGTGCGGCGCTCTGACGACCAACGGGCGTCAGCTACCGGTCTTGAGCGACCACGATGGCAGGTGACGACCGTGGGTCGTCACACCTTTGCCGCCGCCTATGCACCCAACATCTCGATGATGTCGTGCGCCACCTGCCGCTTGCGCGGCGGTAACCGCCGCACCAGCGACAGAATATTGCCCTCCAGAGCATTGCGTACGTAATCGGTGGCGGGCTGTGTCGTTTCCAGCTCCTCTCCGTCCGGTTTTCCGCAACCGCGGCCGGTGGCCAGCCACTCGAACCGCACGTGAGTGACCACGGCAATTCGTGCCAGATGCGACACACTGGGATGGGTGCCGCCGCGCCGCTCCCATTGTGCCACTGCACTGCGCTTGACCCCGGTTTCCAAGGCCAATTGCGTCTGAGAAAGTCCCGCAGCGGTCCGCGCGCTGCGAATCCGATCCGACATCGACAACATTGAAATCCCCCTTTCTCTGTCCTTAAGTGATGGGTGGTTATCGATACTTCCCGGGCAGCGATTCTTTTAACTGCATGTACAGAATAACTGACTGCCCTTGCCCCTCATGGGTATCCCATCATTACCACCCCGAGCGACAGCGTTACTAACTACCGTCTTCACAAAACGTTGTTTGACCCCTCGCCGCGTCCACGTAATTAATCCTGAAACCGGCCATGAATCGCCGGGAATAAACGCCAAAACGTCGAAAGCAGTGCGCTTGCTGCTCCTCATCGCCGGCTCAAACCGGTGTGTGATGGACGGTTGCGGCCACGGCGCAGGGGATGGGTGATGGATAAGGTTTCAGATGTGAAGCGGGTGTTATGGAGATTCACCAAACTTAATGCGCTCGCATTAATTGTGACGTTATTCGCATTATTTTCATTCATTCCAAAAGTAAATGCGCAGGACGCCTGTACCGCCAACGGAGCCTGTGTTTCCGCCGGTCCGCGGTTGGTGCAGGTGGATTCCACCCAGAGCCCGGTGTTGAACCTGCTGTTTACGACGCTGCTGCCCGGCACCAATATCAACATCACCGCGTTGGACTGGAACAACATCGCCGGCGCGGATGTGAATCTCAATGCGCTGCTGACCCAGCTCAACGGCGGCGTGGTGGTCAGCGACCCCAGTCAGATACTCAACGCCAACATCACGCTGGCGCAGCTGCAGGCGGCACTGGTCTCGGTGCTGCAGGCGGACGGCCAGACCCTCGCAGCGAACTCGCTCAATCTGCTGACCCCCTCCCTGAGTGGACTTACCGGAACCATCCGCCTGGCCGACCTGCTGCAGGTGACGCTGCCGCCCGGTTCGCTGGCCAACGTCAACCTGGACGTGCTGGACCTGATCACCGGTGGCGTGCAGCTCTACAACTTCCGCAACGTGCTTACCACGCCCACGCCGATCACCCTGACCACGGCGCAGCTGGCCCCGCTGGGCTTGGCCGGCCTGGCCAATGTGCGGGTATGGGCGCAGGTGGTGGAACCGCCGGTGTACAACTGCGGTCCGGTCGGCAGCGCGTTCCACAGCGCGGCCATCCGCATCAAGTTCGACTTCGACATTGCCCAGGGCCTCAACGTGGCCCCGCTGATCAGCGCGGTCAACGGCCTCAACGTGGGCGGGCTGGTGTCCCTGTCCGGCACCGCCATCACCGCTTCGCTGCTGCATCTGTCGGTGTATGCCGACGTGGCCCGTGCCGAGGGCACCATCAACGCGGTCAACCTGGCCAGCAACGCGGTCACCCTGCAGGCGCGCCCGGGCCTGGTCAACCTGTACGTGGGCACCATCAGCGACGCGGTGTTCTTCAACCGCAGCGCGACGCTGACGCCGGCCAGCGTGACGCCCATCAATGCAACCACGCTGAGCGTCACGGTAGCCGTCAGCCTGCTCTCGAGCGGTCTGAAAGTCGCTGATGTCGATGTGCCGCTGACGGTGTCACTTCGCGCCGTGGCGACAGCCACACCTGGCTTCCAGTCGGTGGCGTTCACGGGTCCCTATCCACAGACACGCACCTTGAGCACCGGCACGGTCAGCGCCAGCACCATGGTGACCACGCTGATCAACTCGCTGGACGTGCAGATCACCAGCGGCACACCGGTGGTGCGCCTGGTCAACAACCTCATCAACCTGCCGTTGCCCGTGAACACCATCGTCACTGCGTTGGTGGGAGCGCTGCTGCCGCCACTGCGCACGGTGACCAACGCGCTGGTCGGTCCGGTGCTCACCGCGGTGCTCGGCGGCGTGGTCGACAACCTGCTGGGGCTGCTGGGCATCCGCATCGGCCAGGCGATCTTCACCGTGGAAAGCATCTCGCAGAGCTGCGCGGCCACCGTGCAGCTGGTCAAGACGCTCGCGCCCACCACCGACACCGGTGTGTTCAACCTGAGCGTCGCGCAGGGCGCCACGGTGCTGGCAAGCGTGGCCAACGTGGGCAACAACGGGGCCACCACAGCGGTGGTCACCACGCCGGGCACGGTCTACACGCTGGCCGAAACCGCCGGCACCGACACCGTGCTGGCGCGCTACGCCAGCACCTGGGACTGTCGCGATGCGGCCGGAACGGTGCTTGCCAGCGGCACCGGGCAGAGCTTCAACTTCACCGCGCCCGCGTTGTCCGCGCAGCCGCTCAATGTGGTCTGTCGCATCACCAACCGAACGCGCCAGGCGGATCTGTCGATCACAAAGAATGATGGCAGCGGCAGTTACACGCCTGGCGGCACGGCCAGCTATGTGATCACCGTCAGCAATGCCGGGCCCGATCCAGTGACTGCCGCGCAGGTGACCGACACCTTGCCGGCCGGGGCCACGCTGAGCGCGCCATGGACCTGCACGGCGTCGGCCGGCAGCGTCTGCAGCGCTGCGAGTGGGGGCGCTGCCGGCGGTACCGGCGTGAGCCTGGGGGTGAACCTGATCAACGGGGGGCAGGCCACGATCACCGTGCCGGTCAGCTTCAGCGCAGATCCCGCCGCGTACTAGCCACATCCACCCGGAGGCCACCGCGGTGGCCTTCGGCAGCAACGACGCAACACGTGACGCGCAGTGAGGTCGCAACGGCCCGCGCGCGGTGCTTCCGAGGACTCCTGCATGCAAACCGCCAGCGCCTGTCGCTTCCCCTGTCAGACCGCCTTCAGTCGCCTGCGCGCCCGCGCGCTGCCGCTGGCCGGTGGGCTGCTGATGACACTGGCCACAGCCGGCGCGCAGGCGCAGGCGTATCGCAATCCGCTGGTCAACACCGCCACCGTCATCGCACCGGCCGACATCTCCGATCCCACCCCGGGCAACAACACCGCCAGTGACAGCAACGCGCTGGCCGCCACCTCGCAGCTGAGCGTGATCAAGACCATTGTCAGCCCGGCGGCCGGTGCACCCGTGCCGGCGGGTGGTGCCGTGCAGTACCGCATCGAAGTGCGCAACACCGGTCCGTCGCGCGCCGTCGGTGCGACCCTCACCGACTCGGTGCCGGCACAGCTGACCGGCGTGACCTGGACCTGCGCGGTGGTGTCGGCGGCGACCTCGTGTGCGACCGCCTCTGGCACCGGCAGTCTCAATGTCGGCGTCAACGTGGGCGTCGGCGACGTGCTGGTCGTGCTGGTCAGCGGCACGGCCCCCACGGTGACGCCGGCGACCATTTCCGCCAACGCGGCCACCATCAGCCCGCCGCCGGGCACCACCGACCCCACACCGGGCGACAACACCGCCACCACGCCTACCATCACCGTGCAGGCGGCCGCGATTGTGGCCACCAATGACGACTACAGCGCCACCCCGTTCCCGCCGGGTGCCGGCGGCACCACGCCGCGTGTGTTCGCCAATGACACGCTTGCCGGTGCGCCATTCGCCGATGCGGCGGTGGTGGCCACGCTGACCAACGCACCGGCCGGCTATGACATCAACGCCAACGGCACCATCGCCGTGCCGGCGACGGCCGCGGCCGGTCCGGTGACCCTGACCTATCAGATCTGCGAGGCGGCCTCGCCGAGTAACTGTGCCAGCGCCAACGTGACGCTGGTGGTCAGCCCCAATGCGGTGGATGACAGCTATGCCGTGCAGGCGGGCCAGGCCATCAGTGCAAATGTGCGTGACAACGACAATTTCCTCATCGACTCGAGCTTCACCCAGACCGGCACGCCGCCAACGCAGGGAACCCTGCAACTGCTGGGCGACGGCAGTTTCACCTACACCGCCAATGCAGGTGCCACCGGCACCGACACCTTCAGCTACCAGCTGTGCCTGCCCGGTGCGAATGCGGCCGTGTGCGATACCGCCACGGTGACGATCAATCTCACCGCGAACGTGATTGATGCGGTGGATGACAACTTCAACGCGGCCCCGATTCCGGCCGCCGGCGGCGGCACCACGGCCAGCGTGCTCGCCAATGACACCTTCAATGGAACTGCCGTGGTGCCGGCCAACCTCACCACCACGTTGATCACCGCACCGGCCGGCTACACCATCACCGCCGCCGGGGCGATCAGCGTACCGGCCAATGCCGTGGCTGGCCCGGTCACCCTGGGCTACCGCATCTGTCTGACCGCCGCGCCCACCCTGTGCGACACCGCCAGCGTGCAGGTGGTGGTGGGCCCGAACGCGGTGAACGATGCGGTCAGCACGCCCGGCGCGGGGCAGCCGGTGTCCGGCAATGTCGGCAGCAACGACAACACGCCGGCCGGCTCGCTGTTCTCTGCCGCCGGTGCCACTCCCACCCAGGGCAGCGCGACCGTCAACCCCGACGGCACCTTCACCTACCAGCCCAACGCAGGAAGTGCCGGCACCGACAGTTTCGGTTACCAGGTGTGCCTGCCTGCGCCGAACGCCGCCGTCTGCGCCACCGCCACCGTTACCGTCACCCTGGGGGCCAATGCGTTGGCCGCCAATGACGATCTGTTTGGCACGCCCGTATCCGGTCTCGCCGGCGGGACCACGCCCAGCGTGCTCGGCAACGACACCCTCAACGGCGTGGTGGTAACCGCGGGAGCGGTGACTGCCACGTTGCAGGGAACAGTGCCCGGCTTCACGCTGGATGCGAACACGGGCGTGATCACCGTGGCCCCTGGCACCGACCCTGGCGTGGTGTCGCTGAGCTACCAGCTGTGCGAAGTGGCCGCGCCCACCAACTGCGATTTCGCCAGCGTCCAGGTGCTGGTCAGCCCCACGGCAGTGGCCGACAGCATTCCGGTGCAGTCCGGACAAACTGAAACCGGTTCGGTGGCCAGCAACGATGACATCGTCACCGGGGTCGTGTTCACCGCGCTTACCCAGCCTGCCCAAGGCGTGTTGACCTTTGCCGCCGACGGCAGCTTCACCTACGTCTCCAATCCCGGCAGCAGCACCAACGACAGCTTCAACTACCAGGTGTGCCTGCCGGCTCCGAACGCAGGCGTGTGCTCCGCCGCGACGGCCACCTTCGTCATTGCCGCCAACACGGTGGATGCGGTGGACGACCCGTTCACCACGCCGGCCATTTCACCAGTAACCGGCGGCAGCACGCCCAGCGTGCTCGGCAACGACCTGTTCAATGGCGCGGCCGTCACCGCCGCGCAGGTGACGATCAGCCTGATCAACACCCCGCCGCCGGGCTACACCATCACCAGCGCGGGCGTGATCAACGTGCCGGCCGGTGCTGCCGCCGGTGCGGTCAGCCTCACTTACGAACTGTGCGAAGCCGGCACCACGACCAACTGCGACACCGCCCAGGTGGCGCTGCTGATTGCGCCGGCCGCGGCCGACGACACCTACACCACCCCGGCCGGGCAGCCGCTGGCCGGCGATGTCAGCATCAACGACAACGCCCCGGCGGGCTCCAGCTACACCGTGCTCAGCGCACCGGCCGCCGGCACCCTGGTGCTGCAGGCCAATGGTGCGTTCACCTACACGCCAGCCGGCGCAGGCACCCAGACCGCGCAGTACCAGGTCTGCCTGCCGGCCCCGGACGGTGCCACCTGTGCCACCGGCACGATCACCTTCAACGTCATCGCCAATACGCTCAACGCGGTGGACGACAACTTCCGTGCGCCGGTGTTCGCGCCGGGTGCCGGCGGCACTACGCCCAGCGTGCTCGGCAACGACACTTTCAACGGTGCCGCCGCCAGCCCGTTGCAGGTCACGGTGAACCTTGACGCGCCGCCGGCCGGTTTCAGCATCGACAGCGCCGGCGTCATCACCGTCTCCGGTTTTGCTCCGGCCGGTGCCACTACGCTGACCTACACGCTGTGCGAGCTGGGTTCCACCACCAACTGCGACAACGCCAGCGTGCAGGTGCTGATCGCGCCGGATGCGCAGGACGACACCGCCAGCGTCACCGGCACCCAGACCGGCACCTTCAACGTGGCAACCAATGACAATGCACCGGCCGGTTCCACCTTCACCGTGACCACGGCACCCACCAAGGGCACTGCCACGCTGTCGGCCACCGGCAGCCTGCAGTACACCGCCACCGCCGGGCAGACTGGCACCGACACCGTGACCTACCAGGTCTGTCTGCCGGCACCGGATGGCACCACCTGCGACACCGCACAGGTCGTCGTGACCCTGGCCAACGCCGCGTTGGTGGCGGTGAACGACGACTACAGCGCCAGCCCGATTCCGCCCACTGGTGGCAGTACCGCCAGTGTGCTGCTCAATGACACCTTCAACGGCGCAGCCATCGTGCCGGGGACCACCCCGGTGACTGCCTCGCTGGTGACCCTCGTGTCGGGCTACAGCATGGCCGCCAACGGCGTGATCACCGTCGCCGCCGGCACCCCACCGGGTTCCATCGCGCTGAACTACCAGGTCTGCGAAACCGCTGTGCCGACCAATTGCGCCACCGCCACTGCGGTGGTGGTGATGAGCCCGGATGCGGTCAACGACACGCTGCCGGCCACCGCCGGTGCCACCACCGTGCTCAACGTGCTGGCCAACGACATCGCGCCGACCACGCCGGTGCTGACCATCAGCGTGGCCCCGATCAGCGGCACCGCCGTGGTCAACGGCGACGGCACCATCAGCTATACGCCCACCGGTCCGTTCGTGGGTCCGGATACCTTCACCTACCAGCTCTGCCTGCCTGCACCGCATGGTTCGGTCTGCGACACGGCGACCGTGTCGGTGACCGTCAGCGCCACCTCGCTGGTGGCGGTGAATGACACCTACCTGGCGACCCCGATCGCGCCGGCCGCCGGTGGCAGCACTGCCAGCGTGCTGCTCAATGACACCTTCAACGGCAATCCGATCGTGCCGGGTACCACGCCGGTCACGGCGACGCTGCTCAGCCCGGTGACCGGCTACACGATGTCGACTGCGGGCGTGATCACCGTGGCTCCGGGCACCACGCCGGCAGCGACCACGCTCAGCTACCAGGTCTGCGAGAACCTGGTGCCGACCAACTGCGCCGCCGCCACCGCCCTGGTTGCGGTCAGCCCGGAAGCAGTCGCCGATGCACTGCCGGCGACCGCCGGTGCCACCAGCGTGCTCAACGTGCTGGCCAACGACACCGCACCACTCAATCCGGTGGTCACGGTCACCGCAGGTCCGACCAACGGTGCCGCCGTGGCCAACGGTGATGGCTCGATCAGCTACACCCCGACCGGGGCATTCACCGGCACCGATACCTTCACCTACCAGTTGTGCCTGCCAGCACCGGGCGGCAGCGTGTGCGACACCGCGACCGTCACGGTCACCGTCAGTGCCACTGCGCTGGCCGCGAACAACGACGACTTCACTGCAACGCCCATCGCCCCGACGACCGGCGGCAGCACCACCAGCGTGCTGCTCAACGACACCTTCAGCGGCACCGCCATCGTGCCGGGCACCACTGCGGTGACCGCGTCGCTGATCACGCCGCCCAGCGGTTACAGCATGACCGCCGACGGCGTGATCACTGTGGCGGCAGGGACCACCCCGGCGGCAGTCACCCTGAACTACCAGGTATGCGAGAACGCCGTGCCGACCAACTGTGCGGGTGCATCGGCCATCGTGGCGGTCAGCCCGGATGCGGTGGCCGATGCGCTGCCTGCTGCTGCAGGCACCACCACCGCGCTCAATGTGCTGGCCAACGACAGCGCACCGCTGAACCCGGTCGTGACCGTGTCGGTCGCGCCGACCAATGGCACCGCCACCGTCAATGGTGACGGCACCATCAGCTACACCCCGACCGGTGCGTTCACCGGCACCGATACCTTCACCTATCAGCTGTGCCTGCCGGCTCCCGGCGCTGCGGTCTGCGATACCGCCACGGTGACCGTGACGGTGGCCGCCACCACCCTGGCGGCCGCCAATGACGACTTCACTGCCACGCCGCTTGCATCGGCTGCCGGCGGCAGCACCGCCAGCGTGCTGCTCAACGACACCTTCAACGGCGCGGCCATCGTGCCCGGCACCACCGCGGTCACCGCCACTCTGCTCACCACGGAGACGGGCTACAGCATGGCGGCCGACGGTGTGATCACCGTGGCCCCCGGGACCACCCCGGCCGCCGTGACCTTGAACTACCAGGTCTGCGAAAACGCAGTGCCGAGCAACTGCGCTGCCGCCAGTGCGGTGGTCGCGGTCAGCCCGGTGGCAGTGGACGACACCCTGCCGGCCACAGCTGGTGCCACCACCGTGCTCAACGTCACCACCAATGACACGCTGCCCGCCAACCCGACCATCACCGTGGCGGTGTCCCCGACCAATGGCACCGCCACCGTCAATGGCGACGGCACCATCAGTTACACGCCGACCGCCGGTTTCACCGGGGCGGACAGCTTCACCTATCAGGTCTGCCTGCCGGCACCGGGCGCGTCGGTGTGCGATACCGCGAGCGTGTCGCTGACAGTCAGCGCCACCGCGCTGGTGGCGGCGGATGATGACTTCACCGCCACGCCGATCGCGCCGGCCGCCGGTGGCAGCACCACCAGTGTGCTGCTCAACGACACCTTCAACGGTGCGGCCATCGTGCCGGGCACCACGGCGGTGACCGCGTCGCTGCTGACGCCGCCTGCCGGCTACAGCATGGCCGCCACCGGAGTGATCACGGTGGCCCCGGGCACCACGCCCGCCGCCGTCACGCTGAACTACCAGGTGTGTGAGAACGCATCGCCGACCAACTGTGCCGCCGCTACGGCTGTGGTCGCGGTCAGTCCGGATGCGGTGGCTGACGCACTGCCGGCGACCGCCGGCACCACCACCGTGCTCAACGTGCTGGCCAACGACGTCGCGCCGCTGAACCCGACCGTGACTGTGTCGGTCGCTCCGACCAATGGCACCGCCGTCGTCAACGCGGACGGCACGATCAGCTACACCCCCACCGGTGCCTTCACGGGTACCGATACCTTCACCTATCAGCTGTGCCTGCCAGCACCGGGTGCGTCGGTCTGCGACACCGCCACGGTGACCGTCACTGTCAGCGCCACCACGCTGACCGCGCTCAACGATGACTTCACCGGCACGCCGATTGCGCCGGCGGCTGGCGGCAGCACCACCAGCGTTCTGCTCAACGACACCTTCAACGGTGCGGCCATCGTGCCGGGCACCACGCCGGTGACCGCGTTGCTGCTGACCGCCGTGCCCGGTTACAGCATGAATGCAAGCGGTGTGATCACCGTGGCTCCCGGCACCACGCCGGCCGCAGTCACGTTGAATTACCAGGTCTGTGAGAACGCGGTGCCGACCAACTGCGCCGGTGCTTCTGCGATCGTTGCTGTCAGCCCGGATGCGGTGGCCGATACGCTCACCGCCACGGCCGGTGCCACCACGGTGCTCAACGTGCTGGCCAATGACACTGCGCCGCTCAACCCGGTGGTCATCGTACTGGTGGCACCGGCCAACGGCACCGCCACGGTCAATGGCAATGGCACCATCAGCTACACCCCGACGCCGGGCTACACCGGTGCCGACAGCTTCACCTACCAGCTGTGCCTGCCCGCGCCGGGCACGGGCGTCTGCGATACCGCCACGGTCGCGCTGAGCGTCGGCGCGACCAGCATCGTGGCGGTGGCAGACAACTTCACCGCGACCCCGATCGCGCCGGCCACCGGTGGCAGCACCACCAGCGTGCTGCTCAATGACACCTTCAACGGGTCCACCATCGTGCCTGGCACCACTCCGGTCAGTGCATCGCTGGTGACCCCGGTGACCGGCTACACCATGGCCGCCACCGGTGTGATCACCGTCGCAGCCGGTACCACGCCGGCCGCGGTGACCTTGAACTACCAGGTCTGCGAGACCGCCGTGCCGACCAACTGTGCACAGACCACGGCCATTGTCGCGGTAAGTCCGGATGCGGTTGCGGACACCTTGCTCGCCACCGCCGGAACCACCACGCTGCTCAACGTGCTGGCCAATGACACCGCGCCGTTGAACCCGGTGGTGACCGTATCGGTCGCGCCCACCAACGGCACCGCTACGGTCAATGGCGATGGCAGCATCAACTACACGCCCACCACCGGCTACACCGGTGCGGACAGCTTCACCTATCAGCTGTGTCTGCCTGCGCCGGGTGCCGGTGTCTGCGACAGCGCCACGGTGACCTTGAACGTTACCGCCACCACCCTGGTGGCCAACGCGGACGACTTCACCGCTGCGCCGATTGCACCGGTTACCGGCGGCACCACCGCCAGCGTTCTGCTCAATGACACCTTCAATGGTGTGCCGATTGCACCGGGCACCACGCCGGTCACCGCCACGCTGATCACGCCGCCGGCCGGCTACAGCATCGCCGCCAACGGCCAGGTCACGGTGGCACCGGGTACAACGCCGGCAGCGGCAACGCTGACCTACCAGGTATGTGAAAACGCGGTGCCGACCAACTGCGCGCAGTCCACGGTGATCGTGGCGGTCAGCCCGGCTGCGGCCAACGACACGTTGACCGCCACCGCCGGTACCACCACGGTGCTCAACGTCACCGCCAACGACACCCTGCCGTCCAACCCGACCCTGACCGTGCTGGTCGCGCCGGGCAACGGCATCGCCACCGTCAATGGCGACAACACCATCAGCTACACCCCCACGGCCGGCTTCACCGGCACCGACAGCTTTACCTACCAGGTCTGCCTGCCAGCTCCGGTTGCAGGGGTGTGCTCGACCGCCACAGTCACGGTAACAGTGGGCACCACCAGCCTGAGTGCGCTCAACGACGACTTCAGCACCACGCCGATCGTGCCGGCATCGGGTGGCACCACCGCCAGCGTGCTGCTCAATGACAGCTTCAATGGCGCAACCATCGTGCCGGGCACCACACCGGTGACGGCTTCGCTGGTCACGCCGGTGACCGGCTACACCATGGCAGCCAACGGGGTGATTACCGTGGCCGCCGGGCTGACCCCGGTGGCGACGACGTTGACCTATCGGGTCTGCGAGAACACGGTGCCGACCAACTGCGCGCAAGCCACTGCGTTGGTGGCGGTGCGTCCGAACGCGGCGGACGACACGTTGGGTGCCGGTACCGGCACCACCGTACTCAACGTCGCGGCCAACGACACCTTGCCGCTCAACCCGGTGTTCACCGTGACAGGCGCGCCGTTGAATGGCACCGCTGTGGTCAACGGCGACAACACCATCAGCTACACGCCAAACCCGGGCTTCACCGGCACTGACAGCTTCACCTACCAGGTATGCCTGCCGGCTCCCAATCTGAACGTGTGCGACACCGCCTCGGTCAGCGTGACGGTGAGTGCCACCACGCTGCAGGCGGTGAGCGATAACTTCAGCAGCTCGCCGACGCTGCCGGGAGCCGGTGGCAGCACGCCGTCGGTGCTGGGCAACGATCTGATCAATGGAGTGCCGGTGCAGCCGGCGCAGGTGGTCGTTTCCCTGATCGCGCCGCCGGCCGGCGTCAGCATCGACGCCAACGGCATCGTCACCATCGCCGGCAATGCCGCCGCCGGCGCGCTGACACTGACCTACCAGATCTGCGAAGCGTCCAACCCGGGCAACTGCGCCCAAGCCACCGCGCTGGTGTTGGTGCGGCCGGATGCCGTCAACGACGTGGCGACCACGCCGACCGGCCAGGCCCTGAGCGGCACCGTCGCCGGCAACGACAACGCCAGTGGCGGCTCGGTGTTCTCGCTGGTCACCGCACCGGCGCAGGGCACCGTGGTGCTCAACGCCAACGGCAGCTATCTCTATACGCCCAACAGCAGCTTCACCGGCACCGACACCTTCATCTATCAGCTGTGTCTGCCGGCTCCGTATGCGGGGGTCTGCGATACCGCCACGCTGACGATTACGGTCACCGCCGCTGGCGGCACCCTGGATGCGGTGGACGATACCGCGACCGACGTGCCGGTCACCGGGGCCAATGGCGTGATGAACGTGCTGGTGAATGACACCTTCAACGGCAGCGCGCTTGACCCGACCACGGTGCTGCTCACCCCGACCAACACTACCGCCATCACCATCCAGCCCAATGGCAGTGTGGACGTGTCGGGAGGCGTGGCCGGTGCCACCTACACCACCACCTACCGGATCTGCCTGGTCAGCCAGCCGAGCGTGTGTGACATCGGCACCGTGAGTGTCACCTTGGCCAGTGCTCCGGTGGGCACGCCGGTGCAGCCGGCTGACGACAGCGCCAGCACCCAGCAGGACACCGCCGTGGTGATTCCGGTGTTGGCCAACGACCTGGTCGCTGGTGCCCCAGCGGTACCGGCCGGGCTGGTCATCACCGTCAGCACTGCGCCGACCTCGGGCAGCGTCGAGGTACTGGGCGATGGCACTCTGCGCTACACCCCGAACGACTTGTTCAGTGGCACCGATACGTTTGCCTACACGGTGTGCACGCAGACCACACCGGCCGACTGCGGCATCGCCAACGTCAGCGTGCAGGTGCTGCCCAACGATGTGGAAGTGGTGGAAGAAGACATCACCGCCGAAGACGGGCAGCCGACCACCTTCTCCATCGTGGACAACATCAGCACCACCGGTGCACCGATCAACTGGCGTTCGTTCCGGATTCTGTCCGCGGCGCGCTACGGCAGGGTGACCTGCACCGACGGTATCTGCATCTACACCGCCTTCGTCGGCTACAGCGGCGCGGACAGCTTCACCTACAACATCTGCGACATGTCCATTCCCACCCCGGTGTGCGTTGACGGTGTGGTCAACATCACCGTGGTCGCCGGCGAGACCTTCCTGCGCCTGAGCAAGCAGGCCGCGCAGCGCACCGTGAAGGTGGGCGAGCTGATGCGTTACACGGTCACCGTGGAGAACATGGGCGAGGTAGACGCACTGGGTGTGACCGTGCTGGATACGCTGCCGGCCGGCTTCACCTTCGTGCAGGAAGGCTTCGCGGTCCGTGATCTGGACAACGCTGGCTTTGTCACTTCGCGCACCCCGCTGCGGGTGGACGGCATCGACATTCCTGCCGGTGGCCAGGCCACGCTGGTGTACTACCTGCGGGTGGGCGCGGGCGTGGGCCAGGGCATCCACACCAACCGCGTCACCGCGGTGGATGCGGTCAACACCACCATTGGCAACGTGGCCTCGGCCGACGTGGAAGTAGTGGGCGACCCGTTGCTGGATGAAAGCCTGATCATCGGTAGTGTGTTCGAGGACCGCAACGGAAACGGCGTGCAGGACGACGGCGAGCGCGGCATTCCGGGCGTGCGCGTGGCCTCGGTCGAAGGCCTGGTGATGGAAACCGACGCGTTCGGTCGCTACCACCTGGTCGGCATTGATGGTGGCGGTGCCCGCGGCCGCAACTTCATCCTCAAGGTGGACCCGACCACGCTGCCGGCCGATGCGCGCTTCACCACCCGCAATCCGCTGCTGCGCCGGGTCACCCCGGGCCTGCCGGCGCGCTTCGACTTCGGCGTGCAGTTGCCGGAAGCCCGCTTCGAGGCCGCTCCCGCATCCGCGCGGCCCCCGACGTTGAACATCGGGGAGGGCGTGTTCGATCCGGGCTTGGCACGGCTGTCGCCCGACAGCCAGGCGGTGCTGGCGCATGCCGCGCGGCTGCTGCAGGCAGGTGGTGGCGGCCGCCTGCTGCTGCAGACACCCAGCGGGCAGGAGGCGCTGGGACTTGAGCGGGTGGAAGCACTACGACAGGCGTTGTTGCCACGCCTCCCGGCCGACGTCGCCGACCGCGTGCAGGTCCAGGTGCTGCCCACCGCACCGACCCGCCCCGCCGACCGCGCCGAGCGCTGAGGAGATGACCATGAACAAGACACCTTTCATGACGGCACTGGTCATCGTCCTCGCACTCAGCCTGCCGGTGGCCTCGGCGCAGACCACCGCGCCGCAGGCGGTGGACGTGCCCAGCACGCTGTGCGGCGCGGATGGCTGCAAGCGCGGCAATGAACTGCTGCTGCAGGTGCAGGAAGAACCGATGGCCGCACCGTCGCCGGCTCCGGCCACGCCGGTCGGGGCGACCGTGCCGGCTCCGGGCGGTCAGTTCGTCACCGAGCTCCCCGATGGGGCGGTGGTGTGGGCAACCGAGGACCCGGCGCTGTCGGCACCGGTGCTTAATGTGCAGACCGGTTCGATGGCCCCCTTCGAAGACGGCCGCCTGACCAAGCCGCTGCGCTTCCATGGTTACAACAACTACGCCTCGTTCATCGAGCGCATCGAGATCACTCTGTATCGCGGTTCCGACACCGACCTGGTCACCCCGCTGGCGCGCATCGACATGCCGGTCGACTACGTCGCCAACACCGAGTGGGACGGCCAGCTGCCGGCCGACCTCAACCTGCGCGAGGGCGATGACCTGCAGTACATCGCCCGTGCCTACGGCAAGGACGGCTCATTCGATGAAACCAGCGCGCAGCGCTTCCAGCTGGTGCTGCCCACCGACTACGAGCGCGGCACCCAGCAGGTGCGTGACAACGTGCAGAAGACCTTGGGCAAGGTGCTCAACGGCGAGGACGCGCGCGACCAGCAGCTGACCAATGCGATCTACGGACAGAATGCGCTGCGCCAGCAGAACATTCCCATCTACGGCTCGCGCGTGCGCATCTACGGTCGTGGGCTGGCCCCGAATGCCCGGGTGTTGATCAACGGCCAGAGCTTCCCGGTTGACCTGGAACAGAAGTTCGCGGCCGAGTTCCTGGAGCCGATCGGCCAGCACCGTTACAACGTGCAGGTGGAAGCGCTGGATGCGCCGCCACTGACCCGCACGCTGGATGTGGATGTGACCGGCAGCTACCGCTTCCTGGTGGCGTTGGCCGACGTGACCATGTCCAAGAACACTGCCAGCGGCAACCTTGACCCGCTGGTGGCCGACCAGGACCGCGACGACAGTTTCCTCAGCGAGGGGCGGTTGGCCTTCTATCTGAAGAGCAAACTGCGCGGCAAATATCTGATCACCGCGCAGGCCGACACCTACGACCGTGAACTCAAGGATCTGTTCAGCGGCTTCCTCGATGCCGACGCACGCGACGTGTTCCGTCGTCTCGACCCGGACCAGTACTACCCCGTGTACGGCGATGATTCCAACACCTATCGCGACGTCGACACCCAGGGTCAGCTGTACGTCCGCGTCGACTGGGACCAGAACCAGGCACTGTGGGGCAACTTCGCCACCGGCTTTACCGGCACCGAGTACGGCCAGTACGTGCGCTCGCTGTACGGGGCAGCGCTGAGCTGGCGCTCGCGTGCGACCACGCCGCTGGGCGACCCGCGCTCCTACCTGAAGGCGTTCGGTTCCGAGGCGCAGTCCGCGCTCGGCCACAGTGAGTTCCTTGGCACGGGCGGCAGCCTGTACTACCTGCGCCACACCGACCTGCTGCCCGGTTCGGAACAGGTAGTGCTGGAAGTGCGCGACCGCACCACCGGCCGCACCGAGGTCCGCACCACCTTGCAGGCCGGCGTGGATTACGAGGTGAATGAGATCCAGGGCCGCATCCTGCTGACCCGCGCGCTGTCGCAGATCACCCGCGAAAACGTGCGTACGTTGACCCGCGACACCCCGCTGGACGGCTACGACCAGGTCCTGCTGGTGGATTACGAGTACGTGCCGCTGGGCTTCAGCACCGACGACGTGAGTGCCGGTGTGCGCGGCAAGCAGTGGTTCGGCGACCACGTGGCGGTGGGCGGCACCTATGTGGATGAAAACCGCAGCGGGGACGACTACAGCCTGATGGGCGCTGACCTGACCCTCCAGGCGGGGCGCGGCACCTACCTGAAGCTTGAGCAGACCCGCACCGAGGCCACCGCCGCACCGATCTTCTATTCCGACAACGGCGGCCTGAGCTTCGTCCAGCGCAATCCCGTGGATGGCCAGCGCAAGGGCGACGCGCGTGCGGTGGAGGCACGTGCCAACCTGCGTGAGCTCGGTTGGACGAAACAGGATTGGAGCTTCGGTGCGTGGTGGCGTGACGTGGATGCCGGCTTCTCGGTGTCACGCACCGACACCGGGCTGGCGCTGGAAGAGTACGGCGCGGAGTTCCTCGGCTACTTCACCGACAACCTCAGTTTGTATGGCCGGCAGAGCCGTGCCGAGCGTGGCGACGTGGCGGTGGAGCAGTCGCAGCTGACCCTGGACTGGCGGCTGGGCAACAACGGCCAGCTTGGCGGCGAGCTGCGCCGCGTGCGCGAAGAGAGTGCCGGGGTGGAGGTGGACGGCACCCTGGCCGCGCTCAGCTACCGCCAGCGCTTCGGTGCGAAGTGGGAGCTTTATGGTGTGGGCCAGCTGACCGTGGACGATGACGGCGGCGCGTATGAGGACAACAACCTGGTCACGTTGGGCACGCGCTATCTGTTTGGCGACCGCTCCAGCGTGGGTGCGGAAGTCAGCAGCGGCAGCCGCGGCGACGGTGGCAAGGTGGAAGCCGAGTACTGGATGACGCCGGAGCACAGCTTCTACGGCAACTACAGCTACAGCACCGACCGCACCACGGTGGACCCGCTGTACGACACCGGCCTGCAGTCGGGCTGGACGCTGGGGCAGCGCTGGCGGCTGAGCAACCAGGTCAACGTGTTCAATGAAAGCCAGTACCTGAAGGACCGCCGCGAGGACACCGCCGGGCTGGTGAATACCTTCGGCATGGACTTCTATCCCGCACAGGGCTGGAACCTGGGCTTCACCGTGATGGACGGCAAGCTGGATGCCACCACCGGGCGTGTTGACCGCCGCGCTTACAGCGTGAGTGGTGGACGTACTGATGCCAACACGCAGTGGACCAGCAAGCTGGAGTACCGCCGCGACCAGGGGGCGGAAGACCGCGAGCAGTGGGTCACCACCAATCGCCTGCTGTACAAGGTCAACGAAGACTGGCGCATTGCCTTGCGTGCGAACTATGCCGACACCCAGGACAAGCGTAACGCGCTGGCCGATGCCAAGCTGGTCGAATCCAATCTAGGCTTTGCCTGGCGTCCGCACGACAACACCCGCTGGGCCGCGTTCGGCAAGTACACGTATCTGTATGACGTGGCTTCGCTGGGGCAGGAAGGCGGCAATGTGTATGACCAGAAGTCGCAGATTGTGTCGTTTGAAGGTGTGCGGCAGCTGGGTGATCGTTGGGAAGTGGCCGGCAAGCTGGCCGCGCGCTGGGGCGAGTACCGCACCGGGCGTGGTACTGGTGACTGGCTGGACAGCCGGGTCAACTTCTCTGCCTTGCAGCTGCGCTATCGGTTGTGGGCGCAGTGGGAAGGCCTGGCCGAGTACCGCTGGCTGGATGTGCGCGACGGCGGCGACAAGCAGGGCTGGCTGGTGGGCGTGGACCGGCAGATCGGACAGAACTTCAAGGTGGGGGCGGGGTACAACTTCACCGAGTTCAGTGATGACCTGACCGAGCTGCGGTATGAGAGCAAGGGGTTCTTCTTGAATCTTTCGGGGTATTACTGAGCATTGCGGGTGACGCGCATGGCGCGTCACTACAGGGTGGGATGGCGTAGGGACGGGCCATGCCCGTCCGCTCTTCGATCCGTGGTCATGAACGCCTGATGCGCGTCTTCGGCTGGCCCGTGTAGGGACGTGCCATGCCCGTCCGCTCTTCGATCCGTGGTCATGAACGCCTGGCACACGTCTTCGGCTGGCCCGTGTGGGGACGGGCCATGCCCGTCCGCTCTTCGATCCGTGGTCATGAACGCCTGACACACGTCTTCGGCTGGCCCGTGTAGGGACGGGCCATGCCCGTCCGCTCTTCGTTCCGTGGTCATGAACGCCTGGCACACGTCTTCGGCTGGCCCGTGTGGGGACGGGCCATGCCCGTCCGCTCTTCGATCCGTGGTCATGAACGCCTGACACACGTCTTCGGCTGGCCCGTGTAGGGACGGGCCATGCCCGTCCGCTCTTCGTTCCGTGGTCATGAACGCCTGGCACACGTCTTCGGCCGCCTTTGAACGTTGGACGGCATCCGCGATGCGATGGATGTGGGCTTCGGACGCCTGTGCCGCGCGTTGCGCGGTTGACGCGCATGGCGCGTCACTACGAATTGCTACGTGCACAGGACGATTGCGCCGTTCGCCGGGCGCGCGCCCGGCGGGGCTTCGGATGCATGGCGCAACGCTGCACCTCGCGCAGATTGACGCACCCGGCACGTCCGGTGTCGTGCACAACGTTCGGGCGTCGAACCGCACGGACGCGAAACGGGCATCTAAGATGATTGATTTCTTCAATACTGGAACGCAGTTCTCACGAAATCAGGGCGGATGCGCCATCAAGTTGTATTGACATCAAAATTGACCGGAACACGTCGGTTTTGCCTGTTTCTTTGCGATTTTCAGAGGGGCATGGTGCGCGGACGGAGGTTAGAAACTCCTACATAGCGATAATGTTCGGATGCCCGTGGTCGGGAGGGTGGCTAATACAACACCCTCATCCCGGGAAATACGCCCCCCGTCTTCGCTATGTACGGTTTCTAACCTCCCGACCTCCCCTCGCCAGCCGGCGAGGGGGCACTTCCCTGTCGAGGACATACGATGCAGACGCGAAGGGCAAAGACCCCAGCAGTTGAATCATCCGCACATCCCGAACCCCAACACGACAACGTCGCCCCAACCGCCGGCCACGGCATCCCCTGGGACATCTACGACGATCCCACCACACCTTTTCTCATGTCACGCGGCCATTGGCTCAGCGAAGTCGGCATGGGCTCGGGCACCCGCATCCGCACCGAATACGGCGAGGGCTTCCTGCTCTACCGCGTGATCGGTCCGCACGGCCCGGTCGCTCTGCACGTTCCCAAAGTGCTGGACCGCACCGTGCGCTACACCGAGGTGCTGCCCTACAGCCACATACCCCCACATCGAAGGAACCGCCGATGAAGCAGCCGAAGTGGTTCAAGTTCAAGATGGAAGACGAAATGCGCTGTCGCCTCAAAGGCATCGCCAAGCGTCGCAAGTACCACGCCCCCGATCTGGTGCGGCTGCTGGTGGATCGCCTGATCGCCTACGAGAACGACCCGCACATCGTTGACCTCACCGTGTGGAGCAACACGGTCAACAAGGCCGCCATGGCGACCAGCAAGGCCACCAAGGCATTGACCGAACCGCCCGCACACGGCGAAGAGGACGAAGTGGACCGGGCGCGGCGCGAGGGCTGGGCCAGCCCCAGGTTTGGCCGCCGGTAAGCAGGGGTAGGGACGGGCCATGCCCGTCCCCCTGAAATAGCCCCCGCCCATCGCCTCGCCCTGAATCGCTGGCAACGTTTTCGTCCTGAATGGGGCGGGCCGGTTGGGATTATCCGGCCCAAAACGACGCACTCATGACGCTTTTTGCTCTATGTTGTTGAAAAATATACGTTTCAGGTAGACTGGTGCCCACTCGCCACTGTCACCATTTCCCTGTACGTTAGACGGGTGATCTGAGCCAGCGTTTCGCCTGCGGAACACTGGAACTTTTTAACCCCCCAGCAGTCCAAATACCGGACTGCTAAAATGACGACCATGAGCCAGAACACCTCTACTGCCCTTGTGGCAAACAATCTCCCGATTCCCAGTGCGCTCGGTTCGCTGGACGCCTACATCGGTGCCGTGCACCAGATTCCGGTGCTGTCGGTCGATGACGAGCAGGACCTGGCCCGCCGCTTCCGCGACGAGCAGGACCTGGACGCCGCGCGCGAACTGGTCCATTCCCACCTGCGCTTCGTGGTGCACGTGGCCCGTGGCTATAACGGCTACGGCTTGGCGCTGGGCGACCTCATCCAGGAAGGCAACATCGGCCTGATGAAGGCGGTGAAGCGCTTCGACCCCGACATGGGCGTTCGCCTGGTGTCCTTCGCCGTGCACTGGATCCGTGCCGAAATGCACGAGTTCATCCTGAAGAACTGGCGCATCGTGAAGGTCGCCACCACCAAGGCGCAGCGCAAGCTGTTCTTCAACCTGCGCAAGTCCAAAACCCGCCTGGGCTGGATGAACGCGGCCGAAGTCAGCGCCGTGGCCAAGGACCTCAACGTCTCCGAACGTGAAGTGCTGGAAATGGAATCGCGCCTGTCTGGTCGCGATATCGGTTTCGACGCACCAAGCGACGAAGACAACGAGCACGCCCCGCCGTCGCCGGCGGCGTTCTTGGTTGCCGACGAAGAAGACCCGTCGATGGCCTACGAGCGCGCCGACAGCGAGGACAACCAGCTGCAGCTGCTGCGCGAAGGCCTGGCCGAGCTCGACACCCGTTCGCGCGACATCATCCGTCGCCGCTGGCTGGACGCCGACAGCAAGGTTACCCTGCAGGAACTGGCCGATGAGTACGGCGTCTCTGCCGAACGCATCCGTCAGGTGGAAGCCAACGCCCTGAAGAAAATGAAGGCGTTGTTCGCGGCCTGATCCTGCGGCGAAAGCATCAAACAGAAAACCCGGCAGCGCCGGGTTTTTTGTTGTGTGCTGAGTTGGCGATGTCGATAAGATGGAAAGTTGGAAGCGAGCGGTGGGGCGAAGTGTAAGCATCTTCCCCCCGTCTGATAGACAGAAAGAACCAAGTGAATCCCCCGCCCATCTCCTCTTCCACTAACGCTCCGCGCCCCGCAGCACTTTCGATGACCACACAAACTTAATTAGCCGACTCCTCGTCGATGAATTCGGACGTCATGAGTGCCGCTATCCTGCTGTGCGGCAAGCGTAGCTATGCTGAGCTCGCTGTCAATGAGAGGGGATACGAAGGGAAAAGCCAGTTGCATCGGGCCGCGAAGATGGGGCAGGTCGAGGAAGTCATCAAGTTGCTGGGCCAAGGCGCAAACGTCTTCATGGAAGACGAGAACGGCGGCACACCGACCTCGGTTGCGCTCAAGAAGGGCCACGCCGAGGTCGTGGAGATTCTCAATGAATGGAAGTCGCGGCTGTCCTTCGCATTCAGAGCAGCTGCAGAATCAGGACAGTTGAAGGCGGTCCGAAATTTCGCCTTGAATACGGCAATTTCTTATGCCGACCGGGTAAAAAATCTGTCTGCGTCCGCGTTGAATGGCCACGTGAAAGTTACCGAGTTCCTGCTCGACGAGTATGGCTATAACAAGGAGGACTTGGTGGATATCATCAGGGCGCGCAAGGCTTCCATGTCCGAGGGAGCGCACCTTGCGGTTGGCATGGACCTTGTAGAAGCGGCTCTTCGCCGCGCTCTCGGCTGACACGGGCGCGTGCCCGGCCTGAACGGCATGAAATGTGAAAGGCCCGGCGTTTGCCGGGCCATTTCTTTTTGCTTTTACGCCTGCTCACGCGCAATCGCACGCCAACCGATATCACCACGATGGAACTCATGTTCCCAAGTGACCTTGGCCACACCCGCATACGCATTCGCCTGCGCCTCACCCACGCTGTTACCCAGCGAGGCCACACACAGCACACGTCCACCGGCGCTGAGCACCTGGCCCTGCGCATCCAGCGTGGTGCCAGCATGGAACACCTTGGCACTGGCCGGCACCTGATCCAGACCGCTGATCACATCACCGGTGATCGGCGTTTCCGGGTACGGCGAGGCGGCCATCACCACGCCCAGCGACGGGCGCGGGTCCCACTGCGCCTGCGTCTCATGCAGGCGCTCATCAATCGCGGCTTCCACCAGATCCACCAGGTCCGACTGCAGGCGCAGCATCACCGGCTGGGTTTCCGGGTCGCCGAAGCGCACGTTGAACTCGATCACCTTCGGCGCGCCGCTGGCGTCGATCATCAGCCCGGCATACAGGAAGCCGGTGAACGGAATGCCGTCGGCGATCATGCCCTGCACGGTGGCGTTGACCACGTCGCGCATCACGCGGGCATGCACGTCATCGGTGACCACCGGGGCCGGCGAGTACGCGCCCATGCCGCCGGTGTTCGGACCGGTGTCGCCGTCGCCCACGCGCTTGTGGTCCTGCGAGGTCGCCATCGGCAGCGCGGTCTTGCCATCCACCATCGAGATGAAGCTGGCCTCTTCGCCCTCCAGGAACTCCTCGATCACCACGCGCGCACCGGCGTCGCCAAACGCATTGCCGGACAGCATGTCGCGCACCGCAGCTTCGGCTTCGTCCAGCGTCATCGCCACGATCACGCCCTTGCCAGCGGCCAGGCCGTCGGCCTTGATCACGATCGGTGCGCCCTTCTCACGCACGTACTGCAGTGCGGCGTCCACATCGGTGTGCACCGCGTAGAACGCGGTCGGGATGTTGTGGCGGGCCAGGAAGTCCTTGGCGTAGGCCTTGCTGCCTTCCAGCTGCGCGGCCTTGGCGGTCGGCCCGAAGATGCGGTGGCCGGCCGCGCGGAAACGATCCACAACGCCAGCAACCAGCGGGACTTCCGGGCCTACGACAGTCAGCTCCACGCCTTCGGCCTGCACCAGCGCCAGCAGCGCGTCGAGATCGGTGACCTTGATGGCCACGTTGCGGCATTTGGCTTCAGTCGCGGTGCCGGCGTTGCCGGGGGCTACCAGCACTTCGCTGACGCGGGCGGACTGGGCCAGCTTCCAGGCCAGGGCATGTTCACGGCCGCCAGAGCCGATGACGAGGATTTTCAAGGCAGTTCTCGCAACAAAGGTAGAAAGAAAAACGGGGACCGGCATCTCCGGTCCCCGCTGTGTCATCAATGCCGGAAATGACGCACGCCGGTGAAGACCATCGCAATCCCATGCTCATCGGCCGCTGCAATCACTTCAGCGTCGCGCATCGAACCACCCGGCTGGATCACCGCCTTGATGCCCGCTGCTGCCGCCGCATCGATACCGTCGCGGAACGGGAAGAACGCATCAGACGCCATCACCGAACCTTCCACCACCAGATTCGCATCGCCGGCCTTGATCCCGGCAATGCGCGCCGAATACACGCGGCTCATCTGGCCGGCACCGACACCGATGGTGCGGTTGTCCTTGGCGTACACAATGGCGTTGGACTTCACGAACTTGGCCACGTTCCAGGCGAACAGCAGGTCAGCGAACTGCTTCTCGGTCGGAGCCAGCTTGCTCACCACCTTCAGCTCGTCGCGGCTCATGCCGCGGTTGTCGGCGCTCTGCACCAGCAGGCCCGAACCGATGCGCTTGGTGTCGTAGTTGTTGCGGCCGTCGCCGTGCGGAATGCGCAGCACGCGCACGTTGGCCTTCTTCTGCGCGTATTCCAGCGCGGCAGGCTCGTAGTCCGGGGCGATCAGCACTTCAACGAACTGGCGGTCCAGGATGACCTGCGCGGTGGCAGCGTCGAGCGGCTTGTTGAAAGCGATGATGCCGCCGAAGGCGCTGGTCGGGTCGGTGGCGTAGGCCAGCTCATAGGCATCGCCGTTGGCCACGCCCACCGCCACGCCGCACGGGTTGGCATGCTTGACGATGACGCAGGCCGGGGCGTCGAACTGACGCACGCATTCCCACGCCGCATCAGCGTCGGCCAGGTTGTTGTAGCTCAGTTCCTTGCCCTGCAGCTGCTGGAACGTGGCCAGCGTGCCCGGCACCGGGTACAGGTCGCGGTAGAACGCGCCGGCCTGGTGCGGATTCTCGCCGTAACGCAGGTCCATCACCTTGAGGAAGTTGGAGTTCATCTGCGCCGGGAACTCGGTGCGCACCGGCACGGCGGCATCGGTGGCGGTCACCGAGGACAGGTAGTTGCTGATCGCCGCGTCGTACTGGGCGACGCGGTTGAACGCGGCGACCGAGAACGCAAAGCGCTTGGCGGCCGAAAGCTGGCCATCGTTGGCGTCCAGGTCAGCCAACAGCTCGGCGTACTGGACCGGGTCGGTGGCCACGGCGACCCGGGCGAAGTTCTTGGCCGCCGAGCGCAGCATGGCCGGGCCGCCGATATCGATGTTCTCCACCGCATCGGCCAAGGTGCAGTCGGCCTTGGCGGTGACCGATTCGAACGGGTACAGGTTCAGCACCAGCAGATCGATCGGGGCGATGCCATGTTCGGCCATCACTGCTTCGTCCTGGCCGGCGCGGCCCAGCAGGCCGCCGTGCACCACCGGGTGCAGGGTTTTGACCCGGCCGTCCATCATTTCCGGGAAGCCGGTGACATCAGCCACGTCCTTGACCGGCAGGCCGGCGTCGCGGATCGCCTTGGCGGTGCCACCAGTGGACAGCAGCTCCACGTTGCGGGCGGCCAGGGCACGGGCCAGGTCGATCAGACCGGTTTTGTCGGAAACGGAGAGCAGGGCCCGGCGCACGGGCAGCAGATCGGAACTCATGGGGGCGGCAGTTCGAAGCGGAGCGGGCCCATATTGTAGGCCGTGCCGCCTGCCGCTGCAGGCACCTCAGGTGGCGATGCCGTATTCCTTGAGCTTCTTGCGCAGCGTGGCGCGGTGAATGCCCAGCATGGCTGCGGCGCGGCTCTGGTTGCCTTCGCAGTGGTTCAGCACTTCCACGAACAGCGGAATTTCCATCTCGCGCAGCACGATCTCGTACACATCGTCCGCATCGCAGCCATCCAGGTCGCGCAGGTAGCGCCGGACCGACTGGGCCACGTGTTCGCGCAGCGGTGGCTTGGCCGCGCCACGACTACTGTCAGGACGTGAAAAGACTGCGTTCAAGAAGAATCCCGGATGCGAAAGCCGGGGCGGACCGCAGCCCCGGACGGAAAGACGAAGGCGACCAGTCTAGCGCGTGCCGGCTCCCCCCGCCATGCCGGAACGTGCAATAAAGGGTTGCCGCAGTGAACGCTTACAGGAACTCGAAGGTGAACGCGACCGTGGAAGCAGCAGGTTCGCGGACTCGAAACGCGATCTGTGCGCTCTGCCCCGGTTCAAGTACGGAATGTGCGTCGCCGGTGGGCCCCAGGTAGTCCTGCGGCGCGAACACGCCAGTGCCGATCACCCGGCCATCGGCATCGGAAAGTGACAGCCGCAGCTGCGGCCAGGCCTGGGCCCAGCGTGCATCGTTGCGGAAGCTGGCCTGTACCTGCAATGCGCCCGGCTGGGTGGGCACCGGCCGCACGTCGCGGCTGATCATGCTGAAGGCGCTTGGTTCATGCCAGGCCGGCAGGCTGCAGCGCAGCGCGCTGCACAACCCGGCCACCCAGGGCCGACTGTCCGCGTCCGCAGCCAGATTGGCGCGGTCGGCAACCATGATCTGCAGCGCCAGCAGAACGACCAGCCCGCTGACCACGCCCCATTGCCAGCGCGGGGTGCGCGGGGCGGCACGCGGAGCGCGGGTGAAGCTCGGCGCAGCGGTGACCGGTTGTTCGGATGCCGGTGGCGGTACGGGCTCCGGTTCCGTCAGGGCCGGCTCGAGCGCGGGGGCCTCAACCGGTGCCGGTGTGCCGTCGGCCGTGCTGCCCCCGGTGGCGGGCGCTGTGGTCAACGCATCCGTGCCTGGCGCAGGGGTGTCCGGCGTTGGGTCGGCGGACCCGGGTGCCGCCGGCACTTCGGGGTCGGTGGCAGTATCCGGCGTGGCACGCAGGAACGTGGCCAACGGGCGGCGTGGCGGCGGAGCAGGCTCGGTCATGTCTCAGGGCCGGGCGAAGGTGCTGCTATTCAAGCACGACGGACGCCGGTGATGCGCATCCAGTCATCTTCGCGGGTGGCTTCCAGCTGATCGAACCACGCGGCGTAGCGCTGCAGCAGTTCGTCTTCCTGGCCATGCAGAATGCCCGACAGCGCGATGCGTCCGTTCGGTGCCACGCGTGCGGCCAGCACCTCGGCCAGTGCGTCAAGCGCCGAGGCCAGGATGTTGGCCACCACCACGGGGTACGTGGCCTGCGGTTCGTCGGCCGGCAGATACACCTGCAGACGGTCCTGCTCGCCATTGCGCTCGGCGTTGTCGCCGCTGGCGATCACCGCCTGCGGGTCGTTGTCCACGCCCACCGCCTGCGCCGCGCCCAGCTTCAGTGCGGCCAGTGCCAGGATGCCCGAGCCGCAACCGAAGTCGAGCACGGTGCGTCCCTCCAGAAGCCCCTCGGCAGCCAGGCCGTCCAACCAGCGCAGGCACAGCGCGGTGGTCGGGTGGGTGCCCGAGCCGAAGGCCAGGCCCGGATCAAGGCGCACGACCGCGGCATCATCGCGCTGTGCGGCCTCGGGCAGGTCATGGTTCCACGGCACGATCCAGGTGCGCGACCCGAACGCCATCGGCTGGAACTGGTCCAGCCACGCGCGTTCCCAGTCTTCGTCCTCTACAGCGCGGAAACTGGCGCTTTCCCACTGCAGGCCGGGGTCAAAGGCTTCCAGCGCCGCCAGCAGGGCCAGTGCGTTGGTGTCGGCGGGGAACAGCGCGGTCAGGACCAGGTCGTTCCACAGCGGGGTTTCACCCACGCCGGGTTCGAGGATGGCGCGCTCGTTGCTGGTGTCGGCGTCCGCATCCAGCAGGGTCACCGCCAACGCCCCCACATCATCCAGCGCGTTCTCATAGCGGGGCTGGGTGGCTTCGGTGCAGTGCAGGGTGAGTTCCAGATACGGCATGGGCTAAGGACGGCAGTCAGCAGGAAAGCGAGCATGCTAGACGATTGTGCCTGGCCTTGCCCGGGCGATCTCAGCGTTTGGTGAGAATTCAGCTGTCGTCATGTTCAGGCAGGACGTGGACAGCTTGATAAACTGGCCGTTCTGCTGTCTGTGCGTTGGCTTGAACCCTCGAACATGACGTTTGTGCCCACCCTCAAAACCTGGCTGCTGGTGGTTCCGGCCCTGGCCTTGCTGGGGGTGGTGGGTTACCGCGCCGGCGGGCGCGCGTTGCCGGCGGCCGACCATGCGACCGGCATGGTCACCGAGGCACCTGCCGAAGTGACGGTGGAGCCACCTTTACGGGCGCAACAACTGGCGCGTCAGCTGCTTGCCACCGAGCGGACCGGCAGCGTGCCGTCGGGCCTGCCGCTGGATATCCGCGCCGACATGGAGGGCGAGACGGATCTGTTCGCCTACGCCCAGCGGCTGCAGCAACAGGCCGCCGCAGGCAACACCGAGGCGCGCTGGATGGTCAGCCGCGTCTACGACTACTGCGCGCTGTATGCGATGGATCCGGGCGGCTACCAGCTCGACAACACCCTGCTGGCCAGCATGGGCATGAACAGCGCCGCGCCCATCGTGCAGGCCCGCGAACGCGTGGCCCGTCGCTGCGGCGGCTTCGTGGCCAGTGACGGGCTGGGTCGCAGGCTGATCCTGACCCAGCGGCTGCAGGCGGCACAGGCGGGCAACATCGCCGCCGAAGCCGCGCTGATGGCGGACGGCCAACCGCTGCAGCAAACGTCTGAGTATCGACGCGACCTGGTCGAGCGCGTGCTGGATTCGCGCGACCCGGAAGCCTACATGGCGCTGTCGCCGGCGATGGGCCAGCGGGCGGCCGGCGATGTGGCGCTGCAGGGGCTGGTGGCCGGCGACCAGTTCAGCGAACTGGCGTGGCGGCTGGCGGCGTGCGAACTGGGCATGGCCTGCGGGCCGGACAGTGTGCTGATGAACAATTTCTGTGCGAACGGAGGGATCTGCTCGCAGGACGGTGGACAGGACTTTTCCAGTTTCGTGTATGACGCTGCGGTTTCGCGGCAAGGTGCGGGGAAAATGAAGACGTTGGTCGAAGAGCTGATCAAGCGGAGAAATGGGCGATGAACTACCGTCGATTCCTGCATGGTGCGAAATTCTGGTTCTGGGTGGCGCTGTTCGTGGCCTACTCGGCAGGTGCGGTCGGCCTGGTGCTGATCGATACCTACGATGATCGCTACCGGCATCTGTCCAAGGTGAAGCTGACCACGGTGAAGGCGCAGGAAGACGTGCGCCGCGCCGGTGCCAGCCAGGTGGCTGCGGTGTACCGCGCGCAGAGCGGCATGCCGTTCGCCTCACTGCCCGCTGGCAGCACCTTCCAGGTGGTGTGGCCGGATGGTTCCACCGAAACCATGGTGATCGTCGATCCCACCTCCACGCTGGGCGTGGCTCCGGTGAAAGACACCCAGGTGAGCGCTGCGCAGGTGCAGGCTCCGGTGACCTCCGCCGACGCCTCCCGCTGAGGCTGAAAACGACCATCGATTGGACAGCGACGGTTCCCGGAGTTTTCATTCTCGGAACCGATTCATATCCAGGAGATGGTTTTGCCGATACACGTCGCCCAGACGCGCCGCATTACGGGCGAGCATGTCAATCGCGTCCACGCCACACCACCGCGCGTGGGTGGAATCCGCGGCCCTCGGGGCTTCAATGTCGATACCCCATGGAAACTCGCGGCGGCGCTGCTGTTGCTCAGCAATGCCGCCGGCGGGCGTACTGTGCCTGCCTCGCGCGCTGGCACGCCGGCCGCACTGCGTGATGTCACGCCGGCACCCCGTACCACGGCATGCGTTACGTTTCCTCCGCTGTCGGTCCCGGTCGTGCTGCACGACATTTCCGAGCTGATCGTCAGGCCATTCGAGCTGGCCCGCCAGGTCTATTACCGCGTCGAAGGTGATGGCTGCAATCCGCCGCAATCGCGGACCGAGGAAGGCCTCCTTGCGGTCGCAGACCTCGGCGTGGGGCTATTGGAGGATGCGCTGCTGGGGCCGGAAGCTTCCGTCGTCAAAAACACGGTAGCCGGTGGGGTCGACTTCATCGCTGATGAGATGGAAGACAAACCCCCGCGAGCAGCGGTACAGAATCTGCTGCTTTCTCTGGTGGGTCTCAAGATGGGGCGTCTGGAACCGCCGGCGATAAAGCCGCCACCGCTGGCGCAGCTGCCGCCGTTCGAGCCGGGCAGTTGCTCCATTCCGATCTTCGGTCGCGCCGCGCAGGCGATCACGCGGCGCCCGGCGCTGGATCTCAACCGCGTGGAGATCGGGGTGGTTGACCACGAGGGCGTGCATCCCTACCGCGACACCGTCAGCGGTCGCGAGGGGCGCGCGGTACAGGTGAATGGCGAATATTTCCGCCTGCATGCCTTCACCGCCGATGGCGCAGTGGTGGAGGGCGTACCGCTGATCTTCCATGACGGGCGCTACCGCCTGCGCGTGGAAGACCCGGGCGAGGAGGGCGCAGTGCAGAACGACAACCCCGGGCAGACAGCGCTGGTACGTTGTCGCCGCATGCCCGGAGCGGCCTGCAGCAGCAACGCGCAGTACTCCCCGGAGCTGGCCGAGGTCATGCGCGGTCATCATGCGCGTGGTTTGACCGAAGCCACCGCGCGCCGCCGCGGCATCCAGCCCGACCCGCACCGGCCCGGCTGGTTCATCCGCACGGCGGGCAACCAGCGGCGCCATTACCTCCGCTTCGAGCAGACGATCGGCCAGCATGTCTCGGTGCGCTACTTCCCGGTCAGACTGCACCGCCTCGGCAACTGCACGCGGCTCAGCGTGCACCTGCCTCACCGCGGTCCTGCTGTGGTGGATATCGTACGATCACCGACCACGACCGGCCCGCGTGTGATCACCCAGGGCGAGTACAACGTAAGGTTCCGCGGCTTTGCCAGCGACACTGCGTCGCGTGTGTACGAACACGCCATCCATGCAGCGCCGTGGGTTCACCTTTCCCAGCCTGAGCGCGCGGCGATCCTGCGCTACTACGGCGATGAGGAAGCTGCGCTGGAGGCCTATCTGCAGGGGGATGAGCAGCCGGCCTACCGCCGCCAGGAACTGGGTGCCTATGCGGCGCAACTGGATCGCGCACTGTTGCGGGTGCCGGCCTACGCCGGGCGCGTGTACCGCGGTGCGATGCTGCCGACCGAACTGCTGGATGGCCTGGAGGTTGGTCAGATGGTGCGCATTCCTGGCTTCGTGCGGGCCAGCGGCGAACGCGCGTTGGGGCTGCACCAGCTCGAAGGTCGCGACGTGCCGGCCGGTCAGACGCCGGTGCTGCTGGAGCTGCTGATGCGCGACGGTGCCCATCCGGTGGGGCTGCAGACACTACGTGACGAGGCTGAGGTGATCATCCAGCGCGGACGAATCTACAAAGTGCTGCGCAACGACAACGGCGTACTGGGGCTGGAAGAGGCGGGCCTGGCCCGGCAGGCTTTCGGCCAGGGAGGCGCAGTGAACCTGCGCCTGGGCTGAAGCGGGTGTGAGCAGCAGCGCCGGCCAACGGCCGGCGCTGCCGATTGCGGCCGATCAGGTCAGGGCGATCGGCTTGGTCTTGCGTTCGGCCAGACGCTTTTCCAGGTAGTGGATGTTCTGCCCACCGGCCTGGAAGCCCTTGTCGCGCATGATGCGCTGCTGCAGGGCGACGTTGGTCTTGATGCCGTCCACCACCATTTCGCTCAGCGCCACGCGCATGCGCGCGATGGCGGTTTCGCGGTCCGGGCCGTGCACGATCAGCTTGCCGATCATCGAGTCGTAGTTCGACGGCACGCGGTAGCCACTGTAGATGTGCGTATCCACGCGCACACCCGGACCGCCCGGCGGATGGAAGCCGGTGATGGTGCCCGGGCTGGGCACGAAGGTTTCGGCATCTTCAGCGTTGATACGGCACTCGATGGCGTGCCCGGTCAGCACGATGTCGCTCTGCTTGATGCTGAGCTTCTGGCCGGCGGCGATCTTCAGCTGTTCGGCGACCAGGTCGATGCCGGTCACCATTTCCGTCACCGGGTGTTCCACCTGGATGCGGGTGTTCATTTCGATGAAGTAGAAGCGGCCGTCTTCGTACAGGAACTCGAAGGTGCCCGCGCCGCGGTAGCCGATACGGATGCAGGCTTCCACGCAGACCTTGCCGATGGCATCGCGCTGCTCGTTGCTGATGCCCGGAGCCGGCGCTTCTTCCACCACCTTCTGGTGACGGCGCTGCATCGAGCAGTCGCGCTCACCGAGGTGGATGGCATTGCCCTGGCCATCGGCCAGCACCTGGATTTCCACGTGGCGCGGATTCTCCAGGAACTTCTCCATGTACACCTCACCATTGCCGAACGCGGCCTTGGCTTCGCTCTTGGTGGTTTCAATGGAGGTCTTCAGCGAGGCTTCGGCGTGCACCACGCGCATGCCGCGACCACCGCCGCCACCGGCCGCCTTGATGATGACCGGGTAGCCGATCTCACGGGCGATCTTGGTGTTGGCGACGATGTCTTCACCCAGCGGGCCGCCCGAGCCGGGCACGCACGGCACGCCGGCGGCCTTCATCGCGCGGATGGCTTCGACCTTGTCGCCCATCATGCGGATGGTGTCGGCCTTGGGGCCGATGAAGATGAAGCCGGACTCTTCCACGCGCTCGGCAAAGTCGGCGTTCTCCGACAGGAAGCCGTAACCCGGGTGGATGGCCTGCGCATCGGTCACTTCGGCCGCCGCGATCAGCGCCGGAATGTTGAGGTAGCTTTCCGGCGACGGGGCCGGACCAATGCAGACCGACTCGTCGGCCATGGCCACGTGCTTGAGGTTGCGGTCGACCGTGGAATGCACGGCCACCGTGCGGATGCCCAGGGTGTGACACGCGCGCAGAATGCGCAGCGCGATCTCCCCTCGGTTGGCAATAACGACTTTGTCGAGCATGGACGCGTCCTTAGCCGATCACGAACAGCGGCTGGTCGAATTCGACCGGCTGGCCGTTTTCGCCCAGGATGGCGACGATGGTGCCGGCGACGTCGGCTTCGATCGGGTTGAACATCTTCATCGCTTCGATGATGGCCAGGGTTTCGCCGGCTTTCACCTGCTGGCCGACCGACACGAAGGCCGGCTTGTCCGGGGCGGCCGAGGCGTAGAAGGTACCGACCATCGGCGAGCGCAGCACATGGCCTTCCGGCAGCGCCGGGCCCGGCTTGGCGGTGCCGCCGGTGGAGGCTTCGGTCGGCGACTGCATCGGCATGGCCGGCGCGGCAGCCGCCGGAGCCGGGGCGATCATCTGCACCGGCGCGGGGGCATAACCGGCGACCGGGGCACGCGACAGGCGCACCGACTCTTCACCTTCCTTGATTTCGATTTCAGCCAGGTTCGACTCTTCCAGCAGGTCGATCAGCTTCTTGATTTTGCGCAGGTCCATGGAGGCCTCGTTGGTCGTGTATGGGGTCGGTAAGAAGGAACGCTCAGGCAAGCCGCGTCAGCGCGGCGTCCATTGCATAGCGGTAGCTGTCGGCCCCGAAGCCACAGATCACGCCCACGGCCTTGTCGCTGAAATAGCTGTGCTGGCGGAAGGGTTCGCGGCTGTGCGGGTTGGACAGGTGAATTTCGATGAAGGGCAGGTCCACCGCCGCCAGCGCGTCGCGCAGGGCGACCGAGGTGTGGGTGAACGCGGCCGGGTTGATCAGGATGAAGGCAGTGCCGTCTTCACGGGCGGCCTGCACGCGGTCGACCAGGATGTGCTCGGCGTTGGACTGCAGGCTTTCCAGCGCGTGGCCAGCGGCCTCGGCCTGGGCCAGCAGGGCCTGGTCGATCTGCGCCAGCGTGGTGTGCCCATAGACCCCCGGCTCGCGGGTGCCGAGCAGGTTGAGGTTGGGGCCATGCAGGACCAGCAGTTTCGCCATGGGGACCACGGAATCGGAAAGGGCGAAGTCTGGCGGATGCGGTGGATGGTGTCCAGTTCGGCGAAGTTACGCGTGTTTCAAGCAGTTGTTTGAAAAATCGCCGCATGCCTTGGGCTAACTGCGTCATCGCCCGCTGTCGTAGAGACGCGCCATGCGCGTCGCCCTTAGCCGGCGTTCACCGGTGATCGCGTCTTTTCTCCTATCAGGATGAGGCTTACTGATAGGACGTCACCGATTATGGTGTCTTTACCTAAGCATTAGGTAATATACCTATAGTGAAGGTAGGGGTTAGGTAATGACAGGAAAACTTCGATTTGAACGCCCCGAACTCGCTGCCCAATTGGCGGCGTCGGTGTCGGGCCGCCAGAAATGGACCAACGATGCAGACGGCCTGTTCCTGGCAGCTCCCCGGCGGACCGGAAAGTCGACCTTCCTCAAAGGCGACCTTGGACCGGCCCTGCTCGAGCTGGGCGCAGAAGTTCTGTACGTGGATTTCTGGGCGAATCTCAACGTCGATCCGGCGGCGTTGCTTTACGCGGAGATCAGTCGCGCACTGATGGAAAACGCGGGCTTCGTCGCCCGAATGGCTGAGCGTGCCAAGCTGACCAAGGTTCAGATCGGAGCGGCCGGCACCTCGTTGGCGTTTGATCCAACCCAGATCGGCACCTCTCCCGGGTCGTCGCTCACTGCCGCACTGCGTGAGCTTTCCGCTGTTACCAGCAAACCCATTGCACTGATTCTGGATGAGGCACAGCAGCTGACGGTCAGCCCTCGAGGTGAGGATGTCCTGAAGGAACTGAAGGCCGCTCGCGACACCCTCAATCAACCGGATGACGTGCGCCTGATGCTGATCATGTCTGGCTCTGATCGGGACAAGCTGGGGCGGTTGACCAACTCCAAAGCCGCCGCTTTCTATGGGTCCATGGTCAAGACGTTGCCATTGCTCGGGGAAGACTACGTTGCCTGGCTGGGCGGGTTGCTGGCGCAGAGCAATCCCAATCTGGGGCGCATCGATATTCAGAAGATGGGCAGCGCGTTCGCCATGCTGGGCCACCGCCCGCAGATGATGGATCGTGCCATCGGAAATGCCTTGAACCCCGTCACCCGTGGGGACGCCAGCTTTGAAGCTGCCGTGCTGGAACACGCCGATGCCATCAGGTCTTCAGAGCGCGCGCGCTATACCGATCTGTACTCGAGCCGCTCATCGATGCAGAAAGCCGTCCTGACGGTGCTGATGGAGAGCGCTGACACCTTCAGTCCTTACGGCGCAGTGACACTGAAGTCGATTGGAGCGGTATTTGGAAAGACTGCATCGACCACCTCCGTGCAGAGTGCACTGGAGGCGCTGAGGAGGCTGGACCCGCCTATGGTCTGGAAGTCGAATCGAGGCGAGTACGCGCTCGACGACCTGGGCATGATCGAGTGGTACCAAGAGGCAAAAGCATCTGGGAAGTGGCCGCCCGCCTGAGGCACCGTCCTGTACCCGGAACGAAGTTCGCCAGTTCTTCAGCGCTCCCTGAGCGGGTAACAGGGTAGTAGTATGACTTGGCTGGGCCAGTTAACTCCCTACTCGGATCCGCAGAGTTGCCGTTATGACAAATGATCAAGAAGAACTCCGCCTCGCCTTTCTTGAAGTGGTTGACAATCAGGTCTCAAGTAACGATCCGCCTGAGACACGTTTGACTCTAGTTCGTCTGCGTGCGGCGGGATACTCGGATGATGAGGCGCGGAATCTGATTGCCTGTGTGATTGCGGCTGAGGTACATGGGATTCAAGCCGAGAAACGCGTGTTTGATGAGGTCGGATACGTACGTGCATTGCAGGCGCTACCCAAGCTTCCTTGGGATTAGTTCACGAGTCAGCCGAATGGGGAGGGCTGTCCTGTAAAGGGCGAGTTGCTCAAGCTGCGCCGATAGCGGCAAGTTCTTCCGCCAGGCCCATGGGGAAGGCGGCCTTCAGATATTCAAGGAAGGCCGATACCCGAGCGCTGAGCAATCGGCGCGACGGATACAGTGCCCAGATCTCGATGGGCGGACCCTTGGCGTCACCCCACGCGACCAGCCTTCCGGCCTGCAGATCGGCGGACACCAGCGAGTAGGGCAGCAGGGCCGCACCGACGCCGGCGCGCGCGCGGCGTCGCGGATCATGATCAACAAGGCCAGCTTCAGCACTGGGGCGATGGCAAGGTGGTGCCGTCACCCGCTTGAACCTGGTCGGGCCAGGGGCGCTTACCGGTACGGACGTGGCGGGCATCTGAAGCGACGTACTGGGCCGCGCAATCGCCCATGGCGGCGATGATACCGCTGGCTTCGAACAGAACCTGCGCCGGTTCATACCACCATGGCTGGCCTATGACATGCGCCAGATGGCGGAGTGCTTCATCAGCGACGGCATGCTGCCAGCGGCGGGTGATGTGGAGCGGCTGATGCAGCTGCTGATGCAGCTGCTGGGAAGGCCGCTGCGGTCATATCGCGGATTTGCGGCAGAGATCGCCGCAGCGGGCTGAGTCAGCCCGCTCAGCAGCGTCAGCCCATTCGCATTCCCGATGGGCTCTGCGCCTGGTGTGGGTCACTCATGGCGAGGGATTCACGTTGCTGATGCGCCTGTTCCGCTGCCTGCAGGCGCTTGAAGGAGCGTTCAACAGGTGTCTGCACCGCTTCATTGATCGAAACCGAGGCGCGGCAATGCGAGGGATCGTTCAAGACTCCCTGGACGGCAAACATGCGTTGACTGGACCCATCGGTCGGCGCATTGCCAAGGACGACATGGTCGACACGTTCCATGCCCCGTTCCCTGGCAGATGCAAACAGACCGACTGAGATCCGCTCGCTGGTCAGGTCATAGGCCCGGCCATGCTTCTGGTCGATCTCGGCCACCTGATCGCGGATGGAGTTCAGCATGTTCCGATGGCCCTCGGGCAGGGTCTCCTCGCTGATGAAACGCTGCAAAAACGTACGCTGCGGCATCAGGTTGGTGTCCTCGGTGTTCAGCGGACTCCCAGGCACCGGAGGTCGGATGCTTTTGATGTGCTCGATGTTGCTGAGCGGTTTCAGCGCGCCATCGAAGTCCTTATCCGGCATAAGCAGAACATTCCTTCGGTGAATGCCTGCATGGTTCAGCCCACTCCACATGAAGTCGATGCAGCTGTTGGTGGCTCCGTGGTAGCGCGTGTCGAAGCCGTGCTTCTGTGGGTTCTCTCCAAACTCAACCAGCTTTTCATACTGATCCTTGGTGATCTCCAGACGACGACGGTAGAAAGGGCTCAAGTACTGCTCTTCATCGTTCCCGTACACCTTGCCGGGTCCTTTGGCTACTCCATGCTCGGAGGGAGCAAATCCAAAACTCTTCTTCTCTTCCCCATCGGCTACTACGTAGTAGACGTGCCCCGCCGCCGATGTGGCACCACCTTTCATCGGGGTTCCGGGTGCGGCGACGTACATTGTCACGGTGTACTTGCTGGTCATGGGGTATCTCTACTTGGCTCTACGGTGATAGGCAATGACAAGATCCGGGTTCAACCTATGTGCTGTCCCTATTGGCCCATGAAGCGTCAGACTCAACAGATAGCGACCCGGAGAAATCGTTGGCGCTGACGCAAATGCCAAGTATCGATAGTCGCTGCCGCGCGCTGACAAACCAGCTTCCTCCATGGAAGAATCATCAACGTTTCCAATCCACACCCCGGGGACCTTGCCATCGGTGCCCACAGGAACGGTTCTGGAAGGATCAAAGCCACGTGTTTCGAACCGCTCGAGTGGCACAGTGATGTTCGACTTGGCATCGAGACGCATCAATTTGACGGTCGCTCGAAGGCCTGATCTACGGATCTCGTCTGATGCTGAGGCCGAGTCAACCTCATCGGTAGCGGTAACGCGAAGGCCGATCATCAATTCCCTCGACGAATTCCTGCCGGGGGGCGGAACATCGAATTCCACCACCAGTGGCTCTGTCATGGGAATAAGCGGGAGCTCCCGGACGAGGGGTACTAGATCGCTGCGGATCTGACGACTCTGGGCTGGCGCAGCCGACTCATCCCGGGATTCGCAGCCCGATAGCGCGACGGCTAGGCCGACGCCGAGCAGGAAAAACATCGGTGAACGGAGGGTTGGGCGCATCTGGCACATGGCGCGTTCGTGGAAGAAGTCCCTGTATGCCGTAGATCGGCACAGAAGTGAATAGGGATTTTCTGATTTCACCGCCGTACTATTGATCCACTCACTTCCTCACGCGAACATGGATGCCCATGAACCGCTTCACCGCCGCCACCCTGACCGTCCACGAATTCAGCGATGAGCTGGCGCACCACTTCCATGACATCAACGCGGAGTGGATCAACGCCATGTTCCGGTTGGAAGATACCGATCGCGAAGTGCTGCAGCATCCCCGCCGCAGCATCATCGACAAGGGCGGGGTGATTCTGTTCGTCGAGGCCGAGGGACTGGGCATCGTCGGTACCTGCGCGCTGCAGAAGTCGACCGGAAGAGGCTACGAGCTGACCAAGATGGGCGTCCTTGAGCGCGCACGTGGCCTGAAGGTAGGCGGGTTTCTGCTGGCGGCGATGATCGAACGTGCAGCGGAACTGCAGGCATCACCGCTGTACCTGCTCAGCAATGCCAAGTGCGCGGCTGCCATCCACCTGTACGAAAAAGCCGGTTTCCGCCACGACACGGAGATCATGGCGACCTATGGTGCGCGCTACCAGCGCTGTGACGTGGCCATGCGGTATCCGCGCTAGCGGACAAGGGCGGATCCAGGCGGGACGATCCTTCCATCATGCATCACGGGCGGCCTGATACAGTCGAACGCATGCCCGATTTCAGTCCCGCCATCCTTGCCTGGTTCCATGCGGCGTTCCCGTCAGCCACCCCGGTGCAGGAGGCGGCATGGGCCGCCATCGGACAACGGCAGCATACGCTGGTAATCGCGCCGACCGGGTCCGGCAAGACGCTCGCCGCATTTCTGCATGCCATTGATCGCCTGTTTGCGGAAAAGGACGCGGCACGGATGGAGCCGCGAGGAGCTTCGGGTGCCAATACAGCCGCCACGCGGGTGCTCTACATTTCGCCGATCAAGGCATTGGCGGCGGACGTGCAGCGCAATCTGCAGCGCCCACTGCAGGGCTTGCAGGCCCAGCGCCAGCGGCGGGGCGAAGCCGCTGTGGACATCCGCGTGGCCATCCGCAGCGGCGACACCACGCCGGCCGAACGCGCCCGGCTGGTGCGAAAGCCACCGGACATCCTGATCACCACGCCGGAGTCGCTGTTCCTGATGCTCACCTCCAACGCGCGCGAGACGCTGCGCAGGGTGGATACGATCATCATCGACGAGATCCACGCGGTGGCCGGGACCAAGCGCGGCACGCATCTTGCCCTGAGTCTGGAGCGGCTGGACGCGCTGCTGGAGCGGCCGGCGCAGCGCATCGGGCTGTCGGCCACGGTGCGCCCGGAGCAGGTGGTGGCCGGTTTCCTGGGCGGCGATCGTCCGGTGACCGTGATCAATCCGCCGTCGCCACGCCATCTGGAAATGAAGATCGTGGTGCCGGTCGAGGACATGGCCGATATTCCCACGCACGCGGGCGACGCCGGCGGCGCACGTGCAGGGTCCATCTGGCCGCATGTGGAGGCCAGCATTCTGGATGAGGTGCTGCAGCGGCGTTCGACGATTGTGTTCGCCAACTCGCGCGGGGTGGCGGAACGACTGACCGCGCGCTTGAATGCGTTGTATGCGGAGCGGGTTGGGGGGCTCGCAGCCGGGCAAGGCCCGGCTCTACGTCCGGAAGCGCTTGGCTCGTTTACGGGCAGTACGTCGGGACGCGTTGAGAATGCCGGTGAGCTGATCGCGCGGTCGCATCATGGCTCGGTATCGAAAGAGCAACGTGCGCAGATCGAGCAGGCCCTGAAGGACGGTGCGCTGCGCTGCGTGGTGGCCACCTCCAGCCTGGAGCTGGGCATCGACATGGGCGAGGTCGACCTGGTGATCCAGGTCGCCGCTCCGTTGTCGGTCGCCAGCGCGCTGCAGCGTGTGGGTCGCGCCGGGCATCAGGTGGGCGGGCTTTCGAGCGGGCGGGTGTATCCGCGTACGCGCCGCGACCTGGTTGATGCCGCCGTGGTGGTGGACAGCATGCTGGCGGGGCGCATCGAGGCGCTGGAACCACCGCTCAACCCGCTGGATGTACTGGCCCAGCAGACCGTCGCCACGGTGGCGATGGAGCCGCTGCACGTGGATGACTGGTATGCGCGGGTGCGTCGTGCGGCCCCGTACCGCACGCTGCCACGCAGCGCATTTGACTCGACACTGGACATGCTGGCCGGGCGCTATTCATCGGATGACTTCGCCAGTTTCCGTCCGCGCCTGGTCTGGAACCGCGAGACCGGCCTGCTGACCGCGCGGCCAGGCGCGCGACAGTTGGCATTGACCAGCGGCGGCACCATTCCGGACCGGGGCCTGTACAGCGTGCTGCTGCCCGAAGGCATGGAGCGCGCAGGCTCGCGACGGGTCGGCGAGCTGGACGAGGAGATGGTCCACGAATCGCGGGTCAACGACGTGATCACGCTGGGCGCGACCTCGTGGCGCATTGACCAGATTACCCACGACCAGGTGATCGTCAGTCCCGCGCCGGGGCGTTCGGCGCGCCTGCCGTTCTGGCGCGGCGAGGGCGTAGGGCGCCCGGCGGAGCTGGGACTGGCGCTGGGCGAACTGCTCGGTGCGCTGGATGGGGTGGCCGATGCAGCGAGCGTGGATGCGCTGCCGTCAGCATTGCGCGAGCGCCTGCGTTACTGTGGTCTGGAAGACAATGCCATCGCCAACCTGCTGGCACTCGTGCAGGAACAGCACGCCGCCACCGGCGTCCTGCCCACCGACCGGCAACTGGTGGTCGAACGCTGCCGTGACGAAAGCGGCGACTGGCGGCTGATGCTGCATTCGCCTTACGGCCGCCGGGTGCACGACCCCTGGGCGCTGGCTCTCGCCGAGCGCCTGCGTGCGCAATGGCAGGTGGACCCGAACGTGGTCTCCAGCGATGACGGCATCGTCGCGCGCATTCCCGACACCACCGGCCGCGTGCCCGGTGCAGAGCTGTTCGTGTTCGAACCGGAGCGGCTGCGTCAGGCCGTGATCCAGGCCGTGGACAGTTCGGCGCTGTTCGCCGCCCGTTTCCGCGAATGTGCCTCGCGTGCGCTGCTGCTGCCGCGCCGACAGCCGGGCAAGCGCTCGCCGCTGTGGCAGCAGCGGCTGCGTGCCGGTCAGCTGCTGGCCGTGGCGCAGCAGCATCCGGACTTTCCGATCGTGGTCGAGGCGGCCCGCGAATGCCTGCAGGACGTATACGACCTCGATGCCCTCGACCAGCTGATGCGGCGTATCGGCAGCGACGCGGTGCAGCTGGTGGACGTGCAGACCGAGGTGCCATCTCCCTTCGCGGCCGACCTGCTGTTCGGCTACGTGGCGGAGTTCCTGTACGCCAGCGACGTGCCGCGGGCCGAGCGCCGTGCGTCGATCCTGTCGCTCGACAGCGGCCTGCTGGGTGATCTGCTGGGTGAGGTGGCACTGGGCGACCTGCTCGACCCACAGGTGGTGGCCGAGGTGGGCGCGTCGCTGCAGCGGCTTACCCCCGAGCGCAGGGTGAAGCATGAGGAAGGCGTGGCCGATCTGCTGCGCGAGCTCGGTCCGATGACGCTGGATGCGGTGACGGCGCGTCTAAGCGAGGGGGATGCGGCCGCAGCGCTGAAAGAACTCAAACGTCAGCAGCGCGTGATCCGCGTGTTGCTGGCGGGCGAAATGCAGTGGGCGGCTATCGAAGATGCGGCGCGGCTGCGCGACGCCCTGGGCGTGCCGCTGCCCACGCGGATTCCGGCTGCGTTTCTGAAGCGAACGGCCGATCCCCTGGGGGAGCTGTTGATGCGCTTCGCCCGTACCCGTCCCCCGTTCACCACACAGGAGGCGGCGGCACCGTTCGGCCTGGGGGTCGCCGTGGTCGAGGCGGCGCTGGAGCAGATGGCAGGTCAGGGCAGGGTGCTCAAGGTGGCCGACCATACCTGGGTGGCCGACGACGTGTTCAGGCGGTTGCGCCTGCGCTCGCTGCAGGCGGCGCGTGAAGCGACCCGTCCCGTACCGGCCGAAGCCTATGTGCGGCTGCTGCTTGAGCGCCATGGCGTGGCGGGCAGCACGGCGGCTGGTGGACTGGAGGGAATCGAAGGCGTGGTGCGGGTGATCGAGCAGCTGGCGGGCGTGCCGCTGCCGGTGTCGGCCTGGGAGCAGCAGGTGCTGCCCGTGCGCGTGCGTGACTACGTGCCGGCGTTGCTGGATGAGCTGCTGGCCACCGGCACAGTGGTGTGGGCGGGCCACGGCCGGCTGGGCGACGATGACGGCCTGGTATCGCTGCATCTGCAGGAGATCGCTGCAGAGACGCTGCCGCCGCTGTCGACCGAACCGTTGTCGCCGCTGCAGACAGTGCTGCTGGAGGTATTGGGCGAGGGTGGTGCGTGGTTCGTGCGCCAGCTCGCGCAGCAGGTACAGGCGCGCTGGACTGACGGACCCATGCCGCCGGTGGAGGATCTGCATGCGGCATTGTGGGCGCTGGTCTGGAATGGCCGGGTGACCTGCGACCTGTGGTCACCGCTGCGCGCGCTGACCGGCGTTCGCGTGCCGCGCGCGCGGGTGCTGGCGGCCGCGCGCCGCCGTCGTGGCATGGTGGGCGCGCCGATGGCGGATGCGAGCAGCGCGGCTACCCGACCCGCGCTGGGCGTTGCGCATCTGGACGCGCCCAGCCTGGCTGGCCGCTGGTCGCTGCTGCAGCGCGAGGACACGCCCGACGCCGTGCGCGCGCTGGCGTTGGCCGAAGGTCTGCTGGATCGACAAGGTGTGGTCACCCGCGGCGCAGCGATGGCCGAAGGTGTCGCTGGCGGCTTTACGGCGATCCAGCAGGTGTACCGGCGCATGGAAGACGCCGGGCGGGTGCTGCGCGGGAGATTCGTGGAAGGCCTGGGCGGCGCGCAGTTCGCAGACCGGGCAGAGGTGGATCGGCTGCGTGAACTGGTCGAGGCGGCAGACAAGGGCGGTGTGGCCCCGGTGGCGCTGTCTGCGGTCGACCCGGCTAATCCGTACGGCACCACGCTGCCCTGGCCGGCACATCCGGCCGGCGTGCGTCCGCTGCGTCGCCCCGGCGGGATCGTGGTGATCGGGGCCGGAAGACTGCTGTTCTACCTGACCCAGGGCGGGCGTTCGCTGTTCAACTACGTGCCGGCCGATACGCCGGATGCTGCTGATGTTCTGGCGTCGGCGGCGACCGCGTTGGTGAACGCCCTGCGCCGCACGCCCCGCCTGCGCTTCACCCTCGCGTCAATTGACGATGATGCGCCAGGGAAAGGACCTGTCACCGATGCGCTGCGCAGGGCGGGGTTCCGCAATGCACCGCGCGGGTTGAACTGGGAGGGGTGACGCCGATTACACAGGATTGAACACTGCGTTTACCTTTGCATCTGCATGCTGATGCTCCCCCTACCAACGGAGCCCGCCATGAAAGTCCTGATGGTGCTCACCTCGCACGACCAGCTCGGCAACACCGGAAAGAAGACCGGCTTCTGGCTGGAAGAGTTTGCAGCCCCTTATTACGTATTCACCGACGCTGGCGTGCAGGTCACGCTGGCGTCGCCGGCGGGTGGACAGCCGCCGCTGGACCCCAAGAGCGACGAGCCCGATTCGCAGACGGCATTGACGGGGCGCTTCAAGCAGGACCCTGCTGCGCAGAAGGCGTTGGCGAACACGGTGCAGCTCTCGCATATCGACCCGGCCGACTTCGACGTGGTGTTCTATCCGGGTGGGCACGGCCCGCTGTGGGATCTGGCCGAGTCAAAGGATTCGATTGAGCTGATCCAGGCGTTCGCACGTGCCCACAAGCCGATGGGCTTCGTCTGCCACGCCCCGGGGGTACTACGCCACGTGAAGGGTGCACACGGCGCACCTTTGGTGAAGGACCTTCACGTAACCGGCTTCAGCAACAGCGAGGAAGATGCCGTGGGCCTGACTGACATCGTGCCGTTCCTGCTGGAGAACGAACTGGCCGCGTTGGGCGGCCGTTATGAGAAGGGCGCGGACTGGGCCCAGTACGTGGTCACCGACGGCAAGCTGGTCACCGGGCAGAACCCGGCCAGCTCCGAGGAGGCGGCCCGGGAGCTGCTGCGGGTGGCGGCGCGCTGAACCGTCTTCGATCCTACTCGGCCGCCGCTTCGGCAGCGGCAGCACCCGCGGCCTCCGCTTTTTCCGCAGACGGTTGGCGTGCGAACGCCACCATGCCGGCCAGCTGACAGTACTCGGCAGCGGCAAGGAAGGTGGTGGGCACATGATCGTCCAGCTGCAGCACGCCACGCAGGTCGTCGATGCGTTCGTAGATCGCCGGGAACGCGTCATCCTGCGCCTTAAGAACGCGGCTGAGGCGTTCCATCAGTGGGCTTTCGTAGCTGTAATCCGGCAGTGCGATGCACATCTGCGTGCCGGGTTTAGACGCGATCTCGCTTACCGCGGCTTCGAACGCATCGGCCTGCTCGGGGGCGTCCGACAGTAGGGTCAGATTGTCGTCCTCGCCCACCACGCGGTAGTACACGCTGCCGGGACGGAAAAGGAAGGTGTACAGGTGAGCGCCTTCCACTTTGTAGGTCTGCGGTGAACGCTGACGTTGCCGCTCGGTTCGCAGCGGCACCGAACTGCCGTTCGGCAGCAGTTGGCGCGCGGTGATGCCACAGCTCTGCCCATCGGTACCGAATGACATTTCGTAGTCCACCCCGGGCTCGGGTGTGATCGATAGCGACGGGCCCAGCACGAAGCGCACCGAGTCGCGCGACTTGCCGATCTCTTCGCGCGGCACGCAGCGTCGGTTGTAGCCCTCGAAGTTGGCGTACACGGTGATGCGCCGGCCAGGCACCAGCTCCACCTCATGGAAGAATGGCTTGGCACCAAAGCGGGTGTTCTCGTTCAAGGTGCGGGTGGCGAACGATGCTGGCATGCCGATGGACACGTTCTCATTCTTGCGTGCCATCGAGAACAGCGCGCCGATCGGAGTAACACTGCCGGCTCCGGCCCCTTCCACGGCCACGCGGGTAGCGGTCTTCCCGTCTTCGGCACGCGCATACAGCGACAGGTTGTGCTGGTTGCTGCCGAACAGGCGGATGCGGGCGGGCTTGTCCGGCGACGGGTCGCTGGCAGCGTCATCGGCATGGGCCGGAAGTGCGAGGATCAGGGCAAGGCCCAGCAGGGAAAGGGGGCGTTTCATCAGCGGATCTCCGTGTCGGTACAGGCGCCTCATGCACCATCAGGCAGGGAGTAGCGGCCGCGTAGGCTCATTCTTGAGCGGGCGCAGTGGTAGATGAGCCGATTAGGGCGCATAATCGGCTCGCCAAATGAGCCGATTAGGGCATTTTAATCGGCTCACCAACCTGAATGGAGTATTCATGTCTGGTCTGTTGTGGATCTGGGAGCGCCCCGACTGGCCGGCTTTCCGATGGCAGGCAGACGCGCTGGCACCTGTCCTTCGCCAATGTGTGGAAGCACAAGGACGACTGCTGGGGATGGCAGGTGCGGCCGACTCGGCCGGGCAGGCTGAAGACGCACTGGACACGCTCCTGGCCAACATCGTGACCTCGTCCGCGATTGAAGGCGAGGCGTTGGATGTGGGTTCGGTCCGGTCCTCACTGGCGCGCCGCCTGGGCATGGATGCTGAAGCCACCGGGCGCACCAGTGCGCGCAGTGAAGGGCTGGCGGAGCTTATGCTGGATGCGACCAGACACCCCGAGCTGCCCTTGGACAACGCCCGTCTGATGCAATGGCACCGATGGCTGTTTTCTGCACAGGATGATCTTCTGCCGCTGCGCATCAGAGTGGGCGCGTTTCGGGGCGACGAACCCATGCAGGTGGTATCGGGGCGGATAGATCGTCCCACGGTGCACTTCGAAGCTCCCCCACGCGAGGGACTTGAGCAACAGGTGGACACGTTCCTGGACTGGTTTGCAGCCTCCCGCAAGGACGCCGGGCTGGATCCCCTGCTGCGCGCAGGCGTCGCCCACTTCTGGTTCGTCACGCTGCATCCGTTTGATGATGGCAATGGTCGTCTGACCCGTGCGCTCACCGACCTCGCGCTGGCGCAAGGGCAGCCACAGGCAATTCGGTTCCACGCCATGTCAGCCAGCATTCTGGAAGATCGGGCGGGTTACTACCGCGTGCTGGAGAGCAGCCAGAAGGCTGATCTGGATATCACCGTGTGGCTGCAGTGGTTCCTGGTGACCTTGCACAGGAGTCTGCTGCAGGCGATCAAGCGGATCGACACCGTACTGGCCAAGGCACGGTTCTGGCAACTACACCGATCGGACGATCTGGCTGCACAGCAGATCAAAGTCCTCAATCGTATGCTCGACGGCGGTGATAAAGGCTTTGAACAGGGCATCAGTGCCCGCCAGTACCAAGCGGTCGCCAAGGTGTCCAAGGCTACGGCGACGCGGCATCTTGCAGAGCTGTTGGCGAAGGGCTGCCTGCGCCGACTGCCGGGGAGTGGCAGGAGCACCCGATACGAGATCAATGCCTGAAGGTACCTGACAGAAAAGGCGGGACCATGATGGCCCCGCCCTCGTTTGACCGGCGAGATCAGAACTTCCAACCCACCCGCGCGTAGTAGAACCCGCCGTTGAAGCCATACGGCGAGTGCACCGGGTACTCCGCACCCGCAACGCCACTCCACGGGTTCTTGGCCGGGGTGCGGTCGAACAGGTTCTGCGCGCCCAGGCTGAAGTACAGGCCGGAGTCGAACTTCCAACCCACCTCGGCGTCCACGATCAGCGCGCTGCCGCCGTAGATCGGCAGGCCGCCATCCGCGGCCGAGATCACGCCGCTGTCCAGATGATCCTCATACCACGAACTGTAGTAGTTGAAACGCAGGTTGGCGTGGAAGATCTGGCGCTGGTGGTGAATGCTGAAGTAGCCCTTGGTCTTGGGCAGCGACTTCTCGAGTTTGTACACACGCGCTTCGTCGATGAAGTCGGTATCGAAGCGGTCCACCTTGGTCTTGTTCCAGTTCGCGGCCAGCGAATAGGTGGTGTCGCCGCCAAAGTGGTCGCTCTTGTAGCTGGTGACCAGGTCCACGCCCGTGGTGGTGGTGTCAAACGCATTACCGAAGTAGGTCACCTGCGAAATCGATGCTGCTTCCGGGTTGCCGCCGGCGACCAGCGCGGCGCGCTCGGCGTCGGTGATGGTGAAGCTGGTGCTGAGCGCGATGCGGTCTTCCACCTCGATGCGATAGCCATCCAGGGTCACCAGCCAGTTACCCTCGGTCCATACCGCACCCAGGGAGAAGTTCTTCGATTCTTCCGGGGTCAGCGGCTGTGCGCCCTTGATCTGGGCGATCGGGTTGGTCGGCGGCAGCGTGGCGATGTCTTCCAGCGCGGTGCCACCGAACACGGTGCTGATCTGGCTGATGTTGGCCTGGCCTGGTGTCGGCGCGCGGAAACCGGTGTTGTAGGCACCGCGGATGGCGAAGTTCGGCGTGAAATCAAAGCGCCCGGTCAGCTTGCCGGTGGTGGTGCTGCCGAACGAGTCGTAGTCCTCGAAGCGCAGTGCGCCGGCCAGCAGGAACTTCTCGGTCAACTGCGCTTCCAGGTCGGCATACGCGGCCCAGTTGCGTCGGTCGAAGGTGCCGGCGGTGCGTGGGCTGAAGCCATTGAAGCCGTTGGAACCCAGGGCGAAGCCCTGTTCGGTGAGCGGACCGATGGCGGTGGACGGACCGTCGCCCTGGCTGATCTTGAAACTCTCCTCACGCCATTCGGCACCCAGGGCCAGGCGCAGCGGTTGGCTGCTGAACGTCACCGGGATGTCGCGGCTTACATCCACGTTGAAGTTCTTCTCGGTCTGGGTGTTGCCGCCCGGTTTGAAGTACAGATTGGCCGGCTGGTCCGGGCCCAGTGAGGCGTTGACCGTGTTGTAGATGGTGAAGTCGATGTCGTTACGGCCGTACGACCCGCTGACATCCCAGTACCACTCACCCAGCGTGCCCTTGGCACCGGCGACCACCGACATGTCCTCAAGTTCACCGCCAAAGCGCGGGGTGAAACCGCCCGGCAGACTGGACAGGAAGGTGAAGCAGTCGGCCGGCAGTGCGCCCACCGCAGCCGCCACGCCCGCATAGGGCAGCAGGTTGCCTGAGGGATCGCGCAGGGCGATGGTCGGGCAGGTACCCACACCGGTCAGATTGCCGACCAGCAGCGTCTCGCCGCCGTCGTTGGAGTACACGCCCGAGCGTGAGGTCGGGTCACGGTAGTAGAAGCCGCCATCGACTTCGCGTTTGGCGTAGTTGCCGAACAGATAAAAATCCACGTTCTCGGTGGTCAGACCCAGATTGGCCACGAACTTGAAGTCGTCATCGACCTTGGGTGAACCCCATATCTGTGCCGGATCCTGCACCTCCGGATAGCCGGCCGCGGCAGCCGCGGCGGCATCATCGCGCTGCACGCTGCGCGAGGTGTCGTCGGCCTTGCGCCACTCGGCGGTGAAGGTGGCGAAGCCATGCTCGGTCAGCGGCAGGCCAATCTGTGCCGAGTACTGGGTGGTCAGGCCGTCGCCTTCGTAGTACTTGCCAGTGAAGACTTCGGCGGTACCCCCTTCGCGCAGCTTCTTCAGGCCGAAGTTGAGCACGCCGGCGATGGCATCGGAACCGTACTGCGCCGCCGCACCATCACGCAGCACGTCCACCTGTTCCAGTGCCAGTGACGGGAACACCGAAAGATCCGGGCCCTGCGCACCATCGGACAGGCCATGTCCGAGGAAGGTGATCACCGCAGAGCGATGGAAGCGCTTGCCGTTGACCAGCAGCAGGGTGTTGTCCGGCGGCAGGCCACGCAGGTTGGCCGGGCGCACCAGGCTGGCGGCGTCATCGATGGGAATGGTGCTGACGTTGAAGGACGGGACCAGCACTTTCAGCTGGTCCAGCGCATCGGTGGCACCCTGGTTGCGGAATTCCTCTCCGCTGATGATGTCGATCGGCACCGCCGACGATGAAACGGTACGGGGTTTGGTGCGGCTGCCCAGCACTGACACGGTGTCCAGTGTGGTGGCCGAGCTTCCCTGTGTGCTGCTGTCCTGTGCCGCCGCGCCGGGGCTGGCGGCCAGCAGCGCGGTGGCCAGGGCCACCATCACTGCAGATGCCAATGGCGTTATCGCTTTTGGGGCCTGAACACTACTGCCAATACGGTAGTTCATGCATGCACCTTGCAGTCAGTTTTTTGGGTGGTCGTTCTGTCAGTGCTTCATCCAGTTGGTTCTCCTTGCGGCCAGGGCCCTGGTCGCTACACGCAGAATTAACAGAACGTAAACCGTACTGCAACGAATCTTTCGTTTAGGCCATATAAGGCGGGAAATGGATCACATAACCCGGCGATATGTGTGCCTGAGGCATGCAATACTTGCCAAATGCAAGTAAGGAGCAGGGCATGTCTGAGCTTCACACCGCGTTGGTCGCACAAGTCCGCGCGTTCAACCGCTTCTACACCCGGCAGATCGGCGTGCTCGACGAGCACCTGCTGCGCAGCGACTTCACCCTGACGGAAGTGCGCGTGTTGTTCGAACTGGCCGAAGGGCAAGGCATCAGTGCCGCGCAGCTGGGCCAACGCCTGGGCCTCAATGCCGGCTACCTGAGCCGGCTGCTGAGCGGACTGCAGGAACGCGGGTTGCTGCGCCGCGAGCCTTCGGCGATGGATGCGCGCGCCAACCGGTTGGTGTTGACCGATCCGGGTCGCGAGGTCTTCGCGCAGCTGGACGCCGCGTCCAATGACAGCATCGGAACCCTGCTGCAGACCCTTGGTGAGCCGGGCCAGCAACGGCTGGTCGAGGCAATGACGCAGATCCAGACCCTGCTGGGTGGCGCGCCGGGCCGCTACGTGCTGCGCGATCCCCGCCCCGGCGACATGGGCTGGGTGATCCACAAGCACGGCACCCTGTATGCGCGTGAGTTCGGCTGGAACGCCGAGTTCGAGGCACTCGTGGCCGATATCGTCACCCGCTACCTGCGCGAACACGATCCGCAGACCGAACGCTGCTGGATCGCCGAACTGGAAGGCACCCCGGTGGGGTCGGTATTCGTGGTCCGCCACGACGCGCAGAACGCCAAGCTGCGGCTGCTGCATGTCGACGCCAGTGCGCGGGGCCTGGGAATTGGCCAGCGGTTGGTCGACGAAGCGATGACCTTCGCACGGGCCGTTGGCTACAAGCGTATGGTGTTATGGACCAATGCTGCACTCACCGATGCACGTCGTCTGTACGAGAAGGCCGGTTTCGAGCTGCTGACCGAACAGCACGAACAACTCTTTGGAAAGCCGCAGGTGTCGCAGCTGTGGGCACGCCCACTGTAAGGCGCATTGCCCAGTAGAAGTACGGTGTTGCTAAGCCCGTCAGCTTGCTAGGCTGCGGCGCGTCGGCACCGTGCAGGACGCCGTGGGCGCAGATCCACTCCCCCGACTGTCTGGCGGACTCGTCAGCAAGGAATCTCGCACGTGAACCAATTGATGGCCATCCGCGCGTTCGCCCGCGTTGTCGAGGCAGGCAGTTTCACGCGCGCCGCCGAAGCCCTGGCAATGCCTGCGGCGACGCTGAGCAAGACCGTGCGCGAGTTGGAGGCGCACCTGGGGGTGCGTCTGCTGGAACGCACTACGCGTCGCGTGTCGGTCACTGCCGAAGGCGTGCTGTACTACGAGAAGGCCGGGCGAATTCTGAACGATCTGGAAGATATCGATGCCTCGTTTGGTGCTGTCAGTGACGCACCGCGTGGCGTGTTGCGCGTGGATGTCGGGGGAGCCACGGCACGCGACGTGCTGGTGCCGGCGCTGCCTGAGTTTCTCGAACGCTTCCCCGACATCCGCCTGGAGCTGGGAGTCTCCGAGCGACCGCTCAGCCAGATCAGCGAGCACGTGGACTGCGTGATCCGCATCGGCGCGCTGGCCGATGCCTCAATGGTGACCCACCTGCTGGGATATGCAAGCGCAGTCACCTGCGCAAGCCCGGCCTACCTGCAATGGCACGGCACGCCGGAACATCCGGATGCGTTGCGCCAGGGCCACCGTCTGCTGAACTTCCTCTCTCCGATGAGCGGACGACCGTTCCCGTTCCGCTTCGAGCTGGGCGAGGAGCGCGAGGAGATCATTGCCGAGAATCAGCTGGGCATCAACGAAAGCAACGCGCATCTGGCCGCTGCGGTTGCCGGGCTTGGGGTGATACAGACCTTCCTCCATACCGCGCGTCCTGCCCTGCAGGACGGTACGCTGGTGGAAGTGCTGCAGCAGTGGCGGCCGGCTGCGCTGCCGCTGCTGCTGGTGTATCCGCAGAGCCGTCAGATGACCCACCGGCTGCGGGTGTTCGTGGAATGGGTGGTCGCAGCGTTTACGTACCGGTTACGCTGAGCGCGGGCGTGATGCGCACCACGAAGCAGGCACCCACATCGATCTCGCGGGAATCCAGCGCGATGGTCCAGCCGTGCGAGTGGCATATTTCCTGGCAGATCGCCAGGCCCAGGCCCGCACCTTCACTGTCTTTCGGCGCACCGCGCCAGAAGCGTTTGAACAACAGCGAACGGTGAGCGGGTGCCACCCCGGGCCCTGCATCGCAAACGCTGAAACCGTCCCCCCGCACCTTGACCCACACGCTGCTACCCGGCGGGGAATGGTGGATGGCGTTCTCCAGCAGGTTCTTCACCAGTACGAACACCGCCGATGCATCCGCGTCGACTCCCTGGTCTGCAGTGCGGGCGGCGTCCACGATGAGCCGCACATTGTGCTGCTCGGCCAGCCGCGAAAGGTAGTCCGTCGCGTCATCAATCACGGTCAGCAGATCGACCGGCGCAAACGTGTAGTTATGGCCTTCACTGACCTCGGCCAGATGCAGCAGCTGATGTACCTGGCGCGCCATCTGCGCGGTGTCTCGCAGTAGCAGTGCGGTGTTTGGAGCGCCGCTGAGTTCGATCTCCGCTTGCAGCAGCGCAAGCGGTGTCTTCAGTTCATGTGCGGCGGCGGCCAGGAACTCCTGCTGCACCCGGTAGCCCTGCTCCAGCCGCTCCAGTGCGGCATTGAAAGCCTCGATCAGGGGCGCCACTTCCGACGGCAGGTGTTCGCTGCGCAGACGGATGCCTGGACGGCGCGGTCCAACCTGCGCCGCCGCCCTGGAGGCCTGACGCAGGGGGCGGACCGTACGCCGTACCGTCAAATAGATGACCACCGCGAACGTCAGCAGCGCCAGCAGGCCGACCGCCACGCCTGCGCGCAGGTAAAGCTTGGTCGCGTGATTCTTGAGCGTGCCGACCAGCCGGTCGCTGCGGGCGATGCGGCTGGAATACGGGCGACCGCCCTGCGTCATCGGGGCCTCGATCACCTGCAGGCTGATCGCACCGGATGGGTTGGCGACGGTCATCTCGGTGGCCCCGGCAGGCAGGGCCATCAGCGCCTGCAGTGCCGGACCGGGACGGCTGCTGGCCACGGTACGGCCGCTGGCGTCGGTGATCCAGAAGGCGGCGTCACGTGGCATCGCGTCGTATACGTTGCCCACGTAGTCGGGCAGCACCAGCTGCAGCGTGCCGGCTGCTCCCGCACGCAGGCCTGCCTGCAGTTCGATCACTTCCTCCGCCAGTTCTTCGCGGGTTCGGGATTGCGGCGTGGCCTGCCTGCTCAGCAGCAACACGGCTGCCGCTACGGCAGCGGCGGACAGCAATGCCAGCACGGCGGCCAGAAGCAAACGGGCGCTGAGACTACGCGGCAGCATCGGCGGGGCGCAGGGCAAAGCCCAGATTACGGACGTTGATCACCGCCAGTTCGGAATCGATGGCCGCCAGCTTGCGCCGCAGCCGATGCAGGGCGACGTCGAGTGCGTTCGGCGTCACCGCCTCCCCGATGCCCCAGGCCGCCGATTCCAGTGCGCCGCGACGGACCACCTGCCCGGCGGCGCGGACCAGCGCGATGATGATCTGCAGTTCGGCCGGTGCCAGGCTGACCTGTTCCTCGCCGCAGCGCAGGCTGCTGGTCTCCGCCAAAACCTGCAGGTCGTGGTGCACCAGCAGCAGTTCCCGCAGTTCGGCGGGGCGACGCATCAGCGCCCGGACCCGTGCACCCAGTTCTTCCATCGCGAAGGGTTTGGGCAGGTAGTCGTCCGCGCCGGCGTCCAGCCCATCCACACGATCATGCAGCGCGTCGCGCGCGGTGAGCATGAGGCACGGCATCTGGTTGCCCGCCGCGCGCATGCGCCGCACCAGCTCCAGCCCGTCGCCATCCGGCAGGCCCCGGTCAATCACCGCCAGTGCATATCCCTGGCGGACGATGCCGTGCCACGCGGCCTCCAGACTGGTGAACGTGTCCACTGCGATGCCGGCGGCGGCCAGACCGCGTTCCACCAGGCCCGCCAGGCGCGCGTGGTCCTCGACCAGGGCGATGCGGTTGCTCAGCGGAGGAGAGGGTGGCGGAAGCATGCGGAACCTGGGGCAATGGGGGGTCAGAAACTGCGGGTGATGCCGATGCGAAGCCCTACGGAGCCATCGGTGTCGGGCTCGCTCAGCGGGCTGTCGGTGATTTCGCTGGGCAGGAACCGGTAATCCACCCCGCCCAGCAGCCGCCACTTGTCGCCCAGCGGTCGCGAAAAGGCAAGGCTGACCTGCGGAACCAGCGCCGATCCGGGCTGATAGCGCTGGACGCCGCGTGCCACTTCCTCGTCCAGCGTGCCATGGTAGTAGGTGACCAGGTCATCGGACATCCAGCGAACGCCGACGCCGGGAATCAGCGTGGTGCGACCCGACTTGAACGCGTAGGCATAGTCAGCGGAAATCTCGTAACCGCCACTACGGTCGGTGACGTCGGCCAGCGCGGACAGTTTGAACTCGCCGACGCGGCCACTCCAGCTGGCGGTCAGACCCGCATCCAGCGCATCGTCGCGGTCCTCCAGCAGGCTCGGATCGACGTCATTGGCGCGCAGTTCGCGCCCGCCCAGGTCCTTGATGTCGAAGCCATCGAAGCGCCCGGACAACACCGCGTCGAGCCGGAAGTGTTCGCCGTCGACCAGATGCACGCCACCGCCCAGTCCGCGCCAGAACACGCGCTCGCCTTCGTACGTGATCAACGGCACCGGGCGTATCCGGGTGCCTTCGCCGGCATAGGGGCTCTGGCGCGCCGATGCCGCCACACCGACCGACCAGCGGTCGTCGTCTGCTTTGGCCAGCAGGTCACCGGTGCTGCTGGTCTGCGCCAAGGCAAGACCGGGCAGCAGGAAGGAGAGGGAAGCGAGGTACTTGAACATGCAGGACTTCCGGGGGAGGACCGGGCCAGTCTTGCAGCGGCGGACTTACACGCGACTTACGGCTTCGGTGACCGTCGGCATCGATTCAGCCAAGGGCACGGCCTCAGCGCGGCGGCAGCCAGAACATCAGCACAACGATGACCACCAGCAGCGCAACCACGACCCAACGGTACCCATTGGGCGACAGAAACCCGAACAGGGAAACGTCGGTGGTGGTGAACTCTCGGCGGCAGTTCGGACACTGCACCTGCAACGCGACCTCGCGCTGATACATGGCGTTGGTCGTGCGCAGGCCGCCAGCCGAGACCAGCGCCTTGCGTGCATCGAAGCGGGTGGAGCAACCGTTGCAGGTAGTGAGCTTGGCCATCGCGTACCTCCCCAGGCAGGATTCAAGTATGCCATGCGGTACTGGCGGCCTGGACGGCGCTGCCGTAGTGTGCCCGCAGCCCCTGATGACAAGGCAGTCCAATGACGCATGGCAATGTATCTGGGCGCATTCGCCTGAGCTGGCAGCGCCCGCTCCGCGCTGGCCTGTTGTCCTTGCTCCTGTCGCTCGCACCTGCGGCGGGTGCGCAGCAATCCCTGCATTGGCCAGCGCCCGCAGGTGCAGACGCCAGACAGTTGGACGGGGCCATCGTGGCGCTGGCACGACAGCTGCTGGAGGGTAGTGAAGCTCACGCCCTCACACCCGTGCAGCGCAGCCACCTGCTGCTGGTGGCGGGCCGACAGGCGCAGGCGTCCACGGCCATTGCCACCGTGATGCAGTCACTACGCGAGCAGGGCAATGAAAGCCAGGCGCAGCGTTGGACGCCGTATCTCCTGATGGCGCAGGCCGGTAGCCCGGCCCAGCCCGGATTCGACCGCACCTATGCCGCGGCATTCGCTGCCCGGTTCGCCGTACTCGACGATGTGTCCGCGCTGAAGACACACTACTGGTTCCCGACCAACCTGCCGGCTGCACAGGCGAAACTGGACGCCACTCTGGCCGGGCACGCCAACAGCGCCCGTCTGACCCGTGAGCAGGCGCTGGACGTGATCCGGCAGGCCGCCTTCGTTGAGACCTTCCGCGTGGCCGGCCGACTTGCGCCCGATCTGATCCGGGCCGATGAGGACCGCCGCTTCGAGATCGACGATGCGGTCCACATTCCCGCCATGGACGGCGTTGTGCTTTCCGCGCACGTCGCACGCCCGCGCATAGCGGCTTCGCCGCCACCCGCGGCCATGCTGTTCACCATCTATACCGACCCGGCCCGCAACCGCACTCAGGCCGCGCTGGCGGCGGCGCACGGCTATGTCGGCGTCGTCGTCGATGCACGCGGCAAGCGGTTGGGTATGGGCACAGCTGCGCCTTATGAAACCGAGGGCGTTGATGCTGCCGCCGCCATCGACTGGATCAGTCGGCAGCCGTGGACCGACGGCCGCGTGGTGATGTACGGGGGCAGCTACTCCGGTTTTGCCGCATGGGCGGCCGCCAAACATGCACCGCCGGCATTGAAGGCGATTGCGCCTTACGTTGCCGCCATTCCGGGGCTGGGACTGCCGATGGAGAACAACGTGTTCCTGTCGGCCAACTACGCCTGGCCATTCTACGTGGCCAACAACCGCATGCTCGACAACGATACCTACAACCAGCGCGAGCGCTGGAATGAGCTGACGGAGCGCTGGTACGCCTCCGGTCGTCCCTACCGGCAGATCGACCAGGTCGATGGCACGCCGAACCCCTGGCTGCAGCGTTGGCTGGCGCACCCGGACTACGATGGCTATTGGCAGGCGATGGTCCCCTATGGCGATGACTTCACCCGCATCCGCATTCCGGTGCTGTCAATTACCGGCTACTACGATGATGGCCAGATCTCGGCGCTGCAGTACTTCCGCGAGCACTACCGATATCTGCCAGCTGCCGACCACCGGCTCTTGATCGGGCCGTACGACCACTTCGGCACGCAGGCCAACGTGAAGGCGATGGAGCTGCGCGGTTACAGGGTGGACCCGGTGGCCCAGTTCGACACCGACGCCATCACCTTCCAGTGGTTCGACCACGTACTGCGGGGTGGGCGGCTGCCGTCGTTGCTGGCCGATCGGGTCAACTACCAGCTGATGGGGGCCGACCGTTGGGAGCATGCGCCATCGCTGGAGGCGGCGGGTGGTGGGCTGCGCACCTTCCATCTTTCCAACGCGCGCGCAGAAACCGGATACCGGTTGACCGGTAGCTCCAGTAGGCGAGGCGGCGTACTGAGCCAGACCGTGGACTTCGCCGACCGCAGCGGCAATCGCCACAGCTACTACCCCTGGCCGATCCTGCGCGCGGGCTCACCGGACGACGGCGGGCTTTCCTTTGTCAGCGAACCGTTTGATCAGCCCATGGACATGGTCGGCCCGTTCAGCGGCGACCTGAAGATCCGCATCAACAAGCGCGACGTGGATCTGAGCGTGACGCTGTATGAAGTGCAGAGAGACGGGAAGGTGATGCAGCTCTCCTACTACGTCGGGCGCGCCAGTTATGCTGCGGACATGACGACCCGTCATCTGCTCATTCCGGGGCAGTGGACGCACATTCCGCTGCAGCGAACGCGCATGACCGGCCGTCGCCTGGCCGAAGGCAGCCGCCTGCTGGTGGTGGTGGATGTGCTCAAGGACGCCGAACACCAGGTCAACCACGGCACCGGCAAGGATGTCAGTGACGAGTCGGTCGCCGACGCGGGAGTGCCGCTGCGCATTGAGTGGAGCGACGAAAGCGTGCTGCGCATTCCATTGCGTGCAGCGTCCACGCACTGATGCTGGAATGGACACGCGTCATCTACACGTCATCTACACGTCATCTGCGAGGCTGCACAGATGAGTGAACCGCGTGCCACCGTTACCCCTGCCACGATATCGACGCGCTCGCTGGCCTGGAGGTTGCGCGGCTGGCTGGTGGGGCTGCTGCTGATGGCGATGCTGGCCTTGGCGGCCATGACCCTGTGGAACAGCCAATGGCTCAAGGCCCCGCGCGCACTTTGGGACCTGTCGCGCATGCCGCCGCCCCGCGCGTTGCCGGTCCCTGTGGAAGGGGTAGCCGCGCGGCGCATCGCCGACACCTTCGGTGCCCCGCGCGGACGCGATCGTACCCATGCCGGCGTGGACATCTTCGCCAAGCGCGGCACGCCGGTGCGCAGCGCCACGCGCGGCGTGGTGGTTGCCGTGCGTGACACCGGCCTCGGTGGACGCCAGGTGTGGGTGGTGGGGCCGGCGCGGGAGCGCTATTACTACGCTCACCTGGAGGATTGGCGCGCGGGACTGCACGAGGGCGAGGTCGTGGCCGAAGGCGACCTGCTGGGCTATGTCGGTACCACCGGTAATGCCGCCGGTACCCCGCCGCACCTGCATTGGGGAATCTACGGTGCTGAGGGGGCTTACGACCCGCTACCGCTGCTTCAAGCCTGGAAACCGTCAGCGCAACGCTAGTGTCTGTTGCGCCTGGATCTGCGCCAGCTTGTACGGGTTGCGCTGCACCAGTATCTGCACGATGTGTTCGCCATTGGTATCGAAGGCCATAGCTGATTCCAGTTCGCTGCCGAAATAGCGCAGCAGGCCCAGGCGGCCGTTGAACACCGCCGGCACCATGCGCAGTTCGGCGCGTCGGCGCAGCGTGGGGGCGAACAACAGCTGGGCGATACGCGCGCCGCCCAGCACCGGCTTGGGGAAGCTGCTGACAATGCCGCCGCCGTCGCCCATCAACTGCGCATCGCGGTCCATCAGTGCCATCATCGCCTTCAGGTCACCACGGTCCAATGCGGCGGTGAACGACTGCAGTAGTTGGCGGTGGGTTTCATGTGGCACCTCGTGCAGGCGGCGTTCCTCGCGCAGGCGTTGGCGCGCGCGGTGCACGATCTGCCGGCAGCTGGCCTCGCTCTTCTCAAGGATGCGCGCAATCTCCGGGTACTCGCGATCGAAAACGTCGTGCAGCAGGAACGCCGCCCGCGCTTCTGGTGCCAACCGCTCCAGCACCGCGAGGAAGGCCACCGAAAGATCGTTGGCCGCTTCGTGCAGGTGTTCCGGGGTGGCCTTCTCGTCCGTGAGCACCGGTTCGGGTAACCAGATGCCGACATAATGTTCGCGCGTGCGCCGCGCCAGGCGCAGCTCGTCAATGGCCAGGCGGGTCGCGGCGGCAACCAGCCACGCCTCGTCGTTCTCTATCACCTCGCGGTCGGTGCCGTTCCAGCGCAGCCAGGTTTCCTGGGCAATATCCTCGGCTTCGGCCAGTGAGCCGAGCATGCGGTAGGCCACGCCGATGACGCGCGGGCGGTGCTCCTGGAATCGGGCGGTGGTGTCATCCATCGCGGCATTCAACACGACGGCGGCCGGCACGGGAAGTGCCAGCCGCGATTACCCCAGGAACGTTCAATGCGGCGGCAGCACGGCAGGCTTGCCGGCGTCCTTGAGCAGGAACACGACGAACTTCGCCGGTTCGGCCTGGCTGGCGTTGCGGCCCACTGTGTGCAGGTCGTCAGGCCCTTCGTGGAAGGCTTCGCCCGGCCCCAGGGTGACCTCGCGACCGCCAGCTACGCCCATTACGATCTTGCCTTCCAGCACATACACAAAGCCATGCGCGTCGTGCCGGTGTACCGGGTCGGCACCTCCGGGTGGGTACGCCACGGTCAGGATCAGCGCTTCCTTGCCGGGGTAGTCGGGCAGGGGCTGGGTCATCACAGCAGTGACCACCGGTTCAGGCGGCGGGCTCGGGGCAGGGGCGGCGCTCGCTGCTCCGCAAAGTACCAGCATCAGGGATGACAACATGACGCGCATGGCAGTTCCTCCAGTGGGCGGGGTGCCGTGTGCCGGCACCCGGTAACTCAGGACAGATTGGCCTTGTCGATGCCGAATGCCTTGTCGCGCGAGCCCGGCTCGCTACGGAAGGCGATATTGATGCGATTCCACGCATTGATGGCCATCACCGCGTGGGTGAGGTCAACCACTTCCTGCTCTGACAGTTGGCCCCGGACGCGTTCGTACAGATCGTCGGGAACGCCCTGCGGGGGAAGCTGGGTCAGCACTTCGGTCCAGGCCAGGCTGGCGCGCTCGCGCGGGCTGAACAGGGTCGACTCACGCCAGATCGCCAGGTGGTGCAGGCGCAGCGGACGTTCGCCGTGGATCGTAGCCTGCTTCACATGCATGTCCACGCAGAAGCCGCAGCCGTTGATCTGCGAGGCGCGGATGGACACCAGGTCCTGGATGCTCTCCTCGACGGTGGTCGCGTGCGCGGCCATGCTGTAGTCGAGCAGCTTCTTGAACAGCGCGGGGGCCTGTTTCTGGTAATCGAGACGTTCGGTCATGGCGGGGTCCTGTCAAAAATGGGGAGGAAGGTTCGCGGCTTTGCACGAGGCTGCAGGCTAGGTGGGCACAGGCCGGCGCAGTAGCCCGTCGCGCGTCCACACCGTGTTGATCACCAGGCACCAATCTTTTTCTCCCGGAGTGTCACAGGGCCGGGTGCTGGCCCGTCTGACTTGCATGCACCCCGACAACACCACCCCGCACGCAGGTCCGCCTCGTCCCGCCGAGCAGGTGTGGATGACCTTTCTACAGGCGCTGGACAGCCTGCCTGCCGATGTGCGGCTGACCCTGCTGCTGCATGACATCGCGGGGGTTCCCATCGAATCGTTGATTCCGCTGTTGGGCCTGCCCGCCGAACGCTGTCGGCAGCAGCTGGAAGCGGCTCACGCCTGTGTGCAGGACCACGCCCGCCATTTTGGAGCAACCCCGCCATGTCCCTGACCGAAACCCTGGCTGCGGAAGAGGGCAGCGATGCGCTCACTACCGGGTTCTCCGCCAGCTACGCCGGGGTGATGGCATTCATCGCGGTCGCGCACGAAGGCAGCTTCTCGCGTGCGGCTGACCGGCTTGGCGTCGGCCGCTCCGCGGTAAGCCGCAGTGTCCAGAAACTGGAAGGCCAGCTCGGCGTGCGTCTGTTCCTGCGCACAACACGCTCCACCTCGCTCACCCGCGAGGGCGAGCTGTTCCATGAGGGCTGCCGACCGGGCGTGGATCGCATCCTGCGGGCATTGGAAGAAATGCGTGACCTGCGTGATGGTCCCCCGCGTGGTCATCTGCGCATCAGCGCTACGGGAGGATTCGGACGCAAGGTGATTGCGCCGTTGCTGGCCCCCTTCCGCGCCCGCTTTCCCGACGTCACCCTGGAGTTGCTGCTGGAAGAGCGCGCGTTGGATCTCGCCGGCGACCGCATTGACGTGGCATTCCGGGACGGCGTGCTCGAGGACAGCGACGTGATTGCCAAGCACCTGATTCCGATGCAGTTGCTGGTATGCGCCACCCCGGATTACGTGGCCGCGCACGGCCTGCCAGGGCGGGTGGAGGAGCTGGGCGCCCACGCCTGCATCAGCCTGCGCCAGGCCAATGGCCGGCTGCAACCCTGGGAGTTCCGCGTGGACGGGCAGGCACTGGCCGTCGAGCCGGACGCGAAGCTGGTATTCAATGACGCGGACCTGGTGCTGCAGGCGGTGATGCAGGGGCAGGGGCTGGCGCAGTTGCCCAACTACCAGGTGCGCGCCGCGCTGGATGCCGGCGAGCTGGTGCGCTGCCTGGACTGTTATGCCGCCGATGATCGGGGGCACTACCTGTGCTACCTCAGCCGCCGACAGCTGCCCAAACGCATCCGCGCATTCATCGATTTCATCACCGCCGAGGTGCGCGCGCTGGACCTGGACGTGGTGACGCACTGGGAGAACACCCTGCGGACACCGGTCCCCACGCCGTTGCCGGATCCGGCCGCCTGGCGATGACGGCCATTGGTGCGTGGCGGGCAACAACGCGCGTCCTGCCAGGGATCTACTGACACACGCCACCGGTGCCTAGCATCGCTGCCGTACCCCTACCCAGCCCTGGAGCATGAACATGAAGATTCTGGTCATTGGCGGCACCGGCCGCATCGGCAGCAAGGTCGTCGACCGCCTGCGTGCGGCCGGACACGAGATCATCATCGCGGCACCGTCCACCGGCATCGACATCATCACCGGCGAAGGACTGGATGCGGCAATGGCAGGTACCGACGTGGTGGTGGATCTGGCCAATTCCCCATCGTTCGAAGACGCTGCCGTGCTGGAGTTCTTCCAGACCGCTGGCCACAACATTCTGGCGGCTGAAGCGCGCGCCGGCGTCGGCCACCACGTGGCGCTGTCGGTGGTGGGTACCGACAGGCTGGCCGCCAGTGGCTACTTCCGCGGCAAGATCGCACAGGAGCGCCTGGTCCGCGAATCCGGCATCGCCTACACCATCATCCACTCGACCCAGTTCTTCGAATTCCTGCCCGGCATCATCCAATCCGCGGGCGACGCGCTGCACCTGCCCACCGCCCTGGTGCAACCGATCGCGGCCGAGGACGTGGCGGATGTGGTCGCCCGCATCAGCGTGCAGCCTGCCATCAATGGCGTGGTTGAAATCGCCGGTCCGGAACGGGCGTCCATGGCTGAGCTTGCGCAGCGGTTCCTGGACCGCACCCAGGATGCGCGCCGGGTGACAGGCGACGCCGAAGCGCCTTACTTTGGTGCCCAGCTTCAGGACGACACGCTGGTACCGGTGGGTGAGGCGTGGCTGGGCGCGCAGAACTTCGAGGGCTGGCTGCAGGGCTCGGATTTCGCTCGCCATGCCTGAGGTGCCAGCCGACGCTGGCCCTTCGTTGAATCCTCCTTCGCCAGCGGTGCTCGACAAGTACCACGGCGATGAGGTGCGCCCGCTGTACACCGGGCGCGTGCGGGTCAGCGGGGGCGTGACCGGTCATGGGCGGGCGTCGGGGGTCGTGGTGTCCGACGATGGCGCGTTGGCACTGGACCTTCGATTGCCGCCGGCACTGGGTGGTCCCGGTGGGGGCAGTAATCCCGAGCAGTTGTTGGCCGCCGGTTATGCCGCCTGCTTCCATGGAGCCATGATGCTGCTGGCCGCGCGTGCCGGCTTGACGCTGGTCGATGCCTGCATCGATGTCGGCGTGACCTTCTCGCGCGACCCCATCGACGGGCTGTACCTGCTTTCAGCGGAAGTGGTGGCGTATCTGCCCGGCATGGAAGCGGCGGTGGCGGCCGAGCTGGTCCGCAACACCGAACGCGTGTGTCCCTACGCAAAGATGTTCCGCAACGGCATCACTCATGTGGTGTCGGTGGTGCCGACCACCGCACCGTCATCCCCTTGATGGAGACCCTGGCCATGCACGCCGGACGCTCATACACGTTTCTCGAATTCCTGCGCTGGACCCGCCGCCCGTTGTACGCATTGATTCTGCTCGACGTCGCACTGGTCGCGTTGTATCAGCTGGCCGGGTGGCATTGGCTGGCAGTGCCTTGGAATGTGATCTTCATGCTCGGTACCACGGTGGCGTTGATCGTGGGTTTCAAAAACACCCAGACCTACAACCGGTTGTGGGAAGCGCAACAGGTGTGGGCATCGATCACCGCGGCCAGCCGGGTATGGGGTGCGATGACCCGCGACTTCGTCGGCAAACCCGAGCTCACCCGGCGACTCGCCTACCGGCACGTGGCCTGGTTGACCGTGCTGCGCTACCAGATGCGTGACAGCAAGGCGTGGGAGACCACCCAGGCTGCGCCCAACGTCGAATACCGCAAACACTATGAAGTGCCAGAAAAGGCGCGCGCGCTCGACTTGGAGTTGAACAAGTACGTTGCCGGGCCGGAGCGCGCACGCATCCTCGGTGCGGGCAGTCGTGCCACCGAGGCGCTCAACCTGCAGGGCGCGGACCTCAAGCAGATGCTGGACGCCGGGCAGATCAGCGCCAGTGCCTTTGCCGAGCTGCAGCGTGTGCTGCGCGACCTGCACGACCAGCAGGCGCGCAGTGAGCGCCTGAAGAACTACCCCTACCCCCGGCAGTACGCGATCATCAATGTCATCTTCGTGCGCATTCTGTGCGTGCTGCTGCCGTTGGGCATGATCGATCTGTTCGCGCCGCTGGACGATGTCGTCGGCGGCGTCATGGCGGGCCACATGGTGTGGCTGGCGGTGCCGCTGAGCGTGCTGGTGTCGTGGATGTACGCGTCGCTGGACCAGGTCGGCGAAAACAGTGCCAACCCCTTCGAGGGCGGTGCCAACGACATCCCCATCTCGCAGATCTGCGTGTCCCTTGAGATGGATCTGCGACAGCTGCTGGATGAGCGCGACGTGCCGGAAGCACCGGTCCCGGTCAGTCCCATCCTGCTGTAGCGCAACCCAGGAGCATCCACATGAACATCGTCGTCATTGGCGGTCATGGACTGATAGGAAGCCGGGTGGTTGAGCGGCTGCGCGACACCGGCCACCAGGTAACGGCCGCGTCGCGTCGCACCGGTGTGGACATCCTGACCGGGGAGGGACTGGTGGAAGCACTGGCGGCGGCCGAGGTCGCAGTGGACGCGTCCAATGCGCCTTCTTTCGACGCCCCTGCGGTCGGTGACTTCTTCCAGCGCAGCACCGCGAACCTGCTGGCCGCGTGCGCGCAGGCGCGCGTCGGACACTTCATTGCGCTTTCGGTGGTCGGCACCCCTTACCTGCAAGGCAGCGATTACTTCCGTGCGAAGGCAGTGCAGGAACAGCTGGTCCTGCGTGCCCGTCTACCGGCAACGCTGGTGCGGGCGACCCAGTGCTTCGAATTCATGGCGCAGTTGATTCCAGCGGGTGCAGAGCTTGGGCCGGTGCACTTGCCGGTCGCGCTGGTACAGCCGCTGGCGGCCGATGACCTCGGCGAGGCACTGAGTCGCCTGGCAACCGCACCGTTGCCGGGTGGCGTGGTGGAGATCGGAGGTCCGGAACGGCACCGCCTGTTCGAGCTGGTGGAGTGGGTGATGTACTTCCATCAGGACAACCGCCCGGTCGTCGGCGACCGGGATGCCCGCTACTACGGCGCAGCACTCAAAGAGCTGACGCTGACGCCAGGAGCCCAGGCGATCGTCGGCACGACCCGCTTCGCCGACTGGCTGGGCCGCCACACCATCGGCCAGCTGCCGCATGTGAACCAGCCCGACCCGTTGCGCTGATCAGACGCGGCAGCGTCATCGTGCGGTCTTCTACCTGCGCTACAACGTGCGCTGACGGGCGGTGACGCGCGTGCAATTCGCTCTAAAGTTGATGGAAGCACGGCCGATACCAATGCGTCCTTCTGCCTGGAGTGCGCGATGCACGCCGTGTCCCGTCGCCTGCGTTCTTACATCCAACGCATGGACGCGTTGCCGCTCTGGCGCGCGCTGTCACCCAAGGTGATGGCGCTGCGCCGGATGAGTATCGCCAACAAGCTCAAGGTGAGCCTGGTGGTGTGTGGCTCCGGCCTGCTGGTGGTGGCCGCCGTATATGGCTGGACCCGGCACAACAGCGAGCGGGCGGCCGATACGTTCGCCCGGCATCAGCAGCATACCGCGCTGGCGGCGGCATTGAATGCGCAGGTGGCCGATGCGCGCCGGCTGCAGACCCGCTACGCGGTCAGCTTCGATGACCAGGATCGCGCCGCACTGTTGGCTGCACGTGACCGGCTGCAGGCCACACTGGCGCAGTTGCCATCCGAGGGAGCGGATACGGCCGGCACCGCAACCGCACTGAAGACGCTCGGTGAGCGCATCACCGCATTTGCCGAGGGCATCGGTGCACTGAACCAGCGCGTTGACGAGATGGGGCGGGGCGAGGAAGGGCTTCGAGCAAGGCTGGAGGGCACCGGAACCGCGCTGGATGGCTTGCTCGACGCCGCGCAGCGCCCGGGGCTGAGCGCGCAGGGACAGGCCATGCGTCGGCAGGAGGCCTTGCTGCTGCTGAGTGGCGACAGCCAACACAGTGACCGCGCCAGTGAAGCGAAACTGCCTTTTGAACTGGCGCTGGGTGAATCCCGGCTGGCTCCGGCCGAGCAGGACGCGCTGCGCACGGCCATGGACGCTTACCAAGGCGCGTTGCTGGCCTACACCGCCGCCCGTGTCGGGCTGGACGTGGAGGCGATGTCGCTGGCCGATACCGCCGAGCAGATCCCGCCGGCGCTGCAACAGCTTGAAAGCAGCCAGACGGCGTCACTCGCCGCCGCACGCGCCGGCCTGCAGAACCAGGCGCGGGCGATGACCGTGCTGTTCGCGCTGACTCTGCTGGTGGTTGCGGGCATGTTGATTGCCACGCTGCTGCTGGTGCTGGGCTCGGTACGCCGGCCCATCGCCGATACCCTGCGCTTTGCCGAGGACATCGCTGAAGACCGGCTGGACACGCTGCTGGAGGTGCGCAACCCGCATGACGAGATCGGCCAGCTCGCGCAACGCCTCACCCACATGCAGCAACGTCTGCGCGCGCGCATCGAGTCCGAACGCGCCGCGGCCCGCGACAATGCGCGCGCGCGACAGGCATTGGACAGTGCGCAGACCGGGATGATGGTGCTGGAGGCGGACGGCTCCATCGCCCTGCTCAACCAGGCGCTGTGTGCGGCGCTCAAGCTGGATGCGGGATCGTGGCGCGGTCGCCCGGCGCTCGCGCTGCATCCTGCGCTGGCGGCCGTGGTAGCCCAGCTGCAGCGCGCCGAGCCGGGGACCCATGAGATCGAATGCCAGCAGGTGCGTTACCAGCTGGTGGTCAACCCCATGCAGCACGACGGGCAACTGCTCGGGGCGGCGGTGGAGTGGCGCAGCCGTGCGCTGGAAACCACCGTCGAGACGGAAGTTGCTGCATTGGTGGACGCCGCCGCACACGGCGAGCTGAATGTGCGCCTGGCCGTACATGACAAGCAGGGCTTCCTGCAGACCCTGGCGGTCAGCATCAATGGGTTGCTGGATACCTTCCAGGGCAATCTGCACAGCGTGCAGGAACTGTTGGCCGCGTTGGCACGTGGTGATCTGGGCGCGCGCATGCAGGGCGAGTTCCAGGGCGTGTTCGCACAGATGCGCGATGATGCCAATGCCAGCGTGCAACAGCTTGCCGACATCGTTACCCGCATTCAGTACGCGTCACAGGCGATCAACGGTGCAGCCGGCGAGATCGTCGCCGGCAATCGTGACCTGGCTGAGCGTACCGAGCGCCAGGCGGCTCATCTGGAGGAAACGGCAGCGTCGATGGAAGAGCTGACCGCGACCGTGCGGCAGAACGCGGATTCGGCGCAGCAGGCCAATCACCTCGCCATCGACGCCGCGCGTATTGCGGCGCAAGGCGGAGCGTCGGTCGCGCAGGTGGTGGCGACCATGGCCGGGATTGCCGATTCGTCCCGCCGCATCGCCGACATCATCGGCGTGATTGACGGTATCGCCTTCCAGACCAACATCCTGGCACTGAACGCCGCAGTCGAGGCCGCCCGCGCGGGCGAGCAAGGGCGCAGCTTCGCGGTCGTCGCCAGTGAAGTCCGTCTGCTGGCCCAGCGCAGCGCCGATGCCGCCAGGCAGATCAAGGACCTGATCGAAACGTCGGTGGACAAGGTCAGCGCCGGCTCGCGCCAGGTGAATGAGGCCGGTGCCACCATGGATGGCATCGTACGCAGTGTCGAGCAGGTCACCGCGATCATGGCTGGCATCTCCGCGGCATCGCAGCAGCAGAGCGCGGGAATCGAACAGGTTGGAAAGACCTTGCTGCAGATGGATGGCAGCACGCAGCAGAATGCGGCGATGGTCGAAGAAGCGTCGGCCTCGGCGCAGGCGATGCAGCGTCAGGCTGAACTGCTGGGCGCTGCGGTCGCCGCCTTTGTGCTCGCCACGCCAGCGTCCCGCCAAACGGCGCGTACTACGCACGCCTGAGCGCACCGCGGACCCGGCGTGACGTCAGTAGACGTCGCGTCGGTAGCGGCCTTCAGCCAGCAAGGCATCCAGGCTGGCTTCACCCAGGATTTCACGTAGTGCCTGGTCCACGCCTTCGGCCATGCCATGCAGTGAACCGCAGATGTAGATGCTGCCGCCCATGGCCACCCAGTCCTGCACGGCCTGTGCATGTTCGCGCAGCCTGTGCTGTACGTAGCCGCCGCCGCCCGGATCCCGTGAGAACACGCGGTCCACCCGGCGCAGATGACCCTGTTGCAGCCAGGTTTCCATCTCGTCGCGGTACAGGCTGTCGTGTGCAGCGGTGCGTTCACCAAACAGCAGCCAATGGCCCCCGTCGCCATGCGCAGCTGCTTCACGCAGCAGGCCGCGCAGACCCGCGATACCGGTGCCGTTCCCGATCAGCAGCATAGGTGCGTGCTCCGGGAAACGATGGAAGCCGGTGTTGCGGCGAACGCGCGCCTGGACGGGTGCGCCTTCGGCGGCATGCACGCACAGCCATCCAGAGCCCAGTCCATGGCCGCCATCGGGCAGTGTGGTGAGCCGGACCACCAGTTGCAGTCTGTCATCCTGCATGATCGAGGCAATCGAGTATTCACGGTAGGCAGGCGAGGCATCAGCTGCGCCCGCGTGCACATTCACGCGATGTGGAACGATCTCCAGAATGTCACCCGCCTGCCAGCTGGCATGTTCGGGCGGCGTCAGTTCCACCTGCCAGATCGCCCCGGCGGCGCTACCCGGATTGAGCAGGGTGCGGCTTTGCAGTATCCAGTTCTGTAATGGCTCCGCCGCCGGCAGTGGAACCGGGTCGCTGATGCCGGTGAGCACGGCCAGCTGGAACTGCCACTGCGCCAGCGCAGCGTCATCATCGCGGTTGACCTCCACGGTGGGGAACAAGCGCCGGGCACCCCGGGTGGCCAGCCACGTATCGACCGTACGTGAGAAACCGCAGTAGCGTGCGTACTCATGGTCGCCCAGCCCCAGTACCGCGTACTGCAGATCTGCCAGCAGCACGTTCTGCGGCAGCACGCGGCGTTCGAACAACCGCGCGGCATCGGGTGCCTCGCCGTCGCCGAAGGTACTGATCACGAACAGGGCATTGCGTGTCTGCTGCAGGCTGACCGCATCCAGCTGACCCAATGGCTTCACCTGCACCGGCATGCCGGCACCCTGCAACTGAGCCGCAGCGCGCCAGGCCAGCTGCTCGGCGAACCCGCTCTGGCTGGCAAAGGCGACCAGCCACGGAGCCTGTCCCTTGTCGTGAGTGGCGGTCATTGGATGCCGCGCGGCGCGTACTTCGCGCTTGCGACGGCGGCGATCCAGATACAGCATCCAGCCGGTGATGAAGAACAGCAGCATCGCCAGGCTGGAAAGCATGACGATCACGCGCCCAGGCAGCCCAAAGAAACTGCCGGAATGCAGCGCGAACATGCTGGCGGCTATTTTTCCTCCGGCATTCCTCGCCGCATACGGCTCGAAGTGCAGTTGCGCACCGCTGACTGGATCGATCAGCACCAGGTCGGTGGCGCGGTCATGTGCCGCCACGCCGCCACGTACGCGGGCGGTGAGGGGCTTGCCGTCCTTGTTGGCAAAGCGCAGGTCGATGGAGCCGCGCTTCACCCCTTCAAGTGCGTACAGGGTGGCCTGCACCTTTTCCAGATCGGGTGCGCCGGCGCTCGATCGGACATCCTGCTCGGTGGTGTCGGCATCCACCAGCAGCTGGGTCACGGCCGTGCGGTACCAGCCAAACGACCACCACAGTCCGGTCAACGCGATCAGCAGATAGACCAGCAGCACCCAGGTGCCGACCACCGAGTGCAGGCTCCACAGAAAGCTACGCCCGCTGCGGGTCCATTCCACTGCCAGCCAGGTGCGCCAGTGCCACCAGCGGCGGGGCCAGCGCAGATAAAGGCCGGACAGGCAGAAGAACACCAGGATGATCGCGCAGCTGCCGGTAACCAACCGGCCACGGTCGCCGCTGAGCAGACGGCGGTGCAGATCTTCCACGAAGGCGAAGAATCCGGTGCCGCGCAATTCGGCGAACTGCTGCCCGGTGTATGGATCGAAGTAGCGCCAGTGCTGCTGTCCGCCCTCGAATCGCGCCACGGAGAGTCGCTGGCCAGTGGCGTCGAGCTGCAGGCGTTGCAGGGAACGGTCCTGGTCCTTCTGCAGGGCGGGCAGCAGCGTGCTCAAGGGCAGCGGCTGCTCGCCTGCATCATGGCGTTGGGCGACCTGTGCGAACTCGGGGTTGAGAGCGCGCAGGATCTCGTCCTCGAACGACATCGTGGCACCGGTCAGGCCCATCACCGCCAGCACGATCCCGGCGGTGATGCCCAGCAGCCAATGAAGCTGGAACAGGATGGACTTGACCATGTGCATCAGAAGTCCAGCTGATAGTCCACGGTCACCGTGCGGCCGCGCCCGGCGAAGTAACGGTCCGGTTCAATCAACGCGCTCTGCGAGTAGTAGGTGATGTACTGGCGATCAAACAGATTGGCTACGCCCAGCTGCACGCTGCCCTTGCTGAGCTTGTACTCGGCGGCGAGGTCGAACAGCGCATAGCCCTGGAACTGCTTGGCCGCTTCATCGAAGTTGCGGTTGAATGCGTACTGGCCCTGCACGAAGGTGGACAGCTTCGGCGTCCACTGTGCCGACCACGTGGCGATAGCGCGGTTGGGAGCGATGTTCAGGCCATCCAGCCGGGCATCCAGCCGGCCGTCGGCATCGCTGTCGTAGCGGCCGCGCGTCCACGCATAGGACAGGCCCAGTGCATGGACGTCATTGAGCTGGTAGCGCACGCTGGCGTCCAGACCTTCGATGCGGGTCTTTTCACGTGCCATCTGGAATGCGCCATCGACCGAGATGATGCGGGTGCCCAGGTCCGAACGTGACTGGAATACTGCCACGTCCGCCTGCCACGCCCCGGTTCGCACGCGCGCGCCCAGTTCGGTGTTGCGGGTCAGCACCGGCTCCAGTGCATTGAGGTCGGCCACTGACGTGCCGGGCGTGTTGATCGAGCGCAGTACGCGGCCCACGTCCGGCATGCCGAAGCCTTCAGAGTAGCTGCCGAAAACGTTGAAGGTCTCCGTCGGCGCGAACACCAGCCCGGCGTTGTACAGGGTTTCGCCGAAGCGCAGCTTGCCGCCCTGCACATTGACGCGGTTGTAGCGGTACAGCGTCTGGTAACTGTCGATGCGAAGATCGGCTTGTTCGCGGCGCACGCCGCCCTGCGCGGTCAGCGTCGGCAGCAGCTTGTACTCGGCCTGCAGGAAGCCGGCGACGTTGCGGAATTCGGAGTTCGGCACATAGGTGCGTCCGGTGCCGTACAGGTCCTGCTTGCCACTGTCCTGTAGCAGGTCGATACCGCCAGTGAGCTTGAGCGCACCGTCCAGCAGGTCGTCACGACCCAGGCTGGTCTTGGCTCCCCACTTGGAGGCGACCGAACGCGACTGGTCGTACAAGGTGCCGACCGGGGCGATCAGCGGGTCCTGGAAGGTGGACGAACGATCGCCGCCGAACAAACCTTCGAACTCCTGGTTGAACACCATCGCACGCAGTTCCATGCCGGCGAGGTCGTGGTGCGTGTACGACAGGCCGCTGGTCCACACGTCATTCCACGGCGGCGTACCCGGCGGCGTGCCGCGCACCGAGGTGGTGGGCAGGCCGGTGTTGCGGTTGCCGGACACGGTGAGGTACTCGGCCTTCGACTTGATCCGGTAGCGATTGGAGCTGAACTGCAGTTCCTGGTTGTCGTCGATCCAGTAGCCCAGCTTGGCATGCAGGTCATAGGCCCGCGTCGCCATCAGGTCGCCCTGGGTGGTGTCGGTGCCGATGGCGGTCCCGTCCCCATCCAGCCACAAGCCCTGGTCCTCATAGCCAGCGCCAAACAGATAGTCCCAGCGACCGGTGTTGCCGCTGATGCGGTAGTCAGCGCGATAGCTGGTGGTTTCCGCGCTGACGTCGGTGGTCGGCACCGTGGTCTGCACGCCGACATGCTGGTTGAGCTGGCCCGGCTCCGGTTTGCGGGTGATCAGATTGATGGTGCCGCCGGTCGCGCCCAGGCCATTCATCGCGTTGGCACCCTGAATCACCTCGATCCGCTCCACCATGGCGTAGTCGATGGTGTGGGTTTCGCGACCGGTCGGGCGCAGCGGGTTCGACTGCGGAATGCCATCGACCAGGATCAGCGGCGTGCGCCCGCGCAGGGTTTCGCCGCTGCCGTTCATCTTGCCGCGACTGGGTGTGTACGAGGGCAGCAGGTTGGCCAGTACGTCGGACGAGTTGCCGCTGATGCGCAGCTGCCGCTCGATCGCCTCGCGCTCGATCACCACCACCGTCTGCGGCGCGGTGTCGGCGGTCTGGCCGGTACGCGAGACGGTGACCGTCACCGCGTCCAGTGTGCGGGCCTCGTTGGACTGGGCAAAGGCAGGCGCTGACAGCAGCGCGGTCAGAGCGGTGAACAATGGTGAAAAGCGCACAGGCACGTCCTTGGAGCATTGGACGTGGCGATACCAGCCCAAAAGCTAATGAGAATGGATATCGTCATTGTTCAGGCGGATGCCGGTTGGGTCAACACCCGATCGGGCAGGGCACCGCTTCGCTGGCCTCAGGGCGTTGCCCAGGTTTCGATTTCACCATGGGCGAACGGCCCCAGCTTCTGCTTGACGATCTGCCCCTTTGCATCCACCAGCACGGTGTAGGGCAGCAGGCCCTGTACGTTGCCCAGCTTGACGCTGGCATCGTCAGGCGCAGGTTGTTCGAGCACGATCGGGTAGCTGACCGGTACCCGGGTCAGAAAATCGCGCACGCCTTCAGCGGTGTCGATGGCCAGCCCGAGCACCTGCACACCATCGGCGGGCTGGCCGGCGGCAAACGCCTGCAGAGCAGGCATTTCTTCCACACAGGGCCCGCACCAGCTGGCCCATACGTTGATCAGCAGCGGCTGGCCGCGGAAGCTGGCCAGGTCCACGGGGTGGCCGTCCAGATCGGGCAGGATGATTACCGGCAGGGCGTCGCCGGGGCGCGCCGGCACCGCAGCGGGACGTGCGGCTTCCGGTTGCGGAGCCACCGGGGCGGGAGGCACACCGAAGTAACCCACCCCGACCACCAGGCCCAGGATGGCGGCAATCGCGGCCGCCACCCTCAGCGATCGGCGTGGCGGCGCGTGGCTCATCGCGCCGTGCGCAACAGCGCTTCTTCAACGATGGCCTGGGTCAGCACCGTTGGAAGAACCGTCGGCGGTGCGCCAGGGCCGTACACCACGTACAGCGGCACGCCCACCGCCTTATGCTCGTCCAGGAAGGCGGTGATCTCCGGATCAACGTTGGTGTAATCGCCACGCATGTAGACGGCATTGGTACGCCGCAGCGTGTCCTGGAATTCATGCGTGCCCAGCACCGCGCGTTCGTTGGCCTTGCAGGTGACACACCAGTCGGCGGTCATGTTGACGAACACCACGCGGTTGTCCTGGCGCAGACGGTCGAGCATCTGGGGCGAGTAGTCCACGACGTTGTCGGCGGCGGCGGTCTGTTTGCCGGGCGCTTCGATGCGGTTGACCGCCCAAACCGGCACCAGCGCAGCCAGCAGCAGCACTGCTGCCAGCACGCTGCCCACCCGCTGGCTGCGCCAGCGGCTGCGTTCGAACCACCACAGCGCCAACCCGGCCACGATCAATCCGCCCAGCACCAGCGCCATCGCATCCACCCCGCGCTGCTTGCCCAGCACCCACAGCAGCCACAGTGCGGTGGCATACATAGGGAATGCCAGCACCTGCTTCAGCGTTTCCATCCACGCGCCGGGGCGCGGCAGACGCCGGGCCAGCGAGGGGATGAAGCCGATCAGCAGGAACGGCAGTGCAAGGCCCAGGCCGAGCACGACGAACACCAGCATCGCCGACGCCGCCGGCGCGGTGAAGGCATAGGCCAGCGGTGCGCCCATGAAGGGGGCGACGCAGGGACTGGCGACCACGCACGCCAGCACGCCGGTAAAGAAGTCACCCATCGGTCCGGTGCGCGAGGCCAGTGACTGGCCTACGCCGCCCAGCCCGCCGCCGAGGGTGAACACCCCCGACAGGCTCAGCCCCACCGCGAACATCAGGTACACCAGCGCCGCAATGAACCACGGGTGCTGCAATTGGAAGCCCCAGCCCGCCGCCTGGCCGGCAGCGCGCAGCGCCAGTACCAGTGCGCCGATGATGGCGAACGCCACCAGCACGCCGGCGGTGTACCACAGCGCATGGATGCGCGCGCGCTGGCGGCTCTCGCCGCTCTGCGCCACGCCCAGAACCTTCAGCGAAAGAATCGGCAGCACGCACGGCATCAGGTTCAACACCAGCCCACCCACCAGCGCCAGCAGCAGCGCGGCGATCAAGGTGGACGGGGTGCTGTCGCCGGTGACCGGCGGACGTGTGCGCTGTGCGTTGTCGGAACTGGCGTCGGGGCTGCCCGCTTCCGCATCCGGCGTAACCGGCTCATTCGGGCGGATCAGCAGCGGCTGGGTGGCAATGCCGTTGCCATCGCGCTCCTGCGCGCGTTTCTCGCGGGTCGGCAGCGGGGTGATCACCTCGTTGCGGTGCGCAGCTTCGTCGCCGCGGGCGTTGACCTTGCCGGCAGGCAGCGCCAGCTTCACCCGCCGGGTCATCGGCGGGTAGCAGATGCCGTCGGTCTGGCAGCCCTGGAAGGTGACCACCAGGGTGGCCGGCGTGGCTTCGGCGCGGCTGCGCCGCAGTGGCAGCTTTACGTCGACCTGGTCGAAATACACCGCCACGTCGCCGAAGTGCTCATCGCGGTGTGCCTTGGCCGGCGGCCACTGCAGCTTGTCGGCGACGACGCCGGTGGTGCCTTCCAGCTTCAGCGAGGTGCGGTCGCGGTACAGGTAGTAGCCCGCCGCCGGGCTGAAGCGCAGCAGCAGGGTGTTGCCGTCGCCAACAATGGCTTCAAAGCCGAATGCACGTTCGGACGGCAGCGGCAGCGCCTGGGTGGTGCCAGTGCCGGGCAGGCGCAGACCGCCGCCACTGTTGCCCGACAGCAGGTTGCCCACCGGCAGTCCATTGCCGGCGCTGTTAGACGGAGACGTCCCCTCGTCGGAGGTCTTGCCGGAACCGCCCGGCAGACGCACCTGCACACTGCGCTTCTGCGGCGGGTAGCACACCCCGGCGTCGGCGCAGCCCTGGAAGCGCACTTCCAGGGTCACGCTATCGGCACCATCGGCGGCCTGGCCCGGCAATACCGCCGTCAGCCGATCGCGGTAGGTTTCCACTTCGCCGAAGAAGTCGTCGTGGTGCTTCTTGCCGGCCGGCATCTGCAGCGCCTCTGCGCTGAATGCCGCATCGGCCTTCACCGAGGTGCGATGCCGGTACAGGTAGTAGCCCGGGGCGATATCGAAACGCAACTCAATGCGGTCGCGGTCGCGCGCCTGCGCGGTCAGCGCAAAGGCCTGGTCCACCGGCAGCAGATCCTTCTCGCTCACTGCCCAGGCAGGCAGCGACATCACGGCCAACGCACACAGCGCGGCAACACGACCCAACAGCGTCATCAATCAGTGTCCTCTCGGGTCTGTGCCCGAATCCAATCCAGGTACGCCGGCAGGCCGGCGTGGCTTTCGACCGCGATGCACTCGGGGAGTTCATACGGATGCAGCGCACACACGCGCGCGATGGCCGCGTCCAGGCGGCCGCCGGTGGTCTTGATCAGCAGCTGGATCTCGCGATCCTGGGTGACCGCGCCCTGCCAGCGGTACGTCGACTGCGCCCCGTCCAATCGGGTGACGCAGGCCGCCAGCCGTTCCTCGACCAACACCGTCGCCAGCCGCGCGGCAGTTTCCGCGTCAGGGCAGGTGGTCAACAGGATGAATACGGAATCGGCGGTCGACATGACCGCCGATTGTAATGCCGATACCGGTCGGTATCGCTCGACCCGTAGAGCCAGGCTCGCCCGGCTGCTCCGGAAACCCCATGGCACCGGGCCTCAGCCCGGCACCACGTCACACCTCACTCAGCCAGCTGGCAGGTCGCCGGCTTGGCCGAGGTGAACAACGCCGGCGTCCCCCATTCAGGATGATCGATGAACGGGTTGCGGTTGCCCTGGAAGCTGAAAATCACTTCATTTCGTGCCTTCTCGGCGGCACTCGGCGGGTCTGCCAGGTGCCAGTCGATCAGCGTCGACAGCAGGCCCATGTAGGCCGGCGAGGACGAGGTTCTGACGATCTTGCTGCGGTCGTCAGTCAGCTCCAGGTCCGGCTCGCTCTGCCCGGTGGCTGCATCCTTGCCACCCTCATAGCGAATGGCCATGTACATAACAGCACGTGCCATGTCGCCCTTGCGCTGGCCCCACACCTCGAACGTGCCGGTGTTGCCATCGGGGGTGCGCACCCAGTTGGAGTTGCCCGGGTACCCGCCGCTGCCGCCACCCTGGCCGTTGTTGTTCTCAGTGGCGCGTTCGCCGCAGTTGGCGTCGCATTTGGCAAACGGCTTGTTGCCGCGGTCGGCGTTCCACTGCGCATCGGTCAGGTACAGCATGTGGGTGTCGGTATAGGGTGCGTACGGCAGGCCCTTGTCACCCGTCGTGCTGGCAAAGCCCAGCGAGTTCGGCCAGGTGTGCTCACGGTTGTAGGTGAGCCCGCTGCCGGTGCCCGCGCGGTCACTGACCTTGGTGTAGCTGCGGTTGCGGTACGCATCGAGGATCTTGCCGCTGTTGTTGGGATCTTCGTCGGCAATTTCCAGAATCGTCCAGGTGCTGGTACCCGAGCCGCTGTATGGGTAGGCGGTGTGGCCCTTGATGGTTTCGTGCAGCGAGCAGCGCAGCTGGCTTGGGCTGGAGGTGTTCACCTTCGAGTAGTAGCTGCCCGGATCCGGATCGGGGCCCGGGTCGCCGCCGCCGCCGCTGGCGACGTTGAAGGCGATCCGGGTGTCGGCGGCCGGGCGTGCGCCCTGCGCGTCCTTGATGCGGGCTGCACGGATGTCAAAGCGGCAGGCCTCGCCGGCGACCAGTGCGGTGTTGGTGGACAGGGTGAAGGTGGTGCCGCTGGTGGCGTGGCTGAGGGGAACGGTGCCGGACGTGCCGCAGCTGAGCGAGAACGCACCGCTGCTCACGGTGACCTGTTCGCTGAAGGTCACTACCAGGTCGGCGGCGGCCGGGAACGTGGTCGAACCCTGTTCCGGCGTTGTCGTCTTCACCGACGGCGGGCTGTTCGGGCCGGTGGTGCCGCCGCTGCCGCTGAGCGTCTGGCCGTTGTTGCAGGCCCCGAAGGTCTGTGCGGCCGACGGGGCCCAGGTGAAGTGGCTGTACTGGCTGCCGCTGCCGGTGAGTTGCAGGGACGTGCCCGGGGCGGTGTTGTTGCTTTCGCTGACCGGGATGTTCTGGCTGGTCAGGCCCGCCGCCGGTCCGCCGGAGGCGGTGATGGTGCCTTCATAGCTGATGAACTGGACCACGGCACCGCTGGCGTCGACCAGGGCGATGCCGTCGTTGGGACCGTTCTGGATGCCGTTGGTGGGGTAGGTCACCGTGGCGATGCGGGCGCTGCCGCAACTGGCAGCGGTGCCGGCCGGGACAGGATTGTTGGCGTAGACCGTGGCGGCCGAGGGGGTGCTGCCGTTGTACAGGTACAGCCGGTAGGTGCTGAGGTCCTCGCCGCCAGTGGCGACCACCTCGATGGCCTCGCCGACGTCCCCGGCCGGGGTGCTGTCGTCGTAGTGCAGTTCGTTGATGAATACGTCGGCGCGGGCGGGACTGATGGCGGCCAGCGCAATGACACAGGCCAGGGAAAGCGGGCTCGGTAACCTCATCTACTACTCCTTGTGATTGGGTTGTGCCGGGCGAATCTAGCCAATCCAGATGACGGAATGTCGCAATCGGCACTACACAGTGCGACCTGCGTCAAGAAATTGGCGGTTTATTTGATCCGAGCGCCCCGGATGTGCCCGATCGGCTGGCTACTGCAAAAAAAGTTCGCAATCGACCCTTGAAAGGCAGGGGCGCATCACCATCTCTCCCGTGCCCCGGAACGCCGGGCTTTTTTGCGAGCGGTGCTGGCAGTCGCCTGGGGCGAGTGCTAATATCGCCAGACTTTTTCAGACCAATCAATAACTTAAGAGGTCACTCATGAGCATCAAGCCGCTTCACGACCGCGTCGTGGTCAAGCCGATCGAAGCCGACGAAGTTTCGGCCGGTGGCATCGTGATCCCGGATTCGGCCAAGGAAAAGTCCACCAAGGGTGAAGTCGTGGCCGTGGGCCCGGGCAAGCCGCTGGACAACGGCAGCGTGCGCGCGCCGGCCCTGAAGGTGGGCGACAAGGTGATTTACGGCCAGTACGCCGGCAGCAGCTACAAGTCCGACGGCATCGAATACAAGGTGCTGCGCGAAGACGACGTGCTGGCCGTCATCGGCTGATCCCGTTTCCAAATACACATAGAAGGTAATCGCAATGGCTGCCAAAGATATTCGTTTCGGTGAAGACGCCCGTTCGCGCATGGTGCGCGGCGTCAACGTGCTCGCCAATGCCGTCAAGGCCACCCTCGGCCCGAAGGGCCGCAATGTCGTACTGGAAAAGAGCTTCGGTGCCCCGACCATCACCAAGGACGGCGTCTCTGTCGCCAAGGAAATCGAACTGGCTGACAAGTTCGAGAACATGGGCGCGCAGATGGTGAAGGAAGTCGCGTCGCGCACCAACGACGACGCCGGCGACGGCACCACCACCGCCACCGTGCTGGCCCAGGCCCTGATCCGCGAAGGTGCCAAGGCTGTGGCCGCCGGCATGAACCCGATGGACCTCAAGCGCGGTATCGACAAGGCCGTGGTGGCCGCCGTTGCCGAGCTGAAGAGCATTTCCCAGCCGACCGCTGACGACAAGGCGATTGCCCAGGTCGGCACCATCTCGGCCAACTCCGACGAGTCGATCGGCAACATCATTGCCGAAGCCATGAAGGAAGTCGGCAAGGAAGGCGTGATCACCGTTGAAGAAGGCTCGGGTCTGGAAAACGAGCTGGACGTGGTCAAGGGCATGCAGTTCGACCGCGGCTACCTGTCGCCGTACTTCATCAACAACCAGCAGTCGCAGACTGCCGACCTGGATGACCCGTTCATCCTGCTGTACGACAAGAAGATCTCCAGCGTGCGCGACCTGCTGCCGGTGCTGGAAGGCGTCGCCAAGGCCGGCAAGCCGCTGCTGATCGTCGCTGAAGAGGTCGAAGGCGAAGCGCTGGCCACCCTGGTGGTCAACACCATCCGTGGCATCGTCAAGGTCGTGGCCGTCAAGGCTCCGGGCTTCGGCGACCGTCGCAAGGCGATGCTGGAAGACATGGCCGTGCTGACCGGCGGCGTGGTGATCTCCGAAGAAGTGGGCCTGTCGCTGGAAAAGGCCACCATCAACGACCTGGGCCGCGCCAAGAAGGTGCAGGTTTCCAAGGAAAACACCACCATCGTCGATGGTCTGGGCGACAAGGCTGCCGTGGAAGCACGCGTGGCCCGCATCAAGACCCAGATCGAAGACACCTCCTCGGACTACGACCGCGAGAAGCTGCAGGAACGCGTGGCCAAGCTGGCCGGCGGCGTGGCCGTGATCAAGGTTGGTGCGTCGACCGAAATCGAAATGAAGGAAAAGAAGGACCGCGTCGACGACGCCCTGCACGCTACCCGTGCAGCCGTTGAAGAAGGCGTGGTGCCGGGCGGCGGTGTGGCCCTGGTGCGTGCCGTCAGCGCCCTGGCCGGCCTGAAGGGCAACAACGAAGACCAGAACCACGGCATCCAGATCGCCCTGCGCGCGATGGAAGCCCCGCTGCGCGAAATCGTCGCCAATGCCGGCGAAGAGCCCTCCGTGATCGTCAACAAGGTCAAGGAAGGCAAGGGCAGCTTCGGCTACAACGCCGCCACCGGCGAGTTCGGCGACATGCTGCAGTTCGGCATTCTGGACCCGACCAAGGTGACCCGTTCGGCGCTGCAGAACGCCGCCTCGATCGCGGGCCTGATGATCACCACCGAAGCCATGGTGGCCGAGTCCCCGAAGAAGGACGAACCCGCCCTGGGCGGCGGCGGCATGGGCGGCATGGGTGGCATGGGCGGCATGGACTTCTAAGGTCCAGGCACCCACGGCACCTGTCGTGATGCATTGAAAACCCCGCCAATGGCGGGGTTTTTCTTTGTTGGGATGGGTGTTCGTGGTTGCCGGCCAGCGGCCGGCACTACCGGGCGAATTCCTTCTTGCCGTACTCCCAGTTCCACGGCACCCCGGTTTCCCCCAATACAAACCCCACCAGCGCGGGAAACGCGGCTTCCGCACGCACGTCGTTGCCCAGAATCACCACGCAGCGCCGGCCGCGTTCGATGCATACCATGGTGTTGCCCACCGCATCATCGTGGCCACCTTTGTAGAACCCATGCCCCTGCGGCCCATCAAACACCACCACACCTATGCCAGCTGCCAGGTCCCTGCGGCGCTGCCCCGGGGGCAGTTCGTCCTGCACGGTCGGGAACTGCGACGCGGTAGTGATCGGCCACTGCGCACGCACCATCTGCTTTCGCGACGCCGCCGATAGCCCCTCGCCACGCACCAGCCCCGCCGCCAGCTTCGCGATGTCGTTCGGGGTGGTATCCATCGACCCGGCCGCACGCACGCGGCTGCGCTCGTCATGTGGCTCAGTGCTGCCGTCTACCGTCCAGCCATCGGCCAGATTGCCGGCAAAATCCTCGCGCCAGATCATGCTGGTACGGGTCATACCCAAGCGGTCGAAGACGCGTCGCTGCATCTCCGCGCCCACGTCCAGGCCCAACCCCCGCTCCAGTACGAACTGCAGCAGAATCAGGCCTTCTCCTGAGTATGCGTATCGCGTTCCGGGATCGAAGTGCAGACGCAGCTTTCCCTCCGGCTCCAGGAACGCGAAGTTGGAAAAGCCGCTGCGGTGACTCAGCAGCATGCGCGCAGTGAGCCGCTGCCAGCGTGGGTCGTCCTTCAAGGTGGACCACGGCGCGTACTTCTTTTCATCCGGATACTCCGGTAGCGGGCGATCGAGATACGCCGCAATCGGGCGATCCAGATCGATCACGCCTTCGTCGACCAGTTGCAACACCATGTAGGCGAATGCGGCCTTGGTCAGCGACGCGGCATACATCACCGTGTCGGGGGTCAGCGGATCGCCTGCCGCATTGCGCTTGCCCAGCGCGTGCACCTGCACCACCTTGCCGTCATCGACGACGGCAAGTGCCAGTCCCTCGGCGTGCGTGGCGCGCATCAGGCGCTGCATCTCCGCATCAACCGCTGCGGTAGCAGGAAGGACATCTGTGGCCAGCAGCGGGCCGGGCAGCAACAACGAGAACAGCAGGACGAACGGGCGCATGCACGGCACTCCTGGCGAGTCTTGCGCGCATCCTGAGGCAGCGGCCCCTTGTGATCCAGCGCCGGAAGTCACCCTGCCGCCCGGCAGCGACGGGTATGAATGACCCGCCGCAGTTGCGGATGAAACAGTTGGCAGCCCCGAAACCCTGTGTTATCAATAGCCTCCAATGAACGCAGCCCGCGCCAGCTTTTACTTCTGGTATTACTTTCCGAAGCCACTGGCGGAGGAAGGACTGCGCTCACCCTGAAGAAACTTCAGACGCATTCCCGAAAGCCGCCAGCGCACCTGGCGGCTTTTTTGTTGCCGCCGCGCTGGGGACCCCCACCTTCCAGGAGAGACCCCATGCCCCCGCACACCGACGACCTTCGCATCCGCAACATCGAACCGCTGACTCCGCCGGCGCAGTTGCTGTCCATGCTGCCCTGTGACGATGAAGCGTCTGACACAGTCAGCGCCTCGCGGGCCCGCCTGCACGAGATCCTGCACGGTCGTGACGACCGTCTGGCCGTGGTGATCGGGCCGTGCTCGATCCACGACCCGGTGGCTGCCATGGAGTACGCCCAGCGCTTGAAGCCGCTGCGCGATGCCTACGCCGACGACCTGGAGATCGTCATGCGCGTGTACTTCGAGAAGCCGCGCACCACGGTCGGCTGGAAGGGGCTGATCAATGATCCGGACCTCGACGGCAGCTTCCAGATCAACAAGGGCCTGCGCATTGCCCGCGGCCTGCTGCGCGACATCAACAAGCTGGGCCTGCCGGCCGGGGTGGAGTTCCTGGACGTGATCTCGCCGCAGTACATCGCCGACCTGGTGGCCTGGGGCGCGATTGGTGCGCGTACCACCGAAAGCCAGGTGCATCGCGAGCTGGCCTCGGGGCTGTCGTGCCCGGTCGGCTTCAAGAACGGCACCGACGGCAACATCAAGATTGCCGCCGATGCGGTGGGCGCTGCGTCCAACCCGCACCACTTCCTGTCGGTGACCAAGCAGGGCGACACCGCGATCGTGGCCACCGCCGGCAATCCGGACTGCCATGTGATTCTGCGCGGTGGCAAGGTGCCGAACTTTGATGCGGAGAACGTGGAAGCGGCCAGCCAGGTGCTGGGCAAAGCCAAGCTGCCGGCACGCCTGATGATCGATGCCAGCCACGCCAACAGCAGCAAGAATCCGGAAAACCAGCCGAAGGTGATTGCCGACATCAATGCGCAGCTGGCGGCAGGTGAGCAGCGCATCGTAGGCGTGATGGTGGAGAGCCACCTGGTGGCGGGTCGCCAGGATCTGGTGGACGGGCAGCCGCTCGTCTACGGGCAGAGCATCACCGACGGCTGCATCGGCTGGGATCCGAGTGTGGAGGTGCTGGAGTCGCTGGCGCAGGCCGTGCGCGCGCGGCGTGCGGCGCGGTTGAGCGAGGCGGCGTAGCGCGGGGCTCTGCCCAGCTGCCGGCCATGCCCGGCAGCCGGGCATGGCCGGCACTACATCAAGGTCATGGAGGAGCCGTCAGCGACGGAGTTTCGGGACTGCTGGTCCGGCAAAGTCGCTCGCAAGACGACTGCCGACAGCGTCGATCAGCAGAGAGCAGCAGGGGCCCGAATCGACGCAACATGACCGGTTGGATGATCAATGCACCTCATCCCGATACACGAACTTCGGCATCTCCCAGCGGAAGTGAATTGCCAGCAACCGGAACGCAAACCCGCCTCCCAGGCACCACAACGTAGCGGCATTCAACGAAACTCCCAGCTCCAGCAACCCGAGGTACGCCGCACCGGTCAGCAACGTCACCACCGCATACAGTTCCTTCTGGAAGATCAGCGGCACCTCGTTGCACAGCACGTCGCGCAGCACGCCGCCGAACGCACCGGTCAGCATTCCCGCAATCAACACGATAGGCGCGGCATGACCGGCATCGCGCGCCACCGCGCAGCCGATCAGCGTGAACGCCACCAGCCCCAGCCCATCCAGCACCAGGAAGGTGCGCCGGAAGTGATGCATCCAGCGCGCCAGCCAGGTCGCAATCAACGCCGCGCAGATGGTGAAGCCCAGATATTCCGGATGCTTCACCCAGCCCAGCGGGTAGTGACCGAGCACGATGTCGCGCAGCGAACCGCCGCCCAGTGCAGTGACGCAGGCAATGATGATCACGCCGAACAGGTCCATGCGGCGGCGGCCGGCCGACAGCGCGCCGGTCATGGCTTCGGCGGAAATGGCGATGAGATAGATGATGGAGAGCAGCATGGGGGGCTCCGGAACAGCAGGCAGGAACACGACCGCGCGCCCCGCCCATGCGCGGACACAGGTGGGGTTCAACGTCGGTTGCCGCTCCCGCTGTCCTTTTGCCTGAGAGTTCGGTGGCCCGGCCACGTGCCCCTTCGGCGGGTCAGTGAAGACCTCTCTCCAGATCGGCGTGCTGGATGCATGGTTGGTGGCGTATCGAGCCACCGGCCTGAGCGATTATGGGAGCCTGCGCCTTCGGCGGGTGCCAGCGTGGCACCTCTCTCCTGCATCCGGGGCCGATTCTAGCAGCCAGTGGCCGGCCAATGCCCGATAATCCCCCCATGGTTGCTGAACCCGCCCCCTGGTACGTATACCTGCTGGAATGCCGCAACGGCAGCTATTACGCCGGCATCAGCAACGACGTGGACGCCCGCTTCCAGGCCCATCTGGCGGGAAAGGGCGCGCGTTACACCCGCGCCAACCCGCCGGTAAAGTTGCTGGCCAGCCGTGCCTACCCGGACCGGGCGGCCGCTTCGAAAGCCGAATGGCAGCTCAAGCGCCAGCCGCGGGCGCGCAAACTGGCGTGGCTGCTGGCGGTGACCACCGGGCTGTAGCGACGCGCCATGCGCGTCTCGCCAGGGATTTCCCCGTGGGCGCGTGAGGCATGGCAACATCGGTCCGAATCCTGCCCCGTTTCCAGAGGAAAACGATGTCCACGCTTTTCCTGCTGCTTGCATTGACTCCGGCCAATGCCACTCCGGCGGCAGAATGGAACCGCAGTTGCAGGGTGTTGGACGTCACTGGAAACACCGCCTCTGTGCGCCTTGAGACGCCGTGGTTCGTCGACTACTTCCACATGGGCCGCTTCGACCAGCGCTGGATAATCGTCAACGCCCTCTGGTACCCCAAACCCACGCCATAGGGCGGCAATGCGCGTCTCAAACAGACCTGGATCTCCCCATGCGCACCATCGATCAGGAAAGAGCCAAGACCATGCTGGGCAAGATCGTCCTCGCTGGCATGACCTACCTGGATGCGGACGGCAACGCGCTGGAGCAACGACAGTACGCCGGCGAAATAGTGCGCATCAACGACGAGGAAGGCGTGGTATTGGCCAGCCTGATCGACGGCGATGAACTGTTCCTGCCGCCGCATCTGGACCACTACAAGGTGGCCGAGCCGGGAGACTACACGCTGCGCTCAATCGACTTCACCGTGACCGACCCCGACTACCTTTGCACCTGGGATGTGCACCTCGCCCAAGGCAATGACGATTCGGACGCGGTCTGACCGCTGGGGTAGGGTCGGTCAATAGACGACCGCCGATAGGCGGGCAACGCCTGAGGACGCATGACCAGAAAAACGGAGACATTTCTCTGTTGGGCTCCATGCGTCAAAGAGCTGATCGAAAGTTATCGGCGGTCGTCTGTCGAGCGACGCTACCGAGAAGCGACAAGCAACGAACAATGATCATCGATCATCGATCAGAAAGCGGAGAACGCTGCGCGTCAGGGCCGTCGATCCTGCTGGTCATCACCAAAGATGATCCGCGCGCTGCGCTGGTAACTCCAGTACGCCACCGCCCAGTTGAGCAGCACCACGATGCGGTTGCGGAAGCCGATAAGGAAGAACACATGGGCGGCCAGCCAGAACCACCAGGCCAGCACGCCGGACAACTGCAGCTTGCCCAGGTGCACGATCGCGGCCATGCGACCGATGGTAGCGAGGTTGCCGTAATCCGCGTACTTGAACGGCTCCGGTTCTGCTTTACCCTCCAGCCGCGCGCGGATCGTGCTGGCGACATGCTTGCCCATCTGCTTGGCGGCCGGGGCCACGCCGGGCACCGGCCTGCCATCGGCCTGGTTCAGCGCGGCCAGATCGCCCGCCACAAAAATCTCCGGCTGCCCGGCCAGGGTCAGGTTGGGCTGGACCGGTACCCGTCCAGCACGGTCCAGGGGCACGTCCAACGTGCGCGCCAGCGGCGAGGCGGCCACGCCGGCGGCCCACACCACGGTGCGCGCAGGAATGAACTGCTCGCCCAGCTGGAACCCTTCGCCATTGATGTCGCTGACCGGGGTGCCGGTCAGCACTTCCACGCCCAGCTTCTCCAGCTGCCGCCGCGCCTTCAGCGACAGCACCTCGGGGAAGCTGGACAGCACGCGCGGGCCGGCTTCGACCAGCCGCACCTTGGCGCTGGCCGGGTCGATATGCCGGAACTCGTTGCGCAGGGTATGGCGGGCAATCTCGGCCAGCGTGCCGGCCAGTTCAACGCCGGTCGGGCCGCCGCCGACCACGGCAAAGCTCAGCCACGCGGCCTTGCGCGCCGGGTCAGGCTCGGCCTCGGCGCGCTCGAAGGCCAGCAGCAGCTTGCGGCGCAGCGCGATGGCGTCATCCAGCGTCTTCAGGCCCGGCGCATCGGCCGCCCATTCGTCATGGCCGAAGTACGCGTGAGTGGCCCCGGTGCACAGCAGCAGGGTGTCGTAGGGAATCTGGCTGCCGTCGGCCAGAGTGATGTTCCGGGCCTGCTTGTCGATCGAGGTCACCTCGCCCAGGCGCACTTCGACATTGCGCTGGTGGCCCAGGATGTGACGCAGCGGCGCGGCGATATCCGGGGCCGACAAACCGGCGGTGGCCACCTGGTACAGCAGTGGCTGGAACAAGTGGTGATTGCGCCGGTCCAGCAGGGTGATGCGGATGCGGCTGCTGGCCAGCGCGCGGGTGGCCCACAGGCCGGCAAAACCGCCGCCGATGATGACCAGGTGGGGCAGGGGGTCGCGGGTCATGCACTCACTCCTTGGCAGGGGCCGGCGCTCCAGTCCCCGTGGAAACGTTGTCGTCGCGACAGATGTTCGCATGCGACGCGCAAACTTCACGTGCATGGCCGATACTGGATTCAGCAGCCGTCGCGCTTGCTGGCGGCCCCGTGTTCCATTGATGGAGTCCTCCGATGACTGAACCGGAAAAGCGCATCGCCTTGTTGATCGATGCCGACAACGCACCTTCGTCCAAGATCGACGTGGTGCTGGCCGAGGTCGCGCGCTATGGCGTAGCCAACGTGCGGCGTGCCTACGGCAACTGGAAGAGCCCTCGGCTGAAGGGCTGGGAATCCGTGCTGCACGAGTACGCCATCCGCCCGATCCAGCAGTTCGCCTACAGCCGTGGCAAGAATGCCTCGGACATGGCGATGGTGATCGACGCCATGGACATGCTCTACGCCCGCAATCTGGACGGCTTTGCGATCGTGTCCAGTGATGCTGATTTCACCCCGCTGGTGATGCGCCTGCTCACCGATGGGGTCAAGGTCTACGGTTTTGGCGAGAAGAAAACGCCGGAACCGTTCGTCAACGCCTGCTCGAAGTTCACCTATCTGGAGGCACTCGGCCGGGGCCATGCCACCGACCCGGAAGTGGAGCAGGACAACGAGGAGACCCGCCCCCGCAAAAGCGGTGCGGAGCTGCGCAGCGATACCCGGCTGGTGCAGATGCTGCGGCGCGCGGTGGCCTCGGCGGAAGCCGAGGACGGCTGGTCACACCTGGGCCCGGTGGGCAGCCAGATCGGCAACCAGGCGTCGTTTGATTCGCGCAACTATGGCTACGGAAAGCTAAGCGAGCTGCTGGCGGCGATTGGCCTGTTCGAGATGAAGAAGGACGGCAAGTCGACCTATGTACGCGCGCTGCCGAAAAAAGGCGCGGCGAAACCTGCAAAATGAGCGTACTCCCACCAGGAAAACCAACATGCTGAAAATCTGGGGCCGGCGCAATTCCAGCAACGTGCGCAAGGTGCTGTGGTGCGCCGAGGAAATCGGCCTGCCGTACGAGTCCATCGAGGTGGGCGGCAGTTTTGGCGGCACGCAGACGCCGGAGTACGTGGCGATGAACCCGAACGGGCTGGTACCGGTGATCGAAGACCACGGCCTGCCGCTGTGGGAGTCCAACACCATCGTGCGCTATCTGAGCGCCCGCTATGCGCCTGGCACGTTGTATCCGGAAGACGTGATGGCGCGGGCTCAGTGTGAGAAGTGGATGGACTGGAGCACCTCGCGCATGGCTCCGCTGTACAGCGAACTGATCTGGGGCATCATGCGCACCGCACCCGCCGACCGCGATGAAACCCGGATCAATGCCGCCGTGGTCAAGGCCGGTGACTACCTGGCCATGGCCGATGCCACGCTGGCCACGCAGCCGTGGTTGTCGGGCCAGCAGTTTGGCATGGGCGACATCCCGCTCGGCGCATTGGTCTATGCCTGGTTCAACCTGCCGATCCAGCGTCCGCACCTGCCCCATCTGGAAGCGTGGTACGAGCGGCTGCAGCAGCGATCGGCGTACGTCAAAGCGGTGATGACGCCACTGACCTGACCACGTCTTACGAAGCGTACCGACCAACGGTCGGTACCTGCCGGGATACGTGCATCAGGTAGGTGCGGACCGTTGGTCCGCACGCCGTCAATACAGATCCATCGGATCGACGTCGAGAGACCACCGCACCTTCCGCGCCTCCGGCAACCCATGAATCCGCGGCACCACCACATCCAGCACCGCATGCAATGGCTGCCGTCTGGGCGCGGACAGCAGCAACTGGGTGCGCTGATACCCCGCGCGGCGCGGCATCGGTGCCGGCATCGGCCCAAAGCGCTCCACCGGCGCATTTTCGGCAATCAACCCACGTACGGCGGTGAGCATGGCGTTGGCATGCTCCACCTGCTGCGCCTCCGCGCGCAGCAGGGCCAGGTGCGCGAACGGCGGGAAGCCGGCCGCATCGCGCTGCTGCAGTTCGGCATCGGCAAAGGCGTGGTAGCCGCCATGCACCAGTGTTTCCAGCAAGGGGTGCCCGGGGTGATGGGTCTGCAGCCACACTTCGCCGGCGTCGGTGGCGCGGCCAGCACGACCTGCCACCTGGATCAACTGCTGGGCCAGTTTCTCGCTGGCGCGGAAGTCAGCCGAGAACAGCCCTTCGTCGATGCCCACCACCACCACCAGGGTCAGCCGTGGCAGGTCGTGACCTTTGGCCAGAATCTGCGTGCCGACCAGGATGCCGGGCTGGTCGCCCAGCCGCGCCAGTTGCGACTCCAGTGCATCCCGACGGTTCGTGGTGCCGCGATCAATCCGGATCACCGGGTAGTCGGCGAACGCCTCGACCAGGTGTTCCTCCAGGCGCTCGGTGCCGATGCCCTGCGGTTGCAGTGCCAGGCTGCCGCAATCCGGGCAGGCCAGCGGTGCCGGTTGGCGGGCGCCGCAGTGGTGACACTGCAGCCGCCGGCCACCGGCGTGCACGGTCATCGGTGCGTCGCAACGCCGGCAGGGCGCGGTCCAGCCACAGTCGTGGCACAGCAGCACCGGTGCGTACCCGCGGCGGTTCTTGAACACCAGTACCTGGTGGCCGCGTTGCAGATGCTCGGCGATGCCTTCCAGCACTTCAGGCGACAGGCCATCGCGCAGCGGGCGTTTACGCACATCGAGTACGCGTACACGTGGCGGACGGGCATCGCCGGCACGTTGCTTCAGCCGCAGATGCACGTAGCGACCGCTGCGCGCGTTATGCAGCGATTCCAGCGACGGCGTGGCGCTGCCCAGCACCACCGGGATGTCCAGCGCCTTGGCTCGCACCAGGGCGAAATCGCGGGCGTGGTAACGGATCCCGTCCTGCTGCTTGTAGCTGCCGTCATGCTCCTCGTCGACCACGATCAGGCCGGCGTTGGGCAACGGGGTGAACACCGCCGAGCGCGTGCCGACGATCACCTGGGCCTCGCCACGCATCGCTGCCGCCCAGACCCGGGCACGCTCGTTGTCATTCAGGCCTGAATGCAGCACATGCACGGGAATACCCAGGCGGGTGCGGAAGCGCGCCAGCGTCTGCGGTGTGAGCCCGATCTCCGGCACCAGCACCAGCGCCTGCCGTCCTCGCGCCAGGCAGGCGGCAATGGCCCGCAGGTAGACCTCGGTCTTGCCGCTGCCGGTCACACCGTCCAGCAGGAACGTGCCGAAACCGGTTCCGCCCGTGATGGTGTCGATGGCATGGGCCTGCTCGGTATTGGGCATTGGGCCAGCGCCCAGCATCGGCACCGGGGCGACATGGACCTGTGCCACACGCTCGACCAGGCCGCGTTTGGCCAGTGATCGCGCGGTGCTACGCCAGTCCTCCATCAGGCCGTCCAGCTGGTCCTCATCCAGCGCAGTGCCGCGACCGGCGGCGTCGGCCAGCAACTGGCACAGGCGCTGCGGGCGCGTGCCGGCGCGCTGGCGCGCCCGTTGTGCGTCGCCGTCGGCGGTCAGCTGCCAGCCCCAGCGATGGGTGTCGGGCACCGGCTCGCCACGGCGCAGGGGGGCCGGCAGCGCCGTGCTCACCACCTCGCCCAGCGGCGCGTGGGTATAGCGTGCCAGCCACTGCAGCGAACGCCACAGCTCGCTGTCGAGCAGCGGCACCGGGTCCAGCCACTCGCGGGCATCGCGCAGGGGGGTATCGGCATCGGCGCAGCCCACGCCGGCAACCACCCCGACCAGCTCGCGCGAACCAAACGGCACCCGTACCCGGCGGCCGACGTTGTCTGCCCCGACCAGAGAACCGGAGGGTGGTGCATAGTCGAACAGCTGGGGAAGCGGCAGCGGCAGCGCGACCTGCAGCGTCGGCGCACCAGGCGCGGGGGCCGGGGCGCTTTCCAGGGACAGGACAGGGGCCGCAGGTGCAGAAGACATCGGTGCAGTGTACCGGGCACGGCAGCCCTGTTCAGGGCGCCCGACAGGTCAACCGCCGTGTCCGGCGAGACTAAACATCACCTAAATATCGGTGGCTATTGGAGATTCAGTCTTATCCACATCTTCTGTGGATAAGTCTGTGCGCGACCGTGGGAGCGGAGGACTTTCCTGCGGCGGTTCTGCTGCATGGCTCAGGTTGGTCAAAAAATCGCCACATAACAAAAGTCTTTTTAATCAATGGTTTGCCTGTGAAACAAAGCTGACACACGACTGGCGCTGCCTTCACCTTGCGTTTTTCCGCAGTTTTTGGTGGTGCTGTGCACAACCTGCGTCGCGATGGCGCGGTGGTGGGGCCGTACATCTTCACAGTTACCCCGGATCGGCATGCTCGTTCGCCGGCGCAGTCGCTATCATTCCGGCTCATGATGGAGTTGCTATGACGGCTGCGAACGCCTTGATGTCTTCCAACGCAGCCGGCGCACTTCCGGCTTTCCTTCGCGGCGTTGAGCGCCGCGCCCTGGTGGTGGCTGAACTGCAATGCGGTAATCCGACCGTGGCCGAACAGTCGCTGGTAGCGGTGATGCGGGCGTTCACCGGTATCGCCAGCGACGTGCCGATGGCGCAATGGCCTGACCGCTTCTGGATCCTGCTGGCCCACCGCCATCCGATTCGCGTGCCCGCCGAAGGCGGCCACTGGGAGCCGGCGCTGGCGCATCTGCCCACTCTGTCGCCTTCGGCACGACTGGCGCTGCTGCTGCGCATCGGCGGTGGGTTGGACGAGGCCGCCGCCGCCCAGATTCTGGACCTGCCGGTCGCCGACTATCAGCAGGCACTGGCCGAAGCCTGCCCACGTGACAGCCAGGGACACCCGGATGCCCACGGTTGGCGCGCATTGGCCGAACACGTGCAGCAGCGGTTGCGCGACCTGCCGCTGGAGCGCCTGCAGCGACTGCATCAGCCTGCTCCGGCCGCAGCCGAGGGCACACGGCCGTCGCCGTCCTGGCGTGCCCCCGCCAAGGAGGAGCCGGCTTCACTCCGCCGCACGCCGCGACGCGGAGCGCGCCCGCTGTGGCGCGGTCTGTTGATTCTTGTGCTGACCACCAGCGCGCTGCTGGGCGGCGCGTACTGGTGGAAACACCACCGACAGGCCCCCTTGCCGGAGGCAAGCGTACCCGAAGGAGCGGTGAGCATCGACAACCCAGTGCAGTGGGAGGAACTGCCCGCCGAAGACCTGCCGGAGGCGGCGACGAATGCTGCGGGTGATGCTGCCGGCGCTGCATCGTTGCTGTCCGACCCAGATCTGGCGGTAATCCGCGACGCCGACCTGTATGCCTGGTTTGCCGCGGGTGGACCGGTGCCGGTGGATGAATCCCAGGCCCAGCCCAGCCGCCCGGAACCGGCCTCCGCCGGCTTGGAGACGAACGATGCCGATGAGTAAGCCGACCCTTCTGCTGTGCGCGCTGGCGCTGGCCCCGCTGGGTGCCTTGGCGGTGCCGCCGCCGACGGCCCTGCCGCAGGCCGTGCCGGCTCCTGCCGCCTCCGAATGGACCCCGGCCCAGGTGCGCGAGCTGCGCAGCCAGCAGGCCCAATGGCAGGCCCTGCCGGAGTCAGAACGCACCCGCGTCCGCGACGCCGCGCGACGCCTGGCCGCGCTGCCCCCGGAGCAGCAGCAAAGCGTGCGCGCCACCTTCGCCGCGCAGGACGCGCGCTTCCGCGACGGCTGGCGGCTGGGCCCAACGCTGGGCGCTCAGTTCCCCAAGCTGGAGGGCCTGTTCGGCTTCCTGCCGGTGGAACAGCGCGACACCGCGCTGAAGGTGCTGCGTCAGCTCAACGCCGACCAGCTGGCCCAGCTGACCCTGATCGCCCAACGCACCCCGCCGCAGGAACGTGACACGGTGCGGGCGGCGTTTCTGGCCCTGGCACCGGCCGACCGCGACCGCTGGCTGCACGCGCACGTGGTGCGCTGACCGTTCACTGCCGGTCATGGGTTTTGACAGCGGGCGCGCGTAAGATGGCGGCCCGCAACCCGGTGCCTGTGCCTTCCGCGCGCGACCGCAGTTGACGTCCGTACTGTCATGTCTACCGCTCTTCCCGCTCCGCGCCTTTCCACTGAAGTGCGCGCCACCGGCCTGCTCGCGCTGCCGCTGGTACTGGGCCATGTCTCCACCGGCCTGATTTCCTTTGTCGACAACGTCATTGCCGGCCACCACGGTACCCAGACCCTGGCGGCGGTGACCATCGGCACCGCGCTGCTGTGGCTACCGATGCTGATTCCGATCGGCACCCTGATTTCGCTGACCGCGTCTGTGTCGCAGCTGCATGGTGCCGGCCGCGTACGCGAGATCGGCCCGCTGTTCCGCCAGGCGCTGTGGCTTGCGCTTGGCCTGGGCCTGATCATGTTCACCTTCCTGACAGCGGTGCCGCCGCTGCTACCGGCATTTGGCATCGCCACGGACATCGTGCCGGGCGCGACCACGTTCCTGCATGCGGTGCGCTGGGGTGGCCCGGCGCTTACCCTGTACTTCTGCATGCGTTACCTCAGCGAGGGCATGCACTGGACCTTGCCGACCATGCTGCTGGGTTTTGGCGGCCTGCTGGTGCTGGCTCCCTTGGGCTATGTGCTGTGCTACGGCAAACTGGGCTTCCCCGAGCTGGGCGCGGAAGGGCTCGGCATCGCCTCGGCCACCATGATGTGGCTCCAGGCGCTGTGCTTCGCCGGCTATCTGTGGAAGACCAAGCGGTTTGCCCGCCTGGAACTGTTCTCGCATTTCGAACTGCCGCGCTGGCGGGCGATCTGGGACCTGCTGCGCACCGGCCTGCCGATCGGGATCACCGTGCTGATGGAAGGCGGTCTGTTCATTGTTACCGCGCTGCTGATCGGGCGGCTGGGCGCGACCGAGGCAGCCGCGCACCAGATCGCCATCAACGTGGCCCAGCTGTGCTTCATGATTCCCATGGGCGTGGCTGAAGCGACCACGGTACGGGTCGGGTATGCGGTCGGCAGCAACGACGGTTCGGGCGTGCGCCGCGCGGCCAACGCGGGGCTGGTGATCATTCTGGGCACGCAGACGCTGTCGGCGCTGGTGCTGCTGTTTGGCCACGACGCCATCGTCGGCGTCTATACCGCTGACCTGGGCGTGGCGGCGCTGGCCTCCACCCTGCTGCTGTATGCGGCGGCGTTCCAGTTCCCGGATGGCATCCAGGTGCTGTCGGCTGGTGCCCTGCGTGGCCTGAAGGACACCCGGGTGCCGATGTTCATCGCCATGTTCTCGTACTGGGGACTGGGCATGCCGCTCGGGGCAGGATTGGGGCTGGGGCTGGGCATGGGGCCGCAGGGCATGTGGCTGGGCCTGATCCTGGGCCTGACCGCGGCCGCGATCCTGATGGCATGGCGCCTGCGTGTCAGCAGTCGCCGTGTCGGAATCAGCCCTGTTGCAACGGTGTGATCCGCCCCCACACAGGACACCCTGACTTGTGTCCGATGCCGGTGTGACCGGCAGCGGCTATGCTGGTACCACGGCAAGAAGCCAACTGGAGTTTCCCCATGAACCAACCTGTGCGTCGCAACCCCGTGGCCAGCTTCTTCATCGGGCTGTGGGATGTGATGAACTTTACCCGCCGGCTGATCCTGAACCTGGTGTTCTTCGGTCTGCTGCTGCTGGTGCTTGTCATGTTCGTCGTGGCAGCTGGCAAGAGCGCCGGTTCCAACCGTGGCCTGCAGGACCGCACCACGCTGGTGATCGCGCCGGAAGGCAAGCTGGTCGAGCAGTACACGGCCGACCCGCTCAGCCGCGCGCTGGCCAAGGCGGTGGGCGACAACGCCGCCGAGGAAATCCAGCTGCGCGACCTGGTGCGTGGCATCGATGCCGCGCGTCAGGACAAGAAGATCGAGCGCGTGGTGCTGCAGCTGGACAAGCTGCAGCCGAGCGGCTTTGCATCCATGCGTGAAGTGGCTGCCGCACTGCAGGAACTGCGCGGCTCGGGCAAGCAGATCGTCGCCTACAGCGACGGCATGAGCCAGTGGCAATACCTGCTGGCCGCACAGGCCAACGAGGTCTACCTGGACCCGATGGGCGGACTGGTGCTGGAAGGCCTGGGCCGTTACCGCCAGTACTTCCGCGCCGGCCTGCAGGACAAGCTGGGCGTGGACGTGCACCTGTTCAAGGTGGGTGAGTACAAGTCCGCCGCCGAACCCTACGTGCTGGACGCCGCCTCGCCGCAGGCCAAGGAAGCCGACCTGTTCTGGATGAACGACGTGTGGCAGCGCTACCTGGCCGACGTGGCCAAGGCGCGCAAGCTCGACGCCGCGCAGCTGGCCGCCGGCATCGACACGTTGCCCGAAGGCGTCGCTGCTGCGGGTGGCGACCTGGCCAAGTTCGCCCTGCAGCAGAAGCTGGTGGACGGTCTGAAAACCCGTGAGGAAGTGGAAGACCTGCTGGCCGATCGCGGCGTGGCCGACGAAGACGCCGACGGCGGTTTCCGCAACATCACCCTGGGTGACTACCTGACCCAGCTGGACCTGCGCCGCTCGCCGGTGGACTCGCGTCCGCAGGTGGCGGTGGTCGTTGCCGCTGGTGAAATCGCCGGTGGCGACCTGCCGGCCGGCCGCGTCGGTGGTGAGTCGACCTCGGCCCTGCTGCGGGAAGCCCGCGAAGACAAGGACGTGAAAGCGGTCGTACTGCGTGTGGACTCGCCGGGTGGCGAAGTGTTCGCCTCCGAGCAGATCCGCCGCGAGGTGGTGGCGCTGAAGGCGGCCGGCAAGCCGGTGGTCGTGTCCATGGGTGACCTGGCCGCGTCCGGCGGTTACTGGATCAGCATGAATGCCGACAGGATCTATGCCGACCCGTCGACCATCACCGGTTCAATCGGCATCTTCGGCATGATCCCGAACCTGGCGCGTTCGCTGGACAAGATCGGCGTGCACACAGATGGCGTGGGTACCACCCGATTTGCCGGTGCGTTCGACATTACCCGTCCGATGGACCCGGCCGTTGGCCAGGTGATCCAGTCCGTGATCAACAAGGGCTACGCCGATTTCACCGGCAAGGTGGCCGATGCACGCAGCAAGCCGGTCGAGGCGGTGGACGAAGTCGCCCGCGGCCGCGTCTGGAGCGGTGCGCAGGCCAAGGAACGCGGTCTGGTCGATGACTTCGGTGGCCTGCGTGTGGCGCTGACCGATGCGGCCGCCCGCGCCAAGCTGGGCGGCCTGGACAAGGTGCGCGTGCGCTACATCGAGAAGCCGGCGACCCCGCTGGCCCAGTTCATCAGCGGCTTTGCCGGCACCCGTGCCGGGGCCTGGATGCTGGGGGAGTCGGGCATGGCGCGGATGATGCTGGCGCGTTCGATGCCGGAGCTGGACACCCAGCTGCGCTTCGTCGAGAACGCCGCGCGTGATCCGCGTGGCAGCGCACCGGTGAAGGCGCTGGCGTATTGCTTCTGCGGCTTCTGATCCGTGGCGGCACGACCAACGGTCGTGCCCTACCGGTCTGCCTGAGGTAGGTCACGACCGTTGGTCGTGACCTCACAGTTCGCTTTCGGCGTCGCCCGCGGCGCGGGTATCCGGCGCCTTCTCCAGCGTTTCACGCGCGGCCTTGGCCTTGTCCAGCGGCTGCTGCATGGCGTCGTGCAGGGCAGTGGCCTGTGGCTCGGGCGGCTTTTCCGGCGATGGTGCCGCCGGCGGACGGTTGCAGCCGGCCAGTGCCAGCGCGGCGGCCAGGGGCAGGGTGATGCGGATCAGCATGGCAACCTCGACGTGTCGAATCTGACGGTGTGCAGTGTCGCACCGCTCCGCCATGGCGTGTGTGACGGGTGCGCCGCCAGCGCATGCGGGCTATCCTGCCGCACCACGAACATGGCTGGAGAAACCCGTGAGCGCGCAGCGTTGGCGACTGGATGGACAGACCGCTTTGATCACCGGTGCCAGTGCAGGCATCGGCCTGGCGATCGCGCATGAACTGGCCGGGCTCGGCGCGGACCTGCTGATCGTCGGCCGCGACGCCGATGCGCTGGAAGTGGCGCGCGACGAACTGGTCGATGCGTTCCCCGAGCGCGAGATCCACGGCCTGTCGGCCGATGTGTCCGACGACGACGACCGCCGTCAGATCCTGGACTGGGTGGAAGATCATAGCGATGGCCTGCATCTGTTGATCAACAATGCGGGTGGCAACATCACCAAGCCGGCGACCGAGTACACCGAGGACGAATGGCGCGGCATCTTCGAGACCAATCTGTTCTCGGCTTTTGAGCTTTCCCGCTATGCGCATCCGCTGCTGACCCGCCACGCGGCTTCGGCCATCGTCAATGTCGGCAGTGTGTCGGGCCTGACCCATGTGCGCAGCGGTGCGGTGTACGGCATGACCAAGGCGGCGATGCATCAGATGACCCGCAATCTTGCGGTGGAGTGGGCCGAAGACGGCATCCGGGTCAATGCGGTGGCTCCGTGGTACATCCGCACGCGGCGTACCTCCGGCCCGCTGTCTGATCCGGACTACTACGATCAGGTCATCGACCGCACGCCGATGCGGCGCATTGGCGAACCAGACGAAGTTGCCGCGGCCGTCGCCTTCCTGTGCCTGCCGGCAGCCAGCTATGTCACCGGCGAGTGCATCGCGGTGGACGGCGGCTTCCTGCGCTACGGGTTCTGACTGCTGCCGGCACTACATGCGCCCGGTGGGGCATGCGCACCACGCTCATCGGTGCATCGGGACATGGACGCGTGGCGACGCGTTCGTCAATGACGTGCGTCTGGATGGCTGCGGCGCGGCTACATGCGCTCGGTTTGCTGCTTACGTAGAGCGGGGCTTGCCCCGCTGCTCCTTGCCCGATTGCCGGGCAAGCCCGGCACTACATGTCCCCGGTTTACGGAACCGGGCAATTGCTCGCTTCCAGCACCGCCTCCAACCGCGCACGTTCGGCGCTGGCAGCCGCCTTTCTGTCTGCAGAAGCAAAGCTCTCCTGTCCACGCGCGTTGCGGAACCGCTGCTGCCACGCCCCACAACGGTCAGCTTCGGCAATCTCCTGGCAGTCATCACGGACCACCTCGCAGCTGGCCGCGTTGACCGGAGTAGCACCGCCCAGGCCGGTCACCTTCAACAGTTCGCAGTGCGCCGGTGACGGCTCCAGCTCATGCAGGTAGCGCCCGCCATCCGCACGCTGGCACTGGAAAATCGCCGGCAGCGGCGGCTTGCTCGCATCCGCCTCCTCATTCGCATCACCCGGCCGAGGCAGGTTGGCGCTGTCCAGGATCGCGTTGCCGCGTTCCACCTGATACGCCTCGGAAATGGTGCGCTCCATCGGAATCTGGGTGCCCGGTATCAGCGGAACGTTGGCCGTTGCCGGGGCGGATGGCACCGGTGTTGGCGGTGGTGCGGAGGGGGCGAGCGCAGCCGGCGCGGCGCTGGTCGACACCGAAGTCTCCGCGCGCGACGGCCCGGCGCTCATCCGCTGCATCACCTGATGGCTGCCCTTCGGGCACGGCGTGCTGTGCACACTGACGTTGTCATCAGCATCGGTGCAGCGGAACACGATGGTGTCGTCGGCCAGTGCCGGCGAGGCCAGGCAGAACAACAGCAGGAGGCGCAAGCAGTTCATCCCTGGAGGATACAGCGGCGCGAGCCTGCGCGCGCCTGGCATCGCGACGACGCGCATGACGCGTCGCTACGCGTGGCATCTACGCCATGCGTGTCCAATGGAATGCCGGAATCAACGGCAATCACGCCCCAGGCGCGCATCAATCCCACGCTGCTCGCGGGTGATCGCATCACGTTCGCTTTGCAAAGCGCTGTTGTAGCGACGGTCCAGCTCCCAGCGCCGATCGCGCAGGATGGAACACACCTCACCGGTCGGAAGTGCGTGGCACTGATCCCGCACCAGCACGCTGCCGCCGGGAACCACCACATCGGTGTAGGTGCCGGGATAGGCGGAGCCTTCGTGGTGCCACTGGGTGCTGCCGCTGCCGATATTGACGCTGCCACGTACACCCGACCCACCGCCGGACACCGACAACGAACCGCCGCTGCTGCTGACCGAACCGCTGCCCATGGGCATCACCGGCGGCAGTGGACGCGGTGTTGGTCGCATGCCGCCACCGCGGTACGGCACGTACGTGCTGGTCCACACCGGCACCCAGCGCGGATTGCCTTCGCTGGTGTCGCTGACGTATCGACTGCCATCATCGCGGAAGCACTCGTACATCGGCTGAGGGGGCTGCACGTGTACATAGCGCACTTCGCGCTGTGGTGCAGGAACCGCGGGTGCCGGGGGCGGTTGGTCGCTGCGCACGGTGCGCGGTGGCGGATCACGCGGCCGCTGCATCTCGCGTACTTCCTGGCGGCCATCGCGACAGGGGGCATCCTGCAGCGATATTGCGCCATTGCTGCCCACGCAGCGGTACACGCGCACGCTGCTGCTGTCCTGCGCAGCCAGCACGGGGGCGATGGCGACCAGCAGCAGCGGCAGGCACAGGGGGGTCAGGAGGCGCATGCCGGCAGTGTGCGGGCTATTGCGTGTACGCGCAAAGAACGCGCCAGCGTCAGGTCCGAAGGACGTCGCCGGTCAATGCATCGCGGATCGGGGTGGGCTGGGCCAGGCCGCCAGTGTCGCCATCCAGCACCCCATCGAGCAGCGGCAACAGCGCCGGGTCCAGCTCGGCCCGGGTGCGCGCGGGCGGGAACCCAGCCAGATTGGCGCTGGTGGAAACCAGCGGCCCACCCCAGCGGCGGCTCAGCTCGGCCACCAGCGGGTGGGCGCTGATCCGCACCGCAATGCCGCTGTGCTCGCCGGTGATCCAGCCCGGGGCCAACGGGCCGGCGGGCAGGATCCAGGTGTGGGCTCCCGGCCAACTGGCCAGTACGGCGGCCTGGCGGGATTGCGGCAGCGCTTTCAGGCGGAGCCAGCCTTCCAGCTGGGCCAACTCGGCGGCGACCAGGATCATGCCCTTCTCGACCGGTCGCTGTTTGATCCTCAGCAACTTCCGCACCGCCATCTCATGGCTGGGATCACAGCCCAGGCCCCAGACCGCTTCGGTGGGGTAGGCGATCACCCCGCCAGCGCGCAGCGCGGTGACGGTGGAGTCCAGGGTGAGTTCGTTCATGGCGGCGACCGGTACGGCAGAAGGTCCGATTATCCCTCCGCCGCGTGCACCGGGGGTAGAGCGGGGCTTGCCCCGCTGCCGGGCAACCCGCTGCCATGTAGAGCGGGGCTTGCCCCGCTGCCGAGCAACCCGGTGCCGGGCAAGCCCGGCACTACGTGGCTTTCTTCACAGCCTTCTTGACGGCGGCTTTTTTGGTCGCCTTCTTGGCCGGCGCTTTCTTCGCTGCCGCTTTTTTGGCCACTGCCTTCTTTGCCGGAGCCTTCTTCGCAGCCGGAGCCTTCTTCACCGCCGCCTTCTTGGCCGGAGCCTTCTTCGCAGCGGCTTTCTTGGCCCCAAAGCCCTTGCGCACCGGCTTGCCGGTTTCTTCCATCAACTGCTGCGCTTCGGCCAGGGTCAGCGAGGCCGGCTCGCGGTCCTTGGGAATCTTGCCATTGAACTTGCCATCGCTAAGGTACGGGCCGAAGCGGCCATTCAGCACCTGGATGTCGCTGCCCTCGAATTCCTTGATGATCCGGTTGCGCGCGATCTCTTCCTTCTCCTCCACCAGGAACACGGCACGGGCCAGGTCAATGGTGTAGGGGTCGTCTTCCTTCTTCAGTGAGGCGTAGGTGCTGCCGCGCTTGGCGAACGGGCCAAAGCGGCCGATGCCCACGCTGACCGGCTCACCCTTGTCCTCGCCCAGCGCGCGCGGCATCAGGAACAGCTCCAGCGCGTCTTCCAGGCTGATGGTGTGCATCGACTGGCCCGGGCGCAGCGAAGCGAACTTGGGCTTCTCCTCGGCGTCCTCGGCGGTGCTGCCAATGGCGGCATACGGCCCGAAGCGCCCCAGGCGCACGCTGACCGGTTTGCCGGTCTTGGGGTCGGTGCCGAGCTCGCGTGCACCGCTGGCCTCGGCGCGGTCCACCGACTCCTTCTTTTCTTCCACCAGCTTGTTGAAGGGGTCCCAGAAACGGGCCATCAACGGAATCCATTCCTCCTCGCCGCGCGACACGGCGTCCAGCTCGTCTTCCAGCTTGGCGGTGAAGTCGTAGTCGACGTACTGGGTGAAGTGGCTGGAGAGGAACTTGGAGACCGCGCGGCCGACGTCGGAAGGACGGAAGCTGCGACCTTCCATTTCCACGTACTTGCGGAACAGCAGGGTCTGGATGATCGACGAATAGGTCGACGGACGGCCGATGCCATATTCTTCCAACGCCTTCACCAGCGCCGCTTCGGTGTACCGCGGCGGCGGCTGGGTGAAGTGCTGTTCGGCCATGATGCGGTCCAGCGGCACGCGGTCGCCAGGTTTCATCGCCGGCAGCTTGCGGCCTTCGTCGTCATCCTCGGCACTCTTGCTGTCCTTGCCTTCCTCGTACACGGCCAGGAAGCCGGGCACGACCACGGTGGTGCCGCTGGCGCGGAAGATGTGCTCGCTGCCGGCGGCGAGGTCCACGCTGACCGTATTGAGCGTGGCCGGAATCATCTGGCAGGCCACGGCCCGCTTCCAGATCAGCTCATACAGCTTGCGCTCGTCGTCGGTCAGGTAACGCGACACCTGCGCAGGTGTGCGCAGGGCCGAGGTCGGACGCACCGCTTCGTGCGCTTCCTGGGCGTTCTTGGACTTGGTCTGGTAGGTGTTGGGCTTGTCGGGCAGGGCGGCAATGCCGTAATCACGGGCGATGACGTCGCGGATCTCGGCCAGCGCGTCCTGCGACAGGTTTACCGAGTCGGTACGCATGTACGAGATCAGGCCCACCGTGCCTTCGTCGCCGATGGCAACACCTTCATACAGCTTCTGCGCCACCTGCATGGTCTTGCGGGTAGTGAAGCCCAGCTTGCGCGACGCTTCCTGCTGCAGGGTCGAGGTGGTGAACGGCGGGGCCGGTCGGCGCTTGCGCTCCTTGCTGGCCACATCGGTGACGTGCAGCGAGCCCTGCGCCGCCTGCTGGATGCGCAGGCGGGCGGCCTCGGCGGTGTCGCCGTCGGTGACCGTGAACTGCTCGAACTTCTGCCCGTCCAGCTTGATCAGGCGGGCGTTGAATGCCTGTGAGGGATGCGCACAGGCCGCTTCGATGCTCCAGTACTCACGGGCGATGAAGGCTTCGATCTCTTCCTCACGTTCGACGATCATGCGCAGCGCCGGGCTTTGCACGCGACCGGCGGACAGGCCGCGCTGGACCTTGCGCCACAGGACCGGCGACAGGTTGAAGCCGACCAGGTAGTCCAGCGCACGGCGCGCCTGCTGGGCATCGACCAGATCGCTGGCAATCGGGCGCGGATGGCTCATGGCCTCCTTGATGGCGCGCGGGGTGATCTCGGTGAAGACCACGCGCTGCATCGGCTTGTCCTTGAGCAGGCCGCGCTCTTTCAGGATCTCGGCAATATGCCAGCTGATCGCCTCACCCTCGCGGTCCGGGTCGGTCGCCAGAAAGATGTCGTCGGCCGCTTTGGCCGCCTTGGCGATGGCATCGACATGCTTTTCGTTCTTGTCGATCAGGTCGTAGCGCATCGCGAAGTTGTTGTCGGGGTCGACCGCACCTTCCTTGGGAACCAGGTCGCGCACATGCCCATACGAGGCCAGGACAGTGAAGTCCTTGCCGAGGTATTTGTTGATCGTCTTGGCCTTGGCGGGCGATTCGACGATGAGCAGGTGCTTGGGCATGGCAATGAATTCTGAGGGCTGAGGACCCGGGGAGGGCCGCTAGGGTGGAGCAAATGGCCGCATTAGTGAAGGGCAGCCGTCGAGATATACAAGCTGAACGCCCGGTTATGCGCCGGGCGTTCAGGTTTGCGCCTATTAGTGGAATCACGCCGGAGCCGCCTGTGTCAAGCGGCCCGGTGTGAGGAGGCGGCTCAGGACATGGAAGAAGCGGCAATACCTGCAAACACCAGCAGGGCGAGCAGGCCCAGCAGCAGGATGCCGTTCAGCACAAGGATGATGATCGTCACAGTTCCGAGGCCGCGCTCCTGAAACTGGGCGTTCTCCGTGAAGGCCCATTTGTCCACCACCACGGTGTCGCAGAGCATGTCGTGCAGCGCCTGCTTGCGCTCGGTAAAGGCGGCCATGATGAAGCCGATCATCAGGGTCAGGCTGCTCAGGATGAAGCCCCAGTAGCGGCCGAAGGCGCGCATGAAGGTCAGGCGCTCGCCATCGCTGCGCACCACCTTGATGCCCACCGCCATCTTGCCCAGGGTGGCCCCGCCGCGCGACGAATGGAACCAGGCGTAGTAGGTGATACCCACCGCGAAGCTGGCCAGGATGCCGAGCACGTACATCACGCCCATCACGGTGGAATCACCGCTGACCGCACCGATGCCGTTGAACACCAGGCTGACCGGGAAGTTGATGATGCCGACCATGAACGAGTCGAGGAAGTAGGCCGCGTAGCGCTTCCAGAAGCCCGCAAAGACCACCTCGCCGCCGCTGACGACGGTGGAGCCGTAGCCGGCAGCCGCCGCAGGTGCGTCGTAAGGCGAGCGGGTGTCACCGCCGGTGCCAGGCAGCGGTGCGGTGCCGTTTTCGATGGCGGTGTAATCGCCCCGCAGGTCGAACCCGGAGCCCAGGTTGCTGCTGGCACTGGTCAGGTTCTGCAGCTGCAGCTCCTCCACCGCCTCGGACAGCGGCTTCCACTGCGAAAAGCCTTCGCGCCAGACCAGGGTGGTCAGGCTGATTTCCCCGCGCTGGAAGCGCTGGCGCAGTGCCTCGGCCATCAGCGGACCCTGGCGGTCCTGGCCATCTGCGTAATACCACTCGGTCATTGCATCGATCCCCATTGTGATTCGTCCTTAAAAATCAGTTGCGGCAGTCCATCGGCAGATAGCGCGCGTCGGCGTCGCTGCTGCAACTCCATTCCTGTTGTTCGGTGTCGTACTCGAACCACATCATCTTGCCATCCAATGCGCGCTTGCCGGGCATGGAAAACTCGATCTCCACGCCGCAGCGGCCTTCACCGAAGCGGCCGATACGGACCTGGCCGACGCTTTCGCTGGCATAGCTGGCAGGTGAGCCGAAACCCTCGTCACCATTGACCGGACAGCGGTCATGGATGCCGACAAATTCGGCGACCTGGAACTTCAGCGGGGTCAGCTGGGCCACCGCCTGGGTGGTCTTGGCGCGGGTCACATAGTCGTTGTAGGCCGGCAGTGCAATTGCGGCGAGGATGGCGATGATCGCGACCAGCACCACGCCGACCACGGCCAGCACAATCGCCACCGGGCCACACCCGGACTTCTTCGGCGGCGGTGCCGCAGGCCGGGTGTGAGCCGGCTGCTGGGGCGGCGGCGGTGCCGCGTGTGTGCGGGTGTCGATCTCGAACGTGGCCGGAATGCGCGGCGGCACCGGTGGGGTGGGCTCGGGCACCGGTTCGGGGGGTAACGGCTCTGCCGGCGCAGCCGGGGTAATCACCAGGCCGATTTCGTCGGCCACCTCGCGCAGTGGCAGCCACTGCGCAAGGCCATCGCGCCATACCAGCGTGTCCAGCCCGATCCGGCTGGAGGTGTACAGCGCGATCAACTCATCAGACGCCAGCGGCCCGCGCTGCTGGCGATTTCCTTCTGCATAGAACCACTGGCCCACGTTCCATTCCCCTGAATGCGCAAGGCACCCAGTGTACGGTCAGTGAAGGGGTTCTGGCTCGTCCACGAACATCTGGGTTTCCATCCAGGCGTAAGCGGCTTCGGCGCCCGGCTGGTTGAACAACACCATCAGGACCACCCACTTCAGGTCATCCAGGTCCAGCTCGTCCTGGTCCAGGGCCATGGCACGGTCGAGCACCAGCTCGCGCTGGTTTGCATCCAGAATGCCGTGCTGCTCCAGGAACAGCAGGAAACCCCGGCCTTCCACGTCCAGTTTGTCCAGTTCGGGGCCATGATAGACACGCACCGGGCCGTCCACGCGGGCCTGGGTGACCGCCGGGCGCTGTTCGGCCAGGGCATCGAGCCAGTCGAACGCCTTGTTGATTTCTGCGGGGCTGAAACCGGCCTGTATCAGGCCGTTCTGGAGGGAGTCGCGATCGCGGACGATGTCCGCATCTTCGCTGAAGTAGTGTTCAAAAAGGTACAGCAGGACATCCAGAATGCTCTCTTTCATTGCCCCTCGGCCTGCGTCTTCGACGCTGTGGAGGTGAAGAAACTAGGGTTTTCGACAGTAGCAGCCATGTACGGCAACCACCTTTCCATCCAGTTCCATGAGTTGCAGCATGGCCGACAGCCGGGCCGCCGTCAATCCACTGCGCTGGACCAATGAATCCATAGGGATTGGGTTTTCATCCAGGGCTCGCCACAAGCGCTGGTAGTCCCGGTCGGAACGGGAAGATGGGCCCGGCGGCGGCGGACCTGCCTGTTCAGTGGGGGCACCGAGGCGGGTTCGCAAGGCCTGGCCCAGCCGCGCGGCGACCGCCTCCAGGGGTTCGATGACTTCGTCCGGGTGCTCCACCAGCCGGACGCCGTCACGGATGAGCCGGTGGCAGCCGCGCGCACGGGGGTTACGCACCGAGCCAGGCAGGGCAAAAACCTCCCGACCTGATTCGGCCGCCAGCCGCGCGGTGATCAATGCGCCGGAGCGCAGCGCCGCCTCGATTACCACGGTGCCCAGGGACAGCCCAGCCACGATGCGGTTGCGCGCCGGGAATTGGCCGGGCCGCGCGTCGGTGCCGGGCGGGTACTCGCTGACCACCGCCCCTTGTTCGGCGATGCGTGCCTGCAGGGCCGCATGGCGGGGCGGGTAGCTCTGGTCCAGACCGGTGGCCACCACCGCCACCGTGCGCCCGCCCGGGATGGCCAGCGTGGCCTGATGGGCGCGGGCGTCGACGCCTGCGGCCAGCCCGCTGAACACCGCCAGCCCGCCGCGCGCAAAGGCTGCAGCAAACTCGGCGGCGAGCTCGCCGCCGCTGGGTGAGGGGGTCCGGCTGCCCACCACGGCCACGCCCGGGTGCCACAGCGCGGAGGGGTCGCCCTGGATGAACAGCGCCAGCGGTGCACGTGGAATCTCGCGCAGCAGGTCGGGGTAGTCGTCGCAGGTGATCGGGAGCAGGTGCCGGCCAGCAGCTGACAGCCATTGGCGGCCCAGCGCCAGCGCACCGGGATCGGGGCGCAGCAGTCGCGCACGCTGCTCGGCCGAGCAGCCGGCGACCCGCCAGGCGGTGGGCCCCGCGCGCAGCGCGGCTTCGGCGGACCCGTGAGCGGTAAGCAGGCCTTGGCGTGGTTCGGGGGCACCCCCGGCCAGGACCAGGTGCAGCAGGGCGTCAGTGTCAGGGTGCAGGGCGCTGGGCATCCCGACAGGCTAGTACGCATACGACGACGGCACCCTCAGGTGCCGTCGCTGTGTTGCGTCAGGTTTTGCACCGACCAACGGTCGGTGTCTACCCGGAGTGGCCGCTTACTGCGCGTCCGGATGACGGGCGTTGTACCCGACGTGGACCGGCTTCTTGCCTTCCATGACCAGCGCATAGCTGACCTTGTCGAAGGTGCGGAACACCATGGCATGGGCGGCATACTCTTCCGGCAGGCTGACCCGACCGGCACCGCTGGTCAGGGAATCATCCATGCGCGAGGAGCCCGGGAACTTCATCCTGTTGGCCACATGGCGGCTGTTGCGCCACAGCGACACCACGGTGCCGTTGTCGATGCCGTCGGCGCTGCCGGCGGACAGGGCGATGACGTCACGCGGACCGCCGGAGGTGAACATGTCGGTCACTGCCAGCACGCGGATTTCCAGCCCTTCGGTCTGGGCCGCCGGCACATGCGGGAAGAACTGCAGGTCATACGGGTTGGCTTCGACCGGCACCAGGCGGTCGCCCGGGCGGACCTCGCGACCGTCATCCAGGCCCTGCAGCGCCAGCGTGGCGACTTCAGACTGGCCGTCCGGCAGCTTGACGATGGTGCCCACGTTCACCTGCGCCAGTTCATAGCCCAGCGTCTCCTTGCGCTTGCTCGGCGCAATGAACGACTTCCAGACGTTGCCGCTGCCCGGGGTGACATCACCATTTGCGGTCAGGTCCTCGGACGGCTTGGGCAGGGCAAAGCGCACGGTCGGGCGGACCACGGCCCAGCGCTGGCCGACTTCGGCTCCCTGCAGGTTCATCACGTAGGCCACCTGGCCAGTGGTGGCGCGCAGGCGGTTGTCTTCCAGGGCCACGACGTGCGGGAGGGACTTGATCTCGTCCACCACGCTCATCTGCTTCAGGAAGGGTTCCACCTGGGCCAGCGGGATGGCATTCAGCGGCGCTTCCTGGCGCGGGCCAGGCTGGGCCACGACACGATCCAGGTAGGCCAGGCTGAGCACGTCACCCGGGTAGATCAGGTGCGGGTTCTTGACCTGCGGATTGGCCTGCCAGATTTCCGGCCACAACCACGGCTTCTTCAGGAAGCGCGCGGAAATATCCCACAGCGTATCGCCCTTCTGGACGACGTAGGTATCCGGGTGACCACCGTTCACTTCAACGGCAGTAGCATAGGTGGCGACGGTCAACATCGCGACGGCGAGGACCGTACGAGTACGTTCAAACATAGGTGTGGTGCCTGATTCCCCAACAGGTTTGACCACTATAGTCCAGAAACCGGGGCGCAAGGCAAGCGTTGGCGATAGAATTGCGACCTACGCCGCTTTTACGGGCGCCCCCAACCGGTATTTGCCATGGCTCTCCTGCCCATTCTCGAGTTCCCCGACCCGCGCCTGCGCACCAAGGCTGTGTTGATCGACGCCGCCGAGGTGACCACGCCGGCCTTCCAGGAACTGATCGACAACATGTTCCAGACCATGTACGAGGCCCCCGGCATCGGGCTGGCCGCCAGTCAGGTCGACGTTCACAAGCGCTTCATGGTCATCGACGTCAGCGAGGGCAAGGACACCCCGATGGTGTTCATCAACCCCGAAATCGTCACCCAGCAGGGGGGGCAGGTGTATCAGGAAGGTTGCCTGTCGGTACCCGGCATCTTTGCCGACGTGACCCGCGCCGACAGCATTACCGTGCGCTACCTGGATCGCCAGGGCGTGGCCCAGGAGCTGACCACCGACGGCCTGCTGGCGGTCTGCGTGCAGCATGAAATGGACCACCTGGACGGCAAGCTGTTCATCGACTACCTCTCGCCGCTGAAGCGCGAGATGGTCCGCAAGAAGCTGGCCAAGCAGCGCAAGCACGTCGCCTGACCGGGGTCCCCATGAAGATTGTCTTTGCCGGTACGCCGGAGTTCGCGGTCGCATCGCTGCGCGCCGCTGCACGCCACCATGAAGTGGTGGCGGTCTATACCCAGCCGGACCGGCCGGCCGGCCGCGGCCGCGGCCTGGCCCCGTCGCCGGTGAAGCTGGAGGCCATTGCGCGTGGCATTCCGGTGTTCCAGCCGGAGTCGCTGAAGGACGAGGCGGCCCAGCAGCAGCTGCGTGACCTGCAGCCGGACCTGATGGTGGTCGTGGCCTATGGGCTGATCCTGCCCAAGGCGGTGTTGGCCATTCCCACCCACGGCTGCTGGAACGTGCATGCCTCGCTGCTGCCGCGCTGGCGCGGTGCGGCCCCGATCCAGCGTGCCATCCAGGCCGGTGATGCCGAGACCGGCGTGTGCCTGATGCAGATGGAAGCCGGGCTGGACACCGGGCCGGTGCTGCTGCGCCAGCACACCCCGATCCAGCCGGCAGAACTGGGCGGCCAGCTGCACGACCGTCTCGCCGAGCTGGGCGCACAGGTGCTGGCTGACGGCCTGGGCCTGCTGCGCGCCGGCCTGAAGCCGGTGGCGCAGCCGCAGCCCGCCGAAGGCGTGACCTACGCGCACAAGCTGGACAAGGCCGAAGCCCGCCTGGACTGGAGCGCCGATGCGGTATCGCTGGAGCGCACCGTGCGGGCCTTCAACCCGTGGCCGGTTGCCGAAGCCCAACTGGCCGGGGAGCGCGTGCGCATCCACGGGGCGGTGGCGCTGCCGGACAACCAGGGGCAGGCACCGGGCACGCTGCTGGCCGCCAGCCGCGACGGCATCGACATTGCCTGCGGACAGGGCGCATTGCGCCTGCGCGTGTTGCAGCGCGAAGGCGGCAAGGCGATCACCGCTGCTGATTACCTCAATGCGCGCCGTGACCTGGTGGTAGGCCGCTGATGGCGGGCTTGCGCCCGGCCTCCCGCCCCGCGTCCCGGGCCGCACTGGCCCCCGGGGTGCCGACCCGGGTGCTGGCGGCTCGCGTGCTGGCACAGGTCATCGGACGTGGCCGTTCGCTGAAGGGCGAGCTGACCACGGCGCTGCCGCAGTTGGACGACGCCCGCGACCGCGCGCTGCTGGAGGCGCTGTGCTTTGCCGTGCTGCGCCGACGTCCGGCGTACGACGCCGCGCTGGCGGGTTGGATGCAGCGCCCGCTGGGCGCGCGCGATGCCGAACTGCGCGCGTTGCTGCAGGTCGGGTTCGCCCAGCTGGACGCGTTGGAACTGCCCGCCCACGCCGCCTTGTCTGCCACCGTGGATGCCGCGCGCGCGCTGGGTTTCGAGCGCCAGGCCGGCATGGTCAACGCGCTGCTGCGGCGTGCCCAGCGGGACGGATTTGCCAATCAGCCCGCTCGCGCCGCGTTCCCGAACTGGCTGGCGAAAACGATCGAACTGGACTGGCCTGAGCACGCCTCGGCGGTGTTCGAGGCCAGCCTGCAGCCGGCCCCGCTGTGGCTGCGGGTGAACGGGCAGCAGACGAATCGCGACGCCGTACTGGCGCAACTGCAGGACGCCGGCATCGCGGCCGAACCGTCGGCCCTGACGGCCGATGCGATCTGCCTGCCTCAAGCGGTGCCGGTGGCATCGCTGCCCGGCTTCAGCCAGGGCGCGTTGTCGGTCCAGGACCTTTCGGCCCAGCAGGTAGCCGACGCATTGTCGCTGCGCAAAGGCGCACGGGTGCTGGACGCCTGCGCCGCGCCGGGAGGCAAGTCCGCGCACCTGCTCGAGCGCGACCCGACCCTGCAGTTGCTGGCGCTGGACATCGATGCCCGCCGGCTCAAGCGCATCAGCGAGACCTTCGCGCGCACCGGGGTAGGGGCTGAAGCGCAGGTCCGCGCTGCAGATGCCAGTGCGCCTGACAGCTGGTGGGATGGGCAGCCGTTCGACGCGATCCTGCTGGATGCACCCTGCTCGGCAACCGGCATCATCCGCCGCCAGCCCGACGTGCTGCTGCACCGGCGGCCGGCCGACATCGAGGCACTGGTGGCGCTGCAGGCACGTCTGCTGGACGCCTGCTTCGGCATGCTCGCACCGGGTGGCATGATGCTGTATGCGACGTGCTCGATCCTGCGCGAGGAAAACCAGTTCCAGATCGAAGCCTTCCTGCAGCGCACGCCGCGCGCCGGATTCCTGCCGTTGGATGAGCGCTTTGGTCACGATTGCTGGGCAGGACGCCAGCGTCTGCCGGGCGAGAACGGCGGTGACGGTTTCTTCTATGCGCGGTTACTGAGAAAGGGATAGCCCGCAACCGGTAAACTCCAGCGCATGCTGAAAACACGTGCGTCCCGAGAGTTCTGGTTGCTTGCTGTGATGGCCCTGCTGGTGCTGGGGGCGGGTCTGGGGCTGCGCGATCCTTGGCCGTCCGATGAGCCCCGGTTCACCCTGGTGGCCAAGCAGATGGTGATGAGCGGGGACTGGTTGTTCCCGCATCGCGGCACCGAGCTCTACTCGGACAAGCCGCCGATGCTGATGTGGCTGCAGGCCGCGTTCTACACCCTGCTGGGTGACTGGCGGCTGGCCTTCCTGCTGCCCTCGCTGCTGGCCGCCTTGGGCACATTGGCCTGCGTGTATGACCTGGGCCGTCGGCTGTGGACCCGCAAGGTGGGGCTGTATGCCGCCTGGGCGCTGTTGTTTGCGGTGCAGTTCACCTTCCAGGCCAAAAAGGCGCAGATTGACCCGCTGGTGGTGTTCTTCGTCACCCTGGCCAACTACGGCCTGCTGCGCCACCTGCTGTGCGGGCCGGCCTGGCGCTGGTGGTGGCTGGGCTGGTTTGCCGCTGGCCTGGGGGTGATCACCAAAGGCGTCGGGGTGCTGGCCTTGTTCATGCTGGTGCCCGCGTTTGTCGCCGGCTGGTTGCAATGGCCGCGCATCCGCCTGCATTCGCATGGCTGGCGGTTGTGGGTGGCCCCGCTGGCCTTCGTGGCGGCGATTCTGCTGTGGCTGGTGCCAATGGTGACCACCGCCCTGGCCACCGGGTCGGCCGAGTACCACGCGTACATGAACGACATCCTGTTCCGGCAGACCGCCAAGCGCTACGCGCAGTCGTGGGACCACCATCAGCCGTGGTGGTACTTCCTGGCCACCATGCCCTCGATGTGGATCCCGGCCTTCCTGCTGGTGCCGTGGGCGTTGCCGGCGTGGTGGCGGCGGCTGCGCCGGCGTGATCCGCGTTACCTGCTGCTGCTCGGCTGGTGGCTGCTGATTGTCCTGTTCTTCTCCATTCCGCACGGCAAGCGCGACGTCTACATCCTGCCGGCGCTGCCCATGTTCTGCCTGGCGCTGGCCCCGTTGCTGCCCGGGCTGCTGCGCCGGCGCGACGTGCAATGGGTGCTGGGTGGGTTCACCGCCCTGTTGGGTGGCCTGCTGCTGGCGGCGGGGGGGGGCATGCTCGGCGGCGAGCCGGCCTTCGAGCAGAAGCTGATCATCGAGCGCGGCATCGACCGCTCGGTCACTGCCGCGCTGGGCTGGGTGGGCATCGCGCTGGGCAGCGGGGCGATGGTGAGCCTGTTGTTCTGCGGACGCAGGCGTTTCCATCTGGCGGTGGTTTCCACCCTGGCCATGGTCTGGGTGACCTACGGGCTGGTGGGATACCCGTTGTTCAACGACTCCAGTTCGGCGCGCGGCCTGATGCTGGACGCCGGCCGCCGGATCGGCCCGGACGCGGAGCTCGGGCTGGTCGGCTGGAAGGAACAGAACCTGCTGATGGCCGACCGCGACGTCGCCACCTTCGGCTTCAAGCAGCGCTGGTACCGGCAGTTGCAGGACGGTCGCGCGTGGCAGGCGCAGGCCCCGGGGCAGCGCTGGCTGCTGGTGCAGGATCCGGTGATGCTCAATTGTGTGGACCGGCAGCAGGCCGAACATGTCGGCGTGGCCAACCGGCGTGGCTGGTGGCTGGTGCCGGCGCAGGCGTTCTCAGGCGAGTGCCGGCCCAGTGCGGCCGAACTGGCACGCATCCGCCGTGAACAGTCCAGATATGACAATGAGGAGTAATCGCAGGCTCATGGATCATTACCTTTCGTTCGGCCACAATGCGGGCCGCCTGTCGATTCACTTCTTTCCTCTGCCGCTCGAGCTGCTCTGAACGTGACCCAACCGCTTTCCCCCTCCGCCGGCATCCCACCTCTGTTGGCGTGGGCGTTCACGCTGGCATTGGGCGTTACGCCGGTACTGCTGATGTCGACCACCGACGGCGGCAGCGCGGGGTACTACCTGCTGGTGCTGCTGAGCATGATCGTGCTTTCGGTAGTGCGCCCGTCGCAGGTCGGTCAGCGCTGGTGTGACAACCGTCGCGAGTATGTCTGGATGGTGGCGGCCATGGGCGTGATGCTGGTCGGTGTGCTCACCAGCCTCCTGGTACATGGGCTATGGAAGGGCTCGGAAGTTGAAAAGGCGGTGCGCTTCTTCAGCGTCGGCCTGATTCTGGCGGCAGCCCTGCGCATTCCGCGTGCGGTGTTGGCCCATGCCGTGTTCGGGCTGATGCTCGGCATCTGGTACGCGGTGGTCAATCTGGGCTGGCTGGTGGTGAAGTCCGGTGGTGCGCGACCGGCCACCACCCAGTTCAACACAGTCACCTACGGCGACCTGACCCTGCTGTTTTCGGTGCTGGCCTTCGTGATGATGGGCGTGCGCATCACCCGGTTCCGCCGCACTGAGTTCGCCTTCAAGCTCATCACCGGCATCGCCGGGGTGGCCGGCTTCGTGGCCACCCAGACCCGGGGCGGGCTGCTGGCCATTCCGTTCTTCCTGTTCGTCGGGCTGCTGATCCAGGGCCGGCGCATGAACCGCTTCAAGGTGCTGGCTTCGGTGTTGCTGCTGGGTACCGCCGGCGCGATCGTGGCCAGCGATGCCTCGATGCGCGAGCGCATCGAGATGGGTGTCAATGAGTTCGACCAGTGCCAGGTTGCGCACCTGGCCGACACCTCGGTCTGCATCCGGCTGCAGTTGTGGCGCGCGGCCGGGCACATGATCCACAGTGAGCCCGTGTTCGGCGTGGGTGGTGGCGACCGTTTCCGCGAGGAGCTGTCGCAGTTGGCCACCGAAGGCCAGGTCACACCGATGGTGGCTCGCGACTTTGGTGAGACGCATAACGACCTGCTGTACTTCCTGGCAACCTACGGGGTGCTGGGTGGGTTGGGCCTGCTGCTGCTGTACTTCGCGCCGGGATGGGTGTTCGCGCGCCGCCTGCGGCTGTCAATGACCGACCGCACCACGCGGCTGTTCGCCGGTGCAGGCCTGATGATCTGCGTCGCTTACGTGGTGTTCGGCCTGACCGAGATGATGTTCCGGGACATGCGCAGCGCATCGTTCTACGCGACCTGGATGGCGCTGTTCCTGGCGTTGTCAGACCCGCTGCGGCTGCGTGATCCCGCGCCCCGCTGAACCACGCCCCGATGCTGTTGACGGTCGTGCCAGTTCCGTAGAGCCGGGCTTGCCCGGCTGGAAGATTGCGCCAGCGTCGGGCAGCCGGGCAGGCCGCGCCGCCACGCGATGTTGAACGCGTCGCCACGCGCCCGTTACCGGACGTGCCGATGCCGGGGTGTCTTTAGCGCCCTTCCAGTACCGCCGCGTAGCTGGCCTCGGTCAATTGGCTGAACGTATCCAACCCGAAATGCCGCAGGGCATGCTCCCGCGCGGCAACCCCCAGGCGCGGCAATTCCGCACGCTGCTCATACAGCGCACTGACCTGCGCGGCAATGGCGGACACATCGCGCACCGGCACGATCCAGCCGTTCTGTCCCTGCTCGATGTTCTCCGGCAGGCCAGCGTAGTCACTCACCAGCACCGGCTTGCCCATCGCCATCATTTCGCGGCAGGCAAACGAGATGGTTTCCACGTCGTAGGACAGCACGAAACCGGCATCGCCGCTGGCCACGAACGGACGAATGTCGTCGAGCAGGCCGGCAAAATGCACGTGCTGTGCCAGGCCCAGGCGTTCCACTTCCGCCACCGCGTTTGGATCCGGGGTGCGCCCGGCAATGGCCACGTGCAGCTTCCCACGCAGCGACTCGGGCAAGGTGGCGATGGCGCGGACCAGGTCGATCCAGCCCTTGTGGTTGTCGGTGCCGGCGTTGCTGACCAGCACCAGCGCGTCCGGGTCGGTGGTCCAGCGCGCGCGCAGGGAAGCAGCCTCGGCAGGGTCGGCCGGCGCGAAGCGGGCCAGGTCGACCCCGTTGCGGATCACGTCGATCGGGCAACGCCGGTACGGGCTGTCCAGCAGCATCTGCCGGGTGTGCGCCGACACCGCGATGACACGGTCGGTGCCCCAGCGGGCGCGCATCGCATTGCCGAAGGTGTTGGCCGACTTGCTGTTGTGCTTGGTGAACACCAGCTTCGGCCGTCGGCGCAGCCCTGCCACGGCCTCCATCGCCACCCGGTGGTCGCGTGCGCCATTGGCATGCACGATGTCGATCTGGTGGTGTTCGATCAGCCCGCGCAGCCTGCGCAGGTCGGCCCATTGCTGGCCCAGGGTGCTCAATCCGCTGCTGAAGGCGATCTCCACCGGTTCGGCAATGCCCTCGCTGCGCATCACCCGGATCACCCGGCTGTTACCCGGGGCCGCCATGAACAGCTGATGGCGGTCGGACAGCGCGCGGGCCAGCGACGCCAGGTAGGTGGTGTGCCCACCGCCATCGCCGGAATGGAAATTGGTATAGAGAATCTTCATGGGGGGCCTGGCAGGAACGCCCAGGCAGTCTGCCACAGTCGCATTCAGCTGGCGTCAGTGCGGCGCGCCGGTTCGCTTACCGGCTGCCCGTTCTGCAGCATCCACAGCATGATGGTCTTCTGCCGCACGTAGTTGGCGCGCACGTAGGCGTACACCAGTCCGTGCCAGCCGTCGCGGAAGCCGCCACGCAACAGCAGCCCGCGCCAGAACCGCCACGCCGGGGCCAGCACCAGTTTGCCCAGCGTGGCGCGCTTGCCACGCGCGAACTCATGCTCAGCCATCATCCGCGCGTAACGCTGGGTTTTGCTGAGCTGCTGTTCCAGTGAACGGTACGGATAGTGAATCAGGTCGCCCTGCAACAGGCCGACGCTGCCGTCCACGCTGGCCGCCTCATGGATCTCGCGGGTACCGCGCCAGCCGCCGTGGCGACGATCGAACAGGCGCAGCACGCGGTCGGGATAGGCATTGCCGTGACGCAGGAACTTACCGAAATACTCGGACAAGCGTGCAAAGCGGTAGCCGTGATGCCCGGCGAAGCCGCCTGCCTGCGCAGCCTCGATGGCCACGTGCAGTGCCGGGCTGATCCGTTCGTCCGCGTCCAGGCACAGCACCCAGTCGTGCTGCGCCTGCTCGACACAGAACGCCTTCTGGCTGCGGAAGCCATCGAATGCGCGCTGCAGCACCCGCGCACCGGCGGCGGTGGCGATGGCCACGGTTGCGTCGGTCGAATGCGAGTCCACCACGATGATCTCGTCGCAGAAGGCCAGCGATGCCAGGCAGTCACCGATGCGATCGGCTTCATTGAACGCGATAATGCAGGCGGAAATGCGAGGCCGTTCAGTGGGAGCGGTCGTGGAGGACATGATGGCTGAGTACCTGCTGTTTGCGACGGAGCGCTATGCGCTGCCTATTCTCGCCCCACTGGCGCAGGCGTTGCACGCGTCCGGGCATTCGGTATCGGCCTGGTTCGAGGACGGTGCAGCCGGCGCGCAGCTGCCGGGGGTGCCCAATGTGGGCCTGACGCAGGCGCTGGCGCTGCGGCCGCGGGCGGTTTTCAGTGCCGCCAACTGGGTGCCTCCCTTCATTGCCGGGGCCAAGGTGCAGGTGTTCCATGGCTTCAATGTGCAGAAGCGCGACAGTGCCCGCGGCCACTTCCGCGTACGCGGCCTGTTCGACCTCTATTGCACCCAGGGGCCGGCTACCACCACGCCGTTCCAGGAACTGGCCGCGCGCGAGGGGCACTTTGCGGTGGCCCAGACCGGCTGGCCGAAACTGGACCCCCTGTTCCGCGATGATGGCGGGGCCAGCGCGGCGTTGCGCGCGCCGGCGGCCGGGCGGCCGGTGATCCTGTTCGGCTCCACCTTTACCGAGCGGCTGAGTGCCGCGCCGCATCTGCGTGACCAGATCGCCGCTGACATCGCCCGCGGCGACCGCTACTGGCTGCTGACCCTGCACCCGAAGTGCAGCGAGGCGCTGTTCGCGCAGTACCGCGCGCTGGCGGGAGCCAACGCCGCCTTCATCGAACCCGAGCTGGTGATGGCAGCACAACGCGCTGCCGACGTCCTGGTGTCGGATACCTCTTCGATCGTGTCCGAGTTCGTGGTGCAGCACAAACCGGTGGTGACCTTCCGCAACCGCGTGCCGCAGCCACACATGATTGATTTTGACGCGCCCGATGCCCTGCCGGCGATGCTGGCGCGCGCGCTGGACCCGGAACCGGCGCTGCTGGCCGAGATACGCCGCTATGCCGATGACATCCACCCCTACCGCGACGGGCGTTCCGGCGAGCGCGTGGTGGCCGCCACCGAGGACTTCCTGGCCGGCAAGCTGGGGACGCTCAAGCGCAAACCGTTCGGGGCGTGGACGCGGGGGCTGCAGATCCGGAAGGATCTCGGTTACTGGGGCCCCTCCGGCCGTTGATGGGGTGCCGTAGAGCCACGCCCTGCGTGGCTTCGAACAACCTCGGCACCGCGCAGCCACGCAGGGCGTGGCTCTACGGCACAGGGACCATCACCGCAACCGCCGCCGCGCCAACGCCTCGTTCAACGTCTCCAGCACCCCGCGCGCCTCCGCCTCGGGCAAAAACCGCAACCGCAGCGCGATGCTGCCACCGGCCCCGGCGGTATCCAGCCACACACTCGCCGTTCCCAGCATCCGGTCCAACGGCGAGCGCGACAGGCGCAGCGACTGCAGCTTGTCCAGTTCGGCCAGTCGCCACCAGCGTGTCCACCAGCCACCCCGCACCGCTACATAGTCCCCGTCCAGGTAATACCCCATGCGGGCGATCTCGCGCGAGGCACGGAACGCCGACCACGGCAGCCACGTCAGCAGCGCGGCACCCCAGGGTCCGACCTCAACCACAGCACCCACGCTCAGCAGTGGCACGACCACCAGCGCCGGCAGACATAGCCGCCACCAACCACGTCGCGCCACACCCTGCCAACGTGGCGGCGGCCATTGCAGCCGGGGCAGCAGGTGGCGCAGCAGGTCGTCGCAGGCGGCGGGAGTAGCCAGCGGGGCCAGCTCACGCAGATCGCGACCGTCGTCGTCCGATCCCACCCCGGCGGCGTTGTCGATGCGCAGCTGACGGCGGCCCACCCAGCGCTGCAGAGCGGTTTCGCGCAGCGTCCAGGCCTGGATGCGCCGGCGTGCCACGCTGGTGCGCATACGGGTCAGCAGTCCGCTGGAGACGGTCAGGCGGCGCTCGTGCTCGGTGAGCTGGAAGCCGTGGTAGCGCAGCAGGGCGAGCACCACCGACAGCAGGCGCAGCAACAACCAGAACCCACCCACCGTGACCACGGCGGCTACTACCCAGACCCAGGTGGCCGGGTGCAGATGACTGGCATAGCCGAAGACCTCGCGGCCGTGGTGTTCCACTGCATCGCTGACATAGCCGCGCGGGAAGAACTGGTAGGACGCGCCCCAGGCGGCCAGCACCGCCACCCAGCCACGGTTGGACAGCAGCCCGATCCGCAGCACATCGCGATTGCCCAGCTGCAGCAGGACTGAGGTGGGGGATGCCGTCGACGGGGTGGAATGCGGCTTGGCCGCTTCATCGCCCGCATCGGGCAGCGGTGGCGGTTGCTGCCCGCGCTGCCGCACCAGCTGTTCCAGTGCCAGCGCCTGGGACAGTTTGAGTACGCGCATCTGCGCTTCCGGACGGTGTCCTCCGGCTGATTCCAGGCGTAACTCGGCCACGCCGAACAGCCGGTGCAGCGGATTCTGGTGGACCACCACGTTGTGGATGCGCGCGAACGGAATTTCACGGCGGTTGCGCGCGATGATCCCGCTGCGCACGCTGATCGCGTCGTGGCCGATGTGGTAGCGGTAGGTCAGGTACTGCAGGATCGAGATCGCCACCAGCACCGCTATCACGATCAACGTGGTCAGGTAGCCCCACATCTCATCGCGGTCGCCGCGACCGCCGAACACCAGCAGCGCCACCAGCGGCAGCAGGAACTGGCGCAGCTGCATCAGCATCACAAACAGCCATGACCAGGGGTGCAGGCGCTGGTCCGGGGTTGGCGCAACCGGGGGCGGGCGGCTCTGGGGCAGGGTGCTCACAATGCGTCGTCGTCCTGGTCCAGCTGGCGGCCCAAGGTGTCGCGCAGGCGTTCGGCGTCGGCATGGTCAAGCCCGCTCAGGGTCACCGCGCTGAAGCGACTGCCGGCGGTATGCACCACCAGTGTCGCCAGCTGCGCGGCACGCTCGATCGGGCCCCGTCGCAGGTCCAGGTGCTGCACGCGTGAGAGTGGCACCCGGGTGTCCAGTTGCCACATCAGGTCGCGGCGCACACCCAGGCCCCGTGCATCCAGCCGCCACCAGGTACGGCGCTGGCGGCGGAAGCCGAAGACGGCTCCGAACAGCACGGCGACCGCCACAATGACGGCGACGGCCCAGCCCGGCAACGGCAGTTTCAGCAGCACCCACGGCACGCCCAGTGCACCGCCAACCACGACCAGGGCGGTGACGGCACTGCCCACGGCCGCCATGCTGGCCGCACGCAGAGGCAGGCGTTGCCAGCCCGAATCCGGCGGCAGCGCGGGGGGCAGTTCAGGAGCAGCAGGAAGGGGCGGGGCGGTGGAGGCGTCGTCGATCACGGCGGAGCTCGGCTGCAGATGGATCAGGCCGGGTCCGGTGGGAAGCAGTGCCGCACCCGTGGCGCAGACGGTAGCAGGTTGAGCCGGGCTATTGCGCGGCCTGGATCAGCGCGTCCACATCCAGCAGGTGGCCGGCGCGTTCGGCCTTGGTACGCAGGTAGTGCTCGTTCTCGGCGGTGATATCGCCGGTCACCGGCACGCACTCCACTACATCGATCCCCGCATGGCGCAGGCGCTGGGCCTTGGTCGGGTTGTTGCTGAGCAGTTGCACACGGGTCACGCCCAAGCCCTGCAGCATGGCCACAGCGCTGCCGTAGCGGCGTTCGTCAGCCCCGAAGCCGAGCTGGGCGTCGGCGTCGATGGTGTCCAGACCGTCGTGCTGGTAGCCGTAGGCGCGCATCTTGGCGGCGATGCCGGTGCCGCGCCCTTCCTGGTCCAGATACAACAGGATGCCGCCGCCCAGTTCCTTGAGTTTGCGCAGGCCACGTCGCAGCTGGTCGCCGCAGTCGCACTTGAGCGAGCCGAACAGGTCGCCGGTAAGGCAGGAGGAGTGCACCCGTACCGGCACCACGGCGCTGAGGTCCGGCGTGCCGACGATGATCGCGACCTGGTCACGCTGGGCCACGCCGCCGCGGAACACCGCGAATTCGGTCATGCCCACCTCGCGCAGCGGCACTGGCGAGCGGGCCACCAGCTCGTAAGCGTGCGCGGCCTGTTCGGCCCCCTGCTGCAGGTCGCACAGCGACACCTGCGCGCAGCTGTCAAAACGGGTGTCGCGCGGGGCCAGCAGCACGCCGACCATGGCCGGCAGCAGCAGGCCCAGCCGGGCCACTTCCACCGCACCGGCATCCAGGGCCTGACCGGCGCTCCAGCCGGCCGGCATCGGCACCGCCTCGCGCAGGTAGCTCAGCGAGGGCAGGGAGTCGAAGTCGACCCCGGCCAGCGGCACACGCGCGCCGTGTTCGGCCTGCACGCCCAGTACGCGCGCACGGGTGGCGGTGAGGAAGAGGTAGTGCTGCCCGGCGGCCACGTCAGCAAAGGTGCGGTAGCTGCTGCGGGTGCTGCTGTCCAATGCGATGAAGGCCAGCCGCTGGCCCTGGCTGTCGTCGATCACCACCGGGCGGCCGGCGCGCAGCTCGGCCACCGCGCGCTCGCAGCGGATCGCCGAGGGGTCGCCAAAGGAAGGAGAAGCAGCTGAAGACATGACGGGAGCCGTGGGGGACATCGTGGTGTTCACAGTGGGGCCGGATCGCCCCGATTCAATCAAACGCGGCGTGACACAGTGTCGCGCTCAATGCGGGTGCTGCTCGGTGGCATACGGGTCGACTTCCCCCGATTCGGGCGGGCGCAGGGTATAGCGCTTGTAGGTCCACTGGTATTGCGCCGGGTCGCGGCGGGCGATCCGCTCGATGCCGGCGTTGAGCACGCTGGCGGCGGTGCGCGGGTCCGGGTCGGCCACGCCGGGGGCCGCCGGCTCGATGTGCAGGGCGAACTGCATGTCCGGGCCAATGCGCTCGCACCAGCCGTACAGCACCGTTGCCCCGGTACGCTCGGCCAGCCGATTGACCAGGGTCATGGTCAGCGCCTCCACCCCGAAGAACGGGGCAAACACCCCGTCGCCTGCCTTGGGCTGCTGGTCGGGCAGGATGCCGGTGGCCCCGCCTTCCTTGAGCACCTTGAACAGCTGACGCACCGCCGGGCCTTCAGCACGCACCTGCTGCACGTTGCTGCCGCCGCGGACCAGCTGCAGGAAGGCATCGCCCACGGCTTCTTCCGGAGCCTTGTAGACGATGGCGATCGGCCCGCGCGAGGCCAGCCACTGGTTCAGCAGTTCCCAGTTTCCGTAGTGCGGGGCGGCCACGATCACCCCCTTGCCGCTGGCCAGGGCCGCGTCGTACAGCGCCTCGCCATGGCGCTCGCGCAGCAGCGCCAGGTTCTGCTCGCGCGGCCGGGTCCACAGACGCAGGGTTTCCACCGCCTGCAGCGCGGTGGAGCGCAGCAGGTCGCGGTGCAGCACGCTGCGCTCGGCCTCGTCCAGTTCCGGGTAGGCCAGCTCCAGGTTGCGGCGGGTGACCCGGCTCTCACGGGCGTTCAGGCGGATCCACAGCCAGGCCAGGGCATGGGCGAAGGCGCGTAGCCAGGACCAGGGCAGGCGGGTGAACAGGGCGGCGGCGCGATAGGCCAGGCGGGCGGTGGTTTGCGGTTTCATCGGGGCAGAGTCTAGCCGGTGAAGGCGACAGTCGGGCTGGGCGGCGCGCCCGGCAGCCACTAAGGTAGGCGGCCCTTCCTGCTGCCGAAGCCCGCCATGCTCGTTCTCATCCAGCGCGTCACCCAGGCCAGCGTAACGGTCAACGATGCCGTGGTCGGCCAGATCGGGCCGGGTCTGCTGGCCCTGGTGGGTATGGAGCCGGGCGACACCGAGCCGCAGATCGCCCGCATGGCCGATCGACTGCTTGGTTATCGTGTGTTTGCCGATGAGGGCGGAAAAATGAACCGCTCATTGGGGGATACAGGGGGCGGACTGCTGCTGGTGAGCCAGTTCACGCTGGCGGCCGACACGCGCAGCGGCACGCGGCCGGGGTTCAGCACGGCGGCTCCCCCAGCCGAGGCTGAACGTGGATTCAACCGATTGGTGGAAATCTGCCGACAAAAGCACGCTTCAGGGGTGGAAACGGGCCGCTTTGGTGCCCATATGGTAGTCAGCCTGGTCAACGATGGACCGGTGACCTTCCTGCTCAGACCGTAGCCCCGGGACCACCGCCCGGGCAGGCACGGGTCTGGGCTGGTATAATGCTAGGTTCTATTCCTCTCTCCCAGCCGGTGGCGCGAGCACTACATGGCCAACGAACGTCCTGCCCAGCAAAACGACATCAAGCTTCTGATCAGCAAGGGCCTGGAACAGGGCTACCTGACCTACGCCGAAGTCAATGACCACCTGCCGGACGACATTGTCGACCCGGAACAGATTGAAGACATCATCGGCATGATCAACGGCATGGGCATTGATGTCCATGAAGTCGCGCCCGATGCTGAAACCCTGCTGCTCAACGACGGCAACACCGGGAATCGCGAGGTGGATGACACCGCCGCTGAAGAAGCCGCCGCCGCGCTGAGCGCGCTCGACACCGAAGGTGGCCGCACCACCGACCCGGTGCGCATGTACATGCGCGAAATGGGTACCGTCGAGCTGCTGACCCGCGAAGGCGAAATCGCCATCGCCAAGCGCATTGAAGAAGGCCTGGGCCAGGTCCAGGCGGCCCTTGGCACCTTCCCGGTGTCGGTGGAAACCCTGCTGGCCGATTACGAAGCCCACAAGGAAGGCAAGAAGCGCCTGGCCGAAGTGATCGTCGGCTTCAACGACCTGGTGGAAGAAGAGCCGGCCCCGCCCGTGGCTGAAGACACCACCGGCGATGACAGCGACGCCGAAGGCGATGAGGACGAGGACGACGACGACGTCGGCGGCGACGAAGACGCCGGCCCGACCGGTCCGGACCCGGAAGAAGTCGCCCGCCGCATGGCCGAGCTGGGTGCTGCCTACGCTGCCTTCAAGAAGGCGTCGACCAAGGCCGACCGCAAGCCGCTGGCCAAGCTGCGCGACGACATGGCTGCGGTGTTCGTCACCCTGAAGCTGCCGTTGCCGCTGACCGACGTGCTGGTGAAGCAGCTGCGCGACGTGATGGCCGACATCAAGGGCCACGAGCGCCGCGTGCTGAACCTGGCCACGGTGACCGCGCGCATGCCGCGCAAGGACTTCATCCGTTCCTGGGAAGGTAACCAGACCAACCTGGAATGGGTGGAGGACGCACTGAAGCGCAAGCAGAAGTGGTCCTCGGCGCTGCGTGACGTCAAGGACCAGATCATTGCCGAGCAGCAGGCCACCATCGGCATCGAGAAGGCCACCTCGCTGGAGCTGGAAGAGCTCAAGGAAATCAGCCGTGCGATGGCCTATGGCGAAGCCAAGGCGCGCAAGGCGAAGAAGGAAATGGTCGAGGCCAACCTGCGCCTGGTCATCTCCATCGCCAAGAAGTACACCAACCGTGGCCTGCAGTTCCTCGACCTGATCCAGGAAGGCAACATCGGCCTGATGAAGGCCGTGGACAAGTTCGAGTACCGCCGCGGTTACAAGTTCTCGACCTATGCGACCTGGTGGATCCGCCAGGCCATTACCCGTTCGATCGCCGATCAGGCGCGCACCATCCGTATTCCGGTGCACATGATCGAAACGATCAACAAGTTGAACCGCATTTCCCGCCAGATGCTCCAGCAGTACGGCCGCGAGGCCACGCCGGAGGAGCTGGCCAAGGAAATGGACATGCCGGAAGACAAGATCCGCAAGGTGATGAAGATCGCCAAGGAGCCGATCTCGATGGAAACCCCGATCGGCGACGACGAGGATTCCCATCTGGGCGACTTCATCGAGGACACCAATGTGGAGTCCCCGATCGAGAACACCACCAACATCAACCTGTCGGAAACCGTGCGCGACGTGCTGGCCGGCCTCACCCCGAGGGAAGCCAAGGTGTTGCGCATGCGCTTCGGCATCGACATGAACACCGACCACACCCTTGAGGAAGTGGGCAAGCAGTTCGACGTCACCCGCGAGCGCATCCGCCAGATCGAAGCCAAGGCCCTGCGCAAGCTGCGTCACCCGAGCCGCTCGGAACAGCTGCGCAGCTTCCTGGATATCGATTGATTCCAGCGGTTGTGTGGTGAATGAAGAACCCCGCTTCGGCGGGGTTTTTCTTTTGGGGTGGCCGATGCCTCGATACCCCGATTTCCGGACATGCGGATATCCGGATGCTCCGCTATCCGGCCGTGCTGGTATGCGGCCGTGCCGATGTCCGGACGTGCCGATTTCCGGACGTGCCGATTTCCGGACGTGCCGATATCCCGGTAGTGCCGGCCGCTGGCCGGCATGCGCTCTAACGCGGCCCGCCAATGGCCTGGGCTGCCGACAATTGCCGAGCTCCAGAATCCCCCTCATCGGTGACGCAACTTGTTGAATGGATCCCCGGCTGCGCAGTTCGCAAGCTGTGGGCATGTACCCATCAAGGCCATCATCCACCAGCGTGTCGCCTGGAAGCCGCTGGCCCATCTACAGGATGCTGGAAGACGGCGGCATCAACGAGTTGGGAATACTGGAAGCGTTGACTGGCGACACATTCCGCCTCCACCCACAGGGACACCAACCCAACCTATTGCGACCTCCTGACCCAGACCTCGATGGCTTCCCTGGCCTCCCCTGGTACCTCGAGGACCTCCGCCCCGAAGGCTTCCTCGGCCGCGCCTACGCCGCCAACAACGCCCTCGGTCTCCCTGGCGGCCCCGCGATCTGGACCTCGGCCCATCTGCTGAGGGCGCTGGGGAAGGGAAGTGCGGCCACCACCGGCGATCTTCTGATCGGAACTCACGCCGCCCAACTGGCCGCTGCGGCGCTCGACAGCCCGCCCGATCCGGTTGAGGCCAGCAGCCGTGAGCAGCAGTACCCACTTAAGGCCGAGGCCGCAATGCGCGGGCAATGCCCGAATCTTGCTCCGGGCGGTGAAAGGCCCAAGTTCACCGCCACGGTCGACGGGCCGGACGGCCGCTATGCCGCCCTGATCAAGTTCGCACGTCATGACACGGAGGAGCAGCGCCGCTGGGCAGACCTGCTGGTCTGCGAGCATCTGGCGCTTGAAGTTCTGCGCGAGGCAGGCGTATCCGCAGCGGAATCGTCGCTCATCAAGACCGACAGCCACACCTTCCTGGAAGTGAAGCGGTTTGATCGCTCCCCGGATACGCTCGGACGGCGCGGATTCGTGTCGTTGTTGGCCCTGTCTTCTGCATTCGTCGGTGACAACGCCGACTGGGACCAAGCGGGCGAGCAGTTGCTGGCGCTGCGCTGGATCAGTCAGGAGACCGCTGTCGCCATGGCACGACTGCATGCGTTCGGGCGGCTGATCGGGAACACCGACATGCACCAAGGCAACATTGGCTTCCACTTGGTTGACCACGGCCCGCTGCCGCTGGCACCGGCCTACGACATGCTACCGATGTCGCTGGCCCCCTCGCGAACGGGTGTGCTGCGAGCGACAACCCCGATCGCCCAGATTGCGCCACAGCGCGCAGGTCAACTTGCCCACCAGCAATGGGCGGCACCGCTGGCCGTGGGATTCTGGGAGAGAGTTGCCGGGTCTGGGCTGCTGCGGTCCAGGGTATTAACAGACGTGGCAAGACAGAACGCAGAACGGGTCCGGGAAATGGGGTGGCGCTTCGGCTGACGTACCGCTTGGCGCTATATCCAGTGGCGGTACCAGGCCTGTCTCCACTACACTTTCGCGCTGCAAGGGCCTATAGCTCAACGGTTAGAGCAGAGGACTCATAATCCTTTGGTTTCAGGTTCGAATCCTGATGGGCCCACCAAGAAAAACAGGCACTTAGGTTATCCCGTAAGTGCCTGCTAAGAGCTTAGAAAAAAATTGCCGAAAAAATTACCGGCGACGTGGAGGTTTCACGACCGGTAGATCGTGGTCGTAGCGCCCGGTCGTAGTTGGCGACTGGTGCCCCGCCGCGTCCTGCTTGTCGCCACGATTCCCCACGGTATCCGTGACGCCTCGATGCTTCAGGCCATGAAGGGAGAAACGGTCAGATTTGTCGATCACACCTTCGCGCAGCGCCATTGTCATGAAGCGTTGCCAGGAGCTGTCCAGTGAGGACTTGGCCATAGGGTTGCCGGTCTGCTCTACCAGCAGGACGCGATTCTCCGGCCGCAGTGGCACTGCGAAGTTTCGGCCGTCACGGTTCCAGATCGCGGTGCGGCGGGCGACCAGCTCGTCCCACGCGGCAACCATTTCCTCGTCCCACGCTGTCACCGAATCGCGCGACCCCTTCCTGCGCTGCCCGTGGACGCCCTCCTGCAGACGATGTGCATCCGTCAGCGTGCACACCTCGATACCGCGCAGGCGTGCGCTGTAGGCCAGCACCATGACGGGAGCGAGATAGGCCGGGCAGCTGCCCCTCGTGTGGGAGGCACGTGCACCGCGCTCGCGTGCGAAGGCCAGCACCGTGTCAAACGCTGCCGGCGTAGGCATCCGGTGGCGCTTGGCTTCCTTCGCCTGCCGCACTCCTGCGGCTGGATTGTGGTTGCAGAGGCCGCGACGCACTCCCCAGGCCAGTGTGCGTCGCAGGTAGCGATACAGGTGATTGGCCTTGCTGGGAGTGGCCGGCAGCGCAGGCTGGTGCCGGTTGGCCTCCCGGCCCATCGCGAAGACCTCCACCAACCGCTGCACGACCGGCGTCGTGATCCTCTCCACAGCCACCTCGCCCAGCACACTCCCGTCGCGCCGCACGTAACTGGCCAGGGTATCCGCGTAGCGGCGGTAGTCGGCCTGAGTGTCAATCTGCAGCTCTTTGAACTCCATGGATTCGTGAAAGCGGTCGAACAGGAAGCGCAAGGTGCCACGCTGATGACCCAGCACCTGGGCTTCAACGATGGCATGCAGATCCGACAGGCGAGCCGATTTGTAGGCCACCGTTTTCCGTACGGGTCGCCCGCCTTCAGGGTGCGGCGTGTAGATGAACCAGCGCCCATCCTGCCAGTAGATGCCGCGCGGAAGCGCGGCCTGGTCGATGTGCGCCGGAATGTCGGGGTTGAACTTGCGCTTTCTGCCCGCTGCCATCAGATCAAATCCTCTTCCTGTTCCAGCTCAGGGCCACCAGTACCCAACCCCAAGGCGGCATTGAGCGCCGCCTGTGTGGTCCAGATCCCTCCCTGCGCGTCGTACTTGTACCTGATCCCCTCACGGTCTGCCCAGCGGCAGACCGTGGACGCCTTCGGTGTCGGTCCTGCGGGGCGGCAGAGCCGCTGCAAGGCCGCAAACGGCACAACCTGGTTCATCAGGCAGCACCTCCAGCAATCCAGAGTCCCAGCTGGATCACATTGCTTCCGGCGTCAGCCGACCTCTGCATCTCCGGGTGCAGCCCATGCATCTTGTGCCAGTGCGCCCACGCCAGATCGAACGTAGGGTGCTTACCAGTGCAGCTGCAGCGACATTCGATGAACTCACCGCCTTTCGCGCCGAGCCGACGACCGTCGTGGATGTACCGCGCCGTGTGACCGGCTGGGCACGCCGGGATAGGGCGAGGAGGCGTCATCTGCTGCTGGGTCATTGCCGGACCTCCCCAGGCAGCGCCATGGCCACGGCAACGTCACGAACCCAGATGGGCGTGCTGGACAGGGCGAAACTCTGCCCAGTCCACGCGAGCAGCAGGGTGCGGCCGATTTCCTCGCCGATGGCGCATGCCGCAGATGGGGGAACTGCGTTGCCAATTCGCTCTCGCCACGCCTGATCACTGAGGCCATCCAGCTCCAGCTTCTCTTCGGGATCGATCAGCGACTGCAGCGCCGCCAGCTCAAGCGTGGTGAAGGGCCGATGCCAAGTGTTATCGGTGCTACGAATAACGCAGATTAGGTTCTGGCTGGCCTCAGGGAGGCGCGGGTCCGCCACCGACCACTTCCCATTGTCGTGGCCGGCCGCTGCGCTCACAGCTCCGCTGGCGGCGTCCCAAGGCACAACGCCATAGTGGCCATTGGTGAGATAGGCGTCGCCCTGTTGACGTTGGTTGGTCGGTCGTGGATCTGCTACCGCGTACGCACCATGACCGGTATCGCTGCGTGCGATCACGGTACGACTCGGCGCGTTGAAGTTGGCCACCGGATATTTTCCAGCGCCCTCGAATACGCCCTGGGCGCGAGGGTCTGCAACGCAGGCCGCTCCGCTTCCTACGCGGTCTGAGCCAGTCACGGTGCCGGCGGGATCGGCGAACGGCACGATGCGGTACTTGTTGGAGTGTGCGGAAGCTGACCAGGTGTGGCGGGGGTCTTCAACTGAGCAACCGATGGTGGGCTGGCAATCCAGCTCCGGCTGAATCAGGTAGTCGCGCAACACGCCTCCATCAACGGCAAGGCGATTCAGGCTGCGCCAGTCGCTTCCGGCCTCCACAAACGCCAGCCGCACCCATGTCTTCCACTGCAACGAGGGCACGCGGTGCATCGGTCCTGCGCGCTCCACGTCGCCGGCGAGCGCCATGCGGCTCAACACCGTGCCAACCGACTGCAAGGGGCGCTTCACAGGCTCATACAGGAACGGCGGGACCTTCTCCGCGTGCCGTGCTACCAGCAGGAAGCGCTTCCTGCTCTGCGCCAGCCCACCCAGCTCGCCGCAGTCGTGAGTCGTCTCCGCAACGACGTATCCGTATGCACGCAGGAGCTGGGTAATCTGATCGAGAAGATGCCGGCCGCGGGTGGCGATTCGAGGAACGTTCTCGAAAACAAACACGTCCACCGGGTCATCCTTATACGCTTCCAGCGTGAGCCAGATGCCGCGCAGCGTCAGCTCGTTCAGCGCCTGATACTTGGCCGTGCGGCTCTTGCTCTCGGACATCAGGCCAGAGAAGCCCTTGCACGGCGCGGAAAGGAACACGACGTGCGGCCGCTCGTAACCGAAGGCGCGCTGCACGTCGCCAGGCATGGCCTCGCGCCAGCTGGACGGCGGTTCGCAGCCCCAGAAGGCCCGATACTGGTCACGTGAGAAGAGATCCATGACCGTGCCCGGCACGCCTGCTATCCGATTAAAGTCCGCGATGGCGGCAGGGTCTACGTCAATGCCGCCAACGCAGCGGAACTTAGCCTTGGCTGTTCCGATATCTGGCCGAGCATCATTGAACCCTTTCGAGCCGGCACCAAGGCCGGCGAACAGAGCGCCGTGGAGAATCTCAAACTCAACCATGGTGCATGCCCTCCGCAACGCAGCGTGCGGCATCGCCCAGGTGCTGGACGGTGTCGGAGTCAATGCGGTCGAGCGCCTGCGCGATGGTGTAGTCCATCTCGGTCAGCCAGTCGTGGCGGTTCAGCACCAGGGCGGCGGTGAGCGCCTCCCCAGTGGACAGCGGGCCGGTTTCGCCCATGCGCTTGGCCTGCAGTGCAACCTGAATCACGCGGTCGAGGTTCATGCGGCACCTCCGGCGCGGCGGACGGCCATGCGGGCGCGGCGGCGCAAGCGCTGCGGGATCTGCCCAACCGCCAGCCCGCTGTGACGCTGACGTGCCGGGCGGGTCGTCCAGAGGTGGTGAATCAGCGCACCGCCAGCGGCCGGGGCCACAAGCATGATCATGAACAGCTCAGCCATGGCCCACCTCCTTATGCTGAATCACCACGCCGAGATCGGCGAGGGCTTCACCAAGCTCCAGCATGGGAGTGCCCAGTAGCCCGGCCGCACGTTGGCCATAGCTCCGGCTGCTCGTGAGGTAGAGCACGCCTTCCCGTCGTAGCCGCTCCCCGGCGAACTGGACGTCCTCCAGATCCATGAAGCTCTTCAGGCCGTGCTTGGCGCAGATGAACTCGGCGTAGATGCCTTTGCCGCTACCCTGGGGGCCGAACAGGACGATGGACTTAGCCATTGGCCACCTCCAGAGCGGCGAGCGCCACCACAGTCGGAGCTGCCTTCCGCCCGGGAAGCATGTTGGCCAGGGCATGGGGGAATGGCAGGCGGTCCGCATACTTGGCCAGTTCTGCAGAAATCCACTCACTATCGGCCTCGAACCTGTCGGACCCTCGCGTCACAACCCAACCCTGTTCACTCCCACGACGGCGTTCCACAACCCGCTGAGCGAGGTAGTGACGCCCCATGTACAGGTCCAAGGTCGCAATCACCTTGCTGTGGGTGATGTGCAGGGTCACCGTGGCGCTAGCCTCTTCCCCGACGCCCTGACAATTCCCACGCTCTCCCACACCCGTGGTAGCCTGCGCCCCAGGTCCGGTGCTGGATTCCAGCGGATGCGCGGTGGTGGCGTTATTGCCATTCATACTTTGCATTGTTCTCTCCTGAACTCTCTGTTGGTGATGGCCTTGGGGTGGTGTTGGCGCACCGCCCGCCGGACCGCTTTCTAAGCACTGCTCTACTACTTCTTGAAAACCCAGCACTTCACGGTTACGTCTCCGTTGAGTGAGGTCTTGCGGATGTTGCTGTTGACGGCCGTGTTGGTCGAAATCAGCTTGTGGCGTCGGGAATCGACCAGGTGCTTTCGCAGATCCACCAGATCAGGCACCGACTGACCGTGGCGTCCAGCTGCGGCCACGAATTCGTTGAGGTTGATTGCGATCCTGTTGAGGTCGCGAGAGTGGTTCAGCATCGAACGCTCGCCATTGGCCAAGCCTTCCAGATACTCGTACGTTTCCCAGAACTCGTTGACGATCTTGTGATCGGCGCTGATGGCGCTCTGGCGCTCCATTGCCGCGCTGGTCAACGCGTCGCGGGTCTTGACGACAATATCGTCTGGAATCTCGATCACCAGCCGCAGGCAATCCAGCAGAGCGAGCATCTGGGCATGGTTCTTGATCACACGCTCAAGGCGCAGGTCTGCCTTTTCACGCAGGCGGGCCTCAAAGTAGCCAACCCGCTCCTTGAACTTCGCCATTACCTGGCCTTCGGCACGAACTGCCTTGATCAGAAAGTAGCTCAGGTCTTCCACCTGTAGGGCGTTGAGGTTGTCGGCCGCCACTCGGCTTTCAGTGGTGACATTTGGCTTGCGGAAGTGCAGCTTTATGATACGGGTCAGGATCGCCTCACTGGCGTCCACGGCGGCGTTCTGGCTGATGACGATCGTGCCCCGGAAGGGCGGCTCGTAGGTGTCGTTGCCGCCGTTGCGGACGCCACGCGTTGCCAGGGTGCCGCCGCCGAAGTAGTCCTTCAGTTCGTCCCACTCAAACGACTTGGCATGAGCCTTATCCGGCGTGTCGCGGTCGGCTTCCAGCAGCACCACGGGCATGCCCGAGGTCTGGCCCATGGCGCGCGCACGGCCGGCCTTGGAGGATTTTGCCGGGTCGAAGCCCTCGTAGTCGCTGCGGGCCAGCAGCTTCCACAGGAACGTAAGCAGGGTGGTCTTGCCGGCACCGGCTTCACCGGTGGCCTCAAGGAAGGGGAATGACTTGTGCGTCTTGCGGATCTGATTGGCGAACAGGGAGCCGAACCAGAACGTCAGCGCAATAACACCGTGCGTCCCGAAGCACAACCACAGCCATTCCAACCACTCGGCACGGAACGCGTCTGCATCGCGCTGGATGTCCATGCGAATGGACTTCTGTGTGGTCTTCAGGCGCAGCTTGTTGAACTCGAAGTAGTCCTCGGAGTTGGCAAGGCTGATCTCACCATTACGCACGGCGACGTCGCCGAATATGTAGGCGCTGTGGTCCTGGCTATACCCAACAAAGTCCACCGTATCAACGGTCTTAATGTTGAACAGCTGGTCCTCCATCATGCGGTCCAGCTGATGGCCAGATCCACTGAACACTGCACCCTGAGCGAGGCTGATGATGCGCTTCTTGAACTCGGAGGCACTGGCTACCTGGGCACCGGTGAAGGTGCCCTTTACCGATGGTGCGTCGTGGGGAAAGTCCACGCGGAAGAAGTACCAGCTTTCATCGGTCGCTTCGTGGCGCTGGAAGTACAGGGCCTCCGGGTAGCAGTTGGCGATCTGATGAATGGAGGCCGATGCGCGCTGCAGCTTTGCCACGGCTTCTTGTTCAAGTTCGTCCACCTCGGCAAGATCGCGGTCAGCGGCCTGCTCGCGGCACAACTTCTCAAAGCGCAGGGCATCGAACTCGAACCAGTAGAGGCGGGAGCTGTGTTCGATGTGGAACTCGGCCCGCTTTTCACGGCCGTAGACGATCAGCGCCTTGTCCATGGCGGTCTTGGCCATGAGCAGGTCGCCCAGGTATCGGGACTCAGCTAGATCGGCGTCCCACTGCTCCTGCGGATCATCGGTGGCTAGGGCGCGCAGGTGAAGGTCGTTCCAGTCGGTCTTCTTGCCGTCGCGCTGCTTGATCTGCGCCGCCCGACACTTGAACCCCAGCTTCTCAGCCCGCTTAGCGTGCTTGAGAGTGTAAGCGCGTGCCCCGGGTTCGTTGTCCAGTCCCCAGACCAGGGTCGGCAGGTTTCCGGGCCGCGCCGACGCCAGTTCCTTCAGCGACGCCTCGGGATAGGCGTTGCTCGACATGGCGGAAACGGCGCAGTTGCCGTGCTGCAGGTGCGCGATCGCGTCGAAGATTCCCTCAACGATCCAGACCTCGGTTGCATCCCGCATCGCGGTCAATGCGGTCGGGGCCGCCCACCACATGCCGGCATAGCTCTGACCGGCAGCGAAGCGCGCCTTCTGCTTTCCAAATCGGTGCGGGCGGTCGATCAGACGCTCCCACCAGCCGCCCTTGGCCAGGGGGAATCGAACAGTTGCCGTGCCGGCACGCAGAGTGCGGTCGAAGTAGTCCTCCTGCGTGTACAGGCCCTTCAGTGGCGTCAGGTCAAAGCCGCGCGCCGTCCGCAGGTATGCGTCAGCTGCCGCGTTCGGGCTTGCCTCGCTCTTCTGGTATCGCTTGGAATAGTCGTCGAAGAGGTCATCGTACAGATCCTTGACGTACACCTCCTGGCCGCACTTCGCCTGACGGCCACAGCGCAGCACCCACGGCTTCTTGTGGCTGGTGTAAAGCTCTTTCTTTCCACAGTGCGGACACTTGCCGCCGCGCATGTAGTCGGTGTGGGCACGATGCTTGAGGCCGTAGTCCCGCTCAATGCGGAGCAGGACTTGCTGGCGGATGTCTTCTTGCATGGCCAGGTCAGCCTTTAGCCGCAATCGATGCGGTGGTGAGGTAGTGGTGCATTGCTCTCTCCTGAACGTCTGGACAGGCGTTGGCGCGCCTGTACAGACGGGTGGTGCGGGTCTTATTCGTCCGCCGGGATAGACCGGCCGAGGATCGCGGTTAGATCTTCAGCGATGTACTGCGCGACGGCAGAGGTGTGATCCGCTTCGATACCCAGCAGCTTCGCCGCCTCGCTGGGCAACTTGCCGAGCAACTGGGATGCGTACGCGAGTCGCCAGAGGCGCTGGTAGTCGTCACCGCCGATGACCTGGGCACCGCCGTCTCGCGGCGGCGGGGGAGGGTTCCGGAATGGCGGCATGTGGCCGTTTCTGCACATCACGCTTCTCCAGTCAGGGTGCTGTCGTCGCCGCGCAGCCAACAGAAGAACCGGGCTGCCTCGTTGTTGGCGAGCAGCAGCACCGTGGTGCCCAGCTGCAGGCCGCTGCCGCCCGCATGTGCGGCTGGCCGAATCAGTCCCCAGTGGTGAGCAACGATGCTCAGGTGTGCATCGGTTTCGGGATGTACGAGGGCGGCGAACACGACGCCTTTCTGATCAACCGACGCGCGGAGGAACACGCCGGGGACGGCGGTCGCCAGTTCGATGACCGGCCGTGGTCCGATTGCAGGAGTGGCGCTCATCAGTTGGCCCCCGTCGAATCGGAGCCGGGAGCCTGACCAGACGCGGACACCGTGCGGGTGAGTGCATCAAGCACGTCGCCCAGGGTCAGGGAGAGAATCGGGCGGCCGGTGGCGACCAGTCGCGCGGTAAGCGCTTGATACTGGTCATTGGGCCATTCGGTGCAGTCGGCGATGTAGCCGAAGATAAAGGCGATCTGCCGCGTAGGGCTGTCGCTGGACGCAACTTGGGCGCGTTGGGACATGAAGCGGACTCCTTGGAGGGTGGAATCCGTCAGCCCGCTGCCAAGCGGGGTGGCGGACGGTACGGGTTGGCAGACCGGTCCAAGGGCCGGCGGGGCCGAGGCCCCCCGCGTACCGCCCGCCATAAAACTGGCAGGCATGTGCCCACAGAGATGCGGGGCAACAAAAAAGCGCCATGCATCGAACGATGGGCGCTGGTGCGCCTTGGTATTCGGGCTGCCAAGCCCGGTCGCCGAATTTGCGGCGACGTGGGAATAGTTGCTCCGTCCATGGGCAGCTGTCAAGGGAAAATGAGGGGAAGTGTGGGAAACGTTCAAACCGGTAGAGACGTTCATGCGGATACCTGTGCAACGGCGTACACCGGCAGCACCACGTACGGGCCACCAGCAGCGATATGGGCGACAATCTGGGCACGCAGCGCTTCTGCCTGCCGCAACTTTTCGGCGTAAGAGACGTGCTGCTCCCGGGTGGGAGTCGTGACGAACGTGGGGGCCATTGCAGAGGCCCAGCCGTCGTGATGGATCTTGTGCCTGAACATGGGCAGTACTTCCCCGCTGGCGGCAAGGCCGCCAGTTCGTCGTGGTGGAACAGGGTGGGTGCCTTACGGCTGGGGTGCGGCCGGCGCGTCTTTTAACGCGTCGATTGCGTCAAGAAGGTCCAGTTGATCGATCCCCCGATCAGCCTTCCATGCCAAGTGCAACTGCGTGCGCAGAAAGCTCGCCGTAGGAGGCAAGTCGCTTGCAACGGAATTGGGGATGCCGCTGGGACTGGCGATGCCGGTCAGTTCAGAGTGACCGCTGAAGCTTGCGCCACACAGCGGGTTCTCACAGACGTACACGTCATTACGCAGATACTTGTGTTGCAGGCTGCTGGTGCGCTTGATGAGGGCGTTGCCACAGTACTCGCAGCAGAACACCGCACGACGGCCCGGTGATGGCGCAGCTGTCATGCGGTCTTCCTCCGTGCTTTGCCCGCCGGCTTTTTGGCGCGAGTGACTTTGAGGGGATTTGTGCCAGAATCCGGCTTGCGCTTGATGCCCAGGGCGACGGCGGCTTGGTGAGACGCACCACTGGTTCCCTTGCCAACTCCGCGCAGAGCATCGTTGACGGCATCGCGGCTGAGCTTATGAGCAGCAGCGAAGGCGACAACCGTTACGCCGTTGTCCCGCAACCACTGGCGGGCCTGCTCTGGAGTACGCAGCGCGGTCCGTCGTTTTGCAGCCATTCCGTTTCCCCTGTGTAAAAGCTGGGTGGAATGGTGGTGAAGTTAACTGCACCTGTCAAGGGGAATTTGAGCATGTCTGTGGGTACGAGGCTTAAAGAAGAAAGGAAGCGTCTTGGGCTGTCCCAAGAAGCCATGGCGGTTGCCTGCGGAGCGGGCAAGCGGACTCAGATCCTGTTCGAGCAGGACGCGCACGTGCCAGGCGGCAGCTACTTCATTGCCGCCGATGAGCTGGGTGTGGATGTGGCCTACGTGTTGACCGGTCGCCGGTCGCAATTGGACGAAGCCGACACCGAGCTGCTTGATGCCTGGCGCAATGCGTCGCTTTTGGCCCGAGCTGCTGCCATGAACCTGCTGTCGGCCGCAGAGCCGCGCGTGTCGGAAAAGGCACCGCGTACCAGCTTCACAAACACCAGCATCGGCCAGCAGATAAGCGGTAACGTGGATCTTCGCAATCAGAAGATCACGGTCAAGGCACCCAAAGCGGCGCGCAAGGGCGTGAAATAGGCTCATTCCATCCGCTATTCAGGCCGTTAACTCGCGCGCAAGAGCGCCGAGGTGGCGTGTCAGGGTGTTACGGACTATGAGTTGTGGTGTTGGCGCTAAGAAGGATGCACCGGGAAGCGCGTGCGAGGGGAAGACGGTGTTTGAGGGGGCAGTGATCGCTCAGGTGATCACCGGTGATGTAACGATGGAATGCCCACTAGTAGCCCAGTCTGCTCCAGTCGCAGCGCGTACCAAGGAAGTACCTGGCACCGCTGTGCCGCTGTCCTCTGGATTGTTCGCAATTGCGCTTTGGCAAGGGTTGCCGACGATACCGGATGCGATAGGTGAGATTTTTGACCCATCAGTTCAGTCGGTGCTGTTCATCTTGAGCGGACTAGCGATTCGGTGCATTAGGCTCAAGAGAGTTCTTAAATCTGTTCAATCAATTCGAAGGGAAATGCGCGCAATAGTGCGTCCTACTTCAACCGGAGGGAGTCCATGAAGAAGAGTTTTCCAGGCTACTACTCGCCTACTTCACAGGAGTTAAAAGTCCTATGGTCGAAGGGGGTATTCGTCTTCGATACCAATGTGCTTCTGCATCTATATCGTGTCCCGAAAGCTGCTCGGAATCAGATGATTAGCGTCTTGACCGCGCTGAAGGGCAGGGTGTGGATTCCGCGCCACGTCGGTATCGAGTATCAGCGGAGACGGTTGGATGAGGTGAGCACTGCGCACAACAGTACGGGCAGGATTTTAAAAGATATCGATAAGGCTCTCGTTGCCTACGAGGGTGCAGTGGAGGCAGCCAACCTCAAGGAAAGAGGCGTGGTTGAGGCCGATGAGCCGCTTGAAAAAATCAAGGAGATGGCGTCAAAGATCAAGGGGATTGTTGAAGCGAGCTTGGCCGGTCAGCTTAAGGTTACAGATCATGATGTCATCCGAGATGCGATAGATGACATCTTTGTAGATCGTGTGGGTCCAGCGCCTGTGGATCAAGATGAAATCGATGCGTGGAACGCGCTTGGAAAGGATCGCTTCTCCAAGAAGCGAGGACCAGGCTACGAAGATGCTGAGAAGGCTGAATCTAAGGAGCCTGAATTCTTTGCGCAGGGATTGGTGTACCAGCGCCAGTACGGGGATCTCTATATATGGTTCCAGCTCTTGGATCACGTTAGGAAGGAGGGCATTAAGAACGTCGTTTTTGTAACGCAGGATGGGAAGCCTGATTGGTGGAGACAAGCGCCTGGCTCTGGGCAGGGTCGCGACCGAGCGAGATTGGCCCCTTTAGAGGCGTTGACCGAGGAAATGATGGGAGCAGGTGCCGACCAATTTTGGATGTATCAGCTCGATACCTTCCTGCAGGAGGCTGAGCGGCAGTTGAAGGTCAAAGTTTCTGATCTGACCATCAAGGACGCTCGCACCGCAGAGGCCGCCCCGACAAAGGAACTGGAAGTCCTTGAGAGTGCAAGGCTCCCGCGTCATGGGTCACGCTTGCTCAGGCATGCGATGGCGCTACTTCGAGCTCACACGGTTGAGCAGAACGAAAAGTTTGCTGTTGGCTACAGGAATGTCACTCCAACGGATGAGGAGGGCCTGATTGTTGTGAGTGTGCCAGCTGCAAGGGAGGGAGGAGCAGAGTTCCGTAAGGAACTGAAAAATTCGATTGAGCTGCTCGATCTCTTCATTGGGCTAGATCGCATACAGGTCTACGTTATAAGTCGCTCAACAATTGTGACCGGAGTGCAACGAACTGCTGTCACTGCTATGCAAAAAATGATGAAGTCAATAGTTCCAAACCTTCAGATCAAGGTGGACATTGCCAGATTCGGGGGCAAAGATGGCAGCAGTCTAATCGTTAATCCGTAGACCGCCTTCGGGTCGCTTCTATCCACCCCTTTCAAGTTCAAGTGTGGTGGTGAATCCCGCCGACCCTGAGATGGTGTGTGTGGCCTTGCTCACCAGCCAGTCGGTACCGTCGATCTCCGGCTTGAACCCGCTGACAGTGATCGACTGCTCTGGGAACAGATCCGCGCGACCGAGTGCCAGGGTGTAGGACAGCGAGGCGGTGCCCCGGTCGAGTCGCTGGAACTCGGCCTGGGCGTGCTGCCGGGCTTCGGCCTCGGTGGCGTAAGTAGCCTGCAGCTTCTTTTCGTTGTCGGCCGTGCCCACCAGCACACCCACGCGTCGCGCGTCGCCACGGTTGCCCCAGTACGCGCGCACGCCTGTGTATTTCTCGCGGTCTGACACCGCGTAGCGGTGTTGGTCCCCGGACTGCCGGGTGATCTGTGCGCCGGGCAGTTCGATGCCGCTGGGCGTGGTGCCGCTGCCAATGGGGGCGAAGAGCAGGGTGCCGGCCTTGACCGTGGCCACCGCATCGAAGCGCTTGGCCAACCGCGTCAGCAGATTGATGTCGCTCTCGTTGGCCTGATCAAGGTGCGGTACTGCCAGCGCTGACAGCGCCGGGGAGATGGCGGACTTCAGGGAGTGATCGCCGGCAATGGTAGACAGCACCGCGCCCAGCGTAGTGTCGTGCCAGCTCCGCTCGCGGCGGGAGCGGATTGCCCCGGTCAGGTCGGCGCTGCGGGCGCGGACAGTGATGACGTCAGGTGCCCCGCTGTGTTCCACATCATCCACCACGAAAGTACCCTTGTTGACCATGCCGCTATCCACCCAGCCCATGGCCAGGGTGAGACTGACGCCCCGCTTGGGCAGAGCCAGCGCGCCGTCGTGGTCGCTGATGCGCAGGTCGAGCTGGTCGGCTTCATCGCCCCGGCTCTCGGTCAGGGTCAGTTCCAGCAGCCGTGGGGCGATGCGGTCGGTCAGGTCTTTGCCGTCCAGCACCACCTTCCACAGGGGAATGGGATAGCGGCCGGTCACTGCACCACCTCGGTGGGTTCATCATCCGTGCGCGTCAGCTGCAGCTGGAACTCGATCAGGCGCGGCGTGCCGTCGCTGAACAGCTCTTTGCGCGTCTCTGACAGGCTGTCGATGACGTAGGAGCCATAGACCAGCCCGGTACCCTCCACCAGCGACTGAGGGCGGCCCTCATCGGCCAGGGCGCGCAGCACGTCCAGCGTCTGGATGTCGTCGGTCAGCTCGGCCGCGATCAGCCCCTGCAGGCTGATGGTTTCGTCGCCAGGACCGACGTACTGCCGCGCCGGCCGGGCGTGCAGCCGCTCGCTGCTGGAGTGCCGCCATTGCATCTGGCGCTGCAGCTGGTCGTAGGCGGCGGTGGACAGGGAAAACACGTAGGTACCGAAGCACATCATCATGGTGGTGGCTCTCAATCTCGCAGGCGCGAGGACTGGCGGGCGGCCTGTTCGCGCTGCATGGCTTCCAGCTGGCGGCGCACTTCCAGCCCGATGGCCTGCGCGTCCATGCCTGCCGGTGGGTAGATGTTGATTTCGTAGCTGGCGGCCGCTGGCGCGCTCTCTGCGGCCGGCGCAGCTGCTCCGGCTCCCACCGGTCCGGGAGAGGCCAGCGCGGGCAGCGTGGCCGCGCTCAGCGCGATCCCGGTGCCCATCTGCTTCATGCGCTCGCCCAGTCCGGCGACCTTCTGAAGCGGCTCCTCCTGGCTGCGGTCGAGGCCACCGGCCAGGCCCTGCATGGTGTTGTCGCCGAACGTGGCGAACACTCGCGAAGGGCTGTGGATACCCAGCATGCCCTTGAACTTGCCCATGACCGTGTTGGCTACGTTGCCCACGGCGTCGTTGACCATGCCGATCATTGAGCCGATGCCGCTGACCAAGCCCATGATGATGTCCACGCCGGCCTGCATCATCCGCTGTGGCCAACCCAGCAGGATCTGATTCACGCCCTCCCACATCAGGCGCAGCCCCTCGCCGATCTTGTTGCCGTTCATGGTGAAGATGCCCACGATCAGGGACCAGATGCCTTGCAGGTAGCTCCATGCGCCGCCCATGACGTTCTGGATGATCGGCAGCAGAGTGGTGAACGCGGTGACCAGCCAGCCGATGGCAGTAACGGCCATGCGCAGGTTCACCGTCAGCACGGTGCCCAGCACCTGGCCGAATCCGCGGCCGGCGTTGGTGGCCCCTTCCAGTTGGGTGTTGGTGGCTTGGAACGGCTGCATCAGCTGCTTTACCCAGTTCCAGACCTTGCCCATGGCACCGGCCACGGTGTCCCACAATGGCGCGAGCGGCTTCAGCGAGGTCTTCAGCTCGGCCATGATCGGGCCGAGGACGTCCATGACGCCCTGCCAGACGCCGACCATGAAGGCTTTGATCGGACCCCAGTACTTCCACACCAGCATGGCCACCACGCCCACCGCCGCGCCGATGGCCAGCACCGGGGCGCTGACGCCGCCGAGCAACGGCAGCAGCAGGCGGCCGACGTTGAGCAACATCGGGAACGCCCGGCCACCCAGCGAGAAGACCTTGCCGACCAGGTTGCCCAGGCCGCCGCCGCCGCTCAGCAGCATCACGGCCTTGTGGATCTGCGAGAAGGCCATGGCGGCCATGCCGCCGCCCACCAGTAGTCCGCCCAGCACCGCCGCCAGTGCGGTACCACCGATCACCAGCTTGGCGATGGTGGCCACCAGCGCCGGATTGGCGCGCACCCACTCGGTCAGCCGCCCAACGATCACGGCGGTGCGGTCCACCAGCGCCTTGAACTGCGGCATCAGGGTCTTGCCGATGGCCTGAGCGACCACCAACGTGCTGTTCTTCAGCAGCTGCACGGCGTTCTCGGACGTGGCCACGCGCGCGGCGTATTCCGCACCCATGGAACCGCCGTACTTGGACGCATCGCTGACCTTGTCGAAGTTGGTCTTCAACAGATCCAGATTGGTCAGCAGCGGAGCGATCGCGCCGATAGACTCGCGACCAAACAGCGTGGTCATGGTCGCGGCCTGCTCATGCTTGGGCAGCTTCTTCAGCTTCTCCAGCACGCTCAGGATCGCGCCGCCAGCATCGTCCTGCATGGCCTTGGCCATGTCAGTGGCGTTCAGGCCCAGCTTCTCGAACGACTCCACCTGGCGCTTGGTTGCGGCCTCGCCCGAGGACAGCGTGAGCAGCATGTTCTTGATGCCGGTCGCCGACACTTCCGACTCGATGCCCATGCCGGCTACGGTCGCGCCCAGCGCGGCCAGCGGGCCGCTGCCGAGGCCGGCCACTTCGCCGAGCGCACCGACGCGGTTCACCACCTCGCTGATCTTCTGGACGCTGGCAGGGCCGGTGTTGCCCAGGTAGTTGATCTTGTCGGCCAGCACGACGACGTCGTCCTGGCCCATGCGGAACGCGGTACGCCAGGTGGCCATGGTCTGGCCAGCTTCTTCGGCGGTGGTGTCGAAGGCCACGCCCATCTTCGCGGCGTCCTCGGCGAAGCGCACCAGCTCTTCGCGCGGGATGGATGCCTGACCGGCGGCCGCCACGATCTTGGCAATATCCGCCGGCACCATGGGCAGTTTGCGCGACAGGTCTTCCACGTCGCGCCCCATCTGCTCGAACTGCTCGGGCGAGTCGAAGTCCACCACCTTCTTCACGTCGGCCATGGCCGATTCGAAGGTCATGGCCTGGGCGATGGGGAACATGCCGGCGCGCAGGGCAGCAGCGCCACCCAGCGCCAGCCCGGCCCCGTGCGCGGCGGCCGTCATGCCGGCCGAATGCACCTTGCGGCTGCGCTCCATCGCCCCGTCCAGCGCCCGCAGGCGCTTGCGCTGCAGATCCATCTGGGTGCTGGCGTTGGCGATCTCCGAGCGCAGCCGGCGCTCATGGCTTCCCAGGTCACGCGTGCTGATGCCGGCTTGGGCCAGCCCGCTGCGCAGACGCTGCAGCTCGGCGACCTGGGCGGTGTGCTGGGTCTTCAGGCCGGCGGCTTCGCGCTTGGCCTGTTTGAATTCGTTGCTGAGCTTGCGCGAGGGATTGGCGGCAAGCGCCATCTGCTGCGCCAGCTCACGCACACGCTGCTGCGCTGCCGTGTGGGATTGCTCCATGCCACGCGCGGCCTGCATCTGTGCGCGGAAGGCGCTCACATCGCGCTGGGCGTTGTTCAGGCGCTTGAGGTGGTCACGCTGCTGCTGAAGGGCACTGGACAGCCCCTTGCTGCCGGCCATCATCTTGCGAAACGGGCCGGTGGCCCGGTCAAGGGCCTGCAATACGACTTGGAGGCGGAGGTTGTCGGCCATCAGCCGACAACCATGCAGATCAGCCCGGCGGCACTTCGCTGGTGCTGTTGAACAGCGCGGCCACGAACGTGCAGAGCGCGCTGAACGCCCAGAGCAACAGCCCGCCGACGAAGGCGAGCAGGGCGAGGACGATAAGGACGATCAGCAGTTCCATGGGCGGACTGTATCACGGGGTGGCTCCGCTTCTTTCGACGGCCCGCTGCCGCCATTCCATCAGTTCAAACAGATCCATCGCCGACATCTCGGCGATGGACAGGTGAAGGATCGTGGCCACGTCGGCCATCGCATCCTCTACGCAGGCTGTGATGCGCGATCCTTCCGGGGCACGAAAAAAGTGCTCACTTCGGTGCCCAGGCTGATCAGGTCAACCGGGTCCAGCTTGCCGACGTCAGCCGGCGTCAGTGCCGGCGAGGTAATGCGCGGCAGCAGGGTGCTGAGCGCGCCCACGTCCATCTGCAACAGATCCATCAGCTTGATGCCACGCAGCGAGCCGGCATCGGGCTTGCGCAGGGTGATGGCGGTGATCGACTGCTCACCGCGCTGGATCGGAACCTCCAGCGTGATCTGATTGGCCGTCTGCACCACCTCGCGCAACTTCTCCACCACGCCGTTGAGACGCTGGTTGAAGGAAGCACTGGCGGTCGGCTGGCCAACCAGCGGCGCTACGTCATCTGCCAGCAGGACGCGGTGGGATTCAGAGGGCGACACCGGGGCTGGGGTCTGGGCGGATACGCTGGGGAATTCGTTGTGGTTCATGGCTCTCTCTCAGGAAATGGCCCGGCTGTAGCCGGGCGGGGTGCGGTGGGTCGGCGATCAAGCGCCGATGGCGGTGCGGTGCTTGGCCAGCAGATCCACACCGTTCACGATGAAGATCATGCCGACCATGTCGATTTCGATTTCGGTGCGGCCGTTGATCGAGAGCTTGTAGTAGCTCGCGGTGGTTTTCACGCTGAACTCGGTGTCGTCGCCCGCTTTACCGGTACCGGAGTCGATTTCGGTGTGACGACCGTGGATGACGATTTCCACCGCGTCCACTTCACCGCTGTCCTCACGCTGGTACGAGCCGCAGAAGCGCAGTTGCACGGCGTTGTGGGTCGTAGCGCCGTACTGGCGCAGCACATCGCGCATCAGGCCGCCGCACTTCCATTCGGCCTCGATCTTTTCCTGCCCCATGTCCACGTCGATGGGACCGGCCATGCCGCCGGCGCGGTATTCCTCGACCTTGCGGGTCAGCGTGGGCAGCTTGAACTCGGTCAGTTCGCCCAGGTAGCTGTTGCCGGCGTTGAACAGGTTGCATTGCTTGAGTTTGGAGGGAAGCATGGGGAGTCCTTATGCGTCGATGCGCGAGGCGAAGTCGGCGAAGTAGCGGTCGGTGATGCGCTGGTTCAACATCAGGTTCTCCAGCGGCGGTACCGGGGTGTAGTCGTAGTCGATGGCCAGCTGACCAGCCGACAGGCCGGTGGGCAGATTGGCCGCTTCGTCGTACCAGGCGGTGGCGTCGATGATGTAGCCGGCGTTCTTCAGCTCGCGGAACTTGGCGTTGATCGATTCGAGGATGTCGCGCACAAGCGACGGGTGCATCGGCTTGTCGTTGTAGATCATCATCGCGTTGGCGATGGTGTCGGCCAGAATCTGCGCGGTACGGGTGGCCGTCTCGAAGGCGAACAGTTCATCGTCGCTGCAGGTGCGCGAACCCCAGAAGCGGTAACCGGTGGAGTTGACCAGGGTGGTGATCTGCGCGGCGTTGAGCATGCCGGCATCAGTGGCCGGGTCTTGCAAATCCCAGTGCACGTCGCGGCTGATGCCGGTGACGCCCTGCACAGCCACGTTGGAGATCGACTTGTGCCAGCCCTGCTCCTTGTCGATTAGCGCACGCAGACCGACCGCGCGGGCCGTGGCATACGCCGGATGCGCCGCGTTGGCGGTGGTGTCCCACGCCACGAAGTCCGGATAGATCAGCATCAGCTCGCGCTGGCTGAACTGGTCGCGATAGGCCACGGCCTCAACGACCGAGGCGCTGGCAGCGCAGCTGGCGTAGGCCATCGCGCGCAGCTTCTTGGCCACCACGGCCATCGCGGCGGTCACCGGCTGGGTGTCCAGGCCGGGGGCAGCCAAGATGCGCGGGGTAACGCCCAGCTGGGCCTGTGCCACCAGCAGCGCCTGCAGGCCGGTGTAGTTGGAACCATCTGCCTTGCCGATCACCTTGGTGGTGGTTTCCGAATCGTCCTCGCCAGCGGCCACGCGCACCACGACGGTGACCGGGTTGGACTGGTCAGCGATGGCGCGCAGGGTGGGTGCCAGGGTGCCCTTGGTGCCGGCCTTGCCGATGGCACCCAGCACGTCGGTGATCAGGACCGGGCGGTCCAGCGGGAACACGGTGGCGTCGGCGTCCTCTGCGGTGCAGACGATCCCGATGATGGCGGTGGCGACGGTACGGATGGGACGGGTGCCCCCGTTGATTTCGATGACGCGTACGCCGTGGTGGTAGTCCATGGGAACTCCTGTTTAGGGCTTGCGGTAGGTCAGGGGAACGGTCAGGCGGGTGTATTCGCCGGACCGGCGTTGGGAGGCGCGCTGGCCAACCAGGTTGAAAATGAAGCTGCCGGGAAGGTCGCCCTTTTCGACGGAGACACGCGTGAGGCGAATGCGCGGTTCCCAGCAGCTGATCGCAGTGGCGATGGCCCCGAACAGCCGGAGCTTGGTGAGCGAGTTGAACGGTTGGTCGATCAGCTCCGGTAGCAGCGAGCCGTAGTCGCGACGGCCAATGCGGGAGCCAATAGGGGTGGTGAGGATGTCGGCGATGGACTGCGACAAGTGCTGCTCATCGTCCAGCGGCTTTCCGGTGCGGTTGCTCATGCCCCTCATGCCGGTGGCCCTGATGCGCCGCTGCCGGGCTGCACGGCGATGTGCTTGTGACCCTTGAGGCTGATGCCAGCCCCGACCACGTCGGTATCCGCGGTTGCCGTGCCCGACACCTGTGCATCGCCATTCACGGTAAACAGGCCGTTGACGATCACATCGGCATTGAGGGTGATGCCGCCGGGCGCGGTGACCTGGGCGGTACCGCCGTCAGGAAGCGTGGCGGCCAGGGCGTGGGCGGCGCTGTCGTAGCTGATATGAGCGCCGTCTGCGAACCGGATCAGGGTCAGCGAATCGCTATCGGATGGGGCAGGGAAGGCGTTGCTGTAGAGGCCACGCAGCACGATGCCGTTGGCCAGATCACCGTCGCCACACAGCACCGCAACTTGCTCGCCAATGCTCGGGCGATTCCAGACGATGACCTGGCCGGCGTACGGCACCAGCCATTGCAGGTAGTCGGTGACCATGTCCCCGACCTGTACGCGGCACAGCGCACCCTTTACATCGGCAACGGTGCCGGTGCGGATGAGGTTGTTGATTCGCTGGTCGGCGGCAGTGGACATGCCGCCATGTTGATTTTTGCGTCTCGCGCGCGCACGTGTCCGAGCCTGTACGCGCTTGGCCTACAACGGTGGGCCAGCTTAGACCCAGCCAGTGGCCATGGCGTTCATTGAGCAGGATGTGACGGTGGTGTGCCCCGTGCTGATCCGGCGCAGGTAGCAGACCACGCTGATGGTATGACTTATGTTTTCGGTGCTCTCGGCCCTAGCGCTTGCGGATATTCCTACGCTGCGAGACGCACCGAGGTTCTGATAGCTGGGTGCCGAGTTGGATACAGAGCCGCCGCCACCCTGTGAAGTCGCCACACCGAACTGAACCTCGTAATCGCCCACGTTGCCGCCGGCAGGAAGCCAGTTGCCTGATGCCTCCGTGCGGCCTCCGTCGCGGGTGCTTGAGCTGGTGATCACCCAGGTGCCATTGCTGTTGATGGTCAGTCCGACGCTGGCCGAGACCGTGCCTTGTTGGTTGGTCAGAGCCAAAGCAGACCGCGCGTAGTTGCCGCCATTAAAGCCCAAGCTGTAGGTAGCCGTACCTTTGGCGGCCCACAGATTGCTCACGTCGTAGCCTTGGGGGCCGGAGAACCCAACATCCGCCCGCTTCTGGCCAACGGACAGTGGGGCGTAACGGGCGCTCAAGTCGCGCCCGTCTGGAGTGGTAAAGCCGCACGCAGGCGCTTGCCCGCCCTGCACGTAGAAATCGAACAGGTCGTCAAAGTTGGTGTTGCTGGAGAAGTAGCCGCTCATGACTGGACTGCGCGCAATACGGCGACTTCAGACTGAAGCGCCTCGACCATGTCGGCAAGCTCGCCGATAGCCCTGTACAGCGGCGGGGTGACCTGCTCCCACATGATGCCGGCGTGCTTCTTTCCGTCGAACTCAACCATCTCCAGATTGACAGCTTCCGGCATGACCTCATGGAAGTTTTCGGCGTCAAAGAAGATGCGCCGAGATTGGTCAGCGCTGAACGCCTCTTTGTACTTGCCGATCAAGGTCTTGATGCGGCGGACCTCCGCAAGTCCATAGGGGAGCGGACCTTCGATGTCCTTCAGCGCTGGCGCAGAACCTGATCCGAAGGATACGGCGGTGAGACGACCCGCCAAGTCCAAATACATCAGGTTTCCGGCCGTATTGTTCCACCAGTTCAAGTTGCCGTTCATCATGTATATGGACCAGTAGCGGGTGGTGTCGGTCCGGTCGTAGATGTTGCAAGCGCTGGACGGTCCCTTGGTTTCAAGAGAGGTTGCCTGAATACTGCTGCCGAGCGTCAGCGAGCCGTTTTGCTGCATGAATGCAATTCGCTGCGAGGCGTGGTTGTACCACTCATGCTGAATCGCACGGATGCGCATCGTGGCATCGCGAGTATCGACGTTCAACTTCGACCGAGCATCGAGATATACATAGCCAGGCTCATAGGCTACGCGCAGTCCAGTCCCGGCGGCGCTGGAGCCAACAAGGAACTGGTTGTAGACGCTCAACTGGCCCGTGATGGCACCGCCGGACCAGTCGACCTTGCTGTCGAGAGCGTCCTGTAGCCCTTCGATATGACTGATTGGATGGGAATGTGGGGCCGGCGTCCACTGGGTGGGCAGGCCAGTGATGTTCTTGTATTCGAGGTAATAGGCTCCCTGTTGGCCATCCAGCAGATCGGCGTCCAGGCCGTTGCCAGCACCCTCCTCCTTCAGGGCAGCAGACTTCAGCCCGAGTGCGGCACGCAGCAGTGCAGCGGTCGCCTTGGTCATCAGCCCTTTGATGAAGTCGCTGGGCGCGCCCTCGCCGAATCGACCGTTGATGTAGGTGGCCACGCCCTTGGGCGTCATGCCCACGCTGCCGCTGCTACCAGCGTTCGCTTCCTGATCGGTGGCAAACCGCGACACGCCCACCTGTGTCGTGGTGGCCGGCGGATTGACGAAGTCCACATCCCCCACCTCAATGCTGGTCGCGGTGATCTTGGCGAACCGAATGTCGGTGGCCAGCAGCAGGGTGGCGGCCGCTGCCTTCTCCATAATCGGCGTGGCCTGGGAGTACACGGCGAACAGCACGCCGTTGGACAAGTACAGGCCGAACCCGCGCAGGGTGTAAGTGTCAGAGCTGTCGTCGCGGATGTTCAGGTGCAGCGTATCCACTGCCACGGCCTTGCCGCCGAAGGTGCTGATCCGTTTGATTTCGCCCGGAACAGCTGCGCCCACGGTGTCCACGTTGAACGCCTGAGGCGTTACGCCGACATGGCTGATGCGAACGGGTGCTGTGCCGTCGTGCTCGGCATTGACGATGGCGGCAAAGCCGGCCGGGGTAATGGTGATCTGCGGGAGGCTCATGGGGATTCCTGTGGTTCGACGGCGGCCATGTCCAGGCGCGCAGAGGCGAAGGTCCGGACCACGCCGAGGACGCCGACGCAGCCCACGGCGTTCACGCCTTGGGTGAAGGTGAAGTGGGAGCGCACGGGCTTGGCGCGCTGGACGGCGGCCATGACCTGATTGACGTACTCGGCCGACACCTCGGTGCCGTTCTGGCCCGACAGGGTCAGCTGCAGCTCGAAGGTGTGCGGGGTGCCCTTGGGGGTGGTCTGCCACCACTCCACGATCTGCACCTGACCGCCGAAACTGGCCACCACGTCGGCAATGCTCTGTGCCGTCCCTTTGTGGCGCTGGATGGCAAACGAGCTGGCGATCTGGGAGCGCTTCACGTACTCCGGCCAGTCGCTGTTCCACGTGTCCACCGACACGCTCCATGCCAAGTAGGGCAAGAAGCCGGCCTGGCACTGCCATGGATTCCACAGGTGCTGGTGGGCCATTGGCACGTCCGCCAGCTGCCCGTCCACGCGCTCAGCGGCGCGTTCCAGCGCCGTCGCGTTCGGGGGGAGCAGGGAGGTGCGCTCAGCCATTGGACGGGGCGTGCTGGACGTCCACGACGGTGCAGTACGCGGCGGACTGGTCGTCAATGGTCAGATCGGCGGTGGGGCTGGTCAGCGCGACACGCTGGACGCCTTCAACGTGCAGCGCCGAGTAGATGGCTGACACCGGCACGTCACGCCCCAGCCGCTGCGACTGGCTCAGGTACTCGGTCAGCCTGCGCTGCGATTCGGCGATGACCAGTGCGGCATCGGGACCGTTGAAGGTGGTGACCTGGGCGTGGATCTCGAACGGGACGATCTGCGCCGCCTGCACGGTGACGTAGTCGGTCAGCGGGCGCACGTTGCCATCCATCAGCGCCGTGGTGACGCTGGCCAGCAGGGGCGCGCTTGGCGTGCCATCACCGTCGCGGGCCAGCACTGTCACCAGTACTTCGCCGGGGCTGGGGCTGGTCACGCTGGCGTCGAGCACGTCAGGGCTAGATGACAGGGTGTGGAAGATGTAGGCCCCTTCGGGACCGGCCACCGAGAGCCCTTCCGGAGCCAGCTGGATGCGGCGGCGGAAGTCGGCATCGCTCTCGTACACCGCCGGGAGATTGTTCTCCGGATCGGCTGGCACCAGCACCTTGCGGGCCACGCCGAACGGCACCGCGAGGTTGTCGAGGTCATTGCGCCGCGCGTAAGGCAGCAGCAGGCCCCGGGCGCGCTCGTTGAACTGCTCACGCAGCAGCAGCTCACGGTAGGCGCTGGCCTGCAGCAGCTTGATGATCGGGTCAGATTCGACCACCGCGTCGTAGTCCGGCAGCAGCACGCGGAACTCAGCCAGGCGCTCGGCGTAGATCTGCTCGAAGGTCAGCTGCTCGAACACATCCGGTGCGGGCAGCTTGTCGACTTCAATGGCGGTAAACGTGGACATGGCAGGACCGTGCGCGGGACACGTCCAGCCTCGCCGCCAGCGTGGGGCGGTACTACCAAGTCACGGTGTAGCGGGCAGGGCTACGTCACTGCCCGCGAAGATGGTCAATGATCAGGTCGCGGACCTGTTCCACATCGGCCGGTGAGAAGCCCAGCAGGCGGCGGCGCTCATACGTCACACGCGGGCCACCGCGACTGACGGTATCACTCAGGCCCTCTTGGTGCACGCGTGCGATGCGCGATACACGCGACATGAAGCCCACGCTGACGTCCTGGGCACTGGAGCGCACGCGCAGATGCTTGGCCTGTCGAATCTTGGCGAACATCGCCTTGCGCTTGATGCGCCCGGCTTTGGCCCGCTTCTCAGAGGGTGGCTTGCGCGGCGTGAAGCCGCTGCCGTCCGGGTTCTTCTGGGCGGCAATACGGCGCTGCTGCGAACGTCGCAGGCTGGTGCCGATCGTGCGGCTCAGACGGGCACGTTCGGCGGGTTGCAGGCGGCGTAGCAGCGGCGCGGCCCAGTCCTCCAGCTGCTGCAGGTCATCGCTCATTCGGTGATCGCCGGCAGGGTGGCCACCACGACGCCCTGGGCATTGGTGACCATGCCGCCGGCCAATGCAGGCGCAACCTCCAGCTCGCTGGGTGGTTCCGGCGCGTTCGTCAGCGTCAGGTTGCCCTCGGTATCTGGGTTGACCACTACGCGTTCGGTAAGCGGCAGGGTCAGGCTCACGTCCACCAGGTCGTTGGCCAGCACGTCCACTTCAAACTTGACCTCGCCGCGTCGTGCCGGGTTCGCCAGCAGCTCGGGCTGGTGCCGGGTGAGCCATTGCAGAACCGGGAGCATGATCGAATCGGGGTTGCCGCCAAAGTCGGTGATGATCAGATTCAGCGTGTAGGCGTAGCTGAAGGACAAGTTGCGGGAGTACACGCTCGCGACGTGCCCATCTTCCACGAACACCAGCAGGCGGTCCGGGTTTGCTGCCAGCCCCGGCACCGCCTTCAGCAGATGGTCGCGCAGCTGCCCAGGCTTGATCACTGCTGCACTTCCTCTTGGCCGCGGATGAACTCTTGAAGTGCGATCACGGTTTCGGCGTTTTCGCGGCAGATGGCGAAGTTGGTGGCGGTGGTGTCGGCGACGGCAGAGAGCGTAATTCCTTCGGCGGGCGCATCAGGATCGCCGGCGCTGGCGTCCAGCTCGGTACCGGTGGCTGCGGCGTTGTAGAGGCGCACGAAGCCAGCAGGCACAGTGCAGGCAGCATCAGCTTTCTGGGTGACATAGACGGGAACCTCTTTGACGATGGTTTGTCCGCGCTCGCGGACGATCTGAACGCGATCCACGTATTCGGTGACCACAGTGGTGGCGGATTGGCCCGCCGCCAGCGCTGTCTGCGCGGCCTTCACGTCGCTCACGGCCTGATCGCGCTCATTCAGGGCCTCGGTGCGCTCGCGCTGCGCGATGCCGATCCGCGACTGCTGGCACGTCGCCAGCAGGCCGGTGCACAGCAGCAGCGCCAGCAGGACGATCATGCGGGTGGTCATCAGCGACCACCCAGTACGGCCAAGGCGCGTTCGGTGCGGTTGCGACGGTCCTGCAGGCCCTCGGGCGTGCTGCGGGTGTTTGTGGTGCCCAGGTTCACCCGGCGGCTGACGGCCAGCACGTCGCCCTGATCGGCCAAGGCATTGAGACCGGCATCGAGCCAGTACGCGGCAGCAGCGAGGGCGCTGACTTCCGGGTTCAGCAGCAGCTGCGGCATGTCTTCCAGTGGCTGGCCGATCAGCGCGCCGATCTTGCGGTAGTTGCCGCGACCGGTCAGCGCGATGGCGCCTCTTCCCCTGTACAGATAGCCGTCACCGCTGGCCTCGGAGCCGTTGCCGTTGCGGTTGGCATAGACCCGGTTGCCCAGCTTTTCAGGTTGGTGCACGAATGCCGGCAGCTCAGCGGCGGTGAGCCGGCGACCGAACACCTCTTCCAGCCGCGCGCGGCTGTACGACATGGCCTCTTCCAGCTTGGACAGGCCGAGGCTTTCATGCCCGACTTGGCCGAGGAAGTGCGCAGCGCGGCGCGGCGTGGTGATCTTGAACCGGCGCATGGCCGCGTTCAGCGGCTCAACCCAGCGCTCTGCGCGGCTCATGGGGCACTGCATGATCTGGGCGAGAGTGGCTACGGTGAGCATGGCTCAGTTCTCCGAGAGCAGGTGGGCGACGTTGCCGCGAGCGCGGAACACCGCGATCAGCAGCACGACCAGCAGTCCAAGCAGGAAGGGGTTGGCGGCGCTGCGAGAGCCCAGCAGCACGATGGCCAGCGCCTGGCCACCGGTGGAGGCGATCAGTAACCATGCCAGCCAGCCCACGAAGGGCCGGTGGCTGGCGTCGGTGTGGGCGCGGTAGGTGAGCAGGCGCACGCAGATGCCCAGGCAGCACAGCAGCGTGGCGGCGGTGATCAGGCTATGCATTGGGGCCTCCCCGGCGGAACCAGCTCAGGTCGATATTGCCGCTGCGCTCAATCAGCCCCAGCGTGGCCGTGATGACGCAGGCCGCGCAGAGGAACGAGGCGATACCGGCCGACTCCAGCTTGGCCAGCCGCATCAGCTCTGGACCGGCGAAGTAGCCGGCGATCACGCTGATGGCCAGGTACACCACACGCTTGGCCAACGAGAGGTTCTTAGCGGACACCACGAACAGGGTAGCGCCGGCAAATGCGCCAATGAGGGCGTCGCCGTTGATGCCCGGCAGCAGCGAGGCCAGGCCGACGCTGGTGGCCAGGGCCACAAGGCCGCCGGTAGAGGTAGGTTCGGTCATCGATCAGTCCCAGAGCTGGATAAGGGGCCGCTCTGCCGTAGCAGCAGCGGCCGAGGGTGGTTCGGGTAGTTGTACGAGCAGCCCCATGGGCAGGTGCGGGCCATGGAGGCTGATGCCAGGGTTCAGGGCCAGTGCCTGTTCGACCATGCCGCCGGTCACGCCCAGGTGCCGGTAGCAGAGTGCGTCCAGGGTGTCGCCCTGTATGGCCATGACTTCCATCAGATCAGCTCCACCGTGACCCGGCGGGTGCCGAGGATGTCGCTGATGGCGTAGCGAACGTCGCGGCGCAATTCATCAATGGTCGGCTGCAGGTCTTCGGCGCGCTGATTGCCCTGTGCGGTGGCGTCGTACGAACGGAAGCGCTCGGTGATCTCCACGGCCACGTTGCAGTAGACGGCACGCCGGTAGAGCTGGACCAGCCGGGACTGTCCGTCCACCTCATCGCCCGGTACCTGGGCAAGCGAGGAAGCGCCCGCCGCCACCTGAACTGCGCGCCACTGCCGCAGTTCATCGTTGACGCTGATGACGGCGTTGACCACGGCCATGCGCAGCCGCTCTTCGGTCACGTTGCCCTCAAGCCGGACAGCGCTGCGCAGGTTCTCGATGTTGATGGCCGGCCAGAACGCACCGCTTTCCACGTCGGGCGACGCGGCAGGGCGAGAGGCGTTGGCGGTGAATCCGGACATGGGGAACCTGTGGAGTAAATCGCCGGTGGTCGGGGCGTCACGTCAGGGGGAGAGAAGCCCTTCGGATCAGCCCCGAGCCGGCGGGGTCGCGGGGACGCTCGGTGTACGGATCAGTCGGTGTTCTGGCTGTCCGCGTGTTTGTTCAGCAGTCGCTCGGCACGCTTGAGGTCTTCCTTGCCGCCACAGGCGTCATGCAGCCCGATGGCGCGGCGCAGATCCTCCACGGCTTGCGTCACCAGCTCGATGGCCAGCTCGCCCTTGCCGTCACCCAGCACGTTCCGGGCGCGTGCCAGCAGCAGCTTGGCGCGGACCTGATCGGGCATGTCCTGGCCCACGGTCAGTTCCACCGCTCGGTCCAGCACGGCCCCATCAAACGGGGTGCTGGTGCGCTGGGCGTTGAGCGCGGCGTCGGCAACCTCTTCGGCCACTACACAACCGGTGGTGCGCTGGAACTGGTCCGGCATGGGCATGTCGTGGCGCAGGACATAGTCGGCAATGTCGAATGCCTGGGCGAAGTTGCCGGCGTCGATGTGCCACAGCATCACCGTGGTCACCACCTCATCGCAGGCACCACGGCCCTCGCTCAGTACGCCGTCAATGTAGGGGACGTACGCCGGCAGCAGCTCGGCCTTGAGCTTGGCCTTGCCCTCCCCGGACTGGATCTGTTTGAGACGGCGCTTGTCCACGACCAGCTGCATCATGGTCTGCTCGTAGATGCCGGTGCCGTCCATGAACTGGTCCGGGGCGGTGGCCGCCGCCGCGAGCGCGGCGCGGCGGCGGGCCAGATGGCGTTTGGCGGGACTGTCGGCCATGGGGATCAGCCCGCCAGCTCGATGTTCTCGACCACGCAGCCCAGGCCGTAGTCTTCGACGACGTAGGCGTCGTTGGACGACTCGAAGTTGGCCACGCGGTTCTTTTGCGGCTGCTCCTGCAGGTAGCGACGGCGGCCGCCGATCTGCCAGTACAGCGACAGGTTGGACAGCGAGGTGATCATCAGCTTGCCTTCGGGCATGAACGGCACCACCACCGGCTGCAGGCCACCGATGCGCTTGGCACCCAGCACCAGATCGGCGGCCAGCTGCTCGGTCGGCTTGTTGTCCTGATTGATGATCGGGAAGTACTTGTCGTGCACCAGGTTGCGGCCCAGCACCACGACAAGGTCCGGGTCCTGCTGGTGCCACGGCTCGATGAGGTTGGACACTGCGTCCATAACCAGCGCATCCATGTTGGCGTAGTCGCCACCGGCACCCAGCACGATCTTGCCGTCCACCGCGCCGCCATCCATGACGCGCTCACTGGCGTGGAGGCGGTACTTCTGCAGCCAGCCGATGTTGACGTCCTGCAGCAGCGGGTTGGCCGTGCGGTCGGTGTTCTTCTCGGCGGTCTTGCCGTTGAAGCCGATCATGATGCGATCCAGCGCCTGACGTTCCAGAATCGCATCGCGGATCAAGGTTTGGAAGTTGGGATGACGTGCCCAGGCATCCAGTCGCGAGTACGGAATGGCGGTATCGAAGTCGGTCTGGAAGCACTCGTAACCGTCGCCGTTCACGTCGGTCACATCGCGCGGCGTGCGCTCGCCATTGCCACTGGTGTCGGTGCGGCCGGCGATGGTGCTGGAAGTACCGATACCGACCTTCTCGCCCTTGATCTCATCCACGCCGATGACGTTGATGGCAGACAGGAAGGCACTGCTCTCCTGCAGGCGCTGTTCCAGCGTCTGCTGGACACTGGGTTCCACGGCGAAGGTGACGGCGGTGGAGCTGACGTTGTTCAGCTGGGCGAGACGGGTGTTGTAGGCGTCGTACTGGGCGCGGGTATGGGTACGCATGGGTTGCTCCGGGAATCAGGGGTGGTGGAGCCGCTACGCGGCTCAGCAGTCGGTGGCGTCGCCGCTGGTCGGGCCAGTGACGGGCGGGCGCTGGGTGAAGGTGCTCGGCGTCTTGGCCAGCTGCTCGTTGAGGGTGGCCAGATCGCGGGAGAGCTTCTGCACCTCCGTGCGGCTGCTGGCGTTTTCACGGCGCAGCTGCGCCACGTCGCCTTCCATGTCCCGGAACAGCTGGAGGACCTGGGCACTGAACTTGGCAACATCCGGTTCCTGCGGCTCTTCCTTCGGCTCCGGCTTCGGCGCGAGCCCGATGCGGCTCAGCAGCTCGATGAAGGCATTGGCGCGCGGGGTATCGACCGACGCGTCCTCGAACTCGAAATGGGTCTCGAGCGCGGCGGTGAACAGGTTGTCCGGCGACTGCTTGCGGGAAGTGAGGGGGTTCTTGTCCGGGTTCTGGGCGGCGAAGGCCAGCATCTCGGTGCCCAGGCTGGCCGGCGAGTCGGTGACGGCCAGGCCGACCAGATAGGCCTTGCCGGTGTCGGCGAACTTCGGGGAAATCTCGATGCTGGTGTACAGCTTCTGCTTGAGCACGTTGACCATGTTGACCAGGTCGTCGGTCGGCTCGATCTGGGCATACAGCGCCAGCTTCTTCGCTCCGCCAATGTCCGCTTCTTCGGCCGAAACGGCAATCACGTCGCCGAACGCGCGGAACGGGCCTTCCGGCAGCGTGCTGCGCATGTGTTCGATCCAGACGCGCGAGCCGTACACCTGCGGGTCATAGCTGTCGGCCATGTCCTGAATGTGCTGACGCTCGATGACGCGGCCATCGGAGGTGGTGCCCTCCACGGCAACGCGGAACTTACGGGAACGCTTCTTCGTGGTGGCCATCTGTCGCCCTCTGCTGGTCTGGGTTGGCATCGGTGTTCGATGCGATGTCCCATGTTCGGCAGTGGCGTAATCAGCAGCAACGCGGCCGGATTGTAGGCCGCTGAATTACCGGGGTTTTTTGTGTCGCGCGCGCGTGGGCGGCGGCAACCTAACCGGGTGAACATCGTAGCCGATCAAATCCCCGTTGACGCACGTCGCCAAGCCAAATTCCTGTACTGGATGGGCTGGCGCGTGTGCGACATCGCCGAGGCTACCGGCGAGAAAGAGAAGACCATCCACAGCTGGAAGGCGCGCGACGAATGGGACCGCGCCGACAACGTGGAGCGGATCGGCGGTGCGCTGGAGGCCCGGCTGATCATGCTGATCATGAAGCCGGAGAAGACCGGCGGCGACTACAAAGAGATCGACCTGCTGCACCGCCAGCTGGAGCGGCAGGCCCGCATCCAGCGATACCAGGATGGCGGCAACGAGTCGGATCTGAACCCGGCGGTGGCCAACCGCAACGCAGGCCCGAAGAAGAAGCAGCGCAAGAACGACTTCAGCGAAGAGGACGTCGAGAAGCTGCAAAAGGCGTTCTTGGACGGGTGCTTTGAGTACCAGCGCACGTGGTACCGCGCCGGAACCCAGCGCACCCGGGTCATTCTGAAGTCGCGCCAGATCGGCGCGACCTTTTACTTCGCCCGCGAGGCGCTGATTGACGCGCTCACCACCGGGCGCAATCAGATTTTCCTGAGTGCGTCCAAGAGCCAGGCTCACATCTTCCTCGGCTACATGCGGGCATTCGTCCGCGAGGTGCTGGACCGCGACCTCACCGGAGATCCGATCACCTTGGGCAACGGCGCGGAGCTGTTCTTCCTCGGCACCAACGCGCGCACGGCACAGGGCTACCACGGCAACTTCTACTTTGACGAATTCTTCTGGACCTATGGCTTCAACCAGCTGAACAAGGTGGCCAGCGGCATGGCCATGCACAAGAAGTGGCGCAAGACCTACTTCAGCACGCCGTCCACCATGGCCCATGAAGCCTACGATTTCTGGACTGGGGAGCGCTTCAACAAAGGCAAGCCGAAGGCGCAGCAGGTCGCGGTAGACGTTTCCCACGGCCGGTTGCATGGCGGACGGCTATGCGAGGACGCACTGTGGCGTCACATCGTGACCGTACTGGATGCGCACCACGGCGGCTGTGACCTGTTCGACATTGAGGAATTGCGCCGCGACTACAGCGCCGAAGAGTTCGCCAATCTGCTGATGTGCGAGTTTGTGGACGACAGCGCCAGCGTGTTCCCGCTGACCATGCTGCAGCCGTGCGCGGTGGACAGCTGGGTGGTGTGGGACGACTACAAGCCCTTTGCGGTTCGCCCCTATGGCGACCGGCCCGTCTGGATCGGCTACGACCCGGCCGAGAAGGGCGATAGCGCCGGGCTGGTGGTGGTCGCCCCGCCGCTGGAACCGGGCGGCGAGTTCCGCGTGCTGGAGCGCCACCAGTTCAAGGGCATGGACTTTGCCGACCAGGCGGACTTCATCCGCAAGATGACGAAGATCTACTGGGTGACCTACATCGGAATCGACACCACTGGCATGGGCACCGGTGTCGCCCAGCTGGTCGCGCAGTTCTTCCCCAACGTCACCACCTTCAGCTATTCGCCCGAGGTCAAAACCCGACTGGTGCTGAAGGCATACGACGTGATCAAGAACGGCCGTCTCCAGTACGACGCCAGCTTCACCGACCTGACCCAGTCGCTGATGGCCATCCAGAAAACCAACACGCCCAGCGGGCGGCAGACGACATACACCGCCGGCCGCAGTCGCGCCACTGGGCACGCCGACCTGGCCTGGGCACTGCTACATGCGCTGCACAACGAACCACTCGAGGCCGGGATCACCGGCACCAGCACCAGCACCTTGGAGATCTACTGATGACCGATACTGCGGCCGACACCGCGTCCACCCCGGCCGGGGTGCAGGCGTTCACCTTCGGCGAACCTACGCCCGTGCTGGATCAACGCGGCCTGATGGATTATCTGGAGTGCGCTCGCTACGGCCGCTACTACGAGCCGCCGGTGTCCCTGCAGGGGCTGTCGCGCACCACGCGGGCCAATCCCTACCTGCACAGCGGCCTGCTGTTCAAGCGCAACATGCTGGTGCGCACGTATCGCCCGCACCGTCTTCTCAGCCGCGCCCGCTTCACCCAGCTTGCCCTGGACTTCACCACCTTCGGCACCGCCTATGTGGAGCGGAGGAAATCCGTTCTGGGACGGGCAATGGAGATCCACGTCCCTCTGTCGCAGTACGTGCGGCGCGGCGTCGAGCCGGGGGAGTTCTTCCAAGTCCGCGGCTTCCACGCCGAGCATGAGTTCGAGCCGGGCAGCGTGTTTCAGCTGCGCGAGGCCGATGCCGATCAGGAGATCTACGGCCTGCCCGAGTGGCTCCCGGCCGTGCAGTCTGCACTGCTCAATGAGTCAGCGACGCTGTTCCGCCGAAAGTACTACAACAACGGCTCGCACGCCGGTTTCATCCTTTACCTGTCCGACTCGAAGGTGTCCGATGCCGACGTGTCATCCATGCGCGAGGCGCTGAAACAGGCGCGCGGACCGGGCAACTTCCGGAACCTGTTCCTGCATTCGCCCGGTGGCAACAAGGACGGCCTGAAGCTGATCCCGGTCAGCGAGGTCGCGGCGAAAGACGAATTCACCGGCATCAAGAGCGTTACCCGCGACGACATGCTCGCCTCGCTGCGCATCCCGCCGCAGCTGATGGGGATCGTGCCCCAGAACAGTGGCGGCTTTGGCTCCATCCACGAGGCCGCAACTGTATGGGCTGCGATGGAGCTGGAACCCATCCAGACCCGCATGCTGGCCATCAACGACTGGCTGGGCGAGGAAGTGATCGCATTCGACCCGATGACCATCGGCCAGGACCTGAAGTGATGCGTCAGAACCTGCGTTGCGGCGACTGCGCCAAGCTGCTGTGCCGCGTGTCCGGCGCGTACGACATTGAAATCAAATGCCCCCGCTGCGGGGCATACAACCACCTGAAGGCCCAGAGCCTCCCCACGGATCGCCGCGAGCGACACCCTGAAGGCTCTACCAATGAAAAACCAACTGATTCACGGCGATGCACTGACCGTCCTGCCCACCCTGCCGGCCGGCAGCTTCGACGCGCTCATCACTGATCCGCCGTACGCGAGCGGCGGTACCCATGCCGCCGCCCGGCAGAAGTCGCCACAGACAAAGTACATGCAGAGCGGGTCGGCGCAGCTGCACGCCGACTTCCTCGGTGATGAGCGCGACCAGCGCTCGCACCTGGCATGGATGCGGCTCTGGCTGGCCGAGTGCAACCGCGTGCTGAAGGACGGCGCACCAGTGCTGCTGTTCACTGACTGGCGGCAGCTGCCCTTGACCACCGACGCCCTGCAATGCGCTGGTTTCACCTGGCGCGGTATCGCCGTTTGGGACAAGACTGAGGGCGTGCGCCCGCAGCTGGGCCGATTCCGCAATCAGGCCGAGTACGTCGTGTGGGGCAGCAAGGGCCACATGCCAGGCGCTCGCCGTGCCCCGGTACTGCCAGGCGTGGTGCGCGAGTCTGTCCGCAAGGCCGACAAGCACCACATGACCGGTAAGCCCACGGCACTGATGCAGCAGCTGGTACGGATCTGCGAGGAAGGTGGCCACATCCTCGACCCGTTCGCCGGCAGCGGCACCACATTGGTGGCGGCCCAGGCTGAAGGCTACCGATGGACTGGGGTCGAGATGACAAAGCACTACTTCGACATTGCCACGGCACGCTTGCGCAGTGATTAAGCCAAAATGTTTGATGCTAGAGCCGTCCTATGGACGGCCTAGAGCCTTCCAAACGCCCTCGTGCGGGTCGATTGTACTGTTGCCGGTTGCACTGACTAGGGAGCCGTCAGGGTGCAGCGCGTGAACAGCAAGGAAAGCTATTTGAAGAACTCAGCTTTCTGCGCTCTAGTCAGGAAGCGGCCATCTAGGTCTTTGATAAGTTCTTGGGGTAATGCGCGTCGGTGATCGCCGAATAACGCCCACAAGATGTCTGAGAGATACTCGCAGCACTCAGCCTGAATTAGCGGAACTTCAGCGAGAATCTCAGGCGTCGCAAAGGCATCTGTCGGCGATTTGACATTCGGAATGGATAGCTCGTTCTGGCCATGCATGTGTGCGGAAAGAAGGCGATACGGGTCCCCCAGCTTGCGTCGCTTAATCTGATTCAAGGTCCCAATTCTAGCGCCAAACTTCGGATGCCAGTCCTTCAAGTATTGCAGCAGTTCCTTCTTGAGCTTGAAGTTCTCGCCTGTCTGTTGGATCAGCTCCCATTCGACCGGATGGTCCTTGAAGTAGAGCCAGCTGATCGTGAGGTCGATCTGCATTCGTAATGAATTGAGTGCGGGGCGAGCCAACCCGAGTACGAGGCAGGCTGCTGCCTCGCGGATTGCCGACTCAACACCCTCGATTAGGCACCGCGCGGTGCCTGTGTCACGGTAGGTGAGGAGGTAATCAAGCCAGAGCAGCTGTGATCTTGCCGATTGCTCCATAGCTACACAAAGACCTTCGCCCCGTTGAGTCGCGTTTTGAAGAGCGTGCTGACCAAGCTCCGTGACGGTGCTCATTTGTCACCGTGCCTTCGGGGAGGTGAGCCAGTCGGCTGAGTCATCGCCCACTACACCGTTCCGAATTTCAGTGGCTATGCGGAGAAGTTCTCTAGGAGGAATGTAGGCTGTCAGGCGGTCCACCCAATCGTGGAACGCCTTCTTGGAAACGGGCGGTATCGCGCCCGTATCTATCAGCCCGTCTTTAATCATCGCGTTGATAAGCAGGTTATGAGCCATGCCAGATGAAAGATCTGCCTCTTCCTTGAGCAACTTCGCCACGCGTTCGCCCACAGTCCAGTTCGAATCGCTGCGGATCGTGCGACGCTCCGCTGGTCGAGGAGCACTGGCCTTCAATTGTGAATGGCGCAATTCATTCACCCTCCAGAAAAGTTCCTCTGGCGAGTGCCGACGAATTGCGTTGTGAATTTCGCTGATCTCGCGGCGTGAGAGGTTGGCAGCGGCGAGTAACATAACCAGACGATCCAAAACGTCGCTCATCTCATACTCCTAAGACCGATATCAATTCCGCAGCCACTAGCTTGACGTTGGCAATAGCCTGGGCCTTGTATGGACCTCTGCGCTCCGCCGCGAACCCTGTGTGCTTGGGATGTGCTGCAAGAATCTTTGAGTGATGGACCACTTCTGAAAGCGTGTTGCGGCTGAAGTCAGGCATTGATCGAACTGCACGTTCCACAGATCTGTCGTACTGAGTCCGAGGAATGTCATTCAACAACACGATGAACTTTGGCTTATTCACGAGTTGCGGCAGCTCCGAAACGAATCGATGCAGCATCTCCAGCCCCAGTACGGAATATCGATCAGGCTTGACGGGTACTAGTACGTGAGTAGCGACCTGTAGTGCCGATACGGTCAGGAACGAGCTGCTAGGGTTGCAATCAATGCAGACGATGTCCCGATCGGCGCGACAGTCCGCGATGAACTTCGCAAATCGACCTCTTACGGGTCCGAGCTTCTTGTCCGCCTCGTCGATCAATGCGTACTTAACTAATCCAAAGTCTCCGGCAGCGAGTCGAATATTTGTTGATGGAGTCTTGGTGAACCAGACAGCTGAGTAGCTGAGGTCATTTGGAACAGGAGTCGCTGCGCCTGATGAAGTTACGGTGAAGAGCGATGGATTCGGCGTCGATTCCATCACCGCCATCATCGTTCGGTTGTTGGTCTTCAGCTCTTCGTAAGTGTGCGGATTAATCAGTAGCTGAGTCAGGTTCATCTGAGGATCGAGGTCGACCAGTTGAACCTTCTTTCCTGTGTCAAAGACGCCACGCATGACGTTGGCGGCGATGGTGGTCTTACCCACTCCGCCCTTCATATTCAGAACTGCGACCACCGGGGCACTACCTGCTACCTGGTTCATATCAGCCTCCCTACCGGACCGGTAGGCGGAGTCTGCCACACCTGAAAGCCCTGTCGCCCCGTGCTTCATTCGGCAGCGCGGTCGTGACGGAGCTGAGATGCGCCAAGACCATACGGAAGTGTCGAATAGCGTATCGTTCGCGCTAACAGGAGGCGAAATGCGCACTCGTCTCCCCGCCACGCCTGCGCTCTTCATACGGTGCTTTTTCTGCGTGCCTGCGGACAGCCCAAAGCACCGCCTGTGTAGGGCGCAGTGTCAATCCAAGAGCACCAATCTACCCTGCGGAAGCCTGCGCGAGTGCCGGTCGTGCAAGCCCACCTGGGCGGCCTCATGGCAGGGCGCATAGATCCAGAAAAATTCAGGTGCCCATCGGAAAGGGGTAACGGGGTAACGCCGCCTGTTAAAAGTGGCCGAAACCATTGGGGCGCAAGGCCTTCAGAACATTACCTTTTCGGGTAATTGGAGGTAATTTCCGAGGGCTGGTGAAGTAATGTTGTTGATTTAAAAGGAATTTTTCTTCTGGCCACATTACCTCCTCCAAAGGTAACGGGATTACCTCGACGTTACCCCAAAATTACCTTTGATAGATGACTATAAGTGTCTGATATATATGATGTTGTGACGGTATTTTTTGTGGCGTTACCTAAGTTACCTGTTTCCGATGGCCACCTGAAAATTCGCAACTAATGCGACGGAAGGGGCCTATCCTCACTGCCGCCGCGTCTGCTGCTAGCTGTACCTGGGCGCTTGCGCCGGTCGACCTGGTCCTTGGCCAAGGTCGCGTATCGACCTGCAGGAGCGTTATGGACAGTGGTTGGCGTGAGGCATGGGGCCGGTGGGAGCTGCTCCATAGCGGGCGGCTGGTGGCCGTGATCTACGTGGACCAGGATGGACGCGCGCGCATGACGCTCCACGGGCAGAAGATTTGGCAGGTGAAGCACGTCACTGCCGGCGGGTTGAATTCCGGGAAGCGTTTCGCTGAGCGTTGGTGCGCCGCGCGTTGGCTAATCGACGTGCCTTCGAGGGTGGGCGCTGCTCAGTTGCGGGGTGATGGAGAATGCGGTTAGGCAGCGCCTTCGCCCAGAATTAACCATGATCGGTGGAGAGTTCCCGGCAGTACGGGGAGACATCCACGCAGGAGTCCTTGCTCGTACCCTGGCGGATGTGCCCGGACTCGCATGTTGCCAAAGCCGCTGATCCCTCAGCGCGACGGCGAGTCCGGGGGCCAGGTCACCCACCCCTCAGGGCGTGCGCGGGGAGGTCTGCACAACTCTAAGAAAGAGTCGTAGTGCCTCCTCGATGGTGGCGAAATCTGCGAGCATCTGGGGGTGGAGAATCAGCGGCTCTACAGGTGCATCTTGCGTATGCAGGAAGCTGAAGGCGTGCCCGAGCTGCTGATCGACTTCATCCTGTAGGGCAAGAGCTGCATCCCAGTCTTGAGCCTTGGCAGCTTCACTCATCAAACTGCGAAGGCGGTTGATCTCAGCCGTTTCCGCAGGAGGATAAGACTCAGGAATGTATGGCGGGATGCGATGTGCCAAGGCATCGCGATACGGCTTCAGGTAGGAGTTCTGCCACGCTACTAGGTCAGAAGAGGTCAGAAAGTCCACCCAATCCTGCGGCAGCCGGGCTTGTAGCGTGGATTTGAACAAGTCAACGTTCGTCCTGTGAAGGTCGTTGTCCAAGGCATGCCAGTAGACATACGCCCACGCCATGTTGTCCATGATCCCCACGGCATTGATGAGAAAGGCATGCAAGCTCAGGGTGGCTTGCCGAATTGTCTTGCGATTTGCCCGAGTGTTCGAGGGGGGGATGAGTCGAAAGACCTCGGCGGCGGAATCATGAAGCACCCTGAGTCGCCGGCACACTCCTTCGTTGATCTGAGCGGCAGCCTTCGGAGGAGCGGTGGCGGCAAGCGTCATCAGATCGATGCTGAGGCGGTCGGCGATCCCTGTGAGCTCCTGGCTTCGAGCTAGCAGTTGGCCAGCTTTCTCCGGCGAGTAGATGGACGCAGAGCGTGGTTGGGAGGTCATCGGCGGAATATACGCTTGACCAAGCAGGGCCGTCTAACCGCTTCGGTTACCGGGAAAATTGCCGGCTGGCCAACGCAGTCGCAATGGTTCCACGCCCGGTCACCGGAAAAATTCAGTCCACTAAAGTATTGATTTCAAAAGATTGAGGCCGGGCCTCATAATCCTTTGGTTCCAGGTTCGAATCCTGGTGGGCCCACCACAGCACAACAACCAGACCACGAGCGGCCGCAGCGTCGCACTTGACGCTTCCAGCTCAAGCGACTGCTCGGATACGAATCTAGTAGTCGCTTCGAGGTCGAGCTTCCTATCCTCTGGCTGGATGGAGGATTCATGAAGATGACAAAGATCGGTGAGCTTGATTACGCGATCCGTGGAAAGGATGAGCGTGCGCAACTGGGTGGTCAGAGCGCGAGTAGCTCGAAGGTTGAACGACGCTGCATTGCCGAATCGCTTGCGATGCCTGAAGCGGCTTACATTGAGTTCGACCCTCCCCGAATGAGCATCACACTTGTATCTGTCGAGTTCGAGTAAGGCAAACCATCAAACTAGGGCTCAGCTGTGCAGGCGTGAGAATCGCTTGTTTCCTTGCCTGTCCTCCTGGCCGGTGCCTTCGGAGGAACAAGATCAATTTGAACCCTGTAGCCCGAGGCGGTTGCCGCACGGCTTAACGTATCAAGCGTCAGCCCGGTGTCCCGTCTCATCCAGCACGCGGCCCAACTGGGACCGACTGGTTTGCATGCGCTTGGCGAGCGCAGACTTGCTGACCTTTGCTCTCTTCATTGCTTCTGCGACCTGCCAGGCAATCACACGTTTGACGGCAGCAGCAGATGCTTCAAGAACCCTTCCGAGTCCAGGAACTCGTCAAATCGCGAGCCGATATGCTTGTTCTTGCTCATTTGACCACCTCCTCTCTGCACTCACGCTGTGTACCAAAAAGAGTACATTCCTCCGATGGTCCGGGAAGGCGCTACTGCAGCGGGCAGCGGGCACAGTCGCGAGCCATCTGTACGGTAGATCAAATTTTATGGACTTTTCGCCACTAATAGTCCATTAAAGGCGCGCAAAGTAGCCCCTGTCGCAACACCACCCAACAGGAGCTACCCCATGAACACCCTCACCCGCACTGTCGCAATCGCCGCACTCGCCCTCTCCATCCAAACCGGCCTCTCCGCCAGCGCCGCCGAGCCGGGAGCTCGCACCACCCCCACCGCCATCAGCCAGACCGCCAGCACCATCACCACCGCAGACGGCGTGCAGCTGTACTACAAGGACTGGGGCCCGAAGAACGGCCCGGTGGTGACGTTCAGCCACGGCTGGCCGCTGAACTCGGACAGCTGGGAATCGCAGATGATGTTCCTGGCCGAGCACGGCTACCGTGTGGTCGCGCATGACCGCCGCGGCCATGGTCGTTCCAGCCAGCCGTGGGACGGCAATGACATGGACCATTACGCCGACGATCTGGCCACGGTGATCAACACGCTGGACCTGCATGACGTGACCCTTGTGGGGTTCTCCACCGGTGGCGGCGAAGTCGCACGCTACATCGGCCGCCATGGCACCGGGCGGGTGAAGAAGGCCGTGTTGATCAGCGCCGTGCCGCCGCTGATGCTCAAGACTGCAGACAACCCCGGCGGCGTGCCGCAGGAAGTCTTCGATGGGCTGCGCAAAGGCCAGCTGGAGAACCGCGCGCAGCTGTACCGCGATATCGCGTCGGGCCCGTTCTACGGCTTCAACCGCCCGGGTGCGAAGGTCTCCCAGCCGCTGGTGGATGCGTGGTGGGCGCAGGGCATGCAGGCCGGTGCCAAGAACACCTACGATTCGATTGCCGCGTTCTCGGCAACGGATTTCCGTGGCGACCTGAAGAAGTTCAACGTGCCCACCCTGGTCATCCATGGTGATGACGACCAGATCGTGCCGATCGATGTCGCCGGCCGCATGTCGGCCAAGCTGATTCCAGGCGCGAAGCTGCTGGTCTATCCGGGTGCGCCGCACGGCCTGACCGATACCCACAAGGACCGGGTCAACGCCGACCTGCTGGCCTTCCTGCAGCAGAAGTAACCGGCACTGGCAGAGCAGGCGGGCATCCCTTGCCCGCCTGCTCTGTCGCATCCGGCCGTTTGCTGCGCTGCACCCGCATGGTGATTTAAATCGATCTAAGATCGTTCGAAATCAACCAGCACGAGGGCACGGCGCATGTGGCAGGGTGGAATTCGAGTACTGGCAGTAGCAGCGGTCATCTCACTCGGCGCATTCGCTGCGCAGGCAGTCCACGCGGCCAAACCCGCGATGTCCGGCAACCCGATCCTTCCCGGCTGGTACGCGGACCCGGAAGCGGCCGTGTTCGGCGACACCTACTGGATCTACCCCACTACTTCCAAGCCCTATGCGGAGCAGCGCTATTTCGATGCGTTCTCTTCGAAGGATCTGGTCCACTGGACCAAGCACCCGGGCGTGCTGAAGATCGAAGCCATCAGCTGGGCCAAAGAAGCCCTGTGGGCACCCTCGGTGGTGAAGAACGGCGGCAAGTACTACTTCTTCTTTTCCGCCAACGACATCAAGAACGACAACGAAGTCGGCGGCATCGGTGTGGCGGTGGCTGACAAGCCCGAAGGCCCCTACCGCGACCTGCTCGGCAAGCCGCTCGTCGGCACGTTCCACAACGGCGCCCAGCCCATCGACCAGACCCTGTTCCAGGACGACGACGGCACCTGGTACATGATCTACGGCGGCTGGAAGCATGCCAACCTGGTCAAGCTCAAGCCCGACTTCACCGGCATCGAGCCGCTGCCCGGTGGCACCCTGTACAAAGAGATCACCCCGGCCCCGGAGTACGTGGAAGGCTCGCTGATGTTCAAGCGCAACGGCCGCTACTACTACATGTGGAGCGAAGGCGGCTGGGGCGAGCCGGACTACTCGGTGGCCTACGCCATTGCCGAATCTCCGCTGGGTCCGTTCAAGCGCATCGGCAAGGTGCTGCAGTCCGACCCGAAGGTGGCCACCAGTGCAGGACACCACTCGCTCATCCGTACCCCCGACGACCAGTGGTACATCGTCTATCACCGCCGCCCGCTGGGCGAGACCAGCCGGCACCACCGGGCCACCGCCATTGACCGCATGTACTTCGACGACAATGGCCAGATTCTGCCGATCAGAATCACGGCCGAAGGCGTGCCGGCGCATCGCCTGGGCGGCCAGTGAATCTGAACAATTCAGCCATGAGGCAGGGGCGTGCGTGGCAGGTGATCGTGTGATGATTCCCTCTACCTGAATTCATTTAAGCTGACTCGCTCTTGACCCCGCTGCCCGGCGGGGACGGCTCCCCTTTTACGCAGGAACCACGCCATGGCGGCTTTGCAGCAGCGCACCATCGATCTCATCCGCACCCATCAGGATCAGGTGGTCACCCAGTGGGCCGAGAACCTGAACGCGGGTACCCAGGACGCCCGCCTCTCGCCACGCGAGCTCGACACCCAGCTGCGTGAGTTCTGGCGCCTGTTCCTGGACACCCTGTCCCAGTCCAGTGCGGCCGGTATCGGCGGCAACGAATGGGCCGAAACCCGCAGCTTCCTCGAACAGCTCTCGCGCGACCGCGTGCTGAAGGGCTTCAGCTCTGCGGAAACGGCCAGCTTCCTGTTCTCGCTCAAGCATCCGCTGTTCGAGCTGCTCCAGGATGGCTTGGCGGATGATCCACATTTGCTGGGCAACCAGCTGTGGGCGATCACCGAAGTCATTGACACCCTCGGTCTGCACAGCGTCAAGGCCTATCAGAAGACCCGCGAGGACGTGATCCAGCGCCAGCAGGAAGAAATGCTTGAACTGTCCACCCCGGTGGTGAAGCTGTGGGAGGGCGTGCTGGCCCTGCCGATGATCGGCACGCTTGACTCGCAGCGCACCCAGGTGGTGATGGAATCGCTGCTGCAGCGCATTGTCGATACCGGTTCGGAAATTGCCATCATCGACATCACCGGCGTGCCCACCGTGGACACCCTGGTCGCCCAGCACCTGCTCAAAACGGTGACGGCCATCCGCCTGATGGGTGCCGATGCCATCATCAGTGGGGTGCGCCCGCAGATCGCCCAGACCATCGTGCACCTGGGCCTGGACCTGCAGGGCATCGTGACCAAGGCCAATCTGGCCGACGCCCTGGCGCTGGCGCTCAGGCGCACCGGCCAGGTGGTGACCCAGGCGGCGCGTTGAGATGGAGCGCATTCCCATCCTTCAGATGGGTGACCTGCTGCTGGTCACCATCCAGGTCGACATGCACGACCAGCTGGCGCTGACCCTGCAGGACGACCTCAGCGAACGCATCCAGCGCACCAGCGCGCGCGGTGTCCTGATCGACATCTCCGCACTGGACATCGTGGACTCCTTCATTGGACGCATGATCTCGACCATCTCGGCGATGGCGCGGATCATGGATGCCACCACGGTGGTCGTCGGCATGCAGCCGGCGGTGGCCATCACCTTGGTCGAGCTGGGCCTGAAGCTGGACGGTGTGCGCACCGCGCTCAATGTCGAGCGTGGCATGCAGTTGTTGCGGCCCAGCGCCGAAGAGGCCCCATGACCGACCTTAGTGGATCCCTGCCGATCCGCGTTGAACAGGACGTGGTGCTGGCACGCCAGATCGCGCGTCAGGTCGCGGTGGCCTGCAAGCTGCGCCTGATCGACCAGACCAAGCTGGTCACCGCGGCCAGCGAGCTGGCCCGCAACGCCGTCATCTACGGCGGCGGTGGCAGCATGGCGTGGTCGGTGATCGAGCAGGGCATGCGCAAGGGGCTGCAGCTGGTGTTTGCCGACAACGGCCCCGGCATCCCCGACGTAGCACAGGCGCTGACCGATGGCTGGTCCTCCGGCACGGGCATGGGCCTGGGGCTGTCCGGCTCGCGCCGGCTGGTGGACGTGTTTGAACTGGACAGCGCACCCGGTCAGGGCACGCGGGTCACCATCGTCAAATGGATCTGAACTTCTCCGGCCAGGTAACCCGGGTCGTGGTCGTGGAGGAAGCCTCGCAGGTGGGGCAGGCCCGGCGCGATGCGCTGGCGCTCGCGCACCATGTGGGTTTCGATGAGATCGATGCCGGCCGGGTGGCGCTGGCGGCGACTGAGATGGCCACCAATGTGATCAAGCACGGCCGCGGCGGGCGCATGTATCTGTCGATCATCCAGGGCCGCAACGCCCAGGGCGTGGAACTGTGCGCGCTGGATGACGGTCCCGGCTTCTCGCTGGCGCAGTCGCTGCCTGATGGTTACTCCACCGGCGGCACCCAGGGTCTGGGCATGGGGGCGATCCAGCGCCAGGCGACCGTGCTGGAGGTATGGTCGGACCACAAGGGGGCAGTGCTGGTGGCACGCATCTATGCCAGCCGCTGCGCGCGCGATGAAGACGTGCCCTACGGGGCCCTGCGGCTGGCCCTGCGCCACGAGCAGGCCTGTGGGGATGCCTGGCATCTGCAGGCCACGCCGGAGGCGGTGGCACTGACCCTGATCGACGGACTGGGTCATGGCTTGCCGGCTGCGGATGCGGCGCATGCCGGTGTGGCTGCAGCTGCCCGGCGAGGTGTAGCCGGTGCAGTGGAGCTGATTGACGCCATGCATGCCGGCATGTCCGGTACCCGCGGTGGCGCAGCGGCGGTGGCGCGGATCGAGGTCGCCAGCGGCAACCTCCAGTTTGCCGGCATCGGCAACATCGCGGCCAGCCTCTGCGAACCCACCGTCACTCGCGGCATGGCGTCCCACCCCGGCATCGTCGGGGTGCAGTACCGCAAGGCCCAACCATTCAATTTTCACGTCGCCGCTGGCACCCTTCTGATCATGCACAGTGATGGACTGCAGGCCCGTTGGAACCTGCGCGATTACCCCGGTTTACTGCACCGCCACCCGGCCCTGATCGTGGCGGTGCTGCAGCGCGACTTTGACCGCGGCCGCGATGACGCCAGCATCGTCGCCCTGCGCCTGGGAGACCTGCATTGAACACGCTCCCTGCCGAACAGGAACTGCAGCAGCTGCGTGAGCAGAACCAGGCGCTGCGCGCGGAACTGGAGGAAACCAACCAGGGCGTGCTGGCCCTGTATGCCGAGCTGGACCAGCAGGCCGAGCAGCTGCGCGAGGTCTCCGACCTCAAGAGCCGGTTCCTGTCCTACATGAGCCATGAGTTCCGTACACCGCTGGGCTCGATCCTGAGCATGACCCGGCTGCTGGAAGACGGCATGGATGGCCCGCTCAGCGAAGAGCAGCTGCGCCAGGTGCGTTTCATCAGTGCTTCGGCGACCGAGTTGCGCGAGATGGTGGACGACCTGCTTGACCTGGCCAAGATCGAGGCCGGCCGCATCACCATCTCGCCGGCCTGGTTCGACCTGATGGATCTGTTCTCGGCCCTGCGTGGCATGTTCCGGCCGCTGGTGGAAGGCAATACGGCGGATCTGGTGTTCGAGGACCCGCCGCCGCTGCCGATGCTGTACACCGACGACAAGAAGCTCGCGCAGATCCTGCGCAATTTCATTTCAAATGCGTTGAAGTTCACCCCTAATGGCCAGGTGATTGTTTCGGCGCGGCTGGAGAGCGACGAACGCATCCGCTTCAGCGTTCGCGACAGCGGCATCGGTATTCCGGCGGAGGTGCTGCCAACGCTGTTCAAGGACTTCGTGCAGGTAGATACCCCGCTGCAGCGCAGGCTGCGCGGCACCGGCCTCGGCCTGTCGCTGTGCAAGCGCTTTGCCGAACTGCTGGGCGGCAAGGTGGGGGCGCACAGCACCTTGGGCGAGGGGTCGGAGTTCTTTGTCACCTTGCCGCTGAAGCTTGCACCGGAGGCCGTTGATGCCGAACCGTGACCGCATCCTGGTAGTGGATGACAACGTGGCGACGCGCTACGCCGTGCGGCGCGTGCTGGAACATCACGGGTTCAAGGTGGATGAAGCCGGTAGCGGCGACGAAGGGTTGGCCAGACTCGCCAATGCCGATTACGGTGCGCTCGTCCTGGACGTCAACCTGCCGGACATGAGCGGTTTCGATGTGGTGCGGCAGTTGCGCACCGAACCCCGCACGCAGCTTCTGCCGGTGATCCATGTATCGGCCGCCTCGGTGGCGAGCGGCGACCTGATCACCGGTCTGAATTCCGGTGCCGATGGTTACCTGATCCACCCGGTTGATCCGGATGTGCTGCTGGCAACGCTTCGCAGCCTGCTGCGCGCGCGTCGGGCCGAAGAGGCGCTGCGCGAGGCGGAGGCACGCTTTGGTGAAATATTCCGACAGATCAATGCACCTATTGCGGTGCTCGATGCGACCCTGAACATTCATGAGGCCAATGACGCCTTCGTGCGACTGCTTGGCGAAGCGACGGCTACGGGGTCGATCTTTTCGGCGTTGCATGCACAGGCTGGTCCGGTTGAGGCGCTGCAGGTGGCCCTGCAGAAGGGTGAGCGTTGGCAGGGCACATTCGCGCTGTCGGTACAGGGCGCGCAGCGGGTGACCGAGTGGCGGGTCACGCCGTACCGCGGGCCTGGCCTGGGGGTGGTGCTGGTAGAGGACACCACCGAGCACCGCCAGGAACTGGAGACCGCCAACACCGAGCTGGCGTTCCAGATATCTGAACGCGAGCGCACGGAAATGGAGCTGTTGCAGGCGCAGAAGATGGATGCGCTGGGCCAGCTCACCGGTGGCATCGCGCATGACTTCAACAATCTGCTCACCACCATCATCGCCGGTCTGGACATGATTGAAATTGCCGCGCAGAGCGGCAAGTGGGACAAGGCATCGCGCTACGCTGACCTGGCCACGGCATCGGCGCATCGCGCCGCTGCACTGACCCAGCGCATGCTGGCGTTCGCGCGCAAGCAACCGCTGGACCCGCAGACCTTCGATGTGGTGGCGCGGATTCATTCGCTGGAAGACATGCTGCGCCGGTCCATTGGCGAGAACATCGAGCTGGACCTGGAACTCGGTGGCGGCGAGCTGATGGCGATGGCCGATCCGAATCAGTTCGAGAATGTGATTCTCAATCTGGTCATCAACGCCCGCGATGCGCTTGCCGGGCAGGGCCTGATCCGTATCCGCGCCAACCCGGTAACAATCGAGCGTGACCATGAGCTGGTACCGGGACGCTATGTCAGCGTGAAGGTGCTCGATAACGGCACCGGCATTCCGGCCGAACTGCTGGTCAAGGTGTTCGAGCCCTTTTTCACCACCAAGCCCCAAGGCGAAGGCACCGGCCTTGGGCTGTCGATGGCGTACGGCTTTGCCCGACAATCAGAAGGCGTGGTCCGCATCGCCAGCGAGCCAGGCGAAGGTACCGAGATCGAGTTGCTGCTGCCCGAGGGCCAGTCCCACCCGATCCAGCAACCGGACACTTCGGACCCCGCCGCACGCGGCAGCGCGCAGCGCATCCTGCTGGTGGACGACACGGAATCGGTCCGCATGATGGTGCGTGAAATGCTCATCGAGGCCGGCTACGAGGTGGTCGAGGCGGCCGATGCACAGCGTGCGTTGCTGGAACTGCGTTCCCCGCGCCAGGTCGACCTGTTGCTGTCAGACGTCGGCCTACCCGGCATGAACGGGCGGGATCTGGCGGACGCGGCGCGCGCGCTGCGCCCGGAGCTCCCGGTGCTGTTCGTCACGGGATACACCGAGCAGGCGGCCGAGCGTGGCGCATTCCTGGGCCCGGGCATGGCATTGCTGCCCAAGCCGTTCAATGTGCACGAACTGCTGCGCAGCGTGGGCGCGATGTTCGGACCAGTGCATTGACCCTGCCGGTGTGCGTGTGGGGACAGGTGGCTGGAATCGTTTACAGGTGCGCGCTCGAAGGTGTGTCCCGCCGCCGTCACACATTCTTCCCGGTTTTCCTATAGGGTGCGCATTCCGTCGGGCGGGGAGCCCGGCGGCTGCACACTGAAAGGAAACGAGAGTCAGACATGTCCAGCGTAGTGACGTCGCCCGAGCGGCCCCAGGCCGGCCCGTGCATCGCCCCTTGTCCCGTAGCCACCCAGGCCCAGCACCTGCTGGCCCAGCAGCAGTTCTCACTGGCTGCTTTGCGCGCATTGGCGCGCTTGCCCGTTTCCCCCGACGTCGCCGTGAGCCGTCCGCTCGGCTGAGCGGAGGTGCCATCCTGAATAGGGATCCTTTGCGGCACAAGGGCTGACGGGCGAGGGTCGCGTTCAAAACTGAATGGGCGGCAAGCCTGCCCGCGCCTCTTCGCACCCACCTTACATTTACCCCCCTATGCTGGACCGCATTTTTCGGCTCAGTGGCGTGGAGAGTACGTGGGTTCCGGTAGTGACAGACACAAACGGCATGCCGTTTCCGGCAGTGACCTGACAGAACCCGCGCAGGGTAGCCACGCATGAGTGTGCAGGCCGTCAACGTTGTGATCGACGCGGGCCGCTCCGTGCTGCCGGTTGAAGTGCCGATGGCCATGCCGGAACAGAGCTTCCGCGAAGGCCGCCTGCAGGTGCCGAAGCAGCGCACCGCGCCGCGCATGATGGCGCTGCGCCGTTTTTACATCCTGGGTGGCACCGCCGCGATGACGGCGGCCGCAACCTCGATGATGTGGAAGGTGCTGGCCAGTAACGGCATCACCGTGCTGGAAGCCTGCCTGCTGGTGCTGTTCGTCGCCCTGTTTGCCTGGATCGCGCTGTCCTTCGCCGGCGCGCTGGCGGGCTTCCTCACCGCCGTGTTCGACCGTGGCTACAAGCTGGGCATCGACCCGGACGAGCCGCTGCCGCAGGTGCACACCCGCACCGCGTTGCTGATGCCCACCTACAACGAAGACCCGCGCCGGCTGCTGGCTGGCCTGCAGGCGATCTATGAGTCGGTGGCGGAAACCGGGCAGCTGGAACAATTCGATTTCTACGTGCTCAGCGATACCCGCCGCGAGGACATCGGCGCGGCCGAGGAGCAGGCGTTTGCCGAGCTGTGCGACGCGGTCAACGGGCGCGACCGCCTGTTCTATCGCCGTCGCGGCGACAACGGCGGGCGCAAGGCCGGGAACATCGCTGACTGGGTGCGCCGCTTTGGTGGCGGCTATCCGCAGATGCTGATCCTGGACGCCGACAGCCTGATGACCGGCGACACCATCGTGCGGCTGGTGGCCGGCATGGAGCACAACCCGGACGTCGGTTTGATCCAGACTCTGCCGGCAGTGATCGGCGGACGCACCCTGTTCGCGCGCATGCAGCAGTTTGGTGGCCGCGTGTACGGCCCGGTAATCGGCCGTGGCGTGGCGTGGTGGCATGGTGCGGAAAGCAATTACTGGGGCCACAACGCGGTGATCCGCACCCAGGCGTTCGCCGAGAACGCGGGTCTGCCGCCGTTACCGGGCCGTCAGCCGTTCGGCGGCCACGTGCTCAGCCATGACTTTGTCGAGGCGGCGCTGATGCGGCGCGGTGGCTGGGCCACGCACATGGTGCCCTACCTCAAGGGCAGCTACGAAGAAGGTCCGCCGACGCTGACCGACATGCTGGTGCGCGACCGTCGCTGGTGCCAGGGCAACCTGCAGCATGCCAAGGTGGTGGCGTCCAAGGGGCTGCACTGGGTCAGCCGCATGCACATGATGATCGGCATTGGCCATTACTTCACCGCGCCGATGTGGGGCATGTTGATGCTGATCGGCATCGCCATTCCGCTGTTCCAGGGTGGCATCGATTTCAACGAGGTGCTGCACATCTCGCCGCAGTTGTACTGGCGCGCGCAGGATGAGGAAAAGGTCATCCGCATGTTCGCGATCACCATGGCGGTGCTGCTGCTGCCCAAGGTGCTTGGCTATCTGGCGATGCTGCTGGATCCGGTGGAACGCCGGGGCTGTGGTGGCGCGATCCGAGCCTTCATCTCAATGCTGCTGGAAACCCTGCTGGCGGCGCTGATGGCCCCGGTGGTGATGTACGTGCAGTCGCGCGGTGTGGCCGAAGTGCTGGCCGGCAAGGACTCGGGCTGGGACGCACAGCAGCGCGACGATGGTGGCATCTCCTGGCCGGCGTTGATTCGCGGTTACGGTGGGCTGAGCGTGTTCGGCCTGTTCATGGGCATCCTGGCCTATGCGGTGTCGCCGTCGCTGGCGGCGTGGATGGCACCGGTGGTGGTGGGCATGGTGCTGGCCATTCCGGTGGTGGCACTGACCTCGGACCGCCGCGCCGGTACTTTCCTGCGCCGCCTGGGTCTGATGGACATCCCCGAAGAGATCAACCCGCCCACCATCCTCGTGCGCGCGGCCGAACTGCGCCGCGCCGCCGCAGCCCGCGCCGCGTCTTCGCACTGACAACCCGACTTGCTCCGTAGAGCCGGGCTTGCCCGGCTGCTGTTGGCTCTCTGTGAACAACCCTCGGCTGCCGGTCTACGTGCCTGGGGCCATCGGATGGGGGGTACGGGACACGCCGTTAACCCCCCTCCGGGGCCCGGCCCAACCGCCAGCGGTTGGGCGTTCAGTCGCACGCGAGGCAGTGCCTCGCAAGCCGTGCGCCTTCACCCATGGGGGCTCGTAGAAAACATCCATGTTTTCTACGGTCCCGTCCCCCCCATCCGATGGCCCCTCGATACATGGTCGGTGGCCACAGAAAATCAACGTCAACGGCTGGCATCACCGTGATGCTGGGCACAATCGGAATGCTGGGCCTAATGGAAATGCTTGGGGAACGGGTAGGGTCGGTCGAAAGACGACCGCCGTGAAACGACCAACGCTCTTTAACGCATGGAACACAGATCAAAGCGCGCCCTTCGCATGACCCAACTGACGCACGCGACCCGATCACAACAATTGGCCCGTAATCGCACGGCCTCAAAAACACCCACGCACGTCACACATTGAAACATCGGCCACACGCGCCCCCTGTTTCACCTTCATGCGCGCGCCACTACTGCCACAAGCCTTCCAAAATACAACAGCGCCAATTGCGTCGCACCATTTGCCCGTGCGTGCAAAACCCGCCACGCTTGTGGCGCAATTGGCTATGTCAGTACCCGCGCATCGCTGGGCCATATGCGGGGCCCCCGCGCCGCCACCCCCGTTTCCACCGCCTGATGACGATGAAGCGCACCTGCGTTCGAAGGTCATGCGTTACCGCACCCGGGCTTGATATCGGCGGTCGTCTGTCGACCGACCCTGCCCCGTCGTGCATTATGCAGGGGGCGAGGCGTGGACGGACATGCGCCGCAGGGTTCCCGCATAATGGCTCCATCCCCCCTGGAGCCGCACGATGTCGCAAGCGTTGGAAACCGTGGTGAACGAAACCGGTGCCGATCCGCAGTGGTCGGTGATCTGGCTGCACGGCCTGGGGGCCGACGGTCATGACTTCGCCCCCATCGTGCCCCAGTTGGTGCGCGAACACTGGCCGGCGATCCGCTTCGTGTTCCCACATGCGCCGGTGCAGCCGATCACGATCAACAACGGCCTGCCGATGCGCGCGTGGTATGACATCGTGGGCATGGACTTCCGCTCGCGCGCCGACAGCGCCGGAGTGGCCGCCTCGGTGCAGCTGCTCGACGGCTTGATCGAGGCGGAAACCGCGCGCGGCATTCCGGTTGAACGCATCCTGCTGGCTGGCTTCTCGCAGGGTGGTGCCATCGTGCTCAGTGCCGCGCTGCGTCGCCGCTGGCCGGTGGCGGGCCTGATCGCGCTGTCCACGTACCTGCCGGATGCCGAGACCGCTGCCGCCGCTGCCGCTACGGAAGGTCCACTGCCGCCGGTGTTCATGGCGCACGGTCAGGATGATCCCGTGATTCCGCAGGCAGTGGCCGTGCACAGCGGGCAGACGCTGCGCGAGCTGGGATTCCCCGTGGAGTTGCACTCCTACCGCATGGCCCACCAGGTCTGCGCCGAAGAGATCCAGGCGCTGGGCGACTGGCTGGACGCGCGCTTCCGATGAGCGACCCACGCCAGCAGTCCTGGCTGCCCGACCTGTGCCGCCTGCCGCGGCTGGGCGCGATGCTGGGCCTGGCCGAGCTGGTGGTGGTGGTGGTCGCGCTGGCACCGGACGGCAGTCGCCAGTGGGGGCTGTCGGACTTCCTGTCTGCCAGTGGCCTGGCCTTGTGGCTGGCACTGGCGGTGACGGTCACTTTATGTGCTGCACGCGAGCCGCTTTCGCGATTACCCGAAGCAGTGGGTACCGTGGTGGTGGTGGCGGTCGCCGCACTGATCGCGGCGGTGTGCACCGGAATCGTGCATGCGCTGTATGACGCGCTGGGCACGTCCGGCTTCACCACCGATGTCGGCTTCTGGCGCTTCACTCTCGGCTGCGCGACAGTCACCGCGCTGATCGTGTCGCTGGCGCTGCGTTATTTTTACGTCGCCGACCGCTGGAGCGCGCAGACCGTCGCCAACGCCCGCGCCCAGGCCGATGCATTGCAGGCGCGCATCCGCCCGCATTTCCTGTTCAACAGCATGAACCTCATCGCCAGCCTGGTCCGGCGCGATCCGGTGGTGGCCGAGCGCGCGGTGCTGGACCTGTCCGATCTGTTCCGCGCGGCGTTGGGGGCAGGCGAGGGTGACTCAACCCTGCAGGCCGAATGCGAGCTGGCTGAAGCCTACCTTTCGATTGAGTCGCTGCGCCTCGGCGAACGCCTGCAGGTGCAGTGGCAGCGCGAAGAACCGTTGCCGTGGTCGCTGCCCATGCCGCGGCTGGTGTTACAGCCGCTGGTGGAGAATGCGGTGCTGCACGGCATCTCGCGCCTGCCGGCCGGGGGTGCCATCGTCATCGCGCTGCGCTGCGAGGGCAACCAGCTGCGCATCACCGTACGCAATCCCGCCCCGGACCCGCAGGCGCGGGCCTTGCCGTTGGCACATGGGGCCGGCCATGCGCAGCGCAACATCGCCCATCGACTGGCCTGGCGTTACGGTCCCGGCGCGCGGATGACGGGTGACTGGAACGACGGCTACTATGCCTGTGACATCACAGTGCCCATGCCGTGAGGAAGCCTGCTTGAGAGTGGTGATTGCCGACGATGAGCCGCTGGCGCGCGAGCGATTGCGCGGCCTGCTGGGTGAACTGCCGGAAGTGGAGGTCGTGGCCGAAGCGGAGAACGGCGAACAGGCCCTGCATGCCTGTGCCGAACTGCAGCCCGACCTGGTGCTGCTGGACATCGCCATGCCCGGACTGGATGGGCTGGAGGCCGCGCGCCATCTGGCCACGTTCGACCCGCGCCCGGCAGTAGTGTTCTGCACGGCCTACGACGCACACGCCTTGTCGGCGTTTGAAGCGGCGGCCATTGATTACCTGATGAAGCCGGTACGCGCCGAACGGCTGGCGGCGGCGCTGGAACGCGCGCGAACCTTCCTGGCGGGCCGCAACGGCCAGCCCAGCACACCCAGCCAGCAGGCCCGCACCCTGTTGTGCGCGCGATTGCGCGGCAGCCTGCGGCTGATTCCGGTGGAAGACATCCACTACCTGCAGGCCGAGGAAAAGTACGTGGTGGTGCACCACGCACGTGGCGAAGACCTGATCGAGGAGTCGCTGAAGTCGCTGGAAGAAGAGTTCGCCAGCCGCTTCGTGCGCATCCACCGCAACTGCCTGGTGGCCCGGCATGAGCTGGTGGAGCTGCGACGCAACGGGGCCGGCCAGGTGCAGGCGGTGCTGCGGCATGGCAGGGTGCCGCTGGAAGTCAGTCGTCGCTGCGTGGCCAGCCTGAAGCAGGAACTGAAGCACCTGTAAGGTCACGAGCGTTGGTCGTGACCCTCGTTGCGGCGATAATGGCGACATGGACATCCTGCGCATCGCCACCCGAAAGAGCCCGCTTGCCCTGTGGCAGAGCGAACACGTTGCCGAACGCCTGCGCCAGGCGCATCCCGGCCTGAACGTGGTGCTGGTGCCGATGAGCACCCGCGGTGACGAAGTGCTGGACCGCTCGCTGGCGGCCATTGGCGGCAAGGGCCTGTTCCTGAAAGAGCTGGAGCTGGCCATGCTGCGCGGTGAGGCCGACTGCGCGGTGCACTCGCTTAAAGACGTGCCGATGGAGCTGGACGCGCCGTTCGCATTGCCCGCGATGTTGCTGCGGCACGACCCGGCCGACGGCTTCATCTCAAATCTGTATGCCTCGCTGGATGCGTTGCCGATCGGCGCACGCGTGGGCACCTCGTCGCTGCGTCGCCAGGCCCAGCTGCGCGCGCTGCGCCCTGACCTGCAGCTGCTGGATCTGCGTGGCAACGTCAATACGCGCCTGGCCAAGCTCGACAATGGGGGGTACGACGCCATCGTGCTGGCGGTGGCCGGGCTGGAGCGATTGGGTCTGGGCCAGCGCATCGTGGCCCGCCTGCGCGCCCCGGAGTGGCTGCCGGCTCCGGCGCAGGGTGCGGTGGCGGTGGAGTGCGACGGCACCAACGCGAAGGTGATGGCGCTGTTTGCCGCACTGGATCATGCGCCGACGCGCACCTGTGTGGAAGCCGAGCGCGCCATGAACCGCGCGCTGCATGGTAGCTGTCACGTGCCGGTGGCCGGGTTCGCGCAGTGGGAAGGGCAGGACCTGTTCCTGCAGGGGCTGGTCGGCAGCGTCGCCGATGGGCGGCTGGTGCGTGCTGAAGCGCGTGGGGCGGGGAATGATCCCGAAGCACTGGGGCAGGCGGTGGCGCGGGCGTTGCTGGACGGCGGCGCGGCGGAGATGCTGGCGGTTTGACCCACCGTGCCGACCAACCTTATGCCCGCCGTCCTGGCGGGCACCCTTCGGGCCGTCGCTTCGCGACGTTGAGAACGGCTCCTGCCGTTCTCTTCGGCACCTACCCGTATCGGTGACCCGGTAGGTACCGACCGTTGGTCGGTACCCGCGCGTACCCTTATTTGAACTTGTAGACCACGTTCATGGTGGTCAGGGTGTCGGTCTTGCGTTTGTCCACCGCCACGTCGCTGTTGTAACGCGCCTGCCAGGCAGCCTTCAGCGCCAGATGCTCGTTCATGCTGACCGAAACACCGAAGTCGTTCTGGCCGAAGGTGTTGTACGAACCCGATTCCACCAGCAGGGTGTTGATCAGGTCGGTATTCGGGGTCAGCGAGTACTTCACGTCGAACAGGCCACGGCCGATCAGACCGGTGCGGGTTTCGTCGTCTTCGGTGTTGTGGGTGCGGCGCACACCGGGGCCGATCTGCGCGTCCATGTAGAAACGGTCGCCGTCGATCAGCCGGGTGCCGTAACCCAGACCGAACGAGCTCTGGCGGTCGTAGGTGGCGAAATCGTCGCGCTCGTAACGCACCGTGGCGGTCAGCTGGCGGTGCTCGCCAAGCTGCAGCGCGCTGCCGGCGCTGCCGGTGTAGCGGTTGGCGGTGGTGTTGCGCTTGCGCGTGGTGGTGCCGTCGTCGGCGGTTTCGGTGTATTCCGAGCGCGAACGCAGGCCGAACAGGTCCATGCTGTGGACCCAGTCGTCATCGGTGTAGCGCAGGCGCAGGCGACCGTTGGCGCTTTCAGTGTTGCTGTTGCCGCGCGCCGAGGCGAAGCCCAGTTCGCCGCCGCTTCCGCTCCACGGCGAGGTCATGGCGGCCAGCTCAGAGGTGTCCTGGGCAAAGGCGGCCGGGGCACTGAGCAGTAAGGTGGCAAGCAGCGTCACACGCAGAGACATCAACAGTTCTCCAGATAAGGCGGGGGAGGAGCAACACCCGATGATACTGGAAGCCTTCACGCGCTTTTTGCATTTCCCGGGCCCCGCTTTAGCAGGGGTTTGGGCTTTCCCCTGTTCAGGGAAGCGCGACCTGCAGCGTGGGATCGTTGAAACGGGTGTAGGTCACCGTGGCCTGGAACGGCTGGCCATTGCTCTGGCCCTGGCGCTCAATGCGCACCGGCAGGCCGGCCGCGTTGATCCAGTACAGCATCCCGTCCGGTGCGGCGCTGGCGTGGCGCACACGGTATTTGCGGGTGGCCTGGCCGCCCACGGTCTCCGCGCCCAGGTCCTCCACCTGCAGCTCCGCAGCGGCGGTGTCGGCGGGAATCGGGCTGCGCCACTGCGCCAGCAGTTCCGGCGGTACCGGCACCTGGCGCACTTCACCGGCCTGCTGCAGGAAGAACGTGCCATTGATGATGGTCTGCGCACCGGCCTCGGTCTCCAACCGGTAGCGGTCCGGGGCGACGAAGGTCATGCCGGCTTCCACCGTGCGCGGGCCGCGCAGCTGCAGTTGGGCCTGGAAGCTGCGCAGCTGGCCGAAGCGCTGGCTGGCCTCAAGCACGGCCTGCGGCGGGCTGACCGCCGCCGCAGGAATGGCCGGCGCGGATGCGGCGGACGCGGCGGGTTCGCTGGGCTGCGAGCAGGCGGACAACAGCAGGCAGAGCAGGGCGGCGGCAGGCAACGGGCGCATGGCAGGGCGGCAGCGGGCGGGGCGGGGGCACCACCATAGCCGAAGATGCAGGCCAGGGCCGCCACAACGGCGGCGACTCGGACATAATCGGGGGCATGGACCGATATGAACGCATCAACGCCCTGCATCGTCTGCTGAAGTCCGCCCGCTACCCGGTGACGGTCGGCACCCTGCAGGAAAAACTGGAGTGTTCCCGCGCCACCGTCTACCGCGACCTGGCCTTCCTGCGCGATGCGCTGATGGCCCCGGTGGAAGGGGACGGCGAAGCCGGCTTCCGCTACCAGGAAGACGAAAGCGACCGGTTCGAGCTGCCGGGCCTGTGGCTCAGTTCAGAAGAGCTGTACGCCTTGCTGGCCTCGCAGCACCTGCTGGCGCGGACCGGGGGCGGCGTGCTCTCGTCGGTGCTGGCCCCGCTGCAGCAGCGGATTGAAGGCCTGCTTGCGGCCCAGGCCGGCGTTTCCAGCTGGCCGGTCGACCGGGTGCGGGTCATTCCGCACCGTGGCCGCAAGTTCGATGAAGCCAGCTTCCGCGCCGTTGCTTCCGCAGTGCTGGAGCGCAAGCAGCTCGCCTTTGACTACCGCGCCCGTTCCACCGATGAATCCACCAAGCGCACGGTGTCACCGCAGCGCATGACTCACTACCGCGACAACTGGTACCTGGACGCCTGGGACCATGGCCGGGAAGGGCTGCGCAGCTTCGCCGTGGACCGCATCTACAAGGCACGGGTGGTCGACAGCCCGGCCCGCGACGTGGACGACAGCGAGGTAGAAGAGCAGCTGGGGGCCAGCTACGGCATCTTCTCGGGCCCGCCCAAAGGCTGGGCCACGATTGTGTTCAGTGCCAAGGCAGCGCGCTGGGTCGCCGATGAACACTGGCATTCGCGCCAGCAGGGGCGCTTCCTGCCCGATGGCCGCTACGAGCTGAAGGTGCCCTACAGCGTCTCGCGCGAACTGCTGATGGACGTGCTGCACTATGGCTCGGACGCCGAGATCATCGAGCCGGCGGTGCTGCGCGAACAGGCCAAGGCGCTGCTGGAGCTGGCGCTGAGCAATTACGAAGCGTCGCGCTGATACCTCCAACGCCGTAGAGCCACGCCCTGCGTGGCTGACGCGCTCACCCAACGTAGAGCCGGGCTTGCCCGGCTGCTGTCAGCGGGAAGCCCCAGCCACGCAGGGCGTGGCTCTACAGTGTAAGGTTTAGGGCTATTGGCCCTCCCTCGGACCCCCCATGAAGAAGACCCTGTTGCTCCCGCTGCTGGCTGCCATGCTGGCCCTGGCCGCCTGCGGCAAGCCCGCCGCCGATTCGCAGAAGCTGGTGGTGGCCGCCACCGCCGTGCCGCATGCGGAGATCCTGCAGGTGGTCAAGCCGATCCTGCAGAAGGAAGGCGTGGAACTGGACGTACGCGTGTTCAACGATTACGTGCAGCCCAACGACCAGCTGGTGCAGAAGCAGGTTGACGTGAACTACTTCCAGACCGAACCGTACCTGGATGCCTACAACCGCGACCGCAAGACCGACCTGGTCACCGTCACCGGCGTGCACATCGAGCCGTTCGGTGCGTACTCCCGCCGCATCAAGTCGCTCGACGAGCTGCCCACCGGCGCGGACGTGGTGATTCCCAATGACCCCAGCAACAACAGCCGCGCGCTGATCCTGCTGCACAAGGCCGGCGTGATCACGCTCAAGGACCCGACCAACGCCCTGGCCACCCAGCGCGACATCACCGCCAATCCCAAGCAGCTCAAGTTCCGCGAGCTGGACTCGGCCATGCTGCCGCGCGTGCTCGACCAGGTCGATCTGGCCCTGATCAACACCAACTACGCGCTGGATGCCGGGCTCAATCCGACCCAGGACGCGTTGGCGATTGAAAGCAAGGACTCGCCGTACGTGAACTTCCTGGTCGCGCGGCCGGACAACAAGGACGACGCCCGCGTGCAGAAGCTGGCCAAGGCCCTGACCGGTCCGGAAGTGAAGGCCTTCATCGAGGAGAAATACAAGGGCGCTGTGTTGCCGGCGTTCTAACCGACGTAGAGCCACGCTCTGCGTGGCTTCGCGGACCTGACTCCGGTCATTGCCGCGCTGCGCGCGGCCAGCCACGCAGGGCGTGGCTCTACGGCACCCGGAAGCCCATGGTGGCTTCTACGGCCTGCTGCCAGCCGGCATACAGCGCTTCACGCCGGCTGGCCTGCATCTTCGGAATGAAGCGGCGGTCTATCGCCCACTGCCGGGCGATCTCGTCACGGCTTTCCCAGAAGCCCACCGCCAGCCCGGCCAGGTAGGCCGCGCCGAGCGCGGTGGTTTCAGCCACCTGTGGACGCAGCACCGGCACGCCCAGCAGATCGCTCTGGAACTGGGCCATGAAGTCATTGGCCATGGCCCCGCCGTCGGCGCGCAGCTCGGTGAGTTCAATGCCGGCATCGGCCTGCATCGCTGCCAGCACGTCGCGGGTCTGATAGGCCATCGACTCCACCGCCGCGCGAATGAAGTGCTCGCGGGTGGTGCCCCGGCTCAGGCCGAACATGGCCCCGCGCACATCACTGCGCCAGTACGGTGCACCCAGCCCGACAAACGCGGGCACCAGGTACACACCGCCGGTATCGGGAACGCGCTCGGCATACGCCTCGCATTCGCTCGACCGGGAAAACAGGCGCAGGCCATCGCGCAACCACTGCACCACCGACCCGGCCACGAAGATTGACCCTTCCAGTGCGTACTCCACCTCACCGTCCACCTCCCAGGCCACGGTGGTTAGCAGCCCGTTGCGTGAAGTCACCGCCTGCGCACCGGTGTTCATCAGCATGAAGCAGCCGGTGCCGTAGGTGTTCTTGGCCATGCCCGGGGCAAAGCAGGCCTGGCCGAACAGCGCCGCCTGCTGGTCGCCGGCCATGCCGGCGATGGGAATGTGCTGGTCGAAGAAGAACTGGGCGCGCGTATTGCCATAGACCTCACTGCAACTGCGCACCTCCGGCAGCATCGCGGCGGGAATATCGAGCAGCGCCAACAGGTCCGGGTCCCATTGCCGGGTATGGATGTTGAACAACAGCGTGCGTGCGGCGTTGCTGATGTCGGTGACATGCGCTGCGCCGCCGGTCAGGTTCCACACCAGCCAGCTGTCGATGGTGCCGAACAGCAGTTCACCGCGTTCTGCGCGCGTCTGTGCACCGTCCACGTGATCCAGAATCCAGCGGATCTTGGTGGCGGAGAAGTAGGCATCCACCAGCAGGCCGGTGCGTTCGCGGATCAGCGGCTCATGGCCGTCTGTCTTGAGCTGTTCGCAGATGGCGTGGCTCTGCCGCGACTGCCAGACCAGCGCGTTGTGGATCGGCTGGCCGGTGGACTTGTCCCATACCACGGTCGTTTCACGCTGGTTGGTGATGCCGATCGCGGCAATCTGGCGTGCATCGATCTGCTCGCGGTTGAGCAACTCGGTGATCGTGGTGTAGACACTGGTCAGGATCTCGCGCGGGTCGTGTTCCACCCAGCCCGGTTGCGGGAAGATCTGGTTGAACTCACGTTGCGCGCTGCCGATGATGTGGCCAGCACGGTCGAACAGGATCGCGCGGGAGCTGGTGGTGCCCTGGTCGATGGCGAGGATGAATTTTTTATCCATGGTGGCTCCGGTAGTGCCGGCCGCTGGCCGGCTCCTCATGATCTTCGGCAGGATATGCCAGTAGCCGGCCAGCGGCCGGCACTACCGTTGCAGATGCGCGGCCAACGCCGCCTGCTGTGCAGCATCCAGTTTCAGTCCCAGGTGACTACGCCGCCACAGCACGTCATCGGCCTCGGTCACCCACTCATGCGCCACCATGTGGTCCACCTCGCGCTGGTACAACTGCGCACCAAAGTGCGTACCCAGCGCATCAACCGTCTGCGCATCCCTGAGTACGCCCACTGCGCGGCTGCCATGCCGGTGTGCCAACCCGCGCAGCAGCGCAACCGGCAGCTGCGGGTAACGCGATTGCAATGCGGCCAGCACCGTGCCGGAGTCGCCGTCTTCGCCGCCCGGCAACACCGGGCCCTGCGCCGTCCATGCCGGCTCACTCCGCCCCAGCGCCGTGGCCAGTTGGTTCACCGCTTCCTCGGCCAGCACCCGGAACGTGGTGAGCTTGCCTCCGAGCACATTGAGCATCGGTGCCTGCTGGGCGTCCAGCTGCAACCGGTAATCGCGGGTGACCGCTGCGGCGTCCTGGTGGTGGTCGGCCAGCAGTGGACGCACGCCGCTGAACTGCCAGATTACCTGCGCAGGCGTCACTGGCCTGCGCAGCCATCGGCTGGCGGCCGCGCACAGGTAGTCCACGTCGTCCGCGCTGGCGCGCACCTGGGCCGGATCGCCGTCATAGTCGACATCAGTGGTGCCGATCAGGCTGTAGTCGTCCTCAAATGGCAGCACGAACACCACACGCTTGTCCGGCTGCTGCAGCAGGTAGGCGTTGTCATGGTCGTACAGGCGCGGCACCACGATGTGGCTGCCCTGGACCAGACGCAGGCCGATCGGCGCGTCCATGCCGGCGCGCTCGATCAGATTGCCGGCCCACGGGCCGGTGGCGTTCGCCACGGCGCGGGCGCGCAGCCGGATCATCTGGCCGTCCTGCTGCCGAAGCACCGCATACCAGTGGTCCCGATGGCGGATGAGCTGCTCGCAGCGGGTGCGGGTGCGGATCTGCGCGCCGCGCTGCTGTGCGTCCAGCGCGTTCAACAGCACCAGCCGAGCGTCATCGACGCGCGCATCGCTGTAGCTGAAAGCGGTGCGCAATGGCTCCCGCAGCACCGCGCCGCGCGGGTCGCGGCGCAGGTCCAGCCGCCGCGCATGCGGGAACGCCGGGCCTGCATCGGCCAGATGGTCATACAGCCATAGCCCGGCCCGTACCACCCACGCCGGTCGCCCGCCGGATGCATGGGGCATCACAAAGGAGGTCGGGGTCACCAGATGCGGTGCCAGCCGGTGCAGCACATCGCGTTCCTGCAGCGCCTTTCGCACCAGCGCGAACTGTCCGTACTGCAGATAGCGCAGCCCGCCGTGAATCAACTTGGTGCTGGCACTGGACGTATGTGCGGCAAGGTCGTCCTGTTCGCACAGGCATACCGTCCAGCCCCGTCCGGCCGCGTCGCGGGCAATGCCCGCCCCATTGATGCCTCCCCCCACCACCAGCAGGTCCAGCATGTCTTCCATCGGCACCTCCCCGGGTGCGGTGGGGTCGTTGCGGTCACTATGCGGGGCGGTGAGGCAAGGGCGAATGAAGACCGCCCCAACGACAACGGGCTCCCGAAGGAGCCCGTTGTGTGCGCAAGGCAGGTTGGTTCAGAAGCGGGCACCGATACCGAAGCCGACGGTCCACGGGTCGAGCTTGGCTTCTTCGCCGGTGCTGCGGCCGTTGACGGTCAGGTCAGGACGCGCGTGCATGTAACGCGCATCGGCACGGGCGAACCAGGTGCTGTTGATGTTCATGTCCACACCGACCGTGCCGATTGCACCCTTGGCCGTTTCCAGACCCACGTGACCGACATCGCTGGCGAGGTTCTCATTGCTGAAATTGGACTCGTAGTAGCCCACGCCGACAAACGGGCGGAACACATTGTCAGCCTGGCCGAAGTGATACTGGCCACTCAGTGCGATCGGCTGCTGTTCCACGGTACCGAGGTTGCCGGCGTTGCCGCGCACGCGGTGATCAAACTTGTCGGCGGCTCCCCACAGTTCCACCGCCCAGTTGTCATTGATGTAGTAGCTGAAGCTCACAGTCGGAGCCGGGCCACCATCGACCTTCCTGATGCCGTCAATCGGGTCATTCTTCGGCTGCAGCAGCGACACGCCGCCCACCACGGCAAAATGCTTGCCCGAAGCGGTATCGTCAGCGGTGGAATCCTGCGCGAATGCGGCCGGGGCGAAGGCAAGGGCAGTCAGCGTAGCCAGAGTCAGGGTGCGGATGGAGCGCATGGGGGAATCTCCTCAGGTATTTTCTGTTTTTGGCCCCCCGTGTTGCGGGGCGAGGCAAACGTAATCCCCGCAACATGAATCGAATCCGACGCAAGTTAAAAAATAGTTGTCATTGTTCAGCGAGCAGTTCGCAGCCCGTGCTGTGGCGCGTGTTCGCCCCTGCAGCGACGTTCACGCAGCTGGAGAAGATGTGATGGAATCCACCCGCTGCATTGGACTACCTGCGCAGACTGACACGCAGTGCCGCGTGCTGGTGCTCGGTTCCATGCCTGGCGTAGCCTCGCTGCAGGCGGCGCAGTATTACGCGCATCCACGCAACCGCTTCTGGCCGCTGATGGCGGCCCTGAGCGGACTGGATCCCACGCTGCCTTACCTGCAGCGTCTGCAGTCGCTGCGCGAGCACGGTATCGGCGTCTGGGACGTGATCGGCCAGTGCGACCGCCGCGGCAGCCTGGGCGCGGACATCGTGCGCGGCAGCGAAGTGGTCAATCCACTGCCGGCGCTGATCCGGCAGCTGCCCCGCCTGCGCGGCATTGCCTGCAATGGTGGAACCGCCTTTGCGGCCTGGAGCCGGCACGTACAGCCGCTGTTGGACCCCCATGCGGGCGCTCTGCCGGTGTGGTCGTTGCCCTCCACCAGCCCGGCCAATGCCGGTTGGTCGCTGCAGCGGTTGACCGCCGCCTGGCAACCTGTGGCGGTCGCATTGGCGCAGTAGGCGCGCTGGGCGCGGGACAATACGGTGCCGACTGGAGAATCCGGGTTGCGGTCGATTTCCGGGCAAAGGCCATGGGGGGCGGCACCTGCAACAGGCTGTCCCGGGACAGCGGCGTTGAAAATTGCCGCAGCCGGTTGGCGCTGACGCCTCATGCCCCCACAATAGGCGATTCCCTACACCAGATTGCCGGAGTTATCCCCATGGCCGAAATCAAGGAAGCACTTGTCCCCGATATCGGTGACTACAGCGATATCCCGGTAATCGAGGTGCTTGTCGCCGTTGGTGATACCGTCAAGAAGGATCAGGGCCTGGTGACCCTGGAGTCGGACAAGGCCACGATGGAAGTGCCGTCGTCGGTCGCCGGCGTGGTCAAGGAAATCAAGGTCAAGGTCGGCGACACCTTGTCCGAGGGCAAGGTCGTGGCGCTGATCGAAGTGGCCGAAGGCGCAGCTGCGCCGGCCCCGGCCAAGGCGGCTGCGGCCCCGGCCCCGGCCACCCAGAGCGCGCCTGCCGCTGCTCCGGCTCCGACTGCTGCACCTGCCGCCTCCGCCGGCGCGGTGGAAGCCACCGTGCCGGACATCGGCGATTACACCGACATCCCGGTGATCGAAGTGCTGGTCGCGGTGGGTGATACGGTCAAGAAGGACCAGGGCCTGGTGACCCTGGAGTCGGACAAGGCCACGATGGAAGTGCCGTCGTCGGTTGCCGGCGTGGTCAAGGAAATCAAGGTCAAGGTCGGCGACACCCTGTCGCAGGGCAAGGTCGTGGCCATCATCGAAGCCGAAGGCGCAGCTGCGCCGGCCCCGACCCAGGCGGCCGCGGCCGCTGCGCCCGCCGCTGCCGAGACCGCGACCAAGGTCGAACCGGTGGCCATGCCGACCCAGCCGGACAAGCTGGCCGCCCGCGAGATTGCCGCCGCCCCGTCGGCCGGTGCCCCCAGCACCCCGCCGGTGCAGTTCAACGCCGACAGCGTGCTGCCCTCCAAGGTGCCGTACGCCACCCCGGCGGTGCGCGTGTTCGCGCGCGAACTGGGCGTGGACCTGAACCAGCTGACCGGCACCGAGAAGGGCGGTCGCATCACCAAGTCCGACGTGCAGAAATTCGTCAAGTCGGTGCTGACCAGTGGTGGCGCAGCTACCGGCGCTGGCCCGGTAGCCGCTGGCGGTGGCCTCAACCTGCTGCCGTGGCCGAAGGTCGACTTCAGCAAGTTCGGTGAAGTCGAAACCCAGCCGCTGTCGCGCATCAAGAAGATTTCCGGTGCCAACCTGGCCCGCAACTGGGCCATGATTCCGCACGTCACCCAGTTCGAACAGGCCGACATCAGCGACCTGGAAGCCCTGCGCGTGGCCCTGAACAAGGAAAACGAGAAGGCTGGCATCAAGCTGACCATGCTCGCCTTCCTGATCAAGGCCAGCGCGGCGGCGCTGAAGAAGTTCCCCGAGTTCAACGCCTCGCTCGATGCGGCCGGCGAGAACCTCACCCTGAAGAAGTACTTCAACATTGGCTTCGCCGCCGACACCCCGAACGGCCTGGTCGTTCCGGTGATCCGCGACGTCGACAAGAAGGGCGTGGTGCAGATCGCGCAGGAAACCGGCGAGCTGGCCAAGAAGGCACGCGACGGCAAGCTCGGCCCGGCCGACATGAGCGGCGGCTGCTTCTCGATCAGCTCGCTGGGTGGCATTGGCGGTACCGCGTTCACCCCGATCGTGAATGCACCGGAAGTGGCCATCCTGGGCGTGTCCAAGTCGTCGATCCAGCCGGTCTGGAACGGCAAGGAATTCGAGCCCAAGCTGATGCTGCCGCTGTCGCTGAGCTACGACCACCGCGTCATCGACGGCGCGCTGGCGGCACGCTTCACCACCTACCTGTCGCAGGTGCTGGCCGACATGCGGCGCGTGCTGCTGTGAGGCAGGCCCGACAGGTAGAGCCGGGCTCTGCCCGGCTCCAGCGGCGCAGAGCCCCGCTCTACGGGGTGATGTTGCTGGGCCTGCTCGCTGCAGGCGGCGCTTCTGCGGCATGCACCACCGACCTCGGCCATGGCTGGCCGCCGGCGGTGAGCAACTATGGCCAGGCCGTGGAAACCCTGTTCGAAGGTCAGGCCCGGCCAATGCTGTCGCTGGTCACCCTGCCCAAGAGCGGCGTGGAAACCGGCGTGGCGCTGCTGCCTGGCACCCAGGAACAGGAATGGACCCTGCGTTACAGCAAGGCCGACAAGCGCGTCCACAACTGGAACAACAACGCCCGTAGCGGCGGACTTGAGCTGCGCGTGGACCAGGAGCCTGACCAGTACCAGGTCAGCATTCCGGCCGCATTGGCGCAGCGCCTGGTGCGCAGTTGGCGCGCCGCGCTGGATGCGGCCGTGCCGGCCGAGCGCAAGGCTCCGGTCAGCGAAGGTGAGGTGCTGTCGTTCCAGGTGGATGGCCAGCGCTACAGCGGTCCGCGCTGGGAGTGCGGGGCCGGCAAGCTGATGATGAAACAGGTGGCGCTGCTGATTGAAGCCAGCGACACCAAGGAAAAGAAGCTCGACCGTCGCTGGAATGATCTGGACGAGTCGCTCGACGAACTGCAGGAACTGCTCGCCGGCAAGGCCGGCTGAGCACCAGGAGAAGACGAATGGCCACTATTGAAATCAAGGTTCCCGACATCGGCGATTACAACGACGTGCCGGTCATCGAGCTGCTGGTTGCCGTGGGGGACACGGTCAAGAAGGACCAGGGCCTGGTCACGCTGGAATCAGACAAAGCCACTCTGGAAGTGCCGTCCTCGGCCGCGGGCGTGGTCAAGGAACTGAAGGTCAAACTGGGCGATACCCTGTCCGCGGGTGATGTGGTGGTAGTGCTGGAGTCCGAGGGTGCCGCAGCGGCTCCCGCTGCCGAAGCGCCCACGGCCGCCGCACCGGCCAGCAAACCGCCGGTGACTCCGTCGCACCGTGCCCCGGCTGAACCGGCCGCGCCGCAGCCGGCGCTGTCGTCCGGCAAGCCGGCCGACATCGAATGCAGGATGGTGGTGCTGGGCGCGGGCCCGGGCGGTTATACCGCCGCGTTCCGCTCGGCCGACCTGGGCGTGGACACCGTGCTGATCGAACGCTACGCCAGCCTCGGCGGCGTCTGCCTCAACGTGGGCTGCATTCCGTCCAAGGCGCTGCTGCATGCGGCCGCCGTCATCGATGAAGTGGCCCACGCGGGCGACTTCGGCGTCGAATTCGGCAAGCCGATCATCACCCTGGACAAGCTGCGCGGCTACAAAGAGAAGGTGGTCACCCAGCTGACCAAGGGCCTGGCCGGCATGGCCAAGCAGCGCAAGGTGCGCACCGTGCAAGGTGTGGCGACCTTCGTGTCGGCCAATGAACTGGAGATCGTCGGCGACGACGGCAAAACCCAACTGCTGCGCTTTGAACAGTGCATCATCGCCGCCGGTTCGCAGGCGGTGAAGCTGCCGAACTTCCCGTGGGACGACCCGCGCGTGATGGATTCCACCGATGCGCTGGAACTGGCTGAAGTGCCGGGTTCGCTCCTGGTCGTGGGCGGCGGCATCATCGGCCTGGAAATGGCCACCGTATACGGTGCGCTCGGCAGCAAGGTCACCGTGGTCGAGTTCATGGATCAGCTGATGCCGGGTGCTGACAAGGATCTGGTAAAGCCGCTGGCAGACCGCCTCAAGAAGCAGGGCATCGAGGTGCACCTGAAGACCAAGGCCGCTGGTGTGAGCGCCGACAAGAAGGGCATCACCGTGACCTTCGAGGCCGCCGCCGAGGGCGAAACCCCGGCGCTGGCGCAGGGCACCTTCGACCGCGTGCTGGTGGCTGTGGGCCGCTCGCCGAACGGAAAGAAGATTGCCGCTGAAGCCGCCGGCGTGCAGGTCACCGACCGTGGCTTCATTCCGGTCGACCGTCAGATGCGCACCAACGTGCCGCATATCTTTGCCATTGGCGACATCGTCGGCAACCCGATGCTGGCCCACAAGGCCACGCACGAAGGCAAGCTGGCTGCGGAAGTGGCCGCTGGCGAGAAGAAGGAGTGGGTGGCCCGCGTGATCCCGTCGGTGGCCTACACCAACCCGGAAATCGCCTGGGTTGGCGTGACCGAAACCGAAGCCAAGGCCAAGGGCCTGAAGGTCGGCGTGGCCAAGTTCCCGTGGGCGGCCAGCGGTCGCGCCATCGGCATCGGTCGCACCGAAGGCTTCACCAAGCTGATCTTCGACGAAGAGACCCACCGCATCATCGGTGGTGCCATCGTCGGCGTGCATGCCGGTGACCTGCTGGCGGAAATCGGCCTGGCGATTGAAATGGGGGCGGAAGCCGAAGACATCGGTCACACCATCCATGCGCATCCGACCCTGAGCGAGTCGGTGGCGATGTCGGCGGAAATCTACGACGGCACGATCACCGACCTGTACATTCCGAAGAAGAAGTGACCGGCAGGTCACGCAAGGAACGGCTGCGCCGTTCCTAACGTCGCTTGCGACGGCCCGAAGGGTGCGCACCAAAGTGCGCATACCGTTGGTCGTGACGCCGATCCAACAAAAAACCCGGCGACAGCCGGGTTTTTTGTGGTTTCCACATGACGCGCATGGCGCGTCACTACGCGATCAGAACATCACACTGATACCCGCCACCGGGCCCTTGAACTCCTGCTTCAGCCCGATGGTGCCGTCACTGCCGGTCTGGTCGACGTCCAGGCGGAACCAGTCGTAGCCCGCGAAGAGGCCGAAGTTGTCGGTGAGCTTGTAATCCACAATCACGTTGGCGCGGGTGAGGTCGCCGTCGTAGTCGTCGAAATTGCCCCACTTGGTGTTCAGGTACTGGCCCTGCGCGGTGATCATCCACTTCTCGGATGGGGTGAAGGTGAAGCGTGCACCCACCACCGGTGCCACGCCGTCGGCCTTCTCGTCGAGGAACTGACCTTCATACACAGTGCCCAGGTCGGCGTAAGCCTTGGTGCTGACCTTGGCGTACTCGGCACCCAGCTGCAGGCCCAGATCGAATGTGTCGGTGTCCACCACCGAGTAGTCGTACACCAGGCTGGCCACCTGGTACTTCAGCTCACCCTTGACGAAGCTGCCAGCCGGCACAGTGTCGTCGCCGAAGCTGATGCCCTCGTCCAGCGTCTCGCGGCGATCCTTGTCGTACTTGAAGTAATTGAAGATCAGGCGCTGACGGTCGCTGATCCGGAACAGGCCGTCCACGCGCGGTTCCCACTCCTTGCCGCCCAGCTTGAAGTCCTCGGAGAACCCGACGTCCTGGCCCAGCACGGTGGTGTTACCGCGGATCGTGTTGTCCGAGTCGATGTTCATCGCACCCAGGCGCAGGGCGAAACGGTCATCGCCTTCAGCGGCGTGCGCATTGCCGGCATGTGCCAGCGTGGCCAGGGCGAGGGGTAGGGCAAGCAACGAGAGCGACAGGCGCATGAGGAAGGATCCTTGCAGTGATTCGAAGAAGTGGAATCACTGTGCGCTGCGACGATGTCCACCATTCGTGAACGTATGGTGGACAGAGCGTGTACCGTTCAGTCGGAGGCGGCCGGTATGTGACCGGCTCCGCGTTTTGGCACCCTCGACAAAAAGGTGGCCCCGGAGAGAGCTTCGGGGCCACCCGTATGGCCTGCAACAGGGCGTCGACGAGGATGAAGCGACAGGCCGATTGAACAGACCATCAGTCTGCGACCAAAGTTCAATATGTTGCGATGCCGCACCGGAAGCGTCACCCTGTGACGCATTGGACCGCCTGAGTGGTCAAAAACTGTGGCGGTGCAGCAACTTGCAGCCTTCCGGGATGAACAGGGGGCGGTTGTCTCGCAAATTGTCCCGTTGCTATAATTTGGCGGCTCGACGGGGCCCTTGTTCCTTCCCCGGTCATTCTTCCCACAACTATGCAGGACTTCGTGTGCTGAACTCCGTTGATGCGGGTCGGCGACTGATGCTGCGCGCTGCGGTCTACCCGCTGGCCGCAGTGGCTGTCCTGGCGCTGATCTTCCTGCTGCTGGCAGGCCCGAAAGCTGCCCTGGGGGCGCTGGCACCGGGTGTTGCGATCGCCATCGGTGGCTCGATCGCCGCGCGGATGGCCTTCGGGGGCGGTGTGCAGGCGGCCGGTTCGGCGCTGATGCGCCTGATCCTGGGCATGGTGGTGAAGCTGGTACTGGTTTTTGGCGTCCTGGCGGTGTGTTTCATGGTCTTCAAGCTGCCTGCACTGGCGCTGCTGGCCGGAGTCGCCGTCGGACTGATGTTCCAGGCCCTGGCAATGGCCAGGCTCTGATCCCTCTTTATTTATTTAACTCAAGGTTCCGGACACATGGCAGGCGAGGCGCTTACACCCACCTCCTACATCCAACATCACCTGCACAACCTGACCTTCCACATGCAGGAAGGCGGTTTCTGGGCGATCCACGTGGACACCATCGTGACGTCGGTCGCGCTGGGTCTGCTGATGGTGTTCGGCTTCTGGCTGGCCACCCGCAAGGCCACCGCCGGCGTGCCGGGCAAGTGGCAGGCGTTCGTCGAAATCTGCCTGGAGTTCGTTGACCGCCAGGCCAAGGACACCTATCACGGCACCAGCAAGCTGGTCACCCCGATCGCCATCACCATCTTCTTCTGGATCCTCTTGATGAACCTCGTCAAGATGATTCCGGCCGATTTCATCGCGCTGCCGCTGGAAGCCCTGGGCATCCCGTACTGGAAGCCGGTGCCCACCGCCGACGTCAATGCCACGCTGGGCATGTCGATCAGCGTGTTCTTCCTGATGCTGTTCTTCTCGCTGCGCGCCAAGGGCCTGGGCGGTTTCACCAAGGAATTCCTGACCGCGCCGTTCGGCAAGTGGATGATGCCGTTCAACCTGATCCTCAACATCGTCGAATGGCTGAGCAAGCCGATCTCGCTGGCGATGCGACTGTTCGGCAACATGTTCGGCGGCGAAATCGTCTTCCTGCTGATCTGGGTGCTGGGCAGTGCAGGTATCGTCGGTGCCATCGCCGGCGGTGCATTCGGCCTGGGCTGGATGCTGTTCCACCTGCTGGTGATTCCGCTGCAGGCGTTCATCTTCATGATGCTGTCCATCGTGTACCTGAGCCTGTCGGAAGACGCTCACTGAGTTTTCGCTTCACCCTTCATCCGTTTCATTACCCTTAGCTACTAATTAGTTCCAGGAGATAACCATGTACTTTGCCGCCGTCCTGACCAACTTCGCGCAGATTCAGAGCTCCACCGCCCTCGCCGTCGGCATCATGATCGGCCTGGCCGCGCTGGGTGCCGGTCTGGGCCTGGCCATCATGGCCGGTAAGTTCCTGGAGTCGGCCGCCCGCCAGCCGGAACTGATCCCGGTGCTGCAGGTCCGCATGTTCATCACCGCTGGCCTGATCGACGCCGCGTTCATCATCTCGGTCGCCGTTGGCCTGCTGCTGGCCTTCGCCAACCCGCTGAGCTCGGTGTTCGCCGAAGCCGTGACCAAGGCTCTGGCCGGCTGATCCAGCGGATTGAAACGAACGGGTGCCACACGGCACCCGCTCGCGGATGAAGGACCGGGTGCGCCGCTGCGGCGGCGCATCCACCCCGTCACCCCAGATTGAGCGAACCCCATGGAAATCGGTTTTACCCTCGTTGCCCAGGCACTGGCGTTCGCCGGTCTGATCTGGATCATCGCGACCAAGATCTGGCCGCCGCTGATGAATGCCATCGAAGAGCGCCAGCAGAAAATCGCTGAAGGCCTCGCCGCTGCCGACCGCAGCCAGAAGGATCTGGCCCAGGCGCAGGAAAAGGTCAACGAAGCGCTGAAGGACGCCCGCACCAAGGCCAACGAGATCATCGACCAGGCTCACGCGCGCGCCAACCAGATCGTTGAAGCCGCCAAGAACGAAGCCATCGTGGAAGCCACCCGCCAGAAAGAACTGGCCCAGGCCGAAATTGATGCTGCTGCCAACCGCGCCCGCGAAGATCTGCGCAAGCAGGTGTCCGCTCTGGCCGTGACCGGCGCTGAAAAGCTGCTCAAGCGCGAAATCGACGCCAACGCCCACAAGGCGCTGCTCGACGAGCTGGCCTCGGAGATCTAAACGATGAGCCAGGCCCTCACGCTTGCACGCCCGTATGCCCGCGCCGCGTTCGCGACCGCGCGCGACGAAGGCACGTTCGCGCCGTGGTCGGACGCACTTGCGTTCTCCGCCCACGTGGCCGCCGATCCGCGCGTGTCGGCCCTGCTGTCGAACCCGGAACTGGGCCGCGACGACGCCGTCGCGCTGCTCGCTCCGGCCTCGGCCAGCGAAACCTTCGGTCGCTTCCTGAGCCTGCTGGCTGAGGCGCGCCGTTTGCCGCTGCTGCCGGAAATCGCTGGCATGTACGACCAGCTCCGTGCCGAAGCCGAACACGTGGTCAAGGCCACCGTGACCTCGGCCGCCGAGCTGTCCTCCGCTGACCTGGACGCCATCAAGGCCGCGCTGCGCAAGCGCTTCGGCCGTGAGGTGGACGTCACCACGGCGGTCGACGCTTCGCTGATCGGCGGTGCCGTGATCGACGCCGGCGACGTGGTGATCGATGGCTCGCTCAAGGGCAAGCTGTCGCGCCTGCAGACCGCGCTCGCTAACTGAATTCATTTAACGTCCGGCTTGACCGCCGGCACTAGGACTTGACGATGGCAACCACGCTCAACCCCTCCGAAATCAGCGAACTGATCAAGAACCGCATCGAGAAGGTCAAGCTGGCCGCGGAATCGCGCAACGAAGGCACCGTGACCAGCGTGTCCGACGGCATCGTGCGCATCTTCGGTCTGGCCGACGTGATGCAGGGCGAAATGATCGAACTGCCGAACAACACCTTCGCCCTGGCCCTGAACCTGGAGCGCGACTCGGTCGGCGCCGTGGTCCTGGGCAGCTATGAGCACCTGCGCGAAGGCGACGTGGCCAAGACCACCGGCCGCATCCTGGAAGTGCCGGTCGGCCCGGAAATGCTGGGCCGCGTGGTCAACGCCCTCGGCGAACCGATCGACGGCAAGGGCCCGATCGCTGCCCAGCTGACCGCGCCGGTGGAGCGCGTGGCTCCGGGCGTGATCTGGCGCAAGTCGGTCGACGAGCCGGTGCAGACCGGTTACAAATCCGTCGACGCCATGATCCCGATCGGCCGCGGCCAGCGCGAGCTGGTCATCGGTGACCGCCAGACCGGCAAGACCGCCCTGGCCATCGACGCGGTGATCAACCAGAAGAACACCGGCATCAAGTGCGTGTACGTCGCGATCGGCCAGAAGGCTTCGACCGTGGCCAACATCGTGCGCAAGCTGGAAGAGAACGGCGCGCTGGCTCACACCGTGGTCGTGGCCGCCACCGCTTCTGAATCGGCTGCCATGCAGTACATCAGCGCCTACTCGGGCTGCACCATGGGTGAGTACTTCATGGACCGCGGCCAGGACGCCCTGATCGTGTACGACGACCTGTCCAAGCAGGCCGTGGCCTACCGCCAGATCTCGCTGCTGCTGAAGCGCCCGCCGGGCCGTGAAGCCTACCCGGGTGACGTCTTCTACCTGCACTCCCGCCTGCTGGAACGTGCGGCGCGCGTCTCGGAAGAGTACGTCGAGCAGTTCACCAAGGGTGAAGTGAAGGGCAAGACCGGTTCGCTGACCGCACTGCCGATCATCGAAACCCAGGCCGGCGACGTCTCGGCGTTCGTGCCGACCAACGTGATCTCGATCACCGACGGCCAGATCTTCCTGGAAACCGATCTGTTCAACTCGGGCATCCGCCCGGCCGTGAACGCCGGTATCTCGGTGTCGCGCGTCGGTGGTGCGGCCCAGACCAAGATCATCAAGAAGCTGTCCGGCGGCATCCGTATCTCGCTGGCCCAGTACCGCGAGCTGGCTGCGTTCGCGCAGTTCGCCTCGGACCTGGACGAAGCCACCCGCAAGCAGCTGGAACGCGGTCAGCGCGTCACCGAGCTGATGAAGCAGAAGCAGTACGCCCCGATGTCGATCGCCAACCAGGCGCTGTCGATCTACGCCGTCAACGAGGGTTACCTCGACGACGTGCCGGTTGCCAAGCTGCTGGCCTTCGAAGAAGGCCTGCACGCCCACTTCGCCAACACCCAGGGCGAGCTGATCGGCAAGGTCAACGCCACCGGCGGTTGGGACAACGACATCGAAGCTGCCTTCAAGAAGGGCATCGCCGAGTTCAAGACCACCGGCAGCTGGTAACAGCGCGTAGAGCGGGGCTTGCCCCGCTTCGACGAACAACCGCGGGGCCCGCCCCCGCGATACGGGAATAAGAGATGGCAAGCGGTCGCGAAATCAAAACCAAGATCAAGAGCGTGCAGAACACCCGCAAGGTGACCCGCGCGCTGGAGATGGTGTCGGCCTCCAAGATCCGCAAGGCGCAGGATCGCATGAAGACCTCGCGTCCGTATGCGCAGGCGATGAAGCAGGTGATCGGTCACCTGGCCCAGGCCAGCACCGATTACCAGCACCCGTTCCTGGTCCAGCGCGACGAGGTCAAGCGGGTCGGCTACATCGTGATCTCCTCCGACCGTGGTCTGGCCGGTGGCCTGAACAACAACCTGTTCCGCAAGATGCTGGGCGAAGTCCGCCAGTACCAGGAAAAGGGTGCCGAGATCGACGTGGTGACCATCGGCCAGAAGGCATCCACCTTCTTCCGCCGCATCAAGGTCAACATGGTCGGCAGCGTGACCCACATGGGCGACGTGCCGCACCTGGAACAGCTGATCGGCGTGATCAAGGTGATGCTCGACGCCTTCACCGAAGGCAAGGTCGACCGCGTCTACCTGGTCTACAACCGCTTCATCAACACGATGGTGCAGAAGGCCAGCTTCGATCAGCTGCTGCCGCTGCCGCCGGCTGAAAAGCAGGTCGCGCACCATGACTGGGATTACCTGTACGAACCCGACGCGGCCACCGTGCTTGAGCACGTGATGACCCGCTATGTGGAATCGCTGGTGTATCAGGCCGTGCTGGAGAACGTCGCTTCCGAACATGCTGCACGCATGGTGGCGATGAAGGCGGCCAGCGACAACGCCAACAAGCTGATCGGAACCCTGCAGCTGGTCTACAACAAGGCCCGCCAGGCAGCGATCACCCAGGAAATTTCCGAAATCGTCGGCGGCGCGGCAGCAGTCTGACGCGCACAGTCAAAGCATTTAAATTAGAGGATGCAGCAATGAGTCAGGGCAAGATCGTTCAGATCATCGGCGCGGTCGTCGACGTCGAATTCCCGCGTGAGTCGGTGCCGAAGGTGTACGACGCACTGAAGGTCGACAACACCGAAATCACCCTCGAAGTCCAGCAGCAGCTGGGCGACGGCGTGGTGCGTACCATCGCCCTCGGTTCCACCGACGGCCTCAAGCGCAACCTGGTTGCCACCAACACCAACCGCGCCATCTCGGTACCGGTCGGTCCGGGCACCCTGGGCCGCATCATGGACGTGCTGGGCCGTCCGATCGACGAAGCCGGCCCGGTGGCCGCCAGCGACAGCTGGGAAATCCATCGTGAAGCCCCGTCGTACGAAGACCAGTCCCCGGCCACCGAGCTGCTGGAAACCGGCATCAAGGTCATCGACCTGATGTGCCCGTTCGCCAAGGGCGGCAAGGTCGGCCTGTTCGGCGGTGCCGGCGTCGGCAAGACCGTCAACATGATGGAACTGATCAACAACATCGCCAAGGCGCACAGCGGTCTGTCCGTGTTCGCCGGCGTGGGTGAGCGTACCCGAGAGGGCAACGACTTCTACCACGAAATGAAAGACTCCAACGTCCTCGACAAGGTGGCGATGGTCTACGGCCAGATGAACGAGCCGCCGGGCAACCGTCTGCGCGTGGCCCTGACCGGCCTGACCATGGCGGAATACTTCCGCGATGAGAAGGACGAGAACGGCAAGGGCAAGGACGTGCTGCTGTTCGTCGACAACATCTACCGCTACACCCTGGCCGGTACCGAAGTGTCGGCACTGCTGGGTCGTATGCCGTCGGCGGTGGGCTACCAGCCGACCCTGGCCGAGGAAATGGGCGTTCTGCAGGAACGCATCACCTCGACCAAGAACGGTTCGATCACCTCGATCCAGGCCGTGTACGTGCCCGCGGACGACCTGACCGACCCGTCGCCGGCCACCACGTTCGCCCACCTGGACTCGACCGTGACCCTGTCGCGTTCGATCGCCTCGCTGGGTATCTACCCGGCCGTCGATCCGCTGGACTCCACCAGCCGCCAGATGGACCCGCTGGTCATCGGCAACGAACATTACGACACCGCACAGCGCGTCCAGCAGACCCTGCAGAAGTACAAGGAACTGAAGGACATCATCGCCATCCTGGGTATGGACGAACTGTCCGAAGAAGACAAGCAGGCCGTGTCGCGCGCCCGCAAGATCGAGCGCTTCTTCAGCCAGCCGTTCCACGTGGCCGAAGTGTTCACTGGTTCGCCGGGCAAGTACGTGTCGCTGAAGGACACCATCCGTGGCTTCAAGGCCATCGTCGATGGCGAATACGACCACCTGCCGGAGCAGGCGTTCTACATGGTCGGCGGCATTGAAGAAGCGGTCGAGAAGGCCAAGAAGATGGCTGAGAAGGCCTGATCATGAGCACCATTCGTTGCGACATCGTCAGCGCTGAACAGGAAATCTTCCGTGGCGAAGCGACCCTGGTCGTGGCGACCGGTGAGCTGGGCGAGCTGGGCATTGCGCCCAAACACGCCCCGCTGATCACCCGACTCAAGCCCGGCAAGGTCGTGGTCACCACGCCCAGCGGCGAGCAGCTGGACTTCGCCATCTCCGGCGGCATTCTGGAAGTGCAGCCGCAGGTCGTGACCGTGCTGGCTGACACGGCCATCCGCGCCGAGGACATCGACGAAGCCAAGGTCCGCAAGGCCAAGGAAGAAGCCGAGCGCATGCTGGCCAACCGTGGCGAAGCCATGGACGTCGCCGAAGCCCAGCAGAAGCTGGCCGAGGCCGTGGTCCAGCTGCAGGCGCTGGAGCGCCTGCGCAAGACCCTCAAGCACTAAGCTTCAGCATCAACGTGTACCCGACAACGCCGGCCCAGTGCCGGCGTTGTTGTTTCTGCAACCGGCACCACATTGCGCCGCCACCCGTAGAGCCGGGCTTGCCCGGCTGCACACGCCACCGGCACCACATTGACGCCCGGCGTTTTAGAATCCTCCCAACACTCTCTATCTGCTGTCGCCGACATGACCCAAGCCCTGCACGTCATCATCCTCGCCGCCGGCGCTGGCAAGCGCATGAAGTCGGACCTGCCCAAGGTGCTGCAGCCGATCGCCGGCCGGCCGATGCTGGCCCACGTCATCGATGCCGCGCGTGCCCTGCAGCCTGCCGCCATCCATGTGGTGTACGGCCATGGCGGCGAAGCGGTGCGCGCGGCGTTCGCTGATCAGCCCGATCTGCAGTGGGCCGAGCAGCGCCAGCAGCTTGGTACCGGCCATGCCGTGCAGCAGGCCATGCCGCAGGTCCCTGACGAGGCCAAGGTGCTGGTGCTGTACGGCGACGTGCCGTTGATCCGCGCCGACACCCTGCGCCATCTGCTGTCGCAGCCCGGGCGATTGGCGGTGCTGGTGGCCGAAGTCGCCAATCCCACAGGTTACGGCCGCATCGTGCGCAATGCAGAGGGCCGTGTGGCGGCCATCGTCGAGCAGAAAGATGCCACTGATGAACAGCGTGCCATCCGCACCATCAACACCGGCATCATCAGCGCCGACGGCACCGCACTGCGCATGTGGCTGTCGCAGCTGTCCAACAGAAACGCCCAGGGCGAGTACTACCTGACCGACGTGTTCGCCTCAGCGGCTGCCGAGTACACCCCGGCAGATATGGCCTTCGTGAACGATGCCCAGGAGGCGGAAGGGGCCAATGATCCGTGGCAGCTGTCGCAGCTGGAACGCGCCTGGCAGCTGCGCGAAGCGCGCGCGTTGTGCGCGCAGGGCGCCCGCGTATTGGATCCGGCGCGTCTGGACATCCGCGGCACCGTCCGCGTGGGGCGTGATGTGCAGATCGATGTCAACGTCATACTGGAAGGCGAGGTCGAGCTGGGTGACGGCGTCAGCATCGGTGCCTTCACCCGCTTGAAGGATGTGAAGCTTGCCGCGGGCACGGTGGTGAAGCCGCACTGCGACCTGGACGGCGTGGTCAGCGAAGGTGCGGCGGATATTGGCCCGTTCTCGCGGCTGCGTCCTGGCACGGTGCTGGGGGATGGCGCGCATGTGGGCAATTTCGTGGAGACCAAGAAGGTGCAGCTGGGTGCCGGCAGCAAGGCCAACCACCTCACCTATCTCGGCGATGCGGTGATTGGCAGCAAGGTGAACATCGGTGCGGGCACCATCACCTGCAATTACGATGGTGTGAACAAGTCGCAGACAACCATCGGCGACAACGCCTTCGTCGGCTCGAACAGCTCACTGGTGGCCCCGGTGACGGTGGGCGCGGGCGCGACCATTGCCGCCGGTTCGGTGATCACCCGCAATGCACCGGAAGGTCAGCTGACGGTAGCGCGTGCGCGCCAGCAGGTGATTGAAGGTTGGCATCGGCCGGCCAAGAAATGATGTCTGCCGCGCAGCGACACTCCATGCGTGTCCTCGCGCAGGCTACGTCATGACACGCGCGGCGTGTCACTACGCCGGAAGCAGGATCGACACGCACAGACCGCCTTCGCGGCGGTTCTGCAATCCGACCCGGCCACCATGCGCTTCCACGATCTCACGCGTCAGCGCCAGGCCCAGCCCGGTGCCATTGCGCTTGGTCGAATAGAACGGCATCAGCGCGTTCTGCAGCACGGCCTCGTTCATGCCTTTGCCACGGTCCAGCACCTCGATGCGCAGCCACTGGGGCAGCCGGGTAACCCGTAGTTCCACATCGTCGTTGGGCGGCTCGGCTTCAGCACACGCCTCATGCGCGTTCTTGAGCAGGTTCAACAGCGCCTGGCCCATCTGTGCGATGTCGATCCGGCCCTCCAGGTCTTCCGGCACCCCTGCCATCTGGAAGGGAATCTGCATCCGCAGGCCCCCCAGGAACTGCGCCCACTGCACGTTCTGCAGTTGTGGCTGGGGCAGCTTGGCGAAGCGCGCATAGCCGCGGATGAAGCCTTCCAGATGCCGCGCACGCTCCTCAATGGTGGCGAACACGTTTTCCAGACGCTCGGTCTTGCCGCGCCGCACCAGCTCGCCGCCGGAGTGCGCCAGCGATGCAATCGGTGCCAGCGAGTTGTTCAACTCATGGCTGATCACCCGGATCACCTTCTTCCAGGTCTGCACCTCCTGGCGGCGCAGTTCGGCGGTAAGCAACCGCACCAGCAGCAGGTCATGCGGGCGGCCGTTCAAATGGAAGCTACGTCGCGACAGGTGATACACCTGTTCGTCGTCCTCATCGGCCACCTGTCCGTCCTCCTCGGCCATGCGCACCGCGAACAGACTGTCGCCGCCGCGCATGATCGCGTCGCGCAGCTCCACCGGCATGGTTTCCAGCACGTCGTCCATACGCTGGCCTTCCAGCTTCCATCCATTATGCAGCAGCTTGCGCGCGGCCAGGTTGGAGAACACCACGCGCTGGATGCCGTCGCCGCCATTGGCCAGCAACAGCATCGAGACGGGCGTGTTCTGCACCATGGTGTCGAGCAGCAGCTCGCGCTGCACCAGCCCCTGGCGCTGCTCGCGCAGCACGTCGCCCAGCTCGCGATGCGCCTTTACAAGGTCGCCCAGCTCATCGTCGCCAGGCCAGTACACGCTGAAGTTGTACTCCCCGTCCCGGTAGCTGCTGGTGGTGCCCGACAGCGCCCGCAACAACGAACGCACCGGTGCGGTGGCGCGACGCAGCGTCCACCACATCAGCGCCAGCAGCAGCACCGTGGAAACCAACGTCACCGCCCAGCCGTGGTCCATCCAGTAGGCCAGCAGCCACGGCCCAGCGGCCGCCAGCGCCAGCACCGGCAGCAGCCGCAGGAACAGCCGGAAGGTGAATGAGCGCCGGCTCATTCGCGGGGAATACCGTAGCGGTCCATGCGCCGGTACAACGCCTGCCGGCTCAGCCCAAGCTCGGCCGCCGCCTGGGCAATGATGCCGTGGCTGTGTGCCAGCGCGGATTCAATACGGCTGCGGTCCGGGTCCACCGTGGGGGTGGTTGCGCGGGGTGCAGTGGGGACGCGCGGCAGGTTCAGATCGCTCACCTCAATCCGCTCGCCCTGCGCCAGCAAACCGGCCCTCTGGATCACGTTGCGTAACTCGCGCACGTTGCCCGGCCAGGAATGGCGCTGCAGTGCCGCTGCCGCCGCGTTGGACAATGGCTTGCCGTCAGCAAGGAAGCGCTCGGCCAGCGGCAGGATGTCACCGGGCCGGTCGGCCAGCGGTGGCAGCGCCAACTCCACCGTGTTCAGGCGGTAATACAGGTCTTCGCGGAACTGGCCGTCGCGGATCATCGCCGGCAGGTCGGCATTGGTGGCGCTGATGACGCGCACTTTGACCTGTCGTTCGCGGTTGGACCCCAACCGCTCGAAGCGACCGGTCTCGAGCACGCGCAGCAGCTTCATCTGCCCGCCCAGCGACAGGTTGCCGATCTCGTCCAGGAACAGCGTGCCGCCATCGGCGGCTTCAAACTTGCCTTCGCGCGCCTTGTTCGCGCCGGTGTAGGCACCGGCCTCGCTGCCAAACAACTCCGCTTCGATCAGCTCCGCCGGAATCGCACCGCAGTTCAGGGCGACGAATGCGCCTTTGGCCACCAGCGAATTGGCCTGGATGATCTCGGCGATCTTCTCTTTGCCTGCACCATTGGGGCCGGTGATCAGCACTGGCAGCTCCGAGCGTGCGACCTGGCAGGCGAGGCTGACCACGCGTTCGCTGGCAGGGTCGGCGACTACCGCGCCGCGCAGGTCATAACGCGACTCCAGCTGGCTGCGCGCGCGTTGTTCGCGCTCGCGGCGGCGATCCAGCTCGCGCCGGGTTTCGGAAAGCTCCAGCAGGTTGTTGACCGTGGTCAGCAGCTTGCGGTCATCCCAGGGCTTGGCCAGGTAGTCGGCCGCACCAGCCTTGACCAGGTCCACCGCGCTGCTCAGCTGCGTCCATGCGGTCAGCAGGATCACCGGCAGATCAGGGTGACGCGCGCGGATCTGCTGGAACAGGGCCTCGCCTTCTTCACCGGACGTGGTGTCTTCGGTGAAATTCATGTCCTGGATCACCAGGTCGACCGGTTGCTCTTCCAGCAGCGCCAGGCCCGCCTCCGGCGACAGCGCATGCGCGGTATCGATGTCGTGCAGCGAGAACAGCACGTCGAGTGCTGTGGCCACGCTGGCGTTGTCGTCAATGATCAGGATCGAAGGCATGCGGCAGCGGAAGACGGGACAGAATGCAGAGAGTACCGGAGGGCCGCGCCGCGTGGCAGTGCGGCCCTCCGTTCATGGCCGTTCGGGAGGTGAGGGCGGAGAAGGCGGGCGCGGCGGTTCGGGTGGCCGGATGGCCTGCCATGGAGCCGTGGTGACCATCAGTGTCTGTTCGCCCCCGTTGCGCTGCACCACCACCGGCACCGTCGGCGTGCGGCTGCCGGTCATTGCCGAGGTCAATGCGCTCACGCTGGTGACGGGCTGCCCGTCAACGCGCAGCACGCGGTCGCCCGCATTCACGCCGAAGCGCTCCGCCGGGCTCGCCGCCAGCACGCTGACCACGCCCTGTCTCGCCTCCAGGCTCAGATGGGCACCGTTGCTTCGCACGTCCATGCGCGAGGTCTCGGTGCGTCCGCCCTGCGAGCACGCGGCGGTGGCAAGCGCCAGGACCACCAGTCCGATGCGGAACAAAGATGCGTTCATCAGGCGCTGCGGGTGGCAACAGCGGGCGGGACGGCCGCTGCACGGTGGGCCGGGCCGAACACGGCGATCTGTCCCAGCAGCCACAGCAGCACGGCACCGATGGGCAGATAGCTGGCCGGCATGCGCGGCAGCTCATATGCACTCATCAGCCACAGGTTGATCGAGTAGGCCAGCAGCATGCCCAGCACGATGCCGACCGTGGCCAGCAGGAAGTTCTCGGTCTGGAAGTAGCGCAGGATCTGCCCGCGGGTGGCTCCCAGTGCGCGACGGATGCCGATCTGCTTGGTGCGCTGCTGTACCCAGAAGCTGGCCAGCCCGACGATGCCCAGTGCCGTCACCACCAGCAGGGCCACACACACGGTGATGAGCAGGCCGACCATGGCCCGGTCGTTCTGGAAGTACTTTTCGCGCTGCTCCTCATAGGTGAGCTTGCCGCGCACCATGCGGTTGGTGTCCACCTTTTCCAGCGCGGCCACTGCTGCATTGAGCACTTCCTGGCGACGCGACGGGTCGGTGACGCGGATCAGGTAAAGGCCCATGTCATAGTTCACCCGCACCGGCAGCATGATGGAGTAGCCGGTGTCGGACTCGACCGTGACCGGGCGTGCCAGCTCCTTCACCACGCCGACGATGCGCAGCGGCATCTTGCCGCTGTAGATCGTCTTGCCGACTGCCTGCCCGTCCGGGAACAGCTTGAGCGCAGCGCGGTTGCTCAGGATCACCGCAGAACCCCGCTGTTCGATGGTGGGATCCTTCTCCACGTCTTCCAGATTCGCGTACTCGTCGGCCTGGAAGTCGCGACCGGAGACCAACTCAAGGCCCATGGTATCGAGGGAGCCTTCGCTGACCATGTACTGCGCGGCATTGAAGTTGGGCCGCTCCTGGTCGGGAATGAGCGACACACTGGTGTTCCACGAGTTGCGGCGGAAAGGGAGCTGATTGATCGGGACCGCGTTCTTCACGCCCGGAATGGCACGCAGGGCGGCGAGGTCTTCACGGGTGCGGGCGGTGGCGTTCACCTGCGTGCCGATACCCCCCAGGCGCACCTCCAGCAATTCCTTCTCGGCGATGCCGCTGGGCTGGTTGATCTTCTCCAGCCGTTGGCCGATCAGGAAGAGTGCGTTGCAGACGATGGCACAGGTGAGGGCGATCTCCAGCACGATCAGGGCAGCAGCAGTTTTGTGCCGGCGCAGCGTGGTCAGAATAGGACGGATATCCATGGTGTGCTCCGGATACTTACTGCGACTTGAGTTGGATGGCGGGAGTGACCTGCATCGCGCGCAGCGCAGGCAGGAAGCCCGCCAGCAGGCTGGCTGCCAGGGTCAGACCGAACGTGAGCAGCAGCATCGCGCTGTCCAGGGTGGCAAGCTTGGCGTAGTCCACGGGTTGCTGGCGAACGGCATACAGGCCCAGCATGGCCAGTCCCAGGCCCAGGATGCCGCCGGCCAGTCCCACCGTGCCGGCCTCGACCAGCGACTGCAGGAAGATCTGTCCGCGGCTCGCACCCAACGCACGGCGCACGCCAATCTCGCCACTGCGACGCAGGAACTTGGCCAGCAGCAGCCCCACGGTGTTGATCAGGCACACCGCAAGGAAGCCCAGCGCGAGCCACAGCTGCAGTCGCACGTCGCTGGGAACCACCTGTTTGAAGTCCAGCCATTCCATCACGTTGCGCAGACGCACGTTGGACGGGCGCTGGAAGCGACCGGCCGCCTTCTGCTGCGCTGAGTAGTTCTCGAGGTACGCACGGTAGTCGGATGCAGCGCTGGCCGAGTCAAGTTCCACCCAATACTGCATCCACACGCAGGGCGCGTTGAGAGCGGTTTCCTCACCGTTCGCATTGCCCCAGCAGTTCATGTTGCCGCTGCGGCCAAACTTGAGGTCCAATGCAGTGGAGACCGGCACATAAATGTCTTCGCTGTCTCCGTAGCGACCGGTTTCCAGGTCGTAGAAGTGCGGGTTGGGGTTCCAGGTGTCCAGCACGCCCACCACATTGAAGGTGTGGCCATCCATGCGCAGCTGGCGACCCACGCTGTTCTGTCCGTTGAACAGCTTGTCGTTGAGGGCCTTGGAGATCACGGCCACCCGGCCGCGTCCTTCGTCCTGGTCTGCTTTCCAACCCTGGCCGTACTGGAACGGCGTATCGAACATCGCGAAGAAGTCGGTCGAGGTGTAGCGCGCATCGGTCGTGAACGGGCGCAGCGTGCTGCCTTCCGGCTCCACAGTGACACCGCCACCTGTCATCAACACCTGATGCTTGGCTTTCTTTTCGCGCAGCAGGGTTTCGCCGTCGAAGCGGGTGACCTGCTCCTCCGGTTCCTCGCTGGGCTGGTAGCCGATCATCGGGCGCGGGTCGACCTGGACATTGAACAGACGGTCGCTTTTCTGTGGAATCGGATCCCCGGAGAGCACATGGAACACAGTGAGCGTGGTCATCGACGCGCCGATGCCCAGCGCGATGGCCACCACCATCAGCGCGGTGAGCACCTTGTTGCGCCGGAAACTGCGCAGGGCCAATCGGAAGTAGTAGGCGATCATGGCAGGCCTCACTCGTTGACGGCAGCAATAACGGGGCGCGGCGTGGCCAGCACCGGTTCGCGCACCAGGTCGGTGGCCTGGCCATCGACGATGTGCACGTTGCGCTGCGCGCGTGCGGCCAGCTCCGGGTCATGGGTGACCATCACGATGGTGGTGCCGGCCGCGTTGATCTCTTCCAGCAGCTCCATCACGCCGCGGGCCATCTGGCTGTCCAGATTGCCGGTCGGTTCGTCGGCCAGCAGCAGTCGCGGGCTGCCGGCCAGGGCGCGCGCAATAGCAGCGCGCTGCTGCTGACCACCGGACAATTCGGACGGGTAGTGCTTCATGCGCGAGCCCAGGCCCACCTGCTTGAGTGCGTGTTCGATGCGCTGGCGGCGTTCGGTGGCCGGCATGCCGCGATAGCGCAACGGCACGTCGACATTGTCGAACAGGTTCAGGTCGGAAATCAGGTTGAAGCCCTGGAAGATGAAGCCGATCTTCTGGTTGCGCAGCCTGCTGCGGGCGTCGTCGCCGAGCTTGCTCACGTCCTGCCCGTCCAGCAGGTAGGTGCCGCTGGTGAAAGTTTCCAACAGGCCGGCGATATTGAGGAAGGTGGTCTTGCCCGAGCCCGAGGGGCCGGTGACCGCGACGAATTCGCCTTCGCGGACGTGCAGGTCCAACGAACGAAGGGCATGGGTTTCCACCTGTTCGGTACGGAACACTTTGGCAACCGAGCGCATCTCAAGCATGACAGTTTCCTTCTGGAAGTCGTAAGGGTTAGTTGACGGACACGCGCTCGGCATCGCCGAACAGATCACTGCCTGACACCACGACGCGGTCGCCGGGTTGCAGGCCGGAAAGGATTTCCACTTCGCCCAGGCTGCTCACGCCCAGTTGCACCGGACGACGGATGGCGACGCTACCGTCCATCACGTAGGCCTGGCCATTGCCTTGTTCAACGAACGGGCCGCGTTCCACCTTCAGCACGTTGCGCCGGGTGTCGAGCACCACCCGGGCCTGCATGCGCTGGCTCTGGCGCAGGCCTTGGGGCTGCTTGTCAGTAAAGCGGATGCGGGCATTCACTTCGCCGGCCACCACCTCCGGTGACACTGCGCTGATCTCGCCCGGGAACGGCTGACCGTTGCCGCTGGTGAGCTGCGCCGGAATGCCGATACTGAGGTCGCGGGCGAAGCTTTCCGGTACCTTGATCTCGATCTCGAAGCGCGACAGGTCGACCACGCCCAGCACCGGTGCGTTGGCCGGCACCTGGGTGTGCTGGGTGGCCTGGACCTGGCCGACCTGACCATCGAACGGGGCGCGCAGGGTCAGCGCATCGACCTGGCGCTGCACCTCGTCAACCACTGCGCGTTGGCGGTCGGCCAGCAGGCGCTTGTTGCGCGCATCCAGGTCCGCGCCCTGGCCCTGCAGGCGGGCATCGGTCTGCGCGTTGGTCAGGGAGATGTCGGCCTTTTTCAGGGTGTCGTTGGCCTTGGCCAGGTCGATCTGCGGCACCGCGCCGCCGTCATAGCCGCGCTGGTAGCGCTGCAGGTCGCGTTCGGCGGCCTGTCGTTCAATGCTGGCCTGGTCGGTGTCCTTGCGTGCCTTGGCCCGGGCCAGGGTGGCGTCCAGTTGGGCGCGGCTGGCCTCGGCCTCCAGGCCGGCCAGGGTGGCCTGTTCCTGGGCCAGCTTGCTGCGCAGTTCGGGGCTGTCGATCACCGCCAGCTCCTGGCCCTTCTTCACCACGTCGCCGGCCACCACCTTCAGGTCCACGGTGCCGGCCGAGATGGCGTACAGCACCGGGCTGTTGGCCGCGATCACCCGGCCGTCGGCGGCAATGTCGCGGACCAGGTCGCCCTTGGTGACCTCGGCAATGCGGACCCGGCTGCTGTCCACCGAGCGGCTGGCACCGAGCCAGGCACGCACCGCAAAGGCGATGGCCAGCAGCACCACCAGCGCGGCCAGGCCCGGCCACAGCCAGCGTTTCCATGGGGCCGTGGTGGCGGTCGGGGCGAAGGACTGGTCCTGGGCGGAAGTGTCGCGGATCATCGGGCTCGTTCGCGTTGGGTCTGCGTGAATACAAAGCAGACTCCGTGCCAACTTCACGCCCTTGTAAAACAATGGCTTGCAACGGACCGATGCTTGTCCGGGTGTCCGCGGACACTCTCCCGGACACTTTTGTTAAGCGGACACGTACCAGGCCTTGAGGGTGGCCACGCTAGAATGCGGGGCTCAACAGCAGGGATACGACGTTATGTGCGGCATTGTGGGTGCGATCGCCGATCGCGATGTGGTTCCAGTTCTGATCGAAGGCCTCAAGCGCCTGGAATACCGCGGCTACGACTCCTCCGGCATTGCCGTCATCGACAAGACCCTGGCCCAGCCTGACGTGCGCCGGGTACGTCGTACCGGCCGTGTTTCGGAAATGGAAAAGGCCGCTGCCAGTGAAGGCTTCGACGCGCAGCTGGGCATCGGCCACACCCGTTGGGCTACCCATGGCGGCGTGACCGAAGCCAATGCCCACCCGCATATCAGCCACGGCGTGGCGCTGGTGCACAACGGCATCATCGAAAACCACGAAGAGCAGCGCGAGAAGCTGCGCGCGCTGGGCTATGTGTTCGAGTCGCAGACCGACACCGAAGTCATCGCCCACCTCATGCACCATCACCTGAAGGGCGGCGATACCCTGCTGACCGCGCTGCAGCGCACAGTGAAGGAATTGACCGGTGCCTACGCGCTGGCGGTGATGAGCCGCGCCGAACCCAACCACTTCGTGTGCGCCCGCATGGGCTGCCCGCTGCTGGTCGGCCTGGGTGAGGGCGAGAACTTCGTTGCCTCGGACGTGTCGGCGATTGTCTCGGCCACCCGCAAGGTGATCTTCCTGGAAGAGGGTGACACCGCCGAAGTCAGCCGTGACGGCGTACAGGTGTATGACGAGCACGACCAGCCGGTGGTCCGCAACGTGCACCTGTCGGACGTGTCGCTGGCCTCGCTGGAGTTGGGCCCGTACCGCCACTTCATGCAGAAGGAAATCCACGAGCAGCCGCGCGCACTGGGTGACACCATCGAAGCGGCGATCGACGCCGGTGGTTTCCCGGCCGAGCTGTTCGGCAAGAATGCCGAAAGCGTGCTGGCCGGCATTGAAGGCGTGCAGATTCTCGCCTGTGGCACCAGCTATTACTCCGGCCTGACCGCGCGTTACTGGATCGAATCCATTGCCGGCCTGCCGTGCAGCGTGGAAATCGCCAGCGAGTACCGCTACCGCGCCGCCTATGCGAACCCCAAGCACCTGATCGTCACCATCTCGCAGTCCGGCGAAACCCTGGACACGATGGAGGCGCTGAAGTACGCCAAGAGCCTGGGCCACACGCATACCCTGTCCATCTGCAACGTGCCGGAAAGCGCGATTCCGCGCGCCAGCGAGCTGGTCTGCTATACCCGTGCCGGCGCCGAAATCGGCGTGGCTTCGACCAAGGCCTTCACCACCCAGCTGGCCGCGCTGTTCCAGCTGACCATGGTGCTGGGCAAGCTGCATGGCCGCATCGATGCCGCACAGGAAGCCGAGTACCTGGAGCAGCTGCGCTTCCTGCCGGGCAGCGTGCAGCACGCGCTGAACATGGAGCCTCAGATTGCCGCCTGGGCCGAGCGCTTCGCGCGCAAGAGCAGCGCGCTGTTCCTCGGCCGCGGCCTGCATTACCCGATCGCACTGGAAGGTGCGCTCAAGCTGAAGGAGATCACCTACATCCACGCGGAAGCTTACCCGGCCGGCGAGTTGAAGCATGGCCCGCTGGCGCTGGTGGATGAAGACATGCCGGTGGTGGTGATCGCCCCCAACGACAGCCTGCTGGAAAAGGTGAAGTCGAACATGCAGGAAGTGCGCGCCCGCGGCGGCGAGCTGTTTGTGTTCGCCGACCAGGACAGCAACTTCGCCGAAAGCGAAGGCGTGCACGTCATCCGCACCCCGCGCCACGCCGGCGTGCTCAGCCCGGTGGTGCACACCATCCCGGTGCAGCTGCTGGCGTACCACACCGCGCTGGCGCGTGGCACCGACGTGGACAAGCCGCGTAACCTGGCAAAGAGCGTGACGGTGGAATAACGCCGTCGCCGACGGAAAACCCGTAGAGCGGGGCTTGCCCCGCTGCTCTTCGCGAAAATGGCCGGTCAATGACCGGCCATTCTTCGTTGGCGGACGTACGGACAGGCCACGCATGTCTGCGCTCCGCTCCGGCCCCGCGTCGCCGGCTACGCCGTCACCTTTCCCCGCACTTTCTTCACCCTAACCACCGGCTCATCCACCGACAGAATGATGCACCCAGGCTCTTCCTCGATCAGAAGCCGACTACGCGCCGTGCCACCCATCCGATGTATCCACATCCCACGCATCTTGAAGTAGGGCACTTCGATCCCGTCCACGAGGACAGGTCGGCCATCCGGGCCGTTCAGCACGCCAACGCGTACATATCGGGGGCGATACCAGCCGGCACTGGGCTTCTTGCTCTCTTTGCTTGGCGACTTTTCCTGCGGATTTTGCATGATGTACCTCCATCGAGAAGGTCCCTCGCCGGGATGGCGAGGGAGTCGGGAGGCTGATCTCCGTTTGAAAAAAAAACGGCGCGACGTATTTCCTCGGGGGTGTTGTATTCGGCCACCCTCCCGACGTGTTACGTCATGTGCTTCAAGTTTTTTCAGGAGAGATCAGGCTCCTGGGGCACACCATGCACGGTGAAAACATCAAATGGGGAATCGGATTTCCAGAACGATATCGCGTGTGAGGAGGATGACTACGATATCGAGCCTATTGTGACGATATCAGTCGCATCCGACCCAGTATTTGAGGCCATGTGCGCAAGCGCCGCCGAGACGCCCTTCGGTTCTCCGACCAAGTGACATGTCGCGAATTACTCCATGTTGCGCGTCGGCTGTCATCCGTAAGCCGAGGCAGGTTCGTCACCTGGAGATGCTGGCCCGTGCGGGGGGCTGAGGTAATGTCTTGGTCGGCCTGCAGATACGCCTAATCCTGAATAGGCGACCTCTGTGCCAATCCTGTCCACTCGAAAAACTTTAGCCTCCGCCGCCCGGAGCATTCAGCGCCGGTTCTACGCCCGGTGCCATTCTCGGAGTCGTCAACCGGTTCTGCGACGAACTGTCACTTGACTCACTCAGTACCCTGCAACAGGAACCAGAATGAACGTTCGTGAACTTCTGCAGCTGAAGAAACAAGCCGTCATCACCATCGACGTGGAGGACACCATCGGTGCCGCCGCGCACAAGATGAGTGCGAACAAGATCGCCGCGCTGGTGGTCACCCGCGACGATGTGCCGGTCCGGATCATTTCCGAGAAAGACATCGTGCGCAGCCTTGCTGATGACGGTCCGCAGGCCGGTCGGCGGGTCATCTCCTCGTTACCGTCTGCTGGTCTGGAAGGCATCTCGCCCGAGGCGACGCTGAAGCAGGCGATGGCGTTGATGACGTATTCGCGGCACCGCCATCTGATGGTGACCGAGGGTGATCGTCTGGTTGGCATCCTCAGCCTGGGCGATATCGTCAAGAACCTGCTTGGGGAGTTGGAGCTGGAGAAGGCGGTTCTCCAGGATATTTACATGGCGGCTCACTGACGCTGTCTTCGGTCGGGGGAGCGGGGCAAGCCCCGCTCTACGACTCCGTCAGTCTGCGTTCCTTATCAAGGTACGTCGATGCGCCAGCATCCGCGACGGGTGCGTGGCAGTGAATCCTGGCGGAGCTGATTGATTTCTTGAAGTGGTGCGACGGTCTCCCCGGCAGGACGAAGATCGGCTCTCGGCGATCGAGAGCCGTTTCGAATCCGGTAGAGGAAGTGCACGGAAGCAGCACCGCAAGACCGTCGTAGCAACTGTCCTGGCTGTCGCGTTCATCGTTACAGCGGCGCTACCTGCGCTGATGAGTACAACCGATGCGGCGGCCTGCCATGATGACGGTTGCAGGGACGATCCTCGGTCACGCCTCGCGGCGATACCTCCCAGGCAAGGCCGCCAGCTGCCAGACCGCCGGCTCGCGATGGAGGAGGTTCGGGAACGGATCCATCCTGAGGTATTCCAGAGCCTGGGAGCCGTGTCATATCAGATTGCCAGGGTAGGGGATATCCGCCCTCCTGGAGACGCGCTCTACTACTCGATCGATACAGCAACGGTGCTCGGCGACCCTTTCGATAGGTTGAACAACACATCGGGCAGATGATGCCGCGAATGACAGGGCGGTGGCTAGGTCGACAGGGCACGCAAGGCCATCAGGTCATCCGCGAGCAGCCGATAAGCCTCCTCCCGCTTCCCCAGGTCCTGCCTCAGCACCCATGACGGATGCACGGTAGCGAACCCGCGCGTGCCATCTTCCAACGTATGCCAGCGCCCACGATCACGGCTCAGGTTGAATCCGCTGCCAAACACCGCCCGCGCCGCACTCGCTCCCAGGCACACGATCACCTTCGGGCTCACCTGCTCGATCTCGGCCAGCAACCAGGGTCGGCAGGCATTGATGTGAGTCACCTGGGGTTTGGAATGGATACGTTTTTTGCCACGCCGCTCAAAACGGAAGTGTTTCACCGCGTTGGTGAGGTAGAGCGTGGTGCGATCAATGCCCAGCTCCTGCAGTGCGCGATTGAGCAGCTGGCCGGCTGGCCCGACGAACGGATGACCGCTCAGGTCCTCGCTATCGCCGGGCTGCTCGCCCACCAACATGATCTGCGCGTCGCGCGGGCCTTCGCCGAATACGGTCTGGGTGGCGGGCTCCCATAACGGGCACTGACGGCAATTCGCCGCCGCGGTGCGCAGTCCATCCAGATCGTCGCCGCGCACCGTGGCCGGCTGGCGCAGGGGAATGGGGTGCTCAGGAATGCGGCGCTGCGGTGCCCGCGCCTGGCGGTCATGCATCTCCTGCACGCGGTCTCCCGCGTCGCGTACCAGTGTCGGTAGCAACGACGCCTCCGGAAGGTGCTTCCAGTACTTTGCCGGCATCTCCTGCTGCATCATCCGGGTATTCAATCGTGCAGGATTAAAGATGTGCGCGTAGTAGGTGCGCCACAGCTCCTCGCGTGCATCTTCCGCAGGCGCGTCACTTCGCTGCGCCCCTGGCCCGAAGGCGAGCTCTTTTCCGTCCCAGTGCACACTGCGATACGGCGTGAGGATCGACCAGCGCATGCCGGTGAAACGGCGCTGGAAGAATGGGGCCACGCGATCCACGATGTGGTGGTCTGGTTCGAACCAGGCAATGAACGCGTCCGGTTCGCCGGGCACCTCGCGGAAGCGCACGAACGCCTTCATCTTGTGGCTGTCGCGACGCACGGCCTGCGCCAACGCCATCGCGCGGATCACGTCCGGGTCGGCGGGGTTGGAGAGCAGGGCGCGTTCGCCATGGGTGATGCGCCACAGCATGCGGTACAGCAGCGGCATGCGCTGCGGGTCGCGGTGGCACAGGCAGGTGGCGGCCAGCTGGACGAACTCCTTCGGCACGGCGACGGTGGTGGCCGATAGGGAAGGCGTGGCCTGCGTCAGCGAGGGAGCGTCGAGCAGTCCGCCTGCGTCGCCCGGCAGCCAGTCCAGCTGCTCGGGAGCCACCTCGCCCTGCAACGCGAGCCGCGAAGCATTACGCCACGCCTCCAGCGACCACGGCGGATCGACCCGCACACTCCAGCGGTTCATCTCAGCCAGCCAATGCGTCGAACAAGGAGGCCTGCTTCGGCGGCGGGGCCAGGCGGGCGCGCAGTGCACCCGGGTTGTCGAGCGCGTTGCGTGGATGATGGTCGGCGAGTTGCACGAATGGGAGCAGCTTGCTCATTGGCGCGCGCAGGCGGGCGACGTCAGCGACGCGCAGGCGACTGTGACGGCGTGCCATCAGCACGCGCTTCACATTGCGCACGCCCAGCCCCGGCACCCGCAGCAGCATTTCCTTCGGGGCACGGTTGAGGTCCACCGGAAAGCGCTCCGGGTGGCGGATCGCCCAGGCCATCTTCGGGTCGATGTCCAGGTCGAGCATGCCGCCCTGGGTGGTGTCGGTGATTTCCTCCACCCCATAACCGTAAAAGCGTAGCAGCCAGTCGGCCTGATACAGGCGGTGCTCGCGGGCCAGCGGCGGGGCCTGCACCGGCAGGAGGCGGCTGGCATCGGGAATCGGGCTGAACGCGGAGTAGTACACCCGGCGCATGCGGTAGTTGCCGTACAGGCTGTCGGCGGCGGTGAGGATCTGCTGGTCGCTGGCCCCGTCGGCCCCGACGATCATCTGCGTGCTTTGGCCGGCAGGGGCGAAGCGGGGAGCGCGGGCGCGGCGTCGGGGAGCTTTGACGGTTGGCGGGGCGGTCGGAGCGACGGTGGCCGGGGCCGCTGCTTTCGCCTCCTTGGCTTCCTCGATGCGCCAACGCAGCTCACCCATGGCGCTGCGGATTGACGGCATGGACTTCTCAGGGGCAAAACTTGCCAGGCCGGCTTCGGTCGGAAGCTCCACATTGATCGACAGGCGATCGGCATGGCGACCGGCCGCGGCCAGGAGTTCAGGTGAGGCTTCTGGAATGGTCTTGAGGTGGATGTAGCCGTTGAAGCGGTGCTCCTCGCGCAGCTGGCGCGCCACTTCGACCATCTGCTCCATGGTGTAGTCGGCGTTGCGGATGATGCCGCTGGAGAGGAACAGACCTTCGATGTAGTTGCGCTTGTAGAAGTCCATGGTCAGGGCGACCACCTCTTCGACGGTGAAGCGGGCGCGCTGTACGTTGCTGGAAACGCGATTCACGCAGTATGCGCAGTCGTAGATGCAGAAGTTGGTGAGCAGGATCTTCAGCAGGGAAACGCAGCGGCCATCGGGCGTGTAGCTGTGGCAGATGCCGGGGCCATCGGTGCTGCCGATGCCGCCGCTGGCGCGCGAGTCGCGCTTGCCTGCGCCGCTGGAGGCGCAGGAGGCGTCGTACTTGGCGGCGTCGGCGAGGATGGCGAGTTTGCGCAGCGTTTCCATGCGCGCAGGGTAGAGGCGTTCGATCTCAATCTGTGAGATTGGGGGTGGGGGTGGCTGAAGGGTTCAGGCAGTCGCTTCGGTGCGGGTCCATGCGTCAAGGGGGCGATGGGCGCTATCGGCCGTCGTCTCTCGACCGACGCTACCCGGCGGGCATCCCGAGCATGTCAGGGGCGCACGGCATCGCTGGCATCCATGTCATGGCTGGAACAGGTAGAGTCGCACGACAGTCGACTGCCGATAGCGCCGCCACGTTCATTGGGGCACGGCCCCAAACGAGGCAACGCCCAACACGCGCTCAAAAACTGACCTTCACCGAATCCGCGCTGTACGTCGCCGGCCCGTGGTACACCACTTCAATATTGTTTCCATCCGGGTCCAGCACGAACGCGCCGTAATACCCGGGATGATAGGGGCGCTCACCCGGCGCGCCATTGTCCTTGCCTCCAGCTGAAATCGCAGCCTTGTGAAACGCATCCACCGTGGCCGCATCACGTGCCTGGAACGCCAGATGATGCCGCCCGGTCAGCTCACCGGCGGCCGCTGCACTGCTGGCGGTCGAAATGAACAATTCATCAGCCCAGAAATAGTCCTCGCCCTCACCGGCGATCGGAATGCCGATGCTGTCGAACACGGCCTGGTAGAAGCGCCGGCTGGCCGGCAGGTCGCGCACCACCAGCTGGATATGATCGATCAGGCGGCCGCGATGCAGTTCCATGGTTTCCATGCTGGGTCCTTCATTGGGAAGAACGGGCAGGTATAGCAGCGCAGTCGTTCAGCCGTTGTGGGCGACGGCACTATACCGTCGCCCGGTCAGGCTCAGGCGACCGGCATGTTGGAGATGATCTCCACCCAGTAGCCATCCGGGTCCTTGATGAAGGCCAGATGCTTCATGCGGCCGTCTTCCAGACGTTTCTGGTACGGCACCTGCAGGTCGTCAAAGCGCTTGCAGGCCGCCTTGATGTCCGGCACCGACACGCAGATATGGCCGAAACCGCGTGGATCGGAGTTGCCATCGTGGTACACCGGGCCGTCCTGTTTCTCGGTGCCGTGGTTGTGGGTCAGTTCCAGCACGCCGGGAATACCGGCCATCCACACGCGGCGGGCGTCATCGCCTTCCGGAATGGCAGTGCCGGCGGGCAGCAGGGCGAGGAAGTACAGGCTGAACTCGGCTTCCGGGAAGTCGCGCTGGTCCAGCAGCTGGAAGCCCAACACACGGGTATAGAAGTCCAACGAGGCGGTGATGTCCTTCACCCGCAGCATGGTGTGGTTGAAAACGAAACCGGTGGTTTCGGCCGGCGGCTGGGCGGCGACGCCGGGCTGGGACTGGAAGGCAAGGGTCATGGGGGGTCCTCAGGTGCATGAAAACGGTACGTCAGGTCGTTCAGTTTAGCGACCCAGTGGCAAGGCGACGTAGAATGCGGCATCTCCTTGACTGCTCGTCGACATGTCGCAGCGTGAATGGGTGGCCGCGGCCATCCGCAAGATCGAAGCCGATTTCAACCGGTCCGCCGACACCCACCTGATCCCGATGGATCTGCCGGGCTACCCGGGCATCGAGCTGTATTTCAAAGACGAATCCAGCCACCCCACCGGCAGCCTGAAGCACCGTCTGGCGCGATCGCTGTTCCTGTACGCCCTGGCCAATGGCTGGCTGCGGGAAGGGCGGCCGGTCATCGAGGCCTCCAGCGGGTCCACGGCGGTGTCGGAAGCGTACTTCGCCCGCCTGCTGGGGGTGCCGTTCATCGCGGTGATTCCGGCCAGCACGTCGCCGGAAAAGATCGCCGCCATCGAGTTTCACGGCGGGCGTTGCCATCTGGTGGAACGTGCCTGCGATCTGAACTGCGAATCGGAGCGGCTGGCACGCGAAACCGGCGGCCACTTCATGGACCAGTTCACTTACGCCGAACGGGCGACCGACTGGCGTGCCAACAACAATATCGCCGAGTCCATCTTCAAGCAGATGGCCGAGGAACCGCACCCGGTGCCGGAATGGATCGTCTGCAGCCCCGGCACGGGCGGCACCGCGGCCACGCTGGGTCGCTACGTCAGTTACCGTCGGCATGACACCCGCATTCTGTGTGCAGACCCGGAAATCTCGGTGTTCTACGACGGTTACTGCGCGGCACTCGCTGGCCAGCCTTGGCGCGAACTCACTTGTGCCGGCGGTTCGCGGGTGGAGGGCATTGGCCGCCCTCGGGTGGAGTCGAGCTTCATTCCGACCTGCGTGGACGCCATGGTGAAGGTGCCCGACGCGCTCAGCCTGGCCGCCATGCGCCATGTCAGCCGCCAGCTGGGCCGCCGCGTGGGCGGGTCCACCGGCACCAACTTCATCGGCGTGCTGCATGCGGCGCAGCAGATGCGTCGGGCCGGGCGCAGCGGGTCCATCGTCACCATTCTGTGCGACAGCGGCGAGCGCTATGCGCACAGTTATTACAACCCCGAGTGGTACTCGCGGCAGGGCATTGATGTGGATGCGGCGGATGCGGTGATTGCGGGTGCGGTGAACGGGCAGGTGTTGCCGGCGCTGGCCGAGGCTTCGTTGCAGCCGTTGTATTGAATTACCGGCTATTCCGTAAATCGGGGCTCATGATTCCGTAGAGTGGGGCTTGCCCCGGTGGGATTCCATGCAGCGGGCTGACCCTGCTGCGCCAAAAGCAGCGGGGCAAGCCCCGCTCTACAAGGCGCGGCTGGCCTCGTACGCATCCAGCACCACATCCCGCAACACCGGTGGCAGATCTTCATAGGCCGTCGCATGATCGTCGAAATGCAGGTCCAGATCCACATCTGCCTGGTCCGCCTGGGCGGCAATGAACACCAGCAGCGTGCACAGCACGAACTCGCGCTCATGCCCTTTTTCGCACTGCATGGCCCCCCGTTCGATCACCTCGTAAGGGAACCACATCTGGTCCTCGTGCAGCCTTCCATGCTGGGCACCCAGCACCTGCTCCAGCGCCTCGCGGTGTCGCGCGTGCTCGGCACTTCTGCCGAGAGCGGCAATCCAGTCCAGCTCGCGCGGGCTGGCGGTGGCAAGCAGGGCGAAAGGCGGTGCAATGGCCTGAACCGCGTCCATGAACCCTCCGGGGAAAGCGTTCGTTGGGGCTCCAGCGTCGTCCGCGCGACGTGGTCCGGGCGTGAATGGATGTGAAAAGGGTGCATCCGGGCCTTGTGCCTGCCCGCACCCAGTGCCATATCGTGTGCAATGACCCGTTGTCTGGAGATGCCTGTGACCCCCGCCAATCCGCTGCTCGACTTCTCGGGCCTGCCGCGCTTCGATGCCATCCAGCCCGCGCACATCGCCCCGGCGATTGATGCCCTGCTGGAGCAGGCCGAGGCGGCGGTAAAGCAGGCCGAAACGGTCAGCCCGGTCACCTGGGAAACGTTCGTGGTGCCGCTGGACGATGCCACCGAACGGCTGTGGCGGGCCTGGGGCCAGGTGGGCCACCTGCAGGGCGTGGTGAATACGCCGGAGCTGCGTGAAGCCTATAACGCCAATCTGCCCAAGGTGACCCGCTTCGGCAGCGCGCTGGGCCAGAACCTGAAGTTGTTCGAGCAGTACCGCGTACTGGCCGCCAGTGCCGAAGCCGCTGATTTCGATACAGCCCAGCGCAAGGTACTGGACAACGCGCTGCGCGACTTCCGTCTGGGCGGTGCCGAGCTGGATGACGCCGGCAAGGCGCGTTACAGCGCCATCCGCGAGGAACTGTCGGCGTTGTCGGCGAAGTTCTCGCAGAATGTGCTGGATGCCACCGATGCGTGGTCGCTGATCGTCGAAGACGCCGCTGAGCTGGCGGGCCTGCCGGAGGACGTTGTGGCCGCGGCCCGTGCGGGTGCGGAAAAGGACGGCAAGGCCGGGTGGAAGCTTACCCTGCAGATGCCGTGCTACCTGCCGGTGCAGACCTATGCGTCGCACCGGCCGCTGCGTGAGGCGCTGTATCGCGGCAATGCACTGCGTGCTTCCGAGTTCGGCGATGCCGCGCTGGACAACAGCGGCAACATCGACCGCGTGCTGGCGCTGCGCGCCGAGCTGGCTGCGCTGCTGGGCTTTGCCAACTACGCCGAATACTCCGTTGCCACCAAGATGGCCGACGACGCGGCCCAGGTGCTGGCCTTCCTGCGGGATCTGGCCGCGCGCGCCAAGCCCTACGCGCAGCGCGACCGCGCGGAACTGGAAGCCTTCGCCCGCGAAGAACTGGGCCTGGAAACGCTGGAAGCCTGGGATCTTGCCTATGCCAGCGAAAAGCTGAAGCAGGCCCGTTACAGCTATTCTGCGCAGGAAGTGAAGCAGTACTTCACCGAGCCCAAGGTGCTGGAGGGGCTGTTCAGCGTCATCCGCGGTCTGTATGGGCTGGAGGTCCAGGCGGACGTGGCACCGGTGTGGCATCCGGACGTGCGCTTCTACCGCGTGGTCGACGCGCAGGGCGGGCTGGTGGGGCAGTTCTATCTGGACCTGTATGCACGCGAAGGCAAGCGTGGTGGGGCCTGGATGGATGACTGCCGCAACCGCCGCGACACCGCGCACGGCGTGCAGACCCCGCTGGTGTATCTGGTCTGCAACTTCGGGCGTGGCGCCGACGGCAAGCCGGCCACTTTCAGCCATGATGAAGTGACCACCCTGTTCCATGAAATGGGCCATGGCCTGCACCAGCTGCTGACCCGCGTGGGCGAGTTGGGCGTGGCCGGGATCAATGGCGTGGAATGGGATGCGGTCGAGCTGCCCAGCCAGTTCATGGAGAATTTCTGCTGGGAGTGGGACCGCGTACAGGCGATGACCGCGCACGTGGACAGCGGCGAACCGCTGCCGCGCGCGCTGTTTGACCGCATGCTGGCGGCGCGCAATTTCCAGAGCGGCATGTTCACCGTGCGCCAGCTGGAGTTCGCATTGTTCGACATGCAGCTGCACAGCGAATATGCGCCCGCGCAGGACAGCGTGCTGCAGCTGCTGGAGCGCGTGCGTGATGAGGTGGCCGTGAATCGCCCGCCGGCGTGGAATCGCTTCCCGCATCAGTTCAGCCATATCTTTGCAGGCGGCTATGCGGCGGGGTACTACAGCTACAAGTGGGCCGAGGTGCTGAGCGCCGATGCCTATGCCGCGTTCGAGGAAGCGCCCGGCAAGGTGGCAGAAACCGGCAGGCGCTTCCGCGATGAGGTGCTGTCGCGCGGTGGCAGTCGTAGTGCGGCGGAGAACTTCGCCGCGTTCCGTGGGCGTGCACCGAGCGTGGATGCGCTGCTGCGCCATAACGGGATGGCGGGGTGACGTCTTGCGGTACCGACCAACGGTCGATACCCGGTTGGATCATTCGGCGTAGATCATCGTGCGGCTCATGCCGCCATCCACGATATGGTCCTGGCCGGTGATGAATCCGGCCAGATCCGACAGCAGAAACACCGCCAAGGCGCCGATATCCTCCGGCTGCCCGACCCGTCCCACTGCATGCTGCGCATGATCCCGCCGCGACAGCTTCGGCGTGCGCCGGCGCGGCGGTGCCTGCCACGCATCGGTGGTGATCCAGCCGGGGCTGATGCTGTTCACGCGTACGGTCGGCCCGGCACTGATCGCCAGCGCATGCGTGAACGCCACCAGCCCGCCCTTGGCGGCCGCATAGGCTTCACTGTTCGCCTCGGACTGCCATGCGCGGGTCGAGGCGATGTTGATGATCGAACCGCCCTGCGCGTTCAAGGCGGGCAGGGCGTGCTTGCTGCACAGGAACGCCCCGTGCAGGCTGGACAGGCGACGCTGCCATTCGGCCATGCTCATCCCGGCCAGTGGCGCGCCATGCGCGCTGGCGATGCCGGCATTGTTGACCAGGCCGTCAATGCGACCGAAGCGCTTGAGCGTGGCTTTCACCAGCGCCTGCACGCTGCGTTCGCTGGCCACGTCCGCGCGCTGGAATGCAGCGCGTTCGGGCAGGTTCCATTCCTTGAGGCAGGCCTTTCCGGCATCAGCATCGAGGTCGGCGATCATCACGCTGCCGCCCGCACCAAGCACGGCCTGAGCAATGCCACGGCCCACGCCCTGGGCACCGCCGGTGACCACCACCACGCGGTCGCGCAGCGGTTGTGCGGGCCAGTCGGCAACGGGCGGGGTCAGTGGCATGGCGGGGTGTCCTTGCGACCCAGCAGACGCGTCCAGCCCTCCACGCCCAGCTTGTCGAGCGTGGCGATGTTGCGTTCCACGATCACATCCGGGTCCGGGAAGGCGGCCACCGCACGTTCGACGCTGTCTTCGCGCAGCAGGTGCAGGGTGGGGTAGGGCGCGCGGTTGGTGTAGTTGCTGACATCGTCCGGGGCCACGCCGGCGAACTGGTACTGCGGGTGGAAGCTGGCTACCTGCAGGATGCCCTGCAGGTCGAGGGCGTCAATCGCGGCGTCGGCGTTGTCCAGGAAGTCGTTGTAGTCCAGGAAGTCGGTCAGAACCTCCGGATGCACGATCAACGTGGTGTCGATCTGCTCGGCCGGGGTGTCACGCAGCAGCACCAGTTCTTCGGCCAGCTCTTCCAGCAGCGCTTCGGGCGTGGTGGCGTCGCTCAGCACGAAACGCACCTGTTCCTTCACGTACACCGCTTTGGCGAACGGGCACAGGTTCAGCCCGATCACGATGTTCTCCAGCCACTTGCGGGTGTCTGCGATGGGATCAGCGTCGGTGGGGAAAGCGGAGTCGTTCATTGCGGGCCTGGTGGCTGGCAGGGGCGTTGCCGGGCAAGCCCGGCACTGCGGGGGGATGGTGCGTTGCCGGGCAAGCCCGGCACTACGGAGGTCGCGGTGTTGGCGTAGAGCCGGGCTTGCCCGGCTGAACCGCCGGGATGCGCGCATCAATCGCGGAAATTCTCGAACTGCAGCGGAACCTCGAAATCTTCTTTCTTCAGCAGCGCAATCGCATCCTGCAGGTCATCGCGCTTCTTGCCGGTCACCCGCAGCTTGTCGCCGTTGATCTGGCTTTCCACTTTGAGCTTGGCTTCCTTGATCTTCGCCGCGATCTTCTTGGCGACTTTCTGCTCGATACCCTGCTTCACCTTGATGTCCTGACGCGCGCCGCTCAGGTTGGTCAGGACATCGCCAAATTCCAGGCAAGCGGCGTCGATCTTGCGCGCGGTCAGGCGCTGGCGCAGGATCACGGTCATCTGCTCCAGCTGGAATTCGGAGGGCGCGCTCTGCTTGATTACGCTGTCTTCCAGCACGAAGCTGGCATCCACACCCTTGAAGTCGAAACGGGTGGACAGCTCGCGGTTGGCCTGGTCGACGGCATTGGTCAGCTCGTGGGTGTCGACTTCGGAAACGACGTCAAATGACGGCATGGGCATACTCCAGCAGAAGAAGCGGCCATTCTAACCGCCCGGGCATGGACGGCCCGCCAAGGCCGGCGATAATGGGCCATGAACACGCTCAAATCCCCAACCCGGGCCGTCTTCTGGATGCTGGCCGCGGTGGCCTGTTTTTCGCTGATGGACGCCGGCATGAAGCAGCTGTCCGGCAGCTACGCCACCTTGCAGGTGACCTTCCTGCGCGGCGCAGCGTCGCTGCCGTTCGTGCTGGTGTGGGTGCTGGCCACGGCCGGCCCGCGTTCGCTGATCCCGGTCCGCTGGGGCCTGCATCTGCTGCGCGGCCTGCTCGGCATGACCATGATTGGCTGCTTCGTCTTCGCCCTGCGCAGCCTGCCGCTGTCCACCGCCTACACCATCTACTTCGTGGCCCCGCTGCTGATCGCCGCGCTGTCGGTGCCGCTGCTGGGTGAAACCGTCGGCCCGCGCCGCTGGGTGGCGATCGGCATTGGCCTGGTCGGGGTGCTGGTGGTACTGCGCCCGGGCGTGGACGGGTTCATTTCGGTGCCGGGACTGATGGTGCTGCTGGCCGCAACTGCCTACGCCGTGGCCGCGATCACGGTGAGCATGCTGACCCGCACCGATACCCCGCAGTCGATGGTGGTCTGGTTCCTGGCCCTGCTGGCGCTGGGTGCGGGCCTGCTGGCCATTCCGGACTGGCGGCCGCTGCAGTGGGGGCACGCCGGTCTGATTGCTGGCATGGGGCTGGCCGGCGCGGCTGGGCAGGTGGCGCTGACCCGGGCCTTCCAGCTGGGCGAAGCCTCGTTGATCGCGCCGCTGGAGTACACCGGCCTGGTCTGGGTGATCGGCTGGGACGTGCTGTTCTGGGGCGTCCTGCCGGACGGCTATACCTGGCTGGGTGGGGCCATCATCGTCGCTTCCGGGCTGTACCTGCTGCACCGCGAGCGGGTTCGCAAGGTCGCCGCCCCCACCCCGCTGGACCACCCCTAGAGGCCGGCAGGGCGGCGAAGACGTCAACTTATAAGCAAACGGAATATGATTCAGCATTGCCGCGCGGGCCAGGGCCGCCCCGCGCTGGTAGGCTGCACGCCCCTCCCGTCGATGCCCGGTTGATCGCGAAGTGATCGAGTTCCAGCGCCTGCACAAATCCTATGCCGTTGGCGGCCGCGCGATTGCCGCGCTGCAGCCGCTGGACCTGACCATTGAGGCCGGCGAGGTGTTCGGCATCATTGGCCATTCTGGCGCGGGCAAGTCGACCCTGATCCGGCTGATCAACCGGCTGGAGGAACCCAGTGGCGGCCGTCTGCTGATCAATGGCGAGGACGTGACCGCACTGGACGCGGATGGACTGCGCGCGCTGCGCCGGCGCATCGGCATGATCTTCCAGCACTTCAACCTGCTGTCCTCGCGCACGGTGGCAGCCAACGTGGCGTTTCCGCTGGAGTTGGCCGCCACCCCGCGCGCCGAGATCGACACGCGCGTGGCCGAGCTGCTGCAGACCGTCGGCCTGGAGGCGCATGCAAACAAGTACCCGGCGCAGCTGAGCGGTGGCCAGAAGCAGCGCGTGGGCATCGCCCGCGCGCTGGCCACCCGCCCGCAGATTCTGTTGTGTGACGAGGCCACCAGTGCGCTGGATCCGCAGACCACCGCGTCGGTACTGAACCTGCTGGGCCAGATCAACCGCGAACTCGGGCTGACCATCGTGCTGATCACCCACGAGATGGACGTGATCCGTCGCGTCTGCGACCGCGTGGCAGTGCTCGACGCCGGCGCGCTGGTGGAAACCGGTCCGGTCACCGAGGTGTTTCTGCACCCGCAGCACCCGACCACGCGCCGCTTCGTCAGCGAGTCCGAACACATTGACGAAGGTGTGCTGCACAAGGACTTCGAAGCCGTGGCGGGGCGCATCGTGCGCCTGACGTTCCTCGGCGGCGACACCTACGAACCGCTGCTGGGGCGCATCGCGCGCGACACCGGCGTGGACTACAACATCCTGTCCGGTCGCATCGACCGCATCAAGGACACCCCGTACGGCCAGCTCACGGTGTCGCTGGTCGGGGGCGACGTGCAGGCTGCACAGGCCGGCTTCGTGGCCGCGGGCGTTCACGTGGAGGAGCTGCGCCGATGAACCTTTTTGCCGCTGCCGACGGATTCTTCCGTCACCTGGATGCCGCCAAGTGGAGCGACATCGGCCAAGCCACCATCGACACCCTGCTGATGCTCGGCGGATCACTGCCGCTGACCCTGCTGATCGGCCTGCCGCTGGGCGTGCTGCTGTTCCTCACCGGCTCGCCGCAGCTGCACCGCAAGCCGGTGCTGTACGGGGCGCTGGCGCTGGTGGTGAACCTGCTGCGCTCGGTGCCTTTCATCATCCTGATGATCGTCCTGATTCCGATCACCCTGTGGATGATGGGTACCTCGCTGGGCGTGCGCGGCGCAATCGTGCCGCTGGTGATCGGTGCTGCACCGTTCTACGCCCGTCTGGTCGAAACCGCGCTGCGTGAAGTGGATCGTGGTGTGATCGAGGCCAGCCAGGCCATGGGAGCCACTACCTGGCAGCTGGTCACCCGGGTGTTGCTGCCTGAAGCAAGGCCTGGTTTGATCGCCGGTGCCACGGTGACGGTAATCGCGCTGATCGGCTTCACCGCCATGGGCGGTGCAATCGGCTCCGGCGGCCTGGGCGACCTGGCCTTCCGTGACGGCTACCAGCGTTCCCACACCGACGTGGCCCTGGTCACCGTGGTCCTGCTGCTGGTGCTGGTGCAGATGCTGCAGATGCTGGGCGACTGGCTGGTGACGCATTACACCCGGAAGTGATGCGAATCATCACGCGGTAGTGCCCGCTCAGCGGACGTTCGGGACCTCAAAGCCCAGCCGGTCCACCTGTTCCTTGTGCTGCGGGACGCGCTTGAGCTTGTCGGTGTTGACCCCGTACTGGTCGCGCAACCGGGTGGCCAGTTCCTTGTACAGGTCCTTGTCCATGTCCGGCTGGCGGGCAAAGATCCAGGCCATTTCGCGGCCGGGGTAGCCCAGCATTGCCCAGGAATAATCGGGAGCCACTTCCAGCACCCGGGTGTGGGTAGGCACCACCTTGTAGAACCAGGTGCGCCAGTTGTGGTTGCCGCTCTTTTCATCCACCGACGCGCGCACGGTCAGCTCCTGCAGCGGCTGCGAGAAGCCATCGCGATAGCGATAGGTGATCGAGACCTTCTGGTCGCCGCGCAGGGAATACTCGTTGACGCTGGCGACATGGCCGCGCTCGACCGGGTTCGGGACCCGACCGATCACATACCACGTGCCCATGAAGCGCTGCAGGTCAATCGGTGCGCCGGCACCGGTGGCAACCTCCGCTGGCGGCGTCGGCTTGGCGTCACCGAACGCGCAGGCAGACAACAGCGACACCAGCGAGATCAGCAGGACAGCGCGAAGCGGGCGGTTCGAGGACATGCGGTGGCGGGCTCCAGAGGCGTGCAGGGGCATGGTGGGTAAGACAGCGAAGAACGTCAATGGCGATCGTTGCATCAATGTGGCCGATTGCGCAGAAAGGTCGCAGTCTGTGAGATCGGGGCAGGGCAAGGTGACGCATCACTTTCGCACGGAGCTGTGTCATGTCCCTGTCTTCTTCGCGTCGTTACCCACGTTCACCTTCCGTCGCCCGTCGTCTGGAGGCCCCTCACCCGCAGGTGGTGCGGGCCGTGCGCCAGGTCGCGCTGGCCGGGGTGGCGCTGGTGCTGGTGTGGCCGGCCGGGCGCGGTTACAGCCAGTGGCTGGGCTGGCTGCCGATGTGGCTGGCGGGCATGCCGCTTCTGGCCTGGTGGGCCCTCTACCGCTTCCGCTTGCCGGCTGCGCTGCTGGCCCGGCAGGGCACGCGCCGCCGGGGCCCGCAGGCCCGTCGTCGTGGTCGCGCACGGGCGCGTCAGACCCGCCCTGACCTTCGACAGGGGGGAGCCAGCCAGCCGGTGTGATAGCGTCGGGGGATATGACCGCCTGGAGCCATAATGTCCCGATTCGCTTCCGCCTGCCTGGTGGCAGGTCTGATGTCCGCTGGTGCGGCAGGAGCCGCCATGGCCGCTGAGTCCCCGGCCGACCCGTATGCCTGGCTGGAAGATGTCACTGGCGAGAAATCGCTGGACTGGGTCAAGCAGCAGAACGCGGAGTCCGAGGGCCGCCTGGCCCAGACCCCGGCCTTCAAGCAGATGGAAGCCAGCATCCGTGAGGTGCTTGATTCGGACGCCAAGATTCCAGGTGTGCAGAAGATCGGCGACTATTACTACAACTTCTGGAAGGACAAGCAGCACGAGCGCGGCCTGTGGAGGCGCACCACGCTGGATGAGTACCGCAAGACGGCTCCGAAGTGGGAAACCGTGCTGGATCTGGACGCCCTCAACAAGGCCGAAAACGAAAACTGGGTGTGGCACGGGGCCGAGTGCCTGCGTCCCGACTACAGCCGCTGCCTGATCGCGCTGTCGCGCGGCGGGGCCGATGCCGACGTCACCCGTGAGTTCGACCTGGCCAGCAAGAGCTGGGTCAAGGACGGCTTCTTCCGTCCCGAATCCAAGGGCGGGCTGGGCTGGATCGACCGCGATACGGTGTTTGTCTACACCGACTTCGGCGACGGCAGCATGACCACCTCCGGCTACCCGCGCGTGGCCAAGCTGTGGAAGCGCGGCACGCCGATGAGCAGCGCCAGCGTGGTGTATGAGGGCAAGGCCGACGATATGTACATCGCCGCCCTGCACGACGACACCCCGGGCTACGAGCGCAACCTGGTCAGCCGCACCCTGGCCTTCTACAACAACGAGCTGTACCTGCGCGCCGACGATGGCACGCTGACCAAAATCGACGCGCCGAACTCGGCTGAAAAGGGCCTGCGCAAGCAGTGGCTCACCCTGGAACTGCGCGAGCCGTGGACCGCGGGTGGCAAGACCTACACCGCCGGTTCGCTGCTGATCACCAAGCTGGACGATTTCATTGCCGGCAAGCGCGACTTCGAAGTGTTGTTCGCCCCGACCGACACTACCTCGCTGGCCGGTTCGAGCTGGACGAAGAACCACCTGGTGCTGAATGTGCTGGACGACGTCAAGAGCCGCCTGCAGGTGCTCACCCCGACCGCCACCGGCTGGGAGAAGACCGACTTCGTCGGCGCACCATCGTTCGGCACCGTGGCCGTAGGCGCGGTCGACGCCGACGAAAGCGATGCGGTGTGGATGACGGTCACCGACTACCTGACCCCGACCACGCTGGCGCTGGCCGAAATCGGCAAGCAGCCGGAAGTGCTCAAGACCATGCCGGCGTTCTTCGATGCCGAGGGCAAAGTGATCGAACAGCACTTCGCCACCAGCAAGGACGGTACCCGCGTGCCGTACTTCGTGGTGCACGCCAAGGACATGAAGCGGGATGGCTCCAACCCGACCCTGCTGTACGGCTATGGTGGTTTTGAGATCTCGTTGACCCCGTCGTACTCCGGCGGCATGGGCCGGGCGTGGCTGGAAAAGGGCGGCGTGTACGTGGTCGCCAACATCCGCGGCGGCGGCGAGTACGGCCCGCGCTGGCACCAGGCCGCACTGAAGCAGAACCGCCACAAGGCCTATGAAGACATGGCGGCGGTCGCCCGCGACCTGGTCACCCGCAAGATCACCTCGCCGAAGCACCTGGGCGTGCAGGGCGGCAGCAACGGTGGCCTGCTCACCGGCAACATGCTTACCCAGTACCCGGAGCTGTTCGGCGCGGTGGTGATCCAGGTGCCGCTGCTGGACATGAAGCGCTACAGTCACCTGCTGGCGGGTGCTTCGTGGATGGCCGAGTACGGCAATCCGGACACGGCGGATTGGAGCTACATCCAGACCTTCTCGCCGTACCACCTGTTTGATCCGAACAAGACCTACCCGCCGGTGCTGTTCACCACCTCGACCCGCGACGACCGCGTCCACCCGGGCCACGCCCGCAAGATGGCGGCGAAGATGATCGAGGCCAACAAGGACGTGACCTACTACGAGAACATCGAGGGCGGTCACGGCGGTGCGGCAAACAATGCGCAGGCCGCGCATATGTCGGCGCTGGCGTACAGCTTCCTGTGGGAGCGGTTGAAATAAACCCGCGTGCCAACCAACGGTTGGCACCTACCGGCGGGTAGCCACCGACCGTTGGTCGGTGGACATCTCCGGGTGGTGGGGCGTTACGTTGGCTCCACCCCATTTTGAACGCCGCGCAGCGATGCGCGGCGTTTTTTTGAGATGCGTTACTTCCCCAGGCGCTCCAACCCACGGCGGATCCGCGCCACCGCTTCCTGCAATCGAGGAATCTCCTGCGTATACGCCAATCGCACATGCTGGTTCGCGCGGTAATGGCCGAAATCCAGGCCTGGCGTAAACGCGACATGCTCGGTTTCCAGAAAATGTGCGCAGAACGCCTGCGCATCATCGGTGAACGCGCTCACATCGCAATACAGATAGAACGCGCCCTGGGGCTCGACTTCGATGCGGAACCCCAGCTCCCGCAACGCCGGCAGCAGGTAATCGCGCCGTGCCCGGAAGGCCTGCCGGCGCTGCTCGAAAATCACCATCGTCTCCGGCTCGAAACACGCCAACGCGGCGTGCTGGGCAATGCTTGAGGCGCTGATGTACAGATTCTGCGCCAGCTTCTCCAGCTCCGGCACCGCCTGCGGCGGAGCCACCAGCCAGCCCAGCCGCCAGCCGGTCATGCCGAAATACTTGGAGAAACTGTTCAGCGCGAAGGCGTCGTCGTCCACCTGCAGCACGCTCGGTGCGTCCATGCCGTAGGTGAGGCCGTGATAGATCTCGTCCACGACCAGATGCCCGCCGCGTGCCTTCAGCGCCTGCGAGAGCGCGGCGAGCTGGGTGGCATCGAGTACCGTGCCGGTCGGGTTGGCTGGCGACGCCACCAGCGCGCCGACGCTGGCCGCGTTCCAGTGCGCATTCACCAGTTCCGGGGTCAGCTGGTAGGCCGTATGGGGGCCCACCGGCACCAACTGCGCCGCGCCTTCCACCAGGCGCAGGAAGTGCCGGTTGCACGGGTAGCCCGGGTCGGCCAGCAGCCAGTGTTGGTCGGGGTCCACCAGCAGGCTGCTGGCCAGCAGCAGTGCGCCCGAGCCGCCGGGCGTGACCAGCACGCGTTCGGGGTCCAGGTCCACGTTGTAGCGTTTGCTGTAAAACCCGGCGATGGCGGCGCGCAATGCCGGCAGGCCGCGCGCGGCAGTGTAACGGGTGTGCCCGGCCGCCAGTGCCGCCTGCCCGGCACGCACGACCGGGTCGGCGGTAGTGAAGTCCGGCTCGCCGATTTCCAGATGGATCACATCGTGGCCCACCTGTTCCAGTGCCTGCGCGCGGGCCAGCAGGGACATGACGTGGAACGGGGCGATGTCGTGGCTGCGTCGGCTGTAGCCTGCCGGGGGCAAAGAGGTGCTCATGCCGGTGATGATAGGCCCATGCAGTTGCCCGCGGCTTGCCCCGCGCTGTCCGTGCAACCACACTCAAGGGACAGGGATGCCATTGCAATCACCCGAAAGGACCCAATCTTGTGAAACCTGCCCTCTGCTTACTGGTAGCCAGCCTGATGACCTCCACCGCGAACGCTGCCCCCTTGCTGACCCCACCTGACGCCGAGAAGCGCCCGCACACGGTGAAGGCTCCCTTCGGGGCCACCCGCAGCGATGACTATTACTGGCTGCGCGACGACAAGCGCGAAGACAAGGCGATGCTGGCCTATCTGCATGCGGAAAATGCCTACACCGACCAGGTGATGTCTCCGCTCAAGCCGCTGGAAGATACGCTGTACAAGGAAATCGTCGCGCGCATCAAGCAGGATGATTCCAGCGTTCCCGCGCGTGATCGCGGCTACTGGTACTACACGCGTTTCGAGACCGGCAAGGATTATCCCATCCAGGCGCGCCGCAGGGGCAGCATGGAGGCACCGGAAGAGATCCTGCTTGACGTCAACCAGATGGCCGAAGGCAAGAACTATTTCAACGTGGGCGATGCCGACGTCAGCCAGGACAACCACCTGCTGGCCTGGGCCGAAGATGACGTCGGCCGTCGCCAGTACGTGATCCGCTTCAAGGACCTGCGCACCGGCGAAGTACTGCCGGACCGCATCGAGAATGTGTCGCCCAATGTGGTCTGGGCCGATGACAACCGCACCTTGTTCTATGTGGAGAACGACCCGGAGACCCTGCTCACCGTGCGGGTAAAGAAGCACGTGCTGGGTACGCCGACCAGCAGCGACGTGCTGGTGTACGAAGAAGAGGACGACAGCTTCTACATGGGTATCGGTCGCACCCGCGACGACCGCTTCCTGACCATCGAACTGGACAGCACGGTCAGCTCGGAAACGCGCTTCGCCCCGGCGGCCGATCCGCAGACATTCAAGGTGCTGGCCCCACGCGCACGCGACGTGGAATACAGTGCCGATCACTTCGACGGGCGCTGGGTCATCCGTACCAATGATGCCGGCGCAAAGAACTTCAAGGTCGTCACCGCGCCGACCGACAGCACCTCCCGCAGCCAGTGGAGGGACTGGGTCGCGCACGATGATAGCGTGCTGGTGGAAGGCTTCGAGCTGTTCGACACCTTCAGTGCCATTGCCGAACGCTCCAATGGACTGGAGCGGATCAAGCTGCTGTTCGCCGACGGCCGCCAGGAATATGTGAAGGCCGACGAGCCTGCCTATTCCATGGGCATCGCAGCCAATCCCGAACCGGACAGCGTGTGGCTGCGCTACGCGTACGATTCAATGACCACGCCCACCACCACCTACGAGCTCAACACCGCCACTGGCGAACGTCGCCAGCTCAAGCAGCAGCCGGTGCTGGGTTACGACCCGTCGCAGTACACCACCGAACGGGTGTGGGTGACCGCGCGCGACGGCGCGAAGGTGCCGGTGTCACTGGTCTACCGCAACGGCTTCAAGAAAGATGGCACCGCCGCTCTGTACCAGTACGCGTACGGCAGCTATGGCATGTCGATGGACCCGGGCTTCAGCTCCAGCGTGGTCAGCCTGCTGGATCGCGGCGTGGTGTATGCGATCGCGCACATCCGTGGCGGCGAGGAGATGGGCCGCGCCTGGTACGAGGACGGCAAGCTGCTGCACAAGCAGAACACCTTCAACGACTTTGTCGACGTCACCCGCGAGCTGGTCCGCCAGGGCTACGCGGCCAAGGATCGCGTGGCCGCATCCGGTGGCAGCGCCGGTGGCCTGCTGATGGGCGCGGTGGCCAACCAGGCTCCGCAGGACTACCGGGTGATGGTGGCGCAGGTGCCGTTCGTGGACGTCGTCACCACGATGCTTGATGCCAGCATTCCGCTCACCACCAACGAGTACGACGAATGGGGCAACCCGGAGCAGCGTGAGTACTACGACTACATGCTGAAGTACTCGCCGTACGACAACGTCAGCCCCCAGGCCTACCCGGCGATGTTCATCGGCACCGGCCTGTGGGACTCGCAGGTGCAGTACTGGGAGCCGGCCAAGTGGGTGGCCAGGCTGCGCGATGACAACACCGGCAACCACCCCATCGTGTTCCGCACCAATATGGAGGCGGGTCATGGCGGCAAGTCCGGTCGCTTCCAGCGTTACCACGAGCTGGCCGAGTCGTATGCCTTCGTGCTGGACCAGTTGGGCGTGTCCGCGCCTGCGGCACACTGACGCAGTCCATTGCCACCGTCCGGCATCGCGACGGGCGGTGGCTGCCGCTATGCTGGCCTGATGAGCCTGTCCGAACCTCCACAGCCTACTGACCCGTCGCCACCGCAGCCCCGGGTCAGGTTTCGGTGGGCCTGGTGGCTGCTGGCCTATGTCAGCCTGGGCACCGGCATCGTCGGCATTTTCGTGCCGGGCCTGCCGACCACGGTGTTCATTTTGATTTCGGCCTGGGCCGCCTCGCGCGGCTCGGAACGGCTGCACAACTGGCTGCTACGGCACCCGCAGTTCGGCCCTGCCATCCGCAACTGGCAGGCGCACGGCGCGGTCAGCCGCAAGGGCAAGTGGATGGCGACCCTGACCATGGCGGTGTGCGCCGCCATCATGCTGTGGTGCGTGCCGGTGGCCTGGGTGAAGTGGCTCTCAATCGGCAGCATGACCGTGGTGGCGGTGTGGTTGTGGTCCAGGCCATTGCCCCCTGAATCCCGGTAGTGCCGGCCACTGGCCGGGGTTCGCGACATCGCATGCGCGCTGCCGCCCCACGCTTTGCTGCGCAAACCGCAGGCTCCTGTTACCGGCACCCACACCCCCGCCGCTTTGCGGCGGCCCCCCTGACTCCGGGGGTTCCCTCATCCGTTGTGGCCAGGCGCGCGTTCATGCAATCGGCACACCGGTTCTTCGGCCCCTCGCTATACTCGGGGGTATGAGCATCCCCCATCGCAGAATCGTCCTGATCCCGTTGGCAGCGCTTGCGCTGCTGTCCCTTTCCGCCTGCGGCAACAAGGGCCCGCTGGTCATGCCGCAGAAGCCGGTACCGGTGGAAGAACAGGCGGTCGAGCCGGTGGAAGACGCCGTGCCGGCTGACACCGACGCCACCCAGGACCCGCCAGTGGTGCCGGACCCGGTCGAACCGCAGCTGGATGACGATGACGGCAATGAGTAAGTCCGCTTCCACCGGGCTGCGCTTCTCCAAGATGCACGGTGCCGGCAACGATTTCGTCGTGCTCGACCTGCGTGACGGTACCCCCGCACCGACCCCGGCGCTGGCGGCGCAGCTGGCCAACCGCCACACCGGCGTTGGCTGTGACCAGATCCTGACCATTGAACCGCCGCGTGAAGCCGGTTCGGTGGCCGCCTACCGCATCTGGAACTCGGACGGTTCGCAATCCGAGCAATGCGGCAATGGCGCACGCTGCATCGCGGCGTGGCTGGTCCGCGATGGTGCGGCCCAGGGCAGTACGTTCAACATCGACAGCCCGCTGACGACCCACGCCATCGAGCGCATCGGCGACGACCAGTACGCGGTTGCCATGGGCGTGCCGCGATTCGAGCCCGACCAGGTGCCGCTGCTGGGCTTTGCCCGTGCACGCGAGGAATACCTGCTGCCGCTGCAGGGCGACCAGGTGCGTTTCGGTGCGGTGTCGATGGGTAACCCGCATGCCGTGGTCGAGGTCGGCCTGGTCGATGCCGCTCCGGTGGAACGGCTCGGGCCACTGCTGCAGCAGCACGCCAGCTTCCCGCAGTCGGTCAACGTCGGCTTCGTGCAGGTACTGGACCCGCAGCATGCGCGCCTGCGCGTGTATGAGCGCGGCGTCGGTGAGACATTGGCCTGCGGCAGTGGTGCCTGCGCGGCTGCGGTGGTGATGATGCAGCGCGGTCGTCTGCAGCGCGACGCGGTGATGTCATTGCCCGGGGGGGACCTGCGCCTGCGCTGGCCGGCCGATGACGCCCCGGTGGTGATGTCCGGCCCGGCCGCATTTGTCTTTGAAGGGGAGTGGATCGCATGAGTGACACCGCCGAGAAGATCGGTGCGCATGAAGTGGCCTCCTGGCTGCGCCGGCATCCGACCTTCCTCAAGCAGTTCCCGGACCTGGCGCTGACCCTGGTGGTGCCACGCGACGACGGCCCCACCGCATCGCTGGCCAGCTACCAGCTGGAAGTGCTGCGCGACAAGAACCGCGAGCTGTCGCGGCGCCTCGCTGACCTCGCTGCCAACGCCCAGATCAACGAGCGGCTGGCCGTGCGCACCCACCAGCTGACCTTGGCCCTGATGAAGCAACGTACCGCTGCCGACACGCTGCGGGCGATGGCCGCGTCACTGGAGGAAGATTTCGCCGGTGACCTGGTGCGGTTGGTGGTGCTGCAACCGGTGGAAGGCCTGGAGCAGGCTCCGTGGCTGCAGGTGCTGCCGCAAGACAGTGCGAAACTGGCGGCGTTCCGCGACTGCCTCAAAGATGGCGAACCGATCTGCGGCCGCCTGCATCCGGAAAAGAACGCCGTGCTGTACGGCGAACGCGTGGACGAAGTGCAGTCCAGCGCGCTGCTGCCGCTACCGGGCATCGGCCTGATCGCGGTCGGCAGTCACGACGGCAATCGCTTCTATCCCGGCATGGGTACGCTGTTCCTGCGCATGATGGGCGAGGCACTGGCTGTGGCGCTGTCGCGCTTCAACCCGGCCTGACCGTCGCAAGGCGGCAGCGGCCATGAGCGCGGTAGAGGACTTCCTGGGGCATCTGCAGGTGGAGCGACGTGCCTCGGCACATACCCTCGATGCCTACCGCCGCGACCTGGAGGCCCTGAGCAGCTGGGCGGACGCGCAGGGTGTACAGCCCGAAGCGTTGGAGGCCGAGCACCTGCGTCAGTTCATTGCGGCTGAGCATCGACGCGGGCTGGCCCCGAAGTCGCTGCAGCGGCGGTTGTCGGCCTGCCGCAGTTTCTACGCCTGGTTGCTCAAGCACCACCGCATTGACGTCAGTCCGGCGGCCACGCTGAAAGCCCCCAAGGCACCGCGCAAGTTGCCGCAGGTGCTCGACGCTGACGAGGCCGTGCAACTGGTGGAGCTGCCCACCGATGCACCGTTGGGGCTGCGTGACCGGGCGCTGCTGGAGCTCTTTTATTCCTCTGGCCTGCGTTTGAGCGAGCTGTGTGCGCTGACCTGGCACGACCTGGATTTCGCCACCGGTCTGGTCAATGTGCTCGGCAAGGGCAATCGCCAGCGGCGGGTGCCGTTCGGCCGTCACGCGCGCGATGCGCTGCAGGGCTGGCGCGCCGAGAGCGGGGCGGGCGAGGCACAGCCGGTGTTCCCGGGACGCAAGGGGGGGGCCATCACCCAACGTGCCGTGCAGATCCGCATTCGCCAGCTGGCCCAGCGCCAAGGCCTGTTCAAACATGTGCACCCGCACATGCTGCGGCACAGTTTCGCCAGCCACATCCTGGAGTCGTCCGGCGACCTGCGCGGGGTGCAGGAACTGCTGGGGCATGCCGACATCGCCACCACCCAGATCTACACCCATCTGGATTTCCAGCATCTGGCCAAGGTCTATGATGCCGCGCACCCACGTGCCAAGCGACGCACCGGTGGCGAGAAAACCTGAACCAATTCCCTGCGCGGTTCAGACGCAGGGCGGGGTGGGTTGAAGCCCTCGCCAGCGACCCCACCTCAGTCTCTGTCACCCCGGAGGCTCCATGGACCCCAGTCAGAATCCCACCGTATTCCACGCCACCACCATCGTCTGCGTCCGCCGCGGCGAGCATGTGGCCATTGCCGGCGATGGCCAGGTCACGCTGGGCCACACCGTGATGAAGGGCAACGCCCGCAAGGTGCGCCGCCTCGGTCGTGATGGCCAGGTGCTGGCGGGTTTTGCCGGTGCTGCCGCCGACGCTTTCACCTTGTTCGAGTTGTTTGAAGCCAAGCTGGAAAAGCATGGCCAGCTCACCCGCGCCGCAGTTGAGCTGGCCAAGGACTGGCGCACCGAGCGTCGGCTCGGCAAGCTCGAAGCGCTGTTGGCGGTGGCCGACAAGGAAACCTCGCTGATCATCAGCGGCACCGGCGATGTGATCGAGCCGGAAGACGGCATCATCGCGATCGGCTCGGGCGGTTCCTACGCGCTGTCGGCCGCACGTGCATTGATGGCGCATACCGGGCTGGACGCGCGCACGATTGCCAGCGAGGCGATCAATATCGCGGGCGACATCTGTATCTACACCAACCGCAACGTCGTGGTTGAGGAGTTGTAACGCTTCGCGTTACGGCCACACACGTTCGGCCACGCAGGGCGTGGCTCTACGCCTCATCCCCCACACTTCCCGTGAGCGCATCCATGCCGCACAAGATTGAAATCTCTTCCGCCACCATGACCCCGCGCGAGATCGTGCAGGAACTGGATCGTCACATCGTTGGCCAGCACGACGCCAAGCGCGCGGTCGCGATCGCGCTGCGCAACCGCTGGCGGCGCATGCAGCTGCCGGATGCACTGCGCAACGAGGTGATGCCGAAGAACATCCTGATGATCGGCCCGACCGGCGTCGGCAAGACCGAAATTGCGCGCCGCCTTGCAACCCTGGCCAACGCACCGTTTGTGAAGGTCGAAGCCACCCGCTTCACCGAAGTGGGCTACGTGGGCAAGGACGTGGAGCAGATCATCCGCGATCTGGCCGACACCGCAGTAAAGCTGTACCGCGAGCAGGCCAAGGTGCGCGTACGCAACCAGGCCGAGGAGCGTGCCGAAGACCGCATTCTGGACGCACTGCTGCCGCGCCGCAGCGGCGGTATCGGCTTCGACCCGGAAGCGGCACGTAACGAGCCGTCGTCGCAGGACAACGAAACCCGCATCAAGTTCCGCCGCATGCTGCGCAATGGCGAGCTGGACGAGCGCGAGATCGAACTGGACCTGGCTGCGAACGTGAGCATGGACATCATGACCCCGCCGGGCATGGAAGAAATGGGTCAACAGCTGCGCCAGATGTTCTCCAATCTGGGCGGTGGCAAGGCGCAGAAACGCACGCTGACGATCAAGGCCGCGCGCCCGCTGCTGGTGGAAGAGGAAGCCGGCAAGCTGGTCAACGAAGACGACATCCGTACTGCCGCCATTGAGGCCTGCGAACAGCACGGCATCGTGTTCATCGATGAGATCGACAAGGTCGCCAAGCGCGGCGACAACGTCGGTGGCGGTGACGTCTCGCGCGAAGGCGTGCAGCGCGACCTGCTGCCGCTGGTGGAAGGCTCCAACGTATCGACCAAGTACGGCACCATCAAGACCGACCACATCCTGTTCATCGCTTCCGGTGCGTTCCACCTGGCCAAGCCCAGCGACCTGATTCCGGAACTGCAGGGCCGCTTCCCGATCCGCGTGGAGCTGGGTGCGCTGAGCAAACAGGATTTCGTCCGCATCCTGACCGAGCCCAAGGCAGCGCTGACCAAGCAGTACGAAGCCCTCCTGCAGACAGAAGGCGTGTCGGTGAACTTCACCGCCGACGCGGTGGATCGTCTGGCCGAGATCGCCTTCCAGGTCAACGAGCGCCAGGAAAACATCGGTGCCCGCCGCTTACACACGGTGCTCGAGCGCCTGCTGGATTCGCTGAGCTATGAGGCCCCGGACCGCGACGGCGAAACCATCGCCATCGATGCCGCCTACGTGGACAAGCACCTGGGCGAGCTGGTCAAGGACCCGGACCTGAGCCGGTACATCCTGTAATCGACAGCTGCAATTGCGTTTATTGCGTGGAGCCGGGCTATGCCCGGCTTCATGCATTTTGGCGAACAGCCGGTGGTCACGGCATCTCTGGTTTGGCGGCTCGGGATGGGCGTTCCGGGGGACGCTGCAAGTACGTCCATGTAAGCTCGATCGCCGCATCCATGCGGCTCACGCCCCCTCCAGCCCACCCCGAACCGCCATCGACAGGCTATCGGTGGCCCGGTAGCGTCGGTCGACAGACGACGGCAATGAAATTCCCAACATCCGGTAACGCATGACTCTGTATCGACATCGCCGTTGATTTGGCATTTCCCATGGCCACCGACGCACTGTCGATGGTGGGTCGGGGTGGGCTGGAGGGGGCGTGAGCGGCATGGATGCCGCGACCGAGGCTCCAAGGATGGATTCACGCCGTCCCCCGGAACGCCCATCCCGAGCCGCCAAACCAGAGATGCCGTGACCACCGGCTGTTCGCCAAAAACCAACAGCAGCCGGGCAAAGCCCGGCGACGCAGTGATTGCAATCGCAGCCAGCAGAAGGGAGGAGAGGGCGTTACGCCTCGTCCTCAGTCGGCAACGCTTCCGGCGGTGAACCCGGCACGAACACGCCCGGCAGCACGAACGCGGAGAAGATCGCATCGAGTGTCTCGGCACCGTCGCGTTGCAGGTCGAACAGCTCCGGTTCCAGCATCGCGCTGTACAGCACGCCGGTCAGGCTGGTGCTGATGATGCGCGCCACCGTGTCCACGTCCACGTTCGGGCGCAGCTGGCCCAGGTCGCGTGCGCGCTGCATCGCGGCGGCGATGATGCCCAGCTCCTCGCGCGATGCTTCGCGCTGCAGCTCCTGCATGGCTTGGCTTTCAACCGACAGATCGTTGCGCAGCATGATCTCCATCATGTTGCGCAGGCGCTCGTCTTCGGCCAGCTCCTGGAACGACACCAGCAGCGCCGAGCGCAGATCCAGTACCGGCGTTGTCCGCTTGGAGGAGGCCGTGCGGCGCAGGCGCTCGATGAACGGAATGCGCTCGCGATCAATCATCGCCGTCAGCACTTCCGTCTTGTTTTTGAAGTGCCAGTACACCGCGCCCCGGGTGTAACCGGCGCGCTCGCCAATCATCGCCAGGCTGGTGCCGGCGACCCCGAACTCGTGGAAACAGGCCTGGGCCGCGTCGAGGATGCCCTCGCGGGTGGCCATGGCCTCTTCTTTGGTTTTTCTGGCCATTGCGCTCTGCACACGTGCTGGATGAAACCGGCCTGAATTGTACCCGTTTACAAACAAACATGCATGTATGTATATTTGCGACCCACTGATCCTCGGTGAGGTCTGCCCGTTTCACGAGAGCGAGCCCAGCGGGTGATTCGACCCTTTTGTGGTCCGGCTGTCGTTCTGACGCGCCCTGGCGCGTCGAGCCCAGACCGGCACCTTCCTTTTCTGTTTGCTGCGAGCCCCCACCATGTCGTCCACCCGTTACCGTTACATCGCGCTGTCCCTGGCGGTCGCCCTCAGCCTGTCCGCCTGCCGCGGCGGCGAACAACAAGGCCAGCAGGGCGGTCCCGGCCAGGTCACCGTTGCCACCCTCAAGAGCGAGCAGGTTGGCCTGACCCGCGAACTGCCCGGCCGTACCAACGCCTTCCTGGTTGCCGAAGTGCGGCCGCAGGTCAGCGGCATCGTCGCCAAGCGCCTGTTCACCGAAGGCGGCCTGGTCAGCGCCGGCCAGCCCCTGTATCAGATCGATGACGCCAGCTACCGCGCCCAGGCCAACAGCGCCCGCGCGCAGCTGGTCCGCGCCGAAGCCACAGCGAACGCCGCCCGCCTGAGCGCCAGGCGCATCAGCGAACTGGCCAAGGTCGATGCGGTCAGCCAGCAGGATCTGGAGAACGCCGTCGCCGCCCAGAAGCAGGCTGATGCCGATGTCGGTGCCGCCAAGGCGTCGCTGGATGCAGCCAACGTCACCCTGGGCTACGCACGCATCACTGCCCCCATTGCCGGTCGCATCGGCAAGTCCAGCGTCACCCAGGGCGCGCTGGTCAGTGCCGGCCAGGCCGACGCGCTGGCCACGGTGCAGCAGCTCGACCCGATCTACGTCGACCTCACCCAGTCCGCCGCCGAGCTGCTGGAACTGCGCCGTGAACTCGCCGCCGGTCGCCTGAAAGACAACCAGACACTGCCGGTCACCATCCTGCTGGAGGATGGAACGGAGTTCTCGCACAAGGGCATGCTGGAATTCTCGGAAGTCAGCGTTGACCCCAACACCGGCAGCTATGCGCTGCGGGTGAAGGTCGACAATCCCGATCAGGTCCTGATGCCCGGCATGTACGTGCGTGCTGTGGTCGGCAGCGGCGTGCGTGAGAACGCGCTGCTGGTGCCGATGCAGGGCATCGCCCGCGACGCGAAGGGCGACACGACCGCCATGGTGGTCGGCAAGGACAGCAAGGTAGAAGTCCGGCCGGTCAAGGTCAGTCGCGCGCTGGGTGACAAGTGGCTGGTCGAAGACGGCCTGCAGGCGGGCGACAAGGTCATCGTCGAAGGCCTGCAGAAGATCCAGCCGGGCATGCCCGTGCAGGCCACCGAGAAGGGCGCAGCTCCGGCTGCGCCGGCAGCTGCCGCCGCCGGCAAGCAGTAAGCGGAGAATTCCATGGCTCGTTTTTTCATTGATCGACCCATCTTCGCGTGGGTGATCGCAATCATCATCATGCTGGCTGGTGCGCTGGCGGTGGTGAAGTTGCCCGTGTCGATGTACCCCGAAGTGGCCCCGCCAGCAGTCGAGATCAGCGCCACCTATCCGGGTGCGTCAGCCAAGGTCGTGGAAGACTCGGTGACCCAGATCATCGAGCAGAACATGAAGGGCATCGATGGCCTGATCTACTTCTCGTCCAACAGCTCGGCCAACGGCATGGCCACCATCACCCTCACCTTCGAGGCCGGTACCGACCCGGATATCGCCCAGGTGCAGGTGCAGAACAAGCTGCAGCTGGCGATGCCGCTGCTGCCGCAGGAAGTCCAGCGGCAGGGCATCAACGTGGCCAAGTCCAGCAGTGGCTTCCTGCAGGTGATCGGCTTCGTGTCCAACGACGGCAGCATGGACGCCAACGACATCGCTGACTACGTGGGTTCCAACATCGTCGACACGCTCAGCCGCGTGCCCGGTGTGGGCAACATCCAGGTGTTCGGTGGCAAGTACGCCATGCGCATCTGGCTGGATCCGAACAAGCTGCACACCTACAAGCTGTCGGTGGATGAAGTGACCGCCGCCATCACCGCACAGAACGCACAGGTGGCCATTGGCCAGCTGGGTGGTGCGCCGTCAGTGAAAGGCCAGCAGCTCAACGCCACCATCAACGCACAGGACCGCCTGCAGACGCCGGAACAATTCCGCAATATCCTGGTCCGCGGCGGCACGGACGGCAGCGAGCTGCGCCTGGGCGATGTGGCCCGGGTCGAGCTGGGCGCGGAAAGCTACGACTTCGTTACCCGTTACAACGGCAAGCCGTCCACCGGTATCGCCATCACCCTGGCCACCGGCGCGAACGCGCTGGACACCGCCAACGGTGTGCGCGCCGCGCTGGACGACATGAAGGCAAACTTCCCGGCCGGACTGGAAACCGTGGTGCCGTATGACACCACCCCGTTCGTACAGGTGTCGATCAAGGGCGTGATCAAGACCCTGATCGAGGCGATCGTGCTGGTGTTCGTGGTCATGTACCTGTTCCTGCAGAACTTCCGCGCCACCCTGATTCCGACCATCGCCGTGCCGGTGGTGTTGCTGGGCACCTTCGGGGTGCTGGCCGCACTGGGCTTCTCGATCAACATGCTGACGATGTTCGCCATGGTGCTGGCGATCGGCCTGCTGGTGGACGATGCCATCGTGGTGGTGGAGAACGTCGAGCGCATCATGTCCGAAGAGGGGTTGTCGCCGCTTGAGGCCACCCGCAAGTCCATGAGCCAGATCACCGGCGCGCTGGTCGGTATCGGCCTGGTGCTGTCCGCCGTGTTCGTGCCGATGGCGTTCATGACCGGGTCCACCGGCGTCATCTACCGGCAGTTCTCGGCCACCATTGTGTCGGCCATGGCGCTGTCGGTGCTGGTTGCCATCGTGCTGACCCCGGCGCTGTGCGCCACCATGCTCAAGCCCCTGAAGAAGGGCGAGCATCACACCGCACACAAGGGCTGGTCGGGCCGCTTCTTCAACGGCTTCAATCGCGGCTTCGACCGTTCCAGCGAAACCTACCAGCGTGGCGTGAAGGGCATCATTTCCCGCCCGGGCCGCTTCATGGCCGTGTTCGCTGCGTTGGCGGTGGTGATGGGCGTGCTGTTCGCACGCCTGCCCAGCTCGTTCCTGCCCAATGAAGACCAGGGCATCCTGATGGCGCTGGTGCAGACCCCGGTCGGCGCGACCCAGGAGCGCACGCTGGAGGCAATGAGCAAGCTGGAAGATCACTTCCTGAAGAATGAAACCGAAGCCGTCGAGTCGATTTTCGCGGTGCAGGGCTTCAGCTTTGCTGGTATGGGCCAGAACGCCGGCATGGCCTTCATCAAGCTCAAGGACTGGAGCGAACGCGACGCCGACCAGGGCGTGGTGCCGATCACCGGCCGTGCGATGGGCGCGCTGGGCCAGATCAAGGACGCTTTCATCTTTGCCTTCCCGCCACCGGCGATGCCGGAGCTGGGTATCGGTTCGGGGTACACGTTCTTCCTGAAGGACAACAGCGGGCAGGGTCATGAGGCGTTGTTGGCCGCGCGCAACCAGCTGCTCGGGGCCGCCAGCCAGAGCAAGCTGCTGGCCAACGTGCGTCCGAACGGGCAGGAGGATACGCCGCAGCTGCGCATCGACGTGGACGTGGAAAAGGCCAATGCACTGGGGCTGTCGATCAGCTCGATCAACAACACCCTCGCCACCGCCTGGGGCAGCAGCTACATCGATGACTTCATCGACCGTGGCCGGGTCAAGCGTGTGTACGTGCAGTCGGATGCCGATTTCCGCATGAACCCGGACGACTTCAATGTCTGGTCGGTGAAGAACGGTGCCGGCGAGATGGTGCCGTTCAGCGCCTTTGCATCCAAGCGCTGGGATTACGGTTCACCGCGGCTGGAACGCTACAACGGCGTGTCGGCGATGGAGATCCAGGGCGAGCCGGCGCCGGGCGTGGCCTCGGGCGACGCGATGAACGAGATCGAGCGGATCGCCGGGGACCTGCCGCCGGGCTTCGAAATCGAATGGACCGCGCTGTCATACCAGGAGCGCCAGGCCGGCTCGCAGACCCCGCTGCTGTACACCTTGTCGCTGCTGATCGTGTTCCTGTGTCTGGCAGCCCTGTATGAAAGCTGGAGCGTGCCGACTTCGGTGCTGCTGGTGGCCCCCCTGGGCATTCTGGGCGCTGTGCTGGCCAACACCTTCCGCGGCATGGAGCGCGACATCTACTTCCAGGTGGCGATGCTGACCACGGTGGGTCTGACCAGCAAGAACGCGATCCTGATCGTGGAGTTCGCCAAGGAAAACCTGGAGAAGGGGGCGGGTCTGATCGAAGCCACCATGCATGCCGTGCGTGATCGCCTGCGCCCGATCATCATGACCTCGCTGGCGTTCGGGCTGGGCGTGCTGCCGCTGGCGATCGCCTCCGGTGCCGGTTCCGGGGCACAGCGTGCGATTGGTACCGGTGTGCTGGGGGGCATGGTGGTAGGCACGCTGCTCGGCGTGTTCTTCATTCCCTTGTTCTTCGTTGTGGTGCAGCGACTGTTCAACCGGCGCCTGCGCGCCGGTTGAAGCCGCTGCCCGCGCATACCACCCAATCCCCCCGCCTTCGGCGCGCCCCCTTCAACATGAAGGGGGCTCTTCTCCAGACGGGACTCATGCCCCTTTCGGGATGGAAAGTTCAATGAAGTGTTCAGCTCTTTCAATGTCACTCCTTGCTGCGCTCGCGCTTTCCGGCTGCAGCATGCTGGAGCCGCGCAGCACCGAGGTTGCGCCGGCGATTCCGTCGCAGTGGCCGGCCACCGCATCCACTGCACCGGCGGTTGAGGTGGATGCCATCGGCTGGCGCGACTACTTCGTAGATGCCCGCCTGCAGACCGTCATCGACCAGGCGCTGGACAACAATCGCGACCTGCGCGTGGCCGTGCTCAATGTTGAAAAGGCCCGCGCGCAGTACCGCATCCAGCGCGCTGACCGGGTGCCGGCCATTGCCGTGCAGGGTCAGATGACCCGCACCGGCGGCGACGCGCCGGTGGCCGAGCAGTTCAGCGCCAATCTGGGCGTTGCCGAGTTCGAGCTTGACCTGTTCGGCCGCGTACGCAACCTGAGCGAGGCAGCCCTGCAGCAGTACTTCGCTGAAGCCGCAAACCGTCGCAGTGCGCAGCTGTCACTGGTGGCCGAGGTGGCCAATGCCTGGCTGACCCTGGGCGCAGACCGTGAGCAGCTGCGCATCGCCCAGGACACCCTGGCCGCGCATCATGATTCGCTGCGTCTGACCGAAGCGCGCCACCAATTGGGCGGCGCGTCCGCACTGGAACTCAACCAGACCCGTACGCTGGTGGAGACCGCGCGTACCGATGTAGCCCGTTACCAGGGCCAGGTGGCACAGGATCGCAACGCCCTGGCCCTGCTGGCCGGTGGGCCGGTCGATGACAGCGCCTTGCCTGACGTCGCGGTGCTCGATGTGGCCGCCGTACGTGCCATTCCGGCGGGTGTGCCCGGCGAAGTGCTGCTGCGCCGCCCCGACGTGATGTCGGCCGAGCACCTGCTGCTGGCGGCCAATGCCAACATCGGCGCAGCGCGCGCAGCGTTTTTCCCGTCCATCCGCCTGACCGGGAGCATCGGTTCGGCGTCGGATGAGCTGTCGGGGTTGTTCGACAGCGGTACCCGGGTGTGGAGCTTCATGCCGCAGATCAGCATCCCGATTTTCCAGGGCGGCAAGCTTCGCGCAGGATTGGGCGTGGCCCATGCCAACCGCGACATCGCCTTGGCGCAGTATGAAAAGGCAATCCAGTCCGGCTTCCGCGAGGCCGCCGATGCGCTGGCACTCAATGACAGTCTGGATGCGCAGCTGGACGCCCAGCGGGCGTTGGTAGCGGCCGCCGAGCAGGCGCAGACGCTGTCGCAGGCGCGCTATGACGCTGGCCTGGACAGCTTCCTGACCCTGCTGGATGCGCGTCGCACCGCCTACAGCGCGCGCCAGTCGCTGGTCAGCACCCAGCTGGCACAGCAATCCAACCAGGTGTCGCTGTACAAGGTATTGGGCGGCGGCTGGCATGAGCGGGGCGTAGCCGCGCGCTGAGAAGCAAACGCCGTAGAGCCACGCCCTTGAGGTGACCCCCAAAAGCTGGACATGCGGCTAGGTCGTGGCGGCCTGGGTCCGGCACAGCCCAGCCACGCAGGGCGTGGCTCTATGTCTTCGGAGGTTGCCCAGCCCCGCAGGACGTGGCTCTACGGCTATCCAGCGCGGCGCGCGCAGCTTGCGCCATCTGCTCATACTCGCGGCGGATCTCCTCCAGCCGGTCCTCATCCAGTTCTTCCAGATCCAGCAACTCATTGTTGGCCTCACCCACCGCGCGGATCAGCTCGTCCAGCTTGATCTGCACGGCGGCCGCGTCCGCGTTCTGCGTGTGCTGGATCAGAAACACCATCAGGAACGTGATGATCGTGGTGCCGGTGTTGATCACCAGCTGCCAGGTGTCGTTGAACTGGAATACAGGGCCGGTCAGGCCCCAGACGACCACGATGGCGACCGCGGCAAGAAACGTCCACGGCCGTCCGGTTGCGCGGGCGGCCTTCTTCGCCACCGTGTTGAACAGCTCACGCAGATTCATCGCACGCAGCCATGGCCAGGATGGCTGGCATCTTCAGCGGTGCAATGTGTACAACCCGTGCAGCGGCGCTCAGGCGCTGGCGGCAACCAATCGGGGACGCGTGGCGTGGTCAGCATGGCTGCTCAGGTAGACATGCTCCCAGCACTGGTCGACAAAGGCGCGCGCCTCGTCTTCGGTCAGGCGCGGCATGATCTTCAAGGCGTACTCGGTCTGGAAGGCGGCATCGCGTTCTTCGTCGCTGGCACGTGGGTGTGTGATCAGCGAGTCACAGGCGAATTTGATCCACGGCACGTAATGACCAAACGACCCGCTGCCCATGAGGCCGGCGGCGTGACGTTCCCGCCAGTAGTTCACTTCGGCATCCACATTGATTACGGCAGGAACGGAAAACGATACTGAGGGCATGGTCGCGTCGATTCTGAAGAGGGAGAGGGGCGCTTGCCAAGCATGCGTAACGCACAGTGCATGCGACGTAACGGCGATGTGCAGCGCGCGTAGCGACATGCTGTTGACGCCGTCTACACGGCAACATACGTCACGCACCCACCGTAAGAGCATGCACAGGCAGAGTTGTTATCCGTGCGTGGCGGAGGCGTGCGCGGTGGCACGCCTGCTGACATGCAGAAGATCAGAAGTCGAGCGCTATCAGCGCTTTCAACGCCGTCGGCGTTTCTGAAGTGTTCATGACTACGTGCCAGGGCGCTGCGACAGAACGTCGCAATCTGCGCGCCGGAGACGCCGGCGCGCAGCCAACCGCGCAGATTACTCGCCGATATCCTCGTCCCATACTGCCGGATGCGCGGAAATGAATCCGCCCAGCAGGTCGATGCATTCCTGGTTCTGCAGGTCGATCACCTGCACGCCGTTCTCACGCAGCCAGTCGATGCCGCCGCGGAACGTGACCGATTCGCCGACCACCACGGTGCCGATGTTGAACTGGCGCACCAGCCCACTGCAGTACCAGCACGGAGCCAGCGTGGTGACCATGATGGTGTCGCGGTAGCCACGCTGGCGACCGGCCTTGCGGAAGGCGTCGGTTTCGCCGTGCACCGATGGATCGCCTTCCTGGACGCGGCGGTTGTGGCCACAGCCGAGCAGACGACCGTCGTTGTGGTACAGCGCTGCGCCGATCGGAATGCCCCCTTCTGCCAGGCCCTGGCGGGCTTCGGCGATGGCGGTCTGCAGCAGGGCGGCGTAGTCGGGCGTGGTGATCATGGCGGTTCCTGTCCAAAGTGGCTGCCATGATAGGCGGCACCGCCCGGCTTGGCTGCCCCGGGTGCCGCGAACGCCCCGGCAGTGCGATAATCGGGCCATGAGCGAATCCCCCTACAAGACTGGCACCACCCATTTCGGCTTCCGCGACGTCGCCGCCAAGGACAAGCAGAAGCTGGTGGGTGAAGTGTTCACCTCGGTTGCGCGCAGCTACGACCTGATGAACGACCTGATGAGCCTGGGCATTCACCGGGCGTGGAAGCGCTACTACGTGGCCACCGCGCACGTGAAGCCGGGCGACCGCGTGCTTGACCTGGCCGGCGGCACCGGCGACATCGCCGCGCTGATCAAGGAGCGGGTGGGCGACGAGGGCGAGGTGGTGCTGGGCGACATCAACGCCGGCATGCTGTCGGTGGGGCGCGACCGCCTGACCAACCGCGGTCTGGTCTCGGGCCTGCAGTACGTGCAGTGCAACGCAGAGGCGCTGCCGTTCCCGGACAACAGCTTCGATCTGGTCACCATTGCCTTCGGACTGCGCAACGTCACCGACAAGGACGCTGGCCTGCGCGAGATGTACCGTGTGCTGAAGGTGGGCGGCCAGGCCCGGGTGCTGGAGTTCTCGGAAGTCACCGCCGACTGGTTCAAGCCGATCTACGACTTCCACTCGTTCAAGATCCTGCCCAAACTGGGCCAGCTGTTCGCGCGCGACGCCGACAGCTACCAGTACCTTGCCGAGAGCATCCGCAAGCACCCGCCGCAGGAGCAGCTCAAAACCATGATGGGCGAGGCCGGTTTTGCCCGCTGCCATTACAAGAACCTGACCGGCGGCATTGTGTCGATCCACTCCGGATACAAGGTTTGAGACATCGGTCAGGTTCCCGCCGGGGAACCTCGTCCACACTGCAGGCAGGCTGTTGAAGAGGGCCTGCCATGCGTTTATATCGCGGCCTGGCCCGCGTGTTTCCCCGGTCCTTCAGCGCCCGGCTGATGACTGTGGTGTTCGTCGGGGTGCACGTGCCGCTGCTGGTGCTGCTGGTGTGGATGGCGCTGAGCGGCCACTACCAGCAGGAAACCCTGTGGACCGTCGTCGCGGTGGTGCTGGCTGCCACCCTGATCGGCACGGTCATGGCCATGGTTGCGCTTTATCGGCTGATGGCCCCGCTGCGACAGGCGGCCGAAGCGCTGGAGGCCTATTACGCCGAACAGCGTCTGCCCCACCTGCCGGACCTGGGCCACGATGAGATCGGCCGGCTGCTGCGCAGCATCAACCGCAGCCTTCATGGGGTGGACGCCGGTCTCCGCGACCTGCGCCGCAGCGTCCTTCAGGACCCGCTGACCCAGGCCCTGAACCGACGTGGCTGCGAACAGGCGCTGGATCGCTCGGCCACGCTGGCCCAGTCCCAGGGCACCCCGTTCACCCTGTTCGTGGTTGACCTGGACAACCTGAAGCCGATCAACGACGCGCATGGCCATCTGGCCGGCGACCAGGCGCTGATCCAGGTAGTGGAAAGCGCGCGCCGCTGGTTGCAGTCCAGCGACTGGATCGGCCGCTGGGGCGGCGACGAGTTCCTGCTCGCCGTGCATGCCGAGCACGGTGAAGCGTGCGCGCGCCTGCGCCGCTGGCTGGCCGTACTGGCTGCCCCGGCCGACCCTGACGATCCGGCCCTGCATGCCAGCGCGGGCGGGGCCAGCTACCGCTCCGGCGCAGACCTGCGCGAGCTTTACCGTCGCGCCGATGCCGCCATGTACCGGGCCAAGTACGCCGGCGGCGCGCGGCTGCTGTGCGAGGGAGACTGAATGGGGCCGCGGCATCGCGCTGCTCCGCCAGCGGGTCCGGACAGGGGTAAACTGGCGGTTTAACCCTGACCGGTCCCGATTCATGCGATCCCCGTTCCTGTTGATTCCCCTGGCTGTTGCCCTGGCCGCCGGCTGCTCGAAAGAGCCGGCCGCGCCTACCGCCCAACCCGCCGCCCAACCTGCCGCTGCCAACGCCGTGAAAGCTGAAAACCGCAACCATGACGAAAGCTCGTACGCCCAGCCGGACAAGGTCGTCATCAAGGACCTGGCGCTGGATCTGAAGCTGGACTTCGACAACAAGCAGATCGGTGGCACCGCTACCTACACGCTGGACTGGAAGGACAAGGCCGCCAGGCAACTGGTGCTGGACACCCGCGAGCTGACCATTGAGAAGGTCGAAGCGGTAAGCGCCGACGGCGCGACCGCACCGCTGCAGTTCGCGCTGGCCGCCGCCGACAAGGTGTTCGGCAGCAAGCTCACCATCGAAACCCCGGAGCAGCCCGCCAAGGTCGTGGTTACCTACCACACCGCGCCGACCGCCTCGGGCCTGCAGTGGTTGGAGCCGTCGATGACCGAAGGCAAGCAGCTGCCCTTCATGTTCAGCCAGTCGCAGGCCATCCACGCCCGCTCCTGGGTGCCGCTGCAGGACACCCCCAGCGTGCGCTTCACCTACAGCGCGCACGTGACCTCGCGTCCGGACGTGATGGTGCTGATGAGCGCCGACAACGATCCCAAGGCCGCACGTGACGGTGACTACACCTTCAAGATGCCGCAGCCGATCCCGTCCTACCTGCTGGCCATCGCCGCGGGCGACCTGGTGTTCGAGCCAATCTCCGGCCGCTCCGGCGTATGGGCCGAACCGACCATGGTCGGCAAGGCCGCCAAGGAATTCGAAGATACCGAGAAGATGATCGGTGCCGCTGAAAAGCTGTACGGCGAATACCGCTGGGGTCGCTACGACATGCTGGTGCTGCCGCCGTCGTTCCCGTTCGGGGGCATGGAAAACCCGCGCCTGACCTTCGCCACCCCGACCGTGATCGTCGGCGACAAGTCGCTGGTCTCGCTGGTGGCCCACGAACTGGCGCACAGCTGGTCGGGCAACCTGGTGACCAACTCCAGCTGGAAGGACATCTGGCTCAACGAAGGCTTCACCACCTACGTGCAGGGCCGCATCACCGAGGCGCTGTACGGCCAGGAAATGGCCGAGATGGAGCGCGAGATCGACCAGAACGACCTGCTGGCCGAGGTCAAGGACATGAGCCCGGCCGACCAGGCCCTGGCCCTGCCGCCGCTGACCGAGCGTGACCCGGACGAGGCGCTGAGCAACGTCGCCTACGTCAAGGGCTCGTGGTTCCTGCAGTTCCTGGAACAGCGCTTCGGCCGCGAAGTGTTCGATCCGTTCCTGCGCAGCTGGTTCGATGACCACGCCTTCCAGAGCGCCAACACCGATCAGTTCGTCGAATACCTGAAGAAGAACCTGCTTTCGAAGAAGCCCGGTGCGGTCACCGAAGCCGAGTTGAAGGCGTGGCTGGACGAGCCGGGTATTCCGGCCTTCGCCACCAAGGCCCGCTCGCGCAACTTCAGCATCGTCGACACCGCCCGCATCAGCTGGGAAGGCAGCAAGAAGCTGCCCAACCCGCAGATCACCAGTGAGTGGGGCACCCAGGAATGGGTTCATTTCATTGACGGCATGGGCAAGACCCTGCCGGTGGAACAGCTGGCTGCGCTGGACCGGGCCTACCATTTCACCGGCACCGCCAACGGCGAGATCGCGATGCGCTGGTATCCGCTGGCCATCCGCAGCGGTTATGCCGAAGCCAACGAGGCCGCCGGTGCGTTCATCGAGCGCGTGGGTCGTCGCAAGCTGATCCTGCCGATCTACGCCGAGCTGGTGAAGACCCCGGAAGGCCTGGCATTTGCCAAGGCTGCATTCGAGAAAGCCAAGCCGGGTTACCACCCGATCACCACCGCCTCGGTGCAGGACATGCTGGACAAGGCCACGCCGGCTCCTGCGCCGGCACCGTAACCACATCGGTAGTGCGTAAAGGAAGACGGCGGGGGAAACCCCGCCGTTTTTCGTTTCGGTAAACTCGACCGACGCCTTGATACCGGACCTGCCCATGAAACGACTGATCCTCATTGCTGCCTGCACGCTGGCGCTTGCGGCCTGCACCGACCCCGAAAAGGAGCGCCAGGCCCAGGAGGCCGCCGCTGCGGCCGCCAAGGCAGCCAAAGAGGAAAAAGCAGAAGGCGTGGCCAAGCAGTACGACATGGCGGTCGCTGCGCAGGATTGGGAAAAGGCCCGCATCCACGGCGGCGCGCTGCTGGACATCTACAAGGACACCGATGTCGCCGCGCGCATTGAACCGGGCTTCGCCGAGGTCAAAGCCAAGGCCGAGGCCGCCCGCGACCTGCGTCGCATGCAGGGCTTGTGGCAGTACAACACGGTGCCCGTGGGCACCAAGGGCAGCCAGATCTCGGCCTCGATCTACAGCAAAGAGCGCGTGGACGTGGACGGCAGTGGTCCCAAGCCGGTGCAGCTGGTGTTCCGCGACCACCCCGAATGGAAGCGCCACGCGTACCTGGTGCTGCAGGCCGGCGATTTCCGCTGCCCGCAGTGCACGGTCAAGGTCACCGTCGACGACGGCAAACCGGTCAGCATGGCCGCCTGGCGGCCCAAGACCGACGAGGCCATCGCCATGTTCATCACCGACCAGAAGGCGCTGTGGAAGCTGGCCCGCAAGGGCAAATCGATCAGCATCGAGTTCCCGGTCAAGGCCGGAGGCACCCGCACGGCCGTGTTTGAAACCGGCGGCGTGGACGCCAGCCGCATGCCCAACTGGTGGAATTGAGCGCAGGGACGCGCAATCCATCTGGAGGAACAGCCCCCTTTTGTTAAGGGGGCGCGCCGACAGGCGCGGGGATAGGTGGAATGCTTCGGGGCCCACGATTCGCTACGCGAATCGTGGGCGAGCAATTGAAGCAGCAGCTTCGGTTACGCGTTAAGCGCGTAACCGAACTGCTGCTTGAATTGCTCATTGAATTCTTCGAAGGTGAAGCGCTGGTTCTGCGTGCCCGGGTGTTCCACCTTCAGCGCGCCCATCAGGTTGCCCATGCGGCCGATGGTCAGCCAGTCGTAGCCCTTCTCGATGCCATAAATCAGGCCAGCGCGGAACGCGTCGCCGCAGCCGGTCGGGTCGACCACGCGGCGTTCGTGCGCCGGCGGGATGTCGTAGGTCTTTTCCGGGGTGTGGATCACCGCGCCCTTCGGGCCACGGGTGGTGATGTACGCCTTGACCCGGCTCACGATTTCCTTTTCGTCCCAGCCGGTGCGCTCCTGCAGCAGGTTCGACTCGTAGTCGTTGACCACCACGTAGTCAGCCTGCTCGATGAAGGTGCGCAGCTCGGGGCCATTGAACAGCGGCATGGCCTGGCCCGGGTCGAAGATGAACGGCACGCCGCCTGCGGAGAACTCCTCGGCGTTCTGGATCATGCCTTCGCGGCCGTCCGGGCCGACCAGGCCCAGGGTCACGCCCGGCACGTCTTTCACGTGGTTCTCGTACGAGCGCATCATCGCGCCCGGGTGGAACGCGGTGATCTGGTTGTTGTCGTGGTCGGTGGTGATGAACGCCTGCGGGGTGAACAGCTCGTCGATCACCTTGACCCGGCTGAGGTCGATGCCCAGGCCCTGGAAGTACTCGCGGTAGGGGCCGAAGTCCGAACCCACCGTGCCCATCGGAATTGGCGAACCGCCCAGCAGGTGCAGGTTGTAGGCGATGTTGCCGGCACAGCCGCCAAACTCGCGGCGCATGCGCGGCACCAGGAACGACACGTTCAGAATGTGCACCTTGTCCGGCAGGATGTGATTCTTGAACTGGTCCGGGAACACCATGATGGTGTCGAAGGCAAGAGAACCACAGATCAAAGCGGACATCGAATAAGCCTATGCGAAAGGGGTCTGGGGGCCCGGCAGCCGGGCATCAAAACGGCGCCGTCCGGCACCCAATGGCGCAAAGGTTAACGGGTGAATGGCCTCAGGGCCAGAACCCCGGGTGACCTGGAATGGCTGAATGGCTGTGAAGACAAGCTTTCCGCCAGATTTCTCCTTGCTCGCACACAGGCGGATTGCTAGGCTTGTGCACCTCGATTTCTGCCCATTTTTTCGCCATCCCGCGGCGGGCACGACACCCCTCAGGACTCCTTCCTCAGATGTTCAAGAAACTGCGTGGCATGTTCTCCAATGACCTGTCCATCGACCTGGGCACGGCCAACACCCTCATCTACGTGCGCGGGCAGGGGATCGTGCTGAACGAGCCGTCGGTCGTGGCCGTGCGCCAGGACCGCGCCATCGGCGGCACCCGCTCGGTTGCCGCGGTGGGTGCCGAGGCCAAGCAGATGCTGGGCCGTACGCCGGGCCACATCACCACCATCCGCCCGATGAAGGACGGCGTCATCGCCGATTTCACCTACACCGAGGCCATGCTCAAGCACTTCATCAAGAAGGTGCACAAGTCGCGCGTGCTGCGCCCGAGCCCGCGCGTGCTGGTCTGCGTGCCGGCCGGCTCGACCCAGGTCGAACGCCGCGCCATCAAGGAATCGGCTGAAGAGGCCGGTGCCCGCGACGTGTTCCTGATCGAAGAACCCATGGCCGCTGCCATCGGTGCCGGCATGCCGGTGACCGAAGCACGTGGTTCGATGGTCATCGACATCGGCGGCGGCACCACCGAAGTGGCGGTGATCTCGCTGAACGGCATCGTCTATTCGGCCTCGGTGCGCATTGGTGGCGACCGCTTCGACGAGTCGATCACCAACTACGTGCGCCGCAACCACGGCATGCTGATTGGTGAAGCCACTGCCGAGCGCATCAAGGTCGAGCTGGGCTGCGCCTACCCGCAGGCCGAGGTCATCGAGATGGAAATCTCCGGCCGCAACCTCGCCGAGGGCGTGCCGAAGATGATCAAGATCAACTCCAACGAGGTGCTGGAAGCCCTGCACGAGCCGCTGTCGGGCATCGTCAGCGCCGTCAAGCTGGCGCTGGAACAGACCCCGCCGGAGCTGTGCGCCGACGTCGCCGAGCGCGGCATCGTGCTCACCGGTGGCGGCGCGCTGCTGCGTGACCTGGACCGTCTGATCTCCGAGGAAACCGGCCTGCACGTGCAGGTGGCCGACGACCCGCTCACCTGCGTGGCACGTGGCGGTGGCCGCGCGCTGGAGCTGGTGGATATGCACGGCAATGAGTTCTTTGCGCCGGAATAAGCGGTTCCCACTGTGCCGCCTTATGCCGGACCTCCCGTAGCCTCCCGCCAGGGAGACGCCAGCAGCCCCCTGCGGTTGCTGGCCTACCTGGCCCTGGCCATCATCTTGATCGTGCTGGACGACCAGGCCGGCTGGCTGGCGCGCGCGCGCGCGCAGGCCAACGTGCTGGTCCAGCCGGTGTGGGCGCTGGCGGGCCTGCCCGGCCGTCTCGGCACCCAGGTCAAGGACAACGCCGCCAGCCATGGCCAGCTGGTCGCCGAGAACCGCGAGCTGCGCAACCAGCTGCTGATTGCCAATGCCCGCCTGACCCGCCTGCAGACCGCCGCACTGGACAATGCCCAGCTGCGCGAACTGCTCAACGTGGCTGAGCGCAGCGGCCTGGACGTGCAGTTGGCTCCGATCCTGGACATTGACCTGGATCCGGTGAAGCAGCGCCTGGTGCTGGCAGCCGGTGGCCGCGACGGTGTGCACATGGGCCAGGCGGTGATCGACGCGGGCGGGCTGATGGGGCAGGTGATCGCCACCACCGGCAGCACCGCCACTGTGCTGCTGCTCACCGACCCAGACCACGCCGTGCCGGTGACGGTGGCCCGCAATGGCGTGCGCCTGATCGTGTACGGGCGCGGCGACAGCCTGGAGCTGCGTGACATTCCGCTCAGTGCCGGGGTCGAAGTGGGCGATGAAATCGTCACCTCGGGCCTCGGCGGCCGCTTCCCGGCCGGCTTCCCAGTCGGCAAGATCACCGCGCTGCGCCCGGATGACACCCACGCCTTCCTGGTCGGTTCGCTGGAACCGGCGGCCAAGCTCGACCGCGGCCGCGACGTGCTGCTTCTCAGGCCCGGCGCAGCGATTCGCGTGCCTGCGGCACGCGAACCGCTTCAGCCAGATTCGTCTGCGACGAATCCGGCTGCCGGGGGGGCATCCCACCTTAACCCCCCCCCTTCGGCGCGCCCCTTTGAACATCAAGGGGGCTCCACCCCAGCCGCATCACCGGTAGTGCCGGCCGCTGGCCGGCAACCGCAGGAACCCACCCGATGAGCCGCCTGCGCGATAAGGGCTGGGTCCTGCCGGTCAGCATCATCCTGGCCCTGCTGCTGGGCCTGCTGCCGCTGCCCGAGCTGCTGCAGCCGCTGCGACCGTACTGGCTGGCCCTGGTGCTGGCCTACTGGGTGATAGAAGCCCCCGAACGCGTCGGCCTGGGCGTGGCTTTCAGCTGCGGCGTCATTGCCGACCTGCTGTACGGCGGGGTCCTGGGCGAACAGGCACTGCGGCTGGTGATGCTGACCTTCATCCTGCAGCGGTTCCGCGCGCGCATCCGCTTCTTCCCGATGTCGCAGCAGATGCTGGCCATTGGCGGCCTGCTGTTCAACGACCGCATCGTCAGCGCCGTGGTGCACATCGCCGTGGGCGAGCCGACCCTGCCGTGGTCGTACTGGTGGGCACCGCTGCTGGGCATGGCGCTGTGGCCGCTGGCGTTTGTGCTGCTCGATGCCGTCCGCTTCGGACGTCGCGGGCGCTGACATGTACATGCGCCGTCCGGCCAAGAACCCGCACGCCGAAGCTGAGCAGTTCCGGCGTCGCGCCGCGCTGGGGTTTCTGGGCGTGCTGGTCTGCCTGCTTGGCCTGGGGGGCTGGTACTTCAAGCTGCAGGTGCTCGACCATGACGTCTACGCCACGCGCTCGGAAGCCAACCGCATCAAACCCCGCCCGGTAGTGCCCGGGCGCGGCATGATCTATGACCGCAACGGCAGGCTGCTGGCCGAGAACGTGCCCGCGTTCCGGCTCGACATTACCCCGGACAAGGTCAAGGACATGGACGCCACCTTGGCCGGGCTGGCAAGCATCCTGGATATCAGCCCGGAAGAGATCGAGACTTTCAACAAGTCGCGCAAGGCGCGCCGCAGCTTCCTGCCAGTCACCCTGAAGCTGCGCGTCAGCGACGAAGAGATGGCCCGCTTCGCGGTCGACCGCTGGCGTTACCCCGGTGTCGAGCTGGAGCCTTACCTCACCCGGCGCTACCCGTATGGCGATCTTTTCACCCACATCATCGGCTACGTCGGCCGGGTCGACGACAAAGATCTGGAGATGCTGGGCGAAGGCAATGCCGCGCTGACCCACATCGGCAAGTCCGGGCTGGAGCGCTATTACGAGCAGCAGCTGCGCGGCAAGGTCGGCTACGAGCAGGTCGAAACCAATGTGCAGGGTCGCGCCATCCGCACCATCGGGCGCGTGGCCGCGCAGTCCGGCAGCGACCTGCGTCTGTCCATCGACGCCGACCTGCAGCGCGCCATGGTCGCCGCCTTTGGCGAATTCGAAGGCTCGGCGGTGGCGATGGATCCGCGCACCGGCGAGATCCTGGCCATGGTCAGTCTTCCCTCGTACGACCCCAATCTGTTCGTCAACGGCATCTCGCATGCCGACTTCAAGGCCCTGAACGAAAACCCCTCGCGGCCGCAGTTCAACCGGCTGGTGCTGGGCGGCGTGGCCCCCGGTTCGACGATCAAGCCGTTGATCGGTCTGGCCGGCCTGGACAGTGGCGTGCGCAAGCCGGAAGACAAGGTCCTCTCCACCGGCATGTTCTACCTGCCCGGCACCTCGCGTGGCTGGGGTGATGCCAACCGTGGCGGACATGGCTGGACCGACCTGCGCAAGTCGATCACCCAGTCGGTCAACACGTATTACTACAAGCTTGCCCTGGACATGGGCATCGAGAAGTTCGATCACTACATGGGCTACTACGGTTTCGGCGAGCCGACCGGCATTGATTTGACCGGCGAGATCGGCGGCATCCTGCCGTCGCCGCAGAACAAGGCCAAGTCGCGCAAGGAACGCTGGTACCCGGGTGATACGGTCAACGTGAGCATTGGCCAGGGCGACTGGAAGGTCACCCCGTTGCAGCTGGTGCACGGGGTCGGCGGCATTGCCGACGGCCAACTGCGCACGCCGCATCTGGTGATGCAGTCGCGCGAAGGCTTCGATGCCGACTGGGTGCCCATGGCGGCCGGCAAGAGCAAGCCGATCAGCCCCAGCGAGGGCAATCTGCAGGCAGTGCGCGAAGGCATGATGGGCACCATGCGCCCCGGCGGCAGTGGTGCCCGCGCGGCCGCAGGCGCGCCGTATACCATTGCCGGCAAAACCGGCACCGCGCAGGTCATCAGCCGGCGCGGCACCGCCGCGGTGAATCCGAAGAGCCTGCCCATGCACCTGCGCCACCGGTCACTGTTCGTCGGCTTTGCACCGGCCGAGAACCCGGTGATCGCCGTAGCCATCGCCGTTGAAGGCGGTGGCTATGGAGGCTCGGCGGCGGCACCGATCGCGCGCAAGCTGTTCGACGCCTGGCTGCTCGGCAAGATGCCTGACGGCATGGAGCCGCTGGACAGTGAACGCGGCACCACCGCCATCGGTCTGACCGCCTTTGACGGCGGCGACAGCGCGGCGCGTGAGGCCGGCGACGTGGCTGCGCTTGCGCTGGAAACCCTGCCGGTGATGGTAGGCACGCAATTGCCGGCGGCACCGCCAGCGCCGGAGCCTGGCGCGCCTTCGCCGGCCGCTGGGGCCCCAGCACCGACTGTCCCCGCACCGGAGCGCAGCCGATGAAAGTATTCCTGCGCTGGGCGACCGACATGGTCGCGCGCTTCGTCAGCACCCTGGACTGGGTACTGTGCCTGGCCTTGGGCTGCCTGATGCTGATCGGCCTGGCGGTGTTGAAGAGCGCGGGCGGTGACGGTCTGGTGTTCGCCCAGGGCGCACGCTTCGCAGTGGGCCTTGGCGCGATGTGGGCGATCTCGCGGATATCGATCCTGCGCATCCGCTCGGCCACGCCGCTGATCTATGCCATTTCGATGATTCCGCTGCTGGCCGTGTTCGTGCTCGGCACCGGCAAGTATGGGAGGCAGTGGCTGGACCTGAAGCTCTTCTACCTGCAGCCGGCCGAGCTGCTCAAGGTCAGCCTGCCGATGATGGTGGCCTGGTACCTGCACCGCATGCCGCTGCCGCCGCGCTTCAACACTGTGCTGGTCAGCGCGGTGATCATTGGCGTGCCCACCGGCCTGGTGATGCTGCAGCCGGACTTCGGTACCGGCGTGCTGATCGCCGCCAGCGGTGCCTTCGTGCTGCTGCTGGCCGGCCTGCCGTGGTGGTGGGTGGGCGTGGCTGTCGGCGGCGTGGCCGCGGCGGCACCGGTGGCCTGGATCTGGCTGCTGCGGCCCTATCAGAAGGATCGCATCATGATGTTCCTTGACCCGGAGAGCGACGCGCTCGGGGCCGGCTGGAACATCATCCAGAGCAAGATCGCGATCGGCTCGGGCGGTCTCGACGGCAAAGGATGGGGGCAGGGCTCGCAGTCGCACCTCAACTTCATTCCCGAACAGACCACCGACTTTGCGTTCTCCGTGCTCAGCGAGGAATTTGGCTGGATCGGGGTGGCCGTGGTGTTGACCCTGTACCTGGTGGTGATCGGGCGCTGCCTGTGGATCGCCTCGCAGTCGCGCGATTCCTACTCCCGGCTGCTCGCCGGTGCCTCCGGCCTGGCCTTCTTCGTCTATGTGCTGGTCAACGGCGGCATGATCTCCGGCCTGTTGCCGGTGGTGGGCGTGCCCATGCCCTTGATCAGCTACGGCGGCACCTCGGCGGTTTCGCTGCTGGCCGGCTTCGGTCTGGTCATGGCCGCACGCGCGCACCAGCCGGTCCACGGCGGCTACAGCTGAGCGGAAGCCCAGCGCTGGCGGCTTTCCGACAGTTACACAGCCTCGCGTCAAATCACTGCCTTTCCGGGTCTGTGATTTAGTGTGATTTGCGCAAAATTAACATTCGCCCCCGTTTGGACGCCTCCAAACCGGCGCTTTTGGTGCATGTCGCGTCAACAAAGTGGCGATAAAGTGCGATGCAGTGCACAAAAATGAATTCGGTTGATCCGGATCAATGGACATGTCGCAAATGGCACGCACAATGGCGGCCCGTTCAGCAGCCGCGCATCGAGCCAAGCGAAGCGCGAAGGGGAGCCGAACGGGATAGCAGTTGACTCAACCGATACAGGGGGTGAGGCGTGCGCTGGGGAGTTGCACGTCGCGCCGGTATCAACCGGGTCGGTACGCCGGTTACGTCCGTTGGGGATGGGGACGTAACCGGCGCACCTTATCGGCCGTGGGCCGATAAGGTCCACGCATTCCACCTATCCCCCGCGCCTTTGGCGCGCCCCCCTTAACAAAGGGGGGCTCTCCACCAGACGGGATAGGGGTTGGCGAAATCGTAGAGCCGGGCTTGCCCGGCTGACGCGGAAATGATCTACACGAAACATTGCCTGGCTGGCGGGGTATTGATCGGATGCATTCCTACACACTGGGTTCATGAATTGGCGGTTGTCTACGCAATTCGTTGCGATTCATGGTGTTAGGGGTTTTATTTCATCTTTGACCTGCTAACCTGCGGCGATGATTCGACGCACTCTGGCCTGCATGCTTACGCTCGGTTTGGTTGCCTGCGCGACCCAGCCGTCTTCTCCGCCACCGCCGCCGCAGGCGTCGGGTGCTCCCAATAAGCCGGGGGTGGGGCATAAGGGGCCGGCTGAGGCCGCGCCAGAGGCCGCTGCGGCGACCGCACCGCCGGTGGATCTGACCCCGGTGCCGTTCGAGGTGGCTCGCGCCAACTTCGTGCGCGATACCGCCGCCCGCTATCACATCCCCGCGGCACAGATCGAGGCCACCCTGGCCCAGGCGCAGGTGCGCCAGCCGATCATCAATGCGATGTCGCGGCCGGCCGAGCGCGTCAAGCCGTGGAATGAATATCGGCCGATGTTCATCAGCCAGGCCCGCATCGACGGCGGGAAGAAATTCCTCGCCCAGCACCGCGATGAGCTGATGCGCGTGCAGGAACGCACGGGCGTGCCGGCAGAAGTGATCGTGGCCATCATCGGTGTGGAAACCAGCTACGGGGCCAACACCGGCAGCTACCGCGTGCTCGATGCGCTGTACACACTGGCCTTCAACTATCCGCGCAGCGGCGACCCGGCCAAGCTGGAGCGCGAGGTGCGCCGCGAACTTTACTTCCGCGATGAACTGGCGCGCCTGTTCGCACTCACCCGTGATGAGCAGCTGGACATCACCGCAATCAAGGGCAGCTATGCCGGCGCGATGGGCATGGGCCAGTTCATGCCGTCCAGCTACCAGGACTTCGCCGTGGACGGTAACGGCGACGGCCGCCGCGATCTGTTCAACAGCTACGACGATGTGTTCTCGTCCATTGCCAACTACTTCGTAAAAAAGGGTGGCTGGGTGCGTGGCGGGCCGGTCGCGGTGCAGGCCACCCTGGCTGCAGGCCGCGAATCGTTCGACCCGACTGACTGGACACCGAGCTGGACGCTGTCCGACCTGGCCCAGCGCGGCTACCAGCCGCTGGGCCCGGTGCCGGCCGGCTTGACCGCCACCCCGGTCACGCTGGAAGCGAGCACCGGCAAGCAGTACTGGCTGGGCTTCCAGAACTACTACGCGATTACCCGCTACAACCTTTCCAAAATGTACGCGATGGCGGTGTATCAGCTGTCACAGGCCATCGCCGGTCAGGAGCTGCCACCGGCATGAATACCTTCGCGCAGTGCAGGGGACTGATGGTGGGTGTGCTGGTGCTGGCATTGGCCGCCTGCAGCAGCGCACCGAAGAAGCCGGCCAGCGTCGGTGGCAGTGGCAAGGGCACCGGCGCACTGGTGCAGGGTAAAAGCAAGAGCAGCCGCCCCGGCCACTGCCCGGAGGGCTCTCCCTACCAGGCCGCCACGGAAGATCCCAGCACCCGCGGCAACTACCGCGCCGGCGGTCTGTACAAGCCCGGCGTCAACGACAGCACCCCCACCTATGTGCCTGATGTGGCCTGCATTCCCGAGCCGGACGTGGTCGACCTGCCGCGCTCGGCGGTGGGCAACAAGTCGCCCTACGTGGTGCTCGGCAAGCAGTACCAGGTAATGGACAAGACCAGCGGCTATGCCGAGAAGGGCACCGCCTCGTATTACGGGTCCAAGTTCCACGGCCGGCTGACCTCCAATCGCGAGGTGTACGACATGTACGCCTTCACCGCCGCGCACAAGACCCTGCCGCTGCCCAGCTTCGCCCGGGTGACCAACCTGGACAATGGCGAATCGGTGGTGGTGCGGGTGAATGACCGTGGCCCGTTCCACGACGGCCGGGTGATCGACCTCAGTTACGCCGCCGCCGTGCGCCTGGGCATCACCCAACGCGGCACCGGCAACGTGGAAGTGCGTGCATTGCAGCCGGGGGATGAAAACCTGCTGGCGGCCAAGCCTTCGCGCCGCGAGCAACGCGCGGCGCAGGCCGCCGCTGCCGCTGCCGCAGCGCCCGCACCGGCCCGCCCCAGCGACATGGATCGGCTGGTGGGCGCGTTACCGGGGGCATCGCCGGCCACCGGCAACCGCCCGCCTGCGGCCACCCAGGCCGCCACTCTGGATGCCGGCCCCGTCAGCGTCAGCGAGCTGCCACCGGCCGCGCCGGCCCGCCCGGCACCGGTGGCGGTATCCGCGTCTGTTCCGGCTGCCAGCCCCTCACTTTCCCAGCAGGTGGGCACCGTGCTGCTGCAGGTGGCCAGCTTCGCCAGCCGCGACAACGCCACCCGCGCGCTGGGTCAGCTGTCCACCGCGGGGATTGTCGGGGCCAGCATCAGCGACATCGTCAGCGGCGGTCGTACCCTGTGGCGGCTGCGTGTTCCCGCCGCCGACCACGCCAGCGCGACGGAACTTGCCGGCCGCATCGTGGGTCTGGGATTTGGCTCTCCGCAGATCGTAAAAGAATGAATGCACGGCCCCGGCACGCCTGACCGCGTGCCGGGGGCGCATGGGCCCTACAATGGCCCGCCCCGTATCACCCCTTTGTCATCCCCCTTGGCGCCCCTGGAGCTTGTTGTCCGATGAAATTCCGCTTTGCCGCCGCCGCCCTGGCCACGACGCTGTTCGTGGGCATGGTTTCCGCCCAGACCCCGCAGCCCGTCCCAGCTCCCGCGCCGGCGGCCACCGCACCGGCCACCGTCGCCACGCCGCCGGCCCCGGTGCCCAGCGTCTCCAAGGCCTGGATCCTGATGGACTACGCCACCGGTCAGGTGCTGGCGGGTGAGAACATCCACGCACAGCTCGCCCCTGCCAGCATCACCAAGGTGATGACTTCGTACGTGATCGCCGCCGAAGTGAAGAACGGCAAGGTGCGTCCGGATGACCAGGTGATGATGAGCGAACGCGCCTGGCGCGAGGGGGGTGCCGGCACCGATGGCAGCTACAGCGGCTTCCCGGTCAACCAGGCCGCGCGCCTGGAAGACATGGAAAAGGGCATGGCGATCCAGTCCGGCAACGATGCCGCCATTGCGCTGGCCGAACATGTGGCCGGCAGCGAAGAAGCCTTTGCCTCGCTGATGAACAGCTATGCCGCCAAGATCGGCATGAAGAACTCGCACTTCGTCAACGCGCACGGACTCAGCGCGCCGGGCCACCTGACCACCGCCTACGACCTGGCGCTGCTGGGCCGCGCCATGGTGCGCGATTACCCGGAAACCTATGCCTACAACAAGGTGAAGGAATTCACCGTGGGCAACATCACCCAGCCGAATCGCAATCTGCTGCTGTGGCGCGACGCCAGCGTCGACGGCATCAAGACCGGCCACACCTCGGAAGCCGGTTACTGCCTGATGAGTTCGGCACAGCGCGGTGACCAGCGCCTGATCGCCGTCGTGCTGGGCGGTGCTTCGGAGAAGCAGCGTGCCGATGACAGCCTGGCTCTGCTCAACTGGGGCTTCCGCTTCTTCGAAACCCACCGCATGTATGAGCCCGGCAAGGCCGTGGCCGAGCACAAGGTATGGAAGGGCCAGGCCGACAACGTGCAGCTGGGCGTGGCCCAGCCGCTGCTGGTGAGCGTGCCGCGCGGTCGCTACAACGACCTCAAGCCGAGCATCGACGTGCCCAAGACCCTGGAAGCGCCGTTCACCGCGGGCCAGCCTATCGGCACGCTGAAGGTGACTCTGGACGGCAAGGTGGTGGCAGAAGCCCCGCTGGTCGCGGTGGCCGCGGTGGAAGAAGCCGGCTTCTTCAAGCGCCTGTGGCACAGCTTCCTGATGTGGTGGGAATCGGAATAAAGCAAAAAAAGACCGGCCAAGGCCGGTCTTTTTCTTTCCGGTGTGCCGACCAACGGTCGGCACCCAAACGTCGGTCGTTCAAAGTGAGCGGCTGATGGTGAAGCTGCCATAGATCGGCGACTGCTCCTGCCCGTCAAACTCGCGGGTGCTGTGGTAGCGGGCGAGGGCGAACTTCCAGCGGTTGTACATTATCGCCAGGCCGTAGCCCGCCTGCGCCACGAACGGACGCTTGTCCACGCTGTGGCTGTTGCGGAAGGTATTGCCGTCCAGGGTGATGTCCCTGATCACCCAGGCCGCATCGGTGGTGGCAAACAGGTGGAACGACCAACCGTTGGGCTTGCCGCCCCGGGTCGGCGCGGTGTTCTCACCGGCCGGGCGCAGCGGGGTGCTGCCGAAGTCGTCCGGCAGCTTCCAGCCAAAGCGCACTTCGCCGCCGCCGTTGAGGTGGGTGGCCAGGTTGCCGACTGCGCCGCCGTAGTGGCTGATGGCATCCCAGCCCCAGCCGCCCAGGTTTTCGCTGGCGTCGGCCGGCCAGCGGCGCATGCGCTCATGGGTCAGCATGATTACTGGCTCGTTGTGCAGCTGGTTGTCCCAGCCCTGGAATTTCTCATCGCCCAATGCGTCATGCACCGCGTCCTGGACCTCTTCGCCCAGCGCCCACGGCCCGACCACGCCCAAGGTGAGCTGGGTCGTCTGCAGGCGGTCGCCGCGGCGGGCGTTGTAGCCGAAGCTGCCGACCAGCACGCCGGCATAGGGGCGGTCGTCCTCGATCACGTCTTTGCGGGTGAAGTCCTTCGGCGTGTAGATGCCCTGGCCGAAGCTGAAGATCATGTTCTGCTGCTCGAACTCGCCTGGTGCCAGCCGCTCCAGATGCCGGTTTACCCAGCGCGCCAGGCGCGGTAGGCAGGGATCATCGGTGTAATCCACCAGGTTCGGGGAAACCAGGGTGATCTGGGCACCGTTGGTATAGCCCTGGTCCTGGTCGGCCCCCCCGAACAGGTCGTTGTCGACGCGGAAGTTGACCTGGGGTGGGTGCTCGCGCATGGCGTCAGGACCACATTGTCCGGCCGCCTGCGCGACAGGCGCGGCCACGGCAAGCACACCGGCAAGCGCGGCCGGCAACGCAAAAGGCTTCAAACGCATGAGGGTTCCGCTGACCGAATTGGCTACTTTTTATGCGCAGACAGCGTAGTGAAGACGTGAGGTGGCCTCAACGCTGCGCATGCACTGGACTGTGCTGTTCGTGAAGCCGGATTTTCATGTGCGGTTGGGCGACGCTGTGCGCATGATCCCGCCACGCTTGGGTTTCGTCGTTTTCGTCCCCATAATCCCGCCATGGAAATCAAGTCCGACAACCCTGAACACGGCTTCCAGTTCCCCGGTCAGTTCGAGCTCAGCGCCATGGGCGCGGCCAACATCGGGCTGGAGCATGAACTTCCCCGCCTGCTCCAGGCCGCCGGCGTCGATGTGCTGAAAGAGCGCATCAGCTGGAAGACTTCGTCCAACGGCAAATACGTGTCCGTACGGCTGGTCTTCAAGGCCGACAGCCGCGAACAGTACGACGTCGCCCACGAGGCCCTGCGCGACCATCCGGAAGTGAAGTGGACGCTGTAAGCGACTGCCCGCTGGAGGCCGCTGCCCCCGGGCAGCGCGCCGCCCGCCCGGCCTTGGTGCGTGACCTGGGCCGCCAGCCCTACGCGCCGGTCTGGCACGCAATGCAGCGTTTCACCGATGCGCGCAAAGATGACAGCGCCGACGAGCTGTGGGTGGTCGAGCACGACCCGGTGTTCACCCTGGGCCAGGCCGGCAAGGATGAGCACGTGCTGGCCCCGGGTGACATTCCGGTGCTGCACGTCGACCGCGGCGGCCAGGTCACCTATCACGGCCCGGGCCAGATCGTGATCTACCCGCTGCTGCAGCTGCGCCGGCTGGGCATTGGCGTGCGCGATTACGTCTGCCGGATCGAGCAGGCCATCATCGACACCCTCGACGAATGGAACATCGGCGCTGAACGGCAGGACGGTGCCCCCGGTGTGTATGTGGCCGGAGCCAAGGTCGCCGCACTGGGCATTCGCGTCCGTCGTGGGTGCACCTTCCACGGGCTGGCGTTCAACGTGGCCATGGACCTGGAGCCGTTCCGCCGCATCAACCCCTGTGGCTACCAAGGGCTGCAGGTGACCTCGGTGGTAGACTTGGGCGGACCGTCCGGGATGGCGGCCGTCAAGCCGGTGCTGCTGGGCCATCTGGCCCGCCAGTTCGGCCTGGACCTCAAGCCCACCTCTGAACTGCCCGATCTGACTGACGCGGCCTGACCGCCGCCGACCAAGGCCATGACTGAAACCACCGCTCGCATCATTCCCCTGCAGGTTGTGCAGGGTGACACGCCGTCCGCCGCCCCGCTGCAGGCGGGCGTGAAACAGCTGGGCGGTGACAAGATCGGCCGCTCGCCGGTGCAGTTCGCCGACGCCCCGGTGCTGCGCAAGCCCTCCTGGATCCGCGTGCGCATTCCCTCGGGCAATGCCGTGCAGACCCTGAAGGCCAAGCTGCGCGAAAACCGCCTGGTCACGGTGTGCGAGGAAGCCAGCTGCCCGAACATCCACGAGTGCTTCAGCCACGGCACCGCCACCTTCATGATCCTCGGCGAGGTCTGCACCCGTCGCTGCTCGTTCTGCGACGTTGCCCACGGCCGGCCCAAGCCGCCGGACGCCGGCGAGCCGGCCAGCCTGGCCCAGACCGTGGCCGACATGGGCCTGAAGTATGTGGTGGTCACCAGCGTGGACCGCGATGACCTGCGCGACGGCGGTGCCCAGCACTTTGCCGACTGCATCGGCGCGATCCGCGCCAGGTCGCCGAACACCCGTATCGAAGTGCTCACTCCTGACTTCCGTGGCAAGGGCCGCATGGAGCGCGCGCTGGACATCCTGGCGACCAACCCGCCGGACGTGTTCAACCACAACATCGAGACCGTGCCGGACCTGTACCGCAATGTGCGCCCGGGCGCGGACTACCAGTGGTCGCTGACCCTGCTGAAGAACTTCAAGGCCCAGCACCCGGCCATCGCCACCAAGTCCGGCATCATGCTGGGCCTGGGCGAGGACATGGACCAGGTGCGCGCCACGATGCGTGACCTGCGCGCCCACGACGTGGACATGATCACCATCGGCCAGTACCTGCAGCCGACCGCCCACCACCACCCGGTGCTGCGCTACTGGACCCCCGAGGAATACAAGGCCCTGGAGGAGTACGGCTATGAGCTGGGCTTCAGCCACGTGGCCTCTGGCCCCATGGTCCGCTCTTCGTACCACGCCGACGTTCAGGCAAAGGGCGCGGGGATAGCGTAAGCGCATTCGCGCTTCGCTTCCCACGGTCTGCTGCGCAGACCGCGGGCCCCGCCCTCACCGTATCTCCAGACCCCCGCCGCTTCGCGGCCGCCCCCTGACTCAGGGGGCTCTCCACCAGGCATATTCTGGTAGCGCCGGCCGTTGGCCGGCCCAGACGGTGTGTCAGTCGTCGCTTCTGCCGTTCACAAATCGATACGGAGCTCGGTTTAGGCTGGAAATCCGTCGCAACTTTCGGCACTGTCGTGTTGTCTGATCTGCACGCAGTCTCCCCCTTGGCAAGGTGCCATGAGCAAGTTGATGAAACTTAAAGTTCCCGCATTCCTGATGGCATTGGCGCTGACCGCGCCGCTGGCCCTGGCCGCCTATGCCGATTCGCCGGCGCTGCCTTCGGCCGCCACTGCCGACCAGGCCACCACCTCCAAGCTGGTGTATGGCCTGCTTTCGGACAGTCGCTACGCCTACCGGCCACGCGCGCTGGATGCGGCCACCTCCAAGGATGTGTTCAAGCGTTACCTGGAGTCGCTGGACGGCAGCAAGCAGTTCTTCACTCAGGCCGACATCACCAGGTTCGCCCCGTTCGAGGCCAACATCGCCAACGCCATCCGCGGTGGTGAGCTGGAACCGGCGTTCCAGGTGTTCGCGGTGTACAAGCAGCGCGTGGGCGAGCGCGTCGGCTATGCGCGCAAGCTGCTCAAGCAGGATTTCGACTTCAGCAGCGATGAGCGCTTCGACTACGACCGCAAGGACGTGCCGTGGGCGGCCAGCACCGCCGAACTGGACGACCTGTGGCGCAAGTCGGTCAAGAACGACTGGCTGCGGCTGAAGCTGGCCGGCAAGCAGCCGGCCGACATCCGCAAGACGCTGGACAAGCGTTACGCCACGCTGGAAAAGTCAGTCAATGAACTGAAGGGCGAAGACGTCTTCCAGTTCTTCCTCAACGCCTACACCAGCGCGGTGGATCCGCATACCGATTACTTCACCCCGCGCACCGCCGAGAACTTCAACCAGGCAATGTCGCTGTCGTTGGAAGGCATCGGCGCGCAGCTGCAGCGCCAGGACGACATGGTGGTGATCCGCGAGATCATCGCCGGCGGTCCGGCGGCAGTGAATGGCACGCTCAAGCCCGGTGACCGCATCGTCGGCGTGGGCCAGGGCAAGTCCGGTCCGGTCGAAGACGTGATCGGCTGGCGAATTGACGATGTGGTTGCCAAGATCCGGGGCAAGAAGGACACCCAGGTCCGCCTGGAGTTCATTCCGGCCGAAGAGGGCGTCGACGGCAAGCATCACTCACTGGTACTGACCCGGCAGAAAGTGCGCCTGGCCGAACAGGCCGCCAAGGGTGAAACCCTGACCATTCCCGGCAAGGACGGTGAGCCGGAGCGCAAGGTCGGCGTGATCAAGCTGCCCACCTTCTACCAGGACTTCGAAGGCCGCCGCCGCAACGCCACCGACTACGCCTCGGCCACCCGCGACGTTGCCAAGCTGCTGGCCGGCTTCAAGAATGACAAGCTCGACGGCGTGGTGCTGGACCTGCGCAACAACGGCGGCGGTTCCCTGGACGAAGCCATTGAACTCACCGGCCTGTTCATCGAACAGGGCCCGGTGGTGCAGGTGCGCGAATCCGGCGGCCGCGTCACCGTCAACAACGACCGCAGCCAAGCGGTCGCCTGGGACGGCCCGCTGGCGGTGCTGATCAACCGTGGTTCGGCCTCGGCTTCGGAAATCTTCGCCGGTGCCATCCAGGACTACGGCCGTGGCCTGGTCATTGGTGAAACCACCTTTGGCAAGGGCACCGTGCAGAACATCGTCGACCTGGATCGTTGGCCCAGCGGCGAAACCCAGCGCTTCGGCCAGGTCAAGCTGACCATTGCCCAGTTCTTCCGTGTCAGCGGCAGCAGCACCCAGCACAAGGGCGTGGTGCCCGACCTGGCCTTCCCGGCCAGCGTGGACGCCACCGAGTACGGCGAAAGCACCTACGACAATGCCCTGCCGTGGACCCGCATCGCCGCCGTGCCGCACACCCAGTACGGCAATTTCGGCCCGCTGCTGCCCAAGCTGGAAACCCGCCATGCCGCGCGTATCGCCGCCGACAAGGAGTTCCAGTGGTGGAACGAGGACGTGGAGCACTTCCGCACCGAAGCGGCCAAGAAGTACATCTCGCTCAATGAAGGCGAGCGTCGTGCCGAACGCGAGCGCCAGGAACAGCAGCGCAAGGACCGTCAGGCGACCCGCAAGGAACTGGGCCTGGACCTGGATCCGCTGGCCGACGACAGCAATGACGACGGGCTGACTGGCAACGAGCGCGATATCGTGAAGGACGCCGCCCGTGAAAAGGCCGCTGAAAAGCGTCCGGACCCGCTGCTGCGTGAATCGGCCTCGATCCTGGCCGATGCGGTGAACCTGCTGGCCGAGGACCGCCCGCTGTCCGCACAGGTGCTGCCGCAGTCCACCGCCGCAGGTCGTTGGGCTGACTGAACGCCCGGGGTGAACCAACCGACAACGAAGGGCCGGCCACGCGCCGGCCCTTCGCTATTTAGACCCCGCGCATACGCCTGCGTGACTAAGCTGGCACGATCCCGTTCTTGCAGGAGCGCCCATGCGGCTGTCCCACGCACTTCCGGCCGGCCTGCTGGCCGTGTCACTCAGCGCCTGCGGCGGACGCGCCGCTGACAGCACCCTGCTGCGCGAATCGTTCGACTCCGGCGATACCTATTCGCGCACCGTGCCCGGTTCGCCGGCCACGGCCTGCGAAGCGGCGCGGCGCACCCTGCTCAGCCAGGGCTACGCGATTGCCCGTTACGGTGCCGACGCGGTGGAAGCCAACAAGAACTTCCAGCCGCGCGATGACGAGCACGAGCAGCTGGTGCTGCGCATTTCCTGCGCGCCGCGCGGTGACGAGGCGCTGGTGTTCATCAGCGCGGTGCAGGACCGATATGCCTTGAAGAAAAGTCCCACGTCGGCCAGTGTCGGCGTCGGTGCCCTGGGTTCGGTGTCGCTGCCGTTCGGCAGCAATGACGACTCGCTGGTGAAGGTGGCCAGCAGTACCGTGCAGGATGCGGATTTCTATCGCCGCTTCTTCGCGCGCCTGCAGCAGTATCTGCCGACGGCTGCCGCCGGCATGCCGCCGCCGCCGACACCGGCCGAGGCACCCGCGGACCCCATTCCGGCCACGCCGCCGGCTCCCCCGGCTCCCACAGCGGTACCGACCCCGCCAGAGCCGGTGCCGGAGGCCACCCCTTCCACCGACGTCCCCACGCCGCACGCCTGAGCGGGCGCGCATCGCCGTGCAGCGCCTGCGTCGCTTGTTCGCTACCCTGGCGTTGGGCATGACGGTGCCTGTTGCCTCCGCTGCGGACTGCACCGAAGCATTGCTGCGTGAGCTTGGCTGGAAAATCGGGACCACTTCCGCATTGACACCTGACGTGCACGGTGGCGCAGTCTGCGAGCGCGCTGACCTGGCCGAGGCGCGCGCTGCCGGCGACCTGCGCGTGCAGTTGCCGCAGCAGTGGAATGCATCGCAACGTCGCGACTATCTGCAGTCCCTGATCGAAGATCCCGCTACGGTCTGTGCCTATGCGTTCACCCTCGGCCGGGCCACCCGGCGCGCCACCACGCGGCTGCAGCACAATGCCGGCTATCGCTTCTCTGCGCTGCAGCTGGGCTGGATCGGCTTCGGCATCGGCGGCAGCCGTGCGCAGGGCTGGCAGGGCTTCCGCACGTTCGGGCGCGGCTACCAGCCGCTGGGAGGCAACAGCGCTGCGCTGGATGCCTTCTACACCGGCCGTGTGCGCAGCGAGTGCGGGGTAGGGCGACAGGTCGCCCAGTTGGCCACCCAGCGCGAACTGTATGGCGATGCGGCATTCGATGCGGAGTTCAGCCCCTCTGAACTGTCCATCGGCACCTTCCTGACCCTGCACGACACCGACAGCATCCTGCTCGGCCGGCATGCCGGCCGCTTCCTGGCCGACGGCAAGGCGGTGCGCACGTCCCAACGCGGCCGCCAGGCGTTCGTCGGCGCGCCGGGTTTCATCGAGCATGTGTTCGACAGGACCTACCTGGACGACATCAATAACCAGGCCGAGAACTTCGTGATCGTCGATGTCAGTGACCTCGCCGCCCGGGCACTGCGGCAGCACGGCGGCTTTGCCCACTATGACCGCCTCAACCGCCGCATCTGGGAACTGGCCGCGCAGCTGCCGGGCCACAGTGCCCGCCGCTTCGAGCGCCTGCTGTTCGAGCGCGACCCGGCACTGCGCAAGGCGTTGCCGGCTGCCCAGCAACCGGTGCTTGCTGAACTGGACGCCTTGCTGGACGATCCGTTCTATCAGGGGTTCCTGATTTATGTGCATCCACGCGGTATACGTCCTGTGGGCTACCACGTGGTGCGCCTGCTTGACCGCAACCCGCGGACGCCATTCGCCTTCGAGCTGGGGCTGCACAATCTGCATACCACGCTGTACCACCGTTGGATCGACGCCCGCCTGCGCCAGTGCGCGGCAGCGTCGGCATCGCATTCGCAACCCGAGCAAAGGTGATTGATGGACATTGCAATGATTGGACTGGGGCGCATGGGCGCCAACATGGCCGAGCGCCTGCACCGCGGCGGCCACCGCGTGATCGGCGTGGACCCGGGCGAGGCCGCGCGTAACGCCGCCGCCGCACGCGGCTTCGAGGTCAGCGCCTCGCTGGCCGATGCGATGGAAAAGCTGCCGGTGCCCCGTGTGGTCTGGCTGATGGTGCCGGCCGGCGAGGTGGTTGATCAGACCTTGGCCGCGCTCGCTCCGCATCTGTCCGAAGGCGATGTGGTAATTGACGGTGGCAATTCGTACTACAAGGACAGCGTGCGCCGTTCCGCGCAGCTGCTGCAGGACGACGTGACCTACCTGGACTGTGGCACCAGCGGCGGCGTGTGGGGCCTGCAGGAGGGCTACAGCCTGATGATCGGCGGCGACCAGAAGGCAGTGGAACGCATCGGCGACATCTTCCGCACCCTCGCACCCGCAGCAGATCGTGGCTGGGCGCACGTCGGGCCGAGCGGGGCAGGGCACTACTGCAAGATGATTCACAACGGCATCGAGTACGGCATGATGCAGGCGTATGCCGAAGGCTTCGCGTTGATGCAGCGCAAGTCTGAATTCAACCTGGACCTCGCCGAAGTCGCCCGCACCTGGCAGCACGGCAGCGTGGTGCGTTCCTGGCTGCTGGACCTGAGCGTGGAAGCGCTGGACAAGAACCCGCAGCTGGACGGCATTGCGCCTTACGTCCCCGACTCCGGCGAAGGCCGCTGGACCGTCGCCGAGGCCATCGACCTGGATGTCTCCGCCCCGGTGATCACACTATCGCTGCTCGAGCGTCTGCGTTCGCGCGAAGGCAATTCCTACAGCGACCGCATGCTATCCGCCCTGCGCAACCAGTTCGGCGGCCACCAGATGAAAACCGACTGACCCCCGTAGCGCCGGGCTTGCCCGGCTGCTGTTGGGCCATCCGCGATCTCATCCACGACGGGGGGAATTCTGCCCCCCTCTTGCTGTGGTAGCGTCGGTCGACAGACGACGGCCCTCAGACACCCAACATCCGGTAGCGCATGACCGTGATCCACGCGGCGACACGCAATGCGTGTTGGCTACAAGACCACCCGCCGCCCTTCCGCAGAACTGCAAACCCCCGCCTCCAACAACCGCATCACCTGCAGCGCCTGCGTCGCACTCACCGTTGCTTCTTCCTCACCCCGAATCGCCGCCGCAAACGCCGCATACAGCCGCCGATAATCCCCCACCTCACTATCCACCGTACTCCGGCGCGCGCGCCCGTCGGCATCCAGCCGCACTACGACTCCATGCACCGGGTCCACCCCATACCCCGGCGCACCCGGCGCAACCCCCGTGCGCAGCTGCTCCTCCTGCACATCCAGCCCGTCCTTGAGGTAGCTGCCATTCGTCCCATGCACCGCAAAGCGCGGTGCCGACGCACTCACCAGCGACCCCGCATGCACGATGGCGCGCAGGCGCGGATAATGCAGTACCGCATGGAAGTAATCATTGCTGCGCGCACCCTCACGCTGCGCCGCGATGTCCGCGGTGATCGCCTGCGGCCAACCAAACAGCACCAGCATCTGGTCCAGCAGATGCGGCCCCAGGTCCATCCACAACCCGGCACCGGGAACATCGCTTTCGCGCCAGCGCTCACGCACCTGCGGACGAAAACGATCAAAGTGCGAATGGCACTCTGCAATCTCACCCAATGTGCCTTCGGCCATCAAGCGTTGCAGGGTGAGAAAATCCGCATCGAACCGGCGGTTCTGAAACACGGTGACTACGCGGTCCGCTTCCCGCGCCGCCGCAATGATCGCTTCCGCTTCCGTTACGTCCAGCGCGAACGGCTTGTCCACCAACACATGTTTGCCCGCGCGCAGCGCGGCGATGGCCAGCGGCGCGTGCTGCGCGTTGGGTGTGGCAATCACCACCGCGTCCACCGCCGGGTCGGCCAGCAGGGGCTCGACATCCGCATGAATATTTACGTCGGTAAACCGCCGCATCAGGGTGTCGCGCTGCGAACTGACAATGCTGTGTAGGGCAAGCCCCGGGGTGTGCTGCAGCAAAGGCGCGTGGAAAACGCTTCCAGCCAGCCCGTAACCGATCAAACCCACCTGCGCTGCCGTATTCATCCGAAAATGCCCAAGGAAACCACGATAAGCGTAATCGCAATGGAAGCCGGGCGGAACATGAATAATTCTGAATCGATTCCCACGATTCACGGCGACGTTATTTCAAACCGACGCTGTGTCCACGCGCGCCCTTCCATAGTGGAACCACAAACACGGGAGACAACCGCAATGAGTCACAAAACCCGCAATCTGCTTGCCGCTTCCCTCGCCCTGGGCATGGTGTTCGCCAGCGCCTCGGTCATGGCCAAGGACCCGCCGAAGACCGGCGACAAGGCCATGGACCATAGCGGCATGTCACATGCCGACAAACACGATTCCAACGAGCCGGTCACCGATAGCTGGATCACCACCAAGGTCAAGGCCGACCTGCTGGCCAGCAGCAACGTGCCGGGCACCAAGGTCGAAGTGGAAACCGTCAATGGGGTGGTCAGCCTGAAGGGCAACGTTGCCACCAAGGCCGAGCATGACAAGGCGGTGACCACCGCCAAGGGCATCAAGGGCGTAACCCGCGTTGATGCCAGCCAGTTGAAGGTGTCGGCGGCTGCTGCCAGCCGCTGATTCTTGAGGGACCACGAAGAAGAGAGCGCGCGCCGTTTGGCGCGCCTTTTTTATGGCGGCGCAAATCCGAGTTTGTCGGGGGCGGTCACGCACCACTAATAGATGCTGAAACTATCATCCGAAGTGCGGGGGCGCACAGGACTTCGTCAGGAGTGTCGCCATGCAGCAATCAAACTCTAAGGATGAAAACCCACATGGCTCTTCAGCCGCATCCTCAGCCGCATCTTCGTCATCCTCATCGAGCGCCAGTGCTTCAACACACGCTTCAGAATCGGATGAAGCCATAAATGCCGTGGTGTCGCAGAAAATTTGGGGTCTTAAAGTGTCTGCCCTTGGAACGGAATATGTTGATCTTGAAAGTACAGCGCTGAACGGGGTCGTTCGCATTACAGGATCGACCACCTCGGCGATGCTGTATCGAAGGCTGACCGTGGATATCGCAGAGCACATTCGCAAGGACACTGCGGGAGTCAAGCCGGTGGACCATTCGGCGGTCAAGGCACCTTGATTCCAGCAGTGCCATCCAGGGCGCGCCAGCAGGCACGCCCTTGTCGGGCGTCAGGCACGCCCTGAGTTTTGCGAGCAGAATTGCCTGGCTACGGCATAGCCAGGTGCTGACCTGCCGGCACCAGACGCTCCAGTCAGAACCACAGTCACGGCGACTTAACGCTTTGCAGTCGCAGCATATCGGTGCGGGGGCGCACGCATGAAACCAGGAGTACGCGACATGGCGCGGGAAGAAGATGTGGAATTCCTGATTGTGCTTGACGACTGGATTGAGCTGGATCCGTCAAAGAAGGAGCAGGCGGGTGTCGACCGTAAGATCGATCTTTTCGTCGAGCATTACATTCTTGAGCACATGCCGAAAACGAGCAGTCAAAAGGAAGTGGTCAAAATCAGAATATCAACACGCGATGGAAACGTGACCATCACCGGAACAACCAGCAACGAGGCGCTTCGTAAGGCGCTGGTGAATGTGGCAGCAGATATTGAGAAGGCGTACCCGCAGATCAAACGCGTGGATGCGTCTGCAGTTTCAGTTGAAGATCCCAATGCACTGATTGGCGAGAACTACGTTCCGGTTTTCAAGGAAGGATTGATGCCCGGGTCGGATGCGGCGATCAATGAGGCTGTGCTCTCGGAGCTGCGTGGCATTCGGGCGTCGGCGAAAGGATCCGAAACGGCCGAGTTCGACGCGCAAACGGTCAACGGCGCGGTGAGGATCACCGGCGCGACCAATTCGGTGATGTTGTATCGAAGGCTTGTGGTCGACATCGTGGCACTGATCCGCACAAAGATCGAAGGCGTCAAATCAGTGGACCATTCGGCGGTCAAGGCACCGTAACGCCAAGGGCAGTTTGGGGCACTTCTCACATCTTGATCTGGTCAACACCGACGCGGTCGCGGTCGGGTCTGGGTGAGCCCCGACGGGCACTGCCCACCGGTTTCCTGTGCTCGATTTCCAAGACGCGCCCCTCGGCGCGCCTTTTTCTTTTATTAATTTGGCCTGAATGGATTCGTATTCACGTTGGTGTGGAGTATATTCACGGCTTGGTTTCCGCCGGGTGGTGGAGGCCGGGAATGCGGGCATTCTGACGAGGGGCTATGGCGCTGTTGCTCAGTGATGGTCAGGGGAAGGGGTGGACCCGGTCCGGCCCGGTAGGGGCACCGCATGCCCCGTGATGGTTCGGCGCTTGGGCACCTGCGCATTCTGTTGGTGGAAGACTCCCCCGATGACGCCGAACTGCTCAGCGGGCGGATTCTGGCTGCTGGACTGGATGCCAGTTTCGAGCGCGCCGAAAGTGCCGAAGAACTGAGGCAGGCGCTGAGCCGGGAAACCCCCGACATCGTCCTGTCCGACCTCAGCCTGCCAGGCTTCTCGGGTCTGGATGCCCTGCGTATCGTGCGTGAGGGCCACCCGGAGATGCCGTTCATTTTCGTCTCCGGCACGCTCGGCGAAGAGGCGGCGGTGGCGGCCCTGCGTGAAGGGGCCAACGACTACATCATCAAGCACCAGCCGGCGCGCCTGCCGTCGGCAGTGGCGCGGGCAGTGCGCGACGCGCGCGGCGCGCTGGACCGGGCCCGGGTGGAAGCCGAACTCATGCGCGCCCAGCGGCTGGAAAGCCTGTCGCTGCTCGCGGCCGGGTTGAGCCACGACCTGCGCAACATCCTGCAGCCGCTGTTGATCATGCCGGACCTGCTGAAGGCGCGCACCGACGACCCGCAGCTGCGGCACCTGGCCGACGTGATCGCCGAATGCGGCCGGCGCGGCCATGAAATGGCCGAATCCATGCTGTCGTTCGTGCGGGGCTCACGCACACCCAGCGAGCCGATCCGCGTGGCCATGCTGTTCGAGGCGGTGGCCCTGCTGCTGCGCAGCAACCTGCCGCCTGAAGTGGAGCTGGAGCTGGCAGTGGGTGATCCCGAGCTCACCGTGCATGCCAACTACACCGAGCTGCAGCAGGTGCTGCTGAACCTGGCGTTGAACGCCATCCAGGCCATGCCGACAGGCGGGCGGTTGACCCTGCACGCGCAGGCCGAGTCGGATGCGCAGGGGCTGGCGTGGTTGCGCATGGCGGTGTCCGATGAAGGCACCGGAATGAGCGCGGAGGTGTTGTCCAACCTGTTCAATCCGTTTTTCACCACCAAGCCGAACGGCACCGGCCTGGGCTTGATGTCCTGCAAGCGCATCATCGAAGGCGCGCAGGGCCGCATCACCGTGCGCAGTGCTCCCGGTGAGGGCACACGTTTCGATCTGCTGTTGCCAGCGTACGTCGCGGCGGCCGATGCACCGGCGGTGGAAGCACCGGTAGCCGCCGGCAGCGGCCAGTCCATCCTGGTGGTGGATGGCGAAGCGACCCGTCTGTCGCTGCTGGGCAACGCGCTGTCCAGCCAGGGCTACCACCTGCAGCTGGCCTGCGACGGCGCTGCCGCGCTGCGCTGGATGCAGCAGGAAGCGATGCCGGCACTGGTGATCGCCGACGCCGGTTCCAAGCTGCTGTCAGCCAGTTCCCTGCTGCGGGAAATGGCTGCGCTCGGTTATCACGGCCCGGTGCTGGTGCTGGAGAGTGAAGACGTGCCGGTGCGGCGCAGCCGCTTCCCGGCTGGCGTGCCGGTACATGTGCTGCGCAAGCCGCTGGAAATGCAGCAGGTGTTCCGGTCGGTGGCGGAGGCGTTGGGGTAATGCGTGGTTGCCGGCCAGCGGCCGGCACTACCGAGGCACATGCCCGGACTCCCACGGAAACCTTGGCAACGCCGCCACCGCCTGTTCCAGCCGCCGCGACCAGTTGCCGTGGATGTCGGCATACAACGGGCTGTCAGCGGCCAGGCGCATGCGCTGGGTGATCTGCAGGTCGCCCGCGCGCAGCAGCACCAGGTCGAACGGCAGGCCCACTGACAGGTTTGAACGCACGGTGGAATCCAGGGACACCACTGCCGTGCGCGCTGCATCGTCCAGCCGCGTGTGCGGACGGATGATGCGGTCGAGGATCGGCTTGCCGTACTTGGACTCGCCGATCTGCAGGAACGGGGTCTCCGGCGAGGCGGCAATGGCGTTGCCCAGCGGATAGATCATGTACAGCCCGGGCCGTTCGTTGCCGACCTGCCCGCCGAGAATCAGCGTGGCCTGGGTGTTGACCCCATCGTGGCCATGCTCGGGGGTGTTGCTCTTCACCTGGCTGTCCACCAGCACCCGGCCCACGTACTCGGCCACCTCGAACAGATAGCGGTACCCGAGCATGCTCTCCGGGCGCTGCTCCTGGACGTCGCGGCGCAATCGCGACACCAGCAGCTGGGTGGTGGCGAGGTTGCCCGCCGCCATGAGCACGAACACGGCCTGGCCTGGAAACTCGAACTCGTGCAGCTTGCGGTGCACGCGGACATCGTCCAGGGAGGCGTTGGTCCGGGTATCGGCGGCGAAGACCAGGCCCTCGTCCACCTCGATGCCGACGCAATAGGTCATGACAACCCTCTATGATGTGCACCCCGATTCTATGCGGTGGCCGTGACGGCACCATGTGGATTCGCCCCACGTACGCTGAACACCATGACCACTGTGCTTCTGAGCCTGGGCAGCAACCTGCAGCCGCAACAGCATCTTCACGCCGCGGTGGAGGCCCTGCGCGCGCGGTTTGGCGCGATCACGGTCTCGCCGGCCTACCGTACGGCGGCGGTGGGCTTTGACGGCCCCGCGTTCCTGAACAACGCGGTGGCCATTGAGACCGACCTGCCACTGGATACCTTGGATACGTGGCTTCACGCGCTGGAAGACGCCCACGGGCGTGACCGCAGTGGGCCGCGCTTCTCCGACCGCACCCTGGACATTGACGTGGTGTTCTATGGCGACTTGATCGTAGAGGGCCCGGGGCACCTGCGCATTCCGCGGCCGGAGCTGAAGCATGCCTTTGTGATCAAGCCGCTGGCGGATATCGCGCCGGCGTTCGTCGACCCGGTCAGCGGGTTGACCCTGGCGGCGCTGTGGCGGGCGCATGCGCAGCGCGATGAGGTGTTTGAGATCGTGGATCTCGGGTAGTGCCGGCCGCTGGCCGGCAACCTCATGGCTGCATGAATCAGGCGATTGCCTGGTTGCCGGCCAGCGGCCGGCACTACCCGCCGAGCTGATGCAGGCATCAGCTCAGCTGCCTTCCCCCATCCACCCGCAACGTATGCCCGGTCACAAACGGCGCATCATTGGCCAGCCAGTACACCGCCTCGGCAATCTCCTCGACCGTGCCGGTCCGCCCCAGCGGCGTGCGTGCCAGCAGGGCCTGGCGGGCGAAGTCGTCCTTGCCCTGCTCCGGCCACAGAATCGCGCCCGGGGCCACGGCATTCACCCGCACCTTCGGGGCCAGTTCCAGCGCCAGTGAGCGGGTGATCATCTCCAGTGCCGCTTTGGCGGCGCTGTACACCGCGTGGTCGCGCATCGGGTCGGTGCCGTGCAGGTCGGTGAGGTTGACGATGCAGCCCTGTTGGCGGCGAAGATGCGGCGCAGCGGCCTGGGCCAGCAGCAGTGGGGCACGTGCGTTCACTGAGAACAGGTCGTCCCAGTGCTCGGCGGTGATCTGACCCAGCAGGGTAGGGTAGAAGTTTGAGGCGTTGTTCACCAGCGCGTCCAACCGCCCGAACTGGCCCACCGCTTGTTCCACCAGGTCGGGCAGGGCGGCGCTGTCGCGCAGGTCGGCCTGCAGCGCCAGCACGCTGCCAGGACGGAGCATGTCCAGGTCGAAGGCCAACTGCTGCAGTTCACCGCTGCTGGTGTGTGCGTGAATCACTACCGACCAGCCACAGGCGTGGAACTGGCGGGCAATGGCCGCGCCAATCCGGCGTGCGCTGCCGGTGATCAGCACCACGGGTGCGCTGTCGGTCATCGGGGGGTCTCCGTGCTCGGCTATGCTGTGCATTGTCACCGCAATCGACCGCGCCATGCATTCTTCCCTGCCTCAACCCGACTCCGACGCGCTGGCCCACAGCGACCAGCTCAGCGCCGCGCTGCGCGCTGAAATCCTTGCCAATGGCGGCGTGATGCCGTTTTCGCGCTTCATGGAACTGAGCCTGTACGCGCCGGGCTGGGGGTACTACAGCGCCGGTGCCAGCAAGTTCGGCCCGGCCGGCGACTTCACCACTGCCCCGGAAATGGGCCCGTTGTTCACCGCGACCCTGGCCAACGCCGTGGCCCCGGTGATGCAGCAGCTGGGGCCGCAGGCGCGCTTCCTGGAGCTGGGCGGCGGCAGCGGTGCATTTGCCGAGATCATGCTCAAGCGCCTGCTGGAACTGGATGCGCTGCCCGAGCGCTACGCCATTCTGGAGCCCAGCGCCGACCTGCGCGAACGCCAGCGCGAGCGGCTGGAAAAGGCCCTCATTCCGCCGGTGTTCGCGCTGGTGGAATGGCTGGACCGGCCGTTCGACGATGACTGGGACGGCATGGTGTTCGCCAATGAGGTGATTGATGCCCTGCCTACGCCCCGTTTCCTGGCCAAGGACGGCATGGTCCACGAGGAAACCGTGGAACTGGACGCCGACGGAGCCTTCATGCGCGGCGCACAGCCGGCCGATGCGTTGCTCAGCGCCGCCGTGCGCCATGTGGAGCGTTACCTGGGCAAGCCGTTTGCCGATGGCTACCGTTCCGAGCTGCTGCCGCAGCTGCCCTATTGGATCCAGGCCGTGGCGGGTGGGCTGAAGCGTGGCGCGATGCTGTTTGTCGATTACGGCTACCCCCGCCACGAGTACTACCAGGCTGAGCGCGATGACGGCACCGTACGCGCGTTTTATCGCCACCACGTGCACAACGACGTCTACAAGTGGCCGGGCCTGCAGGACATCACCGCATCGGTGGACTTCACCGCGCTGGCCGAAGCCGGAACCGGTGCCGGCTTCGAGCTGGCCGGGTACTGCACGCAGTCCAGTTTCCTGCTCGGCAATGGGCTGGACCAGCTGCTGGCATTGGCGGAAGAGCGCACCGATGAGGTGGGCAAGCTGCGCCTGCGTGATCAGGTGAAAAAGTTGACCCTGCCCACCGAGATGGGCGAGCGCTTCCAGGTGATGGGCTTCCAGCGTGATGTGAGCATGGATGCCTCGTTCCTGATGGGCGATCTGACCTGGCGGCTGTGAGGTGACCATGACAGGGATGTTGAAGCCGCTGCGGCGGCCGCGGTTCTGGTTGGGGCTGTGGTGGGTGGCGGTGATCAGTGTGATTGTGGTCTGCCTGATTCCACCGCCACCATTGCCGGACCTGCCGAAGAACAGCGACAAGGTGGAGCATTTTCTGGCGTATTTCCTGCTCGCCGGCTCGGCGGTGCAGATCTATCGCACGCGCGCGGCGCTGTGGTGGGCTGCGGTGGGGTTGGTGCTGATGGGGGTTGGCGTCGAGTTTGCGCAGGGCGCGTTGACGGATAACCGCAGTGCGGATCCGGCGGATGCGGTGGCCAATACCATCGGGGTGGTCGCGGGTATGGCGATCCGGTTTACCCCGTTGCGGGATCTTCTGGTCAGGTTGAAGGGGTAATCGGACGCCGGTTGGAGGGGAGCGGAATCTACACGGCACCCGAACTGCGTGAGGTCAGGTAGGGTCGGTCGAAAGACGACCGCTGATAACAACCATCGCTGCTATAACGCATGACCATCGAACGCAGACGCGCTTCTACGTTGACGGTCATGCGTTACCGTGCCGATCACCGTTACCGGCGGTCGTCTGTCGACCGACCCTACCAGAGCCTTTGCATGTGTGAAGTGGCCGATTCGTGGCCATTGGACATCCCGCGCTCCATGCCGCTCTCAGACGCGCATGGCGCGTCTCTACATGCCGCGGAACCATGCAGCGAAGACTTCGTCGCCCATCCAGGTGTTCTTCCGGCATAGACACGCCATCAATGCTTCGTCTGCTTCCGCGCGTGCGAAACGCTCGGTATTACCGCTGCAGCGGGCCGAATCCAGCTCCTGTCTGGCCTCGGCCAGGAAACGCGACAGCCTGTCCTCAATGGCCCACACCGCCATCTCGATGCGCGGCAAGCGCGTGGTCGGTGCCGCGCTCACCCCATGCAGCGCCATCTGAAGCCGCTCGATGTGGTCTGGGTGATTCTTCAGCGCGGAGCGCAGGCTGCGCGGTACCGGGGCAGCGGTGGGCGCGGGCGCGTGGTTGCGGGGCGCGGGTAGCCGGGAAACATTTGACGAAAGCGCTTGATCACCATGCGCGCCCCTCCTCGCAGCCATGCGGCTGGATGCGATCGGTCGCAGGCGGTGCCTGTACCTGCGCTGTTTCCAGATCGAACCGGACCTGCAGGTTCATCCAGAACCACGGCGAGGTGTCGAAGTAGTGGCCCAGACGGATCGCGGTGTCCGCGGTGATGGCCGCCTTGCGTGAGGCGATGGTGGCGATGCGGGTGTGGGAGACGCCAATCGCGCAGGCGAGGGCGCGGCCGGAGAGCTTCAGCGGGCGCATGAAGTCCTCGGTGAGGATGTCGCCGGGGTGCAGTGGAGGAAGTTGTTCGCTACGTGGTGAGGTATTCGGGGCACGGCGTTTCGCGCGCGGTTGTGACGAAGTGTTCATGGGATTCTCTGCGATGTACCGTTGGAGAACGCACGCCGCGCAGCAGATGCACGAAATGCCGGGAAGTCGGTAGGGTCGGTCGACAGACGACCGCCGATAACGGTAATCGGCCCGGTAACGCATGACCCGTGCCGGCGTGGCGTGTCACCATTCCTCCAAATCCGGCGTGCAGGTGTCGTGCCCGCGCGAGGCGCAGGGATATCTGATTGTTCATCGGCGTATCCGTAGATCGGCTGTGTAGCCCGCGCGTGCGAGCATCAGGAACCCGTGTGGTTTCATGCCGACGCGCATGGCGCGTCGCTACGATGCAGCCCGATGCGCATCAACAGAATCTCGACGTACCCGGTATGGTCGCTTGATGGCGATGCGGGACCACCGGCGGAAGCGGCGGCTTCAGGTCGTGCAGGTGTGATGTCGTCGTTCGCGGATATGTCTGGCCAATGTGTCTGCATGGCATGCCTCCTGTGAGATGCGACCCCTGTCAGGACGACGAGGGGTCGGGAGGTTAGAAACCGTAGAGTCAGCAAAAGCCGGCGGGCGTATTCCCCCCTTACGGGGGTGTTTTATTAGCCACCCTCCCGACGTAGGACACAACATCTCCCACGCAGGGCATCAACTGCTAACTCTTAGGAGTTTCTACGCTCCGGGGACAACACTGCAGCAGACGAGTGGCGGTGCAAATCAGATTATTCCTACGTATCCTCGCGGCTGTGTGCCAGATGCGCAAATCGTGCGTCGCAATTGGCGCGGGACGATTTGTGGAAGAGTTGAATGCGTATCGTGGTGTCGTCGATGACACCAGATGGGCGATGGTTCCGATTTGGGGTATGTATTGCGAAGCGGATCGTTGGGTAGGTGGTGGACCCGGCGGAGTGGGGCGGGTGCGACATTTGCGCTGTTGAGCGCGGTTTCGGTTGGGGGCCATGCGTTAAAGACCGTTGGCCATTTCATGGCGGTCGTCTGTCGACCGCCCCTACCGCTGTCACACATCGCGGGGATGTGGTGGTTGCGTCGCATATCCCATGGCCACCGACCCGCCCAGCCGGGGAGGGCGTGGGCGGTGGGTTGTTCGTATGGATCCAGCGGCAGCCGGGCAAGCCCGGCTCTACGTGCCCCATGCCATCAAGCAATCAGCGTGGGAGCCGGGTAAGTTCGTCCAGCACCCACATCGTGGGGCGGGTGTCGCCGGTGAAGCGGACGCACAGGTTCTGGGTACCCTTCAGCGAACGCGGCAGTGCGGCTTCCAGGGTGATGAAGCCGTCGGCATCGGGCTTGGCCGGCAGCGGCACCGTTACCAGCGGCTTGCCATCGCACTGGCCGCTCAGGATGTCCATTTCCCCATGTGCGCTGCGTGCCTTCTCGAACCGGCGCTGCGGCTCGTCGTGGGCGAGCTGGAAGTAGTACGGAATGTTGCCCGCACGAACACGCACCTTGGCGATGCCGTCCACGTTCGCGTTCTGCCAGTACCAGCACGGGTTGAAGATGTTCACGTTGAACACCGCGCGGGGGCCATCCGCCGGACCGTCGTCTTCCAGCCGCAGCAGCAGCTTGCCCTCGGCCGGGCACAGGTCCAGATGCTCGTCATTGCGGGTCAGCAGCGAGCTGGCGGTGATGTCGAAGCGGCTCGCCGCCTTGGCCACGGCCTTGCCGTCGAAGAAGGTTGCTGCCTGCACACCCACGGGTAGCGGCTGGGTCAGCGGTGCCGTGTAACGCGGCGACTGCGCCGTCACCGGGCTGCCGTCCACGCTGTAGCGGATCTCGTAATTGAGCGGCGTGCGCAATGCCAGCGTCGCCGTGCCCGCTTTGCGGTCATCGGTCACATCCGCCTCCACCTCGAACGGCGTCTGTGCGTACGCAATACCCATCGCCTGCCAACGCTGCAGCTGGGTCGGCAGGCGGGCCAGGAAGTCGGCGAAGTCACGGCGCTCGCGCGGCGACCAGCCTGTTTCCGCCACTGCGGCAAGGCGCGGGAACAGGTTGTGCTGCAGGCGTGCGTAGCTGCGCGTGTGCTCGGTGAACATGTTCGCCTGCAGGCCCAGAATGTGCTGCTGCTTGTCGCGCGCCAGCGCATCCGGCACCGGCTCGAAGCCGTATACCCGGCCCAGCGGCGTGCTCAGTGGGCGACCCGGTGGCTCGTTCTGCGAATTCGTCTGCAGGTAGTCCATGTACATGTCGGTCACCGGCGACATGATCACGTCATGGCCCTCGCTGGCTGCCTTCAGGCCACCTTCGGTGCCACGCCACGACATCACCGTCGCTTCCGGCGGCAGGCCACCTTCCAGGATCTCGTCCCAACCGATCAGGCGGCGGTCGTGCTGTTCCAGGTACTTCTCCAGCCGCTTGATCAGGTGGGCCTGCATTTCATTTTCATCGTTCGCGCCCACCTCCTTCATCCGCGCCTGCACGCGGGCGGATGCTTCCCACTGGTCCTTCACCGCTTCGTCGCCACCCACGTGCACGTACCTGGCCGGGAACAGCTCAATCACTTCTTCCAGCACGTTCTCCAGGAACTCGAACGTGCTTTCCTCCGTGTTGAACAGGTTCGGGAACACACCCCATTCGCTGATCGGCTTCAGCGGCGTGTCAATCGTGCCCAGCTCCGGGTACGCCGCGATCGCTGCCGTGGCATGGCCCGGCACGTCGATCTCCGGAATCACCTGGATATGGCGCGCCGCTGCGTACGCAATGACTTCGCGGATCTGGTCCTGGGTATAGAAGCCGCAGTACGGGCGCGGGGCACCGGTGACCGGATCGCGACCGCCATCACCGGCCGGCAGCCGGCAGCTGCCCACGCCGGTCAGCTTCGGGTAGCGCTTGATCTCCATGCGCCAGCCCTGGTCATCGGTCAGATGCCAGTGGAAGGTATTGAGCTTCTGCTCGGCCATCGCGTCCAGCACGCGCTTGATCTCATCCAGGCTCTGGAAATGACGGGCCGAATCCAGCATCAGGCCGCGCCAGCTGAAGCGCGGCGCGTCGTCGATCTTCAGTGCCGGCAGCTGGCCGGGCGTGCCGCTGGTGAGCAGTTGCGAAAGGGTGGCCGCGCCGTAGAACAGGCCGGCTTCGGTGGCTGCCTGCACGGTAACTCCGCGCGCATCGCTGCGCAGCTGGTAGCCCTCCGCACCGGTCTTCAAAGCGGTGTCCAGCACGAACCGGATGCCGTCCTTGCCGCGCGCCGGTGACAGCGCCAGCGCCGGGCCGCCGCTGTTCTTCAGCTGCGTGGCGAACAGGCCAGCCACGCGCTGCGCGGCATCGCCTTGCGCGTGCAGGGGCGTGGCGGCGGTGACCATGTAGCCCGGGCTGTCGAGTTGTTCCAGGTGCGCCGGTGCCGGCAGCAACGGCAGCGAGCCGGGCAGGGCGCGCGGGCCGTCCGGGGCCTGGGCGTCGGTGGCGTAAGCGAGCGGGGCGAGGGTCAGTGCCAGTGCGAACGACAGCAGCGACAGTGAGGTACGACGGGTGCGGTTATGCATCGGGTCATTCCTTTTGGTGCGATTTTGATCTTACCTGTGAAAACGGGCCCGGAGGTCCGGGCCCGTTTCGGGGTGCAGCGTGGCGCGTCCACGTAGAGCCGGGCTTGCCCGGCTGTCAGCCGACTATCAGAACTTGAAGTGCAGGGTGGCCATGTACCGGCGGCCACTCTTGTACTTGCCGGCAATGTGTTCCTTGTCGCCCAGGTACTGGAAGTAGGTTTCATCCAGCAGGTTCTGCGCGTCCACCGACAGCGACCAGTTCTCGTTGAAGGTGTAGCCGAAGCTGGCACCCAGTTCCGCGTAGTCGTCCACGCTGGCCGGAGCCGCGCCGGCCACGTAGCCGCCGGCCAGGTAGCTGTCACGCCAGTTGTAGGTCAGGCGTGCGTTGATCGGACCCTTCTCGTAGTACGGGCTGAATGCGATCGAGTTGCGCGACTGGTACGGCAGCGGGTCGCCGGTATTGTTCTCACCGTTGGCATAGGTGTAGTTCGCGGTCAGGCCCAGGCCGCTGTCACCAAATGCCTGCTGGAAGCTGATGTTGAAACCCTTGACGTGGCCACTGCCGGCGTTGCGTGGACGCTGGATGCTGTAATCGCAGTAGCCGTCAGCCGTGCAACCGTTGGTGCCGACAATGTTGGCCCAGGTTGCCGGCGAGGTGTCGCGGATAGAGTTGTACTGACGCTCGATGGTGGCCGAGGTGTCGATGTAATTCTCGATTTTCTTGTAGAACACCGACCACGCAACCACCGACTGCGGCTGGAAGTAGTACTCGGCCGAGGCGTTGTAGTTCCACGACTCATATGGCGACAGTTTGGCGTTGCCGCCGCTGCCGGTCAGCTGGGTGTCGTTGAGGAAGGTGTTGTTGACCATCTGGTTGTACGGGGCCCAGGCGATCACCTTGGCTGCAGCGAAGCGGAACACCCAGTCGCTGTCTGTGTCCCAGGCCATGCTCAGCGAAGGCAGCACGAAGTCTTCGTTCTTGGTCTGCGACTGCCACTTGCTGTCGAGGTCGTCCAGGGTCGGCGTGCCGCCGTAGACGAAGCCGCTGCCCCTGGTCTTGGAATCCACATAGCGTACGCCGACGTTTCCGCGCAGCGGGCCGTTGGAGAAGTTCAACTGCGCGTAGGCGGCGTTGTTGGTCTGTTCCAGCGCCCAGCTGTTGTTGAGGTAACTGGACGGATCCGGGTTGGCGTAATCCAACGGGCTGCCCTTGACCCAGTTCAGCACGTTGTTGCGGCCGGCCTGAATGTGGCGGGCCTGACTATCGCCAAACCCGTAGCCATCGATGTCGGTGAGGCCGATGGTGCCGACGTCGGCCAGGCTGCCGGTGCGCACGCCACCGTAGACGTTGAGCTCGAAGTTCTCCTCATGTTTGCCGTGGCGCACGCCGAACTGCAGCTGGTTGAACACGCTGTCGAACTGGACGTTGAAGTCCAGCTGGGCGTAGGTGTCCTTGCTGTCGGTGGAGAAGATGCCGTTGTTGCCGAACCAGCCGCCACCGCCGTTCCAGTTGGCCGGGTCGCGTGCTGCTTCGGGGTTGTCGAACGACAGGCCGTTTTCGATGCTCCAGCTGTACGCGCCGTTGTAGAACGGCTCGATGAAGTACTGGGCCAGGTCCTTGTTCTCGGACTTGCTCTGGCCGACCTGGCCGCTCAGGCCCCAGGTGTCGGCGCGCCAGGCACCGCGCAGGTCGATGCCCTTGGTGGTGACTTCCGACTCACGCACGTTGTTGTCGTAGATCACCGTGCCGCTGTTGGCGATGGCGTTGGCGTTGGAGTGACCGCTGGTGGCCACGCCGTTGCGGACGTTGCCCAGCTGGTCGATGGCACCCACGGTGCCGGGGTTCCATGTCAGGAAGGAGTACATCGACTGGTTGTAGTTGTCGAAGTTTTCCTTGATGTACAGGCCGCTGAGGTTGAACTCCAGCTCTTCGGTCGGCTTGAACTGCAGGTTGACCACGGCGCTGTCACGCTTGCGTTCCTGCTGGAACCAGGCGGCATTGATCGAGTTGGGAACGTCGACGTCGCCGGCCACGCCGGTGGCATTGGTGAAGGTGGAGGCCTTGGCGTAGCCGAACACTTCGATACCCTGGCGGTCCACGGCTTCTTCATAGTGCTGTGCCGACACTGCAATGCCGAAGGTTTCGGCGTCGTTCTTCCAGCTGTACAGCGCCGAGGCGTTCGGCTTGCCTTCGCTGGCCTGCTGGCTGTAGCTGTAGCCGATCGAGGCGGCCACTTCGTTCTGCTTCAGGTCCAGCGGCTGGCGGGTGTGCATCAGCACGGTGCCGCCGAGGCTGCCTTCGGTGAGGCGGGCTTCGGAGGACTTCAGAATTTCAGCGCGGCCCAGGATCTGCGGGGCCAGCAGGGTGTAGTCGAAGCCACGGTTGGGCTGTTCGCCGTACAGCCAGATCGCCTGGGCGACCGGGTGGTTGTCCAGGAAGGTCAGGTTGAGGCTGGGGTCGGTGCCGTCGATGCTGACGCGCTCGCCCTGGCCGAAGCGGCGGTCCAGGGTCACGCCCGGGATCTGCGACAGCGCTTCGGCGACGTTGGTGCTCGGGAACTTGCCGATGTCCTCGGCGGTGATCGCTTCAGACACGCCCACGTTGTTGCGCTTGGTGTCCAGCGAACGTTCCAGGCTGGCGCGGATACCCACCACCTGTACGGTGTCCAGGTCCTGCGGACTCTGGCTTTCCTGGGCATGGGCGGTAAACGCAAGACAGCTAAAGATGGCTGCCGAAAGCAGGCTCTTGCGGTGGTTCATGATGTCTCTCCTCATCAATCTATGTGCGCCAGCGACGGCGTGCGGTGTGCAGCTGTGGTGGTAGTTCGAACAGGCATTGCGTGGAGCGTGTTGCAGGTCCCGTGCGCCAGAAGGCGCGCTCAGGCGTTGCTGCGGCCGAGGTACCAGCTGGCGGCGCCGATGACGCCCAGTTGCCCGTGCTCGACCACCTTCACGGGAATGCGTTCCAGCGCCTCGCGCATCGGCCCTTTGTTGAGGTACCGGGCAACGAAGCTGCTGTTCAACAGGAATTCGCGGATCTGCGGCAGGATGCCGCCGGCCAGGTAGACACCGCCGGATGCGCCGTACTGCAGGGCCATGTCACCGATGGCGCTGCCCAGCAGCCCGCAGAACACCTGCAGGCTTTCGCGGGCCAGCGCATCGGTATTGGCCATCGCCGCAGCGGTGATCGCATCCGGGCTGGACAGCGTGGGCGTCTGCTCGTTCAGTGCACACAGTGCGCGATACAGATTCATCAGGCCCGGCCCGGACAGTGCGTGCTCCACCGATACGTGCGCATGCTCGCGCTGCATCTGGCGCACGATCGCCATTTCCAGTTCAGTACTGACTGCCAGGGTCGGCTGGCCGGCTTCGGTGGCCAGCACCACCGGTCCGTGTGCGGTGGGGATCCACACTGCCGCACCCAGGCCGGTGCCGGGGCCGACCACCAGGGTCGGGCCGCGCGGGGCGGTGGCCGGCCCGGTCAGCTGCAGCACGCCGCTGGCATCCACCTGGGCGGCGGCATAGGCGACGGCCTCGAAATCGTTGACGATGAATACGTGGTCCAGGCCGATGTCCTGCTCGATGCGCCGGGCCGACAACGGCCACGGCACATTGGCGGTAATGACGGTGCCGTCCTCGCGGGCGACGCCCGCCGTGGCCACCACGCAGTGCACAGGGCGCGGGCCTTCGCCCAGGAAGGTATCGAGGATGGCGCTCAGGCCCGGATATTCGGCGTTGCGGAACTTGCGGTATTCCAGCACCTGCACCGGGTGGGCCGGGTCGGTGCTGGCCTGCACGCGGGCCACGCGCACATGGGTGCCGCCCACATCGGCGGCCAGGAACGGCACCGGGGCAGGGGCGGCGGCACTGGCCGGTACGGCTGGGGCGGCTGCGGTCACACGGGCTCCCTTGGGGTTCGTAACGACCAGGTAACAAACCCGGCGATTGAGGCGGAGTCTGTAATCGTTCTGACAACGATGTCAACGACAAACTGACACTTTCGATGGTGCAGTGCAACGCCGCTGCATGCGGGAAAACGTTTACAGCGCTCCGCTGTCACGCTTTGGCAAAGTCCCGCCAAATCGAGTGGATGTGAAGGCGCGGCGGGGCCTGACAGGGGGATGCCGCGACCGCAGCACGTGGTTTTCGCGGGTGCCGGTGAAAACGGCGTGTTGACAAACCCGGGTGCCCCATCGAATAAATGTGACAACGTTGTTCCCAGCCACTCTTCCGACGCCGCCTTCGCGCACCGTCGATGCAGGAGCCCTTCCGATGTCTGCTGTGCCTGCCGCTTCCGCGCGTTCGAGTGTAACTACCTCCATCCTCATCATCGGGGTGCTGTTCTTCCTGATCGGCTTCTTCACCTGGCTCAACGGGCCGTTGATCACCTTCGTCAAGCTGGCGTTCGAGCTGGACGAGGTGGGTGCGTTCCTGGTGCTGATGGTGTTCTACCTGTCGTACTTCTTCCTGGCCCTGCCCGCCGCATGGATTCTCAAGCGCACCGGCATGAAGAAGGGCCTGAGCCTGAGCCTGCTGGTGATGGCGGTCGGCGCGGTGCTGTTCGCGCACTACGCGCAGCAACGCTGGTATCCGGGCGCGCTGAGCGGGTTGTTCGTCATCGGCAGTGGCCTGGCCCTGCTGCAGACCGCAGTGAACCCGTACATCAGCATCCTCGGGCCGATTGAAACCGCTGCGCGCCGCATCGCGCTGATGGGCATCTGCAACAAGGTGGCCGGCATCCTCGCCCCGCTGCTGATCGGCTCGCTGGTGCTGCACGGCATCGGCGATCTGGCCGACCAGGTTGCCGCCGCCGACGCGGCCACCCGTGCCACCCTGCTGGACGGCTTTGCCAGCAAGATCCAGGCCCCCTACATGGGCATGGCCGGGTTGCTGGTGGTGCTGGCGGTGGCGGTGCTGTTCTCGCCGCTGCCGGAACTGAAAACCTCGGAAGCCAACGCCACCCCGCCGTCCGCGCCGGGTACCCGTGAGCGCACCAGCATCTTCCAGTTCCCGCACCTGTGGCTGGGTGTGATGTGTCTGTTCGTTTACGTGGGGGTGGAAGTGATGGCCGGTGATGCCATCGGCACCTACGGCCATGGCTTCGATCTGCCGCTGGACCAGACCAAGCTGTTCACCTCGATCACCCTGGCGGCGATGCTGGCCGGTTACATCGTCGGCCTGCTGGTGATTCCGCATCTGGTGTCGCAGTCGAAGTACCTGAGCATCTCCGCCAGCCTGGGCGTATTGTTCTGCATCGGTGCGCTGCTCACCCATGGCTATGTGTCGGTAGGCTTCGTGGCCGCGCTCGGCTTTGCCAATGCGATGATGTGGCCGGCGATCTTCCCGCTGGCGATCCGTGGGCTGGGCCGCTTCACTGAAACCGGCTCGGCGCTGCTGGTGATGGCCATTGCCGGCGGCGCGATCATTCCGCAGGCGTTCGCCGTGCTGAAGCAGCATTTCGACTTCCAGTGGGTGTTCGCCGGGCTGATGGTGCCCTGTTACCTGTACATCCTGTTCTATTCCCTGCGCGGCCACCGGGTTGGCCTGCCCCGCGACGCGGCCTGATCGGCGATCATGGACGCTCCACGGAACCAGCAGGAAACCCCAATGCGCAGAGCGACCATCAAGGATGTCGCCGAACGGGCCAAGGTGTCGTTGAAGACGGTCTCGCGGGTCATCAACAACGAACCGTCGGTGATGCAGGCAACGCGCGCGCGCGTGCTGCGCGCCATTGCCGAGCTGGATTACGAACCGGACCCGGCCGCGCGCAACCTGCGCACCGGCACCACCCTGGTGGTCGGGCTGGTGTACGACAACCCCAATCCGTACCACATCATCGGGGTGCAGAACGGCGTGCTGGCGGCCTGCCGCGAAACCGGCTTTGGTCTGCAGATCCATCCGTGTGACTCCAGCTCGCCGATGCTGGCCGAAGAACTGGCCGACTGGGTGCAGCGCTCGCGGCTGGCCGGGCTGGTACTGACCGCGCCGATGTCCGAGCGCCGCGATCTGGTCGCGGCGCTCACGGCGCGTGGCATCAAGCTGGTGCGCATCATTGCTGCCACCGAGGATCCGGCTGACGGGGCCTGCGTGTTCGTGGACGACCGCGAGGCCGCCTACGAGATCACCGAACACCTGATCCAGCTGGGTCATCAGCGCATCGGTTTCCTGTGGGGCGGCACCTCGCACCGATCCTCGGGCGAGCGCTATGCCGGCTATGAGGCGGCGCTGAAGGACTACGGCATGACCGTGGACAAGCACCTGGTGGTGCCCGGCGACTACACCTTCGACGATGGCTTTCGCGGTGCGCGCCGCCTGCTGGCACTGCGCGAGCCGCCCACCGCCATCTTCGGCTCCAACGACGAGATCGCCGCCGGGGTGCTGGCTGCGGCCAAGTCGGCCGGCATGAACGTACCCTACGACCTGTCCATTGCCGGTTTCGAGGACAGCCCGTTCTCGCGCCAGTCGTGGCCGCCGCTGACCACGGCCAAGCAGGCCACCGAAGATATTGCCCGCCACGCCGCGCGCCTGCTGATCGCGCAGCTGCGCAGCGACGCCTACGACGAATCCTCCTCGCCGCTGCACAACCAGGGCTTCGTGCCGCAGCTGGTGGTGCGTGGTTCCACTGCCCCGATGCGCCCGGCCGGCGCGCGGCCTCCCACGCCTGACATTCCCTGAGACCTGCATGTCACTGCCTGCTCCCCACGACACCCTGATGTTCCGCGAGGCCGCCGAAGCGGCTGATGTGATTGCCGCGCAGTTCGCACGCAACCAGCAGGCGGTTCAGACCCTGGCCGCCAGCCTGCGCGCGGCTCCGCCGCCGTTCGTGGTGACCTGCGCGCGCGGCAGTTCCGACCATGCCGCCACCTATGCCAAGTACCTGCTGGAAACCCGGCTGGGCCTGGTGACCGCCTCGGCCTCGCCTTCGGTGGGCTCGGTATACGAAGCGCCGCTGCAACTGCGCGGTGCGCTGTACATCGTGATCTCGCAGTCGGGCAAGAGCCCGGACCTGCTGCGCAACGCCGAAGCGGCGCGTGCCGCCGGTGCGCGCGTGGTGGCGCTGGTGAACGTGGAAGATTCGCCGCTGGCGCAGCTGGCTGAAACCGTGATTCCGCTGGGTGCCGGTGCCGAACGCAGCGTGGCCGCGACCAAGAGCTACCTGGCGTCGCTGTCGGCGATCCTGCAGCTGGTTGCGTACTGGAGCGAGGACAAGGCACTGATTGCGGCGCTGGATGCGCTGCCGGCAGCGCTGGGCGAGGCCTGGAACAGCGACTGGAGCGCGCTCACCGACGGCCTGGTGCCCGCGCACAACCTGTTCGTCATCGGCCGCGGCCTGGGGCTGGGCGCGGCGCAGGAAGCGGCGCTGAAGTTCAAGGAAACCTGCGGTCTGCACGCCGAAGCGTACAGTTCGGCCGAAGTCAAACACGGCCCGATGGCGCTGGTGGGCCCGGGTTTCCCGGTGCTGGCCTTCGCCCAGCCGGACGAAACCGGTGCCGGCACGCGTGCGGTGGCGGCCGAGTTCGCCACCCGCAACGCGCAGGTGTGGCTGGCCGCAGCCGATGGCGACCTGGTCCAGCCGCAGGCCCCTCACCCGGCGTGTGCCCCGCTGCTGGTGGTACAGAGCTTCTACCGCGCGATCAACGCACTGGCGCTGCGGCGCGGGCATAATCCGGATCTGCCGCCGCATCTGAACAAGGTTACGGAAACCGTTTGATGAAAACCGTCCTGCGCAATGCCCGCATTCTGGCTGGCGATGAGTTCCGCGATGATCTGGCGGTGGTGATCGAAGACGGTGTGATCACCGCACTGGTCAGCGACGCCGCGCCGCAGCTGGGCAGCGCAGACGAACAGGTGGACCTGGGCGGCGGCTGGCTGCTGCCCGGTTTCATCGACGCGCAGGTCAACGGCGGCGGTGGCGTGCTGTTCAATAACACGCCCGATGTGCAGAGCCTGCGCACACTGGCGGCGGCGCACCGGCGCTTCGGCACCACGGGTCTGCTGCCGACGCTGATCAGCGATGACGTCGAGGTGATGCGCACGGCGATTGCCGCGACCCGCGAAGCGATCGAAACCAAGGTGCCCGGCGTGCTGGGCATCCATCTGGAAGGCCCGTACATCGCGCCGGCGCGCAAGGGAACGCACAACCCTGAAAAGTTCCGTGTGCCCGATGCCGACGAGATCGCCCTGGCGGCCTCGCTCGACAACGGCGTGACCCTGCTGACCCTGGCTCCGGAGCGGGTGCCGCTGGACAGTGTCCGGGCACTGGTGGAGCGGGGCGTGATTGTTGCCGCCGGGCACACGGCGGCCACCTATGAAGAGGCCAGGGCCGGGCTGGACGCGGGCATCCGAGGCTTCACCCATCTGTATAACGCGATGTCGCCGCTGACCGGACGTGAGCCGGGTGCGGTGGGGGCGGCGCTGGAAGACCGCGACAGCTGGGTCGGCATCATCGCCGACGGCGTGCACGTGCATCCGGCCAGCCTGCGCGTGGCGCTGGCGGCCAAACCGCGTGGCAAGGTGATGCTGGTGACCGACGCGATGCCGCCGGTGGGCGCGGACGACCCCAGTTATGAACTCTACGGCGAGGTGATCACTGCTGTGGACGGCGTGGTGCGCAATGCGGCCGGCTCGCTGGCAGGGTCAGCCCTGGACATGGCGACCGCCGTGCGCAATGCGGTGCAGCAGCTGGGCCTGCCGCTGGAAGAAGCGGCACGCATGGCCGCGCGTTATCCGGCGCAGTTCCTCAATCTGGACGACCGCCTGGGTGAAATCGCCGAAGGCTACCAGGCCGATCTGGTACTGCTGGACGACGCGCTGCAGGTCCGTGCCACCTGGATTGCCGGCCAGCGCGAGGACGCATGAGCGCGGCCACCGGGTCGCGCATGGGCTCCATCGATGCCCTGCGCGGGCTGACAGTGGCGGCGATGCTGCTGGTCAATAATCCCGGCGATTGGGCGCATGTATACGCTCCGCTGCTGCACGCGGACTGGCATGGGTTCACGCCCACCGACCTGATTTTCCCGCTGTTCCTGTTCATTGCCGGGGTGTCCCTGGCCTTCAGCGTGGGACCGCGTGCGCAGGACGTGTCGATGCGGCCGGCATTGCGCGCTGCGTTGTTGAAGCGCGCGCTGCGCATTCTGGTGGCGGGGCTGCTGCTGCACGTGATGGCCTGGTGGCTGTTCGCGCTGCCGGCATACCGGCCATGGGGTGTCCTGCAGCGGATTGCGCTGTGCGTGGGTGGGGTGGGGCTGCTGGCCATCTACCTGCGGCCGCGCGCCCAGTGGTCCGTGCTGGCGGCGCTGCTGCTGGGATATGCAGGTGTGTTGCTGGCGGCTGACACGCTGGAGCCGTGGCACAACCCGGTCAGCCGCCTGGACACGGCGCTGTTTGCGCCCTATCTATACAAGTACAACGAGGTCACCGGCCTGGGCCATGACCCGGAAGGGCTGCTGAGCACGCTGGGTGCCCTGGCGACCACGCTGCTGGGCCTGATCGCCGGGCGTGGGCTGCGTGAGGGCCGGCTGCGCGCGTTGATGGTGCTGGGCGGTGGGTGCCTGGTGCTGGGCCTTGGCACGGCGCAACTGCTGCCATTGAACAAGAATCTGTGGACGCCCAGCTACGTGCTGGTGACCGGAGGGTTGTCCATCGCCGGGCTATTGCTGGCGCACTGGCTGGTGGACCAGCGCGGTTGGCCCGCCGTGGGACGGCGCTTTGGCGTGAATGCGATCGCCGCCTATCTGGGTTCTTCGGTGATGGCGCTGGTGATGATCGCCAGTGGCGGATGGGCAGCCTGCAACGCCTGGCTGGTGGCGCAGATGCCACAGCAGCCCAGCCTGGCCTCCCTGCTGTGCGCGGTGGGGTTCGTGCTGTGCTGGTGGGGCGTGGTGTGGTGGCTCGACCGGCGTCGCATCTACGTGAAGATTTGAGGCCGTCCGCCTCACGATTCCTCCACTGAACCATCACATCATCCCAGTAAAAGTACGCACACACGGCTGCGTAGTTTTACTGCAGCCCTCACGCGTAAGCCATGTTGTCCCGCCTATGGAATGAGGATTGGGTCATGCGCTCCAGCATCGCGTTGCAGCTCCACCCCTTGGGCGTCAGCATCAGACAGCAGGTTCTTCGAGTAGCCTGTGCTACCGCGCTGGTCGCCGCCTGCAGTCCGGCGTGGGCGGGGTGCGACGATACCGCACCCACCAGCGGGCAGACTGTGACCTGCAGCGGCGGCGCACCCAATCCACAGACCACGCCGATTGTCAGCGTGGCGGGATCGTCTGGCATCACGCTCAATGTGCAGGCTGCTGCGCAACTGGCGGTGGCCGCAGTCAGTGCCGTCGCGTTCGATGGCGGCAGCGGGCACGCAATCAACAACAATGGCAGCATCACCAACAGCAGCGGCGTGGCGATTGCTTCCAACGGGGCCACCACGGTGGTCAACCGCGGGACCATCAGCGGCACCAATGGCGGCCTCATCACCGGAGCGGGAGCCGACCGGCTGGAGATGTCGGCAGGCAGCATCACGGGGGGCGTCCTGCAGGGTGCAGGCAGCGACTCGATTGAGATCCGGGGCGGGACCATTGATCGCATCGACCAGGGGGCCGACCAGGACAGCTTCGAGATAAGTGCGGGAACCGTCACCGGCACCGTCAACCAGGGCCAGGAGAGCGATACCTTCCTGATGACAGGGGGCACGCTCGGCGCGCTGGTACAGGGAGACGGCTTCGACACCTTCCGCATGACCGACGGCCACATCATCGGCGGCTTTGATGATGGCGACTATGCCGAGTTCAGCGGCGGGCGCATCGGGCGGGTCAACATGCGGCTGGAGGACAACACCTTCCTGATGTCTGGCGGCAGCATCGACGGAAACCTGGTCACTGGCTTTGGCAATGACACCATCGTCCTTTCCGCAGGCGACATCGGCGGCAACATCAGCGTCTCCGGTGGTAATGATGCACTGACGGTCACCGGTGGCTCGGTGGGCGGCAATGTGTTGATGAGCCTGGGTAACGACACCTTCGTTTGGAACGGCGGTGGCGTTCTGCGCGGCGGCGTCAACATGGGCGAAGGTGACGACCTGGCGCGCTTGACGCGTTTGGGGCCGGCGCAGGTGGACGCCTTTACGGCATTCGATGCGGGACCGGGCAACGATCGCCTGGACCTGGCGGATGTGACGCTGGCGGGCGTGGCCCGCCTGATCAACTGGGAGCAGGTGAATCTGGCCGGCAGCAGCCAGCTGACCATGGACGGTGCGCTGACACTGGGTGACGAAACCAGTGGCACCGGGGCGCTATCCATTGCGACCGGCAGCACGCTGTTGGCCGGCGGCGGCACCGGCAGTGTGGTCGCGCTGACAGCGGGGCAACTGGCCTCGGTCAGCAATGCCGGCCGCATCGATCTGACCAACGGTGGCGGCGCACCGGGCGACACCTTCACCATCGTCGGCAACTACATCGGCAGTGGCGGAACACTGCAGTTGCAGACTGTGCTGGGCAATGATGCGTCGGCATCGGACAAGCTGGTCATTTCCAACGGCAGCGCGACCGGCAGCACGGTGATGAACATTCTCAACGTGGGCGGTGGCGGTGCCAGTACGGTGGCGGACGGCATCATGGTGGTGCAGGCCACTAACGGTGCCACCACCTCGGCGGGTGCGTTCGCACTGGCCAGTGGGCTTTCTGCGGGTGCCTACGAATATTTCCTGTTCAAGGGGGGTGTGAGCGCGGGCACCGGTGAAAACTGGTATCTGCGTTCCACCATCGTGCCCGGGCCAGTTCCGGCTCCGGCACCTGCACCGGTTGTGCAGGCTGGGGAGCCCGCACCGCCACCGGCACCCAGCCCATTGCTGGTGCCGCCTACACCGGAAGCACGCCGTCCGACCACACTGGACGTGATTCCCATCTACCGCGTGGAAACACCGCCGTATGCCGTGGTGCCGCCGTTGTTGCGCGAAGCCAGCATGGCCAGTCTGGGCACCTTCCACGAACGCCAGGGTGAGCAGCGCGTGCTGCGCGGCAAAGGCGGGTTCCGCGCCGCTTGGGCGCGGCTGATCGGGCAAAGCCATGAGCAGAGCTGGAAGGGTAATGCGCAGCCGGGCTTTGACGGTCACTTCGTCGGTTTGCAGGCCGGTGCAGACCTGTATGCGCATGCGGGTGATACCCGCGACCAGCTGGGTGTGTTCGTGGGCCGCAACCGCGCCAAGGGCGACGTCACCGGCTTCGCGCTGGGTTGGGAGAATGTCGCGGCCGGGCAGACACGGCTGGATGACGAGCACATCGGCCTGTACTGGACCCGGGTCGGCGCAAAGAACGGCTATCTCGATGCCGTGGTGATGCAAAGCCGCTATGACGGCAGCAGCACGTCGCTGCGCGGCCTGGGCGTGGATCTGGATGGCAAGGGCACCACGGCATCGCTGGAGGTGGGCAAGCCGCTGCTGCGCTTCGGCCAGTCGGCGTGGTGGCTGGAGCCGCAGTTGCAGGTGATCTGGCAGCGCACCGACATTGATGACACCTCCGACGTGGTGTCGGCGGTACGGATGCAGAACGACAACGCCTGGACCGGCCGTGCCGGTTTCCGGCTGGCAGCCGATTACACGCTGGCCGACAACGGTTGGCAGCCGTACTTGAAGGTCAATTACTGGCGTGGCTTCAGTGGCGAGGACCGCATCGACATTGGCGGTGACCCGCTGACCAGCGAGCAGGCCTACCGCGCGCTGGAAGTCGGGGTGGGCGTGGTGGCGCGCTTCAATGCCAACGTCAGCGCGTTTGCAGTGGCCGATTACACCCGCGATCTGGAGAGCGACGCACAGAAGGAACGGAAGGTGATCGAAGGCAACATCGGGCTGCGCTACGACTTCTGACGCGCGGCCAGTAGTGCAGAGCCATTGAACATCAGTTGACGATGAGTCCCCGCTTCTTCGCGCGGGACTCATTGAGAACCCAGATATCTCCGATGGAGATATGGGCGGACCGGGCCATCCCCCGCAACCTGGACCGGAACTTCTCGGTGCTGGGTGCAAGAGCGGCATCGGGCATCTGCGGAACCACCACGATGAGCTCGATCCGTCGCAGGCTCCAGTCGTTCGACTTGAAGGCAAGCGGAAGCTGAGGGTTGATACCTTCGTGGCGACCAATTGCACCCCAAGCCCATAGCATCAGCGAGCGCTCGATCTTCTCTGCGATGTCATCAAAGAAGGCGTCGGTGTTTCTGGGTATTGACGCTTTCGCCTCAACCAGTGCGAACCGGTGACCCTTCGGCGGTGTCTGGTCCAGCTTTACGATGAACTCTACGCGCTTGATTCCATCGCCAAGTGCCGACACTTCGGTGCACGTCTCGATGTGGTAAACATCGCCATCCTGGTAGGGGCCGAAGGTGACGCCTGACTCGGAGATTTCAACAGTCATCCTTGCGCAAGATCCATTTCTTCATCGAAGAGGCGAATGGACTCCTGGATGATGGAATTTTCCGGCATTCCATCCTCAAGAGCATGTTGGTTCCACGCGCCCGCGTCGTCAGGCATGAACAGGGGAATCTTCATTCCGGCATCGGCCTTTGAAATGAGATGAAGCTTCTTCACGACAAAGTAGGAGTGAGTGGCGATGACAAACTGGATGCCGTCACTGGCGAGCAGATGAATGATGTTCATCAGCTCAATGATGGCCCTCGGATGAAGCGCCGATTCGGGTTCGTCAATGAAAATGAACGAGTTGCGGGACAGGTGACGATTCCGCAGTAACGTATCCAGGATGGCGATCTTCTTGATGCCCTCGGCCGTGACATTGATTGCGAAGCGACTGTTTCCCTTCTTGTACATCCATACCTGCCGATCGGCATCGAACTCAATCTTTCCCTGGAACATGTCCTCCAGCATGTCGGCCGATTTCCGGAAAGCCTCCATTGGACGGCCGCGAGCCGGCGGAGTCTGGAGCGCCAGTACCAGGTCGGAATACGTCGAATCGAAACCGAAGGCTTTGTCCTGCAAAGCGGATTTCATGATGACGTTGCCCAGTCCCAGCACCTCCTTTGGTGGCAGGAATACCGAGTTCGCTTCGCGCTTGAGCAGGTTGTCGTGAATCAGTGTGGCTTTCTTGGTCGTATCCGGCCCGAATCCAAACACCAGAGACGTATTGTCGCTGTAGCTCAGGGACATCTGCAGCTTGTTCTGGTGCCCCTTGGTGACCAGGTCTCCGAGCTTCTCAGTCTGAAATGTCCAGTAAAGTTTGTCCGACAGTGTGTTGGAAAGATCCCGGGGATCGTTTCCGCGCCCGAACTCTTCATGTGCGCGACAAGCCGCGTACAGTGCTTTTAGCAGGAAGGTTTTGCCCGTACTGTTTGCGCCAATGATCAGATTGATGCTCTTGAGATCGGTGCCCTTGATGCGTGTTATTGGCCCGAAATTGTTGAGTTCAAAGCTCTTGATCATGGTGGTCACCCCGGGATTTCGGGGATTCTATCGTGCATGGAGAGCAAGGCCAATTACGGCTGACGTGCGGTTTTGATCGCCTGCACGCGCGCACGGTTGAGCGCATCGCCAATCGCCGGGCCCTTCAGATGAGTGAGGTCGAGGTCACGCGCCTGCACCGCCAGTGCGGCCGCATGCACGCGCTTGAGCGTTTCGCCCTGCGGGTAGTCCGCTTCTTCGAAGCCGAGGCGGCCGCGCTTGTCGGCCTCACAGCACAGCGCGATACGGGCGACGCGTTCGGGGCGACGGAAGGCATCGAAGCGGCCCAGCAGCTCCAGCACGGTGGCGTCGCGCAGTTCGTCGATGCGGTGCACGTTGAGGTGGTCACGGCATACCGCCTCGGCCAGCTGGCGATGTTCCATCGGTACCTTCAAGCGTTCGCACAGCGCCTGCAGCGGCTTCAGCCCGCGCTGTTCGTGCATCAAATGGCGCGGCCATTCCGCTTGTGGGGTCAGGCCCTTGCCCAGGTCGTGGGTGAGCGCGGCAAAGCCCACCAGGTCATCACCCGGGGCGAGCCGTGCGGCCATGTCGCTGACCATCTCCTGGTGCACGCCGGTGTCCACTTCCGGGTGAAATTCGGTGCGCTGCGGAACGCCATACAGCGCCTCCAGCTCTGGCAGCACCGCACCCAACGCATGGGCGTCATGCAGGGTGCGCAGGAAGGCGGACGGCTGCACGCAGGTGAGGGCGCGGCGCAGTTCCTGCCAGACCCGTTCGGGCACCAGTGCATCCAGTTCCCCGCTGGCGGCGATCTGGCGCATGAGGTCCATGGTTTCGGGGGCGACGGTAAAGCCCAGCGAAGCGAACCGGGCCATGAAGCGGGCGGCGCGCAGTACCCGCAGCGGGTCCTCGACGAAGGCCGGGCCCACATGGCGCAGCACACGCTGTTCGATGTCACGCGCACCGCCGTAGGGGTCCACCAGAGCGCCGGTGGCTTCATCGCAGGCAATGGCGTTGATGGTGAAATCGCGGCGCAGCAGGTCGTCTTCGAGCGTCACCGACGGGTCGGCGTCAACCACGAAGCCGCGGTAGCCGCGGCCGGATTTGCGTTCGGTGCGGGCCAGTGCGTACTCCTCGCCGCTGTCCGGGTGCAGGAACACCGGGAAGTCCTTGCCCACTGCCTTGTAGCCCTGCGCTTCCATCTGCGCCTGGGTGGCACCGACCACCACCCAGTCGCGGTCGCCCGGCGTGCGATTGAGCAGGCGGTCGCGTACCGCGCCGCCGACAAGATAGATCTTCATGCGGCCATTCTGCCCGAATCGCGCCGATGTGCCTCAATCGGCGGTCTTCTCCGCATTGGTCGGGCAGGTCAGCTGCTTGCGCTTGGCCTGCAGGCGGCCGTTCATGCGGTCGGTGACCGGAAGCGCATTGCCGTTCAAGCGCCAATCGTAGATCACGCTGAAGGCCAGGATCCGCGCCACGTATTCGCGGGTTTCCTTGTAACTGATGGTCTCGATCCAGATGTCCGGGTCGAAGCCCGGGCGCTGCGACTGCCAGCGCGCGGTCGGGGTGGGGCCAGCGTTGTAGGCGGCGATGGTGACGTAGGGCAGGCCGTCGTACTTGTTCATCAGCTGGCGCAGGTAGGCGGTGCCCAGGGCGATGTTGGTATCCGGGTCATACAGGCTGGCAGCCCCTCCATAGTTCACCAGCCCGATCGACTTGGCCACGCTGGCTCCGGTGGCAGGCAGCACCTGCATGAGGCCCATGGCGTTGGCCGGCGAGCGTGCTTTGGGATTGAAAATGCTCTCCGCACGGATCTCGGCAGCGACCCAGGCGGGGTCGATGGCATGGCGGGCCGACTCGCGTCGGATCGCGGCGTCATGGTGAAGCGGGAAACGCAGGCTGTACAGGCGCTGCTCTTCCGGTGTTTTGCCCAGCGAGAACACGGCGCGGTCGAACCAGCCGTTGTCGCGTGCCACTTCCACCGCGATGCGGCGCTGGGTGGCATCGAAGCGGCTCAGCGCGTCGTTCCACTCGGCCACCGCCCAGCCGTTGCGCTCGATCTTGAACAATTCCATGGCGCGCACGATGGCCGGGTCGCGTGCGATGGTGGCCTGTGCCTGGGCGCTGTCGTTGGGTTCCGACGGGCACAATGTGTAGCTGCCCAGGCCGAGCTGGTCGGCGGCGAGGAAGCCGTGGAAGGTGGCCGAGCGGGCGGCCTCACGGAACAGCGGCTGCGCTTCAGCGCGCTTGCCGGTCTTGTCCAGCATCCGGGCCTCGAAATAACGCCAGCGCGAATCGCTGCGCTGGGTCGGGCCCATCTTGCGGATAGCGGTGAGCGCCGCCGGCCAGTCGCCGCGCGACAGCGCTTCGCGGGCGCGCCATTCGTGCAGGCGCTCGTCATACGCCGAATCGGGCACCGCGTTGAGCCGGCGTGCGGACTCGGGGCCATACGAGGCTACCGTCCACAGTGCGATCTGGTAGCGCACCTGGGCCTGCTGGGCCGGGCTCAGCTGCAGGGCGTTGGCATACTGCGGCAGCTGCTGCTCGGTGGCGTCGGGGTCGGCCTTGGCCAGCTTGGCCAGACCATCGGTGGCAATGCGCCGGCTGCGTTCGTTGCGCGGCCAGTTCAATGCACTGGCGTTGGGCTTGTCGACGAAAGCGGCATAGGTGTTGGCCAATGCCAGGTCGGCGGCGGGCAGCCCGCGCGCGGCGCTGCGCATCACCGCCGGCTGTTGCTCGTCGGCCGCAGCGTCAATGCGCGCCCAGCGCAGCTCCGCGCTCAGCCCTCCCTTGGCATCGAGTACAGCAAATACCGGGTCGCAGGCATCGGGCAATGACTTGCCGCTGCTCTTCCACAGTGCCTGGGCATCGCTCACCCATTGCGCGTCGGCCTTGCCGGTGGCCTGCAGGGCATTGAGCCGCGCGCAGCGCAGGCCGACGTTGTCGGTGGGGGCCCAGTTGGCCAGCAGGGTCGGCCAGTCCTGTCGGCGCGCCAGCGCCGGAAGCCACACGCTGCGGAAGCTGCCGGCCACCGCCTGGCCGTCGTAGCGCTTCAGGAAGTCCTGGGCCTGTGCGCTGGTCACGCTGTCGATGTTGCGACGCAGGTTCGCGTACTCCAGCCAGCCATACAGTGGGTGCTGGCTGAGGGTGCGGGCTTGCCCGGCATCGAACTGGCCGCGCTCGGCGTTGTCGATGGCGGCTTTGACCTGCGCGCGCTGCGCGTCCAGGTTCTGTGCGGTGGCCGGGAAGATGCCGGCCAGGGCGACGGCGGCTGCGCTGAGCAGGAGCGGGGGAAGTCGATTCATGCCGAAAGGATAGCGGGCCGGGGTGAAGGCCGGCGTAGGTAAACCTACCGGTGGATGAACGTAACTTCAGCAGTGCCTGAACACGTGGCTGGCGCAGGCGTAATGTCGGGGACGCACGACCAACGGTCGTGCGCTACCGGGAATCCATATCGTTTCAATACGGGGATATCACCATGGCATTCAGCGCAGCAGGCTCCACCTCTTCCGGCCCCTTGGCCGACATCAACGTCACCCCGCTGGTCGACGTCATGCTGGTGTTGTTGATCATCTTCATCGTGACCGCACCGATGATCGCCCGGCCGATTCCGGTCAATCTCCCGCAACGTACCGATATCGCCCCGCCCATCGACCCACCCCCGCCGATTGAACTGCGGGTGGATGCCAGCAACCAGGTGTTCTGGAACGGGCAGGCGGTCGCCGTGTCTTCGCTGCAGGCGCGCATGCAGGACGTGGCGCAGACCAACGCCGACAACCTGCCGGTGCTGCGCATCGACACCAGCCCGGAGGCCGAATACGACGTGATGGCAAAGGTGCTGGCAGCGGCCAGTAACACGCATATGGATCGCATCAGCTTTGTGAGGTAAGCGGTATTGCGGGGGCCGGCCGCTCGCCGGCTCCCTTTTTTTGTAAAACCCGCGTGAAAGCGGGATTTCATCACGCCTTCATCTTTACAGGTTGTTTACAAAGGAAGGGTTGGCAGGCTCTAAGGGGGAGCCGGCCGGCACCAAAACCAACATTCCTTTGGAGAGAGAGCGAATGAACACCCCGCATCACCGCCCCTTGGCGGTTGCTGTCGCGTTGTGCCTGTTGGTTGTACCGGCGCTGGCCAGCGCCCAGGAAACACCCCGCCCCACCACCGAACTGGACCGTGTCGACGTCACCGGTACCCGCATCAAGCGCGCCGAAGTCGAAGGCCAGGTGCCAATCCAGACCCTCAGCCGCGAGCAGATCGAGCAGACCGGCCTGAACTCCATCGGCGAAGTGCTGCAACAGCTGACCGGTTCCGGCTCGGCGCTGAACGCCAAGTTCAACTCTTCCGGCAACTTCGGCTTCCCCCCTGACGGCAGCGGCGTGGGGGCCGGTTCGGCCCAGGTCGACCTGCGTCACCTGGGGGCCAAGCGTGTGCTGGTGCTGGTGGACGGCATCCGCTGGGTGAACGAGTCCTCAGCCTCTGGCGTCGGCGCGGCCACCGACCTCAACACCATCCCCCTGGCCATCGTCGAGCGCATTGAAGTGCTCGAAGATGGCGCGTCTTCGCTGTATGGCTCCGACGCCATTGCCGGCGTGGTCAACATCATCACCCGCCGCGAATTCGACGGTGGGCAGGTCACCCTGAACTACGGCGAATACAGCAAGGGCGACGGCACCCAGAAGGGTGTGGACCTGGCCTGGGGCACCAGCGGTGACCGCTACAGCCTGTTCCTGGGTGCCAGCTGGACCAAGCAGGACCCGGTGTATGCCAGCACCCGCGAGCAGTCGCGCGTGCCGATTCCGGGCACCGGGCTGACCTTCGGCAGCTCGGCCACGCCGAATGGCCGCTTCATGTTCACCGACCCCAATACAGGGATCGACTACAACATCACGCCCAATACCGGGGTGACCAATCCCACCTTCAATGGCGTCGGCGGTTGTGACCGCACCGATGATTACCACTGCTTCGCCACGGCGGACCGCTTCAACTTCGCCGAGTACAACCTGCTGCTGACCCCGTCCGAGCGCAAGGGCATCTTCGGTCAGTTCCGCTTTGACATCACCGACAACGTGCAGTGGTACATCAAGGCGCTGGGCAACCGCCGCGAGTCCACCAACCAGGCCGCGCCGGAACCGCTGTTCTTCGGTCCTGATGGTGCCACCGGCAATCCGCTGGCCGACAACATCGTCATTTCGGCGCTGAACCCGTACAACCCGTTTGGTTTCGACCTGGATTCGTCGAGCAACCTGAGCATGGTCGGCCGCCGCCCGGTGGAAGGCGGGGCGCGCGTGTTCGAGCAGGAAGTGAACACCCAGTACTTCGCCACCGGCCTGGTCGGCAACTTCGAGGCGGCCAGCCGCAGCTGGTACTGGGACGTCAACGGCATGTACAGCAAGAACAAGGCCGAACAGACCAACTACGGCAGCTATGACATCTACAAGGTGAACATGGCGCTGGGTGACCCGGCGGTGTGCGCGGCCACGCCAGGTTGCGTGCCACTGAACATCTTTGGGGGCCCGGGCACGATCACGCCGGAGATGCTGCAGTGGATCCAGCCGGTGGTGCGCGACCGCAGCGTGAACGAACTCAGCCTGTTCACCGCCAACCTGAGCAGTGACCTGTTCAATCTCCCGGCCGGACCGGTGTCGTTCGCTACCGGCTACGAGTACCGCAAGTACGAAGGCTCCTACAACCCGGACCCGTTGACCGTGCGCGGCCATTACAACGGCGTGCCGTCGTTGCCGACCTCCGGATCGTATGACGTCAATGAAGCCTACCTGGAGTTGAGCGTTCCGATCTTCGCCAACACCGAGATCGGCTCGAAGATGGATCTGAGCCTGGCGGGACGTTACTCGGACTACTCGACCTTTGGTGGCGAGTTCACACCGAAGTATGGCCTGCGCTGGCAGGTGACCAATGACTTCGTGCTGCGCACCAGCTATGCCGAAGGCTTCCGTGCACCGTCCATCGGTGAGCTGTACGGCTCGGCAGCACGCGCCGACCTTCAGCTGTTCGATCCCTGCTCGGTGGGCCTGGGTGGAACGCCGCCACGTGGCAGCGCTGCCAACTGCGCGGCGCTGGGCGTGCCCGCCGGCTTCCAGCAGGCCAACTCGCAGATCTCGGTCACCACCGGCGGCAACCCCGAGCTGGATCCGGAGCGTTCGCGCAGCTTCAGTGCCGGCTTCGTGTGGAGCCCGTGGTTCGGCAGCAACACGTCATGGTCAGAGCGCTTTGACGTGGAAGTGACCTTCTATCGCCATCACATTGAAGGAGCAATCCAGGCCATCGATGCGCAGACCCAGCTGGATCTGTGCGTGGATACGCTGGACTCGGTGTACTGCGACGGCATCAGCCGTGCCAGCACCGGCGCGGTCAGCAGCTTCAACAACCGGCTGACCAACCTGGGGTCGATCAAGACCGATGGCTGGGACGTGGACCTGTTCTGGACGTTGCCGCAGAGTGATATCGGTCAGTTCAAGATCGGCTGGCAGAACACCTTCGTGGGCCGTTACGAGGCGTTGGGCGCGGCCGGGCAGCGGCAGCCGCAGGAACCCGGGATCGAAGTGGTGAACAGCTCCATTCCCGAGTGGACCAGCAACGCTACGCTGGGCTGGAGCCTTGGGGCGTGGAATGCGTCGTGGACGGTGCGGCACATTTCCGAGCTGAAGGAACAGTGCGGCGATGCGTCGACCTTCGACGTCTGCAGTGATCAGGCGGCCGGCACGAATACGCTTTCGGCGACCACGTACCACGACTTCCAGGTCGGCTATAAGTTCGACTGGATGAAGGGGCTGCAGGTGAGTGCGGGGTTGAACAATGCGTTCGACAAGGATCCGCCGATCTGCCTGTCGTGTTCGTTGAACGGGTATGACGCGTCCACATACGACATTCCGCGTGGGCGTTACTGGTACCTGCGCGCGGACCTGCGGTTCTGATGCAATGGGGCACCGGGCAACGCCCGGTGCCCTTTCGTTTGAAGGGATACTTCGACACGCTCGATGAGGTGCTTTTCGTAGAGCCGGGCTTGCCCGGCTGAATGCGGCAAGCCGGGCATGCCCGGCTCTATGTGTCACGCCTTCGGCAACATCGCGTCCATCACCCGGTCGATGCTGAAACTGGCGGCGCGCGCACGTGGCGGGAACTCCTTGAAGCTCTGCAACCACTGCGCCAGCATCGGCGGTGCGGCATACAGCAGGAAGTTCTGCTCGAGGAACCAGTCGTTGTACTTGAAGCTTTCCTCACCGCGCTCGAACGGATCGGCACGCAGGTCGAAGAACTTCGGAATTCGCATTTCCGACAGCGGTTCACGCCAGCTCTGCAGGCCCACCGCGCGCTGCTCGGCAAACACCACCTTCCAGCGCCCCAGGCGCACGCCCATGCATTCGCCGTCGTCGCTCCAGTAGATGAAGCCCTCGCGTGGTGCATCGGTGGTCTTGCCGGACAGATAGGGCAGCAGGTTCACGCCGTCCAGGTGCACCTTGTAATCGCGGCCGCCCATGCTGTAGCCCTTTTTCACCTTGTCGACCAGTTCCGGCTCTTCATTGGCGGCGGCGAAGGTGGGAATGAAGTCCTGCAAAGACGCGATGTCATTGATCACCCGGCCAGGTTCGATCACGCCGGGCCAGCGCATCACGCACGGCACCCGCCAGCCGCCTTCCCAGTTGCTGTCCTTTTCGCCACGGAAGGGTGTGCTGCCACCGTCCGGCCAGGTGCACACTTCGGCACCGTTGTCAGTGGTGAACACCACGATGGTGTTGTCAGTCACCTTCAGTTCGTCCAGCTTGTCCAGCAACTGGCCTACATAGCCATCCAGTTCCACCATCCCATCCGGATAAGTTCCCAGCCCGGTGACCCCGATCGATGCCGGCTTCAGATGCGTGAACACGTGCATGCGGGTGGGATTGAAGTAGCAGAACCATGGTTCGTTGGCCTGCGACTTGCGTGTGATGAAGTCCAGCGCCGATTCCAGGAATTCCTCGTCGACCGTTTCCATGCGCTTGCGGGTAAGTGGACCGGTGTTCTCGATCTCCTGCCGGCCGACTTTGCCGAACTGCGCATCCACGGTGGCGTCGTCCTTGTCGGTGGCCCTGCACTTGAGCACGCCGCGCGGACCGTACTTCTTGCGGAATGCCGGGTCTTTCGGGTAGTTCGGGTATTCCGGCTCTTCCTCGGCGTTGAGGTGGTAAAGGTTGCCGAAGAACTCATCGAAACCGTGTACGGTGGGCAGGTGTTCATTGCGGTCGCCCAGATGGTTCTTGCCGAATTGTCCGGTGGCGTAGCCGAAGTGCTTGAGGAAATCGCCGATTGAAGGGTCTTCAAAGCTCAAGCCCAGTGTCGCTCCGGGCATCCCGACCTTGGTCAGCCCGGTGCGGATCGGTGACTGCCCGGTAATGAATGCGGCGCGGCCGGCGGTGCAGCTCTGTTGGCCATAGAAGTCGGTGAAATTGGCCCCCTCGCGCGCGATGCGGTCGATGTTCGGGGTGTGGTAGCCCATGAGGCCATTGTTGTTGCAGCTGATGTTGAACCAGCCGATGTCATCGGCCATCACGAACAGAATGTTCGGCTTCTGGGTGGCCATGGAATCGTCCTGCACGGGGAGTTCCGAGCAGGGTAGGGCGTGGCGTGGCAGCCGGCATCCGAAGAAGTGCTGTCACGGGGTCGGTAAGAATACCGATCCGAAAATGCACAAGGCCGGGGAAGTCCCCGGCCTTCTGCGGGTGCGGTGTTGTTCCGTGCAGCCGGGCAAGCCCGGCTCTACATGAAGCGTGGCGTAGTGCCGGGCTTGCCCGGCAGTGGAGATCCGTCCTGCATGTCGTAGTGCCGGGCTTGCCCGGCAGCCACGAATCAGAACGACCAGGTAAACGTGATCGAACCGTTACGCTCGTCGCCGTACGCACCGTAGCCATTTACCTGCGACAGGTACTTCTTGTCCAGCAGGTTGTTCAGATTGGCCTGCACGCTGAACTGCGGGGCCAGGCGGTAGCGCACGAAGGCGTTGACCAGTGCGTAGCCGCCCTGCTCGATCTGGCCGTACGCCGGCACCGGGTAGTAGATGCGGTTCTGCCAGTTGGCACCACCACCGATGGTCAGGTCGGTCATCGATTGCGGGGTGTAGCTGGTGAACAGCTTGATCGCGGTCTGCGGCAGGCGGGTGTTGATGTCGGTGCCATTGACGTCCTTGGCCACGTAACGCGATGCACCGAAGCTGGCGTTCCAGCCCGGAGCCAGTTCACCGTTCACTTCCACTTCGAAGCCGCGGCTGACGGTGCCGCGCGCGCCGATGTAGGCGAACTCGTTGGGGCTGCCCTGCACCGGGATATTGGTCGCCTGACCCACGTTGTCCTGTTCGATACGGAACACGGCGGCCGAAGCATTCAGGCGATCATCGAACCACGCAGCCTTGACGCCGACTTCGTAGCTCTTGCCGTCCACCGGGTCCAGGAAACCGCCCTGCTGGTTCTTCAGCATCTGCGGCTGGAAAATCTCGGTGTACGAGGCGTAGCTGCTCCAGGTGTCATTGAAGTCGTACACCACACCGGCATACGGGGTGGTCACCTTGTGCGAACGGTCCGCACCTTCGCCTTCGCTCTTCCAGTCGGTGTAGCGCGCGCCCAGGATCAGCTTCAGCGGCTCGGCCAGCGACAGGCGGGTGGCGGCGTAGGCCGCCTTCTGGGTGATGGTGCCCTCGCTGGCCAGCGCCAGCGGATTCCAGTTCGGTTCGCTGATGTCGCCGTTCCAGTTGAGGTAGCTGCTGAACGGGTCCCAGGTCAGGCCCGCGCCACCAATCTGGTAGTCGCCGTAGTTGGCATAGTCGCGCTTGTTGTAGCTCAGGCCACCCATCACTTCATGCTTCAGGCCAAACAGCTCGAACGCGCCGCTGAAGTAGCCGTCCACCGCGCTCACCTTGCGCTCGGTGTTGTAGAAGCCGGCAGACGGCGAGATGCCGGCACCGGTTTCGCGGTCGAACAGCGACGCGCCGGTGACCCAGTCGTTGTAGGCCGGGTAGAACAGCTTGTCGTCGGCCTTGGTTTCGTCATGGGTCGCGCCGATGCGGACCATCCAGTCCTCATTGAAGTCATGTTCCAACGTGGCGAACGCGCGCTTGCTGGTGGTGTCCCAATAGGTCCACTTGGCAGCCGAGTTGAACGATTCGTCGTAACCGGTCGAGCTGCCGTCGGAGTACAGCATCGGGAAGCCACCCCAGGTCGCGCCATTGGCACGCTTCTGCTGGTAGTCGTAGCCCACGCTCAGCTGGGTGTCCGGGGTCAGGTCGGCATCGATCACCGCATAGCCCAGCGTCTTGTGCTGGTCGTAACGGTCCATCTGCGATTCGGTGTCCAGGTAGCTGCCGATCACGCGCGCGCGCACCGAGCCGCTTTTGTTCAAGGGGGTGGTCACGTCGACGGTGCTGCGGGTACGGCCCCAGCTGCCCACGTTGACCGACACGCTGCCGGTGAGTTCGGCGCTGTCGGCGTGCTTGCGGATCAGGTTGACCGAAGCCGACGGGTTGCCCGCGCCGGTCAGCAGGCCGGTGGAGCCGCGCACGATTTCCACGCGGTCATAGATGGCCAGATCCAGGCCGGAATCGCCGTAGCTCCAGTTCTGCACCATCTGGGTGGGCAGGTTGTCGAACTGGTAGCTGTCGATGTAGAAGCCGCGCGCGTAGAACTCGGTGCGCTCGGTGTCGGACTGGGTGCTGCTGACGCCGGTGGTGTTGCTCAGCACGTCCAGAATGTCGTCGAGGTTCTGATCCTCGATGCGCTGGTGGCTGATGATGCTGATCGACTGCGGAATTTCGCGCGGGGCGAGGTTGAAGCGGGTGCCGGCCGAGGTGCGACGCACCGAGAACCCTTCCGCGCGCTCGCCCTTGACCACGATCTTGTCCAGGGTGGTGGCGTCGGTGCTGTCCTGGGCAAAGGCCGGGGTGGCAGCGAAGGTGGCCAGCGCGACCAGCAGCGCCTGCGGCAGGCGACGGTGGGGCAGGTGGCGGGACAGCACAGCAGTGCGACGGGTCATCAGCGGTTCCTGGGCAGCGGCGCGCGCCAGGCAACTCTCCACGCTGAGCCAGGCGGCGCACTAGATAGGTGGGGGCAGGTCGTGGCTGGGCCTTGATTTCAAAGCACCGGGCTCGGCTACTGATCGCCGCCGCGCCTTCCTGGCTGCAACGGGATCACACCATGTTAATGCGAATCATTTTCAGGCGCAATGCGGCAACCAGTCGCGCTTCTGGCTCGGCCTTAACACCCCGGGGGCCAGGATGGCAGGCATTCCACCGGCGGGAGCGCCCCGATGATTGCCAGGAACACGATCTGCCTCTGGTACGACGGCACCGCGCTGGACGCGGCCACCTTCTATGCGGCCACCTTCCCGGACAGCGCGGTCAATGCGGTGCACCGTGCGCCCTCGGATTATCCAGCCGGCAAGGCGGGCGACGTGCTGACCGTGGACTTCACCGTACTGGGCATTCCCTGCATCGGCCTGAACGGCGGGCCGGCCTTCAAGCACAGCGAGGCGTTCTCATTCCAGGTGGCCACCGACGACCAGGCCGAAACCGACCGCTACTGGGATGCCATCGTCCGCAATGGCGGGCAGGAAAGCGCCTGCGGCTGGTGCCGTGACAAGTGGGGGCTGTCCTGGCAGATCACGCCGCGTGTGCTGACCGAGGCGTTCACCGGCAGTGATGCTGGCGTGGCCAAGCGCGCTTTCGAGGCGATGATGACAATGACGAAGATCGACGTGGCCCGGATTGAAGCGGCCGTCAGGGGCAGATCCTGACGCGGGTGATACGTGGTGATGCGGCGACATACGGGCGCGTGGCGACGCGTTTGAACGTCCGGTGCCACCCTGTCATGGGGCGCGGCGTGGCTCTACGGGATATCGGGATATCCGGCTGCACCATTCCGTTTTATCCTCCCGCGATGTCGACCTCGCGCCACGCCTCCCTGCTCCCCGTTCTGGCCGTATTGGGCTCCGTGACCGCACTCGCGGTCGGGACCTCCTTCGCCAAACAACTGTTCCCGCTGATCGGTGCCCAGGGCACCAGCGCACTGCGCGTGGGCTTCTCCGCACTCGTGCTGCTGGCAGTGTTCCGCCCCTGGCGCTGGACCACCAGCCGCACGGACGGAAGCGCCATCCTGCGCTATGGCCTGACCCTCGGCGCGATGAACCTGCTGTTCTACATGGCGCTGCGCACGATTCCGTTCGGGATCGCGGTCGCCATCGAGTTCTGCGGCCCGTTGGCGGTGGCGATGTGGTCCTCGCGGCGGCCGATTGATTTCCTCTGGGTGGGCTGTGCGGTGGCCGGGCTGCTGCTGTTGCTGCCACTGGGGCATGGTGAGCCGCTGGATCCCACCGGCGTGATGTTCGCGCTGGGCGCGGCGGCCTGCTGGGCGATGTACATCATCTTCGGCAAGCGCGCTGGACACCTGCCGGCCGGGCATACGGTGTCGCTGGGAATGTGCGCGGCAGCGCTGGTCGTGGTGCCGGTGGGTGTGGCGCATGCCGGAACGGCGTTACTGGCCCCGAACATCCTGCTGTTCGGCCTGGCCGTGGCGATTGTGTCCAGCGCGATTCCGATGTGGCTGGAAATGATGGCGCTCAAGCGACTGCCGAAGGAGACCTTCGGCATCCTGATCAGCATGGAGCCGGCGGTGGCTGCGGTGCTGGCGATGGGGTTGCTGCACGAGCATCTCACCGCGCTGCAATGGGCGGCGATTGGTTGCACCGTGCTGGCGTCGGTGGGCAGCACGTTGACCGCAAAGCCGACTCAGATGCCGATCAATACCTGACCACCGCGTTGGTCTGCGGGCATCGTGATGACGCGCATGGCGCGTCACTACGGGATGCCGACGGTAGTGACACGCCATGCGTGTCAGCGCGATGCCAGATCCAGGCGTTGCCTAGCGCACCGCGTCCGCCGGCACATCGATTTCCATCGCCAACGCCAGATGGTCCGAATACGCCGCTGGCACGGCTTCAGCGCTGCGCTGCTGCAGATTGCTGCTGAGCAGGATGTGGTCGATGGCGCGGTCGGGCCGCCAGCTGGGGAAGGTCGGCACCGCGCAGCCGGGCGGCTGCAGGGTGGTCTTCTGGTACAGCGCCTGCATTTCCGGGCGGTCGGCCAGGCAGTTGAAATCGCCCATCAGCACGGCATTGGGGTGGTCGCTCAACAGCTCGGCGATGAACGCCAGCTGCGACATCCGCGAATTGGTGCCGAGGGACAGATGCGCCACGGCGACAAGCAGGCCGTCATTGCCTTCGCCGAACTTCGCCAGCAGCACGCCGCGCCCGCCAATACGGCCGGGCAGGGCGTGGTCCTGCACTTCCACCGGCTCCAGCCGGCTCAGCAATCCGTTGGCACTGGAGGCCACGCCGCCCATGCGCCGGTTCGGCTGGTGGCTCCAATAGTTGAAACCGGCGCGCTCGGCCAGATAGTGAGTCTGGTTGGTGAAGCCCGAGCGCAGGCTGCCGGGGTCGGCCTCCTGCAGGCCGACGATGTCATGACCGCGGGCCAGCTGGGCAATTGCATCCAGGCTGGACCGTTTGCGTCCCGCCGGCAGCGCATGCGACCAGCTGCGGGTCACATAGTCGCTGTACCGGCGGGTACTGGAGCCGGCCTGGATGTTGGCCGTCAGCAGGCGCAGGGTCCGGGTGTTGGGGGTTGTCACCACGGCTTCTCTTGTTGCGTTCGAACTCAGCCGCCCTGGGCAGCGCGCTCGCGGGCGATCAGGTGGTCGGCAATGCGCAGGATTTCGGGGAAGCCCCGACCTTTGACCAGGTACTTGCCGTTGACGATGACCGACGGGGTGCCGCTGATCTTGCTGCGCTGGGCGAACTGCTTGGCCTTGCTGGTCTGGCCGTTCACCGAGAAGCCGTTCATTTCGGCCAGGAACTTCTTTGCGTCCACACCGTGCTTGGCGTAGAAGTTGGCGATGTCTTCCGGGGTGTCGCGGCCGCGTTCGCCCTTCAGTTCCTGGGTGACGTGGATCGCGGCATACAGCGCGTCGTGGGTCTTGTCTTCAACGCCCAGGTTCTTTGCAGCGTAGAAGGCCTTGGCGTAGTCGTCCCAGGTGCCACCAAACATGGCCGGCACGTAGACAAAGTTGACGTCACTCGGCAGGCCGGCCTTCCACGGCCCGATCAGCGGCTGGAACGCATTGCAGGCCGGGCAGACGAAACCGAAGATCTCGGCCACTTCAATCTTGCCGGCGGCCGGAGCGAACGGTGCGCCGCCTTCGATTACCAGATAGTCGGTGCCTTCCACCGGTTCCGGGCCGACCGGCTTGGATGCGGCCGGTGCCGCCGCCGGAGCGGAGGTGTCGGCTTGGGCACCCGCTTCGGCTGCCGCAGTTTCCGCCGCCGCCGTCTCGCCGCTGGCCGCGGTGGTTTCCGGGGTGGATTCGGCCGGCGCTTCGGTGGTGGCCGGGGCTGCCGGGGTGGCGGTGTTCTCGGTGCCGTCCTTGGCCTGGCAGGCGGCCAGGATCGGCAGCAGGGCCATCAGGGCGAGGGCGAAACGGGTCTTCATTGGAAGCATCTCCAGCAATTGAGCAGGGGAAAGCCGGTGCGTCATGCGCCGGCCAGGGAGGCATGATGACACGCGGTCAGCAAACCGCCGCGTGCACGGGGCGTGACGGTTCAGCGAGCCTTGCCGGCGCGTTCGCGGGCGATCAGGGCGCTGGCAATGCGCAACTGGTCATCGAAGTCCTTGCCGGTGACCAGGTACTTGCCGTTGACGATCATCGACGGCGTACCGGGAATCTGCGTGCGCTTTGCAAAGGCGCGCGCAGCGTCCAGCTTTTGTTCCACCGCATCGCTCTTCAACGCCGCGATGTACTTCTCCGGCTCTACACCATACGCCTGGTAGAACGTAGCCAGCTCGTCGGGCGCGATGTTCTGCATCGGCAGCGAGCCCTGCTCATGCAGCGCCTTGAACATGGCCGCATGGCTGCGCTGGGCCACACCCACCTGTTCGGCGGCGTAGTAGGCACGGGCGAAGGAATCCCACGTGCCACCGAATGCGGCCGGCACCGGGGTGAAGCGGACGTCCTTGGGCAGCTTCTTCGCCCAGGCTTCCAGCTGGGGTTCGAAATGCGCGCAGTGCGGGCAGGTATAGCCGAACACTTCCACCACTTCGATTCTGCCGGCAGCGGGGGCGAACGTGCCGGGCTGTGCCAGCACTTTGTAGTCGGTGCCTTCCACCGGCGGCGCGGCGGGGGCGGCCAGTGCGGCCAGCGGGGACACGGCCAGCAGCAACAGCATCAGGCGGGGGATCAACGTCTTCAACATCCATCTCCATCGGAAAAAACAACGCCGGCCTGATGCCGGCGTGAAGGGGAACATACCCTGCCCAAGCGGCAGGCGCACCTGCCGTCGGTCGCGGGCGAACGGTTCAGGGCGCGCGGGCCGGTGCGCCGGCAACATCGTCGGCGCGGTTGTGCAGCCCCTGCAGATAGCTGCCCAGCGCCTGGATTTCCTGCTCGGTCAACGACTTGGCGATGCTGGCCATGATCTGGAAGTGGGCCTTGTCGGTTTCCTGGGTGACCCCGGCCTGGTATTCCTGCAGCCGGCGCGCCACATAACTGGCGTGCTGGCCGCCAATGTGCGGGTAGGCCGGGCCCGGATTGCCGGCTCCGGTGGGACCGTGGCAGGCCATGCAGGCCGGAATGCCGCGCTCGGCGTCGCCGCCCCGATAAAGCTGCTGGCCGATCTCGTAGAACTTCAGGCCCTTGTAGGGGCCGTCGGCGACCACGCCGTCGTCGGCCAGCCCGGCATTGGCCTTCTGCGTGGCGAAGTACGCGCCGATGTCGCGCATGTCCTGGGGGGTGAGGTCCTGTACGAACGGCACCATCGCCGCCGCTGCCCCGGAACTGCGCTGGCCATTGGCGATGAGCGCGATCTGCTGGGCCACGTAGCGTTCGCTCTGGCCAGCAATGCTGGGGTACATCTCCACCGTGGAATTGCCGTCAGCCGAATGGCAGGCTGCACACGCCGCCGCCTTGGCCTGGCCGGCCTTGGGATCGCCCCAGGTGGTCTTGCTGAAATCGACCTCGAGCGAGGCCGTTTTCACCGGCGCGTTGTCGGGCAACGGGGTGATTGAAGTCTGGGCGACCGCAACAGCGGCCAGCAGCGATACAGCAACAGCGGAAACGGCAAGAACGCGAGCATGGCGCATGCGGAAGCTCCGTGTGGACCGGCCTGGCAGGTGCAGGGTGCACCCGCGGGGATCGGCCGATTATCCATGCCGTTTTGCGCCGGGGTCAACGCGGCAGTGCGGCAAAAACCGGCCGGCAGCGGCGCATCCGGCCCGGACATGCGATCCTATGCACATGTCATTGCTCCTAGAACGCGCCCATTACCTGCTTTCGGCCCACAACATCCGGCAATTGCCGGACGACGTCGGGGCCGAAGTCGCTTTTGCCGGTCGCTCCAACGCTGGCAAGTCCAGTGCCCTGAACGCCCTGACCCGCCAGAACGGCCTGGCCCGCGTCTCCAAGACCCCGGGCCGCACCCAGCAGCTGGTGTTCTTCGAGGTCACCCCCGAGGCCAAGCTGGTCGACCTGCCCGGTTACGGCTACGCCAAGGTCCCGTTGGACCTGCAGGCGCACTGGCAGGCCTTCATCGACCAGTACTTCCGCACCCGCCAGGCGCTGCGCGGGCTGGTGGTGGTGATGGACATCCGGCACCCGCTGAAGGACTACGACCGGCAGATGCTGGCCTATGCCGTGCAGCGCGGCCTGCCCGCGCATGCACTGCTGACCAAGGCCGACAAGCTCGGGCGTGGCCAGCAGGGCAATGCGCTGCAGAAGGTACGCAGGGAACTGCAGTCCTCGTTCGGCGACACGGTCAGCGTGCAGACCTTCTCCGGCCCGGCCCGCCAGGGCGTGGATGAGGCGCGCGGCATCATTGGTGGCTGGCTGGGCTTGAACAAGCCAGCCCCCGAGGCCGAATGACCGTGACCGCGCGACCAGCGGTATGCCCGCTTCGCGGGCACCCTTCGGGCCGTCGCAAACGACGTCAGGAACGGCTTTGCCGTACCTTGCGGGCGCTACCGCCGGCAGGTATCGACCGTTGGTCGATACCCGTGCAATTACCGCGGTGGCAACGGCGCGAATTCCCCCGGGACCCACGCGAAGGCCTCGCCGTCGTGTCGCACATGACCCAGACCGGGGAACGGCAGGTGCGCGCCTGCCACCCACCAGCCGTGATCGGCTGCCTGCGTCATCATGGCGCGACGGCTGGCAATGGCTGCGGCCCTGTCGCTATCGGCCTCATAACTGGCCGCCGGCTGTGCGAACTGCACCGCGTGGAAGTGCACGATGTCGCCCCACACCAGCAGCTGCTGCGGCCCCCCATCCAGTTTCCATGACACGTGGCCTGGCGTGTGCCCGTGGCTGTCCAGCGCGGAGACGCCCGTCGGCAGTGGCTGCCCGGCGCTGAAGCGCTTGAGCCTGGCGGCGGCGTCATACGGAGCGACGGCCTGGCGGGCCAGCGCGAAGGCGAAGCGCACGCCCTGCGGTGCGGCCGCCTCTGTGCCCGGGTTCAACCAATAGTCCGCATCGGCCTGCGACAGCCACACTGTGGCGTTGGGGTAGGCCGCTCTGCCATTGGCATCGAGCAGGCCACACAGGTGGTCCGGGTGGGCGTGGGTCAGCAGCACATCGTCGACCTCGGCCGGGTCATAACCGGCGGCGCGTAGATTGCCCAGCACCTGGCCCAGGCCGGGACCGAAGCACTGCGCAGTGCCGGTATCGACCAGGGTCAGATGCCGCCCACGCTGCACCAGATAGGCATTGACCGCAGTCTGCAGGCCCTTGCCATCCTCGGGCACGTAGCGATGATCGAGCAGGCGGGTCACCGCGCCGGGTTCAATGCCGACCAGTTCCTGCCGTCCCAGCGCCACGGTGCCGTCGAACAGGGCAGTGACCTCCAACGTGCCAATCTGCTGGTGGTACACGCCGGGAACCTGCTGCGGCACCACATGTTCGGTGGCGGCATGGGCCGCGCCGGCCAACAACAACAACGCCGGGCTCAACCGGGCAAGACGACTCAGAAAACGGGGCATGGAAGCCTCCTGGCAATGCGGCAGCGCCGCGACAGCCCATGCTGCCGGCATCCTTTCGCGCGATGCGCTCACAATGCCGCGCGAACTGCTCGCCGGCCTCAGCTGTTGCCAATCTCCGCCGGGTCCAGCCCATAGCGGGCGGCAAAGCGCCGGTTGAAACTGCCCAGCGAGCGATACCCCACGCGCGCGGCCACCGTCTTCAGCGGCAGGCGGGTGGTGTAAAGCAGTTGCATGGCATACGCCAGGCGTGCGTCGGCAATGAGCTCACGCACGCTCAGCTGTTCACTGGCCAGGCGTCGACGCAGGGTGGCCCCGCTCATGCCGAGGTGGCTTTCAAAGTCATGCGACTGCCAGTCGCGCTCAGGCTGGGCGGTGATCAGGTCACGCAGGCGTTCGCCCAGGCTGGGTTCCGGGGCCAGCAGCAGGCTGCCGTGGCCGCGTCGGCAGAACGCCACCACCAGGCTGGCCAGTGCCAGCCGCGCTTCGGTGTAATGGCCACGTTCCAGTGCCGTGCGCCACGCACGCAGGGTGTCGGCATGCGCATCAAGTGCAAGCTGGGCCAGTGCCGGGCCGGCGGCAGGCAGCGGTTCGTTCCACAGCGTGCGTGCCGCGCTCAACGCTTCACTGCACAGCGGCACAATGGCGCTCAGGTACAGGCCGCTGGCCGGGTCGGGGATGTTGACCACATCAATGCGGCAACGCTGGGTGATCAGGAACAGATCGCCAGGCACGAAGGTCAACGACTGCTGCGCGGTACTGACCTGCTTTCGACCCTTCAGCAGGATGGCGAACTGCGGCTGCGGAATCTCCACCGATGACGCGCCGTGCTCGCGCCGTGCGGTGATGCAGGCATAGCCCTCGGCACGCGGGCAGTCGGCCAGGGTGGCCATCTCGGCCAGCAGATCAGGGTCGGGCAGGGTAGGAGTGCGTGCCATGCGCACAGTGTAGGCGGCCGGGTGCGGCCCGGGGCAGCGTCAAGGGGCATCCGGTGGAATGCAGCAACCCGCCACGGTGACACGATGCACGCAGGCACCACGATATAGTGCGCCCTTGCGATGCCCGGCCCCCAGCCCCACATCCCGTTCCCCCGCCCCGAATTCTGCGAGCCTGCCCTTGTCGAGCCCCAGCCACGTCGCCGAGACGCCGATCACCGACCGCAATGAACTGGTCGCCACGTTGGCCTCCGGCGAGAAGCCCAAGGCGCACTGGCGCATCGGCACCGAACACGAAAAATTCGGCTTCCGCCTCGACGACCTGCGTCCGCCGACCTTCGACGGCGAGCGCGGCATCGAGGCGCTGCTCAACGGGCTTACCCGCTTCAACTGGGAGCCCGTGCAGGAAGGGGGCCGCACCATCGCGCTGGTCCGTGACGGCGCGTCGGTGACACTGGAACCGGCGGGCCAGCTGGAACTTTCGGGTGCGGCGCTGGAAAGCATCCATCAGACCTGCGTCGAAACCGGCACCCACCTCAACGAGGTGGCACAGGTGGCGGCAGAACTGCAGCTGGGCTTCCTGGGCATGGGCTTCCAGCCGAAGTGGTCGCGTGGGGAGATGCCGTGGATGCCGAAAGGCCGCTACCGGATCATGCGCGAGTACATGCCGAAGGTGGGCCAGCTGGGCCTGGACATGATGACCCGCACCTGCACCGTGCAGGTCAATCTGGATTACGCCACCGAAGCGGACATGGTGAAGAAGTTCCGCGTGTCGCTGGCGCTGCAGCCGATTGCCACCGCGCTGTTCGCCGATTCGCCGTTCACCGAGGGCAAGCCGAACGGCTACCTCAGCTACCGTTCGCTCATCTGGACCGACACCGACGCCGACCGCACCGGCATGCTGGACTTCGTGTTCGAAGACGGTTTCGGTTACGAGCGTTACGTGGACTATCTGCTCGATGTGCCGATGTACTTTTCCTACCGCGATGGCGTGTACCACGACGCCAGCGGACAGAGCTTCCGCGACTTCATGGTCGGCAAGCTGCCGGTGCTGCCGGGCGCGCTGCCGACGCTGCGCGACTGGTCGGACCACATGACTACCGCGTTCCCGGAAGTGCGGCTGAAGAAGTACCTGGAAATGCGCGGTGCCGACGCTGGCCCGTGGAGCCGCCTGTGTGCCTTGCCAGCGTTCTGGGTGGGGTTGCTGTATGACGAGACTGCGTTGGACGCGGCGTGGGATCTGGTCAAAGATTTCAGCCTGGTCGAGCGCCACGCGCTGCGCGACGGCGTGCCGCGCCAGGCGATGAACCTGCCCTTCCGCAACGGCACCGTGCGCGACCTGGCCCGCGAGGCGGTGAAAATCGCAGTGGCTGGCCTGCAGCGCCGCGCCGCACGCAATGCCGACGGCCAGGATGAAAGTCATTTCCTGGACGTGCTGCAGGAAATAGTCGAGTCTGGCCTGACCCCGGCCGAACGCAAGCTGGCGTTGTACCACGGCGAGTGGAACCAGAACGTGGACCCTGTGTTCTCGCAGTTCGCGTATTGATTCTGCGTTCGTGAACCATGCGTAGTGACACGCCATGCGTGTCCATCGGGTACCCGGGCATTGCGATGACACGCATGGCGTGTCACTACTGTGAACCGCTCAACGCCCGGTAACGCATTCAAATCACCGAAACAACAACGCCGGCCCATGGCCGGCGTTGTCTTCTTACACTTGCGTCGCCGCCTTACGCAGCCAACGTCGCCATATCGATGACGAACCGATACCGCACGTCGTTCTTCGCCATGCGTGCCCAGGCTTCGTTGACGGTCTTGATGTCGATCACTTCCACGTCGCTGACGATGTTGTGTTCGGCACAGAAGTCCATCATTTCCTGGGTTTCGGCCATGCCGCCGATCGCCGAGCCGGTGACGTGCTTGCGGCCGAAGATCACGCTGGAGCCGTACAGCGGCGGGTCCAGTTCGGTGATCACGCCGACCAGGCACATGGTCGCCTCACGCTTGAGCAGCGACATGTACGGGTTGGTGTCGTGGCTGACCGGGATGGTGTTGAGCAGGAAATCGAAGCTGCCGGCGTGCGCCTTCATCTGCGCCGGGTCGCGTGAGACCAGCACTTCATCGGCACCCAGGCGCTTGGCATCGGCACCCTTTTCCGGGGTGGTGGTGATCATCACCACGGTCGCGCCCATCGCCTTGGCGAACTTCACACCCATGTGGCCCAGACCGCCCAGGCCGATCACGCCCACCTTCTGGCCGGGACCGACCTTCCAGTGACGCAGGGGGGAATAGGTGGTGATGCCCGCACACAGCAGCGGTGCGGCCGCCTTCAGGTCCAGCTTCTCGGAGACCTTCACCACGAAGCGCTGTTCCACCACCACATGGTCGGAATAGCCGCCGTAGGTCAGCTGGTCGCTGCCACGTTCCTTGCTGTTGTAGGTGTAGGTCGGACCCTTCTCGCAGTACTGCTCCAGGTCGTGTTCGCAGGCATCGCAATGACGGCACGAGTCGACCATGCAGCCGACGCCGGCGAAATCGCCGACCTTGAAGCGGGTGACATTGGCACCGACCTCGGTGACCCGGCCGATGATCTCGTGGCCCGGCACCATCGGGAACAGCGCGCCGCCCCAGTCGTCGCGGGCCTGATGCAGGTCGGAGTGGCAGATGCCGCTGTAGAGGATCTGGATGCGCACGTCATCGGCACCGACCGCGCGGCGCTCGAAGGTAAACGGCACCAGCGGGGCCTGGTTGTCATGCACGGCGTAGCCATGGGCAAGTGACATGGGGGACTCCAAGGGTTTGTGGAAAGGCGCTTTACAATACCCCCGCACCCGGGGCTCAGGGAGTCCCGATATCGGCATGTGTCATCAAGGCAGACTGCACAATCATGGCCACTGACAACCTGACCCATCTGGCCGCTTTCGCAGCAGTGGCCCGCCACCGCAGCTTCCGCAAGGCCGGGGCCGAGCTGACCCTGTCCACGTCCGCCGTGAGCTATGCGATCCGCGCGCTGGAAGAGCGGCTCGGAGTGGGGCTGTTCCACCGCACCACCCGCAGCGTGGCCCTGACCGAGGCGGGCCAGCGCCTGCTGGATCGGCTGCAGCCGGCCCTGCACCAGGTGAGCGACGCGCTGGAGGAAATGAACCACTTCCGTGCCGCTCCGGCGGGCCTGCTGCGCATCAATGCCGCCCGCGCTGCGGTACCGACCCAGCTGGGCCCGCGCCTGACCCGGTTCCTGCACGCACACCCGGACGTGCGGCTGGAGCTGACCGAGAACGACGGTCTGGTCGACATCGTCTCCGAAGGCTTCGATGCCGGCGTGCGCCTGCATGAATTCGTGCCGGAGGACATGGTGGCGGTACCGCTGGGGCGACCGCTACGCGGGATGATCGTGGCCTCACCGGCGTATCTTGAACGCCACCCGGCTCCGCAGCACCCGCGCGAGTTGCTGCAGCACGAATGCATCCGCTTCCGCTTCGCCAGCGGGCATCTGTACAAGTGGCAGTTCGACCGCGACGGGCAATCGCTGGAACTGGACGTGCAGGGCCGGCTGACCCTGAGCGAGCAGACCACCATCATCCGTGCGGTGCTGGACGGCTTTGGTCTGGCGTACGTGCTGGAAGATGCGGCCCGCCCGTATCTTGATGCCGGCCAGATGCAGGCTGTGCTGGAAGACTGGAGCGAGCCGTTCCCGGGCTTCGTGCTGTATTACCCGCGACAGCGGCAGATGTCCTCGGCCCTGCGTGCGTTCGTGGACAGTCTGCACGATCCTCAGCCATGAGCACTCATCGCGGTTGCAGCGTGGACGTACCGAAGATCAGCTGCTGCGCCATCGGCCGGCCGATGAAGCGTTCCGGGAAGATCGGTGCCGGTGCGCTGGCAGCGTCCAGGCGATGGAGTTGATCTGCGCTCAGGGTGATCGACAGGGCGTCCAGATTGTCCTCGGCCTGCGCCAGTGTGCGTGCACCGATGATCGGCGACACCACACCCGGTTGCGCCAGGGTCCATGCCAGCGCCACCTGCGCACGTGAAACACCCAGTTCGTCAGCGACGCTGCCCACCACGTCGGCAATCGCCAGCGAACGCGCGTTGAGGTGACCGATGGAGGCGATCACACCCTTGCGGTCGCCAGAGACTTCTGCGCTGTTGTCGTCGGACAGATCCGCAGCGCTGTACTTGCCGGTGAGAATGCCGCCGCCCAGTGGCGACCAGGGCAGCACGCCCAGTCCCATGGCCTGCGCCATCGGCAGCAGTTCGTGCTCCACCGTTCGCTCGACCAGGCTGTACTCGATCTGCAGTGCCACCAGCGGTGACCAGGCACGCAGGTCGGCCAGAGTCTGCATCTGCGCTACCCGCCACGCGGGGGTATTACAGATGCCCAGGTACAGCAGCTTGCCGGCGCGGACCAGGTCGTCGAGAGCACGCATCACTTCTTCCGGCTGGGTGGTGAAGTCCCAGGCATGTACGTACATCAGGTCGATGCGGTCGGTATCCAGCTGGCGCAGGCTGGTCTCCACCGAGCGCACCAGGTTGTAGCGGTGGTTGCCGCCGGAATTGATGTTGGCCGCGTCGCGGGCCATGGTGTACTTGGTCGCCAGCACCAGCTGGTCGCGCCTGGCCTTGGCAAAGCGCCCCAGAATCTGTTCGGCGGCCCCATTGGTGTAGTTCACCGAGGTGTCGATGAAGTTGCCGCCACGATCCACGTACGTATCGAAGATGCGGCGGGCCTCGCTTTCGTCGGCACCCCAGCCCCAGTCAGCACCGAAGGTCATGGTGCCCAGCGACAGCGGTGAAACACGCAGGCCGGAGCGGCCGAGCAGGCGGTAGTGGTCCAAAGATGTGGCGGTGTGCATGGCGCAGTTCCCATCGTCAGGTGATGGGGGTCATTCTCCGCAGCCATCCACGCCAGGCGGTAGAACGCGGCTCCGGCGTCCTTGCACGATTGTCCAAATGTGGTTGATGATGCGGCCATGACCACGCTGCCCACCTTCCGCGATGCCATTGCCCGCCATGCGCGCGGCGACGGCACCTTCGCCACCGCGCTGCCGGGCGTGACCCTCATCCGCTGCGCCAGCCCGACGCTGCCGATGCCGGTGATCTACGAACCCACGGTGTGCTTCGTGGCACAGGGGCGCAAGCGCGCGACGTTGGGCGAGCGGGTGTTTCACTACGACCCGGCCAGCTACCTGGTGGCCACGGTGGGGTTGCCGGTGATGGGTGCGGTGGTGGAGGCCAGTGCAGCCGCCCCGTATCTGTGCATGCAGTTGGATCTGGATCCACCGTTGCTGGGTGAGCTGACGCTGCAGCACCCGCGCGCGCTGCCGACGGCCCCCGATGAAAGCGCCGGGCTGACACTGGGCGCAATGAACGCCCAGCTGCTGGATGCGGCGACACGGCTTTTGAATCTGCTCGATACGCCGCAGGACATCCCGGCGTTGGCACCGCTGGCGCTGCGCGAACTGCTCTACCGCCTGATCAGCAGCGAGCACGGCGACGTGTTTCACCACATGGCGCGCACCGATACGCGCCAGGCGCAGATCGCCCGCGCCATCCTGTGGTTGCGCGCGAACTATCGCGATGCCAGCCGGATCGAAACCTTGGCGGAAGTCGCTGGCATGAGTCGATCCAGCTTCCACGCACACTTCAAGGCGGTTACCGCCATGAGTCCACTGGATTTCCGTGGCCAATTGCGCATGCAGGAAGCACGGCGGCTGATGGTGGGCGAGGGCCTGGATGCGGCGACCGCCGGTCACCGGGTGGGCTATGACAGTCCCTCACAGTTCAGCCGCGAGTACGCGCGGCTGTTCGGCCTGCCGCCCGGACAGGATGCGCAGCGGTTGCGACAGCTGGATTGAGTCCTGTGGAATCGGGCGGGGAGCTGTTTCGCGTGTCTTTCGCCGGACTCGGTGGCACATCGGTTCCGAAATCGCTGACGGCCCGCCGGGATGCATGAGCGGGATCAATCTGGTTCGATTACGACACCGAGAGCACTGCCTCGTCTCCACCCCCTGGATAATACGGCGCTGTCGTCCGGCTCGCGGGGAGCGCAATGCCACACATTGGAGCAGCCAGTCACATGGCGCAGATCAGCGTCTTCGATGCGGTCCGGCAGCATCGTCGGGCACCATCGTCAGCGCGTGGAAGCTTGCAGGTCGTCCACAACCAAGGCGCGATATTCGGCTGCGAAACGGTTCGCGCTCACGCAGCCCCCAATGCTGGGCTGCGGGCGATCACGCCCCTACAGGGCGCACTGATACTGCTGGTGATTGGCAACGTGCTGATGCCGGGCAGCGACGACAGTTGTTCGGGCGCTTCGCTTGCTGCGGCGGGCATCGCCGCAGCCGGGCAGCCCTGGATGGCCGGGGCGGTGCTGGTATCCGGATGCCTGCCGGCCGGCGAGGCGAAGCGGCACCCGCCGTTGACCCGGCACCGCAAGGCGATGTGCCGCGGTCTGCTGGCACATGTGCGTGCAGAGCACTTCGTGAAAGAGCAGCCCGCCATTCTGCGCGATGTGCGCCGCCTTTCAGCGCTGGTGGCGGACGCACGTGCCACCCGCGATGATCTCAGTGCGGTCGGGGAGTGCCTGGGCACGGTACGGCACCGCCTGGTGCGGGAGGTGGCGCACCCGCTGCGTGAAGCATTGGCGGCGGCGGAAGCGCCGACGAGCTCGGTGGACGACCCGCTGCGGGTCATTCGCGCGCGCCTGCTGCGCAGCCAGCTCGCGCCTGTGAACGCGCTCGAGTCATTGCTGACCCGCGCCATCGTGCGCACCAATGCGCGCTATCTTCAGCGCGCAGGCTGATCTGATCCGGCTGCGCTGGCAGGCCGCCGGACCTCGATGCGCCAGTCCCACCACCCATCGGGCAAGGGTGTACGGCTTTCCAGTCGCCCGGCGCGGATCAAGGCGCGCAAGCGCGCACCGAAAAATGAATCGCACAGTACGTGGCGCGGCTCGCAACGTCCCATCGCGGTGCCGATGACCCGGTTGGCCCGCGTCCAACCGGGTGGGCAGCCGTCCAGCAGCAATGCATCGTGGCAGTCGATGTCGCGGTAGTGCAGCACGCCGTTTGCATCGCACTGGCGCACCGGTTCGGGGTGCGCGACGATCTGTGTGTACGCGCGGGCCAGAATGCCCACACGCGCGGCGTCCAGCGGGCGCGCGCCCGGCGCAAAACGCGCCAGCGCTTGCGGTGGATGTGCGGCGACCGCCTCGTAGCCACCCTCAAAGGTGGGCACCGGGACGTACCACAAGGTGGCACGCGTGCCCTGAAGAAAGTGGCACGCCATCCGCAGCAGTACATGATCGGCGGCACTGCCGCTGATCCACAGCATGATCCGGCCGGGCACGCGACAACGAAGCCTCAGCGCCTCCCAGCGCGAGAACACACAATCACTTTCGTCGATTTCGAAGGTCTCTCCTTCAACCGGCGGCGGCGGGAGAATAATCGTGCGTAGAAAGACCAGCCGTTCGGCCGGGTTCTGCAGCGGACCGATGGACAGGTCGTCATTGAGAACAAATACCTCGCCGCGCATCTTTCCCATGGCGATGGCATATCTGAGCGACCCTGCCGCGCTATAGCCATCAGCGATATGAATGTCCTGCATGAGCCTGCCTCCCGAAAGGGGCGCAGGGTGTCTCCCCGTGGCTGATCCTACACTGGCGTCAGCGCGAAGTGATTTCGTCGTAGCCGCGCCCCAGAAACTGCAGCAGGCAGAAGCCATGGCCGAAGGGGTCTGCGAGCAGGGCGATCCGACCCCATTCATGGGCCGCGGGTGCCTGCTCCACCCGGGCACCCGCCGCCACTGCTCGGTCCAGCGCGGCGTTCAGATCGTCGACCACCCAGTCCAGATGCACCGGCGTCCAGTGCCGCCGGTAGTCGCGGCGATCCCGCACCTGCGGGGTGGCGGAGGTGCCGGAGGGTTTCACCAGGAGGTAGATCGGGGCCGGGCCGCCCAGGAGTTCCACTCCATCGGCACCGAACCGGCGCCCCGGGGTCAGCCCGAAGGCACGAACGTAGAAGGCCTCGGCCGGGGCCAGCGCGTCGACGTCGATGTTGACCAGGAAGTTCATTGGGCCCCGTTGGCACCGAAGTCGGATGTTGTGGAGCGGGGCTGTGTCCCGCTGAGCGGCAGCGTAGCGGGGCAGGGCCCCGCTCTACAAGGCGTGTGAGAGGCGCGGTTTGCGTCCTGAGGGATATCGGGTTATATACTATCCCCCAGTATAGTTCCCGTCCCGATTTGTCCATGCCTCATTCCCCCGAAGAAAAGAAAAAGGTGCTGGCCCGCGTGCGCCGCATCCGGGGCCAGTGCGATGCACTGGACCGGGCGCTGGAGGCTGGCGCCGACTGCGGCCCCGTGCTGCAGCAGATCGCGGCAATCCGGGGTGCGGTCAACGGGCTGATGTCCGAAGTGATGGAAGCGCATCTGCGCGAGGAGTTCGGCCAGCCTGCGCAGTCCGACGCGCAGCGGGCCGAGCGCGTGCGCGACATGAGCGCGCTCATTCGTTCCTATCTGAAGTAAGCGCGGTCCATCCGCGCCGCTGTGTTCCTTTTTCCTGTTCTGGAGTACTCGTGATGAAATCCCGTGCCGCTGTTGCCTTTGGTCCCGGTCAGCCGCTGAAGATCGTCGAGATTGACGTTGCCCCGCCGAAGAAAGGCGAAGTGCTGGTCAAGATCACCCACACCGGTGTGTGCCACACCGATGCCTTCACCCTGAGTGGCGATGATCCGGAAGGTCTGTTCCCGGCTGTGCTCGGCCATGAAGGTGCTGGCATCGTGGTGGAAGTGGGCGAGGGCGTCACCAGCGTGAAGCCGGGTGACCACGTCATTCCGCTGTACACCGCTGAATGTGGCGAGTGCCTGTTCTGCACCTCGGGCAAGACCAACCTGTGCGTTTCCGTACGCGCCACCCAAGGCAAGGGCGTGATGCCCGACGGCACTACCCGCTTCAGCTACAACGGCGAGCCGATCTATCACTACATGGGCTGCTCCACCTTCAGCGAGTACACCGTGGTGGCCGAGGTCTCGCTGGCCAAGATCAACCCGGAAGCCAACCCGGAGCATGTGTGTCTGCTGGGCTGTGGCGTCACCACCGGCATCGGCGCGGTGCACAACACCGCGAAGGTGCAGGAAGGCGACACCGTGGCCGTGTTCGGCCTCGGCGGCATCGGTCTGGCGGTGATCCAGGGCGCGCGTCAGGCCAAGGCCGGCCGCATCATCGCGGTCGATACCAACCCGACCAAATTCGACCTGGCCCAGCAGTTCGGTGCCACCGATTGCGTGAACCCGAAAGATCATGACAAGCCGATCCAGCAGGTGATCGTGGAAATGACCGGCTGGGGCGTGGATCACAGCTTTGAGTGCATCGGTAACACCCAGGTGATGCGCGCCGCGCTGGAATGCGCGCACCGCGGCTGGGGCCAGTCGGTGATCATTGGCGTGGCCGGTGCCGGTCAGGAAATCTCCACCCGCCCGTTCCAGCTGGTCACCGGCCGCAAGTGGATGGGCACCGCGTTCGGCGGGGTCAAGGGCCGCAGCCAGCTGCCGGGCATGGTCGAAGACGCCATGAAGGGCACCATCGAACTGGCCCCCTTCGTCACCCACACCATGGACCTGGAGCAGATCAACGATGCCTTCGAGCTGATGCACGAAGGCAAGTCGATCCGTTCGGTGGTGCACTACTGACATGGAACGCATCGAACATCGCGCCGCCTTCGGCGGCTGGCAGGACGTGTACCGGCACCGTTCGCAGGTGCTGGGCTGCGACATGAATGTGGCCGTCTACCTGCCACCGCAGGCGGCCACGCGGAAGCTGCCGGTGCTGTACTGGCTGAGCGGCCTGACCTGTACCGAGCAGAATTTCATCACCAAGGCCGGGGCGCAGCGCTACGCCGCCGAACACGGGGTGATTCTGGTTGCGCCGGACACCAGTCCGCGCGGCGACGACGTGGCCGATGCCGAAGGCTACGACCTGGGCAAGGGTGCGGGCTTCTACCTCAACGCCACGCAGCAGCCGTGGGCCACGCATTACCGCATGTATGACTATATCGTGCAGGAGCTGCCGGCGCTGATCGAGGCGCATCTGCCGGTCACGGAGGCGCGCGGCATCAGCGGTCATTCGATGGGTGGGCACGGTGCGCTGGTGATCGCGCTGCGCAACCCCGGGCGCTATCGCAGCGTGTCGGCGTTCTCGCCGATTGTCGCCCCCACGCGCGTACCGTGGGGGCAGAAGGCGTTTGCCGCGTACCTGGGCGAGGACCGCGTCGGCTGGGCACAGTGGGATGCCAGTGAGCTGGTGGCGACGGCGGAGGAGAAACTTCCGCTGCTGGTGGACCAGGGCGGTGGTGACGAGTTCCTCGACAGCCAGTTGCAGCCGCAGTGGCTGCAGGCGGCGTGTACCGCAGCCGGGCATCCGCTGCAGTTTCGGTTACAGGCCGGGTACGACCACAGCTACTACTTCATCAGCAGCTTCATCGGCGAGCACATCGCGTATCACGCCGAGGCGCTGAAGGCCTGATTCCGGCGGACGCGCATGGCGCGTCCCTACGCATCAACGGAAACCCGTAGCGACACGCCATGCGTGTCGCCGCGGTGTCGGCGGTTCCACCCCCGCCTCAGTCGTCCATCGCCTCGGCCGCCTCTCGACCCTGCTGCCGGATCAACGCTTCCTCGCGAGCATCGTTGATGGCGTGTCTTACGCTGTCCACGTCCACGTCAGATTCGTCGTGCACGAAGGTGCCGGTCAGCGCACTGTCCGGCAGCAGCTCGCCGGCCTCGAACAACGCCCACATTTCCTCGCCATACCAGGTGTCGAACAGCTCAGGTGCCGAGCGCCCGAGGTAGGCGGTGAGGTTGTTCACGTCACGCAGCAGCATCGTGCGCGCGTTGTTGTTGCCGCCAGCGCTGACCACCTGCGGGAAATCGATCACGACCGGGCCGTCGGGTCCTACCAATACGTTGTACGGCGACAGGTCACCGTGAATGAGGCCGCAGCACAGCATCAGCACCACCTGGCGCACCAGCACCTGATGGAAGGCCAGGGCCTGTTCGGCGCTGAGTTCCACCTCGCCCAGACGTGCAGCGGAGTAGCCCTCGGCGTCGGTGACCAGCTCCATCACCAGCACGCCATGGTAATAGCCATAAGGCTCCGGCACGCGCACACCGGCGTCGCGCAGCTGGTACAGCGCGTCGACCTCGGTGTTCTTCCAGGCGGTCTCCTGCTGCTTGCGGCCGTACTTGCTGGACTTGGCCAGGGCGCGTGCCTCGCGGCTGCCGCGCACCTTGCGGCCCTCCTGATACTGCACGCGCTGCTGGAAGCTGCGCTGGGCCATGTCTTTGTAGACCTTTGCACAGCGCACGTCGTCGCCACTGCGCACCACATAGACGGCAGCTTCCTTGCCGCTTTTGAGTGGGCGCAACACTTCATCGATCACGCCGTCGTCAATCAGCGCCTGCAGGCTTTCGGGGGTTCTCATGGGGCCATTTTCGCACAGACCCGGTAACCCGCAGCGCCACGCCCTGCGTGGCTGCGGGGTGCCCTGACTGGTCGCAGCCACGCAGGGCGTGGCGCTACGGGGAAACACCCCTCAGCACCGGGAAGGGGTTCAACGCCTCCCCCTTCCACCACTGCTTCTCAGGCCCCAAGCGATGAATCTCGAAATGCAGGTGCGGCGCGTCCGGGCTGGCATTACCAGTGCTACCCACATAGCCGATTACGTCCCCGCGCTTGACCACCTGCTTCTCGGCCAGCCCGTCGGCATACCGGTCCAGGTGGGCGTAGTAGTAGCAGTACACCCCGTCCGGTTCGAACTGGTACACCGTCAAGCCGCCGCGCTCACTCGTGAACAGCTTCTCGATGGTGCCATCGGCCACTGCCAGCACCGGGGTGCCGGAGGCGGCCATGATGTCGATGGCATCGTGTACGCGCCCCTCGCTGCGCGCGTCGGTAAAGGTGTCCTGCAACTGGCCAGGCAGCACCCCCTGCACCGGCACCAACAGCCCCGGTGGAACCTCCCCGGTAGCGCCGGCCGCTGGCCAGCCCTCAATGCTGCCGGACCCATCCGGCCGGGCTGCGGCCACCGCAGCCCTGGTAGTGCCGGCCGCTGGCCGGCTCCCCGACCCACCTTCCGCAGGCGCACCGACCACCACCGGGACGTACTCCACCTCCGGCCCCGGCCGCGAACCACCCAGCAACCACCACCCGGCAGCCCCGATCACCACACCCAACGCCAGCAGTCGCACCAAGCTCATGAGCTCACTCCTGCATGATCACCGGCACCGACGCATCCACCGCTTCGGCCACCCGCAATGCATCCCAGTTGGTCATCCGCACGCAGCCGTGCGATTCGGTCTTGCCCACGTGGCCCGGTTCCGGCGTGCCATGCAGACCATAGTGCGGCTTGGAAATATCGATCCAGACCCGCCCGACGGGGTTGTTAGGACCTGGCGGAATTTTCGCCTTGCGGTCACCCTTCTTCGCATCCCAGAACAGCTTCGGGTTGTAGTGGAACGGCGGGTCACGCGAGATGCCCAGAATCTTCCACTCGCCGATCGGCAGTGGGTCGTGCTGGCTGCCCGAGGACACTGGTACCTGCGCGTAGACCTTGCCGCCGGCGTCGTACAGGCGCAGCGTGGAATCGGATTTGTCGATCACCAGCCTTGCAGCCTTGGGCAATGCGCCCGGCGCGATGTTCGGCACCTGGATCTGGCTGCCGGCCTTGCCAAGATCCGCGCCGGGGTTCAGTGCCTGCAGCAGCTTCGGGTCGGCGTGGAAGCGCTCGCCCAGCGCCTCCGCTACGGAGCTGTAGCCCAGCGCGTCCAGCTTGGCCTGCTCGGCCGGCTTCTTCGGCACCGGACGGAACGGTCCGGCCATATCCTCGGCGGTCAGCGTATAGCGGGCCAGCACCGGCGTCGCGTCTGCCTGCAGTGCCTGCCAGGTGGCGTCATCCAGCTCGCCGGTCACCTTCAGGCCACGTGCGGCCTGGAAGCCGGCCACGGCACGGCGCTGGTTGGAGCCGATCTCGCCGTCGATCTGGCCAGGCGAGAAGTTGGCGCGGTCCAGCAGCACCTGTGCATGCAGGTTCGAACGCGGCCCGGTCTGCAGGGTATCTGCTTCGGTGATGGGAGCCGGCAGCGCCGCAGGCGCGGGGGCCTGAGCGACGGCGGTCGAGCTTGCCGTGGCCAGTGCCAGCGCCAGCAGGGTCAGGGAAGCAGGACGTTTCAGCAGCATCGGGCACTCCATTTGACAGTCTGTCCTGACCTTGCCGCAGCCGGCCGCGCACGATCCGTGAATTGGCGGTGCCGCACTGGGCTGGCAGTCATGCAGATGAGCGCGCCGTGGGTAGGGTGTGAAGCGCTGTGCACGGACAGGCGCTAAGGTAGTGAGACACCGCTTCCGAGGGGGAGGGCAGGATGGCGTGGTTGGCGGCCGCGTTGTACGTGCTGGCGCATGCGATGGCGCTCTGGCTGCCCGGCCAGGCGGTGCTGGCGTCGTTTCTGTTCCTGATTGGCGCGCCTTTGCTGGCCGCCGCGGCGTGTACGCAGCGCATGGTACGCAGCTGGCACAGCGATGTGCGCATCGGCTGGTTGGCCCTGGCCATGGGCATGCTGCTGTGGGCGGGCGGCATGGCGCTGAACATGTACCAGGAAGTCGCGCTGGGCAAGGTGGATGCGGTGCCCGGCATCGCCATGCTGCTGTATGTGCTGTATGGGGTGCCGCTCACCTTTGCGATGGCGCACCCACGCCATGAACCCTGGTACCTGATCGCCATCGACGGTGCGCTTGCGCTGTTGCTGGGGTACCTGTTCTTCGTGCACACGTTCTCCTATGCCACGCCCACGGATGCGCCCGACCCCGGGGTAGGCAGCCTGCGGCTGATGTTCGACATCGAGAACATCTTCATCGCGGTGTTCGCGCTGCTGCGCTACCTCACCAGCGAAGACGGCACCCGGCGGGGGCTGTTCCGTGCGCTGACGGTGTATGCCTGGGTGTACCTGCTGATGGCGGCCTACATCAATCACGTGGCCACGGACACCGGGTATGGCGCGCTGCCTGACCTGCTGATCGACATCCCCTTCCTGCTGCTGGCGGTGATGGCATTCCGCCATGGCGACGAACCGGCCCGGCAGACGCCGCGCCGGCTGACCCTGGCAGTACGTGCCGGCGCACCGTTGATCCTGCCGGCCGCGCTGCTGGTGGTGTCGGCGTTGCTGGTCGACCCGCACCCGCATCTGGCTGCGTTCGGCTTCATCTTCGCCGCGCTGGGGGCCGGGCTGCGCGGTGTGGTGATGCAGGTGCGTGCGATGGAAGGCCAGGATCAGCTGGACCGGCTGGCCCGGGTGGATGCGCTGACCGGCGTGGCCAACCGGCGCGAATTCGACCAGGTGCTGCTGGCCGAATGGGGGCGTGCGCGCCGCAGCGGGCAACCGGTGGCGCTGCTGATGATCGACATCGACCATTTCAAGCAGTTCAACGACCGCTTTGGCCATCCGATGGGCGATGCCTGCCTGCGCGCAGTGGCGAACACGTTGAATCACTGCGCCACGCGTGGCACTGACGTGGTCGCGCGCTATGGGGGCGAAGAGTTCGCCGTGGTGGTGCCGGCCACCCCGCGTGCGGGCGTGCTGGCGCTGGCCGATACGCTGCGTGGGGCAGTGGAACGCATCCGGCTGGCCTCACCGGACGGGGTGGGGCAGATCGGGGTGACCATCAGTGTGGGGGCGGTGGTGGTCGCGAAGGTGGAAGGGGCGGATCCCACGCGGCTGTTGAGTGCGGCTGATGCTGCGCTGTATGACGCCAAGCGCCAGGGTCGAAACCAGGTGGCTGAAGGACAGATCTGATCCGTCGTGGATGCGTCTGTTGATGCCGTGGCTGTCGAGCCGTGGCATGGCGTGGGGTTGCGACGTCATCTGACGTCGCGCATTTCCCAATGGTGGCCGGCCAGCAGGCGCAGGCGCTGCTTGAACACGTCGCTGTCGATCTTGGTGGTGACCGTCAGGTTGACCCGCAGATCCTTCTGCTCACCAGTGACGGTAGCCTCCGGGTCGGTGACGCCCCACTGGCTTTCCACTGCGTCCGGATCCGACTGCTTGGCGCGCCACCTTTCGAACAGGGTGGTGCTGCGCAAGGCATCCTGCAGTTCCTCGGCGAAGCCATTGGCCCCGTGTGACTTGAACGACAGGTCCGGGTCACTGCCACGGGCCTTTTCCGGGTCCGGCAGGCTGATGCTGTAATGAACGACTGACGACATGTTGGTCTCCATTGAATGCGCGCAGACTGCCAGAAACCCAGTGCAACCGGTGTGCAGAACCCGGCCGGATCAGCCGCTGAAGGTGTGCGGGCCGTCGGCAAAGCCGATCGTCACCGCGCCCTTGCCGACGTTGACCATGCCGGTCAGGCTCATCACCGACTCGAACAGCTGCACTCCGTGTGCCTCGCAGGTCTGGCGCAGGCTGGCGTAGCCGGGAAGGGCGCGCAGGTCGTCCAGTTCGCCGCCATAGCTGACGCAGACGGTGGGGGTCATCAGCCCAGCCTTGACCCGCTGGCCGACGAAGTCGAACAGCTTCTGGACGGCGTTGTCGAAGCCCTTGATCTTGGCCACCGGCCCGGTCTCGCCCCGGTAGCCATGCAGCACCGGCTTGATGTCCAACGCACTGCCCAGCGCTGCGCTGATCAGGCCCACGCTGCGGTCGCCCTTGTGGCGGGCGCGGGCGCGCATGTAGTACAGGTCGCGGGTGACCATGTAGCCGTGCACGTTGTGCGCCAGCTGCTCCAGCTTTTCGCGGATCTGCTGCACGCTGGCCCCGCTGTCGCGCAGACGCACCGCTTCAACAGCGGTCACGCCCTGCGCGGCGAACAGGTTCTGGGTGTCCAGTACGCGCAGCGCGAAGGGCGAGTTGAAGCCCGCCGCCTGCCGCACCGGCTTGTAGTCGTTGAGGATCGCGAAGCTGGCCTGCATCGCGTTGTCATAGATCGGACTGCGGGTCTTGGTGATCGTCATGCAGAACACATGGTCGTAGTCGATCACCAGCTTGCCCAGGAACAGATCGCGGATCTGCACCACGCTGAAGGGAATGGTTTCCGCTTCGGCCCCGTTCTCGGCCACGTGGGCGTGCAGGAAGCTCAGCGTGGCCTGCTCGTCGCGGTGGTCGGCAAGCACCGCTTCGCCAATGCGCACCGTGATCGGCAGCAGTACCAGATTGTTCTTTTCAATGAAGTCCTGCGGCAGGTCGCAGGCCGAGTCCACGACAATTCCGATGCGCATCCTGTTACCCCCTCCAGGCAGGTGTCGATTCGAAAATGTGAAAGCTATCTCAAAATGGACTCACGTACCTGACCGGGGGTTCACGCATGAGATGTAACCGGTTACCTGCGTTCAACTGCCACCGGCAGTTCCATCACCTCCCGCCAGCCTTCCTGCTGCAGCAGGCCAGGGTCATCGAGCACCGCGCGCATCAGGCTGTGTGACTCGTTACCCCAGAACAGCTCATCGTCGATGGACAGGGTGGGCACGCCGAACACCCCGGCCGCTATCGCCGCCTCGGTGTTCTGGCGCAGTTGTTCCTTGACTGCGGGGGCTGACACCGCCGCGGCCACATCGGCCACGTCCAGCATTGCGCCGGGCAGTGCCAGCGCCTGCGGGGTGTCGGCGGCATGGCCGTCGCGCCAGATCCAGTTGAACAAGACGTCCACCGCAGCCGGGGTGGTACCGACCGCCAGGCACAGGCGCAGCGCCGCCAGCGGGTTGAACGGGTGGCCGGGCGGGAACCGCACGGAGGTGCCCTGCTGCTGCGCCTGCCATAGCACCTGGCGGTAGATGAAACGGCGCTTGGCCGGAATCTCCGCCGGCCCCAGGTTGCCCAGGTGGTGCAGCACCGCGCCGAAGGCGATCGGCACCGGGGTGATGCGCTCGAACTGCGGCAGCTTCTTGAGCTGCTGCCAGTGCAGGTAGGCGAACGGCGAGACGAAGTCGAAGTACCAGCGCAGGGTCATGGTGGGGTTCCTTGCTGCCGGGCATGGCCCGGCACTACGGGGCAATGGTGTGCTGCCGGGCAAGCCCGGCACTACGGGGCAATGATGTGCTGCCGGGCATGGCCCGGCACTACGGGGCAATGGTGTGCTGCCGGGCATGGCCCGGCACTACGGGGCAATGATGTGCTGCCGGGCATGGCCCGGCACTACGGGGCAATGGTGTGCTGCCGGGCAAGCCCGGCACTACGGGGCAATGGTGTGCTGCCGGGCATGGCCCGGCACTACGGGGCAATGGTGTGCTGCCGGGCATGGCCCGGCACTACGGGGCAATGATGTGCTGCCGGGCATGGCCCGGCACTACGGGGCAATGGTGTGCTGCCGGGCAAGCCCGGCACTACGGGGCAATGGTGTGCTGCCGGGCATGGCCCGGCACTACGGGGCAATGATGTGCTGCCGGGCATGGCCCGGCACTACGGGGCAATGATGTAGAGCCGGGCTTGCCCGGCTGCGCTTGGTGCATGAGTTACCTGGAGTATGCGCGCGGTTCGGTGCCAGCGGGAGCGGCATAACGGTCGCGCAGCTCGGTCTGGCGAGAACGCATCGGCATGGCCTTGCCGCCCAGCCACACCTGTTCGGCATAGTGCGCCACATCCAGCGGGTCGCCTTCCCACAGCACCAGGTCGGCCAGCTTGCCGGGCTCGATGCTGCCGATGCGGTCACCCACGCCCAGCACCTGCGCCGGTACCCGGGTCAGGCCGGCCAGGCCGTCGTGCCACGGCAGCCCGTTGGCCACCGCATTGCCGGCCAGCTGACGCATCTTGCGGGCGTTGTGCGAGGCGTCGTCGCGCTGGGCGAAGCTGACCTCGACGCCGGCCCTGCGCAGCCGTGCGGCGTTTTCCAGCGTCGCTCCCAACTGATCGAAGCTGGTCGGCAGGTTGCCCAACGCATCCACGAACACCGGAACGTTGGCCTGCGCCAGCTGCGCGGCGATCCGCCACGCTTCGGCACCGCCGGCAATGGCGATCTTTACCTTCTCCCGGCTGGCCCAGCGCAGCAGCTGGCGGATGTCGGCGGCGCGGTCCACTTCCACCACCAGCCGACCCTGGCCGGCCAGGTAGCGGGCCAGGGTGGCGCGGCCGGCCGGGGTCAGCAAGGCATGCGGCGAGTCGGCCGGGACCCGGCCACGGGCCTCACTGACCATCTGCTCCAGCAACATCCACTGCGCGGCGCGCGAACTACCGGTGAGTTCAGCACCCGAAGCACCCAGACGGATGTACAGCGCCAGCGGACCGATCGGATCGGCGCTTCCGTCCAGCCGCATCACGCCGCCCTGGCCGGCGATGAAGGCTCCCCCGGTGTTGGCCCCCAGCGCGGTGAAGCCGATGCCGTCCAGGCGCGCCACCGGAATCAGCACCGAGTCGGGGTTGTAGGCCAGGCTGACGTCAAATTCGGGGCGCAGTGGCTGCTCTTCCAGCTTCAGCGTGCTGTGCACCGTGGAGGATTCACCCGATACCTCGTCGATGCCGATGTCGGTGATGCCACCAAACAGGGCGGGGGTCAGCGGCTTGCCCGCCGCCTCCACCACGCTGGCACCGGCCGGTGCGGTCAGGCCGGTACCGACGGCGCGGATGACACCGCCCTGCACCAGTACGTCGGTGTGTTCCAGGCTGCCGCGCGCGCTGGCGGTATGCACGGTGGCGTTGCGGATCAGCACGTCCTGGGCGAAGGCCGGCGCGCTGGCCAGCACGGCGGCCAGTGCCACGGTCAAAACAAGCCGGCTCATGGGCGTGCCTCCTGGCCGAGCATGAAGTCCGACAGCGGTTGCCGGCGGACATCCGCGCGGTCGAACACCTGGTGGCCGTCGATATAGACCTTCTCGGCCTGCGCATAGGAACTGAAGGGGCTGCCGTTCCACACCACCACGTCGCCCATCTTGCCCACCTCCAGGCTGCCGGTCTGCTGTTCCACGCCCAGCGAACGGGCGGCATTGTAGGTCAGCCACATGATCGCCCGCTCCGGTGCGATCTGCATGCCGGCGCGGCGTGCGTTGGCCATCACCTTGGCGGCCTCCTGGTTGAGGCGCTGGATGCCTTCCGGCGAATCGGAATGTACGATGGCACAGCTGTTGGCCGGGCGGTCCACCAGCGCGATGTTCTCCTGGATGCCGTCGAAGGCTTCCATCTTGAAGCCCCACCAGTCGGCCCACAGTGCTCCGCATACGCCTTCGGCCGCCAGGCGGTCAGCCAGCTTGTAGGCTTCCACGCCATGGTGGAAGGCGGCGATCTTGAAGCCGAACTCCTTGGACAGGTCCAGCATCGTCGCCATCTCATCGGCGCGGTAGCAATGAATGTGCACGCGAATGTCGCCATTGATCGCGCCGGCCAGCGTGTCCAGCTTCAGGTCGCGCTTGCCACCGGCATCACCCGCGCTGTCGCCCTTCTCGTCACCGCTGAACCAGCGCTTCTTCTTGACCTTCTTCGGGCTGTTCTTGGCCAGGTACTCGCTGGCGTCAATGAAGGCCGCCCGGTAGCCGGCCACATTGCCCATGCGAGTGCCCGGGGCCACGCCCTTGCCGCCGCCGTACACGCGCTTGGGGTTTTCGCCGCAGGCCATCTTCAGGCCCCACGGCGCGCCGGGGAACTTCATTGCCTGGTAGGTGGTGGCGGGCACGTTCTTCAAGGTGACACCACGTCCACCGACCAGATTGGCTGAGCCGGGCAGCACCTGCATAGAGGTGACACCGCCGGCCAATGCGGTGGCAAAGCCTGGGTCCTGCGGCCACACCGAGTGCTCGGCCCACACGTTGGCGGTGACCGGCGCGGTCATCTCGTTACCGTCGCTGTGCGCGCCCACGCCGGGGCTGGGGTACACGCCCAGATGCGAGTGCACGTCGATGATGCCCGGCGTGACCCATTTGCCGCTGGCGTCCACCTGCACCGCGTCGGCCGGGGCCTGCAGGGCGCTGCCCACGGCGGCAACACGGCCATCGCGCAGCAGCACGTCGGTCTGCTCCAACCGCGCGCCGGTACCGGTGAGAACCGTGGCGTTGCGCAGGAGCACCGGTGCCGAGACGATCGGCGCATAGGTGCTGGGGTACGGATCTTCGGTGAACCGCGAGGCGGCCGGTGCCGCAGGCGCGGCCAGTGTCAACAGTGCCAGGCCAAGCCCGGCGCTCAAGTGCGTTCGCATGTAATCCCCGACGTGCATCAGTGCAGATGGCGACGCTAGCCGCTTGGCGGGGCGATTGCCAAGTGCCGGTCCGCATGCCGAGGCAGGCGGGACACTTGTTTCATTCGTGTGACTGTGCTCTTGTCGGCATGTGCGGAGTTTGCCCGGTGGCTGTGCCAATCGTGGCGTCGCACTGCCCGAGCATGCCGCGGAGTGGCATGCATTTCCTGCCGTTCTCAAGGAAGTCGTTTCTGATGACCCACCGTCCCACGATCCGAATTACCGCACGTCGCCCCGTCCCGAGCCTGCTTGCTTCGGCCATCACCGGCACATTGATTGCAGCGCTCGCGGTTCCTGCTCTGGCAGCAGCACCCGCTGACACCCTCTCCAGCTACCAGCAGCAGCGTATGCTGCAACGCGCCGCCTTTGCCGGGCGCGATGCGGTGTTGACGGTGGCAAGTGCTCCCATCCAGATCAACGTCGCACCGCCCAGCGAACCGGAGCCGATCAACGGCACCCCGGGCGATGCCGCCAGCTGGCGCACCAGCGAGTTCCAGGCCGACTGGGGCCTGCAGGCGATCAATGCCGATGCCGCCTATGCGCGTGGCCTGACTGGCAAGGGCATCCGCTTGGGCGTGTTCGACAGCGGCAGTGGCCTGGATCACGACGACTTCGCCGGCAAGGACCATCGCAGCATCAACATCGCCGACCTGCTGGCTGACGGTAGCCGCTGCGCCAACACTGCCATCCTGACTGGACCTGACGCCTGCTTCAGCAGCGATGGGGATGATGTGGCGATCAACTCGGTCACCTTTGCCGATGACGTGCCCGAGAACATCCGCAACATCATCCGCAACGGCCCCTACGTGCAGCCGGGCATCAACTACCAGACCCACGGTACCCATGTGGCCGGCACCATCGCCGCCAACCGCGACGGCAACGGCATGCATGGCGTTGCCTTTGGGGCCGATCTCACGGCCGCGCGGCTGTTCTTCAACTCGGCACGGCAATGGCAGCGGACCGCGACCGGCTACTCGGTGGTGACGCTGGGCGGCGTGGGGCCTGATCCCACTGCGTTCGAGGACATGTACGCGCAGATGAACGCCCAAGGCGTGCGCGCGATCAACCACAGCTGGGGGCTGGCCAACGAGCCGGATGAAGAAGATTACGACCTGATCTACCAGGACCCGGGTGATCGTGAGTACCTGAACACCTATGCCGAGGGCTCGCGTAGCAATGGCATGATCCAGGTGTGGGCGGCGGGTAACAGCGGCCCCAATGCAACGCCAGAGTCCAGTCCCATTGCCGGTATCTACGCCACCCTGCCACGTGCGTTTGAAGACATCGAGCCGTATTGGCTGAGCGTGGTCAACGTCAACCAGTCGCTGACCCTGGACGACTCCTCCAACCGCTGCGGCCTGAGCGCGAACTGGTGCCTGGCTGCGCCGGGTACCGACATTCTGTCGACCGTGTACGGCAGTGATTCGCAGATCAACGCGCAGGTGCTGACGGGTGATCAGGGCGAGATGATGCTGGACGTGATCTCGCGCATGCCCACCTACGACTATGCGCTCAACACCGGCACCTCGATGGCGGCACCCCATGTCACCGGCGCGCTTGGCCTGCTGTTCGAGCGCTTCCCGTACCTGACCAACGCGCAGGTCCGCGACGTGCTGCTCACCACCGCCACCGACCTCGGCGAGGAAGGGGTGGACGACATCTATGGTTGGGGGCTGATGAACCTGGCCGCCGCGATCGAAGGCTACGGTCAGTTGCGCGTGGACACCGACGTGGTGATGAACCAGAAGGCGGGTGGCCTGAAGGTGTGGGAAGGCGACGCCTGGGACGACTGGACCAACAACATTGGCGGCCCCGGTCGTCTGACCAAGTCCGGTATCGGCTGGCTGCGCCTGAGCGGCGACAACAGCTTCAACGGGGCCACCGTCCGCGAGGGCGTGCTGGAACTGGATGGCCTCAACACGCTGACCGGTTCGCTGGATGTCACGGGCGGGCAGTTCCTGCTCAACGGCACACTGCGCAACATGGCGTTCAACAGCAGCGGTGGCAGCAGTGTGGTGAGTGCCAGCGGTGTACTCGACAGCACGAACCTGGCCATCAATGGCGGGGTGGTGTCGTTCAATGGCGTGCAGACCGGTGGCAATACCGTGGTCGGCGTTGATGGCACGCTGAAGGGCATTGGCCGGCTGGGCGACACCCGCGTGGAAGGCACCATCGCCCCGGGCAACTCCATCGGTACCCTGACCATTGATGGCGACTACGTACAGACCGCCAGCGGCGTCTACCAGGCCGAACTGGCCCCGGGCAGTCGCAGCGACCTGCTGCAGGTGACCGGCAGCGCCAGCCTGGACGGCACCCTGGTCGCGTTGCCGGAAGCGGGTGTGTACTACCTTGGCGAGCAGTTCAACTTCCTGGCCGCCGAGGGGGGCATCAACGGTCGCTTTGCGACCACGGATTTCTCTGCGTTTTCCCCGTTCCTGCAGTTCAATCTGATCTACGATGCGCAGCGCCTGCATATCGACGTCGTCCGCGGCAACGCGCTGGCCTCTGCGGCGGTCACCGCCAACCAGCTGTCTGTCGCGCAGCAGGTGGATGCGCTGGCCGTGGACCAGGGCCTGCCGCGTCCGCTCACCCAGCTGTTCCCCGAGCAGGTGGGCGCGGCACTGGACAGCCTGACCGGTGAACTGCACGCGGCCACGCCCATGTTGCTGGTGGAAAGCAGCCGCTACCTGCGTGATGCCGCGCTGGGTCGTTCATTGGCACAACGTGCGCCGGGTGTGGGCGAGGGTGCGGTCAGCGGGGCCTGGGTGCAGGCCATCGGCGGCAGCACCCGCCTGGACGGGGATGCCAATACCGCGCGCAGCGAAGGTAACAGCAACGGCTTGCTGGTCGGTGCCGACCACCAGTTCGGCAGCGGCTGGCAGGTCGGTGGCCTGTTGGGAACCGGGCGTACTGACCTGAAGCAGGGCCAAGGCCGCCGCGCCAGGTCCAATATCGACAGCACCCACATTGGTGCCTATGTGGGCCACCAGTGGGGTGGTTTCGGTCTAAAGGCCGGTCTGGGCTATTCGCGTCACGACGTGGACAGCCAGCGCAGCCTCGGCTTCGCCGGTTACCAGGACACGCTGTCGGCCCGCTATGACGCAACCACCCGCCAGGCCTTCATCGAAGGTGGTTACCGCTTCGGCGGCGTGCAGGGCGGGCTGGAGCCCTACCTGCAGGTGGCTCGCGTAGAGGTGGACGTGGACGGCATCTCCGAGCGGGGCGGTGCCGCCGCGCTGAGCGGTCAGGCCGCGGACACCCGCACCACCCTGGCGACCGCCGGTGTGCGTTTCGACCAGGGCCTGAAGGCGGCGTGGCAGCAGGATGCGTGGCTGCACGTGGTGGGCGGCGTGGGCTACCGCAAGGCATTCGGCGACCGCGATCAGGTGGCAGACCTGGCCCTGGCCGGTGGCGATGCCTTCCGGGTAACCGGTGCGGCCATTGCCGACAACGCGCTCGTGGCCGAACTGGGCCTGTCGGCCTGGCTGAGCCCGCGCCAGCAGCTGGAACTGGGCTACAACGGGCAGTTCGGCAGCGAAGGACGCGACCACAGCATCAACGCGCGCTGGTCGCTGCAGTTCTGACCCGACCCGTCCGGTGGGGGAAAAGGCGGCTGCGGCCGCCTTTTTTCTTGCCATTTCGGCGGCCAGCCGGACAATTGCCGAACTGAATAAGAACAAGAAGAACGGGCAATGAAGAACAAACAGGAAATCGTGGAGAACTGGCTGCCGCGCTACACCGGCGTGGCGCTGGATCAGTTTGGCGAGCATGTACTGCTGACCAACTTTGGTGGCTACCTGCACACCTTTTCGGAGCTGACCGGTGCACCCATCGTGGGCCTGGACCGGCCGATGGCCAGTGTAACCAGCGACGGCATCACCCTGATCAATTTCGGGATGGGCAGTCCGAATGCCGCCATCGTGATGGACCTGCTCTCGGCGGTGATGCCCAAGGCGGTCCTGTTCCTGGGCAAGTGTGGTGGCCTGAAGCGCAAGAACCAGCTGGGCGACCTGATCCTGCCGATCGCGGCGATCCGGGGCGAGGGCACCTCGAGCGATTACTTGCCGCCGGAAGTACCGGCGCTGCCGGCGTTCGCGCTGCAGCGCGCGGTATCCACCACAATCCGCGACCTCGGTCATGATTACTGGACCGGCACGGTGTACACCACCAACCGCCGCGTCTGGGAGCACGACGAGGCATTCAAGGAAAAACTGCGCCAGATGCGCTGCATGGCCATCGACATGGAAACCGCCACCCTGTTCGCGGCCGGCTTTGCCAACCACATCCCCAGCGGGGCACTGCTGCTGGTCTCGGACCAGCCGATGATCCCGGACGGGGTCAAAACCGAGGCCTCGGACGCCAAGGTCAGCTCCCAGTTCGTGCAAAACCATATCCAGATCGGCATCGAGGCGCTTAAGCTTATCCGGCGCAACGGCAAGTCGGTCCGCCACCTGCGCTTTGACGAATGATGCAGACAGCCAGGGCAGGCGTCACCGTGACGGCCTGCCTGCAGGGGTATGGAATGGACGTGGCGACGAAGGTAGTCGAATTCTGGACAAACGCGGGACCGCAGAAGTGGTTCTCGCGCGATGACGCGTTCGACACGCGTTTTCGCGAACTGTTCCTGGACGAGCACTACGCGGCGGCCAAGCGTGCGCGCGAGCACTGGCTGACCACGGCCGAAGGCGCGCTGGCATTGATGATCCTGCTCGACCAGTTCCCGCGCAATTGCTTCCGCGACACTGCCCATTCCTACGCCACTGACGGGCTGGCGCGGCACTACGCCATGCGTGCGGTGGAAGAGGGCCTGGATCTGCAGCTGGTTCCGAAGTTGCGCGCCTTCATCTACCTGCCGTTCGAGCATTCGGAAGACCCGCAGGACCAGGAACGTTCGGTGACGATGTTCGACGCGCTGGGCGACAAGGAATATCTGCAGTACGCCGAACTGCACCGCGACATCATCCGCCGTTTTGGGCGCTTCCCGCACCGTAATGCCGTACTCGGCCGCATGCCGACGCCCGAAGAGCTGGATTATCTGGCCGAGGGTGGATTCTCCGGCTAGATGGTGTCGGTCGCCGACCGCCGTCGGGAGGCGGTGGTTGGCACGCATTGCCCCGTAGAGCCGGGCTTGCCCGGCTGCTGTTGGCGCTTGGTAAGCAGTCGGTGGTCGCCAAGCCTTCCGTTTAGGGATGCTCTGAGCAGTTCAGCCGGCGAGCTATTTTTACGAGCCGCGACGGCGGGCAACGCCACCGACAAGGCAGTTGTTATCTGAGAAGTGGCTTTGGACATGCCTTTTGGGCACCTCCGGACGGATTTACCCTCGGGCGGGCATCAATTCCCTGCGGGCCATCCACAGATTGGACAGGGCAAACAGTGTCAGCACCTGAGCGGCGTTCTTCGCCAAGCCGCGATAACGGACCTTGGTGTACCCGAACTGGCGCTTGATGACGCTGAAGGGGTGCTCCACCTTCGCGCGCAGGCTGGCTTTGCAGGCTTCCCAGCGCTCTTGGTGACGCCGCTCCCTTGCGTTCTTGATTGCCTTCACCTTGCCGCGCTTCTGTGCAATCAGGAACGCGGCTTTACAGTTCTTCAGCTCTGCTCGGGAGTCTGCGCCGGTGTATCCGCTGTCGCCAAGGATGCACGTCTCCTTGCCGTGCAGAAGCGCGTGCGTGACCGTTACATCGCTGACGTTGGTCGCCGTGCATTCCGCGTGGTGAACCAGTCCGGAGAACTCATCGACCCCGATATGCGCTTTCATGCCGAAGTGCCACTGGTTACCTTTGCGGGTCTGATGCATCTCAGGATCCCGAGCCTTGTCTGCGTTCTTGGTAGAGCTAGGCGCATGGATAATGGTGGCGTCCACGATGGTTCCGGCACGCAGGCTCATACCCCTGCGCTGCAGATGCGCGTTCACGGCTTCAAGCATTTCCGCCGCCAGCCCATGTGTCTCAAGCAGTCTGCGGAAGTTGAGGATCGTGTTCTCATCAGGAACACGGGCCAAGCCATTGATCCCGGCGAAACGCCGCATTACCGCCGTGTCATACAGTGCCTCCTCCATGGACGGACCGCTGAGCGCGTACCACTGTTGCATGAAATGCACACGCAGCATTGTCGCCAAAGGATACGGCTGGCGGCCGCGACGGCCCGTCTGCGGGTAGTGCGGCTCGATCAGTGCCAGCAGGCGCTTCCACGGCACGACCTGATCCATCTCAGCAAGGAACTGCTCACGCCGGGTCTGCTTGCGCTGCCCCAGGCCCTCCGCATCACCAAATGTCAGCTGCATGGTCGACCACCACTGTACGTTTCATGGTCAACTAGCGTGCCGGCCAGCGGCCGGCACTACCATGAAATTTCCCTCATATTTGTTCAGAGCATCCTTAGGACGCATATTGTAGAAGAGGCGAAGAAGGCGATCGCCAAGATGAATGTTTCCAATTCTTTCGAGCTCCAGCTGGTTTGTCACCAGGTCTTCTGCGTTCGCCACAAGTACTTTGGACATGGCAATGAAACGGATTTCCATGAAATTGCGGATCAAGGAGTGGTGCAAGCAACCCGTGTGGCGCGACAAGTACTCGCGGCGCGCTGGCTCTTCAAGGCGATCTTTGACGCGATGTCACCTTCAAGAGCTTTCCTCGCCCGAGAAATGCGCATCTACGGGCCAGACGGGTCCAGTGAACTCCGCGGGCAGATTTCCGATTTGGAAGGAGGGTTCTGGGTTGATTTTGGCCAGGCCACTGGAAAAGCAAGGTGCAAAACCTATGACTCATCCGGTGCAGAGGGGAGTTTGTACATGTTTCCGGATGCCGCGAATAGAAGTTCAAGGGGCGTGCGTCCTTTGAATGCCGACGGTCCCTGAAGAGTGGGGCCGGGTTCACTTGGCCACCGAGTCTCATGAGTATCGCGACGGCTTTTCGATTTTGCTTCGTGGCAATCGCGTCGAATGAAAATGGAGACGGCCGGTTTAGATCTAGGGTCATGCGTTACCGGACGCTGATCGGTTCCGTGCAGTCGACCAACGGTCGACTCTACCGGGGCTACGTGCACTTGATCTTCGGTGGCCTCCGACCCTCTTCGGATGGCGGGCCGGGGTGGGCTGGAGGGGGCGTGAGCGGCATGGATGCCGCGACCGAGCCTACAAGGACGTACTTGCGGCGTCCCCCGGAACGCCCATCCCGGCCCGCCAAACCAAGGAGCTGATGAGCACCGGCTGTTCGCCAAAACGCATGAGGCCGGGCAAAGCCCGGCCCCGCGAAACAATCGCAATCACGCAGTACCGGGCAATCAGTACTTCGGCACGCTGTTGTCCACCTCTTCCGACCAGGCGTCGATGCCGCCGGTGATGTTGTGGACGTTGGTGAAGCCCTTGGCGCGGAACTGCTCGGCCGCTTGGGCGCTGCGGCCACCGCGGTGGCACAGGAAGGCCAGCGCGGAGTCCTTCGGCAGCGCTTCCAGACGCGCGCGGTTGTCGCCATCGAAGGTCTCGAAGGCGGCGTTGATCGAGGCGATGGCGCGCTCGTCGGCCGGGCGTACGTCGACCACCGTGATCGTGCCCGCGCGCAGGCGGTCGTCCGCGTCACGCACGCTCAGTTCCTGCACCGGCTTCGGTGCATTCGGGTTGTCGATCGCCAGGCCCTTGCCACGGATGTCGTCCACCCAGTCGATGGTGATGCCTTCGGCGCGACGCGCGCTGGACACGTCGAACTGCACGCGCAGGCCGTTGGACTCGGCTGCGATGGCGTTGTCGTCGTGCGGCACCAGCTGGAAATTCGGCTGGAAGCCGGCGTCGATGCTCAGCTGCAGCGAAGCCCCCGGCGCATCGGCCAGCGCACCGCGCAGCATCTCCACCGCTGCCGGGGTCACCGTGATGTGCGGCGGAGTGCGGTCCGGCGCGGCCAGGCCCAGCACGCTGCTCAGTTCGCCGCTGCTGGCCATCTGCAGAATGATGTCGCTGCCGCCCACCAGCTCGCCTTCGATGTACAGCTGCGGAATGGTCGGCCATTCGCCGTAGACCTTGATGCCTTCACGGATTTCCGCGTCGGCCAGCACGTTGACGTGGGCAAACTCCACCCCCAGGTCCTGCAGCGCGCCCACGGCCTTGGCCGAGAACCCGCACTGGGGCATGGTCGGCTGGCCCTTCATGAACAGCACGACGCGGTTGGCGTTGAGAATGGATTCGATGCGCGAGCGCAGAGCGGGATCAAGGGACATGACGGTAGGTCCGGGATATTCGAACCCGTCATTCTACGCGGCATGGCATCATGGGGCATGACCGTACCGGAAACGTTGCATCGCATTCCCCGTCGCCCGTGGCGCTGGCTGCCCTGGCTGGTGGCCTCGCAGGTACTGGTGGTGCTGGCCTGGTGGAAAGCCGGCTGGCTGCTGGGCCTGCCGCTGATGGTGGCCTCGCACGCCCTGTTCCTGGTGCCGGTGTTCCTGCCCAACAGCCGTTTCTACGCCCCGGTGCTCAGCCGCCTGCCCGGCGCTGATCCGCGCGTATGGCTGACCATCGACGACGGCCCCTCGGACGAAACCCCGGCCGTGCTGGATCTGCTTGACCGCTACCAGGCCAAGGCCACCTTCTTCATGGTCGGCGAACGCGCTTTGGCGCGGCCGGAGCTGGTTCACCAGGTGCTGGCGCGCGGGCATGACCTTGGCAACCACAGCCACAGCCACCCGCAGACGCGGTTCTGGCGGCTGGGTCCAGCCACCATGGGCACGGAAATCAGCGCCTGCCAGCAGGCGCTGACGGACGTGGCCGGGGTGCCGCCGCGCTGGTATCGCTCGGTGGTAGGCATGACCAACCCGTTCGTGGCCCCCGTACTCAAGCGCCTGGGCCTGACCCGGGTCGGTTGGAGCGCGCGCGGCTTCGACGGTGTGAACTGCACTCCGGAGTCGGTGCTGGCACGTCTGCGCCCCGGCCTGCAGCCAGGGGCCATCGTGCTGTTGCACGAAGGGGCCGCGCACGGGCATAACCTGGCAATTATCGAGGCGGTGCTGCAGGAACTGCAGGCGAAGGGGCTGCGGGCAGAACTGCCGGGTGTGCCCGCTCCCATTGCTGATGCGCCCAGCTCCCCAGTGAGGCCTGCGCCCACAGCAGCGTGAGCGAAAGCCCCAGTGCCAGCACCCCGGTGACCCGGCGGCGCTGGTGCTGCAATGCGCTGCCAATGCCCAGCAGCAGCGCCAGCACGCTCAGCCCCAGGTCGATGAACAGCAGTACCAACAGCGCCACCGGCACCTGCTGCATGTCCTCATAGGCGGGGCGATGCGCTACCTGTGCGGTGATGGCGAACAGCACCAGCGCGCACAGGCTCACCACCAGTGCGGTGATGCCTAATGCGGAATGACGGGGGGCAGCCTGCATGCTCAGCCGCGCGTGGCGGTGAACAGCCAGTTGTTGAACGGGGTATTGCCGTACAGCGGGGTCATCTGCAGCTGCAGACCGGCTGCCTCCAGCGGCGCGCGCACGCTTGCCGCGTCCGGGTAGTGGCGGGGGCGGGTTCCCATCCAGCCCACCAGATGCGCCAGCATGTCGGTGATGCGGGTGGTGCGGTCACGCCCGCTGTTGTCAGCCAGCACGGTGCGTATCACCAGCCGACCTCCGCGGGCCACGCGCGCGGCGGCGGCGGCCAGCAGCTGTGGTTGTGCCTCGGCGGGCAGATACTGCAGCACGTCCAGCAGCGCTACGCTGCCCTGATGGTCCGGCAGCACCGCACTGGCATCCACCACGTCAAAACCGGTGTCAGCCAGGCCGGCGCGTCGGTCGGCACGGACCGCGCGGGCAATCTTGTCCGCATCCACGTCAACGCCCAGGTAAGGCATGCTCTGGCCGTCCTGGCGCAGCACATGCGCCAGCAGACCGAGCCCGCAGCCGATGTCCAGCAGCGGTTGGGTGTCGCCACGCAATGCCGTCAGCACGCCCGGGAACAGCGGATCGCTGCCCAGCTTGCCGCGGGTGTAGTAGTAATCACGGCGGTTGCCGAAGCGCTGCGCCGGCATGAAGGCGTCAGCGATGCGGCGGGCCTGTTCCCTGGCCAGTGGTGGGGCGTCCGTGCTCAGGGGGTGACCTCGTCGTTCAAGTGCCGGTACGCGACCGGATACGCCTGCTGGTACCAGTGGGTATACAGCGCGGCGGAAGGGTGCAGCCCGTCGTCGGCCAGCATGGTGGCCTCGCCGCCGCGTGCGCGGCTGACTGGAGCGGTGTCGATGAAGGCAATGCCGTGCTCGGCGCAGACCTCGGCGGCCGTCGCGTTGTAGGCATCCAGTTCGCGCGCGATCTGTGCCAGGTCGCGCCCGGAGCTGGCTGCAAACGGGGTCACGCCCCAGTCGGGAATGGCCAGCACCAGTACCCGGTGCGCGCGCTGCCCGGCAAATGCGGTCGCCCGCCGCAGCAGTGCGGTGAACTGGGTGCGGTACTCATCCAGCGAACGCCCGCGGTACTGGTTGTTCACCCCGATCAACAGGGTAACCAGGTCGAACGGCCCCTGCGGCACCGCCGCATCGATGCCGGCATCCAGTTCGTCGGTGGTCCAGCCCGTGGTGGCGATGATCTGGGGGTCGGCGATGTCCACGCCGGCCGCGCGCAACGCGGTGGCCAGCTGCACCGGCCACCGGCCTTCGACCGCCACCCCCTCACCAATGGTGTACGAATCACCCAGCGCCAGGTAACGCAGCGCCATCGTTCAAGCCACGCTGCGTGGCTTGAGCGGCACCACCTTGGTATTGGCCTCGGCACGGCGCGCCAAGGCACGGTCGATGCGGGCGAACACGTCGCGCATCACGCTTGCTTCGGGCAGCAGGGTCACGCGGAAGTGGTGGCGGTAGGGCACGTTGAAGCTCGAACCCGGCACCACCAGCACGCCTTCCTCGTTCATCAGCTCCAGCGCGAAGTCGTGGTCGTCGAAGGCCTTGGCCGCCGCACCCACCACCGCCGGGAAGGCATACAGTGCGCCGGCCGGAGCCACCAGCGAAAGGTGCTCACTGGCATTGCAGGCCTCGATCACCGCGCGGCGGGTTTCATACAGACGGCCACCCGGTGCGCACAGCCCGGAAATCGTATCCGGTCCGTTCACAGCGGCTTCGATGGCGTACTGGCCCGGCACGTTCGCACACAGGCGCAGCGCGCTGAGCAGGTCCATTGCCGCGCGGAACTCGCCCAGCTGTTCGGCCGCGCCGGACAGCATTGCCCAGCCCACGCGCCAGCCGCAGGCGCGATGCACCTTGCTCAGGCCGCTGAAGGTGATGCACGGGTGTTCGCCGGCCAGCGGTGCCACGGGCTGGAATTGCGCGCCGTCGTACAGGATCTGGTCGTAGATTTCATCGACCATCAGCAGCAGATTGTGCTTGCGGGCGATCTCCACGATGCGCTCGAGCAGTTCGCGCGGGTAGCTCGCGCCGCTGGGGTTGTTCGGGTTGATCAACACGATCGCGCGGGTGCGCGAGGACACCAGCGTTTCAATCTCGCTAGGGTCAGGCTGGAAGCCGTTCTCCGGAGCGCAACGGTAATACACCGGGCGACCGTCGTTGAGGATGGTGGCCGCCGACCACAGCGGGTAGTCCGGCGAAGGCACCAGCACTTCATCGCCGGGATTGAGCAGGGCGCGCAGCGACAGGTCGATCAGCTCGCTGACGCCGTTACCGATGAACACCCGGTCCGGGTGCGCGTCGGGCGCACCACGCCGCGCGTAGGCAGCGGCAATGGCTTCACGGGCCACCGGCAGGCCCTGCTGGTGGGTGTACGGATCGGTGCGGCCCATGTCGTCGGCAATCGCGCGCTGCAGGTGTTCCGGCGCGCGGAAGCCGAAGTTGCCCGGGTTGCCGATGTTCAGTTTGATCAGGGTGCGGCCCTGGGCTTCCAGCTCACGCGCTCGTCGTGCCAGCTCGCCCCGGATCTCGTAGCGGACTTCGGACAGGCGCTCGCGGGTGGCGAGCGGCTTCAGCGGTGGCGTTGACATGGCTGGGCCAGGTTGGGCATGGAAATCGCATGTTAGCGGAAATGCTGCGGCGCATGGCAAGCCCCTGGGGGGGTAAATCTCCAGCATTGGCGGGCAGTTGCCGGCCATGCCTCAAGGGTAGAATGCACCGGATGACCGACCCGATCGATTACCGCGCCCTGCAGACCATTGGCTGGCCCTGGCCAGGGGCCCCCGAACTGCCGGCCTGGCAGGCCTTGTTCAAGGCCCACCCTCAGGCCCGACCGGGCCGGGTGATTGAGCAGCACCGCACCGGTTACGTGGTGGCCGATGCTCCGGAGGCTGCCCTCAAGACCGAATCCCCTCCGGAGTGGCAGCGCCCGCGCTTTCCCAGCCATGAACGCGCGGCGGTGGGCGACTGGGTGCTGCTGGACGGCATCAAGATTGTCGCGCTGCTGCCCCGGCGCACCGCGATCAAACGCGGCGCGGCCGGGGAGCATTACCACCAGCAGGTGATCGCGGCCAACATCGACACCGTGTTCATCGTCTGTGGGCTCGATGCGGACTTCAATCCGCGTCGTATCGAGCGCTATCTGCTTCTGGTCGGTGGCGGCGGCGCGCAACCTGTGGTGGTGCTGACCAAGGCCGACCAGACCGAATACAGCCAGGACGCGCTGGACGTGCTGGAAGAACTTGCCGCGCAGGATATTCCGTTGCTGGCGATCAATGGTAAAGACTCCGAAAGCGCTGGCGCGCTGCTGCCGTGGCTCGGTGCCGGCCAGACCGTGGTGCTGGTGGGTTCTTCTGGTGCCGGCAAAAGCACCTTGACCAACACCCTGCTCGGCGAGCAGCGGATGAAAACCGCAGATGTGCGGGAGAACGACTCGAAAGGGCGGCATACGACCACACACCGCGCGCTGATGTCGCTGCCGGCCGGGGCCTGTCTGATCGACACGCCGGGCATGCGCGAGCTCAAGCCGACCGGTGAAGAGGCCTTGAGCGAAGGTGGCTTCGCCGACGTGGAAGCGCTGGCCGCTCAATGCCGCTTCCGCGACTGTGCGCATCAGAGCGAACCTGGCTGCGCCGTGCGCGCGGCCATTGATGCGGGCGAGCTGGACGAAGAGCGCCTGCTCAACTACTTCAAGCTGAAAGACGAAGTGGCTGCGGCCGCCGCCAAGCTGGCCGTTCGCCAGGCAGAGACCGCGCAGGAGCGCGGCAAGGGCAGGGGCCAGCAATTCCGCCCGGCGGGCAAGCCGCGCCGGCGCTGATCATCGCTCCGCTTCCGGTAGCGCCGGCCGTTGGCCGGCCCAGACGCTGTGTGGTCCGGTCCTGATCCTGTTAATGTCCGCCCATGAACACCGCTCCGATCACCGCGGACCGTGACGTGGCCTACCACACCCAGCTGGATGCGCAGCTGGTGGAGGCCGTGGGCGATATCAAACTGCTGGGGCTGACCAGTTGGCCTGCCGCGCTGCAGGCCCCGTTCCTGGCCAGCGTGGCGCGAGGGCAGCCGGTCCTGCCGCAGGTGGACTACCCGAAACTGGACTTTGCCGACACCCGGCAGGCGCTGGCCAACATCAGCGCCCGCTGCGATCCCGGTCATCCTTTAGGTCAGTACGTACAGCGCTCCGCGCAGAGCTGGGACTTGGCCGCTGGACTGCTGGAGTCGCTCGGCACGGCAGCAGTGGATGGATACTCGGTGCAGCTGTACGGCGCGCCGGAACAACCACTGCCCGGGCATGGCCCCAGCACCCGTGAAGCGGCGCGCCATTTCATCCAGATCGCGCAGGAACTGGACCACGAACTGCTGGCCCCGGAAGAACAGGTGCCGGTGTCGGCTACGGCACTGATGCTGCAGTTGCAGAGCGACCTGGACGCGTTCTTTGAATCGCGCATCATCCAGGTGCAGCTGGACCCGGATCTGATCTCCAAGGCGGCAGCTGGCCCGACACGCATCCGGCTGCGCACCAGCGCACGCTTCAGTGCCTACGACCGCGCGCAGTTGTTCCACCATGAGGCGCTGGTGCATTCGCTGACCGCGCTCAACGGCCGCGAGCAGCCGCATCTGCCCAGTCTGGCGCTTTCATCCCCGCGCGTGACCGCCACCCAGGAAGGGCTGGCCACGTTCGCCGAGCAGATCACCGGCAGCATCGACATCGAGCGGCTCAAGCGCATCAGCCTGCGCACCGAGGCGATAGCCATGGCGCGCGAAGGCGCGGACTTCATCCAGGTGTTCCGCTACTTCTGCGACGCCGGGCAGAACCACGAAGAGAGTTTTGCTTCGGCGCAGCGGGTGTTTCGAGGCGTGCCCACTGTGGGTGGGGCGGCGTTTACCAAGGACACGGTGTATCTGCGCGGACTGGTGTCGGTGCACACCTTCTTCCGCCACATGTTGGCCGAAGACCGCCTGCAGATATGCCGCTGGCTGTTCGCCGGCAAGATGTCGTTGACCGACGCCATCGACTTCGCCCCGCTGTTCGAAGAAGGCATTCTTCGCCCGCCGCGCTGGCTGCCGCATTGGGTGAGCCGCGCCAACGGTCTGGCCGGAATGCTGGCGTTTTCGTTGTTTGCCAACCGCATCCGAATGGATCAGCTGGCTGCGGAATAGCATGCGCGCCGCCCAACCAACGGCCGGGCGCGACCCATGTACGTGCCGATGACATTCCACGGTAGGTACCGACCGTTGGTCGGTACGCCTTAGAACATATGCAACCCGCCGTTCACCGCGTAATCCGCGCCGGTCACATACGCCGCATCATCCGACGCCAGCCATGCACACAGGCTGGCCACTTCCTCCGGTTTGCCCAGGCGGCGGATCGGCACCGACCCGGCCAGACGATCCAACACATCCGGCGGGAAGCTGCTGATCGACTGGCTGGCGATATACCCCGGCGAAATGGTGTTGACGGTCACCCCGCGCGTGGCCACCTCATTGGCCAACGCCCGGCTGAAACCATGCATGGCCGCTTTGGCAGTGGCGAAGTTGACCTGCCCGATCTGGCCCTTGTGCGCACTGACCGAGCCGATGTTGACGATGCGGCCCCAACCGCGCGCGGTCATGCCGTCGATTACCTGCTTGGTGATGTTGAACAGCGCGTGCAGGTTCGAGCCCATCACCGCGTTCCAGTCGTCCTGGCTCATCTGCCGGAACAGCACGTCGCGGCTGCCGCCGGCGTTGTTGACCAGCACGTCAATCTCGCCGACCTCGGCCTTGACCTTGGTGAACGCCGCCACGGTGGACTGCCAGTCTGCCGCGTTGCCTTCGGAGGCAATGAAATCAAAGCCCAGTTCGCGCTGCTCGCGCAACCAGGCGGCTTTGCGTGGCGAATTCGGGGCGCAACCGGCGACCACGGTGTGGCCATTGCGTGCCAGCTTCTGGCAGATGGCGGTGCCTACACTGCCCATGCCACTGGTGACGTATGCGATGCGAAGGGTCATGCAATTCTCCTGTCAGCAATCAGGAAGCGAAGGGATACAGGCCGCAGATCAGGCTGCCGACCATCAGCACCAGCGACACCAGCACCGCCCATTTCAGGGTGAATTTCTGGTGGTCGGCAAAGTCCACCTTGGCCAGGCCCACCAGCAGGTAGGTGGATGGCACCAAGGGGCTGAGCAGGTGCACCGGCTGGCCGGCCAGCGAGGCGCGTGCCATTTCCACGGGGGTGATGCCGTAGTTTCCTGCCGCTTCGGACAGGATCGGCAGCACGCCGAAGTAGAACGCGTCGTTGGACATGAAGAAGGTGAACGGCATCGACGCAATCGCCGTGATCACCGCCAGATACGGCCCCCAGGCATCCGGAATCACCGCCAGGAAGCTCCGCGACATCGCCTCGACCATGCCGGTGTTGTTGAGGATGCCGGTGAAGATGCCTGCCGCGAAGATCAGCGACACCACCGACAGCACGTTGCCGGCATGGTTGACCACGCGGCGGCGCTGCTCGGCCAGGTTCGGGTAGTTGATCACCAGCGCGATGGCGAAGCCGACCATGAACAGCACCGGCATCGGCAGCACGCCCATCACCAGCGCCACCATCAGCGCCAGGGTCAGCGCGAAGTTCACCCACAGCAGCTTCGGCCGCTTGGTGTCCTCGGCGTCTTCCACGGTCGGCAGCGCTCCGTCGTCGGACACACTGGCATCCATCCAGCTGCCACCACTCGGCAGGCTCACCACGCCCAGGCGGCGACGCTCCTTCAGGCCCAGGTACCACGCCAGCAGCAGCACCGAGGCGCAGGCCAGCACCATCGCCGGAATCAGCGGCACGAACACATCGGCCGGATCCACGTGCAGCGCGGTGGCCGCGCGTGCGGTCGGGCCGCCCCACGGGGTGAGGTTCATCACGCCGCCGGCGAGGATGGTCACGCAGGTCATGTTCAGCGCGCTCATGCCCAGGCGCTGGTACAGCGGCAGCATTGCCGACACCGTGATCATGTAGGTGGTCGAACCATCGCCATCCAGCGAGATCAGCATCGCCAGCGCGGCGGTGCCGAGCACGATCTTCATCGGGTCGCCCTTGACCAGGCGCAGGATGATCCGCACCAGCGGGTCGAACAGGCCCGCGTCGATCATCACCCCGAAGTACAGAATGGCGAACATCAGCATCACGCCGGTCGGCGCGATCTTCTTGATGCCATCCAGCATCATCTCGTCCAGCCCGGTGGCGAAGCCGCCAATCAGGGCGAAGATGATCGGAATGGTGATCAGTGCCACCAGCGGCGACAGCCGTTTGCTCATGATCAAGTACATGAACGTAATGACCATGCCAAAGCCGAGGATGCTGAGCATCATCTGCGGACTCCTTGTAACGAGGGGTTAGAAATCGAACTGCAGGCGGCCGGTGACCGCGCGGGTGTGGTCCACCGTGGTGCGCGCAAGCTGGTCGCGGTTACGGCTGTCAATCAGGTTCAACATGAAGCGCAGATTCGGGCGCATGTACCAGTTGCCGCCGATCGTCCAGGCCTCGGTGCGGCCATCGCGCAGATCCGGCTGGCCGATCAGGTGCTGGTCGCCGCGCATCTGGTCGTAGCGCAGCGCCAGTTCGAATGCACCGGCCTTGTGCTGGATGTTTTTCACGCGTGCAAAGCGACCGGTCTTGCTGTCGTAAGCACGCGACTCGCCGGTAACGAACCAGCTGAGCATGCCGTAACCGGCCAGCACTTTGCCGCGCTGCAAGCCGTCGTCGAAGGTGGCCCCGCTGAACTCGCCCTGCCAGGAGATCGGGCCGCGCACCTGCGCGTACTCCATCGACCACTTGTTGACGTCGGTGTCGCGACCGGCCGAGAAATCGACCAGGGTCAGGCGGCTGTTGTCGCTCAGATGGCCGGCCGGACGCGGGCGGATCTTCAGCCCCGGCACGCCGTTCGCGCCCGGGTTGTCGTAGCGCTCGTGGGCCAGCGACAGGCCCAGGTGCAGCACGTCGCCGGCAGTGGCCCCGGGGGCCCAGGTCACGCGGCCACCGGCCGCGCGGCCCTTCACCTGCCAGGCATCAATGCTTTCCAGGCTGTAGGCGCTCGCGGCCCAGGTCATGTCGTTGCGTGCGGCCTGCCAGGACGCGCCCAAGCGGTACAGTGGGGCCAGCGTGGTGCCGGCATTGCCGCGCTCCAGGAAACTGCCGTAGTTGGAGCCGGTGCGGTCGTCCAGCGAGAAGTACTGCTTGAACTGGCCCACGGTGAGCTTGCCGCCGCTGAAGTCGCGGCTGATGTAAACGTCCTTGGCCTCAACACGGTCGCCGGAGAAGTCGGCCTCCAGCTTGTAGTCCACGACGAAGAACCTGCCGGAAACGTCCAGCCACGCGCGGCGGATCTCGGTGTCGTCCTTGTTGGGCGTGCCGCGGCTGTCGTTGTCGAAGTCGGCAAAGTCCAGGTGCAAGCGGCCGCCCAGCGTGGCGGTGACCGGGCGCTCGTCATCGGCCGCTTCGGCGGCCCATAGCGGGGCCATGGGAATCATCAGGGTGCAGGCGGCCAGCCCGCGCCAGCGCAGGAAATCAAGAGACATGCACCCTCCCAGGTACGTTGTAGGTCGAAACATCCGCACCGTGGGGGAGGTGGGATGGCGCAGCCTAGTACCGGGAAGCTGTCATCCACCTGTCAGCCATTGTTGCGCCGCAGCGTAACCACGGAGGGCCCGCTACGCGCTAGCATCTGGGCACCTTTGAACGTTTGTGGCCGATGCGCATTCTGCTGGTGGAAGACAACCCGGACCTGGCCGACGCCATCGTCCGCCGCATGCGTCGCAGCGGCCACGCGGTGGACTGGCAGAACGACGGCCTCGCCGCCGCCAGCGTGCTGCGTTACCAGAGCTTCGACCTGGTGGTGCTGGACATCGGCCTGCCCAAACTGGACGGCCTGCGCGTGCTGGCCGGCATGCGCGAGCGTGGCGATGCCACCCCGGTGCTGATGCTCACTGCGCGCGACGGCATTGAAGACCGCGTGCAGGCGCTGGACGTAGGCGCGGACGATTACCTGGGTAAGCCGTTCGACTTCCGCGAGTTCGAGGCGCGTTGCCGGGTGCTGTTGCGGCGTGCACGCGGGCAGGCCAGCGAAGTGGTGCAGATTGGCGGCTTCCAGTTCGACAACGCCTCGCACCGCGTGTCGCTGGATGGCACGCCGATCGAGCTGCCCAACCGTGAGTTCCGCCTGCTGGAGATTCTGATGGGCCGGTTGGGGCAGGTCGTCGGCAAAGATGAAATCGCCAACGGCCTGTTTGGCTTCGATGACGAAGCCGGTCCCAATGCCATTGAGCTCTATGTAGGCCGTCTGCGTCGCAAGCTGGCCGATGCGCCGGTACGCATCGTCACCGTGCGCGGCAGCGGCTACATGCTGGAAGCGGTGGAAGAGGGCAGTGATGGCAACCGCTGAGGCCGCGCCCGGTTCCCTGCGGCGCACCCTCACCCTGTATCTGGGCGCGCTGCTGGCGGTGTTTGCGGTGGCGCTGCTGTTCGCTGCGCGCGACTACGGCCAGCGTGCTGCCAATCGCTCCTACGATCATCTGTTGGTGTCTTCTGCACTTTCCATCATCGACTCGGTCGCACTGGTGGAGGCCCAGTGGCAGGTGGACTTGCCGTATGCCTCGCTGGATCTGCTGTCGATGGCTCCGGAAGACCGCGTGTTCTACCGCGTGTTCGACGCCCACAACCAGACGGTGACCGGCTACGAAGACCTGCCCGCACCACCGCGTGAGCCCACTGATCAGCCGCAGCTGTTCGACGCCCGGTACAGCGGTGAAACCGTGCGCTTTGTAGTGGTATCGCGTCGCGTGTCCTCGCCGTCCACGCAGGTGGAAGTGCGCGTGCAGGTCGGCCAGACCCGGCGCGCACGCGAGGCGCTGGCACAGGACATGGTCAACCGCTCGTTGATCGCCATTGGCGTGCTCTCGCTGCTGTCGCTGGCGTTGGTGGCATTTGGCGTGCACCGCGCATTCCGGCCGTTGGTGAAGGTGGAGCGTGAGCTGTCGCGCCGCGAGCCGTCCGATCTGAGCCCACTGGATGCACGCGTGCCGCGCGAGATGGACCAGATGGTGGCCGCACTGAACCGCTTCATGGGCCGGCTTTCCAGCAGCAACGAAACCCTGCGTGCGTTCATGGCCGAGGCCGCCCATCAGATGCGCACCCCGCTGGCCGCACTCCGCGCGCAGGCGCAGCTGGCGTTGGATGACGACGACCCCGAGGACATGCGCCGCAGCCTGCTCGCCATCGAGCGCAACGCCACCCATATGAGCCGCCTGCTCAACCAGCTGCTCAGCGACGCCAGCGTCATTCACCGTTCCAACCTGCAGCGCTTCGCGCCGGTGGACCTGGTGGAAACCGTGCACCAGGCCCTGCATGAAGCGCTGCCGCAGGCTGGCCCAGCCCCGCGCGTGCAGCTCGCGGTGGGCGTCACCGCCGCCAGCGTCAACGGCGACGCGCTGCTGCTGCGGGAGGCGATCAAGAACCTGATCGACAACGCGCTCAAGTACGGCGGTCCCGGCGACCTGCAGGTTGCGCTCACTGCCGACCGCAAGTGCTTCGTGCTCACCATTGCCGACCACGGCCCCGGTATTGCGCCCGCTGACGCGGAGCGCGTGTTCGAGCGTTTCGCGCGTGGCGAAGGCGCTGCCGCAGGCGGGGCAGGGCTGGGTCTGGCCATCGTCAGGCGCGTGGTGGACAGCCATGGCGGCCATATCGACCTGAGCAACCGGCCCGGCGGTGGGCTGGTGGCTACGCTGACGCTTCCCGGAAGAAACACATGAAGGTTCTGGTTTCCCTGTTGCTGCTGTTCTGCACCGGCGCGGCACTGGCCGCCCCCGGCGACGTGCAGCGCTTCCCGGCCAAAGGCCCGGTGCTGGCCCAGCTGCGCATCCACGGGTCCACCGACATCGAGGTGTTCGGCACCGTCATTGCCGACTACCAGCGCCTGTATCCCGGCACCGAAATCGTCTACGAAGACATCATCACCCAGGACATGTATGCGCGTTACTTGAACGAGCGTAATGGCCCCAACGGACCGGACATGCTGATCAGCAGCGGCATGGACCTGCAGACCAAGCTGGTGAACGACGGCTATGCGCTGCCCCACCGCTCCGCACAGACCGAAGCGCTGCCGGACTGGGCGCAGTGGCGGCATGAGGCCTTCGGCATCAGCTACGAGCCAGTGGCCATGGTCTACAACACCCGCACCCTGCCCAAGGCGCGCGTGCCACACACCCGCCGCCAGCTGCTGGAGCTGCTGCGCGCGCCGGACGCGCCGTTGGCCGGCAAGGTCGGCACCTATGACGTGCAGCGCAGCAGCGTCGGTTACCTGCTGGCCACCCAGGACGGCCAGCGCGGCAGCATGGCTGGCGCGTTGCTGGGTGCGCTCGGCGACAACCAGGTGGAACTGGAAGAGCGCACCGGCGTGCTGCTGGACGCGGTCAGCAGCGGCCGCCTGTCGCTGGTCTACAACGTGCTCGGCTCCTACGCCCAGGCCCGCATCGATGCCGGCGAACCGCTCGGCATCATCGAGCCCGAGGACTACACCCTCGTTGTACTGCGCACCGCGATCATCCCGCGCAGCAGCCGTCACCCCGACGAAGCCCGCCGCTTCCTCGACTACGTGCTTTCCCCGCGCGGCCAGCAGGTGCTCTCGCGCGAAGCCCGCCTGATGCCGATCCTGCCCGCCCAGCGCCCGCAGCAACCCGGCGCGCCCGAACGCAGCTACCGCCCCATCCAGCTCGGTCCCGGCCTGCTGGTCTACCTCGACGCCCTCAAACGCCGCCAGTTCCTGGACGCCTGGCGCGGCAGCATGCTCCCCCCGAACCCGTAATCCGCCTAGGAGAGTCATCTGTGGAGGGCTTTGGTAGCGTCGGTCGCAAGACGACGGCCGATAACGCCCATCGGCCCTTTAACGCATGACCCCAAAACGAATCCGCGCTTCTAACCGGCGGCAACCCAAATGCCCCCATCCCCGTACAATCCCCCCATGGATGCCCTGACCCTACTAGTCGCCGACGACCACCCGCTACTCCGCGCCGCCGTCGTCCACTCCCTGCACCAATCACTCCCCGGTGCACGGGTCATCGAAGTCGCCAGCGCCTCCGCCCTCGAAACCGCCCTCGACCAGAACCCCGAAATCGAACTGGTCCTGCTCGACCTCACCATGCCCGGTGCCCGCGGCTTCTCCTCCCTGCTGCACGTACGTGGCTCGCACCCCGACATCCCGGTGGTCATCGTGTCCTCCAACGACCACCCCCGTGTCATCCGCCGCGCCCAGCAGTTCGGTGCCGCCGGCTTCATCCCCAAATCCGCGCCGGCAGAAACCATCGGCCAGGCCGTGGAAGCCGTCCTCGACGGTGGCCTCTGGTTCCCCGCCATGGCCCCGGAGCGCAGCGAATCCGACGCCCTGCTCGCCGCACGCCTCGCCCAGCTCACCCCGCAACAGTTCCGCGTGCTGCTGTGTCTGGCCGACGGCCTGCTCAACAAGCAGATTGCCTACGAGCTCGGGCTGGCCGAAAACACCGTAAAGGTGCACGTCACCGCCATTCTGAAAAAGCTCGAATGCCACAGCCGCACCCAGGCCGCCGTGCTGGTGAAGGCGCTGGAGCCGGAAGGCGACGCGGGCGCTGACCTGACCTAACCCGGGCCACTGCCGTCACGCTCGACGCGCTCCTGATCCGGGATTGTCGGAACACCGCGACATTCAACTCGCTCATAACCCGGCATCGTCGGAACACCGACACACCTAACGCCTTCATGACCCGGTAGCGTCGGTCGATAGACGACGGCCGACAACAAGCATCGCTGCTTTAGCGCATGACCCCAGCCGGAGCCAAGCAGCCCCCGGCTACCCGGACGCCGAACTTTCCCCCCGCGCACCGCAATAAGCCGGTTCTCCGCCCGCCCAAACCGCAACACCATGCTGCAAAACATCACGCTCAGACCCGGACGAACCAAGCCGCCCGCCCAGCCATCGCACATAAAGTGCCGTCCCCTTCAGCTCCATCGCGAGCACATCCTCACCGCCCTCCGCGGTCACATACATCTGTGCTCCTCGGTAGGTCACTGTAAGCAACTCAGGCGGCACAGCCTCGCCCTCATATCCTTGCATCAGCACATACGTCACATCCCCGGAGCGCGTAAACGAGAGCTCCACACCCAGCAGATCGCCACTCTCCGGGTGCACGCAAACATCGGAATACGTCCCCGTCAGCGTAGGCGGGCGGAGGTCCTCTGCGGCCAACTCAGCCGCGTACAACAGCGAGGCAGCAAGCAGAACCAGCCAAAGTGAGCGCACCCTCATGCGAAATTCTCCTTGATGCATGGCCTTCGGTAAGGATTCAACGGGTGGGCGCACCACGCTCCCGGAGATGACGAAACCAGAATCGCCCGTAGCGCACCGATTAGAATGCGGATGGCCGCCGGCCGCAAAGGCGTACTGGCAGGCGGACAGTAGCGCACGTTCCAAGGCACCCGCAATGAGGGCGCGCGATCAGGGCACGCCCGCCCCGGTAGCGTCGGTCGCAAGACGACGGCCGATATCACCTGTCGGCCCATTAACGCAGCGCACCCGATCGAAGCCGCCACGACAAACCGTGCCGGCCGACCACCCCTCACCTTCGTCTCCCACAACCCGCCAACCGCAACCCGGTCCATTCGCGACTCCAACCACCACGCTTCACCGCATCGCTGCAATAAGTGCACCACGTCACACATGGCGCAAGGACCTCGCGATTCCGCGCCAAAACCGACATCACATGTCGCTACCTGCGCATTATTGACGCCATCAATCGAACCTCGCGTATCCTCCAAAACAGGCAGCAACCGCACGCATGGTTTCTGCCGCATGGTGTGCCCTCGGAGCTTGAAAACTCCCTAACTACAAAATCTGCGTGGAAGTTCCAGGTCGGGTGGGTGGTGGAATACAACACCCTCGAGGGAATACGCCACGCCGTGCGTAGTTAGACGGTTTTCAACCTCCCGACTCCCTCGCCATTCCGGCGAGGGAGAACTTCCTGGAGGGTTTACGCATGTGTGATTGCAAGTCTGATGATTCGGCGCAGAAGCAGTATGGGTTCGCCTGGGCTCCGCCAGCGACGATCAGGATCTCAAAGGTCAAGCTATCCTCTGGCCAGCTCCTTCCCGATAACGAGTCCATACCGTCGCTGCTGCTGCGTGGCATGTGGCTGGTTCAGTGGGGCTACCGCGCGGGATGCCGGGTGCGGGTGAGGGTCAACCACCGGCGCATTGTGTTGACGTTGATTGATCCGTCGGAACGGCGGACGCGCGGCCCGGGCATGGTTCGCCGCTGGGCGCAAGCCGCGATGCGCTGGGTCTGGGCTTGAGGCAGGCGCTGAGCATGAAAGGCATTGACGCGAACCGACCACGCAACTGCTTAACCATGTAGTGACGGGCCATGCCCGTCAGAAGCACCGACCAAGACAACCCGGACGCGCGTTGGCGCGTCCGGCCTCAGGAGCTGTCCGGCGCGGCGCTTCAGTCGTCCATCTCGTCCAGGAATTTGATGCCATCGGCGGACTTGCCATCAACAAGTTCCTTCCTTCCAAGTCCGATCAGTGCAAGGAGCGCAAGTGCCTCCTTGCTGGTAGGTTGGACCGCTTTCAGTTGAGTATTCGTCCAGCCGAAGCCGTCCCCCGCATATCGCGGGAAGATATGCAGATGGAAATGACCCAGATCGTTGAATGCTCCATTGTTCTGAAACAGCGAGACGCCATCGCAGCCCAGCGTGTCCTTGAGCAGCTGTGCCATGGCCTTTGCTGTTGTGGCGATCTCGGCGAGCAGGTCATTGGGTAGATCGGTGAGGTCAGCCAGATGCTCCCGTGGACAAATCAGGATGTGGCCCGGGTTGATGGGCGCGTGGTCGAGGAAGCAGATGATGCGCTCGTTCTGGTGAATGATGTGGGATGGGGATTGGCCTGAGGCTATGGCGCAGGCTATGCAGGTGTTGGGCATTGGAGCGGGCCTTTGAGGTGGCTGCCTTCCGCTCGCAGCCGGGCAGAGCCCGGCTCTACGGGATACTGGGCTTGCCATGAAGGGAAGGTCCGGCGGGCTGTATGATCGAATGGCGATGGCCCAGATGGTGTCGGGACATCAACGCAGGGGCTAGAGGCAGTTGCGACGATTTGTATGTCCTCGGCCATTGCGGCCCGGAACTCAATGGCGGCGGAAGCCAAGGATGATGCGTTTTCTTTCCAAGCTGATCTGGCGAAACAGAAGGCTCAACGAACTCGAGGTGCTGATCCTCGATACGGTGCGATCGCGCCTGGATCCGGAGTTGCACGGGTTGTGGGACGAGCAGGTCTCATCGATCAACCGGGTGACTCGACTGCCGGCGGGCGTGGAGTCAGATTTTTACTGCATCAGGAACGGGAAGCCATACCGCGATCCGGAGATCGCCTTTCCAGACTGTGCCGAAGAGCATCTTCTGGCGACAGTGACGTTGACGTTGTGCTCAAGGGTGCTGACGGCGGAAGTCTGGCTCGTTGATGGGCAGGTTTTCTGCATTGAGTACTCTGGCGGTGCCGGGTACTTCGAGGAGGTGATGGGCGGTGAGCTGTGGTCGGGTCATGAGATTCGATGTGAGGTTCATGAGGGGCGCTTCCGCTCCAGAGCAGCCGGGCAGAGCCCGGCTCTACGGCAATGAGGGTGCATGTTCTACGTGCGGACGCGCATGGCGCGTCCCTACAGGTGCCTCCCGTGTAGTGACGGGCCATGCCCGTCAGCGCAATATCCCAACGGCCACGTAGAGCCGGGCTCTGCCCGGCTTGCACGGATCAATCGATCAACCACTTGGCCCACGATGCCGCACCAGCAACTGCGTCATTAGTGCCCGCAGCGCAGGCGGCCTCACCGGCTTCGGCAGGAACCCCCAACCCTGTTCCGCCGCATGCGCCTTCAACCCATCATCGCGCTCAGCGGTCACCAGGATCACCGGCGGCCGCGCCTGCCACAGCAGGCACAGCTCCTCATATAGATCCGGTCCGCGCCATTCGCCCATGCGGACGTCCAGCAGCAGCAACTGCGGCACGTTGAACGCCGAGGCGATTTCCAGTGCCGCCTGCGGCCCATCAGCCAGTTCCACATTGCAGCCCCACCGCTCCAGAAGCGCACGCGTCGCAGCGCACACGCGCGGGTCGTCGTCGATGCTCCACACGCGACACTGGCGCAGCGGACTGTCATCACCCGGATCGGCCGGCGCGGCTACAGCCACCGGTGCAACAACCGCCTCAGACTTGCCCAGCGCCACCGTCACGCAGAACACGCTGCCTTTACCCAGCGTGGAGCGTAGGCCGATGCGGTGGCCCAGCAGCCGTCCAATGCGCTCGACAATGGCCAGCCCCAAGCCAGCACCTCGTTCCTGCTCCACACCATCATTGAGGCGGCGGAACTCTTCGAAGATTTCACCTTGCAGGCTCTCCGGAATGCCCGGGCCCTGATCGTGCACTTCAATCCGCAACTGGTCGCCATCACGGCGGCACCCGATCAGCACGCGGCCGCGCGGGGTGTAACGGAGGGCATTGGACAGGAAGTTCTGCAGAATGCGGCGAAGCAGGGCTTCGTCACTGACCACCACCGCTTTGGTGTTTACCCAGTCCAGCTGCAGGCCACGGCTCTGCGCGGCGATACCGAACTCGCGGCCCAGCGTCTCCAGCAACGGCGACAGCGCAAATGCACGCACATTCGTCTGCAACGTGCCCGACTCCAGCCGCGAGATATCCAGCAGGCTGTTAAGGATGGCGTCCTGCGCAGCCAGCGCGGCGTCCACATGCTCGCTCAGCTCGCGCGCGTCACCCTGCAGCTTGCCGCGCAGCACGGAAACGAACATGCGCGCCGCATTCAACGGCTGCAGCAGGTCGTGCACGGCCGATGCCACGAAGCGCGTCTTGTAGCGATTTGCCCGTTCTGCTTCGCGGCGGGCTTCATCCAGATCGCGCGTACGCTCGGCCACGCGATGCTCCAGCGCATCGGCCAGCGATCGCAGTTCGCGCGCGGTGTTCTTGTAGGCGGTGATATCGGCGTAGCTGGTGACGAAGCCGCCGTCCGGCAACGGGTTGCCGCGAATCTCCAGTACGGTGCCGTCGTCCTTCTCGCTCTCGCGCATATGCGGGCGGCCGCTGCGCAGGTGGTTGAGCCGGCGTTCGATGGCTTCATCAATCGGCCCGGGACCGAGCAGGCCGCGCCGGGCATTGAAGCGGAAGATCTCTTCAATCGGGCGACCCACCTTCACAAGGTCGGACGGGAACCGGAACAGTTCCAGGTAGCGCGCATTCCACGCCACCAGCTTCTGCTCGTTGTCGATCACCACCACGCCCTGCGGCAGGTGCGCCAGACTGCGGCTCAAGCCGCTGTCGGCCTGCTGGGCGGCCTGCAGAATGCCGTCTTGCGCCGTGCGTAGTTCTTCGGCGTGCTGCTGCAGCACACTTTCCAGCTCGCGGCGGCTGCGCTGGCGGTGTGAGGCCAGGCGTCGGCGCTGCTGGATGAACAACGACAGGAAGCACAGCGCCAGCCAGATGCCACCGGCGGCCAGGGCGGTGCTGCGGCCCACCGCGCCGCTGGCACTGGCGTCGTGCAGCAGGTGCAGCTTCCAGTTCGGCTCTTCCAGCGTGTAGGTCTGCCACAGCATAGGGCGGGGCAGGGCAGGCTGTTCCACCCGCACCATGCGGCCGCCGTCGGCCAGCACGTCCAGGGTGCGGCTGCGCAGCGGCTGCAGCGAACGGTCGGCGTACTGGCGGGTGGCCAGCATCTCGGCGCGCTCGGCCGGGGCCAGCGGGCGCAGCAGGCGGTAACGCCACTCGTCACCGTTGGCCAGGAACACTACGTCATGCGCATCGCTGGCCATCACGATGTCGGTGCTCTGCAGCCATTCCTGCTCCAGTGCCCGCAACTCAATCTTGATCGCAATGACGCCGATGGGCTTCCCGTCAGCATCGTAGATCGCCTGCGACAGGAAGTAGCCCGGCACCGCGGTGGTCATGCCGATGCCGTAGAAGCGGCCGGTGCCCTTGGCCATCGCCTGCTGGTAATAGGGACGATAGCTGTAGTCCTCGCCGACGTTGCTGGCCGGCTGGTCCCAGTTGCTGGCCGCTACTGCCACGCCCCGGTGGTCGATCAGGGTCAGGGTGGAGGTGCGGGTGACGCTGTTGGCGCGCTGCAGCTTCAGATTGAGGCGCTGGCGCTCGGCATCGGTCAGCGGGCGGCTGAGCGAATCCTGCAGATCCGGGTCCAACGCCATCACCTGCGGCAGGGTGCCGAAGCGGTCGATGCGCTGCTGCAGCGTCTGTGCGTACAGGTCCAGCTGCCTACGCACCTGGGCGCTTTCGGCGGAAAGGGCGCGCTGCTGAGCATAGCGGCCGGCCACCAGCGCGGAAATCAGGGTGCCGCCGATCATCACCAGCAGGGTCAGCAGCAGGGCGCGCTTGCGGGAGGTGCTGTACATGCCGGGAGTTTACGCGGCGAACTGGCGGGTGCGCGCAACGCGCACCCGCCCGGGTGCATCAGAAGTGCATCTGTGCGCGCACTTCAAACATCTCCGGCGTGGTGTGCACACCACGACGGCTGGCATCGGCCTTCACGTAATTGGCCTGGAACTTGAAGTGGCTGGTGAGGTACCAGTTGGCACCGATGGTCAGGTCGTTCTGGCGGCCACCGAGCACGTCGCCGTCGTCCAGGTCGATGCGGCTGTAACGGGCCAGCAGTTCCACCGCGCCATAGGCATGGGCGGGCTTGACGTTGGCCACGGCACCGGCGTTGTACGGACGCGATTCGCCGGTCAGGAAGTAGCTGACGGCCGCGTACTGGCCGTCGCCGGTGTAGTCCGGCTTGCCGTCACGGGTAACGGTGGTCTGCAGCGCTTCGGCCTGCACCGAGAACGGTCCCTTGATCCAGATGCCTTCCAGGCCGGTGCGCTTGATCTTGTCGGCGGTGACCAGGGCACCGGAGTCGACCAGGCGGATGTCGGTCAGGCCGGCTTCCGGACGCGCGCGCAGACGGGCGCTGGCTTCGTGGTGCACGTCGCGGCCGTCGCGGTAGCCGCGCGGGTTTTCCTCCGAGTAGGCCACGCCCAGGTGCAGCACGTCGCCGGGGGCCTTGAACGGGGTCCATGCGGCACGCACGGCCTGGGTGGTGCCGGGGTTGTCACCCTGCAGGTCCTTGCCACCGTAAGCGCCCACCTGCAGCAGGTACTGCGGGCGTTCCAGCACCCACTCGGCACCGGTGCGGCGGCCCTCGTAGAAGGCCTGCACGGGCAGTGCGGTTTCGACGAAGCTGCCGGCACGCGAGGAGGTGTTGGCGTCCAGACCCACCGGGGTCTTCATGTAGCCGAAGCGGAAGCGGCCCACGTCCTTGCCGAAGAAGGCCTTGCTTTCAAAGCGCACGAACACGTCCAGCCAGGTGTCAGCCTGGAAGTCGTAGTACACCATGGCGTCGTAGACGCCCTTTTTCTTCAGGGTGGCACCAAACTCCTTGCGGCGCACGGCGTCGGCATCGTCGATGCCGCTGCTGTCGGAGAAGCGGTTCCAGTCGTAGGCGATGTTGCCGGTGGCGGCCAGTTCGGTGCCGTCGCTGAAGGCGACCTTGGTCGGCCAGTTGTCCCAGTCGTAGCCAGCAGCAGAGGCGGCCACAGGGGCGGAAAGGGCGGTCAGGGCAAGAAACAGGGGGGTCAGGCGCATGGGAATAGGTGTGCTTCTAGAAAATAGGGGCAGTACAACAACGGCCGCAAGCGGCAAAACTGTTGGGGCACTAGGCCCCGGCCGGCGCGGCAACCCGCCGCCGTGGGGGCGCGGTGCCGGGCCAGTGTAGGCACTGGCGCTAGCTGAACCGGGGGGTTAGTACCAATAGGTTATCTGCGTTCGGCGGCGTGGGGCGTAAAAAGTGCTCGCCCGATGCCGTCGTCCGCGACCGGCATCCCCCGTGACACTGCCGGAGTCTCCCATGCACGTCCCCACCGCAGCCCCCGTCGCAGCCAAGCCGCTGCCGTTCTACCGCCAGCTCTACTTCCAGGTGGTGGTGGCCATCGTCCTGGGTGCCATCCTCGGCCATTACGAGCCGGCCTTCGCCGAATCGCTGAAGCCGCTGGGCGATGCCTTCATCAAGCTGGTGAAGATGATCATCGCGCCGGTCATCTTCCTGACCATCGTCACCGGCATTGCCGGCATGACCCACCTGCGCACCGTGGGCCGGGTCTTCGCCAAGTCGATGACCTATTTCCTGTTCTTCTCCACGCTGGCGCTGATCGTAGGCATGGTGGTGGCGCACGTGGTGCAGCCGGGCGCGGGCATGAACATCAACCCGGCCGACCTGGACCAGACCGCGGTCCACAGCTACGTGGAGAAGTCGCATGAGCTGACCCTCACCGGCTTTGTCATGGACATCATCCCGGCCACCCTGGTCAGCGCGTTTGTGGATGGCAACATCCTGCAGGTGCTGTTCGTGGCGGTGCTGTTCGGTATCGCACTGGCGTTGACCGGCGAGAAGGGTCGCCCGGTGCTGACCTTCCTGGAAGCACTGACCGCTCCGGTGTTCCGCCTGGTGCACATCCTGATGAAGGCCGCCCCGATCGGTGCCTTCGGTGCCATTGCCTTCACCATTGGCAAGTACGGCGTGGGTTCGCTGATCAACCTGGCCTGGCTGGTGGGTTCGTTCTACATCACCTCGTTCCTGTTCGTGGCGGTGATTCTGGGCATCGTGTGCCGTCTGTGCGGCTTCTCGGTGTTCAAGCTGGCCCGTTACCTGAAGGCTGAGCTGCTGCTGGTGCTGGGCACCTCGTCCTCGGAATCGGCGCTGCCGTCGCTGATGGAAAAGATGGAAAAGGCCGGCTGCAGCAAGTCGGTGGTGGGCCTGGTGGTTCCCACCGGCTACTCCTTCAACCTGGACGGCACCAACATCTACATGACCCTGGCCGCACTGTTCATCGCCCAGGCCACCAACACCGAACTGACCCTGGGCCACCAGATCGCCCTGCTGCTGGTCGCCATGCTCAGCTCGAAGGGCGCGGCCGGCGTCACCGGTGCCGGCTTCATCACCCTGGCTGCCACCCTGGCCGTGGTGCCGGAAGTGCCGGTGGCCGGCATGGCGCTGATTCTGGGCGTGGACCGCTTCATGAGCGAATGCCGCTCGCTGACCAACTTCATCGGCAACGCCGTGGCCACCGTGGTGGTGTCGCGCTGGGAGAACGCGCTGGACCGCGACCGCCTGGCCCTGGCGCTGGATGGCCGCGAAGCCGAGCTGCCGGCCCTGGCCACCGATGACGTGCCGTCGCCGCTGACCGCGCCGGCTCGCTGAACCCCCCCGCAGGTGATGCGTTGCAGGGTTGCGCCGTTCCCCCCTTGGGCGGCGTAACCCTGCTTTTTGTCATCTGTGGCCGGCATTCTGCGTTGGCATACGCTGGCGCACGGCCTGGTCGATGTGCAGTCGCAGCACCCCCGCGACAGCCTGCCGACAGGTCTTACCTCGCCAACGGGGGTATGATCCCCTGTTCCTCTTGCCCATTCACGTCCACGAACCGCGATGTCCAACGAAGACTTCAAACAGGCCGCCCTCGATTACCACCGCATGTCGCCGCCGGGCAAGATCAAGGTCTCGGCGACCAAGCCGATGCTGACCCAGCGTGACCTGTCGTTGGCCTATTCGCCGGGCGTGGCGCACGCCTGCGAGGCCATCATGGCCGACCCGCAGCAGGCCAGCGAGCTCACCGCACGCGGCAATCTGGTGGCAGTCATCTCCAACGGCACCGCCGTGCTGGGCCTGGGCAACATCGGGCCGCTGGCCGGCAAGCCGGTGATGGAAGGCAAGGGCGTGCTGTTCCAGAAGTTCGCAGGCATCGATGTGTTTGACATCGAAATCAACGAAAACGACCCGGACAAGCTGGTCGACATCATTGCCTCGCTGGAGCCGACCTTCGGCGGCATCAACCTGGAAGACATCAAGGCTCCGGAGTGCTTCATCGTCGAGCGCAAGCTGCGCGAGCGCATGAACATTCCGGTGTTCCACGACGACCAGCACGGCACCGCGATCATCGTGGGCGCGGCCGTGCTCAACGCCATGGTCGTCACCGGCAAGAAGATCGAAGACGTGAAGCTGGCCACCACCGGCATGGGCGCAGCAGGCATTTCCTGCGTGAACATGCTGGTGTCGCTGGGTGTGAAGAAGGAAAACATCCTCGCGTTCGACCGCGAAGGCGTGATCCACACCGGTCGTACCGACCTGGACCCGGAAAAGGCCCGCTACGCGCGCGACACCGACAAGCGCACCCTGGCCGAGATCGTCGACGGCGCAGACATCTTCCTGGGCCTGTCGGCCCCGGGCATCCTTACCGCCGACATGGTCAAGACCATGGCCAAGGACCCGGTGATCTTCGCGCTGGCCAACCCGACTCCGGAAATCATGCCGGAAGTGGCGCGCAGCGTGCGCCCGGATGCCCTGATCGGTACCGGCCGCTCGGACTACCCGAACCAGATCAACAACGTGCTGTGCTTCCCGTACCTGTTCCGCGGTGCGCTGGACGTGGGCGCGACGGCGATCAACGAAGAAATGAAGATCGCCTGCGTGCACGCCATTGCGGCGATGGCGCGGCGCGAGGCCAGCGACCTGGGCTCCGCTTACGGCGATACCCCGAGCTTCGGCCGTGATTACCTGATTCCGCGTCCGTTCGACCGCCGCCTGCTGGTGGAACTGTCCGCCGCCGTGGCCCAGGCCGCGATGGACTCGGGCGTGGCCACCCGCCCGGTCGCGGACATGGGCGCGTACCGCGAGAAGCTGGCGCAGTTCGTGTACCGCACCAGCCTGATGATGAAGCCGGTGTACGACCGTGCGCGCGCTGACAAGCAGCGCGTGGTGTACGCCGAAGGCGAAGAAGAAGTGGTGCTGCGCGCCGTGCAGAACGTGGTTGACGAAGGCATCGCCCGTCCGATCCTGATCGGCCGCCCGGACGTCATTGAGTCGCGCATCGAGCGCCTGGGTTTGCGCCTGAAGGCCGGTGAAGATTTCGACATCACCAACATCAACGATGACCCGCGCTTCAACGATTACTGGCAGTACTACCACAGCCTGACCGGTCGTCGTGGCGTCACCGTGGCCGCAGCCAAGAACCTGATGCGTTCGCGTCCGACGCTGATCGCGGCGGTGATGGTGGCGCGTGGTGAAGCCGACGCCATGCTGACCGGTGTGGTGGGGCGCTTCCACAAGAAGCTCGGTTACGTGCGCAGCGTGCTGCCGCTGGAACCGAAGGTTACCTCCACGTCGGCGATGACCGGTGTGATCAACCAGCAGGGCGTGTTCTTCTTCGTGGACACCCACGTGCAGGAAGATCCCACCGCTGAGCAGATCTGCGAAGCCACTCTGCAGGCAGCCTACCGCATGAAGCTGTTCGGGATCGAGCCGAAGGTGGCGCTGCTGTCGCACTCCAACTTCGGCAGCCACGATTCCAAGGACGCGCTGAAGATGCGTCAGGTGCGTTCGCTGCTGCTCAAGCGTAATCCGCGCCTGAACGTGGACGGCGAAATGCAGGGCGACACCGCGTGGGACGAAGCGCTGCGCCAGAAGCTGCTGCCGGACAGCACCCTGAAGGGGCGTGCCAACCTGTTCGTGCTGCCGAACCTGGAAGCGGCCAACATCGCCTACAACCTGGTGCGCGTGTTCACGGACGGTGTGGCGATAGGTCCGATCCTGATGGGCGTGGCCAAGCCGGTGCACATTCTGACCACCAGCGCGACCTCGCGCCGTATTTTGAACATGACCGCGATTGCGGCGGTGGATGCTCAAATCCGTAAGACGCTCGAGGAAGAGAAGAACGCGTAACGCGTTCTTTTCACACCCGCGATGCAAGGCAGTGCCGGCCTCTGGCCGGCATTGCTTTTCATGGCTTCGCAGCAAGCCCGTAACCGCCCTGAAACGCGGCAATGGCTCAATATGCCCACGTGGCCCGGCTTGGTGGCGCTTGAAAAAGCGCAGCCACCCCGGGCCCGACCATTTCTGCGTTCTGGCGTCGCTGGGAACTCCAATGGCACCGTAGAGCCACGCCCTGCGTGGCTTCGGCCAACCCAAACACCGCGCAGCCACGCAGGGCGTGGCTCTACGTCAGGTTCTGGCACCGCGTGGACACGCATGGCGTGTCCCTACAGGCATTACGCGCGTTATCCGTGATGCCGGTCACCCGTAGCGACGCGCCATGCGCGTCCCACGGGAACCCCATGCCGCTCAATGCGCCCCAGGTGCCAGCAACTCCACTTCGGCCAACTGCGCGCGCCCCTGCGCCTTGATCCGCAGCCGGTACTCGGCGTACTTACCCGGCTGCGCAATCTTGAATGGCCGCGTCTGCTGGGCCCACTGGAACGCTTCGCCTTTGCGCTGGTCCACCGTCTTCCATTGCCCACCGGCAGTACGTGCCTCCAGCACCCACTCCGCCGCGCGGATCGAACTCTCACCACTGGTCAGCGTGTACAGCGTGGCCTGGCCATCGGTCAGTCCGGTAAAGGTCACGGTTCCAACATCACCCATGCCCAGCGCGGAACCGGCATCGTTGTCGATCAGGTCTGCGGCGACCGAACCATCGGCCAGCGTGGCCTTGGCCCCGGTGCCCAGCAGATCATGCAATCCGGCCGGTCGCTGTCCCGGTGCAGTGAGCGAACGCGGCGCATCGTCCGGCCCGGTGCCCCAGCGCGACGGTTGCGGCCCCATTTCGAAGTCCAGCGTGGCCCCGGCGGCAATCAGCTCATGCGGTACCCAGGTCTTCGTCCACGGCTTGCCGTTGATTTTCAGTGACTGCACATAGCGGTTCTCACGCGAGTTGGCCGGTGCGTTCACGGTCAGCACCTTGCCGTCGCCCAGCCGCACGCGCGCGTGCTTGAACAGCGGCGAGCCAATCACGTACTCCGGTGCACCCATGCGCAGCGGGTAGATGCCCAGCGAGGCGAACAGATACCACGCCGAGGTTTCGCCGTTGTCCTCGTCGCCCGGGTACCCCTGGCCGATCTCACTGCCCAGGTACAGGCGCTCGAGGATCGTGCGAACGTGATCCTGGGTCTTCCACGGCTGCCCGGCGTAAAGGTACATCCACGGGATGTGGTGCGCCGGCTGGTTGCTGTGCGCATACATACCCAGGCGCACATCGCGGGCTTCGGTCATTTCATGGATCACGCCGCCGTAGGAGCCGACCAGTGCGGTATCGGCGGTTTCCGGGGTGCTGAAGAACGCATCCAGCTTCCTGCCCAATGCCTCACGACCGCCATACAGCGCGGCCAGGCCTTCGCCGTCGTGCGGGGCGGTGAACGCAAAGGTCCAGCCGTTCGATTCGGTGTAGTCGTAGCCCCACACGCGCGGGTCGTACTTTGCGGAGTCCACCCGCCACTTGCCGGCCTCGGTACGGCCCTGGAAGAAGCCGGCGGCCGGGTCGAACAGGGTGGCGTAGGTGCCCGCGCGATTGCGGAAGTAGTCCGCTTCGGTGCTGTAGCGTTCGCGCTCGGCCGTGCTACTGGCGCGCTTGGCCAGTTCGGTGGCCATGTTGGCAATGCCGAAGTCGTTCAACGCGCCTTCCATGGTCCACGACATGCCCTCGTGCGTGTCGGTGCTGGCGTAGCCACGGAAGCTGGACTGGCGCATGCCCTTGCGGCCCACATGCCGGTCCGGCGGCACCACGGTGGCATTGCGCAGTGCGGCCTCGTAGGCCTCGGCCGCATCGAAGCCCTGGATGCCCTTCAACCAGGCATCGGCGAAGGCTACATCGGAACTGGTGCCCACCATCAGGTCGGCATAGCCCGGCGAGGACCAGCGTGCCACCCAGCCGCCGGCGCGGTACTGCTCCAGAAAGCCCTGTACCAGGCTGCCCGCGTCGTCCGGGGTGAACAGCGCATAGGCCGGCCAGGTGGTGCGGAAGGTGTCCCAGAAACCGTTGTTCACGTACACCTTGCCGTCGCGGATGGGCGCGAAGCTGCGGCTGGCGCTGGCATCGTTGCGGGCGTCCTCGCCGGCACTCGCCTGGCTGGCGTAGCGCCAGTCCGGTGCGACGGCAGTGCCCACGTTTTCATGCGCGGAGTTGGGGTACAGGTACAAACGGTAGACGTTGGAGTACAGCGTGGTCTTTTCGTCGTCGCTGGCGGTGCCGATGTCGAAGCGGCCCAGGCGCGCGTCCCAGGCATCCTGGGCGCGGCCGGCCACGCGCTCGATGTCATCGTCGCTGGCCAGCTCCAGCGCCAGGTTGTGGCGCGCCTGCTCCAGCGAGATCAGCGAGGTGGCAATGCGCATGTGCACCGTGCCTTCAGTGCCCGGATCGAACTTGATGTAGCCGGTCGGGCGGCCGGTCTTGATCGTGCCGCTGCTGCGCCACGGGCGGTCGAAGCTGGCCACGATGAACATGCGCGTGGCCCCGTTGGACAGGCCACTGCGGGTGTCGGTGTAGCCGGAAAGAGTCTGCGTGACAGGATCCAGGGTCAGCCCACCGCGCGCGTCGACGTTGTCGAACAGCAGGTTGGCATCGCTGCCCTTGGGGAAGTCAAAGCGGAACAGCGCGGCGTGGTCGGTGGGCGCAATAGTGGCGGCAATGCCGTTGTCAAAACGCACGCCATAGCGGTGCGGGCGGGCCACTTCGTGGTCGCGCGAGAAGGTGAGCGCGCGCTTGGCACGGTCGGCTTCCGGCACGCCGCGCGTGTTCGACGGCATGACCTGGAAGGTCTGGCGGTCGCCCATCCACGGGCTGGGTTCATGACTCAGCGCCAGCGCCTGCAGGCGCGGCTTGTTGGCGGCGTCGTTCTGCTCATTCCAGCGGTACAGCCAGCTCAGCGAACCGGCATCGGTCACCGGGGTCCAGAAGTTGAAGCCGTGCGGCACGGCGGTGGCCGGGAAGTTGTTGCCGCGCGAGAACGTGCCGTTGGACTGCGTGCCGCGGGTGGTGAGAACCCATTCGGAGGGGCGCTGCGCGCTGTTGCGGGCGCTGTCGCCCAGGCGGATGTCGTCGATCCAGCCGGCGGCCGGGGCCTGTGCGGCGCTGTCCACCTCCAGTTCCACCGCCACCACGCGGCGGCCGCGCAAGGCCGGCACGTCGCCCAGACGCACCTGCTTGTGCGCCCACTGCTGCGGGTACAGCGTCTTCGAGCCGCCCTGTGCCTGCGCGCCCAGGGCCACGCCGTGGTGGTCGCGGGCGGCGCTGGCCGACACCCGGCTGCCGTCATCCAGCACCAGGTCCAGCGAGACATAGGTACTGGCCACGGTGTCGCCGCCCACGATCTCCGGCAGCACCATCCAGCTCAGCGTGGTGTCGGCCGCGATGGTCACATCCGTGCTGAACAGCGTAGCGCGCGCGGCCCCACCGCCGCTGCGGTAGCCCAGGGCGCGCACGCCGCTGTAACCCGCATTGGCCTTGGCGGCATAGGGCGCAGCCGGTCCGTTGCCCACCTTCACCTGCAGGGTGCCTGTTGCCGCCTTGGGCGCGGGCTGGCCGGCTTCGAATGAAGTGCTGAAATCCTGCGCCAGGGCGGGCAGGGCGGGGGCGGCGCAGGCGAGGGCCAGCGCAAGCGGCAGCACGGCGTGGCGGGCAGGGCGGCGGCGAGGCAGGGTCATGCAGGGTTCTCCCGGTGGGACAGGCAGCAGGGCAAAGCCCGCATCGGCGACCAGAGGCAGACGACACCGCGCCGGCCGCCAGCGGGCGGTCGGTGACGCGGGGCCGGTCCGGTGGGGGTCGGGCCGTGCGATCGGGTTGTGATCGGAACTGGACCGATCCTGCAACACCCAGCGCCGCGCCGCAAGTGAAATTAGTTCGATCTAAACCCGGGAAAAATGCAAAACAGCGAAATCCGGCCGGGCCCCGCCGCGGGGCCCGACACGCCGAGTGGGTGGCCCCGGGTGCTAGAATCCCCGTCCTCGCACCTCCACTTCCGTATTCCGCCATGAGCCATACCGCCACTGCGCCCGCCAATGCCGAGAAGCGCTACACCGTGCACCGCAGCGAACTGCCGCTGAGCTGCCCGACGCCGGAAATGGCGCTGTGGAATTCGCACCCGCGCGTGTACCTGCCGATCGAAGACGAACCCAACGGCGAAGCGCAGTGCCCGTACTGCGGTTCGGTGTTCGTGCTGGCCGACTGAGCGGGCTTCCCCGATCGTGCGCCGGTTGACCGTGGTGCAGCTGCTGCCGGCACTGCACTCCGGCGGGGTCGAACGTTCCACCCTTGAAGTTGCCGCCGCGCTGGCGGCGGCCGGGCACCGCGCCATCGTGGTGTCCGCCGGTGGCCGCCTGGTCGAGCCACTGCTGGCCAGCGGTGCTGAGCATCTCACCCTGGACATCGGCCGCAAGTCGCTGTGGACACTGCGCCATGTGCGCGCGCTGCGCGATCTGTTCGCGCAGACCGGGGCCGACATCGTGCATGCGCGGTCGCGCCTGCCGGCGTGGCTGGGGCTGTATGCCGTGCGCAACCTGCCGGCGGAGCAGCGCCCGCACTGGGTGACCACCGTGCACGGGCTGAACTCGCCCGGCCGCTACAGCGCGGTGATGACCAGCGGTGAACGGGTCATCTGCGTGTCCAACGCGGTGCGCGACTTCGTGCGCCAGCATTATCCGTCCGTTGCCGCTGAGCGCCTGCAGGTGATTCCGCGTGGCGTGGACGTGGCGCAGTTCCCGCGCGTGGGCCGTCAGGACCGTCGCGCACGGCTGGCGGTGGCGGCGCAGCACCCCGCCCTGGCCGGCGACGCGCCATTGCTGCTGTTACCGGGGCGGGGCACCCGTCTGAAGGGCCACCATCACGCGCTGGCGCTGCTGGCCGGGCTGCATGCCGCCGGTACGCCGGCGCTGCTGTGGATGCCGGGCACCCGCGAACCCGGGCGCGGGCGCTATGTGGCCGAGCTGGAATCCGAGGCCGTCCGCCTCGGCGTGGCGCAAGCCGTGCTGATGACGGCACCGACTTCGCGCATCGCCGAAGCCTATGCCGCCAGCGACCTGGTGCTGCAGCTGTCCGACAAACCCGAGGCGTTTGGCCGCACCGTGGTGGAAGCGGTGTCGGTGGGCCGGCCGGTGCTGGGCTGGAATCACGGCGGGGTCGGCGAGCTGCTTCAGCTGCTGCAACCGTCGGGCGCGGTAACCTTGGCGGATGCACCGGCCCTGCTGGCGCGCGCCCGGCAGTTGCTGGCGCAGCCGCCAGCGCTGCCGTCGCGTATTCCGTTCACCCTGCAGGCGATGCAACGTGACACGCTCCAGCTCTATTCCCAACTCGCCGGTTGAACCTCTGCCCGCGCCGGGCTCCCCGGGCGCGCGAGCCGGGCGCTGGGCTCCGTGGTGGGTGATGGCCTTCGTGGCGCTGTGGCCGTTGCCCGGCATTGCCGAAACCGTGCTGGTGCTGGGCGCGCTCTACGCCGCCGTACGCATGGTGCAGCTGCGCCTGCAGGGCAAGCAGCGGCTGTTGAGCAGCCCGGCGTGGGCACTGACCAGTATTCTGTTCCTGGGGTACTGGCTGCCACAGGCGTTTTCCGCCTTCGACGCTATCGATCCCTCCGAGGCCTGGCGCAAGACCGCCGCCGGCCTGCGCTATCTGCCCTTCATGTGGCTGGTGGCCATTGCGGTGGCCACACCGCAGCGCCGTTCTCTTACCCTGGGTGGCATCGCACTCATTGCCGGAGTGTGGACGCTGGATGCGCTGGCGCAGGCGGCATTCGGCAGCAGTCCGCTGTTCTGGTCGCTCGATCAGCTGAACTGGGCGGTCAGTGGACACGGCCTGTGCACCCCTGCCGAGGCGGCTGCCGCTGATCGTCTGAGCGGCGTGCTGGGGCCGTGCAATCTCAAATTCGGCCAGGTGCTGGCCAGTCTGTCGCCGTTCCTGTTGTTTGCGGCCGCGCACCGGCTGGGGCGCTGGGGCTGGGCGCTGAGCGCGGCAGCGGTCGGCGTGGTGCTGGTGCTGGCCGGTTCGCGCGCCTCTTGGATCACCTATGCGCTGGTGGTGGCGTTCTCGGGCTGGCGGCTGCTGGGTACGCGCGGCGTGCTGGTCTGTGTGATTGCAGGGCTGATCGCGGTGGTGGGTTTGTCGCTGGGCTCCACCCAGGTACGCGAGCGCATCGCCCGCACGGCGATGGCGTGGGACGGCGAGAACGATGGCGTGAACCAGGCCTTGTCGGGGCGCGCCCAGATATGGGCGGCCGCCGGCTGCATGATCCAGGAACATCCGATCAACGGCGTGGGCGCGCGCGGCTTCCGCGATGCCTATCCGGCGTGCCACCCTTCGCCGCAGCAGCAGGACGTCTGGGGCGAAGGCCCGGCCCTGCACGCACATCAGATTGTGCTGGAGATTCTTGCTGAAACCGGCGTGCTCGGCTTGCTGCTATGGCTGGCCGCGGCGGCCCAGGCGTGGCGCGCATGGCGCTTCGCCCCGCTGGCCGCACGCGAGCGCGCGCGCCCGGCGGCATTGGCGCTGGCGGTCACCGTGTTTCCCTTGAACACCCATCTGGCGTTCTACTCCACCTTCTGGGGCGGCCTCACCCTGCTGCTGGCCGCGCTGTACGCCGGCAGCCTGTTGGCACGCGACGAAGCCGGTTGATGCCCGCGTAGCGACGCGCCATGCGCGTCGTCGTGATGCATGGGCGGGGTGGGATCTGGACGCGCATGGCGTGTCCCTGCAGGCGCATGGCCGGGATGTAGCGACGCGGCATGCGCGTCGTCGGGATGCATGGACGGGTGGGATCTGGACGCGCATGGCGTGTCCTTACAGGCGCATGGCCGGGATGTAGCGACGCGGCATGCGCGTCGTCGGGATGCATGGACGGGTGGGATCTGGACGCGCATGGCGTGTCCCTACAGGCGCATGGCCGGGATGTAGCGACGCGGCATGCGCGTCGTCGGGATGCATGGACGGGTGGGATCTGGACGCGCATGGCGTGTCCCTACAGGCGCATGGCCGGGATGTAGCGACGCGCCATGCGCGTCGTCGTGATGCATGGGCGGGGTGGGATCTAGACGCGCATGGCGCGTCCCTACAGGCGCATGGCCGGGATGTGGCGACGCGCCATGCGCGTCGTCGTGATGCATGGGCGGGGTGGGATCTGGACGCGCATGGCGTGTCCCTACAGGCGCATGGCCGGGATGTGGCGACGCGCCATGCGCGTCGTCGTGATGCATGGGCGGGGTGGGATCTGGACGCGCATGGCGTGTCCCTACAGGCGCATGGCCGGGATGTGGCGACGCGCCATGCGCGTCGTCGTGATGCATGGGCGGGGTGGGATCTGGACGCGCATGGCGTGTCCCTGCAGGCGCATGGCCGGGATGTAGCGACGCGCCAAGCGCGTCGTCGGGATGCATGGGCGGGGTGGGATCTGGACGCGCATGGCGTGTCCCTGCAGGCGCATGGCCGGGATGTAGCGACGCGCCATGCGCGTCGTCGGGATGCACGGGCGGGGTGGGATCTGGACACGCATGGCGTGTCCCTACAGGCGCATGGCCGGGATGTAGCGACGCGCCATGCGCGTCGTCGTGATGCATGGGTGCGGTGGGATCTGGACGCGCATGGCGCGTCCCTACGCTGCAATGCGCGAATTGCTGATACCGCGAATGAACCTGAGCGGCGAGGCTGATGCCATGTCCAGTTCTCGCCTGCAACGGGGCCGACAATCTGCCATCGGTGGCTTCTACGTACTGACGACCGTGGTTGACGGTCGCCGGCCCCTGTTCGAACAACCCGATAACGCCGAGACCGTCATTGAAACACTGCGCTACATGGAGCGCAGTGGCCATACCCGCACATTTGCCTGGGTGGTCATGCCTGATCATGTGCACTGGCTGATGGAGTTGAAGTCCGGGACGCTGGCTGGGTGCATGAACCTGTTCAAATCACGCAGCAGCCGTTTGATGGGGGCGGGGCGTGTATGGCAACCCGGATATCACGATCATGCGTTGCGCGAGGAGGAATCGCTGGAGCATGTTGCGCGATATATCGTGGGCAACCCGATACGCGCGGGGCTGGCCAGTCAGGCCGGTGAGTATCCATACGCATGGTGTTGTGGAGCTTTGTAGGGACACGCCAAGCGTGTCCAGCGCGATGCCGGGGTACCCCGTGGACGCGCATGGCGCGTCCCTACAGGGTTGCCATCCGTATCCATTGAGGCGATGAGCGTCCCGAGTCAGACCACTGCAGGCGGCAACTGCGGCGTCACCAGGTCCACGGTGCGCTGCAGCGCGCCCCGTCCGGTGCTCACCAGCGTGCAGCCCGCGCGTGCCATGTCCTCACGCGCCTGCGGGTCGCGCAGCAGCATCAGAAGGGCGACATACACACCCTCCACGTCGTCGGCGATCAACACCGCCCCGGCTTCGCGCATGCGCCGCGAAATCTCGGAGAAGTTATGCAGGTGCGGACCGGTTACTGAGGCGGTGCCCATCGCCGCCGGTTCCAGCAGGTTGTGGCCCCCAATCGGCTGCAGACTGCCGCCGACGAACGCCACATCGGCGCAACTGTAGAACGACATCAGCTCACCCAGCGTATCAATCACGAACACGTCCGTGTCTGCCTGCGGCCATTGCTCCTGGCGGCGGGTGGCGACCTTCCAGCCCTGTTCGCGGGCCAGCGCTTCCACGCGCGGGAAGCGCTCGGGGTGGCGCGGTGCCCACAACAACAACAGATCCGGTATCTCCGCGCGCAGCCGCCGGTGCAGGTCCAGCGTGGCCTGCTCTTCGCCTTCATGCGTGCTGGCGGCAATCCATACCGGGCGCGACGTCGGCACGGCGCTGTGGAAGTTGGCCATGAACTCGCGCACATTCGGCGTGGCAATCTCGAACTTCAGGTTTCCCAGCGCACGCACCTGCTCCGGTTCGGCCCCCAGCTGGATGAAACGCTCCGCATCGTCCTGCGATTGCGCGGCCACGCAGGTCACCGTCCGAAGCGCACGTGCGATCAGCGGGGCCAGCAGCCGGTAGCCACGCAGCGAACGCGCCGACAGCCGCGCATTGAGGATGTACACCGGAATGCCGCGATCCCGGCAGCCGAACAGCAGATTCGGCCACAGCTCGGTTTCCAGGATCAGCGCCAGGCTGGGCTTGAAGTGGCCCAGAAAGCGACCGACGCTGCCGGGCACGTCGTAGGGCAGGTAGACATGGTCCACCGCGTCGCCCCAGAGTGAGCGCACCCGTTCCGATCCGGTGGGGGTGATGGTGGTGATCACCCAGCGGATGTCCGGGCGTTGGGCACGCAGGGCATTGACCAGCGGCGCGGCGGCATTGACCTCGCCCACCGACACCGCGTGCAGCCACACCCGTGGGTGCAGGCTGGACTGCGGATAGGAGGCATAGCGCTCGTCCCAGCGCTGGAAGTACTGGCGCACCCGGAAGCCCCGCCACACCAGGTGATACACGGTGATGGGCAGCAGTATGTACAGCACGGCCGAATACAGGCCGCGCAGGATCCACTCAACAGGGCGATTACGCATGGGCAGAGGATACGGGAGCCGGCCCGGGAAAGACATGCGCCGCAGGGACTGGGCGCATCCATTAGAATCAGGTCATGTCTGATAACGCTTCCACCGCGACCCGCCCGTCGCTGCGCAATCCCCGGCACTGGCCGATGTTCGCCTTCATGCTGGGGGCCTTCGCGGTCGCGCGGCTGCCCTGGGGGCTGCAGCGGGCGCTGGGCCGTGGTGTGGGCACGGTGGCGTACCGGCTGGCCAGCAGCCGGCGCAAGGCCGCCGAGGTCAACCTCAAGCTGTGCTTCCCTGAGCAGGACGAGGCCTGGCGGCAGCGCCTGCTGCGCGACAGCTTCGACGCACTCGGCGTGGGCATCTTCGAGTTTGCCCGCGCGTGGTGGGGCAGCATCGACAGCATCCGGCCCAAGGTGCAGATCGAAGGGCTGGAGCACCTGCAGAAGATGCAGGCCGAAGGTCGCGGCGTGTTGCTGGTGTCCGGCCATTTCATGACCCTGGAAATGTGCGGCCGCCTGCTATGCGACCACGTTGAGCTTTCCGGCATGTACCGCAAGCACCGCAATCCGGTGTACGAATGGGCGGTGAAGTTCGGCCGGCTGCGTTATGCCAAGGCGATGTATGCCAACGAGGATATCCGCGCGACGGTACGGCATCTGAAGAAAGGGGGCTTCCTCTGGTACGCGCCCGATCAGGACATGCGTGGCAAGGACACCGTATTCGTGCCGTTCTTCGGGCATACCGCGTCCACCATTACCGCCACGCACCAGCTGGCTCGCATGACCGGGTGTGCGGTGATTCCGTATTTCCACCGACGCGAAGGTGGGAAGTATTTCCTCAAGATCGGCGCGCCGCTGGAGAACTTCCCCAGTGAAGACGTGGAAGCCGATACCGCCCGGGTCAACCAGGCCATTGAGGCGATGGTGCGCGAGGCCCCGGACCAGTACCTGTGGATCCACCGGCGCTTCAAGCGCCAGCCGGGTGGACGCAGTACGTTCTACAAATGACGCAGCCACGCAGGGCGTGGCTCTACGCTGCAATTCCCCGCCATCCGGATGCGCCATAGAGCCACGCCCTGCGTGGCTGCGCGGTGCCCGCAGACCACAAAAAAAGCCACCCTTGCGGGTGGCGTTTTCATTCCAGCGTTACACCGCGATCAGTTGTTGACCGTTGTGCTCGGCGTGGCGGCCTGCTGGGTCAGCAGGCGGTTGATGTCCTGCAGTTCGGCAATGTCGAGTACGCCGACCGCCTGACCCAGCTGCAGGCGACGCTGCAGGAAGTTGTAGCGGGCCTGGGCGTACTCCAGCTGCGCCGAGAACAGGATGCGCTGGTTCTGGATCACGTCCAGCACGGTACGGGTACCCACTTCCAGGCCGACCTGCGAGGCGTCATAGGCGCTCTGTGCGGACACCACCGCCAGGCGACGTGCTTCCACTTCGCTGATGCCGGCCACCAGCGACTGGTAGGCATTGCGGGTATTGCGGTCCAGCGCGCGCTTCTGCTGCTCGTAACCGTCCTGGGCGATATCGCGCTGGGCCAGGGCCTGGCGCACGCCGGACTGGGTGGCACCGCCGGAGAAGATCGGCACGCTCAGGGTCAGGCCAATGCTGTTGGTGCGCTGGTCCGGGCTGAAGTTGCTGCCCGAACCCACCACGTCCCCCCAGCTGGCCGACCTGCCGACGCTGGCACCCAGATTGAGGGTAGGGTAGTGCGCGCCACGCGCGGCCGAGACCGACGCTTCCGCCGCGCTGACCTGCAGCTCGGAAGCCTTCAGCGCCGGGTTCTGTTCCACGGCCTGCGTCACCAGCGTATCGACGGTGGCGTACTGGGCCGGCAGCTCCGGACGGAAATCTTCCGGCAGCGCCTTCAGGTCGGTCACCGGCTGACCGGTCAGTTCGGTCAGTGCCTGGTAGGCGTCGGCGAGCGTGTTCTGCGCAATGATCGTGTTCGCACGGGCCTGGTCATACTGCGCACGGGCTTCGTGCACGTCGGTGATCGGAGCCAGGCCCACTTCCAGGCGCTTGTCGGCGAAGTCGAACTGCTTTTTGGCAGCCGCTTCGTTGGTCTGCGCGGCTGACAGCGATTCAATGCCCACCAGCACGTTGAAGTACGCGGCCGAGGTGCGCACGATCAGATCGTCGTTGGCCGAATCCAGGGTGAAGTCTGCGGCTTTGCTCAGCTCGCGCTGCGACTTCAGGTTGGCGAACTGCGTCCAGTTGAACAGCGTCTGCGACCCGTCGACCGTGTAGTTGCGGCTCTTGGTGGTGAACGAGGTGGTGTCCACGTCGTGGTTCGGCGTGGTCCGGTTGCGACCCAGCGTGGCCTGGCCGTTGATCTGCGGCAGCAGCGCGGCACGGGCCTGGACGGCACCTTCCTTGTCGAACAGACGGGTGGACTCTGCCGCGGCCAGCTGCGGATCGCCGTTGCGCGCCATTTCGTAGACCTGCAGCAGGTCGGCGGCAGAGGCGGTCATCGGCAGCAGTGCGGCGGCCAGCGCAAGTGCGAGGGATCGGCGGATCATTGCGGCTTCCTTGGACTCAGAGTTGGAACTGGGGTGCCGGGGCGGCACCGCGCAGGTATTCAATATCGGTTTCAAACAACGATTCGACGCTGCCGTCGGTCTTCACCAGCACCGCTTCCATCACCGGCGAGGTGCCGCGGATCACGAACAGACGACCGCCCGGACGCAGCAGCGAGACGAAATGTGACGGAATGGTTTCGACTGCCGCGGTCACCACGACGACATCAAACCGACGTTCCGTGGTCCAGCTCAGGGCGTCGGCAGTTTCAATGCGCACGTTGGTGCCCAGGCCGGCGCGGTCGAGGTTGGCGCGCGCGCTGGCGGCCAGCTCCGGCTGGATTTCCAGGCTCAGCACCTCGCGGGCCAATGCGCCGATGCAGGCGCTCAGGTAGCCGCTGCCGGTACCAATTTCCAGCACTTCGTCGCCCGCCTGCAGATCCAGTGCCTGCAAGGTGCGGCCTTCAATCACCGGCTTCATCATCTTGTGGCCGAAACCGAGCGGCAGTTCCACATCGGTGTAAGCCAGCTTCTGATGCGTTTCAGCGACGAACGCCTCCCGCGGCAGCGTGGCCAGGACATCCAGCACACGGATGTCCAGCACGTCCCAGGGACGGATCTGCTGTTCAACCATCAGTTCGCGGGCGTGGGCGTAATCGATCGTCATGAGGTTCTAATCCAGCGCAGTGGGCCGGCCATTTTACCGGTGCCGGGAGCCGGCGGCGCGATCACAGCATCGCTGCCGTCACGTCGGGGTCGCAGTGCCGGAAGTCACCGCGACCTCCGGTCCATTCAGGTTGTGAAAGCAGGCCTAGCGGCGGGTAGCGTACGCCCTCAGGAAGAAATCGACGCTGGCGTGCACATGCGCGTCTGCATCGCATTCGGCCGGGGCCGGCCGCATGCCGCACATCATATGCGTGTGCAGCTCGCCCTTGATCAGGGTGAAGAACTGCAGGGCCGCCGTCTGGAAGTCGGAGATCTCCAGTTCGCCGCGGGCGGTACGCCCGCGCAGGAACTCGGCCAGGGCCGCGCTGGTCCGCTGCGGGCCGGCCACCCAGAACATCTCGCGGATGCGGTCGTCGGTATCCGGGGCCATCATCACCCGCTGCACGGCCACCGCGGCCGGCGAGGTGATCATCGCGAAGAACGCCCGGCCAATGCCCAGCAACTGTTCACGCAGCGGCCCTTCCGCATCCGTTACAAACAGGGCGTCGGGCAGCATTTCCATGCAGGTCGACTGCACAGCTTCGGTGAAAAGCGTCTCTTTGTCGCCGAAATGGCTGTAAACGGTCAGCTTGGACACGCCGGCCTGGGCGGCAATGCTGTCCATGCTGACGCCGGTGTAGCCCTGCTCGACGAACAGTGCTTTGGCGGCGTCGAGGATCGCGGCCCGCTTGCCCAGGTCCTTGGGACGTCCGGGTCCGGCGGCCTTGGCAGAGGGCTTGGGCGGCGCAGAGAAAGAGGTCGGATCGGTCATTGATTGAATACTAGACCAATCGGTTCGATATTTATACTATACCGTCCGGTTCAATAATTTCGATGCCGATATAGAGTGTCTCGTCGGTGTCGCTTTTCCCGGTTTCTTCAAGGTCCAGGACCTCATGAACAACTTGCGATGGATGGGCGGTGGCCTGCTGGCGTTGATGCTGGCAGCGTGTGGCAAGCAGGACGCGGAGCCGCCGGCACCGTTGCCGGTGCTGGTGGTGCAGCCGGGCACGGTCGCCGGCCAGGAAGTAGCGGCTTACCCGGGCGAAGTGCATGCCCGCGAGGAAAGCCCGCTGTCGTTCCAGGTCGGCGGGCACCTTATCCGCCGCCATGTCGATGCCGGCCAGCGCGTGCGCAAGGGGGATGTGCTGGCGGAACTGGACGTTTCCGACTACGCCGCCCAGGCCAGTGCCAGCCAGGCGCAGCTGGCGGCGGCCGAAGCGGACCTGGTGCGCGCCCGCGACGACCAGAAGCGCTACGCCAGGCTGGCCGAGCAGCAACTGGTCAGCCAGTCCACGCTGGACGCGCAGACCGCCGCCTTCAAGGCCGCGCAGGGCCAGGCCAATGCCGCCCGCGCCAACCTGGCCGTGGCCCGCAACCAGGCCGCCTACGCCCAGCTGCGCGCGCCGGCCGACGGAGTCATCGCCAGTCGCCAGGCCGAAGCCGGGCAGGTGGTCAGCGCCGGCCAGACCATCTTCACCCTGGCCGCTGACGGCGGCCGCGAGGTGCTGATCGCGCTGCCGGAAAGCCATATCCGCGACTACAAGGTCGGCCAGGACGTACAGGTGGAACTGTGGAACACCCCGGGCCAGGTGCTGCCGGGTTCGATCCGCGAAATCGCTCCCGCCGCCGACGCCCAGACCCGCACCTATGCGGCGCGCGTCAGCCTGGCCGAGGAAGCCTTGAAGGACGTTGAACTGGGCCAGAGCGCGCGGGTGTTCGCTGGCGCAGGCCGTAGCGGCACGTTGCAGCTGCCGCTGGGCGCGGTGTTGCGCGGCGCTGACGGCAAGGCCAGCGTGTGGGTGGTCAATCCGACCAACGGCGCGCTGAAGGCGACCCCGGTCACGGTGGGTGCGTACGGACCGGAATCGGTGCCGGTGCTGAGCGGAGTGGCCGCGCAGGACTGGGTGGTGGCGGCCGGTGGACATCTGCTGCGCGACGGCCAGGTAGTGGCACCGGTGGATCGTCAGAACCGGCCGCTGCTGAACCCGGCCGCAAAGCCGGCACCTGCTGCGGCCAAGGGGAACTGAGCCCGTGCGCCGCTTCAATCTTTCCGAATGGGCGCTGGGCAACCGGCCACTGGTGCTGTTCGCGATGTTGGCCTTTGCCATCATCGGCGCATGGTCGTACAAGCACCTGGGGCAGTCCGAAGATCCGCCCTTCACCTTCAAGGTGATGGTGGTGCGCACGCAGTGGCCAGGAGCCACCGCTGAACAGGTTTCGCGCCAGGTCACCGAGCCGATCGAGAAGGCCCTGCTCAACACCGGGCAGTACGAGTTCATCCGGTCGTACTCGCGCCCCGGCGAGTCGCAGGTGATCTTCGCGGCCAAGGACAGCCTGCGATCCAAGGCGATCCCGGACCTGTGGTACCAGGTGCGCAAGCGCGTGGGCGACATCAGGCCGACGCTGCCGCGCGAAATTGTCGGTCCGTTCTTCAACGACGAGTTCGGCGACACCTTCGGCAACATCTACGCACTCACCGGGCAGGGCTTCGACTATGCGGTAATGCGTGACTACGCCGACCGTATCCAGCTGGAACTGCAGCGGGTGCCCGATGTGGGCAAGATCGAGCTGGAAGGCCTGCAGGACGAGAAGATCTGGATCGAACTGTCCAACACCAAGCTGGCCACGCTGGGCGTCTCGCTGCAGCAGGTGCAGCAGTCGCTCGCCGACCAGAACGTGATGGCCGCCACCAGCTTCTTTGAAACCCCCACGGACCGCGTGCAGTTGCGCGTGACTGGTCAGTTCCAGAGCGTGGACGACATCCGCCGCTTCCCGATCCAGGCCGGGGACCGCACCGTGCACCTGGGCGACATCGCCGAAGTGAAGCGTGGCTTCGCCGACCCGGCTTCGCCGAAGATGCGCTTCATGGGCGAGGATGCGATCGGCATCGCAGTGGCGATGAAAGACGGCGGCGATATCCTCAAGCTGGGTTCGACCCTGGATGCCGAGTTCAAGCGCCTGCAGAAGACCCTGCCGGTTGGCATGCAGCTGCGCAAGGTCTCCGACCAGCCGCATGCGGTGGAAGAATCCGTCGGCGAGTTCGTGCAGGTACTGACCGAGGCGGTGGTGATCGTGCTGCTGGTCAGCTTCTTCTCGCTGGGCCTGCGTACTGGCCTGGTGGTCGGCGTGACCATTCCGCTGGTGCTGGCGATGACCTTCTTCGTCATGCATTACTTCGATATCGGCCTGCACAAGATCTCGTTGGGCGCGCTGGTACTGGCCCTGGGCCTGCTGGTGGACGATGCGATCATCGCGGTGGAGATGATGGCCACCAAGATGGAGCAGGGCTACGACCGCCTTCGCGCGGCCAGCTTCGCCTGGGAGTCGACCGCGTTCCCGATGCTGACCGGCACGCTGATCACGGCGGCTGGCTTCCTGCCGATTGCCACGGCGGCCTCCAGCACCGGCGAATACACACGCTCGCTGTTCCAGGTGGTGACCATTGCGCTGGTGGTGTCGTGGATTGCCGCCGTGCTGTTCATCCCGTATCTCGGCGACAAGATGCTGCCGGACCTGTTCAACCCGCAGCCGCCCAAACCGGACAGCCTGGCCGGGCGCTGGCTCGCACGTCGGCAGGCGTGGGCGGACCGGCATCCGGCGCTGGGCCGTTTCATCGTGCCGAAGCAGCACGGGCACGACCATGATCCGTACCAGCGGCCGTTCTATACGCGCTTCCGCCGCTTCCTGGACACGTGCCTGCGTCACCGCTGGTGGGTGATCGCAGCAACCATCGCGCTGTTCGTGTTCTCGCTGCTGATGTTCCGCTTCGTGCCGCAGCAGTTCTTCCCGGATTCGACCCGGCCGGAACTGATGGTGGACATCGAACTGGCCGAAGGTGCGTCGTTGCAGGCGACCCAGGCGCAGGCGACCAAGCTGGAAAAGCTGCTGAAGGGCCGCGAGGGCATCCAGAACTATGTGGCCTATGTAGGGACCGGTTCGCCGCGCTTCTACCTGCCGCTGGACCAGCAGCTGCCGGCGACCAATTTCTCGCAGTTCGTGGTGCTGACGGAAGATGCGCACGCGCGTGAGGCCACCCGCGACTGGCTGCTGAAGGAGGTCATTCCGCAGTTCCCGGACGTGCAGATGCGCGTGACGCGTCTGGAAAATGGCCCGCCGGTGGGCTACCCGGTGCAGCTGCGCATATCCGGTGAGCACATCGCGCAGGTGCAGGCGATCGCACGCCAGGTGCAGGACAAGGTGCGCGAGAACCCGCACGTGATGAACGTCAACCTGGACTGGAGCGAGCCGAGCAAGGTGGTGCGGCTGGTGATCGACCAGGACCGTGCACGCGCGCTGGGCGTAACCAGTGCGCAGGTGAGCCAGCTGCTGGGCACCTCGTTGTCGGGCACCAGTGTCAGCACCTACCGCGAGGGCAACCGCCTGATCGAGATGCTGTTGCGTGGGCCGGACAACGAACGCATCCGCCTGGACATGCTGGGCAGTCTGGCGATCCCCACGGCCAGCGGCACCTCGGTGACGCTGTCGCAGGTGGCGCGCCTGGAGTATGTGTTCGAGGACGGCATCATCTGGCACCGCAACCGCCTGCCGACGGTGACGGTGCGCGCGGATATCGGTGATGGCAGCCAGGCGCTGGACGTGGTGCAGCAGATTCTGCCGACGCTGGATGGCATCCGCGCGGAACTTCCGCATGGCTATCTGCTGGAAACCGGCGGCACGGTGGAGGACTCGGCGCGCGGGCAGGATTCGATCAAGGCGGGCATGCCGTTGTTCCTGATCGTGGTGGCCACTTTGCTGATGCTGCAGCTGCGCAGCTTCTCGCGTGCGGCAATGGTGCTGGTGACGGCCCCGCTGGGGATCATCGGGGCGACCTTGTTCCTGCTGCTGTTCCGTGCGCCGTTCGGCTTCGTGGCCTTGCTGGGCACGATTGCGCTGGCCGGCATGATCATGCGCAACTCGGTGATTCTGATCGATCAGATCCAGCAGGACATTGACGCCGGGCATGACCGTTGGCACGCGATCATCGACGCAACGGTGCGGCGTTTCCGTCCGATCGTGCTGACCGCGCTGGCCGCGGTGCTGGCGATGATCCCGCTGTCGCGCAGTGCGTTCTACGGCTCGATGGCGATCTCGATCATGGGCGGCCTGATTGTCGGCACCGTGCTGACCCTGGTGTTCCTGCCAGCGCTGTACGCGGCCTGGTTCCGGGTGAAGCCAGACGAAGCGCGCTAGCGCTTCGTCTGGCGGGTAGTGTCGGCCGCTGGCCGGCAACCAGGCGATGCGTCCTGTAGGGACACGCCATGCGTGTCCAAAGAACGACCGAAGAACCCGAGGACACGCATGGCGTGTCCCTACGCCAATCGCGCCAACACCGCCTCGGTCGCCTGCGCAGTACTCACGGCCTGGCCCTTCGCGGCCAGATCGGCAGTAAACACGCCATCATCCAACGCCGCATGCACCGCGACCTCAACCGCCGCCGCCTCCGCCTCCAGCCCCAACGAATGCCGCAACAACATCGCGGCGCTGAAGATGGTGGCATACGGATTGGCAATGCCCTTGCCGGCAATGTCCGGCGCAGACCCATGAATCGGCTCATAGATGCCAACCGCACCCGGTTCACCCAGCGACGCCGACGGCAGCAGCCCCAGCGACCCGGCCAGCATCGACGCTTCATCAGTCAGGATGTCGCCGAACATGTTCTCGGTCACGATCACGTCGTACTCGCGCGGCTTGGCCAGCAGGTGCATGGCCATTGAATCGACCAGCTGGTGCTCCAGCGCGACGTCCGGGAATTCCTCGCGGCCAATGCGCGCGGCCACATCACGCCACAGGCGCGAGGTCTCCAGTACGTTGGCTTTGTCCACCGAGGTGACCTTGCCACGGCGCTGGCGGGCGAGGATGAAGGCGCTGCGCAGCACGCGCTCGATCTCGGTCACTGTGTAGCGGCACAGGTCGCTGGCGCTGTCGGCATCGCGGGTCTTGTCGCCGAAGTAGATGCCGCCGGTGAGTTCGCGCACCACCACGAAGTCCACGCCCTTGAGCAGTTCGGCCTTGATCGGCGAAGCGCCCAGTGCGGCTTCATGGGTGCGCACCGGGCGCAGGTTGGCGTACAGCCCCAGCGCCTTGCGGATGGCAAGCAGGCCCTGCTCGGGGCGCACTTTGGCATTGGGGTCGGACCACTTTGGCCCGCCCACCGCGCCCAGCAGTACAGCCTGGGCCGATTGGCAGGCCGCCAGGGTGTTGGCCGGCAGCGGCTCGCCGTGACGGTCGATGGCGATGCCGCCGATGTCGTGCTCGCTGAAGGCGAAGCTGTGGTTGAAGCGTTCCGCAATGGACTTCAGGACCGCGACGGCGGCGGCGGCAACTTCCGGGCCGATGCCATCACCGGGCAGTACAACGATCTCAGCGTGCATGCTCACTCTCGTAACGTTCGATTTCAGGGGTGCGGCCCAACAGATACCCCAACTGGTCCACGCCTTCCAGCAGACAGGTCTGCGAGAAGCCGTCCAACGGGAAAGAGAAGACCCGGCCATCGGGGGTGCGCAGCTCGCGTGCGGCCACATCAATGGTCAGTTCGTCGTCGGGCCGCTGCATCAGCGACTGTACATCGGCCTCGGCGAGCACGATCGGCAGCAGGCCGTTCTTCAGCGAGTTGCCGCGGAAAATATCGGCGATCTCACTGCTGACAATGGCGCGCAGACCCAGGTCGGTCAGCGCCCATGGTGCGTGCTCGCGCGAGGAGCCGCAGCCGAAGTTGCGCCCGGCCAGCAGGATGTTGCGGCCCGCGTTGTGCGGCTGGTTGAAGGCAAAGTCGGCTACCGGGCTGCCGTCGGCCTGCCAGCGCCAGTCATTGAAGGCGTTGCGGCCGAGGCCGGCGCGTTCGGTGGTGGACAGGAACCGCGCCGGAATGATCTGGTCGGTGTCGATGTTGGTCTGGCGCAGCACGACGCTGGCCGAGGTCAGGGTACGGAAGCCGCTCATTACGCCACCTCCTGCGCGAACAGTTCGCGGGTGTCGGCAACGTGGCCGTTCACTGCGGCCCAGGCGGCGGTCATCGGCGAGGCCAGCAGGGTGCGCGAGCCGGGGCCCTGGCGGCCCTCGAAATTGCGATTGCTGGTGCTGACCGCCAGTTGGCCGGGGGCCACCAGGTCGCCATTCATCGCAATACACATCGAGCAGCCCGGTTCACGCCATTCGGCACCCGCGTCACGCACGATCACATCGATGCCTTCGGCTTCGGCGTCGCGCTTCACGATCTCAGAGCCAGGTACCACCAGCATGCGCACGCCGGCGGCGATGCGGCGGCCGCGCAGCACCTGCGCCACTTCGCGCATGTCGCTCAGGCGGCCGTTGGTGCAGGAGCCGACGAAGACCACGTCGACCGGCGTGCCGGCCAGGGTCTGGCCAGGCTGGAACTGCATGTAGTCCAGGCCCTTCTGGTCGGCAGTGTCGTTGGCGGCGGGAATGGGGCGGTCCACCGCGATGGCGGTGCCGGGGTGGGTGCCCCAGGTCAGGGTGGGGCGGATGTCGGCGGCATTGATGTGCACTTCGCTGTCGAAACGCGCGCCGGCATCGCTGCGCAGCTGCGACCAGGCGGCCACGGCGGCGTCGAAATCCGCGCCCTTGGGTCCGCGCGGGGTGGCCGCAACCCAGTCGAAGGTGACCTGGTCGGGCGCAACCATGCCGGCGCGTGCGCCCGCTTCGATCGACATGTTGCACAGAGTCATGCGCTGTTCCATGTCCATCGCTTCAATGGTGCTGCCTCGGAACTCCAGCACGTGGCCGGTACCGCCATTGACGCCGATCACGCCGATGATGTGCAGCACCACGTCTTTGGCACCGACGCCGCGTGGCAGTGGGCCGTCCACGGTGATGGCCATGGTCTTGGCTTTGCGCTGCAGCAGGCACTGGGTGGCCAGCACGTGGCCTACTTCGCTGGTGCCGATGCCGAATGCGAGGGAGCCGAACGCACCGTGGGTGGAGGTGTGGCTGTCGCCGCAGACGATGGTCATGCCAGGCTGGGTGTAGCCCTGCTCGGGGGCGATCACGTGCACGATGCCGCGGTTTGCCGACTGCATGTCGAACAGCTCGATGCCGTACTCGGCGCAGTTACGCGCCAGTGTTTCCACCTGTGCCTCGGAGGCGGCGCTGGCGTAGGGCAGGCTGCCGTCGCTGCGCGCAGGCAGAGTCGGGGTGGAGTGGTCCATGGTGGCCTTGGTGCGGTCCGGGCGTCGCGGGGCCAGCCCGCGCTCGCGCAGCTCGGTGAAGGCCTGTGGTGACGTCACCTCATGGATCAGGTGCAGGTCGATGTACAGGACGGCGGGCGCGCTGTCTGATTCGGGCACGACCACGTGGGCGTCCCACAGTTTGTCGTACAGGGTGCGGGGTGCTGGGTTCATGGGCTCGTTCATCTGGAGCGTGGCCTTGCAGGTATAGGGATCAGGCAGCGGCGGTGGCGGCGGGCTGTTCGGCCGTGGCCTGGCGCTGACGCAGCAGGCGGTTGGCCACATCCAGCCAGGCCAGCGCGGAGGCTTCGATGATGTCACGGCTGGTGCCGGTCCCTTCGTACTCCACGCCGTCGTGGCGCACGCTCAGGTTGGCCTCGCCACGTGCATCTGCCCCAATGCCGACGCTGTGCACGTGATAGCTGTCCAGATGCAGCTGCACGCCGGTCGCGGCCGACAGCGCGCCGAACAGCGCATCCACCGGACCGTCGCCCTGTGCGGTTTCGGCCACGCGGTTGCCGTCCGGATCGGACAGTTCGACCAGCGCGTTGGCACGACTGCCGACATCGCTGATGGTCATCGAGGCCAGGCGGTAGCCGTTCTGGTTGCTGCTGCCCTGCATCAGTGCCTGCAGATCCGCGTCGGTGACAACGCGCTGTTGCTCGCACAGCGCCTTGAACTGCTCGAACACCAGTTTCAGCTCTTCTTCCTCCAGCCAGAAGCCCAGCGCACGCAGGCGCGCCTCGACGGCGGCGCGGCCGCTATGGCGGCCCAGCACCATCTGTGAGTTCTCCCAGCCCACGTCTTCCGGGCGCATGATCTCGTAGGTGCCACGGTGGCGCAGCATGCCGTGCTGGTGAATGCCCGACTCGTGGGCGAATGCATTGGCTCCCACGATGGCTTTGTTGCGTTGCACCGGCATCCCGACCAGGCGCTGCAGCAGCTGCGAGGTGGAGACAATGCGCGGGGTATTGATGCGGGTGTCTTCCTCATAGAAGGCATTGCGCACTTTCAACACCATCGCCAGCTCTTCCAGCGAGCAGTTGCCGGCGCGCTCGCCGATGCCGTTGATGGTGCATTCCACCTGGCGCGCGCCGCCTTCGATGGCAGCCAGCGAATTGGCCACGGCCAGGCCCAGGTCGTTGTGGCAGTGCGCGCTGAAGATGATGCGGTCGCTGTCGGGTACTCCGGCAATCACGCGCTGGAACATGCCGCGGATCTCTTCGGGGGTGGTGAAGCCGACCGTATCGGGCAGGTTGATGGTGGTGGCTCCGGCAGCGGCAGCAACGCGGGCGACCTCGATCAGGAAGTCCTCTTCGGTGCGGGTGGCGTCTTCGGCGGAGAACTCCACGTCATCCACGTAGCTGCGCGCCAGGCTGACGTGACGATGCACCGATTCCAGGACCTGCTCGCGGGTCATGCGCAGCTTGTGCTCGCGGTGCAGCGGGCTGGTCGACAGGAACACGTGCAGGCGTGCGTTGGCAGCGGCTTCCAGGGCCTTGGCCGAGGTCTCGATGTCGGCCTGCAGGCAGCGCGACAGCACCGCCAGGGTCGGGCGGCGCACCTCGCGGCCGATCAGCGCCATCGCGTCGCGGTCGGACTGCGAACTGGCCGGGAAGCCGGTTTCAATGACATCCACGCCCAGTTCGTCCAGGGCGCGGGCCATCACCAGCTTCTGCTGCGGGCTCATGCTGCAGCCGGGCGATTGCTCGCCGTCACGCAGGGTGGTGTCAAAAATTCGAATGCGGGGGGAGTTGGGCGTAGTCACCAGGAAGTCTCCTCAACGGGGGTGCCGGAATGGGTTGAAAGGGAAGAAGGGGTAGGGGTTGATGCCGGTAGCGCCGGCCGCTGGCCGGCGAGCGGAGCTTCGCGGTCCGACCCGGTCGGTAGTCGTGGACGCTCGCTGCTGCGCCGTCGCGGCTTTCGCGGCGCGCGTGGGCGGACGTCGCAGAGCAGCTGGGCGAGCACGGCCGCATCAATGTTGCCGCCGGATACCACCGCGCACTTGCGCTTGCCGGCCACGCGGCGGCCGGCGGCCAGGGCCAGCGCACCGGCCCCTTCGGCAATGACATGCTCTTCCAGCGCCAGCCGCACCAGGGTTTCACGCAGCTCGGCCTCGCGCACGATCACCACGTCGTCCAGCAGGGCGCTGCACAGGCGGCGGGTCAGGAAGCCGGGAATCTTTACTTTCACGCCGTCAGCCAGTGTGGCCACGGGAGCAATCTCGCGCACGTCACCTTGGAGGGCGCGGGCCATGGAGTCCACGCCCTCGACCTGGGCCCCGACGATACGCACGCCCTGCGATTTCAGCGCCAGCGCCACGCCCGACGCCAGCCCACCGCCGCCGATCGGCACGATCACCACGTCGGGGGCGTGTGCGGCCAGTTCGATGCCCAGCGTGCCCTGGCCGGCAATCACGTCGGCATCGTCGAATGCCGACAGGAAGCGGTAATCGTTCTGTTCGGCCAGCTGCCGGGCAAAGGCATAGGCTTCGTCATAACTGTTGCCGTGCTGGCGGACCGTGGCCCCCCAGTGCGCCACACCGGCGATCTTGGTCGCCGGCGCGCCATGCGGCATCACCGTGATCGCTGGAATGTTCAGGCGATAGGCGGACCACGCCACGCCCTGCGCGTGATTGCCGGCCGAGGCGCAGATCACCGGCCGTTCGTCGCCGCGCTCGCGCCCGGCCAACAGTGCGTTCAGTGCACCGCGTACCTTGTAGGAACCGGTGCGCTGCAGGTTCTCCAGCTTCAGCCAGGTGCCAAACCGCTCGGCATAGTGCAGCGGCGTAGGCGGCAGGAACCGACGCAGCCGCGCCTGCGCGGCCAGCACGTCGGCGACGCTTACGTCGCCTACATCCGGTTCCTGCGGGCCACGACTAGCCGGCATAGTTCCCCCAGCAGACGGGTTCGTTTTTGACCCGTAGAGCCACGCCATGCGTGGCTGGAACCGCCGACCAACCGCCCGGAAGAAGACACCCCCTTTCCGGCACCCTCACGGCAACACCGGCACTCATACCGCCCCCCCCGCATCCAGCGCACTGATCCGCACCGAAACACAGTCATAGATCTTCTCGATCTGGCGGCACAGCGTTTCCGGCGGACGGCTGCCGTCCACTACCAGCTGCAGGTGCCAGCGGCCATCGTCGGCGGCATTGGGCGCGCCGGCGATCGCGCGCGGCGCAAAACCGCGGCGTTCGGCCATGCCGATCACGCGCAGCAGCGCGCCCTCGGCGGGAACCAGCACCAGGTCAAGCCGGTATTGCATTGGGAATCTCCTGGGTCTGGTGAGCGGGGTTGCTGTCCAGCATGGTGCTGTTGGCGTTGTTCGGCGGAACCAGTGGCCAGACGTTGGCGCGGGCATCAATGGCCACGTGCAGCAGCGCCGGGCCCGGCTCGGCCAGCAGCGCGGCCAGGCCGCCCTCGACGTCGTCGCGGGTTTCAATGCGGGTGGCCGGAATGCCGAACACCTTGGCCAGCGCGGCGAAATCCGGGTTGTCAGACAGGTCGATCTCGCTGTAGCGCTCGGCGAAGAAAAGTTCCTGCCACTGTCGCACCATGCCCAGCGAACTGTTGTCCAGCAGCACGATCTTCACCGGCAGCCGGCAACGCGCGATGGTGGCCAGCTCCTGCACGTTCATCATGAAACTGCCATCGCCGGACACCAGCACCACGGTGCGCTCGGGGCACGCAAACTGCGCGCCCATCGCCGCCGGCAGGCCGAAGCCCATCGTGCCCAGCGCACCGCTGGTCAGGTGATTGCGCGGGTGGTTGAAGCGGCAGTGCTGGGCCACCCACATCTGATGCTGGCCGACGTCGCAGGCAATGATCGCGTTCGAGGGGGCGACCTCGCTCAAACGTTTCAGCAGTGCCGGCGCATAGATGTGCTTGCCCGGGGCATCGTAGCGGGCGGCGAAGCGTTCGCGGTTGGCTGCACAGCGCTTGCGCCAGCTCTGCTGGCTGGCCGGTGTGCTTTCCACGCCGGCGGTCAGGGTGCGCAGGGCGGTGCCGACATTACCGGGAACGGCGATGTCGGCGCTGCGCAGTTTGGAAATCTCATACGCGTCTGCGTCGATGTGGATCACGCGCGCAAACGGTGCGAACTCGGCCAGTTTGCCGGTGGCGCGGTCATCAAAGCGTGCACCCACGACCACCAGCAGGTCGCTTTCCTGTACCGCCATGTTGGCGGCGCGGGTGCCGTGCATGCCCAGCATGCCCAGGTAATGCGGATGCTGCGCCGGCAGCGCACCCAGGCCGCGCAGGGTCAGCACGGTGGGGATGGCGGTGGTGTCGACGAAGGTGCGGAAGTCGTCGACGGCATCGCCCAGGGCAATGCCGCCACCGCCATAGATCACCGGCTTCTCGGCCGCGGCAATGGCCGCCAGTGCTTCAGCCAGGCCCTCGTTGCGCGGGGCCACCGGCGGGTTCACCGTTTCGGGTACGTGCACCGGCAGGTGGCTGGCGTCCGCCACCTGCACGTCCTTGGGCAGGTCGATCAGCACCGGGCCGGGGCGGCCTTCGCGGGCGATGCGGAAGGCTTCGCGAACCACGCGCGGCAGGTCATCAACTGAACGTACCAGCCAGCTGTGTTTGACAATCGGCAGGGTCAGGCCGAACACGTCCAGTTCCTGGAACGCGTCGGTGCCCAGCAGCGGGGTGGCAACCTGGCCGGTGATGCAGACCATCGGCACCGAGTCGAGCATGGCGTCGGCAATGCCTGTGACCAGATTGGACGCGCCGGGGCCGGACGTGGCCACGCACACGCCGACCTTGCCGCTGGCGCGGGCGTAGCCGTTGGCCGCCAGCGCCGCGCCCTGCTCGTGGCGGACCAGGATGTGCTTGAGCCTGGAATCCACCAGGGCGTCGTAGAAGGGCATGATGGTGCCGCCCGGATAGCCGAACAGCGTGTCCACGCCTTCGGCTTCCAGGGCCTGCGTCAACCAGCGTGCGCCGTTACGGGGCGCGCTGCTGTGTGCGGAGGTGTTCATGCGGGAACCTTTCTGAAGCGGTGGGGGAAGCCGCGCGGTTACGCGGCCTGACTTTGCAACCAGACCATCTTGGCGCGCAGTTCCTTGCCTACCTTTTCAATCGGGTGTTCCAGGTCGGCCTGTTTGAACTTGTTGTAGTTCGGCAGGCCCGCTTCGTACTCGGCCACCCAGTTCTTGGTGAAGGTGCCATCCTGGATGTCGGCCAGCACCGCCTTCATGCGTTCCTTGGTGCCGGCATCGATCACCCGCGGGCCGCTCACGTAATCGCCGTACTGCGCGGTTTCGGAGATGAATTCCAGCATGCGGGTGATGCCGCCTTCGTAGAACAGGTCGACGATCAGCTTCAGTTCGTGCAGTACTTCGTAGTAGGCGATCTCCGGCTGGTAACCGGCTTCGACCAGGGTTTCGAAACCGGCCTGGACCAGGGCCGAGGCACCGCCGCACAGAACCGCCTGCTCGCCGAACAGGTCGGTTTCGGTTTCTTCCTTGAAGGTGGTCTGGATCAGGTTGGCGCGTGCGCCACCCAGGCCGGCCGCATACGCCAGTGCGTACTCGGCGGCCTTGCCGCTCTTGTCCTGATACACCGCCCAGATGCAGGGCACACCACGGCCGATTTCATATTCACGACGCACCAGCGCACCGGGGCCCTTGGGCGCGACCAGCACCACGTCCAGGTCGTCGCGCGGGGCAATCATGTTGAAGTGCACATTCAGGCCGTGCGCGAACAGCAGCACTGCGCCCTGTTTCATGTTCGGGGCCAGCACCTCTTCATAGAGCTTCTTCTGCACCATGTCCGGGGTCAGCACGGCGACCAGGTCGGCATCCTTCACGGCGTCGGCCGGGGCCTTCACGGTGAAGCCATCAGCCTGCGCCTTGACCTCGGTCGGACCGCCCGGACGCAGGCCAATCACCACGTCGAAACCGGATTCGCGCAGGTTCAGTGCGTGGGCGCGGCCCTGGCTGCCGTAGCCGACTACAGCGATCTTGATCTGGGGCAGGTCGTTGGTGCTCATCGGGGTGGTCCTTTGGGAGGGGGAAACAAAATCGAAGGGTTCTGAAACGAAAAAACCCGCGCCGGGACCGGTGCGGGTTCTGATGGATTGCTGGCAATACTGCTTACACGCCGATCCGTCCCGCACCTGTGGGCTGGGTAATAAGTACGAGTACAAGGAGCGAACGGGCCGAGACCGCGCCAGGGCTGGCGTGCTCGATGGATTCGCGGATGGGCGTGTGGCGTCGCAACATGTGATCGAGAAAAACACAGCGGTTTTGGCGGTGTCAACCGTGGGGATGCAATTTCCAACAGTTTCGCCTGTATCCAGCGAAAACCCTTGTTGCACAAGGATGGTTGCGGGTGAAAGTGTTCGGGTGAATGAGGATTCAAGTATTGAAAGCCGGTTTCCGCGCGGATTCGAAGGTATTGCCTGTGTCGTACATGACCATTGTCGGATGTGCGCGCAGGCCTGCTGCGGCGACTATTCAGGGGCAACCATCCTCAGGAATCCCTTGTGTCCCGACCCCTTGCCCGCGGCCTGCTGGCCGCTGCCCTGCTGTGCGCCCTGCCTGCGTTGTCCACCGCCGCTGACCGTGTGACCGGCCGCGACTTTGCCACCCGCTCCGAAGTGATTGCCCCGCACGCGATGGCGGCGACCTCGCAGCCCCTGGCGACCCAGATCGCGCTGGATGTGATGAAGGGGGGAGGTTCGGCCATGGACGCGGCCATTGCCGCCAATGCAGCGCTGGGACTGATGGAGCCCACCGGCAATGGCATCGGCGGTGACCTGTTTGCCATTGTGTGGGACCCGAAGACGCAGAAGCTTTACGGCTACAACGGCTCGGGCCGCTCGCCGAAGTCGCTGACCCTGGCCGAGTTCCAGCGCCGTGGTCTGAAGGAGATTCCGGCCACCGGGCCGTTGCCGGTGTCGGTGCCGGGCGCGGTGGATGGCTGGTTCGCGCTGCATGAGCGTTTTGGCCGCAAGTCGATGGCCGACAACCTGGCTCCGGCAATCCGCTATGCGCGCGAAGGACACCCGGTTGCGGAAGTGATCGCCTATTACTGGGACCGCTCGGTGCCGCGCCTGTCGAAGTACCCGGGATTCAGCGAGCAGTTCACGATCAACGGCCACGCCCCGCGCAAAGGCGAGCTGTGGAAGAACCCGAACCTGGCCAACACGCTGGAGCAGATTGCCCAGGGCGGACGCGATGCGTTCTACAAGGGTGACATCGCCCGCACCATTGGCACCTACTTCAAGGCCAATGGCGGCTACCTGAGCTATGACGACATGGCCAGCCACCACGGCGAGTGGGTGGAGCCGGTCAGCAGCAATTACCGCGGCTATGACGTATGGGAGCTGCCGCCGAACAGCCAGGGCATCGCCGCGCTGCAGATCCTCAATGTGCTGGAAGGCTACGATTTCTCGAAGATTGCATTCGGCTCGCCCGAACATGTGCATCTGTTCACCGAGGCGAAGAAGCTGGCCTTCGCAGACCGCGCGCGCTTCTATACCGACCCGGCGTTCCATCCGGCCCCGGTGGCCAGGCTGGTGTCGAAGGAATACGCGGCCGAGCGTCGCAAGCTGATTTCGATGGACAAGGCCCTGAAGGAAGTGCAGCCGGGTACGCCGAAGCAGCTGCAGGAGGGCGACACCATCTACATGACGGTGGCCGATGCAGACGGGATGATGGTGTCGTTGATCCAGTCGAACTATCGCGGCATGGGCAGTGGCATGGCCCCGCCGGGGCTGGGCTTCATCCTGCAGGACCGCGGCGAGATGTTCGTGCTGCAGAAGGATCATCCGAATGGCTATGCACCGGGCAAGCGCCCATTCCAGACCATCATTCCAGGCTTCGTGACCAAGGACGGCAAGCCGTGGATGAGCTTCGGCGTGATGGGCGGCGCGATGCAGCCGCAGGGTCACGCGCAGATCGTGATGAACATGGTGGACTTCGGCATGAACCTGCAGGAAGCCGGCGACGCACCGCGCATCCAGCACGAAGGTTCAACCGAGCCGACCGGCCAGGCCACAGCGATGAGCGATGGTGGCGAGATCAATCTGGAAACCGGCTTCCCGTATGAAACCGTGCGTGCGCTGATGCGCAAGGGTCACAAGGTGACGTTCGCCGACGGCCCGTACGGCGGCTACCAGGCAATCCTGCGCGACCCGGAAACCGGCGTGTATTACGGCGCGTCCGAGAGCCGCAAGGATGGGCAGGCTGCGGGGTATTGAACGCGGCCGACGGCCTGCTGCGTTCTGTGGTCATGCATTACCGAATGTTGGTGCGGTGAGGGCAGCCGTCTGACGACCGACTCTACCGCTGTCGCCGTTGGCGGCCCCCCTGAGGGGCGGTAGGGTCGGTCGATAGACGACCGCCGTGAACCGCTCAACGTCCGGTAACGCATGAAACCGAATCGAAACGATTCGGCCGCCAGCCCCCTCACGAATCCGCTCGCGCCGCCTCATCCCGGGTCTCTTCCTGCGCGGCAATCTCGCGTTCGATCCAGGCGTCCATCATCCGCCGCGCACGCTGCGCCCGCCGCCGTTGCAGGTTGTATTCCATATCCAACACCCGATACAGCGACACCATCACCAACAGCATCAACAACGCAAAGGGCAGGGCAGCAATAGTGATCATCCCCTGCAGCGCGTCCAGTCCACCCGCCAGCAGCAAGGCACCAGCAATCAAGGCAATACAAACGCCCCAGGTCACCTTGCGCGACAACGGTGGATCACCGGCCTCATCCGTCGACAACGTCGCCAGCACCAACACCGCTGAATCGGCCGAGGTCACGAAGAAGATCATCAGCAACACCAAGGCCACCACCGACAGCACCACCGAGATCGGCAGGCTGTCGAACAGCGTGAACAATACCGTCTCATAACCGGTGTTCAGCGCCTGGGCCAGATCCACATGGCCAAAGATCTGCGACCACAGCGCGGTACCACCGAACACCGAGAACCACAGAAAACCCAGTACGGTGGGCGCAATCACCACGCCCAGGACGAATTCACGCACGCTGCGGCCCAGCGATACCCGCGCAATGAACGAACCCACGAACGGGGCCCAGGCGATCCACCACGCCCAGTAAAAAATGGTCCAGTCCGCTACCCAGGTGCTGCCGGAGAACGGAGACATGCGCAGGCTCATGGTCACCAGCTGGTTGAGGTACGACCCCACCGTGGTGGTGAACGTATCGAAGATGAAGCCGGTGGGGCCCAGCAGCATTACCAGTGCGAGCAGCAGCGCGGCCAGGCCGAGATTGAGGTTGGACAGCCACTTGATCCCGCGGTGCACGCCGCTGGTGGTGGAGGCCATGTACAGCACAAAGGCGATCGCAATGATGGTCAACTGCACGGCCGGCGAGGCGGTGACGCCGAATACACGTTGCAGGCCGGCGGCGATCTGGATCGTGCCAAAGCCCAGCGTCGTGGCCACACCAATGGCGGTGGCGACCACCGCGGCCACATCGACCACGGTGCCGATCCAGCCACGATGGTGTGCGCCAATCAGGGGCTGAAGCAGATCACTGATGCGGCCGCGCCCGTTGCGATTGAACTGGAACCACGCCATTGCCAATCCAATCAACGCGTAGATCGCCCACGGGTGCAGACCCCAGTGGAAGAACACATAGCGCATTGATGCACGTGCTGCTTCCATGCTTTCCGGTTGCAGTCCCTCCGGCGGCTTGACGAAGTGCGAAACAGGCTCGGCTGCGCCCCAGAACACCAGGCCGATGCCCATGCCCGCAGCGAACAGCATCGACAGCCAGCTGGCGTTGGAGAACTCCGGCTCGGCGTCTTCGCCGCCGATGCGCAGGCTGCCGAGGCGGCCGAAGGCAAGGTAGAGCAGGAACGAAAGCGTGATGAACACAATCAGCAGGTACAGCCAGCCGGCACTCTTGACGATGTGTGCCAGCGCCGTCTGCACCACGTCGTTGAAGGGGCCGGGCATGAACCCGGCCAGCAGCACCAGGGCGAGCACCAGTGCGATGGAAATGCGGAACACCATGAGGGGATCTCCGTGCAGGGCAGCGCTGGGTCCAGCGCGAGGAGGCCGCCGGTACTCTAGCCAGCGCGGCGTCAGCAGGCCGTGCACACCGCTGGCCGGGTGTGTTCCAATACGCCCTGAAGCGGGGGTACCGCGGCCATCTGGCCACGGTTGAGACAGTCCCATCGAACCTGATCCGGCTCATACCGGCGTAGGGAAGCTTCGTATCTGCCGATGCATCGCGCCGTAGGGTTCCCGCACCCGATGACCGTCCGCGTTATGTTGGCCGTGCGCCGCCGCTTCGTCCTTTCCGCGCATTCCCGCGCGGAAACAGATCCGGACGAGGCCCATGAACGCACAACCTTCCCCCCTTCAGCAGCAGACCCAGGCGCTTTCAGCGTCGGTGACCCAGCCGATCTCCGGCTCGCGCAAAATCCACGTGCCCGGCTCGCGGCCGGACCTGCAGGTGCCAATGCGCGAGATTGCGCAGGCGTGCACGCCGGCCAACTTTGGTGGCGGTGAAAATGCGCCGCTCACCGTGTATGACACCTCCGGGCCGTACACCGACCCGCACGCACATATCGACCTGTCGAGCGGGCTGGCCGCGCTGCGCGCCGGCTGGGTGGCGGAGCGGGGCGACAGCGCGACGCTGGACAGGCTGAGCTCGGCCTTCGGCCAGTCGCGCGCACTGGATGCGCGTCTGGACGCAGTGCGCTTCCCTGCGCGCACCACGCCGCGACGCGCACTGCCCGGTGCCAACGTCACCCAGATGCACTACGCGCGGCGCGGCATCATCACGCCAGAAATGGAGTTCGTTGCGATCCGTGAGAACCAGCGGATGGAAGCGGTGGGCGAAGCAGTGCTGCGTCGCCAGCATGCAGGGCGGTCGTTCGGCGCTTCGCTGCCGGCCCGGATCACGCCGGAGTTCGTGCGCGACGAGATTGCGCGCGGCCGTGCCGTTCTGCCGTGCAACATCAACCACCCCGAGCTCGAACCGATGATCATCGGGCGCAATTTTCTGACCAAGGTCAATGCCAACATCGGCAACAGTGCGGTGTCCTCCGGCATTGCGGAGGAAGTGGAGAAGCTGGTGTGGGCAATACGCTGGGGGGCGGACACGGTGATGGACCTGTCCACCGGCAAGCACATCCACGAAACCCGCGAGTGGATCATCCGCAACGCGCCCGTGCCGATCGGCACGGTGCCGATCTACCAGGCGCTGGAGAAGGTGGATGGGCGCGCCGAGGAACTGAGCTGGCCGCTGTTCCGCGACACACTGATTGAGCAGGCCGAGCAGGGCGTGGACTACTTCACCATCCACGCCGGGGTGCTCAAGGATCTGGTGCCGCTTACCGCACAGCGCGTTACCGGCATCGTGTCGCGCGGTGGTTCGATCATGGCGAAGTGGTGCCTGGCGCATCAGCGCGAGAACTTCCTGTACACGCACTTTGAAGAAATATGCGAGATCATGAAGGCCTATGATGTCAGCTTCTCACTCGGCGATGGCCTGCGCCCGGGCTGCCTTGCCGACGCCAATGACGCCGCCCAGTTCGGTGAGCTGGAGGCCCTAGGGGAACTCACGAAGATCGCCTGGAAGCACGACGTGCAGACGATCATCGAGGGCCCCGGGCATGTCCCGATGCAGCTGATCAAGGAGAACATGGACAAGCAGCTGCATGAGTGCGGCGAGGCTCCGTTCTACACCCTGGGACCGCTGACCACCGACATCGCGCCAGGGTATGACCACATTACCAGCGCGATCGGTGCCGCCCTGATCGGCTGGTACGGCACCGCCATGCTGTGTTACGTGACACCCAAGGAACACCTTGGCCTGCCCAACCGGCAGGACGTGCGCGACGGCATGATGGCCTACAGAATCGCGGCGCACGCCGCCGATCTGGCCAAGGGGCACCCGGGTGCGCAGGTGCGAGACAACACCTTGAGCAAGGCCCGCTTCGAGTTCCGTTGGGAGGACCAGTTCAACCTGGGGCTGGACCCGGACAAGGCCCGTGAGTTTCATGACGAGACCCTGCCCAAGGACGCTCACAAGGAAGCCCATTTCTGCTCCATGTGTGGTCCGCACTTCTGTTCCATGAAGATCAGCCAGGACGTGCGCGAGTCCTCCGCGTAATCCATTCCGGGACCACGATGACACGCATGGCGTGTCACTACGGGTGCCACCGGGATGATGGGCGGGGAGCGTCGGTCGGCAGACGACGGCCCTGAAACGTTGCGGTAGTGCCGGCCGCTGGCCGCAACCTCGTCATCCCGCATCGCCCGGTTCCGGGCTAAGCTCGGCCAGGATCCGGGATGAAGGAGTCGCGATGGGCATTGCACGGACCACCAAGTGGCTGGCCATCGCCCGCCGGCACCCGTCCGCCTGGCTGCTGGCCGTGCAGCTGCTGGGCGTTCTGCTGTACCCGGCCATGGACGAGTCCGGAGCCAGCCGCGCACTGTTTGGCGCGTTCGGTATCGCCGTGCTCGGGCTGGCCCTGTGGGTCGTCCGGCGCAGCCCCCTCGGCATGTGGTTGGCGCTGCTGCTGGCGATCCCGTCGGTGATCTTCTCGGTCACCGGTGCGCTGCTGGGGCGACCGGCGCTGGTCACCACTGCACAATTGCTGGAGTCGCTGCTTTATTTCTACACCGCCGGCAGCCTGATCGCCTACATGCTGCAGGACCACAAGGTCACTCGCGACGAGCTGTTCGCCGCTGGTGCCACCTTCACCCTGCTGGCCTGGGGCTTCGCGTTTGCGTTCGCGGTGTGTCAGCAGTGGTTTCCTGGCAGTTTTCTCGCCAGCAGCGAAAGCGAACTGCGCACGTGGATGGAGTTGCTTTATCTGAGCTTCAGCTTGTTGTCGGGGGTGGGCCTGAGTGACGTGGTGCCGGTGCATCCGCAGGCGCGTGCACTGGTGATGCTCGAGCAGTTCGCGGGCGTGATGTACGTAGCGCTGGTGGTTTCGCGGCTGGTCGGGTTGACCATGCTGCGGCGTGCACGAAGCTGAATCCAAGTTAATAATAAACTGAATGCCACATAAAAATTTCGCGCCCGAAGGCGCGAATAGTGCAGCAGATTATGGATTTTCGTCGGCGAGAGAGGGCCTGATGTTGTCTGCACGCACAGGCGCAGTTAACCGGCATAGGCTAGTATTCGCGCCCTTCGGTGTATTTGCGTCATGCAGCTATGCCGTTTGCGGAATCTGGCGGTTCGTTGATCAGCACATGATTGGATGAAGGCTGCGTTCCCGTTGTCACAGTTGTTTTGCGTACTACTGGAATGATCAGCCCCGCGAGTGAGACAACCCCTACCGATGTGATCCTGATCGGCGACTGCACGGTCACGCTGTCGCTGCGTGAAGTGGTCGTGCCCGGCGCGCGTCGGCCGCGCCGTCTCACTCCGAAAGCGCTGGGCGTTCTCAGGGCATTGATGCGGGTTCCCGGCGCGGTGGTCAGCCGCGATGAACTGTTCGCCGAGGTATGGCCGGATACGTTGCCCACCAACGACGTGCTGACCCAGGCGGTCACTCAGCTGCGCAAGGCATTCTCGGGCGACGATGAAGGCGGCGCGGTCTACATCGAAACCATTGCCAAGACCGGCTACCGACTGGTGCAGCCGGTCAGCGACGTGGTGCCGGTGGCCGCGGACGCGAGCGACGCTGCGGGTTCCGATGCGGTCCCGACGGCGGACCGGGTGCCGCGTCCGCGCAGCCTGTGGCGGCGCACACGGCGCTACGTCTATCTGGCCATCGGCCTTGCCATGACCATTGCGCTGCTGGTGATGGCGGCGCTGCTGAGCCAGCGCAGCGCGCCTGCCGCCAACGGCGGCGTGCTGGAGGACGGCAGCCGCGTGGTCGGCAGTCCGCCTCGTCCGTACCGGCTGATCACTGCCACGGCAGGTTTCGAGACCTACCCGACAGTCTCGCCGGACGGTTCGCAGGTTGCCTACGAGGCCGAGAATGCGAGCCAGGATGGCAGCAACATCCGACTGCAGACTTCGGGCAACGCGCCCGCACGCCTGCTCACCGACACTCCAGCCGGTCATGCCGACCGCTTCCCGAACTGGTCGCCGAACGGCCGCGAGATCGCCTTCGCACGGTTCGGCCCGGCGGGCAGCTGCGAGGTACTGCTGGCCAGCGCCACCGGCGGTGCGATCCGCCATCTGACCCGCTGCGACGGCACCGAACTGCTCAGTTTTGACTGGACCCCGGACGGGCGCGGCATGGTGTTCGGCTCGATGGCCGGCCGCTATGCCCACCGCGGCATCCGCCTGCTGGATATTGCCAGCGGACAATGGACGGCCCTGAAATACCCGGTGGCCGCCGACAGCTTCGATTACGCACCGCGCTTCTCGCCCGACGGGCGCTGGATCGTGTTCGTGCGCAACCCGCAGATCGGCGATCTGTGGCGCATGCCGGCCAGCGGCGGCGAGCCGGAGCAGCTCACCAATGACCTGGCCGAGATCCGCGGCTGGGCCTGGCGCGCTGACAGCCGGCACATCGTGTTCGGACGTCGTGTGGACAGCGAGTCGCGTCTGTATGAACTGGACACCCAGACCCGGACGCTGCGCGATGTGGGCGTGGACGACGCGGAATCGCCAGCCCTGGCCCGGCACACCAACATGCTGGCGTTCGTGCATCGCCGGCCGCAGTTTGGTCTGTTCAGGGTGCCGATCACGAACGGCGAGCCCGGAACGCCGGAGCGCCTGTTCCCGTCCAGCGGGCGCGATGCCCAGCCGATGCTGGCCCCGGACGGTAAACAGCTGGTGTTTACCTCGGATCGTTCTGGCAGCTTCGGCCTGTGGTGGGCCGATCTTACCCGGCCGGATTCGCTGCGCCCCGTAGAAGGCCTGCGCCCGGAAACCCGCCAGGCACCGGACTGGTCACCGGACAGCACCCGCTTGCTGGTATCGGGCCGCGATGCCCAGGCGCGACCGCTGATCTACGAGGTATCACCGCGCGACGAGCAGGTGGTGGCATTACCAGTGCCGGTGGCGCAGCCGCTGCAGGCCTTGTACGCCGGCGACAGCGACCATGTGCTGGTCGTCGAGCGCGACCGGGACGAGCAGCTGCGGCTTTCATTGTTCGACCGGCGTCCAACCCCGTGGCGCTTGCTGGGGCAGGTCGACGGCGTCTCGCAGGCGCGATTTGATCCGGCGGGGCAGCGGGTGCTGTTCACCCGGCTGTCGGCCGGCGGCCTATGGTCGGCCGACGCCCGGCTGACCCCGGGCAGCATCCGTCAGGTCAGTGAAGACCGGCCCACCCGCTGGCGCTATCGCGCCTGGGCGGTGGCGCGGAATGGCAGCCTGGATTACCTGTCCAACCGCGCCGACTGCGCGACCGGTTTCACGCGGATCACCGACAACGGTTCCGGCACGGAGTACTGCCTGGACCCGGATCGCCTGAGCACCAGCAATGGCTTCAGCGCGCAGCCTGATGGCAGCGCGCTGTACCTGCCGCTGGCGGTGGCCGATGGGGCCGATATCGGGGTGATGACGCTGCCGGAAAGCCCCCGGCCGATGTTCCTGTCCGTTTCCAACCTGTTGTTCTGGAAGGGAAAGTAGCTTTCGTAGTTCTTTCGTGAAGGTGTCGTGACGATTTCGGATGAAACTCGTCGAACCTTCCTGACGCAAATCGCCTGACTTGGCAAAACGGTGGCCCCGTAACGGCAAACCCCGGTGCAGTCATGCGTCAGCTCTCCCTGGCCGATCGAGGCCAATCGCTCAACCTGGACAAGATCGTCGACGACGGTCCGCTGCCGACCTGCCTGGGCGTTGCCCGGCTGGGCAGCCTGCAGACCGCTGGCACCACCTTCACCGTATGGATGCAACTGCGTGGCAGCGCCTGGGTGGAGTCGAAGGAGGGTAAGTTCCGGCTGCGCCAGCGCGAGTGGATCGCCTTTGAGAAAGAGTCCAAGCCGATGATCCAGGCCGGCCGTGATGGCCTGTGCATCGGCCTGAGCCTGACCCCGGATGCGCTGCGCGCGCTGGGTGAACTGGCCGACTGCAGCCTGTACGCCGGCCGCGGCAGCATGAGTCGCAGCGAGGTGCGGGTGGCTCTGCGCCTGTGGCGTGATGCACTGGCCAGTGGCCAGCCGGCCCAGGCGCTGCGCCCGGTGCTGCTGCACCTGGCCTCGCTGCAGCGTGTACTGGCCAACGGCGTGCAGCGTTGCCCGGGTCGCTCGCGTATCCGCAAGCGCCAGGTGTTCGGCCGCATGCAGCGCGCCCGCCTGTACCTGGAAGGCAACAGCCACCGCGTGGTGCGCATCGGCGAACTGGCCGAGCTGACCAACTTCAGCAGCTGGTACCTGTCCAAGACCTTCCAGAGCCTGTACGAGGAAAGCCCGCAGTCGCTTTCGGCGCGGCTGCGACTGGAACGCGCTGCCGACCTGCTGCGCGATACCGACATGATGATTGGTGAAGTGGCCGCAGCCAGTGGGTTCGACAACTGCTGCAGCTTCGCACGCGCTTTCCGCGCGCGTTACGGCCAGTCCGCGTCCGGCTTCCGCGAGAGCGGCGGAATTGTCCCGCCAAAGTCAGCAAAGTCTTCGGTGGCATCGCGCAAATAATTAACGGCAACGCAATCGTAACTTTCCGAGGCGGTTTAACACGCTACTAACGTACCTTGGAGAGAAGAATGAATTTCCGTACTCCCGCAGTGCGCCTCGGCCTGCTGCCGGCCGGCATTGCCCTGGCGCTCGCGCCGAGCTTTGCCTCGGCGCAGGAAGCTGCAGCGGGCACCACTGACCTGGATCGCATCTCGGTCACCGGCTCGCGTATCCGCGGTGCCAACATGGAGACCCAGCAGCCGATCCTGACGATGACCCGCGAATCCCTGGAAAAGCAGGGCTTCTCGAGCGTCGCCGACGTGCTGAACAACCTGACCTCGGCCGGCTCGCCGGCCATCTCGCGTTCGGACTCGCTGTCCTCGGGCGAGAACGTGGGCGGCTACTACGTCGACCTGCGTAACCTGGGCGCCCAGCGCACCCTGGTGCTGATGAACGGCAAGCGCCTCGGTGCCACCACCGCCGGTTACCAGGATCTGGGCCAGATCCCGATGTCGGCCATCGAGCGCATCGAAGTCCTGAAGGACGGCGCTTCCTCGATCTACGGTTCCGACGCCATTGCCGGTGTGGTCAACGTGATCACCCGCAAGAACATCGACGGCGGCGAAGTCAACGTCTACTTCGGTCAGTACGACCAGGGCGACGGTGAGAACCAGCAGTACTCGATGACCCTGGGGGCGACCGGCGAACGCGGCAGCCTGACCCTGTCGGCCGAGTACTCCAAGCAGGATCCGGTGTGGGCGAAGGACCGTTGGTTCAGCCGTGACGGTGGCAAGGGTCCGAACTCGACCCCGGCCGGCGACTGGAGCAACGTCAGCCAGAACAGCACCTGGTGTGATCCGCGCGTGTGGGGCACCTGTGCACCGCGTGCACAGGGCACGCCGCAGCCGGAGTGGTACACCCTCAACGCCGGTGGCAACCCGAACAACCCGGCCGATTACCACCTGCTGACCCCGGCCGAGTACGCCAACTCGAACGAGCAGATGAGCGTGCTGACCGGCACCGAGCGTAAGTCGCTGTACGTCAACGGCACCTACGACTTCACCGACACCATCAGCCTGAACGCCGATGTGCTCTACAACGAGCGCAACACCGATCAGCAGATTGCCGGTTACCCGTACCAGTCGCTGTCGTGGGACCTGCCGCTGTCGGGCGAAAGCGCCTTCAACCCGCTGCCGGCGTCTGCCGACCGTCAGTCGGTTGAATTCCGTCGTCGTCTGTGGGAAGTGCCGCGCACCACCGAAAGCCAGCTGAAGACCCTGCGCTTCGCGCCGACCGTCAGCGGCTACTTCGAATTTGCCGGCAAGACCTTCGATTGGGACGTTGGCGCGCTGTGGAACCGCAACGAGTCGATCAAGTCCAATCACGGCGACATGAGCCTGATCGCCGCCGAGCAGGCGCTGGGCGCATCGTTCATCAACGCCGACGGCGTGGCACAGTGCGGCACCGCAACCAACCCGGTCGCGCTGGGTGACTGCCGTCCGTGGAACCCGCTGCTGCCCTACGGCGTCGACGGCCAGGGTTCGCTGGCGAACCAGGACCTGCAGGACTTCCTGTTCCCGACCTACACCACCCGTGGTGTGACCAAGACCACCAGCTTCACCGCCAACCTGGCTGGTTCCATCGTGACCCTGCCGGCCGGCGACCTCGGCTTCGCCGTGGGCGTGGAGCACCGCAAGGAAGAAGGCAGCTACGTGCCGGACGCCTTCTCGCAGTCGGGCATGTCCACCGGTCTGGGCCAGAAGCCGACCCAGGGTGAGTACGATCTGAACGAGGTCTACCTCGAACTGAACGTGCCGATCCTGGCCGACATGGCATTCGCCAAGGAACTGACCCTGAACGTTGCCAGCCGTTACTCGGACTACAGCAACTTCGGTGGCACCACCAACAGCAAGTTCGGTCTGACCTGGCGTCCGATGGACGAGCTGCTGGTCCGCGGCACCTACGCCGAGGGCTTCCGCGCTCCGACCATCGCCGACCTGTACGGCGGCCTGAGCTCCAGCTTCGAGCGTTACATCGATCCGTGCGGCGTCACCGCACCGGGTAGCGTTGCTGGCAATGCGGCCTGCCTCAACGGCGGTGCACCGGCCAACTACACCCAGCTGGGTCAGGGCGGTTCGGTCTGCACCACGCTGCCGTGCCAGTCGGGTGACCAGTTCGTCTCGGGTGCCAACCCGAACCTGTCGCCGGAAACCTCCAAGAGCACGACCTTCGGTCTGGTCTGGAGCCCGCGTTGGGTGCAGGGTCTGGATGTCTCGCTGGATTGGTACCGCTACGAAATCAGCGACATGATCATCGACGACTCCGTCGATCGCATCCTGCGTGATTGCTACGTGCTGGGTAACACCGACCGTTGCAGCAGCGTGACCCGTGCCGCCGACGGCCACATCAGCGCCATCACCTACGGCACCGCCAACCTCGGCAAGATGGAAACCGAAGGTTACGACCTGGGCATCAAGTACCGTCTGCCGGAGCTGGCCATCGGTCAGTTCAACATCGACTGGCAGACCAGCTACCTGTCCAAGTACGACGAGCAGAACCAGAACTCTGCCGGCGACAACATCATGATGGGCATGGTCGGTCAGGATGCGCTGTTCCGCGTGCGTTCGAACTTCAACGTCAACTGGGCACTGGGTGACTTCTCGGTCAACTACACCGCCCGTTACTACTCGGGTCTGAACGAAGACTGCATCTCGATCGGCTGCACCGATCCGGATCGCTACGCGTACGGTGAGAAGGCTCCGCTCCGCAAGACCGGTGCCAACACCTTCCACGACCTGCAGGTCAGCTGGAAGGCTCCGTGGGATGCCACCATCGCCCTGGGCGCGAACAACGTGTTCGACCACAAGGGTCCGCTGATGTACTCGCAGCAGAACTCGAGCTTCGCCTACTACGGCGGTTTCGATATCGGCCGCTTCCTGTACATGAAGTACACCCAGCGCTTCTGATCCTTTGAAGCACTGGTAAGTTGAAAGAGAAGGGCGGGCCGCAAGGTCCGCCCTTTTTTCGTAGAGCCGGGCTTGCCCGGCTGCTGTTTGCGGATGCCACAAAAAAAAAGGCGCGCCCTGCGGCACGCCATTCTTCATTTCGGTGTACCGACCAACGGTCGGTCCCTACCCGCGTAATCGCGTTGCGATTACGCTTCCGCCGCCACCAGGCCCATCAGGCCGTTGGCGTGGTCGCGCCACTGCGGCAGCTTGCCCAGCACGCCAGCGCGCTGCAGGTATTCCTCGTCAACCGGGTCGCCGTTGACCAGCGCCAGCGCCACGTGCACCGCGCCGGTCACCCAGAAGCTGCGGGTGTTGGAACGCTGCGGCTGCAGGTGAAAGGCCACCGCCTCGATGATCGGCATCGGCAGGCCCCACAGGCCCAGCAGGTAGGCACCGGCCTCGGCATGCCCCGGACGCAGGTCGCCGTCGCTGGCCGGCTCGGTGCGCTCGTTGCGCACGCCGGGCAGCAGCAGGCCGATGTCGGCCAGCAGCGCAGCGGTGGCTCCCAGTTCGGCACTGGATTCGGGCAGCAGCTTGGCCGCCAGGCGCGAGGCCATCAGCGCGCGCTGCTGCAGCGAATTGCGTTCGCCCACCGACAGCGGCGAGGCCGAGAACACTTCGCTGGCCAGCACCAGGTCACGCAGCGTGGCCAGTCCAAGCCGGGTCACCGCGCTGCGCAGATCGGAAATCGTGCGGCCGCTGTTGTAGAACGCCGAGTTCGACAGCTGCAGCACCTTGGCCGCAATGGCCGGGTCGGCGGCCACCAGCTTGGCGACGTCGGCGGTATCGGTGTCGTCGTCGTGTTCCAGCGCCTGGGTCAGGCTCAGGTACAGGTGCGGCGGCGACGGCAGCTTTTCGATCCGGCCAATGGCGCTGCGCAGGCGCTCGCTGTCCAGCAGCTCACGCAGTTCTTCCAGGCTGGTCAGTGCTTCCAGCAGCACTTCCGGGGCCAGCGGCAGCGGCAGGAAGCGGTGCGCCACGCCGATCAGGCGGGCTGGCGGCGGGCGGTTGCCCTGGGCCGCTTCCACCAGTGCGATGCGGATGGTTTCCGGCCGCAGGGTGCGGATCTGGCCCAGCAGCGTTGTGGCGGTGAGGTCGGGCAGGGCCGGGCAGGCAATCACGGCGTCCACCGGCGTGGAGGCCACGATGCTCATGGCTGACTGGCCATCGGCCGCAGTCAGCGGCTGCCATTCTTCCCCAAGATCGGCAATGAATTCGGTCAGCTCAGCCGACAGGCTGGCTTCGTCCCCAACAAGCAGAATACGCACGACACAATCCCCTGATTGACCACGGTGAAACGCACCGTGGACGGTGTATCTGACGCAATGTACCTAATTCGGCGCAAATAGTGATGTGCCGCATGCGGAAAACGTGATCGCCATCGCTCCGGTGACGGGAACCGGAGCGTGGCTGTTCAGGCTCAGGCCTGGCCGTCGAGGTAACGCTGGTGGGCGTCGATCAGGATCTGCTTGGCTTCGGCAGCGCCGCCCCAGCCGTCCAGCTTGACCCACTTGCCCTTTTCCAGGTCCTTGTAGTGCTCGAAGAAGTGGCCGATGCGCTCCAGCCAGTGGCTGGACACCTGCTCGATGTCTTCCACGTGGGCATAACCGCTGAAGATCTTCGCCACCGGCACGGCCAGGATCTTCTCGTCACTGCCGGCTTCGTCGCTCATCTTCAGCACGCCGACCGGACGGCAACGCACCACCGAACCCGGGACCAGCGGCAGCGGCAGCACCACCAGCACGTCGGCCGGGTCGCCGTCGCCGCACAGGGTGCTCGGCACGTAGCCGTAGTTGCAGGGGTAGCGCATCGGGGTGGAAAGGATGCGGTCGACGAAGATCGCGCCGGTTTCCTTGTCCACTTCGTACTTCACCGGCTCGGAATCCTTCGGGATCTCGATGATGACGTTGATTTCTTCCGGCGGGTTCTTGCCGGGCGAGACGAGTTCCAGACCCATGGTGTGCTCCGAGAGGGGGATGTTGGCGTAAGACCCCCCATTTTATGCCTTTGCCGGCCGCCGTGCAGGTAGGCCCTGGCCGACCCGGCGCTCCGGCATTTCCCGTGCCGCGAATTCGTCTTGCTCTGATCGCGGCGGGGCTGCCCAGGCGCGCACCCTGAGCGCTGGCGCACTGATGCGCCGTATGGCCAAGGAGCCTGTCATGACCCGATTCCACCGACCGCTGGTGGCTGTTGCTGCCGGCCTGCTGCTGTCTGCGCTGCTGGCGGGCCACGCCCGTGCTGCGGAAGGAGCCCCCAGCCCTGCCTTTGTCGACCTGGTCGACTATCCCAGCTACTACGCCCAGGGCGCGGCCTTCCACGACCTTCGCCGGCGGCTGCGCGCGGGCTTCGACGATGTCTGCATGGACACCATCTGCGAAGGCGAGTTCACCGACTACCAGGCCCTGAAGATGCGCTGTGCGGTTGAGACGGCCAGTGGCATGGTGACCGAGTGCCGCTGGGCCTTCGCCGCGAGCGAGCTGGAGGTGGACCCCGCCAGTGGGCGAGTGGGGGGGCAGCAGCCGCGCTGGTTGTGTGCGCTGCCAATCCCGGCCGGCACCACGGTACCGGCGTTCTTTGCCGCGCTGGAGGGCCCCCGGGCCATTTTCCAGCAGTTGCCCGGTGCCTCGCAGTCCGTGTTCGAAGCGGTTTCCGAATGCCTGGGCGGTGCCGGTGACCGCCGCGGGTCGGCAGAACCGGGGCAGGCCGGTTAGCCTGTCGGCATGGATGCCCTGTTGACTGCTGCGGCGCGCAACCTGGCGGCCGGTGATGTGCTGGCCGCGCTGGGCAAGGTGTCCCTGCGTTCGGACCCACCCGCGCTGGCGTTGCGCGGTATCGCCATGGCCCAGCTGGGCGAGCTGGGTCGCGCCCGCGTGCTGTTACGGCAGGCACACACGGCGTTCGGTCGCAGCGAGGGGGTGGCCCGGGCCCGCTGCGTGGTCGCCGACGCCGAGATCGGATTGGCGCTGCGCGAGTTGACTGGGTCATCCGCTGTTCTGCTGGCCGCTGCCCGCCGGCTGGACGCCGCGCACGACACCACCAATTCCCTGCAGGCGTGGCTGATCGTGGCGCGCCGTGCACTGCTGCTGGGGCGCGGCGCGGATGCGGCGGCAGCGCTGAGGCATGTGCAGGGCCAGCCGCTGCCGCCGGCGCTGGCCGCCATGGCGGCGCTGACCCGGGCCACGCTGTCGGCGCGGGCCCTGGAGGTTGCCCAGGCCGGGCAGGCGCTGCAGGAGGCCATGCTGGCCGCGCAGCAGTCGGGCATTTCCGCCCTGCAGGCGGAGGTGTCGCAGGCGTGTGCAGAGCTGCGCCAGCCTGCCGCACGGCACGCCGGGCAGGCACTGGATCTGCAGCAGGTGCGCGCGCTGCTGGACGGGCCGCAATGTGTGGTGGATGGCTGCCGTCGTGGCGTGTGGCACGCCGGGCGCTGGCTATCGCTGGCGCGCCGTCCGTTGCTGTTTACGCTGCTGCGTGCGCTGGGCACGGCATGGCCGGGGGCGGTTTCCCGCGACGTGCTGGTTGCGTCGGTGTTCCGCACCCGGCACGGGGATGACACCCATCGGGTTCGCCTGCGGGTCGAGATCGGCAGGCTGCGCAAGCTGTTGCCCGAGGGTGCGGCCGTGGTCAGCACGGACGGCGGTTACCGGCTGGAAGTGGACGACGGCCTGCGCGTGGCGGTGCTCGATCCTCCCTTTGACGATGCGCCCGCTTCGGTGGCGGCATTGCTGGCAGACGGCGCAGCCTGGTCCAGCTCGGCGCTGGCATTGGCGCTGGGCATCAGCCAGCGCGGCGTGCAGCGGGCGCTGGCCGACCTGCAGGCGCACGGGCGGGTGCGCGCCACCGGGCAGGGGCGCACGCAGCGCTGGCGGGCGATGCCGCTGACGGGATTCACGACGATCTTGTTACTCCCCAGGCTGCTGCCAGGGGACTAGTGTCTGCAGCAGGCCCCCATTCCGAGGGACCAGGAGCAATGCCATGAACCGTGCCACTCCATCCGCGCCCGCTGTGCATGACGCTGAAGTGCTTCGTCAGTACGGCCCCTTCGACGGTGCCGACGCCATTCATGGCGTGAGCTTCGACGGTCGACAGGTGTGGGCCGCCACCGGCCCGGCGCTGGTGGCCTTCGACCCGGCAAGTGGTACCCCGGTTCGCTCGCTGCTGGTGCCCTGCGACGCCGGCACCGCCTTTGACGGCACCCACCTCTACCAGATCGCCGAGGCCCGCATCGACAAGATCGACCCGGACAGCGGAAAGGTGCTGGCCTCGATTCCGGCCCCCGGCAGGGGCACCGATTCGGGCATGGCCTGGGCCGAGGGATATCTCTGGGTGGGGCAGTACCGCGAGCGTCGCATCCATCAGGTCGACCCCGCCACCGGCGAGGTGCTGCGCACTATCGAGTCGGATCGTTTCGTCACCGGTGTTACCTGGGTGGACGGTCAACTCTGGCATGGAACCGATGACGGCGAGCGCAGCGACATCCGCCGGATCGACCCGGCCAGCGGCACCGTGCTGGAGCGGCTGATGATGCCTGACGGCATGCATGTCAGCGGGCTGGAGTCAGACGGCGCACAGCTGTTCTACGCCGGCGGTGGGCGCAGCGGCAAGGTGCGTGCGGTGCGTCGCCCAGGTTCTTGATGACGGGCATGGCCCGTCACTACGCGGATGCCTTTCGTAGAGCCGGGCTTGCCCGGCTGGGCAGGTGATGCATCTGTTTCAGCCGGGCAAGCCCGGCTCTACGGATTGCACGCCCCCCCCGTCGCGTCAACGCCCGATCGCATGCATTCCGGCGCGTCAATGCCGAATGGCGGGTACCGCGGCGCGTCAACGGCAGATCGCACCCGTCACCGCGCCGTCGCGTCCGCGTGCAGCGCCTCGTTGAGCTCATCCACAATGATCGCCCAGTCCGCATCAGACTTCAGCTGCTCGGACAGGAACTGACGCTGGCCGTCGTTCCAGAACGGTGCCTCGGCCACGGTCACCTCCGCCGGCAGCTGGTGCTTGAGAATGAACGCGGCAATGCCGTTCCTGCTTGCATCCAGCCCCAACTGCTCGAACAGAGTGGTCATGCGGGTTTCAGTCGTGTCCATCAGGGTGTCCTCGTGCGGCGGTCAGGCTGGCATTATCGACAACGGCAGGTGAGGATGGCATCGCCGGAATGGGGGAGCCGCCCGCCGTGCTGCAATTGGCTTGGAGGCTGTGTCCCCCCGCGCGTCCTTACCCAGGTAATGCCCACTCAGAATTGAAACGAATGCCTGCTTTCGACGCCCCCAGCACCACCCGAAGCCAGCGCCTGAAGGCCGCCACCCGTGACAGCCACGGCGCGCTGGATGCGCGCATCATGGCCGGCGACATCTTCGCCAGCCGCGACCATTTCGCGCGTTTCCTGCGCGTGCAGTATCGTTTCCACCGTGACGTGGACGCCCTGTACGGCAGTGCGGCGCTGGACGCGCTGCTGCCTGATCTGGCCGAACGTCGCCGCTTGAACCAGGTCGCCCAGGACCTGCAGGACCTGGAACAGACCCTGCCGGCGTCGCTGCAGCCACCGTTGCCGGCCGATCTGCCCTTGGCCGCCGCGCTGGGCTGGCTGTACGTGGCCGAGGGTTCCAACCTCGGCGGCACCGTGCTGTACAAGATGGCGGCCAAGCTGGGGCTGGATGCCGGCTTTGGCGCGCGCCATCTGGCCGCGCATCCGGACGGCGCGGCGCGGCACTGGCGCAGCTTTACCGCCGCACTGGACAGCGTGTCGTTAAGCGCCGATCAGGAGCAGCAGGTGATCAATGCCGCCGACGCCGCTTTCCGCAGCGTGCACGGGCACGTGGAACAGGAGTTCGGGCGTTGAGCGGAAAGGACTGCTGATGCGCTGGCTGTGGTTCGCACTGGGCTGGGTGATGGTGGCGTTGGGCGTCATCGGCGCGCTGCTGCCGGTGATGCCAACCACGATCTTCCTGATTCTGGCGGTGGGTTGCTTCGCGCGCAGTTCGCCGAAGTTCGAGCGCAAGCTGCTGCAGCACCCGACGTACGGCCCCGCACTGCGCGCCTGGCGTGAGCAGGGCGCAGTGAGCCGCAAGGGCAAGGCATTTGCGGCCGGTGGCATGGCGTTCGGATTCGCGATGTTCTGTTGGGGCGCGCGTCCGTCGTGGCCGCTGTTGCTGGCGGTAGGGGCGTTCTTCCTGGCCAGCGCGATCTACGTCCTGTCGCGCCCGACCCCGATGCCGTGACATCGTGCATGGCGAAGACGCGCATGGCGCGTCTCTACAGTTCGGATAGTCCCCGTAGGGACGCGCCATGCGCGTCCTCGCCATGCCTCGTTCATTCCTGTTACAACAACGGCACCAGCAACAGCGCCACGATATTGATGATCTTGATCAACGGGTTGATCGCCGGCCCGGCCGTGTCCTTGTAGGGATCGCCAACGGTGTCGCCGGTCACGGCCGCCTTGTGCGCCTCGCTGCCCTTGCCGCCAAAGTGCCCATCCTCGATGTACTTCTTGGCGTTGTCCCAGGCCCCGCCGCCGGTGGTCATCGAGATCGCGACGAACAGCCCGGTCACGATGGTGCCGATCAGCAGCCCGCCCAGCGCGCGTGGCCCCAGCAGCAGGCCCACCACCACCGGTACCGCCACCGGCAGCAGCGAGGGCACGATCATCTCGCGGATCGCCGAGCGGGTCAGCATGTCCACCGCACGGTCATACTGCGGCTTGCCGGTCCCTTCCATGATGCCGGCGATTTCGCGGAACTGACGGCGCACTTCCTCCACCACCGCACCGGCCGCACGCCCGACCGCCTCCATCGCCATCGCACCGAACAGGTAGGGGATCAATCCACCAATCAGCAGGCCGATGATCACCGTGTGGTCGGACAGGTCGAAGGTGAACACCTCACCCGGGTTCGCCGCCTGCAGGTTGTGCGTGTAGTCGGCAAACAGTACCAGTGCCGCCAGTGCCGCCGAACCGATCGCATAGCCCTTGGTCACCGCCTTGGTGGTGTTGCCCACCGCGTCCAGCGGGTCTGTGATGTCGCGGATTTCCGACGGTAGTTCCGCCATCTCGGCAATGCCGCCCGCGTTGTCGGTGATCGGGCCATACGCGTCCAGTGCCACGATCATGCCGGCCATCGACAGCATCGACGTGGCGGCGATCGCAATGCCGTACAGACCGCCGTGCAGATGCGCCAGCCAGATCGCCACACATACCGCGATCACGGGCAGCGCCGTGGATTTCATCGACACGCCCAGCCCGGCAATGATGTTGGTGCCGTGTCCGGTGGTCGACGCCTGTGCCACGTGCTGCACCGGCTTGTACTGGGTGCCGGTGTAGTACTCCGTGATCCATACGATCAAGCCGGTCAGGATCAGGCCGATCAGCGCGCAGAGGTACAGGTTGAACGAGCCGTGTGCGTTGTCCGGCATCAGCTGCCGGGTGATCGGGTAGAACGCAATTGCGGCCAGCACGCCGGACACGATCACGCCCTTGTACAGCGCCCCCATGATCGAGCCGCCCGGCTTCACTTTGACGAACAGCGCGCCGATGATCGAGGCGATGATCGACACCCCGCCCAGCACCAACGGGTAGAGAATCGCATTACGTCCGGCTTCGGCCAGCATCAGGCTGCCCAGCAGCATGGTGGCGATGACGGTGACCGCGTAGGTTTCAAACAGGTCGGCGGCCATGCCGGCGCAGTCGCCCACGTTGTCGCCGACGTTATCGGCGATCACCGCCGGATTGCGCGGGTCGTCCTCGGGAATGCCGGCTTCGACCTTGCCGACCAGGTCCGCACCGACGTCGGCTCCCTTGGTGAAGATGCCGCCGCCCAGACGGGCGAAGATCGAGATCAGCGAGGAGCCGAAGGCCAATCCCACCAGCGCGTGTAGTGCCTGGTCCTGGGCCAGCCCGAGCCGCAGCAGCAGCGCGTAGTAGCCGGCCACGCCCAACAGGCCCAGCCCGACCACCAGCATGCCGGTGATCGCACCGCCGCGGAACGCCACGTCCATCGCCGCGCTGAGGCCGTTGCGGGCCGCCTCGGCGGTGCGCACATTGGCGCGCACCGACACGTTCATGCCGATGTAGCCGGCCGCACCGGACAGCACCGCGCCAATCGCAAAGCCGATCGCGGTATACCAGTTGAGGAAGGCACCGACCAGCACGAACAGCACTGCGCCGGCGATGCCGATGGTGAGGTATTGACGGTTGAGGTAGGCGCGCGCGCCTTCCTGGATGGCGGCGGCGATTTCCTGCATGCGGGCATTGCCGGCGGGTTGCCGCAGGATCCAGCGCGCTGAAATGATGCCGAAGAGAATCGCGAGAATGGCGCAGAGCAGCGCCAGAGAAAGCCCATAACGTTCCAGCATGTCCCCTCCCGGGTGATGGATTGGCATCCAGCGGATGGACGAACCTCACCACGTAAAGGGCACAACGGGCTGCAACGATGGACCAACCCGATCAGACCGTGCCCGGCCCTCCTGCGTGTGGCTTTGTTCAGCAATCCTGGTGCGCCGGCAGTATGTAGTGCCGGCCGCTGGCCGGCAACCTCATGAACCCAGAAGGACGAGCTTGGTTGCCGGCCAGCGGCCGGCACTACCACGCGGCGTTCATCCACCCAATGCCAGCCTCCCAGCACCCCACACGGAGACTCGTCCATGTCCCCACGCCATCTTCTTCTGCTCGCGCTGCTGCCGGCATTCGCCGCCACTGCTGCGGAAACGCCGGAAATCAACCGCCCCACCGGCAGCCCGCAGGCCAACGGTGCCACCCACACCCTGCGCCAGATTCCCGAGGCCTGCGCGCGCCTGCAGGGCACCTTCACCGGCGATGCCGCGCAGCCGTATCGCTTCAACGTGGTACGTACCAGCGAGCAATGCCAGCCGCGCTCGCGCTTCGTCGACTTTGACAAGGCGCAACCCAGCGCGACCAAAGGCTGGAAGCTCAACGACGTGATCCGCGTGCCCAGCGCCGGTTGCCCGACGCAGCAGGCGGTGGTCAGCGTCTGGCGGCTGCCGGTGGACAAGAAGCCCGAACTGGACGGGCAGGGCCAGTCACGCATCTACCTTGAGGACGCGAAGAAGCAGGCGGCCGCGGGCAAGACCGCGCAGGTGCCGATGTTTGCGGCAAAGGCGGAGTTGCAGGGCAAGGCATGCCGGTAACCCGTGCGCGGGACGATGACGCTGTTCGCAAGGCGGCTGTAGGGACACGCCATGCGTGTCCACGGGATGCCACGACGTCCGTTACGCCTCGAACGCCGGCAGTTTCTTTTTCACTGCCACGTTCTTCAGCGTCACATACTTCGGCAAGCCATCCGCCCCATACGGCAACGGTGCCTCACCCTTGATCAACGGGGAAAGATACGCGCGCGCCTTCTCGGTGATCCCAAACCCATCGCGACGAATGAACCCGGCCGGCATCTTCTTCTCGTGGTTGGCCACCTTGTGCAGCGGTGCCGGCTCGATCTTCCAGCGATAGGGCTTGTCGCTGCTGCGCACGATCACCGGCATCACCGCGTTCTGGCCCTTCAAAGCGTATTGCACGGCCGCCTTGCCCACTGCCTGGGCCTGCTCCCAGTCGGTCTTCGACGCAATGTGCCGCGCCGAGCGCTGCAGGTAATCCGGCAGCGTCCAGTGCACCTTGTAGCCCAGCGCATCTTTCACCCGCCCGGCCAGCAGCGAGGCCACGCCGCCCAGCTGCGAATGCCCGAATGCGTCCTTGCCGCCGCCCGCATCGGCCACAAACGTGCCATCGGCGGTCTGGATGCCTTCCGAGGCCACCACCACGCAATGGCCCACGCGCTCCACCACCTGCTTCACCTTGGCCAGGAACGTGGCCTCGTCATAGGCGCGCTCGGGCAGCAGGATGATGTGCGGGGCGTCATCAGGACCTTCGCCAGCCAGCCCGGCGGCCGCGGCCAGCCAGCCCGCGTGCCGGCCCATCGCTTCGTAAACGAACACCTTGGTCGAGGTTTCCGCCATGGCCGCCACGTCCAGTGCCGCCTCGCGCACGGAAACGGCGGTGTACTTGGCGGCCGAACCGAAGCCCGGGCAGGTGTCGGTCACCGCCAGGTCGTTGTCGATGGTCTTGGGTACGCCGATGCAGGTCAGATCGTAGTTGAACGCTTTGGCCAGCTGCGACACCTTCCATGCGGTGTCAGCCGAATCATTGCCGCCGTTGTAAAGGAACCAGCGCACGTCATGTGCCTTCAACACCGCCAGCAGACGCACATATCGGGCACGGTCGGCCTCCAGCGACTTCAGTTTGTAGCGGCAGGAGCCGAAGGCCCCGCCCGGGGTATGCGCCAGCGCGGCGATCGCCGCCGCTGATTCCTTCGAGGTGTCGATCAGCTCTTCACGCAACGCGCCCAGAATGCCGTTGCGCGCGGCCAAGACCTTGATTCCCTTGGCTCTGGCGGTGCTGATCACCGCCGAGGCAGTGGCGTTGATGACGGCGGTGACGCCGCCTGACTGGGCGTACAGCAGGGTGCCTTTGGACATGGTGCGACCTTGGTCGGGGGAGGAGGACATTGCAGGGACATTACCCGGATGAGGTAAAGTGCGTGTATTGCGGTGCAGCGTGAACGTGGGCTTTCCCATGCCGCGCGTGCCCATCCCTTTTTACCAAGTTGGAGTCAGGTTGATGCGATTGGTTCTGTTGGGACCGCCCGGTTCGGGCAAGGGGACACAGGCGACGCGCCTGAAAGAGAAGTTGGGCCTGGCCCATATTTCCACCGGCGACATGCTGCGTGCGGAAATTTCGGCAGGTTCCGAACTGGGCAAGCAGGCCAAGGCCGTCATGGACGCGGGTAATCTCGTGTCGGACGAGATTCTCCTGGGCATGCTGGAATCGCGCCTGTCCCAGGCCGACGTGGCCAAGGGCTTCATTCTCGACGGTTACCCGCGCAACGTGGCCCAGGCCAACGCGCTGGACGCCCTGCTGGCCAAGATCGGCCAGCCGTTGGATGCCGTGGTGCAGCTGGATGTGGCCACCGACCTGCTGGTGCAGCGGATCGCGGGCCGCGCCGCCGAACAGGGTCGCGCCGATGACAACCCGGAATCGGTGCGCAACCGCTTGAACGTCTATAACGAGCAGACCGCCCCGGTGGTGGACTTCTACGCCGGTCGCGGCACGCTGGAGCGTGTGGACGGCGTGGGTGAGCTGGACGAAGTGGAAGCGCGCATTCACAAGGCCATCAAGGCTTGAGGCGACGGGGCGCTGCCATGGCAGCGCCAACGTCCTACACCTGCACGCCCAGCCCGGGGAAGGGCCGGGCGTGCGGTGTAGAACCAGCGAGCGGGCTTGCTCAGGGCCCCACAACATGAGCCCCCCTGGGGATTGGCCTCTTGGGGAGTAGGACCGATGGGGGTATTGCGGCTGGCGACGTGAATTGTGTCCGTCTTCACAGTACGGCGGTATAGGGGATTCCCTGACAGCAGCGTCATCGCATGCGCGCTGCCGCCCCACGGTTGGCTGCGCAAACCGCGGGCCCCGCTTACCATCACCCACACCCCCGCCGCTTCGCGGCCGCCCCCTGACTCAGGGGGCTCCCGCCTCCAGACACATTGCGGTGGGGTGCCTCCATGGTCCCCATCGTGCGTGCTGATCGGCGACAATCGGCTGATGAGCACGATTCATATCCTTGGAATTGCCGGCACCTTCATGGGCGGCGTGGCCGCGCTGGCGCGGGAACTGGGCCATACGGTCCGTGGCAGCGACCAGGCGATCTACCCGCCGATGTCCACCCAGCTGGAGCAGCTGGGCATCACCCTCGACCCCGGCTACCGCGCCGACAGTGTTGGCGCTGATTGCGACGAGGTGGTGATCGGCAATGCGCTCTCGCGTGGCAACCCGGCCGTGGAAGCGGTGCTGGACGCCGGCCAGCGCTACATTTCCGGGGCGCAGTGGCTGGCCGAGCAGGTGCTGCCGGGCCGCGACACCCTGGCCGTGGCCGGCACCCATGGCAAAACCACCACCACCACCATCCTGACCTGGCTGCTGCAGGCCGCCGGCCGCGAACCGGGCTTCCTGATTGGCGGCGTAGCCGAGGACTTCGGCGTGTCTGCCCGGGCCGGGCAGGGGCGGGAGTTCGTGGTCGAAGCCGACGAGTACGACACCGCCTTCTTCGACAAGCGCAGCAAGTTCGTGCATTACCGGCCGCTGGTCGCCATCCTGAACAACCTGGAATACGACCACGCCGACATCTTCCCGGACGTCGCCGCGATCCAGCGCCAGTTCCATCACCTGGTACGCACCGTGCCGGCACGCGGTCGCCTGATCGTCAACGGTGAAGACGCCTACCTCGCCGAGGTGCTGGCGATGGGCTGCTGGACCCCGGTCGAGCGCTTTGGTTTCAACCCCGCGCTGGAGTGGCATGCCGAACTGGTGCATGCCGACGGCAGCGCCTTCATCGTCCACCACCGTGGTGTGGCCGTGGGCCAGGTGAACTGGCCGCTGCTGGGCCGCCACAACGTGCTCAACGGCTTGGCGGCCCTGGCCGCGGCACATGCGGTGGGCGTGGACCCGATCACCGTGATTCCGGCGCTGGCGCAGTTCCGCAGCGTGAAGCGCCGGCTGGAAGTGATCGGCAACGCCGGCGGCATCACCATCTACGACGACTTCGCCCATCACCCCACCGCCATCCGCACCACGCTGGAAGGATTGCGCGCCAAGGTCGGTGCGGCCCGCATCGTGGTGGCGATGGAACCGCGCAGCAATTCCATGCGCCTTGGCGCACATGCCGACGCGCTGGCACCATCGCTGGACGGGGCCGATGCGGTGGTGTTCCTGCACCGGCCCGAACTGGCGTGGGATGCGGCCAAGGTCATTGACGCGGTGCAGGGTGACGCCCATGCCGTGCCCGATACCGATGCGTTGCTGGCACAGCTGGGCAACATCGCCCGGCCGGGTGACCATGTGGTGTTCATGTCCAACGGTGGCTTCGACGGCGCACCCCGCCGCTTCCTGGCCCAGTTGCAGCAGGGCTGAGCGGGATGAACGAGACCACCTCGCTGCCGTTGTTTCCGCTGCATTCGGTGCTGTTACCGAACGCGTCGCTGACCCTGCGGGTATTCGAACGACGATATCTGGACATGGTGCGCGAGTGCAGTCGCAACGAAACCGGCTTCGGGATCTGTCTGATCCTCAAGGGTGAGGAGGTCGGTACGCCGGCGACCCCGGCCGCGCATGGGGTTGAGGCACGCATCACTGACTTCGACGTCGGTCCGGATGGGGTTCTGGTGCTGACCCTGCGTGGCCACCGGCGCTTCCATGTCGAGCAGGTGCGGGTGCGCGACAACGGATTGATCGTAGCGGACGTGCAGTGGGCCGAACCGGACAGCGACGACGAACTGCGCCCCGAGCATGCGTTGCTGTCCACCGTACTGGAACACATCATCGAGCAGGCCGGCAATCCGTATGCGCCCAAAGTGCCGATGCTGCTGGACCAGGCCGCCTGGGTCGGCTGGAAGCTGGCCGAGCTGATGCCGCTGGAGGAATCGCAGCGGCTGCAGTTGTTGCAGCGCGATGATCCGCATCAGCGGCTGGATGATCTGCTGGGGTGGATTCCCTGATTGCCCGTCCCGGTCCGCGTGGTTGACGCGCATGGCGCGTCACTACGGACCCTGTAGGGACACGCCATGCGTGTCCAACGTATCAATCGGTTCGCACGCGCAACACTGGCGTCTTCGATTCCGGATGCTGTTCAACCGCATGCGGCAATCCGTCCACCGCCTCACGCACCGCATTCAACGACGGATCAATACCGCGCATCGGGTGCCACATGCCGACCAGGCTGAAGTGCTGTTCGTAGCGCAGCGTCTGCGCACTTCCCAGCCACAGCGGCTGCTGCCCCGGCATCAACACCGCCTGCGCCGGCCACAACCGCAGTGCGTAGATTTCCTCGGGCGCATTGCCGGCGCGGATCATCAGCAGCGATTCCACCTTGGTGTCCAGCGTGGCCGGCAGCACCGGCACTTCTTCCGGCGCGGCGGATTTATCCAGCATCAACAGGGCCTGTTCCCAGCCCGCCTGCGCCTGCACATGCCATCCCTGCGCCTCCAGGCGCTCGCGCAGCGGGGCCAACGGGCCGGCCACCTGCACGTCCAGCGGCCAGCGCTGGTCGTCGTCGAATTCATTGCGGCGTGCCGGCTGGTCGCGCCAGCTGCCGTCCCACCACGCCTGCGCGGTCAGGGTGACCGGGGCCGGCTGCGCTGGTTCGAAGCGCTCCAGCTTCACCGGAATGTTGCGCGGCCCGTACCACAGCGCCGCCGCCGCGAAGGTGCCGTAGAACAGCCACGACACCGGCTTGACCCAGAACGAGCGGTTGAAGCGGCGGCGATAGGCGATGCCCAGCACCAGCAGCCAGAAGATGCCGAACAGCATGCCGCCGATGACGTCGCTGAGCCAGTGCGCGCCCAGGTAGATGCGGGCAAAGCCGATCAGGCTGACGATGACGCCCGACAGCAGATACGGCCACACCCGCGTGCGGCCCGGTAGTTCACGCCCGATCAACACCGCGAAGAAGCCGAAGGTGATGGTGGCCATGGTCACCGACACCGAGGGGAAGCCGAAGCCGCTGCTGGCATTCGGCGGGCGTACCACGTCGACGGTGGTGCCCAGCAGTTCGGTCAGCGCATAGCCGAACGCCAGCGCCGCCAGCCAGTGGCCGGCGGCCATCCAGCGCCGCCGCCAGATCAGATAGGCCATGCCGGCGGCCGTGGCCGGCATCAGCACCTGCCACGCGCCCAGCGAGGCCAGCGCTGCCATCGGGTAGTCGGCCAGCGGATTGCGCAGCGCCAACATCGCTTCGTGCACCGCCAGGTCCAATGCCAGCGGTTCGCCATGCGCGACCACCGCCATCAACAGTGCGAACCAGCACCAGCCCAGCAACAGCAGCATCAGCGCCAGCATCGCCAGTGGCACCGATTCGCGCCGGCTCGGGTCGAACACGGCCACCGAATAGCGGCCCAGGGTGGGGTGGCGCTGGTACCAGCGCAGCAACCCGGCCAGCCACGAATCCATGCGCGCCGCCGACCAGCGGTAGCCGTACAGCACGATCGCCCAGACCACGCCCAGCACCACGCCGACCAGCGCCAACACCATCACCAGCCGACCGGCCACTGCCGCCACCGCGTCATAGGCTTCGCCCAGCACCCAGCCCGGAGCCAGGAACAGCAGCGACCAGCTGATTGCAGCGATGCTGCTGGCCTGCAGGTAGCGCGGCACCGGCATCTTCATCATGCCGGCGATGGCCGGCACGAACGGGCGGATGGCCCCCACATAGCGGGCCACCAGAATGCTCTTGAACGCATTGCGGCGGAACATGATCTCGCCGCGGTCCAGCAGCTGCGGATAGCGGCTGAACGGCCAGATGCCGCGCAGCCGGTCGCCCCAGCGGCGGCCGACCCAGTAGCTGAGTGCATCGCCGGCCAGCGCACCCAGCGCGGTGCAGGCCACCGCATACGGGCCCGAGATCTGACCCAGGCCGATCAGCACGCCCACCGCGAACAGCAGCGGCAGTGCCGGCACGATCGCGCCCAGAATGATGACCGCATCGCAGAAGGCGATGAGGAAGACGACCGCACCGGCAAGCACGGGGTGAGCTGCGATCCACGCAAGCGTGGCATCGATCCATGAAGAGTCCATCGCCGGATTATAGGGGGGCAACGCTGACTGGCTGCCACCGCTGTGTTCCGAAACGACGTCATCTGCCGGCAATGAACGTGAACCGCCTAGAATGGCGGCATGACGTCAACGCCGAACACCGCCCCGCACGCCCTCAAAGCCGACAGCTTTGGCCGCATCCTGCTGATCGAGCAGGACGGCCAGCGCTTCGTGCGCCGCGACCTCGGGGCCACCCCCTGGTGGCTGCGCCTGCCCGCATGGTGGCTGGCCCGCCGGGAAGCCCGCGCGCTGGCGCACCTGGACGGCATGCCGGACACCCCGCGGCTGCTGGCCTGGGACGGCCACTGGCTGGACCGCAGCTTCATGGAAGGCGACGCCATGTACCAGCGCCCCCCGCGCGGCGATTTGGCTTACTTCCGCGCCGCCCGCCGGTTGCTGCAGCAGGTGCACCGCCACGGCATCGCCCACAACGACCTGGCCAAGGAAGCCAACTGGCTGGTGCGCGAGGATGGCGGCCCGGCGCTGATTGACTTCCAGCTGGCGGTGATCGGCAATCCGCGCTCGCGCTGGATGCGCCTGCTCGCCCGCGAAGACCTGCGCCACCTGCTCAAGCACAAGCGCATGTACTGCCGCGAGTACCTGACGCCCGTGGAGAAGCGGTTGCTGAAACGCCATTCGTGGGTGCGCGACCTGTGGTTCCGCACCGGCAAACCGGTTTACCGCTTCGTCACCCGCAAGATCCTGCACTGGGAAGACAACGAAGGGCAGGGGCCGAAGCCCTGAGGTGCGGCGTGCGGCGGCGTCGTGCTCGGATGGGAACACATGGTCCCGTTCCTTGTTAGCCGGGAGCGTATGGCGTCGGCTCGCTAAGGCATCTGCTCCCGGCGCTTCTACATCGGTGGTTTCCGGTGGTGATTCAAACTCAAACTGGTTGGAGATCAAGTCTCGTTTGGGCCTGTCGGGCGACTTGACAAAGAATGGAAACATATTTGACTTTGGTGCGCTGTTCCATGATGTCGCAATCCCCGCGATGTATTCCCGTGGTGGAGCTGGTTTAGCTGCCGCTCCCGTTGCCATACCAATGCTCGCCCGATTCAACTTCGCGGTGCGCGCTGAACACGTATTCAGAAACGCTTCCGGGCACGTCAATCCCGCATCCCTTGCATCAAAGATGAGGTTCGTTGGCTTGTTCCAGCGTGTGGGCTCCAACCCTGCCAACATCCGTGTGGATGCGGTCGCAGCAAAATTGATGACCCGTCATGCAGAGGCAGCTGGCGTCAGCACGTATACTCAAACAATGCGAAACGGTTCTCAGGTTTGGGTCCAAGTCAGAAATGGAGAGATAGTGAACGCCGGAGTCAATGTTGCGGGGAAGGCTCGCTGATGCATGATTTCATAGAGCCAACCGATGTGGCGCAGGGTCTTGCTGCCTATCAACGACTGAGCTCAGAGGGCCTTGGAGAGGAACTCTTTGCGGATTTCATGGTTTTTTGTTGGCAGGCAGTGGACCCAGGGCGAGTAGCAGCGCTGGAGCTCGATGATGACGTGGTTGACGCATGCGCAGATCAACTCTCAGATCTGCTGATTTTGGTCGATCAGCGGTGCCAAGAATGGGGGGCACCCGCATTCTGGAAGCGTTACATTGAATGGGCTGACCTTGGTGTGGAACTAAGTATTGAAGAGTGCAAGCAGTTCATGATTCAGAACCCCGGATATCTGGAGCCAGCCTTCTTCGTATTCCTGGCTACGAATGGTAAGGAGATGAGGCCGGAGGCTATGCTGCTTCTTTCCAGATGCTCGAAGTCCACTAGCATGCGCTCAGTGTACGTGCGCTCTGTTATCGAGAGCCGCCTGAGGACTGAGTCGATGTCGCGTTAAATGTCTTGCATAAGCCATGGGTGACTTCTCATTTGATTTCGTGTCGAGATCCGGTTTTGAGCATCTCGCGATTGAAATTTCTTATCGGGGGCAGTTGCTTTGCGCAATAAGTGCAGAGCGTGGTCCGAGTGAGTTTGAGGTCGAGTTCTTGCCGGATTCTAGAATGCTCTGCGCCAACGCGGCAGCCGGCTTGTTGGCCCCGATGAAGGCATGAATTCGTCGCGGTCCTGTATCGCCTCTGGCGTCCAGAACAGCTGCCTCATTCGGAAGCTTCAAGCCGGCGGCGTGTTGCTGCCCGTTTGGCTGCGAACCTAGTTTTGACTTCGGCCGCTGGGATCAGATTGCCGGTGTTGGCCGAATCCAGGCCGATCTTCACTTGCCGGCGGAACCCGGCGTCATGCTTGGCGGCCTCCTTCTGTTGTTGCACGAACTCGCGCATCATGACGCTGCTCCTATGTGTGTTACATGATAAGTGCACTGTAGCGCAGGGCTCCGGGTGTCGCGTCGCTTCATTCCACCGAGCATGACCTCGGAGACGTCGTGAATGTGGTGTTTATTCGGCAAGGAGCGCAGCATCAGGATCTGTCGAATTCACGCACGTAGCGCGCATAATCCAGTTCTACATTCGCTCTTCGGCCCCTGATATGACGACCCTGCAAGGTAAAACCCTGTTCATCACCGGTGCCTCGCGTGGCATCGGTCTGGCTATTGCCCTGCGCGCTGCGCGCGAAGGGGCCAACGTCGCCATCGCGGCCAAATCGTCAGTTCCGAACCCCAAGCTCCCCGGCACCATTCACAGCGCCGCCGAAGCCGTGAACGCCGTCGGCGGCCAGGGCCTGGCCCTGAAGTGCGATATCCGCGAAGAAGACCAGGTGCACGCGGCAGTTGCCGCCACCGTGGACACCTTCGGTGGCATCGACATCCTGGTCAACAACGCTAGCGCCATCTGGCTGCGCGGCACCCTCGATACGCCGATGAAGCGCTTCGACCTGATGCAGCAGGTGAATTCACGCGGCAGCTTCCTTTGCGCGCAGGCCTGCCTGCCGCACCTGCTGCAGGCCGCCAACCCACATATCCTGACCCTGGCCCCGCCGCCCAGCCTCAATCCGAAATGGTGGGGCCCGCACACTGGCTACACCTTGGCCAAGATGGGCATGAGCTTCGTCACCCTGGGCCTGGCCGCTGAGTTCGGCCCGCAGGGTGTGGCGGTGAATGCCCTGTGGCCTCGCACGGTGATCGCCACCGATGCGATCAACATGATTCCGGGCGTGGACGCTGCCGGCTGCCGTACGCCGCAGATCATGGCGGATGCTGCGTATGCGGTGCTGACCCGCGAAGCAGCTGGCTTCCACGGCAACTTCCTGCTAGATGATGAAGTGCTGGCTGAGGCGGGCGTCACCGACCTCAGCGGCTATGCGGTGGATCCTTCGCGGCCGCTGCTGCCGGATCTGTTTCTGGATTGAGCCATGGGGCCCATCCGCACTGCGCTGCTGGTCACGATGCTGATCGCGCTGGGCGTGTGGAGTTGCCTCTACCTGCCGGGGTGGATCGGTTTGTTGGCCGGCGGGGCGTTGTTGCTGGGTGCCTTGATGGCGACGCTCGCAGCATTGTTTGGCCGAGGCGTGGGAGGAAGAGCGACCCGGCTTTGGAAGGAGTTCTGCGATTTTCTCTACGGGCTCTGAGCTCCCAGCCGCGCAGGGCGTGGCTCTACGTCGCATCACGCCATCGTGGCAATCGGGCGTCGTGCAATCCGACGAAACCGCTGATCCCTGGGCCTCCGCCTGCTAGAATCCCCTCTTTGGAAACGTTTTCAACACGGAGAGGTTGGATGAAGCACGCAGTACGCACGGCCACGATGGCCGTTTCGATCGCCTTGGCGCTGAGCGCCTGCGGTAACAAGTCGGCCGATCCGGCCAAGGCCGAGGCGGCGGCCGCCAGCGAGCAGCTGGACGCGCAGGAAGCGCTGACCGTCAAGCTCAATGACTACATTGACTGCTACAACGCCATTGATGCCGACCAGCACCGTGGCATCGACAACTACCTCAGCTGGATCAAGGACCCGGAAGCAGGCCCGACCGGAAAGGAATCGCGTCCTATCGGCCCCCGGACGGTGGATGGCTACGGCCTGAAGAAGTGCGACGAGACGGTGACCCGCGCGCTGGCCGCAGAGCCGAAGCTGCCGGCGCTGGATGCCGCCGCCAAGAACTACCTGGCGCAGCTGCACGCACTGGAGCCGCTGGCCAAGGAAGCCAGCGACTACTACACCCGCGAAGACTACGAAGACGACAACTTCGCCAAGGGCAAGCAGCTGCATGCGCCGTTCATGGCGGCGTGGGGCGGGTTTGTCGACGCCAGCGAGACCTTCAGCGACGAGCTGGAAAAGCAGAACGACCAGGCCCAGCGTGAGCAGCTGGCTGCGCTGGAGAAGGCCGAAGGCCGCACCATGGAGTTCTACCGTTTGTCGCTGATGCTGGAAGCCAAGAGTCTGGTCGACTTCATGGGCGAGGACGGCTTTGACGTAGCCGAAGGCGAGAAGCGCGTGGCGGCATTCAATGCGTTGTCTGACGAGGCGCACGCCAAGGTCAAGCCGGCGCAGAACGACACCAAGTGGAGCACCTTCGAGATGTCGGCCGAGGCCTTCCGTCGCGAGAGCAAGGAGCGCGTAGCCCGCGTGCGCGACAAGAAGCCGTACAGCAAGCTGGAAATCCAGTGGATGAACGACCCGACGCTGGCCCCCAGCGGTTCGTCGACCAAGCTGTTGGCCAAATACAACGATCTGGTCCAGCGCAGCAACCGGATGTAAAAAGCGGTTCAAGGCGCGGCGGAATAGCGACCGCCGCGCTTTACAGCGCAATCGTCCTGCGCACGTAGAAATTCGTAGTGACGCGCCATGCGCGTCAACCGCGCGCAGCGCGGCACAAGCATCCGAAGGCGGGGCAATACGGTGCCTGGATGTGGCCGACGTTTAGACGCGGCCGAAGCCGCCTGTCAGGCGTTCATGACTCCGGAACGAAGAGCGGACACGCATGGCGTGTCCCTACGCGGGATCCCCGTAATGACGCGCCATGCGCGTCAGATCCATCGCGTCTGAAACGCGTCCGCCGGCCGGTCGGACGCGGGGCCTTATGCTGCCGCCGGCATCTGCCGGATCGGGTCTGCATGCACCTCGGTAAAATGCATCTGGTGAATCACGCCGTCCGGTCCATGCGGCATGACCGCATCCACACGATCACGCGGGCCCACCAGGGCAACGGTGAGAACGCCGCGACCGGCCTCGACGATCAGGCGATCGCCCACGTCCATGCCCATGTCACGCAGCCACGTGCCATGCAGGATGATGAAAGGAACCGGGTGGTGGTTGAGTACCGGCGGCTGCAGCACACTGTTGCAGCACTGGCAGCGTTGATACAGCGGTTGGACTGCAGAGGTGTGGGCACTACGGTGCGGCCTGTTGGCCTTGCGCTTACTCATGCTAAGTCTGCAGCATCGGGGAATACCCCTCGCCGGGAGGCGAGGGGGTCGGGAGGTTAGCAACCGCCAGTCGGTCAACGGTGTGGCGTATTTCCCCCTCGCGAGGGTGTTGTATTAACCACCCTCCCGACCATGGGACGTACAAACAATACAGCCGACTAAAGGGTTGCTACACCCGGGGCGGACAATGCGCCCATCGCCTTCGAATGGATAGAGCCATTTCCGACGTGTTTTCGCTGCCATGCGGCTTCACCGGCGGGATGACGTTTTCAGCCCGGGATTTATGAGACTTGGTACGCAGAATGGGCGTTCTGGAATACGTGATTGCAAAGATTCCTACGCCGAGCGCGGTGTGATTCCGCTTTTGCAGATGACGCAAATGCCAACCGAAGCCCCGCCGGGCGCGCGCCCGGCGTACAGCGCAATCGTCCTGCGCACGTAGCAATTCGTAGTGACGCGCCATGCGCGTCAACCGCGCGCAGCGCGGCACAAGCATCCGAAGGCGGGGCAATGCGATGCCGATACGTGCCCGACATTTAGAGGCAGCCGAAGACGCGCATCAGGCGTTCATGACCCCAGAGCGAAGAGCAGGCGGACATGGCCCGTCCCCACATGTGTCCCACGCGCGAATTCATTGATTGAATACCTCAGGCAACCCCTCCCCACACCCCCGGCAATGCCGCGCATCCGGCTCATGCCCCTCCAGCCCGCAATGCGGGCACCCACGCGCATCGCGCCGCGACGCGCGCTCGGCATCGCGCATGGTGTTCGCCAGCTCCGCCGTATAGATCCCGGTAGGCACCGCAATGATGCTGTAACCAATCAAAATCAAAACAGAGGTCACAAACCGCCCCAGCACCGTCTGCGGCACGATGTCACCAAACCCGACCGTCGCCATGGTCACCACCGCCCAATACATCGCACTGGGAATGCTGGTGAAGCCATGATTCGGCCCCTCGATCACGTACATCATGGTGCCGGCAATGATGGTGATGGTGATCACCGTGAACAGGAACAGCAGGATCTTGCGCCGGCTGCGCCACAGGGATTCCATTAATACGCCGCTTTCTTCGATGTAGCGGGTCAGCTTGAGAATGCGGAACACGCGCAGGATGCGCAGCGCACGTACCACCAGCAGGCTCTGCGCGCCGGGGATGAACAGTGACAGGTAGGTGGGCAGGATCGAGGCCAGGTCGATGATGCCCCAGATGCTGACCGCATACCGCAGCGGCCGCTTCACCACCGCCAGTCGCAGCAGGTACTCGGCAGTGAACAGGATCGTGAAGCCCCACTCGAGCACGTACAGCCAGCTGGCATGGGCCAGGTGGAAGCGCTGTACGCTGTCGAACATGACCACCAGGACACTGGCGATGATGGCGTAGACCAGCAGCAGGTCGAAATTGCGCGAGGGCCGGGTGTCGTGGCGATAGATGATGTCGAACCAGGTCCGGCGCCAGCCGGACTCGGTTGCGGGGTTGAGCTGTGGGGCACTGAACGGTCGCATGCGGCGCATTGTGCCCCAGCCAGGGTAGGGGGAGAATGAGACCTTTCCCGGAACCCTTGACCGCCATGACCGCCGCTGCCCCTGACCCGCTTCTGTCCCTGTCGCATTACTACCTGCCGGTGTACAAGCCGCGCCAGGTGGTGCTGGAGCGTGGCCAGGGCGCGCGCGTATGGGACAACCACGGCCGTGAGTTCATCGACCTGGCCGCCGGCATCGCCGTGTGCGGCCTGGGCCACAACGACCCGGACCTGAAGGCCGCCTTGATCGAGCAGGCCGGCAAGCTCTGGCACACCAGCAACGTGTTCTACAGCGAGCCGCCGCTGCGCCTGGCCGAAGAGCTGGTCACCGCCTCGCGCTTCGCCGAGCGGGTGTTCCTGTGCAATTCCGGCGCGGAAGCCAACGAAGTGGCGATCAAGCTGGTGCGCAAGTGGGCCTCCTCGCAGGGCCGGCCTGCCGACAAGCGGGTGATCGTCACCTTCCGTGGCAGCTTCCATGGCCGCACTCTGGCGGCAGTGACCGCCACTGCCCAGCCGAAGTACCAGGAAGGCTATGAGCCGCTGCCCGGTGGCTTCCGCTACGTGGACTTCAACGACGAAGTGCAGCTGGAAACGGCCATGGCCGCTGGCGATGTGGCGGCGGTGATGCTGGAGCCGATCCAGGGCGAGGGCGGGGTGATGCCGGCCAAGTCCGGCTTCCTGCAGCGCGTGCGCGAGCTGTGCGACCAGCACAACGCGCTGGTGGTACTGGATGAGATCCAGGCCGGCATGGGCCGCACCGGCACCCTGTTCGCGCACTGGCAGGACGGGATCAAGCCGGACATCGTGACCCTGGCCAAGGCGCTGGGCGGCGGTTTCCCGATCGGCGCGATGCTGGCTGGCCCGAAGGTGGCCGAGGTGATGCAGTTCGGCGCGCATGGCACGACGTTCGGTGGGAACCCGCTGGCCGCCGCCGTGGCCCGGGTGGCGCTGCGCAAGCTGTCTTCGCCGGAAATCGCGCACAACGTGGGGCGTCAGTCGCAGGCGCTGCGCGAGGGGCTGGGCAGGATCAACGACGAGTTCAAGGTGTTCAGCCAGGTGCGCGGTCGTGGCCTGATGCTGGGCGCGGTGCTGGACAAGGATTTTGCCGGTCAGGCCGGTCCGATTCTGGATTACGCCGCCGAGCATGGGTTGCTGACGCTGCAGGCTGGGCCGGATGTGCTGAGGTTTGTCCCTTCGTTGAACATCAGTGACGATGAAGTGGCGGAAGGGTTGAAGCGGTTGCGGGCGGCGATTCAATCGTTTGTTGCGTCGCGTTGAACAGCAGCCGGGCAAGCCCGGCTCTACGTTCATGACGTCGTCAATGTATCGCTTGGTCGTGCGGGGTGCCCGTAGAGCCGGGCTTGCCCGGCTGCTTTTGGCGTACGCCTGCGACACCCCGTCGCAGGTGCCATCGCACCATGCTCTCTAGAATTCACTGTGTACCCGCAAGGAGATCCACCGTGAAACTGCTCGCCCCTCTGCTCCTGGCCAGCCTGGCCTTCGCCCCGTCCGCCTACGCCCGCGTCTGCGCAGTCACGGTGGACAGCACCGACCAGATGACCTTCACCCAGAAAGACATCAAAGTGGCCGGCGACTGCACTCAGGTGAAGCTGACCCTGCGCCACACCGGCAAGCTGGCGGCTACCGCGATGGGGCACAACTGGGTGCTGACCAGGACGGCGGATTACCAGCCGGTGGCAATCGCGGGGATGCGGATGACGCTGGCGGATGCGTATGTGCCGAAGAATGATGCGCGGGTGTTGGCGCATACGGCAGTGATTGGCGGCGGGCAGAGTACGTCGGTGACGTTTTCCACGGCCAAGCTGGTGAAGGGGGGGGATTACACGTTCTTCTGCTCGTTCCCCGGGCATTTCGCCATGATGAAGGGGAAGCTGGTCTTCGGTTGAGTCCACGATGACACGCATGGCGTGTCACTACAGAGCATGCATCCGTAGTGACGCGCCATGCGCGTCATCGACCAACCGCAATTACCCGCGCGCCACCACAAACGCCTCACGCGCGGCCGCAATGGTGGCATCAATCACCGCATCATCGTGCGCGCTGGACAGGAACCCGGCCTCATACGCCGACGGTGCCAGGAACACGCCGCGTTCCAGCATCGCATGGAAGAACCGGTTGAACGCGGCCGTATCGCATGCCGTGGCCTGCGCATACGTCTCCACCTTCTGGTCGGTGAAGAACAACCCGAACATCGCGCCAACCTGGTTGGTGGTCACGGCCACGCCGGCTTCGGCGGCGGCGGCTTCCAGGCCCGCACACAAACGCGCGGTGGCCGCACTCAAACGCGCGTGGAAGCCCGGCTCCTGCACCAGTTCCAGCATCGCCAGACCCGCGGCCATCGCCACCGGATTGCCGCTGAGCGTGCCGGCCTGGTAGATCGGGCCCGCCGGGGCAATCTGCGACAGCAGGTCGCGACGGCCGCCATAGGCTCCCACCGGCATGCCGCCGCCGATGATCTTGCCGAAGGTGGTCAGGTCCGGGGTGATGCCGTAGTGCGCCTGCGCACCGCCGAGGGCGACGCGGAAGCCGGTCATCACTTCGTCGAAGATCAGCAGCGCGCCGTACTGCGTGCACAGCGCACGCAGGTGCTGCAGGTAGCCCTCGCGCGGCGGAATGCAGTTGGCATTGCCCACCACCGGTTCGATGATCAGGCCGGCGATGTGTTCGCCCTGTTCGGCGAACAGCGCGGTGGCGGCGTCGAAGTCGTTGTAGGGCAGGGTGAGGGTGAGTTCGCTCAGCCCGGCCGGCACGCCCGGCGAGGTCGGCACGCCCAGGGTCAGCATGCCGCTGCCGGCCTTGACCAGGAACGAGTCGCCATGGCCGTGGTAGCAGCCTTCGAACTTGACGATGCGGCTGCGGCCTGTGGCACCGCGGGCGAGCCGGATTGCCGACAGCGTGGCCTCGGTGCCCGAGTTGACCATGCGTACCATTTCGCACGACGGCACCAGCCGGGTGATGGTTTCGGCCATGGTCACTTCGGCCGCACACGGCGCGCCGAACGACAGCCCGTTGTTGATCGCGTGCTTCACCGCCTGGCGCACCGCCGGGTGATTGTGGCCGACGATCATCGGGCCCCACGAACCGACGTAGTCGATGTACTGGTTGCCGTCCACGTCATACAGGTAGGCCCCGTCGGCGCGTTCAACGAAGAACGGTTCGCCGCCGACCGACTTGAACGCGCGCACCGGCGAATTGACCCCGCCGGGCAGCAGCGCCTGGGCGCGGGTGAACAGGGCGTGGGAGGTGTCGTGGTTCATGCGATGGGGTCCTGGAAACGGGCAAGGCAGGCGCGCAGGGCGGCGACCGGGTCGGGCGCGGCGAAGATGCCGCTGACCACGGCGACCAGGTCGGCCCCGGCGGCGATGATCGGGCCCACATTGTCCGGGGTCAGGCCGCCAATCGCCACCCGCGGCACGCCCAGTGCGGCGCTTTGCCGCAGCAGGTCCACGCTGGCCCGGCTCCTGGTGACTTTGGTGGTGGTGGGGAAGAAGGCCCCGAAGGCCACGTAGCTGGCCCCGGCGGCGGCTCCGGCGCGGGCGCGCTCGAGGCTGTCGTAGCAGGAGGTGCCGATGATGGCCTGCGGGCCGAGCAGGGCACGGGCGGCGGCAATGTCGCCGTCCTCCGCGCCCAGATGCACGCCGGCCGCGCCGACGGCCTGGGCCAGGGCGACGTCGTCGTTGATGATCAGCGGCACGCCGTGGGCGGCGCACAGCGGCTGCAGCGTGGCAGCCTGGGCCTGGCGCAGGGCCGGGCTGGCGGTCTTGTTGCGGTACTGCAGCCAGGTGGCCCCGGCGGCCAGCAGCGGCTCCACCCGCGCCAGCAGGTGCGCGGTGTCGGCGTCGTCGGGGGTGATCAGATAGACGCCACGCGAGGGCGTGGTCGAGGCAACGGAAGTGTTCATCAATGGCTACCAGCAGCGCGACGGGAGTGGGACAATGCCGGTCAACCGTACTGCCCAGCCCCTGATTATCCAATGAGCGATACTGCTGCCACCACCTTCCGCACCTGGATGTGCGTTGTCTGCGGTTTCATCTACAAAGAGGTTGATGGCCTGCCGGAAGAGGGCATTGCGCCTGGGACTGCCTGGGAGGATGTGCCTGATACCTGGACGTGCCCGGATTGCGGCGTGACCAAGGATGATTTCGAAATGGTGGAGATCGATTGACCACGGTGGGTCGCCAACGGCAGCCGGGCAAGCCCGGCTCTACGATCATGGCGATCCGAAACGCACGTGGCGATCCCAGGCGGACGGGGCGATCCCGGACGTAAAGCCGGGCTTGCCCGGCTGCTTTCAATGCAATCGCGGCGCGCCGGCGCCTAACTCGATCAGCTTCTCGCGCACCCACTGCGCATCACTGGCCTGTGCATTGCGCTTGAGGTACAGCCCCAGGTCATGCCGCGCACCGGCCAGATGATCCAGCTGTAAATACGCCAACCCCCGGTCGCGCAATGCGTCTTCCTGTTCCGGGGCCAGCTTCAACAACCGGTCGGCACTGCGCGCGGCGCGGTCCCATTCGCCGCGCTCGGCATACACGCCGTGCAGGTTGCGCAGCATCCGCATCAGAATGGCGCGGGCGGGCGCGGCGTCCAGAATCTGCGCCAGCACCTGGTCGTCGGGTACTTCGCCCCCCAGGTGCGAACGCGCGCGCTCGCGCAGTTCGTCCACATCCAGCGGCCGGCCGCCATTGAACGGGTCCATCACCAGCACCCCGTCGTCCACGGGCAGCCGCACCAGGAAATGCCCGGGGAAGGACACGCCGTCCAGGGGGATGCCCAGCCGGCGGGCGACTTCCATCTGCACCAGGGCCAGCGAGATCGGGTTGCCCAGGCGGCGGTCCAGTACCTGGTTGAGGTAGCTGTTGCGGGGGTCGTAATACTCGCCGTGGTCGCCGCCATAGCCCAGTTCGTCGAACAGGTGCCGGTTCACCGCGGCAATCTTCAGCGGGAACGGGTCCAGGGTGTCCACCTCGGTGCGCAGGTGGTCGGCGTGGCTCTGCACCAGGGCGTCATAGGCAGCCGGGTCCAGGTCGGGGTATTCGTCGCGTGCGATCAGCAGGGCGGTGGGCAACAGCGGCAGCGCCTCGTCGTCCAGTTCGGCCAGGCTGTCCCACGCCGGCAATGTGATCTTCCCCTGCATGACCACAGACTGGCGACAAACGCGCCGCGATTCAAGCGGCGCGCTGTGAAAAAGACCGCGCCGGGGCAGGCCCGGCGCGGTCGCGTTCAGTTGGCTTCGATGCCCGGCCCGAAGGTCAGCAGCGCGCCATCCTGCAGGCCCAGCTTCTGCGCCTGCCCAGCGTTGAGCTCCAGCACATACCTGGCCGGGCCGCTGCTGGGGTAGGGCGGGCAGCGATCGCCGGCCGAGCAGGGCGGCACGTCGCGCTGCTGGCTGACCAGCTTGCGCTGGTTGTCGAAATACAGAATGTCCAGTGCGATGCGGGTGTTCTTCATCCAGTACGCCTGCAGTTCCTGGCGGTCATGAATGAACAGCATGCCGTGGCCTTCCGGCAGCTCGTCCCGGAACATCAGGCCGCGCGCGCGGCTGGCGTCATCGGTGGCGAGCTCCACCTGGTAACGGGTGCCGGCCAGTTCGACCCAATGGCGGCTACCGCTGCTGGCACAGGCGCTCAGCGAGACCAGCAGCAACAACGGCAACAACAGACGCAGCAACGAGGAAGAGCGCATACCGGGTGTCCTCAGGGAAAGTTACAGAACCTGCGGCGGCTCACCGCCGACAATGACCACATCGGCGGGGCGGCGCGCGAACAGCCCCACACAGACCACGCCGGGCAGCTGGTTGAGGTCGCGCTCAAGCTTCACCGGGTCGGTGATCTGCAGGTGGTGGATGTCCAGGATCTGGTTGCCGTTGTCAGTCACCACGCCCTCGCGCCAGGTGGGCTGGCCGCCGGTCATGTCCATGATCTGGCGGGCGACCAGGCTGCGCGCCATCGGAATCACTTCCACCGGCAGCGGGAACCTGCCCAGCACCTGCACCTGCTTGCTCGGGTCGACGATACAGACGAACTGCTCGCTGGCCTCGGCAATGATCTTCTCGCGGGTCAGCGCGGCACCGCCGCCCTTGATCAGGCACTTGTTGCCGTCGCACTCGTCGGCACCGTCCACATACAGCGAGAGCTTGCCGGTGTGGTTGAGCTCCATCACCTCGATGCCGTGTTCCTTCAAGCGTGCGGTGCTCTGCTCGGAGCTGGACACGGTGCCCTTGATGCGGTGCTTGATGCGGGCCAGACCGTCGATGAAGTAGGCCACGGTGGAACCGGTGCCGACCCCGACGATCATGCCGTCTTGAACGTACTCGAGGGCTTTTTCAGCGGCCAGTCGTTTGGCTTCGGACATGGGGTAGTACTCGTGAAAGGCAGAAGGAAAGGGATCAGTGCTTTTCCAGCGACAGCAGCAGCTTCCACTGCGCCGCGGTGACCGGCAGGATCGACAACCGGTTGCCGCGCGCGATCAAGGGGAAGCCTTCGCCCAGTGCGTCGGCATGCAGCTTGATCTCGTCCAGCGAAATGGTGTCGCGCAGCTTGCGCTCGAAGGCAACGTCCACCAGCAGCCAGCGCGGTTCTTCACGGGTGGCCTTGGGGTCGTAGTAGTCCGACTTCGGGTCGAACTGGGTTTCATCCGGGTACGCCTCGGTGGCGACCGTGGCGGTGCCGACGATGCCTGGCACCTTGGTGTTGGAGTGATAGAACAGCACACCGTCGCCGACCTTCATGCCGTCGCGCATGAAATTGCGCGCCTGGTAATTGCGCACGCCGTTCCAGGGTTCCTGGCCCACGCGCTGCAGGTCGTCGATGGAAAAGGCGTCCGGTTCGGACTTCATCAGCCAGTAGCGCTTGCGTGCGGTCATGCGGAGATCTATCGGGGAATGAACGTGGTGGTTTCGGTGCAGATCGCATCCACGTCGACGTCCCACGGCTGCACCGGCAGATCGTTTACGCGCTGGGCCTCAAAGCCGACACCGACCAGCCACGGCGGAGCCGGGCGGGCATGGCGGAATGCGAAGCTGCGATCATACCAGCCGCCCCCCATGCCCAGTCGCCGGCCCTGCGCGTCAAATCCCACCAGTGGTGCTACGACCAGTGCCATCTGCTCGGCGGCCAGGGTGTCGGCGGCGGCCACGTCCGGTTCGGGAATACCGAAGCGGTTGGCGGTCAGCGGCTGACCCGGTCGCCACGGGGCAAACCGCAGCACGTCACCGCTCAATACCGGCAGGCAGTAGGCCAGGGTGTCGGGCAGGCGCATCTGCCAGCGGTGCAGGGCGATCTCGCCATCCAGCGCCCAATAGCCGGCGACGGGGCCGTGCTGGGGGGCAAACGGCAGGGCGAACAGGGCGTCGGCCAGCTGCTCGGCCGCTTCAATGCGCTGTGCGGCGGGAATGTCGCGGCGGCGTTGGCGCAGCTGCTGGCGCAGTGCGGAGCGCGGGTCGGTCATGCCAGGGTCCGGGCAGCGGTGCAGGGTGGCGGATAAAACAAGAGCGACGTTCCGGTGGAACGTCGCTCTTGCAGGAATACTGCATTCTCCGCGGTGACGATGCGTGCGAAACGACCTTGAACCCGGGGTTCAAGTGGGTACGCTGGGACTCCATCGGGCTTCCCGCTACAAGGCGGACCTGCACTCCCGGCGTCGTCGCGCACCCGTGGTCGTAATTAAGGGACAAGGCGAATGTTTGCACACGCCGTCGTTCACAGCAGAGAACGCAGGGCCATTATAGCCAACCCCACCGATTCGGGTACCCCCGTTCGTCGGTCGGATTGCAGGCCAATTCAGGCACCGTCGAACGCCCGGTCCAGGCGGCGGTTCAGGTCTGAAAGCGTCTGCTGCAGCGCCGTGGCCTGCTGCGCGTGCTCATCACGCAGCTGCTGCAGTTCATGGGCCAGATTCAGCGCCGCCAGCACGGCAATGCGATCCACTGCGGCCATCCGGTTGCTGCCACGGATTTCACGCATCTTGGCGTCGAGCAGGCGGGCGGCGGCGGTAAGGCTTTCGCGTTCGTCCGCGCCCACGCCCACGGTGTACTCACGATCCAGAATACGGACGCTGACCGGTTCGGACTGGCTCATGTGTGCTGCTCCAGGGATTTGAGCCGGGTGATCATCGCTTCCACCCGTGAGCGGGCCTGTTCGTTCTTGGCCAGCAGTTGCGAGCGCTCGTTGACCAGCTGCTCCTGCTGGTGGCGCAGGCTGCGGTTTTCCTCGGCCAGGCGCTGGTTGCGCTCCAGCAATGCCTCCACCCGGGCGGCAAAGGCCTGTAACTGGGCGATGGCTTCTGAGGGATCCATGTCCCGCACCATAGCGCAGGCATGGCCCCGGCCGCTACCTGTCCATTGCTACACTGCGAAGCTGCCAACCTGTAAGTGTGACCGAGCCCGAAATGACCGAACTTCCGACTGTCCAAGACGTAACCCAGGCAAGCCAGGCCCTGGGCCTGGGGGCCAGCGCGGCCGAGCTGCACGGCGGCCTGTGCGGCTGGCTGTCGGCCGGCGGCGCGGCCGTGCGCGAATGGCCGGCCAAGGTGTTGGCCGATGACACCCTGCCGGCGGTGCAGGAAGGGAGCACGCTGGATGACCTGCTGACCGCGACCGTGGCCCAGCTGGAGGACCGTGATTTCGCCTTTGAACTGCTGCTCACCGACGCGGCCGACACCACTGCGCAGGCCGACGCGCTGTTTGCGTGGGCACGCGCCTTCCTGGGCGGTTTCGGGCTGGGTTCGGGCGGCAACCGTCCGGTGCTGTCCGAAGAAGGTGAGGAGGCCCTGACTGACCTGGCCAAGCTGGCCCAGGTGTCGGTGGAAGACTTCGAAAGCGGCAATGACGATGACGAAGATGCGCTGGCCGAGATCGAGGAGTTCGTGCGCGTGGCGGTATTGCTGCTGCACGGCGACTGCGTGATGGGCGCCCGCCACCGCCAGCGCCTGAACTGAGATGGATATCCAGCAGCTGACCGGAATCAGCGCGAGCGAATACAAGCACCGCCGCCAGCAGTTGATGGAGATGGCGGGCGACGACGCCATTCTGGTGTTGCCGGCTGCCGCCGAGCGCGTGCGCAGCCTGGATACGCATTATCCGTTCCGGCAGGACTCTGACTTCTGGTACCTGAGCGGCTTCCCGGAGCCGGACGCGGTACTGGTACTGATTCCCGGCCGCCGGCACGGCGAGGTGATCCTGTTCTGCCGCGAGCGTGACGCCGACCGCGAAGCCTGGGACGGCGCGCGCGCGGGGCAGGAAGGGGCGGTGGCGGACTACGGCATGGACGATGCCTACCCGATCGACGACCTTGACGACATCCTGCCCGGGCTGCTGGAAGGGCGTTCCCGGGTGTATTACCACTTCGGTCGTGACGCGGATTTCGACCTCAAGCTGATCGGGTGGGTGAACCAGGTGCGGTCGCAGGTGCGGCATGGCGCGCAGCCGCCACACGAGTTCCTGGAACTGGGCCACCTGCTGCACGAGCAGCGGCTGTTCAAGTCGCCGGCGGAAGTGGTGCTGATGCAGCGTGCCGCGCAGATCACCGTGCAGGCGCATCGTACGGCCATGCGTGTCGCGCGCCCGGGCATGTTCGAGTACGAACTGCAGGCCGACCTGGAGCGCGACTTCCGCGCCAACGATGCGTGGCCGGCCTATGGCAGCATCGTGGGCGCGGGCGCGAACGCCTGCATCCTGCATTACCGTGGCAACAACGCGCGCAGCCAGGACGGTGACCTGGTGTTGATTGACGCGGGCGCGGAATTCCGTGGCTACGCCAGCGACATCACCCGCACGTTCCCGGTCAACGGCCGCTTCACGGCCGAGCAGCGCGCGCTGCATGATCTGGTCGGCGCGGCGCAGGCGGCAGCGCTGGCGCAGGCACGCCCGGGCCTGCCATACGAAGCGGGCCATCTGGCCGCAGTGCAGACCTTGACCGAAGGGCTGCTGCGACTGGGTCTGCTGAAGGGCACGCTGGAAGAGAACATCGCGAAGGGTCATTACCAGCGTTTCTACCGGCACAAGACCGGCCACTGGCTGGGGCTGGACGTGCACGACGTGGGCGATTACCGCCTGGCCGGCGACTCGCGCCTGCTGGAGCCGGGCATGGTGTTCACCATCGAGCCGGGTCTGTACGTGAGCGCGGATGACCAAAGTGTTGACGCGCGCTGGCGCGGCATCGGCATCCGCACCGAGGACGACGTCCTGATCACCGACGACGGCCACCGCGTGCTGACCGAAGGCCTGGCACGCAGCGCCGATGAGATCGAAGCGGAGATGGCGGCTTCGCGCTGATTGCCTGATCGCACTAACGCCTGATTGCACGATTTACGTAGAGCCGGGCAAAGCCCGGCGATCCGTAGATCGCGCAATCAGGCAATCAGGCAATCAGGCAACCCTCAAGCCTCGGCAAACGCCGGGCGGGTGAGGTTGTCGGCGTCGGCTTCGGTGCACATCACTTCGTCTTCGATGCGGATGCCGCCGTAAGGGCGGAAGAAGTCCACCCGGCTCCAGTCGATGCTGTCGCCGTGGCCGCGCTGCTTTACTTCGTCCAGCAGCATGTCGATGAAGTACACGCCCGGTTCGATCGTCACCACCATGCCCGGTTCCAGCGTGCGGGTCAGGCGCAGGTAGGGGTGGCCCTGCGGGCGCTCGATGCGGCCGCCGCGGTCGCTGGCTGCAAAGCCCGCCACGTCGTGTACCTGCAGGCCGATCAGGTGGCCCAGGCCGTGCGGGAAGAACGCTGCGCTCACGCCGGTGGCCAGTGCGGCCTCCGGCGATACCTTCAATACGCCGAAGTCCTTCAGGATGCCCATAAGTGACAGATGCGCATCCACATGCAACTGTTTGTAGTCCACGCCCGCGCGCACGCCTGCACACATCTGCTGCTGTGCCGCGTCCACCGCGTCGATCATCGCCTGGAACTCATCGTGCCCCGAGGCCGCGTAGGTGCGGGTGATGTCGCTGGCGTAGCCGAAAGCACTGGCACCGGCGTCGATCAGGAAGCTGCGCAGCGGCTGCGGCGCGGTCCTGCCCAGGTCGGTGTAGTGCAGCACCGCCGCGTGTTCGTTCAGGCCCACGATGTTGCCGTAGGGAAGCTCATTGGCGTCCTGGCCCACCGCGCTGCAGTAGGCCATGTGGATCTCGAATTCGCTCGCGCCCGCGCGGAACGCCGCTTCCGCCGCCCGGTGACCGCGCACGCCCAGCTGCTGGGCCTGACGCATCAGTGCGATTTCGTACGGTGTTTTCAGCGCCCGGTGCCAGTCCAGATAGTGCAGTACCGGCTCCGGGTTGTTCGGCACGAACGCGCCCAGCGCGCTCTGCGGTTCGCCCAGAATCGCGCAGCGCGCCGTATCGGCCGGCAGCAGCGACAGTGCCTGGTCCGGGGTGCGGATGACCTCGATGTCGAAGTGCTCCACCCACCAGCCGCTGGGAGCATCCGGGACCACGTGCCAGTAGTCGAACGGCTGGTGGAAGATCACTTTCGGGCGCTGCCCCGGGGTGTACACCAGCCAGCTGTTCGGCACTTTGGTCAGCGGCAGCCAGGCCTTGAAGTTCGGGTTGACCGCGTACGGGTAGTCGCGGTCGTCGAACACCTGGTAGTGCAGCGTGCCGCTCGGAATCACCAGGTGGTCCAACCCCCCGCGCGCCAGTGCCTCGTCGGCACGCTGGGCAAGCACGCGTACGTGGTGGGAATACAGGGCACCAAGGTCAGGCAGGGTCATTGCGGTAGCTCACAGGGCAGGGCGGAATGCAGCCCCTGATTCTGCCGCAATAGTGCCGCTCGCGCTGTGCAGGAACCGGCGTTCAGGATGACGAAGTTTCCTGATCGACCCAGGCCTTGAGCAGGTCTCGGTGTTCCCGGCTGAGGGTGAGGAAGCGGAAGCCGGTCCAGAACTGGCCCGGTGCATTGCTTTCCTCGTGCCACAACAGGTGCGCGCCAACGTCCAGCGGCAGCGGCTGACCACCAGGGCCTGGAATGGCGAAGCGGAACTGGAACAGCGCGTCATCCTTCATCGGCACCGAGGCGATCATCAGCATGCCGGTTTCCGATACGTTGCCCAGCCGCCCGATGACCGCTTCGGCCATCATGTCGGTGACCGGGATCTGCTCCGTCACCTCGCGGCGGCGCGCGCGGCGGGTGTTCTTGTCATCGTTCATGCCGTTCCCTCCGCTGCCGCACCGCTACCGGCCAGCGAACGCAGGGTGCGCAGCGTGGCCTGCCAGGCGCGGTCAATCAACCGGCTCTTGTCTTCATTGACGATGCGGGCCTGGCCATGGGCCATCAGTCGCGCCAGCCCGTCCAGCGAGTGCTCGGCCACCTTCTGCCCGCGCGGATTCACAAACAGCGCGTTGTCGGTGATCAGGCTGTACCAGGACAGGCGCTGGCGGCGCACGTCGCCTTGCTGGTTGGTGGTGAATTCAAACCAGGTGCCGAACGGCAACGTGCGCAACTGCTTGTACAGCTCTTCTTCGGCGGCGCTGCGGGCGAGCGGGGCGGTCCTGCGCGGGTCATGCCCGTCGCCCTGTTCGCCCAGCCGGCTGCGCGCTCGCAGGCGTGCGGTCAGCTCGGTGCGCGAGCTGCTTTCGTCCTCGCCGCCCGGTGTGGACAGGCGGCGCGAGATCGCTGCCGCTTCGTCATGGTGGTAGCCCACCTGCAGCAAGGCCGCTTCCACCTGTTGGCCGAGTTCGGCATCGCTGTCGGCGCTGCCCGGGGCCCGGCAGGTGATCTCGGCAATGCGGGCGGTTTCCTGTGTGCGCTGCTGCCACTGCTCGGAGCCTTCCCCATTGCGCAGCAGGGTCAGGGTCAATACGTCCGACCAGGCCTGCTTCAGCAGCGACTGCACGAAGCGCGGCGGTGCCGCGTCCGCACACAGCTGCTCGATGCTGGCTGCGGCCTGCTGCTTGGCTGATTCCAACCGTTCCTTGCCGCGTGCCGCTTCCACATGGCGACGCTCGGCCAGTTCGGCCTTGTGCGCCAGCGCACGGAAATGCTGCTGGATTTCGTCATTGGCGGCCTCGAACACCGCCGCGTCGCCCTGGTAGTCGGTGACCACCTTGTCAACCGCGCGGTCCAGCTTCTGCACCAGCTGCGGGTCGACGTCGTCTTCGCCCAGCCAGTTTGCGCCGGCCTCGGCCACAGCGTTGAGCAGTTCGCGTGCGGGATGCTGGTCGCGGACGAAGAAGGCCGGGTCGCTCAGCGCGGCACGTGCGACCGGCACCTGCAGCCGGGTCAGCAGGTCCAGCGCGGCAGCGTCGGGCCGCACCTCGCGCTGGATCTGCCCGTACAGCATGTTCAGCAGGTCGAAGGTGTCGTTGTCCTTCACCGTCAGGCTGGCCTGCGGGCCGTGGTCGGCGCGCATCTGCGCCAGCAGCGCGTTGTGCAGGTCGGCCATGCTGCGGCGGGCACTGGCGACCTGCGGCTGCAGCTTGGCCAGGGTGGCGTGAAGGCTTGCGCTGGACAGCGCATGAGCGGGCTCGCCGGGCGTTTCGCCGCCGGGCACAGGGCCGGCAACGGCACCGTCGGCCCCGCCAGCGGCGTCCGCCGCTGCCGTGCCGGGCGTGCCAGCGGCCTGCCCGGATGCGGGCAGGGACGGAGGCGTGATGCCGTTGCCAGGGTCTGCAGTCGGCGCTGTGGTTGCCGGCGCGGAGCCCGCTCCGCTGCCACCGTGCGCATGTCGCGCCGCTTCCAGCAACTGATGCAGTGCCGACAGTGCCGGTGCATTGAGATCGGCTGCGCCGCCACCGTGCGCAGCGCCGGCTGTGCTGCTCGCTGCGCCTGCCGGCGACGACGGCGCGGACGCACCGATCATCTCCTCGGTCATCGCCGCCCAGCTCCCGCTGCTGGCCGAGCCGCTCCAGCCGGTCAGCGGGCGCGCCGCCGCGCCGCCGGCCTTGCGCCAGGCACCGGGTGGACCGCGCTCGGGACCGGTGACGATGCGGCGGGTGGTGGCCGAACGGGCCAGGTAGGGCGTGTAGACCAGGCCAGGCAGGATGCCTTCGTGGGCCAGCAGGATGTTGGCGCGCTCGAGCAGCTCGCCCAGCCGCTCCAGCAGCTGGTGATCGAACACCCGGTACAGCGCCAGCTGGGTTTCCAGCCCCAACTCGAACTGTTCGCCCAGTTCGCGGGCGATCCGGCACAGCACATACGGGCCAAACGGCAGGTTCTCGACGTCGAATTCCGGGCCTGCGGCCAGCACGCCAAAGCGCTGACCCAGCAGCTGCAGCGCGCTGGCCGAGCGCTGCGCCTCGCGGCGGGTGATGTCGGCCAGCACGATGTCGCGGTCGATGTCGGTATCGGTGACCAGGGTCAGGGTGGTGGCGGTGACCGGCGCCGGCGCGGCCGGCTCATGCTGCACGCGCGGCTCGCGCAGCTTGGCCAGTGCCACGCCCAGGGCATCAAGGAAGCGCGGTGCGAACTGCGTGTTCACGTCATGCAGGCGGCGCGACTGGGCCAGGATGTCGGCCTGGATCTGGCTGTTGCGCGCGCGCTCGGCGTCGCGGAACAGCTCGCGCTCCAGTTCGACGATGGTCAGCTTCAGCGGGTTGGCCAGGGTCTGCGCGGCCAGCGCATGCAGCGCGGCCAGCAGGCGACGCACACGTGGCGGCGCATCAACGCTGGCGAAGCGGCTGGTGTCGGGTGGCAATGGCGGTGCGGACGCAGACATCCGTTGTAGGTTCCGGCTCCCCTGGGAGCAGAGAATCTAACGCTTTTGGCCCACTCTGCGGTAGAGCAGGGCTTGCCCCGCCGCGGTTGCTCATCAACATCACGTAGAGCGGGGCTTGCCCCGCTGCGGTTGCGTCGGTGCTTCTGCCGGGCAAGCCCGGCTCTACATTCACTGCCGGGTCACGGCAGAAACAGCTCCACCACATCATTGGTAAACCGCCGCCCCAGCTCGGTGGGCCGGGCGCGTTCAGCATCCACGGTCATCCAGCCATGCGCCACCGCCACCTGCAGCGGCTCGGCAATCACCTGCCGGTCCAGCCCGGTACGCGACTCGAAGTCCTTCAGCGCGAACCCTTCATGCAGGCGCAGCAGGTTCAGCATGTACTCAAACGGCAGCCGCGCCGCATCAATCACGTCGTCGCCGCCAATCGAGGCGGCCGTGCCAGCGGTGTCCATGTAGGTTTGCGGGTGCTTGTGTTTCCAGCGGCGCAGCACATGCTGCTCGGCCCCGGAGCTGATCTTGCCGTGCGCGCCAGCGCCGATGCCGAGGTAGTCGCCGAAGCGCCAATAGTTCAGGTTGTGCGCGCTTTGTCGGCCGGGGCGGGCATAGGCGCTCACCTCGTATTGCGCGTAGCCGGCGTCGGCCAGCATGCGCTGGCAGTGTTCCTGGATGTCCCAGGCGGCATCATCATCGGGAATGCCCTGCGGGGGGCGGGCGAAGAACACCGTGTTCGGTTCCAGCGTCAACTGGTAGTGCGACACATGGGTGGGCTGCAGCGCGAAGGCGCGTTCCAGATCGTGCTCTGCCTGGGCCAGGGTCTGCACCGGCAACGCATACATCAGGTCGATGTTGAAGTTGTCGTAGCCAGCGTCCTGGGCCAGCTTCACCGCGCGCTCGGCTTCGCCACTGTCGTGGATGCGACCGAGCCGCCTCAGCGCGTCGTCATTGAACGTCTGGATGCCGAAGCTGATCCGGTTCACCCCGGCGGCGCGGTAGCGGTCGAAACGGCCGTGCTCGGCGGTGCCCGGGTTGGTTTCCAGGGTCACTTCCAGATTCGGGGCGAAGCGCAGCCGCGCCGACGCCGCCTGCAGGAAGCGGTCGATCGCCTCCGGCGGGAACAGGCTGGGGGTGCCGCCGCCGAAGAACACGCTGTTCACCACTCGACCCCACACCAGCGGCAGGTCCTGGTCCAGGTCGCGGATCAGCGCGTCGATGTAGACGTCAAAAGGCAGCTCGCCCTTGCCTGCATGTGAATTGAAGTCGCAATACGGGCACTTGCGCACGCACCAGGGCAAGTGCACATACAGAGACAGCGGCGGTGGCGCCAGCGACACACCGTGGTCGTGGTCGCAGTTTTCGTGGCAATGATGGTCAGACATGTCGTGGTGTCATGCGGTAGTGCCGGCCGCTGGCCGGCAACCCGATAGCGCCAGGCAGCGCCCGGCAATTCATTAAATTGCGGCGGCCAACTTCTGCTTCAACAGCTGCAGCGCCTTGGCGCGATGGCTCATCGCGTTCTTCAGGTCCGGAGCCATTTCCGCAGCGGTCTGCTGCAGCACCGGGTCCAGGAACAGCGGGTTGTAGCCAAAGCCATGGCTGCCGCGCAGTTCATCGAGGATCTCGCCCTCCCAGCTGCCTTCGCAGATCAGCGGCTGCGGATCATTGGCATGACGCAGCAGCACGATCACCGCGTAGAAGCGGGCGGTGCGGCGTTCGGCCGGTACGCCGCGCAGGGCGTCGAGCAGCTTGGCGTTGTTGGCCGCGTCGTTGGTCGGGCTGCCGGCGTAGCGGGCGCTGTACAGCCCCGGGGCACCGTCGAGTGCGTCCACGATCAGCCCCGAGTCGTCGGCCAGAGCAGGCAGGCCGGTGCTGGCGCAGGCATGGCGCGCCTTGATCAGGGCGTTCTCGACGAAGGTCAAGCCGGTTTCCGGGACGTCACTGACGCCCAGCTCGGCCTGCGCCACGATCTGCAGCGGAAGGTCAGCCAGCATGGCCCGCAGTTCCTTCAGTTTGCCGGCGTTGCCGCTGGCCAGTACCAGTTTCATTGTTTCGGCTCCAGCAGGTCCCAGGTGTTGCCGTACAGGTCGCGGAACACCGCAACGGTCGCGTAGCTTTCCTCGCGTGGCGATTCCAGGAACTCGACACCTGCGGCGTTCATGGCGGCATGGTCGCGCCAGAAGTCATCAGTGTTCAGAAAGAACCCGACCCGTCCGCCGGTCTGGTTGCCGATACGCGCGCGCTGTTCGTCGTTGCTGGCGCGGGCCAGCAGCAGCGCGGCGGCACTGCCGTCGGTCGGCCCCACCACCACCCAGCGCTTGCTGCCTTGGTCAATGTCCTCAAGCAGGGCAAAGCCCAGCTTGCCGGTGTACCAGGCAATCGCCTCGTCGTAATCGGCCACCACCAGGGTGGTCAGGGCGATCCGGCGGTTCACGGCTGGGCCAACGCGGCCTGCTGGGCGGCGAACAGCTCGGCGGAGCCCTTTTCGGCCAGGGCCAGCAGGGCATCCAGTTCCTCACGGCGGAAGGCGTGGCCTTCGGCAGTGCCCTGCAGCTCGATGAAACCGCCGCCGTCGTTCATCACCACGTTCATGTCGGTGTCGCAGTCGCTGTCTTCGGCGTAATCCAGGTCCAACACCGGGGTGCCGCGATAGATGCCGACGGAAATGGCCGCGACCGCGCCGAATATCGGGTTGCGCTTCAGTTCACCCTTGCCGATCAGGTGATTCACCGCATCCACCAGCGCCACGTAGGCGCCGGTGATGGCGGCGGTGCGGGTGCCACCGTCGGCCTGCAGCACGTCACAGTCCAGGGTGATGGTGCGTTCGCCCAGGGCGCGGCGGTCGATGCAGGCGCGCAGCGAGCGGCCGATCAGGCGCTGGATTTCCAGGGTGCGGCCGCCCTGTTTGCCGCGCGCGGCTTCACGGTCGTTGCGGGTGTGGGTGGAGCGCGGCAGCATGCCGTACTCGGCCGTGACCCAGCCTTCGCCCTTGCCGCGCAGGAAGCCCGGTACGCGGTTTTCCACGCTGGCGGTGCACAGCACGCGGGTGTCGCCGAAGCTGACCAGCACCGAACCTTCGGCATGGCGGGTGAAAGCGCGCTCGATGCGCACTTCGCGCAGCTGGTCGGCCTGGCGGCCGCTGGGACGGGAATCGGACATGAAAGGTTTCCGGTAGTGCGTGGGATGCGGGTCCGCGCCCGGACCGGAGACCGGCGGGCGAGGAGGCTGGAATGAGACCGCTAGGGTACCATTCCCCCTTTGAGAGCATCGGAATCCCCGAATGATTCGAAGCATGACCGCCTATGCCGGCGGCGAGCGGGTGACCCCCTGGGGCACGCTGGGATGCGAGCTGCGCTCGGTCAACCACCGCTTCCTGGAGGTCGGCACGCGCCTGCCCGAAGAGCTGCGCGCGCTTGAACCGCAACTGCGCGAGCGCATTGCCGCGCGGCTGAGCCGGGGCAAGCTGGACCTGGTGATGCGCCTGCGCGCGCCCGAGGCTGCCGCCAGCCTGCAGGTCAACGAGGTGCTGCTGGGCCAGCTGGGCGCGTTGGCGCACCGGCTGACCTCCGATTTCCCCAACCTGCAGGTCAGCTTCACCGAGCTGCTGCAGTTGCCGGGCGTCACCCAGGGCGAAGCCACCGATGCTGCGGCCCTGCAGGCCGAGGCGCTGGCACTGCTGGAGCAGGTGCTGGATGGGTTTGTCGCCGCGCGTGAGCGTGAAGGCGACAAACTGGCCACCGCGATCAGCGAGCGCGTTGACGCAATTGAACGTATTGCCGCCGAGGTCACCACCCTGATCCCGCAGATCCGCGATGGCCAGCGGGCCAAGCTGGCCGCGCGTCTGGCCGATCTGCCGCACCCGGTGGAGCCGGGCCGTGCCGAACAGGAGCTGGTGCTGTGGCTGCAGAAGCTGGACGTGGACGAAGAACTGGACCGCCTGCGCAGCCATATCGTCGAGATCCGCCGTGTGCTCAAGCAGCGCGAACCGGTGGGACGCCGGCTGGATTTCCTGCTGCAGGAGTTCAACCGCGAAGCCAACACGCTGGGTTCGAAGTCGGTGGACAGCCGGACCTCCAACGCCGCGGTTGAACTGAAGGTGCTGATCGACCAGATCCGCGAACAGGTGCAGAACATCGAATGAGCAGCCAGCCCACGCCGGCCGGTGCCCCCGCACGCGGCACCCTGTATATCGTGGCCGCCCCGTCCGGGGCCGGCAAAAGCAGCATCGTCAACGCTACCCTGGCACGTGACCCGCAGATCGCGCTGTCGATCTCGTTCACCTCGCGGGCGATGCGCCCGGGCGAGGTCAACGGCGAGCATTACCACTTCGTCAGTGCCGAGCAGTTCGAGAAGATGATCGCCGCTGGCGACTTCTTCGAGCACGCCTGGGTGCATGGCGACTGGAAGGGCACGGCCCGGCAGTCGGTCGAGCCGCAGCTGGCGGCCGGCCAGGATGTGCTGCTGGAGATCGACTGGCAGGGGGCGCAGCAGGTCCGCCAGCTGGTGCCAGGCACGGTCACGGTGTTCATCCTGCCGCCTTCCAAGCAGGCCCTGCAGGACCGCATGCGCAAGCGTGGCCAGGACAGTGAGGCGGTGATCGCCCAGCGCCTGGGGGCAGCCCGCGAAGAGATGCTGCACTTCAATGACTTCGATTACGTCATCGTCAACGAGGTGTTCGACACCGCGGTGGACGAGCTGTGCGCCATTTTCACCGCCAGCCGGCTGCGCCGGGAGGCCCAGAAGGTCCGCCACGCCGGCCTGATCCAGGCCCTGCTGACCCAGGAGCCGGGCGCAACAGGTTGATTCATAAAGGGGCGTTAACCGCTTGGCTTGATTTTGTCCAGGCCCGCCCCTTACAATCCGTCCCCTTTCCCTCATTCGATTGAGCAGCCCGCGCTGGCTGCCGGGAGCCCGCATGGCCCGCATCACCGTAGAAGATTGTCTGGAAGTCGTGAACAACCGTTTCGAGCTGGTCATGATGGCGTCCAAGCGCGCCCGTCAGCTGGCCAACGGCGTCCAGGCCACCCTGGACAACAGCGAAACCGACGACAAGCCGACCGTGCTGGCGTTGCGTGAAATTGCCGCCCGCAAGATCGACAACGCCCTGATCGACGAAGTCGAGAAGGCCGAGCGCGAGCGTGCCGAGCGCGAAGCGCTGGAATGGGCCGCCGCCGAAGTGGTCGCCGACGAAGACATGTCCAAGAACGACGACTGATCGATCCTGGTCAGCTCTGTTGTGTAGACAGCCCGCCTTGTGCGGGCTGTCTGCGTTTTCACGACTGTCAACAGTTTGCCGATATGCCGTTGCTGGAATAGTCTTCCAGCCATGAACCCAGGCCCCACTGCAAAGGTTGCCGCGTCCCCCGGCGCGGCTGTCCCCGACTACGTCCTCCAGCTTGAACGCGCGGCCCACTACCTGCCGCCGGAGCAGCTGCCGCTGCTGCGTCGTGCCTGGGAAGTCGGCGCGTCGGCGCACGCCGGCCAGACCCGCAAGTCCGGCGAACCCTATATCACCCACCCGGTGGCGGTGGCGCAGGTGCTGGCCGAGCTGGGCCTGGACGTGGAAGCGTTGATCGCGGCGATCCTGCACGACACCATTGAAGACACTCCGCTGACCCGCGAGGAACTGGCCGCCGAGTTCGGCGAGGCCGTGGCCGAGCTGGTCGACGGCGTTACCAAGCTGGACAAGCTGAAGTTCCGCGACCGTCAGGAAGCGGCCGCCGAAAGCTTCCGCAAGATGCTGCTGGCCATGTCGCGCGATCTGCGCGTGATCATGATCAAGCTCGCCGACCGCCTGCACAACATGCGAACGCTGGGCGCGCAGAGCCGCGAAGCGCGCGGTCGCATCGCCCGCGAAACGCTGGAAATCTATGCCCCCATCGCACAGCGACTGGGCATGAGCCTGGTCAAGAGCGAACTGCAGAACCTGGGCTTCAAGGCGCTGTACCCATGGCGGCATGCCATTCTGGAAAAGCACATCCGCAGCCAGCCGGTGGTGCGCCGCGAGGCCATGGCGCAGGTGGAGGTGCAGTTGTCGCAGCGCCTGGCCAAGGAAGGGCTGGAGCATCGGCTGGTCAGCCGGATCAAGACCCCGTGGAGCATCTACAACAAGATGCGCGACGAGAACAAATCCTTCGACCAGGTCATGGACGTGTTCGGCTTCCGGCTGGTGGTGCGCAGCGTGCCCAACAGCTATCACGCGCTGGGTGCGGTGCATGCCACCTTCAAACCGCTGGACGGACGCTTCCGCGACTTCATCGCCATTCCCAAGGCCAACGGCTACCAGTCACTGCACACGGTGCTGTTCGGTCCGTATGGGTCGCCGATTGAAGTGCAGATCCGCACCGAAGAGATGGACCTGATCGCCGAGCGCGGCGTGGCGGCGCACTGGACCTACAAGTTCGGCGGAGACAGCCCCAACAGCGCGCAGAGCCGGGCACACGCGTGGATCGTCGAACTGATCGATTCGCAGCGCGCGGCCGGTTCGTCGCTGGAATTCCTGGACAACGTGAAGGTCGACCTGTTCCCGGATGAGGTCTACCTGTTCACCCCCAAGGGCAAGATCCTCGCCCTGCCGCGCAACTCCACCGCGCTGGACTTCGCTTATGCGGTGCACACCGACGTGGGTAACACCGCGGTGGCCTCGCGTGTGGACAAGAAGCTGGTGCCGCTGCGCACCAAGCTGGTCAGCGGGCAGACCGTGGAAGTGATCACCGCCCGTTCGGCCACGCCCAAACCGCAGTGGCTGGAGTTTGTGGTCAGCAGCAAGGCGCGCACCGCGATCCGCCACCAGCTCAAGCAGCTGGAGCACGAAGATGCGGTGCAGCTGGGGCATCGCATGCTGGACCGCGCGCTGGAGGCGATGGACAGCTCGCTCGAGCGCCTGCCCAAGGGCCGGCTGGATGCGTTCCTGGCCGAACACCGCTACCCGCGCCTGGAAGCCCTGCTGGCCGAAGTGGCGCTGGGCAACTGGATGCCCAACCAGGCCGCGCAGGCGTTGATGGCCTATGCGGAACTTCGCGGCGGCGCGCATTCCAGGCACTCGCAGGAAAAGATCCTGATCAACGGCAGCGAGCGTGGCGTGGTCAGCTTCGCCAACTGCTGCCAGCCGATTCCCGGGGACGACATCATGGGTTACCACACCGCCGGCAAGGGCATCGTGGTGCACCGTATGGACTGCCCGAACCTGGCTGAACTGCGCAAGTCGCCTGAACGCTGGGTGCCGATTGGCTGGGACACCACCGTGTCCGGCGATTACGACACCGCGCTGGTGGTGGAAGTGGAGAACGGTACCGGCGTGCTGGCCCAGCTGGCGGCTGCGATTGCACAGAGCCATTCCAACATCGAACGCGTGGACTATCTGGACCGAGATTTCAACGCGGCGGTGCTGGCGTTCAACATCCAGGTCCGCGACCGCAACCACCTCGCCGAGGTCATGCGCAGATTGCGTCGCCTGTCAGTCGTCCAATCCGTCCGCCGCCAATGATCGTCATATATCAAAGATCTGCACGTAGGAATGACGTAGAGCCACGCCCTGCGTGGCTGGCCGAAACCGATACAATTGGGGCTCTGTATTCCTGAAAACACCGGAGCACCCCATGTCCCGCCAGATCATCAACACCGAAAAGGCCCCTGCCGCCATCGGTCCGTATTCGCAGGCCGTGCGCGCCGGCAACACGGTGTACTTCTCCGGCCAGATTCCACTGGACCCGGCCACCGGCGACATCGTCGGCGTGGGTGACGTGGAAGCCCAGGCCCGTCGCGCCTTCGACAACCTCAAGGCCGTGGCCGAGGCCGCGGGTGGCTCGCTGGACAAGGTCGTGCGTCTGGGCCTGTACCTGACCGACCTGGCCGAGTTCGCCAAGGTCAACGCGGTGATGCAGGACTACTTCCAGGCTCCGTTCCCGGCCCGTTCCACCATCGAAGTGTCCGGCCTGCCCAAGGGTGCCAACTTCGAGGTCGACGCGGTGATGGTCATCGACTGACCTGACGTGGCACGCAAGGCTGCGGCAGCTCCGACCCTGGCACCGTCCGGCGAGGCATCGTTGTCGATGCTCGCCGGCGTCGGTCCGGCAGTGGCGGCCAAGCTGGCCGCCCGCGGTCTGCTGACGCTGCAGGACCTGTGGCTGCACCTGCCGCTGCGTTACGAAGACCGCACCGCGCTCACCCGTATCCAGGACCTGCGCAACGGCGTGCCGGCGCAGGTGGAAGGCAGGGTGGTTGCAGTGGAACGCGGCATGCGCTTCCGGCCCATGCTGAAGGTGGCGGTGGAGGACGAAGGGCAGGGCACGCTGGTGCTGCGCTTCTTCCACTTCCGTCAGCAGCAGGTGGCGCAGTTCGCCAAAGGCACCCGGCTGCGATGTTTCGGCACGCCCAAGGCGGGCCAGTTCGGGTTGGAGATCATCCATCCCAGTTACCAGATCCTCGGCCAGCATGAAGAGGCCGCACTCGGCGACAGCCTGGACCCGGTGTACCCGGCGGTGGAGGGCATTGGCCCGGCCACCTTGCGCAAGCTGATCGGGCAGACGCTGGATCGGTTGCCTGATGAAGCCACGCTGGAGCTGCTTCCCGCGGGCTGGCTTGTTGGCCTGGCGCTGCCTTCGCTGCGCAGCGCGCTGTTGACCGTGCATCGCCCGCCGCCGGATGCGGATTTGTCTGCACTCGCGGCCGGTCGTCATCCCGCGCAGCGGCGGCTGGCCATCGAGGAGCTGCTGGCCCATCATCTCAGTCTGCGCCGCCAGCGCATGGCGCTGCAGGCACATCACGCGCCGTCGCTGCGTGGCAGTGGCGCGTTGGTGGAGCAGCTGCGCTGCAGCCTGCCGTTCGCGCTGACCGGTGCGCAGCAGCGCGTGTTCGAGCAGATCCGCAAGGACCTCGCCAAGGCCCACCCGATGCTGCGTCTGGTGCAGGGCGACGTGGGCTCCGGCAAAACCGTGGTGGCTGCCTTGGCGGCGATGCTGGCAGTGGAACGGGGCAAGCAGGTAGCGCTTGCCGCGCCCACCGAACTGCTGGCCGAGCAGCATCTGAACAATCTGCGTGGCTGGCTGGAGCCGCTGGGCGTGCGCACCGCCTGGCTGGCGGGCAAGGTCACCGGCAAGGCGCGTGCCAGGGTACTGGCCGAGGTTGCATCGGGTGAGGCGCAGGTGGTGGTGGGAACGCATGCGCTGATGCAGGAAGCGGTGGTGTTCGCCGACCTTGCCTTGGCCATCGTCGACGAGCAGCACCGCTTCGGCGTGCACCAGCGGCTGGCACTGCGCGACAAAGGGGCCGACGGGCGCAGTGTGCCGCACCAGTTGGTCATGACCGCCACGCCGATTCCGCGCACGCTGGCGATGTCCGAATATGCTGACCTGGACGTGTCGGCAATTGACGAACTGCCGCCCGGACGCACGCCCGTGCAGACCGTGGCGCTGAACAACGACCGCCGGCCCGAGTTGATCGAGCGCATCGCGCTGGCCTGCCAGGAAGGGCGGCAGGTGTACTGGGTGTGCACGCTGATCGAGGAAAGCGAAGAGCTGGACGCCACCCCGGCGCAGGCCACTTTCGAGTCGCTGCAGGCACTGCTGCCGGGCGTGCGCGTGGGGCTGGTGCACGGGCGCATGAAGGCCGCCGAGAAGCAGGCGACGATGGTGGCGTTCAAGGCCGGACAGATTGATCTGCTGGTGGCCACCACGGTGATTGAAGTGGGCGTGGACGTGCCCAATGCCTCGCTGATGATCATCGAGAACGCCGAGCGCCTGGGCCTGGCCCAGCTGCACCAGCTGCGTGGCCGGGTGGGGCGCGGTTCGGCGGTGTCGCGCTGCGTGCTGCTGTACCAGGCCCCGCTGTCGCAGATGGCACGGGAGCGGCTGGAGACGATGCGACAAACCAACGACGGTTTCCTGATTGCGGAAAAGGACCTGGAACTGCGCGGACCGGGCGAACTGCTGGGTACGCGCCAGACCGGACTGGCCGCGTTCCGCATGGCCGACCTGGCGCGTGATGCCGACCTGCTGCCGGGAGTGCACGCGCTGGCCGAACGGTTGTTGGCTGAAGCCCCGGATGTTGCCGACCGTGTTGTTGGTCGCTGGATAGGAAGCGCGGTCCGATTTGCGTCCGCGTAGCGGACGGATCACGACCAACGGTGGTGATCTACCGGTAGGTCACCACCGTTGGTCGTGACGCCCGGGATCCCCTTCTTGTATTTGTCACGCCAGGGTGAGACAGTCCCTTGCCGCTAGAAAAGACGGCAATGATGACCAAGAAGATTCCGCTGTTGATCGACACCGATCCGGGTGTCGATGATGCCCTGGCCCTGTTGATGGCCTTTGCCGATGACCGCCACGACATCGTGGGTCTGACCATCGCCGCCGGCAATGTCGGCCTGGACCACACCGTCCGCAACGCCCTGAAGCTGTGTGAAGTGGCCGGCCGCGATGACGTTCCGGTGTTCGCCGGTACGCCCGATCCGCTGATCCACCCCTCGGTGGATGCCGCCCACGTGCACGGGGCCGATGGCTTCGGCGACGTGAATCTGCCGCCAGCCGCACGCCAGGCCGAAGCCGAACATGCCGCGCTGGCCATCCTGCGCCTGTCGCACCAGTACGCCGGCGAGCTGTTCCTGGTCGCGCTGGGCCCGCTGACCAACCTGGCGCTGGCGCTGAAGCTGGACCCGACCCTGCCGCAGCGCGTGAAGCGCTTCCTGGTGATGGGCGGGGCGGTGACCTGCCACGGCAACATCACCCCGGCAGCCGAATTCAACATCGCCTTCGACCCGGAAGCGGCGCACGTGGTGTTCACCCAGTTCCCGCAGATTGAAGTGGCCGACTGGGAAGCCACCGTCGCCCACGGCCTGCTGCACAAGGATGTCGAACAGTGGCTGGCGGCTGATACCGACAAAGCGCGCTTCTACGAGCTGATTTCGCGTCAGACCCGCCTTTGGTCGGAAGACAGCCGTGGCGAGCGCTGGTTCGCCGCCGATGCGCTGGCCATGGCCTGGGCGCTGCAGCCCGACGGGGCCCTGCGGGTGGAATCGCGCCCGCTGAACGTGGAGCTGGCCGGGGTGCACACCCGCGGTGCTACCATTGTTGACTGGAACCGCCAGACCGGGCAGCCGGACAATACCCAGCTGCTGATGGCCTATGACCAGGGGCGCTTTGAAGCCCAGGTCCGGGCTGCGCTCGGGGTTTCCTGAAGGCCCTGGCGGCCGTCTTCACATTGAGCGGACCTCCGGCTTGCCCCAAGGGTGGGCCGGCGGTTATAATGCCGCTCTTGCGTTTTCCCATTTCTTTTTTACGGTGTGCCTCATGAAGGACGATATCCATCCGAACTACCGTGACGTGGTCTTCCATGACGTCACCTCCGATTTCAAGATCCTGACCCGCTCGACCATGGGCACGAAGGAAACCACCAAGTGGGAAGACGGTAAGGAATACCCGCTGGTCAAGGTGGAAATCTCGTCCGCCTCGCACCCGTTCTACACGGGCCAGCACAAGGTCATCGACACCAGCGGCCGCATCGACAAGTTCAACCGCCGTTTCGGCAAGAACTGATCTGCGCCGCAGGACATGCCCTGCATGTCCTCGAGAACAACGGTCGCTTCGGCGGCCGTTGTTTTTTTATGCCTGCCGTCCGGGAGGGGAGGGCAACCCTGCTGGAATATGAACGGGCATTCATAATTTGCGCCGGGACCCGGAACGCAGTGTCCGCATCGCTTCCCTCAAGCCCTGTCGCACCTCGCCGCACGGGCGTTTGCGCCCCCTTCTTATACGACTTCAGTCCTAGGGCGTGGGAAATGTTGCTGTGCGATAATGTCGTGATCCACAGCACAGGTTGTGGACTTCCTTCACGTGCCTGACCCATGCGCTTGGGCGGGCGCCTTCCCCTGAGGAGCGCACACAGTGTCCGATCTTGATCAGGTCACGCTCAACGCCGGCGACAAGTCGGTTGTTCTGCCCGTCATCAAACCCACGCTCGGTAACGATTGCGTCGATATCTCGAAGCTGACCAAGGAAACCGGTCTCTTCACTTACGACTCCGGCTTCACCGCCACCGCCAGCTGCAAGTCCGCCATCACCTATATCGACGGTGACAAGGGCGTTCTGCTGTACCGCGGCTACCCGATCGAACAGCTTTCGGAAAAGTCGAGCTACGTCGAAGTGGTCTACCTGCTGATCAACGGCGAGCGTCCGAGCGCCGAACAGCTGAAGGCCTTCACCGACGAGCTGGCGGCTGAAGCCAACGTCGATGCCTCGATCAACACCCTGATCGGCAGCTTCGACAAAGATGCCCACCCGATGGCCATCCTGGCCGCTGCCATCGCGCAGCTGTCGGCCAAGTACCACGCCTCGCTCGACCTGGCGGACGCCGAGCAGCGCCGCAAGGCGGCCGTGCGCCTGATCGCCAAGGTGCCGACCCTGTCGGCGCTGATCTACCGCCATGGCAAGGGCCTGCCGGCCAACACGCCGGACACCTCGCTGGACTACGTCAGCCGCTTCCTGAAGCAGACCTTCGAATCGGCCGATGGCCAGTACGAGCTGAACCAGGACGTGGTCAAAGCGCTGGACCTGCTGTTCATCCTGCACGCCGACCACGAGCAGAATGCCTCGACCTCGACCGTGCGCCTGGTCGGTTCGACCGGTGCCAACCCGTATGCCTCGGTCGCCGCCGGCGTCACCGCGCTGTGGGGTCCGGCCCACGGTGGTGCCAACGAAGCCGTGCTGAAGATGCTGGAAGAAATCGGTTCGGCCGACAACGTGGAATCGGCCGTGCTGAAGGCCAAGGACAAGACCTCGGGCTTCCGCCTGATGGGCTTCGGCCACCGCGTGTACAAGAACTTCGATCCGCGCGCCAAGGTGATCGGTGAGATGACCAGCAAGGTGCTGACCCAGCTGGGCGTGCAGGATCCGCTGCTGGACGTGGCGGTCAAGCTGGAACAGGCCGCGCTGCAGGATGACTACTTCGTCGCCCGCAAGCTGTACCCGAACGTGGACTTCTACAGCGGCATCATCTACAAGGCGCTGCAGATCCCGACCGAGATGTTCACCGTCATGTTCGCCCTGGGCCGCACGTCCGGCTGGGTCGCGCACTGGCTGGAACAGCAGGTCGACCCGGAGATGAAGATCGGCCGTCCGCGCCAGGTCTACACCGGCCACGACGTGCGCGATTACCAAGCCTGATATCCCGGTAGCACCGCCCCAAAAAACGCCCCCGACACCCGGGGGCGTTTTTTTTGGCGCGAAATGCCGGCGCTCACGGGTGCCCGTGTTGGGCCGATCGGGATGGGCTTGCGGGAGACGCCGTAAACCGGTCCATGGGGGCTCGTCAAAAACATCCATGTTTTTGACGAGCCCGCAAACCCATCCCGACCGGCCCCCGACAGAAATCCGGTGGCCACAGAAAATCAAAAACACGTGGCCCCGGTAGCGTCGGTCGACAGACGACGGCCCGGAAACACTCAACACCCGGTAACGCATGACCCCGAAACAACATCGGCTGTTGCCGTTGCCGTTCGTTCCGCACTGCGCGATCCATCGGGGGAGGGGCCGAATGCCCTCCGGAGGGACACTCCACGGCATGGATGCCGTGGAGTAGCCTACATGGACGTACTTGCGGCGTGTCCTGGAGCGAGGGTGTTCGGCCCCTCCCCACAAGGAACAATCAAAACGCTGCTCTCCGCACAACACCCAACACACCATCGGATTGCTTGCGTTTCGCCCACACGCACCCGTGCTTTAGGAACGTTTGAATACGGCACGCGACTCAACTTGCCGAACATGCGCGTCCACTTCTTCTGGAACGCCATGCATGAACCGCATCATCAAGCAGACCGTCGCTGCACTTGCCCTGGGCACCGCTGCCATCTCCGCACACGCGGCCGAAGCGCATGTCACCGTGTGGGCCAACGTCGATCCCACCTTGTCGCTGCTCAAGGCCGATGGCAGTGCGCTGCCCGATGTCGTGCAACTGCCGTATCGCGCCGGGCAAGGGCTGAGCAGCTGGACCGAGCGCGTGCGCATTTTCTCCAACGACACCACGCTGGATGTCGATGTGCGGCTGGCCGAACCTGCGGTGCTGGTGCCGCGCGTTGCCGCCGCCGGTGCCGTTGACGTGCCGCTGCGGGTCAGTCTCAACGGTCGCGAGCTGGGCGTGGCTCCGATCGATTTCACCGCTGACCAGTTGTTCCAGGGGGCCATTCCCGGTGCTTCCATCGAAATGCCGTTGACGGTTGCCCAGGCCGTGCCGGGCCCGATCAGCGCCGCCGGTCTGTACGACGGCCCGGTCGGCCTGGTGCTGGCGCAGAAGGCCGGCAGCCTGTAAGCCGTCGGCGACGCACCGCTGTTGGCCGGTGTGTCCGTACGTTGCCATGCGCATCTGCCTGTCTGTCCTTCCGCTGCTTGGATTGACCCTGCTGCTCACGGCGCGGTCGGTGGCTGCGCAGCGCCTTCCGCCTGGTTTCGAGGATCTTGCTGGCGGTCATGCCGAGCGTGTCGAAGTGCGCGCGTTCGGGCGATCTGCCGGGCTCTGGCCGGTGTGGGTGACACTCGATCACATCCAGATCGAGCGGCCGGCGCAGGTGCTTGCCGCGCTTGGCCTCACTGACCAAGCGCAGGCGGCGCTGCTTACCGCATTGGCCGCGCCGCTGCCGCGCGACAGTCACCTGGCCTGCCTGCATGCGCAGCCGCGGCCCGGCTGCGGCTGGCGCGCGGCCCCGGATGACGCAGCCACGGTTACCGCCATCTTTGATGAGGCTGAAAGCGTGCTGTTGTTGTTTCCGTCGTCGCATTGGCTTGCGCAGGAGCCGGCGCGGACGCGATTCCACGAGGCCTCCGAGCAGGCACGAAATGCGCTGCTGTACCAGCAGGCCATGCATCTGAGCGGGAGCGAGCGCGAACTGGCCTTCAACCTGCACGGGCGCGCTGCCCAGGGGGTAGGCCGTGCAGGTCATCTGGGCGGCAGCTGGAACCATGCGCGCTGGCACCTGCCCGGCACTGCGGCGCGGGCGCGCACCGATGTAGACGAGCTGTACTACCGGCATGATCTCGGGTCGAGGCACTACCTGCAGCTGGGCCGTGTCGACCGCCGCAACCTGTCCAGTCCGCTCGGCGGTCAGTTCGGCCTGGGTCTGTTGCCGTTGGGACGCATGCAGGGCGTGCGCGCCGGTACCACCCTGGCCTACCTGGATGGCGACGCGCTGGACGATGCGGTTCCGGTGAGCGTGCTGCTGGGGCGCGACGCGCGCGTGGACGTCTTCGACGGCGAGCGTCTGCTTCAGACCTTCTACCTGCCGGCCGGCGCAAGCGCGCTGGACACGCGTCTGTTCCCCCCCGGCAGCTACCTGCTGACACTGCGCATCCATGAGGACGGTCGTTTCGTGCGCAGCGAAACCGTCCCGTTTCAGCGCGGTACCGGCGCGTGGCACCCCGCGCTGCAATGGTTCGTGCAGGGCGGCAGGCAACGTGAGCCGGGCCAGCCGGGACATGCTGCCCCCGTGCTGCAGGCCGGGCTGCGGCTGCCCCTGGCCGCCGGTACCAGCGTTGGCCTTGGGGCGTCCCACGCCAATGGCGTTGCCGCGCACGAACTGCGCGTCGGGCTTTGACGTGGGTGGGATGAGGTCGACCTGCATGCCGATCTTGGACTGATTGCAGCCAGTGACGGCGGGCGCGGGGGGCAGGCGCAGCTGAGCGTGCGTCGCCGCGTGGCCTGGAGCCTGTATCGCCAGCGCATGCGCGGCAGTGCCTGCGCCAACCGCAGCAGCAGTACGGGCCGTGCAGCTTGTCTGGATGCGACCAGTGCCTCGATCTCACTTTCATTGCTGGGGGGCAGCCTGCATCTGGGCTACACGCAGCGTCGCAGCGCACTCCCGTCTTCTGCGCCGATTACCGGCAGCCCCTGGAACGAACCCGGCGAGTGGAGTGTGCCGGGCAGTACCCGCAGCCTTCAGGCCAGCTACACCCGCACCCGGGCCTGGCGTGGTTTGAGTGTGGGTACGCGCGCAGGCGTCTGGCAGCAGCGCAGCACCGACCAGCGGCGGGCCAGCGCTGACCGTGGTGTGCAGTTCAGCGTCAATCTCGCCCGTCTGGACAGCGCAGGCGGGCGCGTGCGTCTGCAACGCGCGGCGGTCGAACGGCGTCAGCACATCGGCCACACCACCGATCGTCAGCTGCGACTGGGGCAGAGCTGGCGCCAGGAACAGGACCACAGCGTCCGCGCGATCAGCACCGAACTGAGCGTGCGGCCCGGCGATGAGCTCGACGCGTTGATCAGCACGGACCTGCGCCGGCCGTGGGCACAGGGCGGAGCGAGCCTGGCATACGCCCACACGGCAGGCCGGGGTCGTGCCTCATGGAGCGCGCACCACAGCACGGCGCTGGCAGTGTCGTCGCAGGGGCTCTACTGGGGCGCTGCCGACGGGGCCGATGCCGGGGTGGTGGTGGCGGTGGAGGCCGACGTCGATACCGATCAGGCGCTGCACGGTCCTGCCGCCGAAGTACAGGCCGGAGCCCGTGGCCAGCTCACCGTACACTTCGGCGAACGTCGCCTGTTACCGGTCAACGGCTACCAGCGCTATCCGCTGCGGGTGCAGGATGCCAGTACGACGTCGGCCGCTGCCCTGGGCGCATCATTCGACGCTGCCGAGTTGCAGCCGTTTCTGCTGCCGGGCCGGTTGATGCTGGTACCTGTGTCGGTGGCGGCGACCCATGCCTATCTGGGCAGTGCCCGCGACGCGACCGGGGATGTGCTGGTGGGGGCGTCGATTCTCAACGCGCCGGTACCGGCACTGGGCGACCACGGCGAATTTCTGGCCGAGTTCGAGCAGCGTCAGGCATGGCTGTATCTGCTGCAGGGTGAGCGCCTGCTGCAGTGTCCGCTGCAGGTGCGCGAACACCGTGCCGGACTGCTGCGGGTGGGCGCAGTGACCTGCATGCCCCTCACGGTGACGGAACTGCCGGCGTCCGTTGCGGCACAGCCTCACGTCCAGCGCCTGCTGTCGACGCGTCGCCCCTCCATGGCAGGCAGTGCGGCGGGCACACCATGAGCACACGTGCCGGAGTGTTGCTGCTGTTGCTGCTTCTGCCTGTATGGGCGCTGGCCCAGCGACCGCCGGTCACCCTTCCGCCCGGTGGCACCACCACGGTCAGCCTGCAACATGGCTTCGACCGGTCTGCACCTGAGCCGCTGCAGCTGTGGGCACCGCGCACGGTGCTCGGCTACGACGAAGTGACGCGCGGCTACGGCCAGTTGCATGTGACCTGTACCGAAGATCCCACGCACGGGCGTTGCCCACAGGCCGATACCGGCCAAGGGCCGGTCGGCCCAGCCACGCTGCGCATGGAATTCCGCGAACAACGCAGCGGGCAGCGTGTCACGTTGGGGTTGACCGGTTCGCTGGAGCGCATCGAGTGGGAGCGGACCTGCAGCGATGACTATTGGGACAAGGCGGTGTTTCCGTTGTGGACGTCCGCGAACCGCGATTGTCACATTGCACCGGCCGGCACGGCCGCGACGCTGCGCCTGGACGCAGCGGACATCGTCCAGCTGGTGGCCGGGCGCTGGCACGGCGAACTGCATCTGGACCTGCGCCATGCGGGCGGGGCGCTGGTGGGGCGCCGGGTGTTTCTGTTGGAGATCGTCGTCACCGACCATGCGCGCGCCACCTTGCACCTGCCTGCGTTTGGCGCATCCAGTGGGCGGGTGCAACTGCCGCTCGATTATCGCCCGTACCCGCTGCCGGGCAGCATTGGTGGCAGTGCCACGCTGGATCTGTGCCTGTATGACGGCACCGGGGCGCACAACGCGCGCCTGCTGCTGGGGGCCTACGACACCGGGCCTGCGGTCTCGGAGCATTTCTCGATCTGGCATCACCGTGGCGGCAACACCGGGGCCGACCGCATCGATTACCGGCTGCGCCTTCGTCATGGCGGCGACGAGCTTGCCCTGGGCAACCAGGCCGAGGTGGCACTGGACGGCCTGGACAGCGTGCCGCTGCGCGCCGTGACCCTGCCAGGCCTGCCGTACCCGGTGTACTGCGTACCGATGGTGATGACCCTGCACGTGCCGCATGTACCGGCGTCCAGCAAGCGCCCTGGTCGTTACCAGGGAGCCCTGGTGCTGCGCATGCGCCTGCCCACCCGACGACCCTGATTTCACTGGAGTGCTGATCATGCCGCTGCGTTATCTGACCGTCCTGTGCCTGCTGCTGCCGCTGCAGGCACGCGCCAATCTGGATGTACACCCCATGCGGGTGCACGTGGAAGCCGGCAAAGCGGCCGGTGTACGGGTGCACTCACAGTCGGCACTTCCGCAGTACATCCGGGTCAAGCTCAAGCGCGTGTTGCACCCCGGCACCGCACGCGAACAGGAGATCGACGAAGCCGCGGGCGAGGCAGCGGCGGTGGCCGTGATGCCCTCGCGCTTCGCGCTGGCTGCTGGAGGCAGCCGCCTGGTACGGGTGATCGCACTGGACCCGGTGGCGCAGGAAACCGCGTTGCGCGTCTACTTTGAGGCAGTGCCCCCGGTGGTCGAGGGCGATGCCGACGCAGCGCCTGGCGCGGCCAGTGCCACTGTCGGGGTGAGTCTGGTCTGGGGGGTACTGGTCAATGTGCTGCCGGCACAGGGGCGCGCGATGCTGCAGGTGCGGGGCGACACCCTGCACAACCTGGGCAGCCTGCGCCTGGGGGTGTTGCGGGTGGAGCACTGCGTGGCGACGGAGTGCCAGGTACACCCCGTCGAACGCAGTGTGTACCCCGGTGACAGGGTGGCATTGCCGTTCCAGCCGCGCGCTGATGCGCGGGTCAACGTGTACTACCGGCTCAGCCGCGATGGCTATCGCGAACACCAGCAGAGCCTGCGTCCCGAATCCGCTGAGAGCGTTGCCCCGGTGACGGATTCCCCCGACCTGCATGAGGAAGCTGCATGAAGCTGATCAACCCCGCCCTGACTGTGCTGGTACTGCTGTTCCACGCCGATGCGGCGCGTCCGGCGTCGCCCGGTGACAGCACGGCTGCCGAGCCGGCGGACGAGCGCGTTGAAGGTGCCCCCTCATTGTTGCTGGAACCGGCTCGGACGAACGCCGGCGCGCTGGCCGGTGGGCTTGCGCTTGGCGTGGGTGCAGCCAACGCACTACAGCGCGACCGGGAATCCCCACCGGCATCCACGCTGCCAGACCTGGCACCGCAGGTCAGCACCAACGGTGCCCAGATCGCGCGCAATCGCAACGATATCGCGGCACTGCGCGAGGCGCTGGGAGGCGTGATTCCTGACAGCGATGACCTGCTGCGCTTTGCGCCAGACCAGACCGTGCCATTGCGCGGTGCGCGCCTGGTGGGCATGGGCGAGGGAGCGATAAACCCTGACAGCCGCGAAGGCATCAACGGCGCGCAGCTGTTCGCCACCCACACGCGGATTGGCACGCTGGAGCACGCGGCGTTGTACGCCCGGGTGGGAGCCGACGCGGAGAGCCGACCGGCGCAGGCCGCGCATCTGGGCAGTGCCTATGGCAGCGACGCGCGTGCGCAGGGCAACGGATCGACCGCGCTGGGGGCGTACACCTGGGCGCACGGCACCAATTCGGTGGCCATCGGCCGTGGGGCCTATGTGCAGCATCACGCCGCCGATGGCTTCGCTCTCGGTGCACGGGCCAGGGTCTCGGCCGAGAATGGTCTGGCCATTGGAGCCTCCACCCAGGTATGGGAAGACGGCTACAACAGCGTGGCCATCGGCTATGGATCCGTGGCCACGCAGCCGATGGAAGTATCTGTGGGCGGGCAGGGGATGCGTCGTCGCATCGTGCATGTGATGCCCGGCACCGCTCCGGATGATGTGGTGACGGTGCGCCAGCTCAACCGGCTGGCCGGTCTGCTGGGAGCGGGCGAGGTCGATGCAGCAGGGCAGCTGCCGCGTCGCCATTACACCGTGCTCGGGGTTCGCCACGACAGTGTGGCCGGTGCGCTGACCCACCTTGACGAGGGCTTGCGCGACACCCAGCAGGCGCTGGAAACCGCGGCCACCACGCTCAACCAGCGGATGGACGGGCTGCGTGCGACCGCGCCTGACGCAGCGGATGAGCGCGCGCCGCAAGGCACCACCAGCGAAGTGACCGTGCCGCTGTCGCCGACGGCAGTCACGCCCACGCCGCGCGCGCCGCCGTCACCGGGTTCGGTCGATCTGCCGGTCGATGCGCGTGCAGTGGAGGCGGCGGTGAATCGCGCCAACACCTACACCGACCAGGTCGTTGTGGGCGTCGAGCATCGTCTGAACGAGCGCATGGAACGCCTGGATCGACGCCTCAACCGCATGGCGGCCATGGGCGGCGCGCAGGCGGCGATGGCGATGAACACCGCAGGCTTGCCGACCTGGAACCGGCTGGGAGCCGGGGTGGGGCATGCCGATGGCGAATCGGCGCTGGCGGTGGGTTACCAGCGCGTGCTGGACCGGCGCGCCGCCACCACCTTCAGCCTCAACGGCGCGTTCAGCACAGGCGGCGAGCGCACCCTGGCCATGGGCCTGGGCGTAGGCTGGTGATTCAGCCGTCGCCCAGCCAGCCGCTGATTTCCTTGCTGGCGAGCAGGGTGCGCAACTGGGGGATTGAGGCGCGGCGGAGCGGTTTCTCGTCGACCGCCGACAGGGGCGGCTGGCGCAAGGCGTCGAAGGGCAGCACGGCCATGTCGAAGGTGAGGCCCTCGGCACTGAACAGCCACACCGGCACGTCCAGCGTACGCTCGCGGTCGAGGCGCAGGCGGCGCATCCGCGATTCGGCCGGAATGCCGTGTTCTTCCAGGAAGTACTGCACCGCATCTGCGTGGTCGGTATGCAGCTGCAGCTGCACCGGGCTGTGGCTGTCGGCAGTGCCGTCGAACACCGGCCCGCACAGGCGCGGCGAGAACGCATGCAGAAACTCCATCGCGCGCAGCGCCGCTTCGCGCTTTGCGTACAACTGCTCGCCATGCCCCGCACCGGCAAACAGGCGCTGGTGCTCGCGCAGTGCGTCCTCGATCTCGGTATTGCGCGGCAGCGAAGCGTCGTCATGGATGCCCAGCCGGCTGGCCGCCTTGAGCTTGGCCTGGTGGTAATCACGGATGCCGCCCTCGGCCATCAGCCGGGCAGCTTCATGGGCGAGCCGATGGCGGCGCTCGCGGGTCTGGCTGGCTGCATGCTGGCGTGCGCGATGCATGAGCGGTGCTCCCCTCTTACGGCCTTTCCAGACTTTACACGGTTGCTGTGACACCTGCGTGGTGCCGGGACTGCAATGAACACTGATCTGACGTAGAGCCACGCCCTGCGTGGCTTCGCGGTGCCGGACGGGTGCGCAGCCACGCAGGGCGTGGCTCTACGTCATGCGTGATCAGAAGATGTCGAAGGCGGCGTCGTCGGCCTGCGGGACCTGGGAGTTGAAGTCGTATTCCTCGAGCTTCTCCATGTCCTCGACCTTGACCCACTCGGTCGCTCCGTTCAGCGTCGCCTGGACCATGCCCTGCGGCGGCTCGTTCTGCATGATCGGCGTGTCCTTCAGTGCCACGCGCATGTAGTCGATCCAGATCGGCAGCGCCGCGCGCCCCCCGTATTCGCGGTAGCCCAGCGAACGGAAGTCGTCACGGCCCACCCATACAGTGGTCACGTAGCGGCCGCCGAAGCCGGAGAACCACGCGTCGCGGTGGTCGTTGGTCGAACCGGTTTTGCCGCCCACATCCTCGCGGCCCAGAACCTTGGCCGCCGTGCCCGTGCCGCGTTGGACCACGTCGCGCATCATCGACACCAGCTGGTAGGCCGTGCGTGCGTCAATCGCGCGCGGTGCCACGCGGGCGTCCGGGTTCACCGGAGCCGCTGGCTCGGCCGGCTTGGGGGCGGTGCCGGCCGTTGCAGGCGTGGCAGCGGAGGGGGCCGCACCAAAGTTGAAGCCGTCCACCACCTGGCTCACCGGTGCGCCGCTGCTGGTGCCGGCGCAGTCGCGGCAGGCCAGGGCAGGGTTTTCCTTGAACACCAGGTTGCCGTCACGGTCACTGACCTGGTCGATCAACCAGGTGTCCACCCGCGAGCCGCCGTTGGCGAACACCGCATAGCCCCGCGCGATCGACAGCGGGGTCAACGACGCGGTGCCCAGTGACATCGACAGGTTGGGCGGCAGCTCGGCTTCGGCAAAGCCAAACTCGCTGATGTACTTGCGCGCGTAATCCACGCCCATGCCGTCAAGCAGGCGCACCGACACCAGGTTGCGCGACTGCACCAGCGCTTCGCGAAGGCGCATCGGGCCACGGAAGCCGCCACCGTCGTTCTGGGGCTGCCAGGTTTTGCCGCCGCGCTCGCGGAACACCACCGGCGCGTCCAGCACGATCGAGGCCGGGTTGAAGCCCTTGTCGAAGGCCGCCGCGTACACGAACGGCTTGAAGCTCGAACCCGGCTGGCGGCGCGCCTGGGTGGCGCGGTTGAACTTGTTGCCGGAGAAGCTGAAACCGCCCACGAGGGCCTTCAGTGCACCGTTTTCCGCGTCCAGCGAGACCAGCGCCGACTGACCGCGCGGAATCTGGTCCAGCAGCCACTCACCCTCCTTGGCCCCGGCACGCACACGCACGATGTCGCCGCGCTGTACCAGCTTGGCCGGGGTCTTGTTGGTCCACTTCGCCGCCGATGCCGGCAGGGTGATCTCGGTGCGGTTGGCCAGTACCACCGTGGCACTGCCATCGGCAGCAGTGCCCGACACGATCGCCGGCAGCAGCCCCGATTGCGATGCCATCCAGCGCAGATGTGTTGCCAACGTGGCGGCATCGTCCCCGGCACCGAGCTGCACCTGCTTCTCCACGCCATGCCAGCCGTGGCGGTGGTCATAGGTCAGCAGACCATCGCGCACCGCCAGATTGGCCGCGGTCTGCATCTCCGCGTTGATGGTGGTGGTGACGTGGTAGCCCTTGTTGACCACGTCGCCGCCAAAGCGGGCGATCATTTCCTGGCGGACCAGCTCGGCCACATAGGGCGCGTCCACCTGCACCGGCGGCTCATGCGCGCTGGCGTGCATCGGTACCGCCTTGGCCGCATCGGCCTCGGCCTGGGAGATGAAGCCCAGGTTGGCCATACGCTGCAGTACGTAGTAGTCGCGGCGCTCGCGGGCACGCTCGGGATTGCTGATCGGGTTGCCGCTGGAAGGGAACTTGGGGATGCCGGCCAGCGAGGCCATCTCATCCAGGCTCAGGTCCTTCAGCTCCTTGCCGTAGTAGAACTGTGCCGCTGCGGCCACGCCGTAGGCACGGTTGCCAAAGAAGCTCTTGTTCAGGTACAGCTCGAAGATCTCGTCCTTGCTCAGTTCCTGCTCGATCTTGCGCGCCAGCAGGATCTCGGCCAGCTTGCGGGTGTAGCTGTACTCGGAACTGAGGAAGAACTGGCGGGCCACCTGCTGGGTGATGGTCGAGCCACCTGGCACGCGCTTGTCGTTGGTCGTGGCCAGCAGCCAGACCGCGCGGGCGATGCCCTTGTAGTCAACCCCGCCGTGCTCGTAGAAGCGGGCGTCCTCGGTGGCCAGGAAGGCCTGCTTCAGCCGCTCCGGAACGTCCTTCATGGTGATCGGGATGCGCCGGGACTCACCAAAGACGGCCATCAGCTGGCCGTCACTGGCGTAGACGTACATGGGCTCCTGCATCTCGATGTCACGCAGGGCCTGAACGTCCGGCAATTTAGAGGAAATGGCGTAGTACAGGCCACCTGCGACGGCTGCGCCGATCAGTGCCAGGACCAGGAAGGCGACCAGCAACCAGCGCAGCCAGCGGCGAAAGCGTGTCATCAGTGACAGATTCCGATTGCGAATTTCGTGGCCGCAGAGTATAGATTACGCAAGGGAACGGCTGGGGTTGTTCCTGGGGAGCCAAGTCGAGAACCGTCTGGGGAGCCGTAAAACGTGTCGTAGTGCGCGTTTTGCAGCTTGGCGGTTGCGATTTGAAAAAAAAACGTTATTAATGCGCGGGCGCAGGTGTTGCGCTCAAGTGCCCGTCGGCAGGGGAGAAACCGTGGGGCTTATCCCAAAAAGCCAGACGCCGCTAATCGGCGTCGATATCAGTTCGACTGCGGTAAAGCTCTTGCAGCTTTCCCGCAGCGGCAACCGTTTCCGTGTGGAACATTATGCCGTGGAACCTCTTCCGCCCAATGCGGTGGTGGAGAAGAACATCGTGGAAGTGGAGGCCGTGGGTGAGGCCATCCGCCGCGCGGTGAACCGTTCAGGAACCAAGGCCAAGCACGCTGCGGCGGCAGTGGCCGGTTCTGCGGTCATCACCAAGCTCATCCCGATGCCTGCGGATCTGGACGAGAACGACATGGAAGCCCAGGTCGAGCTCGAGGCGGTCAACTACATCCCCTACCCGATCGAGGAAGTGAACCTCGACTTCGAGGTGCTGGGCGCGATTCCCAACAACCCGGAAATGGTCCAGGTGCTGTTGGCGGCTTCGCGCTCGGAGAACGTGGAGCTGCGCCAGTCGGCGCTGGAGTTGGGCGGCCTGTCCGCCAAGGTGATGGACGTGGAGGCCTTCGCGGTCGAGAACGCCTTTGCCCTGGTGGCCAGCGAGTTGCCGATCGCCAGCGACGGTGTGGTTGCCCTGGTGGACATCGGTGCCACCATGACCACGCTCAACGTGCTGCGCGGCGGGCGCAGCCTGTACAGCCGCGAACAGGTGTTCGGTGGCAAGCAGCTGACCGACGAGGTCATGCGCCGCTACGGGCTCACCTACGAGGAAGCCGGTCTGGCCAAGCGTCAGGGCGGGTTGCCGGAAAGCTACGAAGTGGAAGTGCTGGAGCCGTTCAAGGAGGCCACGGTCCAGCAGATCAGCCGTCTGCTGCAGTTCTTCTACGCAGGCAGTGAATTCAACCGCGTAGACCACATTGTGCTGGCCGGCGGTTGTGCGGCGCTGGCCGGTCTGCCGGAAATGGTGGAGGAACAGCTGGGCGTGGCCACGGTCGTGGCCAATCCGCTGGCTCAGATGACGCTGGGTCCGAAGGTGCAGGCACATGCCCTGGCCCAGGATGCACCGGCGCTGATGATCGCCACCGGTCTGGCGCTGAGGAGCTTCGACTGATGGCAAGAATCAACCTTTTGCCCTGGCGCGCCGAACGGCGCAAGCAACGCCAGCGCGAGTTCATGAGCATGTTGGGCTTCGCCGCCATTGGCGGCGTGCTGCTGTCGGCAATGATCTGGTTCTATTACGACCGCCAGATCAGCGGGCAGGGTGATCGCAATACCTTCCTGCAGGCGGAGATCGACAAGGTCAAGGCGCAGAACCAGGAAATCGAGCGCCTGGACCGTCAGAAGGACCGTCTGCTGGCGCGCAAGCGCGTGATCGAAGAGCTGCAGGCCAAGCGTTCGCAGATGGTGCACCTGTTCGACTCGCTGGTGCGCACCATTCCTGAAGGCGTGGTGCTGACTGCGGTGAAGCAGGAAGGCGACATCCTCACCCTGGGCGGCCGCACCCAGTCCAACGCCCGGGTCAGCGCCTACATGCGCAACCTGGAAAGTTCGGGCTGGATGACCAAGCCGGAACTGTCGGTGATCGAGGCCAAGAAGCCGGAAGATGAGAAGGACAAGGCTCCGACCACCATCGCCGACATCGCCTCGCTGCCGTATGTGTTCGAGGTGAAGGTGACCCTGCCGGCCCAGAGCGAAGCCGTTGACGGCCTGGCCCCGGATGGCACCGTGGTGCCGGCAACGGACGCTGCCGCCGACCCGGCTGCTGCACCGGCTCCGGGCGTGGCTCCGCTGGCACCGGCTCCGACCGGAACACCGCCGGCCGACGCACCGCCTGCACCGTCGGGCAGCCGCATTGTTCCCGCCCCGGCCGCTGAACCCGCGCCGTCGAACACGCCGCAGAAGGGGGCCGCATGAGCCAGAAGAAAATCAATCTGAAAGAGCTTGATTTCAACAACATCGGCAGCTGGCCGCAGAACGCCAAGATCGTGTTCTGTGCGCTGCTGGCCATCGTCATCGTGGTGGTGAGCTGGTTCGCACTGATCAGCGGCAAGCGTGATGAGCTGGCCACACTGGAGCGCAAGGAAGCCAGCCTGCGTGCGGATTTCGAGAAGGAACAAGGCCGCGCGGTCAACCTGGAACCGCTCAAGCAGCAGCTGGCCCAGATGGAGCAGGTACTGCAGCAGATGTTGCGCCAGCTGCCCAGCAAGACCGAAATGCCTGACCTGATCATCGACATCTCGCAGACCGCGTTGTCCAGCGGCCTGACCAACGAGCTGTTCCAGCCCGGCGAGGAGATGACCAAGGAGTTCTACGCCGAAAAGCCGATCGCCCTGCGCATGGTTGGCAGCTACCACCAGTTCGGCGCGTTCGTCAGTGGCGTGGCTTCGCTGCCCCGCGTGGTCATCCTGACCATGCACGACATCAACCTCAAGCCGAAGGACCCCAAGACCGGCATCACCGCACGCAGCGGCGCGCTGGAGCTCTCGGGCACCGTCAAGACGTATCGCTATCTGGATGACGTTGAAATGGAAGCGCAGGAAAAGGCAGCCGCAGCTGCAGCGGCCAGTGCCAAGAAGTCCGGGGGTAAGAAATGACTCTGGCGACTACTGCACGCGTCGGCGGTCTGCTGCTGCTGGCACTGCTGGCCGGGTGCGCCCGCGGCATCAGCAGCACGCCGGGTGACGCACCCAATCTGCAAAAGTGGGTGGCCGACGTGCGTGCGCGCCCGGCCCCGCCGCTGGAACCGCTGCCGGTCATGCAGCAGTTCGAAACCTTCGAGTACTCCGCGCAGGGTCTGCGCGATCCGTTCACCGATGCCTGGTCCCGTTCCAACGACGGTGCTTCTGGCCTGCGGCCTGACCCGAACCGCCGCAAGGAGCCGATGGAAGGCTTCCCGCTCGACGCGCTGGACATGGTCGGTACCCTGGGCAATGGGGGCGGTATCGTCGCGCTGGTGATGGCACCGGACAAAGTCACCTATCGGGTGCGTCCGGGTGTCTACATGGGGCAGAGCGACGGCCGGGTGACCGGGGTGTTTGAAGACCGGATCGAACTGATTGAACTGGTGCCGGATGGCGCGGGTGGCTGGCTGGAACGGCCTGCTTCGCTCGCGCTTGAAGATCAATGAATGATTATGGGGATTGCACGATGACCTTTTCCAACGCCATGCTGCAGCGTCCCACCCGGCGCCCGAAGCTGATCCACATGTGCGCGCTGGGAGTCGCGCTCATGCTGGCCAATGGCACGCTGATGGCGGCAACGCCCGCAGCGACCACGCACGCCGCTGCCGACGCCGCGCCGGCCACGGCACCGGCCTCGCTGGCGGTGTCCAAAATTGACTTCAAGCGCGGTGAAGACGGCTCCGGTCGCCTGATCCTGCAGTTCGACGGCAATGGGGCCAACCCCGACCTGCGCAACCAGGGCAATGCGGTTGTCATCGACGTCGGCAATGCGACCCTGCCGGAGAACCTGCAGAAGTCGATCAATGTGACCGACTTCGCCACGCCGGTGCAGCGCATCGATCCCAAGCCTTACGGCGGCGGCACCCAGCTGGTGCTCAACACCAACACCGCATTCGAATCGCTGGCCTACCAGACCGGCAACGAATACGTCGTTGAAATCAGCCCGCGCAAGGCCGTCGCCGCTACCGGTGCCATCAATGCCACCACCGTCACCCAGGCCGCTGCGGCACTGGGTGCACGCGGGTACAGCGGCAAGCCGGTGACCTTCAACTTCCAGGACGTGCCGGTGCGCACCGTGCTGCAGTTGATCGCCGAAGAGTCCAACCTGAACATCGTCGCGGCTGACACCGTGCAGGGCAATGTGACCCTGCGCCTGGTCAACGTGCCGTGGGACCAGGCACTGGACATCGTGCTGCGCGCCAAGGGCCTGGACAAGCGTCAGGACAACAAGGTCATCTGGGTGGCTCCGCAGCCCGAACTGGCCAAGTTCGAGCAGGACAAGGAAGACGCGCGCATCGCGATCGAGAACCGCCAGGATCTGGTGACCGAGTATGTGCAGATCAACTATCACAACGCAGCGGCGATCTTCAAAGCCTTGACCGAGGCCAAGGGCATCGGCGGCAACAGCGGCGGTGGTGGCAACGGCGGTGGCGGTGCAGCAGAGCAGGACAGCGGCTTCCTGTCCTCGCGTGGCCGTCTTGTTGCGGATGAGCGCACCAATACGCTGATGATCAGTGACATCCCGAAGAAGATCGCCCGCATGCGCGAGCTGATCAACGTGATCGACCGCCCGGTTGACCAGGTGCTGATCGAAAGCCGCATCGTGATTGCCACCGATACGTTTGCGCGCGAACTGGGTGCCAAGTTCGGCATCTCCGGTCGTCGCGACAATGTGTGGTTCGGTGGCGGCCTGACCCAGAACCACAACAATATTGATGACAACGCAGAAGCGCAGCAGGCGTATCAGGAAGCGCTTGCCGAGTACGCAGCGGACCCGACCGGTCCCGTGCCGGTCGCGCCGGGGCAGATTTTCAATACGCCTAACCTGCTGTTCAACAACGCAGTAGCTGCCGCCAGCAGCCCGGGTTCGCTGGCACTGTCGATCCTCAACGCCGGTTACCTGCTGGACGTCGAACTGTCGGCCATGCAGCAGGAATCGCGTGGCGAGGTGATCTCCAACCCGCGCGTGGTCACCACCAACCAGCGTGAGGCGGTGATCAAGCAGGGTAAGGAAATCGGCTACGTGACCATCACTGGCGGTACCGGTGGCCAGGCCGCCACGCCGAATGTGCAGTTCAAGGAAGTGCTGCTCGAGCTGAAGGTCACCCCCACCATCACCAACGACAACCGCGTGTTCCTGAACATGGCGGTCAAGAAGGATGAAGTGGAAAGCTACATCGTGCTGGACGGCTACGGCCAGGTTCCGACCATCAACCGCCGTGAAGTGAATACCGCGGTGCTGGTGGACGACGGCCAGACCGTGGTGATCGGCGGCGTCTACGAGTTCACCGACCGCAACAGCGTGAACAAGGTGCCGTTCCTGGGCGATGTGCCGTTCCTCGGCAATCTGTTCAAGAAGCGCAGCCGCAACAAGGACAAGGCCGAACTGCTGGTCTTCGTCACCCCGAAGGTGCTGCGCGTGGCCAAGACCAACTAAGGCGGTAGAGCCACGCCCTGCGTGGCTTCGACCCAGCAACATGCAGCCACGCAAGCAAGAAGGGCCGCCTCGCGCGGCCCTTCTTGCGTTCAGGCAACCTTGATCCCGCTGCATCGTCAGTCCTGCCATGATGTGAGGGGAACCCGGCGCGTCCTCCGCCGGTCTGACGGATGCCATGAACCTGCCACCTCCGATGCCTGAGCTCGACACCGCCGCTTCCGCTGCCGACACTGCGGCTGCGCCTGATCGCCTGCACGACGGCTTCAGGGCCCTGCGCGACGCGCTGGCGCGCGAGATCGTCGGCCAGCACGAACTTGTCGACCGTCTGTTGACTGCCCTGTTGGCCGATGGGCATCTGCTGGTCGAAGGTGCCCCCGGGCTGGCCAAGACCACCGCCATCCGCGCGCTGGCGGCGCGGATGGAAGCTGACTTTTCCCGCGTGCAGTTCACGCCGGACCTGCTGCCTGCCGATTTGACCGGAACCGAGATCTGGCGTCCACAGGAAGGCCGCTTCGAATTCGTACCCGGTCCGATTTTCCACCCCATTCTGCTGGCGGACGAAATCAATCGCGCACCTGCCAAGGTGCAGTCGGCGCTGCTGGAAGCCATGGGCGAGCGCCAGGTCACCGTGGGCCGGCATACCTATGCGCTGCCGCCGCTGTTCCTGGTGATGGCCACGCAGAATCCGATCGAGCAGGAAGGCACCTTCCCATTGCCCGAAGCGCAGTTGGACCGCTTCCTGATGCACGTGCGCATTGGTTACCCCGATGCGGACGCGGAAACCGAAATCCTGCGTCTTGCCCGTGAACGAGCCCGCGATGCGCTGGGACAGCCACCGCCACCACCGGCACGCATGCCGCTGGCCGACGTGTTCGCCGCACGGCGCGCGGTGCTGGATCTGCACATGGCACCGGCACTGGAGCGTTATCTGGTGGAGCTGGTGCTGGCCACGCGCGAACCTGCGCGTTACGACGCCGCGTTGGCGCGCCGTATTGCCTGGGGTGCCAGCCCGCGTGGGTCCATCGCGCTGGAACGGTGTGCCCGCGCCCGTGCCTGGCTGCAGGGCCGTGACTATGTCACCCCGGACGACATCCGCAGCGTCGCACCGGACGTGCTGCGCCACCGCGTGCTGCCCAGCTATGAAGCCACGGCCGAGGGGTGGGATGGCGAGCGTCTGGTGGCCGAAGTGCTGGCCCGCGTGCCGGTGCCCTGAGCCGGTCATGCGCGCCCACGATGAGCGCCTGCCTGCGCAGGATGGCAACGGGCTGCAGCCGACGCTGGCCGAGCTGGTCGCGCTGCGCCGCAGTGCGCACCGCGTGGTACCGCCGAAGCGTGGGCGGCATGGGCTGGCCGGCCAGGCTCCGTCGCCCCAGCGTGGGCGCGGCATGGAGTACGCCGAATCGCGCGAGTACGTAAGCGGCGATGATGCCCGCCACATCGACTGGCGCGTGACCGCGCGCACCGGTCGCGCCCACACCAAGCTGTTCCAGGCCGAGCGCGAACGCATGACGCTGGTCGTGGCCGATACCGACCCGGTGCTTTACTTCGGCACCCGCGTCCGCTTCAAATCCGTGCAGGCCGCGCGCGTCGGCGCGGTGGCCGCGTGGCTGGCGCAGCGCCAGGGCGACCGCCTTGCAGCGCTGCGTGGCAGCCAGATCACGCCCCCGATTGCGCCTGCAGGTGGCACGCGCGGGGTGCTGCGTGTGCTGGACGCGCTGACCCGCTGGTACGCAAGCCCCCCGGCGGATGACGCCGGGCTTGACCACGCGCTTGGCCAGGCCGCGCGTCTGCTGCGCCCGGGCGCACGGGTGGTGGTGCTGGCCGATCCCACCCGCGCAGCGCAAGTGCAGGGCTCACGCTGGGCGGGGCTGGCGATGCACCACGACGTGCAGTTGATGCTGCTGGTAGACCCGCTGGAGCTGGCCCCGCCCAGCGGGCTGCTGCCGTTCCAGAGCCAGGGCCGGGCAGTGGTGCTGGACCTGGGCAACCCCGCTGTGCGCGCACACTGGGAGCAGCGCTTCGTCAGTCCGCTGCAGGCGCTGCAGCAGACGCTGGGAGCCCGCCGCATCCGGGTCCAGGTCATCGCCAGTGATGATCCCAGTGATGCGTGGCTGGGCACGGTGCCCACCGCGGTGGTGGCATGAGCGCAGCCACCGCCCTGCAGCTGCGCGATGTGCATCTGCCTGCGGCACCCGGTTGGTGGCCATTGCCGCCGGGCTGGTGGCTGGTCATCGGCGCATGCGCGTTGCTGGCGTTGCTGATGTGGGGGTGGCGCGTGCGTCGACGCCGACTGCGGCGGCGCTGGCAGCAGCACTTTGCGGCCGCGCTGGCGGCCGCGGCGAGCCCGGCAGACGAGGTGGCCGCGATGGCCGAGCTGCTGCGCCGGGCCGCACGGGTGCGCAGACCCGGCGTGGAGCTGCTGCAGGGCGTAGCATGGCTGCAGTTCCTGGATGCGCCGGAAAACCCAGCGTTTTCCAAGGGCGAGGGACGGCTGCTGCTCGACGGCGGCTACCGTCGTCAGGTGGATGCGGCTGCCGTGGAGCGGCTGCGCCCGCTGGCGCGCGACCGTTTCGTGCAGCTGATGACCGGTCTGCGCCCATGATCGCCTTCGCGCTGCCTGCAGGGCTGTCCTGGCTGGATTCGCTGGCATGGCCCTGGCTGCTGCTGGCATTGCCGTTGCCGCTGTTGATGCGTGCCCTGCCGGCACGCAATGACGCAGGACCGTCGCTGCGCGTGCCCTACGCACCCGACGCACTGGCCGCACTGGACGGCACCGGCGTACGGCTGTCCGTGTTGCGGCCTGGGCGCGTGCTGCTATGGCTGGCGTGGACCAGCCTCTGCATAGCAGCAGCGCGACCGCAGCAGCTGGGCGAGCCGATCGTGCCGCCGCAGCAGGGGCGGCAACTGATGCTGGCAGTGGATTTCTCCGGCAGCATGAGCGAGCCGGACATGCAATTGGGCCCGCAGATCGTGCAGCGTGTGCAGGCTGCCAAAGCGGTGCTGGCCGACTTCCTGGACCGGCGCGTGGGTGACCGGGTGGGCCTGTTGATCTTCGGCGATCGCGCCTACACGCTCACCCCGATCACCGCCGACCTGGCCACCGTGCGAACCCAGCTGACTGACAGCGAGCTCGGCCTGGCCGGCAACAACACCGCCATTGGCGATGCCATCGCGCTGGCGGTCAAGCGTCTGCGCGAGCAGCCGGAAGGCCAGCGCGTACTGATTCTGCTGACCGATGGGGTCAACAACGCGGGCGTGCTGACACCATTGCGCGCCGCCGAACTGGCCCAGGCCGAAGGGGTGCGGGTGTACACCATCGGATTCGGCGGCGAAGGCGGGTTGCGGCTGTTCGGGGTACAGATTGCCGCCGGCCAGGATCCGGTCGACGAAGCCACGTTGCAGAAGATCGCCGCAATGACCGGCGGCCGTGCCTTCCGTGCGCGCGACACCGACCAGCTGGCCGGTATCTATGCGGAGCTGGACCGGCTGGAGCCGATTGCCGCCCCGGGCGACGCGGTGCGTCCGCGCGTGGAACGCTACCCCTGGCCGCTGGGCGTGGCCGTACTGCTGGCCGCACTGGCCTGGCTGCTGCCACGGCGGTGGCACTGATGAACCTGCTTGCGCACCTGCATTTCCTGCGCCCCGACGCGCTGTGGGCATTGCTGGCGCTGCCACTGATCGGGCTGCTGTGGCAGTGGCGTCGCCGCCGCGCCAGCGTGTGGCTGCACGCCGTCGATGCACACCTGCTGCCGCACCTGCTGGTACCGGGCGTCCGCCGGTCGTGGTGGGTCCTGGTCCTGCTGCTCGCAGGCTGGACACTGGCCGTGCTGTCCCTGGCCGGGCCCAGTTGGCGTCAATCCGCGCAGCCACTGTGGCAGACCCCATCGCCGCTGGTAGTCGTGCTGGACCTGTCCAGCCGGGTCCGTGCCAGCGACCTGCCACCCTCGCGCCTGCTGCAGGCGCGGGCCAAACTGGCGACCCTGCTGCGCGAGCGCAGCGGCGGTGAAGTCGCGCTGCTGGTCTACGCCGACGATGCCTTCACCGTGGCCCCGCTGACCAGCGACCGCGCCAACGTGGCGCTGTATCTGGACGCCCTGGATCCCGATGTGATGCCACGCGACGGCCAGCAGGCCGCGCGCGCGCTGGATGCCGCCGTGCTGTTGCTGCAGCAGTCCGGTGCGAAGCAGGGTGACATTCTGCTGATCACCGATCGCGCCAACACGGTTGACCAGAGCGCTGCAGCACGCGCGCGGTCACAACAGATGCGGGTGTCAGTGCTGGGCCTGGGCACGCCAGGCGGAGCGGCCTACCGCGGCGATGACGGGCAGATCGCACGCGCGCGGCTGGACGAGCCCAGCCTTCGCGCGCTGGCCAGCGCCGGCGGGGGGGGCTATGCACGACTGGCCGAGGGTGATGCCGATCTGCGTGCGCTGGGCATGCTGAGCCCGCGCGGTGATGGCGGCGATCTGCGGCCCGGCCAATCCCGCTCCTGGCAGGACGAGGGGTTCTGGTTGTTGCTGCCGTTGCTGGTGTTGTCGTTGTGGGCCTTCCGCCGGCGCGGCGTCGCCGCGGTCGCGCTGTGCCTGTGCTGCGCCCCCTTGATGCTGCCTGGCCCGGTGCAGGCCGCTGAAGGTGGCTGGTGGCAGCGCGCCGACCAGCGCGACCAGCAGCGCCTGTCCATCGGCGTCGATGCTTACCGGCAGGGTGATTTCTCCACCGCCCAGCAGCAGTTCGAACCGGTCCAAAGCGCCGAAGGGCGCTACAACCTCGGTAACGCGTTGGCCCGGCAGGGGCAGCTGGATGCGGCCATCGAGGCCTACGACCAGGCGTTGAAGCTGCAACCCGGCATGCCGGATGCGGTCGCCAACCGCGCGGCGGTCGATGCGGCCCGCAAGCGCAAGCCGCCCTCTGGCGGACAGAACGGCCAGCAACAGCAGCCAGGCCAGTCCTCGCAGCCATCGCAGACCCCGCCACAGCAACAGCAGCAGAAACAGCAACCGTCATCCAACGGCACGCCGCCGCCGTCACAGGGCAACAATGGCCAGTCCCTGGATCACGGCCAGCCTGATCCGGCCGAACAGGCCCGGGCGGACGCCGCGCAGCGCGAGCGCATGCGCCAGGCGCTGCAGCGTCAGGCCGGACAGGGCGATCCAAGCCAGACAAACCCGCAGACGGCCGCTGAAACCGCGCAGCAGCGCGAACAGCGTCAAGCTGTGGAAGCCTGGATGCGACGCGTGCCCGACGATCCCGGCAGCCTGCTGCGGGCCAAGTTCCAGCGCGAGAACGAACGCAGGAGACAGGAAGGACGATGAGTGCCCTCTTCAAACGGCTGGCCTGTGCACTGCCGCTGGGTGTTCTGCTGGCGCTGGGCACGCCTGCGCAGGCGCAGATATCGCCGGGGGAGGCCAGCACGGTCTCACCGGTGCGCGGCAATGCGACCGCGTTTCTGGAGATGGAGGTCGATGATCGAAACCCCTACGTGCAGCAGAGCGTGGGCGTGGTGGTGCGGCTGTACTACGCCTCGCAGTTGCTGTCCGGCGAGTTGGGGCTGGACGCGCCCGACGGTGCGTCGCTGCAGCGGGTCGGGCAGGACCGCAGCCTGGTACGCGACGTCAATGGCCGCCGCTACAACCTGGTGGAACGACGCTACCTGCTGATCCCCGAACGCAGCGGCCCGCTGCTGCTGCCGGGGGCCCGCTTTGAAGGGCGAGCGGCCGGTGGCTTCTTCGATGAGATGTTCGGCGGTGGCAACGGCCGCCTGCGCGCCACGGCACCGGACCAGCCGCTGCAGGTGCAGCCACAGCCGTCCGCGGCACCGCAGCCGTGGTTGCCGCTGCACGACCTGCGCCTGCGCTATACCGCCGCGCCGGCCCGTGCCCGTGCCGGAGAAGCGGTGACCGTCGTGGTCGAGGCCGTTGCTGACGGAGCCACCCGGGCGCAGTTCCCGGAACTGCCGGAGATTGATGCTGGCGCGGATGCACAGGTGTTCGCCGAGCCGGCCCAGTACGACGAGAGCTTCAACGGCAGCACCCCGCAGCTGAAGCTGACCCGGCGCTATGCCATCGTCCCGCGCCAGCCCGGCACGCTGGTGGTGCCGGGCTTGCGCATGCCGTGGTGGGATGTGCGCAGCGCACAGGCGCAGACCGCCACGCTGCCTGACCTCACCCTCCATGTGGGTCAGGGCAGCAGCGCCGCGCCGGTCACGCCGCCACCGCAGGACACCCGCGAGGCCCTGCCGGAGGCCGAAACGGGCACCGCATCGCCGGCGTTGCCGGCGGTCGCACCGGCCCGGCCCTGGGGCTGGATCGCGGCAGCGGGCGGATTCGCGCTGCTGTGGCTGCTGACCCTGGCGTGGGCGTGGCGTCGCCGCCGGCAGCCGTTGCCCAGCGTCACCGCACCTGCGGCCGGGACGCGGCGGGCACCCACGCTGGCGCAGCTGCGCCAGCAGCTGGATACCGGCAGCCTGGACGAGGTCCTGGCCACCCTGGCCGGCATGGGGGGGCTGCGCGCTCAGGGCGACGTGCTGGCGGCGCTGGCCGAACCGGCGCAGCGCCAGGCCTTGCTGGCCATGCAGGCGGCGCGCTGGAGCCGAAACGGTGGCGGCGTGGCAGCGGCGCGGCAGACCCTGCGCCGGGCCTTCCATGACGGACCGCACTGGCGGCAGGTCGCGTCGACAGACCACACTGGCCTGGCACCCCTGTATCCCCCGGGCCGTTGAGGGGGGCCGGCAGTCCCTGCCGGCTTTGCTAAGCTGTCCGATCACCATAGGAACACCGCTCGATGACTGAGGCCGCAACTCCCGGGCAGACGCCGCCCCGGCAGAAACTCCCCCTGCACTGGAAAATGTTCATCGGGTTCGGGCTGGGCCTGGTCCTGGGCCTGATCGTGCATGCCCTCGAAGGCAACGTCGGTGGCCTGACCGAGGCCGCCCGGGCGGTGATGACCTACGTGACCACCCCGTTCTCGGGGCTGTTCCTCAACCTGATCTTCATGCTGATCGTGCCGCTGATCTTCTCGGCGCTGGTGATGGGCGTGTCGGAGATGGGCGACATCCGCGCCCTGGGCCGGATCGGCTGGAAGACCCTGGCCTACACCGTGGTGCTGTCCGGTGTGGCGGTGGGTATCGGCCTGGTACTGGTCAACCTGCTCAAGCCCGGCGTCGGCGTGGACCCGGCCATGGCGGCGCAGCTCCTGCACGAGAACGTCGAGCGCAGCCGCGAAATCGTCGCCAACATCGGCGAGCAGCCCAAGGGCATGGACATGCTGCTGTCGATCGTGCCCAGCAATGTGCTGGCCGCCGCCTCCAGCAACGGTGCGATCCTGTCGCTGATGTTCTTCGCGCTGATGTTCGGCATCGGCATGGTGCTGTCGCCGGAAGACAAGGTCGCCACCCTGCGCAAGGGCATCGAGGGTGTGTTCGAGATCTCGATGACCCTGATCAACCTGGTCATCCGCCTGGCCCCGTATGCGGTGGCCTGTTTCATGTTCAACCTGGCCGCGATCTTCGGCTTTGACCTGCTGGTGCGGTTGGGTGCGTATGTGGGCGTGGTGGTGCTGGCGCTGGGGCTGCACATGGTGGTCAGTTACGGCGTGGCCGTGTGGCTGTCCGGGCGCTCGCCGCTGGCTTTCTTCCGCGACACCCAGGAGGCCACGGTGATGGCCTTCTCCACTGCCTCCAGCAACGCCACCCTGCCGACCGCGCTGCGCGTGGCCGACCAGATGGGCCTGCCGCAGCGCGTTTCGCGCTTCGTGCTGACCGTGGGCGCAACCGCCAACCAGAACGGCACCGCGCTGTTTGAAGGCGTCACCGTGATCTTCCTGGCCCAGTTCTTCGGTGTGGAGCTCAGCATCACCCAGCAGCTGATGGTGATGGTGGTCTGCATCCTGGGCGGCATCGGAACGGCCGGTGTGCCGTCCGGCTCGCTGCCGGTGGTGGCCATGATCTGCGCCATGGTGGGCGTCGACCCGATGGGCATCGGCCTGATCCTGGGCGTCAACCACTTCCTGGATATGTGCCGTACCGCGCTCAACGTCACCGGCGACCTGGCCCTGACCACGCTGGTGGCCAAGGGCGAGAAGGATGAGCCGCACGCCCCCGACCTCGCCCATTCATAATCCTGGTCGAAGCCATAGCCTCCTTTGTCAAGGGGGCGCGGCACAAGCGCGATAGCGCTTGAGCTGCGACAATAACGCGCCCGCAAGTTGCGGGAGCCTCCTACCCCGACACAACCATGACGCAGCCCACCCGCCGCCAGTTGGCCAACGCCATCCGCTTCCTTGCCGCTGATGCGGTCGAAACCGCCAAGTCCGGGCATCCCGGCATGCCGATGGGCATGGCCGATATCGCCGAAGTGCTCTGGAACGACTACCTCCGTCACAACCCCAACAACCCGAAGTGGTTCAACCGCGACCGCTTCGTGCTCTCCAACGGCCACGGCTCGATGCTGCAGTACGCGCTGCTGCACCTGAGCGGCTATGACCTGCCGATCGAGCAGCTCAAGCAGTTCCGCCAGCTGGGCAGCAAGACCGCCGGCCACCCGGAACGGCATGAGACCCCCGGGGTGGAAACCACCACCGGTCCGCTCGGCCAGGGCCTGGCCAACGCGGTCGGCTTCGCGCTGGCGGAAAAGCTGCTGGCACAGCGCTACAACCGTCCTGAACACGAAATCGTCGATCACCGCACCTGGGTGTTCCTGGGCGATGGCTGCCTGATGGAGGGCGTGTCCCACGAAGCCGCCTCGCTGGCCGGCACCTGGGGCCTGGGCAAGCTGGTCTGCTTCTGGGACGACAACCACATCTCCATCGACGGCAACACGGAAGGCTGGTTCACCGACAACACCCCCGAGCGTTTCGAGGCCTATGGCTGGAACGTGGTGCGCGGCGTCGATGGCCACGACCCGGACAGCATCAAGGCGGCCATCGACGGCGCGTTGGCGCAGTTCGAGAAGCCGACCCTGATCTGCTGCCGTACCACCATTGGGTTCGGTTCGCCGGGCAAGGCCGGCAAAGAATCCAGCCACGGTGCACCGCTGGGCAAGGATGAACTGGAAGCCACGCGCAAGGCGCTGGGCTGGAACTACGGCCCGTTCGAGGTGCCGGAAGAAATCTATGCCGGCTGGCGCGCAGGCGGCACCGGCACCCTGCGCCAGGCAGAGTGGGAACAGCAGTTCGACAAGTACGCTGCGCAGTTCCCGGCCGAAGCTGAAGAACTGACCCGCCGTTCGCGCGGCGAGCTGCCCGAAGACTTCCTGGCCAAGGCCGACGCCTACATCGCCCAGGTGCAGGCCGAGGGCCCGACCATCGCGTCGCGCAAGGCTTCGCAGCTGGCCATTGAAGCGTTCGCGCCGCTGCTGCCGGAGCTGGTGGGTGGTTCGGCCGACTTGGCGCATTCGAACCTCACGCTGTGGAAGGCCAGCAAGTCGGTGGCTACCGACGACCCGAACGCGAACTACGTCTATTACGGTGTGCGCGAGTTCGGCATGACCGCCATCGCCAACGGCCTGGCGCTGCATGGCGGTTTCATTCCGTTCGACGCCACCTTCCTGGTGTTCAGTGATTACGCCCGCAACGGCGTGCGCATGAGCGCGCTGATTCCGGCGCACGCGATCCACGTCTACACCCACGATTCGATCGGTCTGGGCGAAGATGGCCCGACCCACCAGCCGGTGGAGCACCTGGCTTCGCTGCGTTACATCCCGAACAATGACGTGTGGCGTCCGTGCGACGCGGTGGAATCGGCAGTGAGCTGGAAGTCGGCGATCACCCGCCAGGACGGCCCGAGCTGCCTGGTGTTCAGCCGCCAGAACCTGCCGCACCAGCCGCGCAGCGCGGAGCAGGTGGCGCAGATTGCCCGCGGTGGCTACGTGCTGGCCGACGCGGAAGGCGGCGTGCCGGACGTGATCCTGATCGGCACGGGTTCGGAAGTGAGCCTGGCGGTTGCGGCCAAGGCCGAACTGGACGCGGCCGGTATCAAGACCCGCGTGGTGTCGATGCCGTCCACCGACGTGTTCGAGCGCCAGGATGCCGGCTACCGCGAAGCCGTGCTGCCGAACGCGGTGCGCAACCGCGTGGCCGTTGAAGCCGGCGTGACCGGATTCTGGCGTCAGTACGTGGGCCTGGACGGTGCAGTGGTCGGCATCGACACGTTTGGTGCCTCGGCCCCGGCCGACGCGCTGTACAAGCACTTCGGCATCACCACCGAGCACGTGGTCGCCGCTGCCAAGGCACAGCTGGCCAACTGATCGTTGCCTGGATGAAACCCAACGGCGCTCACTGGCAACGGTGAGCGCCGTTTTTGTTTGCGCGTTGCACGATTTCCGTGGGGCCGGGCTCTGCCCGGCTGCGGTTGGATTTGGGCGAACAACCGGTGGTCAACGTTGCTCTGGTTAGGCGGCTCGGGATGGGCGTTCCGGGGGACGCCGCAAGTACGTCCTTGTAGGCTCGATCGCCGCTTGCACGTGTGCGCAATCCTGCGCACACGGCAAGACCGGGGTTGGGCGTCCTGCCCAACCCGTCGGGCGCATGCGCCCGACCCATGCGGCTCACGCCCCCTCCAGCCCACCCCGAGCCGCCACGACAGTGGGTCGGTGGCCAGGGAAGATCAAAACCAACTCAGCACTTGCCTGTGCGCCGGTCCTGCTTTGGTGGGATCGGTCGACAGACGATCGCCGTGAAATGGTCCACATCCGGTAACGCATGAACCCGAATTGACATTGCCGTTGGTCTGGCATTTTCCATGGCCACCGGCCAACTGTCTGGGGCGTGCCGGGATGGGTTTGCGGGACCGTCAAAAACATGGATGTTTTTGACGAGCCTACAAGGACGTATTCACGGCGTGTCCCGCAAACCCATCCTGGCACGCCCAAACACGGGAACCGATGACCGAGGGTTGTCCGCAAGAATCCAACCGCAGCCGGGCAAGCCCGGCTCTACGCAGTCCGCGCCAACCCCAACCGCACCAGCCGTGCTTCGATCTTCTCGCCGAGCGTCTGCGGTGCATCCAGCCCCATGCGCTGCAGATACACGACATCGCCATCGCCGGCGGGCTGGCGCAACGCCGCCAGCACCGTGCGCAGCTTGCCGCTGCGGGTGGCGGTATTCTGCTTCAACCAGCCCAGCGCCTTTACCAGGTGTTGCTCCACTTCAGTGAAATCACTGCCCAGCGGATAGTCCGGCAGTTCGCCGGAGTGACGGAACGGGGCCAGCGCCGCACTTACCGCCGCCGCGCTGTTGCGCTCACGCCATCGCGCCGGTGCAGTAAACGATGTCGCCAGCTTCTTCGATGCCTTCGCCGTCTGCAGCAGATCGTCCTGGAAACCGGCATCGGTAATCGCGGCCATGTTTACCACGCAGTCCTCATCCGTCAGGTTGCGCAGATCCGCAATGCCGTACTCGTTGATGTAGATGTCGCGCAGGTGCCGGGGAATGGTGGTGTGCCCGTAGTTCCAGCGCACGTTCGACTGCAGGCCGCGCGCATCCTCGCGGGTGGCCCGGAACAGCAACGTGCTGCGGGCCTCCGGCAACGCGTGCGCCATCGCCACGAAGTTGTACTGGCCGCCCACGCCCGACACCACTCGGCCATCCTCCAGGGCATCGGATGTGGCTGCGCCCAGCGCGGTGGCCATCATGCAGGAGTTGAAGAACCGCGCATGGCGTCGCTGCAGCCGTTCCAGCGTCTCATTGCCACCGTACAGTTGGTTGATCTCGCTGATCCGGCGCATGCCGATGGCCCGGCATTCGTCTTCCGGAAGATCCCGCAGCCACTGGTAGAAGTCCGGCGAGCCCAGGTAGAACGCGCCGTGCAGATATTCGCCCTCGGCCTCCAGCGTGGCGTGGTCGATGCTCAGGGTGCTGCCGTTCTCGATCCGCTGCATCAGCGCCAGATCATCGTGCACCTTGCGCCGGATCACCCCGGTCTGCACCAGCCGGCGGAAGCCTTCGTTGAGCATTTCGCTGCAGCCGTACAGGCCCACCTCGAACGGCTCCAGCCCACCATACTCCAGCACCGTGGGGTGCTGCTCCAGTTCCGGATCCAGCGCCCGCAGGATCTGACGGTAGCGCGCGTTGTCGGTATGACGCAGCACCAGTGCGTGGCTGATCGCATCCGCCAGCGTGCCGATGCCGATCTGCAGCGTGCCGCCGTCGCGCACCAGTGTGCTCGCATACAGGCCGATCGCGTAATCCGCGTCGCTGACCGGCTGGCGCGGCAGCCCGAACAGGGCCGGGTAGGGCGGTGGCGGGGTGATCACCAGGTCGAAGAAGGTCACATCCACCGTGGCCGAGCCACCCAGGTACGGCAGCTGCGGATCGATCTCGGCGATCAGCAGCGGACGCGGCAGCCCGCGCGCGGCCATCGCGTCCAGCGTGTCCTGGGTGATGTCGTTGTTGCACGACAGCGACAAGCGGCGGTCGTCCGGGCGCATCGCAACCTTCTGCACGATGGCGTGCGGCGCGCGCTGCGCCACGGCATCGGCCGCATGCGTGTAGTTCAGGCTGGTGTAGCCGCGCTGGGCCTGGGACGACCCCAGCAGCGCACCGGACTGCATGTAGAACTCCTCCACCTGCACATGCGCCGGTAACTGGTCACGTACCACCGCGTCGGCATAGGCCAGACGGGGGAAGTCCGCACCGAAGTGACGCTCGGCGAACGGGGCCATGAAGCGGCCTTCCAGTCCACCCGAGGGTGGACTCGGCGGGTTGAGCGACAACGCGGTGTACAGCTGCAACGGCCGCGATGCATCGCCTTCCACGCGCGCGTACAGCGCGTTGAGCAGGCGGTGCGGCTTGCCCAGCGCCAACGGCGCGCCAATCCGCAGCGGGCCATCCACCCGTTGCAGCAGCCAATCAACGGCGGCGTCCAGGTCGGTAAGGTGTTCGGTCATCCAGTGCTGTCCTGCCCAACGTGTAATCCTTTGGGATCGTGGCAGCGCGCCCATGAATCCGGTGTTGACGAGGGCTTGACATCAGGTCCGATTACGGGCGTAATCGAATTGTCGATTACGGATGTAAATGATGAGCCAGATCAGCGAAGCCGAAGCGGTTGTCATGGAAGTGCTGTGGGCACGGCATCCGCTGGGGGCCGATGACGTGGTGGCCGCGCTGGCCGACCGCGACTGGGCAGAGCCCACCATCAAGACCCTGCTCAACCGCCTGCTCACCAAGGGGGCGATCAGCGCCAGCCGGGACGGTCGTCGTTACCTGTATTCACCGGTGCTGCAGCGCCAAAGCTGGGTGGCCGAGCAGAGCAGCGGGCTGCTCGACAAGCTGTTTGCGGGCCGGGTCGCCCCACTGGTCGCCCATTTCAGTCAGCGTGGGGAGCTGAGCGCGCAGGACATCGCCGAATTGAAGAAGCTGATCCAGGAGCTGGACCATGACTGATCTGCTGCAGGGGTTGTTGCTTACCAGTGCATGGGGCTCGATTGCGCTGCTGCTGATCGCAATGGCGCGCCCGCTGCTGAAACGGTTGGGCGGCGCTGCAGTGGTGTACCGGAGCTGGTGGATGCTGCCGCTGGCGCTGCTGGCCCCCTTGCTGCCGGCACCTGCAGTGACCGTCATCGACGCCGCACCGGTGCGCGCATTCGGGACCGCGCTGACGACCCCACTGCTACCGGCGGATGCGCCGCTGTGGCCCGCGCTGCTGGTCGCCGTGTGGTTGGCGGGGGCCGTGGGTGTGGCCATACTGCAGATTCGCGCGCAACGCCGCTTCGTACAGGCGATGGGGCTGCTGTCTCCACGTGCCGACGGCAGCTGGCAGGCCAGTTCGGACCCGGGGTTGCCGGCGCTGGTGGGCGTGATAGCCCCGCGCATCGTCGTCGGGCCGGACTTCGATCTGCGCTTCAGCGCGACCGAGCGTGATCTCGTCCTCCAGCACGAGCGCAGCCATCGTGCCCACCGCGATCACTGGGCCAACCTCGCCGTTGCCCTGCTGCGTTGCGTGTTCTGGTTCCATCCGCTGTTGCCGTGGGCGACGCGCCGCTTCCTGTGTGACCAGGAACTGGCCTGCGATGCGCGCACGGTGGATCCCCATCCGGCATTGCGCCGGCTCTATGCCAGCACGCTACTCAAGGCGCAGCTGGTCCACCCGGTTGCGCCGATGGCCTGTCATTGGCGCAGCCAGCCGATGTTGAAGGAGCGAATTGCCATGTTGAAGCAGAACAAGCGGAAGGCGTTGCCGTGGGTATCCGGTCAGGTAGTGGTGTTGGGGCTGTGCGTTGGACTTTGCAGCATGGCGTGGGCCAGCCAGGGCGGTGCCGGAACACCCTCGATCGGCTTTGAAGCAGAGCCCGTCCCGGCCGGCAGCGCGGAAACCGTGGGGGCCCAGGTGGTCAATACCACGGCACCCAAGTACCCGGTTGCGGCCTTTGAGCAAGGCGTGTCAGGCAAGGTCGACCTGCGTGTCGAGGTGGGCGCAGACGGTCGGGTCACCGATGTGCGCGTGCTGAGCGCAACGCCGGCGGGGGTGTTCGAAGATGCGGCGGTGACCTCGGCACGTGCCTGGACGTTCAAGCCGGCGCTGCGTGATGGCAAGCCGGTGGCTTCCGCACTGAAGATACCGGTCACGTTCGAAATGAACGACGAGGCTCCCGCACCATGAGGGGCCAGGCGCTGGTGGCGGTGCTGCTGCTCACCGGCTGTGCCAGCCAGCCCTCCATCACCACGGTGGACACGCGCAGCGAGAACGTCGACCACCGTCGGTTGGCGGCTGCTGCGCCGGATGGCGGGAGTGGCGCGGTGACGGCCTACGAACTGGGGGCCACCGAGGGCTATCGCATGCCGCAGTTGTATGGGGGGCCGCAGCCGGTGCTGGGCGAGCGGGATCCGCGTCGGGAGCTGGCTCCCACCCAGGTCTGCCTGCAGGTAGTGGTGAACGCTGAAGGCAGCGTTGAGCGCAGCGTGCTGCTCAATGACCGGCCTGAATGCCAGGCCGGTGCTGCGGCGGAGAACGCGATGCTGGTGCAGGCGGCGCAGGAGGCGGTGGCGCAGTGGCGGTATTCACCTGCTGCGGTCTGCCACTTCGCGCCGGATCGGGTGCCCAAGGACCGGGGCGACTGCCGTGATGCGGCGCGTGTTGAGCCGGTCGCCGTCAGCCTGCTGTATGCCTTCACCTTCGAGATTGTGAAAGGCCAGCAGATCGTGCGCCAACACTGACGTAGAGCCGGGCCTGCCCGGCTTCCGGAGCAGCCGGGCAAGCCCGGCTCTACGCGCCGCCTTGGATATTCGCTTTTACCGACGGATGCATCAGCTTCGGCTCGGCCAAGGTGGCGTCACGCGCCTGCCGCGTGGCCACGAACTCCGCCTCGCTCACCCCATCGCACAGATGGATGTTGTGCTTGCGCTGCGCCCCGATGGTGGTTTCATTGGCCACCTCGCGCCCACCTGGGCCATAGTCATGGCAGATGAACACCCGGGTTGCATCGGGCAGTGCCAGCAAGCGCTGGATCGAGCGATACAGCAGCCCAGCATCACCACCGGGAAAATCGCAGCGCGCTGTTCCACCATCCGGCATGAACAGCGAGTCGCCGCTGAACAGCGCATCGCCGATCCGGTAGGCCACGCTGTCCGGCGTGTGGCCCGGCACCGCGATCACCTCGGCATCCAGCTCGCCCAGCGCGAAGTGCTCACCGTCGACGAACAGGTGATCGAACGGCGCACCGTTGGCGGGCACGTCCACGCCATAGCGCGGGGCAAACGTGCGCTGCACCTGGGTGATGCCTTCGCCCATCGCGAGCGTCGCCTGCGGCCACTGCTGCTTCAGCCGGCGGCCGGCGCTCACATGATCCGCATGCGCGTGGGTCTCCAGCAGCCAGCGCACCTGCAGCCCCTGTGCATCGATGTGGGCGCGCAGCGCCTGCAGCGGCGCTTCACCCAGCGCGTCAGTGTCGGGATCGTAGTCCAGCACCGGGTCGATCACTGCCGCCTGCAGCGAGGCCGAATCATGCACCACGTAGCTGAAGGTATGGCTGTCGGGGTGGAAGAAGGCGGCAACGTGCAGCGGCATGATCAGATCCTCAGCGTTTCCCCAGCGTGTCGTTGAGCAACACGGCGAGGCGTTCACCGGCCAGACGCAGTTCGCGCTCGGCGACCGGCAGGTAAGTGTCGGTATAGCCCGCCTCAAGCGTACGCTTCGGTGGGTAAACGCCAGGTGCAACGGCAATCCGGCAGCTGGCTTCAGCCCAGTTCACCGCATCGGCGCTGATGTTGGCGCGCTTGCTGACCTTTGGCTTGGGCAGCTTGTTCAGGCGCGCGGCATAGCCATCGTCATCCAGTTTGCGGGTGTTGAGCATGCCGCTGTCCCACAACGAATGCAGATTGGTACCGCGGCCGTTGTACTGCACCTGGAAGTCGTTGCCGCCCTTGTCGTGGCCGTAACCGGCGTGCATCGGCTGGTGAATGTCGCCGACGAAATGCACGACGAACTTCAGCGCCTGTGCGCGTTCGGCGTCGGAACGGCTGCGGTCGGCCAGAATCGCGGTCTGCGCTTTCAGCGCTTCAACCACGCAGTTGCCGTTGCTGCACTGGACTTCAGGCAGATACTGGCAATCATCTTCGCCCATGTTGATGTAGTGCCAACGCGCCGAGCGCCGACCCAGGCCCGGGTCCTTGCCGCGCAGTTCGTCGGCCCATGGGGCAACGCCGGCCAGGGTCGGCACCGGTTCGCTGGCAAGCAGGCGGTCAACCTCGGCACGGGTGGCCGGAGTCAGGCGTGACTCGGCCACGCGCGCGACCAGGCGATGGCCTTGTGCGCCCCAGGCCAGGGCGTCGGTGGAAACAAGCGTGAGGGCCAGGGCGAGGGTGCTGGCACGGAACAGGAAGGAGATATTCATTCGCCCCATTGTAATGACCCATCCAGACCCGGGCATGCCCGGATCTGGCTGCTGGAGCGCCTGGCGCGGCCAATGCGCCGGGGGGCTGTGGGGGCCAGGGTCAGAAGGGCTTCATCCCGGCACCGACCAGGGAGTAGGACGGGCGAAAGACATTCTTGCTCTGCCTCGATTCGGTCCGGGATTCAGGGGAGCTCGGTCCCGCCGGGCCTTGACCCGCTGCCAAAGCAGGTGCGGGCTTGCCTTCAACTGCCGTTGCTGTGTGATGCAACCAGTTTTCAAGGCAGCTGATCACCGGCGCGTAGTGCTTCTTATCGAACAAGGACCGCGGCTGCAGGGAGCGCCGGATTTCAGCCACCATGGCCTCCACGAACCCGCGATCGGTCTGTGGGGTCAGCAAAAGGGCAACAGCCTCTGGGTTGGCACCCAGCGCAGCTTGGATAACGGCATAGGACTCGCCTCTGCTGCTGTCGGAGGGTTCGAGATAGCCTTGAGGAGCGTGCAGCAGAAGAAGCCGCATCATGTCGATGTGACCCTTGTACGCCGCGTCCAGAAGCCCTTCGTTGCGGCGCGGGTCAAGTGCCACGCCGTTCTCCAGCAGGTGGCGCGCTATCTCCAGGCAGTTGGTCGTCACTGCCGCGTGCAGTGCCGGATGGAGGTCAACTCCGCCACGTCGTTCACCCTGGATCCACCGCTGGTACAGCCTGTGGAACATCTTGACGTTGCCCTTTCTGGCGGCGAGTGTAAAGTCCTCAGTGCGGGGGGCCGCGCCGGCGGCGAGCAGCCGCCCGGCACAGGCGTGGTCATCGTTTTCCACCGCTATCCCCAAGGCAGTGGTTCCGAGGAACGGCGAGACGCGATCCACCTCGATGTAACCTTTGCAGGTGTCCAGCAGTGCTGACACCCGCTCTGGATGCCGTGATGTGACAGCCAGATGCAACGGTCCATAGCTGCCTGCGTTGGGGTTGGACTCAAAGCCGGGTTTCTTGAGCATCCGGATGATGAGGGTGCTGTTGGCCGGTTTGAAGTGACGGGTAGCCTGCGAGCTAGTACGTTCGAAGTGGCACAGCTTCTCCAGCTCGGTGTGCGGAGGTGGCTCGGCCGTGCTGTTGATCTGCTCCTGGCGGGCGACACGTTGATTCACTTTCTGATTCAGTCGTTGCAGGTGCGTTTGAACGAGGCTGCTCACGCTGTTGAAAAGCGTTGATGCGGTTGTACGCAGGGTCGGGCTGGTTTGCTGAACTGTCACCGCGTCGTTGCTGCAAGGTAATGCAACAGCGTTTGACTGGGCTGGCGACGTCCGGCCAATGTCCGACAGCTCCGCCGCTGTCGCTCTCACCCCGGCTGGTGCATCGCGGGTCAACGTGGTCATCGAAAACTTCGACGTTTCTTTTGGGCTGGGTGAGGCAGGAAGCAGGCCCTGCACACGACTGAGCTGGTTGGTCAGGCGCACCCGGACGTCGTCCTCCAGGCCCTTTTGGCGAAGCTGCTTCTGCAGCTCTCCGATGAGCCCAGGCAGGTGGCCAAGCTGCTCGGCATTGACGCCGAGCGCTTCGCCATCCTGAGAGGCCTGACAGCCGGTGCCTGCGTCCTCTGTGGGCTGACTGGAAGCGAAGTCGGATCGGTTGCGCAGGCTCACTGAGTTCCATATGGACTGCGCTGCGCCGGAAGGTGAGAAGCTGCGAACGACTGCCGGCAGGGATAAGCGGGGCGCGGGTAAGAGGGATTCGATCTGCATCAACAAGGTCCAGGGAGAGGAGGGCGCATCCTCGGAGCCGTTGCATTGACGAAGAATGAATTCTTGCAGAATGCGTCATCATGTCCCGATGACGACATGTTTTTCTGTCGTGATAGGCCGGTTATCGAGTGTGCTGGCGCGGCTTTGTGGCATTGCACGAGTCCGCCTGGCAGAAAAAAAAGCCCCGGCCGGGGCCGGGGCAAATGCTTTGCTGCGAGGGGTGTTGCCCGGTTCCGTCCTGATCGTCCGATCAGAACTTGAAGACGTAGGCCACGCCGTACACCAGCGGGTCGATGTTGACGGTGCCGATCTTTTCGCCGTTCAGCTTGACCTTGCTGTCGATGTCGATCCAGCGCACGTCAACGCGCAGCGAGCCATTCTCGGCGACCTTGAAGTCCAGGCCAGCGTGCGCGGCCAGACCCCAGGAGTCTTCCAGCTTCAGATCCGCGCCGGCCAGTGCACCGGTGGTTTCTTCGCTGAAGAACGTGGTGTAGTTGACGCCGGCACCGACGAACGGCGACACCTTGCCCTGGCTGTTGAAGTGGTACTGCAGGGTGACCACCGGCGGCAGGTGCTTGGTGCTGCCGACGCGGCCGAGGCCGTTGATGTTGATGTCATGCTTGAAGGGCAGTGCGGCCAGCACTTCAATGCCGAGGTTGTCGGCGATGAAGTATTCGCCGGTGATGGTCGGCTTGATGTCGCTGTCGACGTCGACTTCCAGGCCGCCGGCCAGGGTGCCGTTGTCGGACTTGGGGGCAACCTGGTGCACGCCGGCACTGAGGGTCCAGTCGCCCTTTGACTGGGCCATGGCCGGGGCGGCAGCCAGCGACAGGGCAACGGCAAGGCTGGACAGCAGAAGGGTGGAGGTCTTGCGCATGAGGGTGTCTCGTTGCGGGGTGGAATGGGGCCAGTTTTGCCGTCGCCGCCTCACCCCGCCTTGATCCGGATCAATCCGGCCCGGCTGCTCAGCCAGCGGTCAGCCAGCCGGCCCCGGGCCCCGGCCGCCGGGGGCGGGCTTTGCTAGAATGGCGTCCCTTTCCATCGGCGCCGCACCTTCGCGGCTGCAGGAGCTTGTGAACATGGCAATCAAGGTTGGCATCAACGGTTTCGGTCGCATCGGGCGCAACGTGCTGCGTTCGGCGGTGCTGAACTTCGGCAATGACATCGAAATCGTGGCCATCAACGATCTGCTGGAGCCCGATTACCTGGCCTACATGCTGAAGTACGACTCCGTGCACGGCCGTTTCAAGGCCGACGTGAGCGTGTCCGGCAGCGACCTGCTGGTGAACGGCAAAAAGATCCGCCTGACCCAGGAACGCGATCCGGCCAACCTGAAGTGGGACGAAGTGGGCGTGGACGTGGTGATCGAGTCCACCGGCCTGTTCCTGACCAAGGAAACCGCGCAGAAGCACCTGGATGCAGGCGCGAAGAAGGTGATTCTGTCGGCCCCGTCGAAGGACGATACGCCGATGTTCGTGTACGGCGTGAACGACAAGACCTACGCCGGCCAGGCCATCATCTCGAATGCTTCGTGCACCACCAACTGCCTGGCCCCGCTGGCCAAGGTGATCAATGACAAGTGGGGCATCAAGCGTGGCCTGATGACCACCGTGCATGCTGCCACCGCCACCCAGAAGACGGTTGACGGCCCGTCCAACAAGGACTGGCGCGGCGGCCGTGGCATTCTGGAAAACATCATTCCGTCCTCGACCGGCGCAGCCAAGGCCGTGGGCGTGGTGATTCCGGAGCTGAACAAGAAGCTGACCGGCATGAGCTTCCGTGTGCCGACCTCGGACGTGTCGGTGGTCGACCTGACCGTGGAACTGGAAAAGGAAGCCACCTACGCTGAAATCTGTGCCGAAGTGAAGGCACAGAGCGAAGGCGCGCTGAAGGGTATCCTGGGTTACACCGAAGACAAGGTGGTGGCCACCGATTTCCGCGGCGAAACCCACACCTCGGTGTTCGACGCCGAAGCCGGCATCGCCCTGGACGGCACCTTCGTCAAGCTGGTGTCCTGGTACGACAACGAATGGGGCTACTCCAACAAGTGCCTGGAAATGGCCAAGGTTGTGGCTGCCAAGTAATCTGGTTTTCCGGTAGTTCAAAAGCGGCGCGTTCCTGAAAAGGGCGCGCCGTTTTTTTTTGATTGCACGATTTCCGTAGAGCCGGGCTTGCCCGGCTGCGGTTGGATTCGTGCGAACAGCCGGCGGTCATCTGTTCTCTGGGTTGGCGGATCGGGATGGGCGTTCCGGGGGACGCTGCAAGTACGTCCATGTAAGCTCATCGCCGCATCCATGCGGCTCGTGCCCCCTCCAGCCCACCCCGACCCGCCCCGACAGCGCGTCGGTGGCCCGTAGTGACACGCCATGCGTGTCAATGGACGTTCGGGTATCCCGATGACACGCATGGCGTTTCACTACGCGGGATTTGGCATTTCCCATGGCCACCGACCACGTATCAAGGGGCCGGCGGCGGTTGGGGGGTACGGGACCGTGAAGGCACATGGATGTGCCGCCCGAGCCTAACTGGAGATTTTTGGCGTGTCCCGTACCCCCCATCCGCCGGCCCCAGACACGTAGACCGTCAGTAGAGGGCGGTTCGCCCAGATCCAACCGAAACCGCGAACCAGCCCACCCGGGTACATCAGGTAGGATGACCGCGTGCCGCAGGTACCCGCCCGGTGGGGACGGGGGCGGCGTTTGATCGAGGATGACGTGGAATGGAAGCGTTGATTGTCCTGGCCGTGCTGGTGCTGTTGGCCATGCCCGTGCTCCTGGTGGTGGCGTTGGTGATGATCGGGGGGCTGCGCCGGCGTGTGGCTGCACTGGAGGACGCACGCTATGCGGCGGATGCTGCGACGGTGCCGGAACCGCATGCGACCCAGCCATGGCGTGAAAGCGCATCCCCCGCGCCGGAGATGCCGGTTGCGCCCGTGGCGCAGGCTCCCGCGCCCGAACCTGATCCCACACCCGCTCCCGTCGCCGCCCGCGCCGCGCCCCCGCCGTTGCCGCCGCGCGCGCCGGTGGCTCCGCCCGCACCTGCGGTACCGCAGGGCCCGAACCTCATCGAACGCGCCATCGGCACCGTCAAACAGTGGTTCACCGAAGGCAATGTGCCGGTCAAGATCGGCATGCTGGTGCTGCTGGCCGGTGTTGCCGCGCTGCTCAAGTACGCCAGCGACCAGGGCTGGCTCAACGCGCCGATCGAACTGCGCCTGGCCGCCATCGCCGCCGGCGCACTGGGCCTGCTAGTGTTCGGCTGGGTCCAGCGCGAGCGGCGGCGTCTGTTCGCGCTCGCATTGCAGGGCGGGGCAATCGGCATCCTGCTGCTGACCATCTTCGCCGCCTTCAAACGCTATGGGCTGGTGGATCCCGGCATCGCCTTCGGCCTGAGCGTGCTGCTCATTGCCGGCCTCGGCGTGCTGGCTGTCGTGCAGAACTCGCGCACGCTGGCCGTGCTCGGCATCCTGGCCGGCTTCATGGCTCCGATCTGGCTGTCTACCGGTAGCGGCAACCATGTGGCGTTGTTCTCGTATTACGCCGTGCTCAACGCGGCCGTCCTGGCCATCGCCTGGTGGCGTCCGTGGCGCGTGCTCAACCTGCTCGGTTTTGCCTTCACCTTCGGCATCGGCACCTTCTGGGGCGTGCTCCAGTATCACCCCGACAAGTTCGCCAGCACCGAACCGTTCCTGCTGCTGTTCTTTGTGTTCTATCTGGTCATTCCGCTGCTGTATGCCCGCCGCCAGCCCGCAGAGAAGCGTGACGTCATCGACGGCAGCCTGGTGTTCGGCACTCCGTTGATCGCGTTCTCGCTGCAGGCCGGCATGCTGCACGACGACCGCCTGCTGCTGGCGCTGTGTGCGCTGGCGCTGGCGGCGCTGTACGCCGGCCTGGGCTGGGCGCTGATCCGTCGCGAGCGCTACGCTGCGCTGGGCCAGTGCCACGCCATACTGGCGGTTGGCTTCGCCACGTTGGCGGTGCCGCTGGCGCTGTCGGCGCGTGCCACCGCCAGCATCTTCGCGCTGGAAGGGGCCGGGCTGGTCTGGCTCGGCCTGCGCCAGCAGCGCCTGCTGCCGCAGATTGCCGGCGCGCTGCTGCAGCTGGGTGCGGCATTCGCTTTCGTGGTGGGTGCCGATTACTGGCGCTTTGACGGCACCGCTGTGGCCAATCCAACGTTCATGAGCGGGCTGCTGCTGGCCGTGGCCGGGTTTGCATCCGCCTGGAGCTGTCGCCGCGCCGACAAGGATGCGCCGGCCATCGTGTACTTCCTGTGGGGCCTGCTGTGGTGGCTGGGCGCGTTCAGCCACGAGATCGGCCGCTTCGTCGCACGCAGCAGCGTGCCCGACGCCATGCTGGTGCTGGTTGCTGTCACCGCCTGGCTCGCAGCCGAGGTGCACCGCCGCCAGCCGGCACGTGCACTGGTGCTGACCACGCTGGTCATGTTGCTGTGCGCCTTCCCGGTCGTGCTTTGGCAGGTCGCGCTGCATGGGCAGCCATTCGCCGGCTATGGCGCGCTGGCCTGGGCGGTGTTTGCCGCACTCGGCATCCGCAGCTTGTGGTGCCTGCGTGGTGGGCAGGGGCGTGCGGCGGTGGCCGCCCAGTTTGTCTGGTGGCTGCTCTGGCCCAGCGTGCTCTCGCTCACGGCCAACTGGCTGGCCAACCGCTTTGAACTGGCCCAGGGCTGGGCGTTGGCGCTGGCCTTGCTGCCCTGGCTGCTGCTGGTTGCGGTGTCGCTGCAGCGCTGGCGCTGGCTGACCCTGCCGCTGGGCTCGCGCTTTGATGGCAGTCGCCATGCACTGCAGGGCACGGTTTTCATGGCGCTGGCATTTGCCTGGTGCTGCTACCTGTTTGTCCCGGGCGATGCCGCCCCCCTGCCGTGGGTGCCGCTGCTCAACCCGCTGGAACTGACCCAGCTGGCGGTGCTGGCGCTGCTCGCGCGCTGGCTGTGGGCCGGCCAGGCTCCGCAGAACCTGCAGGTCCAGCGGATTCCCATGTTGGCTGTGGCGGGGTTTGTGGCCCTGACCAGCATCACCCTGCACGCCGTGCACCACTGGGGCGGCGTGGCCTGGAATGAGCAGTTGTGGTCGTCCACGCTGGCCCAGACCAGCCTGACCGTGGTCTGGAGCGTGCTTGGCGTGATCAGCTGGGTGTGGGGCTCGCGGCGTGGCCAGCGTGCCCTGTGGCTGGTCGGCGCGGTGCTGATGGGCGTGGTGCTGGCCAAGCTGGTGCTGATCGACCGCCAGCATCTGGGCAACCTGCTCGGCATTGCTTCTTTCATTGCCTACGGCCTGCTGTGCACGGTGGTGGGCTACCTGGCACCGGCCCCGCCGCGTGCCGCCGGACCTGCTGTGGAGAATGCGCCGTGAATCGTGTCTGTCACGTCCTGACCGGACTGTTTCTGCTGGCCGCGCCGTTGCTGGCGTGGGCCGACGACGCCCGCCAGGACTATCGCGAGCAGTGGCCGTTGCAGCTGTCCGCGCCGCAGGCGGGTGCGTACCGGCTTACTCTCGGGGAAGCCCAATACCGCAGTGCGGTGTCGTCGCAACTGCTGGATGTGCAGGTGTTCAACGCGCAGGGTCAGCCGTTGCCGTCGGCCTTGTTCAGTGCCGACCAGCCGATGGCGGTTGCTGCGCCCATGCAGCCACTGCCCTGGTTCGAACTGCCGGCACAGGACAGCGCTGGCGGCGACGATCTGCAGCTGTTGACCGAACGCAACACCGACGGCAGTGTTCGCCGGGTCGAGGCGCGCCTGGGCCGCAGCGGCAGCCCCCCGCAACCGGGCGGCTGGCTGGTCGATGCCAGCAAGCTGGACGTTGCCGTCCAGGCACTGCGCCTGGATTGGCAGGCCGGCCCGTCGCTGCAACTGCGCGTGCAGGTGGATGTGAGCGACGACCTGCAGAGCTGGCAGCGGGTCAACGATGCCGTGCCGCTGGTCGACCTGACGCAGGACGAGAACCGCCTGCAGCAGCGGCGTATCTTCATCGGGGGCGAGGCGAAATACATCCGGATCCTGCCGGTTGCCGGCGGTACCCTGCCGGCATTGACCGCGGTGCAGGCCGAACCGATGTCGACGCTGCAGGCGGTCGACTGGCAATGGCGCGGGCTGCAGGGGACGACCGCCGCCCCCGGTGAGTTCGAGTACGTGCTGGATGGGCGCTTTCCGGTCGCCCAGGTCGATATCGCCACGGCGGACAACAGCGTGGTGCAGTGGACCCTGCTCAGCCGTGACGATGCCGGCCAGCCGTGGCAGGTGCGTGCGGGTCCCTGGGTTGCCTACCAGTTGCAGGACAGCGCACAGCGGCGGCAATCGCACGCGCAGTCGCTGCCTGTACCCACCCGCGACCGCTACTGGAAGCTCACCGCCAGCCAAGGGCAGCCGGCGCAGGCCCCCACATTGAAACTGGGTTACCAGCCAGAGACGCTGGTGTTCCTCCGTCAGGGCGAGCCGCCATTCACTGTGGCAGCGGGAAGCGTGCGCGCTGCACGCACCGATGCCCCGGTGGGCACCGTACTGGCGCAACTGCGCGCGCAGCAGGGAGAGCAATGGCAGCCCGCGCTGGCCAGTGTGCAGGGGCCTGCACAGACGCTCAGCGGCGACGCCGCGGTGCAGCCCGAGCGTGACTGGAAGCGCTGGCTGCTGTGGGGGTTGCTGGTGCTGGGTGTACTGATTGTGGGTGGCTTTGCGGTGACCTTGCTGCGCCAGAAGCCATCGGCGGCCCCGTGACGACCGACGGTTGTCACCTACCGGCTCCCTTCCGAGGTAGGTAACGACCGCTGGTCGTTACCCGATGGTCGTCATTGACGGGTAGCTACCGACCGTTGGTCGGTACGCCTTCGCTACAATGGGCACTGCGCGCCGTGCGCGGCGCCCTTTCCTTTTCCGTCAAGAGTTGCTGCCCCATGTCCATCGTCCGCATGACCGACCTCGACCTCTCCGGCAAGCGTGTGCTGATCCGCCAGGACCTGAACGTGCCGATTGAAAACGGCCGCATCACCTCCGAACAGCGCATTACCGCCTCGCTGCCGACGCTGAAGCGCGCGCTGGAGCAGGGCGCGGCGGTGATGGTGACCTCGCACCTGGGCCGTCCGAAGGAAGGCGTGTGGAGCGAAGCCGATTCGCTGGCCCCGGTGGCACAGCGACTGTCCGAGCTGCTCGGCGTCAACGTGCCGCTGGTGCGCGATTGGGTGGACGGTGTGGACGTGGCTCCGGGGTCCATCGTGCTGCTGGAAAACTGTCGCATGAATGCAGGCGAGGGCAAGGACGATGAAGCACTGGCGAAGAAGTACGCCGCGTTGTGCGACGTGTTCGTGATGGACGCCTTCGGCACCGCGCACCGTGCGCAGGCCTCCACCCATGGCGTGATCCGTTTCGCCCCGGTGGCCGCCGGTGGCCCGCTGCTGATGGCCGAACTGGACGCGCTGGCCAAGGCCCTGCACGCGCCGGCGCAGCCGCTGTTGGCCATTGTGGCGGGCAGCAAGGTCAGCACCAAGCTGGAACTGCTGGCCAACCTGGTGGGCAAGGTCGACCAGCTGATCGTCGGTGGCGGCATTGCCAACACCTTCATCGCCGCTGCCGGCTACCCGGTGGGCAAGTCGCTGTACGAACCGGACCTGCTGGATACTGCGAAGAAGATCGTGGCCGATGCCAAGGCGCGCGGCGCGGACATTCCGCTACCCACCGACGTGGTGGTCGCCAAGCAGTTCCTGCCGGATGCACCGGCCTCGGTGAAGGCGGTCAGCGAGGTCGCCGAAGACGACCTGATCCTGGATATCGGCCCGCAGACCGCGCAGCACTACGCCGGGCTTATCGCCCAGGCCGGTACCGTGGTCTGGAACGGCCCGGTGGGCGTGTTCGAGTTTGAAGCCTTCAGTCATGGCACCGAAGCGTTGGCCAAGGCCATTGCCTCCTCGCCGGCGTTCTCCATTGCCGGCGGGGGCGACACCCTGGCGGCCGTGGACAAGTTCGACATTGCCGACCAGGTCAGCTACATCTCCACCGGTGGCGGTGCTTTCCTGGAGTTTCTGGAAGGCAAGACCCTGCCGGCCGTGGCAGCGCTTGAAGCCCGGGGTAACTGATGTCGTGGGTACATTCTGGCGTGGCGACAGCCCACGCCGGGAAGGAGCCTGACACGCTGTTCTTCGACCTTGACGGCACCCTGATCGACTCCGCCGTCGGCATTACCCAGTGCGTGGCGCATGCGCTTACGCAGATGAGCCAACCGGTCCCGCCGCAGGAGGAGCTGCGGCGCTGGATCGGTCCTTCGCTGCGGACCAGCTTTGCGCCGTTGTTCAACGATCCGGAAAAAGTGGAGCAGGCGGTCACGTACTACCGCGAGCGCTTCGACGTGGTCGGTTGGCGCGAACACGAGGTGTACGCCGGCATCGGCCAGGTCGTGCAGGACCTGCACGCACGCGGCCATCGGCTGGCGATCGTGACCGCCAAGAACGAGCCGCATGCGCGGCGCATCGTCGAGCACCTGCCGTTTGGTGCGTGCTTCGAGGACGTGATTGGCGCGACCATCGACGGCAGCCGCAGCGAGAAACCGCAACTGGTGGCGGAGGCGTTGCGCCGTCTGCAGCTGCCCGCGCAGCAATGCTGGATGATCGGCGACCGCCGCATGGATATCGAAGGTGCCCGTCACCACCAGATGCGCAACGTCGGTGTGCTGTGGGGGTTTGGTGGTGCCGCTGAGCTGCAGGCGGCCGGTGCCCAGCATCTGGCGACCGCACCGCAAGCGCTGCTGTCGCTGCTGGCCTGAACAGGCGCGAAAGGCAGCGGGGCAAGCCCCGCTCTACATGGCGTGGTGGCGTGGTGGCGGTGGCAGGCGTAGCAGACGTGGCAGACGTGGGCACGGGCGGGCATGGGCGGGCATGGGCGGGCATGGGCACGGGCGGGCATGGGCACGGGCGGGCATGGGCACGGGCGGGGTGCCATACGCCGGCGCATGTCGCATGCCGGACGCGGCCTGTCTTGTCGGGTATCGCGGGACTGTCCGCAGGACAACGGCGAAACGTAGTGGCCGCAAAGGTGTAAACGTATTCATGGGACGTGAAGGGTGTGCTAATTTCGACCCTTTCCAGGGAGCCCTTTAACCATGATTGAGCGTCAGCGTCGCACCAAGATCCTCGCCACCCTCGGGCCGGCAACAGACAAGCCCGGCGTGCTGGAGGATCTATTCCGCGCCGGCGTCAACGTGGTGCGGCTGAACTTCAGCCACGGCGACCCGTCCGGCCAGGCCAAGCGGGCTGCCGATGTTCGTGCTGCTGCCGCGCGGGTGGGCGTGGAAGTGGGCATCCTGGCCGACCTGCCGGGTCCGAAGATCCGCATCGAGCGCTTTGCCGAGGGCAAGATCACGCTCAAGGCCGGCGACCGTTTCGACCTGGTCGCCTCGCCGGATGCACCGGCCGGCGACACCACCCAGGTGGGCGTCAGCTACCTGGGCCTGCCGCAGGACGTGGGTCCAGGCGACGTGCTGTTGCTCGACGATGGCCTGATGCAGTTGCAGGTGGTGGAAGTGCAGGGCGAGCGCATCATCAACACCGTGCTCAATGATGGTGTGCTGTCTGACCGCAAGGGCCTGAACAAGCAGGGCGGCGGCCTGTCGCTGGGTGCGCTGACCGAGCGCGACAAGGAGCTGATCGGCATTGTCGCCAAGATCGGCGTGGACTTCATCGCCGTCTCGTTCTGCCGCAACGCGCAGGACATGAACGACGCGCGCGCCATCGCCCAGCAGCACGGCTGCGACGCAGCGCTGGTGTCGAAGATCGAGCGCACTGAAGCCATCGAGAACCTGGAAGAGATCGTCGACGCCAGCGATGTGGTGATGGTGGCGCGTGGCGATCTGGGTGTGGAAATCGGCGATGCCGAGTTGCCGGGCCTTCAGAAGAAGATCATCAAGGCCTCGCTGGCGCAGAACAAGGTGGTGATCACCGCCACGCAGATGCTGCAGTCGATGGTGGAGAGCCCGATCCCGACCCGTGCCGAAGTGCTGGACGTGGCCAACTCGGTGATCGACGGTACTGACGCGGTGATGCTGTCGGCTGAAACCGCCGCGGGTGCCTATCCGGTCAAGGCAGTCGAAGCGATGGCGCGCATCTGCCTCGGCGCTGAGCGTCAGTTCCAGACCGAAACCGACTTCGGTGCCTCGCCGCGCAATCTGGAGCGTGCTGACCAGGCCATTGCCATGGCCACGATGTTCCTGTCCCAGCACGTGGGTGTGCGTGCGATCGTGGCGATGACCGAATCCGGCGGCACCGCGCGCTACCTGTCGCGCTTCCGTGCCTCGGCCCCGGTGTTCGCGGTGACCCGTCACGACGGCGCACGCCGGCAGATGGCGTTGATGCGCGACGTGTTCCCGATCAACTTCGACAGCCGCGGCCTGACCCCGCGCGAAGCCGCGCGCGGCAGCATCCGCCTGCTGGTGGAGGCTGACCGGCTGCAGGCCGGCGACCGCGTGGTGTTCACCAGCGGCGAACACATGGAAACCCACGGCGCGACCAACACGCTGCGCCTGCTGGAAGTGGGCGCGGACGGCCGCGCCAGCGGCCTGGGCGACCTGTAAGGTTCGATCGCGGTCACCCCCCGTATGTAGAGCCGGGCTTGCCCGGCTGACGCAACCGTAGAGCCGGGCTTGCCCGGCTGACACAACCGTAGAGCCGGGCCATGCCCGGCTGACACAACCGTAGAGCCGGGCCATGCCCGGCTGAAAGCGTTTCCAGAATCCGTGGACAGCCAGTTCAGGGAAGGGCGGGTCTATAATTGCGGTTTTCCCGCACCCGCCACAGGAAATACATGAGCATCGAACAGCTGGCCGAAACCGCCCAGGCCATGGTCGCCCCCGGCAAGGGCATCATCGCCATCGACGAATCCACCGGTACCATCGCCAAGCGCTTTGCCAGCGTGGGCATCGAGAACACCGAAGAGAACCGTCGCGCCTACCGCGAGCTGCTGCTGACCACGCCGAAGCTCAACGAGCACATTTCCGGCGCGATCCTGTACGACGAAACCATCCGCCAGTCGACCAAGGACGGCGTTCCGTTCGCCAAGTACATGGCCGACCACGGCATGATTCCGGGGATCAAGGTCGACAAGGGCGCGCACCCGCTGGCCGGCTGCCCGGGCGAGCTGGTCACCGAAGGCCTGGACGGCCTGCGCGAGCGCCTGCAGGAGTACTACAAGCTGGGTGCGCGTTTCGCCAAGTGGCGCGCGGTGATCAACATCGGTGAAAGCATTCCGTCGGGCACCTGCATCGAGTCCAACGCGCACGCGCTGGCCCGTTATGCGGCGCTGTGCCAGGAATGTGGGCTGGTGCCGATGGTCGAGCCGGAAGTGATCATGGACGGCGAACACGACATCGAAACCTGCTACGAAGTGACCGAAGCGACCCTGCGTTCTCTGTTCGACGCGCTTTATCAGCAGAACGTGCTGCTGGAAGGCACCATCCTGAAGGCGTCGATGGTTATCTCGGGCAAGGGCTGCGAAGAACAGGCCGACGTTGAAGAAGTGGCCGAATCGACCGTGATGTGCCTGAAGAGCACCGTGCCGGCGATCCTGCCGGGCGTGGTGTTCCTGTCGGGCGGCCAGAGCGACGAGCAATCGACCGCGCACCTGAACGCGATGAACCAGATGGGCAACCTGCCGTGGCCGCTGAGCTTCTCCTACGGCCGCGCCATGCAGCAGGCCGCACTGAAGCTGTGGGCCAAGGACATGAAGGGCAACTACGCCGCCGCACAGAAGACCGTGTTCGAACGCGCCAAGGAAAACGGCCAGGCGGCCCTGGGCAAGTGGAACGGCTGATCCACGCCTGACCCGCTGCAGTAGCAATGAATCCGGTGCCGGCCAGTCCAGCACCGGATTTTTTTGTGCGCGAAATGCCCTCGCCTGACGGTGTTCCACCTTCGACAGGGTGCCGGTGGCCAAGGAACAATCAACATCCCTGTGTAGAGCCGGGCTTGCCCGGCTGCCGTTCGCGCAATACCCGCATCGCGCGACCACATCTGTCACGATCTGAAACTCAATCACCGAATGGACTCCCCGCAATGCGCGCCTGGCTTCTCGTTGCGTTCCTGCTTCCCACGACGGCACTGGCCTCAACAGACCGCGCCGTAGACATCCTCCACTACGACGTCGCCCTCGTCCCCGACATCGCGGGCAAGCGCGTAACCGGACAGATGTCGATAACACTGAAGCCCACGCACACCGACGTCACCGCGGTGGGCCTCGACAGCGGCGAACTGAACGTCACTTCGGTCACCCGCAACAACCGCGCCTTGCCCTTCGAACAGCACGACGGCCGGTTGCACATCACCCTCGACCAACCCGCCTCCCAACACGCACCGACCACGCTGCAAGTCCATTACGAAGGCGCACCACCGTTCGGCCTGGAATTCGCCCCGGAACGGGACGAGATCTACGCCGTCTTCTCCACCAGCCAATGGATGCCGTCGGTGGATTCCCCCGACGAACGGGCAACCCTCGCGCTGTCGTTGACCCTGCCGCCAGGATTGAACGCCGCAGGCACTGGTCGCGCGCTGCCACCGCACACGCTGCCGGACGGGCGGGTAGAGCACCGCTGGATGCTGGCGTCGCCGATGCCGGCCTATGTGTACGGCTTCGCCGCAGGCCGCTACCAGCGGGCCACGGTGGCGTACGGCAAAAACGCGCTTCACCTGCTGTCGGTCGACCGCTCACCGGAACAGCTTGAAAAGATCTTCGCCCGCACCGGTGACATGCTTGATTTCTTCGCCCACATGGCAGGGCTGCCTTACCACGGTGACTACAGCCAGGCGTTGGTGGCACGCACCATCGGCCAGGAGATGGCCGGGCTTTCAGTGATGTCCGAGGCGTACGGTGCCGAGGTGCTGGATGACCCGGATCAGATCGCGCTGGTCGCGCACGAAGCTGCGCACCAGTGGTGGGGCAACCGGGTGACCTGCGCGGGTTGGGAACATTTCTGGCTGAACGAAGGATTCGCCAACTTCATGACCGCTGCATACCTGCAACATGCGCAGGGCGAGGCGGCGTACCAGGCGAAGGTCAAAGCATGGCGTGAGCGGGTGCAGTCACTGCGCGCGAAAGGCGCGGATCATCCCTTGGTGTACCCGGACTGGAACGCACCGACCGCCGATGATCGTGCGGTGGTGTATCAGAAAGGGGCGTATGTGCTGCATCTGCTGCGCGTGCAAGTGGGCGAGGACGCGTTCTGGCGTGGCATCCGTGCCTACACGCAGATGAATGACGGGCGCTCGGTGGTGACCGGTGATTTTCAGCGAGCGATGGAGCAGGCCGCAGGTCGTTCGCTGCAGCCGTTCTTCAGCGAATGGATATACCCGTGAATGGATATACGTCTGAATGAATGTACCCGTAGAGCCACGCCCAGCGTGGCTGCTCTTCGTTTGGCACCGCGAAGCCACGCAGGGCGTGGCTCTACGACGCGGTGGCTGGCAGCGCCATACCCATCCCGGGCATCGGTACGTGCCCGGCCACTTCCACCGGTTGGCCCAATGCAGCCAAAGCTGACTGATACGCCTTGTACGTGGCGGCGTTGTACGCCACCAGGATGATCCGCTGCGGTTCGCGGTGCGAGCGCTGCCACGCCAAGGTCTCGGTGGCGGCAATGTGTGCGGCCTGGTGCAGCGGATAACCGAATACGCCGCAGCTGATCGCCGGGAAGGCAATGGAGCGCAGCCCCATGCTTTCGGCCAGCTGCAGTGACTTCCAGTAGCAGTTGGCCAGCAGTTCCGGTTCGGCGCGGGTGCCGTCATTCCAGACCGGGCCCACAGTGTGCAGCACGTGGCGGGCCGGGAGGTTGTAGGCCCCGGTTGCGCGGACCTCGCCGGTCGGGCAGCGCACACCCAGCCGCACTTCCGGCAGTGCGGCGCATTCGGCCAGCAGCTGCGGCCCTGCCGCGCGATGGATCGCCCCGTCCACACCCCCCCCGCCAAGCAGGGATTCGTTGGCCGCATTGACGATCGCATCCACCGCCAGGGTCGTGATGTCGCCCTGCCACACTTCGATCTTCATGCGTACCGCTCCTTCTGATGCCGGGCCGTGCTGGGGAAATTGCTGCCTGGCTTCACGGTAACCGGCGGCAGGTAGAGACTGCGTCACGGCCGTCTCAGGCCGTGCGACCCGGCCCCGGAAACGGGAACGCCCACCGTGAAGGTGGGCGTGGGGTGGAACCGTCGGCGGGATCGTAGAGCGGGGCTTGCCCCGCTGCTTTACATCGTCGGCGCGTCAGCGGGGCAAGCCCGCTCTACGGTGCACCGGCCACGGTCACCGGTTCCCGGTTACGGTGCGCCGGCTGCGGTCATCTAATCCCGGTTACGGTGTGCCCGCCAGCCACTCATCGTCCGAACCTTCATTGATATCCGCAAACAGCGGCGTGGAGAAGTAGCGCTCGCCGGTATCGGGCAGCATCGCCAGCAACACACTCCCAGGTTCAGCCTTGGCGGCCACGTCCAGCGCACTGGCCACCGTGGCCCCGGCCGAGATCCCGACGAAGATCCCTTCCTCAGCCGCCAGCCGGCGGGAGGTTTCAATGGCACGGGTGTCGTCGATGTTCAGCAACTGGTCGTAGATTTCGCGGTTCAGCACGTCCGGCACAAAGTCCGGGGTCCAGCCCTGGATCTTGTGCGGCTTCCACTCCGCCCCGCCCAGCAGTGCCGCGCCTTCCGGTTCGGTGGCGATGATCCGGGTTTCCGGGCGGGCGACCTTCAGCACTTCGCCCACGCCGGTGAGGGTACCGCCAGTGCCCCAGCCGGTGACGAAGTAGTCCAGTCGCTTGCCGGCGAAATCACGCAGGATTTCTGCGGCGGTCGTGTTGCGGTGGTAGGCCGGATTGGCCGGGTTGGTGAACTGGCTGGCCAGAAACCAGCCGTGCTCCTCGGCAAGCTCCTTCGCACGGCGCACCATGCCCGAGCCGCGCTCGGCGGCCGGAGTCAGGATCACCTTGGCCCCGTAAGCACGCATCAGCTTGCGGCGCTCGATCGAGAACGTTTCTACCATGGTGGCGACAAACTTGTAGCCACGTGCGGCCGCCACCATGGCCAGCGCCACGCCCGTGTTGCCCGAGGTGGCTTCCACGATGGTATCGCCGGGCTTGAGCAGGCCGCGCGCTTCTGCGTCCAGGATGATTGCCAGCGCCAGGCGATCCTTGACCGAACCGCCGGGATTGAACGACTCGACCTTGGCATACAGGGTGACGTGCTCGGGGGCGATCCGGTTCAGGCGCACCACCGGGGTGTTGCCAACGGTGTCCAGGATCGAGTTATACAGGGCCATGGGATGCTCCACAGTAAACGTAAGGGGGCCGGGCGGCTCAGCGCTGACCGTAGCGCTGGCATATGAGCGCGCGAAATGACCTGATTACCTTCATAAACAACGTTTGGTTATAAGCTGGTGACGGCAACTGTCTTACAGTCAAGCCGTTCCCTCACCCAACTGCGGCACGCCCATGACGCTGACCCAACTCCGTTACCTGGTCGCCATCGCCGACGCCGAGCTCAACATCACCCTGGCCGCCTCGCGGGTACATGCCACCCAACCGGGCCTGTCCAAGCAGCTGAAACAGCTGGAGGACGAGCTGGGGTTCCTGTTGTTTGTACGTAAAGGGCGCAGCCTGGAGGCCGTGACCCCGGCCGGGGTGGAAGTCATCGGCCGCGCCCGTGCGGTCCTGGCCGAAGCGAACAACATCCGTACCTATGCCGCCAACCAGCGCCGTGAAAGCCAGGGCCAGCTGATTCTGACCACCACCCACACCCAGGCCCGCTTTGTGCTGCCGCCAGCGGTGGCGCGGATCAAGCAGGCCTACCCGCAGGTCAGCGTGCACCTGCAGCAGGCGGCCGAGAGCGACGCGCTGGATCTGCTCAGCCAGGGCGACGCCGATATCGCCATCATCTCCACCGCCGGAGCCGAGCCTGGTGCCGGTCTGGCCATTCCGCTGTATCGGTGGCGGCGGCTGGTGCTGGTACCACGCGGGCATGCGCTGGATCGTCCTGGGGCGGCTCCCGACCTGAATGCGCTGGCAGGGCAGCCGCTGATCAGCTACGAGTCGTCCACACGGGGAAGTTCTTCGCTGCAGCGCGCGTTTGCCGCTTCTGGACTGACGCCGGACATCGCGTTGACTGCGCTGGATGCGGACCTGATCAAGACCTATGTCCGCACGGGGCTGGGTGTGGGCCTGCTGGCGGAAATGGCGGTCAACGCCAGCGATGAGGACCTGCGTGCCTGGCCGGCCCCGGCCCCGATTGATGAGTGCATTGCGTGGGCGGTGCTGCCGCGCGACCGCGTGCTGCGCGATTACGCGCTGGAGCTGGTGCACGTGCTGGCCCCGCAGATCGACACCCGCGACCTGCGCCGGGTGATTGATGGCAACCAGGAGGCGAACTGGCCGGTGCCGCCTACGTGGCAGGAACTAACGCAGACGATCACGGTTTAGAGCAGCCGGGCAGAGCCCGGCTCTACGGAAGCACCGGTGTTCCGGTAGCGCCGGTCGTTGGCCGGCCCAGGAGGTGCTTGACACCCTGCGACGCTTGGTCGCACGCGGCGTTCGGCCGCATCCGGGTCGCTACAATCCCCCGGTGAACCGCCGTCGCCGTCCCTACGCCCTGCTGCTGCAGCTCGCCTTCCTGGCGACGCTGCTGATGGCGTTGGCCCCGCTGCTGAGCCGCTGGCAGCAGGCGCACGGTGACCCGGTGATGCTGCTGCCCGGTGGCATGGCGCACGTCATGCCCCGGCAGGCACCGGACCACGCCACACCCCCGATGCATGACCACACGTCAATGCATCACGGTGCATTGCATGCCATGCCGGAACACGCGCGTCACACGATGCCGGCCGAACCCGCGCCGCAACAATCGCCGCTGGACCCCCACGCCGGGCATGGTGAGGCCTGCGAGTACTGCATGATGGCCTCGCGGTTGATGCCGTGGCTGGCCGTCATTCTGGTGCTGCTACCCGCGCTGCCGAAGATCGCGCCGCCCATCCTGCGCAGCGTCACCCCGCCGCGCAGCCTGCGCTGGCCCGCCCACGCCGCACGCGGACCTCCACTGCACGCCGCCGGGTAGACGGCCGCACCTCGCCGGTTGATACCTCGCAAATCTGCAGTGGAACCGTAGAGCCACGCCCTGCGTGGCTGCGCGGCCACGCCCGAACACCTGTCCAATCCCTTCAGCCGCACGCTGCTCTATCGGTGGCGCGCGCTCCTGCGTGTTCCTGGAGTTCCAACACAATGTTTGCTTCCTGCACCCCGGGCGCATTGACGCCCCTGTCCGTCTGTCTGTCCCTCGCGCTGATCGCGCCCTCGCTGCACGCCGCCGAGCGCGAAGACGCCCGCACCCTGGAGACCCTGGTGGTCACCGCCGCCGCGCCATCCTCACCGCTGCAGTGGGTCACCGATCCACGCCTGCCGCGCCAGCCCGTTCCGGCCAGCGATGGGGCCGACTACCTCAAGACCGTTCCCGGCTTCTCCGCCATCCGCAACGGCGGCACCAACGGCGACCCGGTGCTGCGCGGCATGTTCGGTTCGCGCCTGAACATTGTCAGCAACGAAGGCAATCTGATCGGTGCCTGTCCCTCGCGCATGGACAACCCCTTGTCCTACATCGCCCCGGAAACCTTCGACCGCCTGACCATCATCAAGGGGCCGCAGAGCGTCCGCTGGGGAGCCGGTGCCTCCGCCGGTACCGTCCGTTTCGAACGCGACACCCCGCGCTTCGACGCCCCGGGCATTGACCTGGACGCCAGCGCCCTGGTCGGCTCGCGCAACCGCAACGACCAGGTGCTCGACCTCACCGCCGGTGCTTCGCAGGGGTACGTGCGGGTCAACGGCAACCGTTCCGAAGCCGACGACTACAATGACGGTAACGGCGACACCGTGCCCTCGAAGTGGCGCAAGTGGAACAGCGATGTCGCGGTCGGATGGACTCCCGATGCTGACACCGTGCTGGAACTCTCCGCCGGCACCGGCGATGCCATCGCCCGATATGCTGGACGCGGCATGGACGGTGCTGCCTTCAAGCGCACCAGCTATGCCGCCCGTTTTGAAAAGGACAACCTGCCGGGTGCGTGGGACAAGGTATTGGCCAACGTCTACTACAACGACGCCGATCACCTGATGGACAACTACACCCTGCGCGAGCCCAACATGGCCAGCAGCATGCCGATGCCGATGGCCGCGAACGTCGGCCGTCGCACCACCGGCGGTCGCGTCGCCGTCGAATGGCGCTGGCAGAACGTCGCGGTCGTCGCCGGCGTCGACGCCCAGGACAGCCGCCATCGCAGCCGCAATGGCATGGGCCGTAACACGTACCGGCTGCAGCCGTGGAGCATTGACGCCCGCTTCCAGCAGCGCGGTGTGTTCAGTGAAATCACCCTGGGCGAGGGCAGCGCACAACGCTGGGTCAGCGGCCTGCGCATCGACCGTGCCGAGGTCACTGACGAACGCATCAGCGGCGGCATGATGGGCATGCCCAATCCCACTGCGGGCCAGACCCGCCGCGACGATCTTGGCAGCGGTTTTTTCCGCTGGGAGCGTGATCTCAGCGGCGCGCTTACCGCTTACGCCGGTCTCGGCCACAGCGAGCGCATGCCGGACTACTGGGAGCTGTTCTCGCCCGACAGCGGCCCCACCGGCAGCCCCAACGCGTTCAGCAGCATCCAGCCGGAAAAGACCACCCAGCTCGACCTGGGCCTGCAGTACCGCAGCGACCGTTTCAACGCCTGGGTCTCCGCCTACGCGGGCCGCATCCAGGACTACATCCTGTTCACCTACCACGCCGGCGGCATGATGGGCAGCAGCAGCCAGGCCCACAACATCGATGCCCGCATCGCCGGTGCCGAAGCCGGTGCCGAACTGCAGGTCGGGCAGGGCTGGAAGCTTGGCAGCACGTTGGCTTACGCCTGGGGCGAGAACCGCAGCGATGGCACGGCATTGCCGCAGATGCCGCCGCTGGAAGCGAGGCTGACTGCCAACTGGGAGGGCGCGCGCTGGAGTGCGGGGGCGTTGTTGCGAGCGGTTGCGCACCAGCATCGGGTGGCGACAGGGCAGGGCAATGTTGTTGCGCAGGACCTGGGGCCTAGCGCCGGGTTTGCGACCTTTGCGTTGAATGCGGCGTACCGTTTCGCCGACAGCCTGTCGGTCAGCGCCGGCATCGACAATGTGTTTGATCGCGCCTACAGCGAGCATCTGAATCTGGCTGGGAGCGCGGATTTCGGGTTCCCGGCAGATCCCGTGCGGATCAATGAGCCGGGGCGGACGGTTTGGTTGAAGGCGAATTACCGGTATTGAGCTCTGGCCGGGGCCGTAGGGACACGCCATGCGTGTCCTCATGGACCCCGGCCACGGCCGGACACGCATGGCGTGTCCCTACACGGCCTCCTGCACGGAACAACCGAAACGCTGCTCTTCGCGACCAGGTCGAGGCAAACCGACACGTGCCGACACACGCCGACACACACCCCGCACAGCCCAGCACGAAAGGGGTTTCCGGTGTCACCGTGCGGCCGTGAAGGCCCCGGTAAACGCTTGGCACATATGCCCTCACGGAACGGCCGCTACACTCGGCGGTCGTAGAATCTTCGGGGTTGTTCTGCATGTTGGTACGCATCACCGCGCGCATCGCCGCTGGCCTGGGTCTGGCCCTTCTGGCCGCCTGTGGCAGCAAGGACGAGGCCGCTCGCCGGCAGGCTGAACAGGTCCCGGTGACCACCCAGGTGGTGCAGACCTCCGCGTGGAACGACACCCTGCAGGCGCTCGGTACCGCCAAGGCTCGCGAATCCGTCACGGTGACCGCCAAGGTCAGCGAGATCATCGAGCGCGTCCACTTCGAAAGTGGCCAGCAGGTCGCCGCCGGCACCCCGCTGGTCACCCTGCGTGGCCAGGCCCAGGAAGCCGCCCTCGTCCAGGCCCAGGCCACGTTTGCCGAAGCTGACCAGCTCTACAAGCGCCAGCGCGAACTCGCCGCCCAGCAGCTCGTCGCCAGTGCCACCCTCGACACCCAGCGCGCCATCCGTGATGCCGCCGAAGCCCGTGTTCTCGAAATGCGCTCGGACATTGGCGACCGCCGCGTCCGTGCGCCCTTCGCCGGCGTGCTCGGTATCCGCCAGGTCAGCGAAGGCTCGCTGGTGACTCCCACCACCGTCATCGCCACCCTCGATGACATCGAACGCATGCATGTCGACTTCCAGGTGCCCGAAGCCGAACTCGCTTCGCTTGGCAAGGGCGACAAGGTTACCGCCACCAGTGTGGCCTATCCCGGCCGCACCTTTGAAGGTGAGGTCGCCACCATCGACACCCGCGTTGACCCCGGTACCCGTGCCGTCACCGTCCGCGCCGACTTCATCAACGCCGACCACGCCCTGCGCCCCGGCATGCTGCTGGACGTGCGCATGTTCCGTCCCGAACGCCAGGCCCTGGTCATTCCCGAAATCGCCGTGGTCCAGGTCGGCCGCGAATCGTTCGTCTACCGCGTCAAGCCCGACCAGAGCGTCGAGCGCGTGGATGTCGTCACCGGCGCACGCCGTGCCGGCGTGGTCGAGATCCGCGAAGGCGTCAAGGCCGGCGACCGCATCGTTGTCGATGGCACCGGCAAGCTTCGCCCTGGCCTGAAGGTCAACGACACCCCCGCCGCTGCCCCGGCCACCGCGCCCGGAACGCCAGCCACCGCGCCCGCCCAGGAACCCGCGCAGAAGGCCACCGCGCCCGTGGGTAACGCCGGATGAAGCTCTCCAACATCTCCATCCAGCGGCCGGTGTTCGCCGTGGTGATGAGCCTGTTGCTGGTGGTGCTCGGCATCATGTCGTTCACCCGCCTCACCCTGCGTGAACTCCCTGCCATCGACCCGCCGATCGTCTCGGTCTCGGTTGATTACACCGGTGCCTCTGCCGCCGTCATCGAAAGCCGCATCACCCAGGTACTTGAAGATGCCCTGGCCGGCATCGAAGGCATCGACACCATCAATGCGCGCAGCTCCAACGGCCGCTCGCAGGTCAGTATCGAATTCACCTCCAACCGCGATATTGAAGCGGCCGCCAACGATGTGCGCGATGCGGTCAGCCGCGTTGCCGACCGCATGCCCGAAGAGGCACGCCCGCCGGAAATCGCAAAGGTCGAGAGCGACGCCGACCCGATCATCTGGTTCAACATGACCTCCTCCAGCATGAACACGCTGGAGCTGAGCGACTACGCCGACCGCTACGTGGTGGACCGCTTCTCCAGCCTGGACGGCGTGGCCCAGGTCCGCATCGGCGGCCGCCAGCGCTATGCCATGCGGGTGTGGCTGGACCGCGACCAGCTGGCCGCACGTGGTTTCACCGTCGGCGATGTGGAAACCGCGCTGCGCAACGAGAACGTCGAGCTGCCCGCCGGACGCCTGGAATCCACCGACCGCGACTTCACCCTGCGCGTGGAGCGCAACTACGTCAAACCCGAAGACTTCGCCACCATTCCACTCGGCAAGGGCGCGGACGGCTACGTTGTGCGCATGGGCGATGTGGCGAAGATCGAGCTGGCCTCGTCAGAGCGTCGCGCCTATTACCGCAGCAATGGCGAACCCGGCATTGGCCTGGGAATCGTCAAGACTTCCACCGCCAACTCGCTGGACGTGGCGCGCACCGCGCGTGCCGAGGCCGAGCGGGTGGGGGAGACGCTGCCCGACGGCACCCACATTTTCGTCGCCTTCGACAACACCACCTTCATTGAAGCCGCCGTGGACCGCGTCTACGCCACACTGGTGGAAGCGATGCTGCTGGTGCTGGTGGTGATCTGGTTGTTCCTCGGCAGTTTCCGCGCCGCACTGATTCCGGCCGTGACCGTGCCGGTGTGTCTGGTCGCCGCCTTCATCGCGCTGTATGCCTTCGGCTTCTCGATCAACCTGCTCACCCTGCTGGCGCTGGTGCTGTGCATCGGCCTGGTGGTCGACGATGCCATCGTGGTGGTGGAGAACGTGCAGCGACGCATCGACCTCGGCGAGCCGCCGCTGGTCGCGTCCAAGCGCGGTACCGCGCAGGTGGCGTTCGCGGTCATTGCCACCACCGCCGTGCTGGTGGCCGTGTTCCTGCCGGTCGGCTTCCTGGAGGGCAATACCGGGCGCCTGTTCCGCGAGCTTGCGGTGGCCCTGGCCGCCGCCGTGGCACTGTCGGCGTTCGTGTCGCTGACGCTGACCCCGATGATGGCCTCCAAGCTGCTCAAGCCGCATACTGGCCAGGCTCCGAAGGGCCTGCACGGCTTCATCAACCGCAACCTGGACCGCGTGGCGGCCCGTTACGGTCGTTTCCTCGATGCGCATGTGGGCCGTACCTGGATCTACATCGTGGTGATGATCCTGTCGCTGGCGGCCAGTGCGCTGCTGTTGAAGGTGCTGCCCTCGGAACTGGCCCCGGCCGAAGACCGCGGCTCGTTCCAGATCATGATCGATGGTCCGGAAGGCGCGGGGTACGACTACACCGTCGGCCAGGTGCAGCAGGTCGAGCAGATCGTCAGCGGCTTCGTAGGTGACGACAAGCCGATTGTCCGCGCCAACCCGCGCGTGCCCGGCGGTTTTGGTGCCAGCGAGGAAATGCACACAGGCCGCATCAGCGTGTTCCTGCAACCGTGGCGCGAGCGTGACACCAACACCATGGACGTGGCGGCCGAGCTGCAGAAACACCTGGATGTGATGCGCGGCGTTCGCGTGCGCACCCAGGTCGGTGGTGGCCTGGTACGCAGCGGCGGACAGCCGTTCCAGATCGTGCTGGGCGGACCGGAGTACGCCGAAATCGCCCAGTGGCGCGACCGCATGCTGGCGCGCATGGCCGACAATCCCGGTCTGGTCGGGCCGGACTCGGACTACAAGGAAACCCGCCCGCAGATGCGGGTCAACATCGACCGCCAGCGTGCGGCCGATCTGGGCGTTTCAGTCACCGCAATCGGGTCGGCGCTGGAAACCATGATGGGCTCGCGCCGGGTCACCACCTTCGTCGACAACGGCGAGGAGTATGACGTGCTGGTGCAGGCCGGTCGCGAAGGCCGCGCCACCCCGGACGATCTGGCCGCGATCCGCGTGCGCGCCAGCAGCGGCGAGCTGGTGCCCCTGTCGAACCTGGTCACGCTGAGCGAGGTGGCCGAGGCCGGTAATCTGAACCGGTTCAACCGCCTGCGCTCGATCACCATCAGCGCCGGCCTGGCCCCGGGCTACCCGCTGGGCGAGGCAATCGCCTGGGCCCAGCAGACCGCCCGCGAAGAGCTGCCACAGCATGCTCAGATCGACTGGAAGGGCGAGTCGCGCGAGTACCAGAATGCCGGCAGCGCGGTGCTGCTGACCTTCGCCATGGCCTTGCTGGTGGTGTTCCTGGTGCTGGCGGCGCAGTTTGAAAGTTTCGTCCACCCTCTTGTGATCATGCTCACCGTGCCGCTGGGCGTACTGGGCGCGCTGCTGGGCCTGTATGTGAGTGGGGGAACGATCAACCTGTTCAGCCAGATCGGCATCGTCATGCTGGTCGGCCTGGCCGCCAAGAACGGCATCCTGATCGTGGAGTTCGCCAACCAGCTGCGCGATGAGGGCCGTGACGTGCATCGCGCCATCGTCGAGTCGTCCATGGTCCGACTGCGCCCGATCCTGATGACCTCCATCGCCACCGTAGTCGGGGCCATCCCGCTGGTGGTGGCCGGCGGCCCGGGTTCGGCCAGCCGCGGCACCATCGGCATCGTGGTGATTTTCGGCGTCACTGTGTCCACTTTCCTGTCACTGTTCGTGGTTCCGGCCTTCTACGCCGTGCTGGCCCCATACACCCGCTCGCCCGAAGCCGTGGCGCGCGAACTGGAGAAGCAGGAAGCCGAGACGCCTTCGGTCGGCGGTCACGCGTAACCTGAACGGTGCCAACCAACGGTTGGCACCTATCGGTGGGGGCTTCAATCAGCGAGAATCGAGGCGGTCCCCTCCAGCCGACGGGACGCCCTTCATTTTCCGCCGACTGGAGAGAGCGCGTGGAAGCAGCCGTACATTTCATCAATGGCATCATCTGGAGCAAGGCCCTCATCGCCGTGTGCCTGCTCGCGGGGCTGTACTTCAGCCTGCGCACCCGTTTCATGCAGCTTCGCGGCTTCGCGGAAATGTGCCGCCTCACCGTGAAGGGCGAAAAGTCCGACGCCGGTGTTTCCTCGTTCCAGGCGCTGGCCATGTCGATGGCCGGGCGCATGGGCATCGGCAACATTGCCGGCGTGGCCACCGCCATCGCCTTCGGCGGCCCCGGTGCCATCTTCTGGATGTGGATCATGGGCTTCCTGGGTGCGTCCACTTCGTACGTGGAGTGCACCCTGGCGCAGATCTACAAGACCAAGGACGCCGAAGGTCGCTACCGCGGCGGTCCGGCGTACTACATCGAAAAGGCCATGGGCCTGAAGTGGTACGCCATGGCGTTCGCCATCGCCACGATCATTGCGGCCGGCTTCCTGATGCCGGGCGTGCAGGCCAATGCGATTGCTGACAGCATCATCAACGCCTGCCGTGGCGGCGCGCTGTGCGGTCCGCTGGATGGCCAGGCCTTCGGCATGGAATCGGTGGCCGCGCTCAAGCTGGGCATCGGCATCGTGGTGGCGCTGCTGCTGGCGGTGGTCATCTTCGGCGGCGTCAAGCGCATCGCCAGCTTCGCCGAGATCGTGGTGCCGTTCATGGCCGCAGGCTTCATCCTGATGGCCATCGTCATCATGATCATCAACTATGACCGCGTGCCGGAGATGTTCGGCATCATCTTCAACAGCGCGTTCGGCACCCACGCCGCGTTCGGCGCGATGATGGGTCTGGCCATCGAGTGGGGCGTCAAGCGCGGCATCTACGCCAACGAAGCGGGCCAGGGCTCCGGCCCGCACGCTGCGGCGGCCTCGGAAGTCTCGCACCCGGCCAAGCAGGGCTACGTGCAGGCCTTCGCCATCTATTTCGACACCATGATGGTGTGCACCGCCACCGCGTTCCTGATCCTGGCCAGCGGCACCTACAACGTGTACTCGCCGGTGGAAGGCGCAGCGCCGATCTTCCAGGGCCTGGCCGGCATTCCGGAAGGTGCGGGCTATGCCCAGGCCGGTGTGGAAGCTGTGCTGCCGGGCTGGGGCGCGTCCTTTGTCTCGCTGGCGATCTTCTTCTTCGCCTTTACCACCATCATGGCGTACTACTACATGGCCGAGACCAATCTCAGCTATGTGAACCACAACCGCCACCGCCCGCTGACCGTGCTGGTGCTGCGCCTGGGCATCATCGCGATGGTCATCTTCGGTGCCTTCCATAACGCCACCCTGGCCTGGGGCCTGGGCGACATCGGCGTGGGCCTGATGGCGTGGCTGAACATCATTGCCATCTTCATCATCCAGAAGCCGGCCATGCTGGCCCTGCGCGATTACGAGCGGCAGAAGAAGCTGGGCCTGGACCCTACCTTCGACCCCGATGCGCTGGGCATCAAGAACGCCGACTTCTGGCGTCAACGCAAGCTGGAGCTGTCCCGTAGTGAATGATCCCTGGAAAAACGCGCGCCGCCCGTCGGCGCGCCCGCCGCGCGCCACCCCGCTGCCCCCGCGTGAGGGCGGCGGGCACGGCGGTGGTCACGGCACACCGCCCGGGCGCGGCAACGACGAACTGCGCCTGTACGGTCTGAATGCCGTGCTGGCGCTGTTCGAGCGTCGCCCGCAGGCGCTGCGCAAGCTGTACCTGGCTGAAGCGCTGATTCCGCGCCTGCAGCCGCTTCTGAAATGGTGCGTGGCCAACCGGGTCGGCTATCGCGTGGTGGAAGAGGGCGACCTGAACAAGCTCGCCGCCACCACCCACCACGAAGGCGTGGTGGCCGACGTGCTGCGCGCACCCATGCTGGACCTGCGCGAATGGCTGGACGGCCTGCCGGCGGGGAAGCCGGTGCTGGCGCTGTGGCTTGATGGCGTTGGTAATCCGCACAACTTCGGTGCCATCCTGCGGTCGGCCGCGCACTTTGGTGTGGCCGGGCTGCTGCTGCCGCCGGGGGCGACACTGGCCCTGTCCGGCGCTGCCGCACGTGTCGCCGAAGGCGGTGCGGAAGTGGTGCCTCTGGTGCGCCTCCCCGAACTGCCGCAGGCCATGGCGCAGCTGCGCCAGGCCGGATTTGGCCTGGCGGCTACGCTGGTCGAAGGCGGCGACAACCTGTTTGCCAGCGCGCTGCCGGCGCGGTTGGTGTATGTGATGGGGGCGGAAGGCGAGGGCATGGACCGCACGCTGGCGCAGGAGTGCGACGTGCAGGTCTCCATTCCCGGCAGCGGTGCGGTGGAGAGCCTCAACGTCGCCTCGGCCACAGCGGTGCTGCTGTCGCACTGGTATGCCCAGGTGGGCGGCGCCCGAGGGGCGTCGCGCTGACGAGATTGACCGGGGGGGCGCCTCTGCGCTGCCCCGCGTGGTGTGATCAACTGCTGCAATTCAGCAGTGATTACAGGCAATTCGGAGTTTTCGGATGGTGGTGCGGCTGTTAAATGCGCCACCCTGAGCAGCGGTACTGTATTGCGTAGGTGAGGAGAGACACCCACGCAGTGCGGCACCGTTGTCCGGAACACGGACCGTCCGTGTCGCTCACCGCGTGGGGTGTGATGAATCCCGGTAGCCCGGTCGCCTTGCGACCGGGTTTTTTTTTGCGAACCCGGCACAAGCGACACCAGTTGTCGCAACCAACACCAACATGCCCAAAAGATTCATAGAGCCCTCAACTTTGAACATTTAATGATTCTTCACCACGACGGCGCTGGGCAGATTGCAGCTTCCAACACCACAGGAAGCACCCATGTCGCGTCTGATCCCCCTGTCTCTGGCCGCCCTGTTCTTCGTTCCCGCACTGGCCTCGGCCAGCGGCCGCACCCTCGACGGCGTCAACTTCACCGGCCCGCTGATCACCCCCAATCCGGCCGGCATGCCCAAGGGCAACGCCTACGTCGAGCCCTATCTGGTCCGCATCGACAGCGACCGTTACTACGACGGCGAAGGCCGTCGCCACGACAGCCCCGACAGCAGCGTGTGGCTGACCGTGCTGCCCATCGCCTACGGCCTGGGTGAACGCGTCACCGCCCAGGTCAATCTGAGCGCGGCACGGGTGGAAGCTGCCGGTGAGCGCAGCCGGGGCTTCCGTGCCGGTGACACCACCGCCATGGTTCAGTACGCGCTGCAGAAGTCCAACGAAGACGGCACCCGCCCCGCCATCTCGCTGTCGGTCACCCAGCGCTACGCCACCGGCAGCTATGACCGCATTGGCGGCAACCCGCTCAACGCACAGGGCGACGGCGTGCAGCGCACCAGTTTCGGGCTGGGCATGCAGCAGGTGCTGTGGATGCCCAATGAGCGCCCGCTGCGCTGGCGTGCCCAGCTCACCGCCAGCCCGGCCCCGGCGCGCGTCGCCTTGAACGACAGCAGCGTCTACGGCACCCCGGACGGCTTCCGCGGCAACTATGCGCCGGGCTCGCTGCTGGGTGTTTCCGCCGCTGCCGAGTACAGCTTCAGCTCGCGCTGGGTCGGCGTATTCGAGGTTGCCGCCAGCCGCCAGTCCGACCGCCGCCTGAGCGGCTACGCGCCGGGGCCCGACGGCACCGCGCAGCGTGTTGAGCTGCGCCTGCCGGCCACCCGCGTGGTCAGTCTGGCCCCGGCGGTGGAGTACCACTTCTCGCCGAACGTCGGGCTGATTGCCGGCGTCGAGTTCACCGTGGCCGGCCGCAACACCAGCAGCTACATCAGCCCGCAGATTGCACTGGGCATGTTCTTCTGACCATGAGGGCACGCAATGAACATTGAAGACATCGTCACTGCGGTGGTGGGTGTGGTGTGGAGTCCGGTATTGGTGGGCCTGTGCCTGCTGGTGGGCCTGTACTTCAGCGTGCGCACCCGCTTCGTCCAGCTGCGCGCGTTTCCGGACATGGTCCGGCTGATGTTCCAGGGGCGCAGTTCCGGCTCCGGGGTCTCCTCGTTCCAGGCGTTGAGCATGTCGTTGTCCAGCCGTGTGGGCGTGGGCAACATCGCCGGTGTCGCCATGGCCATCGCCTATGGTGGCCCGGGTGCCATCTTCTGGATGTGGCTGGTGGCCTTCCTCGGCGCGGCCAGCGCGTTCGTGGAATCGACCCTGGCGCAGATCTACAAGGAACGCGACAGCAACGGCCAGTTCCGTGGCGGGCCGGCGTACTACATCGAACGCGGCCTGGGCAAACGGTGGTATGCCATCTTGTTCGCGCTCAGCACCGTGGTTGCGTGCGGCTTGTTCCTGCCGGGCACCCAGTCCAATGCGATCGTCAGCGCAGTCGATGAAGCCTGGGCGATTCCAGGAGGCATCGTCGCCGCCGTGATCCTGACCGCCGTGGGTCTGGTCATCTTCGGTGGCGTGCGCCGCATCGCGCAGGTGGTCCAGGTGGTGGTGCCGTTCATGGCACTGGGCTACCTGCTGGTGGCCGGTGTGGTGATGGTGCTCAATGCCGACGCGGTGCCGGAGATGTTCCTGCTGATCGTGCGCAGCGCAGTGGGAACCGACGCCGCGTTTGGTGCCCTGATCGGCACCGCCATCCAATGGGGCGTGCGCCGCGGCGTGCTGTCCAACGAAGCCGGCATGGGCAGTGGTGCGCATCCGGCGGCGGCGGCGGAAGTCTCGCATCCGGTCAAGCAGGGGCTGGTGCAGGCCTTCTCGGTCTACATCGATACCATGGTGGTGTGCAGCGCCACGGCCTTCCTGATCCTGTCCACCGGCGCATACAACGTGTACGACCCGCTTTCCAGCAGCGGGCAGTTCCTGGTGTCGAATGTGCCGGCGCTGGAAGCCGGGCCGCGTTACGTGCAGCAGGCAGTGGAGTCGGCCCTGCCAGGGTTCGGGCGTGCGTTCATCGCCCTGGCCATTCTGCCCTTTGCGTTCACCACCATCCTGGCGCTGTACTACACCGCCGAAACGAACGTGGTCTACCTGTGCCGCAACCGGCCGCCGTCGGCGCTGCTGGTGACGTTCCGGCTGGCCTTCCTCGGAGCCATGAGCTACTCGGCGCTCAACACCGCCACGGTGGCGTGGACGCTGGGCGACATCGGCGTGGGCATGATGTGCTGGCTGAACATCATTGCGTTGCTGCTGCTGCAGAAGCCAGCGCTGGCCGCGCTGCGCGATTACGAAGCCAGCCGCGGTAAAGGCACCGACCCGACGTACTGCCCGGAGCGCAGAACGCGCGCTGCGCCGGGCGTGTGGACCGCCGCCGGCTGACCGTCCCGTAGAGCCGGGCTTGCCCGGCTGCTTCTGAACCCGCGACAAGCCCGTAGAGCCGGGCTTGCCCGGCTGCTTCTGAACCCGCGACAAGCCCGTAGAGCCGGGCTTGCCCGGCTGCTTCTGCGTCCCGGATCAGCCGGGCAAGGCCCGGCTCTACCTCGCTGCCAATCAGCCGGATTTCCGGCCATGCAGCCAGGAAAGACGACGGCTTACTCGTTCGGCGGCGTGGTCGGCTTGGCCTCGCTGCCGAACGAACCCTCGGCCTCGGCCGACAGGTACGCGAACACCGTGTAGGCCGCCACGTTCTGTGCCAGCGCCGCCGGGTCGATCTTGTCCAGGGTGTCGTCGGCGGTGTGGTGCAGATGGAAGTAGTCGCTGCCATCCTGTGCCAGCCACGCCCAGGCACCGCCCTTGGCGGCCAGCGGGCCGATGTCCGGGCCCGGGCCGCCCTTGTCGGCCACGTATTCGATGCCCAGCGGCTTCATCACTTCGGCAATCTGGCGGGTCGCCTCGCGCGAACCTTCCGGGTTCGGCGAACCGGTGTTGAACGCATAGATGCGGCCGGCACCAAAGTCGCTTTCGGCGGCCACCTGATGCAGGGCAATGTCCTTGGCGTGTGCTTCGGCGTACGCCTTGCCGCCATACAGGCCCTGTTCCTCGTTGGCGAAGGCCACCACCCGGATGCTGCGCCTGGGAGCCTGCTTGAGCTGGCCGATCAGGTGCCCGGCGGCCATCGTGATGGCCACGCCAGCACCGTCATCAACCGCGCCGGTGCCCAGGTCCCAGGAATCCAGGTGGCCGCCGATCACCACCACTTCCTTGGGCAGGCTGCGCCCGGTGATCTCGCCAATGACGTTGTACGAGGTGGCCTTGCCGTCCCAGCCGCAGTCCAGGCTCAGCTTGATGCGCGTGTTGCCCAGCGCGACCAGACGGGCCAGCTGGTTGGCATCGGGCACCGACAGGGCTGCCGCCGGCACCGGGGTCAGGCCTTCGTCAAAACGGGTGATTCCAGTGTGCGGCACACGGTGCGAATCGGTACCGGCCGAGCGCATCACAAAGCCGACCGCACCCTTGCGGATGGCTTCAGATGGCCCCTTGCTGCGCACTGCGCCGCCCTTGCCGTAGTCACGGCCGTCGCGGTAGGCGGTCATCTGGTAGTCGACGAAGGCGATCTTGCCCTTCAGCGAACCCTCCGGCGCGGCCTGCAGCGCGGCCAGGTCGGCGAAGCGCACCACCTCGGCTTCCACCGTACCGCCGGGGCTGCCGCCCAGCGCGGTGATCGCCAGCGGCTGTGCATGCTTGCCGATCACCTGGGCGCTTTCACTGCGACGCTCCCACTTCGGAAATTCCACCGGCTCGGTCCAGACCTTGTCGAACCCCAGCGCCTTGAACTTGGCCACGGCCCAGGCCACGGCGCGGGCATCGGCTTCGCTACCGGCAATACGCGGCCCGATTTCCGTGGTCAGCGATTCCACCACCTTCCAGCCGGTATCGTCCTTCAGTGCCTGCTCGCGCAGCTGCGCGGCGGTACCCAGCGAGGCCGGCGGCAGCGTGGTGGTCGAAGGGGCGGCGAAGGCCGGCGAGGCCAGCAGCGCGAGGGTGGAGGCGATGGCAAGAACGCGGCGACGCATGGATGAACTCCACAGAACGGGGCGGAAGCGTCCGAGCTTAGCAGCCTGCGCACGGCGCACATGGGCGGGAGGTCATGGTGCGGCGGACGCTGTTTTCCAAAATGCGAAAACCCCGCCGGAGCGGGGTTTTCGCATTTGCATGCCGGCCCGGCAGGTAGGCACCATTGGTGCGTACACGCCGTCATTTCCTGAGGTTGTCGCGGATCTCGCGCAGCAGCAGGATTTCTTCCTTCGGCGCTGCCGGAGCCGCTTCCTTCTTCTTGGCCAGGCGGTTGATGACCTTCACCACCATGAAGATCGCAAACGCCACGATGACGAACTGCACCACCGTATTGAGGAAATCACCGTAGCCGATCACCACGGCAGGAATTTCGGTGCCGTCAGCTGCCACCCGGGCCGGCGACAAGGTCCATGCCAGTTCCGAGAAGTCCACGCGGCCGATCAGGTAGCCCAGTGGCGGCATGATGATCTTGTCCACCAATGCAGTGACGATCTTGCCGAAGGCGGCACCAATCACGACACCGACCGCCAGGTCGATGACGTTGCCACGCATGGCAAATTCCTTGAACTCAGTCAGCATCCCCATCGGGTTCTCCTGTTGTCGTGCAATCAAAAGGCAGGGCAGAGTAGCCCAGTCGATGTCATCCGCCGATGATGCCGTGGCGCTCGGCCACATTTTCCAGGCGCGCGCTGAAGCGATCACCGGGTTTGAGCGCGGCCACGCCACTGGGCGTGCCCATGAATACCAGGTCGCCGGCGCGCAGGGCCCACAGTTTGGACAGCTCGTGCAGAATTTCCGGCACGTTCCAGATCATCTGGTCCAGCAGCGACTGCTGGCGCACCTCGCCGTTGATTTCCAGCGACAGGTTCAGCGCGGCCAGATCGCCCACCTCACCGGCCGGCACCAGTTCGCTCACCGGTGCGGAGTAATCGAAGCCCTTGGCGGTGTCCCACGGGTGGCCCTTGGCCTTGGCCGCCGCCTGCAGGTCGCGGCGGGTCAGGTCCAGGCCCACGCCGTAACCGAACACCAGTGCTTCGGCCTGATCGACCGGCAGTTCGCCCGCCGGCGCATCGCGCCCGATGGCCACCACCAGCTCGACCTCATGGTGCAGGTCCTGGGTGGCGGGCGGGTAGGGAATCACGTCATCGTGGCCGACCACGATCGCATCGGCCGGCTTGGCAAAGAACATGGGCCGACCGCGATCATCCGCCGCCGGCACTGCCGCTCCCATCTCGCGCGCATGGTCGGCGAAGTTCCGGCCCACGCAGTAGATCCGGCGCACCGGAAAAGTGCCGCCACCGGCGACCGGAATGCGGGGCGTTTGGGGAGTGGGAATTACATCGGTCATGCGCGCGTGTCCACTAAACGAGGGTCACAGCAGTGTACCCCTCGCATGCGTCACACCGTAGAGCCACGCCCTGCGTGGCGGCACAACCTGGACGAAGCCGAATGACCTCAACGCGACAACGGCAACGCCTGCTTGCGCACCACGCGGTACTCGCCTTCCACGATCTTCGGGTCGACCGCGCGCGCCGCCGCCTTGCGGCTGGCCAGCAGCTTCCACGCCACGCCGGCAATGATCATCGCCGCGCCCACGAACACACCCACGAACACCAGCGCGGCCAGAATGGCCAGACCCAGCAGACCCACCGCAACACGCACCAACGGGTGGCGCGGCTTGCGCGGCGCGAACAGGGTGCGGAACTGGTTGAACTGGAATCGGATCATGGCGGTCATTCGGCTGAAGTCAGCAGGCGGCCAGTATCCGAGGTCACTTCGTCGCATGAGTGAAAAATACGTTAAGTACGACAATCTGGCATTTCAAATCAATGGCTTGCGTTCATTTCCCGGCCAGCTGGCGGTCAGGCATGCGACAATTCCGCCTTCGCCCACCGCTGTGAAATGCCATGTCCGCTGCCGAATCGCCGTCGCCCCTGATCGCCGTGGAAGCCATCGCTGACGGTGCCTTCGCCGAACTTGAGGTGTGCCTGGAAGGTGACCATGAGTCGGCCGTGCTGTATCGCGAGGGCGGTAGCGTGCGCGGCTGGCTGAACATCTGTCCGCATGCCGGGCGTCGCCTGGACTGGGCCCCCGGGCAGTTCCTCAAGAGCCGCGAAGGGCACCTGGTGTGCGCCGCGCATGGGGCTTCGTTCTCGCTGGAAGACGGCGAATGCGTGGCCGGCCCCTGCAAGGGCGACAGCCTGCGTGCGCTGTCGTTGCAGGTGCGCGACGGCCAGGTGTATCTGGCCTGACGCAATGCCGACCGTTGGTCGGTACTCGTTAAAACATCAGGTTGATCATCAACACGACCACAATCGTGTAGATCAACGACAACGGCGCACCCACCCGCCACAGCTCGCGCGGGGTGTAATTGGCCGGACCGGTGATCATCGAAATCACCGGGTTCGAAGCGGTCATCAGGTTGTTGGACGCCGACAGCGCCACGATCAAGGCGAACGCGGTCGGGTTGCCACCTGCCGCCAGTGCCAGGTTGACCGCAATGGGCACCATCACAATGGTCGCTCCCACATGGCTGATCACCAGTGAGAACAGTGTGGTCAGCAGCGCCAGCGCGATCTCCAGCGCCCAGACCGGAATGCCGGTGGGCAGGCGGTCAATCGTGTGGCCGGCCACCCAGGCCGCCGCGCCGCTGCTGTCCATCGCCCAGCCCAGCGGAATCAGCCCGGCCATCATGAAGATGGTTTTCCAGTTGATCGAGGCGTACGCCTCGTCCATGCGCAGCACGCCGGTCAGCAGCATGCCGGCCACGCCGGTCATCAGGGTCAGCGCAACCGGCAGCTTGGAGGTCAGCGCAATCAGGATGGTGATGGCGAAGATGGTCATCGCAATCTTGAATTTGTGTGGCCGCTGCTCGCCCTTGGGGTAGTCGGTCACCACCACGAAGTCGCGGCTCTTCGCGGCCTGCGCCAGGTCGGTCCAGATGCTGTGGAACACCAGCATGTCGCCGGCGCGCAGTGGCACGTTGCGCACGTCCTCGCGGATGACCTGCTTGTCGCGGTTGATCGCCAGCAGGCTGATGCCGCGCTGCTTGCGCAGCCGCAGCTGCGAGGCGCTCTTGCCGATCACCTCGGAGGTGGGCGGCACCACCGCCTCGGAAATCCCCGCGCGGCTGGGGTTGAACAGGTCGCCCAGATGCTTCAGCCGTGAGGACATGCGCAGGAACTGGTTCTGCGCGAAGTCGCTGACCTGCCGGCGGCTGCCCATCACGCCCAGCACGCTGCCCACCCAGATGCGCATCTCTGCCGGCGGAGCCAGGCGGGTGTCGTTGCCGGTCTTCAGCGCCAGCATCAGCGGCGCGTCGTGCACCGTTTCAGCCTCGCCCAGGGTCATGCCGACCAGCGGGCTTTCCGCGCTGACCACCAGCTCGAAGACATCGCCTTCAATGCCGTAGGTTTTGGCGAAGTAGCTTTCGGTGCGTGCCGGAGTGACGCCGTCGTTGGCCAGGGTTTCTTCTTCCACCAGCTTGCGGTCGCCGAAGAAACGGAAGTACAGCAGCGACGCCACCAGCAACGCCAGGCCGATCGGCAGCGGCGCGAACATGCGCAGCGGTTCAATGGTGGCCAGGCCCGAAGGCAGGTTGTTGTTGGCCGAGGCCAGCAGATCATTCAGCAGGATCAGCGGCGAGTTGCCGACCATGGTCAGCGCGCCGCCCATCACGATGGCGGCGGCAATCGGCAGCAGCAGCCGCTGCAGGGTCAGCCCGGTACGCGCTGCAAGGCGGGACGCCACCGGCAGGTACAGTGCCATCACCGACGGGTTCTGCATGAAGGACGAATTCAGGCCGGCAATGGCCGTGGTCATCATCAGCAGACGGGTTTCCACCCCGTGCCCACGCCGCAGCAACCATGCCGCCAGCCGGTTCAACGCCCCGGTGCGGTCCAGCCCCGCACCGAGAATGGTGGTGGCGATGATGCTCATCACCGCGTTACCGGAGAAGCCGCCGAAGATTTCTTCCGGCGCGATCAGGCCGGTAACCCCCAGCACCACCAGCACCACCAGCGCCACCACGTCGGCGCGGATGCGCTCGAACAGGAACATCGCCATCGTGAAGCCGACCAGCCCGAGCACGAGCTTCATGTCGTTGGTCAGCGTCAGCGCGGTTTCCATGGCGGGGCGGTCCTTGCCTCAGGTCAGGTGCGGTCGTACAGCAGGTCCCACACCCCGTGGCCCAGTTTCTGGCCGCGGGTCTCGAAGTGGGTCTGCGGTCGCCACTCGGGGCGCTCCACCTGGCCCCGCGGCCCGGCCCGGTTGACCAGCCCTTCGGTGGCCTCCAGCACCTCCCACATCTGCTCGGCGTAGTCTTCCCAGTCGGTGGCGCAGTGCAGGCGGCCACCCGGGCGCAGCTTGCGCACCAGCAGCGCCGCGAACGCCGGCTGCAGCAGGCGGCGCTTGTTATGGCGCTTCTTGTGCCACGGGTCCGGGAAGTAGATGCGCACTTCATCCAGCGCGCCGTCGGCGATTTCCTTCTCCAGCACTTCCACCGCATCGTGGTGGTACAGGCGCACGTGGTCGGCGTTGTCGTCGGCCAGCGCGTTCAGCAGCCGGCCCACGCCCGGGGCGTGCACTTCAATGCCGATGTAGTCGCGGCTGGGGTCCTGCTGCGCGGCAAAGCGCAGCGCCGCACCGTTGCCGAAACCGATTTCCAGCACCTTGTGCGCATCGCGGCCGAAGGTGGCGTTCAGATCGCGCGGTTCGCCGGTGTAATCCAGCCCGAAACGCGGCCAGCGCTCGTCGAACGCGCGCTGCTGGGCCGGGGTGAAACGGCCCTGGCGCAGCACGAAGCTGCGGATCTCGCGGCGGCCTTCGCTCACCGTGAACGGCTTGGGCGGGGCCTTGGCACCGCTGCTCGAGAACGGGTCGGTCATCAGCCGATCACTCCTTCCACCGGAGAAGACGCGCTGGCGTAACGCTTGCGCGGGATACGCCCGGCCAGGAACGCTTCACGGCCGGCTTCCACTGCCTTGCGCATCGCGCTGGCCATCAGCACCGGATTGCGCGCACCGGCAATGGCGGTGTTCATCAGCACGCCATCGCAGCCCAGTTCCATCGCGATGGCGGCGTCGGACGCGGTGCCGACACCGGCGTCGACGATGATCGGTACCTTCGCATTCTCGATGATTTCCAGCAGGTTGTACTTGTTCTGGATGCCCAGCCCCGAGCCGATCGGCGCGGCCAGCGGCATCACCGCGACACAGCCGATCTCTTCCAGGCGCTTGGCCAGGATCGGGTCGTCAGAGGTGTAGACCATGACGTCGAAGCCATCCTTGACCAGCTGCTCGGCGGCTTTCAGGGTCTGCACCACATCCGGATAGAGGGTTTTCTGGTCGCCCAGCACTTCCAGCTTGGTCAGGTTGTGGCCGTCCAGCAGTTCACGCGCCAGCCGGCAGGTACGCACCGCGTCTTCGGCGGTGTAGCAGCCGGCGGTGTTGGGCAGGAGGGTGTAACGGTCGGGCGGCAGCACATCCAGCAGGTTCGGCTCACCCGGGTTCTGGCCGATGTTGGTGCGGCGGATGGCCACCGTCACGATCTGGGCCGCGGCCGCCTCGGTGGCGATGCGGGTTTCTTCCAGATCTTTGAACTTGCCGGTTCCGGTCAGCAGCCGGGACGTGTAGGTCTTGCCGGCGATCACCAGCGAATCGGGGGAGGCATGAGCAGTCATGCGCGCAATTATCGCCCAAGCCGGCGCTTTCTGCCCGTCTGTCCGGTTGCGTCGCCGGGTTTCCCGTCTATGTAACGCTTGCCCGCGGCATTGGGCTTTCGGTCCACGTAATGCGTCCCTGCGCCATTGGGCTTTCCGTCCACGTATTACGTCCCTGCGCCATTTGGGCTTTCCGTCCACGTAATGCGTCCCTGCGCCATTGGGGCTTTCCGTCCACGTAATGCGTCCCTGCGCCATTGGGGCTTTCCGTCCACGTAATGCGTCCCGTAGAGCCGGGCTTGCCCGGCTGCTCTACGCATCACGCCAACGGCAGCCGGGCAAGCCCGGCTCTACGATCAGCCGCCTCCAAGCGCGTGCACGATCTCCACCACATCCCCATCCGCCAGCACATGGCTCCCATGCAGACTGCGCGTCACGATCTCACCATTGACCTCCACCGCCACCCGGCGCTGGGTCAACTGTTCCAGATCCAGCAACTGCTGGACGGTAAGGCTTTGCGGAAGCTGGCGGGGTTCGCCGTTGAGCTGGATGTTCATGACGTCATTGTCCCCTAAACGCCGCGCTTCCGCGTACCCTTGCCGCCCCCGTCGGCGGCCGTAATGCCCTGCCTTGGCACGCTCCCGCCGCAATCCGGCCGGTTCCATGCCGCAGCGCAGCGTGTAACAGCCGGGGTGCAGTAGGACCATGGCACCGTGCGCCGGCGTACGTCGGCCGTTTCCACCCTCAAGGAGTTTTTCATGCTGCTCAGCAAGCGTCCCCTGCGTTCCCTGTTGGCTGCGGCCATTGCCCTGGCCGCAGTGCCGGCCATGGCGCAGTCCCCGTATTCCAAGACCGTGTTCATCGGCGACAGCCTGACTGACCAGGGGTACTTCCGTCCGCTGCTGCCGGCCTCCGTGCAGCCGGTCACCGGCCAGTTCACCACCAACCCGGGTTGGGTCTGGGCGCAGCACGTCGCCAACTACTACGGTACCAATGCCACCGCCCACGGCAATGGCCAGGGCGGCGACAACTACGCCATCGGCGGTGCCCGCGTTGGCGTGGATACCACCCAGGTGCTGGCGGCCGGCACCCCGGCCATTCCGGTGTACTCGCTGAAGACCCAGACCCAGCAGTACCTGCAGGCCAACGGCGGCAAGGCCGATGCCAATGCCCTGTACACCGTGTGGGGCGGGGCCAATGACCTGTTCGCCATCCAGGCCGGCGCACCGCTGCAGGCCACCCTGGGCGCGGCGGTGACCGACCAGGTCGGCATTGTCGGCACCCTGAAGGCCGCTGGCGCGCAGTACATCGTGGTGCCGACCCTGCCGGACATCGGCCTGACCCCGGCCGCCCGCGCCGGTGGCGCAGTGGGCATGGCGCAGGGCACCGCGCTGGCCAAGGCCTACAATGACGCCCTGTTCGCCGGCCTGAAGAGCGCCGGCCTGCAGGTGATTCCGGTGGATACCTTCCACATCCTGCAGGAAATCGTCGCCAGCCCGTCCACCTACGGCTTCGTCAACGTCACCAGCCCGGCCTGCACCACGGCCTCGTCGCTGACCTGCAACCCGACTGCCTACGCCAACCCGAACGCGGCCAACAACTACGTGTTCGCTGACGGCGTGCACCCGACCACGGCCACCCACGCCATGCTGGGCCAGTACACCCTGTCCATCCTGGAAGCACCGCGCAACCAGCAGATCCTGACCCATTCGGCGCAGACCATCGGTCGTTCGCGCGCTGACCAGGTCAGCCTGCACGTGGGCGGCCGTCCGGCTGACGGCATGAGCTGGTGGGGTGGCGTGCGGGGTGACATGCAGCGCTACGACCACGCCGACCTGTACGACGGCCTGGCTCCGGCTGGCCTGTTCGGCATGGATTGGGCGAAGGACGGCATGGTGCTGGGTGGTTTCGCCGGCTACGGCCGCATGGACGCCGACTTCGGCAACAGCAAGGGTGATTTCACCCAGTCCGACACCACCCTGGGCCTGTTCGCCGGCTGGTACGGCGACAAGGTGTGGGTGAACGGTCAGGTCAGCTACAGCTGGCTCGATTACGACGTCACCCGCCGCGTCCAGCTGGGCCCGGCCGAGCGCACCCACACCGGCAAGCCGGAAGGCAGCAACCTGACCGCCGCGTTGAATGCCGGTTACGAGTTTGGCACCGAAGGTGGCCTGCGCCACGGCCCGATCGCCTCGGTGATCTGGCAGAAGGTCAAGCTGGATGCGTACACCGAGTCCAACCTCAGCGCCACCGCGCTGGGCTACGGCAACCAGGACGTGGACTCCACCGTGGGTCGCCTGGGCTGGCAGATGCGCTTCGACGGCGGCAGTGTCAAGCCGTACGCCCAGGTCACCTGGGACCACGAGTTCGAAGACGGCCAGCAAGCCAGCGCCTGGCTGCAGACCATGCCGGACGTCGGCATGTACAAGGTGCCCGGCCTGGAGTTCGACGAAGACTACGTGACCGCCATCATGGGCGTGCGCATGGAGATGTTCGGCCTGAACAGCAACATCGGCATCAGCACCACGGCCGCGCAGAACAGCGCCCGTGACGCCACGATCTTCGCGCAGTTCAGCGGCAGCTTCTGATCCACGCAGGTTGCACACGACCGTTGGTCGTGTGATGCGCAACGGGCGGCCTGGTGCCGCCCGTTGCCTTTTAGGCACCCGGGCGCATAGAATTCCCCGGCACCAAGCGGGTGTAGCTCAATGGTAGAGCTGTAGCTTCCCAAGCTACTGACGAGGGTTCGATTCCCTTCACCCGCTCCACGGTTTGCAAGGCAAACCATGGAGCGTGGCGGCATGCCACCACATCCCCGCGCCTGCCGGCGCGCCCCCTTGACTCAAGGGGGCTGCTATTTCGACCACTCCTTACGCACTGTTTCTTTACTCGCGCGCTGCAAAGATGGCGCGAAGGGCGCGTTGCGTCATGCGTGGAGTTTCTTATGTCTGGATCAAACAAGGCGATACTGGAACAAGCCAACGCCGCTGTGCGCGCTGGCGACAACGAAGGCTTCCTTGCGCACTGCACGGACGACATCCGCTGGACGACGGTAGGAGAGGGCGCGCTGCAGGGAAAGCAGGCGGTTCGCGAGTGGATGAAAGAGGCCTATGCAGTGCCACCGCGTTTCGATGTGCGGCACATGGTCGCGGAGGGTGATCACGTGGTGGCGATCGGCACGATCGTGGGTAATGGGCCGGATGGCACGCCCGCGGAATTTGCCTATAGCGATGTCTGGCGCTTCCGCGATGGGAAAATGTGCGAACTCGATGCGTTCGTGGTGCAGCCTGCCCGTGAACCGGGCAGTTGAGCCGTCATCCGCGCATCTCGAATCACGCGCTATGCTGCGCGCTTTCCCCCTCTCCATGCCCTGATGAAGCTCGCCATCCTTTCCCGCAACAGCAAGCTGTACTCCACGCGGCGGTTGGTGGAGGCGGCACGGTCGCGGGGGCATACCGTACGCGTGCTGGACCCGCTGCGCTGCTACATGCGCATTGCCGCCGACGGTTTCACCATGCACTACAAGGGCCGGCCGATTACCGGGGTGGATGCCGTCATTCCGCGTATCGGCGCGTCGATCACCCGTTACGGCACCGCCGTGCTGCGCCAGTTCGAGATGATGGGGGCGGTTACGCCCAATCCGTCCGACGCCATCCTGCGCGCACGCGACAAGCTGCGCGCGCACCAGATTCTGGCTTCCAAGGGCATCGACATGCCGGTGACCGTGTTTGGCGACAACCCCGACGACACCGTGGACCTGCTGTCCATGCTGGGCCCGCCACCGCATGTGGTGAAGCTCAATGAGGGCACCCAGGGGCGGGGGGTGATCCTGACCGAAAAAGCCAGCGCCTCGCGCGGCATCGTGGAGGCCCTGCGCGGGCTGTACGCCAACTTCCTGATGCAGGAGTTCATCGGCGAGGCCCAGGGGGCCGACCTGCGCTGCCTGGTGGTGGGCGACCAGGTGGTGGGGGCGATGCGCCGGCAGGCCCAGGAAGGGGATTTCCGCTCCAACCTGCACGCCGGCGGCAGTGCCGAAGCCGTCAAGGCCACCCGCGCCGAGCAGCAGGTGGCCATCCGCTCGGCCCGCGCGCTGGGGCTGGGGGTGGCCGGGGTGGACCTGATCCGCTCAGATCGCGGCCCGCTGGTGCTGGAGGTCAACTCCACCCCAGGGCTTGAGGGCATCGAGGGCATCTGCCAGGGCGACCTGGCCGGGCGCATCATTGAGCACGTGGCCGCCCAGGTGGCTGCAAAAAAGACCAATAAATCAAAGGTTTGAAAAAATTTATCGGAAGCTGGCCGGTTTTAACAAGGGTTTAATCGCCCCCGGCGTAGTCTTCAACGAACCGCAGCTCTGCCCTCCTCAGCAGAAATCGGTAATCGGGAATGACTTCAGGCCCAGGCGGCTTCCGTCTGGGCCTTTTTCTTCCCCGAACTGCTTAGGCCAAAACTCACTTGCTGCGTCTTCGCGTCCGGCATACATTCGGCATTCTGTTCATCTAACTAAGGATTGGTTGCAATGAAGCGAATGATGTTGGCTGCCGGGACTGCGGCCCTGATGTTGGTGGTGGGCGCGGCGCAGGCCGCAGGGAACGATGAGGTGTTCGAGCGCGGCAAGCCGCTGATCACCCAGATCGAGCGGATCGAAGTGCAGCTCAACGACGGTGAAACCTATTCCGAACTGGGCCAGGAAAAGCGCGCGGAAGTGCGTGAGATCCTGGCGCGACTGCGTGGCATCACCGAACGTTACCCCGATCAGGGCTCGGTGCCGGAAGAAGTGAAAGTGCAGCAGTTCAACGACCAGGCCCGTGTGAACACGGTCTTGACCAAGGCGCGCGAAGATAGTCGTATGGTCTGCAAGCGCGAAAAGTCCACCGGCTCCAATCGCACCACGACCCAGTGCATGACCGTTGCCGAGCGTGAACGCGCCAAGGCGAAGGCGCAGAAGGACATGAGCAACGCGCAGCGCACGGGTCATTCCATTATGTAAGAGGTCACATGCGAATTCTTGTAATTGAAGACAACAGCGACATCGCCGCCAACCTGGGTGACTATCTCGAGGACCGCGGCCACACCGTGGATTTCGCCGCCGATGGCGTCACCGGCCTGCATCTGGCGGTGGTGCACGAGTTTGACGCGATTGTGCTGGACCTCAATCTGCCGGGAATGGACGGCATCGAAGTCTGCCGCAAGCTTCGCAATGAAGCGCGCAAGCAGACCCCGGTGCTGATGCTTACCGCACGGGATTCGCTGGACAACAAGCTGGCCGGCTTCGACTCCGGTGCCGACGACTACCTGATCAAGCCGTTTGCGCTGCAGGAAGTGGAAGTGCGTCTGAACGCCCTGTCGCGTCGCGGCAAGGGCGTGCAGACCCGGGTGCTGGAGACCGGCGACCTGGAATACAACCTGGACACCCTCGAGGTGCGCCGGCAGGGCAAGCTGCTGCAGCTCAACCCCACCGCGCTGAAGATTCTGCAGGCACTGATGGAAGCGGCCCCGGCCGTGGTGACCCGCCAGGAACTGGAAACCCGGGTGTGGGGCGAAGAGCTGCCCGATTCCGATTCCCTGCGCGTGCACATCCACGGCCTGCGCGCGGTGGTGGACAAGCCGTTTGAAGTGCCGCTGATCCAGACCCGCCATGGCATCGGATACCGCATCGCCGCGCCGGAAGCCTGATCCAATGCCGGCCACAGGGGGCCGTCGCCGCGCGCCATACCGGCGGCGGCTGCGCAGCCGCATCATCGTCTCGTTCGTGCTGTTGGGCTTCTGCCTGACCACCCTGTTCGCGTTCGCCACCAACTGGGCGCGCGCCCGCGTGGAAAACCAGCTGGTCGAAGATGTGATGAACCGGAACATCGACGAGTATGCACGTCGCTTCCAGTTCGACCCCTCGCGCAGCCCCGACCTGCCGGTGCAGCAGATCCGTGCGTTTGTGTATACGCCGGACAAGTTTGACCGGGTGCGCGAAGAGCGCCCCGAATGGGCCGAGCTGCCCAACGGCAACCACAACGTAACCGGTATCGAGGAAAACGGGCAGGCGTTCTCCTACAAGCTGGCCGTGCGCAAGACCCCCGAGGCCTGGTTCTTCCTGGCCTACGACATGACCGAGAGCATCCGCGTGGAGCAGCAGCTCAAGCGCGCGCTGTTCATTTCGGTGCTGGTGTTCAGCGTGCTGTCGCTGGTGCTGGGCTGGTGGTCGGCCTCGAAGGTGATGAAGCCGGTCTCGGACCTGGCCGCCCGCCTGCGCGCCTATCGCGGCGGCACCAGTGACCCCGAACCGCTGGCCCCGCGCTTCCCCGACGACGAAGTCGGGCAGCTGGCGCAGGCGCTGGATGACTATTCCGCTCGCCTCACCGAGGTGGTGCAGCGCGACCGAGAGTTCAACGCCGACGTCAGCCATGAGCTGCGCACCCCGTTGGCGGTGATCCGCGGGGCCACCGAGCTGCTGCTCACCCGCCCCGACCTGGACCCCAAGGTGCTGCAGCGCCTGCAGCGCATCCAGCGCGCCGAACAGCAGTGCACCGACCTGATCGGCTCGCTGCTGCTGCTGTCGCGCAACGAGCGCGGGCAGGGCAGCAGCAACGTCTCGCGCGTGGCCGAACAGCTGCTCGAAGCGCACCGCGCGCAGCTGGGTGGCAAGCCGCTGGAGTTGGTGCTGGAGGGTGATCGCGAGCTGGTGGTGGATGCCCCCGAATCCGCGCTTTCGGTGGCGCTGGGCAACCTGATCGGCAATGCGGTGAAGTATTCGCAGGAAGGCTCGGTGCGGGTCAACGTGACCGGCGACCAGGTGGAAGTGACCGACAGTGGCCCGGGCCTCAGTGCTGAAGATGCCGCCAAACTGTTCCAGCGCGGCTACCGCGGCACCCATGCCGGCCACTCGCAGGGCGGCGGTATTGGCCTTTCCATCGTCAGCCGCCTGTGCGACCTGTACGGCTGGCAGGTCAGCGTACGCCCCGGCGAAACGCGTGGCGTAGTAGCCACCCTGAAGTTCTCACCGGCCGCTTGATTCCGGGCATGCCCGCCCCGTAGTGACGCGCCATGCGCGTCAACTCGCGAAGCCGGCCAACCCCCGATAAACCCCATCCAACCGCACCACCTCGGCCTCCAGTGCCTGGGGGTGCCCATCATTCACCACCACATCATCCGCCAGCGCCAGCCGTGCCTCCCGGCTAGCCTGCGCCGCAATCATCCGGTCCGCCAGCTCTGCGTTAACCCCATCGCGCAGCATCAACCGCGCATGCTGCACCCTCACCGGCGCGTCCACCACCAGAATGCGGTCCAGCCACGGGTACTGGGCGCGCCCCCCAGCCTCGGTCAACAACGGAATCGCCGCAATCGCATACGGCCCAGGTGCAGCCTCACAGATCTCGCGCAGCATCTGCCGGATCGCCGGGTGGGTAATCGCCTCCAGCGCCTGCCGCTCCTGCGGCGAGGCAAAGATGCGCTCGCGCAGGGCAGGGCGGTCCAGCTGGCCATCCGCCAGCAGCACACCCGCCCCGAAATGCGCAACGATGCGCCGCAGCCCCTCACTACCGGGGGCCACCACCGCACGCGCCGCCACATCGGCGTCAGCCACGGTAACGCCCAGGGCCTCAAAGCGCCGGCTGACTTCACTTTTGCCGGCAGCCACGCCGCCGGTCAACCCAACTACGAACCGGCTCATCGGCAGGTCCTCAGCGCAGGCCGGACATTCTCATATAGCCGTCAATCAACGGCTCGCCCCACATGAACACGATCCAGCCGGCAATGGCCAGGTAAGGCCCGAACGGAATCGGCGTCGCCTTGTCGCGCCCGCGTGCATACAGCCAGACCGAGCCAATGATGGCCCCGACCACCGACGACAGCAGGATGATCGGCAGAATGCCCTTCAACCCGCACCAGGCTCCCAGCGCCGCCAGCAGCTTGAAGTCGCCGTGGCCCATGCCTTCCTTGCCGGTGATCTGCTTGAACAGCCACCACACCGACCACAGCGACAGGTAGCCCACCAGGGCCCCCAGCAGGGCCGGTTTGGCCGGCATATATAGATTGTCCACGCTGGCGATCAGCCCCAGCCACATCAAGGGCAGGGTGAGCTGGTCGGGCAGCAGCTGGGTGCGCAGGTCAATGCCGGACAGGGCCACCAGGAAGCAGCTGAGCACAATGGCCCCGAAGCCCTGCCAGCCAAAGCCGAACTGCCACACGCTGGCCACCACCAGCAGGCTGGTGACCAGCTCCACCAGCGGGTACTGGATGGAGATGGGCGCATGGCAATGCCGGCACTTGCCGCGCAGGGCCAGCCAGCTGAACAGCGGAATGTTCTCGAACCAGCTCAGCTTGTGCTTGCAGTGCGGGCAGTGTGACGGTTCCACCACAATGCCCGGCGGTGGCGGCTCGTAAATGTCTTCCTCTTCCAGCACCTCGCGGGCATCACGACGCCACTGCCAGTCCAGCCGCTTGGGCAGGCGCAGGATCACAACGTTCAGGAAGCTGCCAATCAGCAGTCCCAGTCCGGCCGCGGCGGGATAGCCGAGGCCGGGGTGCTGGTCAAGAAATGCCATTGTTACCTTTTAGCCGACGACGGCGCCGAGTTTGAAGATGGGCAGGTACATGCCGATGACCATGCCACCGACAATGGTACCAATGAACACCATGATCATCGGTTCCAGCAGACTGCTCAAGGCATCCACGGCGTTGTTCACTTCCTGCTCGTAGTACTCGGCCACCTTGAACAGCATGGTGTCCAACGCACCGGCTTCTTCACCAATGGCGGTCATCTGGATCACCATATGCGGGAAGCGATTGACCTGCTTCATCGCCATGTTGACCGGGTAACCCACCGACACGTCGTCGCGCATGCGCAGCACGGCTTCTTCGTAGACCTTGTTGCCGGTGGCACCGGCAACGATGCCCAAGGCTTCCACCAGTGGCACACCGGCCTTGAAGGTCACGGCGGTGGTACGCGAGAAGCGGGCGATGGCGCTGTTGTTCATGATCTCGCCGATGACCGGCACCTTTAGGATCCAGCGATCCAGCGTGTGCTGCATCTTGGGGGATCGCTTGTAGGTGAACAGCAGGCCGAAGACGGACCCGCCGACGATGATGGCCATAAGCCACCAGTACGAGACCATGAACCGCGATAGGTTCACCAGGAACTGGGTAAAGGCCGGCAGCTCAGCGCCGAAGCCGGCAAAGACCTGCTCGAACTGGGGCACCACGAAGATCAATAGGACGCAACTCACCAGGATGGCGACCACGATCACCATGGCCGGATAGAACATGGCCTTTTTGATCTTGCCCTTCAGGGCTTCAAGGTTTTCCTTATAGGTGGCCACCGTGTCCAATACGGTTTCCAGCACACCCGCGCCCTCACCGGCACGTACCAGATTGCGGTACAGCTCGTCGAACTGTACCGGGTGCTTGCTGATCGCCTCGTACAGGGACGAGCCGCCCTCGATATCGGTGCGAATCCCGTCCACCAGCTTTTTCATGCGCGGGTTCTTATGCCCGCTACCAATGATTTCCAGGGCGCTGACGATGGGTACACCGGACTTCATCATGGTCGCCATCTGGCGGCTGAAGAACGCAATATCCTTTGCGCCCACAGGCTTGCCGGCTGAGCCGAACAAGGGCTTGGGTTTCGGCTTGACCACCTGCGGCATGATGCCCTGGCGGCGAAGCTCGGCGCGCAGCAGGTTGGCGTTCTTGGCGATCTGCTCGCCCTTCATCTTTACACCCCGCTTGTCGGTCCCCTCCCAGACAAACGGCTGCATCTCCATGGTGCTACGCGCCACGGGCTCTTTCTTGACTGCACTACGGCTAACGGACATACACGGGCTCCCCAGCCGCGCCATCCCCAGGCGGGCTTCTCAGCCGAATGGTAGCCGGTTCCGGGCCCCAGTGGCATCCCTATCGGGGTGCCAAACCGTGACCTTTGTCGTGGACCGGTGCCGTCACAAGGTGACGCAGGGCGTCACAATGCCGGTTCTGTCGCAAATTGCTGCGACGGGGGTTCCATTCCTGAAGATTGCTGCCATCATTGCGCCGGGGAAACGCTGGGGAGCGCCGCCAAAACACTTGGCACGCAACCTGCTATCAACCACCCGCAGGAACTGGCCCTGCTCAACCGCACCTGCGGTCAGGCCTGATTCCGGTGTCCGTTTTTTACCAACCTCTAGGGGATGTACAAATGAAGAAGCAGCAGGGCTTTACCCTCATCGAACTGATGATCGTCGTCGCGATCATCGCCATCCTGGCCGCCATCGCACTGCCGGCTTACCAGGACTACACCATCCGTTCGCGCGTCTCGGAAATGGCTGTGCTGGCTTCGGGTGCCAAGGCCACCATCGGCGAAAACATCGCCAATGAAAACGCCATCAACGACAAGGCTTGCAGCGGCGTTGCAGTCTTTGACACGCCGACCACCAACACCGCTTCGCTGGCATGTGCCGATGGCACCGGCGTTATCACCGTCACCGGTACCGATAAGGCTCAGAACGTTGTGCTGGAGTTCGCACCGAACCTGGCAAGCGCCGGCATCACCTGGACCTGCACCTCGGATAGCCCGGCCAAGTACCTGCCGGCCGAATGCCGTCCCTGATTTTGGCAGTTGATGTCTGAGGCCAATAGCTCGGGCGTCGTTTGACGAATGATTCAAGTGGGCCCTGCGATTGCAGGGCCCATTTTGTTTCGGAGGTGGGTATGTCGCCGCGAGGCAAACAGTATATGTTGGCTGCTGCGACAGGTATTGGCCTGTTCGCTTGGCAGGTATGGAACATTGCGCTGCGCTTTGACCTTGTTCAGGGGAACCTGAAGTCCAACGTGATGCAGCAGCAGCTCATGGACCAGCTGTTGGGTATGCCTGCCGCCATGTGGAACATCACAGCCTATTTTTGCTTCGGGTTTTTCGCCCATGTCGGCCTCGCGATGGGGGCGACATGGGTCTTTCGCCAAAGCACTGTGCTGCTTGGGCGACCAGAAAGGGACTCTGTCCTCGCGAGCATGGTCTTCCTTGCCGCAGTCGTTCTTTCCGCGATGATGCTTAACAATCGGCTGTACCCGCTCTCTTCTGCATTCGCGGGAGTTGAGTTGTTGATGGTGCAGCCCCTGTCGCCCATTCTCATTTGGGGCTTGGCTGCGATTGCTGTCGTGGGGGCATGCTTGGCCATTACGAGAGTGTTCCAGCAGCACCCTAAGTACTCGGTTGCTGCGGTGGTCGTCCTCGGTGGTGGTCTGCTGATGGGCACCAGCGAATTCGATGGGGGGGCAGAGCAGAATCGGCCGCGGCCGGACATCATTGTGCTCGGCGTTGACTCCCTCCGGCCTGACTTCATGCCGGCCTACGGGGCTTTTCCCGGTGGTCTGACTCCGGCGATGGATCAGGCGTTGGCCGGATCGGTCATCGTTGCCGATGCCAGGACGCCGCTCGCGCGCACGTTTGCCTCTTATATGAGCTTGCTGTCCGGTAAGAACCCCATCGGTCACGGTGCAAGATTCAATCTTTATCCTCGTTCCGAGCTGGACAGTCGCTCAACCTTGGCCTGGAGTTTGAAGGAAAAGGGATACGCGACCATGCTTGCCATGGATGAGTCCCGGTTCGCCAATTTTGACTCAACATTTGGGTTCGACTCCACCATTACGCCTCAGGTTGGTGCGTTGGACTTTGTGATTGGCGGCAGCTTCGATCTCATGGCTACCAACCTTCTGCTCGCATTGATGCCTGCCAGCGATATGGTGAGCGTTGTTCAGGGAAACAGAGCGGCCTATAGAAGCTATCGTGACTCTGACCATCCCGAAAAAGTGGTTCGGGCGCTGAGGGAGCTTGACCCCTCGAAGCCGCTGTTCCTAGTCAGTCACTTGTGCCTTCCGCACTGGCCTTATCTGCCATCCGGCCTGCATTCGAATTCTGAGTACGGGGCTGTCCTCGGTAGCGAAGCCTACTCCGACTCGCCGACCCAGTACCTTCGCGCGCTTGAGCACGTTGACAAGCAGTTCGCAGAAATTCTCGACGAACTTCGCGGCCAAGGGCGGCTTTCAAATGCAGTGGTGGTGATCATGTCGGATCATGGAGAGGACTTCGCCCTGGAGCGAGATCGGCTTCGGGATCTGCATGTGGACGGAAGCGAGCGTGAGCTTGAGTTCTATGGTCATGGCAGTTTCGCCCTGTCTGAGGCCCAGAGTCATGTCGTCATGGGAATTCAGCGTTATAAGGACGGCCGTCCGCTGTGGCAACCACGCACCATGGCCGGGCCGGCGTCCATTATCGATGTGGCTCCGACCATCACCGATCTCATCGGGGATGCCCGAAGCGGGGTCTACGAAGGCATTTCCTGGAAGCCCTATTTGGGGGCGGGCACGGATCTCCCCGACGGGCGCTTGAGGTTCTTTGAGAATGGCCTCCGCTCCACAGGTGTGGAGCAGGCAAAGATCGACGAGCGCGCAGTTGCTGGCGAAATGGCCTACCTGTATGAGATTCGTCCGGATCTGCGTTTTGAGATCAAGCCCAGCCTCCTTCCAGCCAAGCTGGCCGAGAAGCAGCGGGGGGTGCTCCAAGGATCCGTTGCCGTGATGACGGACCCTGTGGTTGGGCCATTGCATCTGGCGGGCGATTGCTGGAGGGTGGTGGACTTTTCGCAGAAGACGACTCGGTGCATTGACTATCCGGCGGTAGATCCTTCAGTGGCGGGGCTGCAGGAGTCGGTCTGCAGCTACTATCGTTCAGACAGTGGATTTGCCGAGCGATGGTGCAAGAAGGCCAACGCTGATATACCTTTAGCGCAGACTGCAAAGGGATCACTGTGAACGCTCAAACGGCCAATCTCGTCGGGATTACCGGCATCGCCCGTCGCTTGGTACAGGACGGGGCCCTCGAAGAATCCGTCGCCCGCGACGCCATGGCGAAGGCGGCTGCCGCCAAGCAGCCGCTGCCGCAGTGGTTCGCCGAAAAGAAGTTGGTCACCCCAGCGCAGCTGGCAGCTGCCAATGCCCTCGAGTTCGGCATGCCTCTGCTGGACGTCAACGTGTTCGACAGCGCGCAGAGTGCCATCAGTCTGGTCAGCGAAGAATTGCTTCGCAAGCACCATGTGCTGCCGCTGTTCAAGCGCGGCGGCAAGTTGTTTGTGGGTACCAGTGATCCCACGCACTCACTGGACGAGATCAAGTTCCACACCAATCTGGTGGTCGAGCCGATTCTGGTCGACGAAGAACAGATCAAGCGCACCATGGAGCAGTGGCAGTCCAAGCATGACAACTTGGGCGGCTCGCTCGGCTCTGGCGACGACGACATGGGCGACCTCGATGTCACCACCGGCGACGAGGACGGCGGCAGCACCGACACTGGCGTTGACGCTAAGGGCGATGACACCCCGGTAGTGAAGTTCGTCAACAAGGTGCTGGTTGATGCCATCCGCAAGGGCGCATCGGACATCCACTTCGAGCCCTACGAAGATGATTACCGCGTACGCTTCCGTATTGACGGCCTGCTGAAGAACGTGGCCAAAGCCCCGGTCAAGCTCAATCAGCGCATTGCCGCGCGTTTGAAGGTTATGTCTCAGCTGGATATCGCCGAAAAGCGAGTGCCGCAGGACGGACGTATCAAGCTCAACCTGTCCAAGACCAAGCAGATCGACTTCCGTGTCAGCACGTTGCCTACGCTGTTCGGCGAGAAGATCGTGCTGCGTATTCTGGACGGCAGTGCGGCCAAGCTGGGTATCGACAAGCTCGGTTATGAGCCAGAGCAGCAGCGCCTGTTTCTGGAAGCCATCCACAAGCCGTACGGCATGGTGCTGGTCACGGGCCCCACTGGCTCGGGTAAGACGGTGTCGCTGTACACCGCGCTGGGCATCCTCAACGACGAAACCCGTAACATCTCCACCGCCGAAGACCCGGTGGAAATTCGTCTGCCCGGCGTGAACCAGGTGCAGCAGAACAACAAGCGCGGTATGACCTTTGCTGCTGCGCTGCGCTCGTTCCTGCGTCAGGATCCGGACATCATCATGGTCGGCGAAATCCGAGATCTGGAAACTGCCGAGATTGCGGTCAAGGCGGCACAGACCGGTCACATGGTGTTGTCCACCCTGCATACCAATGACGCGCCGCAGACCATTGCCCGACTGATGAACATGGGCATCGCCCCGTTCAATATCACCAGCTCGGTCACCTTGGTGATCGCCCAGCGTCTGGCGCGCCGCCTGTGCAACAACTGCAAGCGACCGGCAAACCTGCCGGACCATGCGCTGTTGGCGGAAGGCTTTACCCAGGCGCAGCTGGATGCCGGCATCACCTTGTACGAGCCGGTGGGTTGCGAAGAATGCACCGAGGGCTACAAGGGCCGTACCGGTATCTATCAGGTCATGCCGATGAGCGAGGAGATCTCGGTGATCGTGCTGGCGGGTGGTAATGCGATCCAGATTGCGGAAGCGGCGCAGAGGGCGGGGATTAATGACCTGCGTCAGTCCGCGCTTGTGAAGGCAGCGGCGGGTACGACCAGCTTGGCTGAGATCAATCGTGTGACCAAGGACTGATCTGTCGGAGTTGGCCCGCTGAGATTGATCTGAATGAGGCCCCGCATTGCGGGGCCTCATGTTTTGTGAGGAGTGTTGCAAATTGTCGGATTATTGCGTGGCATGATGCGTGTAAGCGTCAGCAACGACGCAGCGGATTGCGGCACCGGGGCCCTGCCGCCTTAAAAGGACTTTGGCATGCGATCTACCACAGCAGACTGTGCTCGACGATGGGTGGTCAAGGCGATGGCGCAGCTGCGCACCCGAACCCAATCGCTCACCATTAGCAACGCGGTGTTGGCACTCGCGGCGATGAGCGTGTCGGCAACTGCCTGGGGCAGGCACCGCAGGAGTGGACGGCGACTGGGTACACCGAAACGCTTCCCAGCGAGCCGGCTGCATTGTCGGCGATTCAGGCGTTGAGCGGGCGGTACGCACTTGCCGAAGTGACTGAGTCGATCGCTGTAAGCACCGATGGCAGCAAGATATCCTACGGTTATGGGGCGCGACCTCGACCGCTGGCCTTGAGTTAATGGGTTTACAAGCGTCAGGGAACAGTCGGTGGGCCATTCACGTCAGGGGAAGAGGTCATGGCGAATTCACTCGCCAATATGCAGGCGGAGCATCCAAAGTGTGGCTTCCATCCAGATTGCAGAAGCAGCTCACAAGGCGGGGATTAATGACCTGCGTCAGTCTGCACTGGTGAAGGCCGCGGCGGGTACCACTAGCCTGGCTGAGATGAACCGCGTTACCAAGGGATTGCTTATCCTAGTTCTTGTTGATCATCTTCACACTTCTGCGCGTCGGTAAGTCATTCATCCGAGTCGTAGCATTGGATGCGTTGACATTCGTTGGGAAGCCGACTAAAGAAGAGGGACAACCAGTCAACTCTGCATGGACGTAGTGATGAACCCAGCAAATAGTTCGGATTTGCAGTTTTGGGGCAGTGATTCGTGTGCCGTGCGGGCCCACAAAAGGATGCTTCGGTGGCTGGCGCTAGCTCTGGTTTCGATGGCGATCTGCAACGTGGCAGCCACGAGCGCCTTGGCGAGCTGTACAGAAGACGTCGTCCCCAATACTCCCGGCAGTACAACCCACTTTGTCTACAGGGGTTATTGCTCCACAAAGGAGGAGGCTCTGGCGCAATGCGTTGCGCTGGCTACCGCTCACGGCTACCCGGCCAGCTACTGTAGCCTAGTAGGAACAAGGAATCCCAACGCCGTGGGAGCTGCCAGTGGAGGGTGGTTTTGGGAGCAGAAGGATGTAAAGACAATGCCATTTCATCTATCCATCGTTGATTACGGTGGTGCAGAGTCCCTTCCTCCAAGGCTCGGAATGGGCTCGCCGAAGTGCGAGGAACATTGTGTCGGCGATCCAATAAACACGCTTAACGGCAACAAGTTCGAAACCTCACGCGTGGTCGCTGGTGCTGCTAGTGGGCTCTTGAATCTAGAGCTGACCTACAACTCGCTGCAGGATTCTGCGTATGTAGGCGAGCCTGCGTACGTTTTTGGGAAGAACAGATCCTTCAGCTTTGGAAGCGCGGTGGTTGTGCCCCAGGTATGGCTTGGGGAGGCTGTCTATGTTACGAGGCCGGACGGTAAGGCCTTGAAGTTCAAGCGCACTCAAGATGTGTGGGTGGCGGACGCAGGAAGGAAGGAAGTGCTGAATCGAACCGATGATGGTTGGCAGCTAACTCTGCCCGAAGGCGGGATCGAGAATTATCGAGTCGATGGCAAGTTGATCGGCAAAGTTGACGGCGCGGGAAGGGCGGTGTTCCTTGCCTATTCTCCAGCTGGTCTGCTTGATACAGTAATGGACGATCAGGGGCGACGACTGATCCTGACCTACAACCAGGCAAAGTTGGTTGAAAAGGTCGTTACCTCCACTGGAGATCAAACCTCGTTCGAGTATGAGAACGGAATCCTCAGTGCGATAGTTGGTGCCGACGGACATCGGATCAGCTACAGGTACAAGGAAGCTGGGTACGCCCATCAGAGTGCCGGTGCAGCCGCTCTAACTGGCGTTGTTGATGAACTTGGAAATCGTTTTTCCTCTACTTGGTATGACGCCAAGGGGAGGGCATATAAGACGGATCTCGCAAATGGCGTTTCGGCATTTCAGGTTTCTTATGCCCGCGAGAACGACAGGCTGGTCTCTACAACAACTCTTCCAAGTGGCGCTCGTCGGCGCGCCGTAGCTCGAATTAGCGACGGCGCATTGGAATCCTCGACCTTTGTAGATACGTGCGATGGCTGCCTCCCTAAAGAATCAAGCTACGCGTTCTCGCATGGATTTCTATCTACCAAGACCGTCTCAGGCGTCGTGACAGAATTCGAAAGAGAGCTGATTGGCGACGCTCCTAATGGAGGTGCCTTGGGGGATTTCTGGAAAGAAACTGAGACAGAGGCCAGCAACCGTCCCGAAGCTCGAACGACCGAAGTCTGGAAGCAACGCGACACCAATCAGACAGTGAAGCAGGTCGGCCCGGCCCGCACAGTCACTTGGCAGCACAACGCCCGCGGCCAAGTCACCCAGGAAACCACCCAAACCCCCGCCGGTGAAAGTCGAACCACCACCTACACCTACTGCGAAGCCGTAGACGCCCAAGCCGGCTGCCCGGTCCTCGGCCTCCTGCTTTCCACTGACGGCCCCACGCCCGGCACGGACGACACCGTGCGCTACACCTATTACCCGGAGGACGCCCCCGGCTGCATCACCAGTGACGCCGCTTGCACCTACCGCAAGGGCGACCCCTGGAAGACCATACAGCCGCTGGGTCTGGTGACCGAGGTGCTGGCCTATGACGACGCGGGCCGCCCGCACATGGTGATGGACGCCAACGGCGTGGTCACCGAGTACCAGTACACCCCGCGTGGCTGGATGGCCTCGGCCACGGTGCGTGGCGACGACGATGCCTCCGGCACCGACGACCGTGTAACCACCATGGAGTACCTGCCCACCGGTCAGCTCAGCAAGGCGACCGCCCCGGACGGCACCGTGGTGACCTATACCTACGATGCCGCCCAGCGCCTCACCGCCATCGGCGATGGCGCAGGCAACCGCATCGAGTACACGCTGGATGCGGCCGGCAACCGGGTGCAAGAGCAGTACAAGGGGGCCGGTGGCGAGGTGAAGCGCACCCTGTCACGCGTGTACAACCGCCTGAGCCAGCTGGTGACCTCGGCCGATGGCCTCGCCAACCCCACCGACTTCACCTACGACGCCGAGGGCAACGTGAGTTCGGTGGTGGATGCGCTCGGCCGCGTCTCGCGCCGCGAGCATGATGCGTTCGGTCGCCTGACCCGTCAGGTGGACGACGAAGGCGGCATCGCCGCCACTGTCGCGATGGCCTATGACAGCGACGACAACCAGACCCAGGTCATTGACCCCAAGCAGCTGCCCACCACTTATGCCTACAACGGCTTCGGTGACCTGCTGCAGCAGGTGAGCCCTGACACCGGCACCACCGTCTTCACGGTGGACGCCGCCGGCAACCGCACCACCCGCACCGACGCGCGTGGCACCACCGCCACCTACCAGTACGACGTGCTGGGCCGGGTCACCCACATCAGCTACCCGGACCCCACGCTGGACGTGGCCTACACCTACGACATCGCCCCGGCGGTGTGCGCCGCGAACGAGCAGTTCAGCCGGGGCAGGGTAGGCACGGTGATGCATGCCGGTGGCAGCACCGAGTACTGCCATGACCGCTTCGGCCAGCTCACCCGCAAGGTACAGACGGTCAATGGCGTGGCTACCACGGTGCGCTATAGCTATACCTCCGGCGGCCGGCTGGCCGCGCTGACCTACCCGGACGGCACCGTGGCCGACTACCTGCGCGACAACCTGGGCCGCATCAACGAGGTGGGCGTCACCCGCCCGGGGCAGGCCCGGCAGGTGGTGGTGACCAATGTGACCTATGCGCCGTTTGGCCCGGCGACGGGCTGGACGTATGGGAATGGGCGAACCCTGCAGCGGCCGGTGGATCAGGATTACCGGACCATTGCAGTGCATGACCCGGCACCGGGTGGTTTGTCGGTGGGGTATGGGTACGACGCCGTTGGTGGGATTACCGAGCTGACCAATGGCGATGGCACGGAGGTGCTGGCTCAGTACAGCTATGACGCATTGGGGAGGCTGACGCAGACGAAGGACGGGGCTACTGGGACGCCGATTGAGACGTACGAGTACGATGCTACGGGTAATCGGACGGCAGTGACTACCTCGGCCGGCACGCAGATCTACACCTATCCGGGCAACAGCCATCATCTGATGGCAGTAGGTGGCGAACCTCGGAGTTACGATTCTGCAGGGAACAGCGTCGCTATTGGTAGCAGCGATTACGCCTACAACGATGCCAATCGCTTGGGCATTGTCACGCGAGATGGAACCTTGATCGAGGCCTACAAGTACAACCATCAAGGGGAACGCGTCGCACGCACTGCTGCGAGCGATTCCACCTACACGGTGTACGACGAAGGCGGTCAGTGGCTGGGTGACTATGACTCCGACGGACAGGCTCGGCAGCAGGCGGTATGGCTGGATAGCCTTCCGGTAGCGCTTGTCGATTTGATCGGCCACAACGAGTCGGGAGCCGAGTACATCCAGCCAGACCATCTGGGTACGCCGCGCGCAGTCATCGATCCCATGCGCAACATCTCCACTTGGGAGTGGAGTGCCAAGGTTGAAGCATTCGGGAATCAGCCCCCGAACAGTGACGTTGACGGCGATGGCATCGCCAAGAGTCTCACGTTGAGATTCCCGGGCCAGCAGGCGTCGGAGCTTGGGGGATTCGTCTACAACTACCTGCGTGAATACGACGCGGCCGTCGGGCGATTCTCGCAAAGTGATCCAATCGGTCTGAGGGATGGGCCAAGCACATACTCTTATGTCAGGTCTTCCCCGCTAATCTTTGTGGACCCGTATGGGTTGGAGGGAAGGAGGCAATGCATTGCTGTGGCAACTACCGTTGGCGCAGTCTGCGGGACCCTTGGAGGCGCTTACCTCGGTGGCTCGCTCGGGACGGCGGGCGGAGGCTTGGCATGTAGTCCAACTGGCCCAGGCGCGCTAGCTTGTGCGGGGGCGGGTGGGATGTCCGGTGCAGTGGCTGGTGGCTACGCTGGTGGAATACTGGGGCAGAAGGCCGGTCAACTGGCAGGTGAGGCCCTGTGCCAGGACGATGATGATAGATGTGACAAGAAGCTTGACGATGCGATGAGGCGGCGAGCAGGCATCTATGGCAGGGAGCATGAGGTGAAAATGGAGTTCCTCGGTCGAGGTGCACAGATATCGCGCTTCGACCTTTGCGGCTGTGAAGATGGTCGGATCGTGGTAAAGCTTAGACTCTGCAAAGGTCCGGTGGTCGAGGAGACCTATTACCGATGGAAGTGATGCCGCCAGAGATAAGAGTTCTGGTGATTGCGTGGAACCCTGAAACTGGTGGGGTAACCGAAGTCACTAGGGTGTCGCGAGATGAGCTGACAAACGATAACCTGGAGATGGCAATCTCCGAGGCGTTGGATAAGACATTTGAAGTGTTGGGGGAAGAAGAAGTCGGGCGATGGACGCCGCAACTGGACGTTTGGCTTTGGAGTGAGAGAGGCCTGAGAGCCAGCATGCATCTCTCTCGAGAGCTCATCCAGAAGATGGCAAAGGCTAATGCTTCTCTGGATTACGATCCCTACATGTGTGATCCACCAACGTAGCCGTGCTGTGGCGGGTGAACCCCGGGGTAGAGCCCAGGGCAATGTGCCTGATAGGGGTGATGTGGTTTGCGCCTGCCCTGTAATGCCGTGCGCGGGGCGTGCAGCCCGCATAGACTCCTCGGGATTCAAAGACGGGAAATTAGGGGTGCAATCCATGGACGCGCTGAGTTGGCTGGTTCCATCTTTCGTCTATTTGTTGATCGCAGTGATGGTCCTCAGGGCGGCCGCCATAGTCATCGCACGGCGTAGGGACGGGGGTTCCGAGGCGGAGGTGAAGTTTTCGCAACTCGATCTTCTCCCTCTCAATACGCCCGGAGAAGCGGGGAAGACTTACAAAGCGGCTCGCTTGGTATTGAAGTCGGGGGTGAAGGGGCCGCTGAGGGCGCTGATCCTCGCATGTGCCGCTGCTTGGCTTGCGATGTTTGTCTTTCTGATGATCAGCTTGAGCGTAGTTATTAGTGGCCAACTCGTCTAGGTGGACGTCAGCTTGAAGATTGCGAACTGACCTCGCCGGAAAGTGCCTGCCCCTGGGGCGATGCGCCCGTGCATGTGGCGGCTCATGACAACGATGTTGAAACGCTTCGAGCGTTCCTGCCTTTCGTCCGTGACCTGAACATCAAGGGAGAGCTTCACTTGACTGCGCTGCGTGGTGCCATCCTGAACAGCTCAGTGGAGGCTGCGGAGATGCTGATCGCGGCAGGTGCGGACGTTGAGTGCATGAATCATCTGGATCACAATGCGCTGACAATTATGGCTGGGAAGCCTGCGTTCATCGCAATGGCTCGTAAACATGGGCTGCAGGTCTCAGAGAAGAAAGAAGGGGGGAACAGAGGTGATTGCTGAGCAGACCTTCGATGACGTCGCTCTCCATGACAGCATCGTCCATGTCATTGCCGTTTCCGTTATCCGGCGATCCTGTGAGATCGACCTGTGCCTTGGGGATTGGCGGCGGCGGAAGGCGCGTTTGAAATCCCGCTTTACTCTTGGCGAGATGGACACTTTCTTCGCACGGCTTGATTTCCCTGAGATGGCCGACAATGCGCGTGCAGGCAACGTGCAGGATGGCTCCGTGGAAGTAGCCAGGCGACGGCTGAGCATGCACCTGGTGGGCGGAATGCTGGAGGCGGTTGCAGAAGACATCGAGCTGTGCACCCCCTCCGAGGATGAAGCTCAGGCGGCCAATCCGATGGTGGTGGACGCTGCCGGGAGGCCTCATTCTCTTGAAGGAATGGATCTGGACAGATCGCATCTCGAGGCGATTGTGTTCTCGCCAATGACCAATACCTGCTATCTGGAAATGCAGGTTCGCACTTCAGAAAGCATGATTGATCGTGCGCCGGCCAGGATCCTGATCGAAGGGGTGAGGTCCTGTATCAGCAAGATTGACATGGCCGCGCTGAATGTGGAGCACCGGTTCGGGAACGTCATCGGAGGTCGCTTGGACACCAGTCGCGGCCTGCTGAGGTTGCACCTGGAGAAGAGCTTCATCGAGATCGTGGGAAGTGCTGCATGGCTGGTCTGGCGATGAGTGGAATGCGCAGCCAACTCACGGCGCAGTTCGAGGAAGTTTGCGAGCAGGTGGGGTCTTAGGCCGCTGCGAGTATGCTGTCCCCGTACCTGGCCATCGGTGATCCGGAGGCGCTGTACCCGCGCGCACATCTTCGTCGCCGATGATTCTGAGGAAAGTTCCCTCTGTCCGCTCCGGCAGTCGGCGTCCAAGGGCTACCTTCCCGCCGTCTTTCAGATGGGGATGAACTACCTGTTCGGCGACTGGGGTGTTGTGTGCAACGAGGCTTCGGCTGCGGCATGTTTTGCCGAGGCCTCCGTGGGCGGGTACACTCCCGCCCACTACGAGTATGGGCGGGCGTTGCTTCAGGGCAAGGGCATCGAACGCGATGTTCCTAGAGCCATGGTGTTGATCAATGCAGCAGCCGAGGCTGGGGACAGGTACGCCCAGGAGTTTCTTGGTAGTAGGGACGAGTGAGGCTGAGAAAGCAGATGGCGACCGGTAAACCAGTAGGAGGCACTCGGTGAATTACGCTGATGGTCAGGAAGTGCTGGCGGGTGACGCTGTGGATCTCGGTGGCGGTTCGGTTGGCCGCGTGGTTGCCGTGCTGGATACGCAGCGTTATTCCGAGCTGTACCCCGCCGAAGAGTGGAGCTACCTTAAAGGCGGTGCTCTGCTCGAAGCCCCGACCTTCGGGCTTGTTCATTGTACCGAAAACGGTCACGACTTCACTCTGGTGGCTCGGGACGAAGGGAGTTGAGGTCAATCATGCTGCTCGCAGACCTGTTGGAGTATTACGGCCAGCTTCCTGAGTACTCAGGCATCACGCTCGCTGATGTCGATCAGATCAGCCTGTTCGGAGATAGGCCCGTCAACGTGGCAGCTACGCGCGGCAGCATTGCGGAAATGGAGACGCTGCTTTCCGCCGGAGCTGACATCAATAGTCCAGGGGAGCACGGATACGCGCCCTTGCACAATGCCGTGGAGCAGGGGGCGGAAGAAGCCGTAGAGTGGCTGATCAAGAACGGGGCGAATCGGTTTGCCATCAATGATTGGGGAATGAGCCCGTCGGACCTGGCCGTTGCGCTGGGTGAGGTTGTGATTGGGGAGTTGTTGAAGTGATGCCTGGGCTGGCTGCGCTGGGCGGGTGGCAGTAGAGGGCTGTTTGTTGGCTGATCGTGCGCCATCTAAGCTGTCAGAATAGGCTCTAGAAGCTGATCGAGAGAGCACGGACGAACCATAGCTACCTGCGTTCAGGGGCCTTTGATGCAGCCTGCGGCGGCATCCCCCGAACGCCGCGAGGATACTGAATTGCTTCATGATTCCGACGAAACAGATGATGTCATCTTCCTGCTCTCAACCGACAGGGTCACATCGTGGATCGTCTCCTTGGATCAATGGAGGGGTGGGCAGAGATCAATCGAGCACACAAAGAACGTGGCCAGGCGCGCCGCGTCCGGCATTCTTTCGGGAGCCGCTGACTACTATCACGTGGATCTGTCGCCTGCCAGAAAGGCGGCGAGCTTTGTCGTTTCATGAAAGAGCTGATCCCGAGCTTGGATGAGCGGCAGGCGCTGGATCTCGACGAGTTGCAGAACGCCATAGCTGGCCATTCGTTACTCTCTGCGGAGCAGCGGTGGGCGCTCAAGGCAGTGCTGATTCGTGAGGTGTCCCGCGGCTTCGGGGCCGATGCTCGTGCTGCGCTGGGTGAGGGAGTTATGTTCGAAGTGATCAAGACGTTGGAGCTGCCTGGTGTCGGGACGATTCCATTCCAGTCTGAAAGCCGGTGGGGCGTTGAACTGGATGGTAAGTTTGGCGGTCTAGCCGGACGGCTCTAGGACTACGCGAATTCGGCCTATGCTCCCAGTGTTCTCTTGAAGGCAGTGGCCGGTGCCACCCGTCGTCTGCAGTACAGCCCGCTTGACATTGATCTGCTGGCTGATTGGTGGGCAGACGCTGCTCAGGAGCTCTCTATGCATGTCGATCCACGCACGCTTGCCGCTGTGCTGACAGAGTGTGACGAGCTTGTTGGGGACGCGTAGACGCAGCTCGCGTTACCAGGTCCGGATCAGTCAGCACCGAGGTGATTCCATGAATGACGAAATGGGGCGATTCAAGTCGCTTGTTACAACTTGGATTGAGCTTCAGTCGCTCGCCCCTGGTGACCCATCGCATCTGAGATGCGAATGGGCGGCAGTAGAGCTGAACATGCTTTGTTTGGAGAATCCAAGCGAGGCATGGAATGTGGTGAAGGAAGTCTTCGAGTCTAGCGAGGATCCATGGGTTCTTGAGAATCTTGGCGCTGGCCCACTGGAGACGCTGCTTTCAGTGCATGGCGACAACACACTCCAGGAAGTGAGGATCTATTCGCGTCAGCAGCCGCGCTTCCTGAAGGTGCTGGCCCACGTTTGGACACATGCGCTGCCCCCGGATGTCGCAGAACAAGTGGCTAGTCTCACTAGCGGGCGGTGATTCAGGAGGAGGGTTGGGGCGATACGCGGATGCACGCTGCGTCCCTCTCCAAAGCTGATCGAAGCCACGCATGGCGGGGCTCTACGGGCATTCGGGGGCTTGCGCATGGGGTGCCCGCATATGCGCAACTCCGGTACTGCCACTTCTTTTCTGGCGGCGGTGGATTCGGGGGCGGCGCAGGTCTGGGGGCCTGCGGAGGCGGGGGATTGGTTGTGTCGAAGTATGATTGCCGCGAAGGTCTGGGATCCTTATTGGTCACCAGTGGGCGGTTGCTCTCCCTCAGCATGCGGTCTGCTTCCAAAGAACTTTTGATCAGTTCGGCGAAAAGGGCGTCGTCCATACTCTTCAATTCCAGTCTCAATGAAGGTTTGCAGCGTCAAGTTCTGGCCTCGTGTCGCGTTGTTCGGGTCTTTCCGGGAACAGGGGCGGCGTTACGCGCCGCCCGTCCTCCCTTTCCTCTCCAACGTGCGCTCTCACTTCGCACTGTCCCGTTCTACACGCGCCGGACCTTTCTGTAGATCTTGACCGCCTCCTGATCCTTCGGTGGTGGGTCCGCGTGGAAGCGGAAGCCGCGCCATTCGGGGTACAGGTACAGCCGCATTCCGGTGTCGATGCCCAGGTCCCGCATCCACAGTCCCCGTGTTTTGAAGCAGGGAACGGTGGGGCAGCCGGGGTAGGTCTTCAGGCCTTCGTGGTGCAGGGCGTTCACGACGATGCTCTTGGGTGGTCGCCAGAAGCGGCGGCGGAACTCTTTTTGTTCTTCTGTCAGGTCGTCCCAGTCTTCTGGTACGTCGTTCATGATGTGTCTCCTCTGTTGAACCTCTCCCGCCGGAATGGCGGGAGAGTCGGGAGGGTAAGAACCGTCAGAGGAACCGGCGCGACGTATTTCCGCGAGGGTGTTTTATTTCGTCGCCCTCCCGACACAAGTCGTCCAACATGTAATTCCTCTAGGAGTTCTTACGCTCCGAGACACACCATGCGACAGATCGAAGAGTAGCGGAGCGCGGCTGTTTTTTGCGCGGTGCTTCGATGTGCGGCGATGCAAAACGATTTGTGTCGTAAGTGGGTCGGATGCATGGAAAAGTGTGATGGGTGCCGTGTTTCTGGGCGTTGGGTGTGTCGTTCTTGGTGTTGGAAATTTTGTTGGGTTGGGGTGTTGGGTGGGGTGAGTGGTGTGTCGGTTTTGGCGCTGATGGCGCGTGGGGAGGGCGTGATGGTTGGCCGCGGAAGAGCAGCCGGGCAAGCCCGGCTCTACGCGTAGGTTTGGATGATTGCGTATCGCGCAGGTTGAGGTGATCGCGCGTAGGCTCGGGCGATTGCGTAGTGCGCAGGTTGAGGTGATTGCGTAGGGCGGGGTTGGGGCGAAGTGGGGCTGCGGCGGGGTTTGGGTGAAGCTGTGCGCGCTGGGTGGTGGGCGCGGTTACCTTTTGCGTCCCGCGCGTTGTGCCTGTGTGGCTGATGCGCATCCCTATGGAGATGGCTGATGCCTACGTATGTTGCTTATCCGAGTTCGCTGGAGGTGTTCTTTGGAACTGTGGAGAGCGAGGCGGTTTGTGCGCGAGATGGGGAGGTGGTGATTGAAGCTGTGCCTGCGCGGGGTGGTCGGCGGCGTGGGGTGAGGATGGTTGTAGCGGAGGTGCTGGATGGGGATGAGGGTGAGGGTGAGGCTGGTGCGCTGTAGCGACGCGCCATGCGCGTCGGGCGGGTTGTGCGCCGAGAGCCGACACGCATGGCGTGTCGCTACGGGCGATTATTTGAATTTGGAGCTCAAGCGGCCTGAGGGGGTTAGGATTCCGGCCTCGTACAATGTCCTTACGTCGTATTCCAGCGTCATGCTTCCGTAGACGTATGCAAGCTCCTCTTTAATGCTCTTGAAATGAGGGTGCAGCGTTGGCTTCACCCTGGTTGGGCGGCGCGGGCTTCCCTTGGCCCACTTGCGGGTGCTCATCTTTACTGCGGGCTTCTTGGTTGTCACGGCTGTTCCTGTGGTGATCGAGCCTATGCGCGCTTGCGTGGTTTGGGTGTGGCTGCGCACAGTGCGGCAAATCGTTCCTTGGCTGCGGTCAGCTTGGCGGCGCTCAACATGCACTCGCCCGGCGGAATGAACCAGCCTTTTATGCAGTTGAAGTCGCGCAGTGCTATCTGTGTATGGCTGTCGCGATGGAAGCCGGAGTTCGGGGCGATTTCGGCGCCTTGTGGGAATGAGCCTCGAACCGCTTGGTAGGGATCGAATGGTCGCCCACGTTCGTTCCTCCTGTGCATGAACGAGAATACGGCTCGGTCGAGTCCCCGCAGAAGGATGTCTTGATCATGACTGTTGGCCGGACGATTGATTGGCATCGTCTCGAAGTTCAGCAGGAAACCCGCTTGCATGTGGAGGTATGCCTCTTCGAACTCCTGTCTGCCGCCTTTCGTCGACATATCCAAGCATCGCTGTACGCTGAAAACGCAGCCCACGACGGAGGGCGTAGCGATGGGGCGCGCGGTAAGTTGGCGGTAGGGCTGCGACGCAGCAGCTTCCGCGAAAGACCTTGCGCGTTGCTCATCGCCCTCGAACATGTAGAACCCCGGGCCAAGCCAGTCGTATTGATTGCTGCTTTCCTCGGGCGTCAGTTGGCCGGACACGAGTCCATCGCGCACGACGATATCGCAGCCGTGATATCCGACAAGCAGATGACCGTCCATCATTTGTATTCGGGGCTCAGGCGACCTGAGGGTGTGAGGATCCCGGCTTCGTAAAGGATCTCGAGTGATTCCTCCGGGGTCATGTTGCCGTACAGATACTTGAGGCGCTCTTCGGTCGTCTCAAATGCCTTGAACGGGTTGGGGCGATCAACGGTTGTCTTCCGGGCGGCTTTCTTGACGGGGGTGTTTTTGGTAGTCATGGCCGGATCGTATGTCCGGAGTCTGGGTTGTCTATAGAAGTGCGTGCGAATCGTTGGGGCGACTCGATTGAGTCTGCTGGAACCGTTGGTGTGCTTGGGGTTCGGCATTGCGTTTGCCGGCCAGCGGCCGGCACTACCGGGTGTCGGTTTTGGCGGGGTGTTCGGTTGGGGGCGCGCGTTGCCGGGTGTGCGCGGAGAGCCGACACGCATGGCGTGACGTTACAAGAGCGTTCGATCGACGTGTAGTGACGCGCCATGCGCGTCATCGGAGTGTCCGTAGAAAGCCGACACGCATGGCGTGTCGCTACGGGGTCAGTCCATTCCCAGCTTTTTCAGCTTGTAACGCAGCGCACGGAACGTAATCCCCAGTTGCGCCGCCGTGCGCGTCTTGTTCCAGCGGTTTTCTTCCAGCGCCTTCTGGATCGCGGTGCGCTCCATCTGCTCGATGTACGAGGGCAGGGCACCGCTGCCGGGAGGTAAGTCCACCACCGCTTCTTCCTGCACCGTGGCCGCCGTGTTCGCGCCGGTCTGGCGCGTGGCACCGGGCTGCGGTAAGCGCAGGTCGCTGGCGCTGATGGTGTCGCCCTCGGCCAGGGCCAGGGCGCGCTCCAGAATGTTCTCCAACTCGCGCACGTTGCCGGGGAAGTGGTACAGCCCCAGTGCGTCCAGCGCTGAAGGAGCCAGCAGCGGGGTGGGGCGGCCGTGGGTGCGGGCCAGGCGGGCCAGGATGGAGGCGGCCAGCTGCGGCAGGTCGCTGCGGCGCTCGCGCAGCGGCGGCACGCGCAGTTCAATCACGTTGATTCGGTAATACAGGTCGTGGCGGAAGCGGCCTTCTTCCACCAGCTGGCCAAGGTCTTTGTGGGTGGCCGACAGAATGCGTACGTCCACCGGAATCTCGGTGGCTGCGCCCACCGGGCGGATGGATTTTTCCTGGATGGCGCGCAGCAGCTTCACCTGCATCTGCAGCGGCAGCTCGGCCACTTCGTCCAGGAACAGGGTGCCGCCGTGCGCGGCCTGGAACAGGCCAGGTTTGTCGGCGTGCGCGCCGCTGAAGCTGCCCTTCTTGTGGCCGAAGAATTCGCTTTCCATCAGCTCCGAAGGAATGGCACCACAGTTCACCGGCACGAAGGTGCCGGCGGCACGCGCGCTCTGCGCGTGGATGGTGCGCGCCACCAGTTCCTTGCCCACGCCCGATTCGCCCAGGATGTACACCGGGGCCTGGCTGCGAGCCACCTTTTCAATCGTGGTGCGCAGCGCATCCATCGCGGCCGATTCACCCAGCAGGCGGGTGGTCTGCTCGCTGGTCAGCGGCGGCAGCGCGGGGCGCTCGCTGTTGTTCAACTCCAGCGCGTGCTTCACCAGCCCGCGCAACACCGAAATGTCCACCGGCTTGCTGACGAAGTCGAACGCGCCGGCCTTCAGGGCTTCCACCGCCAGGTCCATGCTGCCGAAGGCGGTGATCATCGCCACCGGGGTGCGCGGGTAGTGCTGGGCAATCTCGGTCACCAGCTCGATGCCGTTGCCGTCAGGCAGCCGCATGTCGGTGATGCACAGGTCGTACGGGTTGCTGGCCAGCAGCTCACGCGCCTCGGCGAGGTTGGCCGCCGTGCTGATCCGCAGGCCCATGCGGCCCAGGGTCAGTACCAGCAGTTCGCGAATGTCGCGTTCGTCGTCGACAACGAGGGCGCTGCGGTTTTCGTTCATAGGAGTGAAGATAGCCGAGGAGTGTCACTAACGACAAATGTTTGACGGTTCTTGACCAATTTGGGCGATTGGAACAGACCCATGCGTCATTCCGGCAACATGGTGTGGGGGCCGGGCAGGATCAGCCGGAAGCAGGCCCCGCCCGCGGGCACGGACACATACTCCAGCCGCGCCTGATTGGCCCGGCACAGCTCGCGGGCGATATACAGGCCCAGCCCGGTGCCGTGCTCGGAGGTGGTGAAGAACGGGCGGAACAGCTGGCTGGCCACCTTTTCCGGAATGCCGGGGCCACGGTCCATGACGTCAATCACCGCCGAGCGCTCCATGCGGGCCACGCGCAGCCGCACGCGCGCCGGTTCCTGGCCGGTGCGGCCGTACTTCAGGGCGTTGTGGACCAGGGCGGTCAGAATCTGATGCAGATGGCGCGGGTCGATCAGCCCATGCACCGACGATTCGGTGATGATCGGCTCCACGCTGTCGGTTTCCAGGGTGAGGCTCTGCTTGTAGTCCAGCACGAAGCGGCGCACGAAGGCGGCGAGGTCCAGGTTTTCCGGGTTGGCGCGCTCGCGCCGGGCCAGGCCCAGCACGCTTTCCACAATGCCATTGGTGCGCTGACACTGCTGATGGATGATCTGCAGCAGGCGGCGGTCGGTGTCGGTGATGACGGTGGATTCTTCCAGCAGCTGGGCGGCGTAGTTGATCGCGGCCAGCGGGTTGCGGATCTCATGCGCCAGGCTGGCCGAAAACCGGCCCATGGCCGACAGCGTCAACGACTCGGCACGCCGCGAGACCACGCTGGAGTCGTCCAGGAACACCAGGGTGAGGTCGCTGCCGGCCAGCAGGCGGGCGAAGCGCGGCTGCACCTCGGGCTGGTCCGGGGAAAGCTGCAACGGGGTTTCCTCGTTGTTCCAGCCGTTGCGCCAGCGCTGCAGGCGGCGCAGCAGGTCGGGGGCGGCGCTGGCCAGTTCCAGCTTGCCGCTGCCGCTGTTGCCGTCATTGTCGCCAATCAGGGTGCTGGCGGCTTCGTTGGCCAGGGTGATGCGGTTGCTGCCGTCCACCACCAGCACGCCGGTGCGCATGCGGCGGATGATCAGTTCGTTGATCTCGAACAGGTTGGCCACTTCCTCGCCACGCTGGTTGGCCAGCTGCTGGTTGCGCCGCGCGCGGCTGCCCACCTGGTAGCTCACGAAGGTCACCGCCAGGTAGCTGGTGATGAACATGGCCAGCTCGGCCAGGGTGCGGTTGGGGTCGCCGTTTTCCAGCCGGTTCCAGAGGTACTCGCCTGCAGTCGCCACGGCGGCGGCCACTGCGAGGCTGAAGCCCAGCGACAGCGGCAGCAGGGTGGCGGCGGCGGCGATGTTGAACAGCAGGGCCATGGAAAGGCCGGCGCTGGCACCGGGCAGGGCATGGGCCAGCAGGGCGGTGGCCAGGATGTCCACGGCCACGCTGCCCACCACGATGGGGCGCAGCCAGCGCTCGTTGCGGCCGGTCAGCAGGATCAGCACTGCCACGCCCAGGTAGGAGAGGCTGACCATCGCCGCCAGCTGCGGGTGGGTGGACTCGCCCACCATGCTGGCCAGCGGGCTGAACAGCAGTGCGGCGATGACCACGGCGATCAGCACCCGGTACAGGGCAAAGAAGTACAGCTCCCGCTTCGGCAAGGACTCGATGCGGTCGATCAGTGAAGCGCTGGGTGACACGCCGGAACTCCCCTTCTGGCTGGGGACCAGTGTATCGGCCTTCGGACCAGTTGCATGGGCCGGCCAACGGCCGGCGCTACCGGGGGCCACCCCTGGATCGCGCGCGGAACGTCACCGCGCGGGAAACGCTGCCGGCCCGGGCGCAATCGCAACTGTCTGAAAAATCGTTGAAATCGGGCCGGAAGGGGCCAATCTGGCCGCGTGTCTTTGCGCCGTCGCCTTCGCTCGTCCACAATAGTGGGCCCGCCGCGGTCCCCAGCCGGCGCCCTGTCGAGGGAGCCCGGAAGCGCGTGCGGTCGTTCCTATTCCCACGGTGACGCATGAATTTCCACGAATACCAGGCAAAACAACTGCTTGCCGAGTACGGCATCCCGGTCCCGGCCGGCAAGGTCGCGGCTACTCCGGACGAGGCGGTTGCCGTCGCCCAGTCGCTGGGCCAGGGCCCCTGGATGGTCAAGGCGCAGATCCACGCAGGCGGCCGCGGCAAGGCCGGCGGCGTCAAGTTCTGCAAGACGGTTGACGACGTGAAGGCCGCTGCGGCCAAGATGCTCGGCACCAAGATGGCCACCTACCAGACCGCCGGCGTTGAACTGCCGATCAACCTGGTGCTGGTGACCACCGCCGGTGAGATCGTCAAGGAGCTGTACCTGTCGGTCCTGGTGGATCGTGGCACCCGCACCATCAGCTTCATCGCTTCGTCGGAAGGCGGCATGGAGATCGAACAGGTCGCCGCTGAAACCCCGGACAAGATCCACACCCTGAATGTGGACTTCGTGGAAGGCGTGCAGGGTTACCACGGCCGTGACATCGGCTTCAAGATGGGCCTGACCGCCAAGCAGGCCGGCCAGTTCGCCAACATCATGGTCAACCTCTACCGCATCTTCAACGAAAAGGACCTGGCCCTGGTTGAAATCAACCCGCTGGCCATCCTGGACGACGGCAACCTGTACGCGCTGGACGGCAAGTTCAACAGCGATGACAACGCCAACTTCCGCCACAAGGCACTGGTCGCCATGCGCGACAAGTCGCAGGAAGATGAAACCGAAGTGACCGCTTCGGAGCTGGACATCAACTACGTCACCATGGACGGCAACATCGGTTGCATGGTCAACGGTGCCGGCCTGGCCATGGCCACCATGGACGTGATCAAGCTCAACGGCGGCGAGCCGGCGAACTTCCTCGACGTGGGCGGCGGTGCCAACAAGCAGCGCGTCATTGAAGCCTTCAAGCTGATCCTGTCTTCGGACAAGGTCGAAGGCATCTTCGTCAACATCTTCGGCGGCATCGTCCGCTGCGACATGATTGCCGAAGGCATCATCGCCGCAGTGAAGGAAGTGGGCGTCAAGGTTCCGGTCGTGGTGCGCCTGGAAGGCACCAACGTGGAAGAAGGCAAGCAGCTGCTGCGTGACAGCGGCATGGCCATCATCCCGGCTGACAACATCAACGACGGTGCCAAGAAGGTCGTTGAAGCTGTCAAGAACGCCGCCTGATCCGACACCAAGGAATTCTCATGTCTGTTTTGATTAACAAGAACACCAAGGTGATCGTGCAGGGCTTCACCGGCCAGCAGGGCACCTTCCACGCCACCCAGATGATCGAATACGGCACCCAGGTTGTGGGTGGCGTGACTCCGGGCAAGGGCGGCGCCACCCACATCGACCTGCCGGTGTTCAACACCGTCGCCGATGCAGTGCAGAGCACCGGCGCTGACGCGTCGGTCATCTATGTCCCGCCGCCGTTCGCGGCCGATGCCATCCTGGAAGCCGCGGCTGCCGGCATCAAGGTCATCGTCTGCATCACCGAAGGCATTCCGGTGCTGGACATGCTGCGCGTGGACAACGTGCTGAAGGCGTCGCACCCGGACACCGTGCTGATCGGGCCGAACTGCCCCGGCGTGATCACCCCGGGCGAGTGCAAGATCGGCATCATGCCGGGCCACATCCACAAGCCGGGCAAGATCGGCATCGTGTCGCGTTCGGGCACGCTGACCTATGAAGCGGTCAAGCAGACCACGGAAGTGGGTCTGGGCCAGTCCACCTGCATCGGCATCGGTGGTGACCCGATCAACGGCCTGAACTTCGTCGACTGCCTGAAGCTGTTCAACGAAGACCCGCAGACCGAAGGCATCATCATGGTCGGCGAAATCGGCGGCGACGCTGAAGAAGCCGGTGCGGAATACATCAAGGCCCACGTGAAGAAGCCGGTTGTCGGCTTCATCGCCGGTGCCTCGGCTCCGGCCGGCAAGCGCATGGGCCATGCCGGTGCGATCGCCTCGGGCGGCAAGGGCACCGCGGAAGGCAAGTTTGCCGCCATGGAAGCCGCTGGCGTCGTCACCGTGCGTTCGCCGGGCGACCTGGGCGCTGCCATCGCCAAGCTGGTCAAGTAAGACGCAACGCGTCTTACGTAGAGCCGGGCTTGCCCGGCTGAAAACGCCGCCTTCGGGCGGCGTTTTCGTTTGCGGCATCACGCATCGCCCGGTTGCCGGCCAGCGGCCGGCACTACCAGTCCGCATGCCCGCGTAACCGATCCGCGTGCCCGGTAGTGCCGGCCGCTGGCCGGCAACCACGCGATGCAACTCCGCAATCCGCAATACAATGGGCCATTGCACCCACAGGCAGCACCCCATGACCTCGATCCGCATCGCGATGGCGCAGTTTGATTTCCCGGTCGGGGCTGTCGCCCAGAACACCGACAACATCATCGCCATGATCGCTGAGGCGCGCGATGAGTTCGGTGCCGAACTGGTGGTGTTTCCGGAACTGGCCATCAGCGGCTACCCGCCGGAAGACCTGCTGCTGCGCCCAGGCTTCCTGTACGACTGCGAACAGGCGCTCAAGCGCATCGCGGCCAGCGTGCAGGGCATCACCGCCGTGGTCGGCTGGCCGCAGAGCGCCGGCACCGTGGTGTACAACGCGGCCAGCGTGCTGCAGAACGGCAAGCTGCTGCACACCTACCGCAAGCGCGAACTGCCGAACTACGCGGTGTTCGACGAGCGCCGTTACTTCGATGTCGACCCCGATGGCGGCAGCTGCGTGTTTGAACTGAAAGGCGTGCCGGTGGGTGTGCTGGTCTGCGAAGACCTGTGGTTCCCGGAGCCGCTGGCCGACACCGTGCGCGAAGGTGCGCAGCTGGTGGTGGTGCCCAATGCTTCGCCGTACGAGCGCGGCAAGCATGCCCAGCGTGATGCGCTGCTGGCCGAGCGTACCCGCGAAAGCGGGGCGGCGCTGGCGTACGTCAACATGGTCGGCGGGCAGGACGCATTGGTGTTCGACGGCGCGTCCGTGGTCGCCAATGGCGACGGCACCGTGCATCCGGCGGCCGCCGCGTTCACCGACCAGTGGCTGGTGGTGGATTACGACGCCGAAACCCGCAGTTTCCTGCCGCGTGAGTGGATGGATGACGGCGATGAAAGCATGGACGCACTGGCTTGGCGCGCGGTCACCCGCGGCATCCAGGACTACTGCCGCAAGAACGGCTTCAAGAAGGTATGGCTGGGGCTGAGCGGTGGTATCGACTCGGCCTTGGTGCTGGCCATGGCGGTGGACGCGCTGGGCGCGGAGAACGTCACCGCGGTGCGCCTGCCGTCGCGTTACACCGCCGGCATGTCCAATGACCTGGCTGCCGAGCAGTGCCGCGCGCTGGGGGTGAAGCTGGAGGCGGTGTCGATCGAGCCGGTGTTCGAGGGGCTGATGAACGCGCTGGGGCCGATGTTCGAAGGCCAGCCGGTGGATGTCACCGAGGAAAACCTGCAGTCGCGCGCACGCGGGGTGATTCTGATGGCGCTGTCGAACAAGTTTGGCGGGCTGCTGCTCACCACCGGCAACAAGAGCGAGTACGCGGTGGGTTACGCCACCATCTACGGCGACATGTGCGGGGGTTATGCGCCGCTGAAGGACCTGTACAAAACCGAGGTGTTCGGGCTGTCGAAGTGGCGCAACACGGTTGGCGGCGCGCCGGTGATTCCGCCGGCGGTGATCAGCCGTCCGCCCTCCGCCGAACTGCGCGCCAACCAGACTGACCAGGATTCACTGCCCGCGTATGACGTGCTGGACGGCATTCTGTACCGGTATGTCGACCAGGAGCAGTCGCGCGAGGAGATCGTCGCGGCCGGGTATTCGCCAGAGGTGGTGGACCGCGTGCTGCGCCTGGTGCGCACCAGCGAATGGAAGCGCCATCAGGCCGCGCCGGGCCCGAAGGTGTCGCGGCGTGCATTCGGGCGCGAGCGGCGCTATCCGATCAGCAACGGCTACAAGGGCTGATAGGCGGACCGCGTTTGGCCATGCTCCCGCAATTCCCGAACGAGATGTAGGGCCACGCCCTCCGTGGCTGATTGCGTTCGAGCATCGCACAGCCACGCAGGGCGTGGCTCGACCGGGGGCCGTGGGGCGCATGTCAGCTGACGCGCGCCTGGCGGTGTGCTGGATTCCTGCAAGCGCCCGAGGCGGAGGAGCGGTTAAATGCCTGACCCCTCTTTGTCCCGCACGTGTGAAGATTTCAGCCAACTATTCCATCATCGACAAGAACCGCTTCGACCTGAGCGATGCACTGCCCTGCAAGGCAGAAAACACCCGTCTTTCCGCGAAGACGATGGCGAAGCTCGCTCACATCACCAACCGTGACTATGGCTTTGGCCTGGGTGAAGCATTTACCGCTGGCAAGGCACTTTCGCTGCCGAAAGACCGGATGCTGGTCCAGCTGAAGCTGGAAGCGTTGCGCAACGATCTCACCGTGCAACGGCTGCATCTGCGCGAAGGGTCATGCCTGGAGCGCTATCTGGGCGAGGTGCTGAAGCGTCTGCCCCAGCTTTCCGCGCCATCTCGTCCGCGCCCGCAGGCGCAGCCTCGTGCAGAGGCTGGAGCAGTGACAGCCGCGCTGACAGCCGCGCTGCAGAAGCCGAGCCATCGCGAAGTCAGGTTTGGAGAGGAAACGGTGGTGGTGTTCCACGACCATCCAGAGGAGGTGCGCACGAGCTACAAGGGGAAATCGGCGACGGCGCAGCTCAGGCAGTTTCTGAAAGATGGGCTGGCGCTGGGCTACAGTCATGGCGAGCGCGCGCGATTCTGGGATGCGGCAATGAAAGTCGACCATCTCAAAATTTCTGCCCAGGCGCTGGTGACTGAATCCGCAATGCGGGCCTGCAAGGAGGGCAACGATGATCTCCTGCCGTCGCTGGAGACGCTTGTAGAGCTTATCGACACGCACGGTGGCGTGGATCGTTTGAGAACACGGGCACCTTGACCCCGGTTGCCCGACGACAAAAGGGCCCTTGCAGGCCCTTTTGCTGTTTCGATGCATTCCATGCGTTACCGGTTGCGGACTCGCTCACGGCAGTCGTCTGTCGACCGACCCTACCTCGCCCGCCGTTCCGCGTGACAGTAAACAAAAGGCCCCGTCAGGGGCCATTTTGCTTACTTGCGTTCCAGCTGCGCGTTGCGCTGGCCGGTGCTGGCGGACTTCTCGCCGGCGAACGGGTTGAGCTTGCGGATCATCCACGGGTACTTCGGCCAGTCGCCCTGCAGCCAGGGGTGGTTGGGCTGGTTCAGCTCCAGCACGCGGCGGGCGTCGGCGGCCAGGGTCTTGTTGCCCAGGTGGGTGTAGGCCTCGCCCAGCGCCGCCACGGCGTCGTACTGGAACGCGCTCTGCGGGTAGGTTTCCAGCAGGTAGTTGGCGCGGCCGGCGGCCGAAACGTAGGCCTCGCGGCGCAGGTAGTACAGGGCGTTGTCCAGCTCGTGCTGGGCGAACACGTCGCGCAGCACCAGCATGCGGCTGCGGGCGTCGGCGGCGTATCGGCTGTTCGGGTAACGCTCGACCACGATGTTGAAGTCGGCGTAGGCCTGGCGCGGGGTCGACAGATCGCGGCGGCTCGGGTCCAGCGACCATACGCGGCGCAGGAACACCGTATTGCGGTTGCTGTTGGACAGGCCGCGCAGGTAGTACATGTAGGCGATGTTGCGGTGGGTCGGGTAGGTACGGATGAAGCGGTCGATGCTGGACACCGCGTCGTCGTGCTTGCCGGCCTTGTACTGGGCGTAGGCGGTTTCAATCATCGCCTGTTCGGTGTACGGGCCGTACGGGTACTGGGCGACCAGGCGGCGGAAGGAGGTTTCAGCCCCGCTCCAGTTGCCCTTCTGCATCAGGCCGTGGCTCTTGTCGTACAGGGTTTCGACGGGCGTGCCTTCATCCGGGTTGTCGCCCTTGGCACCACGGTGGCAGCCGGTGGAAACGAGGGCCAGGACCACCAGCAGGGCGGCGGTACGGACGGGCGCGGACAGCAGGGACGAGCGTCGGATCATGAGGTCAGGGCGGGACGCGGCTGGAATACGAAGGGTCGATGATAGCCTAGAGGGTGTCATGAATGCTGAGCCGAGTGCGAAGGGCCTTGCGGCGGGCCGAGACAAGGCGGACGCCGCAGCGCAGGCAGGTCGCCTGGGCAAGGCGGCCAACGCGGTATCGGCCCGCCGCAAGGCCGTTCGTACCGGATTCAGTGTTCATGACACCCTCTAGAGCCTGTCCAGCGACTGAAAGTGGTCGGCCGGACCTCGAATTTGTCCTTTTGAAGCGTGTAGCCATGTCTGAAAACCTCGAAACTGAATCCGAATCGCCCCGTCAGGCGATCGTCCCCGACAGCGCCGCCGGTCGTCGCTTTGACGCCGTGCTGGCCGAATTGTTCCCCGAGTTCTCGCGTTCGAAGCTGAGCGAGTGGATCAAATCCGGGGACGTCCTGCTGAACGGCGAACCGGCGCGCGGGCGTGACCCGGTGCGCGGCGGCGAGGTGGCCAGCCTGACGGTGGTGCTGGACACCCAGACCCACGCCGAGCCGGAAGACATTCCGCTGGACATCCTGTACGAGGACGAGCACGTCTTCGTGATCAACAAGCCGGTGGGTCTGGTGGTGCACCCGGGTGCGGGCAATCCGTCGGGCACCCTGGTCAACGCGCTGCTGTTCCGCGACCCGGGCCTGGCCGTGCTGCCGCGCGCGGGCATCGTGCACCGCCTGGACAAGGACACCAGCGGGGTCATGGTGGTGGCGCGCACCCTGCAGGCGCAGACCGCGCTGATTGAACAGCTTGCCGCGCGCGACGTGCACCGCCAGTACGTGGCGGTGGTGGTGGGCGCGCTGGTCTCCGGCGGCACCGCGGATGCGCCGATTGAGCGCCACCCGCGCGACCGCATCCGCATGGCGGTGCGTGAGGACGGCAAGGACGCGGTCACCCACTACCGCCTGCGCGAGCGCTTCCGTGCGCACACCGCGCTGGAGTGCCGCCTGGAAACCGGGCGCACGCACCAGATCCGCGTGCACATGGCGCACCTGAAGCACCCGATAGTGGGCGATCCGCTGTACGGCGGCGCGCTGAAGCTGCCGAAGGGAGCCAGTGACGAACTGGTGGCCCAGCTGCGCGGCTTCAAGCGCCAGGCGCTGCATGCGGAAACACTGGAGTTTGCCCACCCGATCACCGCTGAGCCGGTGCGTAACAGCGCACCGCTGCCGGCCGACATGGTGGCGCTGCTGGACGCGCTGCGCGAAGACTCCCGCCACCACGCCGAACTGGAACGCGGGCGGCGCTGATGCAGCCCACCGTTCCGGTGCTGGCGGCAGACTGGCCCACGCCCCCCGGGGTGCGGGCGGTCACCACGCTGCGTTACGGCGCGGGCGGTTCGCTACCGCCGTTCGACCAGTTCAACATGGGCAACCGTTATGCCGCCGACGGTGACGACCCGGACCAGGTGCAGCGCAACCGCGACCTGCTGGTGCCCGGCCTGGCCTTGCCGTCCGCGCCGCACTGGCTGCGCCAGGTGCATGGCACCGGGGTGCTGCGTTTCGATGCCCCGCCCACTGCGCAGGGCGTGGACGTGGAGCCCACCGCCGATGCAGCGGTGACCTCGGTGCCGGGCGTGGTGCTGGCGATCCTCACCGCTGACTGCCTGCCGGTGGCGTTTGCCGCGCGCGACGGCAGCGAGGTAGGGGCGGCCCATGCGGGATGGCGCGGGCTGGCCGACGGCATGCTGGAGGCCACCGTGGCCGCCATGCGCACACCGCCGTCGGGGCTGCAGGCGTGGTTGGGGCCGGCCGCCGGGCCGGCGCATTACGAGGTGGGCGAAGACGTGTATCGCGCTTTCGTGGATGCCGACGCAGGGGCGGTGAGTGCGTTTGCCGCCACTCGGCCTGGGCACTGGAAGGTGGACCTGTATGCGTTGGCGCGCCGGCGGCTGCGGGCTTTGGGGCTGGAGGCCGACGCGGTCACGGGTGGGCAGTACTGCAGCATTGCCGATGCCCAGCGGTTCTATTCGCACCGGCGTGATCGGCGCACCGGGCGGATGGCGACCCTGGTGTGGATGGCCCGGTAACCCCCGAGGACACGCATGGCGTGTCCCTACAGGTCTCCCGACCAACCAAACCCGCGCGACCAAGGGTCGTAGTGACACGCCATGCGTGTCAACGCCATGATCCTGTGCACGTACACGCGCACGGCGTATCCCCGCAGGGCCCCGTCATTGCATCACGGTGTACACAATGCGCCGGTTGCGCTCGCGCCCGGCTTCCATGCGGTTGTCGGCCACCGGGTGGTCTTCCCCATAACCGCGCGGCACCAGCACGCTGGACGGCACGCCCAGGGCGCGCAGCTCGGCCACCACCGCTTCGGCGCGCTGCTGGCTCAGCCGCAGGTTGGCATCCGACGCGCCCAGGCTGTCGGTATGGCTGGCGACCTCCAGCCGCAGCTGTGGCCCGGCCGCGCGGATCGCCAGCGCGCTGGCGCGCAGTGTGTCCATGCTGTCGGCGCGCAGCACCGGCGACTTGTGTTCGAAGCGCACGATTCCCTTGTTGAGCGCCTTGGCCAGCTGGGACGGGTCATGCGCTTCCGGCAGTTGCGCCAGCGCCACCCGGCCGCGGTCCCATAACCCGGTCACGGGCAGATGACCAAACGCCCGGCGCAGCACGTCGGAGACCGCAACCCGCTCTGCTTCAGGCAAGCGGCCCAGGTCGGCATTCACCGCATCGCCGCTGAACGACAGCGCCAGCCCCGGGTGGTCCAGTGAAGGCAGTACCGCGATCAGCCGATCCAGCCAGCGCGGTGACTGGGTCTGCGGGTCGCGCTGGATATCTCCGCCGACCCTGGCTTGGCCGTACTGGGCCAGCAGCGCCGTCCACACCCGACGGCGGTCCGCTTCGCTGGGCAGGCGGCCGCGCACATCCACGCCGGTGGCATTGACCACCAGGGTCAGGCGCGGCATCTGGTGCCGCTCCGCAGCGGCCACGGCAGCGGCCTGGGCGAGGGTGCCGGCCGGCACGCGGGTTTTCTGATGAATCCAGCCGGTCAGGCACAGCAGCACGCCGGCCACCACCACCCACAGGGCTCCACGTAAGGCTCCGCCGCGCAGCGAGCGGGGCGGTGCCGTCACCCCACGCGGTGCCTGGGCGGGGGCTGGCGCAGCGGACGCCTGCGTTGCTTCGCGCTCCAGCACTTCGATCAGGCCCGGCAGCAGGTCAGCCGCCACCACCGCGAACATGCCGGTGGGAAATGCGGCAAGCCGCGCCATCTCCACCAGCTGGGCGCGCCCTACGATGCGTTCGAACTGGCTGGCGAGCAGACGGTGTGGTGGCGCACCGGCAGGGAACTCATGGCCCAGTCCTGCCCGCTCGAAGCGCTGGCGCAGTCCCTCCACGCCCCCCGGCAGGCTGCGGATGTAGTCGACCAGCACTTCCACCAGGCGGCGTGCACGATGGCCCAGTCCCATGTGCAGGGCGGTGTCTTCAATGAAAGGGTCGAGCAATGACATCAATCAGGTTCCCGGTTGCATCGCCCCGTGCGGCATGCAGGGGCTCTGCGACGTCAATGTGGGAACCGCTCGTCAACGCGAAATGAAAGTTTGTTGCGAAAAAGGTTGCGAATTGGCAGCAGATGCCGACCATTTAGGCAGGCTATGGCGGGTCAACGCCGCAACCACGCGGGGTGCGACACCCCGTGTGGGTCGAAAGCGACATAGGAGTGCACCCCCATGCAGATGACGAATGGTGCACTTCAAATGTTTATTTCGGGTTGAAAACGACATCGCCTGCGCGCCCGGTTCTGTCGCAATCAGCCAAATTCGAGCTGTTCCAGATAGCGCTGCCGCCACTGGTTGATGTCGTTGGCGCGCAGGTGTTCCATCATCGCGTTCCAGCGCTCCTTGCGCTTGTGCAGCGGCATGGTCGCGGCCGTGGCGATGGCATCGGCCACGCCGTCCAGGTCATGCGGGTTCACCAGCAGCGCCTGTTTGAGCTCGTCGGCGGCACCGGCCAGCAGTGACAGCACCAGGACGCCGGGGTTGTCCGGGTCCTGCGACGCCACGTATTCCTTGGCGACCAGATTCATGCCGTCGCGCAGCGGGGTCACCAGGCCCACCGCCGCGACCCGGTAGAAGCCGGTCAGGGTGGCATGCGCGAAGTTCTGGTTCACATAGCGCAACGGCGTCCAATCCGGTTCGGCGTAGCCCCCGTTGATGTGCCCGGCAATCTGTTCCAGCTGGCTGCGCAGCTGCCGGTATTCGGTGACATCGCCACGCGAGACCGGGGCGATCTGCAGATAGGTCAGGCTGCCGCGCTGGTCCGGGTGACGCTGCAGGTAGCGTTCGAAGCCCTGGAAACGTTCGGGCAGGCCCTTGGAGTAGTCGAGCCGGTCCACGCCAATGGCCAGCTGGCGGTCGCGCAGGCTGTTGCGCAGGTCGCGCACCGCCGGTTTGTTGGCCCCGGCCTTGGCCAGCCGCTCGATCTGCGCGGTATCGATGCCGATGGGAAAGGCGGCCGCACGGAACCGACGCCCGCCCGGAGCCTGCAGCAGCCCGCCATCCAGCACCTGGCCGCCACCGAACAGGCGCACATAGGACTGGAAGCGATCCGCGTCGCGCTGGGTCTGGAAGCCCACCAGGTCGTAGGCATACAGGCTGGAAAACAGGCGCAGGTGGTCGGGCATGGCCTGCAGCAGGTCGGCCGAGGGCATCGGCACGTGCAGGAAGAAGCCGATGCGGCAGCCAATGCCGCGTTCGCGCAGCAGCGCGCCCAGTGGAATCAGGTGGTAGTCGTGGATCCACACCACGTCGTCTTCGCGCAGCAGCGGGGCCAGCTTCTCGGCAAACAGCGCGTTGACCCGGCGGTAGGTCTCACGGGTGGCGCGGTCGTAGTCCACCAGGTCCAGGCGGAAATGCAGCAGCGGCCACAGCGTGCGGTTGGCAAACCCGTTGTAGTAGCCGTCCACGTCGCGCTTGTTGAGGTCCAGCGTGACATAGCGGATGTCGCCCTCGGTCTGCTCGTGCAGGGCACCACTGGCTTCCTTGACCGACTTGCCGCTCCACCCGAACCACAGCCCGCCACGCTCCTGCAATGCCGCCTGCAGGCCCACCGCCAACCCGCCGGAGATGGATTGCCCGGGCACCGCCACCCGGTTGGAGACGACCACCAGGCGGCTCATGACGCCTCCTGCCAGCTGCGCGACAGCCGCATCGCTGCGGTGATCAGTCCGACGTGCGAGTAGGTCTGCGGGAAATTGCCCCAGGCCTCGCCGTTGTCGAAGGCCAGGTCTTCGGACAGCAGGCCCAGGTGGTTGCGGCGCTCCAGCAGCATCTCGAACATCTCGCGTGCCTCGTCAAGGCGACCGATCGCGGCCAGCGCGTCGATATACCAGAAGGTGCAGATGGTGAAGCTGGTCTCCGGCTCGCCGAAGTCATCCGGGGCCACATAGCGGTACAGCGCGTTGCCATGCTTGAGGTCCCGGCCGATGGCCTCGACGGTGGCGACGAAACGGGCATCGTCGGCGTCGATGAAGCCGATGTCGGCCAGCAGCAGCAGCGACGCATCCAGGCGGTGGCCACCGAAGGTGTCGGTGAAGTGGCCGAGGTCTTCGCTCCAGGCCTCGCGCAGGATGCGTGCATGGATGGTGTTGGCGCGTTCGCGCCAATACGTCGCGCGCTCGTCCAGCTTCAGCCGCACCGCGATCTTGCACAGGCGGTCGCAGGCGGCCCAGCACATCGCGCTGGTGTAGGTGTGCACCTCGGTCCGACCACGGAACTCCCACAGTCCGGCATCGGGCACGTCGTGCAGCGCGAAGGCCTGTTCGCCCAGCGGCTCCAGCCGTGCGAAGGTGTGGGTGTCACCGGGGTCCTGCAGGCGCTGGTCGAAGAACAGCTGGGTCGAGGCCAGCACCACGCTGCCATAGACATCGTGCTGGCGCTGCACCCAGGCCAGGTTGCCCCGGCGCACCGGGCCCATGCCGCGGTAACCGTCCAGCGTGGCCACCTCGTGTTCGTCCAGCTTGGCTTCGAAGCCAATGCCATACAGGGGCTGCAGGCTGCCGTCAGCGGTGGCCAGGTTGAAGATGTAGCCCAGGAACTGTTCCATGGTGCGGGTCGCGCCCAGGCGATTGAGCGCACGCACCACGAACGCCGCATCGCGCAGCCAGCAGTAGCGATAGTCCCAATTGCGGATGCTGCCCGGTGCCTCGGGAATGGAGGTGGTCATCGCGGCGATGATCGCGCCGCTGTCTTCGTACTGGCACAGTTTCAGGGTGATCGCACTGCGGATCACCGCCTCCTGCCATTCCAGCGGAATGGACAGGTAGCGCACCCATTCGCGCCAGTAGTCGCGGGTACGCTGGAACGCTTCCTGCACATAACCGCTGATCGAACGGGTCAGGGTTTCGTCCACGCCCAGCACCAGGTGCACCGGGTGGTTGAGCACGAACGGCAGCTGGTCGCGGACGAAGCGCAGCGGCACGTCGGTGGTCAGGCGCAGCACATGGTCGGGTAACACCCAGCGGATGTGATTGCTGCCCCAGGTTGCATCAGGGACGTCCGCGCCCCAGTTCGCCAGCGGGCGGGCACGCACGATGATGCGCGGGCTGCCCTTGAGCGGGCGCACCTGGCGGATCAGGCTGACCGGACGGTAGAAGCGGTCATTCTGCCGCCAGCGCGGCGCGAAATCGGTGATTTCCAATGCACCGCCGTGCTTGTCGTACAGCACCGTGCGCAGAATGGCGGTGTTGGCCAGGTATTGCTGCTCGCTGCCGGTCATGTCTTCCAGTTCGATGGCGAAGTCGCCACCTTCCTGGGCGTTGGGCTGCAGCAGCGCGCAGAACGTGGGGTCGCCGTCGAACGTCGGCAGACAGCTCCAGACGACACGGCCCTGGCGGTCGATCAGCGCACCGAAACTGCCGTTGCCGACGACGCCGAGGTCAAGATTGGGTTCACTCATGCGGGGGATTTCCGTTTTCAGTAAGCGTTCTCGCGCAACCAGCCATGCACGCTGCGGATCTGCGGCAGAGCGAACACGGCGGCACTGGGTTCGCGCGCGCCCACCAGCACACTCCAGCCGTGCAGGGTGTTGGCGGCATCGAAGCCATACTCGTCAGTCAGGTCGTCGCCGAGGAAAACCGGCACGCGCCCGCGGAACGGGGTGTGCTGCATCAGCTGGCGGATGGCGCGCCCCTTGTCGCTGCCCACGGGAACGAACTCAACCACATGGTCGCCCGGTTGCAGGCGATAGCCGCTGTGCCCGCGGATGTGCCGTTCAGCAAAATGCTGCACCTCGGCACCCGCATGGGGCGCTCCGCGCCAGTGCAGGGCCAGGCTGCGACCTTTGTCTTCCACCAGCACTCCAGGATGGCCGTGGGCGAAGCGCATCGCCTGCTGGTGCACGGCGTGCAGCCAGGTACTGGTGTTGCTGTCATCGGCCGCATCATGTGCGGGCGGATCCAGCGCGGGGTGGGTGCGTAGTTCGTGGCCGTGCAGGCCGGCGGCAGGCAGCCTCAGGGGGGCGAACAGCGTATCCAGCTGTTGCAGCGGGCGGCCGCTGATCAGCGCTACCGCGCCTTCCAGCCGATCACTGATGCGGCCGATCGCTTCGCGCACCTCGGGCAGCAGACGCACTGCCTCGGGGTCGTCGGCAAATTCAATCAGGGTGCCGTCCACGTCCAGGAACAGCGCACAGGCATCGTCCAGCAGTGGCGGCGGCGGACGTTGGGGGAAGTCGTTGGCCATGATGGCCAACATGCCACCGCAAATGTGATTGCCGGGTAATGACAGCCACATCCGTGCGGCGTCCGGTTGCCGCGGTTCACGGTGTGTTGCGCCGCCGCCCGACCAACGGTCGGGCGCTACCGGATCATCGGGGTTCAGAACGTATACCGCACGCGCCTGGCAGAGCCGGGCTTGCCCGGCTGCACCAATGATCAGAACGTATACCGCACGCGCCCGGTAGAGCCGGGCTTGCCCGGCTGCACCAATGATCAGAACGTATACCGCACGCGCCTGGTAGAGCCGGGCTTGCCCGGCTGCACCAATGATCAGAACGTATACCGCACGCGCCCGTAATAGTAGGCACCATTGCTTCCAATCGGTGACAGCACGTCATACGGCAGATTGCCGAAGTAGTAGATGTCCTCGTTGGACAGATCCGAGTAGTTGTCGGTCAGGTTCTGCCCACCCAGCGCAATGCTCCATTGCGGGGTGATCTTGAACTCCACTTCGGCATCCAGCTGCCACTCCGCCCCATAGGTCTGGCGCGGAATGTAACCGTCACCGAAGTTGAACACCCGGGTGGCGCTGCCGTAGCGGGTCAGGCGGCTGTTCAGCGCCCAGCGGTCATTGTTCCATGCCGCCGCCAGCGAACCGCGCGTGCGCGGGGTGGCATCGGTCAGCGTGTTGGTTTCCTCCACGCCGAACAGCACGTAGTCGGGGTCGAGCGCGAGCAGGGCGGCCGGCGTGGCCAGCACGTTCTTCAGCGTGGTCTTGTTGTACGCATAGGTGCCGGTCAGCACCAGTTCGCCGCCACCCAGCGATTGCCGCCAGTTGCTCACCAGCTCCGCGCCACGGGTGCGGGTGTCGGCGGCGTTGACGAAGAAGCTGGCGCTCTGCAGCCCGGCCACGCCGAACTGCTGCTGCACATAGTCGGTCAATGCATCGCCGGTGATGCTTTCGGAAAGCGCAATGCGGTCGTCAATGTCGATCTGGTAGAAGTCCAGCGACACATCGAAGTGGTCACCGATCCGGCTGGTGAAGCCCAGGCTGGTGTTGATCGACTTTTCCGGCTTCAGGTCGGTGGCCCCCAGGCCGCGTGCAATCGGGTTGTTCACCGACAGGGTGCGGCCCTGCACCAGCTGGCCGCCGGCGTTGTAGCCGGTGGAGGTGGATTCATAGCCAATCTGCGCCAGCGACGGCGCGCGGAAATTGTTGGAAATGGCACCGCGCAGCGCGAACGCCGGGGTGAACTCATAACGCAGGCCCAGCTTGCCGGTCAGCTCGCCGCCGTAGTCGTCGCTGTGCTCATAGCGCGCGGCCAGGTCGCTGGAGAAGTGGTCGCCGAAGGTACTGGACAGGCTGGCATAGGCGCTGGTGACATCGCGCGACAGCGAGGTGGCATCCTGTGGGGTCAGGCCACCGCCGGCCTGCGAGCCGGTCGGGCGGTCGGTGTACGGGCCTGCGGCGTAGCTGGCCGGGTCGCCGGGGCGGGTCTGGTAGTGGTCGCGGCGTGCTTCCAGGCCCAAGCCCAGGCTGTGGCTGTTGTTGCCCTGGGTGAACACGCGGCCGAGGTCGAAGTTGCCCACGGTCAGTTCATTGCGGTAATCGCCGGTCTTGAACGTGGTCGGGCTGGTCGGGCCGAGCGAGGCGTTGAGCGAATTGCGCAGGCGGTAGGTAAAGGTGTTGAAGCCGTAGTCCAGGCTGGCATCGTAGTTCCACTCGCCCCATTGGCCCTTCGCTCCGGCCACGGCCTGCACGTCGCGGTTCTCGCCTTCAGAAATCGGGCGGTAGCCGTTCGGGTAGACCTCGGGCCAGTTGGCGTCGCTGTCGGGGTAGCGGAAGTAGTTCGCGCCTTCGCTGTCGCGCTGGTTGAAGGTGCTGAAGAAGTAGAACTTCGAGGTTTCGCCGAACGGCAGCTCGCTGTTGATCCAGGCGTTCAGGTCCTTGGTCTTGCCATCGCCCAGCACGTAGTTGCGCTGGCCCTGCAGCGCCAGGTTGGTGTCGCTCTGGTCCCACGGCGGAATCTGGTCGAAGCCGGCACGGTTGGTGCCTTCGCGGTTCTTCAGTTCCAGGCCCATGCGCAGGAAGCCGCCATTGTCACCGAGCCCGGTGCCGACCTTGGCGCTGAAGAAACTGGTCTGGCCATCGGTAAGGGTACGGTCAATCGGCTTGAGGTCGGTGTGGTGCGCGCCAAAGCTGGCTTCAATCGCGCCGCCCTCGGGCGCGTTGTCAAGGATCACATTGATCACGCCGGCCACCGCATCGGAGCCATACAGCGCACCGGCACCGTCGCGCAGCACTTCAATGCGCTGGATCGCGCTGACCGGAATCGCGTTGAAGTCCACCGGCGTGGTGCCCTTGCCGATCTTGCTGTCGGTGTTGACCAGCGCACTGGTGTGACGGCGTTTGCCGTTCACCAGCACCAGCACCTGGTCGGGCGACAGGCCGCGCAGTTGCGCCGCGCGCACGTGGTCGGCACCGCCCGAGTTGGACTGGCGTGGGAAATTGAACGACGGCAGCAGCGTCTGCAGGGCGCTGCCGAGCTCGCCGTTGACCACGCCGGCCTTGCGGATGTCCTCGGCGGTGAGCACGTCCACCGGCGAGGTGGATTCCAGCACGGTGCGGTCAATGGCGCGGGTGCCGGTGACGATCACCGTGTCCAGGGTGGTGGCAGACGCTGGCGCGTCCTGCGCGTGAAGGTCCTGGGCCAGCAGGGGAGCAGAAAGGACCAGGGCAATGGCAAGGCCAAGGCGTGACGCGGACGGGCGGGACATGCGGACTCCAGCAGAACGACAGGGGGAGGGGAGAAGACACAGGATGGTTTCATTTACATCCATCCGGATGAAGCGATATATTATAGTGGCGTGATGACCGCTTGTGATGCAAGTCCCAGTTGCACGGGGTGCCATGCAGACTGGGCATCAGCAGATAGCCGTTGGTGATCTGCGCAGGAACCGGATGTCCTGCACGCTTCCTTACCCCCGCACCGTTCCGGAGATGTACCCGATGAAGTCCTACGCCCTGCTGTTCGCTGTGATTCTGGCCGCCAGTGGCTGCGCTACTGCCGCCGGCCCGGCCCAGGCCCCCAGCACGCCAGCAGCCGTCACCGCCACCCTGCAGGGTGACGCTGCGCGCCCGGACGCCGCCGCGGGCTGGGTGCGCAGCGAGCTGTATTTCGGCGTGGGCGAGGAGAGCGGGGCGTCCGAGCGCAAACAGACCGACGCGATCAGCGAAGCGCAGTGGCGCGATTTCCTCGACAAGCAGGTCACCCCACGCTTCCCGGACGGGCTGACCGTGTTCGATGCCTACGGCCAGTGGCTGTTCCGGGGTGCGAAAGAGCCCAATCGCCTGCGCACCAAGGTGTTGGTGGTGCTGCATGAAAACACGCCACAGCGCCGCGCCGACATTGAAGCCATCCGGCTGGCGTGGAAGCAGGCCACGGGGCACCAGAGTGTGTTGTGGGCCCAGCAGGCGGTGGAGGTTTCCTTCTAAGGTGGGCGCACCAGCGGTGCACGCCTGCCGTTGATTCATACATAGGTATGAACCGGCGTGCTTTCCCACGCCGGTGTCACCTGCACAGGACTAGCCTGCAGCTTCCCCCGTTGCTGTGGATGTCCTGTCATGAGCAAGCGCGTTGCCGAAATCGTCGTCGAAACCCTGCAGGCCGCTGGTGTGCGGCATTGTTACGGAATTGTTGGCGACACCCTCAATCACGTCACCGACGCCATTCACCGCAGCGACATCGACTGGGTGCACGTGCGCCATGAAGAGGTGGCGGCGTTTGCGGCCGGTGCCGATTCGCTGATCAGTGGGCAGCTGACCGCCTGCGCCGGTTCGTGCGGCCCGGGCGGCCTGCATTTCATCAACGGCATTTTCGAGAGCAACCGCAACCGCGCGCCGATGGTGCTGATTGCCAGCCAAGTGGTGACCGCCGAGCTGGGCATGGAGTTTCCGCAAGAGGTGGACTTCAAGGCGGTATACGCCAGTTGCAGCGTGTTCTGCGAACAGGTGTACAACCCGGAGCAGGCACGCCGGGTCGTCGCGTTGGCCTGCCAGGCGGCCATCAGCCGCCGTGGCGTGGCCGTGGTGATCCTGCCGGCAGACATCAGCGAGGCGGAGGTGAAACACGAGGTGCCGTTCGGCGTGCACTACACGCAGCCGGTGCTGCGGCCCGCCGACCAAGAGCTTCAGCAGATCGCGGCATTGCTGGACGCGGGTACCCGGATCGGCATCTATGCCGGGGCGGGCTGCGAACACGCGCACGATGCGCTGGTGGAGCTGGCCGCGCGCCTGAAAGCGCCGGTGGCGCACACCTCGCGCGCCAAGGACTTCGTGGAGTACGACAACCCCTACAACATGGGCATGACCGGCATTTTCGGCATCGAGTCCGGTTTCCATACGCTGATGGCCTGCGACACCCTGCTGCTGCTCGGTGCGGATTTCGCCTGGGGCCAGTACTACCCGGACAAGGCGACCTTGATCCAGGTGGATCGCGATGGCAGCCACCTGGGACGCCGGCACCCGGTGCAGCTCGGGGTGGTGGGCGACATCGGCCCCACCCTGGAAGCGCTGCTGCCGCTGTTGGCCGAACGCGATGACCGCAGTTTTCTGGACGAATGCATCGAACGTCGCGACAAGGCGCTGGCCACCCGCAGCGAAGAGGAACAGCCAGGCGAGGGGACGCTGATCCACCCGCAGCACCTGACCGCGCTGATCGACCAGCATGCCGATGAGGATGCGCTGTTCACCGCCGACGGGGGTTCACCGATGGTGTGGATCCTGCGCCACATCCGCGCCAACGGCCGCCGTCGCACCCTGACCAGCCTGCTGCACGGCACGATGGCCAATGCCATGCCGCAGGCGCTGGGGCTGCAGAAGGCGTTCCCGGGGCGGCAGGTGATCTCGCTGTCCGGCGACGGTGGTATTGCCATGCTGCTGGGCGATCTGCTGACCGCCGTGCAGGAGGATCTGCCGATCAAGGTGGTGGTCTACAACAACAGTTCGCTGAACTTTGTCGAGCTGGAGCAGAAGGTGGAGGGCCTGCTGGACAACTACACCGACCTGAAGAACCCCGATTTTGGCCGTCTGGCCGAGGTGATCGGGTTCTACGGCCGCACCGTGACCCGCAGCGAGGACCTGGCCCAGGCGGTGCAGGACGTGCTGGCGCACCCGGGACCGGCCCTGCTTGACGTGCACACCAGCCCTACCGAGCTGGTGATGCCGCCGCAGGTGGAGGCCAAGCAGGTGGCCGGCACCGCGCTGTATGCGGCCAAGGCGTTGCTCAGCGGCCGGGTACGGGACGTGCGCGACCTGCTGGCCAACAATTTCCTCAACAAGCCATGAAGGGTCACGACCAACGGTCGTGACCTACCCGGGAAACCCACGACGGCAGGTACCGACCGTTGGTCGGTACTCCGGCCAACAGCCGGCGCTACCCGGTGTTCCACGGGCGCACCTGTTGTTGCCGGCAGCGAAGCCCTACCATCGGGTACCCCCACCCCGTAGCCTCCCGCATGTCCGCATCCCCCTCCGTTGCCGCACGACCGCGCTGGTTCGTCGCTGGCGATTTCAACGGCCTCTTCGGCCTGGTGGTCGACAACCTGTCGATCCTCGGTTTCATCGCGATGGCGCTGGTCGGGATTTTTCAGTTCCCGGCCGACGTGGTGTTCGGGCGCATGTTCCCGGGCACGGCGTTTGGCGTGCTGGTGGGCAACGTGCTCTACACCTGGATGGCGCGGCGTCTGGCCGCACGCACGGGGCGCGATGATGTGACCGCTATGCCGCTGGGGCTGGATGCACCTACCAGCATCGGCATGGCGCTGCTGGTGCTGGGCCCTGCCTTCCTGGCCTTCAAGGCACAAGGCCTGGCTCCGCACGATGCGGCCATTGCCACGTGGCAGCTGGGCATGGCTTCGCTGGTGATCATGGGCGTGCTGAAAACGATTCTGTCGTTCTTCGGCGAAGCGGTGACCCGCGCGCTGCCGCGCGCGTCGCTGCTGGGTTCCATCGCCGGCATCGCCATTGTGCTGATGGGGTTCCTGCCGCTGCTGGAAACCCTGCGTTCGCCGGTGGTGGGCTTCGTTACCCTGGGCCTGCTGCTGTATGTGCTGGTGGCCAAGCGCAAGCTGCCGATCCGTGCGCCGGGCGTGCTGGTGGCGTTCGTGTTCGGCACCGTGCTGTATTACGGGCTGGGCTTGGCCGGGCTGGGCGCACCGGGCTTCAAGGTGCCGGACTGGACCCCGCCACAGGTGGTGCTGCCGTGGCCCACACTGGGCTTCATCGAGGGCCTGCCCACGGCCATCACCTACCTGCCGCTGCTGTTGCCGTTCGGGTTGCTGATGGTGGTGGGCGGCATCAACGTGTCAGAAAGCGCGCGCGCTGCAGGCGATGATTACCGCACCCGCGACATCCTGCTGGTGGAAGCCGTCGCCACGCTGGTGGCCGGGCTGTGTGGCGGTGTGGCGCAGACCACGCCGTACATCGGCCAGCCGGCCTACAAGCATATGGGCGCGCGTAGCGGCTACACGCTGCTCACCGGCTTGTTCGTCGGCGTGGGCGGCATGCTGGGGGTAATCTCCGGGCTGGTGCAGTGGCTGCCGCTGGCGGTGTTGGCCCCGATCATCGTGTACGTGGCGATCGACATCACCACCCAGGCCTTCCAGGCCACCCCGCGCGAGCATGCCGGGGCGATGGTGCTGGGGTTCCTTCCCTCGGTGGCCTATCTGCTGGCGATCAAGGCCCCGGGCTGGATCGCGCCGGAGCAGCTGCTGGCGATGACCACCACGCTCGACGGCCATGGTCTGCCGGAACTGGCGGTGATCTTCACCCTCGGTAACGGCTTCATCATCACCTCGATGCTGTGGATCGCCGCCGTGGTGGCGATGATCGACGGTCGCCTGCTGCGTGCGTCCGGCATCCTGCTGGTGGCTGCGGCGCTGACCCTGTTCGGGCTGATCCACTCGGTGGACCCGCGCGGTGGCATTTACCTGCCGTGGACGCTGGAAGGCCTGCCGAAGCTGATCAGCTGGCAGTTCACCGGGGCGTATGTGGCGTTGGCGGCGTTGCTGGCGTTGCTGTCGCTGCAACGCACCGAACAGTCTCGCGACGCCTGACCTGTAGAGCCGGGCTTGCCCGGCTGCCGCGTCATGGACAACGACAGCCGGGCAAGCCCGGCTCTACAGGACCCGTGCATCGCTTGGTTGCCGGCCGGCGGCCGGCACTACCGTTCCCCATCCAGCTCCGGGTAATACCGGAAAATCCCGTTGATGTTGAATGCCAGGCGTCGCTCCGACGCCAGATAGGCGGCCACATTCGGCCGCCGCAGCACCCGGTCATGCAGTGCATGCAGCAACGGCAGCTGCCCGCGCAGCGCCTGCATGCGGCGTGGAAACATGTAGGTCAGCCCGCTGACCAGCTGGAACAGCGACAGGTCCACATACGAATGCTCGCGCAGCGGGTGCAGACCGCCGTTGGCTTCCAGCACCTGCTCGAACCAGCCCAGGAACTTCGGCATCCGCTCGCCGCGCATCGAGGCTGCACGCGCCTTCGCCTCCTCCTTCTGGTCTTCGTAGTATTTCGAGCTGGCAATCGGATGATGGGTGTCGTGGATCTCCGCCACGAAGTCGACAATGGTCATCTGCAACTGAAGTGCCTGGATGCGGCGTGATGCCGCCTCGGGGACCAGGTTCAGTTCCGGCCCCAGGTAATGCAGGATCGCCGCGACCTGCGCGATAACCTGCCGTCCGGTGACCAGAAACGGTGGCGCGAATGGCTGCAGACCTTCATGCGTGCCTTCGAGAAACGGGGTGATCGCCTCGTCCCCATGCACCCGCGCCATGTCGGTATAGGCGGCACCGGCGTCCTCCAGCGCCAGCCGTATGAATTCGCCACGCCCCTGGATGCCGGTCCAGTAGTACAGCTCGTAGTGCATGCGGATGCTCCGGAATGGGGGGTACAGCTTCAGGGGCACCGTCGAAAGCGCCCGTGAGCACGGTGTCCACGTCACCGCAAGGGCGTCCTGGAAGGGGAAGTGTGAATACGGTCGCAAAGGGCGGCCGGGAAGCAATCCCCCCCGCTTGAATCACTTCGCGGCAACCGCATATCCGGTACATCTGATACGGCCGGCGATGACGGCCATGACCTTGAAGAGGATCCCCCATGCGAATGGACAAGCTCACCTCGCGTTTCCAGCAGGCGCTGGCCGACGCGCAGTCGCTGGCCGTGGGCCGCGACCACTCCATCCTTGAACCCGTGCACGTGTTCACCGCGCTGCTCGACCAGCAGGGCGGCAGTACGCGTCCGCTGCTGTCGCAGGCCGGCGTCAACGTGCCGGTGCTGCGCGAGCGTCTGACCGAGGCGCTGGACGCACTGCCCAAGGTGACTGGCCAGGCCGGCAACCTGTCGATGGGCAATGATCTGAACCGTCTGCTCAATGCCACCGACAAGCTGGCCCAGCAGCACGGCGACGCCTTCATCGCCAGCGAATGGTTCGTGCTGGCCGCGCTTGACGATGGCGGCACGCTGGGAATGGCGCTGCGCGCCGCCGGTGCCGACAAGACCCGCGTGGACGCAGCCATCGACAAGATCCGTGGCGGCGAAAGCGTGCAGTCGGAAAATGCCGAAGACCAGCGCCAGGCGCTGGAGAAGTACACCATTGACCTGACGGCACGCGCCGAGAGCGGCAAACTCGACCCGGTGATCGGCCGTGACGAGGAGATCCGTCGCACCATCCAGGTGCTGCAGCGTCGGACCAAGAACAACCCGGTGCTGATAGGCGAACCCGGGGTGGGCAAGACCGCGATCGTGGAGGGCCTGGCCCAGCGCATCATCAACGACGAAGTGCCCGAAGGCCTGCGCGGCAAGCGGGTGCTGTCGCTGGACATGGGCGCGCTGATTGCCGGGGCCAAGTTCCGCGGCGAATTCGAAGAACGCCTGAAGGGCGTGCTCAACGACCTGGCCAAGAGCGAAGGGCAGATCATCCTGTTCATCGACGAACTGCACACCATGGTCGGTGCGGGCAAGGCCGACGGGGCCATGGACGCGGGCAACATGCTCAAGCCTGCGCTGGCGCGCGGCGAGCTGCACTGCGTAGGCGCGACCACGCTGGATGAGTACCGCAAGTACATCGAAAAGGACGCTGCGCTGGAGCGCCGCTTCCAGAAGGTGTTCGTGGGCGAACCCAGTGTCGAGGACACCATCGCCATCCTGCGCGGGCTGAAAGAGAAATACGCCGTCCATCACGGTGTAGAGATCACCGACCCGGCCATTGTCGCGGCGGCGACGCTGTCGCACCGTTACATCGCCGACCGCCAGCTGCCGGACAAGGCCATCGACCTGATGGACGAGGCGGCTTCGCGCATCCGCATGGAGATCGATTCCAAGCCGGAAGAACTGGACCGCATGGAGCGCCGGCTGATCCAGCTGAAGATCCAGCGCGAAATGCTGAAGAAGGAGAAGGACGACGCTTCACGCCAGCGTCTGGCCGACCTGGAATCGGACATCGACGCGCTGGAGCGCGAGTTCTCCGACCTGGACGAAATCTGGAAATCGGAAAAGGCCGCGCTGCAGGGCACGACCAAGATCAAGGAGCAGATTGAACAGGTGAAGCTGGAGCTTGAATCGGCCCAGCGCCGCCAGGACTTCGGCCGCATGAGCGAACTGCAGTATGGCCAGTTGCCGCAGCTGGAAAAGCAGCTGGCCGCCGCGCAGGAAGCAGAGGCCACTGAATTCAAGCTGGTCCAGGACCGGGTTACCGCTGAGGAGATTGCCGAAGTGGTGTCGCGCTGGACCGGTATTCCGGTCAACCGCATGCTGGAAGGCGAGCGCGAGAAACTGCTGCGCATGGAAGATGTGCTGCACGAACGCGTGGTGGGCCAGGAAGAGGCGATCAAGGTTGTCTCCGACGCGGTGCGGCGCTCGCGCGCGGGGCTGTCCGACCCGAACCGGCCCAGCGGTTCGTTCCTGTTCCTGGGCCCCACCGGCGTGGGCAAGACTGAACTGTGCAAGTCGCTGGCCGAATTCCTGTTCGACAGCAGCGACGCCATGATCCGCATCGACATGAGCGAGTTCATGGAGAAGCACAGCGTGGCGCGGCTGATCGGTGCGCCTCCGGGCTACGTCGGCTACGAGGAGGGTGGCTACCTGACCGAAGCCGTACGCCGGCGTCCGTACTCCCTGATTCTGCTGGACGAGGTGGAGAAGGCGCACACCGACGTGTTCAACATCCTGTTGCAGGTGCTCGATGATGGCCGCCTGACCGACGGCCAGGGTCGTACCGTGGACTTCCGCAATACCGTCATTGTGATGACCTCCAACCTGGGCTCACACCAGATCCAGGACATGAGCAGCGACGACAGCCCGGAGGCCTATACGCAGATGAAGGCAGCGGTGATGGGCGTGGTGCAGGCGCACTTCCGTCCGGAGTTCATCAACCGGCTGGACGATATCGTGGTGTTCCATCCGCTGGACAAGGCACAGATCAAGCAGATCGCGAGAATCCAGATGCAGGGACTGGAACGCCGGTTGGCCGAGCGTGGCCTGCGCATCGAGGTCAGCGACGAGGCGTTCTCGTTGCTTGGCAACGTGGGCTTCGATCCGATCTATGGTGCGCGCCCGCTCAAGCGCGCCATCCAGGCGCAGCTGGAAAATCCGTTGGCGCAGCGCATTCTGTCCGGCGACTTCGCGACTGGCGACCTGATCCGGGTTGATGCGGCCGACGGCAGGCTGGTGTTTACCAAAGGTTGATCGCGACGGATACGTAGAGCGGGGCTTGCCCTGCTGATGCATGCGCGCAGCGGGGCAAGCCCCGCTCTACAAAGCTCGTAGCGGGGCAAGCCCCGCTCTACAAACCTCGTAGCGGGGCAAGCCCCGCTCTACAGATAGGTGACTCGCCCGGTGGCGTTGCGGGCCATCGGCGTTCCAGGCGCGCACCGGAACGCGGCCGCATAGGCCGGCATGTTGGACGGCACCACGTCCGCGCGCGGCGGACCGAAGCTGTGCAGGTCGGTCGCCAGTTCGTGCTGCAGCCGCAGCGGTGTGTGCAGGCGGCGATTCACCACCGCCCAGCTGATGAAGAAGCGCTGCTCGCGGCTGAGCCCGTCGATCATCGGGTCCGGCCGCCCCGCCGCTTCCTGGTGCAGCGCATCCAGTGCCAGCGTCAGTCCGCCCAGGTCGGCCATGTTTTCATTGGCGGTCTGCGTCCCGTTGACCGGCAGACCATCGATCTGCTGCAGGTCGAACTGTGCGGCCAGCTGCGCGGCCAATGCGTGGTAGCGCTGGCGGTCGGCGTCCGTCCACCATTGCCGCAGCCCGCCGTCCAGCGCGAACTGGCTGGTTTCGGTGGAGAACGCGTGTGCCATCTCGTGACCGATGATGGCCCCCACTGCGCCATAGTTGAGGGCATCGTCAGCCTGCGGGTCGAAGTGCGGCGGCTGCAGCAGGGCGGCGGAAAATGCCATGTCGTTGTTCAGGACATCGAAGTACGCACGCACCTCATGGGCATTCGCCCGCCAGCGCTGCGGATCGACAGGCTGTCCGATACCGGCGATCCTGGCGCGCTGCTGGTGGGCGCGGGTCCGCTGCAGGTTGCGCAGATAGCCACAGCGTTGCGTATCCAGCGCGGACCAGTCCGGCCAGCGATCAGGGTGGCCGATGCGCGGGTTGAGCTGGTCGGCGCGGGCCTGCGCGGTGACCCGGGTGGCCTCGTCCAGCCACGGCACGGTGCCCAGCCGGCGCTTCAGGCTGGACCGCATCTGCGCGACCATCCGCTCGATCCGGACGCGTGACGCTGCAGGGAACTGTTGCTGGGCATATACCTCGCCCAGTGCAGGGCCGGCATAGCTTGTGATGGCGGCCAGCACCCGCTTCCAGCGTGGCGGCAACGGACCAGACAGATTCAGCAGGCGCTGCTCGAAGCGGTGCGCGGCCTGCGCGAACCGATCGTCCAGATACGGGCTGGCCGTATCCAGACAATGGAACCGCAGATACGCGCGCCACACCGACGGTGCGACGTCCACCAGCGCCGCGTCGACAGCAACGTGGAAGTCGGGCGTGGCCAGCGAGAACCGATCCGGTGGTGCCACGCCCAGGGATTCGAACAGGGCGCTCCAGCTGAAATGCGGGGTCAATGCGTCGGCCTGCGCGGCGCTGAGCGGGTTGTAGATCGCGGTGATGTCCGCGTGCAGTTGCTGCCAGGGCGTGCTGGCAGCGGCCAGGCGCTGCTCCAGTGCGAATACAGAACGGGCGTCACGCTGTGCCTGCGCCTCGGGCACGCCGGACAGCTGCAGCAACCGCGCGATGTGGTCGCGGTAGTCCTCGTGCAGGGGGTCGTCCTGTATCTCCTCATAGTGGGCCTCCGACGGCAGCCCCAGGCCGCCCTGGAGGATGTAGGCGATCTGGGTGGTGCGGTTGCCGATGTCCGGTTCCACGGCCATGCCGAACACCGGGTTGCGCCCTTCGGCAGTCAGCCAGCGCAGGTGCGCGGCCACGGCCGCGCGACTGTCGAGGGCGTCGATGGTCGCCAGTTCCGCGCGCAGCGGACGCAGTGCATCGCGGCGGATCTGGGCGGCGTCCATGCCGCTCGCCCACAGGTCGGCCACCACCCGCTGGGCATCGCTGGGGGCTTCCAGCGCGGTCAGCGGTTCCATCATGCGCAGCTGCTGCGCGAGGGAGCGCGCCTGCAGCACACCGGGGACATACCAGCGCGTCTGGTTGAGGGGCAGGGTGGTGGCGTTGGCCCAGCGGCTGTTGACGTAGGCGTACAGCGAATCGCAGGGATCCTGCGCCGGGTCGAGGTCGCCGGGGTGGAAGCGCACCTCGGGCAGTGCATCCGGGCGCGTGTCATTGCGGCGTTGCTGTGCGGCCTCGCTGCCTTGCGCGGCTGCGCTCAACGCCGCCGCGTCCGGCGGCAGGTCCGGTGCATCGACCTTGTCGCAGCCGTCGGGTGGGGCAAGCTTCCAGCCGGTCAACACGCCGGCCGCATAACTGCCGGCCGCAATCAATGCCGCACCTGTGAACAGACGGGTGCAGTCGCCCGGTCGCGCGATGCAGCCGCCCGCCGCAGCCGTTGCCGCCTGCGTGGCGGCGGGGCGTAGTGGGACGGCATCATAGTGTCCGGCGCGTGCCTCGACGGTGGGCACGAGGGTGCTTGCCAGCAGCGCTACCGTGAAAAGCTGCGCGCCATTGCGGACGCTCAGCAGGGGGCGTCGGTGACCGAAGCCCCGAACGCCTGCGCGGGCCTGCCAGGGCTGCTTGCCGCCGAGGTGCCGGTGGAAATCGCCCTCGCTGCGGCGGCATTGGGTAACAGCGTCGATGCGCATGTCAGACTCCCGCCTCGCGCAACCATGCCAGTGCCGCTTGGTGCGCGGCGTCCGCAACGCGCAGGGCCGCGCGCGCGTTCACCTGACCGGGTTGGTCCTGCGCGGTGTCGGCAACACGCTGTACGCGCGGCATGCCCACCGCGGCGAACTCGGCGCGTGCGGCTCGCCACCGCGAGATCTGCTCGCTTACGACAAGACGCAGGGCAGGGTCCAGTCGTCCTCCGGTATAGGCATCGTAGTGTTCCCACGCGACGGCGTCCGCAGCAGCGTTCATGCGCTCGCGCGCCTGCAGGAAGCGGGCGCCGTGGTCCATTTCTGCTGGGCTGCTCTGGGTCAGGCCCACCGCCGGCAACCCCTCGCGCTGGAGCGGAATCTGGTCTGACACCAGGCTCCAGGCGGGAACATCGGCTACCGGCAGTTGGTGCGCTGCAGCGGCTGCGCGCAGGTGTTCGACAAAGCGCGCTTCCAGCGCGGCCACCGGACGCGGATCGCGCTGACCCGGATGCTCCAGCGCTTCGTTGACCAGCGTGTGGCGGTCGGTGCCGCTGATGGCCAGCGCGTCACCCCAGCCCAGCCGGTCCAGGTTGACCGTCAGGTCCGGGCAGGTGCCGTCGGCCTGGCAGCGCTGGACGAAGGCCTTGGCTCCCACCCAGCCCTCACGGCCCAGGTCGCTGATCAGCAACTGCACACGGGTGCCTGCAGGCACGCCCTGCTCGGCGAACCGCCGCGCCATGACCTGCAGCGCGGCCACGCCCGAGCCGTTCGACCACGCACCGCTGGACCGCAGCGAAGCACCGCCGGTATCGCCATGCGCCATCAGCAGCAGGGTGCGTCGCACCGGCCCTTCGCCCACAAGTTCCAGGAACAGATTGCGTCCATGCCGCACGCCGCGCTCGCCCATGTCGCTGACCGCGTTCAAGGTGAAGTTGTGCTCTTCCAGACCCAGTCCGTGCTGCTCAAAACGGGTGCGGATTTCGTCCAGGCGCGCCTGGTTCACGCGGCGCTCGTAAGCGGGATCGAAGCGCCGGTGGCTGCGGCCGTTATCGAAAGTGCGCTGTGCATCCAGCGTGGCCTGACTGATCGCATCCACCGTGCGCTGCAGCTCGGCAGCCTCCGCATCATGCAGACCGGCCAACAGGGCGGCGGCATGGTCGATCCAGTCCATGGGCAGCGCCTGCGCGGCAGCACCGGGTGGCCAGCCGCCGCTGCCACTGGCTTCAACCAGCCTGGGCTGGCTGTCGCCAAGCAGATGCGCCACCGCGCGCTGCGTGTCCGGCGGCAGCTCGGCCAGTATCGCGCGCAGGGCAGGCAGCGCGCAGTCGCGGTCGCCTCGGCAGCGGCGCACGATCTCCAGCACTTCATCCTGCTGCGGGAGCGGCAGTTGCTGCAGGAGGGCATCGGCGCTTTCATCGGATGGCGGGTGATCCACCAGCGGCGGCGCGTCGCAGTCGGGAGCGGTGGCGCGCCCCAGCGCGAACCCGGTGAGTCCGGAACCCGCCGCGGTGATACCGAACGCCGCGGCCCCCAGTGCGGCAGCCTTCAACGCCTCAGGGCACTGCCGTGGCCGCACCAGGCAGGTGGTGAGCGCGGCATTGCCCAATACATGCAGCTTGTCTGAAAGGCTTGTGTGACTGGGCATAAGCGGTTCGCGCATGCCGTCCATCGTCTGTGCGGCAACGCCGACCGACATGCCCATGGCGGCAGCCGCAGGCACGGGGCGCGGCAGGCCCGCACCCACGGCATGAGTGACAGCCAGCAACTGCAGAAGCGTGCGGAACTGCTCTTGGCGACCGCTGCCGCGCGTTTCAGGCGACGGGCCAAACCTGTTCAGGCGGCCATGGCCCTGCTGCGGTTGCATGCCCTTCAACTGGTTCTGGAAATTCGCCTGACTGCGGCGCGTGGCATCGATATGGGAAAGTTGCATCGGGACATCCTCACTGGCGGCGGAAGTGGATGTCCCGACGGTGCCGCGACGAAGACGCACGCAATATAAGAATCTGCCTAAATTTCACCAGCTCGTGTACAACGCCGAGTTTTACTGCCTTTCCGTGTGCGGAATCGGGTGTCTTCGCATAGGCATCGCGGCGATCAGCCGGGGGCTGCCGACCGCCGCGTTGTCGCAGTCGACCTACTCGCGAGGTGTGGTCGTCACTGCAGGTGTCGCATTCAACCAGGCGACGACAGCCCGATGCAGAATCTCCACGCCTTCCATCGAACGGCGTGCATTTATCTGATCAAACTGGTCGGCGGCGGTATGCACCCGGCGTTCGCGGTTGGAAATCGGCAGCCCCTGGTAGGCTTCGATGGCGCTTTCAGCCGCATCGATCTGGTCTTGCAGCACCAGCGCGTCGGTGCCATTCAGAGTGCCCTCCACGAAGGCATCGTACTGCGCCCAGTCAATCTGTTCCTCTATCCGCATGTAGGCGTCGCGCGCATGCTGCTGGATGCGGTCGAGCACCACATCGCGCGCATCGGTGAGGCTGAAGCCCAGTGCGGGAATGCGCGCACGCTGGAAGGCAATGTGGTCAGACGGCAGCGCCCAGTGCCGGCTGTCGTGCACCTGCACGCCGACGTCTGCCGCTGCGCTCACCAGCATCTGCCGCAGCGCCTGCTCGGCCTCGCTGACCGGGCTGGCATCCGCGCCGCGTGGACGCGAGTCGCCGTCGCGGAACCACACATGCGTATCCGAACCCGACAGCACCAGGCCGTCGCCTTCCAGCATGTCCACGTTCACTGCCGCATCCGGGCAGTCCTCTGCGCCCTGGCATTCCTCCACAAAGGCCTTGGCACCATGCAGGCCGGTCTCTTCCTTGTCGGTGATCATGATCTGCAAGCGGGTGCCCGGCGGCAGGCTGCCTGCCGGGAACCGGCGTGCCACCGCCATCAACGCCGCGACGCCTTCAGCATTGTCCAGGCTGCCGGTGGAACCAATCTCGGCCCCGGCCACGTCGCCGTGTGCAAGCAGCATCAGCGTGCGCACTGGCGCATCGGCGGTCGCCGCAGGCGGGCCGCTGAGGGTGACCAGCAGGTTACGCCCGGTCACCTGGTAATCCTGGCTGTACAGGGTGCGCGAGGTGAAGTTGAACGGACGCATTTCCACATTGCGCCCATCGCGCTCGAAGCGTTCGGCAATCACGTCCAGGCGTGCGTTGTTCGCGGCCTGGCGTCGCTGCAGGATGCTGCCCGGGGCCTCCTGCGAGGCGACAGTGGCGTCGGCGATGGCTTTGACGTCCAGCTCGAATGCCGCTTCTTCGGCGCTGATCTGCGTGCCCAGCAGTTCGGCCAGGTGATCCATCCAGTCCATTGGCAGCAGGGCGGCCCCCGCACCGGGCGGCCAGCCTCCCGTTTCCGGTGCAGCCGGTGGCTGCAGGTGCTGCGGGAGTTCCTGCTGCAATTCCCGCTGCAGAGAAGCGGGCAGGCGTTCAAGCACGGCATGGATTTCAGGCACGGTGCAGGTGGGGTCGCCTTTGCACGCGCGGATGATCTCCCACACCTGCTGGCGTTGCTCGTCCGGCAGCAGTTGCAGCAGCGCTTCCGCATGGGCGGGCGCATGTGCGGGACGCCCGCTGGAGGGCACACAGTCGGGTGCCTGTTGACGACCGGCCAGGTAGCCCAGTCCGCCGGCCACCAGCGTTCCTGCAGCACCCACAATTCCCGCCAGCACGGCCTTCCGGCACTCTGCAGGTTGCGCCGCGCAGCTGCCGACGACCGTGTTGCCGATGGCGTTCAACGCCCGTGCCGTCTGGCTTGTCGCAAGCGGCGTGTACCCGATCTCGGAGGCTGCGTGCACGCCGAAGACCCCGCGGGCCGGGGGGTGATCGACATGCGCCGGGCGTGGCTGGATCGGCGCAATTGCGCGCGCGGCACCCGCATTGCGTGCGTGTTGAGGCGGGGCGGGAACGTGCTGCCCAGCACCGGGCATGCGCAGGTGCGGCAATGTCGAGCTCAAAAACAGCGCGGCGACAAGGCACTCAGGCCCGTTGCGGATGCGCAGCGGCACAGGGTTTCCTGCGCCCGCGTGCGGGACCTGTGCACCGGCGCGGCGGGCAAGGTAGTGTTCATGGCGATGCTGCACGTAGCGTGCATGACCAATTTCCTGTGGCATGGCTGGGCTCCTTGTTGAAAGTGGAGCGGCAGCATGCCGTCAGGTCCGGCAGGTTCCCATCGGAGTGCTTGCAGATGTGTGGCGGTGCGCGCGCTGTCACACCACCGGCAGGTGCTTGCCCAGCGTGCGATAGGGCGGCGTGGCCATGACCATTTCCGCCAGCGAATAGGCCAGTTCGCGCTCGGCCATCACCGTGCCATCGGCGCCGTGCTCCAGCAGATGCTTCACTTCGGCGTCGCTGTGCGCGCGCGCCAGCAGGGTCAGCCCCGGGTTGAGCGCACGCAGCTTGGCCAGGGTTTCACCGGCTTCCAGCGGCTGGGGAATTGCCAGCACGGCGATCTTGGCGCGTTCCGGGTGGGCTTCGGCCAATACCTTGTCGGAAGCGGCACTGCCGCGGATGCCGGGCAGGCCGGCGGCGTGCGCTTCGGCCACGTGTTCCTTATTGTCGTCAATGACCAGAACCGGTACCCCACGGTCGCGCAGCACCTGGGCCAGCGCGCTGCCCACCCGGCCATAGCCGATCACGATGGCGTGGTCGTGCAGATCCAGCGAGGGTCCCGGCGGCAATTCGGTTTCCACGGCCTGGGGCATGGTCTCCTGGTGCTTGGCCAGCCAGCGATCCAGCAGGCCGAACACCACCGGGTTGAGCATGATGGAGATCAGCGCGCCGGCCAGCACCAGCGCCTGACCGGTGGGCGGCAGGATCTGCAGGCTGACGCCCAGACCGGCAATGATGAAGGCGAACTCGCCGATCTGCGCCAGGCTGGCCGAGATGGTCAGTGCGGTGCCGTTGGGATGGCCGAACGCGCGCACGATGAAGAACGCCGCGGCCGACTTGCCGAACATGATGATGGTGGCGGTGGCCAGCACCTGCCACGGGTGTTCGATCAGGATGGCGGGATTGAACAGCATGCCGACCGAGACGAAGAACAGCACCGCGAATGCGTCGCGTAGCGGCAACGAGTCATTTGCGGCCTTGTGGCTGAGTTCGGATTCATTGAGCAGCATGCCGGCGAAGAACGCGCCCAGGGCGAAGGAGACGCCGAACAGCATCGCCGAACCGAATGCGACGCCCAGCGCGATGGCCAGCACCGACAGGGTGAACAGCTCGCGCGAGCCGGTTCCGGCAATACGCTCCAGTATCCACGGAATGACCCGGCGACCAACCACCAGCATCACGGCGACGAACATGCCCAGCTGCACGAAGGTCCAGCCGATGCTGGCCAGCACGCTGCCGACGGTGTGGGTCTGGTTGGCGGCATCCGGGCCGAACACGCCGGCCAGGACCGGCATCATCACCAGCGCCAGCACACAGGCCAGGTCTTCGACGATCAGCCAGCCGACCGCGATCTTGCCGCGCTGGGTTTCCAGCAGGCGGCGTTCTTCCATCGCGCGCAGCAGCACCACGGTACTGGCGGTGGCCAGCGAGAAGCCGAAGACGATGCCGTGCAGGGTCTCCCAGCCCATCAACCAGGACAGGCCCCAGCCGAGCAGGGTGGCGACGAGGATCTGGCCGATGGCACCGGGAATGGCGATGGCTTTCACTGCCATCAGGTCTTTCAGCGAGAAGTGCAGGCCTACCCCGAACATCAGCAGCATCACGCCCAGCTCGGCGAGCTGGTTGGCCAGCGCCTGGTCGGCGACAAAGCCCGGGGTGAACGGCCCAACACAGATGCCCGCAACCAGATAACCGACCAGTGGAGACAACCGCAGCTTGTTGGCCAGCGCGCCGAAGATGAAGGCGAGCCCCAGGCCAACGGCAACGATGTTGATCAGGTCGGCATCATGGTGCATCGGGACTCGCAGAAAGGGGGGATACCCCGATTTTCACCGATGCGGCCCCATCCGGCAAATTCGGAACATGTGCATTGCGCTGCGACTTGGGGATGGCACGTGGTGTGGACACGTAGAGCCGGGCTTGCCCGGCTGCTCTTGGCTCCTGGCGAACAACCCTCGACTGCCGGCCTACGTGCTTGGGGCCGACGGGTGGGGGGTACGGGACACGCCGTTAACCCATCCATGGGGGCTCGTCAAAAACATCCGTGTTTTTGACGGTCCCGTACCCCCCACCCGCCGGCCCCCCTTTACATGGTCGGCGGCCACGGAAGATCAACAGCGGTACTTGCTCCTCACCCATCTCTCACACCCGCCGCCGAACCACTTCGATTCCCATCTCGCGCGCCTCCTGCTCCGCCGCCAGCGTCGCGTCCAGCCCCTCCAGCTTCTGCAGCGAGGCTTCTGCTGGCTCACGCAGCGCCCCGGGTACACTCATGTACGCACGACGGTGCGACGCATCACCCAGCATCCCCTGCACGATGAACACGTTCTGCGATTCTGGTGTCACATCGGTGGGTCGACCCAGCAGAACGTGATCGATCTGGCTGAATCCGGTGGCCCGCGCCAGATGCGCGAGGCTGGCCGCCATCCGCTCGCTCGCCGCATCCGGTTCCCGGCCCAGACTCGCGTCCAGCCGATGGACGCCGTCGATCGCCTGCTGGTGCAGCCGCTGCGAGATGCCGCTCAGTGGCCGCGCGCTGGACGGCTGTTGCGGAGTTTCCACCGGAACGTGGGGATTCGTCGGATTGGTCATCGGAATCCCCTATGGAAAGATCTGATCTTCCCCGTCCGCGAAGATCATCATGACGCGAGGAGCGAGGAGCGGGATGTTCTGGAGTGCGCGCCGGGGAGGGCCGGGCTCAATAAGGCGGCGAAGCATGGTGTCGCGCGTCGTTCTGATAGGGCAGCGGTCAATGAAATGAAACGTCATGGGGCAACTCCGTGATGCATGCGCGGATCATGGCGGGATGCGGGTCAGGCGAGGTCAGGCGCGACACGTGGTGACGTCTCAGGGTCGTCTGCATCTGGCCGGCGGTAATGGCGGCCTCCAGTGGCAGTTGCACGGGGTGGGGGGCATGGGGACGCGCATGGCGCGTCGCTACGCAGTTCATTGGCTACGTCGTCGGCGGCCTTTCTGATGGCTTTGTTTACTGCCAGCGGTTCGGTCGCGTGGCGAATCCTGACAATGCGCCGCATGAACAGGCGAATGGCTTCGGAGGGCGAATACTGCCCCTGCGTCACTACCGACTTGAACTGGCGGCGCAGGTCATCTTCCACTCTTGCCTGCGCATCTGGCAGGCGAGAGGTCTGGTGCGCGGGACGTGGGTGTCCGGGCGCGGTGTCCGAATCAACCGGAGGTCGATGTTTCGAAGTGTGACGTGCGTGGAGGTTTACGCCGAGGGGTGTGTCGGAGTGCGGGTCGTGTGCGTCATTGGGGCGCGTTTCGATCCGGGGTTCATGCGTCAAAGCGTGTTGGTGGTTTCACGGCGATCGTCTTTCGACCGATCCCACCAGAGCAGGCCAGTGCATTGACAGGGCATGTCCACCGACAGGCGATGCATTGGTTTTGATTTTCGGTGGCCACCGACCCTTTGTCGTGGCGGGTCGGGGTGGGCTGGAGGGGGCATGAGCCGCATGGATGCGGCGATTGAGCTTACATGGACGTACTTGCAGCGTCCCCCGGAACGCCCACCCCGAGCCGCCAGGCCAAGGATCCCGTGCGCGCCGGCTGTTCGCCAGAAACCGACAGCAGCCGGGCAAGCCCGGCTCTACGGATCGCGCGCAATCAGGCGAGCCGATTGCATGCGACCAGGCGATGCCGACGCGCGTCGGCGCATCACCACTTGTAGGTGATGCGCCCGTACACATAGGCACCGTTGAAGCCGTACGGCGAGTAGTTGCTGTACGGCAGCATGCCCCAGGTGGAGTTCTGCAGGTCCACCGTGCGGTCCGGGTACTCGTCCAGAATGTTGTCCGCGCCCAGGGTCAGTACCCAGTTCTTGCTCGGCTTGTAGCTCACCGAGGCATCCAGCACCCATGAGTCGCCGTACGTCTGGTCGCGCGTGGGCGTGGCGGAATTGCGTACCGTGAACTCACCGTAGCGCGTCGCTGCCAGACTCAGGTCCCAGTGGTCCGAACGCCACGTGCCGCTTAGAATCGTCTTGTCGCGCGGGTAGCTGTCTTCAATGCGACCCACCTCGTCACGCCCGATCAGCGACTGGGTCAGCCCCAGCGTGCCGAACACCGCTGGCGAGGCGATGTACTTCTTCACCTCGGTGTCGTTGTAGCTGTACGCCGCCGTCAGCTCCAGCGAGCTCGCACTGAACGGCACCGTGTAGCTCGCCACCGCATCGACACCGCGTGTCCGCGTGTCCACCCCGTTGGTGAAGTACGAGAACGCTGTCACGCCCGGCAGCCCCAGACCCGCCAGCAGACTGTTGGTTGCGGCGTTGGTGGTGATGTTGGTCGACAGAATGATGCGGTCGTCGATGTCGATCTGGTACGCATCCACCGTCAGGTACAACCGGTCCACCGGCTGCAGCACCAGGCCCAGGCTGTACGAGGTCGAGCTTTCCGCCTTCAGCGGGCTCGCCCCCAGCGCCTGCGCCGCCGCGCTGGTGGTCGGGAACGTGCCGCGCTCGACGAATACCCCGTTGACGATCGTGCTGGTCACGGCCTGGTAGCTCTGCTGGGCCAACGATGGTGCACGGAAGCCGCTCGACGCCGTCGCGCGCAGCGCCACTTTGTCGGTGAACGCATAGCGTGCCGACAGCTTGCCCGAGAACTTGTCGCCGAAATCGGAATAGTCTTCATAGCGGCCGGTCGCACCGGCCGAGAACTTGTCGGTGAAGTCCGCTTCCAGCCCCGCATACACCGCGTAGTTGTGGCGGTCGGCGTCCACCGCGTTGAGCGGGGTGAAGCCACCAAAGCCCTGCGCACCGCTGCCGGTGTACGAATTGGGTTCGCCTGCGCCCTGTTCCCAGTTTTCGCGACGATACTCACCGCCGAACGACAGGGTCACCGGGTAGGCCAGGCCCCAGTCCAGGGTTTTGGTGATGTCCACGTTGCCGATGTCCTGCGCGTACTTCAGCTCACCGGCATAGAACGAGCGTGGGCTGTTGACCCCCAGTGCATAGTTGATCGTGTTGCGGGTGTGGAAATCGATGGTGTTCTCACCATGGTTGTAGCTCACATCCCAGGTCCAGCCGCTTTCGGTGCTGCCCTTCAGCCCCGCCACCACCGAGCGGTCCTTGGAGTACTGGTTGATCTGCGGCACGAAGCCGTCCGGGTAGGTCTGCGCCAGCAGTCCGCCCTGGCCGCTGTTGTTGCGCGAACGGTAAAACGCGAACGAGGTGATGTCGCGGTTGCTGGCCAGTACCGTGGCGTAGGCCGAGAGGTGGTCGCTGAACTGGAAGCTGGCGTTGGCCGAAGCTGCCGTGGCGTCTACCTGCGGGTCGCCGACCACGAAGGTGGTCTGGCCGATGTCCGGGAAGTTGCCCGTGTTCGGCGTCGTGCCCTGGTATGGCCCGGCGCGGTTGCTTTCGTCCTGCTGCAGGATCTGCCCGGCCACATGCAGCTTGCCGCGGCCGTCGGCAAAGCCGACCCCGGCGTCGCCGGAGAGCTGGTAGCGGTTGCCGTCGCCAGCCGAGTACTGGCCCGCGTCCAGGGCCAGGCTGCCGCCGCTGTCCGACCCCTTCAGCACGATGTTGATCACCCCGGCGATCGCGTCCGAGCCGTACTGGGCCGACGCGCCGTCACGCAGGACTTCCACGCGCTCGATGGCGGCAATCGGAATCGCGTTGATATCCACCGCCGACGAGCCGCGGCCGATGCTGCCGTTGACGTTGATCTGCGCCGAGGTGTGGCGGCGCTTGCCGTTGACCAGCACCAGCACCTGGTCCGGGGACAACCCGCGCAGCTGCGCCGGGCGGATGCCGCTGGTGCCGTCAGTCAAGGCCGGGCGCGGGAAGTTCAGCGACGGCAGGGCGCGGGCGAGGGCGGTGGCCAGTTCGGTGGTACCGGTGGCCTGCAGTGCCTCGGGGGTGATGATGTCGATCGGTGACTGCGACTCGGCCACCGTACGGTCGGCGACGCGGGTACCCGTGACGATGACGGTGTCCAGCGTGCTGGGGGAGGCGGCCGGCGCGGTCTGGGCGCTGGCAGAGAGGGCGGAAGCGCCGAGGACAACGGCAACGGCGGCGGCGAGCGTGGTCTTGCGGTTCATTGAATACGGGCCATTAACGTAGCTGAATGGGTTCCCGGTGCGGGCGCGGACGGTTCCGTGGGAGAGAACGACACCGCCGCGCGCAGACCGGGACGCGTCAAGTATTCGTTAACGCTAGAATTGCGTCGCAGGAAAGGTGCTTACCAGCACATTCCATTCCGTTATATGGACCCCCTCGATGATCTCCCTTCGTAACTTCGCCTTGCGCCGCGGCGAGCGGCTGCTGTTGTCCAACGTCGACCTGACCCTGCATGCGGGCTACCGCGTGGGCGTGGTGGGCCGCAACGGGGCTGGCAAGTCCAGCCTGTTCGCGGCCGTGCAGGGCGAGCTGGAAGCCGACAAGGGCGACGTCGATCTGCCCGGCAAGATCCGCATTGCCAGCGTGGCCCAGGAAACCCCGGCGCTGCCAGACCCGGCGCTTTCGTTCGTGCTGGAAGGCGACACCGACGTGGCCGCGGTGCTGCGCGAAGAGGCGGAGGCGACCGCGCGCGAAGACTGGGAGGCGGTGGCCAACGCGCACCAGAAGATGGCCGAAGTGGGTGCCTACGACGCCGAAGCGCGTGCCGGCAAGCTGCTGCACGGCCTGGGCTTCCCGTCCGACACCCACACCCGTGCCGTGGGCGAGTTCTCCGGCGGCTGGCGGGCGCGCCTGAACCTGGCACGCGCACTGATGATGCCCAGCGACCTGCTGCTGCTCGACGAACCAACCAACCACCTGGATCTGGATGCGGTGTTCTGGCTGGAACAGTGGCTGCTGAAGTACCCGGGCACCCTGCTGCTGATCTCGCATGACCGCGAGTTCCTCGACAACGTGGCCACCCATACCCTGCACCTGCACGGCGGCGGGGCCAAGCTGTACACCGGCGGCTACACCGATTTCGAGCGCCAGCGCGCCGAGCAGCTGCGCCAGCAGCAGATCGCCCACGAGAAGGAACAGGCCGAGCGCGCCCACCTGCAGAGCTTCATCGACCGCTTCAAGGCGCTGGCCAGCAAGGCCACGCAGGCGCAGAGCCGGATGAAGCGGTTGGCCAAGCTGACCGGCACCGAGGCGGTGCGCATGGAGCGCGAGTTCCGCATTGAGTTCGCGCCGCCGACCAAGCTGCCTTTCTCGCTGATCCGGCTGAACGACGTGGAAGCTGGTTACGGCTCCGATGCGGTGATTCTGCACAACGTGGGTTTCGGCCTGGAGGCCGGCCAGCGCATCGGACTGCTTGGCCCTAACGGTGCGGGTAAGACCACGCTGGTCAAGACCCTGGTCGGCGAACTGGCCCCGGTGGCCGGCGAGCGCGCCGCACACCCGGACCTGCGCATCGGCTACTTCGCCCAGCACACGGTGGAGTCGCTGCACGAAGGGCAGTCGCCGATGGACCATTTCCGCGAGATCTCGCCGGACGGCAACAACCAGTCGTTCCGCGATTTCCTCGGCAAGTGGAACTTCGCAGGTGATCGTGCGTTTGAGTCGGTGGATGGCTTCTCCGGTGGCGAGCGCGCACGACTGGCACTGGCGATGATTGCCTGGCAGCAGCCCAACGTGCTGCTGCTCGACGAACCGACCAACCACCTGGATCTGGAAATGCGTGAAGCGCTGGCCGAGGCGCTGTCCACCTTTGAAGGCGCGATTGTGATGGTCTCGCACGACCGGCATCTGATCGGCCTGGTGTGCGACACCTTCTGGCGCGTGGCCGATGGCGTGGTTGAGCCGTTCGACGGCGACCTGGACGAGTACGCAGCGTGGCTGCGTTCGCGCCCGGCCGCCCAGGGCACCAAGCAGAAGATGGCGGCTGCCGCGCCCGATCCGGTGCCGCCGACCCCGCCCATGCCGGCGCGCAAGGCCGGCAATCCGGTCAAGCTGGCCGCAGCAGAAGCCAAGGTCAACGAGCTGGAAGGCAAGCTGGCCGAACTGGATCGTCAGTTGGCCGATCCGGCCATCTACGCCGACGCCACCCGGATGACGGTGCTCGGCCGCGACCGCGAAGCGACCGCGCAGCAGTTGGAGAAGGCCGAAGCCGCGTGGATGGAGTTGATGGCCTGACCCTTGGACACGCATGGCGGGTGTACGTGCACAGGATCATGGCTTTGACACGCATGGCGTGTCACTACGATCCTTGGTCGCACGGAATGGGGGTCGCCCGGTGCTGTTTGGTCGCGCGACCTGTAGGGACACGCCATGCGTGTCCTGCAATCATCCTTCCAACCACTCCCGGAACCGCCGCGCCGCCTCGGTTTCCGCGCGCGAGCGCAACCGCGTCAACCAGTACCGCCCCAGCTCCACGGTCTGCCCGAACGGCTGCACCAACCGCCCCTCCGCCAGATCCTGCTCGAACATCCTCAACGGCAGCAGCGCCACCCCGGCACCGCCCGCTGCCGCCGCGGCCAGGGTCAGCGACGAATCAAAGACCGGCCCGCGCGCCTCGACCGGGGGCGCGCCGGCGGCCTGCAGCCAGCGCGGCCATTCGTCGGCACGGTAGGAGCGCAGCAACGACACCTGCATCAGATCGCGCGGATCGCGCAGTCCCCGGGCCAGCGCGGGCGCACACACCGGTGCAGACAGCGCATCCAGCACCGGCGTGCAGATCTGTCCCTGCCAGTCGCCGTCGCCGAAACGGATGGCCAGATCCAGTCCTTCGCCGGCCAGATCGATCCGGTTGTTGTGCGTCTGCAGGCGTAGTTCGATGTCCGGGTGGCGCGCGTTGAATTCGGCCAGCCGCGGCAGCAGCCAGCCGGTGGCGAACGTGCCGACCACGCCCACGCTCAGCACCTCGCGATAACGCCCGCCGGCAACGCCGCCGAGCCCGCTGGTGATGCGGTCGAACGCCTCGTTGAGCACCGGGTACAGCCGCGCGCCTTCATCGGTCAGTGCCACCCCACGGGGCAGGCGGTGGAACAGCACCACTCCCAGGCGATCTTCCAGGCCCCGGATCTGATGACTCAGCGCGGCCTGGCTGACGCACAGCTCCAACGCCGCCCGGGTGAAGTTCTGGTGGCGGGCAGCGGCTTCGAATGCACGCAGGGCGTTGAGCGGGAGCTGAGGGCGGAGCATGGGCAGTCGTGAGCCAGGTTGATGGCAAATGGTAACCTTTGCCCTGATGCATCAATAAATCTTATGGCTTCCCTCGAAATTTCGCGCTGGTTGCCATCAGTCGGAGTGGGGATAGTGGGTTTCCGGCCGCTTGCCGGCAACCCGACCCAGCCAAGGAGACCCCAGATGCTTGCCCGCCGCCAGTTCCTGCAGTTCACCGCCGCCGCCATGGCAGCCACCGTCGCCGGCAAGGCCTTGGCCAAAGCGCCGCCGACAGCCGCAGGCCCGAAAGCCCAGGCGGCTGACTTCGCGGCGCTGGAAAAAGCCAGCGGGGGACGCCTCGGCGTCACCCTGCTCAATACCGCAAGCGGCAAGCGCATCGGCCATCGCCAGGACGAACGGTTCCCGATGTGCAGCACGTTCAAGTTCGTGCTGGCGGCCACCGTGTTGCACCACGCCGACCGCGGTGCGCTGTCACTGGACCACCGCCTTCCGGTGCGCGCGCAGGACATGCTGTCACACGCGCCGGTGACCAAGCGGCACCTCGGCAAGGACCTGACCGTGCGCGATCTGTGCCGCGCCACGATGGTGACCAGTGACAACCCCGCCGCCAATCTGCTGCTGGGCACGGTGGGCGGACCGGCCGGCGTGACCGCGTTCCTGCGTGCCAATGGCGATGCGGTGACCCGCAACGACCGGCTGGAGCCGGCAATGAATGCGTTCGCGCCCGGCGATCCGCGCGATACCACCAGCCCGGCGGCCATGGCCGCCAGTCTGCAGCGCTTCGTGCTGGGTGATGTACTCAAGCCGGCGTCGAGACTGCAGCTGGCAGACTGGCTGATCGACAACGAAACCGGGGATGCGCGGTTGCGCGCAGGGCTGTCGAAGGCCTGGCGGGTCGGTGACAAGACCGGCAGCAACGGCGAGGACACCACCAACGACATTGCGATTCTTTGGCCGCTGGCCGGCGGCACGCCGTGGGTGCTGACCACGTATCTGCAGGGGGCGACGGTGGACGACGCCGGCCGCAACGATGTACTGCGGCAGGCGGCCGTCATTGCCGAGCGATTGATCGGCGGAGCCTGATTCCGGCACCGCAGGGACACGCATGGCGTGTCCCTACAGGTCGCCCGACCCACCAGAACCGGCCGACCCCCAACCCGGGCGACCAAGGGTCGTAGTGACACGCCATGCGTGTCAAAGCCATGATCCTGCACCCGTACACCCGCCATGCGTGTCAAAGCCATGATCCTGCACCCGTACACCCGCCACGCGTGTCAAAGCCATGATCGTGCACCCGTAGACCGCCATGCGTGTCAAAGCCATGATCCTGTGCACGTACACCCGCCACGCGTGTCCGCGGCGGTGCCGGCCGACGCCGGATACCGCGCCGTGGCGTCAACTGCCGTCCGCACCCCGCACCGCGTCCAGAAACTCACGCCCCCAGCGGTCCACATCGTAATACTCCACGCTGCCGAACAACTGGCGCATGCGATCGCCGGCTTCCTCCTCCGGCATCGACAACGCCTGCAGCAATCCGGCGGTCAGGTCGGCGGGGTCATGCGGATTGGTCAGCACTGCGCCCTTCAACTCCGCGGCCGCACCCGCGAACTCGCTCAGCACCAGCACGCCGTTGCTGCCCTCAATGCCGTGCGTGGCCACGAACTCCTTGGCGACCAGGTTCAGCCCATCGCGTAGCGGCGTGATCCACATCACCTGCGCCGCCGCGTAATGCGCCACCACGTCCTCAAACGGCAACGCCTGGGCAAAGAAGCGCACCGGCGTCCAGTCCAGCCGCGAGAAGCGCCCGTTGATGCGCCCGACTGCCTGCTCGATCTGGTTCTGCAGGGTGCGGTAGACGGTCATTTCACGCGCGGCGGGCACGCACACCATCAGCAGGGTCACCTTGCCCTGCCGGTCCGGATGCTGCTCCAGCAGACGCTCGAATGCTTCGAGTTTGGCCAGCGTGCCCTTGGTGTAATCCAGTCGTTCCACCGACAGCACCAGCTTGCGAGCGCCGATCTCACGACGCAGCTTGAAGATGTCATTGCGTACTGCGGGCCGGGCCAGGACGTTGTGGATGCGGCGCAGGTCGGTGCCGACCGGGTGCGCGCCCAGCGCGACCTCGCGGTCGCCCACCCGCAGGCGGGTGGTCATGGTGTCCAGGCCGACCGCACAACCGTAGGTGAGGAAGCGCGGCGCACAGCTTTCCCAGGCCAGCCGCTCGGCCGGCATCGCCCCACGTACCACATCAACGAAGTTCTCCACCTGGCGCGGAATGTGGAACCCGATGTAGTCGCAGCTCAACAGGCTGCCGATGATCTCGCGTCGCCACGGCACCACGTTGAACACGTCGGCCGACGGGAAGTAGGTGTGGTGGAAGAAGGCGATTTTCAGGTCCGGGCGCAGCTCGCGCAATGTGGCTGGCACCATCCACAGGTTGTAGTCGTGAATCCAGACGGTGGCCCCATGCGCCGCTTCGGCAGCGGTCGCTTCCGCAAAGCGCCGGTTGACCTTCAGGAACACCTGCCAGTCGTCCTCGCGGAACCGCGCGCGCTCCCAGAAAACATGCAGCATCGGCCAGAACGCTTCCTTGGAGAAACGCTTGTAGAAAATGTCCACTTCCTGGCGGGTCAACGGAACGCGTGCTGCAGTGAGCGTGGGGTAGCGTTCGGCATCAACGGTGACGTGGGTCTGGAACGGGCCGCGCTTCGGATCGTCGATGCCCCAGGCCACCCAGGACCCCTTCTGGCCACCTTCAAAGAAGCTCAGCAGCGAGGGGATGATGCCGTTGGGCGAACGCGGCGGACGCTGCACCAGGGTGTCGCCCTCCATGACCTCGTCGAACGGCATGCGGTGATAGACCATCACCAGATCCGCCCCTTCGGCGCGGGCGGTGGCGGGCGGCTTCAGGAAGGCATCATCGGCCGCCAGTAATCCGAAGTGCTCGATGGCTTCGAGAATGCCGCCGCAGCCCGGGGCGGTGGCGTGGTAGGTGGTGTCCAGCGCAGCGGTGGCCTCGGTCAGTGCCGGCTCGGAGTCGCCCACGCACACGCCGCGGAAACCGGCGGTGTACATGGACAGGTCGTTGAGCGTGTCGCCGGCCACCAGGATGCGCTCGCGCGGCAGGTTCAGCAGGCGCGCCAGCGCGGCCAGGGTGCGGCCCTTGTCGGTGTCCGGCGGCAGGATGTCCAGGTAGCGGTCGGCCGAGTACAGCACATCGCAGCCCAGCGCCTGCGCGGCGGCCTGGACCTGGCTACGCAACGGAGCGAGCGTTGCCGGGTCGCAGAAATACGAACAGCGCCGTTCCTGCGGTACGTCCTGGCGCTGCAGCGCGGTGAACGGGCGCATCGCGGCGGCCACCACCTGTTCGCCGGGCCAGTGGGCGTCGATCATCGACTGCAAGGGTTGCAGGGGCTGCAGGGTGCGGCCATCGACCACGGTCGCGCCAACGTCGCAGACCACGTAATCGGGGCGGGGAATGGCGGGATCGGAGAGCAGTGGCATCACCGCTTCCAGGCCACGGCCGGTGATGAAGATCAGCGCGATGTCCGGGTGCTGGTCAACCAGCCGGTACAGGCGGTGGCGCGCGGCCGCGTCGCCGGCGAGAAAAGTGCCATCCAGATCGGTGGCCAGAATCAGTTGCGGGGCCGAGGTGGCCGGGGTACTGCGGGTAAGGGTAGGGGAGGCGGGTGTGGATACAGTCAATGCACTTCCTTATTGGAGTTGAATGAAGATGGGGTGTCAGGCGCAGGTTCGGCGTCGGTTTCCGGCATCAGTTCCAGCGCGGCCGGCGTGGTGCGCAGCATCGGGCGGAACAGTACCGGGTGGGTGCGCAGGCGGGAGAAGCTGAGCAGGCGCGCGGTGGCGAACAACGCCAGCAGCATCAGCGTCACCGCGAAGTACAGCGGCAATGCGGCTGGCCCGAACCGCTGCATGGCAATGCCTGCGATGGCCGGGCCCAGTGCAGCACCCACGCCGTGCACCAGCAGCAGGCTGGAGCAGCCGGACAGCAGGTCCTCGCGCGGCAGGTAGTCGAGCATGTGCGCTACCGCGAACGGATACAGCGAAAACGCCAGCCCGCCGTACACGAAGATCAGCCCGAACAGCAGGTGGGTCTGCAGCTGAATCATCGGCAGCGACATCACCGCCGCCAAGCCTGCGGCTACCAGGCTCAGCGCGACCAGCCCGGTGCGACGGTCATGGCCGTCGCTGATCCGCCCCAGCGGCCACTGCAGCAATGCACCGCCGGCAATGGCGGTGAGCATGAAGCGGGCCACGCCGTCCTCGTCCAGCCCGACCTGCCCGGCGTACACCGGCAGCAGGCCCCAGAATGCACCCATGGCCAGTCCCGACAGCGCTGCGGCGACGCTGGCCACCGGGGCCATGGCATACAGGCGGCTGAGTTTGAGGCGCGGCACCGACGGCACTTCCGGTTGCCGCAGCCGGGTCGCGGTGACCGGCAGCATGGCTGCGCAGACCAGCATCGCAATCAGCATGAACATCGGCGTTGCCGCGGCGTTGCCGAGCATCAGCAGGATCTGTCCCAGCGCCAGTGCCGACAGGTTGACCACCATATACAGCGAGAATGCACGGCCGCGCTGTTGCGGGTCGGGCTCGGCGTTGAGCCAGCTTTCGATCACCGTGTACAGGCCCACCAATGCGATGCCGGTGATGACACGCAACACGCCCCACGCCCAGGCATTCACCCATAGCGGGTGCAGCAGCACCGCAATGGCGGCGAGGGCGGCGAAGAAGGCGAACGCGCGGATATGGCCAATGCGGCCAATGAGCGAAGGAGCGACGAAGGTGCCCAGGAAAAAACCGGCGAAATAGCCGGACATCACCAGACCCAGCGTGCCGGCACCAAAGCCAGCCTGGGCTCCGCTCACCGCCAGCAGGGTACCCAGAAGCCCGCTGCCCGTCAGGAGCAACGCTACGCCTGTGAGCAGGGCGGTCAGCCGCAACACGCGTGCGACCTTCGTGGGGAAGGCGAACCGGTCACGACAGGGACCATAACACAGGTGAGATGAAGCTCTGGTGGCAGCGCGTTGTCAGTTGCGGCGATGCATTTGCGCTGTACAGCGCTGCGGGCTAGGGTGTTGGCATGAATGTCATCAAACTTTTTCCGTTGACGGGTGCGCTGCTGCTGGCGGCGTGCAACGGCCAGCGCGACAGCGTGGCGCACGATGTGTCGCAGGCACCGGCCGACGCCTTCATGGCGGCAGTGGCGGCGCATTGCGGTGAGGCATTTGAAGGGCACGTCGCCGTGAATGAGCCGAAGACGGAGGTGCCCGATCCGTTCGACGGCAAGCGCCTGGTCATGCATGTGCGCGGTTGTGAAAATTCGGCGCACGAGCTGCGCATTCCGTTCCATGTGGGGGACGACCACTCGCGCACCTGGGTGCTGACCCGCACTGACAACGGAATGCGTTTGAAGCACGATCACCGGCATGAAGATGGCAGCCCGGATGCGGTGACGCTGTACGGCGGCGACAGCAAACCGCCCGGTACCGCGCAACGCCAGACGTTCCCGGTGGATGCCGATTCGGTGGCGATGTTCCGCAAGGCCGACATGGCGGTTTCCACCACCAACACCTGGGCCATGGAGATCGAACCGGACGAACGCTTCGTCTACGAGTTGACCCGCCCGGATGGCCGCCGCTTCCAGGTGGTGTTCGATCTCAGCAAGCCGGTGGCGCTGCCACCGGCCCCCTGGGGCGGCTAAGGCGTGCCGACCAACGGTCGGCACCTACCCGTGCAATGTCCCGCCATCCGGTAGCGCCCGACCGTTGGTCGGGCGGGGGCCGTCATCGCACCCCGAAGCGCGCCCGGCAGCCGTTGCTGACCCAGAGGCTGCTGCCGCGATAGCCCCAGCTGCGGCCCTGCACGCAGGGGCTGCCGGACAACTGCTCGATCAGTACCGGGCGGCCCTGGCGGCCGTCCCAGGCGCAGGTCTGGGTGCGGTTGCCGGTGCTGCTGCAGGTGACGCTGTAGTTGCTGCCACCGCCACCGCCACCCCAGCCGCCGCGGCCCTGCACGAACTCGGCCCGGCAGCCGCCGCTGACCCAGACCGAACCATTGCGCGAGCCCCAGTTGCGGCCTTCAATGCAGGCGGTGTTGGACAACTGCCGGCTCAGCCGGGCGCTGGACCAGCCGGTGGGGCAGCTGCGTTGGCGGTTGTCGTTGCTCTCGCAGCGGACCACGCTGGTGTGGCCGGGGTTGGTGCCGGGCCAGCCTCCGCCCCCGCCGTTCCAGCCGCCGTTTCCGCGCAGCGAGGTGGCGATGTCCTGTTTGATGCGGGAAAAGCCCCAGTTGGAGCGGTTCACCTGGTCCAGATAGAAGCGCATCTGGTCGTCTGGAATGCGGCGGCCGCCCGATTGTTCGGCGTACTCCTGGGAAATGACCCGCTGCTGGTCGTTGACAGACAAGGTCCGCAGGTTCTCCGGGGCGTAGGCCCGGGTGTTGACCTGGGCCTGCAGGGCCGGGGTGGCGCAGGCCAGAATGACGGTGAAACAGACCACGAGACAACGTTTCATGACGCTTTCCCCTTGCGGTCAGTGGTGCGCGGACTATGGTCCGGCCCCTATTAAGGGGGCGTGTAAGCCGGTGCACCGTTCAGGATTTGCCCCGGCCGGGGCGCTGGCCGCAGAATAACGGGCTGACCGGTGCCAACAGGCCCGGCAATCTCCTGCGGAGCTTTTACCCCCATGCGTACCCACTTCTGCGGCCTGGTCGACGAGACCCTGATTGGCCAGACTGTCACCCTCGCCGGCTGGACCGACGTTGCCCGTAACCTGGGCGGCGTGTGCTTCATCGATCTGCGCGATCATGAAGGCATCGTGCAGGTGACCGTGGAACCGGAAAACGCAGAGGTGTTCAAGGTTGCCGCCAGCCTGGGCTACGAGGACGTACTGCAGGTGGAAGGCGTGGTGCGCAAGCGCCATGCCGTAAACGACAAGATCCGCAGCGGCCAGGTGGAAATCGTCGCCACCCGCATCACCGTGCTGAACAAGGCCGAGCCGCTTCCGTTCCATGCACATGAAAACCCGGGCGAGGAAACCCGCCTGAAGTACCGCTACCTCGACCTGCGCCGCCCGGAAATGCAGCGCATGCAGCGCACCCGCATCAAACTGGTGCAGGCACTGCGTCGTCACCTGGATGGCGAAGGCTTCCAGGACATCGAAACCCCGATCCTGACCAAGGCCACCCCGGAAGGCGCGCGCGACTTCCTGGTGCCGGCGCGCATGCACCCGGGCGAGTTCTACGCCCTGCCGCAGAGCCCGCAGCTGTTCAAGCAGATCCTGATGGTGGCCGGGTTCGATCGTTACTACCAGATCGCGCGTTGCTTCCGCGACGAAGCCCTGCGCGCCGACCGCCAGCTGGAGTTCACCCAGCTGGACATGGAGTTCGCCTTCGTGCGCGAGCGCGACGTGCAGGACTTCGTGGAAAGCATGATCCGCGCCATCTTCAAGGAAGTGGTGGATGTGGATCTGGCCGCCAGCTTCCCGCGCATGACCTGGGCCGAGGCGATGCGCCGTTATGGTTCGGACAAGCCGGACCTGCGCATTGCGCTGGAACTGGTGGACGTGGCTGAGCTGGTCAAGGGCAGCGAGTTTCCGGTGTTCACTGCGGCTGCGGCTGATCCGGACGGCCGCGTGGCGGCACTGCGCATCCCCGGTGGTGCCAGCCTGTCGCGCAAGCAGATTGACGAATACGCTGCCCACGCCGCCAAGTACGGGGCCAAGGGCCTGGCGTACATCAAGATCGCTGAAAATGGTGAAGTCAGCTCGCCGATCGCCAAGTTCTTCAGCGAAGACGCCTTCGCCGCGCTGGTTGCCCACGTTGGTGCCGGCAACGGCGACATCGTGTTCTTCGGTGCCGGCGGCTACAACAAGGTGTCCGACTTCATGGGCGCACTGCGCCTGAAGGCCGGCAAGGACTTCGGTCTGGTCGCCGAGGGCTGGGCCCCGCTGTGGGTGACCGACTTCCCGATGTTCGAATTCGACGACGAAGCCCAGCGCTACGTCGCCCTGCATCACCCCTTCACTGCCCCGGCCGTGGACGACATCGCCGATCTGCGTGCAAACGCGAAAACCGCTGTCTCGCGTGGCTACGACATGGTGCTCAACGGCAATGAAATCGGCGGCGGTTCGATCCGTATCCACCGCCCGGACATGCAGAGCGCGGTGTTCGAACTGCTGGGCATCGGTGCGGAAGAGGCCGAGGCCAAGTTCGGCTTCCTGCTGGACGCGCTGCGCTACGGCGCGCCGCCGCACGGCGGCATCGCCTTCGGTATCGACCGTATTGCCGCGCTGATGGCCGGCACCGAATCGATCCGTGACGTCATCCCGTTCCCGAAAACCACCAGCGCCCAGTGCCTGATGACCGGTGCCCCGTCGCCGATCCCGGACGAGCAGCTGGCCGAAGTGCACATCCAGGTCCGCCCACGCAAAGCCTGACACGTTCCCGGTAGTGCCGGCCGCGGGCCGGCAACCCGACCATCCAACCCGTAGGGCCGGGCTTGCCCGGCTGAACCACCCAACACCTTCAGGAGACTCCGCAATGACCGAAGCATCCTTCAACCTGGAATGGGAAAAGCTGGGCAACGTCGGTTCCGACGCCAACCTGGTCACCGAGCGCGCCCGTGTGTTCGGCGGCTGGCTGGTCCGCGTCGGCACCAACCCGGCAGCGATGGCGCTGACCTTCGTGGTCGACGGCGAGGGTCGCTGGGACGGCGAGGACTTCGGCGTCGAAGACTACGAAGACGAGGATGAGGAAGACCTCGAGGACGAAGAGGAAGACGAGGAAGACGAGGAAGAGTACGAGGACGAAGACGAAGAGGACGGCGAAGAAGACGCTGCCGACGGGGCCAAGGCCTGAGGCCTGGTCTGATCGTCCCCGTGTACACCATCCGCCGCGCCGGCCCGGACGACGCACCGACCCTGTCGGTGCTGGCCGCGCGCACCTTCGTGGAGACCTTTGGCCACCTGTATCCGCCGCAGGATCTGCAGGATTTTCTGGCCGAAGCCTACGCCGAAGACCGCCAGCGGGTGATCCTCTCGCACCCGGACTACGCGGTCTGGTTGCTGGAGAAGGACGGTGTGGCCGTGGGCCACGCCGCTGCCGGTCCGTGCGGCTTGCCGCATGACGATGTGAAACCCGGCGACGGCGAGCTCAAGCGGCTGTACCTGATCAAAGACGAGCAGAGCTGCGGCTGGGGCAGCCGCTTGCTGGAAACCGCGTTGGCCTGGTTGGAACGCGACGGTCCGCGCACGCTATGGCTGGGTGTGTGGTCGGAAAATTTCGGTGCGCAGCGCTTCTACGCCCGCTACGGATTCAGCAAGGTCGGCACCTACGAATTCCCGGTCGGGCAGGTGCGCGACCTTGAGTTCATCCTGCGGCGCGTACCCTGATCGCATGACTCCCTCTGTGTTGCTGCTGCACGGCATCTGGAATGCCCGCGCCTGGGTGGGCCCGTTGGCCTGGCGGCTGCGTGCGCGCGGCTTCCGCGTGGACACGTTTGGCTATTCCAGCGTATTCGGCGGGCCGGACGTGGCCGTGCCACAGTTGCTGAAGCGCCTGCAGGGCAGTGGCCCGGTGTCGCTGGTGGGGCACAGCCTGGGAGGGCTGGTCGCCCTGGAAGCACTGCGCCAGCAGCCCGACCTGCCGGTCTCGCGCGTGGTCTGCCTGGGCTCACCGCTGCGTGGATCGGGCACCGCACGCTCGCTGGCCGATCATGGCTGGGCAATGGCACTGGGGCGCAGCGGCGAACTTCTGCTGGACGGCCTGCCGGCCTGGGAGGGCCGGGCGCAGGTGGGGCTGATTGCCGGCTCGGTACCGCACGGCCTGGGCAGCCTGCTGGGCGCGATCGGCGCGGCCTCCGACGGCACCGTGGCGCTGGATGAAACCCGTCTGCCCGGTCTGGCCGACCACTGCGTGGTGGCTGCCAGCCACAGTGGGCTGGTGTTTTCCCTGGAGGCGGCCCGGCAGACCGCGGCCTTCCTGCGCGACGGACGGTTCCGGCACGATCCGGCCGCCCACGCGGCCTGACCAAGACCGGCTAACACGTTCGCAGCGCCCGATCGGGTAGAATCCGCGCCCTGTTCCTGACTTCATGCACGGAAACACCCATGGGTAGAGGCCCCTCCATCGAAGCCCGCAAAAATGCGTCTGACGCAAAGCGCGGCAAGATTTTCACCAAGATCATCCGCGAGATCGGCGTGGCCGCGCGCGGCGGTGGAGGCGACCCCAACAACAACCCGCGCCTGCGCGTGGCGATGGACAAGGGCCTGGCCGCGAACATGTCCAAGGACGTGATCGAGCGCGCCATCAAGAAGGCCACCGGCGAGCTGGAAGGCGTGGTGTACGAGGAAGTGCGCTACGAAGGCTATGCCCCCGGCGGCGTGGCGGTGATCGTGGACTGCCTGACCGACAACCGCGTGCGCACCGTCGCCGATGTCCGCCATGCGTTCAGCAAGTGCGGCGGCAACATGGGCACTGACGGCTCGGTGGCGTTCATGTTCAAGCGCCTGGGCGTGCTCAGCTTCGCCCCCGGTGCGAACGAAGAAGCCATCACTGAAGCGGCCATCGAGGCCGGGGCGGACGACATCGTGGTGTACCCCGATGACGGCTCGATTGACGTGGTGACCGCTTCCGATGCCTTCCAGGCAGTCAAGGACGCCATGACCGCAGCCGGCCACGTGCCGGACCACGCCGAGATCACCTTCCGCGCCGACAACGACATCAAGGTCGAGGGCGACACCGCCCTGCAGGTCAAGAAGATGCTGGACATGCTGGAGGATCTGGACGACGTCCAGGCTGTGTACTCCAACGCCGATCTCGGCGCGGACGCCTACGCCTGACGGCGTAGTTCCCCATGACCCGGATTCTCGGCATCGACCCCGGTTCGCAGCGGACCGGGGTGGGCATCATTGATGTCGACCCCACCGGCAAGGTGGTGCACGTGCACCACCTGCCGCTGGTGCTGCTGGGGGCCGATGACTTCCCCCAGCGCATGAAGCTGCTGGTGCAGGGGCTGTCGGCACTGGTCGACGAGTACCGTCCGCAGGAAGTGGCCATCGAAAAGGTGTTCATGGCCCGCAATCCCGATTCGGCGCTGAAGCTGGGCCAGGCCCGGGGCGCGGCGATTTCGGCGGTGGTCATGCGCGATCTGCCAGTGCACGAGTACGCGGCCAGCGAGATCAAACTGGCGGTGGTCGGGCGGGGCGGGGCGGAGAAGCAACAGGTCCAACACATGGTCGGGCTTATGCTGAACCTGAAAACCAAGCTGCAGGCCGACGCCGCCGACGCGTTGGCGGTGGCCATCACCCATGCCCACGTAAGGGCGACGGCACAGCGCCTGGGCGTCAATGCCCGCCAGGCCTGGAGCCGGAAATGAGGACATCTGCATGATCGGTCGTCTGCGCGGGATCGTGGCCTACAAGGCTCCGCCGTGGCTGCTGCTGGACGTCAATGGCGTCGGCTATGAGCTGGAAGCGCCGATGAGCACCTTCTACGACCTGCCCGACCTGGGCCGGGAAGTGGTGCTGTTCACCCATTATGCGCAGAAGGAAGACAGCGTCTCGCTGTATGGCTTCCTGCGCGAGGGTGAGCGCAGACTGTTCCGCGACGTGCAGAAGGTCAGCGGGATCGGGGCCAAGATCGCCCTGGCGGTGCTGTCGGCGGTGAGCGTGGACGAGTTCGCGCGCATGGTCCAGGCCGGCGACGTCACCGCATTGACCCGCATTCCCGGTATCGGCAAGAAGACCGCCGAGCGCATGGTGCTGGAGCTGCGCGATCGCGCGGCCAACTTCAGCGGTGGCGGCGCGCCGATCTCCGGTGCGATCGGGCCCGACCCGGTGTCCGAGGCCACCGTGGCCCTGCAGCAGCTGGGCTACAAGCCGGCCGAAGCGGCGCGCATGGCGCGCGACGCCAACGCCGACGGCGACGATGTCGCCACCGTGATCCGCAAGGCCCTGCAGGCCGCGCTGCGCTGAGGCGCGGCTCTCCCTTTCCAGAAAAGACGCCCGTCCGGAGTCCCATGTCCAGCACTTCCCATCAGCACGACAGCGCGCACGCGGGCCACGGGCATGCCCCGCCGGGCAGTGGCATGGCACTGATGATCGGTGCCATCGGCGTGGTGTTCGGTGACATTGGTACCAGCCCGCTGTACACCCTGAAGGAAGCTTTCTCCGAGCATTACGGGCTGGTGGGCAACCATGACACCGTGCTCGGCGTGCTGTCGCTGGCGTTCTGGGCGCTGATGCTGGTGGTGACGCTCAAGTACGTGACCATCATCATGCGCGCCGACAATGACGGCGAAGGCGGGATCATGGCCTTGATGGCCCTGACCCAGCGCACCATGCGCAACGGCTCGCGGTCGGCGTATGTGGTCGGCATTCTCGGCATCTTCGGTGCTTCGCTGTTCTTCGGTGACGGGGTCATCACCCCTGCCATTTCGGTGCTGGGTGCAGTGGAAGGCCTGGAGGTGGCCGCGCCGGGGTTGCATGCGTTCATCGTGCCGATCACCGTGGTGGTGCTGCTGATGGTGTTCGCCGCGCAGCGCTTCGGTACCGAAAAGATAGGCAAGGCGTTCGGGCCGATCACCTCGGTCTGGTTCATTTCACTGGCGGCCATCGGCCTGTACAACATCGTGGACGCACCGGAAGTGCTCAAGGCCTTCAACCCGTACTGGGCCGTGCGCTTCTTCATGGACCACAGCTGGCACGGCATCTTCATTCTGGGTGCGGTGGTGCTGGCGGTCACCGGTGGTGAGGCCCTGTATGCTGACATGGGCCACTTCGGGGCCAAGCCCATCCGCCACGCCTGGTATTTCTTCGTGCTGCCGTGCCTGGTGCTGAACTACCTGGGCCAGGGGGCACTGGTGCTGGATCACCCCGAGGCAGTGAAGAACCCGTTCTTCGAGGCCGTGCCGGACTGGGCGCTGTATCCGATGATCATCCTGGCCACGATGGCCGCGGTGATCGCCTCGCAGTCGGTGATCACCGGTGCGTTCTCGGTCTCGCGCCAGGCCATGCAGCTGGGCTACATCCCGCGCATGCGCATCACCCACACCTCGCACGACACCATCGGCCAGATCTACATTCCCGGCATCAACTGGGGCATTGCGGTGATGGTGATCGGGCTGGTGCTGGCCTTCCGCAGCTCGTCCAATCTGGCCGTGGCGTATGGCATTTCGGTGTCGGCGACGATGCTGATCGACACCCTGCTGCTGGCGCTGGTCGCGCGCGCGCTGTGGCCGCGGACGCGCTACTGGATCATCCCGCTGTGTGTGGTGTTCTTCATCATCGACCTGGGCTTTGTCATCGCCAACGGGGCCAAGCTGCTGCAGGGCGCATGGTTCCCGGTGGTGCTGGGCATCGTGCTGTTCACCATGATGCGCACCTGGCGCCGCGGTCGCGAGCTGCTGCGCGATGAAATCCGCAAGGACGGTATTCGCCTGGACACTTTCCTGCCCGGGCTGATGCTGGCCCCGCCGGTGCGGGTGCCGGGCACGGCGGTGTTCCTGACCGCTGACCCCAGCGTGGCCCCGCATGCGCTGATGCACAATCTGAAGCACAACAAGGTGCTGCACGAGCGGAACGTGTTCCTGCACGTGGAGACCCTGCCGATACCGTATGCCATGGAAGGGCAGCGGCTGAAGATCGAGTCGGTGGGCGACGAGTTCTACCGGGTGTTCGTCCGCTTCGGCTTCATGGAGACCCCGGACGTGCCGCTGGCGCTGATGCGCTCGTGCGACCACGGCGGCATCTACTTCGACCCGATGGACACCACGTTTTTCGCCAGCCGCGAGACCATCGTGGCCACCGCCAACCGCGGCATGCCGATCTGGCGCGACAAGCTGTTCGCGCTGATGCATCGCAATGCGGCCCCGGCCACCGGGTTCTTCCGGATTCCGGGGAACCGGCTGGTGGAGCTGGGTGCCCAAGTCGAGATCTGACTACGCCAGATCTCGACATATGGTGGCATTCCACCTGTTCCCCGCCTTCGGCGCGCCCCCTTGAACATCAAGGGGGCTCTCCCCCAGCCGGGAGTCGGGTGGTGCCGGCCGCTGGCCGGCAACCCGACACACCCCGAATCAGGCAATATTGCCGCATAATCGCGGGATGACTGACGACCGCATCATCGGTGCCGGCGCGACCCGCGAGGACGACAGCACCGACGCCAGCATCCGCCCCAAGCGCATGGCCGACTACCTCGGCCAGGCCCCTGTGCGCGAGCAGCTGTCGATCTACATCGAGGCCGCCAAGGCGCGCGGTGAAGCGCTCGACCACGTGCTGATCTTTGGCCCACCCGGGCTCGGCAAGACCACCCTGAGTCATGTGATCGCGAACGAACTGGGGGTGGCCCTGCGGGTGACCTCCGGCCCGGTGATCGAGAAGGCCGGTGATCTGGCCGCGCTGCTGACCAACCTGCAGCCGCACGACGTACTGTTCGTGGATGAAATCCACCGCCTTTCGCCGGTGGTCGAGGAAGTGCTGTACCCGGCAATGGAAGACTTCCAGATCGACATCATGATCGGTGAGGGCCCCGCCGCCCGCTCGATCAAGATCGACCTGCCGCCGTTCACCCTGATCGGGGCCACGACCCGTGCCGGCCTGCTGACCGCGCCGCTGCGCGACCGCTTCGGCATCGTGCACCGCCTGGAGTTCTACACGCCGGAGGAACTGACCCGGATCGTGCGCCGCTCGGCCACCATTCTGGGCATCGACTGCACCGCCGAAGGTGCGGCCGAGATCGCGCGGCGTTCGCGCGGCACGCCGCGTATCGCCAATCGCCTGCTGCGGCGCGTGCGCGACTATGCGCAGGTCAAGGCCGGCGGACACATCGACCAGGACGTGGCGCAGGCCGCCATGCAGATGCTCAAGGTCGACCCGGAAGGCTTCGACGACCTCGACCGGCGCATGCTCAATACCCTGATCGACTACTTCGACGGCGGTCCGGTCGGGGTGGAATCCATGGCTGCCGCCCTGTCTGAAGAGCGCGGGACGCTGGAGGATGTGGTCGAGCCTTACCTGATCCAGCAGGGCTTCCTGGTGCGTACCGCGCGCGGCCGCATGGCCACGCACAAGGCCTACCGGCACATGGGGCTGAAGCCGAAGAACCCGCCTGCCGACCTGTTTGCCGAGGTGCCGGATGGACAGTGACGCTGTTGACCCCCGGTTCAGTTGGCCGACACGCATTTACTGGGAAGATACCGATGCAGGTGGCGTGGTCTATCACGCCCGCTACGTGGCTTTCATGGAGCGGGCGCGGACCGAATGGATGCGCGCGCTGGGCTTCGGCCAGGAACGCACCCGCATCGAACACGGGCTGGTGTTCGCCGTTCGTTCGATGAGCATGGATTTCCTGAAGCCGGCGCGGCTGGATGACGCGCTGGCGGTCAGTGCCCGGCTGGTGCAGTGCAAGCGCGCCAGCATGGTGTTCAGCCAGGCGGTGTGTCGCGGCGATGAAACGCTGCTGACGGCGCAGGTGAAGATCGCGGCATTGGACGCCTCCACATTCAAACCACGCGGCATGGACGATGTTCTGCATGCCGCGTTGAAACCCTTCGAATTTCCAGAATCCGCATACTGAGGAACACCGGATGATCGCAATGCTCCTGGCCCTGCAGGCCACCGTGGTCGAGGCACTGCCGCAGGAAGTCACCAGCGCGGCAGCGCAGACTGTCGCGCCGGGCGCGCACGGCGGCATCAACTATTTTGAGCTGATGACCAAGGCCAGCTGGCCGGTGATCTTCATCGTCCTGCTGCTGCTGGCCGGATCGTTCATCAGCTGGATCATCATCTTCCGCAAGGCCCGTGTGTTCAGCGCGGCCAACCGCCAGGCTGACGAATTCGAGAGCCGGTTCTGGTCCGGCGCGGACCTGGGCAAGCTGTACACCGCCGCCACCGACCGCAACCGCAAGGTGGGCGGGCTGGAAGCCATCTTCGAGGCAGGTTTCCGGGAGTTCACCCGTCTGCGCGAAGGTCGTCGACTGGATGCCCGCGCGCAGCTGGAAGGTGCCCAGCGCGCCATGCGCACCACCTACACCCGTGAAGTGGACCAGCTGGAACGCAACCTGGAACTGCTGGCCAACATCGGTTCGACCGCGCCGTACGTCGGCCTGGTGGGTACCGTGTTCGGCATCATGGTGACCATGCACGACATGATCAACAGCGGCGAGCAGGCCGGTATCGCCTCGGTCGCCCCGGGCATCTCCGAAGCGCTGTTCGCCACCGCGATCGGCCTGTTCGTGGCCATCCCGGCGGTGTGGGCCTACAACCGCTTCACCACCCGGGTCGAGCGTCTGTCGGTGCGATTTGAAACCTTCGCCGATGAGTTCAGCTCGATCCTGCAGCGCCAGACCTCGAACGACGCCTGAGCGCGGCAGACAGGAGCTCCGATATGACCGCTGCCATCGGCCGCCGCAAGCGCCGCAAGCTCAAATCTGAAATCAACGTCGTTCCCTACATCGACGTCATGCTGGTGCTGCTGATCATCTTCATGGTCACCGCGCCGCTGCTGACCCTGAGTTTTGAAGTCGACCTGCCCAGTTCGCAGGCCAAGGCCCTGGAAAGCAAGCAGGACCCGGTGGTCGTGTCGGTGCGCCTGGACGGCCAGCTCAGCCTCAAGCTGCCGGACGCCAAGCAGCCGGAGCCGGTCGACGCCACCCAGCTGCAGGCACAACTGGGTGCGCTGGTATCGCAGGACAGGAACCTGCGCGTGATCGTGGCCGCCGACAAGGCGGTGGCCTATGAAAAGGTCGTGGACGCGATGAACGTGATCAAGCGCGCCAACGTGGAGAAGGTGGGTCTGGCGACCGATGCAAACTAACGTTCTGCCGCCGCAGCGTTCTCCGGAAGACGAATGGGCGTTGCCGGTCGTCCTGGCCATCGCCGTGCACGTGCTGCTGGCGTTGGTGCTGATTGCCGGCTGGATGTTCTCGCCGGACCGCAACACCGAGGCCGCTGTTGGCGATCCCGCGCTGGAAGCCAGCATGACCCTGACCGCGTCGGAAGCCGCTGCGGCCCGTCAGGCGCTGCGTGCGTCGGAAAAGCTGCCCGACCTGCCCCAGCCGGTGGAACAGCCCACGCCCGTGGAAGAAGACACCGTGCCGCCGCCGCAGCCGCTGCCGGAACCGCGTCCGCAGGATGCGCTGAGCCCGCAGCAGCAACAGGCACAGGAACGTATCGCCCAGCCGGACAAGGTCGACCAGGCCGCGGTCAATGCGATGGCGATCTCGGCGGAAAAGGAAAAGCAGGAACAGGAAGCCAAGCGCCGCCAGGAGCAGATCGACCTGACCGAGCGTGAGCGCCAGAAAGAGGCAGAACAGAAAGCACGGCTGGCCAGGCAGCAGGAAGCCGAGCAGCAGAAGAAGCTGGCCGAGCAGGCGCAACAGGCCAATGATGCCAAGGCCGAAGCCGAGCGGCAGAAAAAGATTGCCGAGATCCGCAGCCGTCGCGAGGCGGCCGAGAAGGAGGCCAAACTGGCCGAGCAGAAGCTGCGGCAGGTTACGGCCGCGCGTGCGGCGTCCGGTGCTTCCAGCAGCGGGTCCGCCGGTGCTGCGCAGCCATCCGCTGGCGGTGGTGGTACCAGCGACGACCTGTCGGCCAAGTACGCCGCCGCGATCCAGCAGAAGGTGCTGGGGCAGTGGCAGCGCCCGGACTCGGTGCCGCTGGGGCAGAAGTGCCAGATCGCGATCACCCAGCTTCCGGGCGGCAACGTGATCCAGGCCAAGGTCAGCGCGGGGTGTCCGTTCGATGAGGCCGGCAAGCGCTCGATCGAGGCGGCCGTACTCAATGCCCAGCCGCTGCCCTACCGTGGCTTCGAAACGGTCTTCAGTCGCAACATCAACTTTACCTTTACCGCCCAGGACCGTTGATATCCGATGAGGACGATCGCCTTAGGGCTGCTGGCGGGGCTGATAGCCAGCTTCAGCCCGGCATCCATGGCCTCCACAGATCTGGAAGCGGAGTATGTGGCGGCGATACATTCGCGCGTGCTGGCGAACTGGACACTCCCGGCGACGTTGAAGCCCGGTTCCCATTGCGAGGTCAAAGTCGTGCAACTGCCGGGCGGGATGATCGCCAGCGCGGCTGCCACGGGGGACTGCGGGTTTGACGAGGCGGGGCAGGCTTCCATCGAAGCGGCTGTGCTGCGAGCGCAGCCGCTGCCCTACCGCGGGTTTGAGTCCGTATTCCAGCGCTGGATCGTGCTGAAGTTCCAGGCACCATCGCGCTGACGAAGCGGGCCTGGACGCCGGTTTCTGTTAACGGCATGTGATCAAACCACCGCTGACCACTCGGATTTCACACCCTGTTGGTTCATGATTGCGAAACTGTTCACCGCACTGCTGTTATCCCTCGTAATGGTTTTCACTACTGAGCGCTCCATGAAGAAGATGCCTCGCTGGTTTGCCGTGTTTGCGGCTCTACTGCTGCCCTTCGCCGCCGTCGCGCAACAGCGCGGTCTGGATATCGACATCATCGGCGGCAACGCGTCGGCCACGCCGATCACCGTGGTTCCGATGCCCTACCAGGGATCGGCCGCAGCTCCCGAAACCGACGTTGCCGCCGTGGTCCGCGCCGACCTGGAGCGTTCCGGCCAGTTCCGCAACCTGCCGGTCGAGCAGATCCTGGAAAAGCCTACCCGTGGCGGCGAGATCAATTTCGCCACCTGGCGCGCGCTGAAGCAGAACTACATCGTGGTCGGCCGGGTGCTCGACGCCGGTGCCGGCGCGTACCGCGTGGAGTATGAGCTGTACGACGTGCCCAAGGGCGAGCGCCTGCTGGGCCTGGCCATGACCGCCCGCAGCACCGCCATGCGTGACGTGGCACACCAGATGGCCGACGCCATCTATGAAAAAATCACCGGCGTGCGTGGGGCTTTCTGGACCCGTATCGCCTACGTGACCGCCAGCGGCAAGGGCGCGGCCATGCGCTACGCGCTGATGGTGGCTGACTCGGACGGCTACAACCCACAGACCATCGTGCGCTCGGCCGAGCCGCTGCTGTCGCCGTCTTGGAGCCCGGATGGCAACCGTCTGGCCTATGTCAGCTTCGAGCGTGGCAATTCGGCCATCTACATCCAGAACATCACCACCGGTGCCCGTGAACTGGTGACCAGCTTCCGCGGCATCAACAGCGCTCCGTCGTTCTCGCCGGACGGCCGCCGCCTGGCCCTGTCGCTGTCGCGCAGCGGGAACCCGGAAATCTACGTCATGGACCTGGGCAGCAAGCAGCTGACCCAGCTCACCAACCACTTCGCCATCGACACCGAGCCGACCTGGAGCGCCGACGGCAGCAGCATCTACTTCACCTCCGACCGCGGCGGCCGCCCGCAGATCTACCAGGTGTCCTCCAGTGGTGGCACCGCATCGCGCGTGACCTTCCAGGGCAACTACAACGCCACCCCGGGGGTGTCCTATGACGGCAAGAAAATCGTCATGGCCCAGGGCAGTGGCAACACCTACAAGATCGCGATGATGGACAGCAGCCTGGGCTCCCCGCGCTGGAGCACCCTGTCCGTCGGGTCGCTCGACGAATCGCCGAGCTTCGCGCCCAACGCAAGCATGGTGTTGTACGCCGCCCGCGAGGGTGGACGTGGGGTTTTGTATGCAGTTTCGGCCGACGGGCGCGTGCGCCAGCGGCTGGTACTGGCGGACGGTGACGTTCGTGAGCCTTCTTGGTCGCCATACCGTACAAAGCGCTAACAGAGTGTTAAGATTCGCCCGTATTCATCCCCTCATCCGGCTTTAGGAGCCTCAAAGGTATTCTATGAACAAGTCCACCCGCGTTCTGCTTGTCTCCCTGCTGTCTGTGGCCGTCCTGGCCGGCTGTTCCAAGAAGGTGAAGGAAGAGGCTCCGGCCCCGGTCGACACCGGTTCCACCACCCAGCCGAGCGGCCCGTCGACCTCCGGCCTGTACGGCCCGGGCGACCTGGACACCGACGCCTGCCTGCGCCAGCGCGTGGTGTACTTCGACCTGGACAAGGAAGAAGTGAAGTCGGAATTCCAGGCCATCATGGCCTGCCACGCCAAGTACCTGCGTGACCGTCCGTCCTCGCGCATCACCCTGCAGGGTCACACCGACGAACGCGGTTCGCGCGCCTACAACCAGGCCCTGGGTGAGCGTCGTAGCGCCGCCGTGAACTCGGCGCTGCAGGCCAACGGTGGCTCGGCTTCGCAGCTGACCGACGTGTCCTACGGTGAAGAGCGTCCGGTCTGCACCGAGTCGAACGAGTCCTGCTGGTCGCAGAACCGTCGCGTCGAAATCGTCTACACCGCGCAGTAATCCATGCGCATCGGCATCAAACTGATGCTGGTCGTTGCGGCAGCCCTTGTGGCTGCCGCACCGGCGCAGGCCCAGCGGCAGAGCCTGGCCGACCGCGTTGGCGCGCTCGAGCAGCAGATGTACAACAACAGTTCCAACCAGGACCTGTTGAACCAGATCAACGCCCTGCGCCAGCAGGTACAGCAGCTGCAGAGCACGGTTGAACAGCTCCAGCACGACAGCGCCCAGCAGAAACAATCCGCCCAGGATCAGTACCTGGACCTCGACGGTCGTCTGAACCGTCTGGAAGGCGGCGCTGCCCCGGCACTTCCGGCCGTCCCGGCCGCGAACGCTCCGGCAGCCCCCAAGCCCGCCGCGCCGAAACCGCCTGTGGCCGCCACCGAGCGGCCCCCGTCGGTGCACGGCGATGCCGGTGCCCTGGCCGCCAATGGCGACGAACGCACCATGTACAACGTGGCCTTCGACTCGCTCAAGGCCGGCAAGTACGACGAATCGGCGCAGATGTTCCTGAGCTTCCTGGAGCTCTACCCCAACGGCGTCTATACCCCCAACGCGCTGTACTGGCTGGGTGAAAGCTACTACGCCATCCGCAATTTCCCGCAGGCGGAGGCGCAGTTCCACGACCTTGTCGCCCGCTATCCGACTCACGACAAAGCGTCGGGGGGCCTGCTCAAGATCGGCCTGTCCCAGTATGGCGAGGGCAGGGTTGACGAGGCCCAGGCGACCCTGGAGCAGGTGGTCAGTACCTACCCGGGTTCGGACGCCGCACGCACCGCGCAGGACCGCCTGCAGTCGATCCGGCTGGGCCAGCAGATCCGCTGACGCCCCCACCGGTCCAGGCCGGTATAATGTTCGATTGAATGATGGCCGGGCTTTGCCCGGCCGCGCCCGTTTCCGAAATCTTCTGCTCATGAATGCCACCTCGTCCGCAGCCGCCGCCGCGCTTCCCAGCGACATCGTGCAGTCGCCCCTGCCCAGGCTGAAGATCACCGAGATCTTCACCTCCCTGCAGGGCGAAGCCGATGCTGCCGGCTGGCCGAGCGTGTTCGTGCGCCTGACCGGCTGCCCGCTGCGCTGCACCTACTGCGACACCGCCTACGCCTTCCACGGCGGCACATGGTGGGACATCGACGATATTGTCACCGAGGTGCTGGCCCAGGGGGTTCAGCACGTCTGCGTGACCGGTGGTGAACCGCTGGCCCAGAAGCGCTGCCTGGTCCTGCTGGAAAAGCTCTGCGATGCCGGCTTGGACGTCTCGCTGGAGACCTCCGGCGCGCTGGACGTCAGCGGGGTGGATCCGCGGGTGTCGCGGGTGGTGGACCTGAAAACGCCAGACTCCGGCGAAATGGCCCGCAACCGGCTGGAAAATCTGCCACTGCTGACCCGCCGCGATCAGATCAAGTTCGTACTTTGCAGTCGTGAAGATTACGAATGGGCGCGGGGGATGGTCCGCGAGCACGCGCTGAACGCGCGCAGCATGGTGCTGTTCTCGCCCAGCAAGGGCCAGGTGACACCGCGCCAGCTGGCCGACTGGATCGTGGAAGACCGCCTGCCGGTCCGGTTCCAGATGCAGCTGCACAAGATTCTCTGGGACGACGAGCCAGGGCGTTGAGCCCGTTCGTGGTCCCTTGAAGTACCCCGGCGCGGGACAGCGTGCTGGTCCCCACAACCCACCGGATGTATTTCATGAAGAACGCAGTCGTGCTTCTTTCCGGCGGCATGGATTCCGCCGCCGTCATCGCCATCGCCCGTGAGCAGGGCTTCGCCGTACACGCCCTGAGCGTGCGCTATGGCCAGCGCCACACCTCGGAACTGGACGCCGCAGCCAACGTGGCCAAGGCGTTGGGCGTGGTCGCACACAAGACCGTCAACGTGGATCTGCGCAGCATTGGCGGATCCGCCCTGACCGATGACATCGACGTACCCGAAGCGGGCGGCGAGGGCATTCCGGTCACCTACGTGCCGGCGCGCAACACCATCATGCTGTCGGTGGCGCTGGGCTGGGCCGAAGTGCTGGGAGCCAGTGACATTTTCTGCGGCGTCAACGCGGTGGACTATTCCGGCTACCCGGATTGTCGCCCGGAGTTCATCCAGGCCTTCCAGGTTCTAGCCAATCTGGCGACCAAGGCCGGCGTGGAAGGGGCGGGCATCCAGGTGCACGCGCCGCTGCAGTTCCTCAGCAAGGCCGACATCGTGCGCGAAGGCGTGCGCCTGGGCGTGGATTTTGGCCTGACGGTGTCCTGCTACAACGCCGACGAGCAGGGCCGCGCCTGCGGCCACTGCGACGCCTGCCGCCTGCGCGCGCAGGGCTTTGCCGACGCCGGCGTGGCCGACCCCACCCGCTATGTCTGAGCCTGGATTCACACGGCGGGTGTGACAGACCGGCAAAGTGGGTTAGAATGCGCACCCCCGGCGCAATGCCTGGGGCAGCAATGGGCCGTTAGCTCAGTCGGTAGAGCAGAAGACTTTTAATCTTTTGGTCGAAGGTTCGAATCCTTCACGGCCCACCAGTTGCTTCAATGATTTAAGGCGCTCTTGGAGCGCCTTTTTCATGCCTGTGGAATGGCTATCGGAAAATGAAGTCGTTCAACGCGAGCCGGAAGCCGGCAAGCCATATGCACTCGCACGCATCCCTGCGGATCCTCTGCGTCAGCAAGCCCGTGCGGTCAGTGGAAGATCGCAGAGGTCCTTGTGGATGATTCCCCACTCTGGATAGCTCTGTTCGTGCCGCTGGATGTCCGTGAATCCGGCTTCCTCCAGCCAGCGCACAAGGTCAGCGTATGCGTAGTACCGCAGTTCAAGCGTGGATCCGTCGCCGCCGTGGAATCTCAGGTCGGCAAAACGCTGCTCACGGCCGTCCTGGGTCAGGTTGATGAGGACACGGTTCTCACCTTCCCCCTCGATCCGGTAGTCGTGCAGCTCTGGAAAGTGCTCGATCGTCTTGTCCTGAAAACCATAGGGCACCGTCAATGCAAGCAGTCCACCTGGCTTCAGCAGCGAGCGGAGGTTCTTCAACGTGGTCAGGCAAGGTCCACTGACGTGCTCAATCACGTCTGAACTGACGGCGAAATCGAACTGGCCGAGGTACTCCCTGCTGGGTGCACGAATATCCAGAAACGGGGGTTGGTGGAAATAAGTGTTGGTGTAGTCAAACTTGCGTTCGAGCGCTACGGCATAGGCCGTGGTGTCGCTCATTCCGATGCCCTTGATGTGCCTGCGCTTCGGAACCCGCTCCAGGACCCGGATCTGGTGAGAACCGTCAAGCTGTGGCTGCAGTGCGGCCATCAGCGCACGCGAGCGAAGGGAGGAACGACAGACGTCGCAACTGGTTGTCTCGCGCGCCGAAAACAGCGCGGGAGCCGCATGCAGCCGGAAGCCGCAGATATTGCATGCGGGCGCTTCGCGGGTTGGCACCTGAACCGCAACAAGTCGGGACCGGAACGCGGACAGCGCCCGCAGGGCAATGCGCCGTCTAGGTTGGAAGGTGAAACGCACCATGCATGAGATTCCGTTCTTGAGAGCTGTGCGTAGGGCTGACCGGCATGTTCTCAATGCACGCGTCTTCTGTCCATCTTGGTCATGGATGGCCGCCGTACGTCAGGCATCACGGCGAACGATGCCCCACGATAAAGCGTGACGGCCTTTGCACCTTCGATTGGCTGGCAGCGCCACCCGGCGCGGGGTCAGTCTGTCTGGCTACAATCGCTCCATCCCGGTAGGTCCCGGGCGCTGATAAGTGCTGCACAGTGAAGATTCTTCTGACAGGAAGTTCAGGCCGGGTCGGGCGCGCCATGTTTGGTGCGCTGGCCGCGCGCCACGAGGTGGTCGGGATCGACCGCTCCCCCTTTGCGACCACCCGTCACGTGGGCGATGTCACCGATCCCCGCCTGCTGGCCACTGCGCTGGAGGGGGTGGATGCGGTCATCCATGCGGCGGCCCTGCACGCGCCGCATGTGGGGTTGTATAGCGAGCGCGAGTTCGAGCGCATCAATGTGGATGGCACACTGGCCCTTGCCCGTTTGTCACGCGAGGCAGGGGTCCGGCGATTGGTATTTACCAGCACGACGGCGTTGTACGGACATGCCATTGCGCCGGGGCAGTGCACCTGGGTGGACGAGCAGACTGTGCCGCAACCCCGCACCGTGTATCACCGCTCCAAGCTCGCCGCCGAGCAGGGGCTGGAGGAAATGGCGCACGAAGGCTTCCAGGTGAGGGTGATCCGCATGTCGCGCTGCTTTCCGGAAACGCCGGACCGCATGTTGCTGTATCGCCTGCACCGCGGCGTGGACGTGCGCGATGTGGCTGATGCGCATGTGGCGGCGCTGGGCAACGGCGGCCCCGTGTTCCAGCGTTACATCGCCAGCGGCAGTACGCCGTTCCTGCGCGAGGATTGCGAGGCGCTGGTCACGCACCCGCGTGAGGTGCTGGCGCTGCGCTGCCCGCAGTGGCTGGCCGAGTACGACCGACGTGGTTGGGCGCTGCCGGTAGTTGACCGCATTCATGATGCATCGGCGGCGCGGGAGGGGCTGGGCTGGGTCAGCCGGCGTGGGCCGGAAGCGGTCCTGGAGCAGTTGGCCGTGGGCAGCATTGAAGTGCTGCCGGAGAAGTGCCGCGCCGATTGCAGCGTGTGACGGGACGCCGCCGTAGAGCCGGGCTTGCCCGGCTGAAGGTGTCCGTGCGTCGCCAGCCGGGCAAGCCCGGCTCTACACGGGCGGAGGTGTCCATGCGTTCGCAGCCGGGCAAGCCCGGCTCTACGTGGTTTGGACGTGAAGTCGGGCAGACTGGGGAATCTCAACAGGGTGCTGGAGCTCCCATGAAACGTCCTCTACTGCCAGGCCTGATTGCACTGGCGTTGGCAGCGTGCTCCAAACCAGAACCCACGCCGACTGAATCGCCGGGGCAGCCACCGGTGGCAGCGGAACCGACGGCCCCAGCTGCACCTGCCCCCGCACCTGCGCCTGCGCAAGGTCCATCCTTCGATTGCAATCAGGCCCGCTCCGATGCGGAAACCCAGGTCTGCAACGATGCGGAACTGTCAGCGCTGGATCGGCGTCTGGCTGAGCTTTACAAGGCCGCGCAGACCAGCCCGGACGAGTTGGATATCGCGGCCGAGCAGCGTGGCTGGATCAAGGGACGCGATGCGTGTTGGCAGGCGGTGGACGCCCGGCGCTGCCTGGTCGAGGCCTACCAGACGCGCATCGTCGAACTGCAGATCGCGACCACGGCCGGCCCCGCACCCGCCGCGGTGAACTTCGTCTGCGAGGGCAGCGACAAGCCGCTGGCGGTGACCTACTACAACGAGATCGAGCCGAAGGCTGCGTTGATACGGCTAGGGCAGGATCAAGCCACCGCCTTCCTGGCCCAGGCGGCCAGCGGTGCACGCTATACCCGCGAAGGCGTGGAGTTCTGGGAGCAGCAAGGCGAGGTCACGCTGGCGTTCTATGGCACCCGCCTGAGTTGCAGGGCGCGTTGAACAGACCCCGTCGCACCTCGGTCGCGGGCATAATGCCCCCGATGTGCTCACCGCTTGATAAGGATATCCACCCCATGACCCCAGGCGACCCGCTGCGCAGCTGTCTTCGCGTCAGTGCAATGCTGGTGTCGCTGCTGTTCGCACTCCCCGTCGCATGGGCTGCACCGGCAGCGGCGAAAGACGGTCCACCGCAGGCGTCGCCGCTGGTCATTGGACAGACCTTCACCGTCGAGTCCGCCGTGTTGGGCGAAACGCGGCGCATCAACGTCTATCGTCCCAGTGCCTGGAATCTGTCGCCGGAGCAGCCCTTGCCGATGCTGTACATGCCCGATGGCGGGATGGGGGAGGACTTCCTGCATGTCGCCGGGCTGCTGCAGGTGTTGACCGCCAACGGCAGCATGCGGCCGTTTCTACTGGTGGGAATCGAAAACACCGAGCGCCGGCGCGACATGACCGGGCCGACTTCGGTGCCCGAAGATCGCAAGATCGCGCCGCGAGTCGGTGGTTCAGCCGCATTCCGCAGATTCCTGTCGGAAGAACTGATCCCGCAGATTGGCCGCCGTTACCCGGTCACGGCGGAACGGGCGATCATCGGTGAGTCGCTGGCGGGCTTGTTCGTGGTCGAAACCTTGCTGCAGGCACCCGACATGTTCGACGCCTACATCGCACTGGATCCCAGCCTGTGGTGGAACAACCGTAGCCTGATCAACGATGCGGCCAAGCCGTTCACGGTGCAGTCCGCCCGGCACAAGCGGGTCTTCCTGGCCAGCAGCGGCGAGCGCAGGATGGCAGCAGACGCGCAGCGCTTGAGCGGTGCCCTGCAGGCGGCGGATCCCGGTATCGGCGTCACCTATCGCGCGTGGCCGGATGAGAGCCATGCCACGATCTATCATCCTGCGGCCCTGGATGCCCTGCGCACGCTGTTCAAGCCTGCGCCTTAGGCGTCATCAGGCGGCGTGACCGAGCGGAGGGGCGTCGAGACCCTCGCGGATCGCGTCCAGCAGCTCGCTCATGCTGTACGGCTTGGGCAGGAAACGCATGCTCGCCGCCAACTGGGGCAGAACCTGTGCAGGCTGCAGGCCGGAGGTCACCAGCACGGGCAACCCCGGCTGGTATTCCTGGATGAGGTGGGCCGCTTCCAGTCCACTCACGCCGCCCAGGCAGACATCGGTGAACACCAGGTCGTAGCGCTCGCCGGCGCGCAGCAACCCCAGCGCGGCCTCGGCGGTACTGACCGCTGCCACCTCGCAAGCCTGGCTTTCCAAGGCGATCCGGCTCAGTTCACGGGTGTCCTCGCTGTCTTCAACCAGCAGGATACGAGGGACGGGATGGTGCTTGGACAGCAACATGGAACGGATTTCCTGGAGGCCGGAAGTCAAAAGGCGCGCAAGTATCGCCGCTGCGCCAGTGAGGAAATCGTGCAGGAGACCTCATTACGTTGTCGTTACGCGGCCGGCCGCCGTTGTCCACCGGTCAGCTGTGGACAGGTACAGTCAGGGATTGAATACAGATTGAATCGAGGAGTTCGCCATGCAGTGTCCCGTCTGCACCACCCAGGCGCTGGTGATGTCCGAACGCCAGGGCATCGAAATTGATTACTGCCCGCAGTGCCGCGGGGTGTGGCTGGACCGCGGTGAGCTGGACAAGATCATCGAGCGTTCGGCTGCTGCAACGGCTCCGGCTCCGGTGCGTGCTGCTCCGCCGCCGCCGCCGGAGGTCCGTCACCGCGATACCCGCCATCTTGGGCAGCAGCATTACGGCGATCAGCAAGGCGGGTATCGGAAGAAGAAGAAAGAGAGCTTCCTTTCGGACATCTTCGATTTCTGATGGAACCAGCCGTGCCGAGCCCGGCTCTACATCACGCGGTGACCGGTAGTGCCGGCCGCTGGCCGGCACCCCACCATCCCTAGAACCACACCCGCACACCGGCGACCCAGCGTGTATCACGCAGGTGCTCGCCGGCCGCGCGGTGGTAGTCGGCGGTGTCGCCAAACATGCGCTCATGGCTGATGCCGATATACGGTGCGAAGCGCCGGCTGAATTCGTAACGCAGGCGCAGGCCAGCCTCGACTTTGTTCAGACCGCTGCCAATGCCGCGCTCCGGCTCGTCCTTGGCGGCGACAGTCGCCTCCAACAGCGGCTGCACGATCAGCCGGTTGGTCAGCAGCAGTTCGTACTCGACTTCAGCCGTGGCCATCACCTGGCCACCTTCGCCCACATAGGCCGTGGCTGAGGTCTCGAACTTGTACGGGGCCAGCCCCTGCACACCGAATGCGGCCCAGGTCCGCGAATCAGCCGGGCGGAAATCCTGCTTCACCCCTACCAGTACGTCCCACCACGGCGACACGCTGCGGCCGTACAGCACCTCAAGGTCGGCGGCGTCGGTGCGGCCGCCGCTGCGCTCGCCCTCGCTGCGCAGCCACAGGCGGTTGATGTTGCTGCCGACCCAGCCGCTGGCTTCCCAGGCCTGGCCGCTGCCATGCTTCCCGTCCCAACCCTCCAGGCGGTTGATCAGCAGCAGGCTGTGGATGTCCGGCGCATGTTCCATTGCGCCGTGATCAATCGGTGGGAATGCCGCGGCACGGTCCGCCTCGGTGACCGCCGGGATCGGTTCGCGTGGCAGATCTGTCGTGGGGGCCGCGTGGCCCATGGCAGCATGATCCGTGCCTGCGTGGTCCATCGTCGCGTGATCCATCTTCGAATGGTCCATCTTGGAATGATCCATCTTCGAGTGATCCATCTTCGAGTGATCCACGCCCGCATGTGACTGCGACCACGCGGGCGCAACGACCATCAGCAGGGCGACGCCGAGGCTGCAACGAGTGAGAGTCCGCCTCATTCTTCGATCCTCACTTCGCGCATCATGCCCGCTTCCATGTGGTACAGCAGGTGGCAGTGGTAGGCCCAGCGGCCGAGTGCGTCCGCACGCACGCGGTAACTGCGGCGGGTGCCGGGTGGCATGTCGATGGTGTGTTTGCGCAGCTGGAAATCGCCGTTCGCATTTTCCAGGTCGCTCCACACTCCATGCAGATGGATCGGGTGCTGCATCATCGTGTCGTTGACCAGAACGATGCGCATGCGCTCGCCGTAGTTCAGGCGCAGGGGTTCAGCACTGGCGAACGGAATGCCATCGAACGACCAGCTGAACTTTTCCATGTGTCCGGTCAGATGCAGCTCCACCTCGCGCCCGGGCTCACGGCCGTCGGGATCTTCGAACAAACTGTGCATGGCACCGTAGGTCAATACCGTTCGTCCGTTGTCGCGCAGGCCGATTCCGGGATCATCCAGCTTGGGATCGGTGGCGTTGCTGCGCATGTCCACCAGCGGATTGTTGTCCTCGCTGGCTGCATGACGCGGTGCCTTGCTGTCTGCCGCACCGTGCGCGGCGTGGCCCATGTGCGCGCCGCAGCCACCCTCCATGCCCTTCATGGCATGCGCGCCGTGGTCCATTCCGGGGCCCATGTCATGCCCCATGTCGCTCATGGTCAGCAGCGGTCGTGGGTCACGCGCAGGAACGGGAGCCTGCAGGCCGTGGCCCACCGCCAGTGTGCCCGCTGCGTAGCCGGTACGGCCCATGTCCTGGCAGAAGACGGTGTAGGCATCCTGGCCGCTGGGCTCGACGATCACATCGAAGGTCTCTGCCGGGGCAATGCGGAACTCATCCACACTCACCGGGTGGATGTACTGCCCGTCGGCCGCGACCACTGTCATCTTCAGACCGGGGATGCGCACGTCGAAGTAGGTCATCGAGCCGCCATTGATGAAACGCAGCAGCACCTTCTCGCCACTGCGGAACAGCCCGGTCCAGTTGCCGGCAGGGGCTGTGCCGTTGAGCAGGTAGGTATAGGTGTGCGCGTTGATGTCGGAGATGTCGGTGGGGGTCATGCGCATGCGCCCCCACATGCCGCGATCTGCGATAGCCGCCGCCCACCCATCCCGGCGCACATCGCGCAGGTAGTCGGGCAGGGTGCGCTTGTAGTAGTTGTCGTGCTCGGCGAGCTTCTTCATGCGCCGGAACAGCGCGCCCGGATCCATGTCGGTCCAGTCCGACAGCAGCATCACGTGCTCGCGGTCATACCGGTAGGGCGCCGGTTGCAACGGGTCGACGATCAGCGCGCCGTACAGGCCGGCCTGTTCCTGGAACATGGAATGGCTGTGGTACCAGTAGGTGCCGGACTGCTTGAGAGTGAAGCGGTAGTCGTAGGCTTCGCCGGGGGCGATGCCGTTGAAGCTCAGGCCCGGAACACCGTCCATGTTGGCCGGCAGCAGAATGCCGTGCCAGTGAATCGAGGTGGGATGTACCTGTAGCGCATTGGCGACGCGCACCTGCACGGTGTCACCTTCGCGCCAGCGCAGGATGGGCGCGGGCAGGCTGCCGTTGACGGTAATGGCCGGCCGGGTGCGGCCGGTGAAATTGGCCAGCGATTCGCCGATGTTCAGCTGAAACGCGGTGCCGGTGAGCACCTGGGGGCCGGTGGCCACGGCGGGAGTGGCCGCCAGAACACGGTTGGGCAGCACGGCCGAGAGGCCACCAACCACGCCACCCGCGGCCAGCCCTTGTACAAACAGACGGCGCGAAGGCAGTGCCGGCGTGCCGGCACCGGTGGAAAAGGGAGAACGCATGGAAACTCCAGATCGGATCTGAATGGCACGCACAGGTGCCACAACAACGCACGCACAAGGCGGCGTCCAGTCACGCAGAAGACTGCGGCAGGGCGATCAGGCGATGGGAGGCCGCGTGATGCGGTCCAGCGGCGGCGGCGGTAATACGGGACCGGCCTGGCGCAGCGGTGCCTGTGCCAACGGCATGGGCGTGGGGAGCCACAACACCTGCGCGGTCAGGCTGGGCTGCTGGGCGCAGTTGCGCAGGCAATCCTTGAGACGGCAATGATCGCCGTCGTGGGGTGAACGGGCATCGTGATCGTGGCGATGGCCATGGACGGCTGATGCGGGGGCAGGGGGGGGCTCGTGCGAGGCGTTGGCCTGTCGGTGGCAGGGGGGCTGCCCTGGGTCAGCCGCTGCCGCCGGCAGCAGGGCCAACACCATGGGTGCGGCCATGCCGACATTCAGCCCGTTGAACAACAGGCTGAGCATCAGAACAACGCGCAGGAGCAGGCCACCGGGCGACATGAACGGCATCTTGGCAGCAATCCGGGGCGGGCGCACCTGCGCCTGAACGCGCGATTCACCTCTGGACCTGTGTCCGACAGGCATCATCAGCCTTCCTCGCGCACGATCTCGATCAGCCGGTTGCCGTAGCGGGCGAGCTTGCTGCCGCCGATGCCGCCGACCCGTCCCAGCGCGTCGATGCTGGTGGGACGCTGCTCGGCGATGTTGCGCAGGGTGCTGTCGTGGAAAATAACGAACGCGGGTACGTTCTGTTCGCGCGCGAGTTCGGCGCGCAGGCTGCGCAGGGCGTTGAACAGGGCGAGGTCCTGCGGCAGCACCGACAGACCCGTGCGCTGGCCGCTGCGGTCGCGTTCGCGGCTGGGGGCCTGGTCGCGGCGCATCATCACCTTGCGCCGGCCGGTCAGCACGTCGCGGCTGGCGTCGGTCAGGCGCAGCCCGCCGTAGGCCTCGCTGTCCACTTCCAGCAGGCTGGCAGCCACCAGCTGACGGAAAACGCTGCGCCAGGTGCGGGCGTCGAGGTCGTTGCCGATGCCGTAGGTGCTGAGCTGGTTGTGGCTGAACTGGCGGATCTTTTCGTTGTCGCCACCACGCAGGATGTCGATCAGGTGACCGACACCGAAGCGCTGGCCACTGCGGTAGACGCAGCTGAGCGCCTTCTGCGCGGCAATGGTGGCGTCCCAGGCGTCAGGTGGCTGCAGACAGTTGTCGCAGTTGCCGCAGGGCTTGGGATAGGTTTCGCCAAACCCGGCCAGCAGGACCTGGCGGCGGCACTGCATGGATTCGCAGTAGCCCAGCAGGTGGTCAAGTTTGGCGCGCTCCAGGTTCTTGCGCTCCTCGCCGGCCTCGGACTGCTCGATCATCTGCTTGAGCAGCACGACATCACCCAGGCCGTAACACAGCCAGGCATTGGCCGCCTCGCCGTCGCGGCCGGCGCGGCCGGTTTCCTGGTAGTAGCCCTCCATCGACTTGGGCAGGTCGGTATGGGCGACAAACCGCACGTCGGGCTTGTCGATGCCCATGCCGAAGGCGATGGTGGCGCACATGATGATGCCGTCTTCGCGCAGGAAGCGGCGCTGGTTCTCGGCGCGCACTTCGGCAGGCAGGCCGGCATGGTAGGGCAGGGCGTTCATGCCCTGGGCGCAGAGGAACTCGGCGGTTTCCTCGACCTTGCGCCGCGACATGCAATAGACGATGCCGGCTTCGTCGCGGTGCCCGCGCAGGAAATCGAGCAGCTGGCGCTTGGCGTTGTCCTTCTGGACGACGGTATAGCGGATGTTGGGCCGGTCGAACGAGCTGACGAAGTGCTGGGCACCGGTGAGATCGAGGCGCTCGGCGATCTCGCGCTGGGTGGGCGGATCGGCGGTGGCGGTGAGCGCGATCCGCGGCACATCGGGCCAGCGCTCATGCAGGACGGTGAGCTGACGGTACTCGGGCCTGAAATCGTGGCCCCACTGCGAGACGCAATGGGCCTCGTCAATCGCGAACAAGGCGATCCGGCTGCGCGCAAGCAGCGACAGGAAGCGACCGGTGAGCAGGCGCTCGGGAGCCACGTACAGCAGTTCCAGCTCGCCGGACAGCAGCTCGCGCTCGACCCGGGCGGCGGTTTCGCCATCCAGCGTGGAATTGAGGTACTCGGCCCGGACACCGAGCTGGCGCAGGGCCTCGACCTGGTCCTGCATCAGCGCGATAAGCGGCGAAATGACGATGCCGGTACCGTCGCGCAGCAGCGAAGGCACCTGGTAGCACAGCGACTTGCCGCCGCCAGTGGGCATGAGCACCAGCGCATCATTACCAGCCGCGACATGTTCAACGATCGCCTGCTGCGGACCGCGGAAATCGTCGTAGCCAAAGACGCGGTTGAGCAGGTCGTGCGCGGGGCGGGAGGACATCCGGCTAGTTTACCGGTTCCTCGGCTCTCTTCCCTGTCCGTCTTTGCCCCAAGTTCCAGTCGGTGACATGCTCTACGTAGAGCCAGGCTTGCCCGGCTGCCGTTGGATTCGTGCGAACAGCCCTCGGTTCACGGCATCTCTGGTTTGGCGGCTCGGGATGGGCGTTGCGGGGGACGGCGCAAGTACGTCCTTGTAGCCTCGATCGCCGCATCCATGCGGCTCACGCCCCCTCCAGCCCACCCCGAGCCGCCCCGACAGCTGGTCGGTGGCCAAGGAAGATCAAAACCACCCCCGCACGCAAGCAGGCACCCGAAGGTGCCTTTTTGTGCTTTTGATTCTTCCGGCCGTCCATCCAGATCTCTCGGGGCCGGGGCCAAAGCCCCCTCCCGGGACCGTAGAAAACATGGATGTTTTCTACGAGCCCCCATGGGTGAAGGCGCACGGCTTGCGAGGCACTGCCTCGCGTGCGACTGAACGCCCAACCGCTGGCGGTTGGGCCGGGGCCCGGAGGGCGGTTCACGGCGTGTCCCGGGAGGGGGCTTTGGCCCCGGCCCGGCACTGAACAGTGAATAGCTGCTCTTAGCGAATTACTGGAGAAGCGAACGCAGCATCCAGGCGTACTTCTCGTGGGTCTGCAGACGCTGGGTCATCAGGTCTTCGGTGGGGGCGTCGTCGGCGTCGTCGGCCACGTCCAGGACGTGGCGGGCGGTGCGGCAGACGGCCTCGTTCGCAGCGACCAACTGGCGTACCATTTCACGCCAGTCGGCGCTGTCGCTCAGGCCCGGCTCCTCGGCGATGGAGGTCAGGTCGGCAAACTCGCGGTACGAACCCGGCGCATTGAAGCCCAGGGCGCGGATGCGCTCGGCCACGTCGTCCAGGGCCGCCCACTGTTCGGTGTACTGGGTCTCGAACATGGTGTGCAGCGAGTTGAACATCGAGCCTGTCACGTTCCAGTGGAAGTTGTGGGTCTTCAGGTAGAGCGTGAACGCATCGGCCTGGAAATGGGCCAGACCGTCGGCGATCTTCTTGCGATCGCCCTCTTTGATCCCGATATCGATGTTGGGGGCCGACGGAGCCGCTGCGGCCAGCTTCTGCTTGCCGGTCTGCGGTTTTGCCGGGATCTTGGTCTTTGCCATGGGGGATGTCCTCCTGGTGGATGGGATGGCCTTCACAATAAATCAGACTAACCTTTCAGTCGCACTTTCGTTTTCTATCAATTCGATTCATGGCAGCTATCAACAAACCCGACGCCTCCGCGCTGCGCCAGCAGCAGTCCGCCATTGACGGGGCCATGAGCCGCGATCGGGGCCGCCTGCTCGGGTTGCTGTCGCGCCTGCGCGGCAAGCCCGGTGACGCCGGCCTGGCCGCGGCCTTCGACCAGGCCCTGCAGGCATCGGTCCAGCGCCGGCAGGCGCGAGCGCTCAGCCAGCCGGCGATCAGTCTGGATGACAGCCTGCCCATTGCGCGTGAAGCCGAACGCATCACGGCGCTGATCCGCGACCACCAGGTGGTGGTCATCGCCGGTGAAACCGGCTCGGGCAAGACCACCCAGCTACCCAAGCTGTGCCTGGCAGCGGGCCGTGGTGTGGCCGGCATGATCGGCTGCACCCAGCCGCGACGGATTGCCGCACGTGCCGTGGCCACCCGCGTGGCGCAGGAACTGCAGTCCGAACTGGGGACGACGGTGGGTTATCAGGTCCGCTTCACTGACCGGGTCGGGGATGACACCCGCATCAAGTTCATGACCGACGGCATCCTGTTGGCCGAGATCAGCAGCGATCGCTGGCTGGCGCAGTACGACACCCTGATCGTTGACGAAGCCCATGAGCGCAGTCTCAACATCGACTTCCTGCTGGGCTATCTCAAGCAGTTGCTGAAGAAGCGCCCCGACCTGAAGCTGATCGTCACCTCAGCCACCATCGATACCTCGCGCTTCGCACAGCATTTCGACGACGCACCGGTGATCAGTGTGGAAGGCCGGACCTTCCCGGTGGACGTGCGCTATCGCCCGCTGGAAGGCGAGGGCAGTGGTGCGGAAGAGGGTGGTCGCGATGGCGAGCGCACGGTCAACGACGCCTTGGTGGCGGCGGTGGATGAAATCACCCGCACTGACCCGCGTGGCGACATTCTGGTGTTCTTCCCCGGTGAACGCGAGATTCGTGATGCGCATCAGGCGCTGGAGCGGCGCAAGTACCGGGAAACCGAAGTGCTGCCGCTGTACGCCCGGTTGTCGGTCAAGGACCAGGACCAGGTCTTCAATCCAGGCAACCGGCGGCGCATCGTGCTGGCCACCAACGTGGCCGAAACCTCGTTGACCGTGCCGCGCATCCGCTACGTGATCGACCCCGGTCTGGCCCGGGTCAAACGTTACAGTCCGCGCCAGAAACTGGATCGTCTGCACATTGAAGCGGTGTCGCAGGCCAGCGCCAACCAGCGCAAAGGCCGCTGCGGCCGTGTCTCTGAAGGCGTGTGCTATCGCCTGTATTCCGAAGCCGACTTCCTGTCCCGGTCCGAATTCACCGACCCGGAAATCCGCCGCTCCAGCCTTGCCGGCGTGATTCTGCGCATGTTGCAGCTTGGCCTTGGACGGATCGAGGATTTTCCGTTCCTGGAAGCGCCGGATGAGCGCGCCATCGCGGATGGGTGGCAGCAGCTGGGCGAGCTGGGGGCCATTGATGATCAACGCCGGCTGACCCCGACCGGCCGCCAGATGGCGCGCCTGCCCGTGGACGTGAAGCTGGCGCGCATGCTGGTGGCCGCGCAGGCGCAGGGCTGTTTGCGCCCGATGCTGGTGATTGCAGCATTCCTGGGGATCCAGGACCCGCGCGAACGCCCGCCCGAAGCGCGCGCGGCCGCTGACAATGCCCACGCGCTGTTTGCCGACGGCCGATCAGAATTCGTGGGGGTGCTGCGGCTCTGGGAGGGCTACCGGCAGGCCCACGAAGACCTCACCCAATCCAAGCTGCGTGGTTGGTGCGAGCGCCATTTCCTGGGCTTCCTGCGCATGCGCGAATGGCGCGAGCTGCATCGGCAGCTGCGCGTGCTGTGCGAAGAGCTGGGCTGGAACGAAGAACCGACCGACAGCATGCTGGCTCCCCTGCTGGCCGGTTCCACCGCGCCAGCACCGGCGCGTGACGATGAAGCCAGGGCCAAGGCCACCCGGGGCCAGCTGCACCGGGCTGCGCGTCTGGCCCGCGAAGGCAAGGCGATGCCGGCGGCACCGACCGCAGCCGGGCAGAGCCCGGCTCTACGTGGCGTGCAGCCGGACGCACCGCGGGAGGAACGTGGCAGCTTCAGCGAGCGTACCCGTGCGGCGGCCTACCAGACCCTGCACCGTTCACTGATCGCGGGCTTGCCGACACAAATTGGCCACCGCAGCGACAAGGGCGACTTTCTGGCCCCGCGCCAGCGCCGCTTCCTGCCTTTCCCCGGTTCGGCGATGGCAAAGAAGCCGGCCCCTTGGCTGCTTGCCGCCACCCTGCTCGACACCCAGAAGGTATGGGGCTTGACCCTGGCGGCAATCGAGCCGGACTGGGTGATTGCCGAACTGCCGCATCTGTTGCTGCGCAGGCACTTCGACCCGCACTGGTCGCGCGCCCAGGGCCAGGTGCTGGCGTCCGAGCAGATCAGCCTGTTCGGGCTGGTGCTGGCTCCGAAGAAGCCGGTGCACTACGGGCGCATAGCGCCGGGCGAGGCGCACGACATCTTCGTCCGCCAGGCGCTGGTCACCGGCGAGATCAACACCCGCGCCAGCGTGATCACGGACAACCTGAAGGTGCTGGAGCAGGCGCGCGAAGAGGAGGCCAAGCTGCGGCGTGCCGGCATCGTGGCAGACGAGGACTGGCAGGCGCGCTGGTATCTGGACCGCATTCCGGCGCAGATCCATTCGGCCACGGGTCTGGACACCTGGTGGAAGGGGCTCTCGCCAGAGCAGCGCCATGCCATGGCGTGGTCCCTGACCGATCTGCTGCCCGGTGAGGGCAGCGATGTCGAGCGCTATCCGAAGTATCTTCCGCTGGGCGACGCACGCCTGGCGTTGCACTATCGTTTCGAGCCGGGCAACGACGACGACGGGGTCAGCCTGGATGTGCCGTTGCATCTGCTCAATGCATTGGATCCAGCCCGGCTGTCGTGGCTGGCCCCTGGGTTTGTTGCGGACAAGGCATCTGCGCTGATCCGGACCCTGCCCAAGGCCATGCGGCGCAACTATGTGCCGGCTCCGGATTTTGGACGGGCCTTCTTTGAAGCCTATGCCCAGCCGACCGCCGATGATCTGCGTGGAGAGCTGGCACGCTTCCTGTCGCGTGCCACCGGCGCGTCGGTGGCAGCCACCGACTTCGACGAAGCGGCGCTGGAGCCGCATCTGCGCATGAACCTGCGCCTGTACGACGCACAGGGCACGCTGCTGGCCGCTTCGCGCGACCTGGATGCGCTGCGTGCGCGTTTCGGCGAGCGCGCAGGTGATGCCTTTGCCGCTCGCGCCGGGCGTGCGCTGGCGGCCGAAGGTCTGCGCGACTTCCCGTCCACGCCAATTCCACTGCAGGTGCCGGGGGAGGCGGGGGTGCCGGCTTATCCTGCACTGGTGGACGTAGGCGAGACGGCCTCGTTGCGCATTTTCGCCGACCGTAATGAAGCGGCCGAACAGCATCCGCGGGGCGTACGTCGACTGCTGGAGATCGCGCTGTCCGACAAGGCCAAACAGGCGCGAAAACAGCTGCCGGTGCCCCCCAAGACCGGCCTGCTTTACGCCGCAATCGAGTCGCAGGAACGCCTGCGCGGCGATCTGGTCGATGCCGCGCTGAACGCGGTGCTGGCCGAGGGCCTGGGGGAGATCCGCGACCCGTCCGCCTTCGCCCAGCGTCGCGACGCGGCCGGGCGGGCGCTGTTCGGTGAAGCCATGGCGCGGTTGAAGCTGGCCGAATCCATCCTGGCGCACGTGGCTGAGCTCAAGCCGCTGCTGGAGGCTCCGCTGATGGGCTGGGCACGCGGAAATCTCGATGACATGGAGCAGCAGTTGGCCGCGCTGGTCCACCCCGGGTTCCTGCGTGATACCCCGGCCGACGCGCTGGCCAACTACCCGCGCTATCTGCGCGCGATGATCCTGCGCAGCGAGCGCGCCAAGCGCGATCCGCCGCGTGACCAGGCGCGCATGCTGGAACTGCGGCCGTTCCTGGATGCGCTGGACGAGGCAGAGGCACGCGGCCTGCGCGGTCGCACGCAGTGGCAGGCGCTGCGCTGGGACCTGGAGGAGCTGCGGGTGTCGCTGTTTGCGCAGGAGTTGGGTGCGAAGACCGGCATTTCACCCAAGAAACTTGCCCAACGGGTGGCGGCGCTGCGCCAAGGGTGACGTGCACCCCTGGCCGCACCTGCAGTGCGTCACTTGACGCGCTGCACTTTCGCCTTGGTGTTCACGCCTTTGATCTGCAGATACCACACGCCCATGACGCCGGGGCTGATTGAAACCTGCGGGTCGGTCCGGCGAACGCCGGCCAGGGTGACGTCGTCGATCTGCTCCCACTCCTGCTTGTTGGCAAGGACATAGCGGCGGCCCTTGCCGAACCCGCGGAACTCGCCCTGGAGGGTACTGACGATCGGCTCCTTGCTGCCGAAATCGAAGAAGCCGCGGTTCTTGACGATGACTTCCTGGCGGCCCTCTTCGCGCGCCTCTTCGCGGACTTCCTCGCGCACCTGTTCGCGCACGCCGGCAGTGACTGCGGCCACCTTGCCCTGCAACCATCCGTTCAGCGCGGCCAACTCGGCGGGGCTTAGTTTGTCCAGACCCGCCGCCTTGAACTCGGCGGGCGTCATCTGCTGCTGCAGGTCGCCTTCGACCACGCGCTGGGCCAGGGCCGGCGATGCCAGGCCCAACAGAATGGCCGCACTGGCCAACATCCTCAAACGGGAAAAGCGCATGGCAGGTCTCCAGGATTTGCCCGGATTGTACCGTGGCGTGTCCGCTATCAGCTCATGCGTGTGTTTTGATTGTCCGGCAACGGAGGGGGCGCTAGTGTAGGAGCCTCTGTCCCACCTGCACGATGCTGTGAACCGCGCTTCTGCCCCCGGCCTGGATGCCTTGTTGAACCGACCGTCGATGGCGTCGCTGTCGACGCCCCTGCGCGATGCGCTGCTGCAACGCTGGCAGGCCGATGATGCCGACCGCTCCCAGCAGGCCAGCGGGTCGGTGCTGGCGGATACCGTTGACGCACTGGCGTTGCTTTCGGCCGACGACAGCGCGCTGCTGGCTGCGCTGCTGTTCGACCTGCCGGGGCTGCGGGCAGGTCTGGAGACGCTGCCGCTGGGCGCACATAAGGCAGCCGTGTTGGGTCTGCTGGAAGGCCTGGATGCAGCCGACCAGGTATGGGCGCTGCACGCCGGTCGCGAGGCTGGCCGCAACAGCGAGGGGCTGCGTCGCCTGCTGCTGTCGATCATCCACGATCTGCGGGTGGTGCCGATCCTGCTGGCGCGACAGCTGGCGCGCATGCGCGCCGCCGACCGCCTGCCCGAAGAAGAGCGCCGCGCGCTGGCCCAGCTTACGCGCGATATCCACGCGCCGCTGGCCAACCGGCTGGGCATCTGGCAGCTGAAGTGGGAACTGGAAGATCTCGCGTTCCGCCACCTGGAGCCGGAGACTTATCGACGCATCGCACGCGAGGTCGATGAGACCCGCCTGGCCCGCGAGCGCTACGTGGACACGGTGAAGAAAACCCTGTCGCGCGAGCTGGTCGCGCAGGGCATCGAGGCCGATGTCAGCGGACGTCCCAAACATATCTACAGCATCTGGCGGAAGATGCAGAAGAAGCGGCTGGCCTTCGACCAGCTGTATGACATCCGCGCGGTGCGCGTGATGGTCAAGGACGTGGCCGCCTGCTATGCCGCGTTGGGTGTGGTGCATTCGCTGTGGGTGCCGGTGCCCAGCGAGTTCGACGATTACATCGCGCGCCCCAAGGCGAACGACTACCGCTCGCTGCACACCGCGGTGATCGGTCCGGAAGGGCGCACCATTGAAGTGCAGATCCGCACCCATGATATGCATGCCCAGGCCGAGCTGGGTGTGGCGGCGCACTGGCGTTACAAGGAAGGCAGCAAGGGGGCAGAGAAAGCCTTTGACCGCAAGATCACCTGGATGCGCCAGCTGCTGGAGCAGTCCCAGGAAGGGCAGGGCGGTGAACTGGCCGGTGCGCTGGATGCCGAACTGACCGAAGACCGGGTTTATGCGCTCAGCCCCAAGGACGAGGTGATGGACCTGCCACAGGGGGCCACGCCACTGGATTTTGCCTACCACGTACACACCATGGTGGGGCATCGCTGCCGCGGCGCGAAGGTCAATGGCCGCATTGTGCCGCTGACGTACCGCCTGCGCAGCGGTGACCGGGTGGAGATTCTGACCGGCAAGGAAGCGGATCCTCGTCGCGACTGGCTGCTGGTGGCCAATGGTTACCTCGCCAGCAACCGGTCGCGCGAAAAAGTGCGCAGCTGGTTTCACAAGCTGGATCGGGCCCGCAACGTACAGGCCGGTCGCGAACTGCTGGACCGCGAACTGAAGCGGCTGGGCCTGCAGCACGCGGATCTGACGGTGGCTGCCAGGAAATTCCACGCAGACAGTGTGGATGACCTGTACATCCAGGTGGCGCTGGGCGACACCGGCCCGCATCAGGTCAGCCGGGCGCTGCTGGAAGCTGAACGCGCAGCGACCCAGCCGGTAACCCCGCCGCTGCCGCGACCTACTGCGCGGCGGGAAAACCTGGGCAAGTCCAAATTCACCGTGCAGGGCGTGGGTAACCTGCTCGTGCAGTTGGCGCGCTGCTGCCAGCCGGTTGCCGGCGAACCCATCGTCGGATATCTCACCCGCAGCCGTGGTGTGACCGTGCACCGTACCGACTGCGCCGCGCTCGCACGGTTGCAGGCGGCCAGCCCGCAGCGGATTCTGCCGGTGGAATGGGGGCAGGCCGGTGGTGGCTACGAGGTGGACGTCGTGGTCAACGCCGTGGATCGCCGCTGGCTGCTCAAGGACATCACCAACCTCATCGCCCAGGAAGACGCCTACGTCCTCGACATTCACAGTGACAACGTCCGCAACAGCGGCCGCGCGCACCTGCGGCTGCGGCTGAAGGTGAGCGATTACGGGCAGCTGGCCACTCTGCTGGGCAAGCTCGATGCCCTGCCAGGCGTCAATGACGTGCGGCGTCTAGGCTGAACTCACGTGAACAGCGCTAGGCTCAACGGATGAGCCGCCAAGCTCCCGCCCCGCATGAGGATGCCGCCCATGCTGCCCTGCGCCGGGTCCGCCGCGAAGGGCGGTGGTGGCGGGTGCAGGCTTGGCACGCACGGCGGATATGGCGATGGGCACTGCTGGTGGCTGCAGTGTTGTTCCTGCTGCTGGTGGCATTTCGGGCACCGTTGGCCAACTGGTTCTGGAACGAGCCGCAGATCGAGCAGCTGCTCGATCGTGGCGACCGTGCGCTGGCGGCGGGCCATCTCACTGCAGCCGACGGCAGCGGGGCCCGCGAGTGGTACCAGGCCGCCCTGGCGCTGGACGGTGATCGACCGCAGGCCCGGGAAGGTCTGGCACGTACCGGGCAGGCGGCACTGGCACAGGCGCGCCGCGCGCTGCAGGCGGAAGACATGGACGCGGCGCTGCGTGGCCTGGATCTGGCCCGCGAACTGCAGGTGCCACAACGCGACGCCGATGCCGTTGCCGAAACGCTTCGCGTGCGACAGCAGTCCGGCGCAGGGTTCGGGGTCCTTCTTGGACGCGCGGAGGCGGCGCTGCAGGCCAAGCGGCTGGATGGCAGCGATGACAGTGCGCTGCCTTTGTTCCAGCAGGTGCTGGCGCTGGCACCCAATCATCTGCGCGCGCTGGAAGGGCGCGAGGATGCGCTGACGGAACTGCTGCTCCAGGCGCGCAGTGCGGCGGCGCAAGGGGACGTGGCCCGCGCTGCACCGCTGGTGCGGCGTGCGCGGGTGTTCGATGCCGGGCATGTGGACCTGCCGGCGACAGAAGCGGCACTCAACAGCGCGTTGGAGCGTCGGTTGCAGTTGGGACAGCAAGCGTTGAAGGCGCGACGCTGGGATGCCGCTGCCAGTCACTTCAAGGCCGTGATCGCAGCGCGCCCCGATGAGCCGATGGCCCAGCAGGGGCTGCAGCAGGTCGGTGATGCGTGGTTGGCCGAGGCCAATCGCCTGGCCGGCGATTTCCGCTTTGCACAGGCCGAACAGATGCTGGCCAGGGCAGAGACGACAGGCCTGCCCACCCGGGCGCTGGAGCTTGCACGGCAGTCTTTGAACCAGGCGCGACAGGCGCAGAAGGCCCTTGCGACGCCGCGCGCCCCACGCGCACGACGTGAGCAGGAACTGCAGGAACTCCTGCAGCGTGTCGAGCTGGCCCAGGCCCAAGGGCGGTTCCTGACGCCGCCAGGCAACAGTGCCTACGATGCACTGCGGGCCGCACAGGCACTGGCACCGCTGGACGCGCGCGTGCACGACGCAGCCCGCCGGTTGCTGCCGGCCAGTCGAGACTGCTTTGAGGATCGCCTGCGCGAGAACCGGGTCCAGGCCGCCGGTGCCTGCCTGGGCGCGTGGCAGGCGTTGTCGCCGGGGGACGGGGCAGCTGCTGCAGCACGTCAACGGCTGGCGCAGCGCTGGCTGGCGGTGGGCAGCGAACGGCTGGGACGAGGCGATGTCTCCTTTGCCCGTACAGCACTGCAGGCCGCCACTGAACTGGGCAGCAATCCGGCCAGTCCGGAGCATCTGGCGCTGGCGCAGCGATTGCAGGATGTGGAAGGACTGCGCTGAAGGCAGTGCTGCGGCTCGGGTATATTACGCCGTCATTTCACACAGGCTGCGGCATGACCGTCCTTGTTTCCGGCGCGACCAGTCAGATCGGTCGCTATCTGTTGCCTCGACTGTCGCAGGCGGGTATCCCGGTGCTGGCTGTGAGTCGCAAACCGCAGCCGTCGCAGCCCGGCGTGCAGTGGTGGACCGGCGACCTGGGCGACGCCTTGTCGGCGTTCAAGGGCCAGACCTGGCAGGCCATCGTCAGCTTCACGTCAATGGAGGACTGGGTACCGTGGCTGGCAGCGCAGGGTTCGGCACCCGCTCCGCGCATCATCGCCACCAGTTCCATGAGTGTGGTCACCAAGCAGTCGTCGGCACAGAGCGACGAACAGGCCGTCGTGGCGTGGTTGCGCAGAGGTGAAACGGGTCTTGCCACGCAGGCAGCGCGTCTGGGCATGCAGTGGACCATTCTGCGCCCCACCCTGATCTATGGGGCGGGAATCGACAAAAGCCTGACGCCGATCGTTGCGCGCGCCCGCCGCGCGCGCCTGTTCCCGATTCCCATGGCGCGCGGAATGCGCCAGCCTGTGCATGCAGACGATATTGCGCAGGCCGTTGTCGCCGCCGTGACCTCCGACGCTGCTGCAGGCCGGGTGCTGGAAATCGGCGGCGGCGAGCGCCTGGATTACGCGCGGATGTTCCAGCGCGTGCACGCCAGCATGGCCGAGCGCACCGTGCCATTGCCGCTACCATTGACGCTGCTGCGTCTATTGGCTGCTGCGTGGCCCAAGGCACGCGGCCCTGTTTCAAGGCTGCAGCAGGACCTGGTGGCCGACAATGGACCGCTGCAGTCCCTGCTGGGGATACACCCGCGCCCATTCCTGCCCGATTCCGGCACCTGGCTGCCGATGTCGCCGGAACAGGCGCGCGCCCGCGTGCGGCCCGGTCAGGCGTGATGGCTGTCATTCCTGCCCGGATTGGCGTGGCGCTGTGCACCTACAATGGGGCGCAATACCTGCAGGAGCAGCTGGAAAGCATCCTGGCCCAATCCATGGCCGTGGATGAGATCGTGGTGGGTGACGATGGGTCATCCGACACGACGCTGGCAGTGCTGCAGGCATTCCGGGTGCGTGCAGTTGCACGAGGCATCCGCATGGAGGTGGTGCAGCACTCCCGCAACCTCGGCTATGTGCGGAATTTCTCCGACGCACTGCAACGCAGCAGCGCCGACATCGTGTTCCTTTGCGACCAGGATGATGTGTGGCACGTGGACCGCGTGCGCATCTTCATGGCGCGGTTCGACGCCGATCCTTCTTTGCTGCTGCTGCACGGCGACGCACGGCTGGTGGATGGCGCGGGCCAGCCGAAGGGGACAACCCTGCTTGACACCCTGCGTGTGCATCCAGCCGAGCTGGCGCTGGAGCGTTCCGGGCAGGCGCTGGATGCCATCTTGCTGCGCAACTTCGTCACCGGTGCTACCTGTGCGCTGCGCCGGACGCTGTTGCCGGCCAGTCTGCCGGTACCGCCGCGCTGGAGTCATGACGAGTGGCTGGCGGTGGTCGCGTCGCTTCAGGGCGGGTTGGACGTGGTGCGCGAGTGCACGGTGGACTACCGCCAGCACGGTGGCAACCAGATCGGTGCCTCCCGGCGGTCGTTCCTGCAGCGGCTGCGCGCGCTGGATCTTCTGGACGCCCAGGCGCGGGCACGCACCGCCGAACGGCTGCACGGACTGCGAAGGTTGCTGCAGGCACGCCAGGTGAACCTGGCCCCGGCCCGATGGCAGGGCCTTGAGGGGATCGCGTGGCGCATGGCGTGGTCCCGTCTACGCTTGTACCGGCAGGATGGCGTGGGCCGTGCCTGGATTGCGCACGATGCCCCCCGTCTGCTGGCGCGCATTCTCAACGCCTGCCTGGCCGGTGCCGGCTGGCGCGGGGCGGCGGCTGCCTGCCGGGGCGCATGGGCCGGCCTGTGTGGCCGTGGTTTACCTGATTGAACTGCGGTGAAACGGCCGATGGGCGTGGCTCTGCCACTGCGGCCACTGGGGTAGACTCGACAAAGTTTATTCTTCGTAAATCCCGTGCCCCCACGCTACGACTCCGACGACACCGACGCGTTTGACGACGACACCGAAAGCCGCGGGCCGGGCTGGCGCAGCCGGCTCATCACTGCAGGCATGGCCGGTTTCGCGCTGGCACTGGGCTTTCTGATTCCCTACACGGTCTACCTGAACACGCAGGTGACGCAGCGCTTCGGCGAACTGCGCTGGCAGATTCCCACCCGGGTGTACGCGCGCCCCCTGGTGCTGGCTCCCGGCGTGGCGATGGACGTGCAGACCCTGAAAACCGAGCTGGCGGCCGCCGCGTACCGCGATGACGGCACCGGCAAGTCACCGGCGACGTTCAGCCAGGACGGCGGGCGCTTCATCATTTCCAGTCGTGGCTACAGCGACGTGGACGGCCCGGTGGCACCGCGCCGGGTCGAACTGACCGTTTCCGGCGGGCAGGTCGCCTCGCTGCGCGACGCCGGCAACCGCAAGGCGCTGAAGGCGGCCCGTCTGGACCCGGCACGCATTGCCACGTTGTACGGGCAGAAGCAGGAAGAACGTCGCCTGGTGCGCCTGGAGGAAACCCCTGAACTGCTGGTGACCGGTCTGCAGGCGGTGGAAGACAAAGACTTCAATCGTCACCACGGCATCGACCTGAGCGGCATTGCCCGGGCCATCTGGGTCACCGTGCGCTCGGGAGGGCAGAGCCGGCAGGGCGCGTCCACGCTGACCCAGCAGCTGGCCCGCAGCGGTCTGCTGGGCATCGGCAAGGAACAAACCGTCACCCGCAAGTTCAATGAAGTGCTTTACGCGCTGATCATGGAAGCGCGCTACGACAAGCGCACGATCCTGGAGGCCTATCTCAATCAGGTGTATCTCGGTCAACGCGGCAGCCAGGCGATCCACGGCATGTCCTCCGGTGCCGAATTCTGGTTCGGACGCGACCTGTCCTCGCTCAACACCGAACACATCGCGCTGTTGATCGGCCTGGTCAAGGGGCCGTCCTACTACGACCCGCGCCGCAACCCGGAACGCGCGCTGGATCGCCGCAATTTCGTGCTTGGCAAACTGCATGAGAACGGATTGATCGACCAGGCCGAGCTGGATCGCGCGCTGAAGGCACCGCTGGGCGTGCCGAAGGTGCCGGGGCTGATTGCGGCCAACCGGTTCCCCGCCTATGTCGATCTGGTCCGTCGCCAGCTGGGGCACGATTACCCCGAAACGGTACTGCAGGGGGCCGGCCTGAGCGTGATGACCGGCATGTCACCCTCGGCGCAGGCTTATGCGGAGGGCTCGGTCACCAGGACGATCAAGTCGCTCGAAAACAAGCGTCGTCCGGAACTGCAGGCGGGCCTGGTGCTGACCGACGTGCATAACGGCGACGTGCTGGCGGTGGTCGGCAGCCGCGACGTCGCCGAGCCCGGCTTCAACCGTGCCATCGAGGCCCAGCGCCCGGTCGGGTCGCTGCTGAAGCCGTTCGTTTACCTGCTGGCGTTGGCACAGCCGGACAAGTACTCACTGGCGACCTTCGTCGACGACTCACCGGTGACGGTGCAGCTCAGCCGCGGCAAGCGCTGGACGCCCGGCAACGCGGACAACCGCAGCCACGGCACGGTGCGCCTGATCGATGCGCTGGCCAATTCCTACAACCAGGCCACGGTGCGGGTGGGCATGCAGGTCGGGCCCGAGCGGGTGACCCAGCTGATTCACGTGCTGGCCGGATTGAAGGCCGACAGCAATCCGTCGGTGATTCTGGGTTCGACCGACCAGAGCCCGTATGCGATGGCGCAGCTTTACCAGTTCCTGGCATCGGGTGGTGAAATCCAGCCGCTGCACGCTGTACGTGGCGTGCTCGATCCGCAGGGCAAGCTGCTCAAACGCTATGACAAGACCCCGGCCCCGGCCCAGGAAGGCGACTCGATTGCCGCCAACCTGATCAGCATCGGCCTGCAGCAGGTGGTCTCCAGTGGCACCGCGCAGCGCCTCAATGCCGACGGGCTGGGTCGCCTGCAGCCGGCCGGCAAAACCGGCACGTCCAATGACGGACGCGACAGCTGGTATGCCGGCTACACCGGCGACCACCTGGCGGTGATCTGGATGGGCAACGACCAGAACGAACAGACGGGGCTGTTTGGTGCCACCGGCGCGATGCGGGTGTGGTCGGGCATCTTCAGCCGGCTGCCCACTGCGCCGTTGAAGGTCAACAACAAGGGGCTGGACTGGCAGCCGGTGGAAGCCGGTGGCATGGCCGCCACCGACGAGGCCTGCCCGGGCGCGCGCCGGTTCCCGTTCGTGGTGGGGTATACGCCGAACTATGCGCCCTGCGCACCGCCGAGCGCGCTGCCGGAAGGCGAGGGCGAGGGACAGAGCGAAGGCGGAGGCTGGCGCAGCTGGTTTGGCCTGGACAAGAAACCGGAACCGGCTGCCGAGCCGGCCGCTGCCGCCCCGGCGGCTACTCCCCCGGCTCGTTGAGTCGTTTTCGAGGTCGTCCCGCATGAACCGTCTCCCGCTATCCATCCTTGCTTCCGTGTCCGTGCTGATACTGGCCGGTTGTGTGTCTTCCACCGCCCCGGTCAAGCCGGTGGACACCACGCCGCCGGCGCAACGCCTGGCGGCGGTGGACGCGGCCGCCGGCAAGGACGACACCGAACTGGACGTGCAGCCGCTGCGCGACGGCGGCGTGGAGGACCTCCGCGTGGTCGCGCAGGGCAAGCGCCAGGCTGGCGATCTGGCGGGTGCGGCACAGGCGCTGGACCAGGCCCTGCAGGTGTCCGAGGGCGACCCGGCGGTGCTGCAGGAGCGCGCTGAGGTAGCGCTGTTGCAGGCGGACTGGGCGCAGGCCGAATCGCTGGCACGCAAGGCGGTGGAGCTGGGCTCGAAAACCGGCCCGCTGTGCCGACGCCACTGGGCGACGATCGAGCAGTCACGACTGGCGCGGGGGGAGCAGGAAAACGCCGTCTCCGCCCATGCCCAGATCGAAGGCTGCACGGTGCCCGGAATCAAACGGTATTGACCCCCGTACAATGGCGGCATGATCGGTCTTGCCCATGCCAGCAGCGATGCCCTGAGCGAGGGCGGCGCGCTTGCCAGCCACCTGGATGCGTTTGTCGCCCGCCCTGCGCAGCTGCGACTGACTGCGGCCATCGCCGATGCATTCGAACAGCGTGACGTGCTGCTGGCGGAGGCCGGTACCGGCACCGGCAAGACCTTCGCCTATCTCGTGCCAGCGTTGCTGTCGGGGCTGAAGATCATCATCTCCACCGGCACCCGGGCGCTGCAGGACCAGCTTTACCATCGTGATCTGCCGCGCGTGCGCGCTGCGTTGGGCGTGGGCCACAGCAGTGCGCTGCTGAAAGGGCGGGCCAATTACCTCTGCCGCTACCGCCTGCAGCAGGCACGCGGCGAGCCGCGTTTCAGCCACCTGGAACAGGTGGCACAGTTTCAGCGCATCCTGGCGTGGTCGGGGCGCACCCGGCACGGCGACATGGCCGAACTGCATGCCTTGCCGGAAGACTCGCCGCTGTTCCCGCTGGTGACCTCCACGGTGGATAACTGCCTCGGCACCGACTGCCCGTTCTGGTCGGATTGCTTTGTGGTGCAGGCGCGACAACGGGCGCAGGCGGCCGATGTGGTGGTGGTCAACCATCACCTGCTGCTGGCCGACCTGGCCCTGAAGCAGGAAGGCTTCGGTGAGATCCTGCCGGGCGCGCAGGCGTTTGTGATTGACGAGGCCCATCAGTTGCCGGAGCTGGCTGCCAACTTCTTTGGTGAAGGTTTCGGCATGCGGCCATGGCAGGAACTTGCCCGCGACTGCCTGGCCGAAAGTCGCAGCGTGGCCGGGGCACAGGCCGCATTGCAGAGGCCGGCCGGCACCCTTGAGCAAACCCTTCGCGAACTGCGCATGGCAATGGATGGCCTGCCCGGACGCGGCACCCAGTGGCGGGCGTTGGCGGTACCGCAGGTGCGCGACGGCTTCGATGCCACGATGAGCGCCCTGGTGAGCCTGCGTGATGTGCTGGACGGCGTGCGTGAGGCCTCACCTGGATTGGATGCCTGCCACGCGCGCGCAGTCGAGGCCGTGTCGCGACTCTCGCGCTGGTTGGGCGAAGACGTGCCGCTGCTGGATTTCGAAGCCGATCCCACCCCGCCGCCGGATACCGCGGACGTGCTGTGGTACGAGCTCACCCCGCGCGGTTTCCGCTGCCAGCGCACACCGATGGATGTGTCCGGCCCCCTGCGCGAACATCGCCAGCGTTCCCTGGCGGCCTGGGTGTTCACCTCCGCGACGCTGACCGTGGATGGCCACTTCGAGCACATCGCCCAGCGCCTGGGCCTGGAAGACCCGATCACCCTGCTGCAGCCCAGCCCGTTCGACTGGGAGCGGCAGGCGCTGTGCTATCTGCCCACCGGCCTGCCGGATCCGGCCGCACGCGGTTTTGGCACCGCCCTGATCGCTGCGCTCACCCCCGTGCTGGAGGCTTCGGAGGGGCGCGCGTTCCTGCTGTTCGCCTCGCATCGGGCGCTGCGCGAGGCGGCTGAGGCACTCCGCGACGGCCCATGGCCGCTGTTCGTGCAGGGTGAGGCACCGCGCGCCACCTTGCTGCAGCGGTTCCGCGACTCTGGAAATGGCGTTCTGTTGGGATCGGCCAGCTTTCGCGAGGGGGTGGACGTGGTGGGCGACGCCCTGAGCGTGGTGGTGATCGACAAGCTGCCCTTTGCCGCACCGGACGACCCGGTGTTCGAGGCGCGGCTGGAGGCAATCCGTCGCGACGGTGGCAATCCGTTCCGCGACGAGCAGCTGCCGCAGGCGGTCATCGCGCTCAAACAGGGCGTGGGACGGTTGATCCGCAGTGAGACCGATCGGGGGGTCCTGGTGCTGTGCGACCCGCGGCTGACCACGCGCGGCTATGGGCGGATCTTCATGGATTCGCTGCCGCCGTTCCGACGCACGCGGGCGCTGGCCGATGTCCAGGCCTTCTTTGCGCCACAATGGGTGCCCGTCGCCTCCGGGGTGGACCCGGCGCAGGCCACCGACAGCGCCGACGCTCCGTTCCCGACCTCCCTGTTCTGACCGATCTGCCGCGCCCATGAAACTGCTCGCCTTTGAAACCGCCACCGAAGCCTGTTCCGTTGCCGTCCATGTGGACGGTCAGGTGCATGAGCGCTTCGAGCTGGCTCCGCGTCGTCATGCCGAGCTGAGCCTGCCTTGGGCCGAACAGCTGCTGGCAGAGGCGGGTGTGGCGCGTTCGCAGCTGGATGCGATCGCACTGGGGCGGGGGCCCGGCGCATTCACCGGTGTCCGTCTGGCCATTGCCATTGCCCAAGGCATCGCGCTGGCGCTGGACCGTCCGCTGATACCCGTCTCCACCCTGCAGGCCTTGGCACTGCGTGCACCGGCGGGTTACGACCAGGTACTGACCAGCATCGACGCGCGCATGGGCGAGGTCTATGTAGCCCGCCAGGTCCGGGTGGACGGTATCTGGCAGCAGCAGGGCGAAGAAGTCGTATGCGCTCCAGAAGCGGTGGATCTGCCGTCGGGCAGTCGCTGGTTCGGAGCAGGTACCGGTTTTGGCGCGGCAGGGGGCCTGTTGGCGACCCGCCTCGCGGATCACCTGGACGGTGTGGATGCGCAGGCTCTTCCGCGTGCCTCCGACGTGCTGGCGCTGGCGGTGCCGATGTTCGAACGCGGTGAGGTGATGGCCCCGGAGCGGGTTGAACCCGCCTATCTGCGCAACAACGTCGCCCTGACTTTGATTGAGCAGCAGGCCGCACGCGCCGCCAAGCAAGGGTAATCATTACCCCGAGGACACGCATGGCGTGTCCCTACGCGGAACGATCCCCAGCCACGGGCGACCCTTAACCCGGGCGACCAAGGATCGTAGTGACACGCCATGCGTGTCAAGGCCATGATCCTGTGCTCGTACAACCGTCAACGGTCGTCGCGCAATTCTCCGCCCGGCAGGAACATCCAGGTTCGCGTGACCTGCAGGATATCCACGTCGTCCTTGCTTTCCGGCAAGGGAGGGTAGGGTTGCGCCAGCCGTACCACGCGCAGCGCGGCTTCATCCAGCAGCGGGGTGCCGCTGCTGCGCAGGATGCGGGCGCTTTCGACACTGCCGTCGCGGCGGACACCGACGGTGATCACCACCTGGCCGCCCAGCCGGCGTTGCCGCGCCTCGTCCGGATAATTCAGGTTGCCGACGCGCTCGGCGCGGTCGACCCAGGCGCGCAGGTAATTGGCATAGGCATACTCGCGGGTGCTGGCAGAAACGAACTTGCGGTTCGGCCGCTTGGCGTACTGCGCCGAACGCAGGTGCACTTCAGCGGCCAGGCGTGCCATCTCGGCATCACGCTGCTCACGCGCGGTCATCGGCGCGTCCGGTCGGGGTTCTTCCGGCAGGGGCTGAGACTGCGCGTCAGCGACCTTGTCCGGGCTGTTGCGGGTGGAAACCACCCGGGCCTGTGGTGGTGGCGGGCGCGCCGCGTCCTGACGTTGCTGCGGTACGGGTGAAATCCCGGCCTGCGGCTGCGGCACGATTCCGGTCTGGTTGTCGCGTGGACGCTGCGCGGTGTCGTGGTCGCCGCCGCCCTGCTGATTGGCCTGGGCGAGGAAGTCAGCCTGTTCCGGCGTCAGCGCGGTTTGGGTCTGGCTGAAGATCACGTCCAGGGTCGGCACCAGTGCGGCCTTGTCGTTGACCGCAAAGCCGACGCCCAGAATCAGCAGGCCGTGGACCAGCGCCGACAGCGCCAGCGTCGCTCCCAGCCGTTGCGACTCGCGCGTCTGGTGAGGCTGCAGGGGGGCGGCCGTCGCAGTCATCGTGGCAGGCTGGCCTCGATGGCGTCGAACAGGGTGCCGGCGATGTTAAGGCCGAACTGGGCGTCCAGTTCGCGCACGCAGGTGGGGCTGGTCACATTCACCTCGGTGAGGTAGTCGCCGATCACGTCCAGTCCCACAAAGCGCATGCCGCGGCGTTTCATTTCGGGGCCGACCTGCGCGGCGATCCAGCGATCACGCTCGCTCAGCGGGCGGCCTTCGCCGCGACCGCCGGCGGCCAGGTTGCCGCGGAACTCGTCGCCCTGCGGAATGCGGGCCAGGCAATAGTCCACCGGCTCGCCGTCGACCAGCAGGATGCGCTTGTCGCCGGCGCTGATGTCGGGGATGAACTTCTGCGCCAGAGCCAGCTTGCGCTCGCCGTCAGTCAACGTTTCCAGGATCACGTTCAGGTTCGGGTCGCCGCTGCCGCTGCGGAAGATCGAACGACCGCCCATGCCGTCCAGCGGCTTCAACACCGCCTGGCCATGCTCCAGCACAAACGCTTTGAGGTCGGCATGGCGGCGGCTGACCAGGGTCGGCGGGCAGCACTGCGGGAACAGCAGCGCGGCCAGCTTCTCGTTGTAGTCGCGCAGACCCTGGGGGTCGTTGACCACCAGCGCCCCGGCCTGCTGGGCTACCGCCAGCACCTGGGTGTCGTAGATGAATTCGGCGTCGACCGGCGGATCCTTGCGCATCAGCACCACCTGACCGGGGCCGAACGTGGTCTGGCCGAACTCGCCCAGGGTGAACCAGCCGTTCTTGTCGTCACGCACCTGCAGGGGGGCGGTGCGGGCCACCGCCACGCCATCACGCAGGGCCAGCCCCCCGGGACTGACGTAGTGGAGGGCGTGGCCACGGCGCTGGGCTTCCAGCAGCATGGCGAAAGTAGTGTCCTTGGCGATCTTGATGTGGGCGATGGGGTCCATCACCACGATGACGTTCAACGGCATGGTCGCAACCTGGCGGGCAGGCGCTGATGTTAGCTTCAATCGGGGGCGCGCGGCTTCCCTGACTGGGCGGAACGCTGCGTTTGCCGCCTTCACGGTTTGCGCAGTTCGGGGGTGCTACGGTCGGGCGGGGGCGCGAGCGGCTTGGGCTGCACGCCAGGCCCTTGATGCCGGAGGCCCGGTGGGATATAGATACGCTTTCGCAGCGACGTCGAATCACCAGGCACAAGCGTCGCGCGCTCGGGGAAAGGTAATGACTGAAAACATGGCTGCGGGTGGGGAACTCGCAGGGCTGAGAGTCATGGTCATCGACGATTCGAAGACCATTCGCAGGACCGCTGAAACACTGCTCAAGCGCGAAGGCTGCGAGGTGGTGACCGCGACCGATGGTTTCGAGGCGTTGGCCAAGATCGCCGACCAACAGCCGCAGATCATCTTCGTGGACATCATGATGCCGCGCCTTGACGGTTATCAGACCTGCGCGCTGATCAAGGGCAACCAGCTGTTCAAGTCCACGCCGGTGATCATGCTGTCCTCAAAGGACGGCCTGTTCGACAAGGCGCGCGGACGCATCGTGGGCTCGGAGCAGTACCTGACCAAGCCTTTCACGCGGGAAGAACTGCTGGGTGCCATCCGCACATACGTAAACGCCTGACCAGGGGGGAAAGGCACAATGGCTCGTATCGTTCTGATCGAGGATTCACCGACTGACCAGGCGGTGTTCACGCAATGGCTGAAAAAGGCCGGCCACGAAGTGCTCGTGGCCAACAACGCTGAAGAAGGCCTTGATCTGGTGCGGTCACACGCGCCGCAGCTGGTACTGATGGATGTGGTCCTGCCGGGCATGAGTGGCTTCCAGGCCACGCGCGCGCTGAACCGCGACGAGGCCACCAAGGGCATCCCGGTAATCATTGTCAGCACCAAGAACATGGAAACCGACAAAGCCTGGGGCATTCGCCAAGGGGCCAGTGACTACATGGTCAAGCCGCCGCGCGAGGACGAACTGATCGCGAAGATCGACGAACTGATCGCGAAGGCTGAGCTGGACAACACCAACAATGCGGTGCCGTGATGCGTTCTCCCTTCGACATCCTTGAAGCTTACGAACGACGCAGCCTGGCCCATGCAGTGCAGCTTCCCGAGCGCCAGTTCGCCCAGGATCTCTGGCGTGGGGTGGGCTACCGCATCGGCAGCCGCCGGCTGGTTTCCGACTTCCGCGAGGTGGTGGAAATCGTACCGATGCCGCCGGTCACCCCGGTGCCGGGGGCGCATCCGTGGCTGCTGGGCGTGGGCAACCTGCGCGGCAATCTGTTCCCGGTGGTTGACCTGCGCTGCTTCCTGGAAGGTGAGCGCACCACCCAGCAGGAAGGCCAGCGCGTGCTGATCATGCGCCAGGCCGGCGGCGACGTGGCGCTGACCATCGATGAACTGTTCGGCCAGCGCAGCTTCGACCAGGACCAGGACACCGCCGTCGGCGACCTGGCTGCCGGCCGTTATGCCCACTTCGTCGACCGTGCCTTCCATAGCGACGGTCATGACTGGGGCGTGTTCTCGTTGTCCCTGCTGTCGCGTACCCCCGAATTCAGGCAGGCCGCGGCCTGATCGCTGCTGCCTTCCTCACTGCATTGAAGATCGAGGTTGAACGATGAGTACTTCTTCGGAAACCGCCAAGGCCGGCAAACTGGGCTCGGTGGGAACCAATTTCTGGCTTGGCCTGCTGGCCCTGTCGATGATCGCCTTTGGTGTGAACACCGGCGTGGCGACCTGGCAGGGCAGCCGCCTGGCCGGTGCCAGTACCGGTGCCGCCGACCTGCAGGTGCTCTCGCAGCAGCTGGCCAACCAGGGGCGAGAAGCGGTCTCGGGCAACGCGCAGGCGTTCACCGCCTTCAAGGACACCAAGTCGCGCATTGAAAGCACGGTCAGCAGCCTGCAAGGGCGCTATGGCACGGTCACCACGGTGGCCGGTCCGCTGAACCAGCTGACCCAGACCTGGGAGCCGCTTGGCAAAAGCGCCTCGCAGCTGGTGGCCAGCGAGCCGGCGGTACTGGCCCTGGCCGGCAACGCCAACAACTTCGTCAACGGTGTCCCCGCGTTGCAGGCGCAGCTGAACGAAGTGGTCCGCGCCATGTCCGCCAGCGGTGCGCCCGCTTCGCAGGTGTACAACGCCCTGCAGCAGGTGGTGGTGATCGGCTCGATGGCCCGCCGCGTGACTGAAATGCGTGCCGGTGGCACCAACGCCGCCGCCGCGGGTGATGCACTTGCGCGCGACTCGGTGGTGTTCACCCAGGTGCTCGATGCGCTGCGCAATGGTAACGAGGAACTCGGCATCGCGCCGGTCCGCAATGCCGCCGCGCTGGCCGCGCTGGAGCAGTCGCAGAAGCAGTGGGACACCATGAAGCAGGACGCCGACGCGATCCTGGCCAGCTCGCGCCAGCTGTTCGCAGCGCAGTCCTCGGCGGCGGCCCTGACGGGCGGTTCGGCCAAGATGCTGGACGACAGCAAGAAGCTGTTCGACGCTTTCTCCTCGTTCGGCTCGGTGCGCGACACCCGTCTGTTCCCGAATTTCTGGCTGGGCGTGGTATCCGGTGCGCTGTCGCTGATCGCCATCATCGGCTTCGTCAGCAGCTCCGTGCGCAGCCGTTCGCGCGAGCAGGAACTGCGTTACCAGACCCAGGTGGAATTCAACAGCCGCAACCAGCAGGCGATCATGCGGCTGCTGGACGAAATCAGCTCGCTGGGTGAAGGCGACCTGACCGTGAAGGCCTCGGTGACCGAGGACATGACCGGCGCGATCGCCGACGCAATCAACTACGCCGTTGACGAGCTGCGCCACCTGGTGACCACCATCAACGACACCTCGGCCAAGGTGGCGGTGTCGACCCAGGAAACCCAGGCCACCGCGATGCAGCTGGCCGAAGCGGCCGGTCACCAGGCCAACCAGATCACCTCGGCGTCGGACCGCATCGGCGAAATCGCGTCGAGCATCGAACAGGTGTCGCGCAACTCGGCCGAGTCGGCCGACGTGGCACAGCGTTCGGTGGTCATCGCCGCCGAAGGTGCCGGCGTCGTGCGCGAAACCATCCAGGGCATGGACCAGATCCGTGACCAGATCCAGGAAACCTCCAAGCGCATCAAGCGCCTGGGCGAGTCTTCGCAGGAAATCGGCTCGATCGTGGAACTGATCAACGACATTTCCGAGCAGACAAACATCCTGGCACTGAATGCGGCCGTGCAGGCCGCCTCGGCCGGTGAAGCCGGTCGTGGTTTCGCGGTCGTGGCCGACGAAGTGCAACGCCTTGCAGAACGCACCTCCGGTGCGACCCGACGCATTGAAAACCTCGTCCAGGCGATTCAGGCCGATACCAATGAAGCGGTCAGCTCGATGGAGCAGACCACCGCCGAAGTGGTGTCCGGTGCACGCCTGGCCGAAGACGCCGGCACCGCGCTGACCGAAATCGAGCGCGTTTCCAACGCGCTCAACAACCTCATCAAGAACATCTCCATCGCCGCCCAGCAGCAGTCGTCGGCCGCATCGGACATCACCCGCACCATGGGCGTGATCCGTCAGATTACCGGCCAGACCTCGCAGGGTGCGGGACAGACTGCCGAGTCGATCGGTCATTTGGCACAGCTGGCGGCCGACCTGCGCCGCTCGGTTGCCGACTTCAAGCTGCCGGCGTGACCCGCAGGCAGCGCGAAGAGGGAAGGAATCAGCAGATGATGCATCGCGAGAAATCACAGCACGACATGCGCGCCCACCTGCCGGGAGAACCGGCATGAGCACGCTGCGCGATGCCATGAGCCACGCCGCCTTGGGCTGGGTCAAGCCGGAACTGGACGAGACCCTGCGCCAGGTACGCAACGAGGTCGAGTACTTCGTGGAAGACCCAGCCGACGGCAGCCGCATGCGCTTCTGTGCCGGTTACCTGCACCAGGTGCAGGGCACCCTGCGCATGGTGGAGCTGTATGCCCCGGCCATGGTTGCCGAGGAAATGGAGCAGCTGGCCAACGCCGTCGGTGCGGGCCAGGTGCCGGACCGTGACGAAGCCTGCGCCACCCTGATGCGCGGCAGCGTGCTGCTGCCGGATTATCTGGAGCGCCTGCAGAACGGTCACCGCGATATTCCGATCGTGCTGTTGCCGCTGCTCAACGAGATCCGCGCCGCGCGCGGCGCGCCGGGTATCAATGAAAGCGTGCTGTTCGCCTTCGCTCCGGAAAGTGCCAGTGCCACCGAAGCCGAGCTCGACCACGCGCGCGGCAGCTTGAGCGGTCGCAACCGTGAGCTGCTTGACACCGTCGGCAACGCGGTCAAGGAAGAACTGCTTCGTATCAAGGATGCGCTGGATCTGCATCTGCGCACCGGCGGCGAGCCGGCTCAGCTGCAGACCCAGGTCAATGAGCTGGGCGCGGTGGCTGACACGCTGGGCATGATGGGCCTGGGCGTGGCCCGCGGCGTGGTCGTGCAGCAGCGCGATGCGCTGAGCAGCGTTGTCCAGGGCGACCAGCAGATTGACGAAGGCATGCTGCTGGATATCGCCGGCGCGCTGCTGTACGTGGATGCTTCGCTGGACGACCAGGTTGCGCACCTGGGGGCCAGTGGTAGCGGTGAAGAGGACCCGAGCGCGGTGGAAGGCCGCCGCACGCTGGAAGTGCTGGCGCATGAGGCAATCGCCAATTTCGCCGCTGCCCGTGAGCATTTCGTTGCCTTCATTGAAACCAACTGGAATCACCAGCAGCTGGACGAAGTGCCGCGCCTGCTCGGCGAGGTCGCCGGTGCGCTGCGCATGCTGGATCTGCCGCTGCCGGCGGACTATCTGCAGGGTGTACGTCAGTACATCGCGGTGGAGCTGATCGGCCGCCAGCGCGTGCCCAGCGGCCGTCAGCTGGATACGCTGGCCGACGCCATGGCCAGCCTGGAGTATTACCTCGAGGCGCTGCGCGAGCGTCGCCCGGGGCGCGAAGACATTCTGGACATCACCCGCACCAGCCTGGAAACACTGCGCTACTGGCCGCTGCCGGCCGAGCAGCAGCCCGCCGCCGATTCGGAAACGCCGCTGTTGGCGGTCACGCCGGAGCCGATTGCGCCGGTGGCACCGGTCGCAGTCGAGTCGGTGCCGGTCGAGGTCACCCCGGCGGCACCTGCACCGGGCGAGGTCGCGTCGGTGCCGCTTCCGGACTTCACCTTCGACCCTGCACCCAAGACGGTTGCGCCGGACGTGGCGGAGCCGGCAGCCCCCACCCCGGTCGCCGAAGCACCTGCTGCACGCGTCCTGCCGCCGCTGGTGTTTGAAGCCTCCAGTGCACCGGTCGCCGCCGATGCGCCGAAGTGGACGCTCGCCCATGAAGACCGCAGCGAAACGGTGACGGCAGAAACCACGCACGACGAAGTGGCTCCCACCTTTGCCAGCTTCGATCCGGTGCAGGCCGAGGGCGATGACGCCGGTCGCTGGAATGGTGCTGCGCTTGATATCACCCCGATCCCGTTGGACGGCTTCGCCGCGGAAGCGGGCATTGAAGTCGACCTCCATGCTGTGGCCCCGTCGCCCATCACCGCCGGTTCGGTGTTTGATCCGGTGGCGGCGGAAAGCGACTCGCTGGAGCTGCACGACGAACCCATTGAGTTCACTGTCGACGACGCGCTTCACAACGCCGGCGACGTTCTGTCGCTGAATGTCGACGACGCGATCGCCCCGGGTACGACGGTCGACGTGGAAGCGCTGCCGGCGTTCCTGCAGTCCGATGCCGCCCTGGACGACGTGCCCGCCTTCGAGGAACCGGTGGCGGCGGCGTCTTCGCCGGTGCCGGCGGCGAACGTGCAGGAAGCGGTGATCGGCAAGATCGAGCTGGATGACGAGTCCGCCCGATTCCTGGCCGAGCTGGACGCCGCTGCGGCGCAGTTCAGCACCGCTCCGGCGCAGCCGGAGCCGGAGCCGACCGGGTCCGTGCCCGCAGACGTCGCCGTCGACGCCGTGGACAGCATCGAAGCCGGTTTTGAGGACGATGGCGAAAACATCGACCAGGACATCCGCGACGTCTTCATCGAAGAGTTCGACGAGGAACTGGTCAACCTGGGCAACCTGTTGCCGGTCTGGCGCGCCGCGCCCGACAACCTGGACCGCCTGCGTCCGATCCGTCGCGTCTTCCACACTTTGAAAGGCAGCGGACGTCTGGTCGGTGCACGTACGCTCGGCGAGTTCAGCTGGAAGATCGAGGGCATGCTCAACCGCGTGCTCGATGGCAGCCGTCCGGCGTCGCCGGCGGTGGTCGCCATGGTCACCCAGGCCTACGAAGTGCTGCCGCAGCTGAATGCGGCGCTGCGTGATGGCAGCCGCGTGCACGCGGACCTGCAGGCCATGCAGGCCATCGCCGACCGGGTCGGCGCGGGCGAAGAGACGTTCCATGTGCCGCTGCAGCGTCCGGCTGCCGCCCCCGTTGCACCGGTCGAAGCCCCGGCAGCGGTCGAGCCGGTTGTCGAGGTGGCCGTCGCCGAAGACGTGTTGACCGGCACCCCGGCCAACATTGACGACGTGCTGCGTGAGATTCTCGAAGCCGAAGTCGAAACCCATCACGGCACCTTGCAGACCTGGCTGCAGCAGGCGAAGGTCAGCCCGCAGCCGGTTACCGACGCGCTGCTGCGCGCCGTGCACACCATGAACGGTGCGTTCGCGATGACCGATGTGCCGGAGATCACCGCGGTCACCGGTGCCGCCGAAAGCTTCATCAAGCGTTCGCTGGCTGCCGATGTGCTGCCCGATGCCGAAGGCGTCGCCGCGCTTGATGCCGCTGCTGCGGCCATCCGCATCACCATGGAAGCACTGCAGGCTCCGGCTCCGCGCATTCCGGCGCAGGCCGAACTTGCCGCGCGCCTGCAGGCACTGGCGGAAACCCTGCCCGAAGCACGCTGGCCGGCGCTGGTCGCCGACGAGCTTGACGCGGGCGATCTGGACGATGACGCCGACGACGCGATCGCGGCTGAGCCGACGTCCGCAGTCAGCCTGCGTGACGCGCAGGATGCCACTGACCAGGAGCTGGCGGCGCTGGCCGCGCAGTTCGACGTGCAGGGCGGTCTGGCCACGTTGAACGACACCAGCGCGCCGGAGCTGCAGCAGGCCATCATCGAAAGCGACGCGCTGAACGTGGTCGCCTTCGATGCCGTGCCGGCGCAGGACGCCGCGGCCACCGAAGACACGCTGGCGGCGCAGGAGCTGACCGGCAGCGATGACCTGTCGGCCTACTTCGACGCCGACCTGCCGGTCGGTCTTGACGTGGTCGGTGTGGAAGCGACCGCTGTTGAAAACATCGACGCTGAAGCGCCCGTTGCCCTGGTGTCCGACGTCGGTCTGGAAGCGGTGGAACTCACCGGTGCCGAAGACCTGTCGCAGTACTTTGATCCGGGTCTGGTCACCGAGTCGGTGGAGGACGCACCTGACGCGCTCGACGAGGTCCTGCCGCCAGTCCCCGCCTTCGGCGAACCGGTCGACCTGCAGCAGGCGCTGGACGATGGCCTGACCGTAGTGGATGGCGAGACAAGCGAGTCGGCCGACGGCCTGCTGGCGCTCGATGCCGCGCTGGCGGGCCACAGCGACAGTGACGCCTTCGCCGGCGTCGAAGCCGGTTCGCAGAACGACGCCGAACCGCTGTTCGAGCTGGAAGAGGCACCGTTGGTTGCAGCGGTCGTCAGCGAAACCGATCGCGGCGACGCGCTGGAAGACCAGGACGACGTCGAGCCGCTGGACTTCACCCAGCTCGACCGCGAACTGGTCGACATCTTCGTCGAAGAAGGCAAGGACCTGCTCGACCACTGCGATGGTCTGATCAGCGAGCTGCGCGAAGCGCCGGAAGACCGTGAGGTGGTGGCCGGGCTGCAGCGTGACCTGCACACCCTGAAGGGTGGCGCACGCATGGCCGGCATCAACGCCATAGGCGACCTGGGCCACAGCATCGAGTCGCTGTTGGAAGTCGTGGCGGCCAACCGCACCGATATCGACCGTGCCGACGTCAAATTGCTGGAGCGCGGTTTCGACCGCCTGCATCAGATGTTGACCCGTACCGGCAATCACCAGGCCGTGGCCATGCCGGCGGACCTGATCGCTGCCTTCGAGCAGCGTACGCTGGGTCGCGCTGAAGTGGTGGCTGACGAGGTCGAGGACAGCTCGACGGACGCGCAGGCTGCACCGGAATGGGCGGTTGCCCCGGTTGTGGTGGCCGATGCGCACGACGATGTTGTGCAGCTGGACGCCGCACCGGTCGAAGAAGTACATGTCGCGCACGTGGAAGATGCGCTCGACGAAGACGTCGCGCCAGAGCAGGACGTCGGGCAGATGGCCACTGGACGGCCGGCCGATCAGGATCTGCCGCAGGTCGAAGAGGTGCCGGCGGCCGCTGAAGGGGTCGAAGTGCAGGCGCAGGTGCCGGTTGAGACCGTCGCAGCGGCACCGGTCGCGCCGGTGGTGGTCGAACGCCGCGCGCCGCTGGCCGAGCTGGCTCCGTTGTCGGCTCCGGTGCAGATCGAAGCCGCCGCCGATGACGACATGCTGGCCCGTCCGCAGCAGGAGCAGGTGCGCGTGCGCGCCGACCTGCTGGACCGCCTGGTCAACCATGCCGGTGAAGTGGCGATCTACCGCTCGCGTCTGGAACAGCAGCTGGGTGCGTTCCGTGGCGCCATGGCCGAACTGGACCGCACCAACGCCCGTCTGCGCGATCAGCTGCGCCGTCTGGACCTGGAAACCGAGGCGCAGATCGTCGCCCGTTACCAGCGCGAACAGGAGCAGGTCGACCACAAGTTCGATCCGCTGGAACTGGACCGCTTCTCCACGCTGCAGCAGCTCAGCCGTGCGCTGAATGAATCGGCGGCCGACCTTGGCGGTCTGCAGGGTGTGCTGGATGACCTGTCGCGCCAGTACGACGTGCTGCTGCAGCAGCAGTCGCGCGTCAGTTCGGAACTGCAGGATGGCCTGATGCGCGCGCGCATGGTGCCGTTCGATGGCCTGGTGCCACGCCTGCGTCGCGTGGTCCGCCAGGCCGGTCAGGACACCGGCAAGCAGGTGCATGTCACCCTTGAAGGTACCCATGGCGAACTCGACCGCAACGTGCTTGACCGCATGGTTGCGCCGTTGGAGCACATGCTGCGCAACTCCGTGGCGCACGGGTTGGAGACCCCGGCGCAGCGTCGCGCCGCCGGCAAGCCGGAAGAGGGCGAAATCGCCATCCGTCTGCGCCGCGAAGGCTCGGAGATCGTGCTGGAAGTGGCCGATGACGGTGCTGGCCTGGATCGCGAGGCGATCCGCCGCCGCGCCGAACAGCGTGGCCTGATCGAAGCTGGCGCGCAGATCAGCGAGGCCGAACTGGATGCGATGATCTTCGCCGCCGGTTTCAGCACTGCAGATCAGGTCAGCCAGCTGGCCGGGCGTGGCGTGGGCATGGACGTGGTGCACAACGAAGTGCGCCAGCTTGGCGGTTCGGTGGACATCCACTCGGTGCGCGGCAAGGGCGTGACCTTCACGCTGCGCCTGCCGCAGACCCTGGCCGTCACCCAGGCCGTGTTCGTGCAGATCGGTGAAACCACCTTCGCGGTCCCGGTGGCCTCGGTCAGTGGTATCGGTCGGATCTCGCGCGAGCGCTTCGAATCGGCCAACGGCGGTTACCACTACGGTGGCGAAGAGTTTGCCCTGCATGACCTGGGCACGCTGGTCGGTCAGGGTCAGGCCAAGGCTGAAGGTCAGGATCAGGTCCCGTTGCTGCTGGTGCGCGCCGGTGAGCTGCGCGCTGCCGTGGCCATCGACCAGGTGCTGGGTAACCGCGAAGTCGTGGTCAAGCCGGTCGGCCTGCAGATCGCCTCAGTACCGGGCATCTACGGTGCCACCATTACCGGCGATGGCCGCGTTGTGGTGATTCTGGACGTTGCACCGCTGGTGCGTCGTCACCAGGCCAACCCGATCAAGCCGGTCGACACCACCGCCCAGGCCAGCGACCGTCAGGTTCCGTTGGTGATGGTGGTCGACGACTCGCTGACCATGCGCAAGGTCACCGGCCGCATCCTCGAGCGCCACAACTTCGAAGTGGCGGTCGCCCGCGACGGTATCGAAGCGCTGGAGCGCCTGGAAGAACGCGTGCCGGACCTCATGTTGCTGGATATTGAAATGCCGCGCATGGATGGCTATGAACTGGCCACCACCATGCGTGCCGATCCGCGCTACAAGGATGTGCCGATCGTGATGATTACCTCGCGCAGCGGCGACAAACACCGTCAACGCGCCTTTGAAATCGGTGTCCAGCGCTACCTGGGCAAGCCGTACCAGGAGCTGGACCTGATGCGAAACGTGTATGACCTGCTGGGGATCGCCCGTGTCCGAGAATGAGTTGATCTCGCCGCTGTCGGTCGCTCTGCTGGCCCGGACCGGGCCGGCGCGTGAGCGCCTGCGTGAGGCGCTGGTCCAGGCCGGTGCCAGCGTGGTGCTGGAAGAAGACCCCAACACGCTGGAGGCCGACACCTTGCGCGGTGTCGGTGCGGCCGCCGTCCTGGTCGCGCTGGAGCCGGCCATCGAGGAAGCGCTGGAGCGACTGGACCCGGTGCTGGCCTCGCCGGCACTGACCCTGATTTTTGACGAGGCCGAGCTGGCCGCGCGTCGCGAAGGATGGGAGGCGCAGCGCTGGGCGCGTCATCTGGTCGCCAAGCTGCATGGCCATCAGGACGTACTGCCGCCGGGTTCCGAACAGGAAGGTGTACTCGACCTGGAACCCGGCCTGCCGGTGACTCCGGCCGAGCTGCATGCGGATGCACCCTTGGATTTCCACGTCCGCGAAGCGTTCGATGCCGCGCCCGAGGTACCGGCTGACGGCCTGTACCCGGCCCGCGAAGGCTACAGCGAGCCGCTGTCACTGGAGGAAGCGCTGGCTGCCATCCAGGCTGCGGAGTCGTCCACGGTCCCGCCAGCGGCCGCGCCGCCAGCGGTGCCGGCAGCTGCACCGGCCGCCGAAGTGGGCCACCACAGCAGCTGGTCGCTGGTTGAGACTGACGATGCTCCCGCCGTGGCTGCGCCTGTCAGCAATGCTGTCGAGGACGCGCAGGACCAGCCCGCAGCAGACATCCTCACCGGTGGCCTGTCCCTGGTCGAGCTTGAGCCGGAACTGCCGCCCAGCGACGCCGCGCCGGGCGCGGTGCTGGTGCTTGCCGGTATTGGCGGCCCGGACGCACTGCGCCGCCTGTTGGCCTCGCTACCGGCCGGTCTGGCCGCACCGGTGCTGGTCTACATGCGTCTGGACGGCGGCCGTTACGGCAATCTGGTCAAGCAGATGGCGCGCGTGTCGGCGCTGCCGGTGCTGCTGGCGGAATCCGACCAGCCCGTGGTCGCGGGCAATGCCTACATCCTGCCGGACGACGTGGGGGTTGGCGTGCAGAACCGTGGCCTGCATTTCACCGCCGATGTCGAAGGCGTGCAGGTCAGCGCGCTGCCGGCGGCGCATAGCGCGGTGGTCATGCTAAGCGGGGCCGATGCGCGCCTCGTGGATGACGCGCTGTCGCTGGCCGTGGCCGGTGGCTGGGTGGCCGGGCAGACGGGTGAGGGCTGCTACGACCCGATCGCGGCCAGCGCCGTGGTCGCTGCCGGCATGGCTGCCGGTGACCCGCCGCAACTGGCTGCCGCCATTGCCGAACGCTGGGGCGTGAGCGAGTAACGCACTGCGCCACCCCTTACCAGGAATGACACCATGAGTTACGCCAGCAACGACGAAATCCGCGGGGTACTGATCGAGACCGGCCAGCAGCATGTGCTGCTGCCGAACGCGACGGTGGCTGAAATGATGTCCAACGTCCAGGTGCACCCGGTGGCCGACGCCCCGGCCTGGTTGCTGGGCCAGCTGGCCTGGCACGGCTGGGACGTACCGCTGCTGTCCTTCGCGCGGCTGGCCGGATTGGGCGAGGAAATGGTCGCCAGCAAGAACAAGGTAGTGGTGCTCAAGGCGCTGGGTGGCAACCCCGCTCGTCCTTACTATGCCTTGCTGGCGCAGAACTTCCCGCAGCTGATCGCGGTGCCGCGCGACGGCCTGCTGGCGGATGCCTCGGAAGAAACTCTGCCCACCGGCGTGCACATGCGCGTGCTGCTGGGCGAGCGCAGCGCATTGCTGCCCGACCTGGATGCGGTGGAAGCGGCGCTGGACCAGGCCCACCCGGTCGCGGTGTAACGAACGTAACGCGGGAAAACATGTAGGGACACGCCATGCGTGTCCTCGGGGTGTTCGGGCCGTTCGCAGACACGCATGGCGTGTCTCTACACGATCAGCCCAGATCGCCCAGCCGCGCCTGCACCGCCGCGATCGCCGCCAGCCCGGCCGTTTCGGTACGCAGAATGCGCGGCCCCAGCTGCAGTCCCTGGAATCCTGCGTCCTTCAGCGCCTGCCGGTCCCGTGGCGACCAGCCGCCTTCCGGGCCGATGGCAATCACCACCCCTTCCGGTGCCGCCGCCAATGTCGAAAGACGCTGCTCGCCCAGCGGATCCAGAGTCAGCTTGAGCGCCCCGGCAGGCGCGCTCCGCGCCGCGTCCAGCAGGGACTGCGGTGCCGCGACTGAGGGTACGCGCGCGCGCCCGGACTGACCGCAGGCAGAGACCACCACACTGTTCCAATGCGCCAGCCGCTTCTCAGCGCGTGCCGCATCCAGCTTCACCTCGGTCCGCTCGGCGTTGACTGGAACGATGGCCTGCACGCCCAGCTCGGTCGCCTTCTGCAGGATCAGATCCATCTTTTCACCCCGTGCGATCCCCTGCAGCAGCGTGATCGACAGCGAAGACTCGTTGTCCAGCGCCTGCACCGCGTCAACCCGGACCTGCGCAGTACGCTTGCCCAGCTCCACCAGCGTCGCGCTGTAGTCCTGCCCGTCGCCATTGAACAGCACGCAGCGTTCGCCTTCGCGTAGACGCATCACCCGCACCAGGTGGTTGGCGACCTCTTCGGGCAGCGCCAGCTGCTGGCCGACCGCCAGCGGAATCTCAACGAACGAACGGGTCACGCGCATGCAACAGCTTCCTCGATGGCAGCCAGGGTAGTGTGGGCCAGTAGTTCCAGGTGGTCATCCTCCACGCAATACGGAGGCATCCAGTACAGCACATTGCCCAGTGGGCGCAGCACCACGCCACGCCTGAGCGCGGCATTGTAGGCGTGCAGGCCGACCCGCGCAGCGGCCGGGAACGGGGTGCGCCGGTCGCCGTTGCGGGTCAGTTCGAACGCCACCACCATGCCGGCCTGGCGCACGTCGGCCACGTGCGGGTGGTCTGCGAACGGGGCGGCCAATGAACGCATGATTTCGGCGGTGCTGCGGTTGCGGGCAATGACATTGTCCTGCGCGAAGATGTCCAGCGTGGCCAACGCGGCGGCACACGCCAGCGGATTGCCGGTGTAGCTGTGCGAGTGGAGGAAGGCACGCTCACGGCTGTCATCGAGGAACGCGTCATACAGGGCCTGGGTGGTCAGCACAGCGGCGAGCGGCAGGAACCCGCCGGTGAGGCCTTTGGACAGGCATAGCAGGTCGGGCATCACCCCGGCCTGCTCGCAGGCGAACAAGGTGCCGGTACGACCAAAACCGGTGGCGATCTCATCGGCGATCAGGAACGCGCCATTGGCGTCGCACAATTCGCGCGCGCGCTGCAGATAGACCGGGTCGTGCATGCGCATGCCGCCTGCGCACTGCAGTCGGGGCTCCAGGATGACGGCGCAGATCTCGCCGGGATGTTGATCGAACAGGGTGGCCAGTGCGTCGGCGGCCTGGTGGGCCCGCTGCACCGCGGTCTGTCCCGGCTCGGCCAGGTAGGCATCGGGCGACGGAGCGAACAGCGCTTCGGTCAGCAGTGGCGCGTAGACGCGCCGGTACAGCGGGATGTCGCCCACCGACAGCGCCCCCAGGGTTTCTCCGTGATAGCCGTTCTCCAGGGCGACGAAACGCGTGCGATGCAGCTCGCCACGGTTCCGGAAGTAATGGAAGGCCATCTTCAGGGCAACTTCCACGCCGGCAGAGCCGTTGTCTGCATAGAACACCTTGGCCAGTGGGTCGCGTCCGGCCTGGCGCGGAGCCAGCGCCAGCAGCCGCTCGGCCAGCGTAATCGCCGGTTCATGGCTGAAGCCGGCCAGCATGACCTGCTCCAGCCGGGTGGCCTGGTGGGCGATCGCCGCCCCGATGCGCGGCTCGGCATGCCCGAACAGATTGGTCCACCAACTGCTGACCGCGTCCAGGTAGCTGTGGCCGCCGTGGTCGATCAGCCAGGGGCCTTCACCCCGTGCAATCGGTACCAGCGGCAGCGTGTCGGGGTGTTCGCGCATCTGTGTGCAGGGGTGCCACAGCACGTCCAGATCGCGTTGTCGCCACTGGCTGGCCAGCGGGGAGGGGGCCGGGTCTGCTAGCATTTCAAGCTCATGAACGCGTTTTCACCAACCTGCATTCTATCGGCCTCCACGAGCTTGTCCGCATGAGTCGCCCGCTGCCCACCATCCATCAGATCACTGACGAGGAAAGCGGACCGTTCCAGCGCCAGCACCTGGACCTGGAGTTCTCCAACGGCGAACGCCGTCGCTTTGAACGCCTGGTCAGTCGCGGGCATGGTGCCGTGGTGGTGGTGCCCATGCTGGATGCGGAAACGGTGCTGCTGGTCCGTGAATACGCGGCCGGCGTGCATCGTTATGAGCTCGGCCTGGTGAAAGGCCGGATCGACGCGGGCGAGACGCCGCTGCAGGCCGCCAATCGCGAGCTGAAGGAAGAGGCCGGCTACGGTGCGCACCGGCTGGACGTGCTGCGCCCGATGACCCTGGCCCCCACTTACATGAGCCATCAGTCCTGGCTGGTGGTGGCGCGCGACCTCTACCCCGAACGGCTGGTGGGCGACGAGCCGGAAGAGCTGGAGGTGGTGCCCTGGAAGCTGACGGAACTTGACCGTTTGATGCTGCGTGATGACTTCTCCGAGGGTCGTTCGCTGGCGGCCCTGTTCATTGCCCGTGAGTGGCTGGGGCAGGGGGCATGATCAAACTCACCACTGATCTGCGCGAGACCGTCATTGCCATCGCGCAGGATGCGGCTGTCGCGATCATGGGGGTGTACGCCACCGCATTTGAGATCGAGCTGAAGTCCGACCGTAGTCCGGTCACTGCGGCCGACCGTGCTGCCAACGATGTGATCGAGCGCGGGCTGGCCCAGCTCACTCCGGACCTCCCGATCCTGTCGGAAGAATCCGCGCTGGTGCCCTGGGAGGTCCGGCAGCACTGGGGGGCTTACTGGCTGGTGGATCCGCTCGATGGCACCCGGGAGTTCGTCAAACGCAATGACGAGTTCAGCGTCAACATCGCGCTGATCTACCAGGGTGCGCCGGCCTTTGGCGTGGTACTGGCCCCGGTCACCGGTGTGATCTGGCATGCCATGCGCGGCGAATTGGCCTATCGGCGCGAAGGCATGCACGATTCGGTGCTGCGTGCACGCGCGCCGGCACTGCCACCGCTGCGCGTGGCGGCCAGCCGTTCGCACCGAAGCCCGGAAACCGAATCCCTGCTGGCACGGATGGGCGACATCGAAGTCATCGCCCAAGGCTCATCGCTGAAGTTCTGTCGCCTCGCTGAAGGCACCCTGGATGTCTATCCGCGTCTGGGTCCGACCGCCGAATGGGACACCGCTGCGGGCCAGTGCGTACTGCATGCGGCGGGCGGCGCAGTGCTGTCGGCGGCCACCGGCAAGCCGTTCCGCTACAACCGGCGTGAAACCCTGTTGAATGGCGATTTCATCGCGCTGGGCGACACCCGGCTGCCCTGGCGCAGCTGGATACCCGGCTGATTCCCCCTCTCGCACGCTGGAGCTGCAATGTCTGCCACTGCCGAACTGGAACGCCTGCTGGGCATCATGGCGCGTCTGCGCGATCCGCAGCAGGGTTGCCCGTGGGACCTGCAGCAGAGCTTCGCCACCATTGCGCCGTACACCATCGAGGAAGCCTACGAGGTTGCTGACGCCATCGACCGTGGCGACCTGGATGACCTGTGTGACGAACTGGGCGACCTGCTGCTGCAGGTGGTGTTCCATGCCCAGATGGCCAGTGAGCAGGGGGCCTTCGGCTTCGCCGAGGTGGCCCGCGCGATCAGCGACAAGATGCAGCGTCGTCATCCGCACGTGTTCGCGCAGGTGGACGTAAGCGGGGCCGAGGACGTGATGGTCAACTGGGAGGCGATCAAGCACGCCGAGCGTGCGGCCAAGGGAGACCCTGACACGTCTGCCCTGGCAGGCATTTCGCGTGGGCTGCCGGAGTGGCAGCGGGCGGTGAAACTGCAGTCGCGCGCCGCGCGTGTAGGCTTTGACTGGCCCGGTCCGGGGCCGGTAATGGACAAGGTGCGCGAGGAACTGGATGAAGTGGCCGCCGAGTTCGCGCGCGCGCCGGTGCAGGAAAATGCGGCGCGTCTCCAGGAGGAGCTGGGCGATCTTCTGTTCGTCTGCGCCAATCTGGCGCGGCATGCGCAGGTGGATGTGGGTGCTGCACTGCGTCAGGCCAACCTGAAGTTCGAGCGTCGCTTCCGCGCCATGGAAGCGCAGGCAGACCGTGATGGGCAGGCCATGGCCGACCTCGACCTCGACGCGCAGGAGCGGCTCTGGCAGCAGGTGAAAGCCAGCGAGACGGTGTCTTGAAGACGCTGTTGCTGTTCATCCTGACGGCGGTGGCGGAAATCGTCGGTTGCTATCTGCCCTGGTTGTGGCTGCGCAAGGGCGGCAGCGTCTGGCTGCTGCTGCCAGCCGCGGCCAGCCTGGCGCTGTTCGCCTGGCTGCTGACCCTGCATCCGGCCGCCAGCGGCCGCGTCTACGCTGCGTATGGCGGGGTCTACATCGGCACCGCGCTGGCCTGGCTGTGGATGGTGGATGGAATCCGCCCCGGCCGCTGGGACCTGCTGGGGGTCGCGCTGTGTTTGGCCGGAATGGCGGTGATCATGTTCGCGCCGCGCCCCGTTTGATGCGCCCCGCGCACTGCCTGATGCGGGCACTTCCCGCATCGTAGAGCCGGGCTTGCCCGGCTGCTGTTTTACGGACCGTGCGTAGCGGGGCACAGCCCCGCGCTCCGATGCGTACCGCAGCGCGGCAGGCGCTTGATCGGTGCTTCGGCGATAATGGCGGCCTTGCTTTTCATCCCCCGGACCGTGGTCATGACCCAGAAGACGCTGCTCAACGAAACCCACCGTGCGCTCGGTGCCAAGATGGTCGATTTTGGTGGCTGGGACATGCCCATCCACTATGGCTCGCAGCTGGACGAGCACAACCTGGTGCGTGCCGACGCTGGCATGTTCGACGTCAGCCATATGACCGTGGTGGACCTCCACGGTGACCAGGTGCGTCCGTTCCTGCGCCGGCTGCTGGCCAATTCGGTGGACAAGCTCAAGGTGCCGGGCAAGGCCCTGTACTCGTGCATGCTCAATCCGCAGGGCGGGGTGATCGACGACCTGATCGTCTACTTCCTGGCCGAAGATTTCTTCCGCATGGTGGTCAATGCCTCGACCCGCGAAAAAGACCTGGCCTGGATCCGCGAGCAGGCCGCACCCTTCAACGTGCAGGTCACCGAGCGCGAAGACCTGGCCATCATTGCCGTGCAGGGTCCGAGTGCCCGCGCCAAGGTCATCGGCTTGCTGAACGAGGCCGACCGCGCCGCGTTGGACAAGCTGGGGCGCTTCGCCGCCGTCGAGGTCAAGGGCGCGCAGGGCGAGCCGCTGTTCGTCGCGCGCACCGGCTACACCGGCGAAGACGGCTTTGAGATTCTGGTGCCGCAGAGTGGGGTGATCGCGTTCTGGAATGCACTCGCCGCAGCGGGCGTGCGCCCGGCCGGCCTGGGCGCACGCGATACGCTGCGCCTGGAAGCGGGCATGAATCTGTACGGCCAGGACATGGATGAAGCGATCTCGCCGTTCGAAGCCGCGCTGGCCTGGACCGTCGCACTGGACGAGGGTCGTGACTTCATCGGTCGCGAGGTGCTGGAAGCACAGAAGGCAGACGGCACCGCGCGCCAGATGATCGGTCTGGTGATGGACGAAAAGGGCGTGCTGCGTCACGGCCAGGCGGTGCTGACCGCAAGCGGTAACGGCGAGATTCTGTCCGGTACCTTCTCGCCGACGTTGGGCAAGGGCATCGCGTTCGCGCGTGTACCGGCCGGTGAGCTGGGCCAGGTGCATGTCGACATCCGTGGCCGGCAGGTGCCGGTGCGCGTGGTCAAGTTCCCGTTCGTGCGCGAAGGCCAGGCCCAGCCCGGCGTTCTGGCTGAAGGTTGAGTTGGTTACACTACCCCCGTTTTTTGAACCCCCCAATTTCCCTGGAGCAGTTCCATGAGCGAGATCCCCGGCGACCTCAAGTTCCTCAAGTCCCACGAGTGGGCCCGTGTCGAAGGCGACGGCCGCGTCACCATCGGTATTTCCGACCATGCCCAGGGCCTGCTTGGCGACCTGGTCTATGTTGAGCTGCCCGCCCTGGGCGCTGAAGCCAAGGCCGGCGAGCAGATCGCTGTGGTCGAGTCGGTCAAGGCGGCGTCGGACGTATACAGCCCGGTCAGTGGCACCGTGGTCGAGGTCAACTCGGGCCTGGCCGACAAGCCGGAAACCATCAACGAAGACGCCTATGGCGAGGGCTGGATGTTCGTGGTCGAACTGTCCAACAAGGACGAGGTCAACGATCTTCTGGCTCCGGACGACTATGCCGAGGTGCTGGAGAACGACGACCACTGAGGTCGCGTTCGCGCAGAACCTGACGGCCGCCTTGTGCGGCCGTTTTTTTTTGACGACCGTGGTGCATCTGTTATCCGTACGTGATGGATCGGGCGATGCGGACACGACTTCGCTCATGCCGGGGCACCCATCCCGGGTGCGTTCGATGGCTTGAGTCGGGTCGATCGACCGCCTTCCCGGGCCGTGCTCGATGTCGTTGCGCGTCCGATTGGAGGTCAAAAGTTTGCGCATTTCTGCCAATCCGGAAGAAAAAAGCGCGGGTCGATGTGAAAAGTTTTTCCGTCCGTTTCGGTTCGGTGTTGCTTCATTGCCGGAGCGGTCGGCAGCCGTTGCCATTTCGATGGCACCGTTCGAAGGCAACGTGGGTGCCGATTGCGAAAGTGCTTCTTTTAAGTGCTTTTCTTTCAGTGTGTGTCTTCGATGCGTTCTCGGTCGGTCGACTTGAGGCCACCGTTGAAGTCGTCGGCAGGTGTTCCGGACGTCGCTTCCGGAAGCGCGCGGAAGGGTGTCGGCGTGAAAATTTTTCGTGGGGGTTGTTGACAGTCAAAAAAAGCGTGATTAGGTTTCGCCCAGCAGACCTTGCCTGCCAAGAGAGTGAGCAGAATCGACATCCAGTCGCGAAGCACAACCAGGACATCCGCCTCGAGTCCGATGACGGTGGAGTCGGCTTCGCTTCCCTCGGTGAAAAGCAAGGGCACCCCTCATTCGATACCTGCCGGGTGGTTCATGGCAGGCATCACCGTATCCGTCACGACGCGCATGACGCGACGGCGGTCCCCGCCAGGCACCAGCTAGCGGGTTTGTTTCAACTGGGCGTTTCAACTCCATAGATCACTGACGAGGAGCCATCCCATGGCAACCAAGAAAGCTGCGAAGAAAAAGCCGGCCGCTAAAAAGGCCGTCAAGAAGGTCGCAAAGAAGGCTGCGGCCAAGAAGACCGTGAAGAAGGCAGCCAAGAAGGCAACCGCCAAGAAGGCTGTGAAGAAGGTCGCCAAGAAGGCCGCTGCCCGCAAGGCAGTGAAGAAGACGGCGAAGAAGGCCGTCAAGAAGGTCGCGAAGAAGGCAACCGCCAAGAAGGCTGCCAAGAAGACCGCGAAGAAGGCCGTCCGCAAGGTCGCCAAGAAGGCCGGTGCAAAGAAGGCCGTCAAGAAGGTAGCCAAGAAGGCCACCGCCAAGAAGACTGCCCGCAAGGCCGTCAAGAAGGCCGGTGCCAAGAAGGCCGTCCGCAAGGTCGCCAAGAAGGCTACTGCCAAGAAGGCCTCGGCCAAGAAGGCAGTGAAGAAGGTCGCCAAGCGCAAGCCGGCGGTCCGCAAGAAGAAGGCTGCACCGGTCGCTCTGCCGGCAACGCCGGCACCGCTGATCTGATCCATTCCCGATAGCCGTACCTGAAACCCCCTTCCCCGGATGCCCAGCGGGGAGGGGGTTTTTTTTTGCTTCGTAAAAAACACCCCTCCCCGCTGACGCACCAACGAATGTTGGTGCGGACGGTAGGTGCCGAAGAGAACGGCAGGAGCCGTTCTCAACGTCGCGAAGCGACGGCCCGAAGGCTGCCCGCCAGGACGGCGGGCATAACGTTGGTAGGCACTCCCTAACGAAGAAGGCGGCCCATCGGCCGCCTTCTTCAATTACTTCCGGGGAAGCAGAACTTACCGCGGCGACGCCACCGCACGATCCGCCGAAGCCCCCTTGCGCTTGCCCGGTGCGGGCGCGCCGTCTTCCGCCATCAGGTTGTCGCTGCCGAAGTCGGTATCCACGTCCAACCAGCGCTGGCTCGGCAGGCCCATCGCCTGGTCCAGCACAGTTGGCAGAAGGCCACTGGGCAGGCTGCTCTCGCCGTTCCACATGATCGCGATGCCCAGGTCGCGTTCGGGCACCAGTGCCACCAGGCCGCGGTAGCCCTGCACCGCGCCGGCATGGAAGATCACTTCATGCCCGGCATAGTCAAAGTTGCGCCAGCCCAGCGCGTAGCCCGCCGAGTGCAGGCGCTGGCGGCGCCAGCCCGAACGCATCTCGCCCGGCGTGTTGATCAGCGTGGAATGCAGCGTCGCCAGTAGCGGAGCCGGCAGCACGTCCGGACGATGACCGGTGTGGGCCAGCAGCCACTGCGCCATGTCGCTGGCACTGGCATTGACGCCGGCTGCCGGGGCCAGGCGGTAGTAGGTCGGCTTCGGGTTCAACGACACCCAGCCGTTACGGCTGCGCACATGCGGGCGCGCCCAGCGCGAACTGGCCTGGATGCCGGCCAGCCCCATGCTGGCGTCGTTCATGCCTAACGGCTTGAACAGACGACGCTCCACGGATTGTTCGTAGAAGCTGCCGGAAGCGGCATACACGACGTCGCCAATCAGGCTGAAGGCCACGTTCTGATACGCGTAGCAATCCCCAGGCATGCACTTGAGCGACGTCGAGGCCAGCTTGTGGGTCAGGGTGTAGTACTCGGCGTTGGCCTCAATGTCGCGATCGTAGGCGTTGTAGGGCAGGCCGACGCGGTGGCTGAGCAGGTCGGCCACGGTGAGGCGCTCGGTGGCTTCCGGCGAACTCAACTGGAACCCCGGCACGTAGTCGGTGACCTTGCTGTCCCAGCGCAGGGTGCCGTCATTGACCAGCAGGCCGGCCATGGTGCCGGCGAACGCCTTGGACAGTGACGCCAGGCGGAATACCGTGTGCGCATCGACGATCTGTGGGTTGTTGACGTCGGTGACGCCATAGCCGCGTGCGCTGAGCACACGACCGCCCTGGACGATGGCGACGGCCATGCCCGGCACGCGTTCGCCATAGGTGAGTTGCTGGGCCATCGATTCGATCGCGGCCACGTTGAAGCTCTCTGCCGGGGCCTGCACCTTCGGAGTCAGCGAGGTGGTGCGGTAGGCGGCGGGCTGGGTATGCGGTACATGCGCCGCATTGCTGTTCTCGATGTTGACCGGGAACGTGGCCGGTGTCGCCGCCGGTGTCTGCGCGGTGGAGGACAGGGCAATGGGCATCAGCATGCCCAGCAAACCGGTGGCCGCCGAACGGATCGGTCGGCGCCTGCTGTTCTGTTTCATCGTAAGGGGCCCGTGCGCGACTGCTGTGACCGATTCTAGCGCCGCTTTTCGTGATTGCACAAACGAAGCGAAGATGAATGCGTATGACATTGAAAAATGGTGATTTTTGTACAGTTCTGACCTGCAGCGTCACCTCCCTGTTCAGGTCCCTCCCGCGCTCTCCCGGATCCACTGCGCCGCCCGCTCGGCGATCATCAGGGTTGGCGCGTTGGTGTTGCCACTGGTCAGGGTCGGCATGATCGACGCATCCACCACGCGCAGGCGCTGCAGCCCGTGCACGCGCAGCCGGGCATCGACCACGGCAGCCGGGTGCCTCCCCATCGCGCAGGTGCCGACCGGGTGATAGATGGTTTCGGCCTTGGCACGGATGAAGGCATCCAGCGCCGCGTCATCCGGGTCGCAGACATCCGGAAAGATCGGCGCGCCGCGCCACGGGTCGAACGCGGGCTGGCCCAGAATCTGCGCTGACATGCGGGCGCAGGCACGCATCATCGCCAGGTCGTGTCCTTCGGCATCGCCCAGATAGTTGGCCTCGATCCGGGGAGGCGACAGCGGATCGGCATCGCGCAGCGAAATCCGGCCACGGCTACGCGGGTGCAGCGCGCAGGCGTGCAGGGTATAGCCGTCGCCGGGTAGCCGGTGTCGCCCATGGTCATCCAGCATTGCCGGCACGAAATGGAACTGCACGTCGGCGCGCGCGTCAGACGCCAGGGGCGAGCGGGCGAAGCCGCCGGCCTCGGCGATGTTGCTGGTGCCGGCACCGCGATGGCCGCGCAGGAAGTAGTCGAAGGCGATCCTGGCCTGGTTGGCACGGTCGTAGCTCACCCCCGGTCGAGTATGCACCAGGGTGCAGATGTCCAGATGGTCCTGCAGATTGGCACCGACACCAGGCAGGTCGACGCGCGCACGGATGCCATGGGTTCGTAATGAGGGGGCGGGCCCCACACCCGAGAGCAGCAGCAGGTGCGGCGAGTGGACGGCCCCGGCGCTGAGAATGACCTCCGCGCTCGACCGTGCATGTACGTGCTGGCCATGATGCAGGTAGTACACGCCGGTGGCGGTGCTGCCCTGGAAGCTCACCGCGCGCACCTGCGCGCCGGTCAACACGGTGAGGTTGAGCCGTGTCCGCGCCGGATGCAGCCAGGCGGTCGCGCTGGAGCAGCGCGCCCCGTCGCGCTGGGTGACCTGGTATAGCCCGGCACCCAGCTGGGTGGGACCATTGAAGTCGCCATTGCGTTCATGTCCGGCCTGTACGGCCGCGTCCACGAAGGCTGCAGACAGCGGGTTGTGGTGGCGCAGGTCCGAAACCGACAGGGGGCCACCCACAGCGTGCAGCGCACTGGTTCCGCGACTGTTGTGCTCGCTGTGCAGGAACCACGGCAGCACCTGTTGCCAACCCCAGTCGGTGGCACCGGCGGCCGCCCAGCCGTCATAGTCGGCCGGTACCCCGCGCACGTAGCACATGGCATTGATGGCGCTGGAGCCACCAAGCACCTTGCCGCGCGGCCACCACAGCCGGCGTCCGTCCAGCGCGGGCTCGGGTTCGGTGTACAGGTTCCAGTTGATGCGCCGGTTGTTGACCAGCCGGGCCAGGCCGGCCGGCATGTGGATGAAGGGATTGCGGTCGGCCGGTCCGGCTTCGAGCAGCAGCACCTGGCAGTGCGGATCTTCGCTGAGCCGATTGGCCAGCACGCAACCGGCCGAGCCGGCACCGACAATGATGTAGTCGTACATGTCCGTTCCCCAACGGTGAGCTGCCAGCATAGGGCAGAGGCTGGCGGTGTTGCAGTGCATCGTTTACCTTGCGCGCTTGTCTGCCCGGATTGCGTCCATGCTGCCTCTGTCTCACCTGCTGCGCCGGCTGCGCCGGCTGCGCCGGCAATGAGCACCCCGCAAACCCAGGTGGGCGGACGCCCCGGACTGCGCCAGGCGTTGCGCCAATCGCCCCCCCTGTTGTGGGCGGGGCTGTACTTCTTCTGCCTGCTCAGCGGTTACTACGTGCTGCGCCCGGTGCGCGAAGCGATGGCCGCCTCGGCCGACCTGCAGACGGTGTTCCCGCCGGCGCTGATCGCCTGGTTCGCCGGCCACGGGATCGCGCTGCAGGATTTCGTGCTGCAGTTCCTGTTCACCTGCGTGTTCCTGATCATGCTGGTGTTGCAGCCGCTGTATGGGGCACTGGTGAGCCGCTACCCGCGCCGGGTGTTCCTGCCGGTGGTGTATGGCTTCTTCATCGTGACCCTGCTGGGCTTCTACCTGCTGTTCAACAGCAACGTGCCGGGCCGCGGCATGGCATTTTTCTTCTGGGTGATGGTGTTCAACCTGTTCGCGGTGGCGGTGTTCTGGAGCTTCATGGCGGACGTGTTCTCCAACGTCCAGGCGCGCGCGTATTACGGCTACATTGGTGCGGCGGGCACCATCGGTGCGTTTCTGGGGCCGGTCCTGACCGCGTCGCTGGTGCAGCGGGTGGGTATCGCGAATCTCATGCTGGTCTCGGCAGGCTTCCTGTGCGTGTGCCTGGTCTGCATCTGGCGGTTGCGCCTGTGGGCGGTGGCGCGCGAACAGCAGGCGCAGCTGGTGTCGGGAGAGGCCCCGATGGGCGGCAGCGTGCTGGATGGGCTGAAGCTGATCGCGCGCGAGCCGCTGCTGCGCTGGCTGGCAGCGATGGTGGTGTTCGGGGTGGGCGTGGGCACGCTGCTGTACAACGAGCAGGCATCCATCGTGCGCCGCCTGTACACCGACCCGGCGGCGAGCACGGCGTTCTTCTCGCGGGTGGACCTGGCGGTCAACGCGCTGACCCTGCTGCTGCAGCTGGGACTGACCCGCTGGTTGCTGTCGCGCTTCGGCATCGCCCCGGCGCTGCTGATTCCAGGCTTTGCGATCATTGCCGGTTTCTCTGTACTGGCGGCCTCACCGCTGCCGGTCATGGTGGCGATCGTGCAGGTCATGACGCGCGCCAGCGAGTTCGCGCTGGGCAAGCCGGCACGCGAGACGATCTACACCCGTGTCGACCGCCAGTGGCGCTACAAGGCCGGCGCGGCCATCGACACGGTCGTTTACCGGGGGGCTGACCTGAGCTTCACCTGGCTGCACAAGGGCCTGTCGCTGTTTGGTTCGTCGGTGGTGTTCATCGGCGGCGTCGCCGCTGCCGTGATCATGACCGCCTCGGCGTTCGGCGTGCTGCGCGAAGAAAAGAAGCTGCCGGTGGAGCGGGCGGAGTAAGCTGTCAGCCTTCCTTCGAGGCTAGCCCATGTACTGGACCGCGCTGATCCTGACCCTGGTGGTCGCCCTGCTGCATGTGTACTTCCTGGTGCTGGAGATGTTCCTGTGGACCAGGCCGCTGGGCCTGAAGACCTTCCGCAACACGCCGGAGAAGGCCGAGACCACGCGCGTACTGGCCGCCAACCAGGGCCTCTACAACGGCTTCCTCGCCGCCGGTCTGTTCTGGGGCTTGTTCGACCATCTGCCGATGCTGGTCAACTTCATGCTCGGCTGCGTGATCGTGGCGGGCCTGTACGGCGCGTACAGCGTCAACAAGCGCATCTTCTTCATCCAGTCCGTCCCCGCCATCCTTGCCGCCATCGCCTGGTGGTTCGTCCCGGCGTGATCGGGTGACCCGGCTCCATCGGGCAGCGATTGCGCTTGCTGCGTAGAGCCGGGCTTGCCCGGCTGCTGTTGGATTCGTGCGAAAAGCCGGTGGTTATCGGTTTCCGTGTTTGGGCGTGCCGGGGTGGGTTTGCGGGACACGCCGTGAATCCGTCCCTGGAGGCTCGTCAAAAACATCCATGTTTTTGACGGTCCCGCAAACCCACCCCGGCACGCCCCAGACAGTTGGCCGGCCAGATCAACAGCGATGTTGATCCGGGGTCATGCGTCACCGGATGTTGGGGATTTCACGGCGATCGTCTGTCGACCGATCCCACCGGGGCAACGTGCTTCTGATCTCCCTTGGCCACCGACGCACTGTCGATGGCGGGTCGGGGTGGGCTGGAGGGGGCGTGAGCCGCATGGGTCGGGCGCATGCGCCCGACGGGTTGGGCAGGACGCCCAACCCCGGTCTTGCCGTGTGCGCAGGACTGCGCACACGTGCAAGCGGCGACCGAGGCTACAGGGACGTACTTGCGCCGTCCCCCGGAACGCCCATCCCGAGCCGCCAAACCAGGGATCCGATGGCCACAGGCTGTTCGCCAAAATCCAACAGCAGCCGGGCATCGCCCGGCGACACGGATCGTCAGCAATCAAGGGGTGCAGTGCGCAAAAAAAAGAACGGCAGACCGAAGTCCGCCGTTCTCATGGAACCCTCAACCGCACATCACGCCGCCTGCGACTGCGGGTCCTTGCCTTGGCGGTCGTAGTAGGTCGCCGAACGCAGTTCGTGCGGATCGAAGTCGTCCACGGTGATCGTGTCCAGGGTCAGCGTGCGCAACTCTTCCAGCAGCGTGCGCTCGTCCTGGGTGATCACGCCTTCGGCGACGGCTTCGTCCAGCTGCGAGGCGAAGTCCAGGGCTTCGATGCCCTTGGTCTTCAGTGCCTTCAGGAACTTGCGTTCCACCGGTTCGGCCATGATCGCCTTGGCCAGGTAGCTGTTGATGCGGCCGCCCGGGTTGTTTTCGCACGGGGTCAGGAACACGCCATTGGCCAGACGGTCGCGGGCTTCGTTCGGAGCCATCAGCAGCGCGGCCACGCGACGGCTCAGGCGGTCGCCCGGGGCTTCGGCGCGGCGGCCGAACGGGAAGATCAGCGCCCACATCAACCAGCCGATCGGACGGATCGGGAAGTTGCGCAGCGCCGCCGACAGCGACTCTTCAATCTTGTGCACGCTGTCATGGAATGCCCAGGCCAGCAGCGGCTGGTCAGCCGTCGGTGCGCCCTCGTCGTGATAGCGCTTGAGCATCGCGCTGGTCATGTAGATGTGGCTCAGCACATCGCCCAGGCGACCGGACAGCGACTCCTTGAACTTCAGCTTGCCGCCCAGCGTCATCATCGAGATGTCCGCCATCAGCGCCAGGTTGGCCGAGTAACGGTCAAGCTTGCGGAAGTAACGGCGGGTGTACGCATCGCCCGGGGCTGCGCCGAAGCGTGCGCCGGTCAGGCCGAACCAGAACGAGCGCACTGCGTTGGAGATGCCGAAGCGGATATGGCCGAACAGGCTGCGGTCGAACGCCTGCAGACCGGCACGGGTGTCCGGGTCCTGCGCCGCCTTCATTTCCTGCAGCACCCACGGGTGGCAGAGGATCGCACCCTGGCCGAAGATCAGCAGGCTGCGGGTCATGATGTTGGCACCTTCCACGGTGATCGCGATCGGGGCGGCCTGCCAGCTGCGACCGGCAAAGTTGCGCGGCCCCAGGATGATGCCCTTGCCGCCGATCACGTCCATCACATCCGAGATCACTTCACGGCTCATGTTGGTGCAGTGGTACTTGGCGATCGCCGACGGCACCGAGGGCACGTCGCCACGGTCAACGGCGGCTGCCGTGGCCTGCGACAGCGCGCTGATCTTGTAGGCCTTGCCACCAATGCGGGCCAGCGCTTCTTCCACGCCCTCGAAGCGGCCGACCGACAGGCCGAACTGCTTGCGGATGCGCGCGTAGGCTCCGGTGACCACCGCGCCGGCCTTGGCACCGCCGCTGGCGGTGGAGGGCAGGGTGATCGAGCGACCGACGGCCAGACACTCGTTGAGCATGTTCCAGCCCTTGCCGGCCATCTCCGCGCCACCGATCAGCTGGGTCAGCGGAATGAAGATGTCCTTGCCGCGGATCGGGCCGTTCTGGAAGGTCGAGTTCAGCGGGAAGTGGCGACGCCCGATTTCCACGCCAGCGGTGTCGCGCGGCAGCAGGCCCAGGGTGATGCCGATATCGCGCGTGTTGCCGATCAGGCCGTCCGGGTCGTACATGCGGAAGGCCATGCCGATCAGGGTCGCGACCGGGGCCAGGGTGATGTAACGCTTGTCGAAGGTCAGCTTGACGCCCAGCACCTGCTCGCCGTTCCACTCGCCCTTGCAGACGATGCCGTAGTCGGGAATGGAGGTGGCGTCGGAGCCGGCAAACGGGCCGGTCAGGCCGAAGCAGGGCACTTCGCGGCCATCGGCCAGACGCGGCAGGTACAGGTCCTTCTGCGCCTGGGTGCCGTAATGCACCAGCAGCTCGCCCGGACCCAGCGAGTTGGGTACGCCGACGGTGGAGCTGACCACGCTGGACACCGAAGCCAGTTTCTGGATCACCTTGTGGTGGGCCAGCGCGCTGAAGCCCAGGCCGCCGTATTCCTTCGGAATGATCATGCCGAAGAACTTGTTCTTCTTGATGTAGCTCCACAGCTCCGGCGGCAGGTCGGCGTGGACGTGGGTGATTTCCCAGTCGTTGACCATCTTGCACAGTTCTTCCACCGGACCATCCAGGAAGGCCTGTTCTTCAGCGCTGAGCTGCGGCTTGGGGTAGTTGAGCAGCTTGTTCCAGTCCGGGTCGCCGGTGAACAGCTCGCCCTCGAAACCGACCGAACCGGTTTCCAGTGCGATGCGCTCGGTCTGCGACAGCGGCGGCAGTACCTTGCGGAACACCTTCATCATCGGGCCGGTCAACAGCGGCTTGCGGATGAACGGCAGCAGCAGCGGCACGGCGATGATCGCCACGACCGCCGCCGCAACAATCGTCGCCGTCTGGTTGACGTAGGGAATGAACCAGCACGCCGCCAGCAGCGCAAGGCTGAGGAGCGTCCAGGTGATCAGGCGCATCCGGTGGTAGGCGACGAATGCGCCTGCCAGCAGGATGGCAAGGAAGGGAACGACAAGGCTCATGAGCGTGCTCCGGTGACGTGCTCGGTTGTGGCGGACAGTGCCACGGCGGAGGCCGAGGGCAACACGTCCAGATAGTCCAACACAGTGGCGGTAAAGGCATTGTTGTCATCGCCGGCGACCATGTGGGTGGCCTCCGGCAGCTGCACGTGCCGTGCATGTGGCACCAAGGCCAGGAATTCGGCCACCGTCTGCGGGGTGACCAGGTTGCTGCGCCCGCCGCTGACCAGCAGCACCGGGCATTTCACCTGCCGCGCCGCTTCGGCCAGCGCATCCTGGTGCTGTTCGCTGTCGCGCGCCAGTTCGGCCACCAGGCGCGGGTCCCAATGCCAGCGCCAGCGGCCGCTGCCGTCGTCGCGCAGCAGGGCGCGCAGCGTGCTTTCGGACTTGCGCGGGCGATGCGGCATGTAGGCGGAAATCACATCGGCGGCCTGCGTCAGGGACTCGAAGCCCTGAGGATGGGCGGTCATGAAGGCCAGAATGCGCTCCACGCCAGCCGTGTCCCAGCGCGGCGTGATATCGACCAGCACCATCGCCGAAAACAGCCCTGGCCAGCGGGCTTCGGCCAGCAGGCCGAACAGGCCGCCCATCGAGGCGGCGACCAGGATCGGTGGCTGTGGCTGTTCACCGGCCAGCACGATCAGGTCGTCGGCGAACTGTTCGCCGTGATAGGGCAGGTCGACAGCATTCCAGTCCGAGTCACCGTGGCCGCGGGCATCGTAGGCCAGGGTCTGATAGCCGGCGGCAACCAGCGCCTGCGCCGTGGTGGTCCACGCATGCCGGGTCTGGCCGAAGCCATGTGCGAACAGCACGGTGCCGCGGCGGCCCGGCCCGGAGCGGGTGACACCCAGCAGGCTGTCGTGCGCGGCGGTGACACGCGCATCGGTGAAGTCGGTTGAAGAAGTGACGGGCGTTACCATACTCGCTAGTATGGACTTGCCATCGGGCAAGTCAATACCTTGCGGTATGGTGGTCGTGAAAGCCCGCCCCGTCGGGGTCTGAGCCGTGATCCGATATTCCCATTCCACACAAACCGACCTCGGCGTATGGTTAAATCATCAGCATGAATGAACCTGAAGCTTCCGCCGGCGAGCCCCGTGCCGGCCGCAACAGCCGCTTGAGTGCGGAGGACTGGGCCCAGGCGGCTCTGGATCTGATCGCTGAACAAGGCGTGGGCGCGGTGGCGGTGGAGCCGCTGGCCCGGCGTCTCGGGGTGACCAAGGGCAGTTTCTACTGGCATTTCCCGTCGCGCGATGCACTGCTGCAGGCCGCGCTGGAGCGCTGGGAACTGTTCGAGCAGGAACAGGTGTTCGGCAGCCTGGAAGATGTGCCTGATCCGCGCGCGCGTCTGCGCCAGCTGTTCCAGGTGGTGGCGCACGAAGTGCAGCCGCACATCATCTACAGCGAGCTGCTCAAGGCGCTGGACCACCCGATGGTGAGGCCGGTCATCGACCGCGTCTCGCACCGCCGTCTTGAATACCTGGTGGCCTCGTTCCGTCAGGCGGGTTTGAGCCGCACCGATGCGCAGCACCGGGCACGCCTGGCCTATGCGGCGTATGTCGGCTTCCTGCAGCTCTCCTTGCAGCTGCAACAGCCCAAGCAGGCGCGCGAGGACTTCGAGGCCTATGTGGAGCATGTGATCGAAACGTTGATCCCGATCGGTTGAACGGGAGGGGGCGCGCTGAAAAGGCCGCGAAACGCGGCCTTTTTCGTTTCTGCGGTCCCGCTGCGCGATCGCATGGCGCACAAAAAACAACGGCCCCTTTCGGGGCCGTTGCTGCATCAGGTGCTGATCAATGAATCGATCAGAACTTCTGCTGGTACTGCATGTAGTAGAAACGACCCGGCAGGTCGTACTGCGGATCGAACATGTTGTACGCCACGACGTACGACGTCGGCGGCTGCTTGTCCCACAGGTTGTTCACGCCCAGCTTGATGGTGCCATTCCACGGAGTCGCGTAGCGGAACTGGACGTCGTGGTACGTGGTGGCACCAATGTAGTTGCCTTCTGCACCATCGGAGCAGTAGCCGAATGCCACCGGATCTTCTTCAGCATCGAACGGGCATTCTTCCTTCAGACCGGACTTGTAGCGCAGGCCATAGTTGACGCCGAAGTCCTTGAAGCTCCAGTCGACATACAGGTTGCCACGGACGCGCCAGTACGGATCCTGGTTCAGGTAGTCACCCTGGCGGCCATCGGCAGTAGCATCTGCAGTAGCTTTGGTTTCCCACTTGCTCAGGTAGGTAGCATCCAGGTTGAAGCTGAACTGACCGAAGCTCGTTTCCGGCAGGCGGTAAGCCACGCCGAGGTCCCAACCTTCAACATTGTACGAAGCCAGGTTCAGCAGTGGCATGCGCACATTGGTGATGGTGTAGTTCTGCACCGTGGAACCGTAGGTCGGATCACGAGTGATCAGGCCACAGTACAGCGCCTGTTGCTGCGCCGAACCGGAGTAGCAGTAGTTCACAATGTCCTGGATGTCAGGACGGGTGATCGCGTTCTCGATTTCGATCTGCCACCAGTCCAAGGTGACGTTCAGACCGGTCACGAAGCTCGGGCTCCACACCAGGCCCAGCGTCTTGCTGGTCGAGGTTTCCGGGCTCAGGTCGGTGTTCGAGGTCCAGGTGAACGCTTCCGGCCCCTGACGCGGGCCGCTGCCGCCGCCCGGCTGCACGAAGTTGGCCGGCACGCCTTCGGCGGCGCAGCGATCGGCGATCGCACCAACACGACGGCCGCTATGGGTCGAGCAGGGGTCGACGAAGGTTTCGAACGAGTCCGCATCGCCTGCGTACAGGTCATTGATGCTCGGCGCACGGAAGCCTTCCGACCAGTTACCACGCACCATCAGGTCGTCGATCGGCTTCCAGCGGAATCCGAACTTGTTGTTGGTGGTGTTGCCAAAGTTGCTGTACTTCGAGTAGCGGGTTGCCGCGCTGAAGTCGAGCAGCTTGGCACCGGGGAGGTCAGCCAGCACCGGGATAGAAAGTTCCAGGTAGAACTCGTCCAGGCTGTACGAACCAGCGGTCGGCTTTGCACCGTTACCGGTGCTCAGACCGGCGGCGATGAACGCGTCGGGGTCGAACTGGCCGCTTTCTTTGCGGTACTCATAACCCGCTGCGAACGCCAAGGCACCAGCGGGAAGCTGGGCAATCTCACCCGAGATATTGGCGTAGTAGCCCTTGGATTCCAGAGTCGACGAGTCATGCGCGGTGAATGCGGTGTAGTCGAGTGCAGCCTGCGAGATCGAACCTTCGCCGCCCAGCGCGTCAACCGGCACACAGCCCGGGATGACAGTGCCACCAGCGCCGGTGGTGGTGACGCAGACCGGCACGCCGTTTTCCAGGCGCGACGGACCATAGGCCAGTGCCAGATTAGCCTTGTTGAACAGGCCGTAGGTCAGCACGTTCTCGTCGGTTTTGTCATAGCGGTAACCGACATCCCAATCGAAGCTGCGGTCAGCGAATTCGAAGAAACCTTCGAAGCCACCGTAGAAGTGCCAGTTCTTGACGTTCTGATTGAACGAGCGGCCGCCGGTTTCATTGAAACGACGGTTCACGCCGGTCAGGTCCACGCCGGTCGGGTTGTACATGCTCTGCGCGCTCATGCGCTGGCTGGTGACCGGCATGGCGGCAAGCAGCTGCTCGGACTTGCGCTCGTTGTACAGGGCTTCGGTCTTGAACGTGATGTTGTCAGTGACGTTGTACGAGCCGGTAGCAAACAGCGAGGTGCGCTCCTGCGGGGTGAGCAGGTAGTTGTCCGGAGAGGTGTTGTAGCCGTGGACATCCGAATCGAACGGCGTTTCAACGCCATTGATGATCACGTAACGCTCGCCGCCACGCAGGTAGGAACCCGGAATGCCCGTGGTGCTCTGGCCGCTGTAGAACGGAGGGCCACCGGCGGAGATCTTGCGGTCGCCTGCCATCACCGAGCCTTCCTTGACGTAGGAAGCGCCCAGCATCAGCGTGGCCTTGTCGGTGGTGGTGCCCAGGGTGAAGTCATAGGCTTCGCGTTCGCCGTCGCCCTGGCTGTACTGGCCCTTGTAGACGTTGGCTTCAGCGCCGTCGAAGTTGCTCTTCAGGACAATGTTGACTACGCCGGCAATGGCGTCCGAGCCATAGATGGTCGAAGCGCCGTCCTTCAGGACGTCGATGCGCTCGACCATCGCGGTCGGGATGGTGTTCAGATCGACGCTGCCGGTGATACCGGTCGTCCAACGACGGCCGTTCACCAGCACCAGGGTACGCTGGGAGCCGAGGTTACGCAGGCTGACGCCGGAGGAGCCGTCACCGCCGTTGTTGAAGGTACGGTTCAGGGCAGCGCCGTTGGCCGAGATGCGCTGCAGGATATCGGCGACCGAGGTCACGCCCTGCTTTTCGATGTCCGCGCGGGTCAGGCTCAGCACCGGCTGCGAGGTTTCGATGTCGGTGCTCTTGATGCGCGAACCGGTAACCGAGATGCGATCCAGGTTGGTCGTCTCGGCGGCTTCCTGAGCCTGGGCGGCGCCCATGCCCGCACCGACGACCAGAGCCGCCAGCACTGCATCACGCAGCTTGTTGGACTTAAAGTTCATTGCTCTCTCTCTCCAAGGGAATCTTGGGTATTCACTGGGGTGTGTGCCTCAGGGCGGTGCCAAAGGGAGCACCAAAGACCACAAGGCTGACTCGATACTAACCCTCGCTTCGCAAGAATTAAAGTAGTGTTAATGAAGTCTGTGATCTGTGTGAAATTCGGCAAAGTCCTTGTGGATCAAGGCGTTTGGTCCGCTGCACGGGTTTATGTTAAGAAATAGTTAATAAAATAGTTGCGGCTGATGTGTAACGATTTGTATCGACAGAGAGGCGAACGTGTGCCGGCGCAGACAAAAAAGCGCGCCGTAGGCGCGCTTTCGATGTGATGCAAGGATGGACCGGTACGCCAGTCAGAGGTCCTGCTCGTACCGCACGTAAGGCACGGTGCCTTCGTCATTGCTCTCGTTGCGGGGGGCAAACGGGTTCTTGCCGCGGGTGATCACGTTCTCCGCGCCGACAGTGAGCTGGCCGCTCCACGGGGTGCGCCAGGTCAGGCCCAGGCCCAGGCCTTCCCACTTGCCGGGCTGGCCGGGCACGTCGACCACGCGGCCGATGATGTTGCCGCTGAAGTTGCCGTAGCCCGCCCCCAGGGTGAGGCTCTTGCTGTCCCAGCGGTCCACCAGGGCCGGGGAGACGTCGGACAACGGCACCAGGCGCGCCTTGGCGTAGGTGCCGCCGATCGACACAAAGCCTTCGCGGCCGATGTTCTTCTGGCCGAACACGGTCAGGTCGTTCTGCTCGGCGCGCAGTGCCGGCGACTTGTTCGGGCCGGCCAGCCAGGCCGGCAGGCTTTCGCGGCCGGTGCCGGCGGTGATGCCGAGGCGGCCGCCAGGGCGGTTGAAGGCGGCCGTGCCGGTCACGCGGCGGCTGAGCGGGCTGTCTTCGTCATCATCGCCCAGGCTGGCCAGCATGCAATGGCTGGCCAGGCTGCTCATGCTGGCCCCGCCGCCGCTGCTGTTGCACAGCAGGCCAAGCGAATCGCCTGACGACAAGCCGAATGCCGCATCGAGCGAACTGCGCCCGAAGTGCCAGCGTGCGCCTGCGGCCTGCTCACCGGTCGGCTCCAGGTACAGCAGGGCCTCGACCTTGCCGCTGCCTTTGTTCCACACCGGCAGCACCGTGCTGTCAGCGCGTGCCTTGGATTGCGCATACGCGCCCGGGATCGCGGCGAGGGCGATCATCAGGGCCAGCGGTAGACGCAGGAGGGCACGCATGGGACTTCTCAGACAGCAGGGGTGAGCACAAGTTCCCGACTATGCGGGAACCTGATCCTAGGGTGTTTATGATTTCTTAACAAGTGTTCGTTGACAAGTCTTGGTTCTCCCCAGAACAAAACTCGTACGGCCGTTACTGAAGCCGTTCAGGAGCCGGGGAGGCAACCCCGGCGTCTTGGAACATTATGTCCAACTCCGTCAACGGAAAGTGATACTCCCGTCCGCAAAACTCGCATCGGATCTCGACGGCACCGGTCGGCTCAGCCGCCGCCCGGGCCTCTTCCTCGCCCAGCGACTGCAGCATGCCCTCAACCCGTTCCCGCGAGCACGAGCAGGCAAAGCGCAGCGGGCGCTCGCCCAGCAGCTCCGGCTTTTCCTCGTGGAACAGCCGGTGCAGCAGGGTCTGGGCCGGGGTGTCCAGCAGTTCCTGCTTGCCCAGGGTCTCGAACAGAGCGCTGACGCGGTCCCAGCCATCGGCATCGCCTTCATCGCCTGGCAGCTTCTGCAGCAGCAGGCCGGCGGCGCGGCTGCCATCGGCGGCCAGCAGCAGCCGGGTGGGCAACTGCTCGGACTGCCGGAAGTAGTCCTCAAAGGCTTCATCCAGCGCCGCGGCGTCCAGCCCGACCAGGCTCTGGTAACGCTGCGGCTCACGCGGGTCCAGGCCCGGATTTTCGATGGTGATGGCCAGCAACGCGTCCGCGCCCAGCGCGGTCAGATCGCGCGATACCTCGCCGCCGCCCTCGGCCAGCTGCACCACGCCACGCAGGGTGCCGGCGGCGGTGCATTCGGCGAACAGCGTGCGCAGCGCGGTGCTGCTGCGCAGCTGGATGGACAGGCGCCCGTCGACCTTGGTGTGACCGGTGAACAATGCCGCGGCCACGCTCGCTTCGCCCAGCAGTTCGGTGGCCGCCGGGGGGTAGCTGGCCGGGGCCTGGATGTCCTGCCAGGTAGCGTCCAGCTGGACGTGCACGCCACGCACACCGGCGTCGGGAAGCAGGAAGCGGGTGAGGGAGTCGGTCTGATCAGTCATCGGGTCGTGGGCGGGCTTAATTAATGGAGGCCGGTTGCCGGATAATGCGCCGACAACCGTGCAAGCAGAGGATGCACCAGTAATGGGGGCAGAGCGTAGCAACCACAAGGTCGAACCCGGCCTGGAATCCCCGCGCCCGCGCCGCTGGCGGTGGAAGCTGCTGCTGTGGCTGCCGCTGCTGTTCGTGGTCGGCAGCGTGCTGCAGGTGGCGATACTGCGCTTTGTGGATCCGCCGCTGTCCACGGTGATGCTATGGCGTTATGGCGAGGCGCTGGGCGAGGGCGACTGGGGCTACCGCCTGCATTATCAGTGGCGTGACCTCGAGCAGATGGCCCCGAGCCTGCCGATCTCCCTGGTTGCCGCCGAGGATCAGCGCTTTCCCCAGCACAGCGGGTTCGATTTGAAGGCCATCGAGAAGGCGCGCGACCACAATGCCCGGGGCGGTCGCCTGCGCGGGGCCAGCACGATCAGCCAGCAGGTCGCCAAGAACCTGTTCCTGTGGCAGGGCCGCAGCTGGGTGCGCAAGGGGCTGGAGGTCTGGTACACACTGCTGATTGAAACCTTGTGGCCGAAATCGCGGATCCTGGAGATGTACGCCAACATCGCCGAGTTCGGTGATGGCATCTATGGGGCCCAGGCGGCCGCCCGCCAATACTGGAACAAGGACGCTTCGCGTCTGGCTCCAGTGGAAAGCGCGCGGCTGGCGGCGGTGCTGCCGGCCCCGCGCCGTTACAGTGCGGCCAAGCCGGGACCCTATGTGCAGCGCCGGGCGGCCTGGATCCAGCGCCAGGCACGTCAGCTGGGTGGGGCCGGTTATCTGGGCGAGGACTGACGCATGCCGAATGAACGCCTCACCCTTGTCATCGCCGCACATAACGAAGCGCAGGCGCTGCCGTTGCTGCATCCGCGCCTGCGCGCGGTGCTGGATCAGCTGCAGGATATTGACGCTCGTGTGCTGTACGTCGACGACGGCAGTACCGACAACACCTGGCAGGTGATGCAGGCGCTGGCCGCCAACGATGCGTCAGTCGGGCTGCTGCGGCTGTCACGCAACTTCGGCAAGGAGGCAGCGGTGACAGCCGGCCTGGATTTCGTGGATGCCGGGGCGGTGATGCTGCTCGATGCAGACGGCCAGGATCCGCCGGAGCTGATTCCCGAATTCGTGTCTTTGTGGCGTCAGGGCTATGACAACATCTACGGCACCCGATTGGAACGTGATGGCGAGAGCTGGTTCCGCCGTACCACGGCGGCGGTGTTCTACCGCGTCGTGGGGCGCCTGTCGAACACGCCGATCCCGGCCGACACCGGCGACTTCCGCTTGCTCTCGCCGCGCGCGGTGTCGGCCCTCGGTCAGCTGCGTGAACGCCACCGGTTCATGAAAGGCCTGTTCGGCTGGGTCGGCTTCCGGCGCAAGGCGCTGCCGTACCACCGTCATGCGCGGATGGTGGGCCGCAGCAAATTCGGGTTCTGGAAACTCTGGAACTTCGCCCTGGAGGGAATCACCAGCTTTTCCACCGTGCCCCTGCGCGCAGCGACCTACCTGGGCCTGCTGACGGCCAGTTTCGCTTTCGTGTTTGGCATGTGGGTGATCCTGAAGGCGGCCCTGTACGGCGATCGGGTGGCGGGGTACCCGACCATGATGTCGGTGATCCTGTTCCTAGGCGGCGTGCAGCTGATCGCGCTGGGCCTGATTGGCGAGTACCTGGGAAGGCTGTACGAAGAATCCAAGCAGCGGCCGTTGTATCTGGTTGACACCTGGCATGCACCGTCCGTGGCAGACTCGGCCCTGCATCCCATTGCTGGAGGGCAGGCAGATGACCACGGTACGGCAACTGTTGGAAGGCAAGTCTCCTGAGGTATTCGAGGTCCGCCCGGACGCGGCGGTGATCGACGCGATCCGAGTGATGGCGGAAAAAGGCATCGGCGCGGTGCTGGTGATGGACCACGGTCACCTGGTCGGAATCCTGTCCGAGCGCGACTATGCACGCAAGATCGTGCTGCACGACCGCTCTTCGCGAAACACACAGGTGCGCGACATCATGACCGCGCAGGTGATCACCGTCGCCCCTTCGCAACAGGTCGAACACTGCCTGCAACTGGTCACCGACCACCGCATCCGTCACCTGCCGGTGGTGGACGAAAGCGGGGTGATCGGCGTGATTTCCATTGGTGACCTGGTCAAGTCGGTGATTGATGACCAGGCGCAGAAGCTGGATCAGCTGCAGCAGTACATCGTCACCGGTTGATCCACGTCCCGTAGAGCCGGGCTTGCCCGGCTTCACTTGGCGTAGCGGCCGCCGCAGTTGGTGTCCTTGCCCGGGCCGGTTTCGATGGTGGCCAGCAACGCAGCCGGCGGGGTGATGCTGGCCAGCGTCAGTGCGATCGCACCGCGCACGCCCAGTGCCTTGAAGTCAGGGCGGAATGACGGATCCTTGAAAGTCCCGCCGATGCGCAGCGGCGAACGCAGCGCCAGGATGCTGATGTCCTTCGGGCGTGGGCGCAGCAGCAGGTCGAGCTGCTCCTGGTTCAGATCCACCGTGCCTTCGCCGAGGATCAGCGTGTCTTCGGTGTCGAAGGCGAGCGCGGTGGAGGTCATTACGCCGCGCGCCACCCCGAAATCGCCCCAGGCACAACGCAGCGGAATCTGCCGGTCACCGGTGAACAGGAACTTAAGCGACTCGGCCACGTCCAGCCCGGCCAGTTCCATGATCAGGTTGCCGATGTGCCCCCGGCCCATGCCCACCGCCACCGTGCCGTCGGAACTGCCCAGCATGGTGGCGACCGAGTTGCCCTGGCCACGCAGGTCGATATCGCCGCTGATCCCGCCCGACGCCTGTTCGGCAAGCTTCGCATCCGGGAACAGCTTGCCCAGCTGCACCTTGCGGATGCTGGCCTGCAGACGCGTGTCGATGGTGTCCTTGCGCGCATCCAGCCGGATGTTGCTGCGGATGTCGCCCCCGGCCACGCCGAAGTTCAACGGCTGCAGTTGCAGCAGGCCCGCGTCCAGGGTCAGATGCGCATCCATGTCGTCCAACGGCAGCGAAGGCGCATTGATCCGCTGTGCCTTCCAGCGCACATCAGCGTCCATCGCGCGCAGCTTGCTCAGGTTGTACGGTGTGTCTGGCAGAACTTTCGCACTGGCCTTCAGTTCGGCGGCTTCGGCTTTCTGCTCTGCATTGGCCGATTCGCCGCTGCCGGTCTTCGGCGGAGCGCCGACGAAGCCGGCCAGATCGTCGAAGTCCAGGCGCTTGGAGACGAGGTCGGCCTTCAGGAAGGGACGTTCCCGGCCCACTTCAATCTGCGCCGTACCGCCGAGGTCGCTGTCGCCCGCTGTGCCGGTGAAGTTCTCGTAGCGCCACACATCGTTGTTGCGCTTGAGGCGGCCCTTGAGTTTGTAAGGCGGTGTCGACGGGATTGCCAATCCGACCAGCGGATACAGGTCCTCCATGTCCTGGCCGCTGAGCGTGAAATCCAGATCGAAGGTGCGCAGCGCGAACGGATTGGTCAGCGTGCCGCTGGCGACCGCATGGGTCGCACCTGCCCGTCCGTCCAGGTGGATGCGGAACGGATGATCGCTGTTGCTGAGTTCCAGCGGCGATTCGGTGTTGCCATCGAGCGTGAACGGATTGCCCTGCCAGCGACCTTTTCCTTTCACCAGCAGTGGTGGCGCACTGTCGGCGTTCTTCGGCTTTCCGCTGTTCAATGCGACCAGAATGTCGGTCTTTCCTGCTGCATCCAGAAACTGCAGACGGCCATCATCAATCAACAGACGCCGCAGCACCGGGGGCTTGCCGTCGCTCGGGCCCAGAAAATCCCAGTTACCGGGCTGGTCCTTGCGCGGCGCGGTTTCCAGCAACAGGTCCGGTCGGGTCATGCGGATTTCCGGAATCAACACCTGGCCACGCAGAAGGGGCCAGAAGCGAACATCTATTTCGGCCCGGTCCGCGCTGGCCATCTGCGGCTGTTTCGACCACTCCGCATTGGCGAAGGTCAGTCCATCACCCCGCACCGTCACCACGCGGCCCAGGTCCACATCCAGGTTTCCGTTGATGTGGAACTCACGCCCGGTTTTGGCCTGCACCGCGCGCTCCACGGGCCCCTTGAACCAGTTCCAGTCCCACAGCGCGATCACCAGCAGCACCAGCGCAACCAGAAACACAAGCACCGCCAGCCAATGCTGCCCGCGCTTGCCGGGACGACGCCACGACCAACGAGAGCGGGAAGGCACAACCTGAGCGGATTCAGTATTCACGCTCGCATCGTTGCCCGACCTGCGTGCACAGGACGCGAAGCAAAGGTAACCGCGATGTCAGCAGCACAACCAACGCCATCGTCCTGCGCACGTAACAATTCGTAGGTACCACGCCATGCGTGGTACCCGCGCGCAGCGCGGCACAAGCGTCCGAGGCCTGCATCCACCCCGTTGCGATCCACGGGCCAACGTTTAGAGATGGCCGAAGACGTGTGCCAGGCGTTCATGACGCCTGAACGAAGAGCAGCCACGCAGGGCGTGGCTCTACAGCACCTGGGCCGTCACCGCCACAAAGTGGCAGACACTCCCACCAATCACAAACAAATGCCAGATCGCATGCGAATACGGAATCGACTCGCGGTGATAGAAATAGGTGCCCAAGGTGTATGACAACCCACCGGCAAACAACCAGCCCAGCGTCCAGCCATCCATCGACGCCCACATCGGCTTGATCGCCACGATCACCAGCCAGCCCATCGCGATATAGATCGCCGTGGACAGCAGCTTGAAACGCCCGGTGTAGAACAGCTTGAAGATCACTCCGAACACTGCCAGTGCCCAGATCGCGGTGAACAAGCCCCAGCCCCACGGACCACGCAGGCCGATCAGGGTGAACGGGGTATAGGTGCCGGCAATCAGCAGGTAAATCGCGCAATGATCGAATACCTTCAGCCGGCCCTTGGCGATGGGGTGCTGGATCGCGTGGTACAGCGTGGAGGCGGTGTACAGCAGCAGCAGCGCAACGCCGAACACGATTGCGCTGGCCAGCTGCCAGCCGTCGCCGTAGATGGCGGCAAGGGTAATCAGGACGGCGCTTGCGGCCAGCGCGGCCACTGCGCCCAGGCCGTGGGTCAGGGCGCTGGCAATTTCTTCTCGGACGGAAGCAACGGTAGTCATGTGCGATGCGATCCGCGGGGAGGGGGATCCCGCTCCCCCCTATCATCGCACGGCGGTGATCAGCCGACCGAGATGCTGTGCGCCGCCTCGCGGGTGGCGGCGAAACGTACGTCTGGCGCGCGTTCCTGGGCCAGCTGCAGGTTGACCCGGGTCGGAGCCAGGTAGACCAGATGGCCTGCCGCGTCGATGCCCAGGTTGTTGGCATTCTTCTCGCGGAATTCTTCCAGCTTCTTCTCGTTGTCGCAGGTCACCCAGCGTGCGGTGGTGACGCTGACTGGCTCGAACACGGCTTCCACGCCGTACTCGTCCTTGAGCCGGTAGGCGGCCACGTCGAACTGCAGCACGCCCACTGCGCCCAGAATGAGGTCATTGCTCATCAACGGGCGGAAGAACTGGGTGGCCCCTTCCTCGGAGAGCTGGGCCAGTCCCTTCTGCAGCTGTTTGAGCTTGAGCGGATCGCGCAGGCGGGCGCGACGGAACAGTTCCGGGGCGAAGTTGGGAATGCCGGTGAAGCTGACCGCTTCGCCTTCGGTGAAGGTGTCGCCGATGGAAATGGTGCCGTGGTTGTGGATGCCGATCACGTCGCCCGGCCACGCTTCTGCCGCGATTTCACGGTCGCTTGCCATGAAGGTCAGCGCATTGGCCAGCTTCATCTCCTTGCCGGTGCGCACGTGGAAGGTCTTCATGCCGGCGGTGAAGCGACCCGAACACACGCGCATGAACGCAACCCGGTCGCGGTGCTGCGGATCCATGTTGGCCTGGATCTTGAAGACGAAGCCGGTCAGCTTGTTTTCCTGCGGGGCAATCTCGCGGCCGGTGGTGGTGCGTGCCTGTGGCGACGGCGCGTGCTCGACGAAGAAGTCCAGCAGCGGCTGCACGCCGAAGTTGTTCACGCCCGAGCCGAAGAACACCGGCGTCTGCTTGCCCGCGCGGTAAGCGTCCAGGTCGAAGGCATGGCTGGCACCCTGCACCAGCTCCAGCTCGTCGCGCAGTTCAGCCAGCATCTGCTCGCCGATCTTCTCGGCCAGGCCGGGCGCGTCAATCGAGGGGAAGATGGTCGAATCCTGGCGGGTGAAGTTGCGACCCTGTTCGTACAGGTGCACTTCGCCACTGATCAGGTGCACCACGCCCTTCAGGCGCTGGCCCATGCCGATCGGCCAGGTCACCGGTGCACACTGGATGCCCAGCACGCTTTCGACCTCATCGAGCAGGTCGATCGGCTCCTTGCCCTCGCGGTCGAGCTTGTTGATGAAGGTCATGATCGGGGTGTCGCGCAGGCGGCACACTTCCATCAGTTTGATGGTGCGTTCTTCCACGCCCTTGGCGACGTCGATGACCATCAGCGCCGAGTCCACCGCCGTCAGCACCCGGTAGGTGTCCTCGCCGAAGTCGGCGTGGCCCGGGGTATCAAGCAGGTTGACTATCTTGCCCTCGTACGGGAACTGCATCACCGAGGAAGTGACCGAAATACCGCGTTCCTTTTCCAGCGCCATCCAGTCGGAGGTGGCGTGGCGCGCGGCCTTGCGGCCCTTGACCGAACCGGCCATCTGGATCGCGCCCCCGAACAGCAGCAGCTTTTCAGTCAGCGTGGTCTTGCCGGCATCAGGGTGGGAGATGATGGCGAAGGTGCGGCGGCGCGCAGCTTCGGTAGCGACTTCGGACATGGCGTGGCGCGCCCGCCGGGGCGCTTTTCAGAGAGATAAGCGCCCGATTATACCTGAGCGCTCAAGGGCTTGCGGCGGGCCCGGTGGGGCCGTCTTCACGTGCGAAGTGCAGCTCGCCGCGCTCGGTGACGATGCGTACCGGTACCGACTGCAGTTGCATGCCGGTATTGGCCTGGACCACAAAGTGAAGGTGTGGCGCGGTGCTGTAGCCGGTATTCCCGGATAATCCGATGCGCTGTCCGGTCTCGACCTGCTGGCCACTGCGGACCAGCACGCCATTGGCACGCAGGTGGGCATAGACTGCCATGCTGCCGTCCTCGTGCAGGATCCGGATGAAGTTGGCCCGCGCGCGATCGCGCAGCGGGTCCGTGCCATTTCCGGTGAAGTTGCCTTGCACCTGCATTACCTTGCCACGGCGCGCAGCCAGCACCGGTGTGCCTTCGGGAAGGGCGAAATCGATCGCATCGCGGTTTTCAGCGTCGCTGTGGCTGTAACGGCCTTGCGGGGCCTGGGTCACCTGGAAACGGGTGGAAATGAACGGAAGGGCATAGGCCACGTCCTGTGGGCGTGCCGCCGGGTCGCCCGGAATGGCGTCCAGCCGCACCTGCAACTGCTGGGCCTGAGCCGGCAATGGCAGCTGTGCCACCACCACGCGGGCCGCCGGCGGCAGCACGGCCTGCACCGGCAAGCCCGGCAGCAATGCGGCACCTACGTCCTGGCTCAGGGTGATCTGTACCGGTCCTGCCAGGTGGTTGTCCACGCGTGCCTGCCAGCGCTCACCGCCGCCCTCCAGCTGGACCGAGGCAATACCACCGGCGGCCTGCCGGGGCCCTTGGTCGGGGCCGCGTGTCAGCCCCCAGCCTGAACGCCAGTCCGCAGACGCGGCGGCGCTCGCGAACAGGGGGCAGAGCAGCAGCGGCAGCAGGGTCCAGCGCATGTTCAGTCTTCCGGTGAGTGTGGGCGGACTCTACGCAACCGGGTCGCTTGAGGAAAGGGTTGGTCGGCTTATTCGAAAAAAATATATCGCTTCATCCAGATGAAGGGATTGACATGCTGATCCGGGGCTGGCATCGTGGCTCCACCATCGAGACCGGCAGAGGGACAGGCCCTTTGAAGCCGGGGCAGCCCGCAGCGTGCGCAAGCACCCTGCGTAGGTGCCAAATCCTGCGGGGACCGTGGCGTCCACCGAAAGATGGTTCGAATCGTGCACGTTGCGTGCGCTTCGAACACGAGCTCCGCGAAAGCTCGATGGCCGTTTTCCTTTCCGGGACACCGCCATGACCTTCGCCACTGCTGCCGCCGTTTCCGAATCCTTCGTTCCGCTGAGCGTGCCGGTTGATGCCGGGCGCGCCGCTGTGCGCGGCGAGTTCGCCACCGTGCTGGCGCTGCGTCACGCCGGGTCTCGCCCGGTCCGGTTGCGCTACGAACTGGTGGGGCGCGCGGACGCTCCCGTGGTGGTTCTGGCAGGCGGGATTTCCGCGCATCGTCACGTTGCTGCCAATGCGGAGTTTGCCGAGAAGGGCTGGGCCGAAGGGTTGGTGGCCGCGGGACGCGCGCTCGATCCGGCGTCGCTGCGCGTCCTGGCCTTCGATTTTCTCGGGGCTGACGGTGCGCTGGACGCCCCGATCGACACCGCCGACCAGGCCGATGCGCTGGCCGTGCTGCTGGATCACCTCGGCATTGACCGCCTGCACGGCTTCGTCGGCTACTCCTACGGTGCACTGGTCGGACAGCAGTTCGCGATCCGCCACCGCGCGCGCTTGACCCGTCTGGTGGCGGTCAGCGGCGCGCATCGCCCGCACCCGTATGCGGCGGCCTGGCGCGCGCTGCAGCGCCGCGCGGTCGCGCTGGGCCAATTGCAGTGCGCGGAAAGCCATGGGCTCAGCCTGGCCCGTCAGTTCGCCATGCTCAGCTACCGCACGCCGGAAGAGTTCGGTGAACGCTTCGATGCCGCGCCGGAAGTGGTCAACGGCCGGGTCCGTGTCGCTGCCGAAGACTATCTGGACGCCGCTGGCGCGCAATATGTCGGGCGCACGCCGGTGGAAGCCTACCTGCGTCTCTCCGAATCCATCGACCTGCACCGGGTCGACCCTGCCGCGATCAGCGTGCCCACGGTTGTGGTCGCCGTCGAAGGGGATCGGCTGGTGCCGCTGGCCGACCTGGTCGGTCTGGTCGAAGGGCTGGGCCCGTTCGGCAGCCTGCGCGTCCTGCGCTCGCCCTACGGCCACGATGCCTTCCTCAAAGAAACCAATCGCATTGACGCGATCCTTGCCAACGCATTTCGTACCCCGGGAGAAAACGCATGAGCCTGTCCGCCGGTTCCGAGCCGAACTGTAGCCGTGTCACCGCCGCCGTGCGCGCCGGTATCGACCGCGATACCGCCCATGGCGCGGTGACCCCACCGATTGTCCTGTCCTCGAATTTCAGCTTTGACGGCTTCGGCAACAAGCGTCAGTACGACTACACCCGTAGTGGCAACCCTACCCGCGACCTGCTGGGCGAAGCGCTGGCCGAGCTCGAAGGCGGGGCAGGCGGCGTGATCACCTCCACCGGCATGGGCGCGATCAACCTGGTACTCAATGCGCTGCTGCAGCCGGGCGACACCCTGGTGGTGCCGCATGATGCCTACGGCGGCAGCTGGCGTCTGTTCAATGCACTGGCGAAGAAGGGGCACTTCACGCTGGTGACCGCCGACCTGACCGATCCGCGTTCGCTCTCCGAAGCGCTGGCGCAGTCGCCGACCCTTGTGCTGGTGGAAACCCCGTCCAATCCGCTGCTGCGCATTACCGACCTGCGTTTCGTCATTGAGGCTGCTCATCGGGCCGGTGCCAAGGTGGTGGTGGACAACACGTTCCTGTCGCCGGCGCTGCAGCAGCCCATCGCCTTCGGTGCCGACCTGGTCCTGCATTCCACCACCAAATACATCAATGGTCACAGCGATGTGGTCGGCGGCGCGGTGGTGGCGCGTGATCCCCAACTGCACGAGCAGCTGGTGTGGTGGGCCAATGCGCTGGGCCTGACCGGCTCGCCCTTTGATGCCTTCCTGACCTTGCGCGGCCTGCGCACCTTGGGTGCGCGTCTGCGCGTGCACCAGGAAAACACCGCTGCCATCGTTGAACTGCTGGCAACCAGCGATGCGGTGGCCCAGGTCTACTATCCTGGCCTGGCCGATCATCCAGGCCACGCCACTGCAGCCCGCCAGCAGAGTGGTTTCGGCGCGATGCTCTCGTTCGAACTGGCGTCCTGTCCGGGCGACGATCCGCACGCCGCCGTGCGCGCCTTCGTTGATGGCCTGCGCTGTTTCACCCTGGCCGAGTCGCTGGGGGGCGTGGAAAGCCTGGTGGCGCACCCCGCGACCATGACCCACGCGGCAATGACCCCGCAAGCACGTGCGCATGCCGGTATCAGCGAGGGGCTGCTGCGCCTGTCGGTGGGAATTGAGGACGCGCAGGATCTGGTGGCTGACCTGCAGGCAGGACTGGCCCGCGCGCAGGCGGTGATCGATGCGCAGTCGCGCGCCACGCAGCGCAAACAGGTGGATGCATGAGCGCGGTCTTGCCGCTGGTGCGCGAACAGCCACAGCGCCTGGCATTGCTGGGTACCGGCACGGTCGGCAGTGCGTTCGTGCAGCGCTACCAGACGTTGCAGTCGCGGGGCATGACCTTGCCGCGATTCTCATGGCTGGCCAATTCGCGCACCACCTTCCGCTGTGGTGCTGAACCGGTGCTTGAGCTGGAGCAGGCCAGGCGCGCCACGCGGACTGTGCCTGCGCTGCAGCCCTGGGTGGAGGCGGAAGGTCTGCAACGCGGTGACGTGGTGGTCGATGCAACCGCCAGCGACGACGTCGCCAACTGGCACGAGCAGTGGTTGGCGCGGGGCGTGCACGTGGTGACCGCCAACAAGCTCGGACAGGGCACCCACTGGTCACGTGCCGAGGCCATTGCAGAAAGTGGGATGCACAGCGGTGCCCGTTATGGCGACAGCGCCACGGTCGGCGCGGGGCTGCCCCTGCTCAGCAGCCTGCGTGCGCTGGTGGCCGGCGGCGATCACATCCATCGGGTCGAAGGCGTGCTGTCGGGCTCACTGGCCTGGCTGTTCCATCACTACGATGGGCAGCGCCCTTTCTCGGCGTGGGTGGGCGATGCGCTCAGCGCCGGCTACACCGAACCAGACCCGCGCGTGGACCTCTCCGGGGAAGATGTGCGCCGCAAGCTGCTGATTCTTGCGCGCGCCAGTGGCGTCGCGCTGCGTAGTGAGCAGGTCCAGGTGACCTCGCTGGTGCCGGAAGCGCTGGTCGGTTTGCCGCTGGAAGACGCGCTTTCGCGGCTGGCGTTACTGGACGCCCCCATTCAACAGCAGTGGCAGCAGGCCCAACACGAAGGAAGCTGTCTACGCTTCATCGGTGGTTTTGATCAGCACGGAGCCCGGGTTGGAGTGCGCATCGTGCCGCAGGACCATCCGCTGGCCGGCGGCGCACAGACTGATAACCGGGTCGCCATCCATAGCGACCGCTACAACGCGCAGCCGCTGCTGATCCAAGGGCCAGGTGCCGGTGCCGAGGTGACGGCCGCCGCGCTGTTGGATGATGTTCTGTCCATCACCCGGTTGTAGGGACGCGCCATGCGCGTCCGCTCTTTGTTCTGTGGTCATGAGCGTCTGATACGGACTTCGATCAGGGTTAAACGTTGGTCTGTATCTGGTTCGTCCGGAATGCCGGCTTCGGGCGCTTGTGCCACGCTGCGCGCGGTTGACACGCATGGCGTGTCACTACGAATTGTTACGTGCACAGGATGATTGCGCTGTTCGCCGGGCGTTTGCCCGGCGGTTCTTTGCATGCCATCTGCGGCATCATCATTTCTCGCCAGCCAGCGCCTTCAGCAATGCGGCGTTGAATTGCGCGGGGTCCTGCACCTGCGGCGAGTGCCCCAGCGCGTCGAAGGTCACCAGCGTCGCGCCGGGAATCGCCGCGGCGGCGGCCTTGCCCAGCGCCGGGTAGTCGCCCAGCGTGGCCTTCAGCGCCGCCGGAGCCAGGTCCCGACCGATCGCGGTGCGGTCCTTCTGCCCGATGAACAGCGTGGTCGGCACGCGCAGGTTCGGCAGCTCGTAGACCACTGGCTGGTTGAACACCATGTCTGACGTCAGTGCCTGGCTCCAGGCCACGGCCTGCTGGCCGGGGCCGGCGTACATGCCAGACTGCATCAAGGCCCAGTGCTCGTACTCCGGCTTCCATTCGCCGCCGTAGTACACCTCCAGCTGGTACTTCTTGATCGAGTCGAAGCTGGTTTTCAGCTCATTGGCGTACCAGGCGTCCACGCTGCGCCACGGCACACCCTTGGCCTTCCAGTCCTCCAGCCCGATGGGGTTCACCAGCGCCAGATGACGCAGTTGCTGCGGGTACTGCAGCGCGAACCGCGTGGCCAGCATGCCGCCCATCGAGTGCCCCACCAGGTCCACTTTGGTCCCGTCCAGTTTCAGATAGGCCAGCAGCGCCTGGGTATTGGCTGCGAGCTGACCGAATGAATACTGGTAACGCAGCGGCTTGCTGGACTTGCAGAACCCGATCTGGTCCGGGGCGATCACCCGGTAACCGGCGGCGCTGAGCGCGGTGATCGCTTCTTTCCAGGTGCCGGCGCAGAAGTTCTTGCCATGCAGCAGCACTACCGTACCAAGTGGGCGGCCCGTGGCGGGAACATCCAGGTAGGCCATTTCCAGCGACTGGCGCTGCGAGTCGAAGGTGAAGGTCTTGACCGGCCAGCCATAGTCGAAGCCCTGCAAGCGGGCATCGTAAGTCGGTGCAGCGAGGGTGGTGAGGGGCAGGCAGGCAAGCAGGGCGGCCAGGATGCGCATGGCGGTCTCCAGGAAAAGATCCCCGAGCATAACCGCGTGGGCGGCATCGTGCCGGGCAGTGCCTGCCACGATGCGGGTGGGATCAGCACTCGATGACGTTGACCGCGAGCCCGCCGCGGCTGGTTTCCTTGTACTTGTCCTGCATGTCGCGACCGGTGTCGCGCATGGTCTTGATGACCTTGTCCAGCGACACCTTGTGTTTGCCGTCGCCGCGCATGGCCATGCGCGATGCGTTGATGGCCTTGACCGCGCCCATGGCGTTGCGTTCGATGCACGGGATCTGCACCAGGCCGCCGATTGGATCGCAGGTCAGGCCCAGGTTGTGTTCCATGCCGATTTCCGCGGCGTTCTCGATCTGGCTGGGGTTGCCGCCCAGTGCCGCGACCAGTCCGCCGGCGGCCATCGAGCAGGCCACGCCCACTTCGCCCTGGCAGCCGACCTCGGCACCGGAGATCGAGGCATTTTCCTTGTACAGGATCCCAATGGCCGCGGAGGTCAGCAGGAAGTCGAACACCCGCTGCTCGTTCGCACCCGGGCAGAACCGGTCGAAGTAATGCAGCACCGCTGGCAACACACCGGCTGCACCATTGGTGGGTGCAGTGACCACGCGTCCGCCAGCGGCGTTCTCTTCATTCACCGCCAGCGCGTAAAGATTCACCCAGTCCAGCGTGGTCAGCGGATCACGCATTGCCGCTTCGGGCTTGGATGACAGTTCCCGGTACAACGCAGGCGCGCGCCGCGATACATGCAGCCCGCCGGGCAGGGTGCCTTCCTGGCGGATGCCACGGGTCACGCACGCCTGCATCGCGTTCCATATCTCGCGCAGCTGCTCGCGGATCTCGTCTTCGCTGCGCCAGCACTTTTCGTTTTCGAACATCAGCTGGGCAATGCTCAGGCCGCTGCGGGCGGTCTGGGCCAGTAGTTCATCGCCGCTCTTGAACGGGTAGGGCAGCGGGGTTTCATCGGGCACGATGCGGTCGTCGGCGGCATCGTCCTGGTTCACCACGAAGCCACCGCCGACCGAATAGTAGTCGCGGGTGGCAATGACCTGATCCTGCGCGTCATACGCCGTGAAGCGCATGCCATTGGTGTGGTACGGCAGCTTCTGGCGCTTGTTCAGACCCAGGTCGCGCTTTTCGTCGAAGGCGATTTCATGGGTGCCCATCAGCCGGATCCGCTTGGTCGTACGGATGCGTTCAAGCGTGTCGGGAATGATGTCCGGGTCGATCAGGTTGGGACGCTGGCCTTCCAGTCCCAGCAGCACGGCCTTGTCAGTGCCATGCCCACGCCCGGTCAGCGCAAGCGAACCGTAGACGTCGGCGCGGATCCGCACCACGTCCTGCAGACTACCCGGATCCAGCAGCCAGCGATGCACGAAGCGCTCGGCGGCCTTCATGGGTCCTACGGTGTGCGAGGAACTCGGGCCAATGCCGATCTTGAAAACGTCGAACGTGCTGACAGCCATGATTGCCAAACTGCGGGTATCGGATGGAGCGCTATTCTATGCTGTACCCGGCAGCGACCCTGGCTGCGGCGCAACAATTTCAATCATGGGTGGGCCTGTGTTTACCTTGTTCCAGCGCGATGACTGTCATTTGTGCGACCAGGCCCTGGCGGTGCTGGCGCAGGCCCGCGTGGGGGGCCTGGACAGTGTGTTCATCGACGACCATCCCGGCCTGCAGGCCCGCTACGGCAGCCGGGTGCCGGTGCTGCGTGATGAGCAGGGGCGGGAGCTGGATTGGCCGTTCGATGTGCCCACGGTGGAAGCCTGGATACGGTAGTGCCGGCCGCTGGCCGGCAACCTCATGACCGTCGGAAAGAATCGCCTGGTTGCCGGCCAGCGGCCGGCACTACCGGCCGCCGCTGCATCACAGCCGTCCGGCATCATTTCGCCTGAAGCGTCACCACGGTGCTGATCGCGGTTTCATCCGGAATGGTCTTGGTATCGGCCCAGTCACCGCCGCCCACCCCGAAGTCCAGGCGCTTCACAGTGGCCTTGCCCTTCAGCACCGGATTGGCACCGCCCTCCCATTCAAACGTGAAGGTAACCGGCTTGCTCACCCCACGCAGCTCCAGGGTGCCCTTGGCCACGTATTTACCCGACGCATCCTTGGTGAATCCCGAGGCGGTGTAGCGGGCGGTCGCGAACTTGGCCACGTTGAAGAAGTCGGTTCCCTGCAGGGTCGAATCGCGATCGGTGTTACCGCTGACTGCCCCGGCCAGCGGAATGGTGACGTCCAGCTTGCCTGCGGCCGGGTTGGCCGGGTCGAAACTTACCGTGGTGGCGAAGCCGGGGAAGCTGCCGGTAAAGACTTCTCCGTCGTACTTGGTGGCAAAGGCCAGGTGCGAGCCTTTGCCCGGAGCCTGCACGTAATCGGCGGCCAGCACCGGAGTGGCGGCCATCAGACCGGCCAGGGCAGCGGCGACTGCTGCGGGAGAGGTGAGCTTGATGGTCATCGTCAGTCCTTCTTGGGGGAGGTGAGCCAGCCTTGTGGCAGCATGCGCGCCAGAGTGGCGTCACGTTGGATAAAGTGGTGGTACAGCGCCGCACCGGCATGTGCCAGCACAACGGCGATCAGCAGCCAGAAGCCCCATTCGTGGATGGCGTGCGAAATGTCACGGGCTCCGGGATCCGGCGCGACCAGCTTGGGTACATCGACCAGTCCGAACCAGCGGAACGGCCGCAGGCCACTGGCCGAGTCATAGATCCAGCCCGACAGTGGCAGCGCGAACATCAGCACATACAGCAGCCAGTGGGTGACCGAAGCGATGCGCTCCTGCCAGGTGGGCGTGCCCGGTACCGGTGCCGGAGCACCCGCATACAGGCGCCAGCCCAGGCGCAGCGCCACCAGGGCCAGCACGGTGATGCCCAGCGACTTGTGCGCGGTGTACACCCAGAAATACTTCGGTGTCCTGGGCAGTTCGCCCATCGTCAGTCCAACCACACCCAGGGTCAGGATGAGCAGGGCGATCAGCCAGTGCAGGCCTTGGCTGACGCCGCCCCAGCGGTAGGGGGTGTTCTTCAGGGTCATGGCGTGGGCTTCGTGGTCGGTGGGGGAGGTGGCGAAGCAGAGTCCTGCGGAGGTGGACGAGTTTCGTCGTCGCCGTCGGACGGTGTGTCCTGCGTATCGCCTGCAGTGCGGTCTCGCACCGCCTCTGCTTCGATCCGGACTTCAACGGTGTCGCCGATCATCGAGGGCCAGCCATCCACGCCAAACGCCTTGCGGCTCAGCGTGGTGGTTGCAGAAAAGCCTGCGGTGCGGCGGAAAGGTGGCATTGGATGGCGCTTGACCGCGTTGACCGTGACCGCCAGCTCCACCTCCTGGGTGACCCCACGTAGCGTCAGCTGGCCGAATACCCGCGCGTGGCTGGCATCGACGGCTTCGACCCGCGTGGAGACGAACCGCGCATCGGGATGGCGGTCGGTGTCGAGCAGATTGCCGGCCATCACCGCCTTGTTCCACTTTGCGTCGCCCAGGTCCAGGCGCTGCAGCGGTACGCTGACGGTCAGGCTGGCCCCGGTCCAGTCGTCTGGATCGAACCTGAGCTGCCCTTCGCTGCCGGACACCGTTCCCAGGGCCTGCGAGAATCCAGCATGTTGGACTGCGAACAGCACCCGTGTATGTACCGGGTCCAGACGCCAGGTCTGTGGCGCGGCAAGGGCAGCCATCGGGGCAGCAGCCAGCAGCAGGGCAAGTGTCAGGCGCAAGGGCACGGTGACCTCCGGAATGAACGTGGCCGATCATACGCGCAGCGCCGTGATGGCTGGCAGCATCATGGCTGCAACAGTTCGTGGTGCCACTGCGGCCGCAGTGCCGCGTGCCGGTGGCCGGACCAAACGGTCGCGGCTGTGTGACAATCTTTGGATACAGGGAGGGTTTGATGGCGGGGGTCACGCGCGCTTGGCGGGCTGGCATCGTGGTGCTGGCGTGGGCATTGCTGCTCCTGCCGCAGGTGCTGTGGGCCGCAGGGACATCGGCAGAAACGCCGCGCATCCGCCGGCTGGGTGCGGCCGAAGGCTTGCCTTCGCGCATGGTCCTGGCGCTGACACAGGATCGCCAGGGCTATATATGGGCAGCCACCGACGACGGCCTTGCGCGCATTGACGGGGTTGGCCTGCGCGTATGGCGCAACGAGCCAGACAATCCCGACTCGCTGCCGTCCAACGAAGTGGAAAGCCTGCTGGTGGACCCGTTCGACCGGGTCTGGGTGGGCAGCAACGGCGGTGGCCTGAGCATGCTCGATCCAGCCCGGAAACGGTTCCAGCGCTTCGATGAGGTTGACTCGACCTGTGAAGGTCAGTTCTGGTCGCTGGCCTACGCCGGCAAGGCGTTGTGGATCGGTACCAATGCCTATGGCCTGTGCCGGCGTGACGAGAACGGCCAGCTGGTCCGCTATCGCGCCGACCCTGCCAATCCGGACAGTCTGCCGGACGACACCATCTACTCGATGGTCAGCGATCCGGACGGAACATTGTGGCTCGGAACCGGCAATGGCCTGGCCCGTTGGGATGGCAAGCGGTTCATCCGCATCGCGCCCGATCTGCTGGCCGGAAAAACAGTGATCCGCCTGACCCGCGACAGCGATGGCTCGGTGTGGGCAGGCACAGAAGGCGGACTGTTCCAGATTCTGCCGGACGGCACGGCGCGCCAGGCACCCTGGGCACTGGGCAGCGATGTCCGTGCTGCAATCGTGCTGCACGACCGCCACGGGGGGTACTGGGTGGGCACCGCCGATGGCCTGTTCCGCGGCGACGCGCAGCAGGCACGGTTGCTGGCAGGCGACGCGGGCAGTGGCTTCCTGACCGAGCGCAGTGGCGTGCTCGACCTGCTGCAGGACCACGAAGGCGGTATGTGGGTAGCCACCCTGTCGCAGGGGCTGGGCTATCTGCCCCCGGACTGGAGGCGCTTCTCCACCTGGTACCAGCTCGACGGCAAGCCGATGGACAGTCTGTACCTGCTGAATGCTGCAGCAGCGGGCGACACCTATTACGTGGTCGGTGCGCACGGCATCTACGAGCTGGAGCCCAGCGGCCGTCTGCGCCAGATCGCTTTCGAGAAGCAGTTGGGGGTCGGTGCGATCTGGTCGGTACTGCCACGCGCGGACGGCGCGCTGTGGCTCGGGCGCGCCGGTCGGCTCGGCCTGTATCAGCCGCGTACCGGCACGCTGCGTGAGTGGAAGCTGGGGGGCGGCTCGGACGTGCGCCAGCGCATCGACAATATCCGCCAGGCACCGAATGGCGACATCTGGCTGTCGATCATCAACTACGGCATCCAGCGCCGCGATGCCAACGGCACCCTGCTGCAGACCATCCGCATCGATGAGAACCGTGGCCTTACCGACAACCCCATCGAGCAGATGGGGTTCGATGCACGTGGCCAGTTGTGGATCATGGGTGCCATGGGGCTGCTGCGTTGGCAGCACGATCGATTCGAACCGGTGCCGGGCGTCTTGCAGGGGCATATATTCGACATGGTCTGGGTCGATGCCGAGGAAGTCTGGCTGGCGCGCACCGGGGCATTGGAACGTTACCGTTGGGATGGACTGAGCATGACCCTGCGCGAACGCGTGGGGGCTGCACAAGGGATGCCGCCGGTGTCCATGGGCGGCCTGGCGCTGGGCAAGGCCGGGCAGGTGTGGGCGACCACACCGCGAGGTCTGGTGTGCTGGCATCCGCGCGAACGGCACCTGCGCCTCTACAACGAACGCGATGGATTGCCGGATATCGAGTTCAGTGGGCGTCCGCCGGTGCAGGGGCGGAGTGGCCGCGTGCTGGCTCTGACCGCGACCGGATTGACCGGATTCGATCCAGATGCCGCAGACCGGGTCCTGCCGCCCTCGCAACTGGTCATCGACAACATCCAGGTGCGTCGCGACGATGCCGAGGGGCAGCAGTCGTTGCCCGTCGACCAGCCCCTGCAACTCGGACCGGACGATCGCGACCTGATCATCACCGCCCGACTGCTGTCCTATGCCAGCCCGCAGGGTAACCGCTATCGCTACCGGGTGAACGGCTATGACCAGAACTGGGTAATGCAGAGCGCGGGGGGCGAACGCCTGCTGTCGCGCCTGCCTGCGGGCAATTACACCATTGAAGTGCAGGCGGCCACGGCGCAGGGTGAGTGGACGTCTTCGCGCGGCATCAGCGTGCATGTGCAGCCCCCTTGGTGGCGAAGCAACACCGCGCTGCTGGGGTATCTGCTGTTGGGGCTGCTGCTGGTGCTGGTAGCGGCCGCGATTGCCCGCGCGCGCCTGCGGCGACGCCAGCAATGGCAGCTCACCGTGCACAAACAGCAGATTGCCGAGCAGGCCTCCCAGGCCAAGAGCCGGTTCCTGGCCACGCTGGGGCATGAAGTCAGAACCCCTATGACGGGGGTGCTGGGCATGAGCGAACTGCTGCTGGCGACACCGCTGGATGAACTGCAGCGCAGCTATGCCGCGTCCATCCAGCATGCCGGCACCCACCTCCTGCGCCTCGTCAACGACGCACTTGATCTGGCCAGGATTGAAGCGGGGCGCCTGGAGCTCGACATCCGTCCCTTCGACCTGATGTCAATGCTGGTGCAGGTGGAAACGCTGATGGAACCCATGGCCCACCAGCGAGGACTGGCGTTCGAGCGCAGCTTCAACCTGCCGGGTCCGGTCCAGGTCAGTGGCGACGAAATGCGCGTGCGGCAGATCCTGATGAATCTGCTGGGCAACGCCATCAAGTTCACTGAGCACGGTCATGTCGGGCTGGGGACGGAACTGGCCGAGGACGGCCTGGGCGTCACCTTTGAGGTGTCCGATACAGGGCCGGGCATCAACCAGGATCAGCAGCAGCGTCTGTTCCACCGCTTCGAACAGGCCGATGGCCCGCGCACGGCCTCGCGTTATGGTGGCAGCGGCCTGGGGCTTGCCATCTGCCAGGAACTGGCCGTGGCGATGGGGGGGCGCATCCAGATCGACAGTCATCCCGGTCAGGGCGCGCGGTTTACCGTCACCTTGCCATTGCCGTGGAGCCCCTCGGCCGCCGCTGGCGTGCGGCCACCAGAAGGGCCGCGGTCCGCGTTGCCGCCGCTGCGCATTTTGCTGGTGGAGGACGATGCCACGGTCGCCGAGGTCATTCTGGGGCTGCTGCGCACGCGGGGTCACACGGTGGTGCATGTGATGCACGGACTGGCAGCGCTGTCGGAAATATCTGCTGATGCATTTGACGTGGGTCTGCTTGATCTCGACCTTCCCGCGCTGGACGGCGTGGCCATCGCCAGTCAACTGCGCGCAATGGGGTACACCCTGCCACTGGTCGCGGTCACCGCGCGGTCCGACGCCTACGCCGAGCAGCAGGTACTGGCCGCGGGCTTTGACGGGTTTCTGCGCAAGCCGGTCACCGGCGACCTGCTGGTGGAGGTGATAGCACAGGCGCGCGCAGTGCGTCATGCACGGTTGTCGGACCCGCTTGACCGATAGACGCCATCAACCAGAACAGTCGAAATCGATAGATGGCCTCACTCGCACAGAGGCAGGAACGCTGTGCAGGTGGCGGTGCAGCCGACAGCACAGGGCTTTATCTTCCATGCGATGAAATCAACGTCGCTGCGGTAGGTGCGGGTGCGCCCGCGGGGAGCCCCGTCCGGGCTTCTGGAAATCGTGTTGTGCCTGTTGCTGCTGTGGTGGCCGCCGCTGTTGTCGGCCAGCGTGCTGCAGTTGCCATGGCCGCGCGCACTGGGTGAGGCCGATGGTCTGTCCACGCCGGAAGTCCGGGCGCTGGAAGAAGATGCCACCGGTTATCTCTGGCTGGCCAGCAGTGACGGTCTGCTGCGCTTCGATGGTCAGCGGTTTCGTATCCTGCACCTGACCGAGGGCCTGCCAGACGCCGACCTGCTGGATGTCCACATCGACGCTGCCGACCGCATCTGGTTGGCGACAGCGACCCAGGGACTGGCCGTGCTCGGCGTCGACCGCACCACGTTTGAACGCCCCGACGCCGGTGCACCTGCGGCGGTGCGCAGTGGCCGCGTCAAACAGGTCATCAGCGACACCCATGGTCGGGTCTGGGTGATCGGCGACGATCATGATCTGTACGTGCAGGAAGCGACATCCCAGGTCTGGCAGCGGCGGCCCCTGGGTGATGGCGGCGTGCGCCAGGTCGAGGTTGACCGCGATGGCACGGTGTGGGCGATGACCGACACCCGGCTATGGCGCAGTGACGGAGGGGAATTCCGTTGGCTGCCGTTGCATCCGGATACGCGCCTGCCGATGCAGTCGATGTGGGTCGATCCAGCAGGGGGATTGGAGATCACGGCGGGCGGGCAGACCTGGGGGCTGAGCCCGGACGGCCGGGTAATTGCCGGCCCGCACCGTGCGCGGACCTTGTTGCGCGACGCCGACGGTGTGGTCTGGCAGCAAGCCGGCAGCACCCTGCAATGGCAACGGCAGGGGCTCACACATCCAGTCGGCCTGCGGCCGGACATCCGCGATGCGCGGGACCCGGTACAGATCCGTCAGTTGCTGCGGGATCGCCAGGGCAACCTGTGGTGGGTCAGCGAGCACCGCGGTCTCTGGTGGCTGCCGGCACACTGGAGGCAGTTCACCTTGCTGCCAACGCCTGGCCGCTTCACCCAGCATTACGGCATTCATCCCGTGCTGGCGCTTGCGGCTTCCGGTCGTGATCACGTGTGGTTTGCCGGTGCTGATGGGCTGTTGCAACGGCTGGATCTACGCAACGGGGACCTTTCCCATCCTGTGCACTTCGCGCAGGCGCAGGCCCATACCACCCCTGTCGCCGTGGCCGAGGACCCGCACGGACGGGTATGGCTGGCACGATCCGGGCAGTTGCTGCGCTACGACCCCGCCTCTCGGGACACACAGCGCTGGACGCTGCAGGATCTGCCACAGGCTGCGCTCTTCAGCATGCAGGCATGCGACCAGAACCGGATCTGGCTGGCGGCAGGCAGCGAGGTGCGACGGTGGACGGAGAGCGGGGTGGAGCTGCCGCGCTCGTCAGCCCAACAGCTGGGGTTGAGCCACACGGTCCACGGACGCCAGTTGCTCTGCACCGGCGATCGGGAGATCTGGGTGACCGATCCGCGGGGGCCGATGCGCTGGAATCCTGCCCATGGCCAGTTTCAACTGTTTGGCCCGGCTGAAGGCGGTGCCGCGCTCGCCTTGGCCGAAGCGGACGATGGCAGCGTGTGGGTGACGCGCGACGCCGCGCTGGAACGGTACCGACCGCCATCGCATATGAGCCAGCCGCTGCAGCGAATCTCGGTCGATCAGGGTTACCCGCCACTGCGGGCGGCGTCACTGACGCTGGATGCCGCCGGCGTGGTCTGGGCGGGGGCGACCCGGGGTCTGATCCGCTTTGATCCAGGCACCGGCGAGGTCAGCGTGCTGGGCGTCGCGAACGGATTGCCGGCGCAGGAAGTGCTGCCGCTGCGGCTGGTGCGACTAGGGTCCGGTGCGCTGGTGGCGGCGGTCCGTGAAGGTGGGCTGCTGGCGTTCGATCCGGCCGTGCTGCCCTTGCCCCAGACGGTGCCGGTGCTGGTGGTGGATGGCATGACCCGGCGCCGGCAGGACCGGATGATGGCCGTGCCCATCGCAGACGGACCGGTTGCACTGAGCACGGCAGATCGCAACATCCGGGTTGCGGTGACGCTGCTCGGGCGCGGCGACCCTGACCGCATCCGGCACCGGTTCCGTTTGCTGGGACAGGATCCGGCATGGGTCGATACGGGCCCCGTAGGGCAGCGCATTTTTGCGCAGTTACCGGCAGGCGACCACGTGCTGTTGATCCAGGCCCGGCATGCGGCCGGTGCCTGGTCGGCGGTACGCGAACTGCATCTGCGGGTGGCACCGCGCTGGTGGCAGACCGCGGGCGGGCGCTTTGCTTTGGCACTGCTGGGTGTCGCGCTGGCAATGGGGTTGGGGCGGCTGTTGCATGCCCATCAGAAGCGACGGAAGGCGCGCCGCCAGGCACGCCAGCGTCGCGACGCTGCCGAACTGGAATCGCTGGAGCGCACGCGCTTCCTGGCAAGGCTGGGGCGCCAGGTGCGCATGCCGATGACACCGGTGCTGGGTTGGAGCGAACTGTTGCTACGGTCGCCGCTTTCCCCTACCCAGCGTACCCAGGTCGGCAGTCTGTGCCAGGCTGGCCATCATCTGCTGCAGCTGACAGACGATGCGCTGGATGTGGCGAGCATCGAAGCCAATCAGCTGCAACGGGTGATGTCTCCGTTCAGCCTGGAGGCGTTGTTCGACGAGCTGCACGCGCTGCTGATACCGGTCGCCCAGGCCAAGTGCGTCGCCCTGCACTGGAGCAGCGGGCTGCCGCCGGGACAGGTGCTGCTGGGTGATGTGCGACGACTGCGTCAGATCCTGCTGAATCTGCTGGGCAACGCACTGAAGTTCACCACGCGCGGGCAGGTCGTGTTGACGGCAGGTACCGGCGTGGACGGACAGGGCCTGGCGATCTGCATTGCCGACACCGGACCCGGTATGTCCGCACCGCAGGTCGCCCGGCTGTTCCAGCGCTTCACCCAGGCAGAGGACGCACGAACGCTTGCACAGCACGGCGGAAGTGGATTGGGGCTGTCCATCTGTCTTGACCTTGTGCAGGCCCTGGGAGGGCATATCGATGTGGACAGCGAGCCTGGCCGGGGCACGCGCATGACCGTGACCCTGCCATGGCAGCAGGTGTCCGGAGGTGGCTCCGCGCCGGCGGACCCGGACACTCCGTGTGTGCGGCGCAGCCTGCGCGTCATGGTGCTGCTGCCTTCGGCCAGCGTTGCCGACGTGGTGTGCGCGCTGTTGCGTTCAAACGGACACCAGGTGGTGGGGGTGGACGACATCGACAGTTGGTTGACCCATGTGGATGCGGGGCCATGGGATCTCATCGCGGCCGATCCCGACATGCTGGTGGGCGGTGAGCGACTCAGTGCACGCCTGCCCTGGTTGTGGCCGGGCGTGACCCGGCTTGCGCTGAGCGCGCGTGCCGACGCGTGCGCCGAGCGCGAAACCCTGGCGGCCGGGTTTGACCTGTTTCTGCGCCTGCCACTGACGGCGCAACGGCTGGAGGCGGCACTGCAACGCTGCCGGAGGGGCTGATGAAACGAGGCTCGGCGTTCTGGATGTGCCTGCTCTGGGCACTGGTACAGCTCGGCGGCATCGCGCGGGCACACGCGGTCCCGGCCAATGCCCAGCGCTTCACCACCACCGACGGTCTGCCCTCCAACGTCATTCATGCAATTCTGGAAGACCGCCACGGGTACCTCTGGTTTGCCAGCGACGATGGGCTGGCCCGTTTCGATGGTCGGCGCTTCCGCATCTGGCGCCGGGAGCAGGGGCTGCCGGACAACCGGGTGCTGGCCTTGGCGCAGGATGTCCAAGGCCAGCTCTGGCTGGGTACCAGCCAGGGTCAGCTGGTACGGCTGTCTGCGGACAGGCAGCAGGTTGAAAGCTTCGACGCACGCCGTTTCCCCAGCATGGGGGACGCGCCCTTGCTGGCCGTGCTGCCCGATGACGATGGCGCGGTCTGGTTTGGTACCCAGGGTCAGGGCCTGTTCCGGCTCGGCGCAGACCGCCGGTTGCGTCAGTTTCTGCCGACCGTCCGGGGCGACGGCGTTCCCGACCGCGTGATCGAGCATCTTGTACGCACCGCAGATGGCAGTGTGTGGGTGGGCACACCAGGGGGACTCGCGCGCTGGCGCGAAGGGCGATTCTCCATGCCATCGCCGGCGTTGCTGGCCAAGGCTCCGGTCACGGCCCTGCTGGTCGATGGTGCGGGACGCCTGTGGGTGGGCGGGGCCGCCGGTCCGTGGCGAGCCGACCGTACAGCACGCCTGGAACCACTGGATCTGGCGGTCGGCACGCGGGCGCTGGGTGTGGCCCGGCACGGTGACGCCTGGCTGGCCGACGGCGCGCAGGTCTGGCGACAGGGTGACGCGTCGCCGGACATCTCATTGGCCGCGCTGACCCGTCCGCTGCCTCCCCGGTTCCGTAGCGTGTTTGAAGATCGTCACGGTGGACTGTGGCTGCTGGGACGCTACCTGGGGGTCTGGAGGCTGCCGCCACACTGGCAGGAATTCCGTCCGGTGTCAGTTCCGGAAGCGGCCGTGGTTGCGTTGTCCAACGTGAGGCTTGAGGGCACCCAGTCGTTTGCGTTGCAGTGCCCGGGCGGCACCCGCTGGATCCTGGATGCGCGGTCGGTCCAGCAGTATCGATCCGCGCATCACACGCCGCAGCGATGGGTGTGGGATGACGCTGATCATGCACGGCCTGCCGGGGCACAGGCCGTGCATTGCGATGGGAGTGACGGGTTGTGGTGGGGAAGCGCGCAAGGCGTTCGCCGCTGGGTTGCGGGCCGGTTCCTGCCGACCTCCGTCAGTGCCGAGGAGGCCAATGCGTTGCATGTGACCGACGACGGTGCCTTGTGGGTCGCGGGCCCCGGTGTGCTGCGGCGCTACCGGATCAGCGAAGACGTGCTTCAGCACAGCGTGCGGATCGATGATCGCCACGGCTTGCCGCCCTTGCGGTTCCGGAGCCTGGCGACCGACGCCCATGGCGGGCTGTGGGTGACCAGCGCGCGCGGATTGCTGCATGTAAAGCCGCGCGAAGGCGGGGTGCGCCTGTACACGCGTACCGATGGCGTGCCAGCGGAGTTGCTTTCTGCGCGGTTGCTGGCGCAGGGGCGGCATATGCTGGCGCTCGACAATCAGGGAGGCGGCACCCGTTTCGATCCGCTGGGACTGGTGAGTCCAACCATTCCACCAGCTCTGGTTATGGAGCGGGTGCAGGTGCACCGCGATGGCCGCCTGCACGTGGTGCAGTCGCGTCCTACTGTCCAGCTGAAGGCGGGTGACCGCGACATTCAGATCACGGTACGCCGGTTGGGACCTGCCGTGGAAACCCAGCAGTACCGTTTCCGTCTGCAGGGTGTGGATCGGGACTGGATCCGGGTGGGCCGGCGGGGCACGCGGGGCTTTCCACACCTGCCGCCGGGCCAGTTCCGGTTGGAGTTCCAGGCTCGCCAGCCGGACGGTCACTGGTCTGGCAGCGAATGGGTGCAACTGGTGGTCGAACGTGGCGCGTGGCATCACCCGCTGTTGTCGGGCCTGCGCATGGGGGGGGGCGTGCTGCTGGTGAGTGCGGCGGCGTGCGTCGCCTGGCGCCAGCTTCAACGGATGCGGTCACGTCAGCGCTCGGCACAACGTCGTGCAGTTGCTGAACAGTCCGCCCAGGCCAAAGCACAGTACCTGGCGACGCTTGGCCACGAGATTCGGACTCCGCTCACCGGCGTTCTGGGGCTGAGTGAACTGTTGTTGGCGTCACCGTTGACACCGCCCCAGCGGCAACAGCTGGAGCGGGTCCGGCAGGGAGGACAAACCCTGTTGCACGTCCTCAATCGCGCTCTCGATGAGGCGCGCATTGAAGCGGGCAGCATGCCGCTGCAGGCGCAGAACGTGCGCATCGACGCGCTGTGTCGGCGCTGGCAGGCGCGCAGCGTCCTGGCGCTGTGCCCTCGTGGTACCGGCGTAACGGTATGTGTGCATGTGCGCGAAGGGGGGCAGGCCCGCGGTGATCCAGCCCGGCTGATGCAGTTGCTGGACGAGGTCGCCGAGATTCTGGTGATCCGCACGGCGTGTACCGGGCTGGTGCTGCAGGTGTGGTGGCAGGCAGGGCGCGAACGGCTGCTGCTGGAAGTGTCGACGACCGCCGCGCAGGGCACGCGGGGCGACCGCGTCGAGCGACTGCCCCGCGCAACGGCAGTGCCTACGCCGTCGCGACAGGTGCTCGACGACGCACTGGCCGACACCCACGGGCTGGTTCGAGCGCTGGGTGGAAGCCTGCGCCTGCATGCGACGGGGGCGGGACGCTGGACCGTGCTCATCAGCCTGGCGCTGCCGGCAGTAGGTGTGGCGGCAGGCATGCGGGCACTCGTGGTCGATTCCGATCCTGTTTCTGCACAAGCCAAAACAGCGCTGCTGCAGTCGCAGGGGCACCACGGGATCCATGTCAGCCACGCCTTGGCAGCGCTGGCTGAGCTTCAGGAAGGCACGTTCGATCTGGTGGTGCTCGCACTGGACCTGCCTGGTGTCGGCGGGCTGGCCCTGCTGGAGATGATCCGCGCCGGGGGAATCCAGGTGCCGATCCTGGTCGCGGTGGACCGCTGCGACGGCGCGGCCCCTGCGTTGGCTGCCACCCAGGCCACCCGTGCGGCCAGGGTGCTGCGCCTGCCGGCCAGCGCGCAGGAATTCCAGCAAACCCTGCAGGAGGTACTGGAGGACGGTGGTTCGTCGTAGCGGGACGAACCGTTTACCATGCCACCGTGGTCTGCCTGCGACAGGTTTGGCTTCGCTGTCGGCACGCATCAGGCCGGCATTCCCGGTTGGCTTCAGGAGATCCATTGGTGGTGCCTTTGCGTTGGCTGCTCCTGTTGGCGATGGTGGCGTTCCTGCCAATGGGGGCGAAGGCCCAGCCTGTGCCGCCGACTCCGCGGCAGCTGACCGTGTTCGACGGGCTGCCTTCCAACACGGTCAACCGCATGGCCGAAGACGGGTATGGTTACCTGTGGCTGGCCACCAACGACGGCCTGGCCCGGTTTGACGGCCGCAACTACCGTATCTGGCGCGCCGAAGATGGCCTGCGCGACAACCACGTGTGGAGCGTGCACGTGGACGCACGCAATCAGTTGTGGATCGGAACCGAAAACGCAGGTCTGGCGATGATGTCGCCGGATCGGCGCGAGCTGCGCTTCTATGATCGCAGCACCTACCCGATGATGGGCAGCAACACCATCTGGTCAATCACCTCCACACCGGACGGTGCGGTGTGGTTTGGTACCTACCTGGGCGGCTTGTACCGGTTGGCGGCTAGTGGTGCGATGACCCGCTACATGCCTGAGCCGGGCAACCCGCACAGTCTGCCGTCGCCTTCGGTAGTGCAGATGGCGACCACGACGGACGGCAGCCTGTGGGTCGGCACCAAGGCCGGCCTGGCGCGCTGGACCGGCAAGGATTTCGAACGGGTGGCAGAGGGCATTCTGCCGGAGGAAATCATCAACGGCCTGACGCCGGAACTCGATGGCAGCCTGTGGATCAGCACCAACCGCGGCGTGATCGTGCGGCGTCCTGACGGGCGCTTCGAGCCGGCCCCCTGGAAGGTCCGCGAAGGCGACCAGGTGCTGGGCATGATGCTGCGCGACGAACAAGGCGGCTATTGGCTGGATACCCGGTCAGGGCTCGGCCGCGCCTATCACAACCAGTTCCAGCAGGTCCCGCTGTACAGCGCGCTGGCGCGCGGCCAGGTGCGTCCGAACTGGGCCGGCGCATACGAAGACCGCGAAGGCGGCATCTGGCTGGCCAGCACCAACGGCGGCTTGTGGCACCTGCTGCCACGCTGGTGGCAGTTCTCGGTACTATCGCGGCTGGAAGATGATCCTGCGTCGCTGCGCAATGGCTACGTACTGGGTCTGGCCGCTTCGGCGGATGGGGGTGTTTGGACGGTGGGCACCCATGGTGCGCTGGACAAATTCGACCCGGCCACCGGTCGCGTTGAACAGCACCGCACCTGGGTGGACGGCATCAACTGGCTCAGCTCGGTGGTGGAGGATCCCAAAGGGCGGGTCTGGATCGGTTCCAGCGATGCGCTGGTGCGCTATGACCCGCGCGACCGTTCCCTGCGTCGCTGGGGACGTGACGACGCGGACAATCCGGTGGTGGCGGGCGTGGTCGAGTCGATGGTGATCTGCGATGCGGCGCACCTGTGGACGTTCGCGGCCGGCATTGTGCAGCAGCGAACCCTTGACGGCCAGGTCACCCGGCAGGTGACCTCGGGCCAGGCCGGATTGGGCGGCGCACAGATGGTGCAGGGGCTGTTGTGCGGGCCGCAGGACGATCTCTGGTTGTCAACCAGCCAAGGCATGATGCATTGGGTGGCGGCCCAGGCGCGCTTTGAACCGATGCCGGGCGGACCCGAGCGGGGGGTGCACGCCATGGCGCTGGCCGACGACGAATCGGTATGGGTGTCCGAGGAGGGGCGGCTCAGTCGCTATCGCTGGAGTGGCACCCGGCTGCAGCGGCTGGCGCTGGTCGGGGCGGCCGATGGGTATCCCGAACTGGCTGCCACCGGGTTGACCGTGGACGGCCAGGGGGTGGTGTGGGCGGCCAGTGCGCGTGGCTTGATCCGCGTAGATACCGCACATGCCAACGTTCGCCAGTACGGCGTGCATGACGGCCTGCCCAGCCAGGAGTTCCGCCCCAATACCCTGGTGCGCACCGCCAGCGGGCATGTGGTGGGCGGCACGCCGGCGGGGGTCGTGCTGTTCGATCCGGACCAGGTGCGCCCGGCATCGCGGCGCGCGCCACTGGTGATCGAGCGGGTGGAAGTGCGCCGTGGCGAACGGGTGCTCGACCTGACTCATCTGGCTCCGCTGGAAATCGCCGACGCCGACCGCGACCTGCGCATCGTCGCGCGCTTGTTGTCGTTCGCCGATTCGTCCTCCAACAGTTACCGCTATCGTCTGGCCGGCTACGACCCGGACTGGGTGGAAGTCGGGCCGGGCGGGGAGCGTGTCTTCTCCCGGTTGCCGCCGGGTCGCTACCGGCTGGAGGTCCAGGCGCGTTCGGCTGACCTGGTCTGGTCGCGCGTTCAGGCTCTGGACTTCCGCGTGCAGCCGCCTTGGTGGCGCAGTCTTTCCGGGGGGCTGGTGTTGACCTCGCTGGCCCTGCTGCTGCTCAGTTTGTTTGCGTGGCTGTACCGGCGTCGCCTGCAGCGCCGACACGCATATCAGCTGGCCCTGCACAAGCAGGAACTGGCTGAACAGGCATCGGCTGCCAAGACCCGTTTCCTGGCCAATCTGGGGCACGAGGTACGTACCCCGATGACCGGGGTGTTGGGCATGAGCGAACTGCTGCTGTCTTCATCCCTTGATCCGCAGCAGCGCAGTTACACAGAATCGATCCGGCATGCCGGGGAACATCTGCTGCATCTGGTCAATGATGCGCTCGACCTGGCCCGTATCGAGTCCGGACGCCTGCAACTGCAGCAACAGCCGTTCCCGCTGCAGCCGCTGATCACCGATGTGTGCACGCTGATGGCGGCGCTTGCCGAGCAGAAGCAGCTGCGGTTCGTCCTCGACAACTCACTGCCGGAAGGCATCTGCAGCGTCGGCGACGCCTTGCGCCTGCGCCAGATACTGCTCAATCTGCTGGGTAACGCGGTGAAGTTCACCCGCCAGGGCGAGGTGCGTCTGACGGTACGCGCATTGGCACCCGAGCGCGGGCTGTACCTGGAAGTTGCCGACACCGGGCCGGGCATCAGCAGCGATCAGCAGGAGCGCCTGTTCCGTCGCTTCGAGCAGGCTGATGGCGCACGCACCGCCGCCCAGTACGGCGGCAGCGGGCTGGGGCTGGCGATCTGTCGCGAGCTGGCCCTGGCGATGCAGGGTCAGATCCGTGTGGACAGCCAGCTGGGTGTGGGTACGCGCTTTACCGTGACCCTGCCGTTGCCGTTGCAGCCTGCCATGGCAGCCGATGTGGCAGGTGCCGGTGGGGTGGTGCAGGGGCAGCCGCTGCCGCCGCTGCGGATCCTGCTGGTTGAGGACGACGAAACCGTGGCCAGCGTTATCACCGGCCTGCTGGGCGCGCGTGGCCATCATGTTGAACACGCGTTGCACGCACTGGCCGCGTTGCGGGAAGTCAGTGCGTCGCCGTTCGACGTGGCCCTGCTGGATCTGGATCTGCCTGGCCTGGGGGGAATGGAGCTGGCCGGCCACCTGCGCAACCAGGGCTACCAGATACCCCTGCTGGCGGTAACCGCGCGCACCGATCCCGGCATTGAGGAGCAGGTGCGAGAGGCCGGATTCAGTGGATTCCTACGCAAGCCGATTACGGCCGATCTGCTGGAAGCGGCGATTGCAAGGGTGCTGCTGGAGGGGGGCCCGAGCAGCGCGCCGTTGGTGCGCTGAGCTCATGTCAGCTCTCATGTCAGCGCACCAACGGTGCGCTGTTACCGTCGCGGAGTGCCTGCGGCTACTCCGCGACTTCTTCCACGTCCCGCGGCGAAGGGCGCGTATCAGGCAGCTGCCAGAAAATCACTGTTGAGGTGAGGGTAATCGCGCCGACGCAGACAAAGGTGGCATGCAGCGCCGCGGTGGCACCGCGCAAGGCGTCCAGGTGATCGAACGCGGCCAGCAGGCTGCCTGCCGCGGCGGCTCCGAAACCGGTGGCCAACATCATCACCATCGACAGCAGGCTGTTACCGGAGCTGGCGAAGTCGCGATCCAGATCACGCAGCGTCACGGTGTTCATGACCGTGAACTGCAGCGAGTTCACTGCGCCGAACAACGCCAGCTGCACGATCCGCAGCCACATCGGCTGGCCGGGCTGCATGAAAATGAAGCTGGCCATCGCCAGCCCCACCAGCACCGTGTTGACCATCAGCACACGCCGGTAGCCGAAACGCTCCACCAGTTTCACTGCATAACGTTTGGACAGCATGCCGGCGGCGGCCACCGGAATCATCAACAAGCCAGCATTCATCGGGCTCATGCCCAGGCCAACCTGCAGCAGCAGCGGAATCAGCAGCGGCATCGCGCTGCTGCCGATCCGCGAGAACAGATTGCCGAGAATGCCGATGCGGTAGCTGGGTACGTGGAACAGCGCCAGCGAGAACAGCGGTGCTGTGGAGTTGGCCGCATGCAGCCAGTAGCCCACCAGCGCCGCCAGGCCGGCCACGGTCATCAGCATCACCAGGGCGTGCGGGGTGCCCATCCCGGAAATTCCGTCCAGCGCCAGCGACAGCACCACCATCCCGAACGCCAGCATCAGGTAGCCGGCCAGGTCGAAGCGGGTGCGATGCTCGGCATAATGGTCCGGCATGACCTTCATGGCCCATGCGTAGCCGATCACGCCGATGGGAAGATTGATCAGGAAGACCCAGTGCCATGAGGCCACTTCGACCAGCCAGCCGCCCAGGGTCGGGCCGATCAATGGGCCAATCAATGCAGGAATGGCGATGAAACTCATTGCGCGCAGGAACTGCTCACGCGAAACAGACCGCATCACCGCCAGTCGGCCCACCGGCAGCAGCATGGCACCGCCCAGTCCCTGCAGCACGCGCGCGGCCACCAGCTGGTGGAGCGTCTGCGCCAGCGCGCAGGCCAGCGATCCCAGTGTGAACAGAATGATCGCCACCAGAAACGTGCGGCGCGTTCCGAAGCGGTCGGCGATCCAACCCGATGCCGGAATGAAGGTCGCCACCGCCAGGGCATAGCTGAACACCACAGATTGCATCTGCAGCGGGCTTTCACCCAGGCTGCGCGCCATTGCCGGCAATGCGGTGTTGACGATGGTTGAGTCCAGCATCTGCATGAAGATTGCCAGCGATACCAGCCACAGCAATGGACGGATCGAGGCGTAACTGGCAGTCGTCATGTCGCATCCTCACGCGTAGAGCCACGCCCTGCGTGGCTTCGACCAATTCACACAATGCGCAGCCACGCAGGGCGTGGCTCTACGTCCACCATCAGCGGCGGCTCAAACGGTGCACGGCCTCCACCAGCACCTGCACATGGTCGGGATTCATGTCCGGTGACATGCCATGTCCCAGATTGAACACGTGACCTTCGCGCGAACCCCCGTTGCCCTGTGCGTAGCTGTTCAGCACCTGGCCTGCGGCACGCTCGATCGCGTCGGCATTGCCGTACAGCGTGGCGGGGTCGAGGTTGCCCTGCAGCGCTACGCGACCGCCGGTCCGGGCTACCGCATCGGACAAGTCGAGCGTCCAGTCCACCCCCAGCGCGTCGGCACCGGTGTCGGCCAGCGCGCCCAGGTGCAGCCCGGTACCCTTGCCGAACAGGATCAGCGGTGTACGCGTCTCGCCCTGGCCGCGGTCCAGTTCGTGGGCAATGCGGGTCAGGTAACGCAGCGAGAATTCACGATACATCGATGGGCTGAGCACCCCACCCCAGGTGTCGAACACCTGCAGCACCTGGGCCCCCGCCGCGCGCTGTGCGGCCAGGTAGGCCACCACCGCGTCGGTTACCACCGACAGCAGCTGGTGCAGTGCGGCCGGTTCATTCAGTGCCATTGCCTTGATGCGGGCGAAATCCTTGCTGCCGCCGCCTTCCACCATGTAGCACGCCAGTGTCCAGGGGCTGCCGGAGAAGCCGATCAACGGCACACGTCCGTCCAGTTCGCGGCGGATCACCCGCACCGCATCCATCACGTAGCGCAGTTCGGTTTCCATGTCCGGCACAGCCAGACGGGCAATGGCGGTGGCATCGCGCACCGGGTGCCGGAACTTGGGGCCTTCGCCTTCGACGAAGTACAGCTCCAGGCCCATTGCATCGGGAACGGTGAGAATGTCCGAGAACAGAATGGCGGCGTCCAGATCGAAACGGCGCAGCGGCTGCAGGGTGACCTCGCAGGCGATCTCCGGGTTCTTGGCCATCGCCAGGAAGCTGCCCGCCTTGGCGCGGGTGGCGCGGTACTCGGGCAGGTAGCGGCCGGCCTGGCGCATCAGCCAGACAGGGGTGCAATCCACCGGTTCGCGACGCAGGGCGCGCAGCAGTCGATCGTGGCGGGTGTGGCTGGTCACGTAGTGCTTCCTTGGGGTGGGGCGCTGCCGGTTTCAGGGCAGCGAAGGGTGCGGGAGAATTTCGAACTGGCGTGTCAGCAGCGCGTCGCGCTCGCGCTCGAAGGCGTGGCGCGCTTCATCGGCTGCGTCGAACTGGGTGACCCGCAGCTGCGACCGACGCCCCGGGCTGCCACTTTCGCGCAGCAACTCCCAGCAGCCGAACAGATCCCGTTGCAGGGTCAGGCGCACGAAGCGGACCGGCTCGGAGCCGCCCAGATGTTGCTGCAGGTAGACACGCATGGGGCAATTGTAACGTCCGCGCGTGGAGGCGGCCGTCACCCTGTGGCGGCACCACGTGCGGCGAACGGTCGCATTGGCCGGGCAGCGTCCGGCCCGACGTGTGCCCGGTCAGCCGGCCTGCAGCTCGGCCAGCACCAGGGCTTCGTCCACGCCTGCCACCACTTCGGCGCGACCGATCCCGCGCCACAGCACCAGGCGCAGGTGGCCCGCCACGTTCTTCTTGTCCAGGCGCATGCGCGACAGCAACGCCTGCGGATCGAGTCCGGCCGGAATGCGCACCGGCAAGCCGTAGGCCTCGAGCAGGTCCTGCAGCGCCTGGGTATCGGCCGGGTCGCTCATGCCGAGTCGGGCCGACAGCCGCGCGGCCAGCACCATGCCCACGGCCACCGCCTCGCCGTGGTTCAGATTGTCGTTGCCGGGAGCCCCATAGCCCTGTTCCGTCTCAATGGCATGACCAAAGGTGTGGCCCAGGTTCAACAGGGCGCGTTCGCCGCGCTCCAGGGGATCGCGGGCGACGATGTCGGCCTTGTGTTCGCAGCTGCGGGCAATGGCCTGGGCCAGCGCGGTGTCGTCGCCGGCCAGCAGCGCGGTGCGTTCGGCCTGCAGCCACTGGAAGAACAGAGGATCGCGGATCGCGCCGTATTTGATCACTTCGGCCAACCCGGCACGCAGTTCGCGCGGCGGCAGGGTACGCAGCGCGGCGGTGTCGGCAATCACCGTACGTGGCGGGTGGAATGCGCCCACCAGATTCTTGCCTTCCGGAATATCGACGGCGGTCTTGCCGCCGACCGAGGAGTCGACCATCGCCAACAGTGAGGTCGGCAGCTGCACGCAGTCCACCCCGCGCATCCAGCAGGCGGCAGCGAAGCCGGCCAGGTCGCCGGGCACGCCCCCGCCCAGCGCCATCACGCAGGCATCGCGGGTCGCCCCCAGCGCCGCCAGTGCGGAGATGGCGGCACTGAAATTGGCGAGGGTCTTGGAGGCCTCGCCTGCGGGCAGCACAAGTTCTCCAACCCGCAGGTCCGGACGCTGGGCCAGCAGCGCCTGACGCACCCCGGCCAGGTAACGCGGGGCCACTTCGCTGTCACTCAGCAGCAGCACATGTCGGCCACGCACGTGCATGGCGAGCAGTTCGCCCTGGCTCAGCAGGCCCGGGCCGATGTGGATGACGTAAGGCGTGTCGCCGCTGACCGCAACGGTACGCGGGGCGGTCGGGGAGGTGCTACTCATGGGGGATGTCCAGACGTTGCCATTGCGAGGCCAGACGCAACACCAGCTGTGCGGTGGCATCGGCGGGGGTGTAAAGGTCGGTGTCGAGGGTGAGGTCAGCCAGCGACTGGTACAGCGGATCACGCACCGCGGCCATGTCCAGCAGCACCTGCTCACGGTCGGGGCGCTGCAGCAGCGGGCGGGTGCGGTCGCGCGCAAGCCGCTCGAGCTGCGCCGCCACGCTGACCCGCAGGTACACCACGAACCCGCGCGCGGCGATGGCCTGACGGTTGTCCGCATCCAGCACCGCTCCACCGCCGGTGGAGATCAGCTGACCGCGGCCGGCCAGCAGCTCTTGCAGCATCTGCCGCTCATGCTGGCGGAAGCCAGCTTCGCCCGACAGTTCGAAGAGGGTGGCGATGCTGGCCCCGGCGGCCTCCACGATCGCCTGGTCCGCGTCAACGAAGTCAAGGGTGAAACGTTCGGCCAAGCGGCGTCCAATGCAGGTCTTGCCGGCACCCATGGGACCAATCAGGATCAGGTTCGGAGCAGGATTCATCACCGTGGATGCTACCACCTCCGTTGCGCGCCCCTCTCAGCCGGCAGTGGTCGCCGATGCAATCACCTGGCGCTGGTCATCCAGCATGACCACCCGGTGTGCGCGTGTGGGCAGGCAGCGCAACGCCTGCCGGCTGACCCGTTCGTAGTACTGCACAAAGCGCTCCAGCTGTGGGCGGCTCATGCTGCTGCGCTCCGGCTGCGCGGCCTGCAGGTGCTGTTCCTGCTGCCAGCGCCAGCGTGGTACCACCGCAAAATCCGGTGGCTGCAGGAACCACAGACGGTCACAGCGCTGCCAGAGGGCCGGGTAGTGGTCGGCCAGGGCCTGGTTGCACCACTGCCGCCAGCGCCCGTCCGCATCGGCCTCGCGCTCCAGCGCGTTCAGCGGCGTGATCAGTTCTGCGGGGGCCTGCGCCGGCGTCCCCAGGAACCAGCCTTCAAACACCAGCAGGTCCAGCGCTCCGTCCAGTTGTGGCCACAGCGCCTGTGTCACGCGTTCGTCGGCCAGTTTGTCAAAACGCGGCAGGGCAACCGGCCGCTGTGCGGCAATCGCGTCCAGGGTGGCATGCGCCAGTGGCAGGTCGTGGGTCCCGGGGGGGCCGCGTGTCAGCAACAGCGGATGGACCTGCCGGGCCAGTCGCTGGCGCTGCGCACGGGTCAGGTAGAAGTCGTCGATCGACAGGGTCGCCGCACGTAGCCCGCGCTCGACCGCCAGGACCACGACCTGTGCCGCCAGCGTCGATTTGCCGCTGCCCTGCAAGCCGCTGATGGCCAATACTGGAACCGGGCTGGGCACGGCCAGGGCGTCATCCAGCGCCTGTGCCACCAGCTCGGCCGGAAATCCTTTGTCGCGGGGCATGTACGGCGCGGTACGCATGCGATGACAATAACCCCACCGTGTGAAGAATCCAAACCCTCATGACTGATTTCTACACCGAAGCGCTGAGCACTTTTGCTGCGTTGTTTGACGAGGCCAAAGCCAGCGCGGAATTCGAACCGAATGCCATGACTGTTGCCACGGCGGACACGCGGGGGCGGCCATCAGCGCGCACCGTGCTGCTGAAAGCGTTCGATGCGCGCGGCTTTGTGTTCTACACCCACCTGGACAGCCACAAGGGGCGGGAACTGAAGGCCAATCCACATGCCGCGCTGCTGTTCCTGTGGCGCAGTCTGCGCGAAGCTGGCATCCAGGTCCGGATTGAAGGCCGGGTCGAAGCCGTGGACGCCGCCGAAGCCGATGCCTACTTCGCCTCGCGTCCGCGCATGAGCCAGATCGGGGCCTGGGCCTCGCTGCAGTCGCATACGCTGGGCTCACGCGAGGAATTCGACGCGCGCGTGGCCAGCGCCGAAGCCAGCTTCGCCGGTCGTGATGTGCCGCGACCGGAGGGCTGGAGCGGGCTGCGCGTCGTGCCGGAACGGATCGAGTTCTGGTACGGCGCGCAGTTCCGCCTGCACGAACGGTGGTGCTACGAGGTAGATGCCGAGGGCCAGTGGAGCAAGCGCCAACTGTATCCTTGACGCTGGCCCGCGTCGCTTACCGCAGTGGCGAAGGCGGCAGCACCGCTGGACCAATGAAGGGCGAGGCGCGCTTGGCGCGCTGCGTGGCCTCGGCCAGCGCAACGAACAGACGGTGCAGCTGCGTTCGCCGCAGCTGTGGGTTCTGGATGCGCTCCAGGCCTGTCAGCAGGGCAAGTGCCTCGCGCTGGGCACGGGTTGGGCCGTCGTGCCCTGCATCCCGGTTCAACCAGTAGCGCGCCTCGCTGGCCGGCACCGACCCAGGAGTCGCCAGCGCCATGGCCAGACGATCCATGTCAGGCCCATGCCGTTCCAGCATCGTCGCCCAGGTCGCGGTGTCGTCCGTGTCTGGGGTACGCAGCGAGATGTAGCGAAGCAGCGGGCCGGTAAGGGTGCCGTCAAGCAGCCATTCCATCTGCGGCACCTGTTCCGCGCGCTGGTAGTGCACGCCGGGTTTGACTGACACGCCCGGCGCAACCGGCACCGGCGCGATCAGATTCACCCCTTGGCTGCTGCCGGCGGACAGGCGCACCGTCTGCAGGTGCATGCCTTTGGCCCAGGCCGGGAAGCCGGGCTCGGTCTGGAAGCGTGGCCGGAACAGACGGACCACGCAGCGCGTGTTGAGCGAGCTCGGGAATGACGGTGAGAGGTGTGTAAGGACGTGCTGGATCTGGTCGGTCGGCAAGCGGTCTTCCGCGCCCGGCAGGCTGCGCTGGACCTGCGCCAACAGTTCGCCCAGGGCAGGGGTCAGCTCCCCGGTCAGGGTGACATCAATGTAGGTGCCTGCGCGCAGGGGGTCGGGGTCATCACGCTCGAGGCGCGCCACCGTGGCGCGCGCGGCAGCGTCCAGGCCGGGTATGCCCAGTGAGGAGGTCAGGGCCACCGTGCCCTGGCGGCTGGTAATCCGCTGGGTCATCGGGCGGAATGCATGGGTGGCCCGGTGCACCTGCTGCCGGTCGTGCGGAATCCGGGTCGTGTGGATGCGGTCGGCCAACTGCTGCACGCGTTCCTGCAGATCATCCCACGCGGCCTGCGTGGTCTCAGCCGGAGCGGGAGGCGGAGTGGCCTGCAGCCACGCCAGGGTGTCGAGCATGTGCACCATCACCGGCTCGCGGCGTTGTCCGTCGCTGCCCCAGTCACGGCTGAGCGATGCCAGCGGTGTTGCCGCCAGGCGAGGTGCCTGAAGTGCATGTCTGGCGAGCGCTTCAAAGTGATCGAATTCCGCGCGCAGGTGTTCCACCGCGTCCAGGCGCATGCCTAGTGCGGCGGAATCTGCGGTCGAGCTGCGGATGCACCGCACCAGCTGCAGCGTGCGCGACCGAGGTGCTGGCATGCAGCCCAGCAGGTGGGTGAGCCGCTCATCCAGACGACGCTGCAGCATGATGTCCTGGCGCAAGTTGCTGGCGTCAGCGGAGGAGCCGGTCACGCACAACGGCAGGTCGATCAGGACTTCGGTACGCGTCGCGGCGGCGGATACCCCTGCGTCCAGCACGGCTACCCCGGCGTGCGCACCCAGTTCGCCGCCCACCGCACTCAGGGTGGCGGCAATCGGTACCGGCGGGGCAGGGTGAAAGCGTGGCGTCGGCAGCGGGGCACTGTGCCCCAGCAGCATGGGCAATCGGGTCTGCCATGCCAAGGCCGTGCTGATGCGCTCGGCATAGCGGTCGCGGCGGGGCCCGACCACGCGTTTGGCAATCCGCAGCAGGCGTGGCCCGGCAAGCCGGCGTGCCACCGAGGCGCGTGCCAGCGCCAGCACACGGTCCTGCATTTTGTCGTCCACGCTGCCGGTGCCGCGAGTGACATGCGCCGATGCGTGCGCACCCACGCCGACGTCCGCTGGCAGCCCGGCCTCGACTGCGGCACGACCGGTCACGGTGGTGGTACTGAAGTGGGCTACGGCCAGGTCGTCATAGGTGGAGGTGCTGTTGGCGCGCTGCGCGCTGCCGGTGAGGCCCGCCTCGCCAATTCCGGGAAGCCCCACCGCCGCGCCGAGGCTGATCCCGCGCGACACTTCGTGGTGCGCCCCGGGGTAGTGGTTCTTTCTCTGTCGCCGGGTGTACTTCTCCACTCCGGATTTCAGCAGCCGCTCGGCATCTGCGGCACGGGCCAGATCACACGCGGCGTTTCTCAGCATCTTCTGGATTGCCGAGCATGTCCGTACGGGTGCAAGTGCTCCGAGCAGGTACTTGACCTGGCGTTCGATGGACGTCGCATGGGGGTCGTCCGGATCGAAGTGGAGCTCCTTGATGGCCTGGTGCAGCGATGGCTTATGTCCGTCGTCCAGCTCGAACAGCACCTCACGAATCTGTTCGGCGAGCACCTCCTGTGCATCGTCCTGTGCCGGCATTGCCTCCGGCGCATTGGCAGAGCCCGCATCGGCGAAGTAGCCCATGCGGACACTCTGCGCACGCGGTGAAGTGGGCGGAGCAACAGGCAGCGTATCGCCATTACTCAGCCGAAGCAGTGGAAGTGTCCTGGCTTCGCTCGACTTCCGCTTTCCGGAAGGGGAGCGCGCGCTGGAAAAGGTAGCCGTCGGAGCGGTACCGATAGAAGTAATGAGCATGATTTACCTCGTGGCAACGGGCAGGCGACAGGGCCTAACGGCGCGTCGGTTCGGTGTTGGCAGCGGGTCGGTCGGGCAGCTGTATGGGGAACAGCGTGCCCAACTCTGGCATCGGCGCATTCCCGCATGGCGGCGTGACGTCGTCATTGACTGCATCGGCAGGCGTGTCTGAAGGAGCAGAGGTGGCGAAAACGATCTGGTACTGCACGGGTGATCTCATGGTGCATGGCAATGGAATGCGAGCAGGCGGCGCGCACGACGATGACGGAAGCAGCAGGGTCTGCAATCTGTCCGGGATCGAACCTACCTTCGGCAGCCGCACGTGGGCATCGCACGGCAGCGGCAGAGTTCACGCACGGTTTGGGGTGCTGAACACGATTGCCGCCGCAGGCGCGCTGCTCGCGTCAGTGCTTGTGGGCACCGGTGCTGGGGTGTGGCGCATCGCGAATGCCCATTGCGCCAATGCGCTGATTCCATGACGCGCTTGCGGGTGTGACGTGTGGCACAGAAGAAGGGCCAGCTACGACAACATCCACTGCTTTCCACCAGATGCGCGTGAGCGTGCTGCGCGGCGACGCCCGCCATGCGAGTGGATGAACGGGAAGCTGCGCGCACAGTTGCCCTGATGCGACAGATTCTTCCGAATGCGAGCGTCGGAAAAAGCCGAAAATGGAAGTGGGATTATTCTTGGCGCGGCGAAATGCGCCAACCCGGCGCGCTCAGCTAGCGCGCCGCAGCCAGCGCCACAGGGTAGTGCGCGACACGCCCAGGCGTGTTGCGGCTGCTTCGCGGTTGCCGTCGCAGTCCGCCAGCACCTGGGCCAATTGCCGAGGGTCCGGCCGATGTCCCGGCAGCAACGGCACCTTCCCGGCCGGCGGTCTGTCGGCCGCATCCACGCGTCCTGCAGAACTCACTTCCGGTGCCCATTCCAGCAGTTGGGCTGGCCCAAGCATCCCATCGCTGGCGGGCCAATGCACACGCAGCCGGTCGACCAGGTTGCGAAGTTCGCGCACATTGCCCGGCCAGACGTAATCGCGCAGGCGTTGCAGGGCGGCGGCGTCCAGCGGACTGGCGCGTTGCCCGAGCTGCTGGAAGAAGTGCTCCACCAGCGCCGGCACATCCTGGGCGTGTTCCTGCAGACGGGGCAGGGCGATGCGCAGCGCGGCCAGTCGGTAGTACAGGTCGCGTCGGAAGTGGCCGTTCTCCACCAGTGACTCCAGCGTCTGTAGCGTGGCGGCGACGACCCGTACGTTCACCGGCACCGGCTCGGTGGCCCCCACCCGCAGCACCTCACGTTCCTCAAGCACGCGCAACAGGCGGGTCTGCAATGGCAGGGGCAGTTCACCGATCTCGTCCAGGAACAGTGTGCCGCCATCGGCGGCCTCCACCAGGCCCACGCGGCCGCCGCGTCGTGCACCCGTAAAGGCACCTTCGGTGTAGCCGAACAGCTCTGCCTCCAGCAGCGACTCACTGATCGCACCGCAGTTGATCGCCACGAACCGGCCGCGTCGCCCGCTGGCAGCATGCAGTTGTCGCGCGACCAGTTCCTTGCCGGTGCCGGTGGCACCGCTGACCAGCACCGTACTGTCGTGCGGTGCGTAAAGCGCAATGCGGTCGCGCACCTGTCGCATGGCCGGGCTGTCGCCCAACAGGACCGGGGCGCGGTCACGGTGTCGTGCTGCCACCCGACGGCGGATCGGGGCGGCAGCGGAGCTGGCCAGGGTCTGGGTAAGTTCCAGTGCATGCTCAAAGGCCTGGCGCACCGAATCGGCGGAATACAGCAGCACGCCGGGCAGGCCCATCTGCTCGGCGTGGTCAATCGCCATGCCGGTACCGACGATCACTTCAATCCCGTTGGCGCGCAGATCGGCGATGCAGTCGCGCGCATCTTCGCGCGTGACGAAGCGTCGATGTTCGATATCCAGCCCGAAACTGTGCTGGAAGCTTCCGAAGGTGGGCACGTCGGTGGCATGCGTCACCAGGCCGATCCGGGGGGCGATCCGTCGTGCACGCGCCAGTGCTTCCATCAGGTCGAAGCCATTGGCCTGGATCGGCACCAGCGGAACCTCCAGCCGGCTGCGCAGGTAGGCCGCGTTCGAGCCGCCGGCAATCACCACGTCGCAGTGTTCGCGACGCAGCCGCTGGCCAATCACGTCCACTGCTTCTTCAAACCCCAGGTTGATCGGCACGATCCGCGCGCGCCGGTCGAACTCGGGAATGACGTCGCCCAGCAGGCCGGTCAGACGGGACACGCTGACCGTCCAGATCACCGGCAGGTGACCGGGGTCTGGATCGGGCAGGCGATGGCGGGGCAGGGGTAGCGACATGGCGGCAATGTCCGTTTCAACATTGGTATGTTACAGGTGTTTCAGTGTTCCATTATGAAACGTTTCATTTTCTGTTCACGGGTTTATAAATCAATCACTTGAGTGTTGGCATGGCCCTTGCGCCCACACAGCAGTTACCCACGATGGATGGCCGAATGACCCCTTCTGTTTCCTCCGCCGGCGCACGCTTCCGTGCTGCCCTCGCTGCCGAGTCGCCCCTGCAGGTGATCGGTGCGATCAACGCCAATCACGCGCTGCTGGCGCAGCGGGCCGGTTACCGGGCGATCTATCTGTCTGGCGGCGGCGTGGCGGCCGGTTCGCTGGGCCTGCCGGACCTGGGCATCAATACCCTGGAAGATGTGCTGATCGACGTGCGCCGCATCACGGACGTGTGCGACCTGCCACTGATGGTGGACATCGACACCGGTTTTGGTCCCAGCGCCTTCAACATCGCCCGCACCGTCAAATCGCTGATCAAGGCCGGTGCTGCGGCCTGCCACATTGAAGACCAGGTCGGGGCCAAGCGTTGCGGCCACCGTCCCGGCAAGGAAATCGTCTCGCAGGGCGAGATGGTCGACCGCGTGAAGGCCGCTGCCGACGCCCGGACCGACCCGGACTTCTTCCTGATCGCCCGCACCGACGCCATCCAGGTGGATGGCGTGGACGCGGCCATCGAGCGCGCCATCGCCTGCGTGGAGGCCGGGGCCGACGGCATCTTCGCCGAGGCAGCCTACGATCTGGAGACCTACCGCCGCTTCGTCGATGCGGTGAAGGTGCCGGTGCTGGCCAACATCACTGAATTCGGCAAGACCCCGCTGTTCAGCCGCGATGAGCTGGCTTCGGCGGGCGTGGCCATCCAGTTGTTCCCGCTGTCCGCCTTCCGCGCCGCCAACAAGGCTGCCGAGAACGTGTATGCGACCATCCGTCGCGATGGCCACCAGCGTAACGTGGTCGATACCATGCAGACGCGCGAGGAACTCTACGACCGTATCGGCTATCACGCCTTCGAGCAGCAGCTCGACGCGCTGTTCGCCGCCAAGAAGTAATTCCGTACTACCGTTTCTGGAGGGATCATGAGCGAAGCAACCACCGCCCCCGGCTTCAAGCCGAAGAAGTCCGTCGCCCTGTCCGGCACCGCTGCCGGCAATACCGCGTTGTGCACCGTGGGCCGCAGCGGCAACGACCTGCATTACCGCGGCTACGACATCCTGGACCTGGCCAACACCAGTGAATTTGAGGAAATCGCCCACCTGCTCGTGCACGGCAAGCTGCCCACACGCGCCGAGCTCACCGCCTACAAGGCCCGGCTGAAGTCGCTGCGTGGCATTCCGGCGGCGGTCAAGGCCGCGCTGGAGGAGCTGCCGCCGTCGGCGCACCCGATGGATGTCATGCGTACCGGTGTCTCGGTGCTGGGCTGCGTGTCGCCGGAGAAGGACGACCACAACCATCCCGGCGCGCGTGATATCGCCGACAAGCTGATGGCGTGCCTGGGTTCGATGCTGCTGTACTGGTACCACTGGAGCCACAACGGTCGCGCCATTGACGTGGAAACCGACGATGACTCCATCGGCGGTCACTTCCTGCACCTGCTGCACGGCGAAAAGCCGCAGGACTCGTGGGTCCGTGCCATGCACACCTCGCTGATTCTGTACGCCGAACATGAGTTCAACGCCTCCACCTTTACCTGCCGTGTCATTGCCGGCACCGGCAGCGATATGTACAGCTGCATTGCCGGCGGCATCGGGGCGCTGCGTGGTCCGAAGCACGGCGGGGCCAATGAAGTGGCCTTCGAAGTGCAGAAGCGCTATGACAGCCCGGACGATGCCGAGGCCGACATCAAGGCCCGCGTGGAACGCAAGGAAGTGGTTATCGGCTTCGGGCACCCGGTGTACACCGTCAGCGACCCGCGCAACAAGGTCATCAAGGACGTCGCCCGCGAGCTGTCGGCCGAGCAGGGCAATATGAAGATGTACGACATTGCCGAGCGCCTGGAGTCGGTGATGTGGGACATCAAGAAGATGTTCCCGAACCTGGACTGGTTCAGCGCCGTCAGCTACCACATGATGGGCGTGCCCACCGCGATGTTCACCCCGCTGTTCGTCATCGCCCGTACCTCCGGCTGGAGTGCGCATGTGATCGAGCAGCGCATCGACGGCAAGATCATCCGCCCCAGCGCCAACTACACCGGCCCGGAAGACCAGGTCTTCGTGCCGCTGTCTGAGCGCGCATGATGCCGCCGCAGGCTCTCTGGAGCCGGCGCTTTCGGTAGTGCCGAAGAGAACGGCAGGAGCCGTTCTCAACGTCGCGAAGCGACGGCCCATCGGGTGCCCGCCTGGACGGCGGGCATAACGCTGGCCGGTACACGTATCCTCTTTCGGCCCGCCAATCTGCTCTACACGCCAGCCATGACCGCCATGAACACGCAATACCGCAAATCCCTTCCCGGCACATCGCTGGACTATTTCGATGCCCGCTCCGCGGTCGAAGCGCTCGCGCCGGGGGCTTATGCCACGCTGCCGTATGTGTCGCGCGTGCTGGCCGAAAACCTGGTGCGCCGCTGCGACCCCGACAACCTCACGGCTTCGCTCACCCAGCTGATCGAGCGTCGCCAGGATCTGGATTTCCCCTGGTTCCCGGCGCGCGTGGTCTGCCACGACATCCTGGGGCAGACCGCGCTGGTCGACCTGGCCGGTCTGCGTGACGCCATCGCTGACGGCGGCGGCGACCCGGCCAAGGTCAACCCGGTCGTTCCGGTGCAGCTTATCGTCGACCACTCGCTGGCGGTGGAGTGCGGCGGGTACGACCCGCAGGCGTTCGAGAAGAACCGCGCCATCGAGGACCGCCGCAACGAAGACCGTTTCCACTTCATCGACTGGACCAAGCTGGCGTTCCAGAACGTGGACGTGATTCCGCCGGGTAACGGCATCATGCATCAGATCAACCTGGAGAAAATGTCGCCGGTGATCTACGTGCAGGACGGCGTCGCCTTCCCTGATACCTGTGTCGGCACCGACAGCCATACCCCGCATGTGGATGCGCTGGGCGTGATCGCCATCGGCGTCGGCGGGCTTGAAGCGGAAAATGTGATGCTCGGCCGCGCTTCGTGGATGCGTCTGCCTGACATTGTCGGCGTCGAGCTCACCGGCAGGCCGCAGCCGGGCATCACTGCCACCGATGTGGTGCTGGCACTGACTGAATTCCTGCGCGCCGAGCGTGTGGTCGGTGCGTGGCTGGAGTTCTTCGGCGAAGGTGCCGCCGCGCTGACCATCGGCGATCGCGCCACCATTTCCAATATGTGCCCGGAATACGGCGCGACCGCAGCGATGTTCTATATCGACAGCCAGACCACCGACTACCTGCGCCTGACCGGGCGCGAGGAAGCCCAGGTCGCGTTGGTTGAGACCTACGCTCGCACCACCGGCTTGTGGGCCGATGACCTGGTTGCCGCGCAGTATCCGCGCGTGCTGCGTTTCGACCTGTCCAGCGTGGTCCGCAACATGGCCGGCCCCAGCAATCCGCACCGTCGCCTGCCCGTGTCGGCGCTGGTCGAGCGCGGCATTGCCGATGCCGCCAAGCTGGAGGCTGGCAAGGCCGAGCAGGCCCAAGGCCTGATGCCGGATGGTGCGGTGATCATCGCCGCCATCACCAGCTGCACCAACACCTCCAACCCACGCAACGTGATTGCTGCCGGCTTGCTGGCGCGCAAGGCCAACGAGCGCGGCCTGCTGCGCAAGCCATGGGTGAAGTCGTCGCTGGCTCCGGGTTCCAAGGCGGTGCAGCTGTATCTGGAAGAAGCCGGTCTGCTGCCGGACCTGGAAAAGCTGGGCTTCGGCATCGTCGCTTTCGCCTGCACCACCTGCAATGGCATGAGCGGTGCACTGGATCCGGCCATCCAGCAGGAAATCATCGACCGCGACCTGTACGCCACCGCGGTGCTGTCGGGCAACCGCAACTTCGACGGCCGCATCCATCCCTATGCCAAGCAGGCGTTCCTGGCTTCACCGCCGCTGGTGATCGCCTACGCCATCGCCGGCACCGTGCGTTTCGACATCGAGAAGGACGTGCTGGGCGTGGATGCACAGGGCAACGAGGTGCGTCTGAAGGACATCTGGCCGAGCGACGCCGAGATCGACGCCGTCGTGAAGGCGGCGGTGAAGCCGGAGCAGTTCCGCAGCGTCTACAATCCGATGTTCAACATCCGTGTGGAACACGCCGGGCCCACCGTCAGCCCGCTGTACGACTGGCGTCCGCAAAGCACCTACATCCGCCGTCCGCCATATTGGGAAGGTGCGTTGGCGGGCGAGCGTACTTTGGCTGGCATGCGCGCACTGGCGGTGTTGCCCGACAACATCACCACTGACCATCTGTCGCCGTCCAACGCGATTCTGGCCTCCAGCGCCGCTGGCGAGTACCTGGCGAAGATGGGCCTGCCGGAAGAGGACTTCAATTCCTACGCCACCCACCGCGGCGACCACCTCACCGCGCAGCGCGCCACCTTCGCCAACCCCAAGCTGTTCAACGAGATGGTGCGCAACGAGGACGGCAGCGTGAAACAGGGCTCGCTGGCCCGGGTCGAGCCGGAAGGCAAGGTGATGCGCATGTGGGAGGCGATTGAAACCTACATGGAGCGCAAGCAGCCGCTGATCATCATCGCCGGTGCGGATTACGGGCAGGGCAGCTCGCGTGACTGGGCCGCCAAGGGCGTACGCCTGGCTGGCGTGGAGGCGATCGTGGCTGAGGGCTTCGAGCGCATCCATCGCACCAACCTGATCGGCATGGGCGTGCTGCCGCTGGAGTTCAAGCCCGGCACCACCCGACTGACCCTGGGCATCGACGGGAGCGAGACCTTCGACGTCATTGGCGCACGTACCCCGCGCGCCGACCTCAGCCTGATCATCCATCGTCGCGATGGCCAGCACGTGGTCGTTCCGGTCACCTGCCGCCTGGACAGCGATGAAGAAGTGGCCATTTACGAAGCCGGTGGCGTCCTCCAGCGTTTTGCCCAGGACTTTCTGGAGTCCACCCACGCCGCCTGACCTAACCCCTTGACGACCTGTATGCCTTACTGGAGTCGTAATGAGCTACCTACCCCAACTCCGCGTTCCCGCCACCTACATGCGCGGTGGCACCAGCAAAGGCGTCTTCTTCCGCCTGCAGGACCTGCCCGTTGCGGCGCAGGTGCCAGGCCCCGCGCGTGACGCGCTCCTGATGCGCGTGATCGGCTCTCCCGATCCGTACGGCAAGCACACCGACGGCATGGGCGGAGCGACGTCCAGCACCAGCAAGTGCGTGATCATCTCGGGCGCAACCGTTCCCGACCATGACGTCGACTATCTCTATGGCCAGGTCTCCATCGACACCGCATTTGTCGACTGGAGCGGCAACTGCGGCAACCTCAGCACCGCGGTGGGTCCGTTTGCGATCAGCAACGGGTTCATCGACCCGTCGCGCGTTCCGCATAACGGCACCTGCACTGTGCGCATCTGGCAGGCCAACATCGGCAAGACCATCCTGGCCCACGTGCCGGTTGTCGATGGCCAGGTGCAGGAAGACGGTGACTTCGAACTGGATGGTGTGACCTTCCCGGCGGCCGAGATTGCGCTGGAGTTCATCGACCCGTCCGACGACGCCGACGGCGGTGCCATGTTCCCGACCGGCAACCTGACCGACACGTTGGACGTGCCCGGTGTGGGAAGCTTCACCGTCACCATGATCACTGCCGGCATCCCCACCATCTTCCTCAATGCTTCCGACCTGGGCTACACGGGAACTGAACTGCAGCCGGCAATCAACGAAGACAAAGCCGCGCTGGCACGCTTCGAGGCGATCCGCGCGCACGGGGCGGTGCGCATGGGTCTGATCCAGCACATCGACCAGGCTGCCACGCGCCAGCACACGCCCAAGGTCGCCTTTGTGGCCCCGGCGCAGGATTACGTGTCCTCCAGCGGCAAGCGGATTGCGGCGGGTGAGATCGACCTGCACGCCCGCGCGCTGTCGATGGGCAAGCTGCACCACGCCATGATGGGTACTGCTGCGGTGGCCATCGGTACCGCCGCGGCCATCCCCGGTACCCTGGTCAACCTGGCCGCCGGTGGGGGTACGCGTGATGCGGTGACCTTCGGGCATCCCTCAGGCACGCTGCGGGTCGGGGCGCAGGCGACCCAGGTGGACGGCGAGTGGGTGGTCACCAAGGCCCTGATGAGCCGCAGCGCCCGGGTGCTGATGGAGGGGGCGGTGCGGGTGCCTGATCGCCCGTAGAGCCACGCCCTGCGTGGCCTCGCAGCGACCAGCAGATTCCGCCACGCAGGGCGTGGCTCTACGCGTCACCCCGTCAATTCGAACATGTTCGACCCATCCGCGCCCCGGTGCCGCCGTATACTGGTGGCATCGTTCAAGGAGTGACGTCATGGCTGCGCAGGTTCGGGTCAGGCAGGGCAAGTGGAAAGGAATCATCGCGCTGGCGCTCGCCGCCACGCTGGCAATCGGCATCGGCGGTTGCAAACGCAACGAAACCGGACAGCTGCCGGAAGCCTCCGGCAAGCCGATTGCGGCCAAGGCCGAAGCGGTCACCGAATTCACCCTGCTGCGCGCTTACCCGGACGAGAAGGGCGACGGCCTGTCGCTGGCGCTGGAGTTCTCGCGGCCGCTGGTCGGCACCCAGGACTTCGATAAACTGGTCCGATTCGAAGAAAAGGTCGGCACTGAAGACAGCAGCTGGACCCTGTCCGACGACGGCACCACCCTGCGCTATCCCTTCGTGGAAGCGGCCAAGGACTACACCCTGGTGGTTTCGGCTGATCTGCTGGCCGCCGACGGCAGCCGCATTGGCAAGGAACTGAAGCAGAAGGTGTTTACCGGCGAGCTCAAGCCGGTGGCGGGGTTCGCCTCGCAGGGCAGTGTGCTGCCCGCACGTGACAGTCGCGGCCTGCCGGTGGTCTCGGTCAATGTGCCCGAAGTGGACGTGGAGTTCCTGCGCGTGCGCGAAAAGCAGCTGCCGCAGTTCTTCAGCCAGTACCAGCGCGGCGGCCGCCGTGGCAGTTGGGAACTGGACAGCGAGTACGGCGACAAGACCCCGATGTCGCAGCTGGCCGAACCGGTCTACGTGAACCGGTTTGTGCTCGGTGGCAAGCAGAACGAGCGCGTGCTCACTTACCTGCCCACCCAGGACATCAAGGAACTGCAGGAGCCGGGCCTGTATTTCGCGGTGATGAAGCGCACCGGCTCGTTTGACAGCGAATTCGACACTGCCTTCTTCACGGTCAGCGACATCGGTCTGCACACCCGCGCCTACAAGGACACTTTGTTCGTCCACACCGCCTCGCTGCAGAGCGGCGCGGCGGTGAAGAAGATAGACCTGCGCATTCTCGATGCCAAGGGCGAGGTGGTGCTCAAAGGCAGCACCGACGGTAACGGCAACGCACTGCTGAAATACACCCTGGATGCCGGCCACGTGTTGATTGCCAGCAGCGGTGCCGACACCACCTTCCTGCCATTCAACCAACCGGCGCTGGACCTGAGTGAGTTTGCCGTCGCCGGCCGAGACAACGCCTGGTTCGACGTGTTCGCCTGGTCCGGCCGTGACCTGTACCGCCCCGGTGAAACCGTGCGCGTCTCCGCGTTGCTGCGCGACAACGACGGCAAGCCGGTCAAGCCGCAACCCGTCTACCTGCGGCTGAAGCAGCCGGACGGCAAGACCTTCCGCGAAACCCGCTTGCAGCCCGGCGAGCAGGGTTATCTGAGCTTCGAGCAGACCATCCCGGCCGACGCTCCCACCGGGCGTTGGCAGGTGGAGTTCCGCAGCAACCCGGCCAGCAAGGAAGCCATCCAGGGGATGACCCTGCGCATCGAGGAGTTCCTGCCCGAGCGCATGAAGCTGAATCTGGACAGCCCGCAGAAGACCCTCAAACCCGGCGAACCGCTCAAGCTGCAGGCCGATGCCGCTTATCTCTACGGCGCACCGGCCGACGGCAACCGCTTCACCGCACGTCTGGCGGTGACTGCCGAGACGTCCCCGGTCGAGTCACTGCCGGGCTACTTCTTCGGCGACCCTACCGTTGAGCTGCCACGCGAAGCGCGCGACGTGATTGACACTGAGTTCCCGGCCGACGGCGAGCTGCGTCAGGACGTGGAACTGCCCAGTGAGGTCAAAGCGACCGCGCCGGTGGCGGTGGTGCTGTCCGGCAGCGTGTATGAAACCGGCGGCCGCACGGTCAGTCGCACGCTCAAGCGGGTGATGTGGCCGGCCCCGGTGCTGGTCGGTGTTCGCCCCTTGTTCGATCACAATGACGGGGCCGACGCCAACAGCAGTGCACGTTTTGAAGTCATGCGCGTGGACGCGGCCGGCAAGCCCCAGCCTGGCAAGGGACTGAAGGTGACCCTGGTCCGCGAACTGCGTGATTACCACTGGACCTTCAACGAGAACCGCTGGGACTACGATTTCACCCGCCGCTTCGAAAACAAGGAAACCCGCACCCTGGAAGCCGGCACGGCGGCGGTCGGCATCGACTTCCCGGTGGAATGGGGCGAATACCGACTGGAGGTGTTCGACCCCGGTACCGGATTGACCAGCCGTTATCCGTTCCACGCCGGCTGGAGCTGGAACGACGACAATCGCGGCCTCGATGCCCGTCCCGACAAGGTCAAACTGAGCTTGGACAATACCGGCTACAAGGCCGGCGATACCGTACGCGTGACCGTCACCCCGCCGCATGCCGGCAAGGGCTTGATCATGGTCGAGAGCGACAAGATGCTCTACGTGAAGGAGATTGACGCCAAGCCGGGCAGCACCTTCGACCTGCCGGTCACCGCTGACTGGGAACGTCATGACGTCTACATCACCGCGCTGGTGTTCCGCGGCGGCAGTGCGCCCAGCAAGATCACCCCCGCCCGCGCGGTGGGGGTGGTGCACGTGCCGATGGACCGCAAAGCGCGCAGCGTGGCGGTAGGCCTGTCCGCACCCAAACAGATGCGCCCCGAGCAGAGCCTGCCGGTGACGGTGAGCGCGCCGCAGCTGGCCGGCAAGGTCGCGCACGTGACCGTGTCAGCGGTCGACGTGGGCATCCTCAACATTACCCGCTTCCCGGTGCCGGATGCCGCCGCACACTTCTTTGCCCAGCGTCGCCTGGGCGTGGATGCGTACGACATCTACAGCCGCGTGATTGAGAGCTTCGACGGCAGCAGTGGCAAGCTCAAGTTCGGTGGCGACATGGCGCTGGCCGCGCTGCCGCAGGCCAAGCGGCCCACTGCCCGCGTGCAGACCGTGGACCTGTTCGCGGGCCCGGTGAAGCTGGATGCCAAGGGCAATGCCCGGGTCAACCTGAAGGTGCCCGACTTCAACGGCACCCTGCGCATTTCCGCGGTGGTGTATTCCGATGATCAGTACGGCAAGCGCGACATGGAAACCGTGGTACGCGCGCCGATCCTGGCCGAAGCCAGCATGCCGCGCGTGCTCGCCCCGGGCGACCGCAGCACGGTCACCCTGGACGTGCAGAACTTCACCGGCAAGCCGGGCGAGTTCAAGGTGCAGGTCGACGGCGTCGGTCCCATCACCCTCGGCGAGGGCAGCCGTACCCTGAAGTTGAATGCCGATGCAAAACAGACCCTGAGCTTCCCGCTGGGCGCGCGCGAGGGCTACACCGTGGCCCAGGTACGCGTGCGGGTGGACGGCAACGGCTTCAAGGTGGACCGCCGCTACGACCTGCCGGTGCGCGCAGCGTGGCCGCAGGTGCTGCGCGCGCAGACCCGCACCCTGGACCCGCTGGCCGCGGTAAGCCTGGATGCCGCATTGGCTGACGGCCTGATGCAGGACTCGGTGAGCGCGCGCATGCTGGTCAGCGCGCTGCCGCCGATTCCCTTCGCAAGCGCACTGGAAGGCGCGCTGCGCTATCCATACGGCTGTGCCGAGCAGACCACCAGCAAGGGCTACGCCGCACTGATGCTGGATGAAACCACCGCGACGATGCTGGGGGCCGGCGGTCTGGATGCCAAGCAGCGCCGCGAACGCATGGAGGGTGCGTTCGGTCGGCTGGCCTCGATGCAGGTGGCCAACGGCAACTTCTCCATGTGGGGCGACGACGGCTACGTCAATCCGGCACTCACCCCGTACATCGCAGAGTTCCTGCTGGATGCCAAGGACGCCGGTTTCGCGGTGCCTGATGCGGTGCTGCAGAAGGCGCTGAACCGCCTCAGCGAAGACCTGCTGGCCGGGGGAAACCAGTTCTACGGCGAAGACCGCCGCGAGAACCTCAAGTTTGCCAACCAGGCGTACTCAGGCTACGTCCTGGCTCGGGTCAACCGCGCCCCGCTGGGCACCCTGCGTGCGTTGTATGACAACGAGCGCAACAAGGCGCTCACCGGTCTGTCGTTGGTGCATCTGGGCATCGCGTTGTCGCTGCAGGGCGACCACAAACGCGGCGACGCCGCCATCGCCGCGGGCTTTGCCAAGCCCAGCAGCGAACGACCGCAGTATTTCGGCGACTACGGTAGTGCGGTGCGCGACGACGCGCTGATGATCGCGCTGCTGCACGAGCGCAAGCTGGCAAAGCCCGCCTACGACGCCCGTGCAGTCGATCTGGGGCGCGCCCTCGATGCCCGCCGCAACAACGGCTGGATGTGGTTGAGTACCCAGGAGCAGGTTGCGCTGGCACGGTTGGGCAAGGCGCTGGCCGCCAACCAGAAAAAACAGGTTTCCGGTGACCTGGCCGTCGGCGACGAAGTGGAAGCGATTGCCGCCCGCCGTTTGTTCGGTCGTGGTTTTGACTATGCCGCCCTGGCCAAGGGCGTGCGCTTCACTCCGCAGGGCGAGCCGCCGATGTTCGCCAGCCTGGAAGTGGCGGGTATTCCACGTAATGCGCCGGAGCCGGACAGCCGTCACCTGGGCGTGGAGCGCAGCTGGTACACCACCGACGGCAAACCGTGGAGCCCGCGCGCACTGAAGGAGGGCGAAACCCTGATCGTGCGGGTCAACATCACCCCCAACCTGGACATGCCCGACGCGCTGCTCACCGACCTGCTGCCGGCCGGCCTGGAGATCGAAAACCTCAACCTCGGCGATGCCAAACAGTGGGCCGACGTGGTGGTGGACGGACTGCGCATCAGCGAGCGGAGTGAAGCAGCGACCCTGCGCCATGAGGAGTTCCGCGACGACCGCTACGTGGCCGCGCTGAAGCTGTCGCGCGGCAGCACCGCCAAGGTGTTCTATCTGGTGCGTGCGGTCACACCGGGCACGTACACGGTGCCGCCGCCGCTGGTGGAGGACATGTACCGTCCCGACCTGCGCGGGGTGGGGCGCAGCAATCCGACCACGATCACCGTGGTGGAGCCCTGATTGAGCCGGAACCGCTGGCTGTGGCGGGGCCTGCGCTGGGGCACCGCCACCCTGCTGGCGGTGCTGCTGGTGCTGGACCTTGCGTTCCCGCCGCCGCTGCCGAAGCAGCGCGACACCAGCACCCTGGTGGTCGCGCGTGACGGAACCCCGTTGCGCGCGTTTGCCGATGCCGATGGCGTGTGGCGCTATCCCGCCTCCCTTGATGGCGTTTCACCGCTGTATCTGCAGGCGCTGTTGAACTACGAAGACCGCTGGTACTGGCGGCACCCCGGGGTCAATCCGTGGGCGTTGCTGCGCGCCGGCAAGCAGTGGCTGGGCAGTGGCCGCATCGTATCCGGCGGTTCCACGCTCACCATGCAGGTCGCGCGCATCCTGGATCCGCATACCCGCACGCCATGGGGCAAGGCCAAGCAGTTGCTGCGCGCGGTGCAGCTGGAGCTGCATCTCAGCAAGGCGCAGATCCTGACGCTGTATCTGGAGCGCGCGCCCTATGGCGGCACCATCGAGGGCGTGGAGGCCGCCAGCTGGGCTTACCTGGGCAAACCCGCTGCGCAGCTTTCGCATGCAGAGGCTGCGTTGCTGGCAGTATTGCCGCAGTCACCCAGCCGCCTTCGGCCGGACCGCCACCCGGAGGCCGCGCAGGTGGCGCGCGACAAGGTGCTTGAGCGCATGGTTGAGCTCGGCGTGTGGTCGCGCGAAGCGGTTGATGATGCGCGCATGGAATCGGTCGTCACCCGTGCGCTGCAGCCGCCACTGCATGCCGCCTTGCTGGCCCAGCGACTGCGCGCGGCTGAGCCGCGTGCCGCGCGTATTGAAAGCACCGTGGATATCGGCCTGCAGCGCACGCTGGAAGAACGCGTGGGCTCGTACTTCTCGCAGTTGCCCGAACGTACCTCCGCCGCATTGCTGGTGGTCGACAACCGCACCCTGGAGGCCCGTGCGTATGTCGGCTCGGTGGCCTTCGCTGATAAACAGCGGCTTGGCCATGTCGACATGGTGCAGGCGTGGCGCTCGCCCGGTTCCACGCTCAAGCCTTTCCTGTACGGCATGGCCCTGGACGACGGCCTGATCCATTCAGAGAGCCTGATGGTGGATGCACCGCAGAGCTTTGGCGGCTATCGCCCCGGTAACTTCGATGCCGCTTTCAACGGTCCGGTCAGTGCCGCCACCGCGCTGCGGCTGTCACTCAACGTGCCGGCGGTGGACCTGCTGGACCGGGTGGGGTCGGCACGCTTTGCCGCGCGCCTGTCGCACGCTGGCATCCATCTGCGCTTCCCACATGGCAGCGCGCCCAATCTTTCGCTCATCCTCGGTGGTACCGGAGCGCGGCTGGAAGACCTGGTCGGCAGCTTTGCGGCGTTCAACCGCAATGGCATTGCCGGTCGCGTGCGTTACCGCCCGGACGAAACGGTGATCGAACGTCGGCTGATGTCGCCCGGCGCAGCCTGGATTACCCGTGAGGTGCTCGAGTCCAATCCGCGACCTGGCTACGGCAGTGGGACCTTTGACGTCACCGGCCGCCCCCGCGTGGCCTGGAAGACCGGCACCAGTTATGGCTACCGGGATGCCTGGGCGATCGGCAGCACCCGCCATTACACCGTGGGCGTATGGGTGGGGCGACCGGACGGCACACCGTTACCGGGCCAGTATGGCGCGGTGACCGCCCTGCCGTTGATGTTTGAAGTGGTGGACAGCCTGCCGCGCCAGCCCGGCGACGCCAGCGCTGCGCCGATGCCGGCCAGCGTCAGCAGCGACACCATCTGCTGGCCGACCGGCGAGCGCGAGCAGGACCTGCCGCCCGCGCTGTGCCAGCGTCGACTGGAAGCCTACGTGCTGGACGGCGCGGTGCCCCCGACCTTCGCCGAACGCGATGCGCGGTTGTGGCAGGCCGGCCGCCAGCGTTTCCAGGTGGATGCGCGTAGCGGCCTGCGCCTGTCGCCGGAATGCACGCTGCCGCATGAGGTGCAAAGCCGCGAGATCGCGCGCTGGCCGGCACGGGTATCGCCCTGGTTGCCGTTGGCGTTGCGCCGTGCCTCGCAGCTGCCGGCGCTGTCGCCCGACTGTCGCGATGAAGGTACCGGCAGTACCGGCACGCTGCATATTGAAGGACTCAACGACCGTGCCACGTTGGCGCGGGCCCCCAACGCCGAACATGGCGTGCGTCTGCAGTTGCGGGCGTTGGGAACCGAGCAGAGCGTGGATTGGTTGCTTGATGATCGCTGGATTGCGCGCACGGAAGGCGCGCGGCTGCTGCAGCGGGACTTTGATGAAGCGGGTGAGCACACGCTTACTGCATTGGCTGCAGACGGCGCGTGGACCCAGGTGAGGTTCCGGATTCTGCGTTGATTCGTGCCGACCAACGGTCGGCACCTACCGATGTCTGTCCGATGCCGGTAGGTACCGACCGTTGGTCGGTACGGGTCCGTCACTGCGCGTTCAACCCGGCAGATGCGCCAATACATGCTCCGCCGACGACACCTCGAACTTGCCCGGTTCTTCAATCCACGCCCCGCGCACCACGCCGTTCTCCACATACAGAGCAAAACGCCGCGAGCGCACGCCCATGCCTGAACTGCTGGCATCCATCTCCAGCCCCAGGGCACGGGTGAAGTCGCCGTTGCCGTCGGACAGCAGTTGCAGGCCATCGGGGACATGCTGGCTTTCGCCCCATGCCTTCATTACGAACGGGTCGTTCACCGCCATGCAGAACACATCGATGCCGCGCGAGCGGAACTGATCGAAGTGCTCGACGAAGCCGGGCAGATGGCGGGCCGAACAGGTGGGGGTGAATGCGCCGGGGACCCCGAACAACACCGCCTTGCGCCCGTCGAACAGCGCGTGGGTGTCCAGGGTCTCCATGCCCTCGCGAATCCGTTTGAGGGTCACTTCAGGAATCGGGTCGCCTACGTGGATGGTCATGGGGGCTCCAGTAACGCGGTCAGGGCAGGACACCCGTGCAGCGTAGCCCAAGCGTATCGGTACTGCATTGCGCTGGATCATGTTTCGATCACGGCGCGAACCCCGGCAGCCGCTAGAATTGCCTGAACAGCCCCCGCCGGCGCGGGTGGCCGACCCTATTCGAGGTGTTTTTCAATGGAATTCAAGGATTACTACGCCACGCTCGGGGTGGAACCCAGCGCAGGCGATGCCGAAATCAAGACCGCCTACCGCCGGTTGGCCCGCAAGTACCACCCGGATGTCAGCAAGGAAGCCGGCGCGGAAGAGAAGTTCAAGGCGGTCAACGAGGCCTATGAAGCGCTGCGCGACCCGCAGAAGCGCGCCGCGTACGACCAGCTCAAGGCCCAGGGTTACCGCCCCGGCGAGGAGTTCCACACCCCGCCGGGCTACGGTGGCGGTCAGGGCTTCGATTTCGAGGAAGTGTTCGGTGGCGGTGCCGGTGGCGGCGGCTTCAGCGACTTCTTTGAAAGCCTGTTCGCGCGCCAGCGCGGCGGTGCCGGCCGTGCCAGCGGGTTTGGCGGTGCTGGCCCCGGCCCGCAGCCGACCCGCGACACCCGCGCCAAGCTGTCGGTACCGCTGGAAGCGGCCTACAACGGCGACAGCCTGCGCATTACCGTCAACGGCAAACAGCTGGACGTGCGCGTGCCCAAGGGCATCCGCCCCGGTCAGGTGATCCGCTTGAGCGGGCAGGGTACGAATGGCGGCAACCTGCTGCTGGAAGTGGAGTACGCCGCGCACCCGCAGTTCGAGGTCGACGGCCGCAACATCCTGTACACCCTGGACGTCACCCCGTGGCAGGCTGCGCTGGGCACCAGCATCAGCGTGCCGACCCTGGGCGGTGCGGTGGAACTGAAGGTGCCGGCCGGCTCCGATGCCGGACGCAAGCTGCGCCTGCGCGGACGCGGCCTGCCCGGTAACCCGGACGGTGATCAGATCGTGGAGATCGAAATCGTCGCCCCGGTGCCAACCGATGACGCGCAGAAAAAGGCGTACCGGAACCTGGCCAAGGCGTTTGGCGAAACGGTATGACGTTTGCGTGCCGACCGCTGGTCGGCACGCCACGGATCGCCGGATCAACCCGCCGGCGGTTCCTTGCTGTTGAACACGCGCTCCAGCACCTCGGAAAGCTCGCTTTCCGAGAACGGCTTGGTCAGATACGCCTTCGCGCCCTGACGCATGCCCCACATGCGGTCGGTGTCCTGGTCCTTGGTGGTCACCAGAATCACCGGGATGTGCTTGGTGGTCGCTTCGCGCGCCAGCGTACGGGTGGCCTGGAAGCCATTGAGGTTGGGCATCACCACGTCCATCAGAACCAGGTCGGGCAGCTCGGCCTTGGCCACTTCCACGCCCTTGGCACCGTCTTCGGCGATCAGGGTTTCGTGCCCCAGCTTCTCGACCATGCGCTGGATTCCTATCTGCTGAACCTGCGAATCGTCGACAATCAGAATGCGTGCCATGTTATTCCCCAGATAATGCCCAGCAGTGTAGGCCGGGCCTGTGTCAGCGTGAAGGACCGGATGCGCCGTTTGTCGCCCAGCTGCAACGCTCAGTCGATTCGCACCACCGTGCGGCCCAGTGAATGGCCGGCCAGCATGATGTCGAACAACTCTGGCAGCCCTTCCAGCGTGATTTCGCGCGTGCAGATCGCGGCCAGGTGACGCGGCTTCCACTCGTTGCCGAGACGATGCCAGACCTGTTCGCGCAGATCGCGCGGTGCCGAAGAGGACGACACCCCCAGCAGCGAAACGCCGCGGATGATGAACGGCATCACCGTCATGTCCAGCGCCGGACTGGCCGCCAGCCCCGCACTGACTACGCTGCCGTATGGCACGGTCTGCGCCAACAGGCTGGCCAGCATCGGCCCACCGGCATTGTCCAGGCCGCCGCCGAAGCGTGCCGACTCCATCGGCCGGGTGGTGGCAAGCACTTCACGCGGCAGCACTTCGGTCGCCCCCAGCTCGCGCAGGAAGCCGGCCTGATCGGCCTTGCCGCTGATCGCATGCACCTCGAAGCCTGCCTGGCTGAAGATATCCACCGCCAGCGCACCGACCCCGCCGGTCGCCCCGGTTACCGCCAGGGGGCCGTGTACCGGAGTCTGCCGGTTGTCGCACATCCGCAGCAGGGCCAGCGCGGCGGTGAAGCCGGCGGTGCCGATGATCATCGCCTCGCGGGCACTCAGCCCGGCCGGCAGGCCGATCACCGCGCTCGACTCCAGCCGCACGTACTGGCTGTAACCGCCGTCACGGGTCTCGCTGAGTCCACAGCCGGTTGCCAGCACCGCATCGCCCTCGCGCCAGGCCGGGTCGGTCGAGGCAACCACCGTGCCGGCCACGTCGATCCCGCCGACCAGCGGGAAGCGGCGCAGGATGCGGCCCTTGCCGGTGCCCGCCAGGGCGTCCTTGTAGTTCACCGACGACCACTGCGCGCGGATAACCACCTCGCCAGGGTTGAGCTGGTCCAGGCCGACGGCCTCGAGGCCGCTGCGGTGGCCGTTGTCGTCCTGATGGATGCGGAAGGCGTTGAAGGTGGCTGGAAGCGTCATCAAGTGGCCAGATCGGAGGGCAGGGGCCTTCACCTTACCCCGTCTGGTCCGGCCGGGGCACGACCCCCGTCCCAGTCCGACCGGCCGATGAATCGACCTTTCGGCAAGCTCCCCCCTTCCAATCCTGCCGGTTCGCCCCATCTTGTAGAATCGGGACGCAATGACCGGTTGACGGTGCGGGAGTGGCCCGCAGGCAACCTATTTACTGATGGAGCGTGCATGGCCTGGAATACACCCGGCGGCAACAAGGGCGGACAAGGCCCCGACGAGAATCGACGCGGACCGTTCGGCCCGCGCGGCGGCGGTGGCGGTGGTGGTGGGTGGGGCGGTTTGCCCGGTCCGCTCAAGGACCTGTTCGATGGGGGCATCCTGCGTTGGGTGGCCGTGGCAGTGGTGCTGCTGGTGCTGTTCTCCAGCTTCCAGCTGATCGGCGAACAGCAGCGTGGCGTCGTCCTGCGTTTCGGCCAGTTCTCGCGCATCCTGCAGCCCGGCCCGAATTTCAAGCTGCCGTGGCCGATCGAATCGGTCACCAAGGTCAACGCGACGCAGATCAAAACCTTCAGCAGCGACGTGCCGGTGCTGACCCGCGATGAAAACATCGTGCGGGTTTCGCTGAACGTGCAGTACCGCGTGGACGACCCGCAGCTGTACCTGTTCGGCACCCTCGACGCTGACCAGATGCTGGAGCAGTCCGCGCAGAGTGCTGTGCGTGAACAGGTCGGCCGTGCCGACCTCAACACCGTGCTCAACAACCGTGGCCCGCTGGCGTCTGCGGCGGAAGAGCGCCTGCAGGCCTCGCTGAAGAGTTACCGCACCGGTCTGAGCGTCACCGGCCTGACCCTGCCCGATGCACGTCCGCCGGAAGAGGTGAAGCCCGCCTTCGACGACGTCAACGCCGCGCAGCAGGTCAAGGAACGTCTGATCAACGAAGCCCAGGCCTACGCGGCCAAGATCGTGCCGGAAGCGCGTGGCCAGGCGTCGCGTGCCCGCACCACGGCCGAGGGCTACAAGCAGGCCGCCGTGGCCAAGGCCACCGGTGACGCCGAGCGCTTCAGCCAGCTGCAGGTTCAGTACAAGGACGCGCCGGAGGTGACCCGCAAGCGGCTGTGGCTGGAAACCGTGCAGCAGGTGCTGTCGGAGAACCGCAAGGTCATCGGCGGCGATGGACGCCAGCTGATCTACGTGCCCATGCCCGACAACCGCAGCGGAGCCGCACCGGCCAGTCCCACCCTGCCGGGCATCACCTCCGAGGTGATGATGCCGTCGCTGCCGGCCAGCACGCCGGTGGACGGCGTGCGCAACGCCGAACGCCCGACCACGCGACCGGCCGGTCGTGAAGGAGCCAACCGATGAAAAGTCCCCTGTGGATTGGCCTGGCCGTGGCCGTCCTGCTGGCCCTGATGGGGTCGGTGTACGTGGTCCGTGAGGACCAGACCGCCATGGTCCTGAACCTGGGCAAGGTGGTGCGTGCCGACGTCAAACCCGGCCTGCACTTCAAGCTGCCGCTGGTTGAAACCGTGCGCGTGTTCGACCGCCGCTTCCAGGTACTCGACACCGCTCCGGCGCGTTACTTCACCGCAGAGCAGAAGGACGTCAGCGTCGACTTCTTCGCCATCGGATACATCAAGGACACCCGCGCCTACTACCGGGCCACCGGTGGCGACGCCCGGCTGGCCAACCAGCGTCTGGCTCCGATCATCACCGACTCGCTGCGCAACCAGATCAACTCGCGCACCCTGCAGCAGCTGGTTTCCGGCGACCGCAGCGAGCTGATCGCCAACCAGCTCACCGGTATCAATGAAGCGGTGAAGGGCCTGGGCATGGAAATCGTTGACCTGCGCATCAAGCAGATCGACCTGCCCACCGACAGCCAGGTGATCAGCGACGTGTACGAGCGCATGCGCGCCCAGCGCAAGCAGGAAGCCGCCAAGCTGCGCGCCGAGGGTGAGGAGCAGTCGCTGACCATCCGCGCCCAGGCCGACCGCGAAGCGACCGTGATCGTGGCCGAAGCTGAACGCGATGCCCAGCAGCTGCGCGGTGCCGGCGACGCCGAAGCCGCCCGCATCTACGGCAAGGCCGGCAATGCCGACCCGTCGTTCTACGCCTTCTACCGCAGCCTGGAGGCCTACCGCGGCTCCATGAGCGACGGCAACGGCGTGATCGTGCTGGATAAGAACGACCCGTTCCTGCAGTACCTCAAGAGCGACCGCTGACCGGCTGATGAAGCCGTCACCCCCCGGGGTGGCGGTGGACACCGGAAACCCGGATAATGCACAAAAGCCGGACGGGCCCTCCCGTTCGGCTTTTTCTGTGTCTGGGCCTTCCATCGCCGGCCGCTCCCCGCTGGAGCCGCCTTCACGCGCTGGCCGGCACTGCCACGGTTTACTCTCTCGCGGCCCCGATGGCCGCAACAATTCGAGGAGCCCGTCATGGGTCAGTCTGTCGTAGTGTTGGGTGCCCAGTGGGGCGATGAAGGCAAAGGCAAGATCGTCGATCTGCTTACCGAGGAAATCGGTGCCGTGGTGCGTTTCCAGGGCGGCCACAATGCCGGCCACACCCTGGTCATCAATGGCAAGAAGACCGTGCTGCACCTGATTCCGTCGGGCATCCTGCGTGACGACGCGCTGTGCCTGATCGGCAACGGCGTGGTGATTTCCCCGGCGGCCCTGCAGAAGGAAATCGCCGAGCTGGAAACCTCCGGCGTGGAAGTGCGTTCGCGTCTGAAGATCTCCCCGGCCGCGCCGCTGATCATGCCGTACCACATTGCCCTGGATCAGGCGCGCGAACGCGCTGCCGGCGGCAAGGCGATCGGCACCACCGGCCGTGGCATCGGCCCGGCGTACGAAGACAAGGTCGCCCGTCGCGGTATCCGCATCGCCGACCTGCATTACCCCAGGCAGCTGGAAGAACTGCTGCGCACCGCGCTGGATTACCACAACTTCGTGCTGACCAAGTACCTGGGCACCGAAGCGGTCGACTTCCAGAAGACCTACGACGAAGCGCTGGCCTTCGGCGAGTATGTGCAGCCGATGAAGTCCGACGTGGCCGGCATTCTGCATGACCTGCGCAAGCAGGGTAAGCGCGTGCTGTTCGAAGGCGCGCAGGGCGCGCTGCTGGACATCGACCACGGCACCTACCCGTACGTCACCAGCTCCAACACCACCGTCGGTGGCGCACTGGCCGGCACCGGCGTCGGCGCGGATTCCATCGATTACGTGCTGGGCATCGCCAAGGCCTACGCGACCCGCGTTGGCGGCGGCCCATTCCCGACCGAGCTGGACGATGAAATCGGCCAGGGCATCCGCGACCGTGGTGCCGAGTACGGTGCCTCCACCGGCCGTCCGCGTCGTTGCGGCTGGATGGACATCGTCGCGCTCAAGCGCGCCGTTGCCATCAACGGCATCAGCGGCCTGTGCATCACCAAGCTGGACGTGCTGGACGGCATGGAAAAGCTGAAGGTCTGCATTGCCTACGAATACAACGGCAAGCGCACCGAATATGCCCCGCTGGACGCCCAGGGTTGGGAAGACTGCACCCCGGTCTACCTGGAGTTCCCGGGCTGGAGCGAAAACACCCACGGCATCACCACCTGGGACGAACTGCCGGCGGCCGCACGCGCCTACCTGCGCTCGCTGGAGGAGCTGGCCGGCTGCCCGATCAGCATCGTCTCCACCGGCCCGGACCGCGACCACACCATGGTCCTGCAGGACCCGTTCGCCTGATCCGGTATGGGGCCCCGTCCACACGGGGCTCCCGCCACGGACACTCGGGTTCCCGCCACGTAGTGCCGGGCTTGCCCGGCAAAGAAGCCCCGCGAATGCGGGGCTTCTGCTTTTCGCGCCCGCCCCAGACATTCCGATGACACGCATGGCGTGTCACTACAGCCAAGGTCCCGTAGTGACACGCCATGCGTGTCACCGACCCACCCAACCCCCGTTAAACCACAATGTAAAGAAACCGTGAAAGTCAGCCGATAACGGATTTCTCCCCCTACATTCGTGGACCACTCATGGATCTGTTACGCAACGTCAGCGTCGTCTGGCGTCTCGGCGTCGGCTTCGGCCTCTTACTGGTACTTGTAGTAGCCGTAGTAGCCACCGGCGCGGTCGGTGCCACCGTCCAGAAGCAAGCCATGCAGAAAGTGGTCGACGAAGGCGTAGCCAAGGTCCACCTGCTCTCCGACCTGCTCGACGCCAACAACCAGATGCTGGTCGTCCGTCGCGAAATGCTGATCCGCCAGGGCCAGGAGCGCGAGGCCGACGAAAAGCGCATCGCCGCCCTGGTGACCCGCTACGAAGCCAGCTGGGCCGCTTACCAGGCACTGCCGCACAACGCCGAAGGCCAGCAGGTGATCGACAACATCACTGCCAAGCGCGCCATTGCTCGCCCGCTGAACAAGCAGTCCGCGCAGATGATGGCCGACGGCGATTTCGCCGGGGCCGTGGCGTTCACCCTGAGCGACGTGCAGCAGGCCGCCAACGGCTGGAACAAGGCGCTGGCCGACGGCGTTGCCTATGAAGAGGCCGAAAGCCGCAAGGCCGCCGCCGAAGCCATCCGCGTCGGCGAGCGCACCCAGCTGCAGCTGCTGGTGCTGGGCGGTATCGCACTGCTGGTCGGCATTGCCGCCTCGGTGCTGATCGGCCGCAGCTTCACCGGTCCGCTTGGCCGCGCCGTCACCCTGGCCGACCGCATGGCCAAGGGCGAGCTGGACCAGAACTTCAATCTCGGCGGCCGTGATGAGCTGACGCGCCTGGGCGAGGCGATGGGCAGCGTGCGCCGCAACGTACAGGCCGCCATCACCGCGCAGCTGGACATGGCGCGTGAGCACGAGGCCGGTGCCATCAGCTACCGCATGGACGCTGACGCACTGCCCGGCGACTACGGTCGCATGCTGCACGCCACCAACGAGCTGGTCGGCTCGCACGTGGCCGTGCAGAACCACATGGTCGATGTGATGCAGGATTACGCCATCGGCGACCTGCGCCGCGACCTCGACAGCTACCCCGGCGAAAAGGCCGTGCTCACCCGCACCATGGCCACGGTCAAGGCCAACCTGACCGCCATCAACCACGGCATCGACACCCTGGCCGCCGCTGCCCGCGCCGGCGATTTCAGCGTGCGTGGTGACGCCGCCGCCTTCCAGTTCCAGTTCCAGGCGATGGTCGCCAATCTCAACGGCATGATGGCCGCCTCGCAGTCCAGCATTGCCGACCTCTCCACCGTGCTGCGCGCCATCTCCACCGGCGATCTCACCGAGCGCATGAGCGGCCAGTACCAGGGCGTGTTCGCGCAGATGCGCGACGACGCCAATATCACCGCCGCGCAGCTGACCGGCATCGTGCAGCAGATCCAGGGCGCGGCCGGCAGCATCAACAATGCCGCGCAGGAACTGGCGGCGGGACACAGTGACCTGTCGCGCCGCACCGAACAGCAGGCTGCGAATCTGGAAGAGGCCGCCGCTTCGATGGAAGAGCTCACCTCCACCGTGCGTCAGAACGCCGAACTCGCTAACCAGGCCGACCAGGAAGCGCATGCCGCCGGTGCCGCCGTGCGTGCCACCGAGCAGGCCATCGCGCAGATGGCCGCGGTGATGGGCGAGATTGATCAGTCCTCGGCGCGCATCTCCGAGATATCTTCGGTCATCGACGGCATTGCGTTCCAGACCAACATCCTCGCGCTCAATGCCGCCGTGGAAGCGGCGCGGGCCGGTGAGAACGGCCGTGGTTTCGCCGTTGTGGCCAGCGAAGTGCGCACGCTCGCCCAGCGCGCCGGTACCGCCGCCAAGGAGATCAAGGACCTCATTGATGTGGCTAGCGACAAGGTCAAGACCGGCCTGAGCGTCACCGTCGAATCGGAAGCCGCCATTGCCCGCCTGACCCAGGCCAGCTCGCGCACCAACCAGCTGATGAGCGACATCGCCGCCGCCACCAAGGAGCAGGCCGCCGGCATCGAGCAAGTGAATCAGGTTGTCGTGCAGATGGACCAGGTCACCCAGCAGAATGCTGCGCTGGTGGAAGAAGCCACCGCCGCCAGCCGCGCGCTGGAAGAACAGGCGCAGTCGCTGAATGAAGCGGTGGCGGTGTTCAAGCTGGAGCAGCAGGGCGCGGTGCGCAGCACCTTGCGGGCTGCCTGATGTAAGCGTGGATCACGACCAACGTTCGTGATTTACCTATCGATCAGACATCCGGTAGGTCACGACCGTTGGTCGTGACCGCTCACCGTAACTCGAACGTCGCCTTTAACGGCAACGACACACCGCGGTTCCTGTCGTGCACCGTCATGCCCACGGTCCACGTGCCCTGCGCATCGCCTTCCTCAGCGGTGAACTTCAGCCCCACCGATGACAGATATACCCGCTTCGGATCGCTTTCCAGCCGGGTCACGAAGCAGGGCAGGTCGTGGTCGTTGCTGCTCAGCGTGCCGTCCGGATGTGCCACCCTCAGGTCGCAGCGCACATTGGCCATGCCAGCGTCGTCCAACTTCGGGTTGCTGAGGAAGGCCAGCACATAGAGGTCGCCGCCCACGGCGACCGAATCTGCCAACCGGAAGTTCGGCACCTCGCCCTTGGGCGCTTCCCATTCCTGCTGCCAGTTCGGATCGGCGGTGATCAGCAGCGAGGCTGAAAAATCACCCTCTGCCTTCGTCGCTGAACCTTCCGGCATGATTCCACTCTGTGCACCCGCACCCAACGGCAGCAGCAGCGCCAGCGTGGCCAGCGCCCGTACGAACGTTTTCATCTGTCACCCCCATAGCAACCGCATCCCGCAGTAAAACCCGAGTATCGCCCACGTCCGACCACCGCCGTCAAGGCAGGGCAGGGCGTTGAACCCGCCACCGCCCGCATGCCACCATGCCAGTGACCCCCGCTGTTGTGGCTGCATGCATGGACGCTCAACCCACCCTGGTGGTGCTGCCCGGTCTGGACGGCACCGGCCTGCTGACCAACCCGTTGCTGGACGCGCTGGCCGCACGTGGCGTGCCCGCGCAGGTGCTGCGCTATCCGCAGGATGGCCCGCAGGACTACGCCACACTGGCCGCGCGCGTACGCCTGCAGCTGCCGCAAACTCCGTTCGTGCTGCTCGGTGAATCCTTCGCCGGTCCCTTGGCCGTGCTGCTGGCCGCACAGACCCCGCCCGCGCTGCGTGGTGTGGTGCTGTCTACGACCTTCGCACATCGTCCCGTACCTGTTCCCGCCGCGTTCGCCAATCTGCTCGCACCCGCCTGGCCGCTGCCACCCCTGGCGGTACTGGTGCCGTTGCTGCTGGGCCGCTGGTGCACCGGCGAAACCCGCCAAGCGCTGGAAAAGGCTTTGAAGGAAGTGCCGGCCAATGTGTTGCGCCAGCGTGCCGCAGCCACACTGCGCGTGGATGCACGCAAGCCGCTGCGCAGCCTTCAGGTGCCGCTGCTCGGCTTGCTGGCACGCCATGACCGCTTGCTGTGGCCGATCAGCGTGCAGGCGCTGCAGCGATTGGCACCGCAGGCACGCTGGGTCACCCTCGACGGCCCGCATCTGCTGCTGCAAGCCCGCGCCGATGCCGCCGCAGGCGTGATCGCCGATTGGCTGCGCGGCCATGTCACCCACAAAGCCATCGCGCAGCCTTCGTAGAGTCACGCCCTGCGTGGCTGCGATGCCGGGACCAGGCCCACACCCAACCCGACCAATGTCAATCTACTCACCTCCGCGCAGAACTAACCCCCAAGGGCAACAAATGTTGGATGCACTCGAAGTTCTGCTCCCAGCCCTGCCTCAGGCCTGTTGCACCAAGGTGAGCTACGACGACGGCGCGCTCATCATAAAAGGCAGCAGAGAGGATGGATCTGTAAGTGTCGAAATAGGCTTTCAAGGGGTTCACTTCCTGGGTATTTCTGATGAGGGCTGCAGGCTGCGCCTGCTACGTGATCTGAAGGGCGTGCGCGGCATGATCATCCGAAGTCGCAACGACCCGGTGATGAGGCAGTTCACCGCCGAGGGCCTGCATACCTTGGAGGGGGTCGAGCTCGGGCACTGATGAGACGCGTGACACATCCAGCTGCGTTTTTGGTGTTCCTTGGAGCAATGTTGAGCACCGGCTGCAGTCTGGCAGGCGGCGACCCGTTGAAGCGCAATCCATCGAGGGAGGTGCTACCGCAGCCGTATCATTTCGCCGCCAGCTGCCCGGATGGCGCAACGTACCGGTCCAGATCCGTTCTTGTTGGTGCGCGGAAATCACACCGGGGGCCATTTGTGTTGGGGACGTTGGAGTCCAGAAAATGACGATGTGCGGCCGTCGTACTTCCTGGCCCTCAGGGGCCGCGAGGCTATGTTTCGCAGGGATCGTCATCAGCCTGCTGCTCTGCTCATGTGCAGAGCTTCCCGGAGAGTCACAGACACGCCATTACCCAACCCACGCCGACGCCGAGCGCGATGGTTCCTTCGCCCGTGGTTGGCTGCCCGCAGATATCCCCGCAGACGCCACCGAGATCGTGGAATCGCACAACCTCGACTCCAATCAGATGTGGGTCCGGTTCAATCTGAGTGCAACGGCGCCGGAAAGGCTGCTTCAGCGCTGTGTGGTCGACCCGGAGGTCCCGCTGCCGCACGCGCGTCAGACACGGCGTACCGCCAAGTGGTGGCCGGAGGCACTCATCGCAGGCGAGGGGGCATTGCCGCTGGCAGCCGGCAGGGCCTATCGTTGTAGCGACCTCGGCCGTGAGCCTACAGATCGCCCGTTTGGGGTGCTCGACTCAGAAAATCAATGCGAAGCGGCGGTTGATTGGCGAACTGAATGCCTGGGAGGGACGCCCATCCACTGAGGATTCACCGTTCGGCGAAGCTAACGGCGAAGACTGATTGGGGAGTATCAAAATTCTGGCTGCGAGTTGACTTGGGTCGCGCCCAATGCCGAAGTGCAGCCCGTGGGTACCCCGCATTCTTGCAACAATTTGTAGATCATTCGGCATGCGTCATCGCGCATGGTGTGCATCGGAGACTGAAATCTCCTAACCAACGCAAAAATTAGAAGTACGTCCTGTATCGGGAGGGTGGCGCAATACAACACCCCCGGGGGAATACGTCACTCCGTTTCTGCGTTGGTTTACGGATTTCAGCCTCCCGATTTCCCCGCCATTCCGGCGGGGAACATGCAAGCCATGAGGACGTTTGATGAAAGACGATTCTGGTTCAGACGGGCGCGACGGCAGCAGGAGCCGTCCGAAGGTGCTGCATTGGCATGTGCCGAAGCGGCTCAAGGTGCAGGCGGTCAATTACCCCGGGTCGAAGGACCGCTATGGGGAAGAGCAGGTGCCGTGCATCAAGCTGCGCGGCATGTGGTTGACCCGGCTCCGTATTGATGTGGGCACCGAGCTGAGGTTGATCCCCGTTGAGGACGGTTTGAGGTTGGTGGTGGATAAGGCCACCAAGCTCAAGGAATGTTAGCCGGTAGCGCCGGCCGTTGGCCGGCACACGGGGTGCCGGGTTGTTCGGCACCCCGTGGTTCTGGTTCCGGTTTTGGGGTCGTGCGTTAAAGAATGTTGCTGTGCTATCGGCGGTCGTCTTGCGATCGACCCTACCGGGCTCTCTTCTTCGCCGCCTTTTTTGCAGCGGTCTTTTTTGTCGCTTTCTTCGCTGATTTTCTGGTCGCGGCCTTCTTCGTGGCTGCCTTTTTCGCCGGGGCCCTCTTTGTAGTCTTCCGGGTAGAAGTCTTTGTAGCCTTCTTGGTCGCTTTCTTGGCTGCCTTCTTCGCTGGGGCCTTCCTTGCAGCCTTTTTTGCAGTCTTCTTGGTGGCCTTCTTCGCAGCCTTCTTCGCAGCCTTCTTGGCGGGCTTCTTCTTCCCGCCGCCGTCCTGCTTGTTCACCGTGGCCCACGCGATGCGGGCGGCGGCTCCGTCACTTCGGCCTTGCTCCCTCTCGCTTTCCTCGATGTGCTCGGCCTGGCGCTTCTGCTTGTCGGTGTAGCTGGATTTGTCTCCACGGGGCATGTTCTGTCTCCTCGGCTACGCCAAAGTGCGCAGCTTGGGTTCGCGCGCCCACTGCCGGGTAGCGGCAGCGGTGAGGAAGGCCTTGGCGTCTTCGGCTTCCACCACGCCAGCATCGTTGCCTACGCGGGCGGTCTTCAGTAGAGCCTGACCGCCTTCGTCGGCGGCAATCGCCTTCAGGTGTGCCCAGGCGAAGCTGACAAAATCGATGGCTGCCGCCTCCTTGCTCAGGCGCTTGCCGGCCTCCGCGCTCAGCACAACCGCAACGGCGTCGAAGACCACGGAGGGAGTGCCGGCCAGCTGGCCGTCGGCCGCCTGGCGCTTGCCGTCGCTCAAGGTGCCGCCGCCCACCTTGGGGGCGACCAGCTTCACCTGGGCACCGGCCTTTTCGGCGGCCTTGCGCAGATTGCTGATCAGGCCGGCGTCGGAACCTTCGTCGAACAGAATGCCAATGCAGCGACCCTTGAGAGTGTCTTTGGTGCGGCCGATGATGCGCACTTCCGGTGCCTTGGGCAGGTCCTGCGCCGGAGTGGCGGTCGGGGCCGGGTCGGGCAGGGCGGTCAGGCCCAGGCCGTCGGCCACGCGCTTGGCCAGGCTCTGGTCGATGTTGCGCAGGTGGCTCACGGTGCGCTCGCGCACCTTGGCGGTTTCCACCTTCGAGAGCTCGAAGACCAGCGCGGAGGCCAGGTGTGCCTGCTCCGGTGCTTCCAGACTGCGGAAGAACAGTCGCGCCTGGCTGTAGTGGTCAGCGAAGCTCTCCGCGCGCACGCGCCCCTTCACGCCGTCGTCGGCCGGGGTAGCGTGGCTGGGGAAGCCGTCGGCGCTTTCGCGCGGGCTGTCGTCCTGCAGCGAACTCGGGTCATACGCCACCCGGCCCTTGGGCACCTGCATCTGCATGTGGCCGTCGCGCTGGTGATTGGCGAACGGGCACTTGGGCGCGTTCACTGGAATCTGGTGGAAGTTGGGGCCGCCCAGACGGATCAGCTGCGTGTCCAGGTAGGAGAACAACCGGCCCTGCAGCAGCGGGTCGTTGCTGAAGTCGATGCCGGGCGGCACGTTGGCGGGGCAGTACGCCACCTGCTCGGTTTCGGCAAAGAAGTTGTCCGGCCAGCGGTCCAGCACCATGCGCCCGATCACGGTCAGCGGCACCAGGGATTCGGGGATGATCTTGGTCGGGTCCAGGTGGTCGAACGGGAATTTTTCCGCGTCATCCTCGCTGAACAGCTGCACGGCCAGTTCCCACTCGGGGAAGTCGCCGGCAGTAATGGCCTCGAACAGGTCGCGGCGGTGGAAGTCGTTGTCGGCGGCCTGCAGCTTCAGCGCTTCATCCCACACCGTGGACTGGATGCCCAGCTTGGGCCGCCAGTGGAACTTGACGAAGGTGGATTTGCCCGCATCGTTGATCAGCCGGAAGCTGTGCACGCCAAAGCCTTCGATCATCCGCAGCGAGCGTGGTATGCCACGGTCGCTCATCGCCCACATGATCATGTGCATGGACTCGGGCATCAGCGAGATGAAGTCCCAGAAGGTGTCGTGCGCGCTGGCCGCCTGCGGGAAGGCGCGGTCCGGCTCCATCTTCACCGAATGCACCAGGTCGGGGAACTTCATGGCGTCCTGGATGAAGAACACCGGAATGTTGTTGCCCACCAGGTCCCAGTTGCCTTCGGGGGTGTAGAACTTCACCGCGAAGCCGCGCACGTCGCGCGGCGTGTCCACCGAACCGGCCCCGCCGGCCACGGTGGAGAAACGGGTGAACACGGGGGTGCGCACGCCCACCTCAGTGAGCACCCGGGCGCGGGTGAACTCGTGCAGCGACCGGGTCAGCTCGAAGTAGCCATGGGCGGCGCTGCCACGTGCGTGCACGATGCGCTCGGGAATGCGCTCGTGGTCGAAGTGGGTGATCTTCTCGCGCAGGATGAAGTCTTCCAGCAGGGTCGGCCCGCGCGGGGTGGGGCGCAGCGAGTTCTGGTTGTCGCCGACTGGAATGCCCTGGTTTGTGGTCAGCACCGGATGGCCGCCACCTGCCTGCTGGTGCAGCTCGTCGCCGGTGCCGCGCACGTCGGTAGCGGGGGCGGGGGGGCGGTTGGGGGCGGACTTGCTGCGGGGCTTGCTGGCGGCCATGGGGCGCTCCGGGCTGGCGGGGGGATCGCCCCACCTTCGCGGCTGGGCCGTTAATGGTGGGTAGGAGTTTTCCCGAATGCTTCGACCTGTGCTTCACATCACAGCACATGCTGTTGGGCGGGAAGCGACAGGACGGTATCCTGAAGAGCCCCCGTCCTGCTGCCGTCTGCCCTGCATGCGCGTCGAACCTGCCGATATTGAAGCTCTGTTTGACGCCATTCCCGACGTGTTGTTCTTCATGAAGGACCGCGACGGCCGCTATACGCATATCAACCAGACCATGCTGCGCCGGCTGGGGCTGCGCTCGCGCAAGGAGATCATCGGGCGCACTGCCGCTGAGATCTACCCGACAGGGCTCAGCGCCGATTACGCCACCCAGGATGCACAGGTGCTGGGCGGCAAGGTGATCGAGAACCTGATGGAGCTGCACCTGTTCGCCAACCGCGAGCCCGGCTGGTGCCTGACCTGCAAGCGGCCCCTGCTGGTCGACGGGCGCATCGAGGGGGTGATCGGCATCTCCCGCGACCTCGGCCAGAAGGACAGCCTGGGCACGCAGTACGAGCAGTTGCGGCTGGCGCTGGCGCACCTGAACGCACACTACGCCGAGAACGTCCGCATGCAGACCCTGCTGGATATCACAGGATTTTCGCTGTCAAAGCTCGAGCGCAGCTTCCGCAAGGTGTTCCAGATGACTCCGCAACAGGTGCTGACCCGACTGCGCATCCAGATGGCGATGCATTTGCTGCATGGCAGCGAAAGCATCGCCAGTGTCGGCCAGGCCTGCGGGTTCACCGACCAGAGCGCGTTCACCCGCAAGTTCAAGGCCGAAGTGGGGCTTTCGCCCCGCGCCTACCGCGCCCAGGTCACCGAACGGGCGGCATGACCTAAGCGGGATACCTGCGACACCCCATCCACGGTATCGTGTCGCACCTGTTGCCCGCCTTCGACTTCCGATGCCCGCATCCCAGACTCCGGCTGCACCCGCTTCGCCCAACGCCCGCCTGGGCCACGCGCTCAAACCCCGCCAGCTCATCATGATGGGCCTGGGCAGCGCCATTGGCGCGGGCCTGTTCCTGGGCTCCGGCGTGGGCGTGGCCGCCGCCGGCCCGGCCGTGCTGCTGTCCTACCTGCTGGCGGGTACGCTGGTCATCATCGTCATGAACGCGCTGGGCGAAATGGCCGCAGCCAAGCCCACCAGCGGCGCGTTCTCGGTCTACGCCGCCGACGCCATGGGGGCCACCGCCGGGGCCACCGTGGGCTGGCTGTGGTGGGTGCAGCTGGTCATCGTCATCGCCGCCGAGGCGGTGGGCGCGGCGGGGTTGCTGGCCACCGTCTGGCCGGTCATTCCGGTGCCGATGGCGGCGCTGGCCTTCATGCTGTTCTTCACCGCCATCAACCTGCTGGGCGTGCGCAACTTCGGTGAGTTTGAATTCTGGTTCGCCATCCTGAAGGTGGTGGCCATCATCGGCTTCATTCTGATTGGTGTGGCCCTGCTGATGGGCTGGCTGCCGAACGTGACTTCGCCGGGGCTGAGCAACTTCACCCAGCACGGCGGCTTCGCTCCGAACGGGTTGGCTGGCATCGGCGCGGCGCTGCTGGTGGTGGTGTTCGCCTTCGGCGGCACCGAGATCGTGGCGGTGGCTGCGGCGGAAACCGAAGACCCCGAGCGCAGCATCGCCCGTGCCATCCGCACCGTGGCCTGGCGCATCCTGGTGTTCTACATCGGCTCGCTCAGCGTCATCATCGCGGTAGTGCCGTGGAACAGCGATGCGCTGAAGAGTCCGTTTGCTGCCGTGCTGGAGGTTGCCAACATTCCGGGGGCGGCCACGGCCATCACCCTGATTGCGGTCATCGCCCTGCTGTCGGCGCTCAATGCCAACCTGTACGGGGCCTCGCGCATGATCTATTCGCTGGCCCAGCGCCGCGAAGCGCCGGCCGTGCTGGGCTGGACCGACCCGCGCCAGGTGCCGATCATCGCCGTGCTGGCCAGCGTGCTGTTCGGCTTTGCCGCCACCGTGATGGAGCTGCTGTTCCCGAACAAGGTGCTGCCGGTGCTGCTGAACATCGTCGGCTCCACCTGCCTGCTGGTGTGGACCATGTCGCTGTTGTCACAGCTGATCCTGCGCCACCGCGCCAACCGCGACGGCACCCGCCTGCCGTTCCGCATGGCCGGCTACCCGTATCTCACCGTGGGTGCGCTGGTGATCCTGGCGGTGATCTTCGGGCTGCTGCTGTCGGAAGAGGTGACGCGCCTGCAGTTCCTGTCGATGGCGGCGCTGACCGCGTTTATTGCGATCAGTAGTGAGGTGGCGCGGCGGGTCAGGCGCAACAGCACCGACGAATGATTGGATGACAAACGGCCCGCTGATGCGGGCCGTTTACGTATTGGCGCACGGGCCACCCATGAAACCAACGGTGCAGGGGGCCCTGCCATCGCGTTCCGGCATTCCGGCATTCTGCAACCCCGCTTAGTGACGCGCCATGCGCGTCACGCTTGATGTCTGTTATCACCTGAAAACCAACACGGCCCGCTTGCGCGGGCCATGCTTCATGCAACGGCGATGATGGCCGGAGCTATTGCATCAGGCCTTGATGATCCCATCGATGTAATCATCGTTCTGACACGGCCCATCACCTCGGAACAGGTTGCTGACGAACTGGGGGCTCAGCGTTCTCCTGGTGGGAGCAGAGGCGTTTCGCTGACCTGTGACCTTCGCTGCTTCAACGTTGCTGGGGCGCGTGGCAGGCCGTTCTGAAGATTGAGTGCGGTGAAAAAACGGGGCTGCAGGGATTCGCAACATGGGATGACATGCCTTTATGCGTGGAGTGGTGCGTAATGCTCCCACCATGCCAAAGCTCGCGCTTTCAGAATCCATGCGTCGTGCGTCCCTGCCCGCGCATACGCACGTCTGTGTATTCGTGGTTTTTGCGATAAATCTACTTCCTCGACCCAGGGGGCGGGGACTCCGAAACAGGCAGAGACAGTCCATTTGTTTCCGGCGGTACGATGCCGGCGGGTGGAGGTGCATGTGCCGCATTGCCCGTCTGTTCCGATCTGGTCACGGCACCCGCCAGTTCTCGGAAAATCTCGGCACGCATGGTTTGAAGGTTGAGGCTTGGGATTTCGCTGGGTCCCAGTGAACCCGGGAACGGCAAGCGAACTCCCGCCCTGATGATTGCTTCGAGTCTACGGGTCAGGCCCGGCGCGGGGTCGTGTATAGGACCATTACGAAGCGTGATGTCTCTGCTTTGCGGTGACTGGGGGGAAGGGGGGCGCGCGGGCGGTGGCGGGGCCAGAGTGATGGGGGGTGTTTTCTGAACCATAAGATTCGCTCCAGCGCGTTGAGAGGCATCATTGTGGTTTGCGCTTGAGGTGCGGCTTGCAGAAATCCATCGTCCGTCGGTTGCGATGCGATACGACGCGATGCGGTGGGGCATGACATGCGTTTCCAGGCTCTTCGCGCGCACCAACAAAAACGGCCCGCTCGCGCGGGCCGTCTTCTTCTAACTCAGCGAGCAGCCTTATACGGCCACGCCTTCGTCTTCCTTGTACGCATCAATCGGAATACAAGCACACATCACGTTCTTGTCGCCGTACACGTTGTCCACGCGCGCCACCGGCGGCCAGTACTTCTGCTGCTTCAGGCTGGCCAGCGGGAAGGCGGCCAGCTCGCGCGGATAGGCATGTTCCCACTCGCTGCCGGACACGGCGGTAGCCGTGTGCGGGGCGTTCTTCAGCGGGTTGTCCTCGCGGTCCAGGCGGCCGTCTTCAATCGCGGCGATTTCCTCGCGGATCTGGATCATCGCGTTGATGAAGCGGTCCAGCTCATGCAGTGATTCGCTTTCGGTGGGTTCCACCATCAGCGTGCCGGCCACCGGGAAGCTCAGGGTAGGCGCATGGAAGCCAAAGTCGATCAGGCGCTTGGCCACGTCTTCGGCGACCACACCGGAGGTCTTTTCCAGCGGGCGCACGTCCAGGATGCACTCGTGCGCGACCAGGCCGTTGCGGCCGGTGTACAGGGTCTTGTAGTACGGGGCCAGGCGCTTGGCGATGTAGTTGGCGTTGAGCAGGGCCACCTGGGTAGCCTTGCGCAGACCAGCGGTGCCCATCAGGGTGATGTACATCCAGCTGATCGGCAGGATGGAAGCGCTGCCGAAGCTGGCCGCGCTGACCATACCGACGTTGCCTTCGCCGCCCAGCACCTTCGGCAGGAACGGAGCCAGGTGCGACTTCACCGCGCACGGGCCCACGCCCGGGCCGCCGCCACCGTGCGGAATGCAGAAGGTCTTGTGCAGGTTGAGGTGGGAAACGTCCGAACCCCACTTGCCTGGCTTGGCCACGCCGACCAGGGCGTTCATGTTGGCACCGTCGGTGTACACCTGGCCGCCATGCTGGTGAACGATGTTGCAGATCTCGACGATCTCTTCCTCGAACACGCCGTGGGTGGACGGGTAGGTCACCATCAGTGCGGCCAGGCGGTCGCTGTACTTCTCGGCGTTGAGGCGGATGTCCTCCACGTCCACGTTGCCGTTGGCGTCGGTCTTGGTAACCACCACCTTCATGCCGCACATCTGCGCCGAGGCCGGGTTGGTGCCGTGCGCGGAATCGGGAATCAGGCAGATGTCGCGGTGCCCCTCACCGCGCGAGCGGTGGTAGGCGCGGATGGCCAGCAGGCCGGCGTACTCGCCCTGGGCACCGGAGTTGGGCTGCAGGCTGACCGCATCGTAGCCGGTGCATTCGACCAGCATCGCTTCCAGGCCGTCGATCAGTTCCTTGTAACCGATGGACTGGTCAGCCGGGGCCAGCGGGTGGATGTTGGCGAACTCCGGCCAGGTCACCGGAATCATCTCGGCGGTGGCGTTGAGCTTCATGGTGCAGCTGCCCAGGGGGATCATGGTGCGATCCATGGCCAGGTCCTTGTCGGCCAGCGAGCGCAGGTAACGCAGCAGCTCGTGTTCGCTGTGGTGGGTGTTGAACACCGGGTGGGTCAGGAATTTGCTGGTGCGCACCAGGTCGGCCGGCAGTGCGTCGGCGGTGGCGATGTCCAGCGCGTCCACGTCGACCACGGCACCGAACAGCTGGCCCAGCGCGACGATGTCGGCACGGGTGGTGGTTTCATCCAGGCTGATGCCCACCGCTTCGCTGTCGATCGCGCGCAGGTTGATGCGGGCTGCGGCAGCTTTGGCGTGAATGGCAGCGGCGTCGATGTCCTTGACGTGCAGCGTGTCGAAGAAGTGCTCGCCCACGTTGACGCCGGCGTCGCGCAGCGCGGCGGCCAGAATGGCGGCCAGGCGATGGGTGCGGCGGGCGATGCGGGTCAGGCCTTCCGGACCGTGGTACACGGCGTACATCGAGGCCATGACCGCCAGCAGCACCTGCGCGGTACAGATGTTGGAGGTGGCCTTCTCGCGGCGGATGTGCTGTTCGCGGGTCTGCAGGGTCAGGCGGTAGGCCGGGTTGCCCTGGGCGTCGATGGACACACCGATCAGGCGGCCCGGCATGGAACGCTTGTAGGCGTCACGGCACGCCATGAAGGCGGCGTGCGGGCCGCCGAAGCCGAACGGCACGCCGAAGCGCTGGCTGTTGCCGACCACGATGTCCGCGCCCCATTCGCCGGGGGCGGCAATCAGGGTCAGGGCCAGCAGGTCGGTCGCCACGGCGACCAGGCCGCCACGGGCGTGCACGGCATCGGCCAGGGCCTTGTAGTCGCCGATGTGGCCGAAGGTGTCCGGGTACTGCAGCAGCACGCCATAGGCATCCGCTTCCAGTGCTTCAGCCGGGGTGCCCACGCGCAGCACGATGCCCAGCGGCTCGGCGCGGGTGCGCAGCAGTTCCAGCGTTTGCGGGTGCACGGCGTCGTGCACGAAGAAGGTGTCAGACTTGCTCTTGGCCGAACGCTTGGCCAGGGTCATCGCTTCGGCGGCGGCGGTGGCTTCATCCAGCAGCGAGGCGTTGGCGATCTCCATGCCGGTCAGGTCGGCGCACAGGGTCTGGAAGTTGATCAGCGCTTCCATGCGGCCCTGCGAGATCTCGGCCTGGTACGGGGTATAGGCGGTGTACCACGCCGGGTTTTCCAGCACGTTGCGCAGGATGACGTTCGGGGTGAGGGTGCCGTAGTAGCCCTGGCCGATGAAGGTGCGGAACACCTGGTTCTTGCTGGCAATGGCGCGGATCTTGGCCAGTGCTTCCACTTCGGTCAGCGAATCGGGCAGTGCCAGCGGCGCGGGCGACTTGATCGAGGCGGGCACGATGGCGTCGGTCATGGCGTCCAGCGAGGCGTGGCCGACCACGTCGAGCATCTGCGCGATTTCAGCGTCGTTCGGGCCGATGTGGCGTTCGACGAACGCGGCGTGGTGTTCAAGCTCGCGCAGGGTAGGGGTGTTCTGGGACATGGCTGGCATCCGGAAAAGTGGGTACGCACGGTCGGAAGTGCAGCGTCGTGGCGCATCGCGGGCAAGCGAGCGCAGCAGACCCTGCGGTCTTCCAAGGTGCCCCTCTGTCCTTTTGCCTGAGAGTTTGGAAGCGCGCGGCTGCGCTTCGTGCCCCTTCGGCGCCGGCACTGGCCGGTCTCTCCAGAGTTTTGCTGCGGGTGGTATCGGGCCTGAGCGATTACGGGCGTTGCGCCTTCGGCAGCGGGGGCTTCAAAACGACGCTCCGCTTCTCCCACCATGTTGCCGGCCGATTATAGCCCAGACCCCCGTCACGCAACGGCCGCACGGCAAATGAACGCGGGCCGCGAACCGTACGCATTCAGCCCGTCGGTCATGGAACTGGCAGGCGCAACGGCCTATCATGGGTGGATTCTCGTATTCATCAGGCACCGCCCGGGTTTGGGCCGGTGCCTGCCTGCGTCCGCGCAGGCTGCTGACGGAACCCGGCCATGACACCCGCCTCACCCTCCACGCGTCGCCTGGCCCTGTTGCTGGCCGGCCTTGCCATGTTCGGTCCGTTCTCGATCGACACCATCTTCCCGGCCTTCCTGCTGCTGGGTGAGCGCCTGCAGGTGGACCAGGTGGCGGTGCAGCAGACGGTCAGTGTGTATCTGCTGTTCTACGGGCTGATGAGCCTGGCGCATGGGCCGCTGTCGGACGCCTTCGGGCGGCGAAGGGTGATTCTGGGCGGGCTGGTGGTGTTCATTGCCGCGTCGGTGGGGTGCGCCCTGTCGCGCGACCTGACCGCGCTGCTGGTGTTCCGTGCGCTGCAGGGTGTCTCCGCCGGCGTGGGCGTCATCGTCGGCCGTGCCGTCATCCGCGACCTGTATCACGGCGCAGACGCTCAGCGGCTGATGAGCCAGGTGTCGATGATCTTCGGCGTGGCACCGGCCATTGCGCCGATCATCGGTGGCTGGATTCTGCTGGGTGGTGGCGACTGGCCATTGATCTTCTGGTTCCTGGTCAGCTTCGCCGCGCTGTTGCTGCTGGCCACCGGCAAGTGGTTGCCGGAAACCCACCCGGAGCCGGCGCGCACACCGCTGGCAATGGGCCCGCTGCTGCGCAGCTATGTGCGCATGGGCTCCAACCCGCGCCTGCTGCGGCTGGCGGCGGCGGGTGCATTCAATTTCTCCGGCATCTTCCTGTACATCGCCTCGGCCCCGGTGCTGGTGATGCAGCACCTGAAGCTGGGCGAGGGGGGCTTTGCCTGGCTGTTCATTCCGACCATTGGTGGCATGACCCTGGGCTCGTTCCTGTCCGGGCGAATGGCCGGGCGCATCACCGCGCAGCGTCAGGTCAGCATCGGCTTCACCCTCTGTGGGGTGTCGGCGCTGGTGAATCTGGCCTACGTACTGTCGGTGTCGCAGATTGCGGTGCCGTGGGCGGTGCTGCCGATCTTCCTGGGCGGCGTGGGCATGGCGCTGATCTTTCCAATCCTGGCCCTGGCGGTCCTGGACATGTACCCGCACCAGCGCGGGTTGGCCTCGTCGATGCAGATGTTCCTGCAGTTGATGATCAATACGGTGGTGGCCGGCATGGTCTCGCCGCTGCTGAGCAGCCAACCGCTGCACCTGGCGCTGGGCTATGGTGGCTTCTTCGCCATCGGGGCCAGCTTCTGGTACTGGGAGCGCCACTGCGAACGCCGCCGCGCTCTGCTGGCCGAGCCGGCCTGAACACCGGCCCCCAAGGCCCGCTGCGGTATCCTGTTCCCTATTGATGCAGTCCGGACGTACCTGATGTCGACCACCTCCAAGCTGCGCCGCGATCTGCGCCGGCGCCGTGAAATCGAAGAAGCCAACCGCGAAAAAGCGCACGCCTCGCCAGTGGAGCCGCATGCGGAGCTGCGCGACCAGCAGCGCACGCTGCTGGCCGGCATTGTCCGCCGTGACGGCGAATGGGTGCTGGGCATGGACGGCCGCATTGCCGGGCAAAGCCCCAGCGCGGCGCGGGTGCTGGCGCTGATCATGCAGGCGGCCGAACTTCACGAGCGCCAGGGCACGCCGGTGCGCCTGATGTACTCGGACGTGCTGAAGGAGGCCGCGCACGCCGAAGCCCAGGCCGATGGCCTGGACTTCGATCAGTTCAAGGTGCAGTTCGCCGAGAGCCTCAAGAAGAAATCGTAATCCCGGTAGTGCCGGCCGCTGGCCGGCAACCCGATACTGGATGATTCTGCGATGGTGCCGGCCAGCGGCCGGCACTACCGTCGTGTTCCCACGTCATTCGACGACTTCCACGTTCGGGAACTTGTCGATCACGCAGTTCACGTAATCGGCCGGCTTCAGCGCCGAGTACGGGGTCTGGTAGGTGACCAGCTTGCACTGGTAGCTTTTGCCGCCCACATTGCCCGGCACCCAGTCGTAGTTCTCTTCCCAGTAGATGGGCAGTGCGCCGGCACCGCCTTCATCGAACTGCTTCATGCCCTTGCAGCCCAGCACTTCATTGTCGGGCACCGGCACGTCGAAGTACTGCGCGGCCGCCTTGTAGTAGCTGATGCGGTTCTGCGACTGCAGGTGTTCGCTGCTGCCGCCACATTCCACACCGCCGTTGATGATCTGCGTGGTCACGCCGAACCCGGGTACCAGACCGTTGGCCAGGTCACGTGCGTTGGGCTGCCAGGTACCGTCGATCACGTGCATCATCGAAGGTTTGGGCGGCTGCGGGTACATGTAGAAGAATGCCGCGCTGGCCAGGTTCAACCAGGTGTCGGCCACCAGGTCAGGGCGGTCGAGCAGTGTCCGAACGGTGCCAAACATGGCATCGGAGAACGGCCCATAGTTGTAGTTGTAGGAAAGCTGCTTGGCCCCGCGCCCGAAGTAGCTTTTGTAGCGACCGGCGTTCGGGCCATCGGCGAAGGTACCGCACGGCCAGGTCTGTCCTTGCCACGTGGCGGGATTGCACTCACCGGCGTAGCCGTCTGCGCGATCTTCGCTCCAGCCCATTTCGCGCACGTGCACCAGCGCCTGCCGCCACTCGGGGATGGCGCTGTGTGCGTCGTGCCCACCGGTTTCCTGCGCGAAGTGCGCGACCATGGTGGCCAGGGTTTTGCGGCAGATCGCGTCGGCGTCGCGACCATCGCTGTAGGTGGCGCAGATGGCCGGGAACTTGGCGAAGGCCTGCAGGAAGCCGCGATATGTGTACTCAGGTGCGCGCAGCGGGAACAGGAATTCGAACTGTTCGGTGCTGAGCAACGCTTCCACCCGGCGTACGTTTTCCGGGTTGGCGGGGCGCAGCGGCTGCACCGCGTCCACCTCCGCGTTGGGCAGGGTGCGGATGGATGCCAGGGTCTGCTGCATCAGCGGGAAATCGGTCAGGCGTGCTTCGTCGGCGCGTAGCGCGCTGAGCGGGATCTGCACCGGCTCCAGCGGGTCCGGATCCGGATCGGGGTCGACCGGGGCACCGCCGCCGCCGTCACAGCCCGGCGTGGTTTCAGCCACTTCTTCCCAGGGCGACAACCACGGCTGGGCGGGGTCGATCTGGGCCGGCGACTGACCGGCGTCGGCCCACCACTTGGCCTTGAAGTAGCGGCCCTGGAAGATCACCACGCAACCGGCGGTGTAGGCCTGGGCGGGGCTCCAGGTGTCGCTGGCAGCGGCGGTCGACGTGCGAGGTTGCTGAGGAGAGGCGGCGTGAGTCGGTGCGGCACTGGCGAGGGCCACCAGCAGGGCGGTGCCCAGCAAAGCAGGGGTGTGCATGATGCGTCCTGATGCGGAAGGGAAGCTGCACGGTAGCGCTGGTGTTCGCGATTGGATTTCGTATTTGTTTGAAGGTGCAGATTCCTTGATCCGCATCTGCCTTGCGCAATGCGCTGCGTCACACTTCCACGCCACCATTAATGCGCCGCCGCAATCCATGCCGCAACGTGATAACGAACAACGCCCCTTGCGGGGCGTTGTTCTGAATCATCACACCTGTGGCATTACTGCTTTGCCGGTGCTGCCTGCGCCGGAGCCGCCGCAACCGCCCCCGGAGCCTGCCAACCACACATCTGGCCCTGGTTCTGCTGCTTCAGCCACTCGTTTACCGGGGTGAAGTACTCGATCATCGGACCGGCATCAAGCTTCTCGCCGCCGGTGATCTCCTTCAGCGTGGCCTGCCACGGCTGGCTGGCACCCTTGCTCAGCATGGCCCAGAACTTCTGTCCGGCTTCCTTGTTGCCATAGAAGCTGCACTGGTGCAGCGGGCCCTTGTAGCCGGCCGCGTCGCACAGGCCCTTGTAGAACTGGAACTGCAGGATGCGCGCCAGGAAGTAGCGGGTGTACGGGGTGTTGCCCGGCACATGGTACTTGGCACCCGGGTCGAAGAACTCCTCACCGCGCGCGCTGGCCGGGGCCACGCCCTGGTACTTGGCCTTCAGGTCCCACCATGCCTTGTTGTAGTTCTCCGGCGTGATCGAGCCGTCGAACACACCCCAGCGCCAGCGGTCGATCATCAGCCCGAACGGCAGGAACGACACGCCGCTGAGGGCCATGCGCATCTGCGCGTTGATGGTGGCTTCGCGGCTTTCCTGCGGCTTGTCCACCAGGCCGATGGAGTTGAGGTACTGCGGGGTCATCGCCAGCACGATGGTGTCGCCGATGGCTTCGTGGAAGCCGTCGTTGGCACCGCCCTGGAACAGCGGCGGGAGCGGGTTGTAGGCCAGGTCGTAATAGATGTGGCCCAGCTCGTGGTAGATGGTGGTGAAGTTCTCTTCGTTCGGCTTGATGCACATCTTGGTGCGCACGTCGCCTTCCATGTTCATGTCCCACGCGCTGGCGTGGCAGACCACGTCGCGGTCCAGCGGTTTGATGAACTGGGTCTTCTCCCAGTACGACTTCGGCAGCGCCGGCATGCCCAGCGAGACGTAGAAGTCCTGCGCGCGCTCGGTCATCTGCTTGGCGGTACGCAGTTCGGCGTCACGCTGTGCCTTGTACAGCGCTTCCATGCTGGCATTGCTGCCGCCGGCCTTGGCAATGGCACCGCTCAGGTTGCCCTGGTACTGCTTTTCCAGCGCGGCGGTGATGTCCAGGCTGCCGGCACCGGGGTAGGGTTCCAGCTGGTCCCACAGGTTGGACCAGTCCTGCTGCCACATGTTGCCGAGCAGATGCGCGGCGATCAGACCGCCAGCGGTTTCAGCCTTGTCCTTGCCGTAGGTGGTGTCCAGCTTGGTACGCGCGTAGCAGTGCAGCTGCTCGTACATCGGCTTGACCTGTTCCCACAGGCGGTCGGTTTCCGGGCCGATCTGGTCGGCGGGCATGTCATAGCCGCTGCGCCACATCTGGCCGGCATCGGCAAAGCCCATTTCCTTTGCGCCTTCATTGACCAGGCCGACGAAGCGCTGGTAATCGGCACGCATCGGTTTGGTCGTGCCGTGCCAGCCCTGCCAGGCGTCCAGCTGCGCGTCGTAGTCGCGGCTGCGGGCCAGCACCTGTTCCAGGTCGCCCAGCTGGCGGCAGGTGGCCGGGTTGGCCTCGTCAGTACAGTACTTGCCGGCACCATAGGCACCTTCCATGCGGCTGGCGATGCGGGTCAGCTCGCCCAGCTTTGCCGGGTCGCGCGGGGCCGGCATGGCGGTCATCAGCTTCAGCAGATGCAGCTGGCGCTTGGTGTCCTCGGTCATCGGCTGGCCGTCGTACTGGCCGGCCTGGGCGATCCAGCCGTTCAGCACGGTCAGCCAGCGCTCGTTGGCCTTGGCCGCCACGCGTTCGGAATCGTCATTGATGTAGGTCGACGACAGCCACTGCGCCGAGGTCATTTCCGGGTACATGGCCTTGTACTCGGCATTGACGCGGGCAATGAACTGGTCCGCGGTCTCGGTGGGCTTGGCGGTGCCGGCTGCCGGCGTGGCGGCGGGCGACGGTTCCTTCTGGCAGGCCGCCAGCGTCAGTGCGGCAGCACCAACAGCCAGGGCCAGCAAAAGCGGGCGGTGGTTCACGGGGAAGTCCTTGGGTGGTGAATTACCGCCCGAAGGCTAGTGGGCCGTACGCGACACCGCAAGGCCCAGAGGTGTACCGACCAACGGTCGGTACCTACCACATGGATCCGGAACCGGCAGGTACCGACCGTTGGTCGGTACACCGCCGGACCAGCAGATACAGCCCCAGCGCGACTGTCCAGCAAGTGAGCAGCGTCCACAGGTCATGGGAGAGGAAATGCGCACCACGCAGCTGCTGGGCACATCCGAACACCGCGCCGGCCAGCAGGCCCACTGCCAGCCCGCGCCACCGCCATGCTGGACGCACCATCAGCGCGAAGAAGTAGAAACTGACCCACGCGTAGCCGGCACTGGCATGCCCTGCCGGGAAACATGCGCCGGGCGGCATGTTCGCCGGACGGGTGGCAAACAGCCCGATGTAGGTGCGCAGGCCGCCATAGCGGGTCAGGTCCCAGGGGCAGTCCATGTGGGTCCACGATTTCAGCAGCGACACCATCCCGGTACCGAGCGCAACTGCCAGCACCAGGTACAGCAGTGGCCAGCGCCAGGTACGCCAGCGCGCATGCCGCCAGGCGTGGAAGCAGGCGACCAGCGCCAGCAGCCCGGCGAACGCGCTGAGCCATTTGCCGCCCTTATGGATCAGGTGGGTGGTCACCCACGCGTTCTGCAGCGCCCACTGGTGGCCTTCCAGCCGGTAGAGCTGGTCAGCCAGCCACTGGTCGCCGCCAGCGACCATCAACCCCCAGCTCACCAGCAGTGCGGCGACCCAGGGCAGTAGCAGGTGCGTAGTGAGGAATGCGGATGGCGCGAAGCGCGGAACAGAAGGCGGGACGACCGTCGCGGTGCGGGCAGGGCGCATGCGGAAAAGGGCCTGTGGATGGGACGCGGGCCATGCTGGTCAGCGCGCTGTCGGAGACCGGTCAGAGCCGTGTTTGGCGCAGGTTAAACGGCGGCGCAGTTCATCAATCCCCGTCGTCGCCCATCGCTTCCCCCCCCACGACCGTGGCATGACAGTGCGCGTCCAGCGCCGTGCCCGGCACCAGCCACCAGTCATTACGGTTGGCACTGCCGATCTCGACCGACTGCGCGCGGTCCACGCACGCACTCAGCGCCGGTTCGGCCACCAGCAGCCAGCGGTTGTGCGGAGCCTGCATCAGCCATGGTGCGGCATCCTGCCACTGGTCGTTCCAGTCGCGCTTGAAGCCGAAATCGGTCACCGGGCGGCCGGCCTGCAGCAGGTTCTGCTCGCGCCACGCCACCGCACCCAGTTCGGCCTGCGGGCCGATGCGCTCGCCCACCCGCTGCATCACCGCCGAGGCCGAACTGTACGGATCCAGCGCCGGCATCAGGCCCCAGCCATACAGATTCCACAGCAGCAGCGAGGCCAGCACGGCCAACAGCCCGGCGCGGCGCAGCCGAAGGCAGGTGATCAGCACCATCATCACCAGGCCGAAGCCGAACAGCCACAGGCCGAGCGGATCCAGCAGGTTGTCAGGCATGGCGCGCCTGGCCAACTGTGCGTGCGCCCAGGGGCTACCCCCGAGCAGATGTACGCTGATTGCCAGCGCTGCAAGGGTGAGCACAGCGGCGTAGGCCAGCAACACCCAACGTGGCCCAGACCGACGCAGCAGGCCGGGAAGCAACGGCGCGGCAGCCACGCACAAGGCAGGCAACATCGGGAAGATGTAGACCTCGCGCTTGCCTGGGCTGGCACTGAAGAACAGCAGTACCAGCAGCGCCCAGCCCAGCAGCAGCCAGAAACGTGCATCCAGCCGGCGCAGCCTGCGCCACCAGCCCGGAGCCAGTGCGGGTAGCAACAGGCTGCCGGGCAGCCACAATGTGGCCATCACCTGCAGGTAGTACCAGGCCGGTTGCACGTGGTGCCAGGCATTGGCGTAACGCGTGCCGGTCTGCTTGAACAACAGCTCGTGGGCGTAGGCCTGCAGTTCCGGCGTGGGTGCGGTGAGCAGCGCCAGGCCCAGCGGCCCCAGCCACACCGCCGTGCCCAGCAGGAACGCAGGCAGCAGCCACAACAGGGGCAGGGCAGGGGCAACGTAGGTGGGGCGGCGACCGCGCACCTGCCAGCGCCACAGCGCCCACGGCAGCAGCACCAGCAACGGCAGGAAACCCACGCCTTTAGTCACCGTGCCCAGCCCGGCGGCGAAGCCGGCAACCCATAAGGCACCGGTGTTGGGGCGTTCAAGCAGATGCCGCAGCAATCCCCAGAGGGCCAGCGTGGTCATCGCCACCAGCACCATGTCGATCTGTGCGCGCTTGGCCATCAATCCGAACTGCAGGCAGCTCATCAGTGCCAGCACCGCCCACCACCCAACACGCCGGCTCCATAAGCGCCGCCCCAGGTCCCAGCACAGCCACAGGGTCGCCAGCGCCGCCAGAAGTGACGGGATCAGAAAGGCCAGGTTCCAGTCGCGCACCAACGAATACGTGGCTGCCTGCATCCACATGAACACCGGCGGCTTTTCCGCATACAGTTCGCTGCCCCGGTGCGGCAGCAGCCATTGCCCGCTCTCCACCATGTCGCGCGCGGCCAGGACGAAGCGTGGCTCGTCCGGCGGTGAAGGTGAACGCAGCCCGATACCGGCGGCGAGGGTCAGCAGCAAGGCCAGGCAGATCAGAACGCGCCAGTGCGGGCGCAGCAGCATTCGGGTCACGGGGGCAGTCGCGGCCAAAAAACGTACTCTGGCGGGAGGGATGTAAGAAAGTCGTCGAATCGGGCCGATTGCGACCGTATTTCGACATTCCCGACGCTACCATGGTCCTTATTGTCCCCGGAACCGCGCACATGCGCCTGCTCGTCATCGAAGACAACCGCCAGCTGGTGGCCAACCTGTTCGAGTACTTCGAGGCGCGTGGCCATGTGCTGGACGTGGCCCCCGATGGCATCACCGGCCTGCATCTGGCCGCCACCCAGAACTACGACGCCGTGATCCTGGACTGGATGCTGCCGCGCATGGAGGGGCCGGAAGTGCTGCGCCGGCTGCGTGCTGGGCACGGTTCCGAAGTGCCGGTGATCATGCTCACCGCCCGCGATGACCTGCCCGACAAGATCACCGGCTTCCGCGCCGGCGCGGACGACTACCTGACCAAGCCGTTCGCGCTGCCGGAGCTGGAAGTGCGGCTGGAAGCGCTGCAGGTCCGTGCGCACGGCCGCAACCCGCGCAAGGTGCTGGAAGTGGCCGACCTGAGCCTGGACCTGGCCACGCTGGAAGCCCGGCGCGGCGGCCAGGTGCTGCACCTGTACCCGGCCTGCCGCAAGCTTCTGGAAGTGCTGATGCGTGCGAGCCCGGCAGCTGTCACCCGACAACAACTGGAGTTCGCGTTGTGGGGCGACGAGCTCCCCGATGGCGACCTGCTGCGCTCGCATGTATACGAACTGCGCCGCAGCGTGGACGGTCCGTTTGCGACCAAACTGATTCACACCCTGCCGCGCGTCGGTTACCGCCTGGCGACCACGGCGACGGAAGGCAGCGATGCGGCTGCGTAAGCCCGGGCCGTTGCATCGTCGCCTGGTGTGGTGGCTGCTGGCCTACCTGGGGCTGATCTCGGTGGCGGTGTTCAGCGTCGGCAACTACGTGCATGAACATGCCGAGCATTCGGCGTGGCGCGCGCTGCTCAATTCCGAGCTGGACAGCATCATCAACCACGTCGAGCACGAACCGCAGTACCGCTGGCAGGACTCGGACACGCTGCGGCTGTTCACCATCAATGACGATCCCGCGCTGCCGCCGGTGCTGCGTACGCTGCACCCGGGTCTGCACGATGGGGTGGTGATCAACGAACGTTCGGCGGCGGTGATGGTCCGCGACACCTCGCAGGGAAGGCTGGCGCTGGCGCTGGACATCAACGACTTCCACGAGCTGGAGGAGTTCGCCACGCGCTGGGTGATGCTGGCTGGTGTGGTGATGATCATCGTGACCGTGCTGATGGCTTCGATCGGTGTAAGCCGGCTGGTGCAGCCGTTGCGCTCGCTGGCCCGGCACATCCATGACCTGCGCCCGGGCGTGCCCGGCCAGCGGGTGGATGTGGATCCACGTGGCAGCTCGGAGCTGTACGTGATTGCCGATGCGCTCAACGACTATCTGCGCCGCAACGAACAGTTCGTCGAGCGCGAGCGGGTGTTCATCAGTACCGCCAGTCACGAACTGCGCACTCCCATTGCGGTGATCACTGGCGCATCTGAGTTGGCGCTCGAGCAGCCGGACGTGCCCGAGCGCGCGCGCCAGCAGATGCAGCGCGTGCACCGCAGCGCGCAGGGCGTGGAGCAGTTGATCCAGTTGCTGCTGGTGCTGGCGCGCGAGCCGGCCCGCCTGTCTGCCTTGAAGGAGCGCATCGCGCTGGACGCGCTGCTCCCGGAAATCGTTGACGATCACCGCCACCTGCTGGGCGACAAGGACCTGCACATCGAAATGCAGCCGCTGCCACGGTTGGACATCATTGCCCCACTCGGCGTGGTGCAGGCGGCCATCGGCAATCTGCTGCGCAATGCCATCGAGAACAGTGGTCGCGGCACCATCAGCCTGTCGTTGTCCGACCGTGCCGTGGTCACCCTGCAGGACCCGGGCCTGGGCATGAGCCCCGAGGAAATCGCGGCCGTGTACGCGCGGATGGCGCGCGGTGACCGGGGCGAGGGCGATGGCATCGGCCTGGAGCTGATCGCACGGCTCTGCGAACACCTGGGCTGGGGGCTGGCCATTGAACCCAGCGAACCGCGCGGTACCCGGGTGATTCTCGACCTTGGGGCCTCATTGCCCCGGGATAAAAGCTGAATAGGGCAGCAGCGCGGCGAAAGGTGGCATGCCGTGAAGACAATGTTAAGCTCCAGAAGGCGCCGCGTGATGTGGCGCTTTTTTTTGCCCTTTCGATCGACAGAGGATGGCTGCATGCCGACCGAACCGAGTACCGTCCTGATTACCAGCGATATTGTGGGCCTTGGCCTGATCGCTGCCACTTTGGCCCTGATCTTCTGGGCTGCCAGCGGTCCCACTCCGCTGTTGAAGAAGATCTTCGCGTGGGTGCCGGCCTTGCTGCTGTGCTACTTCATTCCGGCCATCTACAACACCACTGGCCTGATCGACGGCCACAACACCAGCCTCTACAACCCCATCGCCCGTGATGTGCTGCTGCCGGCCGCGCTGGTGCTGCTCACGCTGTCCATCGACCTGAAGGGCATCCTGAAGCTGGGCCCGAAACTGCTGGTGGTGTTCTGCGCCGGTACCGTCGGCATCGTGCTGGGGGCCATCGTCTCCTTCCAGGCAATGAAGCTCATTCACCCCGAGACGGTTGCCGGTGACACCTGGGCCGGCATGGCCGCGCTGGCCGGCAGCTGGATCGGTGGCGGGGCCAACATGGTGGCCATGCGCGAAGTCTTCAGCGTGGATGCCACCACCTTCGGTCAGTTCGCCGTGGTGGACGTGGCCTGCGCCAGCCTGTGGATGGCGATCCTGCTGTTCCTGGCCAACCGCGCCCAGCAGATCGATACCCGTAACGGGGCCGACACCCGCGCCATTGACGAAATGAAGGCGCGCATCAGTGCCTATGAGGCGCAGAACGCGCGGATTCCCACCCTGACCGACCTGATGGTCATCGTGGGTGTGGCACTGGGCGGTGTGGCGATCGCGCATGCCATCGCCGCACCGCTGGCCGGCTGGTTCAAGGCCAACGTCAGTTGGGCCAGCCAGTTCAGCCTGGACAGCGCCTTTGTCTGGGTGGTGCTGATCTCCACCGCGCTCGGCCTGGGCCTGAGCTTCACCCGCGCACGCAGGCTGGAAGCGGCCGGGGCCTCGCGCCTGGGCACGGTGTTCCTGTACTTCCTGATCGCCTGCATCGGCATGCAGATGGACCTGTTGTCGCTGCTGGACCGCCCGTGGTTGTTTGCGCTCGGCGTAATCTGGATGGCCACCCATGTACTGGTGCTGTGGATCGTGGCCAAGATGGTGCGCGCGCCGTTGTTCTTCTTCTCGATCGGGTCGATGGGCAACATCGGTGCTGCAGCCTCCGCGCCGGTGGTTGCTGCTGCTTTCCACCCGAGTCTGGCCCCGGTGGGCGTATTGCTGGGTACCGTGGGCTATGCCACCGGTACGGGAATTGCGTATGTGACCGGCCTGATCCTGAAGTGGATGGCTGGGGCGTAATCGTCAACTCTGACAATGTCGAGGCCGGCCAGCGGCCGGCGCTACCGCTCTTGGCTCCGTCATCGATGCACTGTCGAAGATGGGGCGGGCATCAGTGCAGAGCCGTAGCTTTCCGCGACGATCCAAACGAAGAACGGCGACACCGAAGTGCCGCCGTTCTGCTTTTCAAACCATCAACAAGCGCTCAACAACACCGGCCGCCGTTGCGCCCGCTGTAGCGGGCCTCCTGGCGTTCGCGGAAGAACGTCTTGTAGTCCATCGGTGTGCGGTCCGGGTGTTTTTCCAGCACGTGCCGCACGTAGTTGTCGTAGTCCGGAATGCCGCAGCACAGGCGCGCGGTCTGCACCAGCCGCCGCCAGAGGCGGCGGTGGGCCTGGTACTGACTGACAGGAACCAGTCCGGTACCCATTACAGGTCCGCCATCTGATGCGGTTCCAGCTTTACATATGCGGTTTCCTTGTCAGTGCGCTGCGGCGAACGACGTGCCACCACGATCGTCTTGATTGCATAGGCCAGCACCGAGAACACCACGAACAGGAACAGCACGGTCAGTCCGGTGTTGACGTAGGCGTTGACCACGATCTGCTGCATCTGCGCCACGCTCTTGGCCGGGGCGGTGATGGTGCCGCTCGCAATCGCGTCCTGGAACTTGTGCGCCTGCGCCAGGAAGCCCTGGGCCGGGTTGCTGTCGAAGATCTTGATCAACCCGGCGTAGGTGGTGCAGATCAGCAGCCACACCGCCGGCACGGCGGTCACCCATGCGTAGCGGTCACGCTTCATCTTGAACAGCACCACGGTGCCCAGCATCAGGGCAATGCCCGCCAGCATCTGGTTGGAAATGCCGAACAGCGGCCACAGGGTCTGGATGCCACCGAACGGATCGACCACGCCGGTGTACAGCAGATAGCCCCACAGTGCCACGCAGCCCGCCGTGGCGATGATGTTGGCGGTCCACGATTCGGTCTTCTTCAGCGCCGGAATGAAGTTGCCCAGCAGGTCCTGCAGCATGAAACGACCGGCGCGGGTGCCGGCGTCCACCGCGGTGAGGATGAACAGCGCTTCGAACAGGATCGCGAAGTGGTACCAGAACGCCATCATCGCGTCGCTGCCGCTGGGAATGGCTTCGTGCAGGATCATTGCGATGCCGACCGCCAGCGTGGGTGCGCCACCGGCACGGTGCAGGATGGTCGGTTCGCCGATCGCCGCAGCGGTGGCGGTCAGCTGCTCCGGGGTAATGGTGAAGCCCCAGGTGTTGGTGATGTAGTGCGCCGCCGATGCCGCATCGGCACCGATCACCGCCGCCGGGCTGTTCATCGCGAAGTAGATGCCCGGGTCGATGATCGATGCGGCCACCAGGGCCATCACTGCCACGAACGATTCCATCAACATGCCGCCGTAGCCGATGTAGCGCATATGGCTTTCATTGGCGAGCAGCTTGGGCGTGGTACCCGAGGAGATCAGCGCATGGAAGCCCGACACTGCACCGCAGGCAATGGTGATGAACAGGAACGGGAACATGCCGCCCTTCCACACCGGGCCGTCGCCGCTGGCCGCGAACTGGGTCAGGGCGGGCATTTTCAGCTCCGGCATCACGATCAGGATGCCGATCGCCAGTGCCACGATGGTGCCGATCTTGAGGAAGGTGGACAGATAGTCACGCGGGGCCAGCAGCAGCCATACCGGCAGCACCGAGGCAACGAAGCCATAGCCGATCAGCATCCAGGTGATCTGGGTGCCGGTGAAGGTGAAGGCGGGGCCCCACACCGGATCGGCGGCAACCTTGCCGCCGTACCAGATGGCCAGCAGCAGCAGAATCAGGCCGACGATGGAGATTTCACCGATCTTGCCGGGGCGGATGTAGCGCATGTAGATGCCCATCAGGATCGCGATGGGCATCGTCGCGATCACCGTGAACATGCCCCACGGGCTTTCCGCCAGCGCCTTCACCACGACCATCGCCAGCACCGCCAGGATGATGATCATGATCAGGAAGGCACCAAACAGCGCGATGGTGCCCGGCACCTGGCCCATTTCCTCGCGGACCAGGTCGCCCAGCGAGCGGCCGTTGCGGCGGCTGGACAGGAACAGCACCATGAAATCCTGCACCGCGCCGGCGAGCACCACGCCCACCACCAGCCAGAGCAGGCCGGGCAGGTAGCCCATCTGTGCGGCCAGCACCGGGCCTACCAGTGGGCCGGCACCGGCAATCGCCGCGAAGTGGTGGCCGAACAGCACGTGCTTGTTGGTGGGCACGTAATCCAGACCGTCGTTGTTGATCACCGCCGGGGTGGCCCGGGTGGGATCAAGCTGCATCACCTTGTTGGCAATGAACAGGCTGTAGAAACGGTAGGCAATCAGATAGATGGAGACCGCGGCAACCACGATCCACAGGGCATTGATGTGTTCGCCCCGCCGTAGTGCGACGGTGCCAAGACAGAATGCACCGAGCAGCGCGAGCGCGGCCCAGCCCAGCTTGGAAAAACCTTTCATGAGATGTGCGTCTCCCTGGAGTGCGTGTTAAGAGTCTGCGCAGTCATTGACGGGGTCAATGCAAACACGGGGGCTTGCCGCTAGTACTTTGGTCGTATGGGCCTTGAGTTTGGAACAATCGGTTGCAGGCGTGGCCGTTGGCGGCTCCAGGGGCTGCGCCCATCTTGTACCGGGTAACCTTTCGATGGAGTCAACATGAGCGCCTCAATCCCGGTGCGTGTGCAGCGCACCATTCGTGGCATGCCCACCTCTGACGGGGCCGGCGTGCGCCTGACCCGGGTCATCGGCGGTCCCGACCTGCCCGACCTGGATCCGTTCCTGCTGCTGGACGAGTTCGGCACCGACAAGGCCGAGGACTACATCGCCGGCTTCCCCAGCCACCCCCATCGGGGGTTTGAAACCGTGACCTACATGCTGGACGGGCGCATGCGGCACAAGGACAACCACGGCAACGAGGGCCTGCTCACGCCTGGCAGCGTGCAGTGGATGACCGCCGGGCGCGGGCTGGTGCATTCGGAAATGCCCGAGCAGGAGTCCGGGCGCATGCGCGGGTTCCAGCTGTGGGTGAACCTGCCCGCACGCGAGAAGATGACCGACCCGAAGTACCAGGAATTCGCACCCGAGCGCATTCCGGTAGTGCAGCCGGCGGCGGGCGTGCAGGTGAAGGTGATTGCCGGGCAGGTGGGTGACACCGCCGGGCCGATCGCGCAGCCTGCCACCGACCCGGTGTACCTGGATATCGAACTGGCCGCAGGTGTCGCCTGGGAGTACGTGCTGCCGGAAGGGCATAACGCGTTCGCCTATGCATTCGAGGGTGCGGTGACGGTGGGGCAGGGCGACGATGCACGCCCGGTGCTGGCGCAGGAAATGGCGGTGCTGGGGGGCGGTGAGGTGCTTCAGCTGGTTGCGGGCAGCGACGGCGCGCGCTTGATTCTGGTCGCCGGACGGCCGCTGCGCGAGCCGGTCATGCGGCATGGCCCGTTTGTGATGAACACGCGGCAGGAACTGATGCAGGCGTTCGTGGATTTCCAGGAAGGCCGGTTCTGAGCGAAGAGCAGCCGGGCACAGCCCGGCTCTACAAGGGCGCGTCAATCCCGGCGGCACTGGCCGTGGTCGTAGAGCCGGGCTTGCCCGGCTTGCATCCGCGACGGGCGATCGATCAACGCTCGGCGGCGACTGCCGACGAGCCCAGCGCCATGCCCCGGGTCAGCGTCTGCAGTGAACCCAGTTCCTTCGAATCGCTGGGGTAAAGCGCAATCTGCGCGTACTTGTTCTTGTCCAGCTTCACGATGGTCATGCGGCGATCTGCATAGCCCGGTGGCTGCTGGCCACCCAGATCGGGCAGGTACCAGTACATGTCTTCACCCGCAAAACTGCCCTTCTCCTGGCGCAGGGGACGCGACAGCGGAATGTCCGGATCGCGCTGGGTCAGCATCAGACTCAGTACTTCGCGCCCGTCAGCGGTCGTGGCTTTGCACGACAGATAGTTGTTTTCAGCCTGTTCCTTCCATTGCAGGCCGCTGTCGGCCGGCAGGTTCGGACATTCGGCAGTGGCCTGGGCCGAGGCCACGGCGGCACTCAACAGCAGACACAGCGTTACAACAGCGCGCAGGACGTTCATGCTTCCCCCAAGAAGTCGAATGGCAGGGCCACGGGACGGGAGCGTCCAATCTCCGGTCGCGTGACGGGCTGGTGATTTTGACCTTAACGGAATGTGACCGGATCTTCAAATAACTGTTTCAAATGTATCTGAATCCGGCTGGGCGTATGGTCAGCCGGGGCGGGGTTCGGCCCCGATCCATTTGTAGGCGATGCCGCCGATGGCCCCGCCCAGCAGCGGGGCCACCCAGAACAGCCACAGCTGGCTCAGCGCCCCGCTGCCGGCGAACACCGCCACGGCAGTCGAACGGGCCGGGTTCACCGAGGTATTGGTTACCGGAATGCTGATGAGGTGGATCAGGGTCAGGGCCAGGCCGATAGCCAGCGGGGCGAAGCCGGCAGGTGCCCGGCCATGCGTTGCGCCCATGATCACCACCAGAAACATCGCGGTCAGCACCACCTCGCAGAGGAAGGCGGCGGCGACGCTGTAGCCGCCCGGGGAGAGCGCCCCATAGCCGTTGCTGGCGAAGGCCCCGGCCTGGCTGCCATCAATGGCGAAGCCCGGCGCGCCGCCGGCGATGTGCAGCAGGATGCAGGCAGCCAGGAACCCGCCCACGACCTGGGCCAGGATGTAGGGCACCACGTCGCGCGCAGGGAAGCGGCCGCCGGCCCACAGCCCGACGCTCACCGCCGGATTGAAATGTGCGCCAGATACGTGTCCGAACGCATACGCGCCGGTCAGTACGGTCAGGCCGAAGGCAAGGGCCACGCCGACGAAACCGATGCCGAGCGGATTGCCGTCACCACCGAACTTTGCTGCCAGTACGGCGCTGCCACAGCCGCCCAGCACCAGCCAGAACGTGCCGAGAAGCTCGGCCGCCAAACGCTTTGCCATGTTCATCGCGTGTCTCCACGAGCGCCCCGGGGGAGGAGGGCTGCGGCGACCGTAGCTGAAGCGGGGTTCATCGGGGTGAAGGGCGCGTCAGCTGCCGACAAACGGCAGAAAACGCGTGAAACCGCATGACCGTAGTGCCGGGCTTGCCCGGCAAGATCAGTACGCAGGCAACGGAATGAACTCCTTGTCGTCCCCCGGAATCGTCCCGAACTGACCCGCTTCCCAATCGTGCTTGGCCTGCTCAATCCGCTCCTTGGAGCTGGACACGAAGTTCCACCACAGATGGCGCGGCCCATCCAATGGCTCGCCGCCCAGCAGCATTGCCTTCACCGGCGTTTTCGCCCGCAGCCGCCCTCGCGCGTTGAACTCGGGCAGGATCAGGTGTTGGGCGGGGACATCCACGCCATCCAGCTGGGCCTCGCCTTCGAGGATGTACACGGCCCGTTCGGCATGCCCGGTGTCCAGATCCAGCTCCGCACCCGGGTCCAGGTCCACCGCTACGTTCAAGGTGTCGGAAAATACCTTCACGGGCGATTCCTCGCCGTACGCGCGGCCGGCGATCACCCGTAGCCACGCGCCATTGCGGTGCTGCTGGGGCAGGGTGGCGGCGCTGTGGTGATGGAACCCCGGATCGGTTTCCTCGAAGCCTTTGGGCAGCGCCACCCAGGTCTGCATGCCATGCAGCGGGTGGTCGTGTTCGCGTTCGACCGGGGGCGTGCGTTCGGAATGCGCGATGCCGCGGCCGGCGGTCATCCAGTTCACATCACCCGGGCGGATCACCTGGTCCGAACCGAGGGTGTCGCGGTGGCCAATGGCCCCCGACCACAGGAAGGTCACCGTGGCCAGGCCGATATGCGGGTGCGGGCGCACGTCAATGCCGGTGCCGGCATTCAGCACGGCGGGGCCCATCTGGTCCACGAACACGAACGGACCGACGCTGCGGGCCTGAAGCGTGGGCACTGCGCGGCGCACTTCCAGGCCGCCGATGTCATGGACGCGCGGAGCGATGATGGTGGTCATGCGGGCGTTCTCGCTGGCAAGGACAGACTGCCAGCATGGCACGGGAGGCTCGCAGGTGGATGCCCCATTCGAGCAACAGGCTGTTGCGGCCTGCGCGCAGCACAACCCGCCGGGTTGGCCGGCGGGCCATGCCTTTCAACGACGCCTTAGAGGCGTGCGCATTCCATAACGGAGGTGACGTGCCAGCCATCCTGCATTTCTGCGACGGCCACACTGGTTTCCCGGCAATGGCCGTAGCGCTCGGCCAGCGCCTGCTCCCACGCATCACTCTGGGCGACCGCGTGCGCGTTGGCCTGGTTCTGCGAGACCCCCTGGCCATAGAAGGTCTTCATTACCGCCGTGCCCGGAAGGGCGGATGCGATGACGGGAGCCAGGACCGCACCGGCCAACACCACGCCTGAAATCAGTTTTTTCATTGGAACCTCAAGTTGAAGAGACATGCAGAACCACAGCCCGTGGCCTGCCTTCGTAGGCTAGGCAGCGGCCGCCGCGCGCGGCATCGGGGAGAACTTCAGCCTGAGGTCGGAGTTGATGGGGTCCGAGTGTAGGAAATAACTCAGTTCCAGAAACGACAACGCCGCCCGAAGGCGGCGTTGCACTGCCGGGCATTGGCAGGGCACTACATGTGCTGCGGTTACACCACTGGTTCGCGCAGTATCGGTGAATCCCACCCCGGACGTGGCGCAAAACGATCGCCGTACCGCTGCTGCAGCAGCTTCAGGCGCTCCACCAGCGCATCGGCACCGGTGGCGCGGATGTACTGGATCGGGCCGCCGCGGAACGGAGCGAAGCCGGTTCCGAAGATGACCCCGGCGTCCAGCAGGTCGGCATCGGCCACCACGCCTTCGTGCAGGCAGGCGACGGCTTCGTTGAGCAGCGGCAGGATCAGCCGGTCTTCCAGGTCTGCGGGAACCTGGTAGTTGGACGGCACGTCCGGCTTCTGCGCGCGGCCGTTTTCCCATTTGTAGATGCCCTGGCCGTCCTTCTTGCCGCGCTTGCCCGGCTCGACGGTCTGCAGCGCTGCCGGAATCTGCAGGCCGAGAAACGGAGCCAGCTCATGGCCCACGCCAGCGGCCACGTCCAGCCCGACCGTATCGAGCAGCTCGATGGGTCCCATCGGCATGCCGAACTTCACGGCGGCCTTGTCGATCACCGCGCCGGGTACGCCTTCGGCATACGCCGTGGCCGCTTCCAGCATGTACGGGAACAGCACGCGATTGACCAGGAAACCGGGGGTGCCGGCCACCGGCACCGGGAACTTGCCCAGTGCCTTGCAGAAGCCGGCCAGGCGCTGCTCGGTCTGGGGATCCATGCCGTCGTGGTGGATGATTTCCACCAGCGGCATCTGCGCCACCGGGTTGAAATAATGCAGGCCGGCGAACTGGGCCGGACGCTGGATATGGTCGCGCAGTTCCACCAGCGGAATCGACGAGGTATTGGTGGTCAACAGCGCGTCGCCCTTCATCTTCGGCTCCAGCGTCTGGTACAGCGCACGCTTGGCTTCCGGATTTTCGATGATCGCTTCAATCACCAGATCGGCCTGGGCCACGCCATCGCCGGCGAGGTCGGCCTTCAGTCGTGCGGCCACCGCCGGGCGCTTGCTGTCGTCTTTGACCTTCTTGGCGAACAGCGCCTGCGCGCGTTCCAGCGCCGGGTCGATGAAGCGCTGCTCACGATCCTGCAGAGTGACCTCGAAGCCCTTGTAGGCCGACCATGCGGCGATGTCGCCCCCCATGACACCGGCACCGACCACATGCACGTGGCGGATGCCATGCTCTTTGCCGCCCAGCGCCTTCAGGCGCTCGGTCAGGAAGAAGATGCGGATCAGGTTGCGCGCGGTTGGGGTGCCGGCCAGCTTCACCACGGCGCGCCGTTCGGCGTCCAGGCGGGTCTGGATCGGGCTGCCGCCGGTACGGGCCCAGGTGTTGATCAGCGCGTAAGGGGCAGGGTAGTGGTCCTTTTTGGCCTTGCGCGCCACCTGCTTGGCCATCTGCGGGGCCAGCAGCTTGCGCGCCAGCCAGGTATTGGTGGCCCAGGCAGTGGCGCGCTGCTTGAACGGTCGGGTGGTTCCTGACAGGCCCAGCGCCACGGCGGTATCCAGCAGCACCGCCGGGGCCACCACCTTGTCGACCAGGCCGATGTTGCGGGCCGCCGAGGCCGAAAGGGTGCGTCCGGTCAACATCAGGTCCATCGCCGCCGGCGCGCCGACCAGCTGCGGCAGGCGCGCGCTGCCGCCCCAGCCGGGGAAGATGCCCAGCTGTGTTTCCGGCAGGCCGATCCGGGTGCTGGCGTCATTGGAGGCCACGCGGTAGCGGCAGGCCAGCGCCAGCTCGGTGCCGCCGCCCAGGCAGTGGCCGTGGATGGCGGCCACGGTGGGGCAGGGCAGCTCGGACAGCTTCTGGTAGACGGTCTGGCCGCGCCGGATGGCGTCGTTGACGGTGCCGCGGCGATCGAACTCCTGGAATTCCTTCAGGTCCGCGCCCGCAATGAAGCCGGCGGGCTTGATGGACTGGACCACCACGGCCTTGGGCGGGTCCAGCGCCAGTCGCTCCACCAGGTCACCCAGTTCCAGCAGCACGTCCTGGGACATGGCGTTGACGCTGCTGTCCTGGCGGTCAAGGCTGAGCACCACGACACCATCGTCACGGATCTGTGGGTGCCAATGTGAGAAGCGGAGCCCATCGAAGCCTGAGAGCATGGGGACGTTCCATCCGGTTGTGTATGGAGAAGGGGGCTATGATCCAGAGGTTGTTTCCTCCCCGTCAAATCCCTATAGCTGGGGTATCCGCAACGACCGTTCACGACCGTGAGCGGAAACCTTAACGGAACGGTGGTTAAAAGCTGGTACGGCATTCCTCACGGAGCGCTGAACTTTTCCCGGGATTGGCAGTCTCATTGCCCGACATCGGTTGGGCTGACAGGAGTGCGGCCCCGCATGGCCGAGGTTGAAACACCACAGGAGCTGGATCTGGAACTGGTCCGGCGTGTGCAGCGCGGCGAGAGCGCGGCGTTCGATGTGCTGGTGCGCAAGTACCAGCATCGGATCGTCGCCCTCATCGGGCGCTACATCGCCGACTGGAGTGAATGTCAGGACGTGGCCCAGGACACTTTTGTCCGCGCGTATCGCGCGATCAACAGCTTCCGCGGCGACGCCCAGTTCTATACCTGGTTGCACAGGATCGCTGTGAATACTGCCAAGAACCACCTTGCCGCCCACAACCGCCGCCCGCCCACCGATGACATCGACATCAGTGACGCCGAGCAGTTCGACAGCGGCATCCGCCTGCGCGACACCGACACGCCCGAGCGTGAGCTGATGCGCCAGGAACTGGAAAATACAGTGATGAAGGCAGTTTCCGCGCTGCCTGAAGAACTGCGTTCCGCCATTACCCTGCGCGAGGTGGATGGCCTGAGCTATGAGGAAATCGCGCAGAAGATGGGGTGTCCGATCGGCACCGTGCGCTCGCGGATATTCCGCGCCCGCGAGGCGATCGACACTGAACTTCGGCCGCTGCTGGATGTGGGCAGCGCCACCCGCGAGAAGAGCCGCGTATGAACCACGAAAACCCCAATGCTGATTCCGCCGGCCATGTGCCGGACAAATTCGACGCCCACCACCGTCAGCAGCTGTCGGCACTGATTGATGGTGAACTGAGTGCCGACGAGGCCCGTTTCATGCTGCGCCGGCTGGAGCACGATGACGCACTGGCGGGCTGCCACGAGCGCTGGCAACTGCTGGGCGACGTACTGCGCGGCCAGGCCTGCGCACCGGCCCCGGTCGACTTTGCCGCCCGCGTGCAGGCCGCCGTGGCGGTTGTACCCGCCTCCCAGGTCGCCCCCGCGCAGGCCCCGCGCCAGCGCCGCGGCCTCCTTCGCTGGGGCGGCAGCGCCGCGCTGGCGGCGTCCGTGGCGGCAGTGGCCCTGTTCATGACCCGCGAGCAGCTCCCCAAGCCGGCTGCGGCTGAGCCGGTCACCCCGGTATTCGCCAGCCAGGCCGAGCTGCCCCCTGCGACCCCGGTCGCGCCGGTTGCGCCCGGGCAGGCCACCGCCGTCGCCGAAGCCGCGCTTGCCGTGGCTGCCGTGCCTGCGGCCGCGACGGCCGCGCGCCGCCCCAGCGCTACCCGCACCCAGCAGGCGGCACGCAGCGTGGCCGCGCGCACCGCAGAGCCGCAGCGTGCCGTGGCCAGCCAGGCTCCGCTGGCTCCGACCGTCCCCGCCAGCACCACCCGCGAACTGCCGTTCGGCACTGTCAGCGGGCTGCAGGCCAAACCTTGGCCGCGTTCCACGCTGGGTGCAGAGGGGGCGCTCAATGCCAGCTTCTCCAGCGCTCAGCCGCAGGCTGCGTTCTACCCGTTCGAGCCGCGTCTGCAGGAGGCCGAACCGGCCCCGCCGCCGCGCGCGCAGGACTGACCTGTCCTGCGTTTTCCCGCTGTCCCTTTCCCCCTGCTATTGATTACTGAATCGGAGGTTCGCGTCTGATGAGCGCTCGTACCCGCACGCAGGCCATGGCCCTGCTGGCCATGACCCTTCCCCTGATCGCCTGTGCGCAGGCCCCGCAGACGCCTGCCACCACGGTGGCCGCGCCGGCCCCGCGTGCCCCGGCCACGCCGTTGGTCACCGGCCTGCCTGATTTCACCAACCTGGTCGAACAGGTTGGTCCGGGCGTGGTCAATATTGAAACCACCATCGTGCGCAGCAACCGACAGGCACGCGGGGCGGGCCCCAGCGACGAGGAAATGCCCGAGTTCTTCCGCCGCTTCTTCGGCCCTGACTTCCCGATGCCGGGGCAGGGTCCCGGCGGCGGCGACGAAGGCCCCAGCATCCGCGGCCGCGGCATGGGCTCGGGTTTCATCATTTCGCCTGACGGCTATGTACTGACCAACCACCATGTGGTCGCCGATGCCGGCGAGGTGAAGGTCAAGCTGGGCGACCGCCGCGAGTTCACCGCCAAGGTGATCGGCAGCGACCAGCAGTACGACGTGGCTCTGTTGAAGATCGAGGGCAAGAACCTGCCGACTGTACGCGTGGGCGACTCCAATACGCTGAAGCCCGGCCAGTGGGTGGTGGCGATCGGCTCGCCATTCGGGCTGGACAACTCGGTCACCGCTGGCGTGGTCAGCGCGGTCGGTCGCAGTACCGGCGGTCAGGACCAGCGCTACGTGCCGTTCATCCAGACCGACGTGGCGATCAACCAAGGCAATTCGGGCGGGCCGCTGCTCAATACCCGCGGTGAGGTGGTCGGCATCAACTCGCAGATCTTCTCCGCCTCGGGTGGCTACATGGGGATCAGCTTCGCCATCCCGATCGACCTTGCGATGGGCGCGGTCGAGCAGATCAAGAAGACCGGCCGGGTGAGTCGTGGCCAGCTGGGCGCGATTGTCGGGGCCATCACCGGCGACGTGGCACAGGGCTTCAAGCTGCCTGACAGCCGGGGTGCGCTCGTCAATGAACTGGTGCCCGGCAGCGCCGCTGCCAAGGCAGGGCTGGAAGTCGGTGACGTGATCCGCTCGGTGAACGGTACTGCTGTGAACACCTTCAGCGACCTGCCGCCGTTGATCGGTGCGCTGCCGCCGGGCAGCAAGGTGCGGCTGGTGGTACTGCGCGACGGCAAGGAGCGCGAACTGACTGCCACCCTCACCGAGCTGGCCGAAGACGCCGCCCGTGGCGAAACCGCCAACGCCGGGGCCGAAGCCGCCAAGCCGCAGGCCGGGGCGAATGCCCTGCTGGGCCTGGACGTCATGGACCTGACCGCCGATCAGCGCAAGCGGAACCAGCTGGACGTCGGCGAAGGCGTGAGCATCACCAGGGTCACCGGCCAGTCGGCCCGCGAGGCCGGCCTACGCCCGGGGATGACCATCCTGCAGGTCGGGCGCACCCCGGTCGGCAGTGTGGCCGCCCTGAACAAGGCCCTGGCCGGTTACGGCAAGGGCGACGTGGTGATGCTGCTGATCCGCCTGGGAGGAAATACCTCCTTCGTGCCGATCCGGATTGCCCCGTAAGCCTTGGTGTAGCGTTGTTTCCCGGGCCCGCTTCGGCGGGCCCGGTCGTGTCCGCCAGCCGGTAGCGGCGTTCGGCGGCCGCCGGACGCGCCGGACCGGGCTGCTCATGCGATAATGCACCGTTATCCTGACGACGCGCCGCGCCGCCACCTATGTCCTCTGATTCGATGCGGAACATCCGCAACTTCTCCATCATCGCCCACGTCGACCACGGCAAGTCCACGCTGGCCGACCGCATCATCCAGCTCTGTGGCGGCCTCCAGGCCCGCGAGATGGAGGCGCAGGTGCTCGACTCCAATCCGATCGAGCGTGAGCGCGGCATCACCATCAAGGCCCAGTCAGTGTCGCTGCCGTATGTCGCCAAAGATGGGCAGACCTACCACCTGAACTTCATCGATACCCCCGGGCACGTCGACTTCTCCTATGAAGTCAGCCGCTCGCTGGCGGCCTGTGAAGGGGCGCTGCTGGTGGTCGATGCGGCCCAGGGCGTGGAAGCGCAGTCGGTCGCCAACTGCTACACCGCGGTGGAGCAGGGCCTGGAAGTGGTGCCGGTGATCAACAAGATCGATCTGCCCACCGCCGACATCGACCGTGCCAAGGGCGAGATCGAAGCCGTGATCGGCATCGACGCCAGCGACGCGGTGCCGGTCAGTGCCAAGACCGGCCTGAACGTGCAGGACGTGCTGGAAGCCATCGTGCACCGCATTCCGCCGCCGCAGCCGCGCGATACCGAGAAGCTGCAGGCGCTGATCATCGACTCGTGGTTCGACAATTACCTGGGCGTGGTCTCGCTGGTGCGTGTGATGCAGGGCGAAATCAAGCCCGGCGACAAGCTGCAGGTGATGTCCACCGGCCGCAACCACCAGGTCGACAACGTCGGCGTGTTCACCCCCAAGCGCAAGGTGCTGCCGGCCCTGCGCGCGGGCGAGGTGGGCTGGGTGACGGCCAGCATCAAGGACGTGCACGGTGCGCCGGTGGGCGACACGCTGACCCTGGCTGGCGACCCGGCTCCGAAGCCGCTGCCGGGCTTCCAGGAAATGCAGCCGCGCGTGTTCGCCGGCCTGTTCCCGGTCGATGCGGAAGATTACCCGGACCTGCGCGAGGCACTGGACAAACTGCGCCTGAACGACGCTGCGCTGCGTTTCGAGCCGGAAAGCTCCGAGGCCATGGGCTTCGGCTTCCGCTGCGGCTTCCTCGGCATGCTGCACATGGAAATCGTGCAGGAGCGCCTGGAGCGCGAATACAACCTTGACCTGATCAGCACCGCGCCGACCGTGGTCTACGAAGTGCTCAAGACTGACGGCTCGATCGTCAACATGGACAACCCGGCCAAGCTGCCGCCGGTGAACATGGTCGAGGAAATCCGCGAGCCGATCATCCGCGCCAACGTGCTCACTCCCGAGGAGTACATCGGCAACATCATCAAACTGTGCGAGGAAAAGCGCGGCAGCCAGATCGGCATCAACTACCTGGGCAGCCAGGTGCAGATCAGCTACGAGCTGCCGATGGCCGAGGTGGTGCTGGACTTCTTCGACAAGCTCAAGTCAGTCAGCCGCGGCTATGCCTCGCTGGACTACCACTTCGTGCGTTTCGATGCCGGCCCGTTCGTGCGGGTAGACGTGCTGATCAACGGCGACAAGGTCGATGCCCTGTCGCTGATCGTGCACCGCAGCCATGCCGACCGTCGTGGTCGCGAGCTGTGCGAGAAGATGAAGGACCTCATTCCGCGGCAGATGTTCGACGTGGCCATCCAGGCCGCGGTCGGCTCGCAGATCATCGCCCGCACCACGGTCAAGGCGATGCGCAAGAACGTGTTGGCCAAGTGCTATGGTGGCGACGTTTCGCGCAAGAAGAAGCTGTTGGAGAAGCAGAAGGAAGGCAAGAAGCGCATGAAGCAGGTGGGCCGGGTGGAGATTCCGCAGGAAGCCTTCCTTGCCGTGCTGCAGATGGACAAGTAAGCCCGTACTCCGCGCCGCCGTACCCGTTCCCAAGGACACCGCATGAAACTGTTTGAAATCCTTCTGGTCGTGCTGACCCTGTCGTCCGGCCTGATCCTGCTGGCCGACAAGCTGTACTTCGCCAAGCGCCGCGCCGCACGTGCCGGCCTGCTGGATTCCGAACCGGTGCTGGTGGACTATTCGCGGGCGTTCTTCCCGGTGCTGGCCATCGTGCTGGTGGTGCGCAGCTTCATTGCAGAGCCGTACAAGATTCCGTCCAGTTCGATGATGCCCAACCTGCTGATCGGTGACTTCATCCTGGTCAACAAGTTCGCCTACGGGCTGCGCCTGCCGCTGAACAACGCCAAGGTCGTGCCGGTGGGCGAGCCTGCCCGCGGCGACGTGGTCGTGTTCCACTTCCCGGGCCATTCCGACACCGACCCGAACAAGGGCGAGAACTTCATCAAGCGCGTGATCGGCGTGCCGGGCGACGAGGTGGTGTTCCAGGGGGATTCCCTGGTGCTGAATGGCGAACCGGTGAAGTACGAGAACAAGGGGCTGTATGCTGGCCACCGTGGGCAGGCCGAAGGTGCCACGCTGCTGGTCGAGCAGCTGCCGGGCCGTACCCACACCGTGTTGGAGACCGACTACCCCCGGGGTGAAGGCCAGTGGACCGTGCCACCGGGCAAGTATCTGGTGATGGGCGACAACCGTGACAACAGCGATGACGGCCGCTTCTGGGGCCTGCTGCCGGAGGAGAATCTCCGCGGCAAGGCGTTCCTGATCTGGCTGAACTGCTCGGGCTGGTTCTGCAAGGACGGTTTCGAACCGTCGCGGATCGGCACCGGGATCAACTGATTCATTACCTACGCGTATCTGGGGAGAACGCAATGAAGACGATGAAAACGCAGCGTGGCATGACCCTGACCTCGTTCCTGGTGGTGGCCATCGTGGTCGGCTTCGGCCTGTACATCGCGATGAAGCTGTTCCCGATGTACCAGGAATATTACTCGGTCAAGGCCGCGCTCAAGGGCGTCGCGCAGGAGCCGGGCGTGGCGGGCATGGAGCCCGGCCAGGTGCAGCAGATGTTCTTCCGCCGCCTCTACATCAACTACTCCGAGAACGTGAAGCCGGAGAACGTGAAGATGAAGCGCATCAACGGCGGCTGGGACATGATCGTCAATTACGAAGTGCGCCGCCCGCTGGTGGGCAATCTGGACGTGGTCGGCAAGTTTGAAACCAATCAGGAACTGACATTCAGCGGTGCCCAATAACACCTTCCAACGTGGTGACCGCATTGGTCACGCTTTCAACGATCCGGGCCTGCTGCAGCAGGCCCTGACGCATCGCAGCGCCGGAACGCCGAACAACGAGCGGCTGGAGTTCCTCGGCGACAGCATCGTCAACATGATGGTGGCGCAGGCCCTGTACCAGCGCTGGCCCAAGGCCGACGAGGGCGCGCTGACCCGTGCCCGTGCCGAGCTGGTGCGTGAAGGCGCACTGGCGGTCATTGCACGCAGCCTGGAACTGGGCGAGCGGCTGACCCTGGGGCCGGGCGAAATGAAGTCCGGCGGGCATCGTCGCGATTCAATCCTGGCCGACGCACTGGAGGCCGTGGTGGCCGCCATTTACCTGGACGCCGGCTTCGCCGCCTGCCAGGCGGTGGTGCTGCCGTGGTTCAGCGCATCGATGGAAGCCCTGCCGGCCACCGGCCGGCCGGAAAAGGACCCCAAGACCCGTCTGCAGGAATGGCTGCAGGCCCGGCAGAAGGCTCTGCCGCAGTACGAACTGGTGTCAGAGTCGGGTGACGACCACGCCAAGACCTTCCGGGTACGCTGTGGCGTAACCGAACCCGCTGTCAGCACCGAAGGCGAAGGGGCCTCGCGACGACTGGCCGAACAACAGGCGGCTGCTGCCGCCCTCGAGCAACTGGATTCCAAGTGAGCGAAGCATCCTCCCATCATTGCGGCAGCGTTGCCGTCATCGGCCGCCCCAACGTCGGCAAATCCACGCTGACCAATGCCTTGGTCGGGGCCAAGATCAGCATTGTCTCCAACCGGCCGCAGACCACCCGCCACCGGCTGCTCGGCATTGCCAGCTACCCGGAAGGCCAGATCGTGCTGGTGGATACCCCCGGCCTGCACAAGGTGCAGAAGCGCGCCATGAACCGGGTGATGAACCGCGCCGCGCGCGGCTCGCTCGAGGGCGTCGACGCGGGCATGCTGGTGATCGAGGCCGGCCGTTGGGATGAAGAAGACACCCTGGCTTTCAACGTGCTCAGCGATGCCGGCATCCCGGTGGTGCTGGTGGTCAACAAGGTGGATCGGATGAAGGACAAGGGCGCACTGCTGCCGTTCCTGCAGCAGATCACCGAGGGCCGCACGTTCGCCGCGGTCCATCCGATCTCGGCCCAGAAGCGTAATGGTCTGGAAGCGCTGGTGCGCGACCTGCTCAAACTGCTCCCCGAAGCCCCGCCGATGTTCGGCGAAGACGAAATCACGGACCGCAGCCAGCGCTTCCTGGCCGGCGAACTGGTGCGCGAACAGCTCATGCGCCAGCTGGGCGAAGAGCTGCCCTATGCGACCACGGTGGAAATCGAGCGCTTTGCCGAAGACGGCAACCTGCTGCGTATCGGCGCGGTCATCTGGGTCGAGCGCGAAGGCCAGAAGGCCATCGTGATCGGCAAGGGCGGGGCCCGCCTGAAGGAGATCGGGGCCAAATCCCGCCTGCAGATGGAGCGGCTGTTCGGGGCCAAGGTATTCCTGGAAACCTGGGTGCGCGTGCGCGAAGGCTGGTCTGACGACGAAGCCGCGCTGAAGGCGTTCGGTTACGAATGATCCTGACCGGCGCGCCTGCACCGTGCGGCGCGCCCTTGGCACAGCGGCTGAGCGATGCGTATCGATGACGAACCGGCTTTCGTCCTGCACGCCCGGGCCTGGCGCGAGACCAGCCTGCTGGTGGAGGTTCTGACCGAACAGCACGGACGACTGGGGCTGCTGGCGCGTGGCGTCAGCAGCCCACGCAGCCAGGCACTGCGCGCTGCCTTGCAGCCGCTGCAGTGGATCCGGCTCAGCGCCGTGCAACGCGGCGAGCTGGCCCAGCTGCGCCAGGCCGAAGCGCTGGATGCCGCGCCGCGCTTGACCGGTGACGCGATGTTGGCCGGTTTCTATGTCAACGAACTGCTGCTGCGGCTGGCTCCGCGCCAGGATCCGGTGCCCGAGCTGTATGACGCTTATGGCGCGGTTCGGCAGCGTCTCGCGCAGTCTGAGCCACTGGCGTGGACCCTGCGGCGTTTCGAGCGGGATCTGTTGGAGGCGCTGGGGTTTGGCTTCGACCTGGCCCACGGCAGTGATGACGAGGCGATCGACCCGGCGGCCCGCTATGAGCTGGACCCGCTGGAAGGGCCGCGCCGCCTGCTCAGCGAGCGCGGTTCGGATGCGCGGCGGGGCACCGCCACCGGCAGCGCGCTGCTGGCGCTGGCGGCAGATGAGATGCCGGGCACTGAGGATCTGGCAAGCCTGAGAAGGCCGATGCGCACGGTGCTGCTGCACCACCTGGGCGGGCGCGGATTGAAATCCTGGGAAATGCTGGAAGAGCTCTCCCGCCGGCGCTGATCCACGGACGCGCATGCGTGGCGTATGTCCGTGCACAGGGGCATGGCTTTGACATGCACGGCCCATGTACGTGGGCAGGATCATGGTTTTGACACGCATGGCGTGTCACTACGATCCTGGGTCGCTCGGGTCGGGAACGCCCGTGCCGTTTGGTCGGGCGACCTGTAGGGACACGCCATGCGTGTCCAACGCACCCTCAATGCAACAACGACTCCACCGCCGCACGGAACTGCGTCTGCGCGCCGATCGATTCGGGTGCCTGGTGCAGTTGCCGCACCGCCCGCGCCAACCGTGCTGCGCCAACGAACCCACAGCTGGCCTGCAGCCGGTGCAACTGTCCACGCAGCGCCGGTTCGTCATGCTGCTGTACCGCCTGGGCCACGGCATCACGCACGCCGGGCAGCTCTGCCAGGAACAGTTCACGCAGTGCAACCAGATGATGGCGCTGCCCGTTCAGCGCGGCCAGGGCGGTGATCTCATCCCAATCCTCGCGTTCGCCTTCGGGATCCGCTGCGGATGTCGCATTCATCCCGGAACTGTTGGCGAGTGCGCGTCGCACCGCCTGTAGCAGTTGTTCGCCCGTGAGTGGTTTGACCAGCGTCTCGCGGAAGCCGGCATCGCGCAGACGCGCATGGATGCTGGTGTCCGCATCGGCGGTATGGGCCAGGGCAGGGGTGTCCGGACGGCTGCGGCGCAGCTGCTGCAGAAGCTCGCTGCCATTGCCGTCGGGGAGGTTCACGTCGATCAGCCACAGGTCGTGACGGGCCGCGCAGCCGCGATCCATGGCGCTGGCAAGTGAGTCGGCAGTGTCCACTTCGGCAGGAAGGGCTTCCAGCGCGGCTTTGAAAAAGCCACGGCTGATGGTGTCGTCCTCGACGAGCAGCAAGCGGGGTAGGGACCCCCGGGGGGTCATCTGCATAACGGCTGCCTCCATGTCAGCTGGGGCCATATTAAACATGATGTCGTGGTGTGCAAGCGGTCTGCGTGCCAGGCGGGCAAACCCGGCGGCGGTATCTGCGACAATACGCACCCTTTTGCCCGCAGCCTGTTGCCACGTGGCCCGATCCCGCTCCCGCCTTGACCGTACCCCGTTCCAGACCGACATCCTAGACCTGAGCCACGATGGCCGTGGCGTGGCCCGCCGTGAAGGGGAGGGTGGCAAGGTTACCTTCATCACCGGCGCGCTGCCCGGCGAAGTCGTCCGCGCCGAGCCGACCGCCCGTAACCGTCATTTCGACGAGGCGCGCACTGTGGAAGTCATGCAGCCCTCGCCACAGCGGGTTGAGCCGCGCTGTCCGCATTTCGGCGTGTGCGCCGGCTGCGTGCTGCAGCACCTGGAGGAATCACAGCAGATCGTGGCCAAGCAGCGGGTACTGATGGACAACCTGACCCGCATCGGTCATGTCGCTCCCGGCACAATGCTGCCGCCACTGGTGGGCGAAAGCTGGGGCTATCGTCGCAAGGGCCGTTTCTCGGTGCGCCGGGTGGAGAAGAAGGACAAGACCCTGGTCGGGTTCCGCGAACAGGACCCGCGCTTCGTCGCGGACCTCAGCCAGTGCCTGACCGTGATCCCGGAGGTGGGGACCAAGGTCTCGGCGCTGTCGGCGTTCATCGAGACCCTGGACGGCAAGCGCGATATCCCGCAGATCGAGTTCATCGCCGGCGACCAGGCGGTCATGCTGACCATCCGTCACATGCAGCCGCTCAGCGACAGCGATCGTGCCGCCTGGAGCGCGTTTGGCCAGGAGCACGGCTTCGCCATTTCGCTGCAGCCGGGCGGGGTGGAGTCGGTGCATCCGCTGTGGCCGGCCGAGGCACCGCTGTCGTTCAGGCTGGAGCCGTGGAACGTCGAACTGGCGTTCCGGCCGCTGGATTTCATCCAGGTCAACGCCAAGCTCAACGTGAAGATGATCCAGCTGGCGCTGGATCTGCTCGATGCCGGTCCCGATGAGCGCGTGCTGGACCTGTTCTGCGGACTGGGCAACTTCACCCTGCCGCTGGCACGTACCGTGCGCGAGGTGGTGGGCGTGGAAGGCGAGGCTGGACTGGTGGCGCGGGCGAAGGAGAACGCCGAACGTAATGGCCTGTCCAACGCGCAGTTCTTCGCCGCCGACCTGACCCAGGACCAGCGCCAGGCCGGCTGGATGCGGCAGGGCTTCGACAAGCTGTTGCTGGACCCGCCGCGCTCGGGGGCGATCGAAGTGCTGCAGCAGTTGCCGTTGAAGCAGTTCAAACGCATCGTGTACGTCAGCTGCCACCCGGGCTCGCTGGCCCGTGATGCCGGCTACCTGGTCAACGAGCAGGGCTTCACCCTGGTCAGCGCCGGGGCCATGGACATGTTCCCGCACACGGCGCATGTTGAAAGCATCGCTGTCTTCGAGCGCCGCTGATGCCCCTGGAAATTGAGCGCAAGTACCGGGTGACCTCCGACGCCTGGCGCCACCAGGCGCACGAGGTGATCCCCATGGCCCAGGGCTATCTCAACGACGCCGCCTCGCTCGATAGTGGGGCACAGAAGGCGTCGGTGCGGGTCCGCATCCAGGGCGGGCAGGCGTTCCTCAACCTCAAGTCCCGCGAGATCGGACACACCCGGCAGGAGTTCGACTACCCGATTCCGGTCGACGAGGCGCGCGCGCTGCTGGCGTTGTGCGTGGGTGGGCTGATCGACAAGCGTCGCCATCTGGTCCGCCACGGCGGCCTGTTGTGGGAAGTGGACGAGTTCCTGGGCGACAACGCCGGCCTGGTGGTCGCCGAAGTGGAACTTGAGCAGGCAGATCAGGCCGTCGACCTGCCTGAATGGGTGGGGGTGGAGGTCACCAACGAGGTCCGTTACTACAACCTGGCCCTGGCCGCGCGTCCGTACAGCCACTGGCCTGACGCCGAACGCTGAGCCCGGCGGCCCCTTTCTGCGCCTGCAGGAGGGAGCCCCCTGAGTCAGGGGGCGGCAGCGCGCCTGCGATGACGCGTACAATGCGGCAGTGCGCCATCAAGGTGCCCCGTTTCGGAGAACCATCCATGCTCGTGATCGGCGTTGCCGGGACCGAACTCACTGCCCAGGAACGCGATTGGCTGCAGCACGACGCCGTGGCAGGCGTCATCCTGTTCAAGCGCAACTTTGCTTCGCGCCAGCAGGTGGCTGAACTGTCGGCCGCCCTGCGCGCCGCCGCGCCGCGTCCTCTGCTGATCTGCGTGGACCAGGAAGGTGGCCGCGTGCAGCGCTTCCGCGAAGGCTATTCGGCGCTGCCGCCACTGCAGGGATTCGATGCCCTGTATGCACAGGACCCGGACGCTGCGCTGGCCCTGGCCGAGCAGCACGCCTGGCTGATGGCCAGTGAGGTGCGGGCCAGTGGCGTGGACCTGAGCTTTGCCCCGGTGGTCGACCTCGGCCGCGGCAACCGCGCCATTGGGGATCGCGCTTTCAGCGCCGACCCGCAGGTGGTTGCCGCCTTCACCCGCGCCTATGTGCGCGGCATGCACAGCGTCGGCATGGCCGCCACCCTGAAGCATTTCCCGGGCCACGGCACCGTGCTCGAAGATACCCACGTCGACAACGCCAGCGATCCGCGTTCGCTGGATGAACTGCGTGCGCTGGACCTGATTCCCTTTGCTTCCGGCATCGACGCCGGGGCCGACGCGGTGATGATGGCCCACGTGGTCTACCCGCAGGTCGCTCCAGAACCGGCCGGCTATTCGCCGCGCTGGATCCAGCAGATCCTGCGCGAGCAGATGGGCTTCCGTGGCGTGGTGTTCTCCGACGACATCGGCATGGCCGCGTCGTTCTCGGCTGGCGGCGTGACCGCCCGCGTGCATGCGCACCTGGATGCCGGCTGCGACGTCGTGCTGGTCTGCCACCCCGAACTGGTCGACGACGCCCTGCAGGCTGTGCAGGGCCGTACTCTCAATACCGCTGCGTTGCTCGGCCTGATCGGCCGTGGCGGCCTTGGCTGGGATGGCCTGTTGGCCGATGCCCGTCATGGCAGCACCCAATCCCGTTTGCTTGAAACCCTTGGAAGAACCGTCTGATGCCCACCCTCACCATTTCCCAGGCGCTGGCCCAGGCCGACCTGCTGGTTGACCGCCCCACCATCGACAAAGCCATCGGCTCCATCGCCGATGCCATTGCGGCTGACTACAAGGGCGAGGTGCCGCTGTTCCTGTCGATCATGCACGGTGCGCTGCCTTTTGCCGGCCAGTTGGCGCTGGAGCTGGGCGCGCGCGGCCAGGACGTGCAGTTCGATTACCTGCATGCCACCCGCTACAGGGGTGAAACCACCGGCGGCGAGCTGGTCTGGAAGCACAAGCCGGCCACCTCGCTGTTCGGCCGCCGCGTGCTGCTGGTGGACGACATCCTCGATGAAGGTTTCACGCTGCAGGGCGTGCGCACCTGGTGTCTGGAGCAGGGCGCAACCGACGTGCGCATTGCCGCACTGACGGTCAAGAAGCACGACCGCGCGCTGCCGGACGTCAAGGCCGACTACGCCGGTGTCGAACTGCCGGACCGCTATGTGTTCGGCTTTGGCATGGACGTCAATGAAGCACTGCGTTGCGTGCCGGCCATCTACGCGATGAAGGAATGATGGAAGCGATTTCTCTGGCCGTCATCGGCGGCACCGGCGTCTACAAACTGGCCCAGCTGGATGATGTCACCAGCCACACCGTGGAGACCCGCTACGGCACCCCGTCCGGTCCGGTCCGGGTCGGCATGCTGCTGGGCCAGCGGGTGGCGTTTCTGGCCCGGCATGGCGAAGGTCATTCGCTGCCGCCGCACAAGATCAACTACCGCGCCAATCTTGCTGCGTTGCAACAAATCGGTGCAAGGCGCGTGCTGGCGCTCAACACGGTCGGCGGCATCACCGAACACTTCGGACCACGCGTGCTGGCGTGCCCGGATCAGTTGATCGACTACACCTGGGGCCGCATTTCCACGCTCAGCGAAGAACCGGGCAGCGAAGTGCTGCATGTCGACTTCGGTCACCCCTACACCCCGCTTTTGCGCAGCAAGGTGCTGGCGGCGGCCAAGGTCACCGGCGTGCGCCTGCACGACGGTGGCTGCTACGGCGCAACACAGGGGCCGCGGCTGGAGACCAACGCCGAGATTGCACGCATGCGCCGCGACGGCTGCGACCTGGTCGGCATGACCGGCATGCCCGAAGCAGGCCTGGCGCGCGAGCTGGGGCTGGACTATGCCTGCCTGGCGATTGTGGCCAACTGGGCGGCCGGTTGCGGCACGGGAGAGGAAATCACCATGGCCGAAGTACTGGCCAATGTGGACGCTGCATCGGCCGGATTGCCGGAACTGATTGGCGAATTGGCACGCGGGTGATTGTCATTGCGTAACAAGCTTTGCATACTCCGCGAGTGCGCTGGTTGAGCGTACACCACCCATTCATTGAAGAAGGTCTCGCACTACCATGCCGAACGGTACCGTCAAGTGGTTCAACGACGCCAAGGGATTTGGCTTTATTTCTCCGGAGGACGGCAGCGCCGACGTTTTCGCGCACTTCTCCGCTATCAATTCGAAGGGCTTCCGCAGCCTGCAGGAAGGTCAGCGCGTCTCTTACGACGTGACCCAGGGCCCGAAGGGTGCCCAGGCCTCCAACATCACGCCGGTCGAGTAATCCACTCGCCGGTGCGTTGAGAACCCCGCTTCGGCGGGGTTTTTTTTGACAGGACGTCCCATGCAGCAACGCAGCATCGCCATCATTGGTTACGGCACCGCAGGCCAGACGCTTTCGGTCCTTCTTTCACGCGACGATCACCATGTCCACGTCTTCGAACGCGCGCCGTCTCCCGGGCCGGTCGGGGCGGGCTTCCTGCTGCAACCGAGTGGTTTGGACGTGCTGTGGCAGATGGACCTGCTGCCGCAGGTGCTGCAGCATGGTGCCGCCGTGCGCCGCCTTTATGGAGAAACGCCCTGTGGCCGCGCGGTGATGGATATGCGCTATGACGGGCTGCATCCGCACCTGCATGGCATCGGCATGCAGCGCGGCGCGTTGTTCTCGCTGCTGGCGCAGGCCTGGGAGTATCCACAGAACCTGCAGGTCGGCACCCCCATCGTCGAAGTGGACACCGGGCGCGGCCGCCTGCGCGACGCCCATGGGCATTGGCATGGCCCCTACGATCTGGTGATCGCAGCCGATGGCGCGGCGTCCACGCTGCGCGCTTCGGTACAGGGTGCGCGGCTGGACCGCGAGTACCCGTGGGGCGCGCTGTGGTGCCTGCTGCCGTGTGAAGATTGGCCGCACCTGGATGAACTGCGTCAGCGCTATGTCGCCGCGCGCAAGATGATCGGCATGCTGCCTGTGGGCACCCGGCCGGGCGACGATACCCCCCGGCTCAGCTTTTTCTGGAGCCTGCCGCGCACGCAGTTCGCGCAATGGGAGCAGGACGGCCTGCCACGCTGGCTGGAAGAAGTCGCCAGCCTGTGGCCGCAGGCACACGCGCGCTTGTGTGCACTTACAGATGCCGGCCAGCTGGCCCGCGCCGGTTACCGCGATGCGGTGATGCACCGTTGGCACCACCAGCGACTGGTGCTGGCCGGCGACGCTGCGCACGCGATGAGCCCGCAGTTGGGGCAGGGGGTGAACATGGCACTGCTCGACGCGGTTGCGCTGCGTGATGCGCTGCGCGCACACGCCGACGTTGACGCCGCGCTGCTGGCGTACCAGGCCCGGCGCAAGGCGCACGTGGCGATCTATCAGTTCTGGAGTCGCTGGCTGACGCCGCTCTTCCAGTCTGATCGCGACACCGTTGCACGTGCGCGTGATGTGCTGTTCGGCCCGATGGGCCGGCTGCCGGGCGGGCGCGGTCACATGCTGCGTGTGCTCAGCGGCACGCAGCTCGGCTGGTGGGGCAAATGGGCGTTGTCGCCCGGGTTCATCGATGCAATGTCTTCGCAATCAGATGGCTGAACAGCATCGTTCATCTGCTCATGCGCAAAGATCATGCCGTGTGTGAAGGCCGCACGGCACGGGTTTGACGGTGAACTCACTGTCAATATGGGACAAATACGTCAACGCATCCCGTAGGAGTGAGACATGTTGTTCCCGGCTGACGTGCTCGACAGTGAAATCCGCAAGCTGCGCGGCCTGCTGCAGATGCTGCACGAAGATCAGCCTGACGTGATGGAGGATGTATTCGAGTTCCATGTCACCAGCCTGATCACGCATGCTGCCGCCGAGCATCATCGGCGCATCCGCAGCGCGGCCCAGACCATGCTGGATGAGATCCGCAGCCGTCCCGCAGTGCCGAATCCGGACGCTCCGGAGATTCTGCTGATGCCCTCTGCCGCCTAGGGCCACGCGCTGCGTGGCTCTATCGTCCTGTCGGCAGGGCGATGGCTTCGTCCTCGACGCACGCTACCAGTTGTTCGCCAGATGCCAGCACCGGCGCAATGCCTGCGGTGAACTGCGAAAACGCCGGCAGTACCGTCACTCGCTCGCGTAACCAGAACGCGGGCCAGCGTCGCTGCATCCCAGGCAATTTCGCCAACGGGTGCAGATGCCCGCACAACACGTGTCGCGATGGGTGAGGCTGTGGATCATGCCGCAGCACGAATGGCCCTTCATGCACCTGCATGCCCAGCAGTTCCATGCCGAGGTCAGCCTTCGGCAGCACGCGGTCGTGATTGCCCGCCAGCGCCGCAATGCGAAGCCCCGCATGCTGCTCCCGCCAGGCCTGCCACTGCCGGTACCAGGCCGCACGATGTGCCGGCCCATGCAGTACATCGCCCAGGATGTACAGGGTTTCAACCGCTCGTCCGGTCACCAGGTCCGTGAGCCGGGCGATGTCCTGCCCCGTGCCTCCGACCGGCAATCCGATGCCGGCACGGCGGAACACGTCCGCCTTGCCCAGGTGCAGGTCGGCAATCATCAACACCCGGCGTGCGGGCCAGTACATGGCGCGTTTGCCGAGCAACTGCATCGTCTCGCCCGCAAGTGTCACTTCAAGCTCAGTGCCCATGACGTGTCTCCAGCTGCGCCGCCGCACGTTTCACGCGGGTTTTCCAGTCTTCGTTGCTGACCTGCCCGCGCAGGCGCTCGGCCCACAAAGGGAACGACAGCGGTCCCAGTGTGGCCGGCTGCTGCAGGTCCAGCGTACGCGTCTGGCAGCGCCGCAGCGCATGCGCCAGTGAGGCCACATCCAGCTGGTTGGTCAACACCTCGCGTTCAGCCAGGCCCAGCAGAATGTGGCCCGGGTCGTGCTCGCGCAAGACGTCGTACAGCAGCCCTGCCGATGCCTGCAGCTGGCGCAGGCTGCGCGGCGTCCGTCCCGGCAGTGCGGGAATCAGCAGTCCGGACACCCGTGCGATGTCGCGGAACTGGCGGCGCGCCAGCTCGCCCAGATTGACGCTTGCGTGCAGGTCCTCCAGCAGCCCATCTGCTTCCAGCAGGCGGCGCAGCAGCGGTGCGTCCACGGGCATCGGCACCGCCGGTGCCAGCACGAAACCATGATCGGCGGCAGCGAAGCCAAAGGTGTTGGCCTGTTCGCGCGTCCAGCGCAGCGCCATCAGCGCGGCCATGCCTTCGTGGACCTGCCGACCTGCAAAGGGATACACGAACACGAACTGCCCCTCACGCCGCCGCACCACTTCCATCAGCAGGCGGCCAGGACCCGGCAATGCCGAAAGCCTTGCCTGCAGCTGCAGCAGCGGTGCCAGCCAGCGCATCTCCGCACAGGTGGGTGCCGCGGCCAGCACCGCCTCCATTTCCTGGCCCAATGCAGCGGACATGGGCAGGCGACCGCCCTGCCAGCGCGGCACCACGCCGTTGCCGGTGCGCGCCAGACGCACGTAAGCGGTCAGCTGCTCAAGTCGCACCAGCTCCAGCAGGCGGCCACCGAACTGGAAATGGTCGCCGGGACGCAGCCGGCTGATGAACTGCTCTTCCACCGCACCCAATCGTCCGCCACGCAGGAACTGTACCTGCACGCTGCCATCGCTGGTGATGGTGCCGATGGACAGACGGTGGCGCAGCGCCACGCGTCGATCATGCACGCGATACACCCCGTCGCCGTCGCGCACCACCTTGTGGAAGTCGGGATACTGCGCCAGCGCCTGCCCGCCCTGCACAATGAAGTCCAACACACCCTGCCAGTGCGCGTCGTCCAGCGCCGCAAAGGCGTGGGTGCGCCGTACCTGCGCAAGCAAGGCGTCGGCCTGGAAGCCGCCGCCCAGCGCGCAGCTCACACAATGCTGGGCGAGCACGTCCAGCGACAGCTGCAGCGGGTGGCGGGCTTCGATCACGCCTTCGGCCAGCGCGCGCCGCGCTGCCGCGTACTCTGCGGCTTCCAGGGCATGCGTGGGGACACAGACGATGTGACCCGATTGGCCGGGCCGATGGCGGGCGCGGCCGGCACGTTGCACGAGCCGGGCGATGCCCTTGGGGCTGCCCACCTGCAGTACCTGGTCCACGGCGGGAAAGTCGACACCCAGGTCCAGGCTGGAGGTCGCGACCACGCAGCGCAGCTTTCCATCACGCAGGCCTTGCTCCACGGTGCGTCGCACGGCCGGGTCCAGAGAACCGTGGTGCAGCGCCAGGGTGTCCTGGGATTCCGGCCACACCGCAGCCAGTGCCTGGTGCCACAGTTCGGCCTGTGCCCGCGTGTTGGTGAACAGCAGGCTGGTGCCCACGTCGAACAGGCGCTGCTGGACCCGTTGCAGCTGGCCCAGCCCAAGGTGCCCAGCCCAGGGAAACCGTTCCCCCTGGGCCGGCAGCAGTGTTTCCACCGTCACCGGACGCGGGCGTGCGCCGCCAACCAGCGGTGCGTCGGGGAGATCGGGCAGCAACACCTGCCGTGCCTGTTCCAGATTGCCCAGGGTGGCCGACAGCCCCCACACTCTAAGGTTCGGCAGCGCATCGCGCAGTCGCTGCAGATTCAACTGCAGCAGCACGCCGCGCTTGTTGCCCAGCAGCTCGTGCCACTCGTCCACCACCACGCAGCGCAACTGTCGCAGATGCGCCGCTGTGTCCGGGTAGCTGAGCAGCAGCGCCAACGACTCCGGCGTGGTGACCAGCACATCGACGCGTCCTTCCCGCGCCAGGCGCTTGTCGCGCGCGCTGGCATCGCCGGTGCGCAATCCCACCTGCCAGTCAAGGCCAAGCTCGGCCAGCGGTTCACGCAAAGCACGTGCGGTATCGCTGGCCAGCGCGCGCAGCGGCGTGATCCACAGCACCCGCAGCACCGGCACCGGCTTGCGGCCGCGCCCACTGGCGGGTAGCTCACGACCGTTGGCGGTGAGATGGCCGTTGCTCGTGAGTTCCATCAAACCCTGCAGCAACGGCCCACCGAACATGGCCAACGTCTTGCCGCTGCCCGTAGGCGTGTGCAGCAGTCCCGATTCACCGGCCAGGTAATGCCGCCACACGGTCTGTTGGAATGGCAATGGCTTCCACCCGCGCCGTTCGAACCAGGCACGCAGGCGTGCCAATGCCTCTCGACGTGTCACCGCGCGAGCGCCTGCAGCTGCGCCAGGGTGTCCGCCTCGCGCGCCGGTTTGTCCTGTCTCCAGCGCAGGATGCGCGGAAAGCGCACGGCGATGCCGGATTTGTGCCGGCTGCTGTGATTGACCGCCTCGAAGCCCAGTTCGAAGACCTGCTCGCCGGGCACGCTGCGAACCGGTCCGAAGCGTTCCAGCGTGTGTGCCCGGATCCAGCGGTCCAGCGCCAGGATTTCCTTGTCGTCCAGCCCCGAGTACGCCTTGGCCACCGGGACCAGTCGGTCGCCATCCCAAACGGCAAAGGTGTAGTCGGTGTACAGCGTGCTGCGACGTCCGTGGCCGGCTTGTGCGTAGATCAGCACGGCATCGATGGTCAGCGGGTCGACTTTCCACTTCCACCAGTCGCCGCGCCGGCGACCGCTCTGGTAAACCGAGTCTTCGCGCTTGAGCATCAAGCCTTCAACGCCGCGCTCGCGGGCTTCGGCACGCTGGGCGGCGGCATGTTCCCAACTGCCGGCAGCCACAGCAGGCGACAGCGCGATGCGTGGGTCCTGAAGCGCATCCAATACGGTCGCCAGATGTTGTCGTCGCTGTCGCAGCGGTTGCGTGCGCAGGTCCTGTCCGCCGAGTTCCAGCAGGTCGTAAGCGAGCACGCGTACGGGCGTATCGCGTAACGTCTTCGGGCCGGGCGTGCGGCGCTGGATTCGGGTCTGGAGGGCGGTGAAGGGGAGCGGTTGGGTTTCGGCATCGCGCCAGGCCAGCAGCTCGCCGTCGATCACCGTACCATCGGGCAGGGCCATGGCGGCCTGTTCAATCTCCGGAAAACGCCCATCCAGGCGTTCTTCGCCACGCGACCACAGCGCCACCTCGCCTTGGCGCTTGAGCAGCTGCAGGCGGATGCCATCCCACTTCCACTCCAGCAACCAGTCCTGCACCGGGCCCAGGCTGTCAGGAGAGACTTCCAGTGGCGAGGCCAGGAAGAACGGGTAAGGTTGTTGGCGGTCCTGCGGCAGTTCCTCTGCAGACAGCAGCGTCGACAGCAGGCCGGGCGAAGGTACCCAGTCGCCGAGCATGCGCTGGGCAATACGCGCGATATCCAGCCCCGAAAGCTCGGCCAGGGCCTGCTGCACGAGTCGTTGCGACACCCCCACACGCAGCGCACCGGTGAGCAGCTTGTTGAAGACGAACCGTTCCCGCGCTGGCAGCTGCGTCCAGCCTGCCATCACTGCCGCGCGGCGCACCTCTTCGGACTGGTTGGCCACACTGAGCAGATGCTGCTCGATCCACTCGGCCAGGGGACGATCGGCCGCCGGCTGGGTCGGGTCGTCCAACAACAGGGTCAGGGTTTCGGCCAGATCACCCACCTGGTCGTAGCTGTCGTTGACCAGCCACGGCGGCAGGCCTGACGCTTCGCTGATCCACGCGCGCAGCTCGGTGCTGGAGGCGATCCGGCGACGTGCGCCGCCGACCTTGCCGCCACTCAGCAGATACAACGCCCACGCCGCGTCGTGCGGGTGTGCCGTTCGGAAGTAGCCGACCAGTGCCGCACGCTTGTCCAGGGTGGCGGTGCTGCGGTCCAGTCGTTGGTAAAGCGCAGCAAACGCCTTCATTCCTCATTCCCGAAATCAGTACGGAACGTCTCTGCCGCCACGCCACGCTCGCGCAGAAACGGTACCAGCGCGTCGGTGTTGCCATGCGTGGCGATCACCCGCTGCGCCCCGGTCTGTTCAATGGTCTGCAGCAGTGCCGGCCAGTCGGCATGGTCGGAGACCACAAAGCCCCGATCCACGTTGCGTCGACGCCGATTGCCACGCAGCTGCATCCAGCCGGAAGCAAAGCCCAGCTGGTGGCGTCCGAAGCGGCGCAGCCAGGTCGTGCCGGCGGCCGAAGGCGGGGCAAGAATCAAGCGGCCGGCTGCATCCGGCGTACGTCCCTGTTCGGCCACCGTGTCGGTGGCGAGCATGCGCACGCCAGCCTGGCGATATACTTCCACGCCATTGGCAATGGCTCCGTGCAGCCATGCCGGTTGGTCGTCCAGCGGCCACAGTTCGGCCAGTACGCGCTGTGCCTTGCCCAGGGCATAGCAGAGCAGTATGGCGGCCTCCCCGCGCTGCGCGCACTCCTGCCGCCAGGCGACGATGTCGGCGGCAATCGCACCGGTGTCCTGCCAGCGGTAAATCGGCAGCGCGAACGTCGCCTCAGTGATGAACGTATCGCAGCGCACCACTTCAAACGGCGCGCAGGTTGGATCGGGTTGCCGCTTGTAGTCGCCGGATGCGACCCATACCTGTGTACCGTCGTCGATTCGCACCTGCGCCGAGCCCAGCACATGGCCAGCCGGATGCAGAGAGACCTTCACGCGGCCAAGGGTGAACGATTCGCCATAGGCGTGTGCCTGCAGCGCCACCTCGCCCAACCGCCAGCGCAGGATCGGCACGCTGTCGGTGCTGCAGTGATAAAAGCCCATGCCGCTGCGTGCATGATCGCCGTGGCCATGGGTGATGACCGCGCGCGGCACCGGTCGCCACGGGTCGATATGGAAGTCGCCGGCAGGGCAGTACAGACCTTCCGGACGCAGGACCACGAGGTCGTCGAGTTCGCGGGGTACGGGCATGTTCACACTGTGGCGGTGTTGCCGTGCACAAGATGCGAACCGGTATCCACGCGCGCATCATGAAGTGTGCGCGGCTGAACAGCCGGTACCGGCGCGATCCGGCAGAATCGGAGGCAACCGTCAGGAGTCCGTGTACTCATGTCCGAACCGTCCGTATTCGACACGCATCACGTCGACAACCAACCGCCATCTTTCGGTGGTAGAAACCTGTGGGCCGACGACGTGGCGCTGTCCGACGCGGTGCAGCGCGAAGGCGGCGCGGCCTTCGCCCCGCAGCTGCAGCAGTACGCCAGCATGGCCGGCGACCGCCTGTACCGCCTGGGCTTCGATGCCAACCGCGACCGGCCGCGCCTGCGGACTCACGATGCACAGGGCCACCGCATCGACGTGGTCGAGTTTCATCCCGCTTACCATCAGTTGATGGAGACGGCCAAGCAGCATGGCGTGGCTGGCCTGTCCTGGCATGACGCCAGGCCCGGCGCGCATGTGGCGCGGGCAGCATTGAGCTATCTGCATCATCAGGCCGAAGCCGGTACCAGCTGTCCACTGACCATGACGCATGCAGCGGTGGCGGTGCTGCGCCAGTATCCGGCGCTGGCCGAATGGGCGGCCAAGGCGGCGGCACCTCACTATGATCCGCGCGATGTGCCGATTGCCGACAAAGCCGGTATCACCCTGGGCATGGGCATGACCGAGAAGCAGGGCGGCTCCGACGTGCGCAGCAATGCAACCCGTGCGCAGCTGCAGGCGGACGGCAGCTATACGCTGGTGGGGCACAAGTGGTTCTTCTCTGCGCCGATGTCCGATGGGTTCCTGGTGCTGGCGCAGGCCACCGGTGGGTTGACCTGTTTTCTGATGCCCCGGCGGTTGCCGGATGGAAACCGCAATGCATTCCGGCTGATGCGCCTGAAGGACAAGCTGGGCGACTGGGCCAACGCCTCCAGCGAGGTTGAGTTCTGCGGTGCATGGGCGCAGCGGGTCGGCGAGGAAGGGCGGGGGGTGGTCACCATCATCGGCATGGTGATGATGACCCGGCTGGACTGCATGCTGGGGGCCGCGGCAGAAATGCGCATGGCCCTGGCCCAGGCGCTGCATCACGCCCGGCACCGGTACACGTTTGGCCAGCGCCTGTGTGACCACGCGCTGATGGCCAACGTGCTCGCTGACCTGGCGGTGGAATCGGAAGCGGCCACCAGTTTCGCCCTGCGCGTGGCACGCGCGGTTGACCAGGCCGCGCACGATCCGCAACAGGCCGCATTCGCGCGGATTGCTACCGCCGTCGGCAAGTACTGGGTGTGCAAGCGTGCGGCGGTGTTCGTCAATGAAGCGCAGGAATGCCTGGGCGGTGCCGGCTATGTAGAGGAATCCATGTTGCCGCGCCTGTACCGGCAGGCACCGCTCAATTCGATCTGGGAAGGCAGCGGCAACATCCAGTGCCTGGACGTGCTGCGTGCACTGGGCCGTGAGCCGCAGTCACTGGCGGCGGTGGAGGATGAGCTGGACAGTGCGCAGGGCCGCGACGCCCGCTATGACACCTCGCTGCAGTGGTTGCGTGCGCAGCTGGTGCAGATGCCCGCGGAAAACCAGGCGCGGGTGCTGTGCGAGCGTCTGGCGCTGCAGTTGCAGGCTGCAGTGCTGCTGCGTGCACAAAGCCCGGTGGCATCGGCGTTCGTGCGTTCGCGGCTGGGCGGTGAGCACGGCATGGCGTTTGGGACGCTGCCTGAGGATGTCGACCATGCCGCGATCATGCAGCGGGCGTTGCCCTGAATCATGGCCGTAGAGCCACGCCCTGCGTGGCTGCGGACCGCGAAGCCACGCAGGGCGTGGCTCTACCAGTGGTTGGGTCGCGCAAAGCCACGCAGGGCGGGGCATCAGCGCTTGGCTTCGTCTGCGTTCTTCTGGGCGTCGTCAGCCACGTCGCGGGCCTTGTCGGCCACCTTCTCGGCGGCGGTCGCGGTCGCTTCGCTGGCGTGGGCGGCGGCATCCTTGGCAGCGTCCTTGGCTTCGGCTGCTGCTTCCGACGTGGCGGCGGCAGCGCGGTCAAGTGCCGGTTGCACATCTGCGGCGGCCTGCTGCGATGCAGCGGCAGCTTCGTCAGCCGCGTTGCGGGTCGAGGCGGCCGCCTGGTCCACGGCTTCGCGCGCAGCGGCCGCTGCGCTGTCGGCTGCCTGCGCGGCATCGTCGCGGGCCTGTTCGGCTTCCGGACCCTTGCAGGCGACCAGCGCCAGCAGCAGGGAAGCAGCCAGCAGCGTCGGGGTGACGGAACGGAGGTTCATGGCGCGCACCTGTTTCATCGGAGGGGATGCAAAGCCTATTCATCCCCCTGTGAAGACCCGGTCGTCCAGCGCCATCCCGCTGGATGCCCACCGTGGGTATTCACATGATGAGCCGGTAGGTGCCCCCCGTTGGTGGGCACATGATGACCTGGTAGGTGCCCACCGTTGGTGGGCACATCGCAGGCAAAGAAAAAGCCGCTGGCGAACCAGCGGCTTCTTCAGACTTGCTTGAAGAAAGAAGTGATTACTTCTTGGCTTCTTCAGCAGCGTCCTTGGCCTGCTCGGCGGTGCCTTCAGCGGCCTTGGCAGCGTCGGCAGCGGCTTCAGCCGAAGCGTCGGTGGCGGCAGCAGCAGCGTCGGTAGCCGAGGTAGCGGCAGCGTCAGCAGCGGTAGCGGCGGTGTTGGCAGCTTCCTGGGCAGCACCGGCGGTCTCGGCGCCAGCAGCAGCGGCCTGGTCGGCAGCGACCTGGGCGTCGGCAGCAGCGGCGTCAGCCGAAGCAGCGGCGTCAGCAGCCTGTTCCTGCTTCGAGCAGGCGGTCAGAGCCAGGCCCAGGGCCATCGCGATCAGCAGCTTGTTGATGCTCATTAGTGTGAATCCTCGTCGTTAGATTAGGCAACGCGCTATTGCGCGCCCGGCAACATGATGACAAGCCAAGAATGGCTGTCAAGCGATCGCGCATTCATTTTTGCGAAATGCGAGTTAAGTTCAATTAAATCAATTCGATAGCGATAGCAGTCGCTTCGCCGCCGCCGATGCACAAGGTTGCAATTCCGCGCTTTGCATCACGCTTGCGCAAGGCATTGACCAAGGTCACCACCAGCCGTGCACCCGATGCGCCGATGGGATGACCCAGTGCACAGGCCCCGCCATTCACGTTCACCTTGTCGTGCGAAATGCCCAGTTCCTGGATCGGGGCCATGGCCACCACGGCAAAGGCTTCGTTGATTTCAAACAGGTCGACCTGGTCCAGCGACCAGCCGGATTTCTCCAGCACCTTGTGGATCGCACCGATCGGCGCGGTGGTGAACCACTCCGGTTCCTGCGAGTGGGTGGCGTGGGCGACGATGCGTGCCAGCGGCTGCAGGCCGCGGGCAGCTGCGTCGTCTTCGGCCAGCAGGACCACAGCGGCCGCGCCGTCGGAAATGCTCGACGAACTGGCGGCGGTCACCGTGCCATCCTTCTTGAAGGCCGGGCGCAGGGTCGGGATCTTGGCAATGTCCGAGCGGCCCGGCTGCTCGTCCTGGGCGTACTCGACCTCGCCCTTGCGGCCGGCGACCTTCACCGCGACGATCTCGTCGTCGAAGGCCCCGCTGGCCTGGGCCGCCTGGGCGCGGCGCACCGATTCGATCGCGTACGCGTCCTGGTCTTCACGGCTGACCTGGAACTTGTCCACCGCATACTCGGCGAACACCCCCATGGGGTTGCCGTCATAGGCGTTGGTGAGGCCGTCGAAGGCCATGTGGTCCACTGCCTGGAAATTGCCGTAGCGGTTGCCGGTGCGCGAGTTGGGCAGCAGGTGCGGGGCATTGGACATCGACTCCATGCCACCGGCGACCACGATGCTGGCCGAGCCGGCCTTGATCAGGTCATGGCCCAGCATGATCGCCTTCATGCCCGAGCCGCAGACCTTGTTGAGCGTGGTCGCACCGGTGGAGAGCGGCAGGCCGGCGGCAATCGCCGCCTGGCGGGCCGGGGCCTGGCCCAGGTTGGCCGGCAGCACGCAGCCCATGATGACTTCGGTGACGTCCGCTGCAGGCACGCCGGACTGTTCCAGCGCCGCCTGGATCGCGGTCGCGCCCAGGGTCGGCGCGGGCACGCCGTTGAACTGACCCAGGAAGGAACCGATGGCGGTGCGTTTGGCTGCAGCGATGACAATGTTGGACATGGCAATCTCGTTGATGCGTGGGCGTTTTGGCAACCGGGGCATTGGAAGCGGCCACGATTCCCGTCAGACTGCGGGGGAGACCCAGTATAGAGGGTCGAGGTTTACCACCGGTGTCTGCGGGGTAAGAGCGGCACCGGACGGTCATATCAACGTCTGGGGGAACAGGGATGAAGCAGCTTGCAAGCCGCAGGACCGCGCTGGCCGGGGCACTGGCAATCGCGTTGAGTGCATGTAGTGGGGGCAGTGGGGGCGAGAACGTCCGGATCAATGGTGGCGGAGGAGGGGGGGCCCCCGTGGTCACACCCGGTCCGGCACCGGTCAATCCTCCGACAACGCCTCCTCCCACAGGGGTCAAGCCACAGGAACCGGCGATTGATGCCCACCTTTCGCTCATCAACGCAGGCGACCGCCAGGGATTGACGGGTGCAGGCGCGGTCATCGGTATCGTCGACTCGGGTGTCAACCGTTCCCACCCCACGCTGTCAGGGCGGGTTGTCGAGCGCTATACCTACGTCGACCCGGCCACCAACAACCTCAATGTCGACGACGTGGTCGGCCACGGCACCACCGTGGCATCCCTCGCTGCTGGCAGCGCGTCCGGCAGTTGGCCGGGCGGCGTGGCACCGGGCGCGCAGATCGTCTCGGCCCGGATCATTTCCGACAAGGCGCCGGCGGATGATGGAAGCGGCGAGGGCAATGCCGTCACAGGGGCCTTGGGGCTGACGGAGGTGCACGCGGACCTGATCGCGAGCAAGGTCAAAATCATGAACAACTCGTGGGGCGGGCTGTACTGGAGCGACCCCGCCACCACGGCGGCGATTGCCGCCGAGTATGCCCCCTTCGTGTTCCAGCACGGTGGCCTGGTGGTGTTTGCCACCGGCAATGAGGGCAAGCCCAATCCATCCGATATGGCGGCATTGCCGAGCCAACCGTCCCCGGCAGGCAACACCCTCGCCGAGGAACTGGCTCAGGGCTGGTTGGCGGTGACTGCGATCAATTCCAGCAATCCCGATCAACTGGCGTCCTATGCCAACGCCTGTGGCGTGGCCGCGGATTACTGCCTGGCAGCACCCGGCGAAGCGGTGTTCATCGACCCGGGTAACACGGGAACGCCGGCTCCAAATTACTACTGGGGTGCCGGAACCTCTTACGCAGCGCCGTTGGTCTCCGGAGCTGCCGCGTTGGTCTGGCAAAAGTACCCGTACTTCGATAGCTACGATGTGCAGCGGACATTGCTGGGCACTGCGACCGATCTCGGTGCCCCGGGTGTGGACGCTGTCTTCGGGCATGGCCTGTTGAATGTCGCCAAGGCGCTGAACGGTCCGGCCACGACGGAATTCGGCACGCTGACGGCCAATGTCCCGGCCAACATCGGTACGAGTGTGTGGAGCAACGACATCCGCGGTGATGACCCGTATGGCCTGCGCAAGGACGGTGACGGCATTCTTGCGCTCTCCGGCAAGAACACGTTCACCGGAGAAGTGTCGATCCTTCGTGGAACATTGTCACTGCGCGACGGCGCGACGCTTGCCTCGCCCGTCGAGATCGGCCAGGCCTACGCGATCAGTCCCGGCAACAAGGCGACACTGCAGTTCGGAGCCGGTACCACGCGTATTTACGGAAACGTCAACAACGAATCCCGGGTCGCACTGGTCACCGCCAATACCACGGCGGTCATCGAGGGCATTTACCTGCAGCATTCCACTGCCGAGTTCATCACGGCACTGGGTGCCTCGCCGCTGCAGGTGACGGGTACGGCCACGCTGCAGGGGGGGCTGCTGGTGGTGGAGCAGGCGGTGGCCGGTTACGTGCCAACCGATAACCAGGTGCAGCCGATCATCCGGGCAGACCAGGGCTTGACCGGTCGGTTTGGCGCGATGGCTCGAGGTGGAACGGTGTCCCTGTTGGACGCGTCGTTCGTGTACGACGCAAACAGTGCCTCACTCAACATCCGTCGCGTAAACGTGTCTGCCACAGCGGCCACAGCCGGACTGGGCAACCTGGCCGTGACCTCTGCCGGTCGCGTCGAACAGGCGTTTGTCCAGCTCGATCAGGGCCTGGACGGGGGAGCCGGTTTCGCCGATGCAGCCGGGCAACTGCAGCGGGTCGAGGGCGCAGCGGCGTTGCAGGCCAGCCTGGAAAGCCTGTCGGGCAAGGCACATGGCCTGGCCACTGCAATGACGTTCGACAACCTGGACATGAACCGCCGCGCGCTGTCGTCGCGGTTCGACGAGGTGGCGTCGTCGCCGCGCCTGCGTGGAGCGTGGCACAGCGCGTTGGGTGAACCTGGGCAGGGCAGTTTCGCCGGCAATGGCTTCCAGACCCAGGGCTGGATGATGGGCCAGGACGCCGCCATGGGAAGCAATGGTGTGGTCGGCGTTGCCTTCGGTGAAACCCGCAGCAGCAGCGGTCGGGCATGGAGCGGCGACAGCGGTCGTGACCGCCAGTCGCAGGCGCAGCTGTACGCCGGATGGAGCAACGGCAGTGCCTACGCATTGAGCCAGGTCGGCGCGGGGCAGTTTACCCGTGAGATTGATCGCCAGCTGCTGCTGGGCGCGGGCATGTACGGCGTGAACGCCCGCTACAGCGGCAGTTTCAGTAACGCCAGCATCGAATCCGGCTATCGCTTCGGCGGTCGTCGCGCATCGCTGACGCCGTACCTAGGGGCGGACTACGCACGGGTGGACAGCAACGCGTTCAGCGAATCCGGGGGCTTCGGCTTCGGCCTGCGCAGCGATGGCAGCAGCAGCCAGCGCAGCCAGGCCTTGGCGGGTCTGCGCGCACAGGCGCAGCGCGGCGACTGGTTGTTCGGCGGGTACGCCGAATGGCAGCAGATCCTGTCCAGTGACGGTGCAGGATTCGACGCCAGTTTCGTCGGCGTGGACGCCTGGGCCCCCATGGCCGGCCTGCAGCCGGCCCGCTCCGGTGGCGTGTTCGGCGTGTCCGTGTCCTCGTGGTTGACGCGCCAGTCGCAGCTGTCCTTCGGCTACGACCAGCGCTTCGGGCCGCGCGGCGACCTGCGTCAGGTGGGGTTGCGGTATTCCGCCGCGTTCTGATTCACGGTCGCAGGGTGTAGTACGGGAAGGGCGCGATGATCTCGCGCCCTTTTTCGTTCACCGTTCACGGTGAATGGGCCATCTGCGACCTTGGACATTGGAAGGAGGGGCGTTTCGGGGCACACTGCGCGCCTGATCCGGCAACAGGCCGGCAGTCTGTCGCAGGTGGCCGTCGGGGATGACGGCGCACCGCGTGCGGCGCTCATTTCCAGTCGGGGAACAAGGATGAAACACGTGGTGATTCGCAGGGCGGTTCTGGTCAGTGCGCTGGCCGTGGCATTGAGTGCATGCGGTGGTGGGGGCGGTGGCAGCAACGTGCGCGTTGATACGCCTACCACGCCGACCACACCGCCTCCCACCACACCGACGCCGACACCCACGCCTACGCGCCCGGCAGAACCGGCCATCAACGCGCACCTGACCATCACCCAGGCCGGTGCTGCCCACTCGGCGGGTCTGACCGGTGCCGGACTCAAAATCGGCGTGGTCGATTCGGGCGTCATGCGCAATCACCCCACCCTGGCGGGGAGGGTGAAGGCCAACTACAACTACGTCGACTCGCGCACCAACAACCTGAACATCGATGACGTGGTCGGCCACGGAACGTCTGTGGCTGAACTGGCCGCGGGAAAAGCGGTCGGCGCATGGCCAGGTGGCATCGCGCCGGGCGCTGACATCGTGTCTGCCCGGATCATCGCCGACAAGGCCCCGGCCGATGACGGCAGCGGTAACGGCAACGAAGTGAGCGGCGAACTCGGTCTGGCCCCCATCCATCAGGATCTGATCGCGAACGGCGTGAAGATCATGAACAACTCGTGGGGCGGGCTGTACTGGACCAATGCGTCGGCCACCTCCGCCATCGCCCAGGAATACCGCCCGTTCATCGTCAGCAATGGCGGCCTGGTGGTGTTTGCCACCGGCAACGAGTCCAAGCCCAATCCCTCCAGCATGGCTGCGCTGCCCAGTCAGCCCGGCCTCGGCGGCAGCCGTCCCGCGGCCGACCTGGAGCGCGGCTGGCTCAGCGTCACTGCCGTTGACTCCACCGATCCCAGCAAGCTGGCCTCGTATGCCAACGCCTGTGGCGTGGCGGCCAACTACTGCCTGGCCGCGCCGGGCGCGGCGGTGTTCGTCGATCCGGATTACACCGGTGCCTCGGGCACGACGCCGAGCTATCTGTGGAACTACGGCACCTCGTTTGCCGCACCACTGGTGTCGGGTGCGGCGGCGCTGGTCTGGCAGAAGTACCCTTACTTCAGCAACGACCTGGTCCGCCAGACCCTGCTCGGCACCGCGACCGACCTCGGTGCGACGGGCGTGGACAGCACCTTTGGCTACGGCCTGCTCAACATCGCCAAGGCGATCAATGGCCCGGCGAAGTTCGACTGGGGTGATGTCACGGTCAACAACCCCACGCTCGGCCTCAACTCGGTGTGGAGCAACAACATCAGTGGCAGCGGCGGCTTGATCAAGCAGGGGAATGGTGCCCTGGGTCTGTCGGGCACCAACACCTACACGGGTAAGACGATCATCCAGCGCGGCACGATTGCATTGCACGACGGCGCGTCGATTACCTCCAACGTCTCGCTGGATACGCAGCCTGACAGAGCCAGTGGTGCCGCGCTGCAGTTCATGGGTGCATCGCGCGTCAAGGGCGATGTGAACAATGGTGCCACGGTGATTGTCGCGCAGGCAAAGGAAGGGGCGACCATTGACGGCAACTATGTGCAGTACCAGAACGCGCGCCTGATGATTTCGTTGGGCAGTTCACCTTTGAACATTACCGGAAGCGCGACAATCCATGGTGGTGACGTGCATGTGGCCTACATTCTGCCGGGGTATGTCGCAGCCAACGGGCGAACCCAGACCGTGCTGCATGCCGACAAGGGCGTCAACGGGACGTTTGTCGGTATCACCAACAATCTTAATTACGGCACGCTGCTGGAAGCCTCGCTGTCTTACACCGCCAACAATGTCGTGCTCACCACCGACCGTATCGACGTGACCCTGGCCAGCCAGCAGGCCAACATCACCGGTGGCGCGCTGCGTTCTGCCGGCCGTGTGGAATCTGCCTTCGAGCTGCTGGACCGCGACGCGGGCGGCGTCATTCCGGCTGGCTTCGCTGATGGTGCAGGCCAACTGCAGCAGGTGGCCGGTGCCGGCGCGCTGCAGGCCAGTCTTGAAAGTCTGTCCGGGCAAGCCCATTCGCTGGCGTCGGCAATGACCTTCGACAGCATCGACATGAGCCGTCGCGCGCTGTCGTCGCGATTCGATGACGTGCGCACCCTGCCTCGCCTGCAGGGCGCGTGGCAGAGCCAGCTGGGTGAGGTTGGCCAGGGCAGCTTTGCCGGCAGCGCGGGCGACACCCGCGGCTGGATGATCGGCCAGGATACGGCGCTGGGCAGCAACGGAATGATGGGCTTTGCCTTCGGCGAAACCCGCAACCACAGCAGCCGCAGCTGGGGCAGCGACCGCGGCAACGACCGCCAGTCGCAGGCGCAACTGTATGCCGGCTGGCGGTTGGGGCAGGGCGGTTACGCGCTGGCCCAGCTGGGGGCCGGCCAGTACACGCGGGAAATCGATCGCCAACTGCTGCTGGGGTCCAGCGCATACGGGGTGAACACGCGCTATGGCGGCCAGTTCAGTACCGCCAGCATTGAATCGGGTTATCGGTTCCAGGCCGGCAGCCTGGCACTGACGCCTTATCTGGGCGCGGATTACGCCCGGGTCAGTACCGATGGCTTCAACGAGCAGGGCGGCCTGGGATTTGGCCTGCGCACGCTCGACAACGTGTCCACGCGCAGCCAGGCGCTGGCCGGCATGCGCGCCGAGCAGCGCTGGCGCAGCTGGTCGCTGCGCGGGTATGCCGAGTGGCAACAGCTGCTTTCCAGCGATGGGCTGCAGTCGCAGGCCAGCTTCATGGCAGTGGACAGCTGGTCGCCGATGGCGGCGTTCGAGCCGGCGCGGTCCGGTGGTCTGTTCGGCGTATCGGTGCAGTCGTGGCTGGGACGCAGCAGCCAGCTGTCGTTCGGCTACGACCAGCGCTTCGGCCCACGCGGTGATCTGAGCCAGGTCGCGCTGCGCTTCGCCACCGCGTTCTGACCCGCCAACGCCGGAACGCCGAGGTAGAGCCGGGCTTGCCCGGCTTGCCTGACGTCCGTGCGACCAGACAAGCCGGGCAAGCCCGGCTCTACGTCATCAGTTTCAACCGCCGCGCAGCGTCCCCAGGCGGGGCGTTGCGCGGCCCAGCGGCATCTTCAGCTTGCCGATCGACAGAATACGCGCCTCGGCAATCCGGTCGGCGGCACGCTGCGGGGCGATGCCTTCGCTCGCGGACAGCGCGAAGATCCGCCCCAGGTTGTGATAGATGCTGCGGATCAGGCGCATGGCGCGCTCACGGTTGTAACCGTCGATCTCCAGCGACACGTTCATCACGCCGCCGGCATTGACCGCGTAATCGGGCGCGTAGAGGATGCCGCGCGCATGCAGTTCATCGCCGACCTCCAGGCTGGAAAGCTGGTTGTTGGCGGTTCCGCACACAATCCGGCACTTCAGCCGCGGCAGCGTGTCCGGGTTGATCGCACCTTCCAGCGCGCACGGCGCGAACACGTCGGCATTGACGTCGTAGATCTCGTCCGGCTTCACCGCTTCGGCTCCGTACTCGGTCACTGCACGGTCCACCAGCGCACTGTTCAGATCGGTAACGAACAGTTTGGCCCCGCGGTCACGCAGCAGCTTCACGAACTCCATGCCGATGTGTCCCAGCCCCTGCACGGCAATACTGGTCTTGCCGACTTCCTCGTGCCCCAGCTTGTGCTGGAGGCAGGACATCAGTGCCTGCAGCGCCCCGTATGCGGTGAAAGGAGCAGGGTCGCCCGAGCCGCCATGCACCTGGTGCACGCCGGTGACGTACTCGCTTTCCAGGTAGATGTTTTCCATGTCGTTGACGTCGGTTCCGACGTCTTCAGCGGTGATGTAGCGCCCACCCAGCGAGTCGACATAGCGACCAAAGGCGCGGAACAGCACCTCGGTCTTGTCCTGGCGCGGGTCGCCGATGATCACCGCCTTGCCGCCGCCCACGTTCAAGCCCGCCAGTGCGTTCTTGTAGGTCATTGTGCGGCTCAGTCGCAGCGCGTCGGCCAGCGCCTCGTCGGTACTGGCATAGGGTCGCATGCGCACGCCGCCCAGGGCCGGGCCCAGGGTGGTGTTGTGGATGGCGATGATCGCCCTCAGCCCGGCGTCGCGGCTGTGGCAGAACACCACTTGTTCGTGACCGGCGGTTTCGAGGGTTTCAAATAACATGGCGACTCCGATGGGGCGAACGGCGGTCAACACCGGCGAACGTACCAGCAAAAGGAAGGGCGTAAAACAAAAAAAGCGACATCGTCGGTAACAGGAGACGGGTCGCGCGGTCGCATTCTAGAGCATTCCGCTGGACGGTGCCGTCACAGGGGCCGTCACCCGGCCGCCAGCGCAACTGTGACGCAGTTCTAAAGTTGTGGCGCGCCGCGCCGATGCCGTGGCAACGGTGCGTGGGCACCGGCAGGGGCTGGGTGGATCAGGTGCAGGCAGTAAATGTGATGGGTGCACAGGGCACAGCAACAGGCCAGGTGGGGACATGCTGATGATGATGGTGGGTCTGGCCGCCGCCGGGGCGGCGTTTGCGCTGGGGGGCTGGCTGTTCCTGCGCAGGCCTGCGCCGGCCGGTCCCCGGGCCACTGAAGCCAGCACCCGCCCGGCCCGGCCTGTCGAATCCAGCCCGCGTGAGGTTGCGCCCGCGACCGGCGAGGCCGCGTCGATCCTGCAGGCCGGGCTGCACGCCTTGGCGCTGGTGCCGCGTAGCGGCGGCCGCCAGGCGGTGCCGGCCGCCGACGAAACGGCGCTGCGGCTTGCGGTGGTCAAGGCCCTGGAGGCCCAGGACTGGTCGGCCCGGCATCTGCCACGACGACCGCAGCTGTTGCCGCAACTGATCCAGACCGTGAACGACAGCGATGCCTCGGCACGCGCCATGGCGGTGATCATCGGACAGGACCCGGTGCTGACCGGCAACCTGCTGCGCATTGCCAACAGCCCGCTGTACCGCTTGCAGGCCAAACCCGTGGACAGCCTGCAGCGCGCCGTGACGCTGGTTGGCACCGACGGCATCCGCCAGATCATCAGCGCGGTGCTGGTACAGCCGGTCATGCAACTGCACTGCGAAGCCTTTCCGCAGTTCGGCACGGTGATCTGGGAGCATGCGCTGCTGGCGTCGCGTGCGGCGGCCGACCATGCCCGACGGGTCACCGCGGAAGATGGCTTTGCGGCGCAATGGATGGGGCTGACCCAGGGGCTGGGCGCGGCCCTGGTGATGCGGCACCTGCTCGACGCTGGTGCACGGCATTCCGATGCGCCACCCTCGCAGGCGCTGGCCAGCGCCCTGCTCGACACGTGGACCCTGCCAGTGGCCAGTCGGATCGCCGCCGCGTGGGAACTGCCACCGGCCGTCCACGATGCGCTGCTGCGCGACACCACCTCCCCGGAGGGGGGACTGGCCGGCAGTCTACGCTTCGCCCGCGCGGCGGCCGCGGCCAGCCTGCTGTGCCGTCACGGCCAGATCGGGCAGGCGCAGGCCATGGCGCTGCTGGAACAGCTGGACGACACGCCACCGCATGCCCTGCAGTGGATCTGGCGACGGCTGCATGGGCGAGGCGTGGAAACGCTCGAGGACGAGGCGACCGACCCGTAGAGCCACGCCCTGCGTGGCTGAAAAACCCCACAGCCACGCAGGGCATGATGTTTACAGCTGCGACTCCAGCGGCAGCCAGCTGATCATCCGTGCACTCGCACGTTGCCACCACGATGCATCGGGCTCCTGGTGCAGAAGCTGCGGCGGTTGCGCGGCACGGTCCAGCCAGCGCACATTGCCGCGGGCATCCAGATCAACCCAGTAGCTCTGCTCCGGCGCAGCCAGCCGCAGGAATTCATCACGCAGCTGCGCAGCCAGGACTACGTCATCGAACAGTACGCCCATTTCAGTATTGAGATAGGCCGAGCGCGGGTCCAGGTTGAACGAACCCACAAAACCGCGTGCGTCATCCAGCACGAATGCCTTGGTATGCAGGCTGGCTCCGCTGCTGCCGAACAGCCCGCCGCCGTCGCTGTCGCCATGTGCCTTCAGTTCGTACAGGTGCACGCCACCGCGCAGCAGCGGCGCGCGGTAGTGCATGTAACCGCTGTGCACGGCGGCCACGTCATTGGCGGCCAGCGAGTTGGTGATGATGCCGACCGTGGCCCCGCGTGCAACCAGCGCGGTAAACCCATCGGTGCCTTCATCGCCGGGCACGAAATAGGGAGAGATGAGCAATGCCTTCTGTCGGGTCGCCTGTAGTTCACGCACCAGGCGCGTCACCAGCCAGTGCTCACGGTCGTCGCGGTGATGCTTCATCGCTGGATCGGACACAATCTCGACCCGGTCGCTCCAGTGCAGGCGAGTCGGTTCCAGGAAGAAGGCGCGCGCAGTGGGCGATTGCTCCACGCGCAGCAGATAGGGCTGCGCGCCCTCCAGCCGCGCTTCGTTGGCCGATTCGCGCAACAGTCGCTGCAACTGCGCAGGCGTGTGGGAGGCCAGTGCGGCAATCGGTACGGCGGTTTCGCTGTTCCAGTATTCGTCGAAGATCGTGCTCGCCTGGCGCACCACGGGCCCGGCCACCAGCAGGTCGAGGTCGCGGAAGTTCACATCGCGGCGCGCACTGAAGTATTCCTCGCCGATGTTGCGGCCGCCAACAATGGCGACCCGGCCGTCGGCGATCCAGGCCTTGTTGTGCATGCGGTGATTGACGCTGAGAAAGCGCTGCACCATTTCCACCAGCCGCCACAGACCGTCGCGGTTGCGGAACGGGTTGTACAGGCGGATTTCGATGTTGGGGTGTTGATCCAGCGCCATCATCAACGCGTCCTTGTCATGCGCGTTCATGTCGTCGAGCAGGATACGCACGCGCACGCCGCGTTCGGCGGCCTGGTGCAGTTCCTGCGCCATCAGGTGGCCGATGAGATCGTCGTGCCAGATGTAGTACTGCAGATCCAGGCTGCGCGCCGCATGCTGGGTGATCACAGCGCGTGCGGCGTACGCGTCAAGTCCGTCTGACAGGAACCCAACGCCGGATTGCTGCGGATGCAATGCCTGCAGCTGCTCCACCTCCTGGTCAATTGGGCTCTGGGCAGGCTGCAGCGGCAGTGTCGTGCTGAACGTGCCCACTGCTTTGGGCGTCAGGTGGTCGGCCAGCAACAGCCCGCTGAGGACCAGCAGCGCCAACAGCGCCAGCAGCAGAAGGAGGCAGCGCAGCGCGCGACGCCAGAGAGGCTTTTTGTGGGTCATGCTCCGATCCTAAGCGGGCATGTGCGGAAAAACACCTGTTGCCGGTCAGAACCGCTCGTCCGCTGCCAGGTAGCGCCACTGACCCGGCGCCAGCTTGCCCATCGCCACGCGGCCGATGCGAAGGCGACGGATGCCCACCACCTGCAGCCCCACCTGCGCGCACATGTCGCGCAGCTGGCCTGGCTGCACCGGTTTGATCGCAAAGCGCAGCCGGGCCTCGCTCTGCCAGCTCACCTTGCACGGTGGCAGCGGCCAGCCACGGTAGCTCAGCCCATGCGCCAGCCGGGCCAGCCCATAGGGAGCCAGCTCGCCGCTGACATCCACGACGTACTCCTGCTCCAGCGTCGGGCTGCGGTCCTTCAGGAAGGAGAGCATCCGTCCGTCCTGGCTGACCACCACCATGCCGCTGTCCTCGGCGGAGAGGGCCATTCCCAGCTGCAAGCCGTGGAAATGGCGCTGCAACAGGCTCACGCCGGTGGCGTCCAGTTCACTGCGGCTGTCGGGCGTGACCAGCGCACACAGCTGGTCGGCGCGCATGCCGGCCGGTTTGTGCAGCAGCATGCTCACCGATGCGGCGCGGCTGGCTTCGGCGTTGTCGCGAAGTGTCACCACTTCATCGGTGACCATCCGCTGCGGCTGTTCCACCACCGCGCCATCCACGGTCACCCAGCCCCCTTCGATGTAGCGCTGGGCATCGCCACGCGAGCACCCCACCAGCTGGGTCAGGCGCTTGTCGAGTCGGATCGGGTCGGTCATGGGCAGGCAACAGGTAGCGGACGCGGGCGGGGAGTGTACGGCACCTCAGTCGAGGCGGGTGTCGAGATGGGTCAGGTACATGCGCAGGCCGAACTCCAGCTGGTGATAGTCCGGCTCCATGTGCGTGCACAGCTGGTAGAACGCCTTGTTGTGATCGGATTCCTTCAGGTGTGCCAGCTCGTGGACCACGATCATCTTCAGGAACGGGGCCGGTGCCTCGCGGAAAACGCTGGCGATGCGGATTTCGCGACTGGACTTGAGGCGGCTGCCCTGTACGCGAGAGACCGTTGTGTGGGTACCCAGTGCATGTTTCAGCACCTGCAACCGGCTGTCGTAGATCACTTTGGACAGCGGCACCGACTGACGCAGATGGCGCTCTTTCAGCGCCTGCGTGTAGTCATACAGCTGACGGTCGCTGCGTACCTCATGCGTTTCCACATAGCGCTGCTGAAGCCAGGGCCCAAGGCGGTCAGCCGCGATCAGTTCCCGCACCTGCTGCTGCAGGGCGGCGGGGTAACCGGCAAGGTACTTCAGGGGGGGCATGGCAGGCTTTGGGGAGGGCGGTCGGGGCAGTATGATGGCTTCCGGAATCCAGTAGATACAGACACAAAGCGTATGGCAAAGGGTAATCCCCTGCAGCAGCAGCTGCTCAAGGCCGGCCTGGTGAAGAAGTCGCAGGTCTCACAGGCCGCGCGCGAGCAGGAGAAGGCACGGCACGGCAAGGGGCCGGCGGCTCCCACCGACAGTCAGCGTGAAGCCGATCGACTGCGCGCGGAAAAGGCTGAACGCGACCGTGCCATCGAGGCCGAACGCAAGGCCGCTGCGCAGGCGCAGGAGCGCAAGGCGCAGATCCGCCAGATCATCGAAACCCAGAAGGTGGCCCGCGACGGTGACAGCGAATACCGCTTCAACGACGGCACCTTGATCCGCACGATGCTGGTCAGTGCCGCGCTGCGCCGGCAGCTGGCGGCCGGCAGCCTGGTGATCGTGCGCTTCGGCGAAGGCTTCGAGCTGGTGCCGCGCGCCGCCGCCGACAAGATCCGCGAACGCGATGCCGCGGTGATCGTGCTCGACAACGGCCAGAACAAGGGCCATGACGAGCCCAGCACCGGGAATGCCGAAGACGACGCCTATTACGCCCAGTTCCAGGTGCCGGACGATCTGATCTGGTAATCGGACTGAACCGTTCACCCGCGCCACCTGCATTCAGCCGCGCGGCAGCTTCCGGAATCATCGCGGGACTATGCTGGGGATCTGATCCATTGTCGGGAGACGCCTCATGGCAACCGGTTGGGCAGGAGACGGCGCGGTCCAGGACCAGATCGACGCCACCGTCGACGACGCCATCCAGCGCGCCCGCGCCCAGTTGCGACAGGGCCCGGGTTTAACCCGCTGCGAACACTGTGACGCCCCCATCCCCGAGGCGCGGCGCAAGGCCGTGCCCGGTGTGCGCCTGTGCATTGCCTGCCAGGAAGAACAGGACGCCACCGAACACGACAGCAGCGGCTACAACCGGCGGGGTAGCAAGGACAGTCAGCTCCGCTGACTGTCCTTGCGGGTAGGTGCCGACTGTTAGTCGGCACAATGACTCCGCTGACTGTCCTTGCGGGTAGGTGCCGGCTGTTAGTCGGCACAATGACTCCGCTGACTGTCCTTGCGGGTAGGTGCCGACTGTTAGTCGGCACAATGACTCCGCTGACTGTCCTTGCGGGTAGGTGCCGACTGTTAGTCGGCACAATGACTCCGCTGACTGTCCTTGCGGGTAGGTGCCGACCGTTGGTCGGCACACTGACGCCGCTGACGGTCAGCCGTCCCCCTGTATGCCACCCGGTGCCTGCGACGGATCGCGCCAGCGCCGCACCGTGCGCTGGAAGAACATGTTGTTGGGCACCTGCAGCACCGTGCCCTCGTGCCCTTCACCGTGTTCCTGCAGCGTCGAGTAGATCAGATTGATGTCGATGACGCGGCCCTTCAGTCCGGGCTTTTCGCCGTTCTCCAGCACCTCGATGTAGTCGTGCAGGCGGAACGGGCGGGTGGTGAAGATCAGCAGCGTGCAGAAGATGTTCGACAGCACGCTCCATGCGGCGAAGAACGCCACCGCGCCCACCGCGGCAAATCCGGTAAAGGCCGTCCACAACACGGTGGCCGACACCCCGACGATGTTCAGGATGACCAGCAGGGCCGTGAAGTAGACCACGAAGGTGAACACCCGGCGCGCGCCCATCACCATTTCCGGTGGTAGCGTGTAGTGCTCGGCGATGCGCCGTATGACCCGCCGGGCGACCAGACGCAGCAGCCAAGCCACCAGCAGGGTACCGAGGATCTGCAGGGCAGGGATCGCGTAGTGGAGCCATGCGTGGGTCCAGGCGGGCAGGTGCTCTTTCATCGGTGAAGCCTTTGCGTGCAGCGTAAGACAGGTGACCCTGCATCTTACGCTGCGTCGCTGACCACCGATGACTGCAGCTGCCAGGGGGCGGACAGCAGTGCCAGCAGGCGCGACCCGCACCACGGCGGCTGCGCCTGGTACTGCACACACAGGTCCGGGTGTGGGGGAAGTGAGATCCGCAAGGTCAACGGGCTCCACGGTAGCGTACAGGCGCTCACCAGAGACAGCAGCAGGGCAAGGCAGTGGGAAGGCATGGAAGCTCCGCGCCTGAGGCGCACTGCGGGGGATGCAGGCTTGGATGCGTGATGCCGCGGAAAGGTTTAGCGACAGGGAGGCAACCGCCGGCTAAACCTTTTTCCTGGCTCCGGCATCCAAGGGATATGCTCGACGCCACCATGCTCCAGCCGCCCACCACCGAAGGCCACAACGCCGATGACGACGCGCTGGTGCGTGCGGCAGTGGCCGGCGATACCGGTGCCTATGAGCGAATCTACCGCCGTCATTCGCCGCGCCTCTATGCCGTGTTATGGCGGCTGTGCGGCGGCAACGCCGCGCGCGCCGAGGACGCGCTGCAGGATGCCTTCCTGCAGGCCTGGCGCGCATTGCCGGGCTTCCGCTTCGAAAGCAGCCTGGGTACCTGGCTGCACCGGCTGGGGGTGAACGCCGCACTGATGGAGCTGCGCGGCCAGGCCGGTCGCGAGTCAGGCACTGAAGAAGGTGTGGCGCTGCTGGACCAGCTGCCCGGGCCACAGCGTTGCGCTGGCACCGCGCTGGACCTGGAACGTGCGCTGGAAACCCTGCCGCCCCGCGCGCGTGCGGTGCTGGTGCTGCACGACATCGAAGGCTGGAAACATCACGAGATTGCCGACCAGCTGCAGATGGCGGTGGGCAGCTCCAAAGCACATCTGCATCGCGCGCGCGGACTGTTGCGCGCGCAGTTGGGAGAACCCGCATGAACGATCACATCCACGATGATGCATCCGACCCGGTGCTGCAGGCGCGGTTGCGGGCACTGCCCGCCGAGCGCCTGCCGCCGGCACGGGTATGGGAGCAGATCGCGGCGCAGCTGCCAGTGGCCCCGTCGGCTGCGCCCGCGCCGGTGACCGCGCGCCGACAGCGGCGTCGTTGGCCGCTGCGCGTCGGCCTGGGGCTGGCTGCAGGCCTGGCCGTGCTGCTGGTCATACCCACGACGCCGCCCCCGGTGGTACAGCCCAGCCCGTTGCAGTACCAGGCCGATGCCATCGCCCAGGAGTACCAGCAGGCCATTGCGACCCTGCCGACCGACGCACTCGCTCCGGATCTGCAGCCGACCCTGCATGAGCTTGACCGCAGTGCGGCCAGCATCCGCGCTGCCATCGCTGAAAACCCCCGCTCGCGCTACCTGCTCGGGCAACTGCAACGCACCTATGCGCTGCGCCTTGAACTGACCCAGCAGGCGCTGAACGCCGCCGGCCTGCCATCCTGAAGGAGAACCCCATGCACTACCGCCTGCGAATGATTGCCGCCCTGACCCTGCTGCTGCCTTTGGCACTGCAGGCGGCAACCCGTGTTGATGAGCGCCATCCACTGGCGGCCGGTGGCCGGGTGGAGGTCAGCAATATTGCCGGCAAGGTCACCGTGCGCGGCTGGGATCGCAATGAAGTGGCGCTGACCGGAAGTCTGGCTGACGGCCTGCGGCTGCAGCAGGACAAGAGCACCAACCGGGTGCGCTGGGAAGTGATTTACCCGCGCAACAGCCGCAACAATGGCAGTGCCACCCTGGAGCTGCGCGTGCCACGTTCCGTGGAAGTGCAGCTGGGTACGGTGAGTGCGGACATCGACGTGGCGGGTGTCGATCTGCGCCGCCTGGCCGCCAATGCCGTCAGCGGCGACATCACCGCCGCAGGGCGCAGCGGCGAGGCCGCCCTGGCCACGGTCAGTGGCAGTGTCAGGGCGCAGGTCCAGACCCAGCGGCTTGCGTTGCGGGCGGTCAGCGGTGACATCCAGGCGGGAGGCGGAATTGCCGGTGAGGTGGCGGCAGAGACGGTATCGGGTGACATCCGTCTGGACACCGCGCAGGTGCAGCGACTGGCCGCTGAAGCCGTGTCAGGCAGCCTGAGTGTGGGCACCGCCGGGCTGGCTCCCGGTGGCAAGGTCACGCTGGAAACGGTCAGCGGCTCGATTGCGCTGGCGCTGCCGGCCAAGGTCTCGGCGCGGCTGGCGGTGAAAACCTTCAGTGGCGACATCCAGTCCGATGCCGGGGAGGTGGAGCGGCCGCGCTACGGTCCGGGTCGCAGCCTGGACACCCGGCTGGGTGCTGGAGATGGCGATATTTCGATCAATGCCCATTCGGGCAACGTGCGGGTGACGCTGGGCGGTCGTTGAACGCAGCCACCGCACCGGCAGTGAAGCCGGTGCGGACGGCGGGGGCTCAGCTGGCCTTCTTCAGCGCCAGGGTGTTGCCGAGTACTTCGATCTTGCCACCGCTTTTGCGGAATGCGGCCAGATCGGCGGCGATGCTCGCACTGTTGATCGCCGTGCTGGCGGCCTGCTTGCGGTCAACGCGGACGGTGTTGCCGGCCTTGGGGGAGGTCTTTGGCGAACGTGCCATGGATGCTCCTTTCTAGTTACAGCGTGGAGAAAAATCGCCGACGGAGATGCGGTTGTCGGCGGAGGTAGCGCCGCACAGGGCGGCTGCGATGTCGCCGGCCGTGGACTGGCGACAAATACGGGAAAGCACTCCCAGGCCCGGGGCCGGAGCCTCGGGTGGCAGCTTTGGCGAAGGAGGGCGCACCTGCGGCGGGCCCGGGACGGCATGCGCGTTGCGCATCAAAGCCGAAGAATGATAGTCGTTCCGGCGTAACGTTTTGTTAATGCGACCGCTTGGGTGCCCGGGAATGGCAAATTATCGTATAGTTATCAATGACTTGCGGCCAAGGCCAAGCCGTGGACCACGCCCAACGAGGGGTTGCCGCGTACCAGCCGTGCCTGCGGAAACGCCGCCGCCACCGCCTGCTGCAGGTAGCCGGCGCGCGACATGCCGCCGGTCAGGAACACGGCGGCCGGGTCGCGACCGATGTCTTCGCGGACCTGTGCCAACAGCTGGGTCAACTCCGCCACATAGCCCGCAGCGGCTGTGCCCAGCTGCTCCGCGCTGGTGTGCAGGGCCAGATCGCGTTCGATGAAGTCCAGCACGCTGTCATGGGCAGGCGCACTGCTCAGGGCGATCTTGCAGCGTTCCACCTCGCGATAGAGCCGCGCCGTGTTACCGGTGTCCTGGAGCGCCTGCAGACGCTTGCCCCACGGGGCGTCGACATCGCGGTAGTTGTGCTGGCGGAAGTCGCGCTGGCGCGGCATGTCCTGGACCATCGCTGCTTCCACATAGTGATGCGCGGGTACCCGGCTGATGCCGCGACCAAACAGCGGCATGTAGCCGGACAGGCTGAGTGCCAGATCGATGTCGGTACCGCCGCGGGCTATGCCCCAGGCACGGTGGATGGCGGGGGCCTGTGTACCGCCCACCCGGGCATGCGCGATGTCGGTGGTGCCGCCGCCGATATCGACTACCAGGGCGTCGTGTTCGATGGCGCTTTCAGCGTGGTAGTGCATTGCCGCTGCTGCGGGTTCCTCGAGAAAATCCACGTTGTCAAAACCGGCCGCGATCGCGGCGGAGTGCAGAATCTCAAGCGCCTGGTCATTGCCGGCCGCACCGATCGAGCTGCGGAACTGCACCGGCCGGCCCAGCGTTGCCGTACGCACCGGGGCATCGAGCTGGCGTGACGCGGTCAGTCGGATGTGCTCCAGGATGTGCGTGGCGATCCCGGTGATGGTCTGGCGCGCGCGCGGGTGCAGGTTGTAGCCCAGCATCGACTTCGGGCTCTGCACCAGGTTGCCTTCGTTCTCCTCGAAGTAGGCTTCCAGTGCTTCGTCGCCGTACACCGCGTTCTGCAGCAGCGTGGTGGAGCTGAGCGGTTGCCGCATCTGCTCTTCCATCCATTGCCGGCGCACGACCCGCATGGCGTCACGGCGCAGCGCGTCGGGCGCTCGCTCCTGTCCCGCGGCGCGGGCCTCGCGGGAAGCGGCATCGATCAGACGATGCAGTTCATGTTCCAGCGCCGGGGTCAGCTCGAAATCATTGGGGTCGCGCATGACCTCGGGAAAATACACCGTGGTGCGGAACTGTTCGGCTTCGCCAAAGCGGATCGGCACCACCCGGCCTTCGATCACGACGGCGGCGGCGGAGTTGCTGGTACCAAAGTCGATGCCGATCTTCATGCGGGGCCGGGCCTGACGGAAGGGGGCGCGCACTGTGCGGCAACCGGCGCGCGGGCGCAAGGGGCGGCGGCGCGCCGGTTACAATGATGAACGTTTGACTCTTTTTCGAAGGCCCCCATGTCTGCCGTTCCTGCCTGTCCGCAGTGCACCCTTGAAAACACCTATGCCGACGGCGCGCTGTTCATCTGCGCCGATTGTGGTCACGAATGGGCGGCGGGCGACGCCGATGCGGGCGGCGTGGTGGTGCGCGACAGCAACGGCAACGTGCTGGCAAGCGGCGACACAGTCACCGTGATCAAGGACCTGAAGGTGAAAGGATCCTCCATTCCGCTCAAGCAGGGCACCGTGATCCGAAACATCCGGCTGGTCGAGGACGACGCCGAGCATATCGAAGGCAACTCGGACAAGATCAAGGGACTGGTGCTGAAAACCTGCTTCCTCAAGAAGGCCTGAGGCTCAATTGGCAGGCGTGCGCCTCTGCCAGCGTTTCAGACTGTCCAGCTTGGCCTGGTAGGCGGCACGCAGCACGCCGGCGTCCTCGCCGGCCAGGTCACGTGCGCGCTGCATTTCCTTCGAGGCCCGGGCGTTGTCTCCGGCCAGGAAGTAGGCCCGTGCCAGGCCGAAGTGGAACTGGTGCGCGGTGCCGTACAGGGCAATGGCCTGCCGGTAATAGTGGATGGCCCTGTCGTAGTCCTTGCGCTCCTCGGCCTGGTTGCCCATCCGGAACTGGGCAAAGGGGTCTTTGCGCTCTACCTGCTGCAGCCGCTTCGCCAGCTGCTGTGCCAGCTGCGGTTGGCCCAGGCGCTGATACAGCGCGCTGGCATTGGTCAACGCAGCTGCATGGCGTGGCTGCAGGCGCAGCGCGGTCTCGAAATCCTGCCGTGCCTGCGGCATGCGGCCTTCGCGCGTATCCAGCACACCCAGATTGTTCCAGCCCGGTGTGAATTCCGGTGACAGGTCCAGCGCGGCCTTCAGATAGGTTCTGGCCGTGGGCAGGTCCCCCGCCGCCATGGCCTGCGCGCCGCGGTTGTTGTAGAAGTGCGCCAGCGCCCGCTGCTCGGTGATCGGGCGTGGACCATAGCGGTCGTAGAGCACATTGCGGTCCAGGTCGACCACGGCGGTGCGGTTGTTCAGTTCCACACCCGCATTCACATGCCCGACGCTGTAGATCACGCCTTCGTCCTGATACCACGTCATCACCTGCGCCACTTCCTGCACCCGCGCATCAATGCCGGCCGCGCGTGCCAGGGTCACGAACAGCAGCGTGAAGGACAGGCAGTTGGCGCGGCTGGTCTGCCAGGTTTCGGTCAGGGTATGCGTGGCGTAGGGGTCGTACTCCAGATGCATGCCGTCGGCATCGAAGATGAGGTGCACCAGCTTTTGCAGCCGTTGCTCACGCGAATTGGCGGCACCGATCACACGCTGCTGCAGCAAGGCGCGCAGCGCAGGAGGAATCGCCAGGATCTGGTCGGCGCTGGGCGGCACCCCCAGCGGCGGCTCGGCAGCGACCCGCACGGCGGGGAAGGTCACGGCCGGCGCGCGCTGCGGCTCGGCGCGGGCCGGCACGCTGGCCAGCAGTGCCACCAGCACGGCAAACAGCAGGGTGCGAACGTTCATGGCAGACATTGCGGTCACCTCCCAGGCCACGCGGCGGTCCGGCTCCAGCATAGGCCGGGCCGGCGGCGGCGGCGCGCCGCTTGTCGGCCGGCTGCGCCTTTGCCGCTTGCCAGCGGCCCCGTTCGCAGCCAATCATGCGGCTATGACCTTCGCACCCGTGCTCCTGCCGGCGGCCATGCAGGCCGATCTGGAAGCGGCGTACGCCATGCCGCCGCGGGCGTACCACAGCTTCGCCCACGTGCGCGCTGTGCTGCGCCACTGCCAGGAGGTGGCCGAAGGCCCTGGCTGGACCCAGCCGCGCGAGGTGCAGCTGGCCGCGCTGTATCACGACGCGATCTACGATGCCGGACGCAGCGACAATGAAGCGCGTTCGGCCGCGCTCGCACGCGCGCAGATCGAGCGCTGGCTCCCCGGAGCCGGTGTCGATGTGGGGCGGGTGGAGCAGCTGATAGGGTTGACCGCCCGCCACGGCGCGCTGGGGCCGGGCGACGTGGACGACCAGGCCGCGTTGTTCCTGGACTGCGACATGGCCATTCTCGGAGCCCCGGCCGAGGTGTTCGACGCCTACGACCGTGGCATCACCGCGGAGTACGCCGGACACGTGCCGGGCTTCCTGTTCCGGCTCAACCGGCGGAAATTTCTGACGCAACTGCTGAAGCGGCCGCGCATTTTCCTCAGCGACTTCTTCCACCAGCGCCTGGATGCGGCAGCACGCGTCAACCTGCGTCGTCGGCTGGGCCGCTGAGCGTCGTTTACACTGTCGGGGTTCACCTGCATGCCGTTGCGCCGATGCCTGATCCCGTTCCGCTGCCTGACGCCGACCCCCGCCCGCTGCCGCCGGAAGCGCCAGGCCCCAACGAGTGTTGCGGCAGTGGCTGCCCGTTGTGCGTGCTGGATCTGTATAGCGAAGAGCTGCAGCGCTACCGCACCGCGCTGGCGGCGTGGAAGCTGCGGCACCCGGACGCGGTTCCCTGAGGCGGGGCCCGCATGACTGCGCCTGCCCCCATGCGTTCGCCGACCCGTGCCCATGCATCGATCGCATTGTTGGCCCTGCTGGCCTTGTGCGCTTTCGTGCTGATCGCGCTGTGGACCCAATGGGCCCGCAATGACCTGGATTGGGTACAGGCGACCCTGAGTCTGTACCTGCACGGCCCCTGGGGCCTGGCATTGCGCACCGCCTACTGCGTGCTGGCGGTCGCCATCATGCTGCTGGCGTGGTCACTGCATGCCGGTCTGCGTTCGCCACGGCGCAGTGCCGCCGCGCCGCTGTTGTTCGTAATGGCTGGCCTGGGCCTGATGGGCGTTGCGGTGGGTGACAGCTGGCTGCCCGAGAAGGCTCCCCTGCTGGCTCCCCTGGTGCATGGCCTGGCCGCCAACACGGCCTTCCTGTGCGTGAGCGTGGCAATGCTGCTGCAGAGCTGGTATCTGCGTGCCGACCCGCGCTGGAGCCGTTGGGCAGTGCCTGCGTGGTGGTGGGCCTGGCTGTGCTTTGCGCTGCTGTGGTTGCACGTGCTGTGGCGCGGTCCGCCGCGGGGGGCAGGGCAGAAGCTGGTCATCGCCGTGGTGGTGCTGTGGCTGGCGGCCGTCGCCCTGCAGCAATGGCGGCAGACGCGCCATCGGCCCATGTAATGCCGGGCTTGCCCGGCACCGTTGCAGGCTTCGCCCGGCACCCTCACCTCGCCACGCTCTGTACATCTTCTTGGCACGCCACCGGCGTATCGTGGACGGACTTTTTCCGGGAAGTGTCACGATGCGGGCAATCAGCGTGGGCAGGCGGTTGTGCTGGGGTGTTGTGCTGTTCGGACTGTTGAGCGCCGGCGTGCAGGCCGCACCGCAGCAGGTCAGCCACGGGCGCTTCCAGCAGGTGCCGGTGTATCTGCCGGACGGGCAGCCGCAGCGCGTGGTGGTGTGGTTTGATGGCGGTGCGGAAGCGGCCGCGACTACGCGCCGCATCGAAGCCCTGCGCGCGCAGGGGGCACTGGTGGCGCGGGTCGATGTCGCGCGGCTGCACCAGGTCGTTGCCGCCGAGGGGGGCAGTTGTGCGTTCGGCGCAGGTGACGTGGAAAATTTCTCGCGTTTTTTCCAGGCGTATCTGCACGTGCCGGGTTACCACCTTCCCTTGATCGCAGGCGATGGCAGCGGTGCTGAACTTGCCTATGCCGTCGCGGCACAGGCTGACACCCAGGTCTTTGCGGGCTTGCTGACCACCAGCTTCTGTCCCGATGCGACACGCGAACGGCAGGTCTGCGGAGCCGGCGTCAGTCAGGGGCGGCTGCTGTCCACCGAGCTGAATCTCCCATGGTTGAACGCTGCCGGCGGCGCGCATTGCGCGGCCGGAACTGCGGCCGCCTTTGTGCGCAAGGTGGGGTTGGGACGCGAGTTCCGGCGTACCAACGAAGGCAGTGACGTGCCGGGGCTGCTGGCCGCCGCGCAGGTGCTGGGTGCGCAGAAGGGCGTCAGCCTGGCTCCGCCGCCGCAGGGGCTGAGCGGCCTGCCGGTGGTGGAGATTCCTGCGGCCAAGGCCGGTGACACCCTGGCCATCTTCGTCTCGGGCGATGGCGGCTGGGCCGGGCTGGACAAGGAGGTGGCCGCATCGCTGGCGCAGGCGGGTGTGGCCGTGGTCGGTGTGGACTCGCTGCGCTACTTCTGGACCCAGCGTACGCCGGCGGGATTCGCCCGCGACCTGGAGCGCATTGCCGCACATTACCAGCAGCAGTGGCAGCGCAAGCGGCTACTGCTGGTGGGCTTTTCGCAGGGCGCGGATGTGCTGCCGGCGGCGATCAACCGGCTTGATGAGGGCGTGCGGGATTCAGTTGCGTTGATCGGCTTGATGTCGGTCGGGCGCAATGCCGATTACGAATTCCACGTCAGCAACTGGTTGGGTGGTGGCGGCGATGGCCTCCCGATCGCCCCGGAGATCGCCAAGCTGCCTGCGCAGCGAACGTTGTGCCTGTACGGGAAAGACGACGAGGACGCGCTGTGCCCGGACCTGCCCGCTGGCCAGGCGCAGGTGATCGCGCTCCCCGGCGACCATCATTTCAAAGGTGACTACGACCTGCTCGCGCGCACGCTGCTGGAGCATGTGCCGTAACCGTAACTACGCTGTTTGGTTACGGACGCGGTGGGCCACGGTCGGGTGGACCGCGGTGAAACGGTGGGGTGAACGGCGGGGAACCTCAACGCGGAACCCGGCTGATCAACCGCGTCGCATCCAGCAACGCCGCCGGCAGATGCATGCCACCGGGTGCGGCCAGATACCGCGCGCGCCAGCTGGGCGCGAACTTGGACTTGAAGCGCCGCAGGCCGCTGAACCCATAGAAGCGTTCCCCGTGCCGCGCGACCAGGTTGGCAAACCGGTTCCAGCGCCCGGCCAACCGATGCTGGGCCAAGCCGGACAGCGGGGCCATGCCCAGCGAGAAGCGCTGGAAACCCTGCGCGCGGCCCCACAGGAACAACTCGATGAACAGATAGTCCATGGTCCCCTTGGGGGCATCATCCACATGCCGCATCAGATCCACCGACAGCTCATGCCCGGCCGGTGCCTGCCACAGGTTGGCAAACGCCACGATGCGGCCTTGGGTCTCCACCAGCGCGACCGGGAAACGGCACAGGTAGGCCGGATCGAAGCTGCCCAGCGAGAATCCCTTCTCGTCGCCGGCCTTGTCTTCCAGCCATTGGCGTGACACCTCCGCCAGCGCCGGCAGCAGTTCCGGCACTTCGTCGGTCGATGCCACGCGGAAGCTGAGCCCGCCGCGCTTGCCGCGATTCCACGCCTGACGCAGGTCGGCGCGCTCGCGACCCTCCAGGGTGAAATCGTGCAAGGGCACCATCGCTTCCTCACCCAGCTTGACCAGGCTCAGGCCCAGGTCCAGATAGGTCTGCCAATAGGTTTCACCCACCTGGTAGAACACCGGCCGCAGGCCCAGCCGGTCGGCTTCTTCGCGGAAGCGCCAGATCAGTGCGCGCGCCACCTCCGGCGGGCCAACCGGATCGCCCATCGCAATCAGTGAGCCGCCGTAGCGCTGCATCATCACGAAGCCACGCTGCGTCTCGTCGCGCAGCACGGCTTTGTCGGCGGTCAGCACCAGGCAGGCCTGGGTGTCTTCGGCGCCGGCCAGCACCGGGGCCAGTGCATCGAGGGTGGCCGGGTCGGCCGGCTGCAACGGTGTGCGCGTGCTGTGCAGCAGGCGTGCCAGGCCGAACACAGTCAGTGCGATGGCCACCAGCAGCAACGCACGCAGCGCACGCGGCGCATTGCCCTGCACCGCGAACTGCCACCACAGTTCGTTCTGGTATTCCACATGGCTGTAGACAAAGAACAACAACCAGATCACCGCCACCAGCACAAGCCCGAGGTTGCGGATCCACGGCCACGACCAGGCCTCATCCAACAGCGCGCCTTGGCGGTAGAACTCACGCCGCGAAGCCCACAGTGCTGCGGCGACCAGTACGGCCGACAGTGCAATCAGCACCTGTCCTCCGCGCAACCAGATCGGCACGGGGGCCAGCACGCAGATGCCCAGCGCCAGCACCCAGGCCGCATGGCTGCGCCGTTGCAGGCCCTGACCGATCAGCAGCAACGCCACGCCCGCGAGGCTGCCCAGCAGATGCGAGGTCTCCAGCACCGGCAGTGAGGCATGCAGCAGATGCCGACGCGGGGTGGGCAGGGTGCCGTCGATCACCAGCGCCGCCCCCACGCTGAACACGGCCAGCGCAATGATCTGCGGCAGCCATGGGCGCAGTGCAGTCCAGCCGGCCCGTGTAGCGCCCGCACCGGCACGCAGCGGGCGGCGCAGCGCTGGGGCGACCGCCAGCACGGTGGCCAGCAGCAGGGGCAGCACGTAGTAGGTGACCCGGTAGATCAATGCCGCAGCCAGCACGGCGGCAGGTGGCACCTGCGGCAGCAGTTTGAGCAGGCTCCACTCGAACACGCCCAGGCCCGCCGGTACGCTGGAGATCAACCCGGCCAGCACCGCCACCAGATACAGCCCGACGAAGCCGGGCAGCCCGGTCGGCGTGTCCATCGGCAGCAATACGTAGAAGGCCGCAGCTGCCAGCACCAGTTCCACCACGCTCAACGCGGTCACGCCGAGCATGGTGCGACGGTCTGGCAGCCACAGCGCGTGGCTGCGGATATGGAATGTGCGGCCTTCGCGTCCCACCAGCAGCACCGTGACCACATAGGCCAGCAATGCCAGTACGCCGAGTGCGCGCACCACCGGTACCGACACCGGCAAGGCCAGCGCGGCGGCCCCCGGCTCCAGCACGAAGGCCAGCGCCAGCAGCAGCCAGGCACCGAACATGAAGCCCAGGGTGCTCATCAGCACTACCTGGCCGATCTCGCCCAGGCTCAGTCCGGCCCCCCCGTATCCCCGCAGGCGTACGGCACCGCCCGTGAGTGCGGCAAACCCCAGGGTCTGCCCCAGCGTATGCGCCAGGAACGCGGTAATGCCGATCCGCGCCGGATGCAGCCGTTTGCCGCTGCGGCGCAGCCCAATTGCGTCAAAGCCGATCAAGCACGCATAGCTGGCCAGGCCCAGGAGAACGGTCAGCGCGATCTGGCCGCTGCCCAATGCGCGGAATGCCTCACGGATGGCGCGGTAACCGTGTTCGTCGAATTCGTTGGCCAAGCCATGCAGGGCCAAGGCCAGGATGCCCAGGCTGAACACCACGGTGGCGGCGCGCCGCCAGCCGGCGTGCGCCGCGGCCGGCGCAGAGGAGGTATCGGTCATCTGGACAGCGTGCTCCGGGCAGGGCGATGAGGACGTCAACGAACGTGGTGTACTGCGACCGCGCATCGTGCGCCTTGGCCCCGCACTTGCCAAGAGGGCGGTTGTGCCTGCTGTGGCGGGATTGATCGCGCTCACGGACAGCCCCTGCGGCATCGGCGACAATGGGGCTCCATTGCCAAGGAGCATCCCCATGTTGGAGCGTTTTGACGTCGGTCCGCGCATGTCCGAAATGACCGTCCACAACAAGGTTGCCTATCTGTCGGGCCAGATTCCCGAAGACACCAGCCAGGACATCACCGGCCAGACCCGGCAGGTGCTGGCCGAGATCGACAAGTTGCTGGCGCTGGTGGCCAGTGACAAGCAGCACATCCTGCGCGCGGAAGTGTTCCTGGCCGACATCAACGATTTCGCCGGCATGAATGCCGCGTGGGACGAATGGGTGGTGGCCGGCATGACCCCGGCCCGCGCCACCGTCGAAGCCAAGCTGGCCGACCCGGCGTGGAAGGTGGAGATCGTGGTTACCGCAGCGCTGCCGTAACCCGTTCGCCACGACCAAAAGTATGTCCGCCCTGCGGGCGGCCACCCTTCGGGTTGTCGATGAACGACGTTAGCAGCGCCTTTGGCGCTGCTTGCGTGGCCTACCGGTAGATCACGACCGTTGGTCGTGATGCGTGGTAATCAATTCGATGCAATCCACCGGGCACGGTGGAATGCAAAGCTCGCAGCCGGTGCACAGGTCGGCGATGACGGTGTGCATGTACTTGGCACCGCCGACGATGGCATCGACGGGGCAGGCCTGGATGCATTTGGTGCAGCCGATGCAATCGGCTTCCACCACCACCGCCACCTGCGCGGCTTTGTGTTCGCCCCGGCGGCGATCAAACGGAACGGCGGCCACGCCCAGCACCTGCGCCAGTGCCCGCGCACCCGCGTCGCCGCCTGGCGGGCAGCGTTCCACGCCTGCCTCGCCACGCGCCATTGCTTCAGCGTAAGGACGGCAGCCATCGAAGCCGCACTGCCCACACTGGGTCTGCGGCAGCAGCCGGTCAAGGCGTTCGGTCAGGGGCGTGCGAAGGGCATTCATGCGTGGCGTCGGCTGCGCGGGACGTTCATTTCATTGGTTTGCGGACATCGGCTGCACTGGACGTTCATTTCATCGGCGTGCGGACATCGTAGAGCGGGGCTCTGCCCCGCTGCTTTTCATCCATTTGCCGCGGTACCAGCGCTCTTGCGCGAGCGCCAGCATCGGCTGGTCTTCGCGACTGTCACCATACGCGTGAATGCGCAGGTAATGCGACAGGTCATAGCGGCTGCGGATGCGTTCGGCCTTCTGCGGGCCGCAGTCGCCATCGGCATAACGACCGGTGAGACGGCCGTCCTTGCCTTCCAGACGGTTGCAGATCAGCTCCAGACCCAGGTTCTCGCACCAGGGGCGCAGGTACAGATCCAGTGACCCGGACACGATCACAACAGTGTGGTTCTGCTTCAGGTGCCAGCGGATCTGCTCCAGCATCTGCGGCTTCACCACCTCCGGCAGCACTTCGCGGGCGAAGCCCGCTGCCTGTGCGGCAATGTCATCGCCATGGCGGTCGCGCATCACCAGTCGGGTGACGCGGGCGCGGATGCGCTCGGCCGAAATCAGCTTCAGCCGATACGCCAACAGCCACGGCCCGACCTTCCACCAGGCATGCGCCAGCTGCTCGGGGGTGGCGACGCGACGCAGGAAACGGGCGTAGGTGTCACAGTTGGTGACGGTGTTGTCGAAATCGAACAGCGCCAGCTCCACGCCCGGGCCCTGTCAACGAACCGGCATGCCCGGCTGCGCGCCGCTGTCGGCGTCCAGCAATGCCAGTGCGCCGCCGTCAAAACCCGCCGACAGGATCATGCCTTCACTCAGGCCAAAGCGCATTTTGCGCGGAGCCAGGTTGGCGATGAACACCACGTTGCGGCCGACAAGCGCTTCGGGTTCGCCGTAGCTGCCGCGAATGCCGGAGAAGATCTGGCGCCTGCCCAGCTCGCCAGCGTCCAGTTCGAAGCGCAGCAGCTTGTCCGAACCTTCCACGAACTCGCACACCAGTACCTTGCCGATGCGCAGGTCGAGCTTGGCGAAGTCGTCGATGCCGATGTAAGCCGGTGCAGCGTCGCTAGCCGCAGCGGGAGCTGGAGCAGGTGCGGCTGCCGCTGGCTTGGCGGTCTTGGCCGGGGTGGCAGCCGCCGTTGCGGTAGCGAGGGTGTCCTTGGAAGCGTCGGTCATGGCGTCGATCAGTTTCGGGTCAATACGGGTGAAGAGCGGGACGAACACCGCAATGGTGTGCGCGGTGAGCGGGCGGACGATGTCGGTCCAGGACTGCACCGGCGAAGCCAGGAAGGCTTCGGCCTGCGCCGCCGTGGCCGGCAGCACCGGCTTGAGCGCGGTGACCAGCACACGGAACAGGTTCAGGCCCTGGGTGCAGACCGCCTGCAGCTGGGCATCAGCCCCTTCCTGCTTGGCAATCACCCACGGCTTCTGGTCGTCGATGTAACGGTTGGCTTCGTCGGCCAGCGCCATGGTCAGGCGCAGCGCAGCGGCCGGGTCGTTGCGTTCGTAGGCCTCGCGGATCGGGGCCAACGCCGCGACGAAGCGGTCGTACTGCGAAACATCGGGCAGCGCATCGGCCAGGCGGCCGTCGAAGCGCTTGCTGATGAAGCCGGCGCAGCGGCTGGCCAGGTTGACGAACTTGCCGACCAGGTCCGCGTTCACACGCGCGACGAAATCACCCAGGTTCAGGTCGAGATCGTCGACACCGCCGCTGGACTTGGCGGCGAAGTAATAGCGCAGGGCTTCCGGTTCCAGACCCACGTCCAGGTAAGTGCGCGCCATCACGAAGGTGCCGCGCGACTTGGACATCTTGGCCCCTTCCACGGTCAGGTAGCCGTTCACATGCAGTCGCGTGGGTGCGCGGTGCCCGGTGCCGTGCAGCACCGCCGGCCAGAACAGGCCGTGGAAGTTGACGATGTCCTTGCCGATGAAGTGGTGCAGCTCGGTGCTGGTGCCGGCACGCAGGTGCGATTCGAAGTCTTCGCCGGTCTTGGCGCATAGCGCCTGGAAGCTGGACAGGTAGCCAATCGGCGCATCCAGCCACACATAGAAGTACTTGCCTGGCTGGCCCGGAATCTCAAAGCCGAAGTAAGGCGCATCGCGCGAGATGTCCCACGCGCGCAGGCCGCCCTCGGCATTCAGCCATTCACCCAGTTTGGCCTTCACGCCGGGCAGGGCCACATCGCCGGCCAGCCATTCGCGCAGGAACGCCTCGAAGCGGCCGACCTCGAAGAAGAAGTGCTCTGAATCGCGGATTTCCGGCGTGGCACCGGAAATGACCGACTTCGGGTCCTTCAAGTCGGTCGGCGCGTAGGTCGAACCGCACACTTCGCAGTTGTCGCCATATTGGTCAGCGCTGCCACAGGTCGGGCAGATGCCCTTGATGTAGCGGTCGGGCAGGAACATGCCCTTGTCCGGGTCGTAGAACTGCGCCACCGAGCGCCGCGAGATGTGGCCGTTTGCCTCCAGCTTGGCGTAGAAGGCTTCGGTCAGGGCACGGTTGCCGGCCGAGTGGGTCGAATCGTAATGGTCGAAATCGACCCCGAAGGCGGCAAAGTCGCGCTCGTGGCTGGCCTGGATGTTGGCGATGAACACTTCCGGGGTCACCCCGGCCTTTTCCGCACCGAGCATGATCGGCGTGCCGTGGGTGTCATCGGCGCACACGAACCAGGTTTTGCCGCCACTCATTCGCCGCGCGCGTACCCAGATGTCAGCCTGGATGTAGCCGACCAGATGACCCAGGTGCAGCGGGCCGTTGGCGTAGGGCAGGGCGGTGGTGACGAGAGCGGTGCGGGTCATGATGAACGCAGTTGCCAGGGGAACGCGGGATTATCGCACGCCCTGTCAACACTGAAGGCCGAAGCGTCGCCGCTTCGGCCTTCGGGGTCGTGAACGGCCCGGAGCCGCTGCTTACTCGCGCACCCAGGTCTGGGCGCGGCAGATGAAGGCCACGCAGCCGGACATGTCCAGCTTCTTGCCGTCCGCGTGCAACTCCACCTTGGACTTGTAGGTCTTGCCATTGGCAGGGTCAAGCACGGTGCCGCCGGACCACTTGCGGGTGCCGTCCGGCTTGAGATTCCACAGGATGGTCATGCCTTTCACCGGCTTGCCCTTGTTGGCACCGCTGCAGTCGTCGCAGACCGGGTTCGGCCCCTTGTCCGAATGCAGCACTTCGACCACCTTGCCGCTGAGCTTGCCGTCGGCGGCCTGGCTGATCTCCACGATCGACTTCACCCTGCCGGTCTTGTCGTCAATGGTCTTCCAGCGTCCCACGGCGCTGTCAGCGGCGCTGGCCGACATCGCGGCCATCACCAGCGGCAATGCCAGCAGCAGGGTCTTGAACGTTTTGCGCATGGTCCCCTCCCAGGGATGTTCATGAAAACCGGCGCGACGCCGGCACCCCGCGACTGTATACCCATTCGCCAAGGTACGGAACGCACTCCGTAAAGCGGGCTTGCCCCGCTGCCCTTCACGTGAACCCATTCATCCCACCTCATACAACTCCAGCGGCAGCCCGTCCGGATCGGCGAAGAACGTGAACCGCCGCCCGGTGTACTCATCCACCCGGATCGGCTCGCACACCACGCCTTCGCCCGCCAGCCGCTCGATCACCGGCTCCAGTGCCGCCACCCGGAACGCCAGGTGGCGCAGGCCCTGCGCCTCCGGCCGGCTGGGCCGCGGCGGGGGTGCCGGGAATGAGAACAGCTCCAGCTGGCCGCCATCGGGCAGGGCCAGGTCCAGTTTCCAGGAATCGCGGGCCTCCCGGTAGTGCTCGGCCAGCACGCTGAGCCCCAGCACCCGGACATAGAAGTCGCGCGAGCGCGGGTAGTCGGCACAGATCAGCGCGACGTGGTGAAGGCCCAGCAGGGGTGAGGACATCGGGGCTCCGGGAACGCTGACGTTTCTGAACAGGTTGCCCGGTATACCGCATTCCGCGGTCGCTTTCGAATTTCTTGTAAAGCCTCGCCCAGCCCCCGTCGCCATCATGCCGGCCGTGTCCAAGAGGGTGCCTGTTGCGGCGTCCACGTTTACGGATCTGACCGGGAGATGAGGGATGCAGGTAATCGTCAATGCAGGCCAGGACACCGTCCAGCTCAGTTCCGTCGGCAACGTGGTGCGGCTGGCTCCGGGGCAGCGTCTGCTGCTGGCCGGCACCCCGGTGCCGCGGCATCCGGCCCTGCAGGTCGTGCCGCTGGCCGGGCGTGGCATGGCGCGTGCGCTGGCGCACTTCGACCATGTACGCGGTGCGGTCCGTCACAGCGCTGAACCGCCTGCGCTGTGCTGGCCGGTCACGGCGTCGGTGGAAGAGCCTGACGTGGCGGCCGCCTGGTTGATCGACCAGCTGGCGCGTGCCCCGCACAGCATGGCCGTCGACGTCGCCGATGCAACCCCGCTGGCGGCGCTGCTGCGTCATCTGGCCCGTAGTGAAAGCTACGGCCTGATGCGCTTCCTGCTGCAGGAGGGCGGTGAACTCAGTGTGGGCGAGCTCGCCGAGCGCTATGGCTTGTCCTCGGCCCAGTTCCACCGACGCTGCCGGCAGATGCTGGGGCGTCCGCTCAAACGCGAGCTGCGCATCCTGCGCGCCGCGCGAACGCTGCTGGCCTACCCAGGGCGGTCGCGCTCGTTCACCTATCTGGCCGCCGACCACGGCTATGCCTCGTTGTCGCACTTCTGTACCGACATCAAGGCCCTGATCGGCTGCTCCCCTTTGTCCGTCTACCGCGCCGTCAAGACGCCTGCCGAGTAATCCATGCGTTTCCTGCCGTATCCCCTGCTGCTGTCCTGTGCCCTGGCCCTTCTCGTGGGTGCGCCTGTCGCATCTGCGCAGACCCCGCTGGAAGGCACTGCCATTTCCAACCGTGCCGACCTGCCGCACGCCACCGGTTTTGTCTCGCGCGCAGAAAGCGCCGAGCACCTGCTCAACGCCATTGGAGCCAAGGCCCGCCAGGCCGTGGTGGTCAGTACCAAGGCGCAGCGCAAGAAGGTCAGTGGCAGCTTCGACCTCAGCCGCCCGTTCGAGGTGCTCAACAAGGTGTCTGCCGACGTCGGCCTGGTCTGGTACAGCGACAACCAGTCCATCTACGTGTACGAGGCCAGCGAGCAGAAGAACTCGCTGGGGCGGCTGCGTTCCACCTCGGTGGCCACGCTCAACGACTTCCTGCGCAAATCGCGTCTGGCCGATCTGCGCTACCCGGTGCGCGGCGGGGGTGCCGACGGCACTTTCTACGTCGCCGGCCCGCCAGTCTATGTGGACATCGTGCTCAACGCGGCCCGCTATCTCGACGAACTGTACGAAGGGGCTGACGCCAGCCCGCACCATGTGGAAGTGATCAAGCTGGAACACAGCTTCATCAACGGCCGCCGTTACGCGGTGCGGGGCAGCACGTACGAATCGCCCGGCATGGCCTCCACACTGGCCTCCGTGCTTCAGATGGGCGACTTCGGCACCGTGGTGAAGCAGCCTGCCGCACTGCCGGCCGACCCCACCGCCGTAGTCGAAGAGGCCTTGCCGGGCATCACGCCGGTGTCCGTTCCCGCAGCGCAGCCGGCCCCCGTGTCGTCTGGTCCGGGGCAGGCGGTGGTCATGCCGTATTCGGAAACCAACAGCCTGATCGTGCGCGGCACCCTGGCCCAGATCGAACAGGTCAAGCGCCTGGTGGCCGAGCTGGACATTCCGCGCAAGCAGATTGAACTGTCGCTGTGGATCATCGACATCAAGAAGACCGAACTGGACCGCCTGGGCGTCAGCTGGAGCGGTGGCATCAACATCGGCGACCGCCTGCAGATCGGCATCAATGAAGGCATTCCCGCCACCACCCTGGACGGGCCGCGCTTCCTGGCGTCGGTGCAGGCGCTGACCAGCACCGGCGACGCGCAGATCTTTTCGCGCCCGGTCGTGCTTACCCAGGAAAACATTCCGGCCTATTTCGACAGCAATCAGACCTTCTACACCCAGCTGCTGGCCGAGCGCATCGCAACGCTGGAACCGGTGACCTACGGCACGCTGGTCAGCGTGCGCCCGCGCATCTCCAGCCACGATGAAGTGGAAATGCAACTGTCCGTCGAAGATGGTGCGGCCTCCAGCGTCAGCAACGGACTGCCGCTGGTCAACCGCACCCTGATCGACACCGTGGCCCGTGTGCCGCACCAGCTCAGTCTGCTGATCGGTGGCTTCACCCGTCAGTCCCTGGACAACGGCAAAAGCGGCATTCCCGGTCTGCGTCGCGTGCCCGGTCTGGGCAAGGTCTTCGGCCAGGACACCCGCACCCACGAGAACATGGTGCGCGTGTTCCTGATCCAGCCGCGCGTGCTCGGCGAGCGCGACATGCTTGATGTCGCCAGGCTGCAGAGCCTGTATGGCGCCGATGTCGGCCAGCCGCTGCAGGACAACCTGGGCGAACTCAAGCAGGATCTGCCCGCCGTGGAGGCCAAGCATGGCGCTCCCCGCGATTAATCGCCCGGCACCGGCGCTGCCGGTGCTGCCGGCGCGGCAGAACGCCAGCCAGCAGACCGAGGGCAACGACGACGCGCGTACCCAGGCACCGGCTCCGCGTCGGCCCGGCGTGCTGGCCACGGCCCTGAACATGAGCGACGACATCGGCGCACTGATGGCCTCGCTGCAGCGACGTCGCGACCAGCAGAACGCAGCAGGAGCCGGCGCGCCGGACGCCTGGATCGACCATGTGCTGGACGAAAAGGTCCACCAGAAGCTCTCCGGCTTCCGCGAGCAGCTCGGCGGCATGCGCAGCCCTTCTCAGGTCATGTCGCTGCTCAAGCAGCTGTTCCCCGACCCCAGCGACGTGCTGGCGGTGCTGCGCGCGCTGCTGGGTGACGATGAACTGGAGGCCATGCGTGAACTGCTGGAGTCCACGCTGGAGCAGCTGCTGGCCGAGCAGGCCGCCCAGGGCAACGATGCTGCCGTACGCGGCGGTGCCAACGTGGCAGTCAAGGCGCGTCTGGCCGCTCGCAGCGGGCAGTTGTCCGCGCGTGCGCTGCGCCAGAGCTACCGCGATTTCCTTGGCAATCCGGCCGACTGCGCCGGTGAATACATCGCCTGGATCGAGCAGTACGGCTTCGAGCGTCGGGCCCACATCGTCGATTTCATCGAACAGGCCATCGCCGCCGACATGTACTCGCTGGACCCCAGCGCCTCGCTGCACGAGTTCGGCTATCTGCTGGGCCAGGTGCGCAAGCTCGCCGTGCTGCGTTCGGTGGACCAGCTGCTGGTTCACGACATCGAGCGCACCGGTTTGCTGGCGCGCATGTCCACCCGCGCCGACGCGGTGGTGGTCGGCCTGCTCGACGTGGTGCGCGGCCTGCAGGACTGGAAGGGGCTGTTCACCGGCCCGCTGGCCGCCGCGCGCGTGGCGTTGGCCACCGAGCAGCGCGTGCGCCTGATCCAGGCGCTGCGGCGTGCGCTGCGCGATCTGCCCGATGCCATCTGGGTGGGCCCCGAAGCCCGCGAACATGCGATACAGCAACTGGAGACCATGGTGGTGGAAAGCATGAAACGAGACCGCAGCCAGGCCGGCGGCTTTGTCGGGGGCCTGGCATGAGCGCTGCGATGACGCCTTCCGGCGGCTGGGCCGCACGCGTACGCGGCATGCTGCGCCCCGAGCTGGCTCTGGTAGTGCTGATGGCCGTGGTCGTGGCCATGCTGATCATCCCGCTGCCCACGCTGGTGGTGGACCTGCTGATCGCGCTGAACATGGCGGTGGCCATCGTCATCTTCCTCAGCTCGTTCTATGTGGAGCGCATTCTCAGCTTCTCCACCTTCCCCTCGGTGCTGCTGTTCACCACGCTGATGCGGTTGGCGCTGTCGGTCAGCACCAGCCGGCTGATCCTGGTCGATGCCGACGCCGGGCACATCATCAATGCCTTCGGCGAATTCGTGGTCGCCGACAATTTGGTGGTGGGCGCGGTCATCTTCGCCATCATCACCCTGGTGCAGTTCATCGTCATCACCAAGGGTTCCGAGCGTATCGGTGAAGTGGTGGCGCGCTTCTCGCTGGACGGCATGCCCGGCAAGCAGATGAGCATCGACGCCGACCTGCGCGCCGAAGCCATCACCTCGGAAGAGGCGCAGCGACGTCGTCGCGACGTCGAGCGCGAAAGCCAGCTGTACGGCTCGTACGACGGTGCGATGAAATTCGTCAAGGGCGACGCCATTGCCGGCATCGTCATCGTGTTCGTCAACCTGTTCGGCGGCATCGCGGTCGGCATGCTGCAGCACGGCATGCCGTTCGGTGAGGCGCTGAACACCTTCACCCTGCTGACCATCGGCGACGGTCTGGTGGCACAGATTCCCGCGCTGCTGATCTGCATCAGCGCCGGCTTCATCGTCACCCGGGTCAGCGGCGAAGACAACAACCTCGGTGCCAGCATCCTGGGCGAACTGTTCAACAGCAACGTGGTGCTGGCCATCGGGGCCATTCTGGTGCTGCTGATGGGCTTCCTGCCCGGCTTCCCGCTGCCGGTGTTCGCCGGCCTGGCGGTCGGCCTGGCGGCCATGCTGTTCTGGCGCATGCGTCGCGGTACCACGACTGCCGCCGGCGGCGAGGGCAGCGCCGGTGCGGCCGGCACGGCCGGTGCCGCAGGCAAGACCGACGCCAAGGCCGACGCCGCTGGCACGCTGACCAGCGAAACTTTGCCGCTGATCCTGCTGCTGCCGGGCCCGCTGCACGACGCCGCCAGCACCGGGAAGTGGGAAGAACGCCTGCGCAACGATGCCTTCCTCAATACCGGCATGCAGCTGGCCGCCTTCGTGCTGCGCCCGCATGAGCCCCCCCAGGACCACCAGGTCAAGGTGCTCATCAATGAAATTCCGGCTGCCACCGGCCAGGTGGTCGGCGGGCACGTACGCGTGCTGGGTCGCCAGGACGAACTGGAGGCGCTCAACATGGGCCTGACCGTGCCGCACGAGGGCAGCGTGGCGCGCTGGGTGCCCGCCGCGTCGCAGGCGGATGTGCAGGCCATGGGCTGCGACATTTCCACCGACTACGAAGAACTGCGCCGGCTGGTGCACGGCGCGGTGATGCGCAACGTGGGCGAACTGTTCGGCATCCAGGAAGCCAAGCACATGCTGGATGCGCTGGAAAAACGCTTCCCCGAGCTGGTGAAGGAGGCCTACCGGCATATGCCGATCCAGCGCGTGGCAGAAGTGCTGCAGCGTCTGCTGCGCGAGGATGTCTCCATCCGCAACATGAAGATCGTGCTGGAAACGCTCGCCCAGTGGGGCCAGCGCGAAAAGGATGTGATCCTGCTGGTGGAACACGTGCGCAGCGCCATGGCGCGCTACATCTCCGCACGCTTCGCCCGCGATGGCCGCATTCCCGCCATCCTCGTGTCCAGCCAGGTGGAAGACCAGATCCGCGGTGGCATCCGCCAGAGCCAGGGCGCGGCCTACCTCAACCTGGAACCGGTCGAATCCAACGAACTGATGGACCGCTTCGCGCTGCACGTCGGCGAAGTCTCCGCCTACCGCCCCGACGTGGTGCTGATGGTGGCACCGGATATCCGCCGCTTCGTCAAGCGCTTCATCGAAAACAAACTTCCCGCCACGCCGGTGCTCTCGTTTGCCGAGATCTCCGACGCGGTCACCCTTGATGTGATGAGAAACGTATGAGCCACCTTCTTGAAACCCTCAATGCTGCCCTGGAAGAACTGGGCTGCGATCCGTCCCGATTCCAGTTCGACACCCACTCCTCGGTGGTGATGGGCTTTGCCGATGTGGGCGAGCTGCTGCTCGACCCGGTCGGTGACGATGTGTTCCTGTGGGGCCGGCTGGATACCTCGGCCGAAGCCCGCTTCAACAACCGTGCCGAAGAGCTGCTGGCCGCATTGTCCGCCCCGTCGTCGCACTTCGCCAACGGCTGCCTGACGCTCCGCCAGATAGACGATGCCTGCCTGATCGGTGGCCTGCTGCTGGTGGACTGCCAGCGGCAGTCCAGCCTGATGGCCGAAGCCATTGAAAGCTTCCACGGGCGCGTGCTGGAACTGCAGGCGCTGCTGCGGTGACCCAGGCCGTGCCCTGCTGGCGCCCGTGCGCACGCCCGCTGGCGGTTCGCGCCGGCGAGCTGCGCGTGCCGCTGCCGCAGATGGCGGTCGGCGAGCATTGCCACATCCGCCGTTCGGCGGCCGATGCCACGCTGCTGACCCATGGTGTGGTAAGCCGCGTGGATGATGGCGTGGCCACCGTCGCTCTGCTTGGCGCGCCGTCGCGGCTGGCCGCTGACGTGCTGGTGGTCCCACCGGCCAGCCGCTGCAGGTGGCGCTGGGCACACACCTGCTGGGCTGCGTGCTGGACGGCTTTGGTGACGTGGTCGAACGCCTGCATGACCGCACCACGGAGGTGGATGCGGCCGGCGGTCGCGCGGCACCGGTGCAGGCGGCCGCGCTCGATTACCGCCAGCGCCAGGCCATCACCACCCCGTTCGCCACCGGCGTGCGTGCCATTGATGCACTGCTGACGGTGGGCGAAGGCCAGCGCATGGGCATCTTCGCGGCCGCCGGTTGTGGCAAGACCACCCTGGTGGAAATGCTGCTGACCAACTCCGACTGTGATGTGCGGGTGGTGGCCCTGGTGGGTGAGCGCGGCCGTGAAGTAGCGGCGTTTGTCGAGTCCATCGCACAGAGCCCCAGTGCCGCACGCACCATCATCGTGCAGGCCACCTCCGACACCTCGCCGGCCACGCGGGTCAACGCGGCCATGGTTGCCACCCGCGTGGCCGAATACTTCCGCGAGCAGGGCAGCCGCGTGCTGCTGGTGATGGACTCGGCCACGCGTTATGCCCGCGCGCTGCGCGACGTGGCGCTGTCGGCCGGCGAGCCGCCGGCGCGGCGGGGCTTCCCGGCGTCGGTGTTTGAAGCATTGCCGCATCTGGTCGAGCGCCCCGGCAATGCCCTGCAGGGCAGCATTACCGCTTTCTACACGGTGCTGCTGGAAGACGACACCGACCCGGACCCGGTCGGCGAAGAGGTCAAGTCGCTGCTGGACGGGCACATTCATCTGAGTGGCCGCCTGGCGCAGCGCGGCCATTTCCCCGCCATCGATGTATTGCGCAGCGCCAGCCGTCTCTATCCGCGTCTGGCCAACGACGCACAGGCCGACGCCGCCAACCGCCTGCGTACCTTGCTGGGGCGGCTGGAAGACCTGCAGCTGCTGCGCGACATCGGCGAGTACCGCCCGGGCGCGCAGCCCGAGCAGGACGACGCGGTGGCGCGCGAGCCGCGCCTGAATGCCTTCCTGCGCCAGGCCCTGCATGAGCAGGTCAGCGCCAGCGCTGCCGTGGAGGGCCTGCATGCCGTCGTCCGCTGACCCACGCCGCATTGCCCGCTGGGTGGACCACCGCGCGCAGCGGCTGCGTCGCGACGCCGCCGCGCAGTCCGCGCAGGCGCAGCGCGACGAACAGCAGGCCCGCGGGCTGCGCAGCGAGGCCGACGACCAGCTGCGCGCCGCCCAGGTCGGGCAGGCGCTGGGCCTGGACCGCCAGCGCCTGTTCGACCGCCTGCGCGCGGTGGCCATCGCCCGCGCCCACGTTCTGGAGTGTGACCTGCGCGCGCGCGACCTGCAGGACCAGGCCGCGCAGGCGCGCCAGCACGAACAGGAACTGCGGCGCAGTGCCGCGCAGCAACAATCGCGGGCACGCCGGCTGGACGCCGCCGGTGCCCGCATCGAACGCCAACGTCGGCAGGCCCAGTTGCGCCGCCACGAACGAGAGATTGAAGAGGAGTACGCATGTCGTTGACCATCCAGAAAGACACCGCCATTGCGGCGATCCACGCCGTGACCGGTGTGCAGCCGCTGCTGCAGCGCATGGAAGAGGCGCACCACAAGGGAAACGCCGCGACGCAGCAGAGCAGCGCACTGGCGCAGGCCAGCACGGCGTACATGCGCCCGGCCGACGCCAGCACTGCATCCGCCGCCTCTGCTGCGTCGGGTGCAGCGGCTGATGCAGCGTCGGCACCGGAAGCGGCACAGGGCTTCGCCGGCCCCGACAGCAGCGGTGCTGATGTGCCGCCGGTGCTCGAAGCGCCGGGCCTGCCGCCCGCCGATGACCCCTACGATGTGCCCGATGAAGGGGCGGAGTTTGAGTTCGATGACGTCGACGACGACGGGCAGGACGCCTACATCGAGCGCCTGGTGACCGGCACGGCAGCCGATGCGCCGCTCCTGACGCTGTGGCCCGGCCTGTCGTTGGCCGCAGCGCGCGCGGACAACGCTGCCACACGTTCTGCACCCACTCCCGCGCAGGCGGGAACCCAGATGCCAACTGCGCAATCGACGTCGACGCAGCCGCAGAACGAGGGAGCCGGTGCCAGCACAGGCGCGGCCAAGCCAAGCGGGGAGTCCAGCGCCAGCGCTGGCCCGGGCAAGCCGATCAACGGGTCGGTGTCGCCGGCTCCGCTTTCGGGCACGCCCGCCGATTCGCCGGGCACCCCGTCCGCGGCAATGACACACTCGGCGGAGTTGCCGCCGCCGGTCACTGCGGCCGGTGCGGCGCTGCGCGCCCTGCGCGAAGCGGACGCGCGGGCACAGGCAGCACGCGCCGCGTCGGCGGCGTCCGCCACGGCCCCGGTCGCAGGTGCGGACCAGAACCGCATGTCCACGCGTACCGCGCAGGCTCCAGCGCCGGAAGCGGGCGCAGCGGCCGACGGTCGCGATACCAGCACCGCGCCGCTGCCGGCCGTGAGCACGCAGGAGGCTGCGGCGCAGCACACCGCAGAGGCTGCCACCGGCGAGGCCGCTCAGACCCGTGGCGAAGCCCAGACCGCCGTCCAGCGCAGCGTGCAGCATGTGCAGCAGGCGCAGAAGACCCAGGAGATGCTGGCCAAACGCGCCCACGCCGAGTCGCGCGTGGACTTCAGCTTCAACAGCTGGGGGGCAGGGCACACGGTGGTGGCACGGCAGCAGGGCGGCCAGTGGATCCTGCAGCCGTCGTCGACGCGCGTCAGCCAGGCTCTTGGCAGCAGCGCCGCGCCCGACGGCATGCACATGCGCCTGAACGGTGACGGGCAGGGCGTGGATGCCGCGCTCGACACCGACCCGGACGGCCGTCGTCGCCAGCAGCAGGAGCAGGACACCCCATGAGTGCCCGCCGTTGGCCGTTCGCTGCCTTGTCGGAAACCGATGTGGCGCAAGCCCAATTCGCGGCCGAGGGCGCGCGTCTCGGGCTGCACCTGGAATGGGCGGTGCCGCCGGAGCAGGGGGCCATGCTGCGCTTCGACGTCAGCGGCCCGTTCGGTTCACTGCAACTGGCCGTCGCCGCCGATGACTGGTGTCCGCAGATGCTGCCGGCATTCGAGGGCCTGGCATGGTCGGAACTGGTTGACCGCGACACGTTGGCGCATTGGCTGCCTGATGCGCGCCTGCTCGATTTCACCGACGCGATCCTGGCCGGCAGCCAGGTCACCCTGCGTGACGTCGTTCCTGCCAGCGTGATGGCGCAGGCCCGGCAACCCCGGCCGCGCCTCACCACGGCGCAGGGTCCCGCCTGGATTGAACACGCCGAGGTCGTACCGCACCTGCGTGCCACCGATGCCGCGCTTCAGCTGTGCGTGCCGGTGGAGCTGGAAGTGGCGCGCGTGATGCTGCCCCTGCAACGGCTGCGCACATTGTCCCCGGGCAGCGTGCTGCTGCTGGAGCAGTTCCAGCCCATTGCGCGGCACCGCGCGCAGCGCCTCTACACCTTCGATTTCACTTTGGAGACTGTTTCCGTGAACACCCCCTTCGATTTCGCCGAAGACGAGGCCGATACCGCCGGCTTCGACGCACTGCCGCCCGCCGCTGCGCCCGCACCGGCACCGACCGGCCTGGATGTGGCACGCCTGCCGGTAACCGTCGAGGTCGTGCTGTGCCAGCTGCAGCAGCGCGTCGGCGACCTGGCTGCACTGCAGCCCGGCACTGTGTTCAACCTGCCGCCCGATGCCTGGACCCAGCTGCAGCTGCGGGTCAATGGCCAGACCATCGCCCGTGGCGAGCTGGTGCAGGTGGGTGAACAGCTCGGCGTGCAGCTGCATCAGGCTCCCGTACTGCCATGAGCTTCGTCAACAACGACATCTCGCTGATTGCGGTGATGTCCATGGCAGCGATGCTGCCCTTCCTGATTGCCGCAGGCACCTGCTACCTGAAGTTCTCGGTGGTGTTCGTGCTGCTGCGCAATGGGCTGGGCCTGCAGCAGGTGCCGTCCAACATGGTGCTCAATGCGCTGGCGCTGATGCTGGCGTTCTATGTCATGCAGCCCATCGTGCAGAACATGTACGAAGCCTACCTCGCGCTGGAGGCTCCGCTGAATTCAGTGGCGGCGGTGATCGCGTTCCTCGACGCCAGCCTGGATGGCTACAAGGTCTACCTGGCCACGTACTCCGACCCGGAACTGCTGGAATTCTTCGAGCGCGCCCGCCACGCTGAACCCGGCCAGCCGCTGCCCGCGCTGGAGCCGCACGAACGTTCGCTGTTCGCGCTGATGCCCACCTATGCGCTGAGCGAGCTGAAGGATGCCTTCCGTATCGGCTTCTACCTGTATCTGCCGTTCGTGGTGATCGACCTGGTGGTCTCCAGCGTGCTGCTGTCGCTGGGCATGATGATGATGAGCCCGGTGACCATCTCCGCGCCGATCAAGCTGATCCTGTTCGTGGTGATGGATGGCTGGAGCCTGCTGTCGCAGGGTCTGGTCCGCCAGTACCTCGACGTGCCGATGTAGCGCCATGGACGCAATCATGTTCATGGGCAACAAAAGCCTGCTGCTGATCCTGCTGCTGTCAGCCGCACCCGTGGCCGTGGCCACCGTGGTCGGCCTGCTGATCGGTTTGTTCCAGACCGTCACCCAGCTGCAGGAACAGACCCTTCCCTATGGTGCCAAGCTGCTGGCGGTCATTGCCTGCCTGCTCGTGCTGATGTCGTGGATGAGCGCGCGCATGCTCGACTTCGCCCGCTTGGCGCTGCAGACCGCGCTGACCGGGTAAGACCATGCAGCTGTCGCCGCTCGACGCCGAGCTGGTCGCGCTCAGCCGCGACCACCTGCTGCCGCTGGTGCTGGGGATCGCCCGCATCGGGGCCTGCCTGGTCTGGATTCCGTACCTGGCCCCGGGCGTGATGCCGGCCAAGATGACCCGCACCGTGGTCACCGTGATGATTCTGATCGGCCTGTGGCCGTCCACCGTGGGCACGGCGGTGGGCATGCCGCAGGACATGCTGTCCATGGGCGGCGTGCTGCTGCGTGAAGTGCTGATCGGCACCGCCATCGGCATCGTGGTCGCGCTGCCGTTCCACATCTTCCACGGCATGGGGGCCATCGTCGACAACCAGCGCGGTGCCGGCGTCGGGGCCATGCTCGACCCGGTCAGTGGCGTGGAAGCCACTGAAATGGCCAACCTGCTGCAGTTGATGAGCGTGGTGGTATTCCTGGCCACCGACGGCATGATCGTGCTGCTGGAGGTCATCCAGGACAGCTACGCACTGGTGCCGATGGGCGGGGCGATGTCGCTGAACCTGAACGGCCTGCAGGACTTTGCCGGCACCCTGCTGGCAGGTGCCGTGCGCATGGCGTTGCCGGTGCTGCTGCTGCTGTTCCTGGTGGAAATCCTGTTGGGCACGCTTTCGCGTTTTGCCCAGCAGATGAACCCGTTCTCCATTTCCCTGGCCGTCAAGTCGCTGATCGCCTTCATCGCCCTGTTGTTCTACCTGATGCCAACCATTGCGCGCCAGGTGCCGTTGATCCGTGACAGCACCGACGCGCTGAAGCTGCTGCTGCCGGCCACGCCATGAAAACTGAAAAGCCGACACCGCACCGGCTGCTGAAAGAGTCGAAGAAAGGCAAAAGCTACGTCAGCCGCGACCTGGCCGGTGCCGCCGTCCTCGTGGCGGGCCTGGTGGCACTGGCCACCGCCACCTCGGCGGGGCATGTGGTCGCCTTCTACCAGGGCATGGCGGCACGCGGCTTCGCGCTCAGCCCGGCCGAGGCCGCACACCAGGCGACCGTGGCCTTTCTGTGGATGGCGGTACCGGTGGGCGCGGCCGCCATCATCGCCGCCGTGCTGATCTCGCTCATCCAGAGCAAGGGGGTGATTGCGGCTGAAGCGGTGCGTATCGACCTGGCCCGCGTCAATCCGGTGTCCGGCTTCAAGAATCTGTTCTCGCTCAGAACCGTGAAAGGCGCGGTGACCGCCGTGCTGTACCTGCTGGCCGGTGCCGTGTTCGCCTTTCTGGCCTGGCAGCTGTTCGCGCCCACCCTGTTCGCCCAGGTGATGCTGCCGGACAAGGCCGCCGCGGCGCTGTGGCACAGCGTCGGCTGGAAAAGCACGGCCCTGCTGCTGGCGGTGCTGTCGCCCATCGTCTTCGGCGCGGCGTTTGTCGAGTATCGCCTGTACATCCGCGAGATGCGGATGGACAAGAGCGAGGTCAAGCAGGAAAACAAGGACCACAACGGCAACCCCGAAATCAAGCAGAAGCGCCGCCAGATCAACGACGAGCTGTCTGCCCAGGTACAGGCCGATGTGGCCGGTTCCACCATGATTCTCGCCAACCCCACGCATATTGCCGTGGGCATCTACCTGCACCCGGACTACCCCGGCCTGCAGTTCGTGTCCGTGCGCGAACGTGGCCACCGCGCGCGCCGCGTCATCCAGTGCGCCGAATTCCATGGCGTGCCGGTGGTGCGCGACATACCGCTGGCCCGCGGCGTGTACTTCGGTACCAAACGCTATCAGTTCGTTCCGCGCCATCTCACCGAGTCCGTGCTGCGCATTCTGGACTGGCTGCTGCAGGTGGAACGCCAGAAGGCCGGCGTGCCCGACGCCGATCCTCCCGCCGCGCCACCGGCCTCTGAATGAGTGAAACACGAAAGCTTCCTCTTGCGATCAACGCCACACTGTGCTCGTCCTGCAGTACCGGTGGCACCCAACCCAGGTAAACCCCAATGAACACAACTGCCCCCGAAAATACTGCCGGATCCGACGCCGACCAGGCCATGCTCGATGAGATGGCCAGTGTCCTGCTTCAAGGTGCCCAACAGGGTGCTGCGATCAAGGAACTCAAGGGTGTCAGTGACGACATGCTGGAAAGCGTTTACGCGTATGCGCATCGCTTCTATACCGATGGCCGGCTGGACGAGGCGGAAACCTTCTTCCGTTTCCTCTACCTGTACGACTTCTACAACGGTGACTACGCCCTTGGGCTGGCCGCCGTGCTGCAGATGAAGAAGCAGTACGCCAAAGCCATCGACATGTACGCACTGGCCTATGCCCTGCTCAAGCAAGACGAGCGGCCCATGCTGCATGTTGGTCAGTGCCATCTGGCGCTGGGCAAGCTGCAGCTGGCACGCGACTGCTTCGAGTCGGTCCAGCAGCGTTCGGACGATGCCGCATTGGTGAACAAGGCCAACGCCTATCTGCAGGCCATGGCCAGTGCCAACAGCGAACCCCCCGAACACATCCAGGAAACCTGATTCCCCATGACCACGTCCATCGCCGCTTCACCGCGTTCGCCGGTCTTCCTCAATACCCCCGCTGCCACCAGTGAAAAGTCTGCCGACACTGCCAAGGGATTTGGCAAGGCACCTGTCACGATGCAGCAGATCCAGGTCATCGATGAGCAGGTGGTCAGCCTGCTGGCCAAGGCTGCCACCGAACAGGCCAGCGAGGCAAACACCACCAGGCCGCAGGCACCGGGCAAGCCGGAGCTGCGTGAGGCGGACATGCCGCGGCTGATGCGTGCAGCGCAGCAAGGTAACCCGGGTATTCCCGGGCAGCCGTTGAGGCTCACGCCGGAGGCGGTGCTGACGATGCTGAGCATGCAGCTCAGTGGTGTCATTACTGAAGAGAACACCCGCAGCCTCACCGCGCAGCTGGAGATCATGAAGGCTCGCTTGGCGGCCCGTGCTGCGAGCGCCTCGGAGCTGGCCGAGGCCATCCGCCTCGCGCAGGCGTTGGTGGACGCAGGCCTGGGTGACGTCGGAATGGCCGAGGGTGAGTTGGCGGCCGCGAAGGAGGCGTTGCGTCAGGCGCAGGCGGAAGTAGCGCGTCTGGAGCAGGCGCTGGCCGACGCCCCGCCAGAAGAGCAGGAAGCCATTCGCGCCCAGCTTGAGCAGGCAAAGGCCCTCGCCGATGCCCAGCAGGCCAATGTGAATACCGCCCACGGCCGGCTGAATCAGGCACTGGCCGCGCTCGATGGCGCGCTGAAGGACCTGGAGGCGTTCGAGCAGGCGGCTGAAGAACTCAATCCCAGCCCCGGTTCCGGCAATGCCAACCAGCTGCGCGCCTTGACCAACCAGGCCGCATTGACCGAGCTGCTTGCGCGTCTGCAGAACATCATCGCCGAAGCCAACGATCGAAAGATGGCCAAGGACACCGAGTTCGCGCAGGCGGTCATCAAGGCGCGCGAAGCAGAAAGCATGCGTCGCGCCGAGGAATATCAGCGGGAAAAGGAAAAGGCCGCCCAGGCGCAGAAGACCATGGGCTGCATCGGCAAGGTGGTCGGCTGGGTCATCACGGCGGTGTCGGTCGTGGCCGCTCCGTTCACCGGCGGTGCCAGCATGGCGCTTGCCGGCATCGGGCTGGCGTTGGCCATCGGCGAGGAGTTTGGGCTGGACATCATGGGCAAAGTCCTGGAGCCGGTCATGAAGGTGGTGATGGACCTCGTCAAGGTGGTCGGCAGCGTGCTGGGTGACGTCCTGAAGGCGATTGGCGTACCCGCCGACCTGGCCAACAAGATCAAGGACGTGCTGGCCGTAGTGGCGGTGGCCGCCATGGTCGTCGCCATTGCCGTGCTCAGCCGGAAGGCAGCAAGCAGCGTGGCGGTGCAGGCCATCACCAAGGCGGTAACCAAGGCGGTCACCCAGGCCATCAGCAAAGCCTTGCCGGCGATCATCAAGAGCGCTGCACACGCCGCAAAGACTGCAGTGGACGACGTTGCCAAGAGCCTGAGCAACACCATGGCAAAGGTGGCAGGTTCCAATGCAGACACCCTGGCCATGCGCGCAGGCCAGGCCACCACCGCCGCGCACGTGATGCAGTTCACCAACCAATCCGCACAGGGTGTGGGCTCCATTATCGTCGCCGACATGAATGTCAATGCCGCCCAGCACCTGGCCGATATGGAGCTGAGCCTGGCAGAGGCCGAGATCTTCCGGGAGCTCATCCAGAAGATCCTGAACTACTTCCTGCAGACCAACGAGCTCATCACGGATCTGTTCAAGCAGATGTCCAGTGTGCACTCCAGCCTGGACGAAACCGCCAACTTCATTACCTCACGTACCGGCCGGACGATGGCCTGAGCCACTGCTGCCAACACAGGAATCAACATCATGACCACGATCCAACAGATGAACCCGTCGGCAGCACCGCTGTCGTTCTCCCGAGCCGCAGCCGACCAGCCGGGCAAGGCCGCACCCTCCACTGCCGAAGCCATGAACCCGTCCACCCTTGAGGTGCTGGCGCAGGCGGTCACCTCAACCATGATCCGAACCGACGCGGGTACGGGCAAGTCGCACGTCGAGCTCCAAGCCCAGCTGCGCGCGCCCGCCATCAGCTTCTCCGAGGCGGCCGCCACGCTGAACGGTCTGACCAACACGCTACGGAGCGCGCTGGGTGCAATGCTCGGCAGCCATGACCCGATGGCCACTGAGCAGGGCAGCGAGCAGCGTGCCATGGAAGCGGCTACCAGTGGGATTGTCACCCGCAACAGCGTCGACCTTGCGGCAACCCATCAGGCGGCAGATCCCGTCACCGGACTGGATGCTGACCTGGGCAAGCGCCCGGTGCCCGGCCACATTGGTTTTGCCGGTAGTACGTTGGTCAATCTGATGATTCTGATGCGCCAGCTACTGCTGGAGTTCGAAAACATGGAGCGTGAGAACAGCTCGGACATGATCGTCCGCCAGCTGGAAGCGACCGAACGGAGCGGCCAGAAGATGGTCGAAAGCGCAGAAGAGAACCGCATCGGTGCTATTGGCTCGACCCTTGTCACCGGGGCAGTCGGCGTTGCGGCACTCAAGCAGAGCTATACCGGCACCAAGACCCAGACCAACAGCACGGTTGGCAACCTGAATAGTGCCAACGAAGTCTCAGTCAGCAGCGCCAATTCGCACAATGCCCTGAAATCCAACCCGTTGCCTTCGGGTGAGGTGCGCGCGGCGCGCAATCTGGATGGTACGTCCGTCCCGCGTACAGAGGGGGTGGGGCAGGCCGCGGCCGACGTACGCGACGACGTGGCGGGTAGCACATCGGCTACTCGTGCCGTCGCCAACGAATCGATCTCCCGTCCGGATGCCGACATCTACCGTGCCGCACATGAGCGCGAACTGCAGCGTGCCTCTCGGAACATGGCCAACGCGGCGGCACTGAACATGGTTGCCACTCAGACTGGCGGCATCTTCACCTCGAGCATGCAGGTCGAGTCGGCCTTCACCGAATCCGAGCGTCAGATGCTGCAGTTCGTGGCCGAAACCCTCAAGCGCATCGCCGACGGTCACCAGACCCAGGTGGCCAACACGCGCGATCTGCGTCAGTCCACGGCGCAATTGGCAGAGAGCCTGCTCAACCAGAACGCCAGCACCGCTGACCACATCATTCGCCACTTCTAAGATCACAACCATGACCACCGCAATTACCAACGCAGCCACCTACGGCACCCATCGCCTTCGCCCTGCAGACGCTACGCAGGAGGCACAGAAAGTCGAGGCCACCCCAGCCATCAATGACCAGACCAAGGCTCGTCTGGCCACGCTGCAGGTCCTGCTCGCCAACATCGGGCGCGCCGCCAGCGGTCAGACGCACGCAGCGATTCGCTACGTAGGGCACCTGGCGACCGCACAACAGCTCAATGCGGCGCTCGCCGCGCAGCTCGGCGTGTCGGCTCCGCCGTCGCTGGTCGGTGCCCAGAACAGCGAAATTCTGGTGCTCCCCGAGATCGCCGAAGAACTCAAGCGACACCGCGAGCGTGAACGGGACCGCGAGAATGGCCTGGCCAACAGTCTGCGCGCGGCCATGGATGGCATGCAGCGACCGATGGCTGAGCTACTGCGATTCTTGAACTTCATGGACTTCAAGGACTTCACGCCCACCCGCGAGGAGCGTCCCGGCGAGGACAATGAGCCCGTCATCAACCCACATGACAAGGATGCCAGTGGCCTGGTGTGGAACTCGCATTCCGAGTACTACGAGATGATCGGCCAGTTGCTGGCTGCCCTGCAGCAGAACTGGATGAGCAAGTACCAGGATGCGATGACGAAGTTTCTGGAGTTCTATGAGAGATTCTCCGACGCAATGGACAAGATCCAACATGGTACAAGCGGCTATGACAACGAAGTTATCGTTAATTTCGACGCAATGGAGGCGGAGCTCAACAAGATACTTGAAGATTTCGGTGGGAGTGCGGGATCTCTCGCAGATTTTGAAACGCGTGGCGGAGCTGAAAGCTTCATTGCCTCTTTGGGGTTGCCGGGGCTGAAAGTCTCACCAGAAACAGGAGTGCCGGCTGATGGTAAATATCGGGTCAATATTAATCTGGGTCCGGTGGAGCAAATCATCGAGTCAGTGGTGGGATTCGATGGCACGACTCGGTGGGATGTCGCCCGCTACAACGCCTGGGTCGCCAAGAAGGATGGCAACGTCGAAGAGATCAAGCACACCAGCAAGGTGTTGGGTGAGAAGCTCAACGAAATGACGCAGAAATTCGACAATGTTGTAAAGATTCTAAGCTCGACGATCGACAAAATTACCGAAGCCGACATGAGCTTCGTGCGCGGGCTCTGATTCGTCCGACAGCCCGCCCCGCAACATAGGAGAACCCCGCTAATGGCCCTCGATTTCCTTCCGGCCAACGCCGCCGCGTCTGTATCCCATCTGAGCATCAGCCGTTTCAGTCTCGCCAAGGCGGTCGGAAACATGAAGCTGGTCAGCCTGAGCAATGATGAGGACAGGCACTTTCCATGTCATGTCGCGAACGTTCTTGGTCACTTCCACAAGGACGCCATCGGGATCGCAGAGGTTTCTGCCCGATCTGCCCTGATGGAAGCGGCTGCTGCACCCAACAGCAGGCACAAGGATGAGCTTGAAAAGTGCATGGCTTGGATGGAAGGAGGGCGTCAGGGGAGTCTGGGTACCGTGCTTCACACGCGCTTCGCTGCGTTGGGTACGTTGTACGCAGCGCTACTCCACCTGCAGAAGGAACGTCCGGGCGATCCGGACGTCCAAGCGTGTATGAAGCGGCTGAAGGAGGCGACGACAAATCTGGGCGTGGCGATCGGAAAATGCCCCACACCGCCTGACGGCACGATGAGTCGCGGCGCGGCCATGGGCGTAAACATGGCAAGCCTGGCGGCGCGTGACTGCATCGCGGAGTGCATGGCCACGCTGGATCGCGACGCGGTCTTCAGCGCCATTGCCGCAACCGTCCTTGTGGAGCCGATGACGGAGGCGCTGCAGCGACGTCAGCCTGGCGTCCTGCAGCAGATCCGGAATGGTGGGGACGTCAGCAAGCTGTTGCCTCAGGTGCTGCTTAAGGGAGAGATGGACGCAACAGCGGCGGACATCGAGTATCTCCTGAGTGCGTCGTCCAAGGACGACGCGCAGGCAGCGCTGCTTGCTGCGCTGAAACTTCCGGACTTCATTGCCGAAGGTGATCCCGGAAAGAGCGGTTCACAGGCCGACAAGGAGAAAGGCGTCTCGGACCTGCCGCCGGGCTTGCGCGAGCTTGCCGGCGATGGCAAGAACGTCGCGGTGAACTACAACGACTTCGGCAAGATGGGGAACAAGTCCAAAGTGGACGGCGCGAACGCGGCGCGCCTGGCCGAACTCGACGTCGACAGGTACAGGCTCACCATTGACGGCATGCTGAAGGCCTTCGAACTGGGCTTGAAGGGAAGTCGCGGCTGCGGCCACCTCATCACCGGTATCCACAACATCGGCAGCAACGCCAGCAGCGTTGCGAGCGACCCGATCCAGATCCGGAGTATGGCCAGCGCCAACAACCAGACGGACGACATCGACAACAATCTGCAGAACCGCTATGGCGTCCGCGGCGAGGTTCATCAGGGAACCGTCAACGAACTGAACGGCAATGACGATGCGCTGGGCACGCTCCTTCCTCCGCCGGACGCAGTCGTTGCAGATCGCGTGAATCCCAGCGCGAATGCGGATGGCAACGTGAATCCCGACGCGCAGGTGAATGGCGATTTCCTTGTCGGGGATGATGTTGAACTTGATGACCTTGACGGCCCGGTTGATCTCGATTCCTTGAAACGAGTGAACCCCCGCGGAGAGGAGAATCCGATGGGCGACCTGAAGCCGTTGGATGCTGATATAGACCTGCAGAAGCGACTCGACAGCCTGCGTAAGCGCGGCCAGGACGAAGGCGACGCCTATGTGCGTACCGAAGAAGAAGCGGGTCGCCAGTCGAATGAACTTCAGCGCAGCGCTGATCCGTCGGACAACGGGGCTGAACTCCCGGATGACGGTCAGGAGCTTCTTAAGGAAATGAAGGCGATTGACCGGGACTATCGCGCCTGGCTCAGGTCGGGTCAGGACAAGCCGTTGCAGATCCCCAGGGCGGCGATAAGAGATCGTATCAACGGCTTCGAGAATCGTTCCAAGGGGGCGCAGAGCCCGTCGAAGACGAATGTGATCGGCAACCCGATCGTAAACCCGACCAGGAGTACGTTGCAGTCGGATGACGACGCATCTTCGGTGTCGAGCATCAGCTCACTGCTTTTCTCGGGCCGGCGCGCGCGAGACGTCCAAGACCGCGATGATGTCAATCGGGACGCACCGCAGCAGGTCGCGGTGGGGAAGAAGCTGGATCTCCGCGAAGCGGTCGGCGCTTATTTTACCTCCGTGAACATGGGGCAGAAGGATCGCATCGAGAATAATCTGAGAGAGCGCGATGTGATGCGTCGTGATCCGTCCTTCGCCTTCAAGAATCCAGACAACCGAACCTTCATGCGAGTTGCCGCTTCAAGACAGGAGCTGGATAGCGGGGCTCTGATTTCCCCCAGCGACTTTGTCAAGTTCCTGAAAGAAGAAGGCAACGCCGGAAGGAAAGTTGTTCAGGAAGAACCTGCTGCAGCGCGCCTTGATGAGTTCGCCGCGCTGGCGCAATCCATGCGTCAGCGGGAGGCGGCAGGAGAGAGCAAGCCGCACGGCGGATTCAAGGATGAACTGAAGAGAATACGCGAACGTGACGGCAAAACAGTACGTATGCCGAAGACCTATGGTCGTAGATTTGCGGACGTGCTGAAGCAGGGCGAGGCCTTCGATGCGCAGCAGCGGGCCCAGCAGGATCTGCAGCAGGAGCCGCAGCGCATGCGTGCGAACTCAGACCGCCGTGTAGATGCCCAGGTTGATTGGCCGGCGGTCAAGCCGTTGCAGGTCCAGCAGCCACAGCAGAATGGGCCGGAGCCTGACATCGCCGTCAGCTCTCCCATACGCAAGGAAGCATCAGTGCTGAACCGCCCGGAAATGCAGGCTTTCTTGAACAGCATCTTGGCCCCCAAGCGGGCAGATGCGAATCCGGCCGGGGCACCGTTCCTGTCGAAGAGTGCAGTGTGGAACAGCCCTCTGAGGTCTCCTCCCATGGTGCACGGTCTGGCCGGGACCCAGGTTCACCGTCAGGCGAAGCTGGACAGCAGGGGCTCGTCCGCTGCGCTCAGCGACCCCGAGAGTAATGATGAGGTGGGCGTGGAGGATAATCTTGATGACGAGGTGTTCGAGCGCGCTGTTGGGCAGGGTGCATCTCTGACGCAGTCCATGGGCTCCGCAGATCGTATTCCGCCAGCGCCGCCGATGCCGGACGCATTGATGGGTCGCCGATGAGCACGCGCTTCACCCTTCACGACCTGCGCCAGTGCCTGGCTGACCACCTGGAGCGTGATCTCACCGAAATTGGTGAGAAGGCGCGCCTGGTGGAGGACCTCGGCATCGACTCGCTGGCCATGCACGCGCTGCTGATCGAGATCGAAGATCTCGGCGGGCGTATTCCCGACCCGGAAGCGCTGGAGCGCGTCTGCACCGTGGCCGAGCTGTATGCTGCGGTGGTGGCCGACGCCCTGCCGTGAAGCGGCGCTGGTGTTTTGGGGCCGTGGTGGTGTTGGCCGCCACGGTCCCGGTCCAGGCCCGCGTGTACGCCACGCTGGGCCCGGACGGGCAGCTGCAGGTGTCGCAGACACCGGTGGCGGGTGCAACACCCTTCGACCCGCACCGCCCTGTGGCGGTGCGGGCGTCCGCGCGCGGGAAATCGCGCGCGCCTTCACCGCTGGTGCCACGCGCACGTCCGGCGGCATCTGCCCGCTGGGCTCCTCTTATTGACCAGGTGGCCGCCGAGCATGCGGTGGACGCGCATCTGCTGCACGCCATTGTCACCGTGGAGTCGGCGTATAACCCCACGGCGCGTTCGCACGCAGGCGCGCTCGGACTGATGCAGGTCATTCCGGCCACCGGCAAGCGTTTCGGTGCGGACAACCTGCTGGACCCACTACAGAACCTGCGCGCCGGCACGGCGTATCTGGTGTGGCTGCACCGCCGCTTCAACGGCAATCTGGAACTCATGCTGGCCGCCTACAACGCAGGCGAGGGTGCGGTGCAGCGCCACGGCAACCGTGTGCCGCCCTTCGCGGAAACCCGTCAGTACGTTGCCAAGGTGACCGCGTTGTACCACGCGCGCCGCCAATAACGCAGACACGCCGGCACGGTGTCGCTGCATCGACCCGCTGAATGCGCTTGACAAACCGACGCGCATTGCACTTTGAAACTTATTTTGTTCGACGCTCCGGGCGCAGCTGTCAGTCTGCGCACCGTGGCCAACGGTGCTGCGCACCACCCACTTTCTCGATCGAGCCCCTGGACTCTGCATGCCTCGTATTCACAAGTTGAAACTACTCTCCGGTCAGCTCGACGGCGTGGAATTCACGCTGCTGCCGGGCGATACCGTGTTCCACGTCGGCTCGGCGCGCACCCTGCACGAGGGGCAGCTGGGTGCCACCCTGGCCAATGCCGACAACGTGTTCTACATCCCGGGCGATCTGCTGCCCGCGTCGTTCCGCATTCGCTGCAGTGAGGTGGATGTGCGCATGGAAGTGCGCGAAGGCGACGCCACCTGCTGGATGGCACACGAACTGCCCATCAACGAGGTTGTGCATGCCGCGGGCCTGGCCATGGCGGTGCGCGAAGAGCACGCAGCGTGGTCGGCGGCCGTGCTCGACCATCGCCTGCCGGTTCTCTCTCCTTTTGAATCCTCCAGCCGCATGCCGGTAGGGCCGCCGCTGCAGACGCCGCGCATGCTGTGGGTGCTGCTGGCGTTGCTGGCCGCTGTACTGACCGCCACCGGCTGGTGGATGTATGACCGTCAGCGCCCGGCCACCCAGGTGCGCAATCTGGAACGGGTGCTGGCGCAGTCGCCGTACGACTACAGCGTGGTACACGACAAGGACGGGCGCCTGCATGCCTTTGGTGACACCGCCGAGGCCATGACCTGGGGCCAGCGTGCCAGCGAACGCGCCGGCCGCACCCACGACATCTACCGCGTGCGCCACCTGGAAGCCGAGCGCATCGGCACCTTCCTGGACAGCGCCGGCGTGGATTACGCGGTCATCCGGCTGCGCACCCCGCAGGTGCCGGAAATCGTCATCATGTCGGTGGGCGCGGACGACGCCGAACGCCGCCGCCGCGTGGCTGCCATGCTGGCTCCGCACCTGCCGTATGCCACCCGCATCGACGTGCGCACCGTCGGCGACAGCCAGCTGATCAGCGTGGCCCGCAACGGGCTGCGTGCCCGCGGCATCGGCACCCGGCTGGGCCAGCAGGGCGGCCGCACCAGCATCACCAACGATACCTTCCTGGACGACGCCGCGCTGCATGCCATGTCCAGCTTCCGCGACGAGTTCGTGCAGGAATGGGGCGCGCGCCGCGTGCACATCAACATCCGTTTGTGGGACGACCTGCTCAAGGGCCGTTCCTATCAGTACTCCGACGATCAGCTGCTCTCCATTGGTGAGGGTCGTTGGGAGTTTTCGACCTCAGGCAGCAGATAACCCATCGATTCCTGGAGAAATACATGTCAACAAACACACCCGTTACCAAGCCCGCCCCCGACAATCCGTGGGACGGCGGTCCCGACCTTGACCCGAACCGCTGGAAAGGCTGGCTGAGCGAGCACAGCCAGCAGTTCGATCATGGTGTGAAAAAGCTGAAGGAAGAACTGCAGGAAGCCTTTGAGGCGATTGCAGGCGACGAAAACAGCGACGCCAACCCGACCGATCCGAAGGCACTGGCCCACTACCAGACCAAGCTGTCGGAATACACCACCTACCGTTCGCTGCAGTCCAATTCGGCCAAGAGCCTGGCCGACATGCAGAAGCAGAACGCCCGAAACCTGGGCTGATGCACCCGGCGTGCCGGCGGCCTTGCCTCTGGCACGCCTTCCCCCGCGCAACATCCCCGGAGAATCCCCCATGCACGTTACCCAGATTGCCACCGCGATCGACGCGGTCGAAGGCGCAGATGGCGCGCCGCTTTCGTTGTCCGACCGCATGAGCCAGGCGCTGGCCAGAAGCTATGTGACCTCGGGCGAGGAACTGGCCCTGATCCAGGCCGCCAGCAACGACCCGCACACCGCCAGCAACCCGGCACAGTTGTTTGCACTGCAGACGGTGTTGGCCGATTACACCAAGCGCATGACCGTGGCCGCCGGCCTGGCCAATCACATGAACAAGACCGTCGAGACGCTGCTCAAGTCATGAACACGCCGTTGTTTGCCGGCACTTTCCGCAGGGCGCGGTGGGTGCTGTTGGCGGTACTGGCTCTGCTGGTACTGAGCGGATGCGCGCGCAAGCCGCTGCTGGAAGGGCTGGACGAACGCCAGGCCAATGAAGTGATCGCAGTACTGCTGCGGCATAACATCGCGGCGGAGAAACTCAATGTGGGCAAAGGCGGTTACCAGGTGCAGGTGGCCGCGCGCGACCTGCCCGAATCCATCGAGCTGATGCAGCGCAACGACCTGCCGTCGGCTCCCCGCAGCCAGGTATCGCAGGCATTCCCAGCCGACGCGCTGGTCAGCACCCCGCTGGGCGAGCGCGCGCGCTTGATCTCCGCGGTGGAACAACGGCTGGAGGAATCGTTGCAGCTGATTGAGGGCGTGCAGTCTACCCGCGTGCACCTCAACTACGACGCCAGCATCGGCGGCGAGAACCGCCGCACCAGCAAGCGCCACATGCATGTGGCCGCCGTGATCGCCCATGCACCCGATGTGGACGAGGAAGTGCTGATGCAGTCGGTGAAGCGCTTCCTGCGCAACACCTTCGATGGCATCGACTACGACAACGTCTCCGTCATTCTGACCGAGGTGGAAGGGCCGCGCACGCTGGCCGTGACCGCGCCGGGCGAAAGCCGCGTGTCTACGCTGATGCTGGGGCTGTTGGCCGTGGTGTGCGGCCTGCTCATGCTGGGCGGCTGGGTGCTGGTGCGCACGGTGCCGGCCGTGGCCGGTGGCCTGCGCAGCCTGTGGCAGCGCCTGCGCCAGCGTGCAGCTGCCCCGGCCGGGAGGCGCTGGCGTGGAGCCTGAGCTGCTGCGCCTGGTGTATGCGCCGGCCAGCTATTACCGCCCGTGGCGCGCGGCGTATGTCGCCGCCACGCCGGCACAGCAGCGCTGGCTCAACACCACCCTGCTGCGCCAGCGTGACCTGCCGGTGCCGTCGGCGAGTGCCTCGGTCAACACGCTGCTGGCACGCAGAACCGTGGCGGCGTGGGACCGGCTGCCGGACGTGGCCGTGCTGATGGGCGCGGCGCGCCTGCGCGACTGGGTGTCCATGCAGCGGGCGGGCACCGCGCTGCCGCTGTACGTGCAGGCCTTCATGCGCTCCGGTGTTTCCCGTTACGACAGCCCGCAACGCCCAGCGCGGCTGCTGGCGGACGACCCCGATTCCCTGCTGCGCTGGGGCGCGGCGGAGGTACGGGCGCTGGCCCCGATGCTGCCGCTGTGGCTGGGGCCGCGCCTGGGCCTGCCGATGTACAGCAGCACCGGCGACGTACCCGAACTGCCGGTGCAGCCTGATGTTGATCTTTTCTGGAGTGCGCTGACCTATGTTGAAAAGCTTTCCTGAGCAGGTTCTGAGCTTCGCCGTGGGCGGCGTGATCGCGCCCAGCGCCCTCGGCCACGCCGCGCGCGCCGACCAGCTGGTGGCAGTGGCCCGGGAGCGCGCAGCGCGCACCTTGGCCGGTGTGCCGGCGCAGGTCGAACAGGCCACCGCGCAGGCCCGCCGCGATGGCTTCCACCAGGGCTATGCCGAGGCCATCACCGAAGTGGTGCCGTTGCTGGAAGCCGCACTGGCTGACATGAAGGGCGTGCGCGAAGCCGTGCTCGGCCAGATCCGCACAGTGATCACCGACAGCCTGGCCGCTGAGCAGGTGGAGGCCGAACTGGTGATCCGCCGTTGCGAACGGGCGTTGGCGGAGGGCGAAACTGCCATGCGGCTGTATCTGTCCCCGCAGCAGGGCGCGCTGCGCGAGGCACTGCAGGAACGTCTTGCGCAGCACACGCCGTCATTGCCGCTGCAGGTGCTGGCCGGTGAGGGTGCGTTGCCGGTGCTCAGCCTGGGTCCGCTGGTGTACGAGCTGGACCCGGCGGCGGCCATGAGCCGCGCCGTGGAAGCCCGCGTGGACGCAAACGCCCTGGAATCTGCCGCGCGTGAGCGGGCCGCGGCTTATATGGCAGCCGTCAACGCACGACTGAAGCCGCTGCCTTTTCCTGATTCCGATTCTTCCCTTGGAGCAACCTGACCATGCTTGACCGACTGGGCGGCGCTGCCGCCTCCATTCTTCCCACCCACCCAGGCGGTGACCCCACCTCGCTGGCGCAACGCATGCAGGAGGTGATGAGCGGGGTGACCGGCGAAGAGCAACGCCGGCCGGACTTCGGAGACCTGGTGCCGGAGATCCAGCCTATCGAGGAGGAGGCCACGACAAAGCCGATGCCGGTTCCGGTGGAAGAGATCATCAGCGAGATGTGCAGACGATGGTTTTTCAGCGACTTCCTGCAGGCAATGCTGCTGGGCGACCCCGATGAAAAGCTGGGCGTGAAGCCGGAGCCTTACGCCGACTGATGGGCATGTTACCGGGCCCTGTACGGCTGGTACTGATCACCCGTAGAGCCGGGCTTGCCCGGCTGACGTTGCCGGCATCCTGTGCAGCCGGGCAAGCCCGGCTCTACGACAGAGCTTGATGCCCTAGCAGCCGGGCAAGCCCGGCTCTACGTGCAGCAGGGCACAGCCCGGCACCGCCGTTTTGCGGTTACGGTGCAGTGGCCGGGGCGGCGATCCAGCGCCGGATCTTGGCGTCCAGAATGTCCAGTGGCATCGACCCGTCGCGCAGCACTTCCGCATGGAACCGCCGCGCGTCGAACTGCGCGCCCTGGGCCGCCTTGGCGGCATCGCGCAGCTCCATCATCTTCAGCTCGCCCAGCCCGTTGGCCAGGGTCTGCCCGGGCAGGGCCATGAAGCGCTCCACCTCGGCGGTGGCATCGTCCACCGGCATGTCGGCGGTCTTCACCAGATAGTCCACGGCCTGCTTCTTGCTCCAGCCCTGCGCATGCACGCCGGTGTCGGCCACCATGCGCGCACTGCGGGTCAGCGCGGCCTGCAGGTAGGCGACCTTGGCGTAGGGGTCGTCATAAACGCCCAGTTCGTCGCCCAGCGATTCCGCATACAGGCCCCAGCCTTCGATGAAAGCGATGTCGCCGCCCAGGCGGCGGAAGCGCGGCAGCTTGTCCAGTTCCTGCTGCAGCCCCAACTGCACATGATGGCCGGGAATACCCTCATGCAGATACTGCATCGGTGCCGACCACGTGCGGCGGCTGGGCAGCGCGCCGGTGTTCACGTACAGCAACCCGGGGCGCATGCCATCCGGCAAAGGCGGCTGGTAACTCACCGCAGCGGCACTGCCCATCCGGTCCGCTTCCACCGCGCGGACCTCCAGCGCGGCTTTGGGCTGTGTGTCCAGCAGGGCGGGCAGGCGGGCGGCCACGTGTTGTTGCAGCTGTTTGTAGCGGTTGAGCAGGGCATCGCTGCTGGCGTACTGGAAATCGCGGTCGGTGCGCATGTTGCGCAGCACTTTCTGCTGCGAGCCGCGGATGCGATTGTCCTTCAGCACTTTGCCAATCTGCCCCTGCAGGGCGGCCACGCGCTGTTCACCCAGTGCATGGATCTGCTGCGGTGTCAGCGTGCTGGCCGTGCTCTGCATGACGGTCTGGGCGTACCAGGCCTGGCCATTGGGCAGGGCGGAAAGCCCGTCGCCCGTGCGTGTGGCCGGCAGGTACTCGGTGGCGATGAAGCCGCGCAGGGCGCGGTAGGCCGGCATGATGCGCAGTTCGATCATGCGCTTGTACTCGGCGGTGATGCGCGCCTTGTCGGCGTCGGGGAAGTCATCGGGCAGGTTGCGCACCGGGGCCCAGAAGATGCTTTCTTCGGCCGTGGGTTTGATCACGGCATCCAGCTGTGGCAACACCTTTTCCATCAGGTCGCGCGGCTGCACCACGCCGGCCTTCATGCCTTCGCGCATGTTGGCGATGGCCTGGTCGAACAGGGGCGCAATGCCCATCGAGCGGCGCGACCAGGCGTCGTAGTCGGCGACGGTGTTGAACGGCTGCGCGCCCGAGCCCGAGCCCAGGATCGCCATGATGCTGCCCAGGTTGTAGTACTGGCTGATCGGCATCTGCCAGGAGGGATATTTTTCGGCGGCCAGCGACATCTGCGCGTCGCGCACGAAGATCTGGTAGCTCAGCAGGTCCTGGCCGGTCAGGCCCTGAGGGCCGATCTTCTCGACCTTGCCCAGCCATTCGGTGGTGAAGTCGTGCGACTGCTGGCGCCAGGCGGCGGACAGGATATTCGGCAACTGGTCGTTGTGACGGGCGTCGCCCTGGAAGGTGGCCTGCAGCGGGTTCAGCCGCATCGAGGCGTCCCAGTATTCGTCGTACACCCGGTTCAGCTGGTCGGCGGTGCTCAGCTGGCGAACCAGCGGCTTGCGCGCCGGCGCGGCCGGGCGCGCGCGAGGTTTGGCCTTGGGCTTGGCGGCGGGGCGCGTCTGTGCGGCGGCGGGGCGGTTGGCCTTCTTCTTGGCGGCTTCAGCCGGCGGCGCGGCGCTGAAAATCAGCGCGGCAGCGATGGCGAGCGCCAGGGCGCGGGCGGGGTGAGGCATGCAGCACTTCCGTAAATCCTATACAGATGAGGGAGCTTGCCTGATTCGTCCGGGCGGAGCCACCCGCCATTCAGCCGGTAGCGCACGACCGTTGGTCGTGCGGTCAGCCTTCACCGGTCCCCGGCGCGGGTGAACGGCACGCTTTCCGGAGCCACCGCGCCACCGGAAATGATGAAGCTCATGGCCTGGTCCACGGTCCAGTCGGTAGGGGTGAGCAGCTCCACCGGCACGATTTCCAGATAGCCCGAGGTCGGGTTGGGCGTGGTGGGCACGTACACCGCCGCCAGCTCGCGGCCGCTGCCCTGTTCCTTGATCACCCGGGTGACCAGGCCGACCGACTTCATGTCGCGGTGCGGGAAGTCGATCAGCACCACGCGCTGGGTGGTGCCGGGCTCGGTCTGCAACATGTCCAGCAGCTTCTTGGCGCTTTCATAGATGATGCTGGCCAGTGGAATGCGCTTGATTACCGCGCCGAACCAGCGCAGCAGGCGCTGGCCGATCACCCGGCGGCTGAGCACGCCCACGCTCAGGATGACCAGCAGGGTTGCGCCCAGCCCGATCACGTTCTGCACCCATTCCACCTTGACCCAGCCCAGGTAGTGCGGGAACGAGCCGGCAATCTGTTCAGAGAACGGCACCACGACCGGGCTGCTGATGCCCGACAGCAGCACAAACACGAATTTGACCACCACCCAGGTCAGCCAGATCGGCAGCAGGGTGAGCAGGCCGGTCAGGAACAGGCGTTGCAGGGAGGGGCGCGGAACCAGGTGGGGGGCTTCGATCGACATCGGCGCATTGTATGCGGTTCGCGCGCGCGCCGACCGGACCGGAATCAACCGCAACAGAACAAACTGGGCCGGGATCAGCTGCGACGGAACCGGGACCGGGATCAGCCGTAGAGCCGCGCCCTGCGTGGCTTCGCGGTGCCGGAACAACGCCAGCCACGCAGGGCGTGGCTCTACGGTTGACTGGCTTTGCGCGCCTCCGGCTTCAAACGCAGGTACACCTGCTTGCGCACCCGCGCCACCACCTCGCCCTGCGCATCCACCACATCATTGCTGAACCAATGCAGGTGCTTTTCCCCATCCGCCGTCTCCGCGCGCAGCCCATCCAGCAGCGCATCATCCAGTCGGAACTCCGCTACCACGGTCCCCCGACCAGGCTTCAGGAATTCAATCTCGCCAGCGCGATCCCAAACGTAATAGTTGCGCCCCAGGTTCTGCATCACCGTCAGCATCCAGAACGGGTCGGTCATGGCGAACAGGCTGCCGCCGAAGTGCGTGCCCACATAGTTCCGGTTCCACGGCCGCATGCGCAGTTCCACGCGTACGTAGCGGTAGTCATCGCTGACATGGGTGACGTGGATGCCGGCAAACAGGAACGGCGGCCACAGGTTGATGCCGTGGCGGAACAGGCTGGCCTTCATGGGAAAGGGCGGGGTAGGGGAGACCCGGAAAGCCTACCATTCGCGTGCGTATGGTTCAAAGGTTGGGCCTCCTGGGCGGGGCTGGATGCCCCGCCCAGCACGCGATCCCTTGTAGGGACGCGCCATGCGCGTCCCCGTGCAGCGGATCGCTAGATCACCTCTTGGTACAAGCAGCTACATCACGTAGCACTGAATGTCCTCTGCCTTGCGTTCGCACCGGAAATCCCATGGGCCGAAACTGGTTAGTTCGCCATGGACTGGCACGCCGGCAAAGCCTGCGCGTTCAATGAAGGCTTCCGCCAGCTCCTTGTAGAAGGTTTTGCCGTAGTCAAAGTAGGTGTTGCCCTGTTGTGGAGCAAAGTCATCTCGAGTCAGCTGGACTGGCTCCTTTCGATCCTTCGCCTCTAGGAAATGCCACCGCCTCGTGGAATGTTCGAACCCAAATACTGCGCTGCCAAGATCTGAATCGTAGAAGTAGAGCGTAGCGGTGAGCGGCCCCATTCCGGTCTCCATGTATGCGAGACGCAGAAGCCTCCCTTCCGCCTCAGGGATGTTGATGAACTCAAGTGACGGCACGGTTTTCAGATATCTGTTGACGACCTCCCAGCTCCGCTCATGCGCTGGATGCAGCATTGAGAGGTGGTGCCCCCACATCAGTTGACTATTTCGGCCATGATCCGATCCCGGCGCGAGTAGCGGAGGGTCGGTGATGATGGCATTCATCGTCCCGTCAAAAGAGCTGTAGAGCGCCATCATGCCCTTGAACTGGCTTTGCACCCAGTTTTCCGCCACAAAGGGCGTTACGACGAGATGGCCATCGATTGTGGTTATGTCAAAGCCGGATATGTTCAGATTGCTTGCGTCATACACATAATGCCGCCCAACCCCCTGCGCCAGCGCCACATCCTCCATCTCCGCCGGCGTGCAGTAGTAGCACTTGTAGGCAATGGGGTCGTCTTCGTTCGCCATCGCCTGCATCGGTAGTGCGGCCAGCATCATCCAGAACAGCTTTTTCATCGTATTGCTCCATGTGATCCGCTGTGTGCGGAGCGCGCAGTGGAGCAAAGCTGTGTGGGTGCGCGGTATCGGAATTGTCCTAAGTGGGGTGTGGTGGTGTTGGGGGCGGTGTGGGGTGGGGGTTTTTGATGGGGTGGCGCGGGTTTTTTCGGTTGGGTGCGCGTCGTTAATGAGCCGATCAGGTGTTATCGGTCGTCGTCTTGCGACCGACGCTACCAACCCCCAGCCCCAACATTTGGTTTCAACAGGCGGTTCCATCCATCATTGGCGTCCGGTGCATCGCATGCACCGCGTCAGTAATCAACGATGTCCGTCGCGTAGCCGTCCTGTCCGGCGGCGCGGGCGCGCTGCAGGGCGGCTTCTGCGCCCTGCATGATGGCCTTGGGGCTGCTGGTCGCGTCAGGAACACGCACATACACGCCCACCGATACCGTTACCGGTGTGGTCTGTCCCGGTTGAATGGGAACGTTCAATCCACGCACCCGCGCAATCAGGTCTTCCACCACCTGCAGGGTGCCGTCGCCATTGGTTTCCGGCAGCAGCAGCGCGAAGCGGTCGGTACCCAGGCGCGCGCTGATGTCGTGCGGGCGGCGCGCATGCGCGGTGAGCTGCGATGCGATGGCGCGCAGTGCGGCGTTGCCGGCATTCAGGCCGTGCAGGTCCACCAGCGCGTTGAAGTGGTCCAGCTCCACCAGCACCACGCTCAGGGGGCGCTGCAGGCGCTGTGCGGCTCCATGCGCCTCCGCGAGGTGGTGATCGAAGCGACGGCGCGTGCCCAACCGGGTTACCGGGTCGATATGAATGAAGCGCCGCCAGTGCAGCGCGCACCAGCCCAGCCAGCCAGCGAGCACCGTGCCCATGCTGACGGCCACGGCCATCGGCGCAAACCACAGCGTCCCCAGACGCAGCAGCAGGAAGCTGCCAAGCAGCACCGATGGAATCGCCAGAAGAGCGGGCAGGCGGGCGCGCGGCAGGGGCAGCAGCAGGCCGAACAGCGCGACCAGCATGCCGCTCAACAGGGTCTGCGCCCATACCGGCGTCAGCCGGATCACCTTGTTGTCCAGCAGCATGGCCGCGACGTTGGCCTGGTACTCGCTGCCGCTGAGGCCGCGCACCGGCGCGCTCGGCGTGAGCAGCAGCGGCGCTTCGGCGGGCGTGGTAATCCCCACCACCACCAGCCGGCCGCGCAGTTCGGTGCGGTCAATCCGGCCTTCCAGCACATCCACGTAGGAAAACTGCGGGAAGGTGCGCGCCGGGCCGGCAAAGCGCACCCGCGCCAGATGGTTGCGCCGCCATTGCCAGGGGGATGCGTCATCCGGGCCGGGATCCAGCCGTCCGGGCAGCAGCCCGCGGCGCGCCGCCAGGGCGGCACCCAAGGCGGGCCAGTGTGGTGAACCGACCCCGGCGGTGAGGTACAGGCTGCGGCTGATCCCGTCCGGGTCGACCTCGACATCACTGTGCCCCAGGGTGGTCGCGTTGGCGGCGATCATCGGAATCGGCAGCAGTTCCTCGGAAACGCCGGGCCGCTGGGTCGACATGGCGACCACCGGCAACACCACCTGCCCGTGGCGGCGGATCGCCGCCGACAGTTCCGCGTCCTGGCTGGCGTCAGGGTCGGGTTCGGACAGCAGCAGGTCCATCGCCACCCGGGTGCTGCCGGCCTCGGTCAATCGATCCAGCAGATGGGCGTGGGTGGAGCGGGGCCAGGGCAGTGGGCCGAGCTGTTTCACGCTGGCCGCGTCAATGGCAATGATCAGCAGGCGGGAATCGGGCGCGTAGCCCCAGTGACCGACCCAGCGGTCATACAGGGCTTCATCCGCCTTCCACAGCACCTGGCCGTGGCTGAGTGCAGCGGCCAGCAAGCCAACCAGCATCGCCAGTGCGATGCGCCGGGGCCACGACAATGGGTGCGGCAAGCGACGTGAACTCACAATCATCTGAGCCCTGATGCACGGGGCCTGGTTCGCGACCCCCATGGTCTGAACCGCACCTCCCCCCGGATGGATCGGGGTGCCTGGCCCCCCGCGCCGGCATTATGACCCGGTTGCCAGGCGGGGAAGGGGGCTTACGCCGTTTCCGGCCCGGTTCAGAACAGCAGCGCGGCCATCCGGCGGCGGTAGCTGCCGACCAGGGCAGGGTCATCGATCACCTTGAACGCATCCACCAGCAGCTTGCGCGGCAGGCCATCGCTGAAATTGCGATCGCGTTCAAGCAGGGCGATGAACTGCTCCAGCGCCGCTTCATCCTGGCCGCCCAGCAGCAGCTGCACGCCGCGCAGGTGGCGGGCCTGCAGGTCGTCGCCATTGGCCGCAATGCGTGCATCCAGTACATCGGGCGACGGCGCATCCTGCAGGGCGCTGGCGAAATCCAGGCGGGCGCGGGCGCGCACGGCGCGTTCGTCGGTGGACAGATTGGCCGGGAGCGCGTCGATCAGCGCGCGGGCTTCAGTGGTCCCGCCGGTCTGCAGCAGGGCCAGTGCCAGGTCCAGCTTCAGCGCTTCGTTGTCGGGTTCGGCGGCAATGCTGGCGCGCAGCACGTCCACCTGGGCCTGCGGGTCCAGCGGTTCGGGCTCGGCGGTGGCCTCATCGGCGGCTTCGGCCGGGGTGATGCCATGCTGGGCCAGGAACTCCCGCAGCTGGCCTTCCGGCAGTGCGCCCGGGAAGCCGTCCACCAGCTGGCCGCCCTTCACCAGGAACACGGTGGGCACCGACCGGATCTGGAACGCGGCAGCAATCTGCTGCTCCTTGTCCACGTCCACCTTGGCAAGCTGGAACGCGCCGTTGTACTCGCCGGCCAGCTTTTCGAGGATCGGCCCCAGCGTCTTGCAGGGCTCGCACCAGGTGGCCCAGAAGTCGACCAGCACCGGGGTCTGCAGCGACTTCTGCAGAACCTCGGCCTCGAAGGTGGCGGTGGTGGCTTCAAAGACGTGGGTCACTTCGCTCATGGCAGGCAGTTCAACCGGTAGAGATGTGTCCAGTTTATGGTGACGCTAATGGCCCGGCGCAACCCCGGCCGCTGCCCTGATGCCCGGCTATAGGCGTGCGCGCCCGGGTGGTCGACAATGGGTGCATGCACACACTTCAACGTTTTGACCCTTGGCTGGGTGCGGTTGGCGCAGCCCTGTTCATTCTGGCGGTGATCGGCTTTGGTGCCGCGCTGCCGGGTTATCTGCCGCTGGGCCACCCGGTGGCCCTGCTGGGTGCGCTGGGCGTGCCGCACGCGCTGGCCTTCAATGTGCTGGGCTTCCTGCTGCCGGGGTTGATCGCGGTGGGGGTGGCGCTGCGGCTGCTGGCGCGGGTGCCGCGTACCGCGCCGTGGTCGCTGCGGGTGGGCGGGCAGATGTTGCTGCTGTCGGGTCTGGCCTTCGCGGCGATGGGGCTGCTGCCGCTGGACGCCAGCGATATTGAAAGCCGGGCCAGCCAGTACCACGCCAGTGCGTGGATGGTGTGGGTCTTGGCGTTCGTGCCCGGGGCGGTGCTTTCGGGGCTGGGCGAGCGGGCGGTTGCCGGTGGGCGGCGGCTGGCGGCGGTGCATCTGACGGCCGGGGTGGTCACCGGTCTTGGGGCATTGGTGCTGCAGATGGTGATGCCGGCCCCGATGGCGCAGCGGCTGGCGTTTGTGGCCTGGGCGCTGTGGCTGGCGGTGGTGCTGCCGGCAGCGCGACGGTAGCGCCGGCCTCTGCCCGGCGATCCGGATGTAGAGCCGGGCTTGCCCGGCTGCCGTTGGCGTTGCGCGTAAAGCAGCCGGGCAAGCCCGGCTCTACGGGGCATCCCGCACGCCGGGGCGTCGCGTGTTACCGGGCATCCCGCACGGCGGGGCGTCGCGTGTTACGGGGCATCCCGCACGGCGGGGCGTTGCGCGTTCTGGCGTTACCGGGTCAGGTGCGTCCTGGGTCGATCTTCACAAACCCTTGATATATCAACAGCATGACGGGCCGCCTCTTGTCGCTTCCGGCACCGATTGGAGCGCTTTGCCGCACTGCGGTACCCTGTGCCGCTTTGCCGCCGCACACGCGTTTCCATGACCAGCGTCGAACCCAACGTTTACGACCCGCAGCAGGTTGAATCCGCCGCCCAGAAGTTCTGGGACGCCACCCGCGCCTTCGAGGTGAACGAGTCTTCGGACAAGCCGAAGTACTACTGCCTCTCGATGCTGCCGTACCCGTCCGGGGCGCTGCACATGGGCCACGTGCGCAACTACACGATTGGTGACGTGATCAGCCGCTACAAGCGCATGACCGGTCACAACGTGCTGCAGCCGATGGGCTGGGACGCCTTCGGCCTGCCGGCCGAAAATGCGGCGATCAAGAACAAGACCGCGCCGGCCAAGTGGACCTACGCCAACATCGAACACATGCGTGGCCAGTTCAAGGCCATGGGGTATGCGATCGACTGGTCACGCGAGTTCGCAACCTGCACGCCGGACTACTACGTGCACGAACAGCGCATGTTCACCCGGCTGATGCGCAAGGGCCTGGCCTACCGCCGCAACGCGGTGGTGAACTGGGACCCGATCGACCAGACCGTGCTGGCCAACGAGCAGGTCATTGACGGCCGTGGCTGGCGCTCCGGCGCGCTGGTGGAAAAGCGTGAAATTCCGCAGTGGTTCCTGCGTATCACCGATTACGCCCAGGAACTGCTGGACGGGCTTGACGACCTGCCGGGCTGGCCGGATTCGGTCAAAACCATGCAGCGCAACTGGATCGGCCGCTCCGAAGGGCTGGAAATCCAGTTTGACGTGCGTGATGTGGACGGCAGCGCGCTGGATCCGCTGCGCGTGTTCACCACCCGTCCGGACACCGTGATGGGCGTGACCTTTGTGTCCATTGCCGGCGAACACCCGCTGGCGCTGCACGCGGCCAGGTCGAACCCGGCGCTCGCCGCGCTGCTGGCTGAAATGAAGCAGGGCGGCGTGTCCGAAGCGGAACTGGAAACCCAGGAAAAGCGCGGCATGGATACCGGCCTGCGTGCAGTGCACCCGGTCACCGGCGACACCGTGCCGGTGTGGGTGGCCAACTTCGTGCTGATGGGCTACGGCACCGGCGCGGTCATGGCCGTGCCCGGCCACGACCAGCGCGACAACGAATTTGCCAACAAGTACAACCTGCCGATCCGCCAGGTCATCGCGCTGAAGAGCCCGCGCAAGGACGAGGGCGAGTACGACGGCAGCCGCTGGCAGGACTGGTACGGCGACAAGAGCCGCGAAACCGAACTGGTCAATTCGGCCGAGTTCGACGGCCTGGACTTCCAGGGCGCGTTTGAAGCACTGGCCGAGCGGTTCGAGCGCAAGGGCCAGGGCCAGCGCCGCGTGAACTACCGTCTGCGCGACTGGGGCGTGAGCCGCCAGCGCTACTGGGGCTGCCCGATTCCGGTGATCTACTGCCCGAAGTGCGGCGCGCTGCCGGTGCCGGAAGAACAGCTGCCGGTGGTGTTGCCGGAAGACGTCAATTTTGTCGGTACCGGTTCGCCAATCAAGGCGGATCCGGAATGGCGCAAGACCACCTGCCCGGACTGCGGCGGTGCGGCCGAGCGTGAAACCGACACCTTCGATACTTTCATGGAGTCGAGCTGGTACTACGCGCGCTACACCTCGCCGGGTGCCCGCGACGCCGTGGACAAGCGCGGCAATTACTGGCTGCCGGTCGACCAGTACATCGGCGGCATCGAACACGCGATCCTGCACCTGATGTACTTCCGTTTCTTCCACAAACTGCTGCGTGATGCGCGCATGGTGGACAGCAACGAACCGGCGCAGAACCTGCTGTGCCAGGGCATGGTCATTGCCGATACGTATTTCCGCCAGAACGAAGACGGTTCCAAGGACTGGATCAACCCGGCCGACGTGGATGTGCAGCGCGACGAACGTGGCCGGATCACCGGCGCTACCCTGATCGCCGACGGTCAGCCGGTGCAGATCGGCGGCACCGAGAAGATGTCCAAGTCGAAGAACAACGGTGTGGATCCGCAGGCCATGGTGAGCAAGTACGGTGCCGACACCGTGCGTCTGTTCTCGATGTTCGCCGCGCCGCCGGAACAGTCGCTGGAATGGAACGAAGCCGGCGTGGACGGCATGGCGCGCTTCCTGCGCCGTCTGTGGGCGCAGGTGCACAAGCACGCCGCCGACGGCAGCGTGCCGGCACTGGACGTGGCCGCGCTGAACGCCGAGCAGAAGGCGCTGCGCCGCAAGACCCACGAAACCATCGGCAAGGTCAACGACGACTTCGGTCGCCGCCACAGCTTCAACACCGCCATTGCCGCGGTGATGGAACTGATGAACGCGCTGGCCAGGTTCGACGACAGTTCCGAGCAGGGCCGGGCGGTGCGCCAGGAGGCCCTGCAGGCGACCGTGCTGCTGCTCAACCCGATTACCCCGCATGCCAGCCACGCGCTGTGGCAGGTGCTGGGCAAGGGCGAGACGCTGCTGGAAGACCAACGCTTCCCGCAGGCCGACGAGGCCGCGCTGGTGCGCGACGCGGTCACCCTGGCGGTGCAGGTCAACGGCAAGCTGCGTGGCACCATCGAGGTGGCCGCTGACGCCCCGCGTGACCAGGTCGAAGCGCTGGGTGTGGCCGAGCCGAACGCGGCCAGGTTCCTTGAAGGGTTGACCGTGCGCAAAATCATCATCGTGCCGGGCAAGATCGTGAACATCGTGGCGGGGTGATGGCCCCGCAGTGCCGCCATGCCGACGCGGCCATGACGTAGAGCCGGGCTTGCCCGGCTGCATCTGGCGCAACACCGGCCAGCGGGGCGTGGCCCCGCTCTACGTGCCACGTTCACGTGTGTTCGGGCATGGTGTACGGCAATCCCTTGCCGGCATCGGCCGCCTCCTCCAGACTGTGTCCATGACTCGACTCCTGCTTGCCGTTCTACTCACCCTGACCCTGGCCGGGTGCGGTTTCCATCTGCGCAACAAGTTGATGTTGCCGGCCGACACGGCTGCGGTACGGGTGGTTTCCACCGCGCCGTACAGCGAACTGGCCAAGCTGCTGCGTCGGGGCCTTCAGGCGTCGGGTGCGGAACTGGCCGATGAGGACAGCAAGGGGCCGGCGGCCCAGCTGCAGGTGCTGTCCGAGCGCTGGGGCGACCTGCCGATTGCCATCGATGCCCAGGGCCGCGCCCAGGAATACAGCCTGCGCTACGCGGTGATCTTCGTATTCCGCCGCGAGGACGGCAGCGACCTGGTGCCGCAGCAGGTGATCGAACTGTCGCGCGACTACGTGTCGCCGCCGACCGACGCCACCGGCACCACCACCGAACGCGAGATCCTGGCCGACGAACTGCGCCGCGAAATGTCCGCATCGATCATGCGTCGCATCGACAGCGTGGTGCGCAAGGAGCTGGAGCGCGGACGCGCACCCAGCCCGACCGCACCGACGTCGGTGCCGGCGGCCCCAGCCAGCCCGGTCATCCCGCCGCAGGGCTCCTGAGCCGGCTCCGCTTCGCATGGAACTGCGCCCGGAACAACTTGCCAGCCAACCGGCCAGCCAGCCGCTTTCCCCGGTGTATCTGATTGCCGGCCCGGAAACCCTGCGCGTGCTGGAAGCAGCCGATGCGATCCGCGCCCGGGCACGCGCCGACGGCGTCAACGAACGCGAAGTGTTCGACGCCGATGGCCGTGACTTCGACTGGAACCAGCTCCACGGCACCTTCAACGCCCCCAGCCTGTTCAGTGCCCGCCGGCTGGTGGAAGTGCGCCTGCCCAGCGGCAAGCCGGGCAAGGAGGGCAGCGAAGTGATCAGCCAGTTCTGTGCCAATCCTGCGCCGGATGTGATTCTGCTGATCACCTGCAACGAATGGAGCAAGGCGCACCAGACCAAGTGGACCGAAGCGGTCAGCCGCGTCGGTGTGCTGTCGGTGGCCTGGGCGATCAAGCCGCACGAACTGCCGGAGTGGATCGAGCGCCGCCTGCGCCAGAAAGGACTGCGTGCCGATCCGGCTGCGGTGCAGCGCCTGGCCGAGCGGGTCGAGGGCAATCTGCTGGCCGCCGCGCAGGAGATCGACAAGCTGGCGCTGCTGGCCGAAGGGCAAAGCCTGGACGTGGCCACCATGGAATCGCTGGTGGCCGACGCCGCCCGCTACGACGTGTTCCGCCTGCTGGAAGCCACCTTCTCCGGCCAGCCTGCGGCGGTGCTGCGCATGCTCGCCGGTCTGCGCGGTGAAGGCGAAGCCGTGGCCGCGCTGATGCCGATGGTGATCCGTGAAATGTTGTCCACCGCCGGGCTCGCCCGTGTGCAGGCACGTGGCGGCAATCTTGCCGCGGAAATGAAAAGCCGCGGCATCTGGGAAGCACGCCAGGCCCCGTTCAAGCGCGCGCTGCAGCGCCATCCCGAACCCAAGCGCTGGGAGCGGTTCGTGGCCGAGGCCGGGCTGGTAGACCGCATGGCCAAGGGACGAGCCGACGGCGACCCCTGGCTGGGCCTGGAGCGGCTGCTGGTGGCGGTGGCCGAGGCCCGCGCGGTGCGCCTGCTGGCCCGCGCCTGATGCCGCTGCGCATCCTTTACGGCGGAACTTTCGACCCGGTGCACCTGGGGCACCTGGCCATTGCGCGCGCCGCGCGTGACCAGCTGCAGGTGGCGGTGCGGCTGCTGCCGGCCGCCGATCCACCGCACCGTGCCCCGCCGGGAGCCAATGCCGAACAGCGGGCACGCATGCTGGAGCTGGCCATTGGTGACGAACCTGGACTGCTGGTGGACCGGCGCGAGATAGACCGCGCGCAACGGCACCCGGGCCTGCCTTCCTACACCGTGGACACCCTGCGTGAACTGCGCGCCGAACTGGGACCGCTGCAGCCCATGGCGTGGCTGGTCGGCGCGGACAGTCTGCGCAGCCTGAACCAGTGGCATGAATGGAAGGACCTGTTCGGGCTTTGCCATTTCATCGTAGCCGAGCGCATGGGCAGCCCGATCCAGGCGGGGCTGGCGCCGGACCTGGCGGTGGCGTTGCACGGACGCCATGTCAACGACGAGCGCGCGCTGTTTTCAACGCCGGGCGGCCGCATCCTGCGCCTGCGTGCACCGCTGCGTGGCGAATCCGCTACCGCGGTGCGTGAACAGATCGCCCAGGGCGGCGCGTGGCGCGCCCTGCTGCCGGAACCGGTTGCGGCCTACGTGGCCGACCACGGGCTGTACGGTGCCCGTGGGGCGTGAATACGTTCAGGCCCAACGCCCCGTATAATCCGACCAACACTTTTTGAGTTTCCCTGCTTTGAGCGACCAGACCCAGCCCCAGACCATCAAGGTCGATCTGCCCCATCCCGCACCGTCCACCCAGCAGCTGCTGGAATGCGTACGTGCGGCGACCGAAGAGCTGAAGGCCAAGGATGTCGTTGAAATCAACGTCATCGGCAAGTCCAGCGTCGCCGATTACATGGTGATCGCCTCGGGCACCTCCAGCCGCCACGTCAAGTCGATTGCCGACGAAGTGGTGAAGTTCGCCAAGCAGGCCGGCAACATGCCGCTGGGTGTGGAAGGCGAGCGCGAGGCCGAGTGGGTGCTGGTCGACCTGGGCGATGTCATTGTCCACGTGATGCTGCCGCGCGTGCGCGAGTTTTACGCGTTGGAACGTCTGTGGACGGTCGGCGACCAGCCGCCGAGCCTGCTCGACGAAGACGGCAACGACGACGAAGACGACGGTTACGCAGCCCGCTAAAGGTCACCGTTCGACGGTAGTGCCGGCCGCTGGCCGGCAACCCATACACACCATGAAAGCACGATTGATCGCCACCGGTGAACGCGCCCCCGCCTGGGTGGCGCAGGGCTTTGCCGAGTACCAGAAACGGCTCTCGCACTGGCTGCCATTCGAACTGGTGGAAATCGAACCGGGGCTGCGCGGCAAAGGCCGCGACCCGCGCCGCGCCACCGAGGACGAAGGCAAGCGGGTGATCGCTGCGCTGCCGAAGAATGCCTACGTGGTAGCGCTGGATGTGCCGGGCCGCCAGCTCAGTTCCGAGCAGCTGGCCCAGCGTCTGGAGCACTGGCGCAGCCAGGGCCGCGATCTGGCGTTTCTGATCGGTGGCCCGGAAGGGCACTCGCCCGAGGTATCGGCGTTGGCCGACGAAAAATGGTCGATCGGTCCGCTGACCCTGCCGCACATGCTGGTGCGGCTGGTGGTGGCCGAACAGCTGTACCGTGCGGCCGCGATGCTGGCCAATCATCCGTATCACCGCGCCTGACAGCATTGGCACTTCACAGGGGTTACATCCTGTGAAAAACCCGGTTACAATGCGCACCCCGCCCGAATAGCTCAGCCGGTTAGAGCACTTGACTGTTAATCAGGGGGTCGTTGGTTCGAGTCCAACTTCGGGCGCCAAGTTTCAGAGCCTCGCAGCGATGCGAGGCTTTTTTTTGTCCGTGTGTTGCCATGTGTCGTAGAGCCACGCCCTGCATGGCTTCGACCCGGCCGGCATCGCGCGCAGCCACGCAGGGCGTGGCTCTACGGGCAACAAAATGCCCGGGACATGCCCGGGCACTCTGCTTTACGTCACCCACTGCTCGATTAGTTGAACGTGTACTTCGCCCCCACCGTGAAGTAGCGGCCAATCGCGCCGCTGAAGTGCAGCGGGTTGTAGTTGACGCCGCCGTAGGTGGTCGGGTCGAGCGGAGCAATGCGATCAAACACGTTCTGCACCGAGGCGTTCAACTCGAACGCGTCGTTGATGTTCCAGCGACCGGACAGGTCGAAGGTGGTGAACGAGGAGATCTTCTCCACCGGCGTGCCATCGGCATAGAAGGCGAGGTAATCGCCACCGCGGTGGTCCTTGTTCTCCAGGCTGGAGATGTAGTTGACCACGCCGCTCACGCTCCACGGGCCCTGCTTCCAGGTGGTGCCGAAGTTGACCCGGTCTTCCGGCGTGCCGATGCAGTTGGTCACGTCGCAGTTGCCGTGGGTACCCACGTAATCCACCGTTTCGCCGCCCTCGGTGCGCTCGAACTTGAGCACATGGCTCCACTGCAGGTCCATCTCCAGCTGGCCCGGGCCGATGTCGAAGGTCTGGCGGATATCGGTATCGATACCGCGCACGCGCGACGAGTTGGCGTTCACGTAGGCGGTGTTGACTGCCAGGATGCTGCCGGTGCCCGGGATGCCGTTGATCAGGTCGATATCGCGCAGCACGTCGCCGTCGGCGATCGCCTGGGCGGTGCTGCCCTGGGCGATTTCATTGGTGCGCTTGATCTGCCAGGCATCCACCGTCAGCGAGGTGGTCGAGGTCGGCTGCAGCACGATGCCGACCGAGTAGCTCTTGGACTCCTCCGGCTTCAGGTCCGGGTTCGGGCTGGTGATGATCGCCACCGGGCGTGCGCCGCAGTTGGTGGTGGTCGGGTCTGCGGCACAGCGCACCGGGTCACGTGCGGTCGAGAACGCCGCCAGGCCACCGTCGCCGTTTTCCGCCGGGTTCGGTGCGCGGAAGCCTTCGGCATAGGTGGCGCGCAGGGCGATCCAGTCCACTGGCGTCCACTTCACCCCCAGCTTCGGCGTGGCCTTGCCTTCACCGCTCTCGTACTTGTCGTAGCGGACTGCGCCGGTGAGCTCCAGCTGTTCCAGCACCGGTGCGGACAGTTCCACGTAGCCGGCGTACACGTTCTGGGTGCCGTCGTAGGCCGAATAGCCCAGACCGATGATGTCACCCTGATCGGTGTAGGTCTGCGGGGTCAGGCTGTTGCTGGTCTTGCGCCATTCGGTACCCAGTGCCAGGCCCAGCGGGCCGCCCTGCAGATCTGCCAGGCTGCGCGACACGGTGAAATCGAACATGTCCAGGCTGGACTTGGCGCGTGCGCTGATGGTCGGCGAGATGTAGTCATACAGCGCCTGCGAATTCAGCCCGGCGTCGTCGCCGATGCGCCACACACCGCCGGCACAGTTGGGGTCGCCCAGTGCGCACTGCACGGCGCTGTAACGCAGGAAGCCGGTACGCACGTTGGTCAGGTCGGTGCCCGAGTGCAGGTAGGCGGTGTCGTAGCTCCACTCACCCCAGTTGCCCTTGACGCCGACCAGGAAGCGGTTGAACTCGTTGGTGTTCTCGGTTACGCGCGGGCCCACGTCCCAGGCCGAGTAACGCAGGCGCGATTCCTGGCCCGGAATGGGGTTGTCCGGATGGGTGGGCGAGAGCACCACCGCGCCATCGCCGCTGCTGGCGTTGCGCGGACCGCCCGGGTAACCCCAGCTGCCGGACACGCCGGACGGCGTGTTGCTGAAGGTGGTTTCCTTCTTCGAGTAGCCGATCTCGGTGTAGATCTCGCCGCCCTCGCCGAACGCGAAGCTGGCGCGGCCGAACACGTTGACGTACTCCTCCTTCGGGCTCAGGTCACGGTACAGCTGTGCCGGATTCCACAGGCAGCCGTCTTCGGCGATGGAGGCGTCGGTCTGACCGGGAATGGTGGTCAGACCCTGGCAGCCGGGCAGCGGTACCAGCGTGGCCGGATCCAGCGCATCGTTGAACACCGAGCCGTTCGGGCCTGAGCCGCCGCTGGTGCCGCCACTGAGATACGCGCCACCGAGGAACTGCGAGTCCTGCGCGGTAATGCCCCAGCGACGCAGGTCACCGGTGCCGATCCACTTGCGGTTCTTGCGGTCGCTGATCTTGATCGCGTCGGTCTTGCCGACGTCCAGGCTCATGAAGGCATTCCAGCCATCTTCCACCAGGTTGCCGGTACCGATGGTGAGGGTGGCCTTTTTGGCGTCGCCGTCACCATCCTCGGACATGCCGTAGGAGCCACGCAGGATGCCGCCTTCGAAGTCGCTGCGCAGGATGATGTTGACCACGCCGGCGATGGCGTCGGAACCGTAAATGGCGGACGCGCCGTCCTTCAGCACTTCCACGCGCTCCACGGCGTCGAGCGGAATGGTGCTCAGATCGGTGAACACTTTCTGGCCGTCATCGGCCAGGCCATAGGTCGCCATGCGACGACCGTTCAACAGCACCAGGGTGGAGCCGGCACCCAGGCCGCGCAGCGAGATGCCCGCGCCGCCGCCGGCGAAACCGTTGCCGAAGGTCTTGGGAATGGAACCTGCGCCGTCGGAGGTCAGCGTCTGCAGGTATTCGGCCACGGTGGTCTTGCCGGTTCGGTCGATTTCCTGGCGCGTCACCACCTGCACGGGCGAGGGGGTTTCGGTGTTGGTACGGGGGATGTTGGAGCCGGTGACCGTGATGCGGTCAAGGTTGGTGGCCTGATCCTGGGCCATGGCCGTCGAGGATGCCAGGGCACTGCTCAGGAGGAGCAGGCCGCTGGTAAGCGCGACGGATACGGAGTGAGCCAGATTGTTGCGGCGGCCGAGGGTGGGCCGTTGGATCGGGTGTTTCACAGCTTCTCTCCTGACTGGGAAAACCATCGAAGTCGGTGGATCGCACTGGGTTCAGTGGCGACCGCGCAAATCTATGTTTCCTGCAGGTGACGCAGCCGTGAAAAATTGCTTAATTGGCGACGCTTTCTGATGCGTGTCACAAAGCCGGGACGCGCTGCTGGTACGCCCCGGCCCTGATCTTGTACAGAGACGCGCTGCGTGTCTCATTCGTTCAGTCCGGCAACGAGAAGGTCACCGGCACCAGGCCCTCGGCAGCGACCGTCTGCCCGTCCATCTGGGCAGGGACGAAGCGCCAGTGACGCAGTATCTGCTGGCGCGCGGCATTGTCCAACGCCCGCGATCCGCTGCTGCGTTCGATCACCACACTGGAGGCCTTGCCGTCGGGCTCGACCCGCACCCGCAGCATCACCGTGCCCTGTTCGTTGGCGCGGATGGCGGCGATGGGGTATGCCGGTGGCGGCGCGGTGCGGTATTGCAGCTGCACCCCGGTTGGCATGGCCGGGGCTGGATCGGTTGGAGCGAGGGGCGGGGCCTGGGTATCCGCGGCGGGCAGTGGGGGTACCGCCAGCGCATCGCTGGCATCGGCGGTGGGCGGTGGCAACGGAGCTACGCGCGGCATCGGGGTGGTGGTGGCTGGTGTGATCGGCTTGGGCTCTTCCTTGCGGATGATCACCGGCGGCGGCGGTGGTTCGGGTTGCGCTTCAAAGAACGTCACCGGCGTACGTTCGCGCGGCAGCGGCGCAGCCACATAGGTGGCAGGGATCAACAGCAGCAGAAAGGCCAGTGCGTGCACGGCGATGGCAGTGCTCCAGCCGAGCACGCGTGAGGCTTCAATTTGCAGGGGTACAACGCGGGGATGGGTCCGGACCATGCTCGACTCTCCTTGCCAGATGTGCGGGAACATCAACGTTGCGGCGCGGCCACGCGGGGCCGCGCAATGACAGGAATACTGGAGTGGCGCGCCCGCCGGAAGGCAGGGGTGGTAGCGGCGTTTGGCTGCCAGTCATCCTCGTAGAGCCGGGCTTGCCCGGCTGGTGCCATGTCGAGCGCCGGGCAGAGCCCGGCACCACGGTTACCTTCCCAGGTCGAACACCACGTCCAGGTTCACCGACACGCTCGACTCACCCGGGGACACCGGCGTGGAGATGTCGGCGGCCATCGGCGCGGCTGCCGCACGCATCATCACCGGACGGAAGTTGCCGCCGCCGCTCTCCGAGATGCTCACAATCCGGCGCACCCGCAGTCCCAGTGCCTTGGCATACGTCTCGGCGCGGGCCTGGGCCTTCTTCAGTGCGGCCAGGCGGGCTTCGTCATACACCGGCTCGGGCTGGTCAATCTCGAACTGCGGGCCGTTGATCTGGTTCGCGCCCTGCGCCGCCAGGGCGTCGAGCACCTTGCCCAGCCTGGCGATGTCACGCACCTTCAGGCTGACCGTGTTGCTGGCCTGGTAGCCGGTGATCTTCGGGGCCTCGTTTTCGGCATAGCGGTACTGCGGGCTCAGGTTGACCCCGCTGGTCTGCACATCGCGCCCGGCAATGCCGGCGGCCTTGATCGCAGCCAGCACCTTGGTCATCTGTTCGGCGTTCTGGCGCATGGCGGTATTGCCGTCGGCGGCCTGGGTCACCACGCCGGCCGACAGGGTGGCCACGTCGGGCACGCGCTTGGCTTCGGCGTTGGCTGACACGTTGAGCAGGGTGCCGTCGATCGGGGCGGCAATGGCCGGGGCGGTCTGGGCGTGGGCGGTCATGGTGGCTCCCAGGGCAAGGGACAGGGCGAGCAGCAGCGGGGACAGGGTCAAGCGGCGCATGAACATCTCCTTGTGAAGGCGTTGAGGTTGGTGTCGGGGCGATGAACGCGTGGTGAGGCTGGGTGGGGTTGATGCGGATTCTGTCCGGTTGTGCGCGATTCAGACAGCGGCCGCAGGTTATCCTTCCGCGATGCTTTATCTCGCCTCCCGTTCGCCTCGACGAACCGAATTGTTGTCCCGACTGGACCGGCCGTTCCGTGCGCTGGATCTGGACGTGCCTGAAGTCCGCGCTCCCGGGGAAACCGCCCTGGACTATGTGCAGCGCGTGGCCGCCGACAAGGCCCGGGCCGGTCTGGCCCGGGTCGGGGCCGACCCCGATGCCGTGGTGCTGGGCTCGGACACCGAGGTGATCCTGGAAGGGGAGGTGTTCGGCAAGCCGGTCGACGCTGCCGATGCCGCCGCCATGCTGCGCCGGCTGTCCGGCCGCACCCACCAGGTCGCCACCGCGGTAGCCGTTGTCGCCCCTGGCCGCCAGCAGGGCGTGCTGGTGGTGTCAGAGGTCACGTTCATGGCGTGGAGCGACGCCGCCATTGCCACCTATGTGGCCAGTGGCGAGCCGATGGGCAAGGCCGGTGCCTACGCCATCCAGGGCGGGGCCGAGCGTTTCATCCGCCATCTGGCGGGGAGCTATTCGGGTGTGATGGGATTGCCCCTGCAACAGACCGAACAACTGCTGCTGGCGTTCGAATCGAAGGGAGTCGCCCATGTCTGAGGAAATCCTGGTCAACGTCACCCCACGCGAGACCCGTGTGGCGGTCATCGAAAACGGCATGCTGCAGGAACTGCACATCGAGCGCGGCTGGCGCCGCGGCGTGGTAGGCAACATCTACAAGGGCAAGGTGCAGCGGGTCATGCCGGGCATGCAGGCGGCCTTCGTCGAGGTCGGCCTGGAGCGCGCCGCGTTCCTGCACGCCAACGACGTGGTACGCCCGGCACCGGTCGCGAGCGCCGACACCGAAGGCACCACGTTGCCACCCCCGTCCTCGGTGCCGATTGTGGAACTGCTGCGCGACGGCCAGGATATCGTGGTGCAGGTGGTGAAAGACCCGATTGGCACCAAGGGCGCGCGCCTGACCACCCAGATCAGCATTCCCTCGCGTTACATGGTGCTGCTGCCGCAGTCGAAGGTGGTTGGGGTCTCGGCGCGGATCGAGGACGAGGCCGAACGCGCACGCCTGAAAACGCTGGTCACCGAACTGTCGGCCCAGCACGGCGGGTACGGCTACATCGTGCGCACCAATGCCGAAGGCCAGCCGGCCGAGGCGATCGCCGAAGACATCGCCTACCTGTCACGGGTGTGGAACGTGGTCGAGCGGCGCGGGCGCGAAGCAGCACCCTGCAGCGTGATCTATGAGGACCTGAGCCTGCCGCTGCGCTCGGTCCGTGATCTGATCCGCAAGGACGTGGACAAGGTGAAGGTGGATTCCAAGGAAACCTTCGCCCAGCTGCAGGCCTTCGTGGCCAAGTACATGCCGGTGTTGGCCGAGAAGCTGGAGCTGTACAGCGGCGACCGCCCGATTTTCGACATGTTCGGGGTTGAGGACGAAATCGGACGCGCGTTGGACAAGCAGGTCCCGCTCAAGTCCGGTGGCTACCTGGTCATCGACCAGACCGAAGCGATGACCACCATCGACGTCAATACGGGGTCGTTCCTGGGCCAGCGCAACCTGGAAGAAACCGTGTTCCGCACCAACCTGGAAGCGGCGCAGGCGGTGGCTCGCCAGCTGCGGCTGCGCAATCTGGGTGGCATCATCATCATCGACTTCATTGACATGGACGACGCCGAGCACCGCCGACAGGTGCTGCGCACGCTGGAAAAGGCGCTGGCGCGTGACCATGCCAAGACCACGGTGTACGACTTCTCGCCGCTCGGCCTGGTCGAAATGACCCGCAAGCGCACCGTGGAAAGCCTGGAACGGCAGCTGTCGGAAACCTGCCCGCAGTGCAGCGGGCGCGGCAGCATCAAGACCACCGAAACGGTGACCTACGAGATCTTCCGCGAGATTACCCGTGCGGTGCGCCAGTTCGACGCCGCGCGCCTGCTGGTGATCGCCTCCACCAAGGTGGTGGCGCGTATCACCGACGAGGAATCTGCCGCGGTGGCGGAGCTGGAGGAATTCCTCGGCAAATCAATCCGGTTCCAGGCTGACGAGCAGTACCTGCAGGAGCAGTTCGATGTTGTGCTGCTCTGACGTTTACGTTCGGGCACGCCGTGGCGTGCCGGCGGGTCGATGACCACGCCGCTGCGACTGCGGCTGCGAAGGATCCGCCGCCATGCTGCCTACGCGCTGGCCATCGTGCTGGTGGGCGTTGCCGTGCTGGTGGGCACGGTCAGCCAGCTGCTGCCACTGGCCGAGCGCCATCCCGACAAGGTTGCCGCGTGGCTGAGCGCGCGCGCCGGGCAGCCGGTGCGTTTTGACCAGCTTGATACCCGCTGGACCCGGCGTGGACCGCTGCTGGCATTGCAGGGGCTGCGGATCGGAGAAGGGCAGGGCCTGCGCATTGGCGAGGCCGAAGTGCTGGTATCGATGTATGCCGGCCTGCTGCCCGGCCATTCGCTGACCGAGCTGCGCCTGCGCGGCCTGGCGCTGGAACTGCAACGCGCCGATGACGGCCGTTGGTCGGTGCAGGGCCTGCCGCAATCGGGGCACGGCGACCCGCTGGAGTCGCTGCGCCGGCTGGGCGAACTGCAGGTGATCGGCGGTCGCTTGACCGTGGATGCGCCATCGTTGCAGCTGCACACCGAACTGCCGCGCATTGACCTGCGCCTGCGCGTGAACGGCCAACGGCTGCGCGTAGGCGCGCGGGCCTGGGCTGATGAGAAGGCGCACCCGCTGACCGCTGTGCTGGATTTCGAGCGCAGACGCGGTGACGGCCAGGTCTGGCTGGGCGCGGATCCTGCCGACTTCAGTGCGTGGACGTCGCTGCTGCAGTTTGGCGGTGCCCGTCTGCAGCAGGGCACAGGCGAGTTCAACGCCTGGGTGGATGTGCGCGACTCGCGTCTGGTCATGGTGACCACCGACGCCGATCTGCACGGTGTACAGCTGCAGGGTGCGCCGCTGGCGGACGGCAAGCGCCCGCAGATGACCCTGCAGAACCTCGAGCTGCGCGCACGCTGGCGCTGGGTCAAGGGTGGCTGGCGCGCAGACGCTTCGCGGCTGCGCATCGGCATGGACGGCAACGAACAGACGCTGGACGGACTGCTGGTGGCAGGGGGTGAACATCTGGCACTGGCCGGCGACAACATCGATGCGACCGCGCTGCTGCGCGGGCTGGCATTGACGGACCGGGTTGACCCGGGCCTGCGCAGTTGGCTGCACGCGGCCGCACCGCAGGTCCGCATGACCCGGGTCCGCTTCAGTGGCGAGCGCGCCGGGGCCCTGCGTTTTGAAGGCGATTTGGAAGACATCCGTTTCGCTGCGGCCGGGCACGCGCCAGGTCTGAGCGGCGTTGGCGGGCACTTCCAGGGCGACGCCGATGGCTTCCGCCTGGACCTGCAGCCCAGCCGCGTGATGCACTTCGACTGGCCATCCGGATTCGGCGTGCGCCACGACGTGCATCTGGCCGGCAGCGTGGTGGGCTGGCGCGATGAGGCCGGCGGCTGGCGGATAGGTACCCCGGCACTGCGCGTGCAGGGCACCGACTATGCGGCCGACGTGCGCGGGGGCGTGTGGTTCCAGGGCAATGGCACGCGCCCGTGGCTGGAACTGGCGGCCAAGCTGGACGACGTGCCGATGACTGCCGCCAAGCGCTTCTGGATTCATTCGAAGATGAGCAAGGGCGCGACTGACTGGCTGGACGCGGCACTGGTGTCCGGCCACGTGCGCGGCGGGGTGGGGCTGGTCACCGGGGATCTGGAGGACTGGCCGTTCGATCAGAACAACGGCCGCTTCGAAGCCACCGGGCATATCGACAACGGCAACATCCGCTTCCAGCACGACTGGCCCACCATGGACAAGGTCGACGCGGATATCGCCTTCATCGGCCCGGGCTTCGAACTGCACGGACGGGGTGACCTGGCCGGCGTAGCGGTGAATCACTTCGATGCCGGCATCGTCGATTTCGGGCAGACCGATCTGTACGTGAAGGCCAATACCCGCAGCGACGCCGGCGCACTGCTGGCCATGCTCAAGCAGAGCCCGCTGCAGAAGACCTATGGCGATTCGCTCGACGCGTTGACCGCCAAGGGGCCTGCCGTGGTCGACTTCGACCTGCTGCAGCCGCTGCACCACGATGCCGGTCCCGGCCATCTGCAGGGTACGGTCGAGCTCGCCGGAGCCACGCTCAGCGACAAACGCTTCGACCTGACGTTCGACAACATGCACGGCAAGGCCAGCTACGGCAATGACGGCTTCGGGGCCGAGCAGCTGGCCGTGCGTCACCTCGGCCAGGACGGCCAGCTGAGCCTGCGCGCGGGCGGCTTCGTGAAGGACCCGGCCCAGGCGTTCGAATCCGAACTCACCGCCTCGCTCGACGCCGGCCTGCTGCTGGACCGCGCGCCCGAGCTGAGCTGGATCAAGCCCTACATCGAAGGCACGTCGCGCTGGACGATCGGGGTGACCCTGCCCAAGGTTGCGGCAGGAGCGAAAACCGAACCGCCGACCTTGCTGACCCTGCACTCGGACCTGGTTGGCACGCGCCTGGACCTGCCGGCTCCACTCGACAAACCCGCACCGGTGCCACTGCCGACTACGGTGAATGCGCAGTTGCCGATGGGAGCCGGGCGGCTCGATGTCGCCTTCGGTCAGCGGCTGGCGCTGGCGGCGCGTATCCACAACAACCAGACCGGCGTGCAGGTCACCCTGGGCAGCGACCGCGTCGACCGCGATCCCCCGGCCAGCGGGCTGGCGGTGAACGGACGCAGTGGTTCGCTGGATGCACTGGAATGGATCGCGCTGGCGCGTTCGCCCGGCGGTGGCGGTGACGACCCGATGCCGCTGCGACATGTGGATGTGCAGGTCGGGCAGCTGCTGCTGGCCGGTGGGGTGTTCGAGCAGACGCGCCTGCAGCTGCGGCCCACCCCCGCCAGCATTGAGGTGCGGATGGACGGCCCCTCGCTGGCCGGTGATCTGAGCGTGCCCAACGCTGACGGGGCTCCCATTGTGGGCCGGCTGGACCGGGTGCACTGGAAGTCGCTGCCGGCCCCGGTCAAACGCCCGGACGACGGGGCCGCCATCGTGCTGCCCGATGACGCCAGCCTGCCGGCACGCGTGCAGGCCAGTGCCAGCGACACCAATCCGGCGAAGATTCCACCGCTGTCGCTGGATATCTCCGACCTGCAGTTCGGCAAGGCCAGGCTGGGCCAGGCGACGCTGCGCACGCATCCGTTCGGCAACGGGCTCAGCGTGGACCAGTTGCAGTTCCGTTCGCCCAAGCAGCAGATCGACATCCAGGGCCGCTGGTTGGGCATCGGCGCAAGCGCCAACACCCAGATGCAGGTGCAGGTGAACAGCGAGGATCTGGGCGGCTTGATGCAGAGCCTGGACTACGGCGGGCAGCTGCGTGGTGGCGAAGGCACGCTGCGGTTGGAGGCAGGCTGGCCTGGCGGGCCGTCCGACTTCGCGCTGGGTGCGCTGGAGGGGCAGCTGCTGGTGCACGCGCGCAATGGCCAGCTGCTGGAACTGGAACCCGGTGCCGGGCGCGTGCTCGGCCTGCTCAGTGTGGCCCAGTTGCCGCGCCGGCTGATGTTCGATTTCCGCGACTTTTTCTCCAAGGGCTTTGCGTTCAACCAGGTCGAGGGCACGCTGGCCTTTTCCGATGGCATGGCCACCACCGACAAGGTGCTGATTGAAGGCCCGGCGGCCAATATCAGCATCCGCGGCCAGACCGACCTGCGCCGTCAGCAGTTCGACCAGACCATCGATGTGAATCCGCGCGCCGGCAATCTGCTGACCGTGGTCGGTGCGGTTGCCGGTGGCCCGGTGGGTGCGGCGGTGGGCGCGGCGGCGAACGCCGTGTTGTCCAAGCCACTTGGCGAGATCGGGGCCAAGACCTACCGGGTCACCGGGCCGTGGGCTGAACCCAGGGTTGAGGTGATCGACCGTGACGACGCTCCGCCATTGCCGCCGGTGCCGGCTCCAGCGCCAGCAAAACCGTGATCTTTTCCCGTGCTGCTTGCGATAGCGGCCCCTGCCCATAGATCAGGACCATGACCGACAACGCACTGACACTTGCCCAGGATCGACTGCTGCTGCCCGCCGGGCTGGACGCGAGCGGCCTGGAGCGTACCTTCGGCACCCTGCTGGGGCCGGGCATTGATTTTGGCGACCTGTATTTCCAGCACGCCCGGCGTGAAAGCTGGAGCGTGGAAGACGGCATCGTCAAGGACGGTGCCCACTCCATCGAGCAGGGCGTGGGCGTGCGCGCCATTGCGGGTGAAAAGACCGGCTTCGCCTACTCCGATGACATCCACGGCGACGCATTGCTGGCTGCCGCGCAGTCGGCCCGCGCCATCTCCCGCGAGGGCGGTGCACAGCCGGCCCGGGCCCTGGCCCGGGGTAATGCGCGCACGTTGTACCCGGCGCTGGACCCCATTGACGGCATGGGCAACGAAGCCAAGGTCGAGGTACTCAAGCGCCTGGACCGCTACCTGCGTGCCGCCGACCCGCGCGTGCAGCAGGTGATGGTGAGCCTGTCCGGCGGCGTGGACACCGTGCTGATCGCCCGCAGTGACGGCGTGCTGGCCGGCGACATCCGCCCACTGGTGCGGCTGAACGTGCAGGTGATCGTCGAGCAGAACGGTCGCCGCGAATCGGGCTACTCCGGCGGCGGTGGTCGTTACAGCTATGCCGAACTGTTCGCCGAGGGTCGCCCCGAGGCCTTCGCCCGTGAGGCGCTGCGCCAGGCACTGGTGAACCTGGAGGCCATTCCGGCCCCGGCCGGGGTGATGAGCGTGGTGCTGGGCCCGGGTTGGCCTGGCGTGCTGCTGCACGAGGCGGTCGGCCATGGGCTGGAAGGTGACTTCAACCGCAAGGGCACCAGCGTGTATGCCGGCCGTATCGGTGAGCGCGTGGCGGCACCGGGCGTGACCATTGTCGATGACGGCACCCTCGACGGTCGCCGCGGCTCACTGAATGTGGATGACGAAGGCCACCCGACCCAGTGCACCACCTTGATCGAGGATGGCATCCTGGTCGGGTACATGCAGGATTCGCTCAACGCGCGCCTGATGGGCGTGGCTCCGACCGGCAACGGCCGGCGCGAGTCGTTCGCGCACCTCACCATGCCGCGCATGACCAACACCTACATGCGCGCTGGCCAGCATGACCCGCAGGAGATGATCCGTTCGGTCAAGCGCGGTCTTTATGCAGTGAACTTCGGTGGCGGGCAGGTCGACATCACCAGCGGCAAGTATGTGTTCTCGGCCACCGAGGCCTACCTGATCGAGGACGGCAAGGTCACCGCGCCGGTAAAGGGTGCGACCCTGATCGGCAACGGGCCGGAAACCATGCAGAAGGTGCGCATGATCGGCAACGACCTGGCGCTGGACGAAGGCGTCGGCATCTGCGGCAAGGACGGGCAGAGCGTGCCGGTGGGCGTGGGTCAGCCGTCGCTGCTGATCGACGGCCTGACCGTGGGCGGTACCCAGGCCTGAGCCCGGGCATGCGCTCAGTCTTCGAGGGCGTCGTCGCCGTCTTCGTCTTCGGACGGGGCGGCGTTGGCCGCCTCCAGGCCCAGCGCGGCCGGCAGCATCAGCCCGCGCAGCACCTGGTAGATCTCGCGGAACGCACGCGGCGGCTTGTTCTTCGCTTTTTCCGCCTGGGCGTTACGCACCAGCGTGCGCAGCTGCTGGCGGTCGGCCTGCGGGTACTCGTCCAGCAGCGCGGCCAGCGCGGTGTCGCCGTTGCTGAGCAGGCGCTCGCGCCAGTCTTCCACCCGGTGCAGCATGGCCACTTCCCGGCGCGAGGTCTCGCTGTTGGCGTCCAGCGCGTCGCGGATGGCGTCCAGGGTGGATTCGTCTTCGCGGCGCATGTGCTTGGCCAGGTAGGCCAGCTGGCGCTTGTGCGCAATATGCGCGGTAATGCGCTTGCACTCGGCGATGTGCGGCAGCAGGTCTTCGGGCACCGGCACGCGGGCCAGCTGGGCCGGGGTCAGCGAGACCAGTTTCTCGCCCAGCGCAAGCACGTCCAGCGCGTCACGGCGCTTCTGCTTGCGGCTGCTGTCATGAAATTCACCGGTCTCTTCGTCGCGTCCGCGCATCGTTCTTCTTCCACATCCAATACTGTGCCCCGCGTTGCGCCGGGCACTCACCTGCACAGGATAAAGCATTGAACGTGATCTCCCCTGAAGCCCTGACCGCCGACGACAGCCTGTCGCGTCTGGAACACCTGGCCGACCTGTCGCAGCAACTGCTGGAACGGGCCCGTGCGCTGGGTGCCAGCCAAGCCGAAGTGGCCTGCAGCGAAGAGCGGGGCCTGGACGTGAACGTGCGCCTGGGCGAGGTGGAAACGGTGGAATCCACCCGTGACCGGGGCATAGCCGTCACCGTCTACTTCGGCAAGCGCAAGGGCAGTGCCAGCACCGCAGACCTGCAGCCGGCCAGCCTGGAAGCCACGGTGGCCCAGGCCTGTGCGATTGCCCGCCATACCGAAGACGATGCGGCGGCCGGGCTGGCCGACGCTGCCCTGATGGCGCGCGAGTTCCCGGACCTGGACGGCTGGCACCCATGGGCCCTGCAGGCCGACCAGGCGGTGGACCTGGCCCTGGCGTGTGAAGCCGCCGGGCGTGCCGCCGATACCCGGATCAGCAATTCCGACGGTGCCTCGGCGTCCACCGCCACCAGCCTGTCGGTGTACGCCAACTCGCATGGCTTCATTGGCCGCGACCGCAGCAGCCACCATTCGATCGGCTGCGCGTTGATTGCCGGGCAGGGTGACGGCATGCAGCGCGACGGCTGGTACAGCAGCGCGCTGGCCCGGGAAGACCTGCAGGATGCTGCTGCGATTGGCCGCCGCGCCGCCGAGCGCACCGTGGCGCGGCTGCAGCCGCGCTCGATGGCTACCGCACAGATGCCGGTACTGTACGCACCGGAGGTGTCGCGATCGCTGATCGGCAGCCTGCTGGGTGCGGTGTCCGGCGGGGCACTGTATCGCCGCGCGAGCTTCCTGCTGGACACCGTGGGCACGCAGATCTTCCCGGACTGGTTCGCCATCGACGAGCGCCCGCTGCTGCGCCGGGGCCTGCGCTCCAGCGCCTTCGACGGTGACGGTGTGGCCACGCGCAACTCGGCGCTGGTCGCCGACGGGGTGCTGCAGCGCTATGTGCTGGGAGCCTATTCGGCGCGCAAGCTGGGCCTGCAGACCACCGGCAACGCGGGCGGTGTGTACAACCTGCAGGTGAAGCCGAGCGTGGACGCAGGCCTGCGGGATCTGGCCCGGCAGATGGGCGAAGGCCTGCTGGTGACCGAGCTGATGGGGCAGGGAGTGAACCCGGTGACCGGCGATTACTCGCGGGGCGCGGGCGGCTTCCGCGTGGAGAACGGGGAAATCCAGTACCCGGTGGACGGCATCACCATCGCCGGCAACCTCAAGGACATGTTCACGCGGATCGAGGCGGTGGGCAGTGACATCGACCTGCGTTCGCACATCCACGTGGGGTCGATCCTGGTCGGCCGGATGACCGTGGCAGGCAACGACTGACGTTTTCAGCAGCAACTGACGTTTCCAACGATTGAAGTATTCCTTGACGTATCCTATTGGCGCTGCCTTGGCAGGCGGGGAGCCTGCCACGCACCACCCATACACTGAACAAGGAGTTTCACGTGAGCGACTTTGAAAACGTTACCGCCCCGCCGCCGGTCACCGACGGTCCGGTGCCGAGCGACCAGCGCACCATGGCGCTGGCTGCGCACCTGCTGGGCATCTTCACCTGGTTCATCGGCGCACTGGTGATCTGGCTGATCAACAAGGATGATCCGACCAAGGCCTTCGTCACCGACCAGGCCAAGGAAGCGCTGAACTTCCAGATCACCATTTCCATCGCCATGGTCATCTGCTTCATCCTGATGATCGTCATCATCGGTGGCCTGCTGGCTCCGATCGTCGGCATCCTGAGCCTGGTGTTCTCGATCATCGCGGCAGTGAAGGCCAACAACGGCGAGCTGTACCGCTACCCGTTCGCGCTGCGTCTGATCAAGTAACCAGCGCCTGCTGCGGCAACAAAAACGCCCGGGATTCCCGGGCGTTTTTGTTTGTGCGTACGATTGCACGATCTACGTAGTGCCGGGCTTGCCCGGCTGCTGTGGGATTTGTGCGAACAGCCTTTGGTTCATCGGTTCCCGTGTTTGGGCGTGCCGGGGTGGGTTTGCGGGACACGCCGTAAACCCATCCATGAAGTGACCCCCGGGAGTTGGACGCCTGATCCAACCCCGAGGGTTACATGAATAGATACGACGCTCGTTTCAAACTGCAGGTCGCCAAGGAGGCCTGCAATACCTCCACATCGGTCAAAGCCATTGCCCGTTCCTATGGCCTGGAGTTCTCCACGGTCAGACGCTGGGTGGCTACCTATCGGCTGCATGGCTGGCGCGGGTTTCACCGCCGGGCCCGGTCCTATGATCTGGCATTCAAACTGGCTGTCTTGGCGAAGATGAGCCAGGACGGCATGTCCGCGCGAGAGGCCACCACTTACTTCCAGATTGGCAGTGCTGGCGCGGTTGGAGAGTGGCGGCGGCTGTATGCTGAGGGCGGTGCCCAAGCGCTGGCACCGCCCCCTTTGCCGCCCCCAAAGCCGATGAAAAAGACCCGCTCATCCAAGCCACCTGAGGACATGAGCCGCGATGAGTTGCTCAAGGAAGTCGCCTATCTGCGCGCGGAGACCGACTACCTAAAAAACTCGATGCCTTGATCCAGGAAGAGCAGGCGGCGCAAGACGCAAAGCGCAAGCCGTCCAAGGATTGAGGCACGTTCACGCATTGTCGCTTCTGCTCGAAGCGGCTGAGCTGTCACGCAGTACGTTTTACTACCAGAACCATGTCCTGGCCCATCCGGATCAGGACGAGGCAGACCTGTGCGAGCGCATCCGTGCAATTTTCGACCAAAGCCAAGGGCGCTATGGATATCGCACGGTGACGCTGGAACTTGCCAATCAGGGTCATCGGACCAATCACAAGCGGGTACAGCGCCTGATGGGGGAGATGGGACTGAAGTCGCGGGTGCGCGTGAAGCGCTACAGGGCCTTTAAGGGAGCCGCCAATATCGTGGTTCCCAACGAACTGAACCGCCAGTTCCAGGCCGAACAGCCCAACCAGAAGTGGGTGACTGACGTCACCGAGTTCAAGGTGCAAGGCATGAAGCTGTATCTGTCGCCGATCATGGATCTCTACAACGGCGAAATTGTGGCCTATCAGATGAAGCGCAGGCCGGTGTTTGATCTGGTGGGTCAGATGCTGGACGAGGCCATCAAGAAACTTTCTCCTGACGAGCGACCAATGATCCACTCCGACCAGGGCTGGCAGTACCAACATGAAAACTACCGCCACAAGCTGGAGAAGCACTCCCTGCAGCAAAGCATGTCCCGACGCGGCAACTGCCTGGACAATGCGGCCATGGAGAGCTTCTTCGCGACGCTGAAGTCGGAGTTCTTCTACCTGAACAGCTTTGAGAGCATCGAGAGCCTGGAAGCCGGGCTGGTGGAATACATCAAGTACTACAACGAAGAGCGGATCAGGTTGAAACTGAAGGGCCTGAGCCCGGTAAAGTACCGGGAACAGGCCCAACTGACCGCCTGACCCCGCAGTCCAAGTCTCGGGGGTCACTTCACCATGGGGGCTCGTAGAAAACATCCATGTTTTCTACGGTCCCGCAAACCCACCCCGGCACGCCCCAGACGGTTGGCCGGTGGCCATGGGGAATGCCACGGCAACATCAACGGCGGTGTCGATCCGGGGTCATGCGTTACCGGGCGTTGGGGACTTCACGGCGATCGTCTGTCGACCGATCCCACCGGAGCTGCGAATGGGTTTTGATTTTCCGTGGCAGTCGGCCAACTGTCGGGGGGCCATCGGATGGGGGGTACGGGACCGTCAAAAACATGGATGTTTTTGACGAGCCCCCATGGATGGGTTCACGGCGTGTCCCGTACCCCCCATCCGATGGCCCCAAGCACGTATACCGACCGTCGAGGGCTGCTCGCCCAAATCCAACAGCAGCCGGGCACCGCCCGGCGACACGTAAACCGTGCAATCGCAGCTGTTCGCGCGAAACTCAGTGATCCCGCTCGACCGCCAACCGACCGAGCGCCCTCAGTGCATCGGCGCGTTCGTCATAGCCGGCCAGGCTGTCGTGCATGCGCTGGCTGAGCGCGGCCAGTTCGGCCTTGGCACCGCCCATGCCCAGCAGGGCGGGAAAGGTGGACTTGGCCTGTGCCTCGTCCTTGCCCGCGGTCTTGCCCAACTGCTCGGAGCTGGCTTCCACGTCCAGGATGTCATCGCGCACCTGGAAGGCCAGGCCCAGCGCGCTGGCGAAATCGTCCAGTTGGCTGAGGTCGCTCTGCGGTGCATCGCCACACAACGCACCCATGCGTACCGCCGCACGGATCAATGCGCCGGTCTTCAACGCGTGCATGTGCTGCAGGTCCGCCAGCGGCTGTAGACGACCGGTGGCGTCGATATCCAGCGCCTGGCCGCCACACATGCCCGCTGCGCCCGATGCGTGCGTCAGTGACTGCAGGCAATGCACCCGCAGCAGCGCGGGTAGCGGCGCATCGGCCAGCAGTCCGAAGGCACGGGTCTGCAGCGCGTCCCCGGCCAGGATCGCGGTGGCTTCATCGAAGGCAATGTGCACCGTCGGTCGACCACGACGCAGCGCGTCGTCGTCCATCGCCGGCAGGTCGTCATGCACCAGCGAATACGCGTGGATCAGCTCCACCGCCATCGCCGGCGCGTCCATCGCATGCTCGTCCGCGCCGAAGATCTGACCGCTGGCATACACCAGCAACGGTCGCATGCGCTTGCCGCCGCCCAGGACCGCATAGCGCATTGCCCGGTGCAACCCCTGCGGGGCGGCTTCGGGCGAGGGCAGGCTGGCATCGAGCTGGCTTTCAATCCGGTCGCGCCAGCGCGCGAACGTCAGCTCAGCCGTCATGGCCGGGCGGGTCGAAGGGTTCAGCCGTTTCCGGGCGGGCCGGGTCGCTGAGCAGGCGCACCCGCAGCTCGGCCTGTTCCAGCGCCTGTTGGCACTGGCGGTACAGGCCCACCCCGCGTTCGTAGGCGCTGAGTGACTGTTCCAGGCTCATGTCGCCGGTTTCCATCTTCTCCACCAGCTGCTCCAGTTCTTCCAGCGACTGCTCGAAGTGGGCCACGGGGGAGGCTTCATTGGGGGACTTCTTGGGCATGCCGCAAGTGTGATGCGCCAGCCCGGTGGGGTCAATTCACGCGATGCCTGGCGTCCATTGCAGACGGGCACCGTGTTCATCCAGCCAGTGCTGCAGCGGTGCGGCGATCACGCGGTCTCCTGCGGCCAACAGCGTTTCGCCGTCATACAACAACGGCAACTGACGGCGCTGCCAGGGCGGCAGCCCGCTGTGCTGCAGCAGGTCTTTCAGCGCATGCGAATGGCGGCGGCCTGGCAACTGGATGCGTTCGCCGCCGCGTCTTGCGCTCACCCGTACCGGCGTTGCCAAACGGTCGCGACCGAGCAGCTCCAGTTCGCCACCGTCGGGCAGCGCCAACGGGCTGCGGCCCTCCCAGTGCACGCTCCAGTCCAACGGCAAGGCCAGGGCGGCCGACAGCAGGTGCAGCTGATTGCGCCAGCGGCGGATGCGCACGCCCTGCCAGGCGAACTGGGCGCCGGCATCGTGGGCTGCCGGCAGCAGTTCGCGTTCGATGGCCTTGATTCCTGCTGCCGGCAAGGGGGGCTGCCCGCAACTGCGTACCCATTGCCGCAGCAAGCGGGCGCGGCGCTCGCGTGGCTGCCGCAGCAGCCGGCTGCAGTCGAGCACGCCCGGTGAGAGGACGCAGCGGCGCAATGCTTCGTGGTCGGCCACGTCCAGCAGGCGCTGCGACTGGCCTGCCAGTTCGGCGCTGCGCGCGAAACTGGCGTCGGCCTGCGGCCAACGCTGTGCCAGCAGCGGCATCACATGCAGGCGCAGGAAGTTGCGGTCGGCAGCATCGCTGGCATTGCTCGGGTCTTCGATCCAGCGCAGGCCGTGCGCCTGCGCATACGCGCGCAGATCCTCGCGCGGTACCTGCAGCAGTGGGCGCCACAGCGATCCGGTCGCGAACGGTGCATGCGAACGCATGGCCGCCAGCCCATCCACGCCGGAGCCTCGCAAGGCGCGCAGCAGGAAGGTTTCGGCCTGGTCATCACGGTGGTGGGCCAGGGCCAGGTGTTCGTGTTCGCGCAGCACCTGGGCAAACGCCTCGCGGCGTGCGGTACGGGCAGCCGCTTCCAGTCCGTTGCCAGTGTCCCGGGGCACACTGACACGGATGACGCGCAGCGGCAGCGCCCATTCGGCGCAGATCGCCTCGCAGTGCACGGCCCAGGCATCGGCATCGCCCTGCAGCCCATGGTGGATGTGCACCGCACGCAAGCCGGCCGCGCGCTGCACCGGGGATTGCGCCAGCCAGTGCAGCAGTACGGAGGAATCCAACCCGCCGCTGAAGCCGACCAGCACCGGGGTCGGCAGATCGGGCGGCGGGGGCAGGGGGGCGGTCATCCAGGCAGTATCGGCGGTCAAGGCGACCGCCGCCATCAGAGAATGTGTAGAGCCACGCCCTTGAGGTGACCCCCAGAACTTGGACTCCCGTCCAACTTTTGGGGTTACCTCATGGTTCGATACGAAAGACGTTTCAAATTGAAGGTTGCCCGGGAGGGAGCCGCAGGCTCCGTCCCGGTAAAGGCTCTGGCTGACGCATACGGCCTGGACCGGACGATGGTTCATCGCTGGATAGAAACCTATCGCCAGCACGGCCGCGAGAGCTTCTCGGGGCGTCCGCGCCGTTACACCACGAAGTTCAAGATTTCGGTTCTCAAACGGATGGAGCGGGACGGCTTGTCAGCACGACAGGCAATGGTCAAATTCGGGATCGGGTGCGCTACGGCGATCAAGACCTGGCGCGATCGGTATGATTTGGGGGGTGTGAGCGCCCTGACCCAGCCCCGAGATCGTCCCCGAATGAAGAAAAGGCCTGCCGTCCCCAAGCGACCTGAAGACATGACTCCCAAGGAGATGGCCGAGGAGCTGGAGTATCTGCGCGCGGAGAATGCATTCCTAAAAAAACTCGATGCCTTGATCCAGGAAGAGCAAGCGGCAGAGCGCGCACTTGCGCGCAAGCCGTCCAAGGATTGAGGCATGAGTTCCAGTTGTCACATCTGCTCGAAGCGGCTGACCTGTCCCGCAGCACGTTCTACTACCAATTGGAGGCGATGGATCGGCCTGACACGCATGACTGCCTGAAGCGCGAGATAGCGGAGATCTACCATCGCCATGAAGGCCGCTATGGCTACCGGCGGATTACCGCAGAACTCAGGAAGAAGGGCGAATCAATCAATCGCAAGGCCGTGCAGCGATTGATGGGCCTGCTGGGCCTGAAGTCTGTCGTGCGTGCAAAGAAGTATCGTGCCCATCGCGGCACGGTAGGTGTCGTTGCGCCGAACATCCTGGACCGTCAGTTCGAGGCCGCCAAGCCGAATCAGAAGTGGGTCACCGATGTCACAGAGTTCAACGTCGCTGGCAAGCGGCTCTATCTGTCGCCCGTCATGGACCTGTTCAACGGGGAAATCGTGGCGTACCAGACCAGCGAGAGCCCAAACCTGAACATGATCACGAGTATGTTGAGAAAAGCATTCCAGTGCCTGGGACCGGATGAAAAGCCAATGCTGCACTCTGACCAAGGCTGGCACTATCAGCACCCGACGTACCGATCCCTGCTGGCCGACCATGGAATCGTCCAGAGCATGTCACGCAAGGGCAACTGCTACGACAACGCTGCCATGGAAAGCTTCTTTGGTACCTTGAAGGCGGAGTACTTCCGATTGAACCGATTTGATTCGATTGAAGAGCTCAACAAGGGCCTGTCTCAGTACATCCGGTACTACAATCACCAACGCATCAAACTGGGGCTTAATGGCATGAGTCCGGTCGAGTTCCGGACCCAGGCCGCCACGCCCTAGCCGCATGTCCAGCTTTTGGGGGTCACCTCACCTGCGTGGCTGAACGTACGTCAGGGACCGCGAAGCCACGCAGGGCGTGGCTCAACGGGTCAATCGGCCTTGCGCTCGAACGCTTTGCCGTTGGGCAGCTCTACCGGCACGCCCTGGGCGTCGCAGGTGCCGGCGTCGCACAAACGCTGACGCAGACGCGGGGTAGCCTGCACGATCATGTGGTAGATCGTGTTCTGCTCCAGCGTGCCACGAATGGCCTGGCTGCCGGGGCCGCGAGCCCAGATGCCGACGTCTTCACCACCGTGGCTTTCGCTCTTCATCGGCACCAGCGCTTCCTGCATGTAGTCCGGGTGCTCGGTGTCGACGTGGGTGAGGTCCGGGCGGCCCTTGACCGGGTCGAAGCTGCTCGGGCCGTGCGGGTAGGTCTTGGGACCGGCGGGCTGCTGGTTGGTCTGGCCGGTGAAACCGGGACCGTTGGCATAGCTGAGCGTGGTGTACGGCAGACCGGTGCCGTCACGGGCCAGGTCCAGCGCGCCGGCACCGTCTTCGCCGCCCTTGTCCTTCACCTTGCCCAGGATCGGGTTGCCGCGGGCGGGGTAGCCGACGAAGTTGAGCGTGTGCGAGTGGTCAGCGGTGACGATGATCAGGGTGTCCTGGTCGGAGGTGGCTTCCACCGCTGCGCGCACCGCGTCGGACATCGCCACGGTATCGCTCAGGGCGCGATAGGCGTTGCCACTATGGTTGGCGTGGTCGATGCGCGCGCCTTCCACCATCAGCACGTAGCCTTCGCCGTGGCGGGACAGGTTGGCGATCGCCGCACGGGTAAGCTCGGCCAGGCTCGGTTCGCCGGAAGGGTCGTCCTTGCGCTCGATTTCATAACGCATGTGGTCGGGCTCGAACAGGCCGAGCAGCGCCGGCGCGCTGGCCGCAGCCTTCAGCTGTTCGGCATTCCAGACATACGCACCCTGCGGGTGCGCCTGCTTCCATTCGTTGACCAGGCTGCGCCCGTCCAGGCGCAGGCCAACCTTGTCGTCGTACTCCGGGTCGGTTTCTTCGATGGTGGTGAACTGGGCGCGGCCGCCGCCGAGGGCGACCAGCGGTCCACGGCCGTAACGGGACGTGGAAAGTAACTGCTGGGCGATGTCCTGGCACCCGGCCGCCTTGGCGGTCTCGGTCAGGTCGGTGTCGTTTTCCCAGTTGCGCTCCGGCGAGTGTGCATAGGTCGCCGCCGGGGTGGCATGGGTCAGGCGCGCGGTGGACACGATGCCGGTGGCAAGGCCCGCACTGTCGGCCAGCTGCAGCCAGGTCAGCAGTCCCTTGTTCAGGCTGTCCGCACAGTCACTGCGGGTGCCGGCGCTGACCCCGATCGCGCCCATGTGGGTCTTCACACCCGTCGTAATGGCCGTCATCGTGCCGGCCGAATCGGGGGTCTGCGAGTCGGTGTTATAGGTCTTGCTGAACGCGGTGGCCGGGAAGCGCTCCCAGGACAGCAGATTCTCCTCGCCCGAACTGCCGTTGCGCTGGCCCTCGAAGATGCGCGCCGCAGCCACCGTGGTCAGGCTCATGCCATCGCCCAGGAACAGGATCACGTTCTTCGCCTTGCCGGCCATGGCCCCGTGGCTGGCCGCCTGGGCCGCGCCGTTGCGGTACCACCACTGCGGCGTTTCACCGGCCGGATGGGCGACGGTAGGTACCTGTACCTGTAAGGCGGCAGCGGAGGCGGAGGAGGAGGGCGCGGTGCTGGCACAGCCGGCCAGCAGGGTGGTGGCCAGGGCGGCGACCAGGGGCGTGAAGCGGGACATGAACGCAGTCATCTCGATGTGAAACGGACGTTCATTATGCAGAACCCAGAAAGGCACGCCGATGACACGCTGATTCCCCCTGCGGTACCTCGTTCCCAGCAGCAGGTTCAGCTACTGTGACGGGCTGTATCACTCTCCCCTGGAATGCACATGACGCTGGTCTCTGCGTGGCTGCGGATCCCGTTCTGGCAGCGCGTCCTCGGCGGGTTCGTGCTGGGTGCGCTCGCCGGCTGGCTGCTCGGCCCGGCCGCTGACACCTGGTTCGGTCCGCTCGGCGACCTGTACGTCACCCTGATCAAGATGATCGCGGTGCCGCTGGTGTTTTTCGCGGTCATCAACGCAATCTCCTCGTTGCATGGCCAGAAGTCGGTTGCGGCGCTCGGCGGCCGTACCTTCCTGTGGTTCATCATCACCGCCGCGCTGGCGGTGTGCGTGGGCCTTGCAGTAGGCACCCTCATGCAACCGGGGACCGGCAACCTCAGCCTGAGCATGGATCACGGCTACACCCCGCGCGAAGTACCCAGCGTGGTCAAGGTGATCATGGATGTGGTGCCGTCCAACGTGTTCTATGCGCTGAGTGGCATCGGCACGCGGGTCAACGCGGCGGGCGAAACCGTGCTCGCTGCAGGCCGCGGTTCGATCCTGCCGGTGATTTTCTTCGCCGGTCTGGTCGGCTTCGCCATGGTGAAGCTGGGCGACAAGGTGGCCGAGGCGCGCAAGCTGACCGGGCAGATGAGCGAGATCATGATCCAGGTCACGCGCTTCGTACTGGAAGTAACGCCGATAGGTACCTTCGGCCTGATTGCTGGCCTGGTGGGCAGCTACGGTTTTGAAAAGCTGCTGCCGCTGGGCAACTTCGTGCTGGCGCTGTACATCGCCTGTGCACTGCACATCGTGGTGGTGTACGGCAGCCTGCTGCTGGCACACGGGCTGAATCCGCTGAAATTCTTCCGCGGTGCATCGCCTGGCATGCAGGTCGCCTTTGTCAGCTCGTCCAGCTTTGCCGCGATGCCTGTGGCGATGCGCTCGATCACCCACAACCTGGGGGTGAACAAGGACTATGCCTCGTTCGCGGTCCCGCTGGGTGCCAGCATCAAGATGGACGGGTGCGGTGCGATCTACCCGGCGCTGTGCGCGGTATTCATCGCCCAGTACACCGGCGTGCCACTCACTCCCGAGCAGTATGTGGTGGTGCTGATCGCCTCGGTGCTGGGCAGCTTCGGCACTGCCGGCGTACCCGGAACGGCAGTGGTGATGGCGACGGTGGTACTCAGCGCGGCCAACCTGCCGTTGGAAACCATCGGCTATCTGTATGCCATCGACCGCATCCTCGACATGATGCGCACCATGACCAACGTCACCGGGCAGATGCTGGTGCCGGTGCTGGTGGCGAAGGAGACCGGGCTGCTGGACCAGCAGGTTTACAACAATCCGGCTACCAATGTCGGTGTGGACGACCCCGCCACTCCGCGATCAGGCAGCTGACTACGCGTTGTAAAGGGTGTATCACCGGGTGTAACGGCGGTGATACACCCGGTGTTAAACCGTTGTTATCAATGCGTTCGCGGTTTTCGTCCGCGCGTTCAGTCAATGTGAAGCTCGATCAACGTGTAACACCTGCGTTGCGTTGAAGTCCTCTCGCATGCGCCAGCGCCCTGCTGCTGCGGGCTTTCCAGACTTGGCACGAATGCTGCTCTACCACTCCCGCATGGTTTCGGGAGATCGCGATGGACAGCGTTGCCGTACACAGCACAACTGCACGTACCGCCACCTGGTTGCTGGCCTTCGTGGCGATGCTCCCCGTCGCCGCACAGGCGTCGGGTGCGCGTACCGGAGTCAAGGCGCAGCCGGGTGAGATCGTCCTGCTGCGCGATGTCTCGGCGCGACCCGCCTATCGCCCCGCGCCGCCGGGCGTGGCGCTGATCGCCGACCCGTCCCCCCGTCGTGAAGTCTCCGCTGCGCTTGGAACGTCTGGCGGCATGGATGAACTGGGTGACGAGGATTTCGCCTCGATGGGCTCCAACACCGGCATGGGCACGGCGGGGCGTCCGCAGACCACGGTAGAACGCGTTACCGGTGGCACCGTCAACGCCACCCTGGGCAAGATCACCGGAGACGGGGTGCTGTCCGGCAGCGGGCTGACCAGGACCATGAGCACCCCCATGAGCGCGGTTGGCAATGCCACGCGCGGCATTGGTGACACGGTACGTGGTGCGCTTTCGCAGTTCCCGATGGGCACTGGGCAACCTGCAGGTGGGCCCGGCAGATGAATCGCCTCGTCGCTTGCCTCTGCGCGACCGCACTGCTGCCGCTGTCTGCTGCTGCCCAGCAGGCAGACGACTACGCGGCGATGTTGAGCTACCTCAACCACAGCCGCATCGACGGCAATGCGCTGCGCAATGCCGATGGTGCCATCACCGTGAACATGGTGTCCGGCGATCTCAACCAGCAGGCCAATCTGCTGGGCATGGCCAGCGGCGAAACATCGGCCATCACCATCAGCGCGCGGCAGCGCCTGGCGGGCAACCGGGTCACCGGTACCGGTCCGCTGGACGCCAGCGCCAGCATCGGCGGCCAGGCTCTGAATGGAGCCACCGGCGTTGCCATGATCAATCAGGCCAGCGGTATCGGCAACGCGACGGTCAACGTCGTCACTGCCACGCTGGCGCAACAGGGCATACGCGAGTCCGACGACGAGGCCCTCGCGGCTTCGGGGACACTCGCGTCAGCAGGGGGGCAGGACCTCGCCAACAGCCGCAAAGCGGCTGGCACCCGCAGCGTCGCCGTGGAGGACACGGCATTGCGGGGCTTTGACGGCGTGCTGCAACTCAATCAGATCGCGGGTTCCGGCAACGCCACTGCCAACCAGATTGGCATCTCCGTGCAGTCCACCCCGTGAGTTGTTTCACCCACCCGATAGTCCGTGATGAGAGAGAGGGCACCATGAATACCACGATGAAAAGGACCGTACTGGCGCTGGCCATCGCCGTTGCTTCTGCGTCGGTAGCCGCAAACCCCCGCCACAATGGACCGGATATCGATACGCGTATCGATACCCATATCGACACTGACATCCATACCGATATCGATACCAACATCGATACCGATATCGATACCAACATCGATACCAACATCCGCAACGACTGGGATTCGCGGACCAAGATCCGCAACACCAGCACCACCACCAACAGCAGCAACACCAGCACCGATACGCGCACGGTGAACCACACCCGCGATGTAACGGTGAACGAGAACGTACAGAAGCACAGCAACATCCAGGCCGACGAGCGCAAGGAAAAGAACAACCACGGTGTCGATGTGAACCTGGAATCGGACCTGCAGGTCGGGGCTGACGTCCAGTTCCGTGGCCGTCCGACCGTGTCGGGTGACCTGGAAGTCGATTCGGCGGCGATCGCCATCATCGACAACCGTCAGTCGGTCACCAACAATCGCGGTGACAACGAACTGCTCGAGAACAACGCGTCGATCAGTGAGAACGTGGCGCAGGGTGCCTCCGGCAACCTCGGCTTCAACACCGCCGCCGGCGACAACAACGCGCAGGACAACGCGGCTTCGCTGTCTGCCGCCGATGCCTCGTTCACCTTCGGCATGTCCGACGCCCAGGTGTATGTGAACCAGTACGGTTCCGGCAACCAGACCTGGAACGATGGCGTGGTGAACAACTCCAGCCTCAGCGGCAATGCTTTCCGCGACGCCACCGGCAACATCGGCGTGAACGGCGCAGCTGGCAACAACAACGAGCAGAAGAACGCGTTGGCCGCTTCGGTATCCACCGCCCGCATGGCCACCGCCAGCATCAGCTCCAACCAGGTGTCCGCCGGCAACAGCGTGTCCAACGAGGGCTATGTCAAGCGCATGCAGGACACCACCGAAGTCACCCTGCGCGGTACGGTGCGAGGTGGTACCGCCGCCATCGGTGTCGGTGGCTATCGCGGCACCGGCAACGCCTACCAGTCGTCCAACTTCTATGCGGACAGCTGGGAAGGTGGGAGTCACCCGGGTGGCGATTCGACCGGTCATATCGACTTCGACAACCAGTCGCAAGGTGCGGTCCAGAACCCGAACCGGCCGGGCACCGGTGGACTGGGCTTCGACATCGAGGAAGAGGGGGCGATCGCCTTCGCCGAACTCGGCTATGCCGATCTGCGTGCCAGCCTGAGCGGCACCGTGCAGACCACCCGCTGGGTGGTTGAGCGTGCAGAAAACAACGCCTCGCTGTCCGGTGATGCGTTCCGCGGTGCCAGCGGCAACATCGGTGTGAACGTCGCGGCCGGTACCGGCAACCTGCAGGCCAACAGCCTGGCACTGGCCGTGGCCCAGCCCTCGACCGGCACCCCGGGTGGCGGTGGCGGCGAGTAAGTCTGTCCGTTTTCGCAAGCAACACGCGTTGAGCGCAACAAACCCGGTCATCCGCCAATGGCCGGGCTCCCCGGGAGCCCCTGTTCCATCCTCCCCCTTTGGGGCAGGGGCTCCTTCCTTTTCCTGGAGCCACGCCGATGTCGTACTGCCGAGTGCTCTGTGTACTGCTGCTGTTGCTGCCGGTGGGCCGGCTGCAGGCCGGCGACGTCGCCTTCAGCGGCGTACTGCCCAATGGCGGGCTGTTTACCCAGCAGGTTGAAAGCATGCAGGAGCGGAAGTTCCGCAACCTGGTGCGGCAGCACACCGATTACAGCTGCGGCGCGGCCGCCCTGGCTACCATCCTGCGTTACGCCTACAGCCTGGAGGCGGACGAAGCGACGGTGATCGAGGGCATGATGGGGGTCTCCGACCCGGAGCTGGTGCATCAGCGCGGGTTTTCGCTGCTGGACATCAAGCGCTACGTTGAATCGCTGGGCATGCGCGGACGCGGTTACCGCGTCAACGAGGAGCGCCTGCGTTCGCTGCGGGTGCCGGGCCTGGTGTTGATGGATGTGCGCGGTTTCCGCCACTTCGTGGTGCTCAAACAGGTTCGCGGCGACGTGGTGGACCTGGCAGATCCGATCCTGGGCAACCGCAGCATCACACTCGACGAATTTCTGCAGTCATGGCCGTCCCGTGCCGTGTTCATCGTGATAGGCAGCGATTTCAATCGCAACACGGTGTTGCTGCAGCCTGGCGAACGCCCCAGTGCGCGTTCGCTGTACGCGCGGCAGGGGCCGATCACCGAAGCGGAACTGGTGGATTTCGGCTTTAACCACGCCGACCTGTTTTAGGAGGCATCATGAACATCACACCATGGACGCGAAGTGCGGCATTGCTGGCCCTGCTGGGCATGGTCCCGGCCTATGCTGCCGAGGCCCCGGCCAATGACGGACAACGCAGGGCGGGCAAGGGACTGAGCGAGATTCCCGACCCCGAGTTGAACCTGATGCGCGGCCGTTACACCGTGAACGGCAACAGCGTGGCCTGGTTCGGCGTCACCATGATTTCGCAGTGGCAGGCCGGCACACAGGCCGCCGAAAGCGCGCTCACCCTGGGCATGGACTTCACCCACAGCGCGACCGCACCGAAAGTCAGCTTCACCCCCAGCGTCACCGTCACGGCCGCCGACGCACCGCTGCCGGCCACACCGGGTCGCAGCGTGGAGTCGGCCGGGCTGCAGAACGTGGCTGGGGTGACCCAGGCTATCCAGGTGGCCGGTGACAACAACGTGGCCAGCAACAGCACACAGCTCAGCGTCCGCGAAGGCAGTGCACCGCCCGAGCAGGCGGCACCCGCCACAACCGTGGCGAGCACCCAGCAGGGCGGGGTAACGGCGGTCGCGCAGATGGAAGGCAACAACGCCCAGGTGCAACTGCAGATCGAAGGCGTCGGTGCGGTCCAGCAATGGATCCGCAACGGCAGCGTCGGTCAGACCATTGCGCTGAGCAGTGACGGCCAGGCCGTGACCAACCGCATGCAGATCGAACTGGTGCGGCAGACCCTGGCGAGCAACGCACCGTTGAGCCAGAACGTGGCGCAGGCCATGAACATGGTCCGCGGCATTGGCATGGGACCCGGCCAGTAACGGCCGGGTGGGGGGCGTCACCACAACCGTGGAACAAGGCAATGCACACATATCGGATGACTCCGCTGGCGCTGGCGGCGCTGGCTCTGATTGCCTCGGCCGGCGTACAGGCGCAGACCGCGCCGGCTGACGAGGCGGATATCAAAGCACTCGCCCAACAGCTTGAAACGCTGAAGGCGAATTACGCGCAGGAAGTGCGCCGGTTGCGCGAACTGGACATGCAGGTGCAGGCGATGCAGGCACGCCTGGCGGGCAAGACCGGGCCGGCCACCGGCGCAGCGGCACCGCCGCCTCCCGTCGTCGGGGGCACCACAACACCGCCCAGCGGCGAAGGCTACGCCAGCACGGCGGCAGAGGCGCAACAGGCGCAGCAGGCCTCCAAGCGCAGCGTGGACGATGTAAAGCAGCAGACCGCAACCTTGTTCACCCGTCGCTTCACCGTGGAAAACAGCCTGAGCTACGCGCGCTATGACCGCAAGCAGGTCACGCTCAATGGTTTCCTCGCGCTGGATGCGATTTTCCTCGGCAACATCGCCATTGAAAACGTCGAGTCGGACACGCTGACCTACAACCTGGCCGCGCGCTGGGGCGTCACCCCGAGCATGACGCTGAACCTGGATGTGCCCTACCTGGCGCGCAAGACCGTGTTCCAGAAGGGCGGCGCAGGTGGATCTGCCGCTGCGATCGCGCAGGAGGAGACCAGTGGCAACGGAATCGGTGATATCACCTTGAGTGGCAACTGGCGCTTGAACCAGGAAAAGGGGCGATGGCCGGAAACCGTGCTGAACGTTGGTGTGACCGCTCCCACCGGACAGGAACCTTACGGCGTGGACTGGAAGGTGCTCGAGCGCGACGACGATGATTTCATCCGTTTCGCGGTGCCGGGTGATCAAGCCACCGGCAACGGCGTGTGGCAGGCCAGTCTGGGTTTTTCGGCGGTGAAGACGGCCGATCCGGCCATCCTGTTCGCCAATGTCGGCTATATCCATTCATTCGAGGGTAGTTTCGATGACCTGGATGGCAATCCGGACACGGTGAATCCTGGTGATGTGAAGCTGGGTGGCTCGATCTACTTCGGTGCCGGCGTGGCGTTCGCGTTCAATGAGCGTACCAGCATGAGCATGTCCTTCAGTGACAAACTCAGCCGTCGTGCGTCGACGCGATACAAGGGCGGTCAGTGGGTGAAAGTGATCGGCAGCGATGCAAATGCGGCCACGCTGAACCTCGGCATCACCTATGCACTCAATCGCAACACCACGCTGGTGAGCCAGCTGGGGATCGGGCTGACCCCGGATGCGCCGGACTTCACGCTTGCTTTCCGTATTCCGTACATGTTGTGAGGTGGTGCCCCACAACATGTACGGTTGCGCATTCCACCTATCCCCGCGCCTGTCCGCGCGCCCCATTAACAAAAGGGGGCTCTTCTTCGTTTCGGGGTCATGCGTTACCGGATGTTGATTGGTTCTGGGCCGCCAAACCTGGGAGGCCCTGAGTACCGGCTGTTCGCCTGGAACGAACGGCAGCCGGGCAAGCCCGGCTCTACGTACGTCATGATATCCATGCAAGTCATGCCCACGCACCGTGGATCTCAGCGTAGTTCCGGCAGGGCGAGCTGGTGTTTGCGGCAGAGGCGGTAGACGGTGACGCGGGAGACCTGCATGGTGCGGGCGCAGGCGGTGATGTTGAAGTCGTTCTGGCGTAGAGCGCGCAGTAACGCGTCGCGCTCTGCAGCCTGGCGGACATCGTGCAGCAGGCGCTGCGGTACGTCGATGCCCTTCGGCTCCAGCTCCAGATCTGCCACCGTGATCAGCTCGGCTTCACTCACGATCGCCGCGCGCTGTATCCGGTTCAGCAGTTCGCGCACATTGCCTGGCCAGCGGAACTGCTGCATCGCCTGCAGCGCCTCGCTGCTGAAGCCACGGGCGCGGGTGACGTGGCGCTGGCGGAAGCTGGCCAGGAAGTGCTCGGCCAGCAGGGTGATGTCGCTGCCGCGGTCGCGCAATGCCGGCAACGGCAATCGCAGCACGTTCAAACGGTAGAACAGGTCGCGGCGGAACTGTCCGCGTTCCACCGCCTGCTCCAGGTCCACGTGGGTGGCCGCGATCACCCGCACGTCCACCGCCAGCGGCTGGTTGCTGCCCACGCGCTCGATCGTGCCTTCCTGCAGCACCCGCAGCAGGTTGGTCTGCGCGTCCAGCGGCAGGTCACCAATCTCGTCCAGGAACACCGTACCGCCGCTTGCCGTTTCAAACAGGCCCAACCGGCGGTTGGCCGCCCCGGTAAACGCGCCACGCTCGTGACCGAACAGTTCCGATTGCACCAGCGCCGCCGGAATCGCCCCGCAGTTCACTGCCAGGAACGGGCGCGCATGCCGTGACGACAACGCGTGCAGCGCGTGCGCCGCCAGCTCCTTGCCAGTTCCTGTCTCGCCGGTGATCAGCACCGGCAATTCCACGGGGGCGAACTTGCGCAGCGCCGCGCGGGTGACCTGCAGTGCCGGGCTTTCGCCGATCAGGGACTGCGCGCCAGAGGGCGGCTGCAGATGCTGCTCATCGCCCAGTTCCTGCAGCCGCTGCACCAGACGCGAAACATCCAGCGGCGCGCTGAAGGTTTCCGTACAGCAGGCCAGCAGCGGTTGCCACTGCGGGTGCAGTGCCGCTGCACCGCCTGGCAGGATCGCCAGTACGCGCAGGTGCCGGTGCTGGTCCAGCACCGCCTGCAGGTGGGGCAGGTGTGGGGGAGCCACGCTGCGCAGGTCCAGCAGCCCGACCACCAGGTCATTGCCGCGCATGCCGATGGCCACGGCACCATCGGTCGCCACGCCACGTACCTGCCAGCCTGCGGCCGCCAGGGCCGTGCGTTCTGCTGCCACGGGGTGCCCAAACCAGATCACACACCGGGCCGGAATTTCAGGGACTGCCGCCATGCGTCACCTTCACGGAAAGGTATACGGGCGGAGTGTTCTGCTCAGCGCTGTCCGACGTGCCGCCCCACGTCGGGTGCCATCGCCTCGCCATGGGGGCGGGGTGGGTTGTGAAAAGAACAACGCGCGTTCCACGCTGCAGCGGCCATCACGCAGGCAAAGAAAAAGGCCGCTGCAGGGCAGCGGCCTTCAGGATTCAGGTGCGCGCGGGGCCGGTCAGAGCTCGACGCGGCGGGCCTGCATGAACTTGCCACCCCAGTAACCGGTGACCAGGCTGTCCACGCGGACGTCCTTGCCGGTGCTCGGGGCATGCAGGAAGCGGCCTTCACCCACATAGATGCCGACATGGTCGACCCGGCCTTTGCGGCCGAAGAAGACCAGGTCGCCTGCAGCCAGGGCGTTGCGGTCATTGATCAGCTGGGCTTCGCCATCGCGGGCCATTTCGCGCGACACGCGCGGCAGCTCGATGCCCAGCGCGGTGCGGAACACATAGCCCACCAGGCCGCTGCAGTCGAAACCGCTGTCCGGCGAGGTGCCGCCCCAGCGGTACGGCGTGCCCAGCAGGGTCATGGCGCGGCGAAGCAGGGACTGGACCTTGCCATTTTCGGCCGGGTCGGCGGCCACGATGGTGCCGTTGGAGGCATCGTAGTTGGCCAGCAGGCGGCTCAGGTCACCGGCGACCATCGCCGAGCGGTCCATGAGGGGAATGGTGTCGTTGGCGGCCAGGTGCGGCAGCAGCGCGGCAAGCGTGGCACTGGCGGCTGCATCGGTCCTGCTGCGGACCGGCGCTTCAACCTTCGGCTTGGCAGCGGCGGTGATCTCGGCGGCCGGCGTGGCCGCAGCTACTGCATCAGCGCCGGCGGTCGGCGCGGTCTGGGCCCAGGCCGGAAGGCTGGCCAGGCAGAGGGCGAAAGCGAGAAGAGCGGGGCGGGTGATACGCCGTGGGGTGGCGGTCTGGCCTTTGCACGTCAGGTCGGCTGTCGTCACGCGGCGGTCACTGAATAAAAAACGATGGGTGATGATGCCGTGGAAAGCGTGTGATTAGGTACAAATTTCGTTAAATTTTCGTTTATAGGATGGTGATTAACGTCACACTTTCGAGTCTTGGCCCTGTTCAGCTTAGTGCAGGACCCGTTTTGCCCCGGTGTAGTGGTCCTTCCAGTAGCTGCCACCCAGCGAGTCCAGGCGGACGGTTCCGCCCGTGCTCGGGGCGTGCACAAAGCGACCTTCACCGACATAGATGCCGACGTGGAAGACGTTGCCGCGGTTGCCGAAGAACACCAGATCGCCGGCCGCCAGTCGCTTCGGGTCGATTCTGGGGCCCTGCACGGCGGCCAGGTCACGCGAGGTGCGCGGTAGTTTCAGGTCGACCATCTCACGGTAGACGTAGGTGACCAGCCCGCTGCAGTCGAACCCGGATTCGGGGGTGTTGCCCCCATAGCGGTAAGGGGTGCCGACCAGGCCGATGGCGCGCATGAGCACTGCATTGGCGGCCTGCGGGTTGTTCGGGGTCACCACCGGCCAGGTCTGTGATGAGGTCGCGGGCGGAGCGGGGCGGGTGGATTTACCACCGCCACAGGCGGCCAGCAGGGCCAGAGCGGTGATCAGCGCCAGCTGGGCTGGCAGGCGGGTCAAGCGCGAAACTGGCGTCAGCAGCATGATGTCCGGATAATGCGCGGCCTTGGAAGTCGCCATGATGGCGGCGTAACCGGCGGGCGACAACCCGTCCCACCCGTCTGCCCCGGCAGCCCCAGCACAAGAGTCCGTATGAAGATCGCAAAAGACAGTGTCGTCCGCTTCCATTACACCGTGGCCGAGCAGGGCCAGGACCCGATCGAAAGCTCGAAGGACCGTGAGCCGCTGGCGATCCTGATCGGCCATGGCAACATCATTCCGGGCCTGGAAAACGCCATGATGGACCAGGAAGCCGGTGCCAGCTTCGAAGTCGACGTCAAGGCCGCTGACGCCTACGGCGAGCGCCGTGAAGGCCTGACCCAGCGCGTGCCGAAGAAGCATTTCGGCAATGCCAAGCTGGCCCCGGGCCAGCAGGTGGTGCTGCAGACCAACTTCGGCCCGCGCGCGGTCACTGTTGAGAAGGTCGGCATGAGCGTGGTCGACGTCGACCTGAACCACCCGATGGCCGGCAAGGACCTGCACTTCTCGGTCGAGATCGTGGACGTGCGCGAAGCCCAGGCCGAAGAACTGGAGCACGGCCACGTGCACGGCGACGGCGGTCACCAGCACTAAGCCCATGCTGCCGGGCAAGCCCGGCACTACGGTGGGTTTTGCCGGGCAAGCCCGGCACTACGCTGTGTTTTGCCGGGCATGGTCCCGCACCACGATGGCTTGCCGAATGTAGAGCCGGGCTTGCCCGGCTGCCTTTTGGGATGCCGGGCAAGCCCGGCATGACCCACCCCGGTCCCCGAGTGCCCTGTGAATCCAGCGACATCTTCCCTGCAGCCGGTTGCCGTCGGCGACCGCATCGAGGTCATCGACATCCTGCGCGGGGCGGCCCTGCTGGGCATCCTGTTGATGAACATGGAAGCGCTGAGTGGTCCGCTGGACCTGGCCTTCACCGGTATTGATCCGCACTGGCACGGCGTTGACCGCTGGGCGGACGCGCTGATCTATGTGCTGGTGCAGGGCAAGTTCTACACCTTGTTCTCGCTGCTGTTTGGTGCCGGCTTTGCGATCATGGCGCAGCGCGCCGAAGCGGCGCGGCGCGACTTCACTCCGTTCTATCTGCGCCGAAGTGCCGGGCTGCTGCTGATCGGACTGTGCCATGCCCTGCTGGTGTGGTCCGGCGACATCCTGGTCCTGTATGCGCTGATGTCGCTGCCGCTGCTCGCGTTCCGCGAGGCTCCTCCGCGCTGGCTGCCAGCAATGGGCGTCCTCACCTATCTGTTCGCTTCTGCGTTGATGGTCGGCATGGGCCTGCTGGTCGGTATCGCTGTACAGGCGGACAGCGCCATGGCCGATGCCGCTGCCGCCGGGCAACGCGCGATCGAGTTGCAGCGGCAAGCCTATGCACACGGCAGCTGGAGCGACGCCGTGCTGCAACGGGCACACGACCTGCGGGTAAACATGGGCGGCATGCTGGTGGTGGGGCCTGAGGTGCTGGGCATGTTCCTGATCGGGGCCGGCTTCGCGCGCAGCGGTGCGCTCACAACCCCTGAACGTTTTACGCGTCTGTTCCGTCGCCTGCGCTGGGGCGCATGGCCGGCAGGGCTGATGCTGATGATCATCAGCGCGTGCTGGGTGCCGTACGTTGCCCCGGGTACGTTCAGTCCGGCCAGCGGATTCGCGTACGCGCTGTCATCGGTGGCCTCACTGCTGATGTGCCTGGGCTATCTGGCCTGGATCGTGCACGCACGCGCCCACCTGCGGGCGCTGGCACCGATGGGACGCATGGCGCTTACCCAATACATACTGCAGTCGCTGGTCGGTACCTGGGTGTTCTACGGTTATGGGCTGGGGGCGTTCGAAAGCCTGCCGCGGCTGTGGCAGATTCCCTTCGCGCTGGTGTTGTTCGCACTGCAGGTGCTGTTCGCGCACGCGTGGCTGCGGCATTTCCGCTTCGGTCCGCTGGAATGGTTGTGGCGCGCGATGACCTACGGGCGTTGGCCGCCGCTGCGTCGCACGGCTGGCACGCACTGATGCACATGCTCACATCGGGCGTGCCCCGGAACATGGCATGCTGCCGTCGGCTTTTCCGGTGGGACCTTTTCGATGAGCATGCAATACGACTATGACCTGATCGTGCTGGGCGGTGGCTCCGGTGGGCTGGCGGCTGCGTTCCGCGCCGCACAGCATGGCTGCCGCGTGGCCATGCTCGAACCTGGTGAACTCGGCGGTACCTGCGTCAACGTGGGTTGCGTACCGAAGAAGGCCATGTGGCTGGCGGCCGATCTTTCCGAGCGGATCGGGCTGGCGGCGGCCCTCGGTTTCGACGTGCCCACGCGTCCTGCGTTGGACTGGAAGGAACTGGTGGTGCATCGGCAGGCCTATATCGCCAACATCCACACCAGTTACCTCAAACGCCTTGACGAAAACGGCGTGGTGCGCGTGCCGCGCAAAGGCCGCCTGGTCGATGCGCACACCGTGGAATGCAGCGATGGCATCCGCATCAGCGGCGCGCACATTTTGATCGCCACCGGCGCACATCCGCAGCGTCCGGACATTCCGGGCGCGGAACTGGGCAAGGTGTCGGACGACTTCTTCCACCTGTGCAGTGCGCCGGGGCAGGTGGCCATCATCGGCGGTGGCTACATCGCGGTGGAACTGGCCGGGCTGCTGCAGTCGCTGGGAAGCCGGGTGACGTTGTTGGTGCGCGGCGATCGCCTGCTGGAGCGCTTCGATGCGGAGCTGACCGCGCAGCTGGCCGAGAATCTGTGCCACCAGGGCGTCAAAGTGCATTTCAATTACCGCCTGCGGGAACTGCGCAGTGACGGCGACGCGGTGGTTGCGTACGGCCATGACGGCCCCAACGATGGCCATTTCGACGAGGTGTTCTTTGCCACCGGTCGGCGTGGTAACAGTGCGGGCCTGGGGCTGGAGGCACTGGGAATCGAGGTCGGCGACAAGGGCGAGGTCGTCGTGGATGAGTGGCAGACCACGGCCGTGCCCAGTGTGCACGCGGTGGGCGATATCGCCGGCAAGGTCGGGCTGACCCCGGTGGCGATTGCCGCCGCACGCAAGCTGATGGACCGGCTGTTCGGCGGCCAGTCGCACGCGAAAATGGATTACGGGAACGTGGCCAGCGTGGTGTTCTCGCACCCGGCGCTGGGCGCGGTCGGGCTCAGCGAGGAAGAGGCGCGGGCGCGCTTTGATGATGTCCGCGTGTATCGCAGCAACTTCCGTCCGATGCTGCAGGCACTGGCCAACGGCAGTCAGCGCAGCCTGTTCAAGCTGGTCTGTGCGGGCCCGGAAGAGCGCGTGGTTGGCGTGCACCTGCTCGGCGAGGGCGCGGACGAGATCCTGCAGGGCTTTGCCGTGGCGGTAAAGATGGGTGCAACCAAATCGTGCTTTGACGACACCGTTGCAATACACCCGACGAGCGCCGAAGAGGTCGTGTTGATGCGATGATCCCGGTCGCCACTTCCTCCCCCCGCATTGCTGCCTCCGGCATCGCCCTGGCGGCCATCGGCGCGATTACCGCGTCCGGCAAGGCGGTGATCGTCAAACTTGGCTACCGTCACGGCGTGGATGCGACCACACTGCTGGCGCTGCGCATGTTGATGGCGTTTCCGTTATTCGCGCTGCTGGCCGTGTGGTCGGCCCGTCGCGCCACCGCACTGTCGTGGTCCGACCGTGGCCGTGTGCTGTGGCTGGGTTTTACCGGCTATTACCTGTCCAGCCTGCTCGACTTCCAGGGCCTGCAATACATCAGCGTGACGCTGGAGCGGCTGATTCTGTATCTCAACCCGACCCTGGTGCTGCTGATCAGCCTGGTGCTGCTGAAGAAAAAGCCCGGGCGTTGGCAGGTGGCGGCGCTGGTGCTGAGTTACCTGGGCGTGCTGTTGGCCTTCGGTCATGACCTGCAGTTGGAGGGCGGACGCATCCTGCTGGGCAGCGCGCTGGTGTTCGGTAGTGCGCTCAGTTATGCGCTGTACCTGTTCGGTAGCGGGCAGGTGGTGGCGCGCATCGGCGCGATCCGACTGACCGCGTATGCCAGTTGTGTGGCCTGCGTGTTGTGCGTGCTGCATTTCGCCGTGCTGCATCCTCTGCCGGCACTGCTGCAGGCTCCGGTGCCGGTGTACTGGCTGTCATTGATCAACGCGACGGTCTGCACCGTGCTGCCGGTGGCGGCGATCATGCTGGCGGTGAAGCGCATCGGCTCGTCGCTGGCCGCGCAGGTGGGTATGCTCGGCCCGGTATCCACCATTGTGATGAGTCTATGGTTGCTCGACGAACCCATGGGGCCCTGGCAGATTCTGGGCACGGCACTGGTACTGGTCGGCGTGCTGCTGGTCAGCCGCGCACGCGCATGAAGCCCGCTGCGGCGGCCGAAGAAGATGCCGCCGCCCAGGCCCGCGAACGCATTCTGGCGGTGATCCGCGCCATTCCGCGCGGGCAGGTGATGGGCTACGGCCAGGTCGCGGCCAAGGCGGGCCTGCCCGGGCGGGCCCGGCTGACCGCACGGGTGCTGGGCATGAACGACGACCCGGACCTGCCCTGGCACCGCGTGCTGCGCTCGGACGGACGCATCGCCATGCCGGAAGGGTCGCGCGGCTGGCGTGAGCAGAACCAGCGGCTGCGGGCCGAAGGGGTGGTAATGGAACGCGGGCGGGTCAAGCACATGCCGCGCGGCAGCGGAGATGACCTGGATGCGGCAGTGTGGGGGCCGGGTTGAGCGATTATGATGGGGGCGGTTCCAAAGGATGCCTCCATGTTTCCGCGACTGCCCACTGTCACCAAGGCCCTGCTGATCGCCAACGCGGTGCTGTTTCTTCTGCAGCAGCCGTTCCTGCTCGGCTACGGCACGTTCGAGCCGTTCATGCTGCAGCCGCTGCGCAGCTTCGACCCGTTCTCGCCCGGTGGCAACTTCCAGCCCTGGCAGCTGCTGACCTACGGGTTCCTGCACGGCAACTTCATGCACCTGCTGTTCAACATGCTGGCGCTCTTCATGTTCGGTTCGCCGCTGGAGCAGACCTGGGGCGAGAAGCGGTTTCTGATTTTCTACCTGGTCTGTGTGGCCGGTGCCGGCCTGTGTCAGCTGGCGGTCGGCGCGATGATGGTCGACCCCGCTCCGGTGCTGGGTGCCTCCGGTGGCGTGTTTGGTCTGTTGTTGGCGTACGGCATGCTGTTCCCGAACCAGCGGGTGATGCTGCTGTTCCCGCCAATTCCCATGAAGGCGCGCACCTTTGTGATTGTGATCGGCCTGACCGAACTGGTGTTCGGTGCGACCAGCTGGCAGCCGGGCATCGCGCATTTCGCACATCTGGGGGGCATGCTGTTTGGCTGGCTGTTGATCCGTTACTGGCGCGGCCAGCCGCCGTTCAAGCGGCGTCCGCCGGGGGGCGGGCCGCCGAAGCGGCCCAATCACCTGCGCAGCGTCAAATGATGTGACCGCGTAACGACATCCACGGACGACCGGTACATTGAAAATTCTGATCCTGGGCGGTTATGGCGTGTTCGGCGGACGGCTGGCACGCCTGTTGTCGGATCTGCATGGGCTGGAACTGCTGATCTGCGGCCGCAACCTGTCCGCCGCACAGGCCTTCTGCGAGAGCTACCGCGGTGCTCCGACGGTTCGCCCCCTGCGACTGGACCGCGCCGAGGTCGCCGCCGCCCTGAAAGCCGAACAGCCCGCGCTCGTTGTTGATGCGTCCGGGCCTTTCCAGCACTACGGTGCACAGGGGTATCAGGTGGTGGAAGCCTGCATCGCCGCGCGGGTTCCCTATCTGGATTTCGCCGACGCCGCCGACTTCGTGTTCGGGATCGACCAGTTCAATCAACAGGCGCAGGCTGCCGGCATCTTTGTGCTGTCGGGCGTCAGCAGCTTCCCCGTGTTGACCGCCGCGGTGCTGCGCGAGATGGCCAAGGCCATGGACGTGCAGGTCGTGGATGGCGGCATCGCGCCTTCGCCCTATGCCGGCATTGGCTTGAACGTGATGCGTGCCGTCGTCGGTTACGCAGGTTCGCCGGTGAAGCTGCGCCGCGACGGGCGGCAGGGGCAGGGCATGGGGCTGGCGGAAAGCCGCCGCTTCACCGTCGCCGTGCCAGGCAAGGTGCCGCTGCGCAACCTGCACTTTTCCCTGGTGGACGTCCCTGACCTGCAGGTGTTGCCGCCGGAGCATTCCTCCCTGACCGACATCTGGATGGGGGCCGGGCCGGTCCCCGAGATACTGCACCGCGTGCTCAATCTGCTGGCCAAGGCGCGCGCGCGTTTCCGCCTGCCTTCGTTGGAGCCGCTGTCGCCGCTGTTCTACCGGGTGTTGAACCTGATGAAGTTCGGCGAGCATCGCGGCGGCATGTATGTCCGCGCTCGCGGCAACCACGCAGGTGAGCCGGTGGAGCTGAGCTGGCATCTGCTCGCCGAGGGCGATGATGGTCCGTACATTCCGTCGATGGCCATCGAGGCAGTGATCCGCAAGCTGCTGGGTGGTGAGCGTCCCGCCGACGGCGCGCGGGCGGCCACGCGCGCGCTGGAGTTGGCAGACTACGAGGCCCTGTTTGCCGGCCGTTCCATCCATACCGGGTTCCGCCGGGAGCAGGCAGGAGCCGCGCTGTATCCGCAACTGCTGGGCACGGCGTTCGAAATGCTGCCGCCGCAGGTGCAGGTGCTGCATCGCGATGCGCAGCCGCGATGTTGGCGTGGCCAAGCCGATATCCGGCGAGGGCGCGGTGTGCTCGCTCGCCTTGTCGCCGCCGTGATCGGCTTCCCGAAGGAAGGCGAAGCGGTGCCGGTGACGGTGGCATTCGCGCCGGAGCGCGGTGGCGAACGTTGGACCCGCGACTTTGGCGGACACCGTTTTTCGTCGTGGCAGCGACGCGGCGACGGGCGCAACGACTATCTGCTGGTCGAGCGATTTGGGCTGATCGACGTGGCGATCGCGTTGGTGGTGGAGGGCGACCGGCTGTGCCTGGTGTCGCGCGGCTGGTCGCTGCTGGGTGTGCCACTGCCGGGCTGCCTGCTGCCCAATGGCACCACGTTCGAGACCGAGCGCGACGGGCACTTTGTGTTTGATGTGGAGATTGCTGCGCCGTTCATCGGCCTCATCGTCGGCTACCGCGGACGCCTGCTCCCGGCGTAAAAAAGGGCACCCGTAGGTGCCCTCTTCATCAACGCCAGATCTTGATCTGGTCGTTGTCCGTCCGCTGCATCGGCTGACCCGGCTTGCAGGTAAACGTTGCACCGAACGCCGGCAGGTTGGACAGCGGCCCGTTGGTGCGCCAGCGACCCGGTGCACGGATGTCGCCGGTCAGACGCTGCGCGGCCTCGTTCGGCGACAGCTGCTGCGGCCACAGTGCCGCCCAGGCGCGGAAGAAGCCCTGCTGCTGCGCCGGCTTGGCCTTCGGTTCCTGCGCCAGATACGCGGCCCAGGCCAGTTCCACGCCGGCGATGTCGGCCAGATTCTCTTCCTGGGTCAGAGCGCCATTGACCTTGGCCCCCTTTACGCCGGGGAAGTCATAGGCGTTGTACTGCGCGGCCACGCGGCTGCCGAGCAGGGTCCAGGCGGTTTTGTCGGCCGGGGTCCACCAGCTGCGCAGTTCGCCCTTGGCATCCACCAGTGCGCCCTTGGCGTCGACGGCACGGTTCAGTTCGTGCGCAACCAGCGCACCGAAACTGCCGAACTTGTCGGCGGCGTCGGCCTTGGCATTGAACACCGGGCCCTGCAGCGCGGCAGCCGTGACGATCAGGCGGTTCTGGGCGATGTCATAGGCCAGCGACGGCTGCTGCGGCAGCACGTCCCAACGGCGGTCGGCGTTGCCCTTGCCAATGCGCTTCATTTCTTCGCGGTGGCGCCAGGTGGAGGCGATCAGCATGTTGCCGCCAAAGCTGCCACGGCCCATCGGCTGCACGGTGTAGTCGAGGTCGCGCAGCGGGGTGCCGATTTCGATCTTCAGCGCGGCCAGCTTGGCCTGCGCCTCGCTCTTGGCTTCGGCGCTGAGCCAGTTGCTGTTCTTGACCGCGTCGATCTGCACTTCACGCACCTTGTCGACGATCCATGCGGCCTGACGGCGGTCTTCGGCGGACAGGTGGCGGGCGGCGTACTCGCGACCGACCATCGGGCCGGCGGCGACGTTGATCGCGTTGAGCACCTGTTCCCAGCGGGCCGGAGCCAGGGTTTCGCCACGGATCACACGGCCACGGAATTCAAACTCGGCATCGCGGTAGGCCTTGGACAGGTAAGGGGCCATCGCATCGCCCACGCGCCAGCGCAGGTACGCCTTCCACTGGTCCGGCTTGATCCGGGTGACCATGCCGTCCAGCGCCTTGAAGAGGTTCGGGTCGGCCAGCGACACCAGGTCGTCGTTTACGCCCTGCACCTTCAGGAAGGCGTCCAGCTGCAGGTTCTTGTAACGGCTGTTGAGGTCCTTGGTGGAGATCGGCGCGTAGTTGTTGAACGGGTTGTTGATGCCGGCCAGCGACTGCGCGTTGCGCGCCAGTTCGGTTTCCAGCGCGATCACCGCCTGTGCTTCAGCGTCCAGCTTGGCTGCCGGGGTGCCGGTCAGGGCCAGGATCTGCTTCACATAGTTGCGGTAGCGGCCCATCAGCGCGACCGTGTCGGCGTCGGTGCGGGTGTAGAAGGCCGGGTCCGGCAGGCCCATGCCACCCTGCATGAAGTAGCCGATATGGCGGTCCAGCGCCTTCAGGTCCACGTCCGGGGCGAAGTTGAAGGCTACCGGAATGCCAACCTGGTGCAGGGCGGCGATCGAGGCCGGCACGTCCTTGGCTTTCTTGATCGCATTGATGCGGGTCAGCAGCGGGGCGATCGGGTTGGAGCCGTCGGCTTCCACTGCCGCTTCGTCCAGGCCGCTGGCCCAGAAATCACCCAGCAGCTTCTGGGAGTTGCCCTGCGGCGACTTCATTGCGGCGTCCAGCAGTTCACGCTGCTGCAGGCGGGTGCGGTCGGCCAGCTGGCCCAGCGCGGTGGTCGCGCCGGTCTGCGGCACCGGGTTGGCCTTCAGCCAGCCAGCGTTGGTGGCATCGTAGAAGTCGGTGCACTGCGCGCTGGCGGCCGGGGCGCGGGCGGCCTTCTTCTTCGGCGCGGCGGAGGCATCGGTGATCACCAGGGACGCCAGCCCCAGACCCAGGGCAATGGCAAGCGGACGAAGGTTGGGCATGCGAAACAAATCCGGTCGGATTGAAGACCGCAGAACTATACCAAGCCCGCATGAAAACACCGCATGCCGCAAAAGCAGAGGCCCGGGAATCCCGGGCCTCTGCATTCAGACAGACCTGAAAGCGCTTACCAGATCACAACCTGCTGGTCGCCGGCGCGCACCATCGGTGCGCCGGGCTTGCACTCGAAGGCTGCGGCGAAAGCCGGCAGGTTCGACGGCGCGCCCATGGCGCGGAACTGCGCCGGGGCGTGCGGGTCGGTGGCCAGGCGGACCTTGGCGTTTTCCGGGGTGTACTTGGTGCGCCACACGGTGGCCCAGTTGAAGAAGAAGCGCTGGTCACGGCTGAAGCCGTCGACCTTGGCGTCTTCCTTGCCGGCCGACGCCTTCTGCAGCGCGTCGTAGGCGGTCGCCAGGCCGCCCAGGTCGGCGATGTTCTCGCCCAGGGTCAGCTTGCCGTTGACTGCCTGGTCGCCCACCTTGTAACCATCGAACTGCTTGACCAGCTTGCCGGTCAGGCCGCTGAAGTTCTTGGTATCGGCATCGGTCCACCAGTTCTCGAAGTTGCCGGTCGGCCCGAAGCGGCTGCCCTGGTCGTCGTAGCCGTGGGTCATTTCATGGCCGATCACCGCACCGATGCCGCCGTAGTTCAGCGCGTCGTCGGCCTTCGGGTCGAAGAACGGCGGCTGCAGGATGGCAGCCGGGAACACGATCTCGTTCTGCAGCGGGTTGTAGTACGCGTTCACCGTCTGCGGGGTCATGCCCCACTCGGTCTTGTCGACCGGCTTGCCGATCTTGCCCAGCGCCCACTTGTAGTTGAACTCGTTGGCGGCGCGCACGTTGGCGAAATAGCTGTCACGACCAGTGGTCAGCCCGCTCCAGTCGCGCCACTTGTCCGGGTAGCCGATCTTGGGGGTGAAGGTTTCCCACTTGGCAATGGCCTTGGCCTTGGTTTCATCGCTCATCCAGGTCAGGCCCTGGATGCGCTCCTTGAGCGAGGCGGCCAGGTTCTTGACCAGCTCTTCCATCTTGGCCTTGGATTCGGGCGAGAAGGCAACCTTGACGTACAGCTGGCCGAAGGCTTCGCCGGCGTCGCTCTCGATGGTGCCCAGCACGCGCTTCCAGCGCGGCTTCTGTTCTTTCTGACCGTTCAGGGTCTTGCCGTAGAAATTGTAGCTTTCATCGGCGAAGGCATCGGCCAGGTACGGCGAGGCTGCGTCCACGGTGTGGAAGCGCAGGTAGGCACGCCACACCGACGGGTCGGTGTCGCCCAGCGCCTTGCTCACTTCCTGGTGGAACGACGGAATGGCCAGCGAGAACTTCTCGGGCGCGGCAATGCCCTGCGCCTTGAAGAATTCGGTCCAGCTGAAGTTCGGGGTCAGCTTGTCGGCGTCGGCCACGCTGACCGGGTTGTAGTACAGCGACACATCACGCGAGAGCTGTTCGCTGGACTTGGACGCCTTGGCCAGGCGGGTCTCGAACTTCACCACCTCTTCGGCCTGCTTGGCCGCGTCGGCAGCGGCTACGCCGGACAGTTCCAGCACCTTGGCCACGTGGGCCTGGTAGGCCTTCAGCTTGTCGGCGTTCTTGGCGTCGGTGTAATAGGTGGTATCCGGCAGGCCCAGGCCGCCCTGGCTGGCGTAGGCGATGTTCTGCGAGGAGTTCTTGAAGTCCGCTTCCGGACCAAAGCCGAACAGCACGTTCTGGCCCTTGGCCGCGGTGCTGCGCAGATAGTTGGCGATGGCGTCCTTGTCCTGCAGGCCGTCAATGGCGGACAGGTCGGCCTTGATCGGCTCGATGCCCTGCGCGTTGATCTTGGCGTCGTCCATGCCGGTGGCCCAGAAGTCACCCACAATCTTTTCAATGCCGGTCGGGTTCTTCACTGCCGCGACCTGCTCGGCCAGCTGGTGCTGCACGGCGACCGAGCGCTCGTCCAGAATGGTGAACGCGCCCCAGCTGGTGCGGTCGCCCGGGATCTCATTGGCGGCCAGCCACTTGCTGTTGACGTAGTCGCCGAACGCGGTGCAGGCGTCCAGATTCTTGTCCAGGTCGGACGGATGGAAGGCGTTGTAGGCCGGCAGCTTGGCTTCGTCCAGCTTGAACACGGTTTCCGCCGGGGCGGCGGTTGGCGTGGCGGTGGAGGCCGCGCTGTCCGTAGCCGGGGTGTCAGTCTTGCCGCAGCCGACCAGCGCGGCCGAAACGGCCAGAGTCAGCAGAACCATCTTGGGAGTGCGAGCGATCACGTGGTAGGCCTCCAGGCCGAGAGTGCGTGCATGGGTTGCTCCGTGCGGAGCGTGGGGCAGACGATACGCCGCTGGCCCGGCCTGCAAGGGTGTCGAAGGTCATGGGCGAAGGCAAGTGGCAGCATGTGAACGCGGTGTGCGAGGCGACAGGTGCGGCCTGGGCGGTGTATACAGCCACAATGAGCAAAGCCACTACGGGTGTGTGGGACGCGGTCATCGTCGGCGGCGGGCACAACGGCCTGGTCTGCGCGGCCTATCTGGCCCGGGCTGGAAAGCGGGTGTTGGTGCTGGAACGCCGCGGCGTGGTCGGTGGGGCCGCGGTGACCGAGGAGTTCCACCCCGGTTTCCGCAACTCGGTGGCCTCTTATACGGTGTCGCTGCTGCAGCCCAAGGTGATCGCCGACCTTGATCTGGCCGCGCATGGGTTGCGCGTGGTGCCGCGCCGGATCAACAACTTCCTGCCGCTGGACGGTGATTATCTGCTGGCCGGGCCGGGGCGGACTGCAGCAGATGTTTCGCGTTTCTCCGCGCGTGATGCGGCCCAGCTGCCGTTGTTCGAGCAGCGCCTGGAAACGTTTGCCGATGTGCTGCGCGACACCGCATTGCAGGCACCGCCCAACGTGGGCGAGGGCAGTTGGCTGCGGCAGCTGCCCGAGCTGTGGCGGGCCGGGCAATTCGGTCGCCGCCTGCATGGGTTGGAGCCGGCACTGCGGCAGGAGCTGCTGGATCTGTTCACCATCTCCGCCTCGGAATACCTTGACCGATGGTTCGAAAGTGAACCCATAAAGGCCCTGTTCGGCTTTGACGGCATCGTCGGTAACTACGCCAGTCCGCACGCGCCAGGCACGGCCTATGTGCTTTTGCATCACGCCTTTGGCGAAAGCAACGGCGTGAAGGGAGCCTGGGGTCATGCCATCGGTGGCATGGGGGCGATCACCCAGTCGATGGCGCGCGCTGCTGAAGCGGCTGGTGCGCAGATCCGGGTGGATGCAGGGGTGCGCCGCGTACTGGTGGAGCAGGGGCGCGCAGTGGGCGTGGAAACCAAGGGCGGCGAGGTGATCCGTGCACGCACCGTGGTGGCCAACGTGAATCCCAAGCTGCTTTACGAACGGCTGTTGGCACCGGAACAGGTACCGGCAGCTACCCGCGAGCGCATGGCCAACTGGCGCTGTGCTTCCGGCACCTTCCGCATGAACGTGGCACTGTCGGCGTTACCGGATTTCACGGTGCTGCCGGGAGCCGGTGATCATCTCACTGCGGGCATCATCATCGCGCCCACGCTGGCTTACATGGACCGTGCCTACAGCGATGCGCGCGAACACGGCTGGTCGCGTGCACCGATCGTGGAGATGCTGATTCCCAGCACCCTGGACGATTCGCTCGCTCCACCCGGGCAGCACGTGGCCAGCCTGTTCTGCCAGCACGTCGCACCGGTTTTGTCGGGCGGGCGCAGCTGGGATGATCATCGCGAGGAGGTGGCGGACCTGATGATCGCCACGGTGGAGCAGCACGCGCCTGGTTTCAGCCAGCTGGTACTGGGCCGTCAGGTGCTGAGTCCGCTGGATCTGGAGCGCACGTTCGGGTTGATCGGTGGTGACATCTTCCACGGCGCGCTCAGCCTCAACCAGTTGTTCAGTGCGCGACCCATGCTGGGGCAGGCCGATTATCGCGGGGCGCTGCCGGGGTTGTATCTGTGTGGGTCGGGTACGCATCCGGGCGGCGGAGTGACCGGCGCGCCGGGGCACAACGCAGCGCGGGTGATCCTGGGCGATTGAAAACACCATCGTCCTTCGCACGTAACAATCCGTAGGTACCACGCCATGCGTGGTACCCGCGCGCAGCGCGGCACAGGCGTCCGAGCACGGATTCTTGAATGCCGCCACGACATGACCAACGATTGGTAATGATCGAAATCGCGCATCAGACGTTCATGACGCCGGAACGAAGAACGGACGCGCATGGCGCGTCCCTACGCCGGACCACGGGTGAATCAGTGTGGTCATGGTCGTGCGCCGGGGAAACAAAGCGGTGGCACGCACACGGCGTGCCACCGATTCAAATCCTTACAACCCGCCGCCACCACACCCCTTGGTGAGGTAATCATCAATCAGCCTCAGCTGATCGCCCATGATCGCCCGCGTCCAAGCAGGCCCATGCGCGTAATCAGCGATGGCGTGGTACTCCACGGGCTGGCCGGAGTTCTTGGCCTTGGCCACGAACCATTCCGACTGTTCAATCGGTACCGTACGGTCGCGATCACCGTGATACACCATCAGCGGAATCTTCATCTCACTGGCCTTGTCCAGCGGATTCAGACCATCCACGGTCTTGGCCTGCGCCTGACGGAAGAACGGGTTGGTGTAGAAGCGTGACCAGATCTTCTTGATGTCGGACACACCGGCACCGGCAATGGCACATTTGTACAGCCCATTCGGGCGCACCGAAGCGGCAAACGCCGAGTAGCCACCGTACGAGAAGCCGAACATGGCGATATGGCCGGGCTGGGCGATCTTCTGATCGATCATCCACTTGGCCCCGTCGTCCTTGTCATCCTGCATCTTCTGGCCCCACTCGGCATCGCCGGCCATCCACAGCCTGCGGCTCCAGTCTGCCGAGCCACGGAACTGCGGACGCAGCACTGCCATGCAGCGCGAGGCCATCAGCGGCACCCACATGGAGCCGTCGAAGCCCAGGTCGTCGCGTCCCCACGGGCCACCGTGCGGGTGCACCACAGACTTCCACGGGCCCGCACCGCACAGTTCGGTGTTCGGTGTGGTCAGGAATGCCGGGATGTCCAGGCCGTCTCGGGCCTTGTAATACACCAGCTTGGTGGTACCCAGCGCGGCCGGATCGATCTGCGGATACGTCTTGGCCAGCAGGCTGAGCTTGCCGTTGCTGAACAGGTAGTACTCGGGTGGATTGGAGGGGCCGGACACCGAGACCAAGAAGGTCTTCAGGTCGGCGCTGTAGTCCAGCAGCCGGACTGTCTTGTCGGCATCGAGCGAGGTGGTCGCGCGCTGGCCGGTGGCCGGGTCGACCAGGGTCACCTCGCTGGATTGGATCCCCAGCGCCTGGCGTAAGCCGGCCTCGAGCGACTTGAAGGTCGGGTTGGTCCACTCGACCTCGTTGGCACGCGGACCACTGTAGCCCACGCCGAGCAACGCGCCGAACGGTACCCCGTCCACGCCCTTGTAGCGGTTCATGGCCACGCCGGCGGCGTTGAAGAACTTGTGCTCGTACAGCACTTCCTTCTGCTTTCGGGCGTTGATGTCGTATTCGTAGATGATCGTCTTGTCGCGGCCGACGTTGCTCTGGACGAAGGCGATGTTGGGGTCGTCGGCGAAGCCGACCACCTGGTTGATGTCGCGGTCCTTAACGTAGGAACGGAAATGTTCCTCCCAGCGGCCGGTGTCGACGTTGCGGAACTCGGTGGAGATGTAAGCACCGGTGCCGTCCACGTCCTGGCGCAGGCGGGCACGCAGCTCGCTGTTGAGGTCGGTCATGTATCCGGCCACACGCTCTTCGGTCTTCTGGATGCGCTGAGAGGTGAAACTGCGCAGGTTGACCTTGTAGACGTCGCCGGAATTACTGCCGCTGCCGTTCACCACCAGGATGTGGTCGGGATCGTTGGGCAGGTTGTCCAGCACGCTCGGGTTGGAGAGTGCCTGCTCCAGCTCTTCATTGCGGCTGGTGGCGCGTGGCACCGAGATCGGCTCTTTCCACTGCTTGCCTTCGGTATCGGTGATGAAGAACTTGCTGATGAATGTCTTGTTGACCCGGTCCGTGCGCAGGTCATACGGCTGCCATAGGGTCACGGCGAGCAGGCCGTTCTTGATGAACGCAACGCTCTGGAATTTCATGCGGCCGGCACCGATCACGGTGGGCTTTGCCGCAAGGTCCGCGGTCTTCCAGACCAGGATGACGCGGTCCTCGCCGTTGGCCTGCAGGCCGGCGATCTGGGTGCCGTCCGGCGAGATCGACAGGCTCGAGATGGCGGGGAAGGCGGCCAGTTGTTCGATGGTGGGAACGGTCGGCTTGGCTGCAAGCGACAGCGGCGCGGCGACAGCCAGCGCGGCCAGGAACAGGTAGTGCTTCATGCGTTTCTCACTGGGTCCATGCGGGAAATAGGGCCTGCATGCGTGCGGCGGCCCCAAACGCAACCGCCGCCCCGAAGGGCGGCGGCTGGTGAAGCAGGCTTAGAACTTCTTGCTGAGGTTCACGAAGAACGTACGGCCGAAGTAGTCATAGCCACTGTACAGCGGGGAATTGCCGATGGTGTTGTACACGCCGGCCCCCGGGCTGATGGTCGGCGGTTCCTTGTCGGCGAAGTTACGCACGCCGGCGGTCGCCTGCCACTTGTCGGCGGTGTACTGCACCGAGAAGTCCTGGGTGATGTAGTTCGGCACGGCCAGGTCGTACGCCGAGGTGGCGGGATCTTCCTCGTAGTACGCGTAGCTGGACATGTCGTCCACCCAGTTCAGGCCGTAACGCACGCGCCATTCCTTGAACTTGTAGCTCAGGTCCAGCTGGCCGGTGAACTTCGGGGTGTTGATCAGGCCGTTGGTATCGACCAGCGGATCATCTTCGAACACCTTGCCGGACTGCTCCAGGAAGCGCGAGATCTGGATGTTGGTACGGAACTCACCCGGACCGATGTCACGCACGTAGCGGGTGGTGAAGTCCAGGCCCCGCACCTTGTCGGTAGCCAGGTTGGCATAGCCGTTCTGGACGGTCAGGGTGTTGTTGGCCGAACGGCTGATCAGGCGGCAGACGCCGTTGTTGGCGGCGAAGTCAGCGGTGGTGCCGTTGTAGCAGGTGCTGAGGATGTAGCTGGCACCCATCTGCGCCACGCCGTTCTCCACTTCGATGTCGTAGTAGTCGACGGCGAAGGAGAGGTCACCGAAGCCGCTGCCGAACTCGGGCTGGATCACCATGCCGATGGTCTTGGCGGTGGAGGTTTCAGCCTTCAGGTTCGCACCGACCAAGCCACCGCCGATCGAATCCACGCGCACCGAGTTGGTGGCGGTGAAGCTGGTCGGCAGGCCTTCGGAGGCGCAGTTGATGTAGCGCGGGGTGGTCGGGTTGCGCGAGCCGTAGTTGTTGCAGGGATCGCTCGACGCCGCCAGGAAGCCGCTGGTGGCACCCAGGAACTGTTCGAACAGCGCCGGCGCGCGGTACGAGGTGCCGTACGACGCGCGGAACGACAGCCACTTCACCGGCGTCCACAGGCCGCCGATCTTGTAGGTGGTGTCATCGCCGTAGGACTTGTAGTCCGTGTAGCGGGCCGATGCGTTGAAGGTCAGCTCTTCGGCAGCGGTGACGCCCGACAGCAGCGGCAGTTCGATTTCGCCGTAGGCTTCCCACACCGAGTCGCTGCCACGGGTCGGGTCGGAGCTGGTCAGGTTGTACAGGTTCCGGTTGATCGACTCGATGCTCGGCGTGTCGTCAATCTTGGCCTTGCGGTACTCGATGCCGAACGCACCGGCAGCGGTGCCGCCCGGCATGTCGAACAGCGGGCCGTTGACGTTCAGGTTGGCGGTCGATTCCTTGTAGGTCGTGTTGCCGGTCACCTGGGTGTACACGAAGTTTTTCCAGGCCACCGGCAGGTTGCCCGCCAGGGTCTGCGCGTTGAGCATCGGTGCAGCGACGCAGCCGTTGGACGGGTCGACGCAACTGAAGCCACCGGCACCGTCTGAGACCACGTTCAAGCTCTGGGCCAGACGATTGGTCAGGAAGCTGTTGAAGGTGTAATCCGCGTCCGAGTCGGCGTGGCTGACCATGAAGTCATAGTTCCACTCCGAGCCGAGCGAGCCACGCACACCGGCGGTGGCGCGGTAGAAGTCCACGTTCTGCTTGCTGCGGTCGTTGCCGAAACCGATGAAGGTACGGGCAGCCACGTTGCGGCCATTCGAGGTTTCTGTCGGCAGCGCGAAAGCAGGCAGGGTCGACAGGTTACCCAGCAGCGGGTTGCCTACCGAGTAGTCATACGACAACTGGCGGTAGCCGGTCTGGGTGGACTTGCGCTTGCTGCCGAGGAACTCGTAGTAGAACTCGGCATCACCCATCACGCCGAGGTCCACGCCACCCTGGAAGAAGAGGGTGTGGGTTTCGGCCGGCGAGACCAGCGATTCCTTCAGCAGGCCCGGGTCGAAGGTGTCGCGATCGTAGTAGCCGACGGCCTCATAGCCCGGCAGACGGCCGGTGGTGACGGCCGGGTTCGGGCGCCAGCGGTTCGCGCCGTTGAAGGTCGCCGTACCCAGGGTGTTGATGGTGACGCCGCCGGAATCCAAGGTGAAGCACTTGGACTTGCCGGTGGTCGGGTCGATGTAGTCACCGCTGCCGAAGTAGTCGCCCACGTCCAGGTCGCGCAGACGGTCCATCGGGCAGCTGGCCCAGCCGCGGTCGCCGATGGTCATTTCGTTACGGCGATAGTTTTCGTACGAACCGGAGAAGTGCGAACGCTCACCGGTGTTGCCGAAGACCAGCGAGTAGCGGGTTTCGTCGCCGCCGCCGCTTTCGGTGGCGTTGTGCTGGAACTCAAACTCCACACCGTCGACGTTCTTGCGGGTGATGATGTTCACCACGCCGGCCACGGCGTCGGAGCCGTAGATGGACGATGCGCCGTCCTTCAGGATTTCAACGCGGTCAACCATCGCGCTGGGCAGCACGTTCAGGTCGGCTGAGCCGACTGAACCGCGCGAGCCCGCCGGGGCAATGCGGCGGCCGTTGAGCAGGATGAGCGTACGGGTAGCACCGAGACCGCGCAGCGACAGGGTGTTGGCACCCGGCCCGCCGTTGGTGACGTAGCCGCCGAAGGAGTTGTTGATCTGCGAGCTGCCGGCGGTGACGCTGTTGCTCTGCAGGGCAGCGGCCGTGGAGTTGAAGCCCGCCAGCGTGGTTTCTTCGCGCGTCACGACCTGCACCGGCGAGACCGAGTTGAACACGTCACGGCTGATGCGCGAGCCGGTGACGGTGACGGTGCCGAGTTCGGTGGCCTTCTTCTTGGCGGCTGCCTCTTCCTGCGTTTCGGTCGAGGTGCTGTCCTGGGCGAACACCGGTGCCGAAGCGGCGAACACCATGGCGGTGGCCAGGGCGAAGCTCAGCGGATTACGGCTGAGCGACTTGCGATTGATCATGAATGGATCCCCTTGGAACGAACGTTTGCGTAAAACACCGGCGACATTGACCAGCAGGCGTCTCCGTGTGCCCTCGGATCAGGTGTTGGCGTTGCTTTGCCCCCCTGCATCACCAGCTTTACGAGCTGATGAATTGAAGTTAACACAGGCTTAACACGGCCTGTCAACTGTTCATCAAGAAGTCATAAAGGCAAGGTTTGCAAATCGAATCTTTCGTTCTCATTGGGCGTGTAAACTACTGATGTAACAAGATAAAATGATGGTTTCCATTGGAACGATCAAAATCCAAACTGTGACGTATGTGGAATTTCTGGGGTGGCCGGTCGCGCCCCTGTGTTGCGTCGCAGGTCAGGTTTGACGCCCAGGACAGCTGTCGGACAGTGCGGAACGTCGCGGCGTGGAAATGAGGGTGTGCGTGCCCGCTGAATGCGCTGCCTGGATTGCCGCGTTCCACGCCAGGCGGGTTGCTTTCGGGGATGGGAGGGGGTGGGCAGCCCTGTATAGTGGCGGGCTATCCCGTTCTGCTTTTCCGGAGTGCCCGCAGTGAGTGCCAGCCCCCCTCGACGTCCCCATGCCAGCCAGGTGCAGAAGGGGCTCAGCCCGCATCCGCGCGTCCGCAACGTGATTGCGGTGGGGTCGGGCAAGGGCGGGGTGGGCAAGTCCACCACCGCAGTGAACCTGGCCGTGGCGCTGGCCAAACTGGGCGCACGTGTCGGCCTGCTGGATGCCGACATCTATGGTCCCAGCGTGCCGACCATGCTGGGCCTGAGCGGCCGCCCGGAAAGCCCTGACAACAAATCCATTGAACCGTTGCGTGCGTTCGGCGTGGAGACCATGTCGATCGGGTATCTGATCGAGGACGAAACCCCGATGATCTGGCGCGGCCCGATGGCGACCTCGGCCATGACCCAGTTCTTCAACGACACCCTCTGGGACGACCTGGACTACCTCTTGATCGACCTGCCGCCGGGTACCGGCGACATCCAGCTCACCCTGACCCAGAAAATCCCGCTGGCCGGCGCGGTGATCGTCACCACTCCACAGGACATCGCCACGCTGGATGCGAAGAAGGCGCTGAAGATGTTCGAGAAGGTCGAGGTGCCGGTGCTGGGCATCGTCGAGAACATGGCGGTACACACCTGCAGCAACTGCGGCCGGGTCGAGCATCTGTTCGGCGACGGCGGCGGCCAGCGCATGGCCGAGCAGTACGGGGTGCCGCTGCTGGGCTCGCTGCCGCTGGATATCGGCATCCGCGAGCAGGGCGACGTGGGCACGCCGATTGTCGCGGCTGCGCCGGAATCGCCAGCGGCCAAGGCCTATCTGGCCGCGGCAGAGCGCCTGGTCGAGGAAATGGGCAAGCGCCCGCGCGCCAGCATTCCCATTTTGTCCCAACTGCTCTGATCCGCTTAGAATTCTTGCCTTAACGTACCCAGGACCCCCCGATGAGCATCAAGAGTGACCGCTGGATCCGCCGCATGTCCGAGCAGCACGGCATGATCGAGCCGTTCGAGCCCGGCCAGGTCAAGCAGGCCAACGGCCAGCGCATCGTCAGCTACGGCACCTCCAGCTATGGCTACGACGTGCGCTGCTCGCGCGAATTCAAGGTGTTCACCAACATCAATTCCACCATTGTCGATCCCAAGCACTTCGACAGCGGCAGCTTCGTCGACATCACCGCCGACGAGTGCATCATTCCGCCCAACAGCTTCGCGCTGGCGCGAACCGTGGAGTACTTCCGCATTCCGCGCGACACCCTGGTGGTGTGCCTGGGCAAGAGCACCTATGCGCGCTGCGGCATCATCGTCAACGTGACCCCGCTGGAGCCGGAGTGGGAAGGGCACGTGACCCTGGAGTTCAGCAACACCACGCCGCTGCCGGCGCGCATCTACGCCAACGAAGGCGTGGCCCAGATGCTGTTCTTCCAGGCGGCTGCAGACGACGTCTGCGAGACCTCGTACAAGGACCGCGGCGGCAAATACCAGGGCCAGACCGGCGTCACCCTGCCGCGCACCTGATCCAACCACGCAAAACAAAAATGCCGGCCATCAGGCCGGCATTTTCATGTGCATCGCGTTATTTCCCGCGACCGAACAACATCGCCACGCCCACCGCCACCAGGCCCACCGGCCACCAGGTCAGGAACAGCCGGGACAGATTCAACTGGGTCCAGCCCAGGTTGCTGGCCAGCATGAAAAGGCCGATCAGGATCAAAAGGATGGCAGCGACAAGATTGAAACGCATGGGATGTGGTCTGGACTCAGGGCTGGGGCGAATATCCTAGCCGTTCCTTCCAGTACGCGACACGTTCGGTCAGCACATCCGGGTCAAACCGGTGGGCCTGCCCATGGCCCCAGACCGGTGCCGGCCATGCCGGATCGCCCTGATGGCGGCCAATCACGTGGAAGTGCAGCTGGCGCACGATGTTGCCCAGGGAGCCGATATTGATCTTCTCGACACCGTCGGTGCCCTTGAGTGCCTTGCAGGCCCGGTTCAACTCGGTGCGCAGCTTGTCCTGCTGCTCGCCGTCCAGCTCGATCCATTCGGTGATACCCGCCAGGCGCGGTACCAGGATCAACCACGGGTACCGCTCGTCATTCATCAACCGCACTTGCGACAACGGGCCTTCGTCTACCAGCACACTGTCGGTGGCCAGGCGTGAATCCAGTTCAAACTCGCTCATCCAAGATGCTCCGAAAAGAAGTCCAGGGTGCGTTGCAGCGCCAGGTCGGCGCTGTCTGGATCATACGCGTGTCCGACGCTCCGGTTGAAGGCGTGGTCGGCCGGGTATACGTAGGTGGCCATCTGCGGCAGCTTCTCGCGGTGGGCCTGCACGGCCTCCGGCGGGATGCTGGCGTCCTGCGCGCCGAAGTGGAAGATCACCGGGGCCTTGGGGGTTTCGTCCAGGTACTTTACGTTGCGGGCCCCGTAATAGCTGGCCGAGGGCAGCGCCAGGCGCAGGGCTGAGAGCAGGGCGATGCTACCGCCCCAGCAGTACCCTACCGTGCCCACCTTGCCGGCCGGAGCCAGCTTCGAGGCGGCTGCACGCACGATTTCCAGCGGCTTTTCCACCCCCAGCGCATCCACCAGCGCCTTGCCCTGGGTGACGCCTTCGGCATCGTAGGGCAGCACCAGCGGCTCGGCCGTGTTCGCGCCTTCCTCGTTGAGATCGAAGAACGACGGGGCCAACACCGCATAGCCCTGCGCCGCAAATCCTTCGGCCACCTCGCGGATATGCGGATTGGCCCCGAAAATTTCCTGGATGACCACCAGCCCCCCGCGCGGCTTGCCTTCCGGCCGCGCCTGCCAGGCCCGGACGGGACCGTAATGCGTATCCAGCGTGACCCACTCACCCATTGCCGTACTCCTGATGGTTCAGGTGCTCATTATCCGCTGTCGGCGGGTTAGCGGGATGTCAGCGGATGTTCCACATAAGGCAGGTCGGCGATGGATCCCGTGCCGCATCCTCGCCGTCGGATTTTGGCTACCTCTGGGGCAGGGCAAGGCCCATACCGCATCGCGCGGTCGGCCGATGGGAAGCGGCCGATGCCCCAGACATCCTTTCTCTCACCCGGACTCTTCGAGAACGGCAATGGGTCCGGCCCCTGACGAAAAGGAGATCGCATGCGCAAGGCAATGCTGGTGGTTGGGATGATGTCGGTGCTGGGCGGCTGTGAGCGCGGTGCGGTGCCTGATACACCATTAATGCAGGCGGGAGTATCGACGGTCAGCCCAAAGGCGGGCGCGGTCGTCGAGGGAGTCAAGGGGGCATCTGCGTTGCGTGACCCGGAATCTACAAATGGTTTGACCAAGAAGATGCTGGGCGCGAAGGCATTTACCGTAACTGGCCTTTGGGACCCTCCCGAGGGTAATGCGGAAGTGGTTATCCAAGCCCTTGAGGGTGCTGCCAAGGAAGGAAGTGGGAAGGCGTCCTATGAGATCTATCTCAAGATTGCCCAATGCGCGAATCTGCTCAAGCCTGGCAGGAAGTCAACGCCCAACGACAGCCGTCGCTGGGCGGACTGCAAGGACCTTGCACCAGACCGATTGATCAATAGTGCGGACTGGTTGCGGCTATCGGCGAGTCAAGGTCATCTGGGAGCGCAGATCCTCTTTGCTTCAGATAGTGAAAGTGTACTCGGCGGGATGCAGGGGATTTTCAGAAGCCCGGACTCCGTTGACCAATACAAGCGAGATGCTCATGAGTACATGAGCAATGCCTCGAAACGGGGAAGCATCGACGCCTTGCTTTGGCTTGGCGACGCGTATCGGTATGGCGTGTTGGCAGATCAAGACGGCACCACCGCATACGCGTACTACCTCGCGATGAGCCGAGCTGCGCCGGATCACCTGTCGAAAAAATTCTTGGCAGCGGTTGAGAGCGAGTTGACCCCCATGGAGCGTCAACGTTCCATTCTCAAATCAAAGGAAATCTTCAATGAGTGTTGTCGGTAACGTTCGCCGTGCAATTTCCCTGCGGTTCAAATTGCTGGTTGTCGGATGTCTGATGTTGGTGCTGGGTCTCGTCTGCGGTGGGCTGTACGCGTTCGAGAGAGGTCCAATATTCTGCAATAACGGATGTGAGATAGCAGTTCCGGCGATTGATCCCATGACGCGGGTGTTCCTGCAGTCGCACCTTGCTCCCGTGGAACATGCGCCGTTCTGGATGTACCTGACAGGGACCACTTACATGGTGTGCAACAGCACTCACTGCGCAACATATCGCCAGTCATTTGATGGCCTTTTCGTTGCCGATGAACGCGTCGAACGGACGCCTCCAAGCAACGCGGGGGGCATTGGAAGCGGCAACGGCAACCCTGGCGTGGGAGGTCAGGGGGGCGGTCATGGCGGAGGTGGCGGAGGAGGCGGTGGCGGCACGGGAAGCGTGACGGTCGGCGATCCCGATATGGTCAGGCCCCCGAACCACGAAAACTGAGGTGAGTTGGCGGCGCTCATGATTTCGAGCGCGCCGTCAACTTTGGTGGTCATGATTCGCTACCGTGGGTCAGCGGGACGTCGGCAGTTGTCCGGAATCGGGTTGTCCGCCTCTGAATTCCCCGCCGCATCCCTGGCATCAGGTTTTGACTACCGCTGGAGAAGAGGAGGGCCCATGCCGCATCGCGTGGTTGGCCGATGTGAAGCGATCGGTGCCCAGGCCATCCTTTTTCTCACCCGGACGCTTCCAGAACGGCAATGGGCCGGGCCCATAAGGAAAAGGAGATCGCATGCGCAAGGCAATGCTGGTGGTTGGGATGATGTCGGTGCTGGGCGGCTGTGAGCGCGGTGCGGTGCCTGATACGCCATTAATGCAGGAGGGGGTGCCGACGGTCAGCCCAAAGGCGGGCGCGGTCGTCGAGGGAGTAAAGGGGACATCTGCGTTGCGTGACCCGGAATCTGCAAATGGTTTGACCAAGAAGATGTTGGGCGCGAAGGCATTCACTGTTGAAGATTTCGGATCTGCGCCAGAGGGAGACGCGGAGGCGGTCATTCGAAGTCTCGAGGCACAGGCACATGCGGGCAGTGGAGCGGCTTCTTACGCGATCCACCTCAAGCTGTTCCAGTGCAGCAATCTACTGAAACCCAGTAGGGCATCTTCGTCTATCGATGGTTCGCAGTGGCAGGAATGCAAGGATCTGTCGCCGGAGCGGCTGGTGCAGGAAGTGGAGTGGTTGCGTCTGGCTGCGAGTCAAGGTCACCTGGGTGCACAGATTCGCTTTGCCTCGGATGCTGAGCTGGTGCTTGGCGGGATCTCTGGAATGTTCAAGGATCCTGATGCCGTTAAAGACTATAAGCGCCAGTCAATGGACTACATCGAGGCTGCGGCGCGGCGGGGGAACGTCAGTGCGTTGTCCTACCTCGGAAAGGCCTACTACGCGGGCTTGAGAATGGATCAGGATCTCGTCACAAGTCATGCATATTACCTTGCGCTGGAGCGTGCAGCACCGTCACATAAGCAGGACATTATGCAGAAATTTGTGGGGGGTCTGCTTACTCCCGAACAGATGAAAGAATCACACAGGATGGCGGCAGAGATTCATAAACAATGCTGTGAAGCAAAGTAGCACTTGCCGGCAGCGCCTCGGTCGGCCCGAAATGATCATCCACTGTGACCCACCCTTGGTAGAGCTCCTCAATGTTCGGGTGTCCGTCATCTGCGGAGGTCAGGCGCTTCGCCTCGCCCTCCATCCAAACCTTGGGCGTGGCGCAGCGCGACGCGCTGGATGGGACGTGGAGCGAGTTCATGTTCGTCCACAGGTGTTCGCCCGAGCACGCAAAGGAATTTCTGCGATTGAGGAGAAGTGATCGGACTTCTTTACATCGTCCAAGATTTCTTTACGAATCGGTGCCTCTGACACGATTTCCTTATAGAAAAATCTCATTTGGCTCTGAGATGGCGTGGCTGCCGCGCCTCCTCGATCTGTCAGCCCGGTATAATTGGCGACTTTCAGACCCGGCCCCCCGGTCTGCCTGCCTTCCCGGCAGCGGCCCAGGCCCCCAGAGTCCCGCGATCCATGTCCCAGCTGAACCCCAAAGTCGGCTTCGTCAGCCTTGGCTGCCCGAAGGCGCTTGTCGATTCCGAGCGCATCCTCACCCAGTTGCGGGCCGAGGGCTACGACATCGTGCCGTCCTATGACTCGGCCGACGTGGTCGTGGTCAATACCTGTGGCTTCATTGATTCGGCGGTGACCGAGTCGCTGGACGCCATCGGTGAGGCGATGAACGAGAACGGCAAGGTCATCGTTACCGGCTGTCTGGGCAAGCGTCCGGAGGAAATCCGCAAGGCCTACCCGGATGTGCTGGCGGTGTCCGGCCCGCAGGACTACCAGAGCGTGATGGAGGCCGTGCATGCCGCACTGCCGCCGAAGCACAACCCGTTCGTGGACCTGGTGCCGGACTACGGCATCAAGCTGACCCCGCGCCACTACGCCTATCTGAAGATTTCCGAGGGCTGCAACCACCACTGCAGCTTCTGCATCATTCCCTCCATGCGCGGCAAGCTGGTCTCGCGCCCGGTGGACGACGTGCTGCGCGAAGCCGAACGGCTGGTGCGCGGCGGCGTCAAGGAACTGCTGGTGGTGTCGCAGGACACCTCGGCCTACGGCGTGGACGTCAAGTACGCCGAGCGCATGTGGCGCGACAAGGCCTACCAGACCCGGATGAAGTCGCTGTGCGAAGGCTTGTCCGAACTGGACGCCTGGACCCGCATGCACTACGTGTACCCGTACCCGCACGTGGACGACGTGGTCCCGCTGATGGCCGAGAACCGCATCCTGCCGTACCTGGACATTCCGTTCCAGCACGCCAGCCCGCGCGTCCTGAAGCTGATGAAGCGGCCGGGTGCGGTCGACAAGACCCTGGAGCGTGTGCAGCGCTGGCGTCAGCTGTGCCCGGACATCACCGTGCGCTCGACGTTCATTGTCGGCTTCCCGGGTGAAACGGAGGCCGAATTCGAAGAACTGCTGTCGTTCCTGGATGAAGCGCAGCTGGATCGGGTAGGCGCATTTGCCTACTCGCCGGTGACCGGTGCAACTGCCAACGACCTGCCGGGTGCCGTGCCGGACGAGGTCAAGCAGGAGCGTCTGGCCCGCTTCATGGCCCGCCAGGCGGAAATCTCCGCCGCGCGGCTGGAAGCCAAGATCGGCACCGTGCAGCAGTGTCTGGTGGACGCCATCGAAGACGGCATCGCGGTGGCGCGCTCCAAGGCCGACGCGCCGGAGATCGATGGCCTGGTGCACATCCAGAATGCCGACGAGGCGCGCCTGCAGGTCGGTCAGTTCGTCAATGTCGAGATCACCGAAAGCGACGAGCACGACCTGTATGGCGATGCGCTGATCGAGGAAAACCCGGCGCGCAAGCTGCTCGACCTCAAGGTGCTGTGACCACAGCGGTGGCCGATGCCGGGGGCATGCGCCGCCGCTTTGTCGCGCCGCCACGTGCAGAGGTGGCGGCGGCCACGTTCGACCACCCGTTGTTCGCGCAGATCGCCGAGTTCCGGGATCTGCTGACAGGCCCTGAGTGGCCGTCCGTGTCGATGCTGGATCAGCGGCTGGCATTGGATGGCAAGCGTCTGGTCGAGCAGACCGAGACACTGCTGGCCGACGGTCTGCACTACGAAACCCGCATTGCGCGTGGCGCGATTGCCACCCGTGCGGACAACTGGCACGACCTGTTCAACGCTTTGGTCTGGGCCCGCTATCCGGCGCTCAAGCGGGCGCTCAACCTGCAGCAATGCCGGCATATCGAGGGGCAGGGCGGGCACCAGCGCAACCGCGCGCAGGCCGCGCTGACGCAGTTCGACGAAACTGGTGTGGTGGTGCGGGTCAGTGACGCTGCCCTTGTGCGGGCCTGGGATACGCACGACTGGGAAATGTTGTTTGTCGCGCAGGCCGATGCGTGGATGGATGGACGTATCGCCGTGGCAGCCGTATTTGGCCATGCCTTGATGGAGCAGGCGCTGCTGCCGGAGCGGCTGCTGGTCGGGAAGTGTCTGGTGGTGCAGGGCGATGATGATGCGCAGGCCGTGGCTAGGACGGCACAGGCCGTGCAGGATGGCGGCGTGTTGACAGATCCGCTTGAGCTGCGGCCGCTGCCGCTGATGGGCGTGCCGGATTGGTGGACGCGGCAGGACGCGGGGTTTTATGCGGATGCGGGGTATTTCCGACCGCTGCGAGAGGGGCGGAGGTATCCCGGGGTTCTGTGAGGCCGCGCTGCGCGCGATGACACGCATGGCGTGTCACTACGGGTTCGAGCGACCAAGGATCGTAGTGACACGCCATGCGTGTCAAAGCCATGATCCTGTGCACGTGAACACGCCATGCGTGTCATCGCGGTGCCGGGTTACCCGGGATACTCCACCGCGAGGATTGCAAATCCGGTACGCCCGCTGGGCAGCTCCACTTCAAACTCATCATCCACGCGCTTCTTCAGCAACGCGCGCGCCAGCGGTGAATCAATGCTGATCCAGCCAGCACCGGCATCGGTCTCATCCGGCCCGACGATGCGATAGCGGCTGGTATACCCGCTGTCGACATTCTCCAGCTCCACCCAGGCCCCGAAGAACACGGCCTGCGGGTCGGTCGGCACGGTATCCACCACCCGCAGCGACTCCAGTCGCTTGGTCAGGTAGCGCACACGCCGATCAATCTCGCCCAGCTGCTTCTTGCGATAGGTGTACTCGGCATTCTCCGAGCGGTCGCCTTCGGCCGCGGCCGCGGCAAGCGCCTTCACCACTTCCGGCCGCTTGACCCGCCACAGCTCGTCCAGCTCGCTCTTGAGGCGCTGATGCCCCTGCGCGGTGATCAGTGCCGTGCTTTTCTCGCCGGGTGGACGCCAACGCGACATCAGCGCTTGCCGCCGAAAATGCTGCCCAGAATGCCGCGCACGATCTGGTTGCCCAGCTTGGTGCCGACCGTGCGGGTGGTCTGCTTGGCCATGGTTTCAATCATGCCCTGGCGGCGCTTGGTGCCGAAGATGGCGTCTTTGATCGACTGGCCGAAGCCGCCTTGCTGCGCTTCGTCCTGCTCGCGAGTGCGCGCCTTGGGCGCGTCGGCCTGCTGTACGGCTTTCTCGGCGCGCTGAGCGAGGAGCTCGGCAGCAGATTCCCGGTTTGCTGCAGTGTCGTAGCGGGTGCCGACCGGGCTGCCTGCACGCACCTGCGCGCGCTCGGCTTCGGTGATCGCGCCCATGCGGCAGCGCGGCGGCGCGATCCGGGTCTGCTGCACGGGCGAGGGGATGCCCTTGTCCTGCAGGGTGGAGACCAGCGCCTCGCCGGTGCCCAGCTGCGACAGGGTGGCCACCACATCCAGCTTGGGATTCCGCACGAAGGTCTCAGCGGCGATCTTCACCGCCTTCTGGTCGCGTGGCGTGAACGCACGCAGCGCATGCTGCACCCGGTTGCCGAGCTGGCCGAGGATGTTGGCCGGTACGTCATCCGGGAACTGCGAGCAGAAATACACGCCCACGCCCTTGGAGCGGATCAGCCGCACCACCTGCTCGATGCGCTGCACCAGGGCGGGAGGGGCGTCGTCGAACAGCAGATGCGCCTCGTCGAAGATGAAAACCAGCTTGGGCTTCTCCAGGTCGCCCACTTCCGGCAGCGTTTCGAACAGCTCCGACAGCAGCCACAGCAGGAAGGTCGAATACAGCCGCGGCTTCAGCACCAGCTGGTCGGCAGCGAGGATGCCGATCACCCCGCGCCCATCGTGGTTGACCCGCATCAGGTCGGCCAGTTCCAGCGCCGGCTCGCCGAAGAACGACTCGCCGCCGTCCTGCGAAAGGCGCAGCAGGGCGCGCTGGATCGCCGCCACGGTCTGTGCGCTGACCAGTCCGTACTCGGTGGAGATGTCCTTGCGCTCATCAGCGACCAGGCCCAGCAGGGCGCGCAGGTCATCCAGGTCGAGCAGCAGCAGGCCGCGGTCGTCGGCCAGCTTGAACACGATGTCCAGCACCCCGGCCTGGGTGTCGTTGAGTTCCAGGATGCGCGCCAGCAGGGTCGGGCCCATTTCGCTGACGGTGGTGCGTACCGGGTGGCCCAGCTTGCCGTACAGGTCCCAGAAAATCGCCGGGCTGCCAGTGGGGGCGTAGTCGCTTACGCCGATTTCCTGCGCGCGCTGCAGCAGCTTCTCGCCGCCGGCCCCCGGCACGGCCAGGCCCGAGACATCGCCCTTCACATCGGCCAGGAAGACCGGCACCCCGATCCGTGAAAAGCCCTCGGCGAGGGTCATCAGGGTGACCGTTTTGCCAGTGCCGGTGGCCCCGGCCACCAGCCCATGGCGGTTGCCCAGCGCGGGTTGCAGGGTAACGGCGATATCGTCGGTGACGCCTTTGCCAAGCAGGATCGGGTCCATGGTCAACTCGCTGTGGTCGGGCAGGTGAATGGGGAAATTCTAAACGCCGGAAGGGGGCCGGCGCGTGACCGGGTTGCCCCGACGCAAGCCGCACGGCTACTCTGCCTGCTCATCCGTTCACAGTGCCAAAGATGCCCGTTCCTGTCCTGTTTGTCCGTAGTTGGCCGCTGCTGGCATTGGCTGCTCTCTTCACCATTGCGCCGCAGGCGCAGGCCCAGCGCGTCTCGGCGCGCGACAAGGTCAGGATCGAGGCGCTCGAGCAGCGCATGAGCGCCGCCGAGAAGCGCTATGCCGACGCCCAGGTGCTGGTCGCCAACGCCGACCCCAAGGGCCGCAACGAAAGCGATGCGGCGCTGGAAGACATGGAGGACGTGGTCAGCGACTGCGTGGCGCAGAAGGGCTGCCAGGTCAGCAACCTGTTGACGACCTACAAGCGGCTGCTGAAGAGCAACGCCGACGCCGGCAATGAGGAAGAGCAGGAGATCGCCGGCAGCGGTCCGGCGCTGCTGGAAGCCGACCCCGACCATATCGGCCCGCTGGCCGCCGACGTGCCCGAGGCGGCCCGTGCCGCTGCGCTGCTCAATGACAAGCGCCATGCCTTCGACAACATGGTGGAGTACAACCCCGCCGTGCAGGCCGGCATCCGCCGCTGGCTGACCGACATGCGCCCGGCGCTGCTGACCAGTTACGAGAACTACCAGAACCTGCGTTCGGTGATGTGGCCCGAATGGGAAAAGCGCGGCCTGCCTGAGGCGCTGCTGTTTGGCATCATGGCCAAGGAATCCAACGGCCGCGTGCATGCCAGCTCGCGCGCGGGCGCAGCGGGCCTGATGCAGTTCATGCCGGCCACCGGTCGTCGTTTCGGCCTGGGTCCGGACGGCACCGGTTTTGACACCCGCTTTGATGCGCGCAGTGCCGCTGAAGCCAGCGCGACCTATCTCAATGAGCGCATGCGCGAGCTCAACAACAGCGTGGAGCTGTCGCTGGCCGGCTACAACGGCGGCGAAGGCCGCGCCGTGCGCGTGTACCGGCAGAACCCGGGGCAGGGCTTCTGGGTGGACAGCGTCTACAACCAGTTCCCGGCCGAAACCAAAGACTACGTGCCGATGGTGATTGCCGCAGCCTGGATCTACCTGCACCCGCAGCAGTACGGTGTCGAGTTCCCGAAGATCAGTGCACAGCCGGCCACCCTGCGCCTGGCCAAGTCCACCACCATCTACGAGCTGACCATCTGCCTGGGCAGTGCCGGCACCCGTGATGGCTACATGCGCGTGCTGCGCAACCTCAACCCGCGCTATGAGGCGGACGGCTGGATTCCGGCCGGCACGATCATCAACGCCACCACCCGCATTGCCGGCCTGTACAACCGCTATTGTGTTTCCGGTCCGCGCGCCGACCTGGCCCGCACCCTGATCACCGCTGATCTCAATGCCGCCATCGTGCGCCCGAATGCGGCCAGCTATACCGGTAACGTGGCGGTAGGCAGCGTGGTGCCGGTGGCCGGGGTGGAGGCGGCGGCCGCCGCCACCGCACCGACCGCGCCGGTGGCTGTGGCCGCCAAGCCCAAGCCCAAGCCGGTTCGCAGCGTGAAGGTCGGCAAGGGCGACACCCTGGGGCGGATTTCGGACAAACACAGCTGCGATCTGCGTGAGCTGGCCCGGGCGAATGGGCTCAAAGCCCCGGCCTATGCGCTGCGGCAGGGTCAGTCGCTGAAACTGCAGGGATGCGGGAAGTAACCCGGAACCTGTTAGGCTCGCCGCCATTGAAGCGTTTTTTAAGGAATGACGATGGATATCACCGCCATCAACGAGATGTTCGCCAACATCCGTGAGAACACTGACTGGGATCTGGGCGGCGACCTGGTCTGGGGCTATTTCTTCGTCAACACCACCCCCGAACCTTTGGCGGGCCTGGCCGAGGTTCTGGAAGACCAGGAATACACCGTGGTGGAGCTGTTCGAGCCGGATCTGGAAGAGGGCGAAGCGCCTTACCACGTACTTCACGTGGAGAAGATCGAAATCCACACCGCCGAGTCGCTGGACAAGCGTAACCATGAGCTGCAGGCGCTGGCTGAGGCCAATGGCGTCGAGGATTACGACGGCATGGATGTGGGCCCGCTCGAGTTCGCGCACGGCGGCGACGACGCCTGACGTTACGGTGGACACGCATGGCGTGTCCCTACCGGTCGCCCGACCAACCAAACCCGGGCGACCCCCAACCCGGGCGACCATGGATCGTAGTGACACGCCATGCGTGTCAACGCCATGACCCTGCGCACGTACACGCCATGCGCATCGCCATGGATTGCCTCAGCGCAGCGTCGCCAAGGCCTCACCCAGGCGCACCGCATGCTCGGCATCCAGGTGCGGCGCGAAGTCGGCGACCCCCGGCGGCAGCAGCACGATCACGGTCGAGCCGTAGTTGAAGCGCGCCATTTCGGCAAAGCGCTCCAGCGTGATGCCCTTGCCCCGATAGTCCTTGCGCACGATGCGGTCGCCGTAGGCGGGAATTTCCTCGCCGCCCCACACCGTTTCCACGCCCGACACCAGCAGCGCACCCACCATTACCTGCACCATCGGCCCGAAGTCGGTCTCGAAATGACACACCAGGCGTTCGTTGCGGGCGAACAGCGCCGGCACCGTGTTCACTGCGGCTGGGCCCACGCTGAACAACCGTCCCGGCACGTGCACGGTCTCGACCAGGGTGCCGGTCCACGGCATGTGCACGCGGTGATAGTCCTTCGGCGACAGGTACACCGTGGCGAACAGTCCATGACGGAACAGCTCGGCGGTCTCTGCATCACCCAGCAGCTGCGTGGCGGTGAACGACTGCCCTTTGGCCTGGAAGATCACTCCGTCCTCGATCGCACCCAGCTGGCTGATGCGGCCATCTGCCGGCATCAACAGGCTGCGCGGGTTGGCATCGGCCACGCGCGCGCCCGGCTTCAGGGCGCGGGTGAAGAACTGGTTGAAGGTCGGGTAGCTGCGCGGGTCCGGGTTGGCCGCTTCGGCCAGGTTCACCCCGAATTTCGCGGTCACGGTGTCGATCAGCCAGCGCGAGATCTTCGGGTTGCTGGAATACGCCAATCTCCGCGCCATTGACGACAGCAGGCGGTGCGGCAGGACGTAGGTCAGCTTCGTGGTCAGGCTCATGGTGCGGTTTTCTCGGTCAGCAGCTGCAGGTCGCGGGCAATGGCCTGCGCCTGGAAGGGCGGGCGGATCAGGCCGGCCAGCTTGCCGTCCGGGTCCAGGACGGCCAGGCTGGCCGAGTGCTCCAGGGTGTAGTCCTGGGGGTTTTCATCGAAATGCTTGCCTTCCACCTTCTGGAACACGAAGCCCAGCGAGGTGGCAAAGCGTTCCAGTGAGGGCACATCGGCGGTCGCGGCCAAGGTGTCCTTGTGGAAGGCGTGGGCGTACTCCCCCAGCCGGGCGGGGGTATCGCGCTCCGGGTCCACGGAGATGAACACCACGCGCGGGCGCAGGCTTTCAGGCAGGGTCTCCCAGCTTCTCTGGGCCCGGGCCAGGTCGGCCAGCGTCGTCGGGCACACGTCCGGGCAGAAGGTGAAGCCCAGGAACACCAGGGTCCAGTGACCCTTGAGCTCGCCGGGAATCAGGCGGGTGCCGTCAGACTGGCTCAGGTTGAAGTCCGGCAGCGGGCGCGGCTGCGGGTAGAAGGTGATGGTTTCGGTGGCGGGGTGGTTGGCCGCCGGCTTCGGTGCGAACACCTTCTGCGCCGTCACCAGGCCCAGCCCGGCGGCCAGCGCGATGATCAGGATGATGCCTGTGGTGCGGTTGAACATGGAGAACCCGTTCCCGGAGTGGCCCACCATCATAGGGAACGGGGGCCGCCCCGCCCAGCCGTTTCGCCTGCAACGGATGCTCCCGCCCCTTCCAGCGCCTATAATCGGGGGCCACACTGTCTGTTGCCTTGCCATGACTGCCGATACGGCCGCCGAACTCCACACGATCATCGACCTGATCCGCTACGGCACCAGCCGTTTCAATGCCGCCGGGCTCACCTTCGGGCACAGCTACGACAACGCCCTGGACGAGGCCACCCAGCTGGTCCTGCACAGCCTGCACCTGCCGCACGACCTCGGCCCGGCCTATGGCCAGGCCCGGGTCACCCGCGACGAGAAGCTGCAGGTGCTGGAGCTGTTCCAGCGCCGTATCGATGAACGCATTCCGGCCGCTTACCTCACCGGTGAGGCCTGGTTTGCCGGTCTCAGCTTCAAGAGCGACAGCCGCGCGCTGGTGCCGCGTTCGCCGATTGCCGAGCTGATCGAGTCCGGTTTCGAACCTTGGCTGGCCGGTCGCGACGTGCACCGCGCGCTGGACCTGTGCACCGGTTCGGGCTGCATCGCCATTGCCATGGGCCACTACTATCCGAACTGGGAAGTGGACGGCGTCGATCTGAGCGATGACGCGCTGTCGCTGGCCGAGGAAAACAAAGAGCGCCTGCAGGCGCACAACGTCACTCTGCTCAAGTCCGACCTGTTCAACGGTCTCACTGGCCGTCACTACGACCTGATCGTCACCAACCCGCCGTACGTCACCAACGACGAAACCGATGCCCTGCCGCAGGAGTATTCGTACGAGCCTGAAATGGGCCTGCGTGCCGGTGACGATGGTCTCGACCTGGTCCTGAAGATCCTGCGCGACGCCCCGCTGCACCTCAGCGAAGACGGCCTGCTGATCTGCGAAGTGGGCGAGTCCGAACAGCACCTGATCAAGCTGCTGCCGGAAGTGGACTTCGCCTGGGTGGAGTTCAAGGTCGGCCAGATGGGCATCTTCGCGGTCGAATGCCGCGAACTGATCGCCCACAGTGCCCGCATCACCGAGCTGGCGGCGCAGCGGCCGTGAGTTCCAATACCTTCGGCAAGCTCCTGTCGGTCACCACGTTCGGCGAATCGCACGGTCCGGCGATCGGCTGCGTGGTCGATGGCTGCCCGCCGGGGCTGGAACTGGGTGTCGACGAATTCGCCCACGACCTGCAGCGCCGGGCCACCGGCAAGAGCCGGCATACCTCGGCGCGCCGCGAGGCCGATGAGGTTGAAATCCTCTCTGGCGTGTATGAAGGGCGCACCACCGGGACGCCCATCGCGCTGCTGATCCGCAACACCGATCAGCGCAGCAAGGACTACAGCAACATCGCCCAGCAGTTCCGCCCGGGCCATGCCGATTACAGCTACTGGCAGAAGTACGGCATCCGCGATCCGCGCGGTGGTGGCCGCTCGTCCGCGCGCGAAACCACCATGAGGGTCGCCGCCGGCGTGATCGCCAAGAAGTGGCTGGCGCAACGCTACGGGGTCACCGTGCGCGGCTACCTGTCGCAACTGGGTGAGATCACGCCCAACGGCCATGACTGGTCGGCGGTGGAAGACAACCCGTTCTTCTGGCCGGCGGCCGAGCAGGTGCCGGCGCTGGAGAGCTATATGGACGCCCTGCGCAAGTCCGGCGACTCGGTCGGTGCGCGCGTCAACGTGGTGGCCGATGGCGTGCCGCCGGGTTGGGGTGAACCCATCTACGGCAAGCTCGATGGTGAACTGGCCGCCGCGCTGATGAGCATCAACGCGGTCAAGGGCGTGGAGATCGGCGACGGCTTTGCCAGCGCGGCGCAGAGGGGCACCGAACATCGTGACCTGATCACCCCTGATGGGTTCGCCAGCAACCACGCCGGCGGCATCCTCGGCGGCATTTCCACCGGTCAGCAGGTCACCGCGTCGATCGTGCTCAAGCCCACGTCCAGCCTGCGCCTGCCCGGCGCGACGGTGGACGCTGCCGGTGCCGCCGTGGATGTCATCACCACCGGTCGCCACGACCCCTGCGTCGGCATCCGCGCCACCCCCATCGCCGAGGCAATGATGGCGCTGGTACTGATGGACCAGGCGCTGCGTCACCGCGCCCAGTGTGGTGACGTCGGCGAGATTGCCCCGCGCATTCCGGGACGCATCGATGGCTGATACGCGTCCCAGGGTATGGGTCAGCCAGCCGCTGTTCGATGATGTCATCGAACAGCTCGCGCAGCATTTCGACCTGACCGTGACCGACGCGGTGACGCGCTATACGCCGGACATGCTGGCCGAACGGCTGGCCCGGGTCGATGGCGCACTGATCACCCTCAACGAACGCATTGGCGCACCGGAAATCGCCAATGCACCGCAGTTGCGCGCCATTGCCAACGTCGGTGTGGGCTACAACAATCTGGATATCGACGCGCTCAGCGCGGCTGGCATCGTCGCCAGCAACACCCCCGATGTCCTCACCGAAACCACCGCCGACCTCGGCTTTGCGCTGCTGATGGCAACGGCCCGGCGCATTACCGAGTCCGAGCGCTGGCTGCGTGACGGACAGTGGGGGCAGTGGTCGTTCCAGACCATGCTGGGTGCCGACGTTCATGGCAGCACGCTGGGTATCCTGGGCATGGGCCGCATCGGCCAGGGCATCGCCCGCCGCGGCGCGCTCGGCTTTGGCATGCGCGTGCTGTATCACAACCGCTCGCGCCTGCCGGAGGCCACCGAGGCCGAGGTCGGCGCGCAGTATGTCGACCTGGACACCTTGCTGGCCGAAGTCGATCACCTGGTGCTGGTGCTGCCCTACAGCGCCAGCTCGCATCACATCATCAATGCCGCCGCGCTGGCGAAGATGAAGCCGACCGCTACCCTGGTGAACATCGCCCGTGGCGGCATCGTCGACGAGCTCGCCCTGGCCGACGCATTGGCCCACGGCCGCCTCGCGGCTGCTGGACTGGACGTGTTCGAAGGCGAGCCGACTGTGCGCCCGGAACTGCTGGCGCTGCACAACATCGTGCTGACCCCGCATATCGGCAGTGCCAGCCAGGCCACCCGCCGCGCCATGGTGCAGCTGGCAGTGGACAACCTCACTGCTGCGCTGGGGCAGGGCCCGAACGCGAATCACCCGCCGAGCGCGCTCAACGCCGACGCAGTGGCTGCCGTGAAAGCCGGCGGCGCTACCGTGGGCGGCAAAAAAGACGACAAACGACTGGGAACCTCCGCGGCCAACACGTGAGGTTCCCCGAACCCAGCCCGCTGTGCGTTTCTTTTGTCTAAAACCTATCGAGAAATCCCCATGAGCAATGCAGATCGTCGTTTCCACGTCGCCGTCGTCGGTGCCACCGGTGCGGTGGGCGAAACCATGCTGTCCATCCTGGCCGAACGCAACTTCCCCATCGCCGCCCTGAGTCTGCTCGCCTCGTCGCGCTCGGCCGGCGGTGACGTCGAATTCCAGGGCCAGAAGATCAAGGTCCAGGACCTGGCCGAGTTCGACCCTAGCGGCGTGGATATCGCGCTGTTCTCCGCCGGTGGCAGCGTCTCCAAGGAATACGGCCCGAAGTTCGCCGCCGCCGGTGCGGTGGTGATTGACAACTCCTCGGCCTTCCGCTATGACGATGACGTGCCGCTGGTGGTCTCCGAGGTCAATCCGGAGCAGGTCGCCAACCGCCCGCGTGGCATCATCGCCAACCCGAACTGCTCGACCATGCAGATGCTGGTGGCGCTGGCTCCGCTGCACCGCCGTTATGGAATCGAGCGCATCAATGTTGCCACCTACCAGTCGGTGTCCGGTGGTGGCCGTTCGGCGCTGGAAGAACTGGGCAAGCAGACCGGCCAGCTGCTCAGCTTCCAGGACATCGACCCGCAGCGCTTCCCGGTGCAGATTGCCTTCAATCTGATTCCGCACATCGATGATTTCCAGGACAACGGCTTCACCAAGGAAGAGATGAAGCTGGTCTGGGAAACCCGCAAGATCCTCGGCGACGACAGCATCCTGGTGAACCCAACCGCCGTGCGCGTCCCGGTGTTCTATGGCCACTCCGAAGCCGTCGCGATTGAAACCCGTGAAAAGGTCACCCCCGAAGCCGCACGCGAGCTGCTTGCACAGTCGCCGGGGGTGGAGGTAGTGGATCGCCGCGAAGCGGGTGGCTATCCGACGCCGGTGACGCATGCCTCCGGCACCGACGCGGTGTACGTGGGCCGCATCCGTGAAGACCTGTCGCATCCGCGCGGTCTGAATCTTTGGATCGTGTCAGACAACATCCGCAAGGGCGCGGCATTGAATGCGGTGCAGCTGGCCGAGCTGGTGGCCGCCGAAGGTTGATGGGTTCGTACCCGTGTGGACGCGCCATGCGTGTCCACACGGGGCCGGCCATCACGCGGACACCCATGGCGTGTCCCTAGGTCGCCACCGCGATCAACATCCCGTAGAGCAACGCCCTGCGTGGCTGGAACCGTCCGGAATCGCTATATTGCCGGCATGAAGAAACGAGCTCCGGGCGCGAAGCGCCCGCTCAAGGTGGTTTCCACCCTGCTGCTGGCCTTGGCCAGCAGTTCGGCCATGGCCCTGGGCCTGGGCGATATCCGCGTGCTGTCCAAGCCCGGCCAGCCGCTGCTGGCCGAAATTCCGATCATCTCCGCCGACCCGTCCGAACTGGAAAACCTGCGCGTGGCACTGGCGTCGCCGGTCACTTTTGCCCGCGTTGGCCTGGATCGCCCCACTGGTCTGGTCAGCGAACTGCAGTTCGAACTCACCCGCAACACCCAGGGCCGCGCCGTGGTCCGGGTCAGCAGCCAGGCCCCGGTTACGACGCCGTCGCTGAACTTCCTGATCGAGGCCGACTGGGGGCAGGGACGTCTGGTGCGCGAGTACTCCGCGCTGGTCGATGCGCCCGACAGCGCGGTGGCGGTGGCCGAACCTGAAATCGTCGCGCCGGAAGGGGCGATGTCCAATGCCATCGTGCGCGAACCGGCGCCTGCACCGACAGTGGCCGAACCACCGGCGGCCGAATCGCAGCCGGCCGAAGCGACCCCGTCGCGTACCAGCCCGGTGCCGTCCCGTAACACCGCAGCAACGCCGCGCGCAGCCACACCGGCACGTCCGGCACCGACCCCGGCCGTTGCAGCGGATGGCAGCATCACCGTGCAGCGTGGCCAGACCTTGTCGGAAATTGCCGGAGGGCTGGCGCGCGAGCGCGGCCTCAGCCGCGACCAGGCGATGATCGCGCTGCTGCGTGCCAATCCCGAAGCTTTCATTCGTGGCAACGTGAACCTGCTCAAGCAGGGCGCGGTGTTGCGTACTGCCGACGCCGGCTCGGCACCGCCCGTGGATGCGGCCGAAGCCGCAGCCATGGTGCGCGAGCACACCGCGCAGTGGCGACAGGCCCGTTCTGCCATTCCACAGCCCGCTGCCACCGGTGTGGCCAGTACGCCAGCCAGCACGCCGAACAGCGCAGCGGGCGCAGCATCGCCGGCCGCTCCGACAAGTGCCGGCGGGCGACTGGAAATCGCCCCTGCGGTTGCCGCCACCGACCACAATGCAGGGACAATCACCGGCACCGCCGCCGGCAGTGAGGGTGACATGCTGGGCAACGAACAACTTCAGCAGGCCAAGGAAGACGTGGCCACCCGTGACGCGGAAATCCAGGAGCTGCGCGGTCGCGTGGCCGAGCTGGAAAAACTGCAGAAGCAGCAGGAAGCGCTGATCAGCATGAAGGACAGCGACCTCGCTGCAGCCCAGCAACGCCTGGCTGACGCCCCGGCGGCCCGTGAGGGCGGCGGTGGAGGCTGGTATTGGCTGGGGCTGGGCGTTCTGTTGGTGGTAGTGGCCGGCTGGGCGCTGGCCCGCCGCCGCAAGCCGTCGCCGCTGCCACCGCTGCGCCGTGACGGTTTCGACGCTGCGGCGCTGGCGGCCGCGGTGCCGGCCGCTGGCTATGTCGATGAACTGGCCACGCAGGAGCGCGCGGACCAGGAGCAGGCCGACGACGATACCGAGCTGGCGTACGATTCGGCCGAATACGACAGCACTGCCGATCAGGTGGCCGCGGAAGTGGCCCGCCGCGAACCGGTGTTCGCACTGGAACCGCAGCCCGGTCAGGGTGACGGCGCGGCGGACGCGCAGGATCATGACCATGTGGTGGTGCCCGCGCATGCCTGGAATGCCGCCGCGCAGCCGTCCTACCGCGGTGTGTTCGAGTTCCCCGAGGAGCCGGCCGCGCCTGCGGCGGCACCGGTAGAGCCGGCCGCGCCTGCGGCGGCCAGCGAGCCGGTGGCCGGTGCGGAGCCGCTGGGCACCCCGGGCCGCGAGCGGCTGGAGCTGGCCATCGCCTACCTTGACCTGGGCGATGCTGACACCGCCCGTGCATTGCTGCAGGAAGTGGCTGCCGCCGGCGACATCCACAGCCAGATCCAGGCGCGCGAGCTGCTGGCCCGCCTGCCGTGACACACCGGGCGCACGCTCCGGCCGGCCGCAGGGCCGGCCTTCATCGACGTAACCGAGGTTGACCATGCGCTACGCACTGGGCGTGGAGTACGACGGCAGTGAGTTCAAGGGCTGGCAGCAGTTGGGTGAAAGCGGATGCCCCAGCGTGCAGGCCAGTCTGCAGGAGGCGCTGTCATCGGTGGCCGACGCCCCCATCCAGGTGACCTGTGCGGGGCGTACAGACGCCGGCGTACATGGCGAGTGCCAGGTGGTGCATTTCGATACGGACGCGGTCCGTGATCCGCGTGGCTGGACCCTTGGCACCACCACCCGACTGCCCCGGTCCATCGCAGTACGCTGGTGTGTGCCGGTCGCAGATGATTTCCACGCCCGGTTCTCGGCGCGCGCGCGCCGCTACCGCTACCGCTTGCTGAACCGCCAGGTGCGTCCGGCGCTGTACCGGCAGACCTTGAGCTGGGAGCGCCGGCCGCTGGACGCTGCGCGCATGCATGAAGCTGGCCAGGCCCTGCTCGGCGAAAACGACTTCAGCGCCTTCCGCAGCGTGCAGTGCGAGGCTCTGCACGCCCGACGTGAAATGCAGGCCATCAGCGTCACCCGTCAGGGTGAGGTGATTGAGGTCTGCGTTCAGGCCAATGCATTCCTTCATCACATGGTGCGCAATATCGTCGGATCATTGATTCTGATCGGTTGTGGGGAACAGCCGGTGTCATGGATGGCCGAGCTGCTTGCAGGCCAGGACCGTACCGTGGCCGGCCCCACTGCACCGCCTCAGGGTCTTGTGTTTGTTGGCCCGTTGTATCCCGACAACTGGCACCTGCCTGCCGAGGTTACGTTATGAGCCGCTCTTACTACCGCACCCGCATCAAGTTCTGCGGCATGACCCGCGCCGGCGACGTACGCCTGGCCGGCGAGCTGGGTGTGGATGCCGTGGGCTTCATTTTCGCCCGTGAAAGCAAGCGCCGGGTGGCCCCGGCGGAAGCTCGCGCCATGCGCCAGGCAATTGCACCCATGGTCGACGTAGTCGCCTTGTTCCGCGACAACAGCAAGGAAGAGGTGCGTGAGGTGCTGCGCACCGTACGGCCCACGCTGCTCCAGTTCCATGGTGGCGAAGACGAGGCGTTCTGCCGCAGCTTCAACATGCCGTACCTGAAAGCGGTTGCCATGGGGGGGCGTGACGAGGTCAATGCCCGCCAGCTGCAGCTGCGCTACCCCAGCGCCGCCGGCTTCCTGTTCGACAGCCACGCGCCGGGCGGTGGTGGGGGTACCGGGGTGACCTTCGACTGGACCCGCCTGCCAACCGGTCTGCATCGACCGTTTCTGCTCGCCGGCGGCATCACCCCGGACAACGTGTTCGACGCCATTGTCGCCACCCTGCCATGGGGGGTGGATGTCTCCAGCGGCATTGAGAACGAACCGGGCATCAAGGACGGCTACAAGATGCGCAAGTTCGTCGAGGAAGTCCGCCGCGCCGATTGTCACGAAGCCGATTAGGCCCAACGGGCCTGATCGGCGGGTAGTGCCGGCCGCTGGCCGGCAACCACGCACATGCCCACGTAATCGCATGCGCGGTGACACCCCCGCCGCTTCGCGGCCGCCCCCTGACTCAGGGGGCTCTCCTCCAGATGCGTAACCGTAGAGCCGGGCTTGCCCGGCTGCTTTTCGAGCCATCCCGCGTTCATTCGCACGGGGTCAGAAACCCCCTATGTGCGCCACCGCCGATTTCACGTAGCATCAACAAAACAAGGGTCCGTCGGAGTGCGGCCCCAGGGACGCCGCAGGGGGAAACTGCGGCATCGATGCAAGGAAGTCGTGAATGGCCGAATTTCTCAATGTCGCGCTGACATTCCCCACGCTGCCGTACAGCATCGTGCTGGCGTTTGCCATGGTTTATTGGCTGCTGGCAGCCTGTGGCGTGGTCGATGACGGGTTTGCCACCGACGGTATTGATCCTGGCGGCGGTGATGAAGGCCTGCACGGCATCTCCGGCATGTTCTCGCGGCTCGGTCTCGGCGGCGCGCCGGTCATGCTGGTCATCGCGCTGCTGGCGTTCTTCGGCTGGACCGGCACCTATCTCACCCATCTGTTCCTGCTGCAGCCGCTGCCCGTACCGCTGCGCTGGGCCGCCGGCAGCGCGGTGGCTCTGCTCGCGCTGGTGCCGGCAGTGCCGGTCACCGCGTTCATTCTGCGCCCGGTGCGTCGCCTGCTGCTGCGCCTGCGCGCGGTGCCGCAGACCTCGCTGCTGGGCCGCATCGGCGTGGTTGCCTCACCGCAGGTCACCGCCAGCACCGGCTACGCCACAGTCGACGATGGCGGTGCCGGGCTGATCCTGCAGGTGCGCCTGCCCGAAGGGCACACCCTGCCGCGCGGCTCACGGGTCGTGCTGATCGACTACGTGTCCGAATTCAACCATTACCGGGTCGCTGCAGAAGACAGCCACCCTGCGCTTTCGTTCCAAGACAGCCTGATTGCGGGCGATAAGGAGATCCATCGATGAGTGTTGCTGCCATGGCCCCGTTCCTGATCGGTGTGGGTGTACTGATAGTCCTGCTGCTGGGGCTTGCCGGCCTGTTCAAGGCGTTTTACCGCAAGGTGGACCAGGGCGTCGCGCTGATCGTCAACGACATGAGCTCCCAGCCCAAGGTGCACTTCACCGGTGCGCTCATCATCCCGGTGCTGTACCGCGCCGAGCTGATGCGGATCAGCCTGATCACCCTGCAGGTCGATCGTCGCGGCAAGGAAGGCCTGATCTGCCGCGACAACATGCGCGCCGACATCGCCGTGGCGTTCTACCTGCGCGTCAACGAAACCCAGGCGGACGTGCTGCGCGTTGCCAAGGCCATCGGGGCCGACCGTGCCTCGGACAAGCATGCAGTGGACGACCTGTTCAACGCCAAGTTCTCTGAAGCGCTGAAGACCGTCGGCAAGAAGTTCGAGTTCACCGAACTGTTCGAGAAGCGCCAGGAATTCCGCGACGAGATCATTGCGGTGATCGGCAATGATCTCAATGGCTATGCACTGGAAGACGTGGCCATCGACTATCTGGAGCAGACGCCCAAGCTGCTGCTGGACCAGAACAACATTCTCGATGCCCAGGGCATCCGCAAGATCACCGAGCTGACCGCCGCGCAGAATGTGGTCACCAACGAGCTGGAACAGAACGAAAAGCTGGCCATCACCAAGAAGAACGTCGAAGCGCGTGAAGCGCTGCTGGCGCTGGAACGCCAGCAGGCCGAAGCCGAAGCCCGGCAGAAGCGAGAGATCGAAACCATCCAGGCCCGCGAGCAGGCTGAAACTGCCAAGGTGCAGGAAGAACAGCGCCAGCTGGCCGAGCACGCCCGCATCGAAGCGCAGGAACTGATCGACATCCGCGAGCAGAACCGCCTGCGCGAAGTCGAGGTGGCCGAGCAGAACCGGCAGCGTGCTGTGGCCATCGAAGCAGAGCGCGTCGAACGCGCACGCCAGCTGGAACAGGTCACCACCGAACGCGAAGTGCAGCTGCAGGGCGTGGAGCGCGACAAGGTGGTCGAGTCCGGCAAGATGGACGTGGCCAACATCACCCGGGAACGCATCGCCATCGATAAGACCGTGGCCCAGGAAGAAGAGCGCATCAAGGAAGTGCGCGAAGTCTCTGAAGCCGACCGCCAGAAGCAGGTGCTGATCCTGGAAGCCGAGGCCAAGGCGCAGGAGCTGCTGGTGCGCCAGGTCAAGGAAGCCCAGGCCGCCGAAACCTCGGCCAAGCATCGTGCCGTCGAGATCACCACGCTGGCCCAGGCCGAGCACGAAGCCGCCGGCAAGCAGGCCGAGGCCAAGCGCCTGCTGGCCGACGGTACGCGTGCCGAGCAGGCCGCCCCGGGGCTGGCCGAAGCGCAGGTGCGGGAGGCCTCGGCACTGGCCATCGAGAAGGTCGGTATCGCCGAAGCGCGCGTGATTGAAGCCAAGGCCGATGCAACCCTGAAGCAGGGCACCAACGACGCCCGCGTGCTGGCTGAAACCCTCCAGGCCCAGGCCCAGGGCGAGGAACAGATGGGCCGTGCCCGTGCCACCGCCACCGAATCGGTCGGCGGTGCCGAGGCCGGCGTGGTGCAGAAGAAGCTGCTGGCCGAAGCCGAAGGCCTGGTTCGCAAGTTCGAGGCGATTGCCTCGCTCAGCGACAGCGCCCGCGGCCACGAAGAGTTCCGCATGATGCTGGACAACAGCCTCAAGCAGGCCCTCGCGTCGATCGAAGCCGGCAAGGAAGTCTCGCGCGAGAACGCCGGCGTCATCGCCAGCGCGCTGCGCAACGCCGACATCGACCTGGTCGGTGGCGACGGTGGCATGTTCGAGAACCTGATCAAAGCGGTCTCGCTGGGCAAGTCGATTGAAGGCCTGGCCGGCAAGAGTCCGATCGTGCAGGACCTGATGCAGCGTTACCTGGGCGTCACCGCCCGCGAAGACGCGCCACGCCAGATCGCCGACGAGCACACCGCAGCGGCCGACACCGTGTCGGCCACCGTGGTTGACGCCCGCTGAGCAGGGCAGAGCCCCGCTTTGCATTTTCAGCGGGGCAAGCCCCGCTCTACATGTTCACCGGCCGGTACGTCCGGCCGGTGGTCCGTGAGCCGGAAGCAAGCCGATGTCTGATATCGCCTCCCGTCCCGACGCCCCGTCGGCGGACGCCACCTCCACTGTCGATCAGGCGGTCGCCCAGGGCGGTGCCTATGAAGTGCTGCGCCGCCGCCTGGGTGAGCAGGGCACGCGCCTGCGCGGGCTGGCCGACGCGCTCAACCGTCAGCGCCTGGACGAATTCGGCGACAGCCGGCTGGAGGTCATTGGCCGCTTCCGGATCCGCAGCGAGAACAACTGCGTCGGCCGCGACATCGTACAGGTCGGGCCGGACCTGTTGCTGTTCGGCTACAACGTCTACCTGGGGCTGAAGACCCAGACCCGGGTCGAGGACGTGTTCGGGCTGTACCGGCTGGTGCAGTCGGGCGACGGCTATGACGTGGTGCCGGTGGATGCCAAGGGCAGCTTCCTGGCCCAGGCCGGCTTCGTGCACGACTTCGGTGAGCTGTACGCCTACTACAAGCATGCGCGCCTGCTGCAGCTGATCAAGGTCGGCGACAAGCTGCTGGCATCGTTCCAGATCGGCGAGCGCAGCAGTGATGTGCGTGTGTTCCGCTGGGCGGTGTCGCGCGAGGGCGAGCTGACCTATCTGGACGCGCGCGGCGAGCGCGATATCGCGCTGCCGCCGCCGTTTGATTTCGAATGGACCCGTGCCACCCGCGACATGGCCGTCAGTGGGCGCCATTCACACCTGAACATTCTGGATACCCTGTTCGTCGAAACCACCGGTGGCGATCTCACCATCAAGGTCGAGAACAACACCGAAAGCGGGCAGGGCATCTATAGCGAGCCGGTCGATGACAGTACCCAATCGCTGGACGACGCCCAGTTCGATTTCGTAAGGGTCGGCTCGCTGGTACTGCTTAAAGTGCTGCCCTACCGGGAAACCGTATGGCGCGGGCTGATCTACAACACCCTCACCGGCGTGATCGTACGCAACGACGCGATCGTGCAGGCCTGCGTCCAGCTGCCCGAAGACCATGGCATCATTTTCCCCGGCGGCTACTACCTGCAGAGCGGCGAACACAAGGCCTTCGATGCCTCAATGCAGGGCATGCAGTTCAAGCGTGCCATCCGCTCGCCGAATGGTGAGGATGTGCTGTACATCTTCTACGAGCGTGAAGGCGGGCGCTCGGCGCTGTTCGTCTACAACACCATCCAGCGCGTGCTGCAGAACCCGGTGTTCGGCCACGGCTACGCCTTCATGCATGACGGGCGCATGGTGCTGTTCCACGCCGAAGGCACCGAGCCGACCCGCATCCACCCGATGCAGGTCTGGCAGACCCCGTTCAGCAGCGACGAGTTTGCTGCCAGCCGGCCACCGGGCAACACCTTCATGGGCCGTATCGGCAACGCCGAACTGGTGCGTGGCATCTCCAACCTGTTCGACCTCGCCCGCACCATCGAAGGCCAGGACGTTTCGGTGCAGCGCTACCAGCGCCTGGTGCAGGACACCCGGCGCCTGTTCGATGCTCACCATTGGCTCGATGACGCCAGCTGTGACGGCGCGGCAGGCCTGCTGCGTGAGATCAGCGCCACCGGCGAGTCGGTGCTGGATGAGTACGAAAAGGTCCAGAGCATCCGCCAGCAGTCCGCCCAGGCCATGGCCCAGGCGCAGTCCGGCCAGAAGGCCCTGCTGGGCCGGCTGCAGCCGGAGAACTGGACCGACGTGCAGGCCTTCGTGGAAGCGCTCAACGCCATTTCCACCCAGCGCGGCCACCTGCTGACCATTCGTGACTATCGCTACATCGACACCGAGGTGATCGATGCGATGACCACCGCGCTGCAGGAAGCGCACGACCGCATCGGTGCTGCCACCGGCCAGTTCCTCGGCGACGAGCGCGCGCTGGCTCCGTTGGGCGAGCGCCTGCAGGCACTGGACGAAGCGGCCCAGCAGGCCGAAAGCGCGCGCGTGCTGGATGAGCAGCTGGCCGGCATGCGCGGCATGGCGGCCGACCTGGACATGCTGTCTGCGCTGATGGCGGGCCTGAAGGTCGACGACGCCACCGCCCGGACCCGCGTGGTGGAAGCCATTTCCGCCGTCTACGCCCGTCTCAACCAGAGTCGGGTGCGCGCCGAACAGCGTCGCCGCACCCTGGGTTCGGCCGAGGCGGTGGCGCAGTTTGCGGCGCAGTTCGCGCTGTTCTCGCAGTCCATCACCAGCGCGCTGGGTATGGCGACAGACCCGGAGCGTGCGGACGAACAGATGTCGCGCCTGCTGGTGCAGCTGGAGGAGCTGGAAAGCCAGTTTGGCGAGCACGAGCAGTTCCTCGGTGACATCCTGGTCAAACGCGAAGAGCTGATCGAAGCCTTCGAGACCCACAAGCAGGCGCTGCTGGACGAGCGCCAGCGCAAGGCGCGCTCGGTGCTGGATGCCGCCACCCGCATTCTGGACGGCCTGACCAAACGCACCGAGCGCTTTGCCAGCGCCGATGAACTCAACGCCTTCTTCGCCGGCGACCCGCTGGTGCTCAAGCTGCGCGAGCTGGCCGAGCGGCTGCGCGAGCTGCGTGACAGTGTCAAGGCTGACGATGTCGAGGCACGCCTGAAGGGCGTACGCGACCAGGCCGTGCGTGCGTTGCGTGACCGCAGTGAGCTGTTCGAAGCCGGCGGTAATGTGGTGCGACTGGGTCCTCGCCATCGTTTCAGCGTGAACACGCAGGCGCTGGACCTGACTCTGCTGCCACGCGGTGACGAACTGGCCATTCACCTGACCGGCACCGATTTCCTGGAAGCGCTGCACGATCCGGAGCTGGCTGAACTGAAGGCCTATTGGCAATTGGGTCTGGATTCGGAATCCGTGCAGCTGTATCGCGGCGAGTACCTTGCCGGCAGCCTGTTGCTGGCCGCCATGGAAGGTCGCGACGGTCTGGATCTGCCGACCTTGCATCACGCCGCGGCCGAGCCGGACGCGCTGGAGAAGATCGTCCGCGACTTCGCCGCGCCGCGTTACCGCGAAGGCTATGAGCGCGGCATCCACGACCACGATGCCAGCCTGATCCTGCACGCGCTGCTGCCCCTGCAGCAGGCTGCAGGCACCTTGCAGCACGCGCCGCGCGCGCGCGCACTTGCCCTGCTGTTCTGGGCCGCGCAGCAGCGTCGCGAGGATGTGGCGCAGTGGCCCGCAAGGCAGGCGGGTGCCGATGCCATCGCCCGGCTGTTCGGTTCCAGCGAAGGCCAGCAGGCGCTGCTGGCCGAGATAACTGGGGCATTGGAGGCCTTCGTGCAGGAGCGCCAGCTGCCCTTCCTGCCAGCCGATGCACAGGCGGCGGCCGCCTGTCTGGCCGCCGAGCTGAGTGCCGGCGACCCGGTGTTCAGCACCAGCCGCTACGCGCAGGCGCTGCTGGAGGCGCTGACCCAGCACCTGCAGTCCGCCGGCCAGCGCGAAGCCTTCGACCGCGCCCTGCAGCGGGAGCAGGACGGCCTGGCCGCGCGCTGGACACTGGCCGGCCAATGGCTGCGTGCGCTGTGTCAGCTTCCAGCCTACGCGGCGCACGCCCGCTACGCCGATGAGGCGGCCGCGCTGCTGCTGGTGTCGCGCGCGCTGCGCACACGTCCCAGCGAGGTCGCGTTGCAGGTGCAGGTGCAGGGGTTGCTGGGCGAGCACGCCCGCATCCAGCAGGGGCATCTGACCCTGTCGCTGGATGATTTCCTGGCCCGCCTGCGCACCCACCTGCAGCAGTTCGTCCCGGCCTTCCATGCCTACCAGGGCGTACGCCAGCGCATCATCGTGCGCGAGCGCGACGCCCTGCGCCTGTCCGAGTTCAAGGCGCGCCCGCTGTCGTCATTCGTGCGCAACAAGCTGATCAATGACGTCTATCTTGGCGTGATCGGTGACAACCTGGCCAAGCAGATGGGCACGGTGGGCGAGAACAAGCGCAGCGACCTGATGGGTCTGCTGATGATGATCTCGCCGCCGGGTTACGGCAAAACCACGCTCATGGAGTACGTGGCGCACCGGTTGGGCCTGGTTTTCATGAAGATCAACGGGCCGGCGCTGGGCCATGAGGTGCGTTCGCTGGACCCGGCGCAGGCACCGGATGCCACCTCGCGGCAGGAGCTGGAGAAGCTCAATCTGGCGCTGGAGATGGGTAACAACACCATGCTGTATGTCGACGACATCCAGCATACCCATCCCGAGTTTCTGCAGAAATTCATTTCGCTCTGCGACGGCACCCGCCGCATCGAGGGCGTGTGGCGTGGCCGCACCCGCACTTATGACATGCGTGGCAAGAAATTCTGCGTGGTGATGGCCGGCAACCCGTACACCGAGTCCGGCGAGGTGTTCAAGATTCCGGACATGCTGGCCAATCGCGCCGACATCTACAACCTGGGTGACGTGCTGGGCGGCATGGAAGAGGCCTTCACCCTGAGCTACATCGAAAACAGCCTCACTTCGAATGCGGTGCTCGCCCCGCTGGCCACCCGCGACATGGCCGACCTGTACCTGCTGGTCGACCGCGCCATGGGCAAGGAGTTCTCCACCAACGCGCTCAGCCACGCTTACAGCGGCGCGGAGATCAACGAGATTGTCGCCACCCTGCAGCGCATGCTGCGCGTACGCGACGTGGTCTACCGGGTCAACCAGCAGTACATCGCCAGCGCCGCACAGGACGACCGTTACCGCACCGAGCCGCCGTTCCGTCTGCAAGGCAGCTACCGCAACATGAACAAGCTGGCCGAGAAGATTTCGCCGGTGATGAACGAGGCAGAGCTGCAGCAGCTGATTTCCGACCACTACCTGGGCGAGGCGCAGCTGCTGACCACCGGCGCGGAAGAAAACCTGCTCAAGCTGGGCGAACTGCGGGGTGTTCTTGGCGAGGACGAACAGCAGCGTTGGGCGCAGATCAAGCGCGACTTCCTGCGCAACAAGGCGATGGGCGCAGGCGACGCCGATGTCGGCGGTCGCGTGGTGGCGCAGTTGGCAGATATCGCCAGTGCGCTGCAGAGCAGTGCCAGTACCGCGCCGTTGAGTGCAGCCGAGCCTGCACCGTGGCCGGCAGTACTGGCTGCATTGGAACGCCTGGTTCCGGCTCCGGCGACGCCCGTGGGTGCGGCCGAGATCGCGCGCGTCGACGCTGGCGTGCCGCACCCGCCACCGCTTCCGCTTCCGCCCGCCGAGCCGATTGCCCAGGGGTTGCAGGAGGGCCTGGCCCCATTGCTGCAGCTGCTCGGCCAGGCCAACGCACAGCAGGCGCGCACCGGAGAGACGCTTGCGCTGCTGGCCAGTTGGGTGCGCGAACAGATGGAGCGGGGTCCAGTCGCCCAACCGCGCCCGCGCGCCCGTCGCGCCAGTACGCCACAGGAGCGCGCCCTTGACGAGGCCCTGATGCGTCACTTCTACGGTGAATCGACGCTGCCGCCGCAGTGGACCGGCGCTGCGGATGATGCGCCGGCATGATGCGTGGCTGGCCCGCGCCGGTGCCCGTGGCGGCCGACGCGCTCGGCCTGTCACGCTACGGCGCGTCGTTGCTCGATGCGCTGGGGCAGGGGGCGACGCCGCCGGTCGGGCATGACCCAGCCGCTGCACGGCTGCTGGCGGTACTGACCCAGCTCGGCACGGTGGTGCAGGCCGCCAATCCCGCCGCCGCGCGCCGGCGCGTCGGTTGGTGGGGACGTCTGCTTGGGCGTGATGTCGAACAGGAACTGGAAGCGCACGAAAGCCAGTCGCGTCTGGGGGTGCTGCTGGCACAGGCCGATGCGGCGGCACAGGGCGTCGGCGCGCAGTTGGTGCAGCAGGCGGCGGCACAGGAGCGCGCTGCGGATGCCGCCGTGACTCTGCAGGCGTGGGCCGATGCTGGATACGCGCAACTGACCGCGCTCGCTCCGCCGTTACAGGACATACTGGCGCAGCGACTGCATCATCTGCGCCGGCTGGCCGCGCTGCAGCAGGTCGAGGCCGGGCAGTGGCAGCTGCTGCGTGAGCAGAACGCCGCGTTGCTGGCCCGCAGTCAACGCATTACCGGGACCCTGCTGCCGGCATGGCGGCAGGCCTTGCTGGCGCGCCGCGCCGGCGACCAGCAACTGCGCGACCAGCAGGCCGCGCAGTTGCTGGCGCAGATCAGCGCCGAGGTCGCCTCAGCGCAGGCTAGACTGGTTTGACCCATGCATTTCATTGCCATTCCCTTCAAGGAGACTTCGCCATGACCCAGGACACGCCGCACAGTTCGGCCCTTGCCGTGGCATCGCCCGCGGTGGATGACGCCACTTTGAAGGCACTGGGCCTGGCCCAGGACGATCTGCCGCGCATCGCCGAGATCGGTCGCAACCTGGAGGACATCCGCCCGGGCAACCTGCAGGTGTTCGGACGCGATGCGGCGGCCAAGACTGCAGCGTTTTCCAGCCAGCTGTTGGACCAGGTGCGTAACCGTGATCTGGACGCCAGCGGCGAGAAACTGGGCGAAGTGGTGCGCATTGCACGCACGCTCAATCTGGACGGTCTTGCCCAGCGCTCGAAGGTGCCGGTGATTGGTGGCCTGATCGACAAGCTGCGCGCATCCAAGGGTGAGCTGGTGCAGAAGTTCAGCGATACCAACCGGCAGATCGAACAGCTGCTGGGTGACGTCGGCAGCCAGCAGGCGTTGATGGGGCAGCGGGTGGGAGAGTTCGATCGCATGCATGAGATCGTGCGCGAAGAGCGTCACGCGCTGGGTCTGCATATCGCCGCCGGCAAGCAGCGTCTGGGTGAGCTGCGCAGCGAACAGCAGGCGGCGCTGGGCAACGACGACCCGCAGGTGCGCATCCGCCAGGGCGAGCTGGACAACGCGATTCGCCTGCTCGACAAGCGGGTGGGTGACCTGGTGGTGATGCAGCACGCGGCAGACCAGTCGTTGCCGATGATCCGCCTGATCCAGGCCAACGCGATCCAGCTGATCGAGAAGTTCAACACCGTCCGCGATATCACCATTCCTTCGTGGAAGCGCCAGTTCGCGATCCAGCTCAGCCTGAGCGAGCAGAAGAGCGCGGTGGAACTGTCCAATGCGATTGACGACGCCACCAACGACCTGATGCGCCGCAATGCCGACCTGATGCGCCAGACTTCGGTGGAAACCGCCAAGGCCAACCAGCGCGCCGTGATCGACGTGGCCACACTGCGCCACGCACACGACCAGCTCATCGCCACGGTGGAGGAAGTACGCACCATCCACCGCGAGGGCATGCAGCAGCGTCAGCAGGCGGAGGTCGAGCTGGCGCGCCTGCGTGAAGAGGTGCAGTCAAGATTGTCCGCGCCAACGTCTGCCTGAAGTCCACGAACGGCCGCGTTTCAATTTGTCCGTGCTGGGGGGCGGCCGTCGGGCAGCCCCGCTCCGCGACATCTCGAACCCTTGGTTCGAGATGTCCACGCATTTCACCTTATCCCCGCGCCGTTGGCGCGCCCCCTTCAACAAAAAGGGGGCTCTCCCCCAGAAGGTTCTGGATGGCGGTAGGGGCGCTCGCAAGACGACCGCCGTGAAATCCCCAGCGACCGGTGGGGCATGACCTGAATCGAAACGATGCCCACCGTCAGCCGCCATCACTCCAACTGCGCACCTAACCACCCCGCCAACACATCCACCCGCGCGTCCACCACACCCTCCGGCGCAGCCAATACCCAGAACCCCCCGGTCGCCCCAAACCCCCAAGGGGCCAGCAACCGACCGGCCGCCAGCTCGTCAGCCACCAGCGGCTCCGGCGCAATCGCCACCCCCAATCCGGCGACTGCGGCTTCCAGCAGGTAGTACAGATGGTCAAACCCGGTGCCCATCACCAGCTGCGCCGGCTCCAACCCATGCGAAAGCGCCCAGTCCGGCCATGCCTGTGGCCGTGAGGCCGTATGCAGCAGCGGTTCGCCCAGCAACACCGAAGGCGGATGTCCACCCAGCCGGGCCGCCGCCGGGTGCTGCGGGCTGACCACCACGCCAACACGTTCCGGGGCCAGTTCGCTTACCCGCCACCCCGACGGCCACGGCGCATGCGCCAGCAACAACACGGCATCCAGGCTCTGCTGGTCCGGGGTGAAACTGCCATCCTGTGCCGACCAGTGCAGCGCCAACTGCGGCAGGTCGGCCTGCAACTGCTGCAGGCGCGGAATCATCCAGCGCGCCAGGATGCTGCCGCTGCAGCCCAGCACCAGCGCTTCGGGGCGCTGCCGGCGCTGCAACCCGGTCAGCGCATCGCGGATCTGACCGAAAGCTCCGGCACAGGCGGCCTGCAGGGTTTCCCCGGCGGCGGTCAGGCGCAGTCCACGGCCGGCGCGCTCGAACAGCGCAAACCCCAGCTGTTCTTCCAGCAGCCGCAACTGCCGGCTGATCGCCCCATGAGTGACGTGCAGTTCCTGAGCCGCCCGGCCGACACCGCCCAGCCGCGCGGTGGCTTCAAAGCTGCGAAGGGCATTGAGGGAGGGCAGGGGGGTGTCACTCATGTGAGTTTTCCTGACGGTTCACGCCAGATAATATCGATATTCCGGTCAGGATGCGTGCGTTAGAGTAAACCCCTGTCTCTACTGGCTGTCGCGTCATGTCCGCATCCCCAACGCCTGTCACCGATTTCCACGCCTACCCGGACGCCAACGGCCATTTCGGCCGCTACGGCGGCAGCTTCGTCGCTGAAACCCTGATCGGCCCGCTGCAGGAACTGGCCGCCGCCTATGATCAGGCGCGCCAGGACCCCAGCTTCATCGCCGCCTACGACAAGGACCTGACCCACTACGTGGGCCGGCCGAGCCCGATCTACCACGCCGAGCGGCTCAGCCAGCAGGTCGGCGGTGCGCAGATCCTGCTCAAGCGCGAAGACCTGAACCACACCGGCGCGCACAAGATCAACAACACCATCGGCCAGGCCCTGCTGGCCGCGCGGATGGGCAAGAAGCGCATCATCGCTGAAACCGGTGCCGGCCAGCACGGTGTTGCCAGTGCCACCGTCGCCGCGCGCCTGGGCCTGGAATGCGTGGTCTACATGGGGGCCACCGACATCGAGCGGCAGAAGATCAACGTCTACCGCATGAAGCTGCTCGGTGCGACGGTGGTGCCGGTCACTTCCGGCTCGGCCACGCTGAAGGATGCGCTCAATGAAGCGATGCGCGATTGGGTCACCAACGTGCGCGACACCTTCTACATCATCGGCACCGTGGCCGGCCCTGACCCGTATCCGCGCATGGTGCGCGACTTCAATGCCATCGTCGGCCGCGAAGCGCGTGCGCAGATGCTGACCGATTACGGCCGGCTGCCGGACGCGATCACCGCCTGTGTGGGGGGCGGCAGCAACGCCATTGGCCTGTTCCATGCCTTCCTCAATGACCGCGACGTGCGCATCGTCGGCGCTGAAGCCGCGGGCGATGGCATCGAAACCGGTCGCCATGCCGCGTCCATCGCCGCTGGCCGCCCAGGCGTGCTGCATGGCAACCGCACCTATGTGATCTGCGACGACGACGGCCAGATCATCGAAACCCATTCGGTGTCTGCGGGCCTGGATTACCCAGGTGTGGGCCCGGAGCATGCGTTTCTGGCCGATACCGGCCGCGCCCAGTACGTCGGCGTCACCGACGAAGAAGCGCTGGCCGCGTTCCACCAGTTGGCGCACAGCGAAGGCATCCTGGCTGCGCTGGAATCCAGCCATGCGGTGGCGCAGGCGATCAAGCTGGCGCGCGAGCTGCCCAAAGACAAGCTGGTGCTGTGCAACCTGTCCGGCCGTGGCGACAAGGATGTGCACACCATCGCCGCCCGCGAAGGCCTGGTGCTGTGACCGCCCGCCACGCAATTGAACTGACTCTGGAACGCGCCTGACATGTCCGTTGACCGTATTGATGCCTGTTTTGCCCGCCTGCGTGCCAATGGCCGCAAGGCGTTGATTCCATTCATTACCGCCGGTGACCCTGGGCTCGAGGTGACCGTGCCGGTGATGCATGCGCTGGCTGCGGCCGGTGCCGACGTGATCGAGCTCGGCGTTCCGTTCTCTGATCCCATGGCCGACGGCCCCACCATCCAGCGCAGCTCCGAGCGCGCGCTGGCACGGGGGGCGGGTCTGACCTATGTGCTGGATGCCGTGCGCGACTTCCGCCGTGACAACGCCAGCACGCCGGTGGTATTGATGGGTTACCTGAATCCGATCGAAATCCGCGGGACCGAACGGTTTGCCCAGGACGCGATCAGCGCCGGGGTGGACGGTGTGCTGCTGGTGGACCTGCCGCCGGAAGAGGCCGAGGAGACCCTGGCCATCTTCGAGCAGGCTGGGCTGGCATTGATCCTGCTGGCCTCGCCAACGACCGCGGATGCGCGCTTGGACAAACTGGCGGCGATGGCACGCGGGTATCTGTATTACGTGAGCTTTGCCGGTGTGACCGGGGCGTCGGACCGGCTCGACAGTGAGGCGGCCAGCGCCCGCCTGCGTGACCTTCGCGGTCGCTCTTCGGTGCCGGTGGTGGCTGGCTTTGGCATCAAGGACGCGGCCAGTGCGGCGGCGATGGCGAAGGAGGCCGATGGCGTCGTGGTCGGCAGCGCGCTGGTGGCCGCATTGGCGGAGGCGAACGGTTCAGATGCCGCCGCTGCAGTGGCGAGGGCGTTCCTCGAGCCCCTCCGTAAAGCGCTGGACTGACCACCCCGCGTAGAGCCACGCCCTGCGTGGCTTCGACCCAGTCAGGGTATCCCGATGACACGCATGGCGTGTCACTATGCACGGGTCTGGCACCGCGAAGCCGCGCAGGGCGTGGCTCTACGGTCATCCAAGTCCACCAGATTGAAGAATTTCACCCCCTCTCCACACGCCCCCGTAGGGATCCCGGCTCAACGGCGGGTGAGCTAGACTGTCCGCCTTTGCGGCCTTCGGGCCGCCCTGAATGGACGTATCAACAAGCATGAGTTGGCTGACCAAACTGATGCCGTCGGGCATCCGCACCGACAATGTTCCCAGCAAGAAGCGCAGTGTCCCCGAGGGCCTGTGGGAAAAGTGCAGCAACTGCAACAGCGCGCTGTACGGCCCGGAGCTGGAAGAAAACCTTGAGGTCTGCCCGAAATGCGGCCACCACATGGCGATCCGCGCACGCGCGCGCCTGGCCTCGCTGTTCGACGCCGACAGCACCACTGAAATCGCCGCCCGCCTGGGGCCGACCGACCTTCTGAAGTTCAAGGACCAGAAGAAGTACGGTGAACGCATCAAGGCCTCACAGAAGAACACCGGCGAGTACGACGCGCTGATTGCCATGCAGGGCCTGCTCAAGGGTCGCCCGCTGGTCGCTTCGGCGTTCGATTTCGCCTTCATGGGCGGGTCGATGGGCTCGGTGGTCGGCGAGCGCTTTGCGCTGGCCGCTGAAAAGGCTTTGGAAATCGGCGCGCCCTACGTGTGCTTTTCCGCCAGCGGCGGCGCGCGCATGCAGGAAGGCCTGTTCTCGCTGATGCAGATGGCCAAGACCTCGGCCGCGCTGGGTCGCCTGCGCGACGCCGGCCTGCCGTACATCTCGGTTCTGACCCATCCGACCACCGGTGGCGTGTCGGCCTCGTTCGCGATGCTTGGCGACATCAATATTGCCGAGCCGCAGGCGCTGATCGGCTTCGCCGGTCCGCGCGTGATCGAGCAGACCGTGCGTGAAAAGCTGCCGGAAGGGTTCCAGCGTTCGGAGTTCCTGCTGGAACACGGCGCGATCGACCAGATCTGCGACCGCCGCGAAATGCGCGACCGCCTGGCCGATCTGCTGGCCATGCTGGGCCGTCAGTCGCCGGCGGACGCCGCCTGATGGGGGCGCGCAAGTACTTCGGCACCGACGGCATCCGCGGTCGTGTCGGCCAGGGCGTCATCTCGGCTGACTTCGTGCTGCGCCTGGGTAATGCGCTGGGGCGCGTGCTGACCGAGCGCAACGGCCATCGTCCGGGCCATCGCCCGGTGGTGGTGATCGGCAAGGACACGCGCATTTCCGGCTACATGTTTGAAGCGGCGCTGGAAGCCGGGCTGGTGGCGGCGGGTGCCGACGTGCAGCTGCTGGGCCCGATGCCGACCCCGGCCGTCGCATTCCTGACCCGCACCCTGGGCGCGGACGCGGGCATTGTGATCAGTGCCTCGCACAACCCGCATTACGACAACGGCATCAAGTTCTTTTCGGCGGACGGCGAAAAGCTCGACGACGCCACCGAGCTGGCGCTGGAAGCGGCGCTGGACAGCGAGTTCACCACGGCCGAGTCGGACCGTCTGGGCAAGGCTGCTCGCGCACGTGATGCGGTGGGCCGTTACATCGAGTTCTGCAAGGCCAGCGTGCCGCGCAGGTTCGACCTGCGCGGGCTGAAGATCGTGCTCGACTGCGCGCACGGCGCGACGTACCACATTGCGCCGCTGCTGTTCCGCGAGCTGGGGGCCGAGGTGACGGCGATCGGTGCCGAGCCGAACGGCGTGAACATCAACGACGGCGTGGGGTCGATGCACATCGACAACCTGGCGGCGAAGGTGCGCGAGGTGGGGGCGGACCTGGGCATTGCATTCGACGGCGACGGCGACCGCGTGTTGATGGCCGACGACCAGGGCAACCCGGTGGATGGCGATGACCTGCTGTACGTGTTGGCCGCGTCCTGGCAGCGCAACGGGCGTCTGCGTGGCCCGGTGGTGGGCACGTTGATGACCAACTTCGGCCTGGAACAGGCGCTGGAGCGTCTGGGGCTGCCGTTCGTACGCAGCAACGTGGGCGACCGCTACGTGCATCAGGCTCTGGTGGAGGGCGGCGGTGTGCTCGGCGGTGAAGCATCGGGCCATCTGCTGTGCCTGGACCGTGCGACGACCGGCGATGCCATCGTCAGCGCGCTGCAGGTGCTGGAGGTGCTGCGTCGCGAGGATCAGACCCTGCGTGGTGCATTGGCGAACATCACCAAGGTGCCGCAGAAGACGGTCAACGTGCGTCTGGCGGGTGTGTCGGCCAAGGCGATCGTGCAGTCCGAAGGTGTGCAGTCGGCCTTGGCCGACGCGCAGCAGGCGGTCAAAGGCCGAGGCCGTGCCTTCCTGCGCCCGTCCGGCACCGAGCCGGTGGTCCGCGTCACCGTCGAAGCCGACAGCGCCGAGCTGATGCAGGCCACGCTGGACAGCCTGTCTGGCGCGGTAAAAGCAGCCGCTGCTGCGTGATCTGATCGCGCGACCTACGTAGAGCCGGGCTTGCCCGGCTGCTGTTGGATTCATGCCAACAACCCTCGGTTCACTGCATCCCAGGTTTGGCGGGTCGGGGTGGGTTTGCGGGACACGCCGTAAACCCCCTCCGGGGCCCGGCCCAACCGCCAGCGGTTGGGCGTTCAGTCGCACGCGAGGCAGTGCCTCGCAAGCAGTGCGCCTTCACCCATGGGGGCTCGTCAAAAACATCCATGTTTTTGACGGTCCCGCAAACCCACCCCGACCCGCCTTCGATGGGTTATCGGTGGCCACGGAAAATCAAAACCAACGCATCGCTCATCCGCGCGCTGGCCTGCTTTGGTGATCACTGAATATCAAACTCAAGCCATTGCTTATCCGGCTCTTGACCTTCCGGGGTCTTGACCTGCTTTGGTGGGATCGGTCGAAAGACGATCGCCGTGAAATCTGCAACGCCCGGTAACGCATGACCCCGGATCGAATCCGCTCCTGACCTGCCAACACCGCTCACGTAAGGACGATCTTCAGCCATCGCGCTGGGGACCTCCCACGCCGCCCTTCGATGCCTCGGGCGTTTCATCTACGCACCGCTGCATGTACCCCCGGATCATCTCGGCTGGATACTGGCCTCTGCGTCGCGCCATCTTCTTGAAGCGACGGCGCAGATCATGTTCCACCTTCACTCGCACCCACGCTGGCTTTTTCACTGGCGGGCCTCCTGCTGTGTCGCGCGAAGACAATTCAGATGCGTACCCGTGGTGGGGTAGGGGATGTTGGTTAGTACAACGGCGGGCATGTCCGCCCATTGCTGATGCATGGCAAACCTCTCCTGGTTTACCTCCTCGCCGGGATGGCGAGGAGGTCGGGAGGTTAGCAACCGTGATAGATCTCGAAAGAGAACGGCGTGGCGGATTCCCTCCGAAGAGGTCTTGTATTGGCCACACTCCCGACGCAGGACCAAGGCCCGACGAAGGACATCAATTCGAGGTCTATCTGGAGTTGCTACGCTCCGTTGGGATAAGCCTGCATCTAACGAACACCAATGAGTGATTGATGTTGTCTATCGATCTTTCCAATTTCGGTGCATATGCGCAATTCGCTCGTCGCAATCGACACATGACACCGGAGGCATTGACGGGTCAGGCGCGGTTTTGGCGTATGTGGCACGGAATGGTTGATGTTGGGAAGCGTGATCGCTGTTGCAGTTTTCAGGCTCGAGCGAGAAGGCAGAGGTGTCGTGATTGGTCCGTGTGGCATTCGGCATCACGAAGTGCGGCTTCGACTGGTTCATGCGTTGAAGAACGATGGTGCGTTCACGGCGATCGTCTTTCGACCGATCCCACCAAGGCAGGGGCAGCGCACGGGGGCAGGCGTTTGATTTCCCATGGCCACCGATGGCCTGTCGTGGCGGTTCGGGGTGGGCTGGAGGGGGCATGAGCGGCATGGGTCGGGCGCATGCGCCCGACGGGTTGGGCAGGACGCCCAACCCCGCGCACACGTGCAAGCGGCGACTGAGCCTACAGGGGTGAAGGCGCACTGCTTGCGAGGCACTGCCTCGCGTGCGACTGAACGCCCAGCCGCCAGCGGCTGGGCCGGGCCCCGGAGGGGGACTTGCGGCGTCCCCCGGAACGCCCATCCCGATCCGCCAGCCCAGATAGACCGTGAACCGAGGGTTGTTCGCACGAATCCAACAGCAGCCGGGCAAGCCCGGCTCTACGTAGATTGTGCAATTGCAGTCAAAATGCGGGGCCGAGGAGATTGTGCAATTGCAGTGAAAATGCGGTGCCGAAGAGATTGTGCAGTTGCAATCAGGGCCCGGGTGCCATCTTCTTCTGGCGTGCCTTGAACCGGTTGAACACCGGGGCGATCAGCGGGTGGTAGCTCCAGGCGATGCGCTTGCGCAGCCAGCTGGCCGGGCGGTTGCGGATGGCGAAGCGGTAGATGTGCTCGGGATTGCCGCCAACCACGTTGCGACCGAATGGATGCGTGGTGTGCAGGTAGCGGAAGCCCTGCTCCCGCGCGATTGGCAGGTAATCCTCGTCGAAGTCGCCGTAGGGCCAGCACAGTGTGTCCGACACCTCGCCCAGCTGTTCCTGCAGCACTTCTCGCGCGCGTGACAGATCGCCACGGATGCCCGCGCGTTTTTCGTCGCGGCTGATGCCCTGCTTCATCCAGCGCGTGTGCGTGTGCGTGTGGCAGTGAACCTCGAACGTGCCCTCGGCGATCATCGCCCGTGCCTCGCTCCAGCGCATCATCACCTCGTCGTGGCGGTTCTCGCGCAGGATCGCCGCCTCGCAGCCACGATGGTCCGGCGTCGCCGGCAGCACCGCACCCGGCTCACCCGCGTGCGGGCGAACCGGGCCTTCGCCCATCCAGCCCGTCACCACGAACACCACCGCGTGCATGTTGTACTTCTTCAGGATCGGGTGCGCGTACACCCAGTTGTCCAGATAGCCATCATCGAAGGTGATCACGATCGACTTGCGCGGCACCGGCTTGCCCGCCAGGAAGTCCGCGTACTGCGCCAGCGTCAGCGAGGTCCAGCCATTGCGCGCCAGCCACGCGATCTGGCTTTCGAAGTTCTCCGGCGACACCGTGATCATCCCCGGCGAAGGGGACACATGGTGGTGCATCAGCACCGGTACCGTTCTAGCGTTTGCCATGTCCCAGCTCCTTCAGCCACTGGTGATAATAGTGCTCCGTGGCCTCGGTGTGCCCGGTGGGGGTGAAACGGTGCGCATTGCGCATCCAGTCCCAGCCCGCCCGTCCCATCCGCTGCCGTCGCGCAGGATTTTCCACCAGTGCCTGCAACGCCGCCGTCAGCGCCGCACTGTCACCCAAGGGTGCCAGCAGCGCATTGCTGCCTTCCACCACCATTTCCGGCACGCCGCCCACCCGCGTGGCCACGATCGGCACGCCCACGTAGGCCGCTTCCAGGAATACCGTGCCCGCGGCTTCCTTGTGGGTGGCCAGCGCGAAGACATCAAACCCGGTCATCAGTCGGCACGCACCCATGCGGTATCCCAGCAGGTGCACCTGCGACTCGATCCCCAGCTCCGCGCGCAACGCCTTCAGCCGGTCCATCATCGGTTGGCCGTCGCCCACCACCACCAGTTGCAGCTGCGGGTGCTGGCGGCACAGCGGGGCAATGGCATGCAGCAGGTCGATATGGCCTTTCGGCTCACGCAGCACCGCCACGCAACCCACCACCACCTGGTCGTCGCTGAACCCCAGCTCGCGACGCACTTCCGCACGCGTCTGCTGCAGGCACTGCCAGGCGTCATTGCCTTCGTCCTCGGTCCACTGCATCGGCACGGCAATTGGTGGCACGATGCCGACATGCGCATCCGCCACGCCGCGCTGCACCAGTAACTGCTTCACGAAGCTGCTCACCGTCAGCACACGATGTGGCAGGCCGGTGTAGGTCAGCAGCGAGTTGACCGGGCTCATCAGGTGGCGCGAACGCACCACCAGCGGCGCATGCGCCAACCGCGCGCCAGCGGCGGCAATCAGCGCATCGCGGCGGCTGGTGGTGTTGACCACGTCGTAGCGCTGGCGCTGCACCAGCCGCGACACCGACCAGATGCCACGCAGCATGCGCAGCAGGCCGCCCATCTTCAGCGAGTGAACGGTGAAGCCCGCATCGCGCGCGATGTCGCCCAGCCGCGCACCCGGCTGGCACAGCAGCGACACGTCGTGGCCTCGCTCGCGCATGGCCAGCATGTGCCGGTAGATATAGATCTCCTGACCGCCAAATCCCTTGGCGGCTTCGGTGTGCAGAATTTTCAAGGGTCTGCGATTGAGGGGTGTGTTCATCGATGAACGTTCCAGGCGTCAATGCTTGCGGAAATGCGTCAAGGCATCCCACGCAGCTTTCACCGCCGCGGGGTCGGGCTGTTGGTCGGGCAGTGGCAGGTAATGGCGGTCCAGCGCGGTGGCGTTGCCGAACTTGTCGAACACATAGGTGTTGTCGCCGTCGCGGATGCCACGCTGCGACCAGCTCTCCACCAGCACCGCGCGGTTCGGACGCTGTTCCTCGAACAGGTCGTGCCCGGTGCTGAAGTCGGTCAGCGCGTTCTCGCAGCCGAGGCCATGACGCATCAGCGTGGGCACCCAGTCCTCATGGCTGCTGGTGGTGGCGTGTGCCTGCGCATCGCGGCCCGGCCAGTGCAGCACGAAGGGCACCTGCATCTGGTAGTCGGAGAAATTGCCGTTGTGGCCCCAATAGTTCAGGCCCAGATCGTTGAATTCCTCGGCGTGGTCCCCGGTGACCAGCACGATGGTGTTGTCGGCCTGCCCGCTGTCGCGCAGGGTCTGCAGCAACTGCCCGACCAGGCTGTCGGCGTAGTGCACGGCGGTGCGGTACCGGTTCAGCTCGGGTATGGGGTCATGGTCCTTGTCCAGCGCCAGGAAATTGATCTGCTGCGCCATCGGCGTTGCCAGCGGCGGATAGTCCGCTGGCAGGTGATAGGGCGCGTGGGTGCTGTCCAGGAACACGAAGCCGAACCAGGGGGAGTTCGTGGGCTTCAGGATATCGCCCTGCATCGCTTCGACAATGTGACGGTCGCGGGCGGCCACCGGCAGGTCCGACGGTGCCATGTGCAGCTGCTCGCGGACCTGCGCAAACACGGTGCGGTCAAATTCGGGGCTGTACAGCGGAGCGCTGCCGTAAAGGTGCAGGCGGTAACCCTGCTGGCCCAGCACCTGGAACAGCAGCGAGCCACGTTGCTCGCTGAGCATGCTCTGCCAGTAGCCACCGGGTAGGCCATACAGCAGGCCGAACAGGCCGTAACGGGTGGCGTTGCCGCTGCTGTAATGGCGGTCGAAGGTTTCCGAGCGCTGTGCCAGCGCCCAGGTGTTGGGCATGGTGGTGGCGTCCAGCGCATCGTGTCGCAGCGACTCCAGCACCACCACCAGCACATTGGGGCGGGTGTGGCTCTGGCAGCGCAGTGGTTGCAGCGGGTACGCCAGCTGGCTCATGCGCGGGTCGGGCAGGTTGGCCTGTGGCGCGCTGCGCACCCCCAGCTTGTGCATGTGGCGCTTGGCGGTGATCGGTTGCGCCCAAGGCAGGTAGGCCCACTGGCTGGTGACCGCGCGTTCACCGAGGGCATCGTAGTAGGCGGTGGCAACCTGACCGGTCAGCATCAGGACCGCGCCGGCCGCCCAGGCCAGCAGTACCGGACGATGGCGATGACGGCCCGGCAGCAGCTTCCAGCAGGCCCACGCGAAGAGGGCTTCGGCGGCGACGACGGCCAGCAGCACAGTGCCCACCTGCAGCCAGGTCTGCCAGGACAGCGCGACCTGGTCCTGCAGCGCCCCGCCAAAGACCATGTTCAGCACCATGGCGTTGAGGTGGAAGCGGTACAGTTCGAAGACCTTGGCATCCACCAGCAGCAGGCACAGCCACAGCCCCTGCAGCACCACCGCGCTGACCAGCAGCGGGCGCGACGAGCGCGGCCATAAGCCAATGGCCAGCGGCAGCAGCGAGACCAGTGCGCCAAAGAACAGGAAATGGCCGGGCAGGGCAATCGCCAGGTAGCCCAGCCCCAGCGCACCGCCGGGATTGTCCTGCAGCGGCGTGTTGCCCAGCGCGATGGCGATGGCTACGCAGGCATTGAGGGCAGTGAACACGGTCAGCCAGGCCAGGCGCTGCCAGCGCTGGCCACAGGGCAGGGGGGCGGCGGAAATCGAGTCGTCCATGTAGCAGTAGCGCGCGAAGTAGGGAGTTGAAGACGTGGCGGCGGCGGCGTCCTTGGCCGCCCGGCCGGCCATGCGGCGGGGCGGCGCGCATTGTATCGGTTTGTATCAATGTATCGGCGGCGATTACCGTCCGATCTGGCACAATATTCAGCCGGGCCACAGCTGCGGCCCTGTCTCCAACCCGAAACCCCAGGAACCGCTGTGAGCCAGATCCCCACCCTCGACATCACCCGTTTCGACAGTGACCGTGACGCTTTCGTCGCGGAACTGGGCGCGGCCTACCGTGAATGGGGGTTCGCAGGCATCCGCAACCATGGCATCCCGCAGGCGGACATCGACGCCGCCTATGACGTGTTCAAGGCGTTCTTTGCACTGCCGGAAGAGACCAAGCTGAAGTACCACGTGCCGGGCACAGGCGGTGCGCGCGGCTACACCCCGTTCGGGGTGGAGACGGCGAAGGGCTCCAAGCACTTCGATCTGAAGGAGTTCTGGCACATCGGCCGTGAAATCCCGGACGACTCGAAGTACCGCGACGTGATGGCTCCGAACCTGTGGCCGACCGAGGTGCCGGGCTTCCGTGAGCGCGGCTATGGCCTTTACCAGGCGCTGGACAACCTGGGTTCGCGGGTGCTGTCGGCGCTGGCGCTGCACATCGGCCTGCCGATCGACTTCTTCGCCGACAAGACCAACAACGGCAACTCGATCCTGCGTCCGATCCACTACCCGCCGATCACCGCCGACGACATCCCGAACGTGCGCGCCGGCGCGCACGGCGACATCAACTTCATCACCCTGCTGGTGGGTGCCAGCGCGGCCGGCCTGGAAGTGCAGGCGCACGATGGCAAGTGGGTGCCGTTCACCTCTGATGCCGACACCATCGTGGTCAACATTGGCGACATGCTGCAGCGCCTGACCAACCACGTGTATCCGTCCACCATCCACCGCGTGGTCAACCCCCCGGGTGAGCAGGCCCGCCAGCCACGCTACTCGGTGCCGTTCTTCCTGCACCCGAACCCTGATTTCCTGATCGACGTGCTGCCGACCTGCATCACCCCGGACAACCCCAGCCGCTACCCCGAAGCCATCACCGCCCACGGTTTCCTCGAAGAGCGTCTGCGCGAGATCAAGCTGAAGTAACCGTCAAGGCCACCGCAAGGTGGCCCTTTCAGTTCATGCAGCCGGGCACTGCCTGGTGGCACGCATTGCGTAGAGCCGGGCTTGCCCGGCTGCTGTTGGATTCGGGCGAACAGCCCGCGGCTGACGGTCTACGTGCCCAGGGCCATCGGATAGGGGGTACGGGACACGCCGTGAATCCATCCATGGAGGCTACTCGGACGCCATCCATGGCGCCGAGTGTCCCGTACCCCCTATCCGATGGCCCTTCGACACATGGTCGGCGGCCATGGGAAATGCCAGATCAACAGCGGTGTCGATCCGGGGTCATGCGTTACCGGGCGTTGGGGATTTCACGGCGATCGTCTGTCGACCGATCCCACCAGAGCATTTCCGGTTCCAGTGGGGCCTGTCATTGCTCTTGATCTTCCATGGCCGCCAGCCAACTGTCGGGGGCGGGTCGGGGTGGGTTTGCGGGACCGTGAAGGCACATGGATGTGCCGCCCGAGCCTAACGGGAGATTTAAGGCGTGTCCCGCAAACCCACCCCGACCCGCCCCAACAGGTAGGCCGTCAGTCGAGGGCTGTTCGCCCAGATCCAACAGCAGCCGGGCACCGCCCGGCGATACGTAGCACCCGCAATCCGACAACCCGCCCGCCCAATCGAATTATCCAATTGAAATGTAAGCGTTTTCGGTGAAACAGGGATTCGTTGCATCCGGTATCATTGCCGGCTGATACCCAAAAGGAGACCGCCATGCGCCGCAAGATCGTCGCCGGTAACTGGAAGCTGCACGGCAGCCGTCAATTCGCGACCGACCTGGTCAGTGACGTGGTCGCCAGCCTGCCGAAGGTTGGGGTCGAAGTGGTCATCCTGCCGCCGCTGCCGTACCTGGGTGAGCTGGTCAACGATTTCGAGGGCCGGGCTGTCGCTTTTGGCTCGCAGGACGTCAGTTCCAATGAGAAGGGGGCCTACACCGGTGAGGTGTCCGCCGCCATGCTGGCCGAGGTCGGGGCCCGTTACGGGCTGGTCGGCCATTCCGAGCGCCGCCAGTACCACCATGAAAGCAGTGAGCTGGTGGCCCGCAAGTTTGCCGCCGCCATCCATGCCGGCCTGGTGCCCGTGCTGTGCGTGGGCGAAACCCTGGAGCAGCGTGAGGCCGGGCAGACCGAAGCGGTCATTGCCAGCCAGCTCGCGCCGGTGCTCGACCTGGTCGGCCCGGCCGGCTTCCAGCACGCCGTGGTCGCCTATGAGCCGGTCTGGGCCATCGGTACCGGCAAGACCGCCTCCAAGGAACAGGCGCAGGAGGTTCATGCCTTCATCCGTGGCGAAGTGGCCAAGCGGGATGCTAGAATCGCCGATTCGTTGCCGATCCTGTACGGCGGCAGCGTCAAGCCCGACAACGCTGGGGAACTGTTCGCGCAGCCCGATGTCGATGGTGGGCTGGTAGGCGGGGCCTCGTTGGTCGCCGCAGATTTCCTGGCCATCGTCGAGGCGGCGACCGGGCGTTAAATGAATAATCCGAGGACGGATTCGAAATGCTGATGTTGATCCTCAATGTGGTCTACGTGCTGGTATCGGTGGCCATGATCGCGCTCATCCTGATGCAGCGTGGTTCCGGCGCGGCCGCAGGCTCGGGTTTCGGTGCCGGTGCCTCGGGCACGGTGTTTGGTGCGCGCGGTGCGTCCAACTTCATGTCCAAGACCACCAAGTGGCTGGCCGTGGTGTTTTTCGGCATCAGCCTCTTCATGGCCTGGTACGCCAGCCATGGTGCCCGTCCGACGGTTGATGCCGGCCTGGGTGTGATGTCCGCCCCGGTCCAGAGCGCCCCGGCCGTGCCGGCGGGTGAGCTGCCGGCGGTGCCGAAAGCCCCCGAAGCCGCTGCGCCGCAGCCGGTTCCGGCCGCTGCTGCCCCGGCCACTGTGCCGGCTCAGGCGGAAACGTCGAATTCTGGTGAAGAAAAGCCCGCTGAAGGCTCCCAGAATCGCTGAAGACGGTTACAATATGCGGCGCACCGGGCAACCTCCGGTGTGATCGTAAGCCCAGGTGGCGGAATTGGTAGACGCACTACCTTGAGGTGGTAGCGACTTAGGTCGTAGGGGTTCGAGTCCCCTCTTGGGCACCATTTGTTTGTAAGCGGTCTGCGGTCTGGCGCGTCATGCGCCAGATCTGCGTTCCGTCCACTCCCCCATGCCAATACGCCTGCAGGCGTGGCGGCAGAGGCAAGAGAGAATCGCTGTGCTGGCCGAATATTTGCCGTCTCTGCTGTTTCTGATTGTTGCCACCGGTATCGGCGTTGCGCTGATGCTGGTCGGTCGGTTCCTCGGTCCCCGGCGTCCAGATCTGAAGAAGCTCTCGCCGTACGAATGCGGCTTCGAGGCCTTCGAGGACGCGCGCATGAAGTTCGATGTGCGCTACTACCTGATCGCGATCCAGTTCATCGTATTTGACTTGGAAATCATCTTCATCGTGCCGTGGACCCAGGTGTTCATGGAGCTGGGGGCGCGTTCCCTGGTCACGATGGGCCTGTTCGTGGGCATGCTTTTCCTCGGTTTCATTTACGTCTGGAAGAAGGGAGCGCTGGAATGGGAGTAATTCAGACTCTCGATGGCCTGATGAACAACCCGGTCCCTGAAGGGCGGGTCGACGACATCCTGCGGCCGGAAGGTGACAACCCGCTGCTTGAGAAGGGCTATGTGACCACCAGCGTCGATGCGCTGTTGAACTGGGCACGTACCGGTTCGATGTGGCCAATGACCTTCGGTCTGGCCTGCTGCGCGGTTGAAATGATGCACGCCGGCGCGGCGCGTCTGGATCTTGATCGCTACGGCGTGGTGTTCCGCCCGTCGCCGCGTCAGTCCGACGTGATGATCGTGGCCGGTACCCTGGTCAACAAGATGGCCCCGGCGCTGCGCAAGGTCTATGACCAGATGCCGGACCCGAAGTGGGTCATCTCCATGGGCAGCTGCGCCAACGGTGGCGGCTACTACCACTACTCGTATGCAGTGGTGCGTGGCTGTGACCGCGTGGTGCCGGTGGACGTCTACGTCCCGGGCTGCCCGCCTACCGCCGAAGCGCTGGTGTACGGGATCCTGCAGCTGCAGAAGAAGATCTGGCGTACGCAGACCATCGCCCGCTGACATTCCTCCTGACAAGAGCACGCCAAGCCCCCATGGCAGAGCAAGCATCCTTCATCGACCGACTCTCCGCACGTTTCGCAGGTGCGCAGGTCTTCGTGGTCGAACCCCGCGGCGAAGTGACGCTGGAAGTGCCCGCTGCGGATTGGCTGGCCACGGCTCTGGCGCTGCGCGACGAATTCGGTTTCGAGCAGTCCGTCGACCTGTGTGGCGTGGACTACCTGGGCTACGGCGACGACGAATGGGACACCGCTGATGTCTCCTCGCACGGCTTCAGCCGCGGCGTGGAAGGCAAGGGTGCCGGTCGTTTCGCGTGGGGCGAATTCCCCAGTCGCGAAACCGCCGATGGTGCCCAGCCGCAGCCGGTGCCGCAGCAGCGTTTTGCGGTGGTGGCGCAACTGCGCTCCTACCAGCACAACCTGACCATGCGCATCCGTTGCTTCGCGCCGAACGAAGAGCTGCCGGTGGTCGCCTCGCTGACCGCCGTGTGGCCGGGCCTGAACTGGTTCGAGCGTGAAGCGTTCGACCTGTTCGGCGTGATCTTCGAAGGTCACCCGGACCTGCGCCGCATCCTGACCGACTACGGCTTTGTGGGGCATCCGTTCCGCAAGGACTTCCCGTTGATCGGCAACGTCGAAGTGCGCTACGACGAAGAAAAGAAGCGCGTGATCTATGAACCGGTGACCTCGGTTGAACCGCGCGTCGGCGTGCCGCGCGTGATTCGTGACGATGCCCGTTTCCAGACCGCTGCCGGTGAAACCGCGCAGTCGGAGGCAGTGAAGTGAGCGAGATCCATCAGTCCCACCAGGCGTTTGCGAGCAACCCGGCCGAATTGCGCCAGGAAATCCGCAACTACACCATGAACTTCGGCCCCCAGCATCCGGCTGCGCACGGTGTGCTGCGCCTGATCCTGGAAATGGACGGTGAAACCATCGTCCGTGCCGACCCGCACGTGGGCCTGCTGCACCGGGGCACCGAAAAGCTGGCCGAGTCCAAGCCGTTCAACCAGTCCATCGGTTACATGGACCGCCTCGACTACGTGTCGATGATGTGCAACGAGCACGCCTACGTGCGCGCGATCGAAACCCTGATGGGCATCGAAGCGCCGGAGCGTGCGCAGTACATCCGCACCATGTTCGACGAAATCACCCGCATCCTGAATCACCTGATGTGGCTGGGCTCCAACGCGCTCGACCTGGGTGCGATGGCGGTCATGCTGTACGCCTTCCGCGAGCGTGAAGAGCTGATGGACTGCTACGAAGCGGTCTCCGGCGCGCGCATGCATGCGGCGTACTACCGTCCGGGCGGTGTTTACCGCGACCTGCCGGACCAGATGCCGAAGTACAAGGAATCGCGCTGGCACAAGGGCCAGGCCCTGAAGAACCTCAACGCCGCGCGCGAAGGTTCGCTGCTGGACTTCCTGGAGAACTTCACTGTCGAGTTCCCCAAGCGCATCGACGAATACGAAACCCTGCTGACCGACAACCGTATCTGGAAGCAGCGTACCGTCGGCATCGGCGTGGTCAGCCCTGAACTGGCCCATGCCTGGGGCATGACCGGCGTGATGCTGCGCGGCTCGGGCATTGCCTGGGACCTGCGCAAGAAGCAGCCGTACGCCAAGTACGACGCCGTCGACTTTGACATCCCGCTGGGCAAGGAAGGCGACTGCTACGACCGTTACCTGGTCCGTGTCGCGGAAATGCGCGAATCCAACCGCATCATCAAGCAGTGCGTGGCGTGGCTGAAAGCCAACCCGGGCCCGGTGATGGTGAAGAACTTCAAGGTCGCGCCGCCCAAGCGTGAGGACATGAAGGACGACATGGAAGCGCTGATCCATCACTTCAAGCTGTTCAGTGAAGGCTACTGCGTGCCGGCCGGCGAAACCTATTCGGCGGTGGAAGCCCCGAAGGGCGAATTCGGCTGCTACCTGATGTCCGATGGTGCCAACAAGCCGTTCCGCGTGCACCTGCGCGCACCGGGCTTCGCCCATCTGTCCTCGATCGACTCGGTCGTGCGCGGGCACATGCTCGCCGACGTGGTGGCCATGATCGGCACCTACGACCTGGTGTTCGGCGAGGTCGACCGGTGATGCCGGCCGCAAGCACGATGCCTGACACCCGCCGGCTGCTGCCGGCGCTGCAGGTTCTGGTTTTCCACGATTTGGTATTCGTTGAGGTCGGCCGATGAAGGCGACAGGTAATTTCGAGGCGGCGCGTGACGTCGACCCGATGGTGGTGCTGAGCGACAAGACCCGCGCTCACATCGATCACTGGCTGTCCAAGTTTCCGCCGGACCGCAAGCGCTCTGCCACGCTGCAGGGCCTGCATGCCGCGCAGGAGCAGAACCAGGGCTGGCTGACCGACGAACTGATCGCCGGCGTGGCCAAGTATCTGGACCTGCCGCCGGTGTGGGCCTACGAAGTGGCCAGCTTCTATTCGATGTTCGAGCTGGAGAAGGTCGGCCGCCACAACGTCGCCTTCTGCACCAACATCAGCTGCTGGTTGAACGGTGCCGAAGACCTGGTCGCGCACGCCGAGAAAAAGCTCGGCTGCAAGACCGGTCAATCCACCGCGGACGGTCGCATCTACCTCAAGCGTGAAGAAGAATGCCTGGCCGGTTGCGCCGGTGCGCCGATGATGGTCATCAATGGCCACTATCACGAGCGCCTGACCGTCGAGCAGGTCGACGCGTTGCTGGACGGGTTGGAGTAAGCCATGGCACATCATCACGCACCCACTGGCCCGGTCGGTCCCGCGCCGCTGCCGCACCAGGTGGTCTACACCACGCTGCACTACGACACCCCGTGGTCGTATGAAAGCTACCTCAAGACCGGTGGCTACGCTGCCCTGCGCAAGATCCTCGAAGAGAAGATCCCGCCGGAGCAGGTGATCGAGATGGTCAAGCAGTCGAACCTGCGCGGCCGTGGCGGCGCGGGCTTCCCGACCGGCCTGAAGTGGTCCTTCATGCCCAAGGGCACCATGCAGAAGTACATCCTGTGCAACTCGGACGAATCCGAGCCGGGAACCTGCAAGGACCGCGACATCCTCCGTTACAACCCGCACTCCGTCGTCGAAGGCATGGCCATTGCCTGCTACGCCACCGGCAGCACCGTGGGCTACAACTACCTGCGTGGTGAGTTCCACCACGAGCCGTTCGAGAACTTCGAGCAGGCCCTGGCCGATGCGTATGCGAACGGCTGGCTGGGCAAGAACATTCTCGGCAGCGGTGTGGATATCGACATCTACGGTGCGCTGGGTGCCGGTGCGTACATCTGCGGCGAAGAAACCGCGCTGATGGAATCGCTGGAAGGCAAGAAGGGCCAGCCGCGCTACAAGCCGCCGTTCCCGGCCAACTTCGGCCTGTACGGCAAACCGTCGACGATCAACAACACTGAAACCTACGCTTCGGTGCCGGCGATCATCCGCAACGGCCCGGAATGGTTCCAGAGCCTGAGCCTGACCAAGAACGGCGGTCCGAAGATCTTCTCGGTCTCCGGCTGCGTGCAGAAGGGCGGCAATTTTGAAGTGCCGCTCGGCACCACCTTCGACGATCTGCTGGAAATGGCCGGTGGCCTGAAGCCGGGTCGCACCCTGAAGGGCGCGATTCCGGGCGGTGTCTCGATGCCGGTGCTGAAGGCGGACGAGCTGAAGGGCCTGCAGATGGACTACGACACCCTGCGTGCCCTGGGCACCGGCCTGGGTTCGGGGGCCATCGTGGTGCTGGACGACAGCGTCTGCTGCGTGAAGTTTGCCTGCCGCATCAGCCAGTTCTTCCACAAGGAATCCTGTGGCCAGTGCACCCCGTGCCGTGAAGGCACCGGCTGGATGCACCGCGTGCTCGAGCGCATCGTCGCCGGCAAGGCCACCATGGAAGACCTGCACCAGCTGAAGGCCGTGGCCGGGCAGATCGAGGGTCACACCATCTGTGCGTTCGGTGAAGCGGCGGCATGGCCCATCCAGGGCTTCCTGCGCCAGTTCTGGGACGAATTCGAGTACTACATCGTCAACGGTCATTCGATGGTTGACGGCAAGAAGGTGGAGGCAGCCGCTGCATGAGCGCGCAACCCAACAATCCCGCCGCCCCGGCTGTCGTGCCGGAAGGGCACGTGACCGTCGAGATCGACGGCCAGTCCCTGGTGGTGCCCAAGGGCTCGATGATCATCCAGGCCGCCGACAAGGCCGGCATTCCGATCCCGCGCTTCTGCTACCACGAAAAGCTGCCGATCGCGGCCAACTGCCGCATGTGCCTGGTCGACGTTGAAAAGTCGCCCAAGCCGGCACCGGCCTGCGCCACCCCGGTGATGGATGGCATGAAGGTCGCCACCCGCAGCGAAAAGGCACTCAAGTTCCAGCGTTCGGTGATGGAGTTCCTGCTCATCAACCACCCGCTGGACTGCCCGATCTGCGACCAGGGCGGCGAGTGCGAGCTGCAGGACGTGTCGCTGGGCTACGGCCGTTCGGTCAGCCGCTTCAACGAGCGCAAGCGCGTGGTGCCCGATGAGGACATCGGTCCGCTGGTCGCCACCGAAATGACCCGCTGCATCCAGTGCACCCGCTGCGTCCGCTTCACCGCCGACGTTGCCGGTACCTATGAACTGGGCGGCATGTACCGCGGTGAAAACCTGCAGATCGGCACCTACGACGGCAAGCCGCTGACCACCGAGCTGTCCGGCAACGTCGTTGACGTCTGCCCGGTCGGCGCGCTGACCAACAAGGTGTTCCAGTTCCGCGCCCGTCCGTGGGAACTGACTGCACGCGAGTCGCTGGGTTACCACGACGCGATGGGCTCGAACCTGTTCCTGCACGTGCGTCGCGGCGAAGTGCTGCGCGCGGTGCCGCGCGACAACGAGCTGGTCAACGAATGCTGGCTGTCCGACCGAGACCGTTATTCGCACCAGGGCCTGTACAGCGCCGACCGCGCCGTGAAGCCGCTGCGCAAGGTCAACGGCGAATGGCAGGAAGTGAGCTGGGCCGAAGGCCTGGCCGCGGCCAAGGACATCCTGTCGGCCAACAAGGGCGACGACCTCGGCGTGCTGGTGCACCCGTCGGCCTCGAACGAGGAGGGCGCACTGCTGGCTCGCCTGGCGTCGGGCCTGGGCACCGGCAACATCGACCACCGCATCAACAACCGCGACTTCTCCGACGCCGCCATTGCCGAGACCTTCGGCCTGTCGTTGGCCGAGATCGAAGCCGCCGACAACATCGTCGTGCTTGGCAGCAACATCCGCCACGAGCTGCCGCTGCTGCACGCCCGCCTGCGCAAGGCACAGACCACGCGCAACGCGAAGATCCACGCGATCAACCCGGTCGACTTCGACTTCGCCTTCAAGCTGGCCGGCAAGCAGATTGTCGCGCCGTCGAAGTTCGTCGACGCGCTGGGCAATGCCGAGCTGCGCCAGGCAGTTACCGGCAATGCCGTGCTGATCGTCGGTGGCATCGCCGAAAACCACCCGCAGGCAGCCGCGATCCGCGCCGCCGCGCGTGATTTCGCCGCCGCTACCGGTGCCAGGCTGTGCCGCATTCCGCAGGGTGCCAACGCCGTCGGCCTGTCGCGTGCGGGCGTGCTGCCGTCCGGCAAGGACGTGGCCGCGATGCTGGCCCAGCCGCGCAAGGCATACGCCATCTACGGCATCGAGCCGGGTCTGGACTTCGCCGATGCGCCGGCCGCCCGCAAGGCGCTGGCCGGTGCGCAGGTGGTGGCCTTCAGCCAGTTCGCCTGTGCCTCGACCCGCGATGTGGCCGACGTGATCCTGCCAATCGGCGCGCTGCCGGAAATCGACGCCACCCTGACCAATCTCGACGGTCGCGAGCAGTCGGCGCGTGCCGGCGGCAAGCTGCCGGGCGAGGCCCGTGAAGGCTGGCGCGTGCTGCGTGCGCTGGGCGGCGAGCTGGCCCTGGCCGGTTTCGAGTTCACCGACCTGGCCGGCTTGCGTGCCAGCCTGGCTCCGGTCAGCGTCAACGTCGCCGCTTCTGCCGCCACGCCGGTCACCGGTGAGGGTCTGGAGGTGGCGTCCACCGCCGCGATCTACCGCACTGACGCCGTGGTTCGCCGCGCGCAGGCGCTGCAGTCGCACCCGCTGAACAACGCGCCGCGCATCGTGCTCAACGCCGATGACGCCGCCCGCCTGCAGCTGGTGGAAGGGCAGATGGCCAAGGTCGGCACCGACGCCGGCAAGGCCACGCTGCCGGTGGTGGTCGACGCCCGCGTCGCCGCGGGTTCGGTCTGGATTGAATCGGGCCACGGTGCGACCGCACCGCTGGGTGCCGCACGCGTAACGGTGGTGGCTGCATGAACGAATTGCTGTTGAACACGGTCGACCCGCTGCACCAGTGGCTGCTTGGCCTCGGTGAAATCGGCGCGCTGATCTGGATCATCCTGAAGATCCTGCTGATCGCCATGCCGGTGATCATCGCGGTGGCCTTCTACGTGGTCTGGGAGCGCAAGCTGATCGGGTGGATGCACGTCCGTCACGGCCCGATGTATGTGGGCATGGGCATCTTCCAGGCCTTTGCCGACGTCTTCAAACTGCTGTTCAAGGAAATCATCCAGCCGGCCAGCTCGCACAAGGCAATCTTCGTGCTGGCGCCGCTGATCACCCTGGCCCCGGCGTTCGCGGCCTGGTCGGTGGTGCCTTTCGATTCGCAGATCGTGCTGTCCAACGCCAACGCCGGCCTGCTGTACCTGCTGGCGATGACCTCGCTGGGCATCTACGGCATCATCCTGGCCGGTTGGGCATCCAACTCCAAGTACGCCTTCCTCGGTGCAATGCGCGCCTCGGCGCAGATGATCAGCTACGAAATCGCCATGGGCTTCGCCCTGGTCGGCGTGATGATCGCGGCCGGCAGCCTGAACCTGAGCAACATCGTAATGGCCCAGGCCGGCAGCTCCGGCTTCTTCGACTGGTTCCTGATTCCGCTGTTCCCGCTGTTCGTCGTGTACTGGGTGTCCGGCGTGGCCGAAACCAACCGCGCGCCGTTCGACGTGGTGGAAGGTGAATCGGAAATCGTCGCCGGTCACATGGTGGAATACTCGGGCGGCGCATTCGCGCTGTTCTTCCTGGCCGAGTACGCCAACATGATCCTGATCAGCTTCCTGATCTCGATCTTCTTCCTGGGTGGCTGGCTGAGCCCGATCCAGGGCTGGGTCACCGCGGACATCTCGCCGTGGATCGACTGGGTCTGGAAGGGCGGTGCACCGTGGCTGTTCGTCAAGGTGTTCTTCTTCGCCAGTGCCTACATCTGGTTCCGTGCCAGCTTCCCGCGCTTCCGTTATGACCAGATCATGCGTCTGGGCTGGAAGGTCTTCATCCCGCTCACCATCGCGTGGATTGCAGTAACGGCGTTGATGGTGTTCTACGGCGTGATCCAGAAGGGCGTCTAAGTGATGAACAGAATTACCCATTACTTCAAAAGCCTGCTGCTGCTCGAACTGCTCGGTGGCCTGTGGCTGACGCTGAAGTACACCTTCAAGCCGAAGTACACGTTGATGTACCCGATGGAGAAGTTCCCGCAGTCGCCGCGCTTCCGTGGCCTGCACGCCCTGCGCCGTTATCCCAACGGCGAAGAGCGCTGCATCGCCTGCAAGCTGTGCGAAGCGGTGTGCCCGGCGCTGGCCATCACCATCGATTCGGCCAAGCGTGAAGACGGCACCCGCCGTACCACCCGCTACGACATCGACCTGTTCAAGTGCATCTTCTGCGGCTTCTGCGAAGAAAGCTGCCCGGTGGACTCCATCGTTGAAACCCACATTCTTGAGTATCACTTCGAGAAGCGTGGCGAAAACATCGTTACCAAGCCGCAGCTGCTGGCCATCGGTGATCGGCTGGAAGCCGAAATCGCCGAGCGTCGCGCCGCCGATGCCGCTTTCCGCTGAGGTCGCATGATGGATTGGGTAAATATCAGTTTCTGGGTCTTCTCCATCGTCGCGGGCATCTCCGCCGCGGCGGTGATCAGCGTGCGCAATCCGGTCTACGCCGTGTTGTGCCTGATCCTGACCTTCTTCTCGGTGGCCTGCGTGTGGCTGCTGGTCGGGGCCGAGTTCCTGGGCGTGGCCCTGGTGCTGGTCTACGTTGGTGCCGTGATGGTGCTGTTCCTGTTCGTGGTGATGATGCTGGACATCGACGACAACAACCTGCGCGAAGGCTGGGTGCGTTACCTGCCGGTCGGCCTGGTGGTTGCGGTCACGATGCTGGTGCAGATGCTGGTGCTGATCGGCGTGAAGGGCAGGGCGGTGAACCCGTTCCCGGCCGACAACGCCGCCGCCGTCGCCGCCGACAGCTCCAACATCACCTGGCTGGCCCGCAGCCTGTTCACCGAATACCTGCTGCCGTTCGAGTTCGCCGCCGTCATCCTGACCGTGGCCGTGGTCGCCGCCGTCATGCTGACCCTGCGTCGCCGTGAGGGTCTGAAGACCCAGAACCCGACCGAACAGACCATGGTCAAGGGCAGCGACCGCCTGCGGGTGGTCAAGATGGATGCCGAAAAGCCGGTGGTCCACACCCTGACCAAGCCCACCCCCAACGAGGAGAGCGCTCCGTGATCACTCTGGGTCATCTTCTGGCGCTGGGCGCGCTGCTGTTCTGCATCAGCCTTGCCGGCATCTTCCTCAACCGCAAGAACATCATCGTGCTGCTGATGTCCATCGAGTTGATGCTGCTGTCGGTCAACATCAATTTTGTCGGGTTCTCGCGTGAACTGGGCGACACGGCTGGCCAGCTGTTCGTCTTCTTCATCCTGACCGTGGCCGCAGCAGAAGCTGCGATCGGTCTGGCGATCCTGGTAACCCTGTTCCGTACCCGCCGCACCATCAATGTCGGCGAAGTCGATTCGCTGAAGGGCTGATCCGTAGATGGAAATTACTCTCTCCAAGAGTCTGTTGATCGCAGTGGTGCTTGCACCGCTGTTCGGCAGCATCATCGCCGGCCTGTTCGGTCGTCAGGTGGGCCGCTTCGGCGCGCAGGCCGTCACCATCCTTGGTGTCGCGGTCAGCTGTGCGCTGTCCAGCTACGTGTTCTACCAGCTGCTGTGGGGCGGCGCGCAGCCGTTCAACCAGAACGTCTACACCTTCTTCGAAGTCGGCCAGTACTCGGCGCATGTTGGTTTCATGATCGACAAGCTGACCGCGATGATGATGGTGGTGGTGACCTTTGTGTCGCTGCTGGTCCACATCTACACCATCGGCTACATGGAAGAAGACCCGGGCTACCAGCGCTTCTTCAGCTACATCTCGCTGTTCACCTTCTCGATGCTCACCCTCGTGATGAGTAACAACTTCCTGCAGCTGTTCTTCGGCTGGGAAGCGGTGGGCCTGGTGTCGTACCTGCTGATCGGCTTCTGGTTCAAGCGCCCGACCGCCATCTTCGCCAACATGAAGGCCTTCCTGGTCAACCGTGTCGGTGACTTCGGCTTCATTCTCGGCATCGCCGGCGTGCTGTGGGTGTTCGGCACCCTCGATTACGCCACTGTGTTCGCGAATGCGCCGATCCTGAACCACCCCGAAGCGCAGCTGCAGGTGTGGTCGGGCACGATCAACCTGTTCGGCCTTACCTCGATCGAACTGCGTTCGGAGCCGGTGATCTGGTCGATCGCCACCATCATCTGCATCTGCCTGTTCATCGGCGCCATGGGCAAGTCCGCCCAGGTTCCGCTGCACGTGTGGCTGCCGGACTCGATGGAAGGCCCGACCCCGATCTCGGCGCTGATCCACGCCGCAACCATGGTTACCGCGGGTATCTTCATGGTCACCCGCATGTCGCCGCTGTTCGAGCTGTCGCAGACCGCGCTGAACTTCGTGCTGTTCATCGGTGCCACCACCGCGTTCTTCACCGGCCTGATCGGCATCGTGCAGAACGACATCAAGCGCGTTGTCGCGTACTCCACGCTGTCGCAGCTGGGCTACATGACCGTGGCGCTGGGTGTGTCCGCTTACTCGGCGGCGGTGTTCCACCTGATGACCCACGCCTTCTTCAAGGCGCTGCTGTTCCTCGGCGCGGGCTCGGTGATCATCGCCATGCACCACGAGCAGGACATGCGCAAGATGGGCGGCCTGCGCAAGTACATGCCGATCACCTTCATCACCATGTGGATCGGCACCCTGGCCCTGGTCGGTACGCCGTTCTTCTCCGGCTTCTACTCCAAGGACACCATCATCGAGGCCGCGCAGCACCACGCGCACGTGTCGTCGAGCTGGGTGGCGACCTATGGCTACTGGGCCGTGCTGGGTGGCGTCATTGTCACCAGCTTCTACAGCTTCCGCCTGCTGTTCCTGACCTTCCATGGCAAGGAGCGCTTCCGCGATGCGCATGATGGTCATGGCGAGAGCCATGCAGATGGGCATGCTGGCCACGGTCATGACGACCATCACGCTGCCGATGCGCATGCTGACGCCCATCATGCCGATGCCCCTCACGGTGACGCGCATGACGACCACGGCCATGGCCACGGTCCGCATGAACCGCATGAAACCCCGTGGGTGGTGACCTTGCCGCTGATCCTGCTGGCGATCCCGTCGATTCTGATTGGTTTCTTCAGCATCGGTCCGATGCTGTACGGCACCGACTGGGCCGGCCACCACGCCGAGCACGCGGTTCCGGGTCAGGTGCATGCGTTCTTCACCGGCATCGTCGATTTCTACGATCCTGCCCGCAACACCATCGGCGCGCTGGCCGAAGAGTTCCACGGTCCGGTGGCGTTCGCCCTGCACGGCATGATGGCTCCGGCCTTCTTCCTGACCGTGGCCGGTTTCCTGCTGGCGGTGCTGTTCTACCTGTGGAAGCCGGAACTGGCGACGAAGTCCCGCAAGGCCTTCGCCCCGCTGGTCTCGGTGCTGGAAAACAAGTACGGCTTCGACAAGCTGTGGATCGGCGGTTTTGCCGGTGGCGGCGTCAAGCTGGGCAAGGTTTCCCGCGCGATCGACACGAATCTGGTCGATGGTGTGGTGGTCAACGGTTCGGCACGCCTGATCGACCTGGCGGCCAACCTGCTGCGTCGCACCCAATCCGGTTTCCTCTATCACTACGCCTTCGCGATGATCATCGGCCTGATTGCCCTCCTGGGCGCGCTGATGCATTACCTGCGTTGATGACCTGTACGGAATAAGAAGACGTGTCGAACTGGCCTCTACTCAGTGTTCTCATCTGGCTGCCGATTATCGGCGGTGCCTTGATCCTTGCCATCCGTGATGCCCAGACCGCGCGTTGGGCGTCGCTGGGCGTCGCAGTGCTGACCTTCGCGGCCAGCCTGTTCCTGCTCAGCGGTTACGACGTGGGCAACGACGCCCTGCAGTTCGTCGAGACCCGCGCCTGGATCCCGGCCTATGACATCGGCTACAACCTGGGTGTGGACGGCATCGCCATCGCGCTGATCCTGCTGACCACCCTGGTGTCGGTGCTGGCGCTGATTGGTGCCTGGAGCGCCATCGACAAGCGCGTCAACCAGTACGTGGCTGCCTTCCTGATCCTGGAAGGCGTCACCGTCGGTATCTTCGCTGCCACCGACGCGATGCTGTTCTACGTGTTCTTCGAAGCCATGCTGATTCCGATGTTCCTGATCATCGGTGTCTGGGGTGGTCCGCGTCGCATCTACGCCGCACTGAAGTTCTTCCTGTACACCTTCCTCGGCTCGGTGCTGATGCTGGTGGCGCTGATCTACCTGTATCTGAAGGGCGGCAGCTTCCAGCTGGCCGACCTGTACCAGCTGCAGCTCAGCGCCCAGGAGCAGACCTGGATCTTCTTTGCCTTCCTGATCGCCTTTGCGGTCAAGGTGCCGATGTTCCCGGTGCACACCTGGCTGCCGGACGCCCACGTGGAAGCCCCCACCGCCGGTTCGGTGATCCTGGCTGCCATTGCCCTGAAGATCGGTGGTTACGGCTTCCTGCGCTTCAACCTGCCGATCGTCCCGGACGCATCGCAGGAATGGGCATGGCTGGTCATCACCCTGTCGCTGATCGCGGTGATCTACGTTGGCCTGGTCGCCCTGGTCCAGGACGACATGAAGAAGCTGATCGCATACTCGTCGATCGCGCACATGGGCTTTGTCACCCTGGGCACCTTCATCGCGCTGTGGCTGGTGCGTGACGCCGGCAATGCCGACGCCGCCCGCCTCGGCCTGCAGGGTGCGATGGTGCAGATGGTCTCGCACGGCTTCGTCTCCGGCGCGATGTTCTCCTGCGTCGGCGTGCTGTACGACCGCATGCACACCCGCCGCATTGCCGATTACGGCGGCGTGGTCAATGTGATGCCGTGGTTCGCTACCTTTGCCATGCTGTTCTTCATGGCCAATGCCGGTCTGCCGGGCACCAGCGGTTTCGTTGGCGAGTTCATGATCATCATGGCCAGCTTCCAGCGCAATCCGTGGCTGGCGCTGGGTGCGGCCACCACTCTGGTGATCACTGCGGCCTACACGCTGTGGCTTTACAAGCGCGTGTTCTTCGGTGAAGTGGCCAACCCGCATGTGGCTGAAATGAAGGACATCAATGGTCGCGAGTGGCTGGTGCTGGGCGTGTTCGCCGTCGGCACGCTGGCCCTGGGTCTGTATCCCAAGCCGCTGACCGACCTGATGGAGCCCTCGATCGCGAAGCTGGCGATGCAGATCGCATCCAGCAAGCTGCTGTAATTCCAGGATTTGATGATGACCACCTCTTCGCTGTTGCCATTGACCGCCGCTGACCTGCCGCCGCTCGCTCCCGAGCTGGTGCTGATCGGCAGCGCCTTCGCGCTGATGATCCTTGACCTGTTCATCAGCAAGGAAAAGAAGATCTGGACCCACCTGTTCTCGGTCGCCGCACTGGCCGTGGTGTTGTTCATGCTGGCCACCGGCGTGGGCGGGCAGGGCGAGGTGTTCCACGGCATGTTCATCCGCGACACCGCTGCCGACGTCATGAAGACTGTGGTCGTGCTGTGCAGCGGCCTGACCCTGATCTACGGCTGGAGCTACCTGCGCGAGCGCGATCTGTTCCAGGGTGAGATCCCGGTGCTGATCATGTTCGCCACTGCCGGCATGATGATCCTGGTGTCGGCCGGCAGCCTGCTGATGGTCTATCTGGGCCTGGAACTGCTGGCGCTGTGTTCTTACGCGCTTGTTGCCAGCAACCGGGACAACAAGCTGGCCACCGAAGCGGCGATGAAGTACATCGTGCTCGGTTCCCTGGCCTCGGGTCTGCTGTTGTATGGCATGTCGCTGATCTACGGTGCCACCGGTTCGCTGCACCTGGACGTGATCCACGAATCCATCGCCCACACCGAAGAGCGCGTGCTGCTGCTGACCGGCGTGGTGTTCATGATTGCCGGCGTCGCTTTCAAGCTGGGTGCCGCGCCGTTCCACATGTGGCTGCCGGACGTGTACCAGGGTGCCCCGGCACCGGTCGCGCTGTTCATCAGCTCCGCACCGAAGCTGGCTGCGTTCGGCATGGCCTACCGCCTGCTGGAAGTGGGCGTCGGCCCGCTGGCGGCCGAGTGGAAGATCCTGATCGGTGGCCTGGCTGCACTGTCGCTGGTGATCGGTAACCTGATGGCCATCGCGCAGAGCAACCTGAAGCGCATGCTGGCGTACTCCACCGTTTCGCACATCGGCTTCCTGTTGCTGGGCATTGCCGGTGGTGGCGAGCGCGGCTACTCGGCGGCGCTGTTCTACGCCCTGAGCTACGCCATCATGTCGACCGCCGGCTTCGGTGCGATCATCGCGCTGTCGCGCAACGGCTTTGAGGCCGAGAAGATCGAAGACTTCAAGGGCCTGAACGCCCGCAACCCGTGGATGGCCGGGCTGGTCCTGTGCATCATGGCCTCGATGGCTGGCATTCCGCCGTTCCTGGGCTTCTGGACCAAGCTGGCCGTGCTCGGTGCCGCCGTCGACGGCGGCCTGCTGTGGCTGGCCCTCCTGGGCGTGCTGTGCGCCGTGGTCGGCTGCTTCTACTACCTGCGCGTCATCAAGGTCATGTACTTCGATGAGCCGGTGGGCGAGCCGCTGCCGGCCCATAACGACCGCGTGCTGGGCGTGGTACTGGGCGTGAACGCCCTGGCCCTGCTGGCCCTGGGCTTCGCCTGGAACCCGATCATGGTCTGGTGCCAGCAGGCGTTTGCACATCTTGCATAAAAAACGATACAAAACTGCACAAATCGTGTAATATTCGTTTCCTGAGTTGTTGCTGCAGCGGTTTCGCCAGAAGATCGTTGCTTTGGGAATCTCTGGGTTCCAGCTCATCCGCTTCTGATGCGGGGTGGAGCAGTCTGGCAGCTCGTCGGGCTCATAACCCGAAGGTCGCAGGTTCAAATCCTGCCCCCGCTACCAAGAAACAAAAAAGGCGACCCCGCAACGGGTCGCTTTTTTTGTTTGCGCGCGACGGCCACGGGAACGCCGTAACGCCGTAACGCCGGAATGTCACGGTACCCGTAGAGCCGGGCTTGCCCGGCTGCCGTTCACGACCAACTAACGCCGGCTACCGCAGCGTGATGCCCAGGGGCAACATCTGCAACATCACAATTGGAAGGGGGGCACCATGCACGTCACCTCAAGCGCCCGCGCGCAGGCTTCCGCGCGCATGGGCTTCAACGGCCAACTGCACGAACCCTTCGGTGCCTGGCAGGCACTAGGCAATGGGCGTCGCATCCATAACCCTGTGCTGATGCGCTTTCACAGCCCCGACGAGCTTAGTCCCTTTGCTCGGGGCGGCATCAACGCGTATGCGTACTGCGGTTGCGAACCGGTGAATCGAACCGATCCAAGTGGGCGGGTCTGGAAGATGATGGCCATCGCGGCCATCTTTACCGGCCTTACCGGAGCGCTTGCCGCCGCTGGCGTGGCGGTGTCGACCAAGGACGACAATCAGCGGATGTTTGCGGTACTCGGGATCATGACGGGTCTCACCGTATCGGCAATCGCAGGAAAGTATGTGCACCACAAATTGACCAAGAAGCCCCCGCCGCCGAATCCGGAGACGCACCCTCAGATCATCAAAGTCAGGGATATGGAAACGCAGACAGACATCTCGATCCGGCCTGACCTGATTGAGTCGCCGATGTCGCCTAGTGCTCCCCCGCTGAGCCCTGCCCCCATCACGCCGACGACTTCCGGGGTCGAGTCGAGGTTGGTCACACCACGTAGGCTTTCCACAGGTTCACGGGCTTCGCAGGAATCTACGTCATTGACGGTGCCAGCAGTGGCCGCAAGCCCCGGGTCGCAGGCAGGTGGCGGTTTGCCTCGTCGGACGGGCGCTCCACCGCCGGTGCTCGTGAAGAATATCCGGCGGCAGAGCATGTCGGAGGCGGTGTCGAAGTCCTATCGCAGATACTCCAAATACAAAATACTTGTCATCTAGCCCTTAGGGCTTGCGATGTTGGAAAAACCGGTCTAAAATTCCGCTTCTGCTGCGGGGTGGAGCAGTCTGGCAGCTCGTCGGGCTCATAACCCGAAGGTCGCAGGTTCAAATCCTGCCCCCGCTACCAACTCAATCTGCAATGCAGATGCAGTAGACGAAAAGGCGATCCGGAAGCGGGTCGCCTTTTTTGTTGCCCGTCGCTCGCGCGCATTTTCCTGGCCGCCCTTGGGCCGGCCATTGCGTCCCTGCCTCGGTGCGCGCGCATCTTCCGCGTCGCCTCGTTGCCCGCTCTTCGTAGAGCCGGGCTTGCCCGGCTGCTCTTCACAGCCATCTAACCGTCAGTGAAGCAGCGTAATTGCGTCGGGGGCGACACCTGCATTGGCTGCAACCTGAGGGCCGCACATGTCATCCACCTTGCGCGCGCGCAGGGCGTCCGTCACGCGCATTGGATTCAACGGCGAACTGCATGAGCAGACCGATGGCTGGCAGGTTCTTGGCAATGGCTACCGAATCTACTGCCCGGTTCTGATGCGGTTCCATGGTCCTGACAATCTCAGTCCATATGAGGTGGGCGGGCGCAATGGTTATGCCTTCGTTGCAGGCGATCCAATCAATTACCAGGACCCGAGTGGGCATCGCGCACTGCCGGTACTGCCTATTCTGACCGCGGCAATGGCAGCCGGCGCACTTGCTTTAGGTGCGGCGGCGGTGGCCAGCAGGGTGACTGACGATCGTTCGCAAGCTGACATACTGGGAGCTGTAGCAGGCGTGCTTGCGGCTGGCGCAATTGCAGGAGGCTTGCGCGCCTTGTATCTGCGGAATCGGTGGCCGAAGGTGGGTGAGTTGTTTATTCGAAGGGGCAAGCACAAAGATGAGGTGCTTGTGCACGGAAATACAGCCGTGACCGCAGTGGGGAAGTCGGGGCTGGACGGCACGGAGTTTTCTGAGCTGCTCAAGCAAAAGGGCGTTGGCAACAAGCCAATCAAACTCCGGTCCTGCTATAGCGCCAATGGGGTTGCGCCTCAGGGACAGGTGGTGGCCAATGCTACTGGTCAACCCGTTACGGCGTATGCAGGTCGACCGCTCTACCACAGTATTCTGGGAATAACGTTAGGCGGGTCGAAGGTGAGGTTCCGGCCAGAAACCGGTGTCCAGAAAGAGGCGACCGCCATTCGTAACCGTGAGATCAATCGCCTTCACTACACGCGACGATGACGCCAATCTTCAAGTGCCTGCGTGCAAAGCCCCGTGGTGCCAGACGTTGACCGCCTGCTCTTCATGCCGCGCTAACGCCAACTGAAGCAGCGTAGCCGTGTCGGGGGCACCACGCGTGCAGCCATATTTTTGGAGGGAGTGTCCGTGCCTCCAAATCCTGACGATCCAGCGCGATCCTGCGTCGGCTACAACGGCCAACTGCACGAGCCTGCCACAAGCTGGCAGATTCTCGGAAAAGGCTATCGCATCTATGGCCCTGCGTTGCAGCGCTACTACAGTGCGGACAGCCTGAGCCCGTTTGATGACGGCGGCATCAATGCATATGTGTACGGTGGTGCAAACCCCGTCGCCTACCTGGACGCCAGTGGACATTGGGCAGTGCCTGCGCTGGCGGGAGTTCTGACCGCCGGGGCGCTCGCTGTAGGGGGCGGTAAGGTTTCGGCCTCAGACCGGGCTCCAGAAAGAGGCCACTGCCGTACGTAACCGCGAGTTGAATCGCGTCTTCATGGGCAGCGTTGATGTGAGCCTTCACTGCGGCTGCGAGGTGCAACGCGCGGCATCGGGCTGTGCCCGGCTGCTCTTCACGCCCCTCTAACCCGGTGTGAAGCAGCGTAAGTGCGTCGGGGGCGACTTCTGCATCACCAGCAGACAGGGTACATCCGCATGCCAATCACGTTGCGCGACAGCGCGCGCCACCGTGGGCGCGTGGGCTATAACGGCGAGCTGCACGAGGCCGAAGCGGGTTGGCAGATTCTTGGCAATGGCTACCGTGCGTTCAGTCCTGCGCTTATGCGTTTTCACGGTTCCGACAGCCTAAGTCCCTTTCAGGAGGGAGGCGTCAATGGGTACGCATACGCTCGCCTCAGTCCTGTCAACTTCTTTGATCCTACGGGCCATTTCGCACAGTACCTTGCTGTTGGCGCTCTAATCTTGGGGTTCGCTTCAGGAATGGCAGCCGGAGCTTCCCACCTGCTGGAAGATCACAGAGCGCGTGTTGTATTTGCTGCGATCGCGGGAGGGGCCTTGGCCGTCGCTGCCATGGCAGGTGTGGCCCACGTCTTCTCGAAAATCGCGGCCACGAAGTCTGTTTCTCCTCCTTCATCGCGAGGTGATTTCTTCAAGGTTGGGGAGGTGCACCTTTTCCGCGGCAAAGGGAGGGATTACACACTCCGTGCGCATGGTGGGCCGGGCACTGCCCAGGTCGGTACCCGGCATGTCGGCCCAGAAGAGCTCTCGCGTGTCGCGCGTGACCTTGCGCCGGGAAAGCGTATAGATCGACTGCAGTTGCAGATCTGCTATGGCGCGGCACCGGCACAGGTTTCGGGGCCGGGGATTCGCGGATTGTCGATGGGCCAGGGCATGGCCAATCACCTGGGCGTCCCGACGTACGGTTTTGATGGTCTGCTTTATGCGACCGGTCCGAGGTCGTATCGAACGGAAAGCGGGTGGCGATGGTTCCTGCCTCAACGGACACCGGGAAGTAATTCGGGATCGCTCCGCGGTCCTGCAACTCGTGTTGCCGCCTCTGAAGCAGCACGCTCTGTTCGCGGAAATCGCCAGGGTGAACGACGATGAGGCGTTCGATGTAGCGCGGCAGTGTCCCATGCTGGCCGGCCAGCTCGTCAAGCGGCGGCTGTGCTCTGATGCAGCAGGTGCGCGACACACTATTGTCGAGAGGTGAAGAATGGCGGAAGTCCGCAGGGGGCTCGGCTACAACGGCGAGTTGCTCGAACCCTTAACGCGCGCCCTGCATCTTGGAGGCGGCTTGCGCGTCTACTCGCCTGTCGCAATTCGGTTCCACAGCCCCGACCGGCTGAGTCCGTTCGGCGCGGGGGGGCTCAACGCCTACGCCTACTGCAATGGTGACCCGATCAACCGTCTGGATCCTTCCGGCAGGTTTGCAATCTGGGTGGGCGGTGGCTTGGCGGCGATGGTAGTAATGGGGGCGGCGGGTGGCGCAGCGATCGCTGCGGAGCAGGCTGGTGACCGTAGTGGGGCGGCGGTATTGCTGGGCGTAGCGGGTGCCGGACTGGCAGTAGCCGTCGCGGCGCTGGCTCCTGCGCTGGCATGCGTCCTGTCCCGGCCGATCCAGCCTTTCAGCCCAATGCTGCATCGCTTCATGCCGCCCTCCAGTGTTTCCCTCGGGCGGAAAGGGGCTGCGACGCTGCCTCGCCTGCAGGTAATGCGTCCAGCGCCTACGCTGGATTTTACAGGCGGGCGCTTTCAGGGGGCGTCTGCGCGGGGGCGTCGCTCCGCAACACCGTCTATATTGTCGAGTCGCCTTGGTCAGTCGCCCCTGGCGCGCTCGCGGACGCCCGGCACGTCCGCGCATCGGCAGCCGCCGCCGCGCGTGCAAACCACCGCCCCGAGGGCGGCCAAAGAGGTGCGATTCAGCGACAAAGTCACTCGGCACTACTACAGGCAGAGGCCCTATTCAAAAGCGTTCCTGATCGAGGCGAGTAGACGCGTGCCGGCTGATCTTGCGGAAGTTGAATGGCTGATGGCCAGCCGCGACCCCGCCGATGACTACATCAAGGTTGCTCTAGCGATGGACGGCTTTCCGCTCTAAGCCAATTTTCTCACTCAGAGCAGGTACGCTAACGTCGGATGACGGCGGATCGGGTTAGGGCATCTCAATTTGAGGTCTCTCATCGAAATGAAGCGCCCTCGTCAGTACTTCTACTGGTTTGTACTGAACTGTGATCGGCTTCCGCGCTGATTTCATCGCGCATTGACCCCCGCCCCGCTGCAATCGAAGCCTCCCGCTTGGAGAACGTGCATGCGCAGGCAGCGCCCGCAGCAGATCGCCGCACGCGGCCTCCGGATTGTCCCTCTGACACGGGCCGTAGCGGCTGTCGTTCTCGCCATGCCCTGGCCGGCGCTCGCCCAGGTGGTGGTGGACGGTCCGCGTTCCAGCACCGTCAATCTGGACAGCGAGCCCGGTTCGAACGCCGCCACCGCTGAAATCACCGCCGCAGCCACGGTAAACACCGCCAATGGCGAAGCGCTGGTCGGCCAGAACTTTCGCTGGACCGTGGACAGCGCCGGCCAGTTGATCAGCAATGACGCCAATACCTTCAGCGTGCGCCTGCAGAATGGCGAGAGCTTCACCAACCGTGCCGCAGGGCGAGTGCAGGGTATTGGCGGCGGGCTGACCGCGATCAACGCGGCCGCAACCGTCGTCAACGAAGGTCGCATTGTCGCCACCAACGGTCCGGGAATCGAACTGCGCGCCGGGGGCTTTCTGCTCAACGCGGCAGGTGCGGAGGTGCGTGGCGGCAGCTATGGCGTGCGCCTGATCAACAGCAGCAACGGACTGGTCAACGCCGGCCTGATCCAGGCCAGCAGCGGTGAAGGGCTGCATCTGGAGGGCGGCAGTGGCGAGGTCGTCAATGCCGGCACGGCCAGCGTGCTGGGCACCACCTACGGCGTGAACCTGGTCAATGGCAGTGTCACCCTGACCAATGCGGGCAACGTCCAGGCCAGTGCGGGCGTGGGAGTGGCGACCAACTCCGGTGGCACCGTGAACAACCAGTCCGGCGCGGCCATTCGTGGCGCAACCACCGGTGTGAGCATGACCAATGGCACCGCCGCCATCAACAATACGGGTCTGATCCAGGGAGGCGACTGGTCGCTGCGCTTTGAAACCGGCAACGGCATGCTCACCCAGGACAGCGGTGCGCTGCTGATCGGGGCGGCCTACGGTGCCGGCAGCAGCCATATCGTGTTGCATGGGCAGGGCGTTGCCGGCAACGACTTTCTGCAGTTCGCCACGTTGAATGTCGACGCGCAGCGCTGGAGCCTGCTGGGCCGTACCGAGGCCACTGCCACCACCGTCAGCGGTGGGCAGCTGTGGCTGGGCGCGCCGGGCGTGGACACCGCCGTGCTGGTCGGAAACACGGTAGATGTTGCCTCGGGTACGGTGCTGGCTGCTTTTGACAGCCGTATCGAAGCCGCCGTGTCCAACGAGGGCACGCTGGCAGTGGGAGCCGGGCTGCCCACCTGGTCGCCGTCAATCGGCCGGCTGGACATTGCAGGCAGCCTGGATAATCGCGGCACACTCGCCCTCACCGATGGGCAGCGCTTCGGCAATGTGCTGCAGGTGTCGGGTGACTATCACGGCCTGGGCCGGCTGCAACTCGGCGCCTCGGTCAACCTTGCCAACCAAGGGCCATTAGCGAGCCAGCGGGCCGACCGGCTGCTGGTGCGTGGCGATGCCAGTGGCGTTACCGTGGTGACCATCAGCGCTACCTCCACCGGTATCGCGGCCGCCGCCGCTGCGCCCCTTCGTGGGCCGGACGGGGGCGTGTCGCTGATCCAGGTGTCGGGTCAGTCCACAGCGACGACGTTCCTGCCCAGCCGTGCCTATGTCACGGGCGGTTCGCCCTATCGTTACCGCCTGTACGCCTATGGCCCGGGCGCGGCCAACGGTGCTGCGTCGCCCGCGCAGAATCTGGTCGGCAATCCTGAGGCTTATTGGGATTACCGCCTGCAGCGTGGCTTCGAAACCGCCATACCGGTACCGCCGGGCGACATCGATCTGCCCGGGGGTGGGGATGGAGGCAGTGGAGGTGGCGGTGGTGGAGGCGGCGGCACGGGTGGCGGGGGAAGCGGCGGCGGACCAGGCGGTGGAGGAACGGGCGGCGGAGGAACGGGCGGCGGAGGAACGGGCACCGGCAGCGGCGGTGGGGCCAGTGGCGGGGAAGGCGACGACGACGGCCGTTACGAACTCGCCCCACAGGTGCCGGGCTACCTGGCCATGCTCAATGGCGTGATGAGCACGGGCTGGGATGACCTGGACAATCTGCACCGCCGGTTGGGTGAAATCCGTCGCAGTGACGACGCCGAGGATGCCACACAGGGCAGTGAGGCCTTCGTCCGCGTACACGGCGGGCGCGCCCGCTATGCGCCTCATCTGTCCTTCGCGGAGTACGGTTATTCGCTGGAGCAGGATTACCAGGCCGTGCAGCTGGGCGGCACCGCCGTGGTGCCCTCATCCGGCCGGGGCATCTGGCGCATCGGCGCGGCGCTGACTCTGGGCCGCGCCGAGCAGACGCCGGAGCTGCGCGACGCGGCGGCCGAGCTGCGTACTGACACCCGCACCTGGTCGCTGCTGGGCACCTGGATGGATGCCACAGGTGCCTACGTGGACCTGCAGGTGGGTTACGGGGCCATCAAAGGGCGCAAGCGCGCGCTGGTCGAGCGTGATCTGGAGGGCGGGCAGGTGATGGAAGTGGCGCGTCCCCGTGGCAGCCGCTGGCTGGTTTCGGTAGAGACCGGTTGGCCGTTCAGGGTGGGCGACTCGCGCTGGGGGCTGGAACCGCAGCTGCAGCTGGCCTGGCAGCAGGTCGAAGTGGATCCGTTCAGCGACAGCGAGGGACTGCACGTGGCCGGTCGCCGCGAGTCTGCGGGGCTGGGGCGACTGGGCGTGCGCCTGTTCCGGGGCGGAACAGCCGGTCTGTCGGCAGGCGACTGGCGGCCTTGGCTGCGGCTGGACTATCTGCATGGACTGGAGGAGGGCGGGCAACTGGAGGTGGGGGGCGTCATCTTCCGCACCGACCGTTATGGGCAGGCCTGGCGTGCCGGCCTCGGCATGGATGCGCGGCTTGGCGCGCGATGGGATATGTATGCAGAGGGCTACTGGCAAGGGCGCATCCACGGTGAGGGCTGGGAGGCCTGGAATGCCGTGCTCGGCGTGCGGGCACGCTGGTGAACCTGTCTGCTGGCCAGGGTGGCCCATTGCACCAGAGCGGTGCACCCGCTATCATCAGCGACTTAGCGGACTACCTGACTGGACCCATTCCCCGGAATGTGGCCCGGGCCGCGACCGGCTTCCGGGCCGTGCGACTTCCCCTCAGGTAGTCGTGACCCCCCGGTCAGCTGGGCTTGCAACATCGCGCACCTGCGCTGTTGCTGCCGGATTCCAGCAGAACCGGCGTTGTACCGGACAAGGGGCCCAGCGGGCCCTTTATCGTTTCCGGAAACGGGTCAGCCGGATCCATATTTTCTTACGAATCAAGGCGGAACGTGAGCGACAAGGCAACTGAAATCGCGAACCTGCTCGGCCCCACCGTTGAGTCGCTGGGCCTGGAGCTGCTGGGCGTGGAATATCTCACCGCGCCCGGGGGTGCCACCCTGCGCCTGTACATCGATGTGCCGGTGGCCGAACAGCCCGACCGCATCGTCAACATCGACGACTGCGAGCGCGTGAGCCGTGAAGTGTCCGCGCAGCTGGATGTGGAAGACCCCATCAGCGCCAATTACACCCTGGAAGTGTCTTCGCCGGGCGTGGATCGCCCGCTGTTCACGCTGGAACAGTTCGAGCGCGCCATTGGCGAATCGGCCAAGGTCACCCTGAAGCTGCCGCAGGACGGCCGTCGTCGCCTGCAGGGCGAGATTCTCGCCGTGGACGCAGAGCAGGGCACGGTCACCTTCCAGGTCGACAACTTCCAGTTCACCGCCGATGTCGAGAACATCGACAAGGCACGCATCATGCCGGACTGGGCCGCCCTTGGCCTGGCTCCGAGCAAGCCGACTGGCCCGGCACCCAAGCAGGGTGACAAGGCGAGCAAGAAACCAACCAACAAGCCGGCGGCCAAGAAGCCGCGCGCGGAGTAAGCAGCCGATGAGCAAGGAACTTTTGCTGGTAGTGGATGCGGTCGCCAATGAAAAGGGCGTGCCGCGGGAAGTGATCTTCGAGGCCATCGAAGCCGCACTGGCTTCGGCCGCGAAGAAGCGTTACCCGGACCAGGAAGTGCTGGCCCGTGTGTCGATCGACCACAAGGACGGCACCTACGAAACCTTCCGCCGCTGGGAAGTGGTGGCCGATGACGTCGTGATGGAATCGCCGGACCGTCAGATCCGTCTGATGGACGCGGTTGACGAAGCCGACGGCGTGGAAGTGGGCGACTACATCGAAGAACAGATCGAAAACCCGGACTTCGGCCGCATTGCAGCGCAGGCCGCCAAGCAGGTCATCGTCCAGCGCGTGCGCGAAGCCGAGCGCCAGCAGGTCGTGGACGCCTGGAAGGACCGCGTGGGCGAGCTGGTCACCGGTGTGGTCAAGCGCGCCGAGCGCGGCAACATCTATGTGGACCTGGGCGGCAACGCCGAGGCCTTCATTCCGAAGGACAAGGGCATTCCGCGCGACGTGCTGCGCGCCGGCGACCGCGTGCGCGGTTACCTCGCCGAAGTGCGTTCGGAACCGCGTGGCCCGCAGCTGTTCATCAGCCGCGCCGCACCGGAATTCATGATCGAGCTGTTCAAGCTGGAAGTGCCGGAAGTCGGCCAGGGTCTGGTGGAAATCAAGGCCTGTGCCCGCGATCCGGGCGACCGCGCCAAGATCGCCGTGCTGGCCCACGACGCCCGCACCGATCCCATCGGTGCCTGTATCGGCATGCGCGGTTCGCGCGTGCAGGCCGTGTCCAACGAGCTCAATGGCGAGCGCGTGGACATCGTGCTGTGGAACGACAACCCGGCCAACTTCGTCATCAACGCCATGGCTCCGGCCGAAGTGCAGTCGATCATCGTCGATGAGGAAAAGCACTCGATGGATCTGGCCGTGGCCGAAGAGCGCCTGGCCCAGGCCATCGGCAAGGGTGGCCAGAACGTGCGTCTGGCCAGCCGCCTGACCGGCTGGCAGCTCAACGTGATGACCCAGGACCAGGTGACCGCCAAGTCGGAAGCTGAACAGGGCGTGGCCCGCCAGCTGTTCATGGACAAGCTGGAAGTGGACGAGGAAATCGCCGCCATCCTGGTCACCGAAGGCTTCAACACGGTGGAGGAAATCGCCTACGTGCCGGTCGGCGAACTGCTGGCCGTGGAAGGCTTCGACGAAGACATCGTGGAAGAACTGCGTGCCCGTGCCCGCGACGCGCTGCTGAATGAAGCGCTGGCGGTGGAAGAGGGACTGGAAGACGGCCTGCCGGCCGCCGACCTGCTCGACCTGGACGGCATGGACGAGGCGACCGCCTACGCCCTGGCCGGCCATGGCGTGCGCACCAGTGAGGACCTGTCGGACCTGGCGGCCGACGAGATCCTCGAGTTCGGCATCGAAGGCATGGACCAGGAGCGCGCCGCCGCCCTGGTGATGGCCGCCCGAGCCGAGGAGATCGCCCGCCTGGAGCGCGGCGAATGAGCCAGCGATGAACAGTGCCCTGACCCGCTCAGGGCTTAGACTCCGCGCTGCCTTCGTCCGTTTCGGAGGCGCGCCAACCAGATCATAGGATCCGAATGTCGCAGCAAACCACCATCCGCAAGCTCGCCGAACTGGTCAACACGCCGGTCGAGAAACTGCTTGAACAGCTTGCCGGTGCCGGCATGAAGTTCAGCGGTCCCGACCAGGTCGTGACCAGCACCGAAAAGGTGAAGCTCCTGGGCTTCCTTCGTCGTTCGCACGGCAAGGCGGAAACGCCGGCCGAAAACGCTGACGAAGCGGCCAGGAAGATCACCTTGAACCGTCGCAAGCTGCAGGAAGTGACGGTCAGCGCCGGTCGCAGCAAGACCACCGTCAACGTCGAAGTCCGCCAGAAGCGCACCTACGCCAAGGACGCCAGTGGCAAGGCGATGACGCCGGATGAGGAGCGTGCCGACATCCTGCGCAAGCTGGAGGAATCCCGCCAGCGCAATCTGGACGAGCAGCGTGCCCTGGCCGAGAAGGACCGCCTGCGCGACGAGGAAATCGCCCGCAAGCGCCAGGAAGAGCAGGCTGAAAAGGATCGCGTCGAAGCCGAACGCAAGGCTGCCGAAGCCGCCGCTGAAGCGGCGCGCAACGCGCCCGTCGCCAAGGCCGAACCGACCCCGGCCGCCGAAGCACCTGCGCGTGCCGCACGCCCGGCCCCGGCTGCTGCTGCGCCGTCGCGTCCGGCTCCGCGCAGTGACGACCGTGGCAACCGCGGCAACGACCGTGGTGGCAATGACCGTGGCGGCAACAAGCGCGACGACGACGGTGGCAACCGTTTCGCCGGCCAGCTGCACCTGTCGGCCGCCGATCGTGCCCGCCGTGGCAACAACAGCAACTCGCGTGGCCGTCCGGCCGCACGTGGTCAGCAGGGCCGTCGTGGAAACGAGCAGTCGCGTGGCGGCTCGGGCAGCCATGGCTTCGAGCGTCCGACCGCGCCGGTCGTGCGTGAAGTCGCCATCGGCGAAACCATCACCGTGGCCGATCTGGCCCAGAAGCTGGCCCTGAAGGGCGGCGAAGTGGTGAAGGCGCTGTTCAAGATGGGCGTGATGGCCACCATCACCCAGACCATCGACCACGATACCGCCGCCCTGGTGACCGAAGAACTCGGCCACAAGGCCGTGCGTGCAGACAGCAATGACGCCGAAGACGCGCTGCTGGCCGCCACCGACAGCGCGCAGGGCGATGCCGTGCAGCGTCCGCCGGTGGTGACCATCATGGGTCACGTCGATCACGGCAAGACCTCGCTGCTGGATTACATCCGCCGCACCAAGGTCGCCGGTGGCGAAGCCGGCGGCATCACCCAGCATATCGGTGCGTACCACGTGGAAACGCCGAAGGGCGTGATCAGCTTCCTGGATACCCCGGGCCACGCCGCGTTTACCTCGATGCGTGCCCGTGGTGCCAAGCTGACCGACATCGTGGTGCTGGTGGTGGCGGCCGACGACGGTGTCATGCCGCAGACCAAGGAAGCCATCCAGCACGCGCGTTCGGCGGGTGTGCCGCTGATCGTGGCGATCAACAAGATCGACAAGTCCGGTGCCGACCCGATGCGGGTCAAGAACGAGCTGCTCGGTGAGCAGGTCGTCGCCGAAGACTTCGGTGGTGACATCCAGATGGTGGAGATTTCCGCCAAGGCCGGTACCGGCATCGACAACCTGCTCGACGCCATTTCGATCCAGGCCGAACTGCTGGAACTGAAGGCGGTGGCCGAGGGCCGCGCCAGCGGCGTGGTCATCGAGTCCTCGCTGGACAAGGGCCGTGGGCCGATCGCCACCGTGCTGGTGCAGCAGGGCCAGCTCAAGAAGGGCGACTACCTGGTGTGCGGCATCCAGTATGGCCGCGTGCGTGCGCTGTTCGACGAAACCGGCAAGCAGCCTGACAGCGCCGGCCCGTCGATTCCGGTGCAGGTGCTGGGTCTGTCCGGCGTGCCGGATGCCGGCGATGACTTCGTGGTCGTCGACGACGAGCGTCTGGCCAAGGACGTCGCGCAGCAGCGCGAAACCAAGCGTCGTGAATCGCGCCTGGTGCAGTCGGCCGGCAGCCGCATGGAAGACATCATGGCCCAGCTGGGCAAGGGTGACGGCCAGCAGGTGCTGAACCTGGTGATCAAGGCTGACGTGCAGGGTTCGGTGCAGGCCCTGAGCCAGTCGCTGGTCGCGCTGTCCAACGAAGACATCCGCATCAACGTGATCCACTCCGGCGTGGGCGGCATCACCGAGTCCGACGCCAACTCCGCCGTGGCGTCCAAGGCCACCGTGATCGGCTTCAACGTGCGTGCCGACGCCTCGGCGCGTCGCATCATCGAAGCCAATGGCGTGGACCTGCGTTACTTCTCGATCATCTATGACGTGATCGATCAGGTGAAGCAGGTGGCCTCCGGTCTGCTCGGCGTGGAAATCCGCGAAGAGATCATCGGTATCGCCCAGGTCCGCGATGTGTTCCGCAGTTCGAAGTTCGGTGCGGTGGCCGGCTGTATGGTCATCGAAGGTGTGGTCAAGCGCAGCAAGCCGATCCGCGTCCTGCGCGACAGCGTGGTGGTGTTCGAAGGTGAGCTGGAATCGCTGCGTCGCTTCAAGGAGAACGTCGACGAGGTTCGCAACGGCACCGAATGCGGTATCGGCGTGAAGGCCTACAACGACGTCAAGGCCGGCGACCAGATCGAATGCTTCGAACGTATCGAAGTGCCGCGTACCCTGTAATGCCCCGGGGCCCGACCAACGGTCGGGCCCTGCCGCGAAAGCCGGCCCGCTGTTGGGTCGGACATGTATCCCCGGTAGCGCCCGATCGTTGGTCGGGCGGCCCTAGAATCAAGAGCTTCCTGTGCCCAAAACCTTCCATCGAACTGACCGTGTTTCCGCCCAGCTCCGCCGTGAACTGGGAACCCTCGTGCACAACGCGGTGCGCGAACACGGCCTGCCGTCGGTAAGTGTTTCGGACGTGGAAATCACCCGTGACATGGCACATGCCAAAGTCTTCGTCACCGCACTGATGCCGGAACGTTCGGCCGAAGCGGTCAAGGGCCTGAAGGAAATTGCCTGGGGCCTGCGTATGGAGCTGGCGCGTGCGATGAAGCTGCGCCATGTGCCGGAGCTGCACTTCCACTACGACGATTCGGTCGACCGCGGTGAGCATATCGACAACCTGCTGCGCGACCTGCCGGACACCGTTGCGGCGGAAAAGAGCCGCAAGGCGGAAGACGAAGAAAACTGATTCCACGCCGGGCACCGCCCGGCGTTCTTGTATTGCACCTATTCCATGAATCGAATTACGTTCCGCCGCCTGGACGGCATCCTGCTGCTCGACAAGCCGACCGGCATGAGTTCCAACGCCGCGCTGCAGGTGGCCCGCCGCCTGTTCCGCGCCGAGAAGGGCGGCCATACCGGCAGCCTGGATCCGCTGGCCACCGGCCTGCTGCCGCTGTGCTTCGGCGAGGCGACCAAGATCGCCGGCCTGCTGCTGGGGTCAGCCAAAGCCTATGACGCCGACATCGTGCTCGGTCAGACCACCGACACCGACGATTCAGACGGCACCGTGCTGCGCGAGCGTCCGGTGCCTGTGATCTCGCGGGAGCAGCTGGATGCGGCGTTGGACCCGTTGAGGGGTCGTATACGACAACGCGCACCGATCTACTCGGCACTCAAGCAGGGGGGCGAGCCGCTGTATGTGAAGGCCCGCCGCGGGGATGCCATTGAGGCCCCTGAGCGCGAGGTCGAGGTACACGCGATCGAGGTGCTGGACCGGCAGCCGACACGGTTGAGTATTCGCGTGACCTGCGGTTCAGGGACCTACATCCGCAGCATTGCGCGTGACCTGGGCGAAACCCTGGGTTGCGGCGCGCATATCGCCGGCCTGCGGCGGCTGTGGGTGGACCCCTTCCGCGACGCGCCGATGGTCACACTCGACACCCTGCGGCAGCTGGTGGAGGGAGGTGATGAGGCCGCCATGGAGGCCCTGCTGCTGCCGCTGGCGGAAGGGCTGGCGCATTATCCGCGCATTGAACTGGATGCTGAACAGGCGCGCCGCTTCTGCATGGGGCAGCGCCTGCGCAACCCGGACTGGGCGCAGGGCGGGGTGGCCGTGTACGGGCCGGAGGGCCGGATCCAGGGCCTCGGCCAGGTGGACGAGGCCGGTCTGTTGGCCCCGCAGCGGCGCTTCAACCTGTGACCTGACGCACCTGGTGCTTGTCCCTGGAGCCCCCGACCGTTACAATTTCGCGGCCTTTTCAAGGCAGGCCCGCATCTGCGGGTTCACACTTTCGTTCACGGCGAGTCGCGCGGTACGCCACAGGGGCGTTTCTGCGGGCCACGCATCTAAAGAGAAAAAGACATGTCGATCGACACCCAGAAGGTTATTGAAGACAACAAGCGCAGCGCCGCCGACACCGGTTCCCCGGAAGTCCAGGTCGCCCTGCTGACCGCCCGCATTGAACTGCTGACCGGCCACTTCAAGACCCACAAGAAGGATCACCACAGCCGTCGCGGCCTGCTGCAGATGGTCAACCGCCGCCGCAGCCTGCTCGACTACCTGAAGAAGAAGGACGTCGAGCGTTACAAGGCCCTGATCGAAAAGCTCGGCCTGCGTCGCTAAGCAAGAACCCCGACCGCGGCGCAGGAATGCGCCGCGGTTTTGTTTTGGTAGTACCGCATCACATTGCCTGGACCGGAACAGCCGGTCACCCGCAGGCGGCAAGGGTCGCCGGCGGTCCATTCGCAGACAGCATCATCCAAGGAAATCCCCCGTGGCAAAAATCACCAAAACCTTCCAGTACGGCAAGCACACCGTCACGCTTGAAACCGGCGAAATCGCCCGTCAGGCCAGTGGTGCCGTCATCGTCAAGATGGACGACACCGTGCTGCTGGTCACTGCCGTCGCCGCCAAGAGCGCGCGCGAAGGCCAGGACTTCTTCCCGCTGACCGTTGATTATCAGGAAAAGTTCTACGCCGGTGGCCGCATCCCGGGTGGCTTCTTCAAGCGCGAAGGCCGCGCGACCGAGAAGGAAACCCTGATCTCGCGTCTGATCGACCGCCCGATCCGTCCGCTGTTCCCGGAAGACTACCGTAACGAAGTGCAGATCATCGCCACGGTGATGTCGCTGAACCCGGACGTGGACGGCGACATCGCCGCCCTGATCGGTGCCTCGGCCGCCCTGTCGCTGGCCGGCACCCCGTTCATGGGCCCGATCGGCGCTGCCAAGGTCGGTTACAAGAACGGTGAGTACATCCTCAACCCGACCGTGACCGAACTGAAGGACTCGGAGCTGGAACTGGTCGTGGCCGGTACCTCCAACGCCGTGCTGATGGTCGAATCCGAAGCCGCGCTGCTGTCCGAAGAAGTGATGCTGGGTGCCGTGACCTTCGGTCACCGCGAAATGCAGAAGGTCATCAACGCCATCAACGAGCTGACCGTGGAAGCCGGCACCAAGCCGTCGACCTGGGTTGCCCCGGTGAAGAACGACGTGCTGATCAGCGCACTGAAGGAAGCCATCGGCCCGCGCCTGGGCGAAGCCTTCCAGGTGCGCGACAAGCTGCAGCGCCGCGACGCCATCGCTGCGATCAAGAAGGACGTCACCGAATCGTTGGCTGGCCGCGTGGCCGCTGAAGGCTGGAACGGTGCCGAGCTGGCCAAGGAATTTGGTGAGCTGGAATACCGCACCATGCGTGACTCGGTGCTGGACACCAAGATCCGCATCGACGGCCGCGCCCTGGACACCGTCCGCCCGATCACCGTGAAGACCGGCGTGCTGCCGCGTACCCACGGTTCGGCGCTGTTCACCCGTGGCGAAACCCAGGCCATCGTGGCCATCACCCTGGGCACTGCCCGTGACGGCCAGGTCATCGACGCCGTTGCCGGTGAGTACAAGGAAAACTTCCTGTTCCACTACAACTTCCCTCCGTTCTCGGTGGGCGAGTGCGGCCGCTTCGGCGCGCCTAAGCGTCGTGAAATCGGCCACGGCCGTCTGGCCAAGCGCGGCGTGCTGGCCGTGATGCCGTCGCTGGAAGCTTTCCCGTACACCATCCGCGTGGTCTCGGAAATCACCGAATCCAACGGCTCCTCGTCGATGGCCTCGGTCTGCGGCTCGTCGCTGGCCCTGATGGATGCCGGCGTGCCGGTGAAGTCGCCGGTTGCCGGTATTGCCATGGGTCTGGTCAAGGAAGGCGACCGCTTCGTCGTCCTGTCCGACATCCTGGGTGACGAAGATCACCTGGGCGACATGGACTTCAAGGTTGCCGGTACCGCTGAGGGCATCTCCGCCCTGCAGATGGACATCAAGATCGAAGGCATCACCGAAGAAATCATGAAGCAGGCACTGCAGCAGGCCAAGGCTGGCCGCCTGCACATCCTGGGTGAAATGGCCCATGGCCTGACCGCTCCGCGTGCCGAGCTGTCGGACTACGCGCCGCGCCTGCTGACCATCAAGATCCACCCGGACAAGATCCGCGAAGTGATCGGCAAGGGTGGTTCCACCATCCAGGCCATCACCAAGGAAACCGGCACCCAGATTGACATCCAGGACGACGGCACCATCGTCATCGCCTCGGTCAATGCCATCGCTGCCCAGGCTGCCAAGTCGCGTATCGAGCAGATCACCTCGGACGTCGAGCCGGGCCGTATCTACGAAGGCAAGGTCGCCAAGATCATGGACTTCGGTGCGTTCGTCACCATCCTGCCGGGCAAGGACGGTCTGGTCCACGTCTCGCAGATCTCCAGCGAGCGCGTCGAGAAGGTCGGCGACAAGCTGAAGGAAGGCGACGTGGTCAAGGTCAAGGTGCTGGAAGTGGACAAGCAGGGCCGCATCCGCCTGTCCATGAAGGCCGTGGAAGAAGGCGAAGGCGCTTCGGCCGAATAATCGGCTGGCGTCCTTGCTGAAATGAGAAAACGGGCTTCGGCCCGTTTTTTCATTTTGGCCACGTCGCACCGCGACGATGGGATGGGTGGCTGGACAACTGTTGCATGGGGCGTTGGACGGGCGGCTGGACGGCCGGCGTATGCAACATTGGACAGACGGCCTGGAACTGGTAGGGTCGGTCGATAGACGACCGACGATAACGGTGATCCGTTCTTTGGCGCATGACCACGGAACGGAGCGCCGCTGTTCCGTCCGGAGGTCATGCGTTACCGAGCGTTGAACACTTCACTGCGGTGGTGCTCTTTCGCTCCTGCGAGCGCACCACTCGTGCATCCATGCACATCGTCGTCTATCGACCGACCCTGCCTCGCATCTCGTGGAGTCCGCCATGTTCCGTGCATTGCCGCTGTCCGCCCTGGTCGTCCTCGCCCTCTCGCTGTCGTCGATCCCGCTGCAGGCCGCCGAGCCACCGCCAAAGGTCATCGGCACCTACTATCCCGGCGGCTCCGCCGAACGCTATCCCATCGCCAACATCCCGGCGGACACGCTTACCCACCTGTTCTACGCCTTCGCCCGCATTGAGAATGGAGCGTGCGTGGTGGATGCCAACGCGCCAGGGCACTTCAGGGCGCTGGCCGCGCTCAAACGCGCGCACCCGAAGCTCAGCAGCATGATCTCCATCGGCGGCTGGAACGCGGGTGGTTTCTCTGACGCCGCGCTGACCGCAGAAAGCCGCCGGGGCTTCGTGGCCTCCTGCATTGACCTGTTCTTCAAACAGCACGCCGGCAGCTTCGACGGCGTCGACATCGACTGGGAGTTTCCGGTCTACGGCGGCCCACTGGAGATCACCGACCGCCCCGAAGATCGCCACAACATGACCTTGCTGGTGCAGGAATTCCGTCGTCAGCTGGATGCGCTTGGGGGCCCGCATCGTCAGCTCACTGCAGCACTGCCCGCCGGCCGTGTACAGACCGATGGGCCCTACGATCCGGCGCTGAGCTATGAATTGAAAGAACTGGGCCAGTCGCTCGATTTCATCAACCTGATGACTTACGACATGGGCACCGGCTTCTCGAAGGTCGCCACCTTCAACGCGCCGCTGCGCGAGGTGCCGGGAGATCCGCTGGACCCTGCCCAGCGTCGCTGGAACAGCGTGGAAGGTGCCGTGCGCTACTACCGCGAGCACGGTGTGCCCAATCACAAGCTGGTGCTGGGCGTGCCGTTCTATGGGCGTGGGTTCAACGTGACCGCCAATGCCAACAACGGGCTGTATCAACCCTACAGCACCCCGGCCGACGCTGGCGATTGGCGGCGTATCCGTGCGGAGCTGCTGGGCAAGCCCGGCTGGGAGCGGCACTGGCACCCGGTGGCACAGGCACCGTGGCTGTACAACCCGGTCGAGAAGGTCTTCATCAGCTACGAGGATGAAGCATCGATCGGCATCCGCGCCGATTACGCAAAGGCGCAGAACCTGCGTGGCGTATTTACGTGGGAGCTGACTGGCGATGATGACGAAGGCAGCCTGCTCAAAGCAATGTCCGCACCGTATCGCTGAGAGAGAGACGAGCAGGACGGATGGGGATGTGCGGCGGTAGGGTCGGACGACAGTCGACCGCCGATAAACGCTCAACGCCCGGGAACGCATGACAGGGGATCGGAGAGGTTTGCCAGGCAGGGCCCATGCGCCAATGCACCGATCACCGTTATCGGCAGTCGTCTATCGACCGACTCTGCCGGGCGCTGTACCCTGCGCATCGAAGCCGCCCAGAAGCCTGCCCGTCCGCCGCCATGGATACCGTCCAGCTGCTGGATCTGCACATCGATCGCCGCGCCCAGCAGGTGCGGCGAGCCGATGTGCTGCTGCCGGTGGCCGGCTTGAGCTGGCGGCTACTGGACTGTCTGTTGGCGCATGGCACCGAAGTCGTGAGCTTCGACACTCTGGCGCGCGACGTATGGGCACCGGCAGTCGTGGGTGAGGACGCGATCAGCCAGCGCGTGAAACTGCTGCGTCAAGCCTTGGGCGACGACGGCCGCCGCCCGCGCTATGTGCGTTCGGTGCGTGGCCGTGGCTATCAGCTGTGCGCGCTGCCGGAACCGGTCACGCTCGGACACGCGGACACGCTTACTGTTCGTCGCCGGCGGCGGTGGATGTGGGGGGCGGCGGGCGCAGGCATCGTCGCTGTGGCCGTCATCGCCGTCGTTGTGTGGCCGCAACGCGTAGCGCTATCCCCTGCATCGCCGCTGCTGCAGCGCGCCGACCACTACGCGGGGATCGGCCAAGCCAGCAACAACCAGCGCGCCATCGTGCTTTACCGTCAGGCGCTGCAGGTCGACCCGGAATCCATGATGGCCCGGCGCGGATTGGCGCGCGCGCTCGCGGCAGAGGGGTGCCTGTTCAACGGTCCACGCCAGTCCGCGGAAGAAGCGCTGACGTTGGCCAGCGACCTGCTACGGCGTGCGCCGGACGACGCGGCGGCCTTCGCCGCGCGCGGCTACGCGCACGATTGCCTGGGCGAAATGGCACAGGCCACGGCCGACTACCGTCAGGCGCTGCAGCGCGATCCGGACGACGACGCGACCCGTGCATCGCTGGCCTACCTGTACCAGGAGCAGGGGCATCTGGCGCAGGCGCTGCAGGACAACCTCGCGGTGCGCGCACCCGGGCGCGTGCGCTTCCTCGAAGTACAGGTCGCGCGGGAACTGGAACTTCTCGGCTTCACCGATGCCGCCGCACGGCGTCACCAGCGCAATTTCCAGCTTTACCCGGACAACGTATTCGCCAACATCGCCTGGCCGCGCAGTCTGCTCCTGTCTGGCGACCAGGTGAGTGCCGAGGCGGCACTGATGCAAGCATTGGCGCGCGGCACTCCCCATCCTGGGCTGCTGCGGCTGCAAGGCGAACTGAAACTGATGCAAGGTGACCCTGCCGGCGCTGTCGAAGCCTTTGAGCGCAGTAGGCAACTGCGCCCCCAGCAGTCCCTCGGGCAGACCCTGGCGGGACTGTACGGCAGCGCGCCAGTGTCGTCGGAATGGGTGGCCGCCCGCCTGCAGATGCTGCGGGCGCAGCCCGACGATGGCTGGGCCGACGCCGCACTGGAGCGCGCACTGCTGCATCAGGCGCAGGGCGACACAGATGCAGCGATGGCCGACCTGCGGCAGGCCGTCACCATGGGATTCCGCGACGCGACGTGGCTGCGTACCACGCCGCTGTTCATCCGGCTGCGCGCCGAGCCGGGCTTTACGCGCCTGCTGGCCACCATCGACGCTGACGTGGCCGCGCAACGCGCCCGGGTGCTGGCAGCAGACTGGCGCCCGGACGACTTGAGGGGTCTCAGCGCAACGCCGGCAGCAGGAATTCGGTGAGAATCCGCCGTGACTGAGGGTGGGCGTAATTGCGGTTGTAGGCGCGGCTTGTGACCACGGCTACCAGGTGCCTGTCCGGCATCACGAACACATAGTTGCCGCCGTTGCCCGACATCGCCCACACCGTCTGCTCGCGTCCATCGACCGGCAACTTCAGTCCCCACCACTGGTAGCCGTAGTCACTGCCGTTGTTGGTACTCGCCTGCGGGCTGACCATGGCAGCGATGTAATCGCCCGGAATCAACTGCCGGCCCTGCCAGTTGCCACCGGCCAGCACCAGCTCGCCCAGTCGGGCCAGGTCGCGGCTGCGGTAGCGGGTGCCGCCACCGCCCATGCCGATGCCTTCTGGCGAGCGGTTCCAGTGACGCTCGGTAATGCCCAACGGCTGTTCAAGCACTTTTGCCGCGTAATCGGCCAGCGCTTGCCCGGTGGCGCGCTCCAGCACCGCACCCAGCACGAACGAATTGGCGGTGCAGTAGGCATGCGCGCGCCCGTGCGGGCTGTCTTCCGGTCGCGCCATCCACGGCGCGAAACCCTTGACCGGCAGGGCCAGGGTGAAGTCGAGCCACCTCTCGGTGACGTACATGCGTTCCTCGTTGCCCGCCGAGAACGCGTTCTCGTCGTCGCATTCCCACAGGCTGCTCATGGTCAGCAGGTCTTCCAGGGTGGTGCCGCGCAGGCGCGGGTCAACCCGATGCTGGCGGGTGAACGCGGGAAAGTAGTCATACACCCGGGCCTGCACGCCGGGCAGGCTGCCGTCGCCGATGGCAGCGCCCACCAGCATCGCGGTCACGCTCTTGCTGGCCGAGCGGACATCGTTCAGCGTTTCTGGCGAGCCACCGTTGAAGTAGCGCTCGTAGACGACCGCCCCGTCCGCCACAAGTAGCACGCTGGTCACCTGTTTGATGTCATCGCTGGCGATGGCCGCTTCCAGGGCCGCCAGCGGGGCAGGGTCCAGCGCTGGCGGTGCGGCCCGAGCTGCAAGAGGTAAAACGGTTGCGAGCAGCAGCCACAGGGCGGGGCGGAACAGGGGCGTTCGATGCATGGGTGGAACTCCTTGGGGTGAGGAGGCCACTACGCCAGCGATGCGCCTGAAGTGCTGGAAAAGCGTCTGAAGAATTCTGAAACTGCGCGCGCAACGGTCGTAGAGCCACGCCCTGCGTGGCTTCGTGGTCCGCGTCCAGACGGGGCAGCCACGCAGGGCGTGGCTCTACGGGCGTATCAGCTGCGCGCCCAGACGCTGTTCGGATCGCCATGCAGGGCGCGCTTGCGGGTCGCCCGCGCCATCGCCGCAAACCCGACCGCCATCGCCAGGGCCACCCCATCCACCCAGAACAGCGGCCAGTACCCGTGCTGCGCGCTGGTCCACAGCCACAGCCCGGTCATCGCACCGTGCGCCACCGGCACCAGCGCGGTGACGATAGCCGCCGCCCATAGCAGCTCCACCGCCGCCTTGGCTGGCGCGCGCAGGGCCGCCCACAAGGCGCAGCCGCCCCATACCAGGAAGCAGGTCCAACGCATGCCGGCGTCAGCCTGCGCAGGGGCCAGGTGCTCCAGCAGCTGCACGCTCACAAACGCCGCCGACACCGCCACGCACAGGCCGATGCACACGCCCACCGTGGCCCGTGCCATGTTGATCTGCGCGCGGCCCTGGACCTGCTGGCGGCGCTTGCGCCGCGATTCGATCCACAGCAGGTTGCCGGAATAGAACAGGAAGGCACCGCCCAGTCCCAGTGCGAAGTACAGCCACGGCACCAGTCCGTTGCCGAACTCGCCGAAATGTAGCGCATAGGCCGCCGCCAGCGTGGCGTGGTTGGCATCACGCTGCCCCGGCAACTGGGTATGCAGCACCTCACCGGTGTTGGCGTCCATCGCCACCGCGCCCAGCGGGCCCAACGCCTTGCCGCCGTCACCGGTGATCTCGATGGTGGCGTTGGCATCTCCGGCGTTGGCCAGCTTCAGGTAGGCCGGCTCGAACTCGGCCTGGCCCATGTCATTGGCGACCGCGATCGAACGCGCATGCAGCATGGCCAGGCTGCCCGGGCGCGTGGCCTCATTGGCTGGGGCGCGGATCGGCGCGGTGTCCATCGCTGCCGGTAGCGCTTCCATCAGTTTGCCGTCGTAGATCAGTGGATTCAGTGCGGCCAGCTGCAGAAACACCAGGCAGAGCAGGGCACCGGTAACCGCGAACAGCAGATGGAATGGCAGGCTGAGCACGCCGATCACGTTGTGCGCGTCCTGCCACATCTGCTTGAAGTTGCGCCCCGGGCGCAGCGCGAACAGGTCGCCCAGCAGTTTGGGCAGGTGAATCACCAGGCCCGAAAACAGCGCCAGGCCGTACAGCAGGCTCACCACGCCCATCAGATAGATACCGGCTACCGGCAGCCCCAGGGTGTAGTGCAGCTCATTCACGAGCTCGGCCAGCCCTGCCTGCGGCGGCGTGGGGCTGCCATCGACATGGTCGGTCCAGGCAAACAGCCAGGTGCCCTGCGCGTTCTGCCAGTACGCCACCGACTGCGGCGTTTCCGCACCAGGGAAGGTCATGCCGATGTGCCTGCGTGCATCCGGGTGCTTTTCCAGCACACCATCGAGCAGACGCTGGGCATCATCCAGTGTCTGTGCCGGTTGCGACATGCCCTGCGGCGACTGCCATAACGGCAGGTCGTGGTGGAACACGGTGATGGCACCGGCATAGAAGGCCACGAACAGGGCGAAGCCGGCCACAAGGCCTACCCAGGTATGCAGGGTGGTGAAGGTACGCAGGGTGAGCGAACTGAGTTTCATGGGTCGGGCCTCACTGCACCCAATGGAAGTGGCGCAGCAGCCACAGCAGGGCAAAACCGGCGACGGCGCTGATGCTGAGCCAGGCCCAGGCGCGCGTACCGGTGCGGAAGGCAAAGGCCCACAGCGCGGCCAGCATCCAGAACGGAATGAAGGCGATCATGCTGGCCACGATGGCGCTCTGCCACGGCCCCGGCGGCAGCCACGCCACCAGACCGGCGGCGGCCGCAGCAACGAAGAAGCCGGCGAGCAGGCCAGCCAGTGCACGAGCCCACATCAGCGCCGTGCCTCCTGGTCCGGGCGCGTCCAGGCCGCCACATACGGCAGCACCAGTGCGGTCAGCATCCAGCCGCCCAGGGCCACGCACAGCCCGGTAGCCAGCCCCAGCTGGCCCATCCACAGCCACAGCGAGGTGGCGAAAGCCACCAGTCCGATATGCCGGCCGAGGCGGCCAGCGCGGCGCAGGCGCGGCCAGCGGCAATGCGGGGAGGCGGCATAGAAGGCCAGCGCGGAGAACGCGGATGCGCCGCCGGCCAGTACGCAGTACAGCGTGGCCAGGGTATCGGCGCTCATTGGGGCAGGCTCATGGGGGAAACTCTGGAGGTGCGGAGCGGGGCACAAGCTGCGCATGGTAATCATTGCTGTTTTCATCTGCCACAGGCGCTTATTCATAAGCCCGCCCCGCAGAGCCGGGCTTGCCCGGCTACGGAAGGCTGCGCGGCTGCGGAAGGCTGCCCGGCGATGGGAGCAGCCGGGCAAGCCCGGCTCTACCGGCAATGTCCCGGTTTGGTTTAAGATCAACGCATTCCATTCAAGGCAACCCAGGTGGCCCGCGCCAACGCGCCGGCCCAGCGTGCGACATGAGCACTACCACCGCCCACTGCTGACGTCCCCCGACGGCCCCTTGCCCAGGCGCCTTCGTGGCGCTTTTCTTTTATCTACGTATCCCAAAGACATGATCGCGATCACGCTCCCCGACGGCAGCCGCCGTGAATTCGAACACCCCGTCAGCGTCATGGACGTGGCCCAGTCCATCGGTGCCGGCCTGGCCAAGGCCACCATCGCCGGTTCCGTCGACGGCGTGCTGGTCGATGCCAGCGACGTCATCGACCGCGATGCCAGCCTGCGCATCATCACCGCCAAGGACGAGGAGGGCGTGGAGATCATCCGCCACTCCTGCGCCCACCTGGTCGGCCATGCGGTCAAGCAGCTCTACCCTGATGTGAAGATGGTCATCGGCCCGGTCATTGCCGAAGGTTTCTATTACGACATCTACTCCGAGCGTCCGTTCACCCCGGATGACATGGCCGCCATTGAAAAGCGCATGGGCGAGCTGATCGCGCAGGATTACGACGTCATCAAGAAGATGACCCCGCGCGCGGAAGTGGTCGAGATATTCAAGGCCCGTGGCGAGGACTACAAGCTGCGCCTGATCGAGGACATGTCCGATGACATCCAGGCCATGGGCATGTATTACCACCAGGAATACGTGGACATGTGCCGCGGCCCGCACGTGCCCAACACGCGCTTCCTCAAGGCCTTCAAGCTGACCCGCATTTCCGGCGCTTACTGGCGTGGCGACGCGCAGAACGAGCAGCTGCAGCGCATCTACGGCACCGCCTGGGCCGACAAGAAGCAGCTCGAGGCCTACATCAAGCGCATCGAAGAAGCTGAAATGCGCGACCACCGTCGCATCGGCAAGCAGCAGGACCTGTTCCACCTGCAGGAAGAGGCCCCGGGCCTGGTGTTCTGGCACCCGAAGGGCTGGGCGCTGTGGCAGGTGGTCGAGCAGTACATGCGCAAGGTGTACCGCAACAGCGGCTACGGCGAAGTGCGCTGCCCGCAGATCCTGGACGTGTCGCTGTGGCAGAAGTCCGGCCACTGGGACAACTACAAGGAGAACATGTTCTTCACCGAATCGGAGAAGCGCACCTATGCGGTGAAGCCGATGAACTGCCCGGGCCATGTCCAGGTGTTCAATCAGGGCCTGCACAGCTACCGCGACCTGCCTATCCGCTACGGTGAATTCGGTTCGTGCCACCGCAACGAGCCGTCCGGCGCGCTGCACGGCATCCTGCGCGTGCGTGGCTTCACCCAGGACGATGGCCACGTGTTCTGCACCGAGTCGCAGATTGAATCGGAAGTGACCGCGTTCCACCAGCAGGCGCTGGCGGTGTACAAGCACTTCGGCTTCGACGAGATCCAGATCAAGATCGCCCTGCGCCCGGAATCGCGCCTGGGCGACGACGCCACCTGGGACAAGGCCGAAGGCGCGCTGCGCTCGGCCCTCGCCAGCTGCGGGGTGGAATGGCAGGAGCTGCCGGGCGAGGGCGCGTTCTACGGCCCGAAGATCGAGTACCACCTGAAGGACGCCATCGGCCGTACCTGGCAGCTGGGCACCATGCAGGTCGACTTCATGATGCCGGGCCGCCTGGGCGCGGAGTACGTGGACGAAAACAGCCAGAAAAAGCATCCGGTCATGCTGCACCGGGCCATCGTCGGCTCGATGGAGCGCTTCATCGGCATCCTGATCGAGCACCACGCCGGGCAGTTCCCGGCTTGGCTGGCCCCGACCCAGGTGGTGGTGGCCAATATCACCGACGCCCAGGCTGAATACGTAAGCCAGGTCCGCAAAACCCTTGCGGATCAAGGCTTCCGCGTGAACGCCGATTTGCGCAACGAGAAGATCGGCTATAAGATTCGCGAGCATACGCTGCAGCGGGTCCCGTACTTGCTGGTGGTGGGCGACCGTGAGAAGGAAAACGGCGCCGTGGCCGTGCGTACGCGCTCCGGCGAGGATCTGGGCAGCATGTCCGTCCAGGCCTTCATCGAGCGGTTGCAGGCAGAACAGTCTGTATAAACAAGTCCCGGCCCTATGGACGCCGTGTCCAGGGTCGGTTTGATTCCTCTGGGAGATTGCAATATCAGTACCCCTGACAACAAACAGAACCGCCGTAATCAGGAAATCCGGGTGCCGCGCGTCCGCGTGATCGGCAGTGACGGTGAAATGATTGGCGTGTTGTCGCGCGACGAAGCGCTGTCCATGGCCGAAGAAGAAGGCCTGGACCTGGTCGAAATCCAGCCGCAGGCCGATCCGCCGGTCTGCAAGATCATGGACTTCGGCAAGTTCAAGTTCGAAGCGCAGAAGAAGGCCAACGAGGCCAAGAAGAAGACCAAGCAGGTCGAAATCAAGGAAGTGAAGTTCCGACCGGTCACCGACGAAGGCGATTACCAGATCAAGCTGCGCAAGATGCGCGGGTTCCTGGAAGAAGGTGACAAGATCAAGGTCAACATCCGCTTCCGTGGCCGTGAAATGAGCCATCAGGAACTGGGTCGCGAAATGGCCAACCGGATCGAAGCCGATCTGGGCGAAGACATCGTGATCGAGTCCCGTCCGCGCCTGGAAGGGCGTCAGATGGTCATGATGATCGCGCCCAAAAAGAAGTAACGCGCCCTCGGCGCGACCTTGGCGTAGAGCCACGCCCTGCGTGGCTGCATCGCTTTACCCCACCCAAATCAACCATTTGCATCCCTCTCCAGGGTCGTGCATAATGGGCGGCCCCGTGTTGCGGGGTGAAGGACCCGCCGGGTTCCCATCGGGGAACCTGGCTTAAAGCAGGCAAGGGCACGGACGGAAAGTGTGGCAAAGCCACCGCCCTGGTCAGTAAAAAAACATCATCAAGGACATAGCAATGCCCAAGATCAAGACCAACCGGGCGGCGGCCAAGCGTTTCCGCAAGACCGCCTCCGGCAAGTTCAAGGCTGGCCACGCCAACCGCAGCCACATCCTCACCAAGAAAGCGACCAAGCGGAAGCGTAACCTGCGTCAGACGAACCACGTCCGCGCAGAAGACGCAGGCCGTTTGACCCGTATGCTTCCCTACCTCTGAGGACTGAACCATGGCTCGAGTAAAGCGTGGTGTACAGGCACGTCGCCGCCACAAGAAAATCCTGACCCTGGCCAAGGGTTACTACAACGCGCGCCGCAAGGTCTTCCGCGTTGCCAAGCAGGCCGTCATCAAGGCACAGCAGTACGCCTACATCGGCCGTAAGCAGAAGAAGCGCAACTTCCGTTCGCTGTGGATCACCCGTATCAATGCGGCTGCCCGCATCAACGGCCTGAGCTACAGCCGCTTCATGAACGGCCTGCTGAAGGCTGGCATCACCCTGGACCGCAAGGTTCTGGCTGACATCGCCGTGCACGACGCTGCCGGTTTTGCAGCACTGGCTGAAAAGGCCAAGGGCGCACTGGCGGCATAAGTCCATTCCCCTGCCGTTGCCGTTCACGCGCAACGGCTGTGGGTAAGGCAATGCATGGGGAAGGGCGCAAGTCCTTCCCCATTCTTTTTTGTGGCGACGGGAGTCGGCCCGGCGTCCATCGCGAAGATCGACCGATGCGAGGTCCCGTTTATCCATGAGTGACATCCAATCCCTCACCACCCAGGCGCTGGCCGACGTGGCCGCCGCGCAGAGTCCCGACGCGCTGGAAGGCCTGCGCGTGGCGCTGCTGGGCAAGAATGGCAGCATCACCTCGCAGCTCAAGCAGCTCGGTGGACTGCCGGCCGACCAGCGCAAAGCCGCTGGCGAAGCCATCAACCTCGCCCGTGACGCAGTGAGCGCCGCACTGGGCGAGCGCAAGGCCGTGCTGGACAACGCCGCGCTGGACGCGCGTCTGGCTGCCGAAGCGATCGACATCACCCTGCCGGGCCGTCGTGGCGACCGGGGTGGCCTGCACCCGGTTACCCGCACCCTCGAGCGCATCACCGAAATCTTCGGCCGCCTCGGCTACGAGCTGAGCGAAGGCCCGGAAATCGAAGACGACTGGCACAACTTCGAGGCGCTGAACTTCCCGCCGCATCACCCGGCGCGTGCCATGCATGACACCTTCTACTTCGGTGACGGCCGCCTGCTGCGCACGCACACCTCCGGTGTGCAGGTGCGTTACATGGGCGACCACGCGCCGCCGCTGCGCATGATTGCCGCCGGCAAGGTGTACCGCAGCGACAGCGACCAGACCCATTCGCCGATGTTCCATCAGGTGGAAGGTTTGTTGGTGGACGAACACTCCACCTTCGCCGACCTCAAGGGCACGCTGTCCGAGTTCGTGCGCGCCTTCTTCGAGCGCGATTTCGAGATGCGGTTCCGTCCCAGCTATTTCCCGTTCGTGGAGCCGGGCGCGGAAGTGGACATCGCCTGGCAGCAGCCCGATGGCAGCACCCGCTGGCTGGAAGTGCTCGGCTGCGGCATGGTCCACCCGAACGTGCTGCGCAACGTCGGCATCGATCCGGAGCGTTACACCGGCTTCGCCTTCGGCCTGGGCGTGGAGCGCTTTGCCATGCTGCGCTACGGCGTGAATGACCTGCGCGCGTTCTTCGAGAACGACGTGCGTTTCCTGAAGCAATTTGCGTAAGCGGTGATCCATGAAATTCCCTGAAAACTGGCTGCGCAGCCACGTCCCCACCACGGTCTCGCGCGATGAACTGAGCGCGGTGCTGACCGCCATCGGCCTGGAAGTCGAAGAGGTCACCGACCTCGGAGCCCAGCTCGACCATGTGGTGGTGGCGCGCATCGTTTCGGCTGAACGCCATCCGGAAGCCGACCGCCTGCAGATCTGCCAGGTCGATGCAGGGCAGGGCGAGCACCTGCAGATCGTCTGCGGCGCGCCCAATGCGCGCGCCGGTCTGGTCGCGCCGCTGGCGATGATCGGGGCGAAGTTCGGTGACTTCCTGATCAAGGCGGCCAAGCTGCGTGGCGTCGACTCCAACGGCATGCTGTGCTCGGCCAAGGAACTGGGCCTGGACAGCGACGCTTCCGGTCTGTTCGAGCTGCCCGACGATGCGCCGATCGGCCAGACGCTGGTCGAATACCTCGGTTTGCCTGACGCCAGCATCGAGATCAAACTCACCCCCAACCGCGCCGACTGCTTCAGCGTCCGCGGCATCGCCTTCGACGTGGCCGCCGCGTGCGCCAGTGAAGTGGTGCCATTCAATGCCGCGCCGGTCGCGGCGGTGGGCACCCGTGAGCTGCAGATCGCGCTTAACGCCGGTGCCGAAGCACCGCGCTACCTGGGGCGGGTGATCGAAGGCGTCAATCCGCGCGCCACCACCCCGCTGTGGATGGCCGAGCGCCTGCGCCGCAGCGGCGTGCGTCCGGTCTCGCTGCTGGTGGACATCACCCAGTACGTGATGCTGGAACTCGGCCAGCCCATGCATGCCTATGACCTGGGCACCCTGCAGGGCAGCATCGGCGTGCGCCGCTCGCGTGCCGGCGAGCAGCTGAAGCTGCTGGACGGTCGCGACGCCGCGCTGGATGACAGCTTCCTGGTCATTACCGACGCCGACCGCCCGGTCGGTCTGGCCGGCCTGATGGGCGGCTGGGACACCCGTGTTACCGACGACACCACCGCCGTGTTCCTGGAAGCCGCGCACTTCGCGCCGGCTGCCATCATGGGTCGCGGCCGCAAGCTCGGCCTGCACACCGACGCCGGGCACCGCTTCGAGCGCGGTGTCGACCCGGCCCTGCCGCGCACCGCCATCGAGTACGCCACACGCCTGGTGCTGGACCTGGCCGGCGGTACCCCGGCCCCGGTAACCGAAGCGGTGAATGCCGACGACCTGCCGGTCGCCGCCGTCATTACCCTGCGTCGCGCCCGCATCCAGCGGGTGCTGGGCATCCAGATTGCCGATGCTGATGTGGAGCGCATCCTGCGCGCGCTGGGCATGGACCTGGTCGCAGCCGGTGAAGGCTGGCAGGTCACCGCGCCGAGCCGCCGCTTCGACATTGCCATTGAAGAAGACCTGATCGAAGAGCTGGCCCGCATCCACGGCTACGAGCAGATTCCGACCACGCTGCCCGGCGGTGCCGCGCGCGTGGCCATGCCCAGCGAAACCCGTCTGGACGAGCTCAGCACGCGTCGCCAGCTGGTCGCCCGCGACCTGCAGGAAACCATCAATTACGCCTTCGTCGATGCCGCGCTGCTCGGCAGCTGGCAGCTGGACCAGAATGTAGTGGCCCTGGCCAACCCACTCTCGGCCGAACTTGCGGTGATGCGCCCGGCGCTGCTGCCCGGCCTGGTCGCCACCCTGGGCCGCAATGCCGCCCGCCAGCAGGGCCGGGTGCGCCTGTTCGAGTTGGGCCGGGTGTTCCACCCGCAGGCCGGCGATGACCGCCCGGCACCGATCGAAACCACCCGCGTGGCGGTGGCCGTATGCGGCGAGGCCGACCCCCAGCAATGGGGCCTGGCCACCCGCAAGGTCGATTTCCATGACCTCAAGGGCGACCTGGAGTCACTGGCTGCCGCCTCTGGCGCAGCCCTGACCTTCGTGCCCTCGACCCGTCCGTATGGCCATCCGGCCCGCTCGGCCGAGGTCCTGCGCGACGGCCAGCCGCTGGGCTGGATCGGACAGATCCACCCGCGCCTGGCCCAGGCCATGGACATCGATGTGGACGTGTACGCCTTCGAGCTGGACCTGGCCCCGCTGGCCGCCCGCGAGCTGCCGCGTGCCAGCGAGCTGTCCCGGTTCCCCTCGGTGCGCCGCGACCTGGCCTTCCTGGTCCCGGAAGGTGCCGCATGGGCCGACCTGGAGGCCACCCTGCGCCGTGCCGCAGGCCCGATGCTGCGTCAGGTGACCCTGTTTGACCGGTATGTGGGGCAGGGCGTCGAGCCCGGTTTCAAGAGTCTCGCTATGGGCTTGATTTTGCAGGACAAGTCGCGCACTCTGACGGACCGCGACGTGGACGCGGTGGTCACCGAGGCGGTGGCTGCCATGGAGCGTGAACACCACGCCCGGATCCGCGGATGAGCGGGAAGCATGGGGGGTAGCAGGCAATGGCATTGACCAAGGCGGAGATGGCCGAAAAGCTGTTCGACGAAGTCGGTCTGAACAAGCGCGAGGCCAAGGAGTTTGTCGACGCGTTTTTCGATGTGCTGCGTGAAGCATTGGAACAGGGACGTCAGGTGAAGCTTTCCGGCTTCGGCAATTTCGACCTGCGGCGCAAGAACCAGCGCCCGGGTCGAAACCCGAAAACCGGCGAGGAAATTCCGATTTCCGCCCGTACGGTGGTCACCTTCCGTCCGGGCCAGAAGCTCAAGGAGCGGGTGGAGGCATATGCTGGATCCGGGCAGTAACCGCGAACTTCCGCCGATACCGGCCAAGCGCTACTTCACCATTGGTGAAGTCAGCGAGTTGTGCGACGTCAAGCCGCACGTGCTGCGCTACTGGGAAACCGAGTTTCCCAGCCTGGAGCCGGCCAAGCGCCGCGGCAACCGCCGCTACTACCAGCGCCATGACGTGCTGATGGTGCGGCAGATCCGTGGCCTGCTGTACGAACAGGGCTACACCATCGGCGGTGCGCGCCTGCGCCTGGAAGGGGCCGGTGCCCGCGAAGAGTCGGCACTGAGCAACCAGATCATCAAGCAGACCCGGATGGAACTGGAAGAAGTGCTGCAGCTGCTGCGCCGCTGATCCTTTTTCTTCACAAAACGGGTATACTCGTCGGCCCGCTGCAAGGCGGGTACAACACCAGCATCATCGGGGCGTAGCGCAGCCTGGTAGCGCATCTGCCTGGGGGGCAGAGGGTCGTCGGTTCAAATCCGGCCGTCCCGACCATTGTTGGTGAAGATCAAGGGCTTGAACCTCACGGTTCGAGCCCTTTTTCGTTCGCGACATGCTGTGTAGCATTACTCCCGCACCATCCGCATCCAACGGAACACGCCGTATGCGACAACACCAACCGCGGGCAGTACGCTGAGCCAAATCGGCAAGCCCAGCGCCAGCGACATGACCCCACCGCAGATCAGGGCCAGCAGGCCAAGTCCCTGAATCTGCAGATCCAGTACCGCCACCTCGGGTGCTTGCCTACAAGCAGCCGCACTGTCCGGGCATTCCGGACGACTATTGCTTCATGGATCCGGAGCTGATGGCGCTGTTGGATAAGAAGGTGAGTGCTGCCCTCGCGGGCCATCTGAGCGCCGTCCGATAGCTGTGACAACTCAGGCCAGACAGCCGCACTTCAAATGATGTCCGCTCTCCATCGCTTCCCAGCCCAGCATGGCCAGTCCCACGGTTCTTGGGATCGGCCGTTCGCCGCTGCGGTAATAGGCGAGCATGCGGCGGCTGATGCCCAGCGCCTGCGCCGCAGTCTCTAACGACAGGTCATGGTGATGCATCCAGCCGATGAGTTGCTGGTGGGAAAAATCGCCAGCCTGCTCGACGGCCAAAGCGCGAAGGTTGTCACTGGCCAAGGTCAACTCATCGTCGCCGGCGAACATCACGCCACGGCTCCATTCGTCGACGGTGACATTGGAAACAACCTCCGGCTGCTTCAATCGCTGCAGGGTGGGGTACTTCTCAATGACGCCGCTGAGATCAACTTCGCCGGCCCATCCATCGGCAAACTGAATCGCCAATCTGCCGGGCTGCAATGCGCTGACTCGAGTGACGACGAATTGCGGCTGCTTCATGGAGGGGTTTCCGATGCCCGGTTGGCCGACATCATAGTGCAATGGTTGCACTGGTGCAGCCAATGCACTCACTTCGGACCGCCCAGCCCTGATCCCCCGTTCACAAGCATCTCTCTAGATTCGGCGCATTGAACAGGATTCCCCACGTGCTCCAGCCGGAACAGGACACTCCAACCTGGCGCATCTACGAGACGCTGCTGCAGGCGACGCCCGATCTGTCGTACGTGTTCGATCTGCAGCACCGGTTCATTTACGCCAACAAGGCGCTGCTGACCATGTGGGGCATGAGCTGGGACGAGGCGATCGGCAAGACCTGCCTGGAGATCGGCTATGAGCCGTGGCATGCGGCCATGCATGACCGCGAGATTGAACAGGTGATCGCCACCCGCCAGCCGATTCGCGGTGATGTGCCGTTCCCGCATGCCACGCTCGGTGTGCGCATTTACGACTACATCTTCACCCCGGTGATCGGGCCGGATGGGCTGGTCGAGGCCATTGCCGGCAGCACCCGCGACGTGACCGAGCGCAAGCGGCATGAGCAGCACCAGCAGCTGTTGATCAACGAACTCAATCACCGGGTCAAGAATACGTTGGCGACGGTGCAGTCGATCGCGCGGCAGACCCTGCGCAGTGCGGGCGGGCTGGAAGATGCGAGCGCGAAGATCGAGGAGCGGCTGATCGCACTGGCCGGCGCGCACGACATTCTGACCCGCGAGAACTGGCACAGCGCCGACATCCGTGACCTGGCGCAGTCCGCAGTGGACGCTTACGGTCTGCCCGGTCAGTTCCAGCTGGAAGGTGACAGCTGCCGGCTGGATCCGCGCCGTGCGCTGGCGCTGGCGATGGCGCTGCATGAGTTGGGTACCAACGCGGCCAAATACGGCGCGCTTTCCTCACGCGAAGGCAGGGTGTCCCTGCAGTGGTCAAGTACCGACCTGGACGGCGAGCCGCGCATCGAAGTGGTGTGGCAGGAACAGGGGGGGCCCGCCGTGCACGAGCCGCTGCAACGTGGCTTCGGTTCGCGCCTGCTGGAGCGGGGACTCAAACACGACCTCGGCGGTGGGGTCGAACTGGCATTCGCGCCGGAAGGGGTGCGCTGCCAACTCTGGATGCCGCAGCCGAACCTGGAGGAGGGACAGCCGACATGAGCCGGAATGTACTGGTGGTGGAAGACGAATCGATGATCGCCATGTTGATCGAAGACCGCCTGGCCGACGCTGGCCACACCGTGTTTGTCGCACCCAGCGTGCCAAAGGCCATGGAGGTGCTGCGAGACCATGCCATCGACATGGCGCTGCTGGATGTCAATCTGGCAGGCACTCCCTCGACACCCGTGGCCTATGAACTGGAGGCGCGTGGTATTCCCTTCATCATCGCCACCGGCTACGGGGCGCAGGGCGTGGACGAGGCGTTCCGTGAACGCCGCTGTCTGCAGAAGCCGTTCCGTATGAGCGATCTGGATCGCGCCATCCAGCAGCTGGAAGGCGAGGTGCCAGACCGCGCCGATCAGGTAAGCGCGCGCACCACTTCCTCGATCAGGATGATGTAGCAGGCCAGGAAATAGACCTTCAGCAGGGCGGGGTGCTGCTTGGCAACGAAAGCGCGCATGGCGATCTTGCGGTTTGGCGGGACGTCATCATTGTGACCATGAGGTGAAACTGAGGCAATGGTCACACATTCAGTGAAATGACGGCGGATTTCACCGAAAGTCAATGGAATTCAAACACTTAATTCCCGACCTGACAGCGGCTGGCATTACCGTTTGTCGGAAAATCTCTACATGACACTCTTCACATGCTGCTGGCGACCGTCTCACCGGGGCAGCACGCGCACATGGCTACGGTAACGGTCACTTCTTACTCCCCGCAGCGGGAAAGGTTTCAGCATGATCAAGTGGGCCATCATTTTCGCCATCATCGGCCTGATTGCCGGTGCATTGGGATTCGGCGGCATTGCTGGCGGGGCCATCGGCATTGCCAAGTTCCTGTTCTGGGCTGGCATCATCATTGCCGTGGTGCTGTTCCTGCTGGGCATGACGGTAGCGAAGAAGGTCACCTGATCGCGGGCATTGCACTGGACACGCATGGCGTGTCCCTGCAGGTCGCCCGAGCAACAAACCGGGCGACCACCAAACCGCGCGACCATGGGTCGTAGTGACACGCCATGCGTGTCAACGCCATGTCCCTGCGCACATGCACCCGCCATGTGCGTCGACGGTGGCCCCAATCACGCAGGGCGCGTCAACGCCACCAACCCCTCCAGCAGACGCCCCGCCCGCGACCCCCCATCATCATCCAGCGGGTACGCAAGCGATTGCAGCCAGAACCCATGCGCGGCCCGGCGCGCAGCCGTCATGCGGTGATCGCGCCGTTCCTCAGGAAAGCGCTGCAGCTTTTCCAGAATCCATACCTTCAGCGCCTGTGCGATCTGCGGATCAGGTCGGCCGCCCGGCGCATCCGGACCGGGCAGTCGCGGGGCCAGGCAGGCCCGGAAGATTGCCGTGACATAGGCGCGGGAAAAGCGGCCATGCGGGTCCGCGTCCAGCGCCATCAGCACTTCAACGGCATGGTCGAAATCGACCAAGGCCACCTCCAGCGCAGGGTCATTCGCCGCTTCGGCAACGCGCAACAACGGGAAGGGGCGGGGCATGGGGGTCTCCTTGGCTGACGGGATCAATGCATCGCGGGCAGCTGTGCGGGTCTCTGGCCGGGCTGTGCCAACAGCCCGTGCAGCAGCATCAGCACCCGTTCGCCTTGGCCGTTGCAGGCCAGTTCGAAGGTGGTCTTGCCCCCTCGAACCGGCAGCCGGGTGTATACAATCCATTGCAGTACGCGCTGGCGATCCGGCTCTATCTGCAGCGCCAGTTCCGCCACGCGGCGTACGATTCCCCGGCGCATGCTCAGAACCCGTAGCTCAGTGCAATCAGGGCACTGTCCATGTGCTTGCCTTCGGTCATCGGGCTGTCGGTGATCGCGTCGGACAAACGGGTGCGCCGCAGCGACCCTGTGGCCACCCAGTGCGCGCCCAGCGGCATGATCGCGGTCAGGTCGATGTAAGGCGAAACGCCGCTGCCGGCCTTGTACGTGGCCAGGCCGCTGCGCGCGGATTCGCGTGCGCTCACGCCGAAGTAGTAGTCGTTGAGGTCGGCGCTGGCATAGCCGGCCCCGATTCCCGGAACAAGCGTGACCTTGCCGGTCGGGATGGGATAGGCGTACTTGGCATCGGCTGCGAAACCACCGCCGTGGCCGCTGACCTCGGCCTGCATATTGGCCTGCACGATGCCCCACGGCGCGGTGTGCCGCACCGCCACGCCGGCCATCGCTGACAGGCTGCGGTTGGACAGCTGGCGCAGTTGCACGTTGTCGGTGTCCTTGTGCTTGAAGCGCATCATGTACGGCGAAGCCAGCAGCGAAACTTCGGTGCTTTCGCTGTTGAACAGCTTCCAGCCCACGCTGCCACCACGCAGGTGGAACGACTTGCCTTCGTAGTTCACCACCGGAATCGGCAGCACGTCGGTGTCATAGCCGGCGTACGGCGATTTCTGCGCCGCCACCGCCAGCCCGACGCTGCTGCGCGGCTTGGCACCGGGTGCGACCTGCGCCTGGGCGGTGGTGCTGGCCAGCAGGGCGGCAATGGCCACGCCCAGAGCGGGGAAAAGAAGGGGTTGAACGCGCATACACCTGCCACTTTGAGAATCCAAGCGGCCATCGTGCCAACCAGACATTGTGGGAACGTTGCGCGGCCAGCCGCGCTACCATGCGCGCCGGAACCCCCTGTACGCTCTGCCCCATGCGCATCCTGCTGCTTGAAGACGATCCCGAACTGGCCGGTGCCATCCAGGCCAGCCTGGGCCGGCATGGCATGGTGGTGGACCTGGTGACCTCCATGGCCCATGCCGCCGAGGCGCTCAAGGCCAATGTGCACCAGATCCTGCTGCTGGACCGCCAGCTGCCCGACGGCGACGGAGCCAACTTCGTGCGGGTCGCGCGCAGTCATGTGCCCAACCTGCCCGTGATCATGCTGACCGCCCGCGATTCAGTGGCCGACCGCGTGGTCGGGCTGGACGTAGGCGCGGACGATTACCTCACCAAGCCGTTCGCGGTGGAAGAGCTGCTGGCGCGCATCCGCGCGATCTCGCGGCGGCCTTCGCAGATCGCCTTGCCCACCTTGACCCTGGGCCGGCTGCAGTTTGATTTCGTGGCACGCGAGGCCACCGTCGACGGCGCGCTGCTGGTGCTGCCACGCCGCCAGCTGCTGGTGCTGGAAGCACTGGCGTTGCGCCAGGGCCGCACGGTGGCGCGCGAAGCGTTGCAGGAAGCCGTGTATGGTTTCGACGACGCCATTCAATCCAACGCGCTTGACGCGCACGTGTCAAAGCTGCGCAAGGCGCTGGCCGAAGCTGATGCGCGGGTGGAAATCCATGTGATGCGCGGCATTGGTTACCTGCTCAAGGACGTGCCATGAAGTTCCTCAAACCCGGCTCGCTCAGCTTCAGCCTGGCGTGGAAGATCTGCCTGATCCAGGTGGCGATGGTGATCATTGCGCTGACCGGCATCGCGCTGGTCTATGGCGACCGCAGCACCGCCTACATCGACTGGAAGACCAGCGAACAGGTGGCCGATGCCATCGTGCTCGGCAGCAACGGCCTGCAGGTGGACTGGACCGCCATCGACGAGGCGGCACCGGACCGCCCCGCGACGTTCTGGTTCGCCGCCGCCGACGAGCAGGGGCATCATCTGGAACACGGCACCGTTCCGGCGGTGTACCGGCCACTGGTACAGCAGTTGGCACACGTGGAGCCGACCGACGTACGCACCCGCAGTCGCGGCATGGACCTGGCGATGCGGGTGTGGGTGTCTGATCGTGACGAAGGCCGCGTGCACGTGATGGTGGGCGGCCTGCCACAACGCGGCTTCTGGCGGCAGTTGCTGGTGATCATCGGCTACCTCGGCGGCTGGATCACCCTGCCGTTGATGGCCATCACCCTGGTGGTGGCCCCGTGGGCCATTCACCGTTCGCTGCAAGGCGTGAACCGGGTCGCCGCGCAGGCTGCCGCCATCGAGATCAGCGAGCGCGGCCGCGGGCTGGATACCCACGCGGTGCCGCGTGAGATCGTGCCGCTGGTGGATGCCTTCAATGCCGCCGTGCGCCGCATCGGTGAAAGCTATGACGCCCAGGACCGCTTTCTGGTCGGTGCCGCACACGAACTGCGCATGCCCATCGCGATTCTGGCCACGCGCATTGGTGACCTGCCGCCGGGCACCGTCCGCGCACGCCTGCAGCGCGACCTGGGCCGCCTGAGCAACATCGCCGAACAGCTGCTCGACCTGCAGCGGCTGGATCATCATCGCAGCCAGCAGCAGCGCATTGACCTGGCGGCGCTCACGCGCGAGGTGGCCGCCGATGTTGCCCCGCTGGTGGTGGACGCCGGCTACGAATTTGAAGTGGACGCGCCGGAAGCGCCGGTGTGGGTACGTGGTGATCCCGATGCGCTGCACCGTGTGATCAGCGGACTGCTGCAGAATGCCATCGCACACGGCGGTGGCCATGGGAGGGTGGCGGTGGCGCTGCAGCCGGGGGGCGTTCTGTCGGTGAGCGATGAAGGTGACGGGGTGCCCGAGCAGGCGCGGCAGTCGATTTTTGAACCGTTCCACCGCCTGCGTCCCAGTGGCAGCGGCAGTGGCCTGGGCCTGTATCTGGCGCGGGAAATCATGCTGCGTCACGCCGGCAGCATTGCGGTGGAAGAGGCGGCGGGTGGCGGTGCACGTTTTGTGGTGACGCTGCCGGTGGAGCGCTGACACGCACGATTCACCCCCTCATCACCGTGCATGCGCTGTGATGATCCGGCACTGCCTTCGTTCCCTCCCCCGAGGATCGCTGATGCGCCGGTATGGATTGCTGCTGTGGTTGCTGCTGCCTTCGGCGGCGTTCGCACGGGATGATGCATGGCGGGTGAGTGTCGTGCCTTACGTGTGGGGAGCCAGCCTGGAAGGCGATGCGCAGCTGGGGCCGCTGCCGCCAGTGTCCGTGCACAAGTCCTTCAGCGACACACTCGAACATCTGGACATGGCCGCGATGGCCATCATCGACCTGCGTCGCGGGCGATGGGGGCTGCTCTCCGATTTGACCTGGGTGGATACCAGCGAGACCGCGCAGGTACCGCGCGTGGGGCTGGATGCCGAACTGAAGACGCGCGTGGTGACCGGCTCGCTGATGGGGCAGTACCGCTTCATTGACGATCCTGTGTTGCGGATGGATGCAATCGCAGGCGCGCGCTACTGGCAGCTGCGTGGCGAAGTCGACGTACCCGTGCTGGGCCGTGACGCATCCGTTTCGCGCGATTGGGTTGACCCGGTGCTCGGTGTCCGCGTGGCCTGGGTTCTTACTGAGCGCCAAGGCATCACCGTGTGGGCGCTGGGCAGCGCGGGCGACGAGGTCAGCTGGGATCTGATGGCCAGTTACGGCCTGCGCATGACCGAGCACAGCTGGCTGCGGCTCGGCTACCGCTCGCTGTCGTTGCGCGAGGTCAGCCCTGGCGTGGATCTGGATCTCACCCTGGCCGGTCCGGGCCTGGGCGTGGAGTGGCGCTACTGAGTTTTCCCGTCAATGGAGGTGTTGCCATGCGTTCGATGTGGTCGCTGCGGCCGGCATTGCTGGCGTTCTCGTTATCCCTGCTGGCCGCTCAGGCCGATGCCTGCACGCGCGTGGTGTACCTGGGCGCGAACGACGATGTGATCACCGCCCGTTCGATGGACTGGAAAGAGGACGTCGCCACCAATCTGTGGGTGTTTCCGCGCGGCATGAAGCGCAACGGTCAGGCCGGACGCAATTCCATCGAATGGACCGCGAAGTACGGCAGCGTGATCGCCAGTGGCTACGACATTTCCACTACCGACGGCCTCAACGAAAAGGGCCTTTCGGCCAACGTGCTGTGGCTGGTGGAGTCGGAGTATCCGCAAACCGGCAATGGCAAACCCGGGCTGGCCATCTCGCTTTGGGCGCAGTACGTTCTGGACAACTTCGCCACGGTGGATGAAGCGATGAAGGCGCTGGAGCGTGAGCCCTACACGCTGGTCACGGACAAGCTGCCGGGAACGGATCGAACCGCCACGCTGCATCTGTCGATGTCCGATGCCAGCGGTGACAGCGCCATTGTCGAATACATCGGGGGCAAGCAGGTGATCCATCACGGACGGCAGTACCAGGTGATGACCAACTCGCCGAAATTCGACCACCAACTTGCGCTCAATACCTACTGGCAGCAGATCGGCGGCACGGTGATGCTGCCTGGCACCAACCGCGCGTCGGACCGTTTCGCGCGGGCCAAGTTCTACATCAATGCCATTCCGAAGAGCGAGGATCCGGTCGAGGCGCTGGCCAGCGTGTTCAGTGTGATCCGCAATGCGTCGGTGCCGTTCGGCATCACCACGCCGGAGGAGCCGAACATTTCCTCCACGCGCTGGCGCACTGTGGCCGATCACAAGCGCAAGCTGTATTTCTTTGAGAGCGCGCTGACCCCGAACACGTTCTGGGTGGATCTGAACAAGGTGGATTTCAGCCGGGAGACCGGCAAGGTGCTGAAGCTGGACCTGGGCAAGGACCAGCGCAATGTGTTTGCTGGTGATGCGTTGGCGCAGTTCACGCCGTCGCAGCCGTTTGCGTTCCTGGGCACCGGAGACTAGGCCTTGGCGTGGGGTCCCCGATGACACGCATGGCGTGTCACTACGGGTCGCCCGACCAACCGATCCCGCGCGACCCCCAATCCGGGCGACCCCCAATCCGGGCGACCAAGGATCGTAGTGACACGCCATGCGTGTCAAAGCCATGACCCTGTGCACGTACATCCGCCATGCGTGTCAAAGCCATGATCCTGCGCACGCAATCCAGCCCTGCGCGGCTTCGCGATGCCTGACCCGGTCGCAGCCACGCTGGGCGTGGATCTACTGGGTGTCTGACACCAAACTCAGATAAATCTGATAGCCCGGCGACCGTGGCAGACGTACTGTCCACTCATCCACCCGGAGACCACACCATGTTGATCACCGTTCAGCACCACGACCACCGCTGGCAGGTATTACCCCCGGGCAGCGAAGACGCCGTGACCTTTGCCAACGGTGCGGTCGCGTTCGACTTCGCCGACACCCTGGCCCGCGAGCATTACGCCGAAACCGGTTCCAGCAGCCGCGTCCGGGTGGCGGTTGAAAACGCTTTCGTCGACGCCGTGCATTACGGCTGATCCGGGCAGGGCGGTCAGCGCCACGTCGGGTAGTTGAATCGCCCCTGAAATCAGGCCTTCCGGCCTATAGGCGAACGGCAGTGTTTCGCAGATGCTGTGCCCATTCATCCAACCGGCACGAGGAGCATCGCATGACGCACGGAAAGCAGAACTGGCTGTGGGCACTTGTGCCGGCGGCGGCGCTGGCGCTGGCGGGCAACGCCCAGGCGCAGCGCTATGACGACGGGTATTACAACGATGGCCCGGTGCGCTGTGAATCGAACAAGAACCGCACCGCGCAGTGCCCCTTCGAAGGCCGGGCGCGCCTTGTGCGCCAGCTCTCGGGTTCGCCCTGCATCGAGGGCGATACCTGGGGTCAAGGTCGCGGGGGCATCTGGGTCACCCGCGGATGCCGCGCTGAATTCGTCGCCGAACGTGGGCGCCCGTCTCACGGCGGTGGTCATGGCTGGGGCGGCAATGGTGGGCACGGTGGTGGGCGCGGCGAAATCATCGGCTGCGATTCCAACGATAACCGTATGCGCCGCTGCAACGTCAGCATCCGCCGGGATGCACGCATGATCCGCCAGCGTTCCAATACAGCCTGCATCGAAGGGCAGACCTGGGGCTGGGACCGCGATGGCGTGTGGGTCAACCGCGGTTGCCGCGCCGATTTCGAGGTGCGTTAAGTGCAATGGCACGCGTGGCGTGTCACCGCGGTGCTTGGACGCAATCGTAGAGCCACGCCCTGCGTGGCTTCGCGATGGCCGGCTTGGTCGAAGCCACGCAGGGCGTGGCTCTACGCCACCTCGGTACGCTCGCCCAGCTTCGGCCAGCGCTTCAACACCGCTGCCCGAATGCCGGCGGCATCAATCCCCGCTTCTGCCAGCAGATCCTCACGGCTGGCGTGATGCTGGAAGCTGTCCGGCAGCCCCAGGTGCAGGAACGGGCGCAGCACGTCTTCACTGTTCAGCAGCTCGGCCACACCAGAACCGGCCCCGCCGGCCACCACGTTGTCTTCCACGGTGACAAACCCGTCGTGCGTGCCGGCCAGCTGCAGCAGCAGCGCTCGGTCCAGCGGCTTGATGAAGCGCATGTTGACCACGGTCAGGCCCAACTCGCGGCCCACCGTTTCCGCTGCCGGCACCGTGCTGCCAAAGGCGAGCAGGGCGATCCTGCTGCCCTGCACGCGCAGGTCGGCCTTGCCGATCTCCAGCGTGGACAGGTCATTGCCGGCGGCCACGCCGGTGCCGCTGCCACGCGGGTAACGCACCGCCGCCGGGCCTTCGTATTGCAGGCCGGTGGTCAGCATCTGCCGGCATTCGGCCTCGTCGGCCGGGGCCATCACCACCATGTGCGGCACGCAGCGCAGGAAGCTCAAATCAAGGTTGCCGGCATGCGTGGCCCCGTCCGGGCCGACCACGCCGGCGCGGTCGATGGCGAACAGCACGTCCAGCTTCTGGATCGCCACGTCGTGCACCAGCTGATCATACGCGCGCTGCAGGAAGGTGGAGTAGATCGCCACCACCGGCTTGGCCCCCTGGGTGGCCATGCCGGCCGCCAGGGTCACCGCATGCTGTTCGGCGATGGCGACGTCATGGTAGCGCTCCGGGAATTCCTTGCTGAAGCGCACCAGGCCTGAGCCTTCGCGCATTGCCGGGGTAATGCCCAGCAGGCGCGGCTCAGCGGCGGCGGCGTCGCACAGCCAGTCGCTGAACACATCGGTGTAGGTCGGCTTCTTCACCCCGCCCTTGGCCACCAGGCCTTTGTCCGGATCAAACGGACCCACGGCGTGGTAGCCGATCTGGTCGCCCTCGGCGCGTTCGTAGCCCTTGCCCTTGGTGGTCATCACGTGCAGCAGCTTCAGGCCCTTCAGGCCCTTCAGCGTTTTCAGCGTGGACACCAGCGCGGGCAGGTCGTGGCCGTCAATCGGCCCCGTGTAGTGGAAGCCCATTTCCTCGAAGAACGTGGACGGCACGAACATGCCCTTCCAGTGTTCTTCCCAGCGCTTGACGAAGCGCGCCGGCGGCGACTTCTTCTTGTCACCCAGAATCCGCTTGCCACCTTCGCGCAGCGCATTGAGCGTGCGGCTGCCGGTGGCGCGGCCCAGAATCTTGGTCAGTCCACCCACCGCTTCGGAGATGGACATGTTGTTGTCGTTGAGGATCACCAGCAGGTTGGGCTCCTGGTCCATGCCGCCGGCATGGTTCAGGGCCTCATAGGCCATCCCGGCGGTCATCGCGCCGTCACCGATCACCGCGACCACGCGGCGGTCATCGCCTTCGCGCTGGCGCGCGATGGCCATGCCCAGCGCGGCCGAGATCGAGGTCGACGAATGGCCCACCCCGAAGGTGTCGAACACGCTTTCTTCGCGCTTCGGGAACGGAGCCACGCCGTCCTTCTGCTTGACCGTGTGGATCTCGTCGCGGCGGCCGGTGAGGATCTTGTGCGGGTAAGTCTGGTGGCCCACGTCCCACACCAGCTGGTCGGTTGGGGTCTGGTAGAGGTAGTGCAGTGCCACCGTGAGTTCGATCACGCCCAGGCCGGCCCCGAAGTGTCCGCCGCTCTTGCCCACCGATTCGATCAGGTAGGCACGCAGCTCGTCCGCGATGGCGGGCAGTTCGGACTCTTCAAACCGACGCAGGTCATCCGGATTCTGGATGCGCGACAGGCGGGGATAGCGGGCGGAATCGATCATGTTTTCTGCGCTTTTTCTCAAGCGCCTATTTTCGCCCCCAAACCGGGGTGGAGCAAGCAAACCGCGCCGGCGGTGAGCAATCGGTGAGGATGCCTGCGACAACCTGACGCAGGTCAGGCCGACAGTTTCGAGCGTTTGGGCAGCTGCGCCTTCAGGAACGCCATCTGGTCGGCCAGGATGTTGCGGTTGGACAGGATCATGTGTTCGATCCAGCTCGGCCGGTAGGGCACCGCCAGCAGCGGCATGCTGGCCTGCTGCGGGGTCCGGTCGCTTTTGCGCGAATTGCAGTGGAAGCACGCGCTGACCACGTTTTCCCACACATCGCGACCGCCCTTGGAAATGGGCATGACATGGTCGCGGGTCAGCTGCGGCCGGTTGAACTGCTGGCCGCAGTACAGGCACAGGTGGGCGTCACGCGCGAACAGCGCCTGGTTGGTCAGGTTCGGGGTGGGGTCCAACGCCCGCGAGCGGGCATGGCCGCGCGCGGCGATGATCGGGTGCAGGTCCATGCCACTGCGCAGCCCGGTGGTGCGGCAGGTGCCGCCATGAATGTGCAGACAGGGGTCGCCCAGGGTCCAGGCGACGGCCTCACGGGCATACAGGCAGGCCGCGTCCTGCCAGGTGATCCAGTCCAGCACCCGGCCGTGGGCATCCAGCGACAACAGGCGCACGGTGCCAGGGCGATACAGGGTGGGCGACGGCGATGCTTCGGCGACCGGCGCGGAAGACGCTCCGGTATCGATCAGACCCAAGCGTGTAGTGTCTGTCTCCATCGAGTACAGAGCTTATACCGGAATCATTACGCTTTGTGTATAGGCGCTCGCGCCTACACACAAACCGCAATGTTCCGGTCCACGCATTCCTCCTATACCCCGCGGCTGTCGCCGCGCCCCCTTTAACAAAAGGGGGCTCTCCTCCAGATGGGGTGTCGGCGTTGGGGGAAATTACGCGCCGAAACGCGCGTCTTCCATCGCCATCAGTGGCTCGGCACCGGCCTGGATGGCGGCGGCGTGACTCAGTGTGCGTGGCAGCATGCGGCTGAAGTAGAACCGCGCGGTTTCCCGCTTGGCCTGCTTGAACGCCTCGCTCTGCGCCGAAGCATCCGCAGCCGCCACGCTGCGCGCCCACCAGTAGGCCAGCACCACGTAGCCGGAATAGAACAGGTAGTCGTAGCTGGCCGCGCCCAGTTGTTCCGGGTTGGCCGCCGCGCGCTGCAGGGTGGCCATGGTCAGCTGGCCCCATTCCTGTGCCTTGGCGCGCAGCGGGGCAATGAACTCGGCCAGCGCCTCGTTGCCTTCATTGGCTTTGGCGAACGCCTCGATCTCGGCCAGCATCAGCTTCAGGCCTGCGCCCTGGCTGGCGGCGGTCTTGCGGCCGATCAGGTCCAGTGCCTGGATGCCGGTGGTGCCTTCATACAGCGTGGTGATGCGGGCATCGCGTGCCAGCTGCTCCATGCCGTGCTCGCGGATGTAGCCGTGGCCGCCGAAGCACTGCAGGGCGTTGTAGGTGTTTTCGATGCCCCATTCGGTCTGGCAGGCCTTGGAGATCGGGGTGAGGAAGCTCACCAGCGTTTCCGCGCGCTCGCGCTCGCCCGCGTCTTCAGCGTGGTGGGCCACGTCGATCAGGGTCGCTGCGTGCAGCGCCAGCAGGCGGCTGCCTTCCACCAGCGATTTGATCGACAGCAGCATGCGGCGCACGTCCGGATGCACCAGGATCGGATCAGCCGGCTTGTCCGGGTTCTTCGGGCCGCTCAGCGAACGCGACTGCAGACGTTCGCGCGCGTACTTCAGCGCGTTCTGATACGCGCGCTCGGACAGGCCGATGCCCTGCAGGCCCACACCCAGGCGCGCGGTGTTCATCATCGTAAACATCGCCTGCAGGCCCTTGTGCGGCTGGCCCACCAGGTAGCCCTCGGCACCGTCGAAGTTCATCACGCAGGTCACCGACCCCTTGATGCCCATCTTGTGCTCGATCGACCCACAACGCAGCGCGTTGCGCTCGCCCACGTTGCCACTGCGGTCCACCTTGAACTTCGGGGTGACGAACAGCGAAATGCCCTTGGCCCCGGCCGGTGCGTCCGGCAGCTTGGCCAGCACCAGGTGCACGATGTTGTCGGTGAGGTCGTGCTCGCCGGCGGTGATGAAGATCTTGGTGCCGGTGATCGCGAAGCTGCCATCCGCGTTCGGTTCGGCTTTGGTCTTCAGCAGACCCAGGTCGGTGCCGCAATGCGGTTCGGTCAGGCACATGGTGCCGGTCCAGCGGCCTTCGATCAGCGGCCTCAGAAACGCGTCCTGCTGCCACGCCTCGCCGTGCTGCTTCAGCGCTTCAATCGCGCCGTGCGAGAGCAGCGGGAAGTTGCCCCAGGCCAGGTTGGCAGCGTTGATCATTTCGTTCAGCGGCACACCCAGGGTGTGCGGCAGGCCCTGGCCGCCCAGTTCCGGCGCGGCGGTCAGCCCGGTCCAGCCACCTTCCACGAACTGGTCGTAGGCCTGCTTGAAGCCCGGCGGAGTGGTCACTTCGCCGCTGGCCTGGTCCAGCACGCAGCCGATCTCATCGCCCACGCTGTTCAGCGGTGCCAGCACGCCGGCGCTGAAGCGTCCGGCTTCTTCCAGCACCGCGTCGACCACATCGGTGGTGGCATCGGCAAAACCCAGTCGCGCGAACAGCGACTCGGCCTTGAGCACGTCGTGCAGGGCGAAACGGATATCGGAAAGCGGGGCGGTGTAGCTGCTCATCGTTGGGTCTCGATCACATGCTGGAAAGGGTGGTGCGGCGAGGGCCGTGGGGTCAGCGCAGCACGCCCGGCAGGCCCGGGGCCTGGTTGAGGGTGCTGCGGCCGGTGATATCGAAGCTGCGTTGTTTCTTTTCTTCCGGCGTGGCCGCCACCGTGCCCTTGAGGCTGTAGCTCAGGGTGCGGTTGCCAGCCAGCGCGTCGGCGACCACGATGCGCGCGGCCGAGCTGGGCTTCAGTTGCACGTTGATCACATCGGCCGATACCCCGCCGATCGAGATGCCCGGGCTGGCGGCAAGCGTGCCGGCCTCCTGGTCCCCAACCTGCATCTGCAGGTTCACGCTGTCGAAGGTCATCGGCATCGAGCTGAAGTTCTGCAGGCGCAGCGCCACGGTCCAGCTGCCATCGGCCTGTACGGTCAGCTGCTGCACGCTGGCGGCGGGCGGCGACACGCGCTTGACGGTCTTGTTGCAGGCGGTCAGTACCACGGCGGTGGCGGCCAGCAGAGCCAGGGTCAGCAGGGGGCGAAGGGGGTGGAACATGGGCGCGAATCCTCGTGCAGGGTGAAGAGCATACTACGGCGTATGGTGGTTGTGGGGGGGTGTACGACACCCGGCCCATCCTAGGGCGGCCCCATGACGTTCACCATCCCCGTAGAGCCGGGCTTGCCCGGCTGCTCCCACCTGTACAACAGGCCCACGGCCGCCAGCTCACTCCACCGGTGCCATCACCTTCAACGGCCCCAGGTCATACCCCATCGCCTCTGCCTTGCCCTTCAGCTCGGCAAACAAGCGCGCGTCCATCGACGGCGACCGCGACAGAATCCACAGATATTTATGCCTAGGATCCCCGACCACCACCCACTGGTAGTCCGGATCCAACGCAATCACCCAGTAATCCGCCCATACAAACGGCACCCACCCAAGCCAATCGGGCGCGAACCGCACCTGCAGCTGCCCGGGCTCACCTTCCACCGGCCGCGCCACGCCTTCGGCGGCAATCCTGCCATCGGCGGTACGGCAGGCGTTGTACACGCTGATCCGCCCATCCCCGCGCAGCGCATAGGTCGCCGTGATGTCACCCAGGCACTTCTTCTGGAACGACACCGGCAGGTGTGCGATCTCATGCCACTGCCCGGCATAGCGGCCCATATCCAGCGCCGGCACCGAGCGCACCGGTTCAGCGGCACTGACGGCAAATGCCGTCAACAGGAAGGCAAAGGAAAGCAGGGCAGGGCGAAGGCGCATGGAGGTCTCCCGGCAGGAGGCCAGAGCTTAGGGGGCAGGCTGGGACGGGATGTAAAAGTTTTGTGTGGGACAACAACCACCGGAACCGAGCTCTACCGTAGAGCGGGGCTTGCCCCGCTGCTTTACCAACGCCGGGCCAATACCGCCAACACGTGTCGCTATCCCCAATCGTGATGCGTCCTTCTTCTTCCTACCATTTCTGCCAGGGAGCAGCGTTCTGTTCGCTGCAGGAGGCCGAAATGAATCTGCATTACCGACTGGGTTGGCCGTTCGGCCATTTCCTCGCGCGCTGTGGTTTCCCCACAACCATCCGCCTGGACATCACTCACAACGAAGAAGCCAACGTGTACGTCGGCACCAGTACCGATCTGCCCGGGCTGTTGGTTGAAGCGGCTACGTATGAGGACGCCGCGCGTGAGGCAACGCTGCGGGTTCCCGACATGCTGAAGGCGGTGGGCGTCTGTCGGCGCGACGCACCCACTGACTTCGAGCGCAGTCTGTAAGTGAGTCAAAAGATGGAACGTGGGCCTGGTAGCGTCGGTCGACAGACGACGGCCGTGAAACATCCAACACCCGGTAACGCATGACCCCAAATCGACACCGCCGTTGACCAGCGCCAACAGCAGCCGGGCAAGCCCGGCTCTACAGATCCAAGCGCGGTTCGGGCCTAGAATGCCGCATGGACATTCAAGACCGATATCGCGGCGCACTCCTCGGCCTGGCCTGCGGCGACGCCGTCGGCACCACGGTGGAGTTCAGCCCACGCGGCAGCTTTACCCCACTCACCGACATGGTCGGCGGTGGCCCGTTCGGACTCAAAGCCGGGCAGTGGACCGACGACACCTCGATGGCGATGTGTCTGGCGGAGAGTCTGGTTCGGTGTGGTGGCTTCGACGCGCGCGACCAGATGAACCGCTATGCCAACTGGTACCAGCATGGATACTGGAGTTCGACCGGCACGTGCTTCGACATCGGCAACGCGACGCGCGGGGCCCTGCACAACTTCCTGACCACCGGCCAGCCTCTCGCCGGCAATGACGACCCCGGCAGCGCCGGCAATGGTTCGATCATGCGATTGGCTCCGATCGTGCTGCGCTACCTGGACGCTCCCGACATGCTGGAGATGGCTGTGCTCAGCTCACGGACCACCCATGCCGCCGCCGAATGCCTGGATGCCTGCCGTCTGTTCGCCACTGTGATTGCGCGCGCTCTGCATGGGCACAGCAAGGATGACGTGTTGAATCTGGGAGCGGTCAGCGTGAGCGGCGAAGGCCTGCGCGGCATCGCCGCAGGCAGCTACCTCCGCAAGGCCCGCGATCAGATCCACGGCACCGGCTACGTCGTGCAGAGTCTTGAAGCCGCGTTGTGGTGTTTCGCTACCACCGACACGTTTGCCGATGCGGTACTCGCCGCTGCCAACCTCGGTGATGATGCCGATACCACGGCGGCTGTAGTGGGGCAGGTGGCAGGTGCGTTCTACGGTGCTTCCGGAGTGCCCGCGCACTGGCTCGAACGCGTGCATCAACGTGCGGACATCGAACAGCTGGCCGATGCGCTGCACGCGGCGACAGGTGAAACCCCGTAGAGCCGGGCTTGCCCGGCTGCTCTTGGCTCTCTCGATGAAAAGCAGCCGGGCAAGCCCGGCTCTACGAAATCTTCCGCACCAGATCGAGCGCGAACTCATCTGAAAAAGAAAAAGGGCTCGCATTTCTGCGAGCCCTTCAAAATTATGGTGGCCGAGGACGGAATCGAACCGCCGACACGGGGATTTTCAATCCCCTGCTCTACCAACTGAGCTACTCGGCCACTTCATCGCTGCGTTGCCGCTGGCGAGGAGGCGAACTATACGGAGGTCTGCGGATTTGGGCAAGCATTTCGCAAAAAAAATTTCACATTGATGGCTGGGCACGGTGCGAACGCGGGTAAGTGCTTGATCGTTCGTTGTGAATGGCGCGGACGGCTCTCTTCGATCCGAGGACATGCCTTCCCGGGCGTTGAACCGTTATCGGCGGTCGACTGTCGTGCGACCCTACCGGGCCTCGATCCGAATGAACGGAAATCCATCCAACGCGGCGTGCTTGGTCAATGCGACGCGTGGTCACGCGCATCGTCCGGCATCGCCGCCAGCAGGAAGATGCCCACCGTCATCGCAATCGCCGCCAGCAGCAACGAGGCCTGGTAGGAACCGCTGCTGCGCGCCAGGGTGCCGGCAATCGCCGGGGCCAGGATCTGCGCCACGCCGTAGCTCAGGGTGAGCGTTGCCATCGCTTTGGCCGGGTTCTGCGGGTAATGCCGGCCGATCACGGTGAGGGTGAGGCTGACGATGCCGGCGAAGGTCAGCCCGAACAGCAGGGCGCTGCCCAGCCCGGCCCACAGCCCGTCGTCCAGCAGCGGCAGCACGAATGACGCCGCCTGCAGGGCGAAGGCAAGCATCAGCGCACGGATCAACCCCATTGCCGACGCCACTCGATCCCAGGCAAAGGTCGATGGCACCGCCGCCAGCCCGACCAGGATCCACACCGCGCTGCCGTGCCCGCGGAAGGCCGGGGTCTGCTCCAGAATCGCCACGATGAAGGTGGCACTGACCACGAACCCGATGCCCGCGCAGAAGTACGCCGCAATCAGCAGTTGCCGCCAGCGCCGGCTGGGTGGGGCAGGGGTCACAGGTGCCTGGGAAGACGAGGCGGGCGCAGGAGCGGGCATCCACGCCCATGCCGGAATCAGGAACAGCGCGCCCACCGCGCCCAGCCAGCCCCATTGCGCACTGGATGTCGCATGCCCGGCCAGCAGTCCGGTCGCCACGCCCGATACCACGATGCCCAGCCCCAGCCCGGCAAAGTGCAGCCCCAGCCGCGGCCGGTGCCGGTGCGCCAGCAGCCAGTTCAGCACCAGCCCCGAGGCCAGCAGCAGGCCGGCGGTGCTGGACAGCCCGGCCACCAGGCGCAGCGCGCTCCACACTGCGGGCGTCGTGGTCACTGCCATCAGCGCAGTGCTGGTCACCGCCAACAACAGGCCGACCCGGTAGAAGCGGAACTTCAGCTGCATGTCGCCCACCCGCGCCACCAGCAGGGTGCCCAGCAGGTAGCCCACGTAATTGAAGGTGGCCAGCCAGCCGCCCATGGCCGGGCTCAGCCCGGCATCCACCCGCATCAACGGCAGCAGTGGCGTGTAGGCAAAGCGGGCAATGCCCACGCTGAGCACCAGCGCGCTGATGCCGGCGCAGATCACCTGCCAGGGGCGCAGGGTGGGGGAAGCGGGCATGGTCGGTTCCATTTAAGGGTCCGGCCATGCTCGGGCAGGTCGGGGCGGCTGTCTTTCGATAGAATGACCCATCATGTCGATCAATCGCCACGCCGCCGACCATTCCCCCACCTGGCGCGAAGTACCTGTCCCTGCGCAGGGGGCGCTGCAGTGGCCGGTGGTGGCGCGCAGCCAGGAACTGGCAGCCGGAGAACGCTTTCCGCCACATGTGCATGCCTGGAACCAGCTGGTGTTCGCGACCGAAGGCGTGCTGCAGGTTACGGTCGCGCACGCCCGCCACGTGATTTCGCCGCAGCAGGCGTTGTGGGTGCCCACCGGCACCGTGCACCACACCGGTGCTCTCGGGCCGGCGGCCTTTCGCAATCTGTATATCGGTGACGATGCGGCGCCTGGCATGCCGACGGAATGCGTGGTGCTGGAGGTGTCGGCACTGCTACGCGAGCTGATCGTGGAGCTGGGCCAGGTACAGCCGGAACACGATGTCGCCTATTACCTGCAGTTGTGCACGCTGGTGATCGCGCAGCTGCGCCGCCAGCCGCAGCACACCCGGCATCTGCCGTGGCCGCAGGACGCACGCCTGCAGCGCTGGTGCCAGGTGCTGTACGACCAGCCGGCGGATGCGCGTGGCGTGGACGACTGGGCGCGGCAGCTGGGGGCCTCGGCGCGCACGCTGGCGCGCCAGTTTGAGCGCGAGACCGGGATGAACCTGCGTGCGTGGCGGACGCGGCTGCGGCTGCTGCGGGCCATTGAGTGGCTGGCGCAGGGGCGCTCGCCGACGGTGATTGCGCACGAGCTGGGGTATGCCTCGGCGTCGGCGTTCAATTACATGTTCCGGGTGGAAACCGGTATGAGCCCGTTGCAGTGGCGAAAGGCCCGGGTATACCCCAACGCTGTCGCGATCCTGTGACCCTGTCGCGCTCCTGTAACGCTGTCACGCTCATGTAGAGCGGGGCTTGCCCCGCTGAAGTCGTCCGCGAGCGTCAGCGGGGCAAGCCCCGCTCTACGGTTTCGGCGCGCATGGCGGGAAGCGGCGTTGGTTTCGGGGCACATCCGGGAGGCGGCGTTCATCACGCCACCACACCCAGGGCATCGATCAGGCTTTCCACGTCACGCGGACCGTCATAACGCCGGCCATTGATGAACAGCGAAGGGGTGCCATTCACGCCGCTGCGCACGCCGCCCATGAAGTCGCGCTCGATGCGCGGGTCGAAGTTGCCCTCGGCCGCCGCCTGCAGCAGGGTGTGGTCCACCCGCAACTGCGTGGCGTAGCGCAGCAGGTCGCCGGCCTCCAATGCCTGCTGGTTCTGATAGAGCAGGTCGTGCGCTTCCCAGAAGCGTCCGGCGATGGCGGCGGCTTCGGCGAAGCGCGCCGCCGGCAGTGCGTTGGGATGGATTTCGCTGATCGGGAAGTTGCGGAACACGAAGCGCATGCGCGAACCGAGCATGCGTTGTACTTCCTTGATCACCGGGTAGGCTTCGCCGCAGTACGGGCATTCATAGTCGCCGTACTCCACCAGGGTGATGGCCGCATCTTCCGGACCCTGGATGTGATCGAAGCTGCTGACGGGAACGAGCAGGCGGCTCATGAGAGGGCTCCGGTACTGCGGGGCTCTGACCCGCTCGAATTGTGGGGCAACGTCTCGTCGGAAACGTGGGCTTTTGTAGAGCGGGGCTCTGCCCCGCTGGAACCATCCGTGCGCGTCAGCGGGGCAGAGCCCCGCTCTGCAACAGCCGCGCGCAAGCCGTCGGCACCGGTTCGTGCATCAGATCGCAACGCCTCCAATGCCTCCAGAATCCCGTCCGCCCCTGGATTGATCCCCAGCGGCGACACATGGCTCCAACGCACAATGCCCTTCGCATCAATCACGAACAACGCGCGCTCACACACGCCGTCCTGTTCGCGATACACGCCATAGTGCCGCGCAACTTCACCCTTGGGCTGGAAGTCCGCCAACAGCGGAAAATGCAGACGGCGCGCCTCGGCGAACGCCGCATGGCACCACACCCCATCCACCGATATGCCGACCAGCTGCGCGCCGTAGCGACGGAACTCGGGCAGCAGCTGGTTGTACAGCGCCAGCTGGTCGCCACATACCGGGCTCCAGTCAGCAGGGTAGAACGACAGAATCACCGGGTGGCCGCGCAGCTCCATCAGGCTCAGGCGCTGGTCGGCGGTGGCCGGCAGCGAGAACGCGGGCGCTGCACTGCCAGGCGGAACGGGAAGATGGGTGGCACTCATGGCACAACTCCGTGGGGGAGGAGATGAGGAATCAGCGACGGCTGCGGGTGGTTTCAAACAGGAACCAGCTGCGGCGCTCGGCTTCGTCGATCCAGTTCTCGATCAGGCTGGCGGTGGCCACGTCGTTGTATTCGCTGCACACGCCGTGGGTGCCACGCAGGAAGCCGGTCAGGCGGCGGTTGTCGTCGGCCAGTTCGGCCAGCATGTCCTCGGCGGTCACGTAGTCCGCATCGTTGTCCAGCAGGCGCTGGATGCGGTGGATCTGGCCGATCGAGCGCAGCGTGGTACCGCCGACCTTGCGGGCACGCTCGGCAATGGCGTCGGTGGTGGCGAAGATCTGCTCGCCCTGTTCATCCAGCATCAGGTGGTAGTCGCGGAAATGCGGGCCGGACAGATGCCAGTGGAAGTTCTTGGTCTTCAGGTACAGCGCGAACACGTCGGCCAGCAATACCGTCAGTGCGGCCGCGATGTCCTTGGTGGCCTTGGCCCCCAGGTCGGTGGGCGTATTCAGCGCAGCGCGCTGGCGGGCAAGCGGCGAATCGGGGGTGTTGGCGGGGGTGCTCATGGGCATGCTCCGGGAAGGCGGGGAGGGAGCGCTGGCGGGCAGCGCCGACATCGCCAGACTAGTCAGCCGCCGCGCCGCGCAACATTGCGCCATCGTTTCTTCGCCTCATACCAAAGTGTGTATCGGCCCAGCCAGGTGCAGCCGCGGATCACCCGATGGAGGGATCAGTCCGCCGCGCCCGCGAGGGATACTGCCCTGCGACTGCCGCACGGGTGGCGGTTGGCCGCCCGGAGGCAAGGACCGTGTTCCCCACATCCCCCGCAATTGCCGTTGCCCTCGGCAAACCCCACTGCACGGCTATCCGCGTGGCGGCGGCGCTGCTCACTCTGGGCATTTTCCTGATCGACGTGCTCTCCACCCTGGAAGGGGCGGTGGCCGTGCTGTACGTGGTGAGCGTGCTGCTGGTGGCACGCACCGGCCGGCGTGGCGACATCATGACCACGGCACTGGCTGGCATCGTGCTGACTGTACTGGCGTACGTTGACTCGCACGGGCTGAACCACGTCGGCGCACAGACCTTCCGTGCCGTGGTCAGCCTGGCCGCCATTGGGATCACCGCCATCATCGCGCTGCAGCACCAGAACGCGATGCAGCGCCTGGGCGCGCAGGCGCGCTTGCTGGATCTTTCGCACGACATGATCTTTGTGCGTGACCGTTTCGGTGTGATCACCTTCTGGAACCGCACCGCCGAGCAGGTGTACGGCTGGTCGTCCGAGCAGGCCGTGGGCTGCGTGGCGGACACCTTGCTGTCCACCCGCTACCCGCAGGCGCGCGAGATGGTGGAATCGACCCTGCTGTCGCTGGGCAGCTGGGAAGGCACGCTGGAACAACGCACCCGCGAAGGTGAATGGCGGGTGCTGGACAGCCGTTGGGTGGTGCAGCGCGATGCGCGTGGCCGGATGACCGGCGTGCTGGAAACCCATACCGATGTCACCGAGCGCCGGCGCGCCCAGGATGCAGCCATGCGTGCGCAATCCGAGTTGGCGCACGCCATGCGCGTGGCCACGCTGGGCGAACTCACCGCCACCCTGGCGCATGAAGTGAACCAGCCGCTGATGGCGGTGGTGACCAGCGGCGAAGCCGGCCTGCGCTGGCTGCACCGCGAACAGCCTGACCTGCAGGAAGTGGATGCGGCCATCACCCGCAGCGTGGCCGAAGCGCGCCGCGCCAGCGAGATCGTCAAGCGCGTGCGGGCGTTCCTGGCCAAGAGCAGCACGGTGCGCGAAGCCCTGGCGGTGCCGGCGCTGATCCACGAGTCGGTGCGCCTGGTCCAACACGATCTGAACCGTGACGCGGTGCAGCTGCGCGTGGAAGTGGGTTCCGGCCTGCCGTCGGTGCACGGCGATGCCGTGCAGTTGCAGCAGGTGCTGGTGAACCTGATGATCAACGCCAGCCAGGCGATGGCCGGGCAGCCGCACGCACGCGAACTGCACGTGGACGCGCAGCGTGGCGAGCAGGGCGCGGTGGTCATCAGCATCCGCGACAACGGCCCGGGGATCGATGCCGCGCACCTGGACACGTTGTTCAAACCGTTCTTCACCACCAAGCCGCATGGCATGGGCATGGGCCTGGCGATCTGCCGGTCCACCGCAGAAGCGCATGGCGGCCAGCTTTCAGTGCACAGCGCGCCAGGACAGGGGGCCACCTTCCGGCTGGTGCTCGGCCTTGCAGGAGATGCCGCATGAACAACCCTGCGCTCGCGGTCGTGGTGGACGACGATCCGTCCGTGCGCGATGCATTGGACAGCCTGCTGCGCTCCATCGGCTTGCAGACGCAGGTGCTGGGCTCACCAGCCGAACTGCTGCAGGCGGCGCTGCCGGACCTGCCCGGGTGCATTGTGCTGGACGTGCGCCTGCCGGGAATCAGCGGGCTGGACCTGCAGGACCAGCTGGCGGCACAGGGCGTTCACCTGCCCATCGTGTTCATGACCGGGCACGGTGACATTCCGATGACGGTGCGGGCGATGAAGGCGGGGGCGGTGGACTTTCTGTCCAAGCCGTTCCGCGACCAGGACATGCTGGATGCGGTCAGCGCGGCGATCGAACGGGATCGCCAGCGCCGCCAGGACAGCGCCGCGCGGGACAGCCTGGACAGCCGCTATGCCACGCTGACCCCGCGCGAGAGGGAGGTCATGGCGCACGTGGTGGCAGGGTTGATGAACAAGCAGGTGGCCGGGGTGCTCAACCTGAGCGAGATCACCGTGAAGATCCATCGTGGCAATGTAATGCGCAAGATGGGCGTGCGTTCGCTGGCTGACCTGGTACGCCATGCCGAGGCGCTGGGCGTGCACGTCACGGGGCGCTGAACCGCCCGGCTACAAACCTGTGTATGGTTCCGCTGCCCGCCGCCCTGGGGCATAAAGGCAGCGTCGGCCCAGGCCGGCCCGTGGCCCCAGGATGCAGCAGATGAACCCGATGTACCGTGTTGCAATCGTTGATGATGATGACGGCGTGCGCCAGTCGCTATCCAGCCTGCTGCGCTCGCTGGGGTATGAGGTGCGTACCTTCGCCTCGGCCAGCGCGTTTCTGGCGGCCTTGCAGGATCCCCCCGACTGCCTGCTGACCGACATCCAGATGCCGCAGATGAATGGCGATGTGCTGCAGCAGGAGCTGCTGGCGCGTGGTAGCACGTTCCCGATGATCTTCATGAGTGCGTTTCCCACCGATGCGATCCGCGAGCGGGTCATGGCGCGTGGTGCGCTGGCATTCCTGGCCAAGCCGGTGGATGCTGACACGCTTGCCCGCTACCTGGCCCAGGCATTGGAATGAGCGCCACGTCATACACAGGTATGAAGGTGTTTTAACCCTGCATTGCTTACTGTTGTCCGGTAATTCCCAACCCCCTTTCCGGAGACTGTTCCATGAGCACCATCACCACTTCCGACGGCGTTGAAATCTTCTACAAGGACTGGGGCCCGAAGGACGCCCAGCCGATCGTGTTCCATCATGGCTGGCCGCTGTCCAGCGACGACTGGGACAACCAGATGCTGTTCTTCCTGGGCAAGGGCTACCGCGTGATCGCGCATGACCGTCGTGGCCATGGCCGTTCGTCGCAGGGCAGCGAAGGCCACGACATGGACCATTATGTGGCAGACGCCACGGCGCTGTTCGATCATCTGGACCTGAAGAACGCGGTGCATATCGGCCACTCCACCGGTGGTGGCCAGGTGGCACGCTACGCGGCGCGCGCTGCGGCGGGCCGTGTGGCCAAGGCGGTGTTGATCAGCGCGGTGCCGCCGATCATGGTGAAGTCGGACAAGAACCCGGGTGGCCTGCCGATCGAGGTGTTCGACGGCTTCCGTTCGGCGCTGGCAGCCAACCGCGCGCAGTTCTACGTGGACGTGGCCAGCGGCCCGTTCTACGGCTTCAACCGTGCGGGCGCAAAGGTGTCGCAGGGCGTGATCGACAACTGGTGGCGCCAGGGCATGACCGGCAGCGCGCAGGCGCACTACGAGGGCATCAAGGCGTTCTCGGAAACCGACTTCACTGAAGACCTGAAGGCGATCAACGTGCCGACCCTGCTGCTGCACGGTGACGACGACCAGATCGTGCCGATTGCCGACGCCAGCGAACTCAGCATCAAGCTGCTCAAGCACGGCACCCTGAAGGTGTTCAAGGGCTACCCGCACGGCATGTGCACCACGCACGCCGACGACATCAACGCCGAACTGCTGAAGTTCATCCAGGGCTGATGCGCCCGTAACACGTGATTGCATGGGATCCGTATCGCCGCGCGCTGCCCGGCTGCTGTTGGATTCATGCGAACAACCCGCCGTTCACGGGTTCCCTGATTGGGCGGCTCGGGATGGGTTTGCGTGACACGCCGTAAACCCATCCATGAAGTGACCCCCGGGAGTTGGACGCCTGATCCAACCCCGAGGGTTACATGAATAGATACGACGCTCGTTTCAAACTGCAGGTCGCCAAGGAGGCCTGCAATACCTCCACATCGGTCAAAGCCATTGCCCGTTCCTATGGCCTGGAGTTCTCCACGGTCAGACGCTGGGTGGCTACCTATCGGCTGCATGGCTGGCGCGGGTTTCACCGCCGGGCCCGGTCCTATGATCTGGCATTCAAACTGGCTGTCTTGGCGAAGATGAGCCAGGACGGCATGTCCGCGCGAGAGGCCACCACTTACTTCCAGATTGGCAGTGCTGGCGCGGTTGGAGAGTGGCGGCGGCTGTATGCTGAGGGCGGTGCCCAAGCGCTGGCACCGCCCCCTTTGCCGCCCCCAAAGCCGATGAAAAAGACCCGCTCATCCAAGCCACCTGAGGACATGAGCCGCGATGAGTTGCTCAAGGAAGTCGCCTATCTGCGCGCGGAGACCGACTACCTAAAAAAACTCGATGCCTTGATCCAGGAAGAGCAGGCGGCGCAAGACGCAAAGCGCAAGCCGTCCAAGGATTGAGGCACGTTCACGCATTGTCGCTTCTGCTCGAAGCGGCTGAGCTGTCACGCAGTACGTTTTACTACCAGAACCATGTCCTGGCCCATCCGGATCAGGACGAGGCAGACCTGTGCGAGCGCATCCGTGCAATTTTCGACCAAAGCCAAGGGCGCTATGGATATCGCACGGTGACGCTGGAACTTGCCAATCAGGGTCATCGGACCAATCACAAGCGGGTACAGCGCCTGATGGGGGAGATGGGACTGAAGTCGCGGGTGCGCGTGAAGCGCTACAGGGCCTTTAAGGGAGCCGCCAATATCGTGGTTCCCAACGAACTGAACCGCCAGTTCCAGGCCGAACAGCCCAACCAGAAGTGGGTGACTGACGTCACCGAGTTCAAGGTGCAAGGCATGAAGCTGTATCTGTCGCCGATCATGGATCTCTACAACGGCGAAATTGTGGCCTATCAGATGAAGCGCAGGCCGGTGTTTGATCTGGTGGGTCAGATGCTGGACGAGGCCATCAAGAAGCTTTCTCCTGACGAGCGACCAATGATCCACTCCGACCAGGGCTGGCAGTACCAACATGAAAACTACCGCCACAAGCTGGAGAAGCACTCCCTGCAGCAAAGCATGTCCCGACGCGGCAACTGCCTGGACAATGCGGCCATGGAGAGCTTCTTCGCGACGCTGAAGTCGGAGTTCTTCTACCTGAACAGCTTTGAGAGCATCGAGAGCCTGGAAGCCGGGCTGGTGGAATACATCAAGTACTACAACGAAGAGCGGATCAGGTTGAAACTGAAGGGCCTGAGCCCGGTAAAGTACCGGGAACAGGCCCAACTGACCGCCTGACCCCGCAGTCCAAGTCTCGGGGGTCACTTCACCATGGGGGCTCGTCAAAAACATCCATGTTTTTGACGGTCCCGCAAACCCACCCCGACCCACCTTCGACAGGTGATCGGTGGCCAACGAAAATCAAAACCCGCGCGTGGCCCCGGTGGGATCGGTCGACAGACGATCGCCGTGAAACAACCCACGTTCTCTAACGCATGAACTTCGGATCGAAACGCGCTCTCCGCATGATCCCGTGACGCACTCGTCCCGATTTTTCGATGACCACCCACGCTGGTGGCTTCGACATCCGTCGCAAATCAAATTTTCGCTCACCATCGCCAGGGCAATACCGACACCCTGTACTCGAACGCAACCCAACAGCCCCCAAACCCCCCACAACCACAACGCGCCAATTGCGTCGAACGAGTTGCTGGAGCGTCAAAAACCCGCCACGATTCTTTCGCAATTGCCTGTTTTTTTAGCAATGCGCCTGCTGCAGGATGGCCCCCGGAGCGTAGAAACTCCTCAGAGCTTCAGAAGGTGTCCTGCGTCGGATTTGTTCGTGTCCAGCGTCGGGAGGGTGGCTAATACAAGACCCTGCAAAGGGAAATACGCCCGCCGGTGTTTTTCTGAAGTTCTGACGGTTTCTAACCTCCCGACCCCTCGCCATTCCGGCAGGGGTCGCATCTCACAGGAGGTTTGCCATGCAGTCGCAGAGGTCGCACATTCCCGAAGAGACGTTCGAAGCATCCCCGCCGCGCTGTGCCGTATGCGGTGGCACCCCGCCCACACCACCACCGCCTTACGACGAAGGCCTCGGCGGCGTCGAATACATGATGATGCGTGGCCGCTGGCTGCGTTACATGGGGCTGGGCAAGGGCACGTGGTTCAGAGTTGAGTTCGACGGCCGCAGGATCATCTCCACGCCGATCTTTCCCCCGGGCTTCCGCATGCTGCACATCCCCACCGAAGTGCTGCGCGAAGTGCACTACACGCAGGTGCGCGAGTACCGTCACCATCCACGCCCGCGCCGCCAGCGGAGGACACGCCGATGAGAAAGCCGGTCTGGGTACGCACCAAGGTGGAAGACGATCTGCGTTGCCGGTTCAAAGGCGCGGTTAGGCAGGAGTACTACGCACCGGCCGAGGCCATCCGCATGTTCATGGAACGCGTGGTGGAGCTGAGCGAGAACCGGAACACGGTGGACCTCACCCTGTGGAGCAATGTCATTCGCGACGCATCGGATGACGTAGCCGCTGAGATCTGCATCGGCCAGGAAGAGCCGCCCTACGGCGAAGAAGACGAAGTGCAGCGAGCGCGCAGGGAAGGCTGGGCCAGCCCCGGCTTCGGCCGCGATTGACCGTAGGGACGCGCCATGCGCGTCCGCATGAAACCGACATCGGTCGAACTGCCCGCACACGTGCGCATCCACCTGTAATACGGAAATCAACATGCACATTCAAACACCCCTGCGCACCGCGCGGGCAGGACACCTGCTTGCCAATCGCTTGGCTTGCTTCGGTGAGATGGCGATGACACGCATGGCGTGTCACTACGGTGCTGGCGTTGCCGGGATGGCCGGGTTATCGGCGGTCGTCCACCCACCGCCCAAACACATCCCAACCTCCCGGTGAACGCCATGACCCCGACACCACCGCTGCACCCCGGCACCATCCTGCTGGAAGATTTCATGCAACCCAATCGCCTGACCCGTCGCGCACTTGCCGACGCCCTGCATGTTTCCAACACCCGCATCGTCAGCATTACCCGAGGTACCGCCGCCATCACCGTGGACACCGCCATCCGCCTGGGCCACTACTTCAACACCTCTCCTTGGTTCTGGATGAACCTGCAGGTGCGGTTCGACCTGGAAACGGCGGAACAGCAAACACCGGCCCCGACCGAACGCATCGTCCCACTGCCGCACTTCCTGGACCCGGCAGTGCCGTCCGCTCTGGAGGTAAAGGAGTGGGGCGCATGGTGACAACCCATCTCCGCCGCCTGCTGCCCGGGTACCCGAGGGCACCAGCCCCGCCGCAGAAGCGCAGCACGCTGCCGCCCATCCCTCGCGGCCTGCGCTCACAGTTGAAGGACTACCCAGAGCACATCGAGCGCCTGCAGTTAGCCCTGCATGGCGTCAGCGTGGCCCGCACAACGCGCCGGCCACGCATCGAAATGGCGGTGTGGGCCATCGATGACCGCCTGTCCCGCTTCCTGGCCGAGGCGCAGCACGAGCTGGATGCCGCCCGCTGCAGCGGTGACCCGGAGCGGCTGGCGCGGGCCGAGGAGGTGGAGGCGGTGATGTTCAAGGTGAACCGGAAGAATGCGTGGATGGGCGATGAGGCGTTTGCCGCATGGTTCAGGGCGGAGGTTGGACCGTCAAAACGGTAGCGCCGGCCGTTGGCCGGCCCTCATGACCCCCACATCACGCCGCACTCGTTACGTTGCCCTCAACCCCCAACGTACCGCTTCAGGCCATGACCACCGAAAAGCAACCCGGCAAGCAGGAAGGCATCAAGGAATCCCAGCAGGACCACAAGCAGGACGATGTTGCCAAGAGCCGTCCCGGCTTGGCCGACCAGCAGGTTCGTGACGCCAACACCAAGGGTCCTCCCCGTAAACCCACCCGGTAATGCGGTCGACAAACGACTGCCGCTAACGATGATCGGCGCGGCGAGCGCGTTTGCCTCGCCGCAACGGGCGAGCTGACCCTCACCCCTCCATGCCACAATCTCCTCAACAACTGTTGAGGGGCAGTCCGTTGATCAAATCCGTCCTTGTCGCGTTTCTCGCCGTCACAGCGGCCCTATCCACCAACGCGCACGCGCAGACACCCGCACCCACCAGCCGCGCCGAGGCGAGCCAGATCGTCGCCGACATGCGCAAGGTGGTTGCCGACAACGGAATCGAACGTCTGGAAGCCGTCCGCATCGGCGGCATTGACCAATGGGTCTCCATCCGAGGCAACGACCCGCGCAACCCGGTGCTGCTGATGCTCCATGGCGGCCCAGGCTGGGTGGCCATGCCGACCAGCTGGTACTTCCAGCGCGGCTGGGAGGAGTACTTCACGGTGGTCCAGTGGGATCAGCGCGGTGCGGGCAAGACCTACGCAGCCAATGATCCAGCTGTCGTCGCCCCGACCATGACCCGCGAACGGATGATCGCCGACACCGAGGAAATGGTGGCCTGGCTGCGCAAGGAGTTCGGCAAGGAAAAGATTTTTGTTGTCGGACAGTCCTGGGGCAGCTATCTGGGTCTGGAACTGGCGCAGCGTCGTCCTGAATGGCTTCATGCGTACGTAGGCATCGGCCAGATCTCCAACGCGCCGGAAAGCGAGCGTCGCGGCTATGCCTGGACCCTGCAGCAGGCCAAGGCCGCAGGCAGCGCCGAAGCGGTGGCCGAACTGGAGGCGCTGGCTCCATATGCGCAGGGCAGTAAGCCTGTGCCGCTGGAGAAGCTGTTCAAGCAGCGCAAGTGGCTCAACGAGTACGGCGGCATGGTGCACAACCGGACCGGGGGAAGTGCCGAGGCCGCTGCCATCCGGCTGTCACCGGAGTACACCGATGACGACCTCGCCAAGGTGTGGAAAGCCAATGACTTCTCCATGCAGCACCTGTTGAGTGAGGTGCTGACGCTGGACATGAGTCGTGTGAAGCAGTTGAAGACCCCCTTGTTCCTGTTCCTGGGCCGTCACGACTACAACGTGTCGTCCGAGCTGGCCGCCGAATGGTTCACGGATGTGCGGGCACCGGCCAAGCAGCTGGTGTGGTTCGAGCAGTCCGCGCATGAGGTGATGATTGAGGAACCCGGCAAGACGCTGCTGACGCTGGTGCAGCAGGTGAGGCCGATTGCCGAGCGGGCGGGGGATGCGCCGTAAGGCGTATTGCCGGGCTTCTTCGGTATCGGACATCACTGGCGATGTCTCGTTAACGCGCATGGCAGGCGTTGCATTGGTAATTGGATGGACTCGCCCCTCGCTGTCGGTGGATCGTAGGATGCCACCGTGGCGCCCAGACGCCTCGGCGAGGGGCGAGTCCATCCAATTACCAAAACGTCGGGCCCTGGTGCCGCGAGGATGCTCGACGACATTACTGCTGGGGCGTCAGCGCCTTCGTCACCAGTTCCGTGAGCAGCGGTCTGGATTGCGCGCGCATTTGTGCTGCCACTTGGGGCTGAATCGTGCGGAACTTCGCCGCATACGGTGAGCGCGTGCCTTCGCGGGCCAGTGAACGAAGCTCTTCAGCACTTAGGTGCTGGGCATACAGTCCGGCCAAGCGTTGATCCCACGCCGCCTGGTAATGAGGCAGGTGACGGTCGAGCTGTGTCTGAACCTGCTGGTCTGCGGTCCTTCCCTAGTTGCTGTACCAACGACGCATAGCTGTTCGTTGCGCGAGCCGCATCCAGTGCCAGTCCGCGCAGGCCCTGGCCCATGTTGAAGCGTTGCACCAGTGCTGTAGCGGGGTTACCCGGTGCAATCGGGTCAACGGCGGGCGGGGCCTGGGTGCAGGCGGTGAGGGTGAGCAGGGCGGTGATCAGCAGCGTCCGGTACGTCATTGCAGGTTCCTTCCTGGTGTGGAGTCGGCGAATATCGCGAGCGTACGTTACGGGTTTCAAGGGCAGGCGGCATCGCCGCAGCGCCCGTTTCCCCCAAAAGCAGAACGCCACCCGAAGGTGGCGTTCTGATGTAGAGCCGGGCTTGCCCGGCTGCTTGAATAGTGGTGGAGCCAAGGAGGATCGAACTCCTGACCTCGTCATTGCGAACGACGCGCTCTCCCAGCTGAGCTATGGCCCCACGAAGTACTGCTTCGCAGGCACCGCCTTGCGATGGCTGGAGTGTAGCGCCGTGAAGGCCCGCCTGCCAAGCGCGGCAGGCTGACGCAGGCGGCGCGCAGCTAAAAATGTGAAACCGTTTCCATTAATTTCTGGATGAAACACCGGAGGCGGCAGCACAGGTGTGATCTTTAGTGATTTTCGAACCTTTCTGAACAACCGAGTTGGTTTGTGAACGCGGAGATCGATCTAAATGCAATGAAATCAATAAGATAGCCGTTGTGTCTATACCTTAATTTCTGGCGAAAAATACGTAAAGCGGACCGAAGTGGTGCCGATAAGAAGTGTGACGCATCTCTCACACCCACTTTTTCCGAGTTCCGACGATGACGACCCGTGCCGCCACCGTTTTCTCAACTTCCATCGGCGCGCGCCTTGCGCTGCTGATGGGCGTGATCACCACCGTGGCCTTTGTGATCCTGGCTGCTTTGATCTACCGCCAGGCTGCCACCAGCTACCAGACCCGCGTGGAAGCAGGGCTGCAGTCCTCCACTGACCTGATGCGCGATTCGGTCGAGCTGTACGACCGCAGCCTCAGCGAAAGCACCGAGCGCATGGCTGGCACCTTCCGCGCGATGCTGCCCGCTGGCGACATCACGGTGGATGCGACCAAGCCGATCACCGTTGGCGAACGCGCCACCCCCCGCTTGTTGATGGGCACGGACACCCTCAACCTGCAGGAAGGCGTGGTGGACCGCTTTGCTGAAGCCACCGGCGGCGTGGCCACGGTGTTCGTGCGTGACGGCGACGACTTCGTGCGCGTCACCACTTCGCTGCGCAACGCCGAAGGCAATCGCGCCATGGGTACGGTGCTGGACCATGCCAGCCCGGCCTACCCGAAGATGATCGCCGGCGAGGCCTATACCGGTCCGGCGCGTCTGTTCGGCGTGGATTACATGACCCATTACATGCCGTTGAAGAACGCCGCCGGTGAAGTGACCGCGATCGCCTTCATCGGGCAGAACTACACCGACGGCCTGGCGGCCCTGAAATCCCGCCTGCGCGATTCCAAGCTGGGCAAGGAAGGCCACTTTCTGGCTGTGAACACCCGCCAAGGCGACGGCTTCGGTACCCTGGTGGCCGCCTCCAATGGCGAAGGCGAGAAGCTGCAGGCGCTGGTGGATGAGGCCGACAAGCCGCAGCTCGATGCGCTGCTGGCCGGCACGGTCACCCAGGCCACGCTGCACCTGCGTCCCAGCAAGGACGCGCCGGCCCAGGCCTACTTCGTCACCGCGCAGACCTACGGCCCGTGGCAGTGGACCGTGCTGGGCCTGGAACCGACCTCGGTGCTGGCCGCCGTGCTCAACAAGCTGATGCTGCAGACCGCGCTGGTCTCCGGCCTGGGCCTGCTGGCGGTGATCGTGGCGCTGGTGCTGGTGGTGCGTCGCATGCTGACCGTGCCGCTGGCAGCGGCGGGGCAGGTGGCACGCGACGTCGCCGCCGGCCGCCTGGACCGCACCATCACGGTGAAGAGCCAGGATGAAGTCGGCCAGCTGATGACCGCGCTGCGCCAGATGCAGGACAAGCTGCGCGAGATCATCGCCGCACAGAATGAAATGAGCGCGTTGCACGCCGAAGGCACCATCAGCCATCGCATCGATGCCAGCGCGTTCCAGGGCGAATTCCGCACCATGGTCGAGGGCACCAACGATCTGGTGGACGCCCACATCGCGGTGAAGATGCGCGTGGTGGCGCTGATCGCGCAGTACGCCGAAGGCGACCTGTCGCAGAAGATGGAGCCGCTGCCGGGCGAGAAGGCCCGCATCACCGAAGCCGTCAACGGCGTGCGCGGCCGCCTGCAGGGCATCAATGGCGAGATCAAGCGCCTGGTCGATGCGGCTGCCGCTGGCGACTTCAGCGTGCGCGGTGACGCCGACGCGTACCGTCACGACTTCAAGGAAATGGTGCAGGGCTTGAATACCCTGATGATCACCGCCGACCGCAACCTGGCCGCGCTGTCGGGCCTGCTGCGGGCGCTGGCCGAGGGCGACCTGCGTGGCCGCATCGAAGGGCAGTTCCAGGGCGTGTTTGCCACCATGCGCGACGACGCCAATGCCACCGTTGCGCAGCTGACCCGCATTGTCGGCGGCATCCAGCAGGCGGCGGTGTCGGTGGCCACGGCCTCGGCCGAGATCGCAGCCGGCAACGACGACCTGTCGCGCCGCACCGAACAGCAGGCCGCCAGCCTGGAAGAATCGGCGGCGTCGCTGGAAGAATTGACCAGCGCGGTGAAGCAGAACGCCGACCATGCCCGTCGTGCGGATCGTCTGGCCGCTGAGGCCTCCGACGTGGCCGCCCAGGGCGGTGCTGCGGTGGCGCAGGTGGTGCAGACCATGGCCGGCATCGAGGCGTCCTCGCACCGCATTGCCGACATCACCGCGGTGATCGACGGCATTGCCTTCCAGACCAACATCCTGGCCCTGAACGCAGCGGTGGAAGCCGCGCGTGCCGGCGAAGAAGGGCGTGGCTTTGCGGTGGTGGCCTCGGAAGTGCGCGCGCTGGCGCAGCGTTCGGCCAGCGCGGCCAAGGAAATCAAGGGCCTGATCGAGGCCTCGGTGGCCCAGGTGGCCGACGGCAATGAACTGGCCAGCCAGGCGGGGCAGACCCTGCAGCGCGTGGTGGCCTCGGTAAGCGAGCTGGGTGGGCTGATCGAAGAGATCGCCAACGCCAGCCAGGAACAGGCGGCAGGGATCGAGCAGGTCAACCAGAGCATCGTGCAGATGGATGGTGTGACCCAGCAGAACGCTGCCCTCGTCGAGGAGGCTTCGGCCGCTGCGCGTGCTCTCAACGCGCAGTCGTCCGAGCTGCAGCAATCGGTCGGGCAATTCCGCCTGGCCGACGCGCAGCCCGCGCGCAAGGAGCGCGTCGCGGCCTGATCGGGTGCGGTGGCGTCTGTGGTTGGGGAGCTGCAGACGCCACCGCCGGATCTAAGGTCGACAAACCCGGCAGCGAACGAACAGAATCCGCCATTCCGCAATGGGTGGCGAGCGGGCATAATCCGCGCCCATTGATCCCGGCCGTCAGCCAGCAGATCAGGGTAGGGGACGGAAGGCCGTCCCCCGCAACGCCCTGAAACCATACTGCAACATCCTTTTTCCATGATGACGCATCGTGCAGCCGGGCAAGCCCGGCTCTACGCCGTTTACTGACCGAGACCTTCATGTCTGCCCATCGCGACACCTCCCGTATTGCCTCTTTCCGCATGACCCGTTCGCCGCGCCCGCACGCGCTGGCGCTGGCCTGCACCACGCTGCTGGGCCTGGGCGGTACCGCTCTGGCGCAGGACGCCACCCCCACATCGCTGGATGCGATCACCGTGACCGCCGACCACCGCGAACGCAACCTGCAGGAAGTGCCGGTGTCCGTGGGCGTGGTGCAGGGCGAGAAGATCCGCGACTTCACCGCCGGCGGCGACGACACCCTGCTGGCACTGTCCGGCCGCGTGCCCAGCTTCTATGCGGAGACCACCACCGGCCGCATCTTCCCGCGCTTCTATATCCGTGGCCTGGGCAACATCGACTTCTACCTGGGTGCCTCGCAGCCGGTGTCGATCATCCAGGACGACGTGGTGCTGGAACACGTAGTGCTGAAGTCCAACCCGGTCTACGACGTGGACCAGATTGAAGTGTTGCGCGGCCCGCAGGGCACGCTGTTCGGCCGCAACACCACCGCCGGCATCGTCAAGTTCGACAGCATCAAGCCCAGCCAGGACTACAGCGGTCGCGTGCAGGCCAGCTACGGCAGCCATGGCAGCGTGGCGGTGGACGGCGGCTTCGGCGGCCCGATCAACGACATCGCTTCGTTCCGTGTGTCGGCGCTGTACCAGCACCGCGATGACTACGTGGACAACACCTACGCCGGCCCCAGCGCCGATGGCACGGTGAGCCCGCGCAGGAACACCATGGGCGGCTTCGACGACCGCAACGTGCGCGCCCAGCTGCTGCTGCAGCCCAGCGACAACTTCTCGCTGCTGGCCTCGGCCCACGCCCGCGACTACGACGGCACCTCGACCCTGTTCCTGCGCGGTGCACTGACCCGTGGCTCGAACAAGACCGACGTGCCGCGTGATTCGGTGGCCTATGACGAAGCCGACAACAACCCGCAGGCGTACAAGACCTACGGCGGTTCGGTGAAGGCCGTGTATGACTTTGGCAACATCTCGCTGACCTCGATCACCGCTTACGAAACCACCTCTGGTTACAGCCGTGGCGACACCGATGGCGGTGCAGCGGCTGATTTCCCGGTCAACGGCGTGGCCAATGGCTACGGCCAGTCGATGGGCCAGATCCGTGACCTGGACCAGTGGACCCAGGAGATCCGCCTGGCCAACGCCGACAGCAACCGCCTGAAGTGGCAGGTCGGCGCGTTCTACTTCGACGGCCGCGACACCACCGACTTCTACCAGCGTGCGTGGTTCCTGCAGGGCACCGCCCGCAACCCGAACAACTGGGTACGCCTGCGCAACACCAACACCTCCTGGGCCGGCTTCGGCCAGGTCAGCTACGACGTCACCGACAAGTTCACCCTGACCGCCGGCCTGCGCCAGACCCGCGACGAGAAGCGCACCCGTCTGCTGAAGACCGCCGACACCGCCGCGGGCGTCGTCACTTACCGTGGCCGCACCGACGTGGAAATGGCCGACACCACCCCCAGCTGGGACGTGAGCGCGATGTACGCGTTCAACCCGCAGGTGAGCGTGTACGCCAAGGTCGCGCGTGGCTTCCGCGGCCCGACCATCCAGGGGCGCTCGGCGGTGTTCAATGCCGACTTCACCACCGCCGACTCGGAAACCATTCTGTCCTGGGAAGCCGGTGTGAAGAGCAGCCTGTGGGACAACCGCCTGCGTTTGAATGCCGCCGCGTTCACCTACACGGTCAATGACATCCAGCTCAACGGCAATGATTCCAACGGCAATGGCGTGCTGTTCAACGCGGACAAGGCCAAGGCCTACGGCGTGGAAGCGGACATGGAACTGCGCCCGATTCCGAACCTGAGCCTGAGTGCCGGTTTCAGCTGGCTGCACAGCGAAATCCAGGACGACCGCGTGTATGCCCAGGTGTGTGCGCTGAACGGTGCGGTGGTGTGCGATGTGTATGACCCGACCATCAAGGTGGGGGCCAACACCTTCGCGCAGATCAACGGCAACCCGCTGCCGAATGCGCCGAAGTACAACCTGAATTTCGCCGCGCGCTACGACATTCCGGTGAACGATGCCGACGTGTTCTTCGTGTCCACCGACTGGAACAAGCAGGGCTATACCAGCTTCGTGCTGTATGACTCGGCCGAATTCAATTCCAAGGGCAGCTTCGAGGGTGGGTTGAAGCTGGGCTATTCGGGCAACTACGGGGCCTGGGAAGTGGCGGCGTTCGCGCGCAACATCACCAACGAGAAGAACCTGAAGGGTGTGATCGAGAACTACATGGCGGCGGTGTACAACGAACCGCGGACTGTGGGGATTTCGTTGAACCTCAACTGGTAATGTGAAAAGCATGGCCCCGCTGATGCGGGGCCTTGTTGTTTCGGTGGGGGCGTGTCGTTAAAGGGCTGATCACTGCTATCGGCAGTCGTCTTGCGACCGACTCTACCGCCGACGGTCCACGCGAAACGCCCGGTGATCCGACGGTCCACGCGAAACGCCCGGCGATCCGACGGTCCACGCGAAACGCCCGGTGATCCGACGGTCCACGCGAAACGCCCGGCGATCCGACGGTCCACGCGAAACGCCCGGCGATCCGATGGTCCACGCGAAACGCCCGGTGATCCGATGGTCCACGCGAAACGCCCGGCGATCCGTAGTGACACGCCATGCGTGTCATACGTGGTGTCTGATCAACGCGAGGACACGCATGGCGTGTCACTACACGGGCTTACGCCGGCAACGCCGCCTGCAGGCGCGACTCCAGCTCCGCCTGGCGCCAGCCAGCCAGCGCCGCTGGCCACTGCCGGCTTTCCAGATAGCTTTCCAGGTGCTTGCGCGAAGCCAGCACGCCATCGGGCAGCCCCAGTTCTGCCGTGCGCGCGCTCACCGCGTCCTGCAGCTTCTTCAGCGCCTGCTTGTTGCCATCATTGGCCGGCAGGGCCAGCGGGGCCTGCGCCTCATCGTCCAGCGGAGTCACCAGGGCATGCCATACCGCCCCGGCCAGCTTGCGCGGAGCCTTGGGGAAGCTCTCCATCAGTTTGCCCAGTGCCTCCGCATCGGCGGGCGGGGTACGTGCAAGCTGCGCGGCCAGTTCGTTGTCCAGGATCCAGCTGCGCGGGCGGTCGCTGCTGCGCGCCTGGGCGTCGCGCCAGCGCAGCAGACGCAGCAGGCGCAGCTGCGAAGCGGCATCCATGAACTGCGCCGAGCGCATTGCCACGTGCGGCCAGCGTTCCTCGTCATGCTCCACGCTGGCCAGCAGGCGCTCGGCGTCGTCGGCCAGCCACTGGCGACGGCCCTGCTCCTGCAGCTTGGCGTCAATCGCGTCGTGCAGTGCGAACAGATACTCCACGTCGTCAGCGGCGTACTGCAGTTGCGCCTCCGACAGCGGCCGGCGCATCCAGTCCGAACGGGTCTCGCCCTTGGCCAGGGTGACGCCGGTGATCGCGGTGACCAGCTTCTGATAGCCCATGCCGCCACCGATGCCGGCCAGTGCCGCGCCGATCTGGGTGTCGAACAGCGGGCGCGGCAGCACACCACAGGCCACTTTGAAGGTGACCAGGTCTTCGCTGGCGCTGTGCATGACCTTCAGGATCGAGGTGTCGGCCAGCCATTGGGCCAGCGCCTCGTTCATGCCGGGAATCAGCGGGTCGATCAGCAGCACCTCGTCGCCAACGGCCATCTGCACCAGGGCCAGCTGCGGCCAATAGGTGCGTTCACGGATGAATTCGGTGTCCAGGCCGATGCGGGTGGGGCGCTGGCGGAAGCGTTCGTCCAGTTCCGCCGGGGTTTTGATCCAGTAGGCCACGTAGGGTTTCCATGCTGCGGGAATGCTCAGGCGGGCAGGATAACGCGCCTGCACCGGCCCGCGCGCCGTTATGATGAACACATGCTGCGAACCCCCGGTCCCCTGACGCTGCTGTTGGCCACGGTGCTGTTCACCGCCACGGCCTGCTCCCCCGATGAAGCCCCACCCGCGGCGGCGCGCCCGGCCGAGCCCGAAGCGCCGGCCAAGGCAACGACACCGGCGCAGGTCACCATTGGCGGGCAGGACGAGGCCGAAACCGTGCAGCGCTGGCAACCGCCGGCGGTGCAGATCGACGACGCCGGCGCGGCCCAGGCCCGCCGCGACGCGGCCAAGGCGTTCGAGAGCGGGCGGCTGTACGAGGACGCCACCGCGGCGCTGCCGATCTGGTTGGCGCTGCTGGAGCGCGACCCGAAGGACCGTCAGGCACAGGCCGGAATCAAGCGGGCCAAGGAGCAGCTGCTGGACGAGATCGCCGCGCTGCTGGTGCGCCCGCTGCGGCAGCGCGAAGCGGTAGCCAAGGCCGGCGAGATGGGGCTGGTGCTGCTCACCCTGGATCCGGAAGACCCGCGCGTGCGCGCGCTGCAGTCGCGGGTGGAGCTGGCGCAGCGGGTCATTGCCTACAACCGTGCCGGTGAAGAAGACCTGCGCAACGACCGCATCGGCGAGGACGGTGACGGGGCCTTGCCGAATTTTCGCGAGGCACTGGCGCTGGACCCTGACAACGAACGCGCCCGGCAGGGGCTGGCGGCCTCGGAGAGCGCGCTGATTCGTCGTGCCGAAACCGCTGCACGCGCGGCCGACTTCACCGGGGCCGGGGTGTGGCTGGCCGAAGCCGCCAAGGTGCGCGACTCGGCCCCGACCATCAATGACGCGTTCGAACGGGTCGAGCGCATCCGTGCGCAGACCCTGGTGCGGCTGCGCGATGAAGGCCTGCGTGACCTGACCAGTGCGCAGGGGCTGAAACCCGCGCGGCAGAAGCTGGAAGATGCACTGCGCATCGCCCTGCCGGGCGACCCGGTGGTGGCCCAGCTGCGCGAGCGCATCGAGCTGGTCACCCATTACGGCAGCTTCCGTCCGGGCCAGGTGTTCAGCGATGCATTGCGTGACGGTGGCCGCGGCCCGCAGATGATCGTGGTGCCGCACGGCGGCTTCCAGATGGGGGCCGCCGAAGGCGAGATCGGGGCCAGCGACGCGGAGAAGCCCGCGCATTACGTCCGCTTCGACCGTGGTTTCGCGATGGCCATGACCGAGGTCACCGTGGCCGACTTCCGTCGCTACGTGCAGGCAAGCAAGGCGCGCCCCCGTGCCACCCGGCGCGGGCATTCCACCGTCTACGACGAGCGCAGCGGCAACTTCATGCTGCGCAGCGGGGTGGACTGGCAGTCTGACTATGACGGCAGCCTGGCCATGGCCAACGCGCCGGTCATGCACGTCAGCGTGCGCGATGCCGAGCACTACGCGATGTGGCTGTCCGAACAGACCGGCCGCTATTACCGGCTGCCCAGCGAAGCCGAATTCGAGTATGCCCTGCGCGCGGGCACCAGCGGGCGCTACCCCTGGGGCGATGAAGGTACGCCGCCGAAGGGCTCGGGCAATTTCACCGGTGGTGACGACGTCTCGCCGTCCGGACGACGCTGGTTCAACGCCTTCGTCGGTTTTGGCGATGGCTGGTGGGGCCCGGCACCGGTGGGCAGTTTCGAGCCCAACGGGTTCGGCCTGCACGACATGGCGGGCAACCTCAGCGAATGGGTGGCCGACTGCTGGCATGCCAGCTACCGGCGAGCCCCGGCCGATGGCGCGGCCTGGTTCAACCCCGGCTGCCGGCAGCGGGTGATCCGCGGCGGCAACTGGGCCAACGCGCCCGAACAGACCCGTGCCGCGTGGCGGCAGTCGCAGGATTCGGACACCACCAACGCGCGGATCGGCTTCCGCCTGGTGCGTGGTATCTGACTTCACACGGCACAGGGGTAGGATGACGCCAGCGCCGGCCAGGGTGAGCCGGCTCCTTCAGGAACCACGACCATGCGCAGCGATCCGTTTGGGGGGCAGTCGCAGCACCGCGGCCGGCGACCCGGTCTGTTCGGCAACATCCGTTGGTGGGTGCTGCTGGCGTTTGCCGGCTATGCCGCGTACTACTGGTTTTCCAACCGCAGCGTCGACCCGTATACCGGCGAAAGCGTGCTGATCGACAGCTCGCTCGATGCCAGTCAGGAAAAAGCGTTGGGCCTGCAGGCCTACCAGGAGATCCTGGCGCAGGAGCGTCCACTGGACCCCAACGCGCAGATCTCGCAGGACGTGCGCGCGATTGCCGAACAGCTGATCCGCAAGGTCGATGTGGTGGAAACCGCGCTTGCCGAAGAGCATGGCCTGAAGCCGGCGCATTTTTCGCGTGATTTCGAGTGGGAAGTGAACGTCATCCAGTCCGACCAGGCCAACGCGTTCTGCCTGCCCGGCGGCAAGATGGCGGTGTACACCGGGCTGGTGCCGGTGGCGCGCACGCGCGATGCGATGGCCGTGGTGATGGGGCATGAAATCGCGCACGCGCTGCTGCGGCATGGTGCGCAACGCATGGCGCAGCAGAAGATGACCCAGATCGGGCAGATGGCAGGCGCAGCCAGCGGCATGGACCCCTCGCAGCAGCAGATGGTGATGTCCGCGCTGGGCTACGGCTATCTGTTGCCGTATGCGCGCAACCACGAAACCCAGGCCGACGAGGTGGGGCTGATGCTGGCCGCGGCCGCCTGTTTCGATCCGCGCGAGGCGGTGCCGTTGTGGGAGCGTATGGGCCAGGCCAGTGGTGGCCAGTCCCCGCCGGAGTTTTCGTCCACGCATCCCAATCCGGGTACGCGGATCCAGAACCTGCAGGCGTGGATGCCCAAGGCGATGGAGTACCGGGCGCGGTTCTGTGAGAGTGCCGGCGGCGGATGACCGGACGGCGCAGCGTTCCGTGGGACACGCATGGCGTGTCCCCACGCCCGTCATCGCCCGACCCCATCATCGCCCGACCAACCCCGTCATCGATCGACCAACGCAGCGTAGTGACACGCCATGCGTGTCAAAGCCATGCCGAACGAAGGCGCGATCACGCCATGCGTGTCATTCGCGATCCTTGACCACCACTGAAATCACGCCGTCCTTCACCCGCGCGGTCAACGCATCCCCCGGCGCGACTTCCAGCGGCGAGCGCACCAGCCGGCCATCATCCGCACGGGTCAGAATCGAATACCCACGGCTTACCGTCGCCAGCGGGCTGACCGCCTCCATCGAGCGCGCCAGCCCCCGCAGGCGCAACTGATCACGCTGCAACTGCCGCGCCATCGCCGCGTCCACGCGTGGCTGCAACCGGGCCAGCCGTTCGCGCAAGGCGTCCAGCCGCCGCTGCGGCGCGTTGTTGCGCAGCACGATGCCAGCGTGCCGCAACCGCGCACGCCGGCGTTCCAGCTGCTGTTGCCACACCGCGGCCAGTCGCCGCGCCAGATCCTGCTGCCGACGCTGCAGCAACTGCAGCCGGTTCTGCGGGCTCTGTGCGTTCAATCGCAGCAGCGCGCGGTCCGCGCGTTGCGTGGCCTGGTTCATCGCGTGCCGCTGCAACTGCACCATCCGCGCCGCATCCCGGCGCAGCCGCAACAGCAGGTCACGCTGGTCGGGCACCAGCAGTTCGGCCGCGACCGAAGGGGTGGGCGCACGCAGGTCGGCGGCAAAGTCGGACAGGCTGAAATCGGTCTCATGGCCGACTGCCGAGACCACCGGGGTCTGGCTGGCGGCAATCGCGCGGGCCAGCTGTTCGTCATTGAAGGCCCACAGGTCTTCCAGCGACCCGCCGCCACGGGTGAGCAGAATCACGTCGTAGCGCGCGCTGGCATCGGCCGCGCGCAGCAGTGCGGTGATCTGCGCCGCGGCACTGTCGCCCTGCACCAGGCTGGGCAGCAGATCCACCTCCAGCAGCGGGAAGCGTCGGCCCAGCACGCTCAGCACGTCGCGTACCGCCGCGCCGGTAGGCGAAGTGATCACGGCCAGGCGCTGCACGTGGGCGGGCAGGGGGCGTTTGCGCTCAGGTGCGAACAGGCCCTCGGCGTCCAACCGCGCCTTGAGCTGCTCAAAGGCGCGGCGCAGTGCGCCCTCGCCGGCTTCCTCCATGTGGTCAAGCACCATCTGGTACTCGCCGCGTGCGTCGTACAGGGTCAGCCGGCCACGGGCCAGCACGCGCATGCCCTCGCGCGGCACGAACTTCAGCCACTGGCTCTTGGGCTTGAACAGCGCGGCGCGGATCTGCGCGCGCGCGTCCTTCAGGGTGAAGTACATGTGCCCGGAGGCCGGACGGGTCACGTTGCCCAGCTCGGCTTCGACCCACACCGACGGAAAACTGCCTTCCAGCAGGTCACGGGCAAGTGCGTTGAGCTGGCTGGGGGTGAGGATCTGAGCGGTGCGTTCCATGCCGGTCATGTTCGCACGTTGTGCCGGTGCAATGCCCATTGCACGTGCTCGCGCACCACGTTGGAAGGGTGAGTTACGCGTGATTGCAACGCCGCCAGCGTATCGGCAGTACCCGGTGCATTGCCCAGGGCGACAGCGATGTTACGCAGCCAGCGTTCGTGGCCGCTGCGACGGATCGGGCTGCCTTCGGTGCGGCGCAGGAACTCGTCTTCTTCCCAGGCAAACAGCTGCGCCAGAGACGCAGTGTCGAGCTGGTTGCGGGCACGGAAGTCGGCCTCGTCGGTGCGCTTGGCGAACTTGTTCCACGGGCAGATCAGCTGGCAGTCGTCGCAGCCGTAGATGCGGTTGCCGATCAGCGGACGCAGGTCTTCGGGGATGGCCCCGTCGTGTTCGATGGTCAGGTAGGAAATGCAGCGCCGCGCATCCAGCCGCTGCGGCCCGATGATCGCCTGGGTCGGGCAGATATCGATGCAGCGCGTGCAGCTGCCGCAGTGTGCGCTGGCTGGGGCGTCCACCGGCAGCGGCAGGTCGATGTAGATCTCGCCCAGAAAGAACCAGGAGCCGCCCTGTTTGTCGATCAGGCAGGTGTGCTTGCCGATCCAGCCCAGCCCGGCATTGCGCGCCAGCGCGCGTTCCAGCACCGGGGCAGAATCCACGAACACGCGGTAGCCGAACGCACCGATCTCGGCGGCCAGCGCGTCGGCCAGCTTCTGCAGGCGGTTGCGCATCAGCTTGTGGTAATCGCGGCCCAGCGCATAACGCGCCACGTAGGCACGCTCGCCGTCGTTCAACGCCGCCCAGGCGTCGGTGTCGTCCTTGTGGCTGTAGTCCATGCCCACCGAGATCACCCGCACCGTGCCTGGCAGCAGTTCGGCCGGGCGCGCGCGCAGGGTGCCGTGGCGTGCCATCCAGTCCATGGTCCCGTACAGGCCCTTGCCCAGCCAGTCTGCCAGGTGGGCCTCGTCATCGCCCAGCTCGATGCCGGCAATGCCGCAGCGCTGGAAACCGTGCTCGCGCGCCAGCGCCCGCACGCGCTCGGCGGCGCGGGCCAGGTGGACGGGGGCGGGCAGGGGCACGGCAGACATGGTGACAAGTATAGAATCCCTGCATGTCCGAGCTTGCTGAACTGTTCGATGTGGCCACCGCGCGACGGCTCGATGCCCAGGCCAGCGCCACCCTTGGCGACGCCGGGGCGTCGCTGATGGAGCAGGCCGGCACCGCCGCCTGGAAGTGCCTGCTGCAGCGCTGGCCGCAGGCGCAGCGCGTGTGCGTGGTGGTGGGTTCCGGTAACAACGGCGGCGACGGCCTGGTGCTGGCGCGGCTGGCGCTGCAGGCCGGCCGCAGCGTGCAGGTGCTGCGCCTGGCCGACGAAGGCGCACCCAGTGCGCTGTCGCAGCGTGTGCGCGTCCAGTACGCGGCCGCGGGTGGCGAAACTGCGGTGTTCGGGGAGGTACTGCCGTTGGCCGATGTGATCGTCGACGCGCTGTTCGGCATCGGCCTGAACCGCGCGCCGGGCGGTGAGGCCGAACGGGTCATCGTCGCCATGAACGACGCCGCTGCGCCGCTGCTGGCGCTGGACGCCCCCAGCGGGGTGGATGCACAGACCGGCCACGTACCCGGTGCGGCGGTGCGAGCCGACTGTACGCTGCAGTTCATCGTTGCCCACCGGGGCCTGCACACCGGAAACGCGCTGGAATACACCGGCGAGCGTCTGCTCGCTTCGCTGCGGTTGCCGACCGGCTCTGATGCAGACGTGGCCCCCAGCGCCGAGCTGTGGCAGGCCAACCGGCTGCGCAGACTGCTGCCGCCACGCCGTGCCAACAGCCACAAAGGCGAATCCGGCCACGTGCTGTGCGTGGGCGGTAATCTGGGAAGTGGTGGGGCGGTGATGCTGGCGGCGGAGGCCGCACTGCGTGGCGGGGCGGGCCTGGTCAGTGTCGCCACCCAGCCGCCGCATGTGGGGCCGTTGCTGTGCCGGCTGCCCGAAGCCATGCCGCATGCGGTGCAGGACAGTGTCGAACTACAGCAGTTGCTGCCGCGCGCCAAGGTGGTTGCCGTCGGTCCCGGTCTCGGCCAGGACGACTGGGCGCGCGAATGCTGGCGGCTGGCACGTGCCAGTGGTCTGCCGCTGGTGGTCGATGCCGACGCGCTGAACCTGCTGGCGGCAGATCCTCTGCCTCTGCCTCTGCCGGATGCGGTGCTGACCCCGCATCCGGGCGAGGCCGCGCGTCTGCTCGGATGCTCCACGGCGCAGGTGCAGGCCGACCGCTTCAGCGCCGCGCAGCACCTGGCCGAACGCTTTGATGCCGTGGTGGTGCTGAAGGGGGCGGGCACTGTCGTCGCCGCGCCGCATGCCCGGCCGAGGGTGATCGCTGCAGGCAACCCGGGCATGGCGGTGGGTGGCATGGGCGACCTGCTCACCGGCATCATTGCGGCCCTGCGTGCACAGGGGCTGGGGGCGTTCGACGCCGCCAGCGCCGGTGCGCTGCTGCATGGCCTCGCTGGCGATGACGCTGCCGTGGATGGCCAGCGTGGCCTGCTGCCTACCGACCTGCTGGTGCCGCTGCGCCACCGGCTCAACCCTGAATTGTGAGTGTGATGACGGACTTCTTCCTGGCCACTGCCGACGACACCGACCGGCTGGGCGCACAACTGGCAGCGACCCGGCCGCCGCAGGCGGTGATGCAGCTGCGCGGCGACCTCGGCGCGGGCAAGTCGACCCTGGCCCGCGCGCTGCTGCGCGCGCTGGGCGTGCAGGGTGCCATCCGCAGCCCCACCTACACGCTGGTGGAGCGCTATCCGCTGGCCGACGGCAGCGAAGCGTGGCATCTGGACCTTTATCGCATTGGCCAGGCCGATGAGCTCGAGTTCCTTGGCCTGGACGAGGGCGGTGCGTCCTTATGGCTGGTGGAGTGGCCCGAACGCGGTGCCGGAGCCCTGCCGCCAACCGACCTGGTGGTGGCGCTGGAGATCGATGGAAATGGGCGTCGTGCCAGTCTCACCAGCGTAAGCGACTCAGGTGCTGAATGGGTTCAGCGGCTACGTGAAGGAGGCGACTTGCGCCCCCTTTCTGTCGGGTGACAGGAGGAAATACCCCCAGGTTACGGATTATTAAGGAAAAAGGAGTTGCTTTTCATTCAGCGCGGTGATTGAATCCCCATCCATGCCAATGGGGAAACCGCTCACCGCCATCGTTGCTGCCGTCGGACTCTGTCTGGCGAGCGCGGCTGCGTGGGCCGGTGAAGTCCGCCAGCTGGCGCTGCAGACCGGTGCCACCGGCACCCGCGCCGAGATCGCGCTGGCCGGCAGTGGCGGTTACAAGACCCTTTCCTTGTCTGGCCCGAACCGTCTGGTGGTGGATTTCCCGGACTCCAGCGCCATCCGCAATTTGAAGCTGCCCACGCCGACTGGCGTGGTCACGGCCGTGCGCACCGGGCAGCCGGTGCCGGGCACGTTCCGGGTGGTGTTCGATCTGGCCGAGTCGGTCGCGCCGTTCAAACCGCAGATGCTCAAGCAGGGCGATGAGTCCCGGCTGGTGATCGAGTGGCCGGGCGATGCGCCGTCCAGCGTGGCGGCTGCACCGGCGGCCAAGCCGCCGGTCACCGCTGCAGCGCCTTCATCCGTTGCGGCAACGCCAGTCGCGACTGCACAGACTGCCGGTCCGACGCCGGCCGAAGCCGCGCAGGCACGTGACGAAGCTGCACGCGCCACGGCACTGCTCACGGCCAACGCACGCCAGCAGGCCAGCGCCAGTGCGGCGGCTCCGGTGCCGGCTCCGGCCGCACCGACAGCAACCGGTACGGTGGCGTCGGCCAGCACCGCCAATGCAGCCAGCAATGCGATGTCGCCGGCCGCCATTCTGGCCGGCCAGCCGACCGCCGCAGTGGCACCCGCTCCGGCACCCACGCCGGTGGTCCCGGTGCAGGCTCCGCGCCCGGTGATGCCCAGCGACGCCTCGCGGATCAAGATGCAGGCGGGCATGCGCCCGCTGGTGGTGGCGATCGACCCGGGCCATGGCGGCCAGGATCCGGGCGCGGTCGGCCCAACCGGCAAGCGCGAAAAAGACATCACCCTGGCGGTGGCACGTGAGCTGGCGCGGCAGGTGAATGCCACACCGGGCCTGAAGGCCTACCTCACCCGCGACAGCGACGTATTCATTCCGCTGCCGATGCGCGCGCAGAAGGCGCGTTCTGCGAAGGCGGATATCTTCATCTCGATCCACGCCGACGCGGCAGAGAATCGCGCCGCCAAGGGTTCATCGGTGTACGTGCTGTCGACCAAGGGTGCGTCGTCGCAACGTGCACGCTGGCTGGCCGACAAGGAAAACGCGGCCGATCTGGTCGGCGGCGTGCGTCTGCAGCAGACCGAAGGTACCCTGGCCAACGTGCTGCTCGATCTGGCCCAGAGCGGCTACATGAAAGCTTCGGAAGACGCGGCCGGCCATGTGCTGGGCGGCCTCAAGCGCATCGGCAAGAACCACAAGCCGAACATCGAGCGTGCCAACTTCGCGGTGCTGCGCACCTCGGACATGCCGGCGATGCTGGTGGAAACGGCCTTCATCTCCAACCCGGATGAAGAGCGCCGCCTGATGGACCCGGCCTACCAGCGCCAGATTGCCGGTGCGGTATTGGATGGCGTGCACACCTTCTTCAGCCGCCAGCCCCCGCCGGGCACCCTGTACGCAGCCCGCGCCCAGGCCGATATCGACGCCGCCAGCACCGTCGCCGGCGGCAGCAAGTAAAGCCCTCTGCTGGGCATCATCCTCGCTGCAATTGCATGCACCACGTAGAGCCGGGCTTGCCCGGCTGCCGTTGCATTTGTGCGAACAGCCGGTGCCCACGGTGTCTCTGGTTTGGCGGCTCGGGATGGGCGTTCCGGGGGACGGCGTGAATCCGTCCGTAGAGCCTCGGTCGCCGCTTGCACGTGTGCGCACTCCTGCGCACACGGCAAGACCGGGGTTGGGCGTCCTGCCCAACCCGTCGGGCGCATGCGCCCGACCCTTGCGGCTCACGCCCCCTCCAGCCCACCCCGACCGGCCATCGACAGTGCGTCGGGGGCCATGGGAAATGCCAGATCAACATCGGTGTCGATCCAGGGTCATGCGTTACCGGATGTTGACCGTGTCACGGCGATCGTCTGTCGACCGATCCCACCGGGGCATCTCCGATTCCACCGGAGCGGACTATGTGCTTTTGATCTTCGACGGCCACCGGCCATCCGTCTGGGGCGTGCCGGGGTGGGTTTGCGGGACCGTCAAAAACATGGATGTTTTTGACGAGCCTACATGGACGTATTTACGGCGTGTCCCGCAAACCCACCGCGGTACGACCAAACTCGGAACCGATGAACGACCGGCTGTTCGCCAAAAACCAACAGCAGCCGGGCAAGCCCGGCTCTACGAAGCCCCATTTCGCTATCATCACACCATGAGCATCCGTCAGTTACCCGAAATCCTCATCAACCAGATCGCCGCCGGCGAGGTCGTGGAACGGCCTGCGTCCGTGGTCAAGGAACTGGTGGAGAACGCGCTGGATGCCGGGGCCACCCGTGTGGATATCGACCTGGAAGAAGGCGGTGTGCGTCTGATCCGCATCCGCGACGACGGTGGTGGCATCGCGCCTGAGGAACTGCCGCTGGCAGTGTCGCGGCATGCCACCAGCAAAATCGCCAGCCTGGACGACCTGGAAGCCGTTGCCACCCTCGGTTTCCGTGGCGAAGCGCTGCCGTCCATCGCCTCGGTCAGCCGCTTTACCCTGGTCTCGCGCCGCGCCCACGACGAACATGGCTCCGCCCTGCAGATCGAAGGCGGCAAGGTCGGCCAGGTCACCCCGCGCGCGCATGCGCCGGGCACCACCGTTGAAGTGCGCGAGCTGTTCTACAACGTGCCGGCACGACGCAAGTTCCTGCGCGCCGAACGTACCGAACTTGGCCACATCGAGGAATGGCTGCGCTCGCTCGCGCTGGCCCGCCCGGATGTGGAGCTGCGCGTTTCGCACAACGGCAAGCCGTCGCGGCGCTACAAGCCGGGCGACCTGTACTCGGATGCCCGTCTGGGTGAAACCCTGGGCGACGATTTCGCCGGCCAGGCGTTGCGCGTCGATCACAGCGGCGCGGGACTGCGCCTGCATGGCTGGATTGCCCAGCCGCACTACTCGCGCGCCAGCACCGATCAGCAGTACTTCTACGTCAACGGCCGCGCCGTGCGCGACCGCAGCGTCGCCCACGCGGTGAAGATGGCCTATGGCGACGTGCTGTTCCACGGCCGCCAGCCGGCCTACGTGCTGTTCCTGGAGCTGGACCCAACCCGCGTCGATGTCAACGTGCACCCGGCCAAGCATGAGGTGCGCTTCCGCGACTCGCGCCTGATCCACGATTTCGTCTACCGCACCCTGAAGGAAGCGCTGGCCGAGACCCGTGCGGGGATGACCGCGACCGCTGCCGCCGGCGAAATGCAGGCCGAAACCGGCGCGCCGGCTTACGCCAACGCCGCAGCGGGCACCGGCTATGCGCTGGCGGGCGGTGGTGGCGGCGCTGGCGGCGGCATGGGCGGCTGGCGGCCGCAGCAGTCGCCGCTGGGGTTGCGGGTGGCCGATGCCCCGTCAGCCTATGCGGCGCTGTATGCGCGCCCCGAAGGCAACGACACTCCCGCGCTGCCGGCGATGCCCAGCGAGAGCGGCCTGCCGGTCACTTCCGCCGACAGCGGTGTGCCGCCACTGGGCTACGCAATCGCCCAACTGCATGGCATCTACATCCTGGCCGAGAATGCCGAAGGGTTGATCGTCGTGGACATGCATGCCGCACACGAACGCATCGGCTACGAGCGCTTGAAAACCGCGCACGACGGCATTGGCCTGCACGCGCAGCCGCTGCTGGTGCCCATCACCCTGGCGGTGGGCGAGCGCGATGCCGATACCGCCGAGCGCGAAGCCGAAACGCTGACTGCGCTGGGGTTTGAGATCACCCGTTCCGGTCCGGGCTCACTGCATGTGCGCAGCATTCCCGCGTTGCTGGCCAATGCCGAACCCGAAGGCCTGCTGCGCGACGTGCTGACCGACCTGCGCGAACATGGCCAGAGCCGGCGCATCGCCAGTGCACGCGACGAGCTGCTGTCGACGATGGCCTGCCACGGTGCGGTGCGTGCCAACCGGCGCCTGACCTTGCCGGAAATGAATGCATTGCTGCGCGACATGGAAATCACCGAGCGGTCCGGCCAGTGCAATCACGGTCGACCGACCTGGGCGCGTTTTTCGCTGGCGGAGATCGACCGCTGGTTCCTGCGTGGACGTTGAAGGGGAAAGCCACTTGAAGGGGAAGCGATTGATGGGAAAGCGTCATTGGGGGCGCAGCATGTTGGTGGCCGCGCTGGTGCTGGGCCTGGCCGCCTGCGGCGACAAGGAAACCGCACCGGTGGTCGTGCCGGTCGACCCGGCCTTTGCGGCCGAACAGCAGCAATGGCGCCAGCAGCGCTACACCGAGTTGAACGCGCCCGACGGCTGGACCAGCCTGGTCGGCCTGCACTGGCTGGAGCACAAGGCGCACTACATTGGCAGCGGCCCGGGCAGCGGTATCCGCCTGGCGGTGGGGCCTGACAAGCTGGGGATGGTGGCGCGCGATGGCAACACCGTGACGTTTACCCCCGAACGGGGTGTGCCGATGGCCGTGGACGGTGAGCCGGTGACCGGCCGCATCCGCTTCTTCAGCGACCGCGATGCGACGCCGACGAAGATCGCCTTTGATGACGGGCGGGGCCAGCTCAGCCTGATTCACCGTGGCGAACGCTTTGCCCTGCGCGTCAAGCACGCCGATGCAGCAACCCGTACCGGCTTCACCGGCCTGACCTATTGGGATGGCGGCCCGGCATGGAAAGTCACCGCGCGTTTCGTTCCGCATGCCGCCGGCAAGCGGCTGTCCATCGTCGACATCACCGGCCTCACCACCGAGATGGCCAATGCCGGCGCGCTGGAGTTCGAGAAGGACGGCAAGCCGTACCGCCTGGAAGCGCTGGGTGAACCCGGCGGCGAGTTGTTTGTGATCTTTGGCGACCGCACCAGCGGCCATGGCAGCTATCCGGCCGGACGCTACCTCGACCTGCCCGCGCCGGATGCCAGCGGCCAGGTGGTCATTGATTTCAACCATGCCTACAACCCGCCGTGCGCGTTCACCCCGTTCGCGACCTGCCCGTTGACCCCGCCGGAAAACCGCCTGGATCTGCGCGTGGATGCGGGTGAGAAGGTCTATCACACCCCGCAAGGAGGAACCTGATGTTCAAGCGTGTACTGTCTTTGCTGTTGCTGGGTGCAGGCCTGCTGGCAGGTACGGCCGTTGCCGCGCCAGCGGCCAAGGCCGGCTCCACCGCACCGGTGCCGTTGCTGTGGAAAGTGACCGGTCCCGGTGACAGCCGGGTCTACCTGCTGGGCTCGTTCCACATGCTGCGTGCGGATGACTACCCGCTGGCGGCTGACGTTGACCAGGCCTTTGCCGCGTCCAACCGGCTGATGTTCGAGCTGTCACCGGCTGACATGCAGTCGCCCGACCTGATCAGCAAGATGATGCAGGCGGCGGTGCGCACTGACGGCAGCGAACTGCGGCGGGATCTGGATGCGCCCACCTGGACCAAGCTGCAGGCCTACGCGGCCGCCAACAACCTGCCGTTGGCGCAGCTGCAGGGGATGAAGCCGTGGTTCGTCGGGCTGACCATCACGCTGGGCCAGCTGGCGCGCATGGGTCTGGATCCGGAGCTGGGACTGGACCGCCACTTCATGAAGCGTGCGGCCGATGCCGGAAAGCAGACCAGTGGGCTGGAGAGCATCGATACCCAGATCGCGGTGTTCGCGCAGATGTCGAGCAAGGAACAGCAGCAGATGGTGGCCGAGGCGCTGGACCAGGCCGAGCAGGCCGACGCACTGAGCCGCAAGCTGCACGACGCATGGCGGCGGGGCGACGAAAAGGTGCTGTGGAACGAGATGGCGGTGGACATGCGCGGTCAGTACCCGCAGCTGTACAAGCGCATCAACACCGACCGCAACGAGGCCTGGGTGCCCAAGCTGCAGCAGCAGCTGCAGGCCGGGCAGGGCGGCACTCTGGTGGTGGTGGGCGCGCTGCACCTGCTGGGCGAGGATGGCGTGGTCGAGAAACTGCGCGCCAAGGGCTTCAAGGTCGAGCGGGTGTGCACCGGCTGCGCCAAGCCGAAACGCTGAACGCGTTTGGCAACACGGGGTAGTGCCGGCCGCTGGCCGGCAACCAGGCGGTGCCAATCGAAGACAAAAAAGGCGCAGCATCAGCTGCGCCTTTTTTTGTGCGTCCGCGGGCGCGGATCAGCGGCGGGTCTTGCTGCCGACCGGTGCTTCCGATTTGCCGGCACCGGTACCCGTGCTGGTACCCGTGCTGGTGCCCGGTGGATTCGGGCGGGCACCAAAGCCCGCGCCCATGTTGCGCTGGAAGTCCTGCCACAGTTCCAGGTTGCGTTCGGTGAGCTGGTTCATCATTGCCCACGGGGTCTGGCCCAGCAGGTTGCCCATCTGCTGGCGGAACTGCTGCTGCTGGTCCAGGAAGACCTGCATGCTGCGCTCCAGATAGTTGCCCATGAAGCCCTGCAGGGAATCGCCGTAGAAGCGGATCAACTGGCTGAGCAGCTGGGTGGACAGCATCGGCTCGCCGTCCTGTTCCTGATCGGCAATGATCTGCAGCAGCACGGAACGGGTCAGGTCGTCGCCGCTCTTGGCGTCGCGGACTTCGAAGTCCTCGCCGTCCAGGATCAGCTGGCGCACGTCCTCGATGGTGATGTAACTGGAAATCTCAGTGTCGTAGAGACGACGGTTCGGATACTTCTTGATGATGCGGTTCGCAGCCATGAAGCAAGCACTCGTCAACGTAAGGGCGAAGCATGGCGCACCGCAGCAGGCGTTGCAACCTACTTTGGTCATCTGGCTGTATTCTTCATGCTGCGCAGCATACGCTGCAGCATTTTGAGGTTCCCGCAACGCCTGCTGCGGTGCCCACGCATTCCACCTTATCCCCGCGGCTTCGCCGCGCCCCCTTTAACAAAAAGGGGGCTCTCCTCCAGATGGAATGCGGAGCGCTCGGTAGAGCCGGGCTTGCCCGGCTGCTTTTCGCATGAAATCGTTACCACCCCATGTGGTGGCCGCCGTTGATGTCCAGATTGGACCCGGTGATCCACGCCGCTTCCTCGGCCACCAGGAAATTGACCGCGTACGCAATCTCCTCCGGCTTGCCCAACCGCCCCGTGGGAATGTCGGCAATGATCTTGGCGCGCACTTCCTCCGGCACCGCCATCACCATGTCGGTGGCGACATAACCGGGCGAAATGGTATTCACCGTGATGCCGAAACCGGCGTTCTCGCGCGCCAGCGAGATGGTGAAGCCGTGCATGCCGGCCTTGGCGGCGGCGTAGTTGGCCTGCCCGTACTGGCCCTTCAAACCGTTGATCGAGCTGATCTGGATCACCCGGCCCCAGCCGCGACGGCGCATGCCCTCGATCACCGGGCGGGTGACGTTGAACACTGAATTGAGGTTGGTGTTGATCACGTCATGCCACTGGTCGGCGCGCATGCGGTGGAAGGTGGTGTCGCGGGTGATGCCGGCGTTGTTGACCAGGATCTCCACTGGGCCCAGAGCCGCCTCCACGGCCTGCACCATCTGTTCGGCAGAGGCAGGATCGGAGACGTCGCCGGGGAAGATCGCCACCTCGCAGCCGCGCGCGCGCATGGTTTCCTGCCAGGCGCGGGCTTTGGCCTCGTCGCGGTAGTTGGTGGCCACCCGATGGCCCTGTTCGCACAGGCGTTGGCAGATGGCAGACCCGATCCCGCCGGTACCGCCGGTAACCAAGGCAACGCGCGATGTCATGAGCAGCTACTCCGAATGGCCACAGCCAACAAGGGGGGGGAAAGCGATTCTGCAACATCGGCGCACAAAAGGGGCGTTCGTTCAGCCCGGCGGCGCAATCACGACGTCCTGCGGTGGCAGCCGGGCCGGATCGAAGTGCCTCATCGCACGTGCCAGCCAGTCGGACACGCTCACGCTGCCCGCCAGCGCGGCGGGGTCCTGGCCCAACCAGACCCACGCCTGCTGCAGGGCAGGCAACGGCGCGGCAGGATCCACTGCGGCGGCCGCCCCGGACTTGGACAGCTTGTGGCCCAGCGCGTCCAGCAGCAGCGGCAGGTGCAGGTAGCGCGGGGTGGGCAGCTCCAGCGCCCGCTGCAGCAGTATCTGGCGCGGGGTGGAATCAAGCAGATCCGCCCCCCGCACCACGTCGGTGATGCCCTGGGCGTGGTCGTCCACCACCACTGCCAGCTGGTAGGCCCAGCAGCCATCGGCCCGGCGCAGCACGAAGTCGCCGACCTCGGCATGCACATCCTGGGTCACTTCGCCCCGCAGCCCGTCGATGAAGCTCACCACGCTGCCGGGCGGCACGCGCAGGCGGATGGCCGGCGTGGGGCGCTCGGCCTGTGCCACGCAATGATGGTGAATGCCGTGCTGGTCGGCCAGCTCGCTGCGGCTGCAATGGCAGGCAAAGGCGAGATCCCGTTCCAGCAGGTGGTCGATGGCCGCCTGGTAGAGTGCATCGCGTTGGCTCTGGTGCACGACCGGGAAGTCGCTGTCCAGTCCGAACGCCCGCAATGTGGCGAGCTGGCCGACGATGGCCCCGGGCACCGTGCGCGGGGGATCGACGTCCTCGATCCGGATGCCCCATTGGCCGCCGGCATGGCGGGCCAGCAGCCAGCTGCCGAGCGCGGCCAGCAGCGAGCCGGGGTGCAGGGGGCCGGTGGGTGAGGGGGCGAAGCGCCCGCGGTAGGCAGAATTGAACATGAACTATGAATCGTCGGTCAGGATTCCACTTGAATTCAAGCGGCGGTCACCGCAGATTTGGATTCAAATCCCCTCAATCGAGCGCTTTTCCCATGTTCAGTCGTATTGCTCTCTTCATGATGACCAACCTCGCGGTTCTGGCTCTGGCCAGCGTGGTGATGTCGCTGCTGGGCGTGAACTCCAGCCAGATGAGCGGTCTGCTGGTGATGGCCGCCATCTTCGGCTTCGGCGGTTCGATCATTTCGCTGCTGATGTCCAAGTGGATGGCCAAGCGCTCAACCGGCGCGGTGGTGATCACCGAGCCGCGCAATGCCACCGAGCGCTGGCTGCTGACCACGGTGGAGCGCCAGGCACGCGAAGCCGGTATCGGCATGCCGGAAGTGGCGGTCTATGACGGTCCGGAAATCAACGCCTTCGCCACCGGTGCCAACCGCAACAACGCGCTGGTGGCGGTGTCCACCGGCCTGCTGCAGAACATGAGCGAGGACGAGGCCGAAGCCGTGCTGGGCCACGAAATCGCGCACGTGGCCAACGGTGACATGATCACCATGGCGTTACTGCAGGGTGTGCTCAACACTTTCGTGATCGTGCTGGCCCGTGTGGTGGGCGGCATCATCGACAGCGCACTGTCGGGCAACCGCGAAGGCGGCGGCCGTGGCTTTGCCTACTTCATCATCGTGTTCGCGCTGGAAATGGTGTTCGGCCTGTTCGCCACCATGATCGCGATGTGGTTCTCGCGTCACCGCGAGTTCCGCGCCGACGCCGGCGGTGCGCACCTGGCCGGTCGCCAGAAGATGATTGCAGCGCTGGAACGCCTGAAGCTCAACCACGGCCAGAGCACGCTGCCGACCCAGGTCGCCGCGTTCGGCATCGCCGGCGGCATCGGCCAGGGCCTGCGCAAGATGTTCCTCAGCCACCCGCCGCTGGACGAACGCATCGCTGCCCTGCGTGCTGCCAACAACAACACCGCCGTGTAATCGGTGGGTTGATATGATCTCCGAACGCCCGGCCACATTGCGCCGGGCGTTCTGGTTTCTGGGGTTGCATGATCTACGTGTCGCCGGGCGCTGCCCGGCTGCTGTTGGATCTGGGCGAACCGCTCTCGGCTGCTCAACTACGTGCTTGGGGCCATCGGATGGGGGGTACGGGACACGCCGTTAACCCACCCCGGTGCGCCCAAACACGGACACCGATGACCACCGGCTGTTCGCACGAATCGAACAGCAGCCGGGCAAGCCCGGCTCTACGTACATCGTGCAATCAGAGCGCGCGGCGGTTCCGCGGAACCCCTGAAACAACAACGGCACCCGAAGGTGCCGTTGCGCTGTCAGCGATATGCCGTCAGAAAACTCAGAACTTCGCGTCGAACTCCGCCGCGTAGCCGGTGTTGACCAGGACCTTCTGCAGGATCTCGCTGTTCTTCACGTTACCGGCAACGATCTGCTGGGTTTCCGGGCCGCGGCTGTCCATGCGGGCCGGGGTGGCACCCTTGAAGTCACACACGCGACCGCCGGCTTCGCGGACCAGCAGCACGCCGGCGGCAATGTCCCAGGCTTTCACGCCGGCTTCGAAGTAGGCGTCGGCGCGGCCGCAGGCCACATAGGCCAGGTCCAGCGCTGCCGAGCCGGTGCGGCGCACGTCTTCGGCCTGCACCAGCAGCGCGTCCAGCGCCTTCAACTGCGAACTGGTGCGGTTGCGCTCGCGCGGGGCGAAGCCGGTGTGGATCATCGCGCCCGACAGGTCCTTGCGGTCCGCCACGCGGATGCGGCGGTCGTTCAGTACCGCGCCCGCGCCCCGGCTGGCGGTGAACAGTTCATTGCGCAGCGGGTCGAAGATCACCGCGTCAGTCGGTTCGCCGTTCTCGGTCAGCGCGATCGACACGCAGTAGTGCGGGAAGCCGCGCAGATAGTTGCTGGTGCCGTCCAGCGGGTCGATCACCCACATGTAGCGGTTCACCGCCTGTACGCCGCCTTCCTCGCCCATGATCCCGTATTCCGGGTAGGCGCGCTTGAGTTCCTTGACGATCACCTTTTCCGCGTCTGCATCCACTTCGCTCGCATAGTCCATGCGCCCCTTCTGCACCACGTTCAGTGCTTCCAGCTTGTTGATGTTGCGCAACAAAACGTTGCCGGCGAGGCGGGCGGCCTTGACCATGACGGTGACGGCGGGTTTCTGCATGGCGAAAAGCTCCCGGAAAGGCAGAGGGGGGATTGGCGGGGGAAAAGAGCGGTGCCGGCGCACAGGCCGGTGACACAGTTTACCATTTGTCGCAGTTCTTCTCGCGTTTGGCCTGTTCATGTCACTGCAAACCGCTCCAACCCGCATCCGCTTTGTCCTGGTCGGCACCCAGCACCCCGGCAATATGGGCGCTGCCGCCCGCGCCATGAAAACCATGGGCCTGGGCCGGCTGGTGCTGGTGGCCCCGGAAAAGCCCCTGGATGAAGAAGCGTTCCGCCGCTCCGCCGGAGCCGAGGACGTGCTCGGGGATGCTCCGGTGGTCGCCACCCTGGCCGAGGCGGTGGCTGACTGCCGGCTGGTGCTGGGCTGCACCGCCCGTGCGCGCCGCGTACAGCTGGAAGAGCTGCTGCCGGCCGTCGCCGCCGAGCGCGCCCTGGCCAAGGCGGGTGACGTCGCCGATCCCGGCGAGGTCGCCTTCGTGTTTGGCCGCGAGCGCACCGGCCTGACCAACGAGGAACTGCAGCTGTGCCACCTGGCCGTGCATATCCCGTCCAATCCGGAGTTCAGCTCGCTGAATCTCGCCGCCGCCGTACAGGTGCTGGCCTATGAACTGCGCATGGCGCATCTGCATGCCGCCCCGCCCGCAGAGAGCGCTGACGCCGAACCGCGCGAGCAGGCTGCCAGCCATGCCCAGCTGGAAGGTCTGTTCGGGCAGCTCGGCCAGACCCTGGATGACATCGACTTCCACAAGGGCCGCGCCCCGGAATCGGCCATGCGCAAGCTGCGCCGCCTGTTCCTTCGCACGGAATTGAGCGAACAGGAAGTACGCTTGTTGCGCGGCATTCTGGCGGATGCCCAGCGGATGGCACGGTTGGCGCAGAAATAAGCCACCATCGCCTGACGCACGTCACATTTTTTCAGGTAGGCTGTCTCGATTCCTTTGGGGGGAGCAGATGGGATTGCCGGTGCTGCGGAGGCTGCTGCAGGGGGGGGTGCTGTGTCTGGGCATCATGGCGATGACCGGTACCGCGCAGGCCGGGCCTGACAACGCCGACGGCGGCCATGTACTTGTACTGGGCCGGATCAGCGACAATCCCAAAGCACATCATGCGCAACTGCAGCCGCTGCTCGACTACGTGGTGCCGCGCATGCGCGATGTCGGCATCACCGAAGGTCGCATCCTGATGGCCCCCGATGCCCAGCAGATGGCCAGTTACCTGCGCCGCGGGCGGGTCGACTGGGTCACCGAAACCACCGGCACCGCCGTGGCGCTGGGCGTGCGCAGTGGCGCGCAGCCGCTGCTGCTGACCGAACGCAGCGGCGTGCGCGATTACCACACCGTGTTCTTCGTGCGCCGCGACAGCCCCATCCGGGACCTGGCCGACCTGAAGGGCCACTCCCTGGCGTTGCAGAACGTGGCGTCCACCAGCGCCTATCTGGTGCCGGTGATGACGCTGCTGCAGCATGGCCTCACCCCCGAGATCCTGCTGTCCGCGCGCGACGCGGCCGCGCCGGATACCGTGGGCTATGTATTTGCGCGGTCGGAGGCGAACATCGCCACCTATGTGCACAAGGGGGTGGTCGATGCTGGCGCGGTCAGCAGCGTGGACTGGTCCGACCCGCAGCGGGTGCCGGCGACGTTCAAGCGCGACTTCCGCGTGCTGTACCGTACCGAGGCCTACCCGCGTGCCGTGGAAGTGGTACGCGCCGGGCTGGACCCGCAGGTGCGCGACCGCCTGCAGGAGGTGCTGCTGCAGGCCGCGTCCGACCCGCAGGCGCAGGGGGCGCTGGAGAAATTTTTTGGTACGTCCGGGTTCCACCGCGTGGATGCGCAGATGCAGCACCGGTTGGATGAATTGAAACAGGGTCTTACACGCGTGCGGATGGAAGTGGAATGAGGTCGTTGGGTTCCGGAATGCAGTCCCGCTTTGTGTTGGCGATGGGCGGGGCGATGGTGGTGGTGGTGGCGATCGTAGCCGTGGTGCTCGGACGCCAGGCGTCGATGCAGGACGAGGTCAAGCACCTCAGCGGTACGGTCATCCACGACCTGTTCGACCGCAGCGTGCGCAGCCGGGGCGAGGCCCTGGCGCGCGAGTTGTCCGACGCGCTGGCCAACCCGCTGTACTACAACGACCTGCAGCAGGTCGGCGCGCTGGTGCGCAACACCTCACGGCAGCAGGTGGTGCGCTATGTGCTGGTGTTCGACGAGGACGGCAAGCTGATCCACGACGGCTCGACCGACGTGGTCGACTTCGGCCGGCCCATGCAGGACCCGCTGGCTGCGGGTGCGGTGGCCGCGCGCACCCTGGTGGTGCAGCAGTCGCCCAAGGTGCTCGACAACGCGATGCCGATCATGGTCGGCAACCAGCGCATCGGCGGGGTGCGGGTTGGCATGGCGCTGGACGACGTGCAGGCCATGGAGCAGCGCGCCAACCAGACGCTGGGTGACCGCCTGCAGCAGGTCGGCAAGCGCCATCTGGGCTGGCTGCTGCTGATGCTGGGGCTGCTGCTGGTCATCGGCGTGGTGGTCATCGTCTATGTGCAGCGTACCCTGGTCGCCCCGATCCGCGGGCTGGCCGCCGCCGCGCGACAGATCGAGGCCGGTGATTACCGTCCGCAGCTGGACCAGAGCAACAGCCCGGGCGAAGTCGGCGAACTGGTGCGTGCCTTCGCGCGGATGAGCGAGGCCATTGCCCGCCACGATCGCGAAGTGCGGCACATGGCCTATACCGACGCGCTGACCGGGCTGACCAACCGGTTGGCGTTCCGCGAGGCGCTGGACCATCGGCTGATGGCCGCGCGCGCGTCCAACCATCGGCTGGCGCTGCTGTTTGCCGACATGGATGATTTCAAGCGGGTCAACGACACCCTTGGTCACGAGGCCGGCGATGAGGCGCTGCTGCAGTTCGCGCAGCGCATCAGTGCTGCGGTGGGGCAGGCCGGTGGCGATGAAGCGCTGCTGGCGCGCTTTGGCGGCGACGAGTTTGTAATTCTGATTGGAGACGGCGACGTGGCCGCCGGTGCCCGCCAGCTGGCCGAACTGCTGGTGCGCGAGCTTGGGAAACCGCTGGTGGTGCAGGGGCGCGAGCTGTTCCTGGGCACCTCGATCGGCGTGACCCTGTTCCCGGACGACGCCGCCGACGCAACCACGCTGCTGAAGAACGGTGACATCGCCATGTACCAGGCCAAGATGGCCGGCAAGAACTGTTACCGCTACTACAGCCGGGCCATGGACCACGCCGTGGAACGCCGCGTGCACATGGAGCAGGAGCTGCGCGGGGCCTGGGAGCGTGGCGAGTTGCGTCTGGTCTACCAACCCATCTTCCGAACCCGTGACCGCCGTCTGTGCGGCGTGGAAGTGCTGCTGCGTTGGCAACATCCGACGCTGGGTACCATTCCGCCGTCGGTGTTCATTGAAGTGGCCGAACAAAGCGGCCTGATCGAGGTAATCGGCCCCAAGGTGCTGCGCGCGGCCTGCCTGGAGGCGGTGCAGTGGCCGCTGACCAGCGATGGCGAGGGCTTGTTCGTGTCAGTCAACGTCTCGCCACGCCAGCTGCGTGGCGGCGAACTGCCGACCCTGGTCGCCGACTGCCTGCGCGAAACCGGCCTGCCGGCCTCGCGTCTGCACCTGGAGCTGACTGAAACGGCGGTGATCGGCGATGAGATGCTGGCCGCGGCCCTGCTCGACAAGCTGCACCGCACCGGCGTGAAGGTCTGGCTGGACGATTTCGGCACCGGCTTCTCCGGTCTCAGCCACCTGCGCCAGGTTCCGGTGGACGGGGTGAAGATCGACAAGAGCTTCGTCGCCGACATGCAGCGCGACCCGGATGATCTGGCCCTGACCACCGCCATCATTGCGATGGCCCATGCGCTGGGCATTACGGTGGTGGCCGAAGGCATCGAACAGGAGGTCCAGTTCGACCTGCTGGCCCAGCGCGGCTGCGACCTGGCCCAGGGCTATTGGCTGAGCCACCCGGTCAGTGCGACCGATGTGGTGAACATGATCGAATCCGGGCGGTGATGCCGATTGATTTTGGATCTTCCTGGTTGACGGCCAGCGGCCGTCACTACCCGCAAACGACGCGTTACACGGGTCGTTTGCTCGAATCCCCGCAAATCTCCCGCACCAGCTTCGGCACCAGGTAGCCCGACAGGCGCGCGGTCAGCTGGGCGTGCAGGGACTTGGCGGTGGCGTCGTCCACTTCGAAATGGGCCACGCCCTGGACCCGGTCCACCTGGTACAGGTAATACGGCAGCACGCCGCCGGCGAAGCTGCGTTCGCTCAGGTTCTGCAGGGCCTGCAGGCTGTCGTTCACCCCGCGCAGCAGCACCGCCTGGTTGAGCAGGGTGCAGCCGGCGTCGCGCAGGCGGGACATGGCCGCGTCCACGTTGGCATCGAATTCGTTGGCGTGGTTGGCGTGGATCACAAACGCCACCGGCCAGGGCAGGCTGGCGATCCATTGCACCAGATCCGCATCCACCCGTTCCGGCAGCACCACCGGCAGGCGGCTGTGGATGCGCAGGCGGCGCAGATGCGGAATCTGCTTCAGCGCGTCGGTCAGCTCGACCAGTTTGTGGGTGGCCAGCGACAGCGGGTCGCCACCGGACAGGATCACCTCGTCGATGCCGGGGTCCTGCGCAATGGCGTCCACCGCCTCGCGCCAGCCCTCGCGGGCCGCGTTCTCGGTGCCGTAGTCGAAATGCCGGCGGAAGCAGTAGCGGCAGTTGATCGCGCAGCTGCCGGTGGTGACCAGCAGGGCGCGGCCCTGGTACTTCTGGATCACCCCGGTGGCTTTGCGCGCCAACCCGTCGCCGACCGCGTCCAGGCTGAAGCCGGGGGCCAGGCGCATTTCATCGGTAATGGGCAGCACCTGACGCAGCAGCGGGTCGGCCGGGTCGCCATGGCGCATGCGGGCGATGAAGCCCTGCGGCACCCGCAGCGCGAACTGGGCCAGCGCCTCGTCCGAGACCGGCAGCCCGGCGGCGTCCAGCCCCAGCTGCGCCAGCAGCACCCGCGGGTCGCGGACTGCGTCACGCCACAGCTGCTGCCAGCGGACGGGAGAGGGCAGGGGCGTGGCGGAGAGCTGCATGAAAGGGGGGCCTTGCGGTTATCATAGGGGGTAGAACAACGTGACTTCCCGCCGGTACCGGTGGGGCTTTCCATTCTATCCGGCTCGCCGCGCGTGCGCGGCGTTTGCCCATTCAGGAGTTACCGCATGGCCACTGTTGGCATGAACGACGTCAAGAACGGGATGAAGATCCTGGTCAACAATGAACCAGCCGTCATCACGGACACCGAATACGTCAAGCCGGGCAAGGGCCAGGCCTTCACCCGCGTCAAGTACCGCTTCATCCGCTCCGGCCGCGTGGTCGAACTGACCATGAAGGCCACCGATGACCTGGAAGTGGCAGACGTCGTCGATACCGACATGAACTTCATGTACAGCGACGGCGAGTACTGGCACTTCATGGACCCGGAATCCTTCGAGCAGGTCCAGGCCGACAAGGCTGGCATGGGTGGTGCCGAAAAGTGGCTGAAGGGCGAAGAAGCCTGCATCGTGACCCTGTTCAACGGTGCCCCGATCTTCGTGCAGCCGCCGAACTTCGTCGAACTGAAAATCACCGAAACCGATCCGGGCGTCCGTGGGGACACCTCCGGCGGCGGTGGCAAGCCGGCCACCCTGGAAACCGGTGCCGTGGTGCGCGTGCCGCTGTTCGTCAACCAGGACGAAATCATCAAGGTCGACACCCGTTCGGGCGAATACTCCGCACGCGTCAAATAACAGCTTCCAAGGATGAAACGCGCCGACGCACTGACGTCGGCGCTTCCCTTTCTTCTGCTATCGGCGCTTCACTGACCGGGCGCGTGGCGACGCGCTCATTGAGACGGTGCCGAGGCGATTGCATGGCGCGACCGCATGACCGACACCTCCCGCATCCCCGAAGCCTGTGACCTGCTGATCGAAGCCGGCTACGTGGTCCCGATCGAGCCGCATGCGGTGGTGCTGGAAGACCATGCCGTGGCCGTGCGCGGCAGCGAGATCGTCGCCATTCTGCCGCGCGCCGAAGCGCGTTCGCGTTTTGCCCCGAAGCAGACCGTGTCGCGCCCGGACGCGGCGCTGATGCCGGGCCTGGTGAATGCCCACACCCACAACCCGATGACCCTGCTGCGCGGCGTCGCTGACGACCTGCCGTTGATGGTGTGGCTGCAGCAGCACATCTGGCCGGTGGAAGCGGCGGTGATCGGACCGGAGTTCGTGGCCGATGGCACCACCCTGGCGATTGCCGAAATGCTGCGCGGTGGCACCACCTGCGCCAACGAAAACTACTTCTTTGCCGACGTACAGGCGGCCGTGTACAAGCAACACGGCTTCCGTGCGCTGGTGGGCGCGGTGGTCATCGACTTCCCCACTGCCTGGGCGAAGACCGATGATGAGTACTTCGCCAAGGCCGGTGAGCTCCACGACCAGTGGCGGGGCGATCCGCTGATCGGTACCTCGTTCGCGCCGCATGCGCCGTACACCGTCAGCGACGCCAACTTTGAACGCGTGCGCATGCTGTCTGATCAGCTGGACATGCAGGTGCACCTGCACACCCATGAAACCGCGCAGGAAGTCAGCGACTCGATCAAGCTGCACGGGCAGCGTCCGCTGGCGCGGCTCGATCGGCTTGGGCTGGTCAATGACCGCTTGATTGCGGTGCACATGACCCAGCTGACCGAAGCGGAAATCCATCTGTGCGCCGAGCGTGGCGTCAGCGTGGTGCACTGCCCGGAATCGAACCTGAAGCTGGCCTCGGGCTTCTGCCCGGCCTGCGCGCTGCAGCGAGCCGGCGTGAACCTGGCAATCGGCACCGACGGCTGTGCCAGCAACAACGATCTGGATATGTTCAGCGAGAACCGCACCGCGGCCATCCTGGCCAAGGCGGTGGCCAATGACGCCACCGCGCTGGACGCGGCGACCACGCTGCGTGCAGCCACCCTGGGCGGTGCGCGTGCGCTGGGCTTCGGCGACCGCATCGGTTCCATCGAGGTCGGCAAGCAGGCCGACCTGGTCTGCGTGGATCTCTCCGCGCTGGAAACCCAGCCGCTGCATCATGTGCTGTCGCAGCTGGTGTATGCCGCGGGCCGTCATCAGGTCAGCGATGTCTGGATTGCCGGTCAGCCCAAGCTGGTGCAGCGTGAGCTGGTCGGCATGGATACCGCTGCCATCGTCGCCAATGCGCGCCAGTGGCGCGAACGTATTCGACACATCCGTGCGTGATTGCGGCGCACTGATTCAGGAAGGTAACCCCATGAACAGCCCCCATGCTTCCACCAATTTCGATCAGGCCGAACTGGACAAGTTTGCCGCGCTGGCCAACCGCTGGTGGGACGCCGACGGTCCGCAGAAGCCGCTGCACGCGCTGAACCCGGTGCGCCTGAAGTACGTGGCTGATCGCGCCCCGCTGCGTGGCGCACGCGTGCTCGACATCGGCTGCGGCGGCGGCCTGCTCAGCGAGGCGCTGGCCCAGGCCGGCGCGGACGTGACCGCCATCGACCTGGCTCCCGAGCTGGTCAAGGTCGCCCGCCTGCATGGCCTCGAGTCCGGGGTGAAGGTCGACTACCGCGTGCAGGCCGCCGAGGATCTGGCGGCGGAACAGCCGGGCAGCTTCGATGTGGTCACCTGCATGGAAATGCTGGAGCACGTGCCCGACCCGGGCGCGATCATCGCCGCCTGCCACCGCCTGCTCAAGCCGGGCGGGCAGCTGTTCCTGTCCACCATCAACCGCACCCCGGCCGCCTTTGCGGTCGCCATTGTCGGCGCGGAATATGTGGCGCGACTGCTGCCCAAGGGCACGCATCACTACCAGGAATTCATCAAGCCGGCCGAGCTGGGCAAGTGGTTGCGCGAGGCCGATTTCAGCCTGCGTGATGTCAGCGGCATGGCCTACGAGCCGTGGCGCAACCGGGCACGCCTGAGTTCGCGCACCGACATCAATTACCTGGCCCACGCGGTCAAATCGGACGACAGCGCCGGTGTCTGAGACGGTGGCTGCAAAACCCGGCTTCCCGAGGGCGGTGCTGTTCGATCTGGACGGCACCCTGCTCGATACTGCGCCGGACATGCTGGCGACTGCCAATGCAATGCTGGCCGCGCGTGAGCGTGCGCCGATCACGTTGGACGTGCTGCGCCCGGTGGTGTCCAAGGGTGCGCGGGCGATGGTGTCAGTGGCCTTTCCAGAGCTGGACCCTGCCGCACGCGATGCGCTCATTCCGGAGTTCCTGCAGCGTTACGAAGCGCTGATCGGCCAGCATGCGGTGCTGTTCGAGGGTGTGGCCGGCATGCTTGACGCGCTGGAGGCCGCAGGTACGGCCTGGGGTATTGTCACCAACAAGCCGGAGTACCTGGCGCAGCTGATCGTGCCGCAGCTGGGTTGGCAGCAGCGCTGCCAGGTGCTGATCGGCGGCGACACCCTGAGCGAGCGCAAGCCGCACCCGCTGCCGCTGCTGGAAGCCGCCCGGCGCATGGGCATCGCGCCTTCCTCCTGCGTATATGTGGGTGACGACGAACGCGACATCCTGGCCGCCCAGGCGGCCGGCATGCCGTCGGTGGCCGCGCTGTGGGGGTATCGTCTGGATGATGACAACCCGCTGGCGTGGGGCGCGGAGGTGATGGTGGAAACGCCGTTCCAGCTGCATACCCCTTGTGCCTGGCCCAGCTTGCGCTCGCCTTGACCCCGGTAGGGACCAACGGTCCATACCTGCCGTGCCCTCATTACAATTCGCCATACGCCACCCCGCAACCCGCGGTAGGTACGCACCGTTGGTGCGTACATGCACCGCCAGGAAACGCCCATGACCACCTCCAGCGCTCTCGACAGCTTCCTCGACAAATGGCGCACCCGCTGGCCGGAGTGGTCGGTGGCCGAGCCGTTCATTCCCGAGCAGCAGCGCACCCTGGTGGTGGCGTGGTTCTCGCTGCTGCAGGAGTTCGACGACATTCTCAACACTGCGGGCGATCCGTTACCGGCCGACGCCAAGCTGGCGTGGTGGGGCGAGGAACTGCGCAGCTGGGCCGGGCAGCGTTCGCGCCATCCGCTGGGCCGGCTGCTGGAGCCGGTGCGTGCACCGTGGGCAGAACTGGCGCAGACGCTGCCGGACCTGGTGGAAGCGCGTGCGGTTCCCGTGGATGGCACCCAGGCGCAGCAGGCGCTGCGGGCCTATGCCGCCGCGGTGACGGCGGTGGAAGCGGTGATGTTTGATACCCCGGCACGTGGCGATGCGGCCATGCCGGTGCTGTTGCAGACGTTGGGCCAGCGGCTGCAGGAAGCGGGCGTGGCGGCCGTGCCGCGTGCGTTGCTGGTGCAGGATGATGGCAACGCACCGCAGCGCTATGCCGCGGACCTGCTGCGGCCCTGGCCCGCACGCGTGGCCGCTCCGCGTCCCCGACGCATGTACGCGTCGCTGGCGCGCACGCGGTTGCAGGCGTTTGCGGAAGGGCGCGTCCCGCAGGCCACGCCGCTGCGGACCTTGTTGCGGACGTGGTGGGCCGGGCGCGGGTGAGATCCCGTTGGACGCGCATGGCGCGTCCCTACGCGTCGCCCGATGGACACAAACCGGGCGACCCCAAAACCGGGCGACCATGGATCGTAGTGACACGCCATGCGTGTCAACGCGATGATCCTGCGCACGTAAAATCCGCCATGCGTGTCCGCGCCGTCCCGGATTCCCCCAGTTATTTCCCGCGTTCCAGCACCAACAGCGGATCAATCCGCGTATCGAACCAGTTCATCCCCCAATGCAGATGCGGCCCGGTGGCACGCCCGGTCGCCCCCACTGCGGCAATCACCTGTCCCTGTTCCACCCGATCCCCCACCTTCACATCAATCCGCGACAGATGCAGGAAGTTGGAGCTGATCCCGAACCCGTGATCCAGCAACAACGTGCCCCCGGTCAGATAAAGATCCGGCCCGGCAAACGTCACCACACCCGCCGCCGGAGCCTTCACCGGCGTACCGGTCGGCACCGCGATATCCATGCCCGAATGCCCGGAACCCGGTTGCCCGTTGTACACCCGCGCATTACCGAAACGCCCACTGATGCGGCCCTGCACCGGCCAGATGAAGGCCTGGGCAAAGTCCGCGCGGTTGTCATCGCGCGCCCGCGCCGCCGTCACCTGCGCCTGCTCGCGCTTGATCCGTTCGGCAATCGCCGGCGGCGGATTCACGGTTTTCGGCGGCACGCCATTCACCCGTTCCACCGGCCAGTCACGCGGAGTCACGGCGATGTTCGCGGTCTCCGCGCTGCCGTCCGGGCGCTGCACCTGTACCTGCAGCGGGCCCTTTTCATCGCGGCCAATGCCGAATACCACGCTGCCATAGCCGCTGACCCGCAAGGTGCGGCCGGTGTAGGTCACGGTGCTTCCGGGCGGCACCTTGCCGATCACCATCGCGCCCTGCGAGGCGCTCGCCGGAAACACCACACGGGTGTCGGCTTGCGCCAGGGCAGGGGCGGGCAGCAGCGCGGTCGCCGCCGTCGGGACCAGGGCCAACAGGCCCAGGCCCAGGCCCATCATCCACGCCCGCATCAGCGGTCGTAGCTCAGGCGCTGACCGTTCGGCGCACCCACCAGTGCGGTGCCGTCCCAGGCCAACTCGCCGTTGACCCAGGTCGAGGCGATGCGCGAACGGAACGTCATGCCTTCAAACGGCGACCAGCCGCACTTGGACAGGATGTCCTCGCGCTTCACCGTGAACGGCACGTCTTCCACCAGCACCAGATCGGCGAAGTAACCTTCGCGCAGGTAGCCGCGCTGGCTCACGTCGAACAGCTGCGCTGGCGCGTGGGCGAACTTCTGCACCACCTGCTCGATGCTCAGCTTGCCTTCGTGCACCAGCTCCAGCGCTGCTACCAGCGCGTACTGCACCAGCGGCAGGCCCGAAGGAGCCTGCGCATAGGGCTTCTGCTTCTCTTCCCAGGTGTGCGGCGCATGGTCGGTCGCCAGCACGTCGATCACGTTGTCCGCCACCGCCCGGGTGAGCGCCTCGCGGTCGCTGACTTCCTTGATTGCCGGGTTGCACTTGATCAGGTTGCCCAGACGGGCGTAATCGGTGCGATCAAAGCGCAGGAAGTGGATGCAGGTTTCGGCGGTGATCTGCTTGCGGCTGCCATCGGCGCGGATCAGCGGACCCTTCTCGAACAGCCCCAGTTCATCGGCGGTGGAAATGTGCAGCACGTGCAGGCGGGTGCCGTGCTTCTTCGCCAGCGAAACGGCCAGCTGAGACGACTTCAGGCAGGCCTCGCGCGAGCGGATGTCCGGATGCTGTTCGGCGCTGAGGGCATCGCCGTACTTCTCGGCGTATTCCTTGGCCTTGGCATCGATCATCGGCGTGTCTTCGCAGTGGGTGATGATCGGCGTCGGCGCGTCGCGGAAGATCGCGTCGAGCGTTTCCGGGTTGTCGACCAGCATGTTGCCGGTGGACGCGCCCATGAACACCTTGATGCCTGGTGCGGTCTTCGGGTCCAGGATCTGGATGTCGGCCAGGTTGTCGTTGCTGGCTCCCATGTAGAAGCCGTAATTGGCGCGCGCGCGGCCAGCGGCGGCATCGTACTTGGCCTGCAGCGCAGCCGCGTTCAGGGTCGGCGGGTTGGTGTTGGGCATGTCCATGAAGCTGGTCAGCCCGCCGGCCACGGCCGCCGACGATTCGGTGGCGATGTCGCCCTTGTGGGTCAGGCCCGGTTCGCGGAAATGCACCTGGTCGTCAATCATGCCAGGCAGCAGCCAGCGCCCAGCCGCATCGACCACGGTTTCGCCGGGACGCGCTTCCAGACCGGTGCCGATCTGCGCGATGCGGCCGTTCTCGATGCGCAGGTCACCTTCGGTGATGGTGCCTTCATTGACCAGACGGGCGTTGACGATGAGCGTGGAGGACATTTCAGTGGTTTCCTGGGCAGCGACAGGCGGCGCGATCGGTGCGCGCAGGCACCTCGTCGATACCGCCGGGGTGGAAGGGATGGCAACGCCCCAGGCGCTTGGCGGCCAGCCAGCTGCCGCGCGCTGGGCCGTGCACGGCAATGGCCTGCATTGCGTATTCAGAACAGCTGGGCATGAAGCGACAGCGCGGTCCCAGCAGCGGGCTGATGAAGCGCTTGTAGACGCGGAGCAGGGCGATGAGCAGGCGTGAGATCACCTGCCCATCTTAGAGCAGTTGGCATGAAGGCCGCATTTGTCGCAGGATGGGATGTTGGTCCGGTCCGCGCCTGGTGCGCGGGCAGGCCGCCCCGGTGTCGAAGATGCCGGGTCAGGTACCGAACTGCGCACGTCGGTCCACCCCATCCGGGGCCCGATGTCACCGAAGACGGCTCCGCGCATGAACGGAGTCCGTCACGCGGTTGCTGCTGCGGGTCGGGTAGGCTATAAAGGCCCGCTTTCCCGGGCCCCGGGGGAATGAGGCAACCTCAAAGGAAGAGCGTTTCGTGGCTGCTAAAAAAACTGCAAAGAAGGCCGTCCAGGCCGCCAAGAAAACCGCCAAGCCTGTAGCTAAAAAGGCGGCCAAGTCCGTTGCCAGCAAGCCGGCGACCAAACCGGTCGTGGCCAAGAAGGCGGCTGCCAAGCCGGCACCGAAGGCTCCGGCAAAGAAGGTTGCCGCTCCGGCCAAACCCGCGAAAAAGGCGGCTCCGGCCAAGCCCGCTGCCAAGGCTCCGGTCAAGAAGCCGGTGGTGGCGAAGAAGGCTGCGCCCAAGCCGGTCGCCAAGGCACCGGTAAAGAAGGCCGCAGCCCCGGCCAAAGCCACCAAAGCACCCGCAAAGCCGGCGGCCAAGCCCGCGCCGGTGAAGCAGGCCGCTGCCAAGCCGGCACCGGCCAAGGCTGCCAGCAAGCCCGTGGCAGCCAAGCCGGCCGCCAAGCCGGCTGCAGCACCTGTAGTGAAGTCCGCACCGAAGTCGGCTCCGCCGGCTCCGGCCAAGTCTGTCCCGGCCAAGGCCGCGGCCAAGCCTGCTCCTGCCCCGGCCGCTGCGCCGAAGGCCGCAGCGGCTGCCTCCGCTCCGAAGGCCCCGCAAAACAAGAATCCCGTGCCCGTTTCGAAATCGCCTGCAAAAAACCCCGCCAAGTCCGAGCCCGCCGCCAAGCCTGCCGTGCAGCGCCCCGTCGGCAAGGTTGCCGTGGCCGTCGCCGCGCGCTCGTCCGCCCCGGCCCCGCGCACCAAGTACAAGGTGGTGGAGTTCAAGACCGACGAGGCCACCGGCCGTCCGATCCTGCCCGCCGGCTACAAGCCGAGTGAGGATGAGGAATACATGAGCGCACTGCAGCTGGAGTATTTCCGCCAGCGTCTGCAGCAGTGGCGCGCTGATCTGGTCGAAGAATCCAAGCAGACCATCGAGAACCTAAGGGAAGAAGTCCGCGACATCGGCGATGAAGCCGAACGCGCCACCCGCGAAACGGAAAATTCGCTCGAACTGCGTACCCGCGACCGCTACCGCAAGCTGATCGGCAAGATTGAAAGCACCCTGAAGCGCCTGGAAGCCGGCGATTACGGCTACTGTGTCGACACCGGCGAAGAAATCGGTCTGAGTCGCCTGGAAGCGCGTCTGACCGCCGAACGCACCATCGACGCCCAGGAGCGTTGGGAGCACCTGCAGAAGCAGCAGGGCGATTGATCGCTTCCTGTTGTTGATTGCGCGAAGAACCCGGCTCCGGCCGGGTTTTTTGTTGACCGTAGAGCCGGGCTTGCCCGGCTGCTGTTGCTTTTTGGCGAACAGCCGGCGGTCATCTGGTTCCGTGTTTGGGCGTGCCGGGATGGGTTTGCGGGACACGCCGTGAATACGTCCTTGTAGGCTCGTCAAAAACATCCATGTTTTTGACGGTCCCGCAAACCCACCCGGGCACGCCCCAGACAGATGGCCGGTGGCCACGGAAAATCAAAAGCACGTTGCCCCCGATGGGATCGGAAATGCCCCGGTGGGATCGGTCGACAGACGATCGCCGTGAAACGGCAAGCGGCGACTGAAGCTGCACGGACGTACTTGCGCCGTCCCCCGGAACGCCCGTCCCGAGCCGCCAAGCCAGGGATGCCGTGAGCGGAGAGCTGTTCGCACGAATCCAACAGCAGCCGGGCAAGCCCGGCTCTACGTAGTGCGTGCAATCAGCGCCGAACGAGAGGCGATGCGTGCGTAGTGCGTGCAATCAGCGCCGAACGAGAGGCGATGCGTGCAATCGCAGGCGGTCGGCGCGCCGTGTGTGCAATCACTGCAGATCGCGCAGATTCAACCGACGCAGGGTCGGGTTCTTCCAGGCGGTGATGCCGGCCACACTGAGGACCGCGAAGCCGCCCAGCACCACCGCTGGGACCAGGCCCAGCAGCTTGGCCATGGTGCCGGCGTAGAATGCGCCCAGTTCGTTCGAGGAACTGATGAAAATGCCGTTGATCGACGAGACGCGGCCGCGCATTTCCTCTGGCGTGGCCAGCTGCAGGATGGTCGAGCGCACCACCACCGAGACGCCATCGAACGCCCCGTAGAACAGCAGGATCGCGGCCGACAGCCAGAAGTGGTGAGACAGGCCGAAGCCGATCACGCACAGGCCAAAGCCCGCCACCGCGAACAGCAGCACGCGGCCTGCGTGCTTGTGCAGCGGGTGCCGTGCCAGCCACAGGCCCACGCACACCGACCCCAGAGCCGGGGCCGCACGCAGAATGCCCAGGCCCTCCGGACCGTGGTGCAGGATTTCATGCAGGAATGCCGGCAGCATCGCCACCACGCCGCCCAGCAGCACCGAGAACATGTCCAGCGCCATCGCACCCACCATGATCCGGTTGCCCAGCACGAAGCGGCCGCCTTCGGCAATGCTCTTGAAGATCGGCGCTGCCGGGCCGGTGTGCACAGGCTCGCTCACCCGCAGCGCGGCCAGGCAGCCCAGCGCACCCAGCGCGAACGTCGCTGCCACTGCGTAGGCCACGCCCTTGCCACCCATGCCCACCAGCAGCCCGCCCAGCGCCGGGCCGATCACCATGCCGGTCTGGAACACCACCGCGCCCAGCCCCGCGCCACGCGCGTACTGATGCCGCTCCAGCACCCGCGCGAACAGCGCGTTGTAGATCGGTGACAGAAACGCGCGCACCATGCCGGTCAGCGCAATGGCTGCATAGATCGGCCACACCCCGTGGAACGGCAGCCAGCCCATCGCCACGCAGGTCAGCACCACCGCCGTCAGCACCAGGCCCGTGCACGCCACCATGCCCAGCCGGCGGCGCGGCAGATGGTCCACCAGATAGCCCGCAAACGGGGCCACGCAGAAGAACGGCAGCACTTCAGCCAGCCCGACCAGCCCCAGCGAGAACGGATTGCGGGTCACCTCGTAGATGTGCCAACCCACCGTCACCGCGACGATCTGGTAGGACAGCATCGCAAAGATGCGGTAGGCCAGCACCTGGGCGAAGCCCGGGCGGGCCAGCAGACCCAGTGCGCTTTCCTCGCCGGCCGGCGTGGGGGCGGCCGGGCTCACGATTGCGCTTGTGCGGTTTCGCGGATGAAGGCCAGCATCGCGGCCACCCCGTTGCTGCGGGTCGGCGACAGGTGCTTGGCCAGGCCGATGTCGCTGATATAGGTCGGCTCGGTGGCGAGGATCTCTTCCGCCGAACGGCCCGAATACACCCGCAGCGCAAGGTAGATCAGCCCCGAGACAATCGCCGAGTCACTGATTGCATGGAAGCGCAGCGCTTGCGCATTGCCCTCCGGCACGATCCACACCATCGACTGGCAGCCCAGCAGGCGATGTTCTTCGGATTTCCATGCCTCCGGGAAGGCCGGCAGCTTGCGGCCCAGGTCGATCAGGTACTGGTAGCGCTCGGACCAGTCACCGAAGAAGGCGAATTCCTCGGCGATGGCGGCCTGCGCTTCGGCGGCAGTGGGTTCAAGCGGGAACGGACTTTCCATCACAACACTCTCAATCAATTCGGTATCAACGAAACAACACGGCCGCCAGACAACAGCGCTGCTGAATCCCGGCAGCCCCCGACCGTTGGTCGGGTGACGGCGTCAGCCGCGCTTCCGCACCCAGCGAATGCCCTGCGCGGTGTCTTCCAGCACGATGCCCTCGGCAGCCAGCTGGTCGCGGATCGAATCTGCACGCGCAAAGTCACGCGCGGCCTTTGCCGCCGTGCGCTCTTCAATCAGGCCTTGGATCCGCGCATCGTCGTCGGCGTCGCCACCGGCGGTGCCGAACCACGCGGCAGGGTCCTGCTGCAGCAGCCCCAGTGCCAGGCCCGCGCCCAGCAGGGCCGACTTGGCGGCGGCACGCCCGGCCGGTTCGGCGCGACGCGCGTCCGCACCCAGCCGGGCCAGCTCGGCCAGCGCCTGCGGCGTGTTCAGGTCGTCATCCAGCGTCGCTTCCACTTCGGCCGGAATCACCGCGGTGGCCTCCACGTCGGCCAGGTCGCGCAGGGTGCCGTACAGGCGGTCCAGAGTGCGCGCGGACTGCTCGATCAGTGCGTCGGACCAGTCCAGCGGCTGCCGGTAGTGGGCCGACAGCAGCGCCAGACGCAATGCCTCCGGCGCATGCTTGCGCACCAGGTCGTGCACGCGCTCGATGTTGCCGATCGACTTGCTCATCTTGGCACCGCCGAAGTTGAGCATGCCGTTGTGCAGCCAGAACCGGGCGAAGGTCTTGCCGCCGTGGGCGCACTCGCTCTGCGCGATCTCGTTCTCGTGGTGCGGGAACTGCAGGTCGACGCCGCCGGCGTGAATGTCGATGGTTTCACCCAGGTGTGCGGCGGCCATCGCCGAGCATTCGATATGCCAGCCCGGGCGGCCACGGCCCCAGGGCGAGTCCCAGCCCGGCAGGTCATCGCTGGACGGCTTCCACAGCACGAAGTCGCCCGGGTCGCGCTTGTACGGGGCCACGTCCACACGGGCACCGGCCAGCATTTCCTCCGGGTCACGGCGTGAAAGCTTGCCGTAGTCCGCGTAGGAGGGCACCGAGAACAGCACGTGGCCTTCAGCGGCATAGGCATGCCCGGCTTCGATCAGCTGCTCGATCATGGTGATGATCTGCGGCATGTGCGCGGTGGCTTCCGGCTCGATATCCGGGGGCACCACGCCCAGCGCGGCCATGTCTTCACGGTAGGCCGCGGCGAAGCGGTCGGTGATGGCGGTGATGGGAACGTTCTGCTCGCGCGCGGCGGTGTTTATCTTGTCGTCCACGTCGGTGATGTTGCGGGCATAGCGCAACCCGCCGAAACGCCGGCGCAGCAGGTCGGCCAGCACGCCGAACACCACCGGGCCACGGGCGTTGCCGATATGCACGTAGTTGTAGACCGTGGGGCCGCACACATACAGGGTCGGACAGGCCGGATCGAGCGGGGTGAACGTTTCGAGCTGGCGTGTCAGGTTGTTGTGCAGGCGCAGGGTCATGAGGGGCGTTGGCCGAGGGGAGTGGGGCAAGCCCCCGATTTTAGAGCACAACGGTCGCCCGCGCCGGTCAGGCGAGGCTTGGAGTGGGCTGACCACGTCAAGTGGTGTCGGTTTCTGGCCGTCCAGCTATGGGCAATAGCGTCACGGACGGGTAATGTTCAGCCCCTTGCCCCTTGCACTGCCTACACTATCCCCCTTGTCCCCGACCCGGTTGCCAATGAAATCCGCTTTGTTGCTGACGCTGGCTGGCTGCCTGAGCGGAAGTGCCGCCTTCACGGCGTGCGCCCAGGAAGCCGACGTGCGCAATCGGGTGGTGATCGTCGAGAACGTCAAGTTCGACTACGCGCAGGTGCTCAATGTGGAGCCGGTGTTCCAGACCCTGCGCGCCACCCGCACCGAGGAGCATTGCGAGCCGGTGTCGACCCGGACCCTGGCCCCGGTGAACGTCACCGGTGAGGAACCGCAGGAAGAGAAAGGCCGGTTCGGGCGGTTCATGGACTCGGTGCGCTCGATCTTCAAGCGTGACGACACCCAGGTGAACGAAGACGGCAGCCCGATGGTGGAAGCGGCCCCGGCGGCCGGCAATGGCCCGCTGCTGACCCGCGACTGCAAGATCGTGCCGGTGGGCCGGGAGTTCCGGCGGCCCATCGCCTACGACGTGGATTACGTCTACAAGGGCACCAAGTACCGTTCGCGGCTGCCGGAAGACCCCGGTAACCGGCTCAAGATCCGGGTTTCGATCACCCCGTGGGTCGGGGCCGAGCAGCAGGCTGCCGCCCCCGCCAATCCCTGATCGCTCCGCGTGGTGCTGACGTAGAGCCGGGCTTGCCCGGCTGGGCGACCAATGCGGCTTCAGCCGGGCAAGCCCGGCTCTACGGCCCCTGTCGTCGGTTTCGGCCTTGCGCTGGCATTCGCCACATGCAAAGATGGCGGGCGATGAAACTCACCGACTTCCAGCACGACACCAGCGCCGCCCGTATGGCTACGGGCATGACGTCGCGTGCCCGCCGACCGGAACCCCACATTTTCGCTGGGTAACCGGAGCTTCGTGCTGTCTGTTCGGAAAACCCAGCCCCCGTGCTGGGTTTTTTCGTTTCTACGATTTGAAAAGTTGCATTTGTACTCTTTCTTCCATTGAAACCCGCCTCCAAGGATCGATCGATGTCCCTGAAGCACTTCCTGAACACCCAGGACTGGAGCCGTCCGGAACTGGACGCTCTGTTGACCCAGGCCGCCCTGTTCAAACAGAACAAGCTCGGCGACCACCTGAAGGGCAAGTCCGTCGCCCTGGTGTTCTTCAACCCGTCCATGCGCACCCGCACCAGCTTCGAGCTGGGCGCGTTCCAGCTGGGCGCGCATGCGGTGGTGCTGCAGCCGGGCAAAGATGCCTGGCCGATCGAGTTCAACCTGGGCACGGTGATGGACGGCGACACCGAAGAGCACATCGCCGAAGTGGCGAAGGTGCTGGGCCGCTACTGCGACATCATCGCGGTGCGCGCGTTCCCGAAGTTTGTCGACTGGTCCTATGATCGCCAGGATATCGTGCTCAACAGCTTCGCCAGGTACTCGCCGGTGCCGGTGATCAACATGGAAACCATCACCCACCCGTGCCAGGAACTGGCCCACGTGATGGCGCTGCAGGAACACTTCGGCACCCAGGACCTGCGCGGCAAGAAGTACGTGCTGACCTGGACCTACCACCCCAAGCCGCTGAACACCGCGGTGGCCAACTCGGCGCTGACCATCGCCACCCGCATGGGCATGGACGTCACCCTGCTGTGCCCGACCGCCGATTACATCCTGGACGAGCGCTACATGGGCTGGGCCGAGCAGAACGTGGCCGAGAACGGCGGCTCGCTGAAGATCAGCCATGACATCGACAGCGCCTACGCCGGTGCCGACGTGGTCTACGCCAAGAGCTGGGGCGCGCTGCCGTTCTTCGGCAACTGGGAGCCGGAAAAGCCGATCCGCGACCAGTACAAGCACTTCATCGTTGACGAACGCAAGATGGCGCTGACCAACAACGGTGTGTTCAGCCACTGTCTGCCGCTGCGCCGCAACGTCAAGGCCACCGACGGCGTGATGGATTCGCCGCAGTGCATTGCCATCAACGAAGCCGAGAACCGTCTGCACGTGCAGAAGGCGATCATGGCGGCTGTGGCCGGACGATAAGCTGGAAACAAACTCACCGTAGAGCCACGCCCTGCGTGGCTTCGCGGAACCGAACCACGCGCAGCCACGCAGGGCGTGGCTCTACGACCACCGATTCCCAATTTGGACCTGACCCCCATGAGCAACAAAGACATCGTCCTGGCTTTCTCCGGCGGACTCGACACCAGCTTCTGCGTGCCCTACCTGCAGGAACGTGGCTACAACGTGCACACCGTGTTCGCCGACACCGGCGGCGTGGATGATGAAGAACGCGATTTCATCGAAAAGCGCGCCGCCGAACTGGGTGTGACCAGCCACGTCACCGTCGACGGCGGCCCGGCCATCTGGAAGGGCTTCGTCAAGCCATTCGTGTGGGCCGGCGAAGGCTACCAGGGCCAGTACCCGCTGCTGGTTTCCGACCGTTACCTGATCGTTGACGCCGCGCTCAAGCGCGCCGCCGAACTGGGCACCAACATCATCGCCCACGGCTGCACCGGCATGGGCAACGACCAGGTACGTTTCGACCTGGCGGTGAAGGCGCTGGGCGACTACCAGATCGTCGCGCCGATCCGTGAAATCCAGAAGGAACATACCCAGACCCGCGCCTACGAGCAGAAGTACCTGGAAGAGCGCGGCTTCGGCGTGCGCGCCAAGCAGCAGGCCTACACCATCAACGAAAACCTGCTGGGCGTCACCATGTCCGGTGGCGAGATCGACCGTTGGGAAGCCCCGGGCGAGGGTGCCCGCGGCTGGTGCGCGCCGCGCGACCAGTGGCCGACCGAGGCGCTGACCGTCAGCCTGAAGTTCGTCGAAGGCGAAGCCGTTGAACTGAACGGCAAGGCGCTGCCGGGTGAGCAGATCCTGGCCCAGCTCAACAAGCTGTTTGCCCCGTATGGCGTGGGCCGTGGCGTGTACACCGGCGACACCGTGATCGGCCTGAAGGGCCGCATCGTGTTCGAGGCCCCGGGCCTGGTGTCGCTGCTGACCGCGCACCGCGCGCTGGAAGACGCCGTGCTGACCAAGCAGCAGAACCGCTTCAAGCCGGACGTGGCACGCAAGTGGGTGGAGCTGGTGTACGAGGGCTTCTACCACGACCCGCTGAAGACCGACATCGAAGCGTTCCTGAAGTCCTCGCAGACCAAGGTCAACGGTGAAGTGGTGCTGGAAACCCGTGGCGGCCGCGTAGATGCGGTGGCGGTGAAGTCGCCGCACCTGCTCAACACCAAGGGCGCGACGTATGCGCAGTCGGCGGATTGGGGTGTGGAGGAGGCGGAAGGCTTCATCAAGCTGTTTGGGATGAGCTCCACGCTTTACGCGCAGGTCAATCGCTGATCAGCACCGCTTGGTTGCCGGGCATGGCCCGGCACTACGCCCACCCATGTAGTGCCGGGCCATGCCCGGCTCCACAGGAAACCTTGATTCATGCTTGAACAAACGCTCAACCACCTGCAGGCTTTGGTGTCGTTCGACACCCGCAATCCGCCGCGTGCGATCACCACCGGGGGCATCTTCGATTACCTGCGTGCGAACCTGCCCGGGTTCAACGTCGAGGTGATCGACCACGGTGCGGGTGCGGTCAGCCTGTATGCGGTGCGCGGTACCCCGAAGTACCTGTTCAACGTGCATCTGGATACCGTGCCCGATTCCCCGCACTGGAGCGCCGACCCGCATGTGATGCGGCGTACCGAAGACCGGGTGATCGGCCTGGGCGTGTGCGACATCAAGGGCGCGGCGGCGGCACTGGTGGCCGCGGCCAATGCCAGCGACGGCGATGCCGCGTTCCTGTTCTCCAGCGACGAAGAAGCCAACGACCCGCGCTGCATCGCTGCGTTCCTGGCGCGCGGCATTCCGTATGAAGCCGTGCTGGTGGCCGAACCGACCATGAGTGAAGCGGTGCTTGCGCACCGGGGCATCAGCTCGGTGCTGATGCAGTTCGCCGGGCGGGCAGGGCATGCCTCCGGCAAGCAGGACGCTGCTGCCAGCGCGCTGCACCAGGCCATGCGCTGGGGCAACCGCGCGCTGGATCATGTGGACTCGCTGGCGCACGCCCGATTTGGCGGGCTGACCGGCCTGCGCTTCAACATCGGCCGCGTCGAGGGGGGCATCAAGGCCAACATGATCGCCCCGGCGGCCGAGCTGCGCTTCGGCTTCCGCCCGCTGCCGTCGATGGACATCGATGCGCTGCTGGCCACGTTTGCCGGCTTCGCCGAACCGGAAGCGGCCCTGTTCACCGAAACCTTCCGTGGCCCCAGCCTGCCGGCCGGTGACATTGCCGAGGCCGAACATCGCCGCCTGCTGGCACGCGACGTCGCCGACGCACTGGAGATTCCGATTGGCAACGCGGTGGACTTCTGGACTGAAGCCTCGCTGTTCTCGGCCGGTGGCTACACCACGATGGTGTACGGCCCGGGCGACATCGCCCAGGCCCACACCGCCGATGAATTCGTGACGCTGGAGCAGCTGCAGCGTTACACCGATTCCGTGCACCGCATCATCGCCGCCGGTGCCTGATTGATGACCGCGTCGTGGCCTGCCGCGACGTCTCCCTTTCCTGCGGCTGCGGCCGCTTGTGACGAAACCGAAATGTCTCCTGCACTCCAGCCCCACCGCCAGACCCGCCAGACCATCGTGCGCCTGCTGTCCAGCATGGCCAGCGCGAAGGAGATCAGCCAGTATTTGAAGCGCTTTTCGCAGCTGGATGCCAAGCGCTTTGCCGTGGTCAAGGTCGGCGGCGCGGTGCTGCGTGATGACCTCGACGCGCTGACCTCCTCGTTGTCGTTCCTGCAGGAAGTGGGCCTGACGCCCATCGTGCTGCACGGCGCGGGCCCGCAGCTGGACGCCGAACTCTCGGCGGCCGGTATCGTCAAGGAAACCGTCAACGGCCTGCGCGTGACGTCGCCGGAGGGCCTGGCGATCGTGCGCCGGGTGTTCCAGCAGTCCAACCTGCAGCTGGTCGAAGCGCTGCAGCAGAACGGCGCGCGCGCCACCTCCATCACCGGCGGCGTGTTCGAGGCCGAGTACCTGGACCAGGCCACCTACGGTCTGGTCGGCGAGGTCAGAAAGGTCAACCTGGCCCCGATTGAAGCCAGCCTGCGCGCGGGCTCCATTCCGGTCATCACCAGCCTGGGCGAAACCCGGTGTGGGCAGATCCTCAACGTCAACGCAGACTTTGCCGCCAACGAGCTGGTGCAGGAACTGCAGCCGTACAAGATCATCTTCCTCACCGGGACCGGCGGTCTGCTTGACGAAGAGGGCAAGGTGATCGATTCGATCAACCTGTCCACCGAATACGACCACCTCATCGCCCAGCCGTGGATCCACGGCGGCATGAAGGTCAAGATCGAACAGATCAAGGACCTGCTGGACCGTCTGCCGCTGGAATCGTCGGTGTCCATCACCCGTCCGGCCGACCTGGCCAAGGAACTGTTCACCCACAAGGGCTCGGGCACGCTGGTGCGCAAGGGTGAAAAGGTGCTGCGCGCCACCGCCTGGAGCGAACTGGACCTGCCGCGCCTGAAGGGGTTGATCGAATCCAGCTTCGGCCGCACCCTGGTGCCGGACTACTTCGACAGGACCAGGCTGCTGCGCGCCTACGTCAGCGAGAACTACCGCGCCGCGGTGATCCTCACCGACGAAGCCGAAGGTGTGTACCTGGACAAGTTCGCCGTGCTTGATGATGCGCAGGGCGAGGGCCTGGGCCGGGCGGTGTGGAACGTGATGCTGGAAGAAACCCCGCAGCTGTTCTGGCGCTCGCGCCACGGCAACCCGATCAATCATTTCTACTACGCCGAATCTGACGGCTGCTACAAGCAGGATCACTGGAAGGTGTTCTGGTTTGGCGCGGACGGCTTCGAGCGTATCCGCAGCTACGTCGACCACTGTGCTGCCCGCACCCCCAGCCTGCTGGGCTGAGCGAAGAGAACCGCATGAGCACTTCCAAACACTTCACCGTTGGCATCGTCGGCGCACGTGGCCACACCGGGGCCGAGCTGATCAAGCTGATTGCCGCGCACCCGCAGCTGCAGCTGGGCTTTGTGTCCTCGCGCGAGCTGGCCGGCCAGCCAGTGCCTGATCAGGCCGTGCAGCCGGGCATGGCCCGGCTCTACTTTGAAAATCTCGACGCCGATGCCGTGGCCGCCAAGGGCATGGATGCCGTGATCCTCGCGCTGCCCAACAATCTCTCCGCGCCGTTCGTGGCCGCGCTGGATGCGGCCAAGCCGGGCACCGTCATCGTCGATCTGTCCGCCGACCACCGCTTTGAAGGCAGCTGGTACTACGGCCTGCCCGAACTCACCCGTGGCGAGTACAGCGGCCAGAAGCACATCAGCAACCCAGGCTGCTATGCCACCGCCATGCAACTGGCGATCAGCCCGCTGCTGACCCATCTGGCGGGCCCGCCGCAGTGCTTCGGTGTCTCCGGTTACTCCGGTGCCGGCACCACGCCTTCGGACAAGAACAACCCCGAGCTGCTGGCCGACAACCTGATGCCATACGCGCTCACCAACCACGTGCACGAGCGTGAAGTGTCCGCGCACCTGCGCGTGCCGGTGGAGTTCATGCCGCACGTGGCCCCGCATTTCCGTGGCATCACCATGACCGTCAACCTGTGGCTGACCGAGGTAATGACCCGCGAGCAGATCCTGGCCCGCTACCAGACCTTCTATGCGCACGAGCCGCTGGTGGAGGTGATCGACCAGGCTCCTTGGGTGAGCCACATCGCCGGCCGTCACGGCGTGCAGATCGGCGGCTTCGACGTCGCCCCGGGTGGCAAGCGCGTGGTTGTGGTGGCCACGCTGGACAATCTGCTCAAGGGCGCGGCCACCCAGGCCATGCAGAACCTCAACCTGGCGCTGGGCCTGGACGAGCTCACCGCTATTCCGCATTGATTGGAGCAAGACAATGGCAGACCTTCTGTGGCAGAAGCCCGGCGTGGCGGTGGATGCAAAGATCCAGACCTTCCTGGCCGGCGATGACGTCATTCTCGACCGCGAATTCTTCCTGTACGACGTGACCGCCAGCAAGGCGCACGCGCAAGGCCTGCAGCACATCGGCATTCTCAGCAGCGAAGAGCTGGACGGGCTGCTGCGCGAGCTGGACATCCTCGCCGACGATTTCCGCAGCGGTGCGTTCGTGCTCGATGAGCGCTTCGAAGATTGCCATTCGGCGATCGAAGCGCGTTTGACCGAGCGCCTGGGCGACGCTGGCCGCCGCATCCACACCGGGCGCAGCCGCAACGACCAGATCCTGGTCGCCACCCGCCTGTGGCTGAAGGACAAGCTGCTGCGCGTGGCCGAACTGAGCCGTGAAATCGCCAAGGTCGCGCTGGACCGTGCCGAAGCCGAGAAGGACATCCCGCTGCCGGGTTACACCCATATCCAGCGCGCTGTCATTTCCTCGGCGGGCATGTGGTGGGCCGGCTGGGCCGAAGCCTTCATCGACAACGCCATTCGCGCGCACGACACCTTCGCCCTGATCGACGCCAATCCGCTGGGCACGGCGGCCGGTTACGGCGTCAACCTGGCGCTGGATCGCAGCCACACCACCCAGGCGCTGGGCTTTGCGCGCATGCAGATCTCGCCGATCTACGCGCAGCTGTCGCGCGGCAAGTTCGAACTGGCGGCACTGGAAGCCCTCGGCGGGGCCACCCTGGACCTGCGCCGCATCGCGTGGGATTTGTCGCTGTTCACCAGCGGCGAGTTCGGTTTTGTGGCGCTGCCGGCGCAGTACACCACCGGCAGCTCGATCATGCCGAACAAGCGCAACCCCGACGTGGTGGAACTGCTGCGCGCCACCCATGCCAGCGTAGCCGCCGCGCGCACCGAGATCGAGCAGCTGCTGTCGCTGCCGTCCGGTTACCACCGCGATCTGCAGAGCAGCAAGGGCGCGATCTTCCACGGTTTCGGCCGCGGCATTCCGGCGCTGGAGCTGCTGCCGGCGCTGCTGGCCAACCTGGAATGGCGCGATGACAAGCTGCGCGCTGCCATTGATTCGGGCATGTACGCCACCGACGTCGCGGTGGAAGCCGCTGTCGCCGGCGTGCCGTTCCGCGAGGCGTACAAGGCCGCTGCCGCGTCCGCCGACACCGCAGGGCAGGGGCGTACCCCGGAAGGCAGCCTGGCCGCGCGTGTGTCGCCCGGAGCCGCTGCCGACCTGCGTCTGGATGAGCTGCGCACGCGCTGGGCGGCGCTGGTCTGATGGGCACCCTGTACCTGGTGATGGCAATGCGTGCATCGGGCTTCACGGATGCGGCGATCCAGCCGCACCGTGACTTCCTTGACGCATTGCGTGCCGCTGGCCAGCTGCATCTGACCGGGGGCTTCAGCGACGGCAGCGGCGGGGCCTATGTGCTGTGCAATGTCGAAAGCCTTGCAGAGGCCCAGGCCATCGTCGCCCGCGATCCGCTGGTGACGATGCAGGCCTCGGAGCTGCATGTGCACGAGTGGTTGACCCGTTAACCACATCTGACCCTTTTATCGGTATCTGCCATGACTGCATCGCGTTTCCCCGAACAAGCGTTGCCCTCATGGCGGCGTGCCGTGCTGAAGGTCGGCAGCAGCCTGCTGGCCGCCGATGGGGGTGGGCTGTCGCCGCGCCACGCATTGGGGCTGGCGCAGTTCGTGTCGGCGCATGTGCAGGCCGGGCGCGAGGTGGTGATCGTTTCCTCCGGCGCGGTGGCTGCCGGGCGCGCCATCGTGCCGCGTGCGCTGGAAGCCGGTGCGGCGATGGCGGCGCGGCAGGCGCTGGCGGCGCTGGGCCAGGCGCAGCTGATCGGGTTGTGGCAGCGCTTCTTCGAGCGTCCGGTGGCGCAGGTGCTGCTCACCCACGACGACCTGCGCAACCGCCGGCGCTATCTCAATGCACGTGCCACGTTGAATGAGCTGCTGCGGCTGGGCACGTTGCCGGTGGTGAACGAGAACGACACCGTTTCGGTGGACGAACTGAAGCTGGGCGACAACGACAATCTTGCTGCCACCGTGGCGGCGCTGATCGATGCCGATGTGCTGTTCATCGCTACGGATATCGACGGTCTGTACAGCGCCGACCCGCGTCGTGATCCGGATGCGGTGCCGATTCACGACGTACCCGAGTTGACCACGACCGTGCTGGCGATGGCCGGCGGGGCCGGCAGTGGTGCCGGCACCGGTGGCATGCATACCAAGCTGGAAGCCGCCGCGAAGGCGGGCAGGGTGGGTATTGATACCTGCCTGTTCAATGGCCGCGATGCCGACGTGGTGCGTGCGCTGGCGCAGGGGCGGCTGTTCGGTACCCGGATTCATGCCGGGCAGAGCCGTGAGGCGGCGCGCAAGTATTGGCTGCGGCATGCACCGCTGGAGGCGGGTGCGATTGTGGTGGATGAAGGCGCGGCGCGGGCGTTGCGCGAGAAAGGCGCTTCGTTGTTGCCGGGCGGGGTGACCACGGCCGAGGGCGATTTCCGGCGGGGTGACATGGTGCAGGTGCGGCTGCGCACTGACGCCGGCGACGTGACGCTGGCACGTGGCGTCAGCCAGTATTCGGCCAGTGATATCCGGCGGGTCGCGGGGCGGCATTCGCGTGAGATTGAGGGCGTGCTGGGGTACAACTACGGGGGGAATGTGATTCACCGCGACGATATGGTGTTGTTGTGAGTGCGCGTTCCGGCGCTGGGGTGACACGCATGGCGTGTCACTACGGGCCATGCGGCGGCGCGACGACACGTCATGTGGCAACGTGCGATTGCGTAGTGACGCGCCATGCGCGTCAAACGCCATGCATGGCAACACGTAGAGCCACGCCCTGCGTGGCTTCGACCCACCTTGCAGCCACGCAGGGCGTGGCTCTACGAGGATTTGAACATGCCCGTCTCTGACATCCGCACCCAGGCCCTGGCCTGCCGCGCCGCCGCACAGACCCTGGCGCAGCTGTCGGCCACCGCGAAATCTGCCCTGCTCAATGGCATGGCCGACGCCCTGGATGCGGACACCGACGCCATCCTCGCCGCCAACGCCCGCGACCTGGCCGCCGCCGAAGCCAAAGGCACCGGCAGCGCCATGCTTGACCGCTTGGCACTGAACCCGGCCCGCTTGGTGGGCATCAGCGCCGCGCTGCGCGAAGTGGCCGCACTGCCCGACCCGGTCGGCGCGGTCACCCGCGATGACGTGCGCCCCAACGGCATCCGCGTGCAGAAAGTGCGCGTGCCGCTGGGGGTGATCGCGATGATCTACGAAGCACGCCCCAACGTCACCGCCGACGCCGCCGCGCTGTGCATCAAGGCCGGCAACGGGGTGATCCTGCGCGGCGGTTCCGAAGCCCTCCATTCCAACACGGCCATTGCCGCCGCGCTCAAACGCGCGTTGCGCGAGGCCGGTGTGCCCGATGCCGCACTGACCCTGGTCGAAGACCTGCGCCGCGAAACCATGCTGGAACTGCTGCAGCTCAACGACGTGGTTGACCTGGCCATTCCACGCGGCGGCGAAGGGCTGATCCGCTTCGTCGCCGAACACGCGCGGGTGCCGGTGATCAAACATTACAAGGGCGTATGCCACCTGTACGTGGACCGCGCCGCGCAGCTGGACTGCGCGGTGGACCTGCTGGTGGACGGCAAGTGCAGCCGCCCGGCAGCCTGCAATTCGCTGGAGACACTGCTGGTACACGCCGACGCGGCGGCGGAATTTCTGCCGCTGGCCGGCCAGGCCTTGGCCGAGCGCGGCGTGCAGTTGCGCGCCGATGCGCGCGCGCGGAAGTGGATGCCGCAGGCCGCCGAAGCCACCGAAGACGATTACGCAGCCGAGTATCTGGACCTGATTCTGGCGGTGCGCGTGGTCGATGACCTGGAACAGGCACTCGCGCACATCCAACAGTACAGCTCGGACCACACCGAAGTGATTGCCACCGAGGATGCGGCAACGGCGGAGCGCTTCGTGCAGGCACTGCGTTCGGCGGTGGTGATGGTGAACGCCTCGTCACGCTTTTCCGATGGTGGCGAGCTCGGGCTGGGCGCGGAGATCGGTATTTCCACCACGCGGCTGCATGCCTATGGGCCGATGGGGCTGGAGGCGCTCACCGTGGAGCGTTTCGTGGTGCGTGGGGAAGGGCAGACGCGGCGGTAGGTAACGACCGTTGGTCGTTACCTACCCATGCAACGACCCACGGTTGTTGCCTACCGCACCACCTCATACGCAATGCGCCGGTTCGCCGCGCGCCCGGCCTCGGTGGCGTTGTCGCCGATAGGTCGGTTGGAGCCGAAGCCACGCGCCTGGAGCCGCTCGGCCGGGGCACCCGCAGCAACCAGCGCCGCCTTGACCGCTTGCGCCCGCTGCTCACTCAGCGCCTGGTTGCGCGTGGCATCGCCCTGGTTGTCGGTATGCCCGCCCACTTCCACCACGGTAAGGTCCGGCGCGGCCTGGATGGCCTCTGCCGCACGTTTGATGACCTCATCGCTGCTGCGGGTCAGTGTGGCCGAACCTGAATTGAAGTGCACCGCTGTCTTGTTGAGCGCGGCAGTCAGATCGGTGGCGCTGTACCCTGCTTTCAGGTCCTTGATCGCTTCCAGACCTTCGTCCAACAGGCCTTCGACCTTCATTGAGGGCAGCTGTTTCTGGAACAGCGAACTGACCGCGAACCGCTCGGCCTCGGGCAGGGCGCGCGTGTCCAGCTTCACTGCGTCACCATTGAAGGCGAACTTCAGCCCATCGGCTTTCAGGCTCGGCAGCATCGCTTTCAGGGAGTCCAGCCACGAAGCGGTTTTGACGCTCTTGTCCACGTCTATCCGGGCGTTTAGCTTGTCGGTGCCGAAGGTGGATTTCAGCGCATCCAGCAGCTGGAACTTTTCCGCAGCGGTGGCCAGCGTGCCGCTGACGTCCACCTTGCCGCCACTGTTCTGGAAGGCGAAGGTGGGTGCACCCACCGACTGCGCGGTGCCGTCGGTTGTGGCCATCGGCGCGGTGGCCGCTGCCGGGGTGCCGAGCGGGGGCGACTTGCCGCGCATATGCCAGCCGCAGTATGCCAGCGCCAACAGGGCCAGCACCGGCAGCAGCCAGCGCCAGAAGCTGCCGCGTCTGCGTGGGCCACGCAGGTGGGTGACCGTGTTGTTGCCCCAGTTCAGGGGGCCGCCGGCCAGCCCTGCCAGCCCGCTCGGCAGGCCGGTGGGAATCTTCCCGCCGGCGGTGATCGAACGGACCAGCAGTGGCAGGGCCTTGGCGATGGCTCCGCCGATCAGAGCCTGCGGAACGCCCGCCTTCTCGGCAATGGCCCCCAGGTTCTGTTCGCCCAGGGCGTTCTGGATCTGCCCGGCATCAATGTCGCTCATATGCGGACTGCCGCTCAGCCAGGACTTGAAGATGCCCCCCTGACCGGCCTTCTGGAACAGTTGCTGGAAACCCTCGAAGCCACCGCGTTGGTTGAAGATGAAGCTGGCCAGCACGCCGACGAATCTGCGGGTGCCGTCCCCCAGCCCGGTAGCCCGGGCGACCTGGTCGATCAGGTTTTCGACGAATGACATGGAATTGCCCTCACATGGAAGTGCGGGCGGGTGTCTCCCCACCAGCAGCATACGCCGGTTGCAGGGGAAAGCGGCCATTCATCGTGCCGGGCGGGTCCGGCAACGCGTTGACACGCATGGCGTGTCACTACGCCACCGCGCCGTCCGTGCGTAGGGACGCGCCATGCGCGTCCAGACGGTCAGGCCAACCGCGCGACCGGTTCCGGGCCCACCAGGCCCTGGTGGCTCAACCCCACCGGACGGGCGTGGTCGTCCATGTGCAGGGTGACCGCCTTGCCGGTCAACAGCTCGGCGGCCAGGGCCGGGGTCGCGCCAAGGTCGCGCGCCATTTCTTCACGGGTCACGTCCTGGCGCGGATTGCGCCGCTCCTTGCCGGCAAAGCGGAAACGGTTGTACTCGGCCCAGGCAATCAGCAGCACCGCCGAGCACACCAGCATGATCGGCAGCGCGATCACCAGGAACGGGTCGATGCTTTGCTTGTACTCATACAGCTGCAGCCAGGCCAGATGACCACCGAGCAGCCACGAGATGGCGGTCACCAGCGGAGCCCACAGGTAGAAATAGAAGCCCCAGAACGCCAGGGTCACAAAGCCCCAGGCGGTGCGCTGCAGGCGCGGCTGGTTGCGCGACTTGCGGATCAGCCGCGAGTCGAAGCGGCGGCTGGATTTGGGTTTGGCGTTCATTTGATTCCCCGGTCAGGACTGACCCACACGGCACGCTTGCCACGACGCTTCAACAGCGTCTTCGGCAGGGCCACCAGGGTCGTGAACAGACTGATGAGCCAGTACGCCATCGGGTACCAGATCACCCAGAAGTAATTGCGTCCAATATGCGTTTCGTAGCGGCGGTCAATGATCAGGCTGCTGGCAAACTGCAGCAGGCACACCAGCGCCAGAATCACGCCATGCCATTGCGGCAGCAGCGTGGCGATGTACAGATCGTTGGGCAGTGGCATGAACTTGCCCAGCGCCCACAACACCACGATCGCCAGCATGGTGTAGGCCCAGAACACACTCAGGATGTATTCCAGCAGCACGCCCCACATGCGCCGCTTGCGCCAGCTGAACAGCGACCGGCCATGCCGCAGCAGCACTTCCACGCCGCCCTGGGCCCAGCGCAGGCGCTGCCGCCAGAGACCCTTCAGCGTTTCCGGCATCAGGATGAAGCACAGCGCATTGGGCTCGTAACGGATGTCCCAGTGGTCCAGCTGCAGCCGCCAGCTGATGTCGATATCCTCGGTCACCATGTCGTCGGCCCAGTAGCCGATGCGGTGCAGGGCCGTGCGGCGGAAGCCGGCAATCACCCCGGAAATGGTGAAGATGCGGCCGTACACGCGCTGCGCGCGCTTGATCATGCCGATGATCGACGAGAACTCCGCCACCTGCAGGCGGCCCAGCAGGGTGGAACGGTTGCGGATGCGCGGGTTGCCGGTCACCGCGCCCACGCGTGGGCCGCTGGTCAGGTGCCACACCATCCAGTGCATGGCGTACTCCTCCAGCATCGCGTCGCCGTCAATGCACACCAGGTATTCCGAACGCGCAGCCAGCGCACCCATGCGCAGTGCATTGGCCTTGCCCAGGTTGCGGTCCAGGTGCACCACGCGCAGACGCGGGTGCTGCGCGGCCAGCGCGTCCAGGCGTGCACCGGTGTCGTCGCGGCTGCCATCGTTGATGGCAATCACTTCGAAGTCCGGGTACTTCTGCGCCAGTGCCGCGCCCAGCGTGTCGTCCAGATTGTCCGATTCGTTGTGGCAGGGAATCAGCAGCGACGCGAACGGGTAGTGGTCCATCGGCGGCGGGTCGTCGCGGTCACGCGCCTTGCGCTCGCGGCGGAAAAAGTAATACAGCCCGCCGGACATCCAGAAGAACGCCATCACCATCGGGTAGAAGAAGGCGAACTGGAACAGTATGTAGACGAAGGGATGCATGGCGGGGCCTCACTTCTCCGGATACGGGAAGTTGCGCGTCGACATCGCCGCGCGCGCGTCCTTGGTGGACGGCTTGCCGGCGATGAAGTCGTCCGGATACCAGGCGAAATGGCGCACGCCCTGCGCCTGCAGCCGGCGGATCTGTGCGCGCAGCCGTTCGCCCGGAATCGGCTTCTGGGTGCGCCAGTCCACGGTCTGCAGTTCGAACAGGGTCTGGCTCAGCTGCGGGTCGTGCGCGCGCACCGCCACCACCAGCCGGTCCAGCCACTTCTCCGGGTTGCGGCTGCCCTCCATCCACGGCATCGCCATCAGCGCGGTGTGGTCATACGCCTGGTTGAACAGGTCCAGGCGCTGCGCGAACCAGCTGGCGCTCTGCGGCTGCAGCACCGGCTGCGCATACAGGTTGCGCACCGTGGCCAGCTTCGGCCGCCAGCGCTGTGCGGCATTGCGCAGTTCCAGGGTGAAGTCGATCAGTGCCTGGGTGCGCGCGCCGTCGGTACCTTCCTGCGGAAGGTTGCTCAGCTCGGTGTCACGCAGATAGGCATCGTCGTGGAACAGCAGGCCTTCGAAATAGGAATTGATCGCCAGGTCTTCGTAGATGTCGTCAATGATGTGACGCACCTTCGGGTTGGTGAAATCCAGGCGGAAAATACCGTCGCTTTCCGGGCTTTCAATCGCCAGCGCCTTGCGGATCGCCGGGTCCTTCAGCTCAAAGCCCAGTACTGGCAGCCACGCATACACCTTCACCCCGGCGCGGGTCTTCAGCTGCCAGGCCACGCGGTTGAACAGGTCCGCGCGCATCGGCAGGTGCCGGTTCGGGAAGTACAGGGCATCGGCCGAGCCATTGCCGTCGGGGTCGGCGAAGGCCTGCAGGAACACATGGGTCGGGCCCACGGTTTTCACGCGCTCGATCAATGCGTCCAGGTTCCGGCCCTGCTGCACCGGGTCGGCGTCGTACACCGCATCCAGGTCGATCTGCAGCGCACGCACGCCGTCGCGTTCCACGTCGCGGCGCAGTTCGTAGGCCAGGTTGGTGACGGTCGGGTTGCCGGTCACCAGCAGGCGCGCCAGCCCGTGCAGGTCCGCCGTGACCGGCGTGCTGCGCCCTTCCAGGTCGAACGACACCGGCATGCCCAGGTCTTCGGCGATCTTGTTGCTCAACGCGTTGTAGGCCGCGTACGGCCACACAATCGCCTTCGGGCTCACCCCGACGTTGTCGCGGATGCGCTTCACGCTCAGCGCCAGGTCGGTGCGCAGGCGGTTCTCGTATTGCTGCGCCGTTTCGTACTGCCCCGTGGCCGGGAAGTACGTACGGGTGATCACCGCCGGGGTCTGGTTGCCCTGCGGATTGGATTGCACGCCGTGGTGCTGGTTGTCGGTGTGGCTGGCCAGTTCCACCAGCCCGCTGCGCTGCATCTCGCGGATCTGCGCCCAGGTCAGGAAGTCGTCATGACCGAACGGACGGTAGCCGTAGTCGATGGTGCGGCCGGGGGCCATGTCGACGTAATCGGTGATCACCGCCACCAGGGCCGGGTAGTTGTAGGCGCGCAGCAGCGGGAACACCTTGGTGTACACGCTGCGCAGGCCGTCGTCGAAGGTCAGCAGCACCGGCTTGGGCGGCAGCGGGGTGCCGCCCTGCGAGGCGGTGATCAGCTGCGACAGCGACACCGGGTGGTAACCATGCGCCGACAACCAGTCCAGGTGGGCGGCAAAGTTCTGCGTGCTCACCGCGTAAGCGTCCGGGTCGCCCTTCACGGCCACGTCGTCGCGCACATCGTGGTAGCTGAGCACCAGCAGGCCGTTGTCGGCCGAGTCCAGCACGCGTGCGGGCAACTGTGCCGGCAGCGGTTGCGCGTGCGCATTGCCCAGCACCGCCAGCAGCGCCAGCAGGGCAAAGGTGATGAAGCGCTTCAAGTCCATGTGTCGCATCTCATTGCCCCCAGCGCAGACCGGCGTCGAAGCCGATGTGTCGTTCACGTTGTCCGTCGTAGACCGGCCGCGACCAGCTCACGCCATATTCGAAAATGCGGCCATCGGCCAGCTGCCACTCGTGCCGGTACTCGGCCGAAGGAATCAATGCGCTGCCATAGCCCTGCTGCCAGTAGTTGCCCACCGACACCGTCAGGCGATGGCGGAAGTGGCGCTCGTAATGCCGCCACAGTTGCTGGTCCACGCGCAGCCCGATCTCCACCGAACGGTCTTCCGACGGGTTGAAGTAGGGCACGTCGTCCAGGCTGCCGCGGCTGGCATACACGCTGCCCAGGCCGTCCAGCAGCACGGTGGGGCGGGTCAGCAGGCGCTGCTGCACGCTGCTGCTGACCGTGTCGCGGCGGTTGCCGTCGTCGTAGCGGTACTGGCTGCCGCCGATGCTCCACTGGAAGCGCTCGTTGCGGTGGTAATCCACGGCCACCGCCACGCTGTCGGCGGTGATGCCGGCCACGCGCGCCTGCATCGACGCATCGGCGTCGTTGCGCGCGGCGGTAATGCCGGCGTGCCAGCGGTCGTTGAACTGCCAGCCCACGCCACCGCTCAGGCCGGTGTTGCCAATGTGGTCGTTGGCGCGGTTGACGAAGGCTTCAGCATCCAGCTGACCGAAGCGGTAGCGGGTGCCCAGGCCCAGCCGCAATGGGTTGATGGTCTGGTCCTGGAAATCCACGCTGCGGCGGTCGGCAAACGCCACCACGCGCCAGCGGTCATCCAGCAGCGGCGACTGCACTTCCACGCCATAGCGGCCGTCGTTGTTGCCCAGCGGCGACGTACCGCCACCGCCTTCACTGCGGCCGCCTTCGGCATAGGCATGCAGCTGCCAGCCACGATGCGCGCGCCAGGCGCGGTCCATGCGCTGCACCGAGGGCTGGTTGGGGTAGGCCTCCAGCAGGGAATCGTGGATCGGGCGCGCCAGGTCGTCGCGCTGCAGCTCCACGTACGCATCAATCTGGCCGATGCGCGCGGACACGTCGCGCGGGTCCAGCGTGTTGGCCATGCCGTAGCGTTCCAGGCCCCTGCGCGGCCAGCCGCGCATCATGTAGACATTGCCAAGCGAGGACTGCGTGCCACCGTTGCCCGGGGCCATTTCCACCATCGCTTCCAGGTCGCGCTGCGCGGTTGGCAGGTCGCCGGTGTAGGCGCGCACCATGGCCAGGTTGAGGTCGGCTTCGTAGCGCGGCCAGTTCGCATAGGGTGCCCGCGCACCATTGGCCCAGCGCCACGCCGGTTCGGCGGCACTCCACTTCTTCAGCAGGTTGATCGCTTCACCCGCCTGTTCGTTTTCCAGGTAGGCGTAGGCCAGTTCCGAATGCGCTTCGGTCTGGCCGGGGTCGGCTTTCAGCGCGGCTTCCAGCACCGGAATGGCTTCGTCCGGGTGCTGGGTGGCCATCAGCGAATCGCCGACCGCCGCTTTCACGTAGTCCGGAATCGGGTGGCCTTCGGCCAGCAGGGCGCGGTATTCGTCCCGTACCTGCACATGGCGGCTGAGCCGGTTGAGCAGAATCAGGCGGTCATAGCGCACGCGCAGGGGGGCGGTCTGCGTGCTCAGTCCATCACGCTGCAGCATGGCGTCCATCTGCGCCAGCGCCGCTTCCGCTTCGTCCAGGCGGGTGTCTTCGCTGGTCGCGTAGGCCAGGCTCCAGCCGACCCGCTTGGCCAGGTAGTTGGCTTCAAAGCGCTGCTTCTGCGCGTCGTCGAACAATTCCGGGCGTTGCTGGTACAGCTGCCAGGCGCGGTGCGCATTGCCGATGTCCGACAAGGTCAGCACCTGCAGACGGAACAGCAGGTCGTCATTGGGAATTTCTGCCTGCGCGCGTTCGATGGCCGCCAGCGCATCCAGCCAATGGGCCTGGTCGCGGTACTGGCTGATTTCGGCCAGGTGTTCAGCGCGTGTCGCGGCCGAAACCGGGGCGGAAAGGCAAAGCGTGGCGCATGCCAGGCTGACGGCAAGCGTCAGCGGCCGGTGGTTGTACATGGAGCCCCCAGAGCGTCCTTTCAAAAGAGTCGGTGTGCGAAAAATGTGACGCACATCACATGCCAATCGTGCCCGATTTCTCATATGTCCACAAATCGTTAACACACGGAAGGTAGTCCGCAAGCCGGCCATCGCCTGCGGAATCTTGGTCAAGTTGTTGATCTGCAAGACCTTCCGGCCGCCGCCACGGCGCTGTTCCGGGGGTCTGTCCACCCTGAAACTGTTCAGCAAGACCAGACTGCTTCCACCGGTCCAGGTCACTGACCTGCCATCCAGGTCAGTTTCAGACACCCTACGTCAGGTAATGCCTACGACCTGTGTACGCCGGATCGCGGTTGACGCGCATGGCGCGTCACTACACCCCGGGATACCGCGTAGTGACACGCCATGCGTGTCAACGCCATTTACCTGCGTTCGACCAACCGCCCTGCGTGGCTGACCTTCACCAGTGATCCTCAAGCTTCTGCGGCCTGCACGCCACCCACGACGCGGCCAACAACACACACAGACACACGCCCAGAAACCCGAACGGCAATACCCATCCGCCACTCACATCATGCAGCCACCCAAACAACAGCGGCCCGATGCAGCTGAAACTGTAACCCACCCCCTGCATGAACCCCGACAACGCCGCGGACCCGGCCGGCGTGCGCGTCCTCAGATTGATAAGCGTCAGCGCCAACGGGAACGTGGACGGCCCCACCCCCAGCAACGCCACCCACAACCACGGCGCTTTCATCGGCGCAAACAACAACCCGGCAAAGGCAATCACAAACGCACTTACTCCAACCAGCACCAGCGGGAACGGGTTGCCCAACCGCACCGCCAGCGCCGGCATGGTCAGTGACGGCAGCAGCCCCAGTGCGGCAAACACCGCCACCATCAGCCCACCAAACGCCGGCGTGGCCCCGGCTTCCACCACGATGCGCGGCAGCCAGGTGAACATCGAATAGGTCATCAGGGAGGTCATGCCGAACATCAGGGCCATGCCCCAGGCCAGCGGGGTGCGCGAGACCTTGCCATGCGGCTGGACTGCGGCGTCGACGGCGGGCTCCAGCGGGTCCGGGTGCGGCCGGCGGCGGGCCAGCATCAGCCAGGGCAGGGCGGCGGCAAGCGCCAGCAACGCCCAGATGCCCAGCGACACACGCCAGCCGGCCTGTTCGGCCAGCGGCACCGCCAGCAGCGCCGGCAGCATCGTGCCCAACTGCAGCACGGTGATGTACAGCGTGCTGACGGTGCCCACCCGGTTGGCGAAGTAGCGCTTCACCAATGGCGGCACGACCACGTTGCCGATGCCCATGCCGGCCAGGGCAATGACTGAGCCGAACAGCAGGCTGGTGATGCCGACAGAGCACGAGCGCAGCACCAGGCCGGCGGCGGCCAGGCCCATGGCAATCAGGGCGGTGCGCTCCAACCCGAAGCGGCGGGCCAGCATCGGCGTGGCCATGCCGAACAGGGCAAACGAAGCGGTGGGCAGCATGCCCAGCACGCCGGTCATGGTGGTGCCAAAACCGAAGGTGCGGCCGAGCAGGTCCAGCAACGGGGTAACAGAGGTAACGGCCGTACGCAGATTGACGGCAGCAAGCAGAATGGCGGCGAACGCCAGCACGCGTCCGTGCAGCAAGGACGCGCTGTGGGGTGGGGTACGAGTCATGGCGCAATTGTACCTGCGCGCTCACCGTAGAGCCGGGCTTGCCCGGCTGCTGTTCGCCAAAACCCAACAGCAGCCGGGCAAGCCCGGCTCTACATGGCTCGTGCAACTGCAGCGCGGCAGCGTTGGATGATACGTGGATTTCCCAGCCAACAGGCACAAAAAAGCCCGGAGGACTTTAGTCTTCCAGGCTTAAATGTGACCACTTGTATGGTCGGGGAGACAGGATTCGAACCTGCGACCTCTACGTCCCGAACGTAGCGCTCTACCAGACTGAGCTACACCCCGTAAGGAGCCGCCTATTGTATCGGCTGGTCCCTCGGGCGGCAAGGGGGCCGAGTTGCATTCCTTCTGACAAAAAAGCCTGAAGCAGCGGGCTCCAGGCTTCATTGTGACCACCGAAGTGGTCGGGGAGACAGGATTCGAACCTGCGACCTCTACGTCCCGAACGTAGCGCTCTACCAGACTGAGCTACACCCCGAAGGAGCCGACAAGGATAGGGTGTGAAGGTCTTTTCGGCAAGTTTTATTTCACATCAGTCGGCGGTGCCTTGTTCGCGGGCTTCGAACCACATGCCGTTGAGGATGGCCGCGGCCGAGGCCAGGCCGGTGCCGAGAATCCAGGCGAAATACCACATGGTTTTTTCCTTTAGCCGAGCAAGCCCGGCTCTACGGGGATGGGGTCAGTAAGCGTTCGGGTTGTCGGCCATGTCTTCGGCCGTGGTCTTGCCCTTCATCACCCGATACACCCAGCTGGTGTACGCCAGCACGATGGGCAGGAAGATGATGGTGGCCACCAGCATGATGAACAGCGTGAGGTGGCTGGACGAGCTGTCCCACACCGTCAGGCTGCCGCTGGGCTGGCTGCTGGACGGCAGCAGGAACGGGAAGATCGCAAAGCCCACGGTCAGGATGATGCCGGCAATCGAGGTGCCCGAGGCCAGGAAGGCACCCATGCCGCGACGCTTGCGCAGCAGCACCGCGCTGGCCAGTGCACCACCCAGGCCCAGCACCGGGAAGATCCAGGTCCACGGCATGCTGCTGTAGTTGCGCATCCAGCCGCCTGCGGCTGCACCGATTTCGGCAGTCTTCAGCAGCGGGTTGGTCGGGCCGTCGGTCACTACCTGCGAGGTGATCTGGTAACCCGGCAGGCCGAAGGCCACCCACATACCCGCTGCGGCAAACAGCACAAAGCTGAGAATCGCGGCAATGCTGCCGTAACGCGCCGAGCGTTCGGCCACCGGGCCGTCGGTCTTCAGCACCAGCATCGCGGCACCGTGCGACACCATCATCGACACACCCACCAGGCCGGCGATCAGCGCGAACGGGGTCAGCAGGCCGAAGAATGTGCCGGTGTAGAAGATGCGCATGCTGTCATCAAAGTGGTACGGCACGCCCAGCAGCACGTTGCCCACCGCCACGCTGGAAATCAGTGCCGGCAGCAGACCGCCCACGAACAGCACCCAGTCCCAGTTGTTGCGCCAGCGCTGGCTGGGCATCTTGCTGCGGTACTTGAAGCCCACCGGACGCAGGATCAGGCCGAACAGCATGGCGAAGATCGCCAGATAGAAGCCCGAGAAGCTCACCGCGTACAGCGGCGGCCAGGCGGCGAAGATCGCACCGCCGCCCAGCACCAGCCACACCTGGTTGCCTTCCCACACCGGGCCGACGGTGTTGATTACCAAGCGGCGTTCTTCATCGGTCTTCGCCACGAACGGCAGCAGGGTGCCCACGCCCAGGTCGAAGCCGTCCATCACCGCCCAGCCGACCAGCAGGATGCCCAACAGCAGCCACCAGATCACGCGCAGCGTGGTGTAATCAAGTCCAAGAATTTCCATGGTGTGTCTCCTGCCTTATGCCTGACCGGGGGCCGGTGCGGCGGCAATGGGGGTAACCGGCGTGCGGTCGGGCTGCAGCGAAGGAAGGATGTCGGCCGGACCGGTACGTATCGCCTTCAGCATCAGCTTCACTTCAATCACCAGCAGAATCGTGTAGGTGAGGGTGAATACCGCCAGCGTGGTCAGAATCTCGTGCAATGCCAGGCCGGATGCGGCATAGAAGGTTGGCAGCACGCCATCCACGGCCCACGGCTGGCGACCGTACTCGGCCACGAACCAGCCGCACTCAATTGCGATCCACGGGGCCGGAATGCTCCACACCGCCAGCTTCAGGAACCAGCGCTTCTCGTGGAAGGTGTTGCGACACGCGTAATAGAAGGCCAGCGCGAAGAAGGCGATGAGGTAGAAGCCCAGCGCCGCCATGATGCGGAAGGTCCAGAACAGCGGAGCCACGCGCGGCACGGTATCCATCGCCGCCTTGGAGATTTCTTCCGGAGTGGCATTGAGGATGTCCTCGCGGTAGCGCTTCAGCAGCAGGCCATGGCCCAGGTCCTGCCAGTGGCGGTCGAACATCTCACGCGCTTCAACATCGTTCTTGTCCTTGCGGATGCGCTCCAGCGCCCCGTAGGCCAGCTGGCCGCCCTTGATGCGGTGCTCGGCACGCTCCACCAGTTCCAGAATGCCGGGAATCGGCTGGTTCAGCGAGCGGGTGGCAATCAGGCCCATCACGTACGGAATTTTGATCGCAAAGTCGTTGCTCTGCGTGGCCTGGTTGGGAATGCCGAACGCGGTGAAGTCGGCCGGGGCACGCTCGGTTTCCCACATCGCTTCAATCGCAGCCAGCTTCATCTTCTGGTGTTCGCTGGCGGCATAACCGCTTTCGTCACCCAGCACCACCACCGACAACGACGACAGCAGGCCGAACGCGGCCGCCACCGCGAACGAACGGCGGGCCATGTCCTTGTGCTTGTTGCGCAGCAGGTAGAAGGCGCTGATGCCCATCACGAAGATCGCACCGGTCACGTAACCGGCACTTACCGTGTGCACGAACTTTGCCTGGGCCACCGGGTTGAACAGCACGGCGGCGAAGTCCACCACCTCCATGCGCATCGTTTCCGGGTTGAACACCGCACCGGTGGGGTTCTGCATCCAGCCGTTGGCGATCAGGATCCACACGGCCGAGAGGTTGGTGCCCAGCGCCATGAACCAGGTCACCGCCAGGTGCTTGACCGGGCTCAGCCGCTTCCAGCCGAAGAAGAACAGGCCGATCAGCGTGGCTTCCAGGAAGAACGCCATCAGGCCTTCAATGGCCAACGGTGCGCCGAAGATGTCACCCACATAGTGGCTGTAGTACGACCAGTTCATGCCGAACTGGAATTCCATCACCAGGCCGGTTGCGACACCGATGGCGAAGTTGATGCCGAACAGCGTGCCCCAGAACAGGGTCATCTGACGCCAGACCTGTTTGCGGGTCATGACGTACACGCTTTCCATGATGGCCACCATGAAGGACAGGCCAAGCGTGAGGGGAACAAAAAGGAAGTGGTACATCGCGGTCAAAGCGAACTGCAGCCGCGACAGTTCTACGACTGTCGAATCAATCATGGCCTGGCTACCTCGTTGGGGGTTTTGCCGTGTTGGGGTGGCGGGAAGGGGGGTCTACGGGATGAATTCTGTGACCGGCAACTTCGACGAGCCTTGATTCAGATCAATGAAGCGGCATGCAGGGAGCGCGAAGGTACACCTCCCCTGCGACCGCGTGCCGCACCGGGAGCCTGCGCCAGACCCTATTACAATGTCTGGCATCGCCCCGATGGCCGCCAGTGATCCACTTTGAGCATACCCCCCGACGCGCCCCCCATCGAGACCTCCACCCTGCGCCGCCAGCGTCTGGCATGGCTGAATGGGCTTGCCGTCACAGTTCGGGGCCGGCAACGGCTGGCCGCTCTGTGCATCTGTACGTCCGGGGCGCTGCTGATCGGCCAGGCGGCCGCCATTGCCTGGCTGATCCAGGCCGTGCTGGTGGAGCACCGCCCGCTGGACCAGGCTCTGCCCGTACTGGGCGGGCTGCTGGCCGTGCTGGGGGTACGCGCGCTGCTGGCCAGCGCCACCCAGGCCGCTGCCGGTGACGTGGCCGATGCCGCCCGGCTGACCCTGCGCGAACGGGTCTACACCCGGCTGATGGGGCTGGGCCCACTTTGGTTGCGGCAGCAGCGCACCGGTGAGCTGGGCGAGCTGATGCTGGCCCATGCCGACGCGGTCGAAAACTACTACTCCGGCTATCAGCCGGTGCGCATTGAAGTGGTGGTGGTGCCGCTGCTGATCGCTGTCGCGGTGGCCTGCGTGGACTGGGTGGTGGCTCTCATTCTGGTCTTCACCGCGCCACTGGTGCCGTTCTTCATGATGCTGGTCGGCTGGGGCGCTGAAGCCGCCGGTCGCGCCCAGCTGGGTGAACTGGCACGCATGAGCGGGCATTTTGCCGACCGCATCAAGGGCTTGGGCCTGCTGCGCCTGTATGGGCGCGGTGAGGCCGAACTGGAAGGCGTGGCCGCCGCCGCCGAAGGCGTGCGCGAGCGCACCATGAAGGTGCTGCGCATCGCGTTTCTGTCGTCCACCGTGCTGGAGTTTTTTGCCTCGGTCAGCGTGGCGATGGTGGCGCTGTATCTGGGCCTGAGTTATCTCGGTCTGATGTCGCTGCATGCCACCGTGCCGACCCTGGGCGCGGGCATGTTCTGCCTGCTGCTGGCCCCGGAGTTCTATGCGCCGCTGCGGCGGCTGGCCGCGCACTACCATGACCGCGCCAATGCGCTGGCGGCTGCGGCTGAAGTGGAACGCCTGCTGGGAGAACTGCCAGGCCCACAAAACCTGGCGTCGCAAGGAGCCGGCCAGCGGCCGGCACTACTGGAGCAGAAGGCTCCCCCGGTGGTGGTGCGTGATCTGGTGCTGCGCCCGTTGGGCGCACCGCATAATGTGATTGAGGGGCTGTCCGTCCAGATCGAGGCCGGCCAACGGCTGGCGCTGGTGGGCCCCAGTGGCAGCGGCAAGAGCACCCTGCTGGAAGCGCTGGCGGGCTGGTTGCCACCGCAAGGCGGCAGCATCGTGCTGCGCCCCGGGTTGGAGGTCGGCTACGCCGGCCAACGGCCGTATCTGTTCCACGGCAGCATTGCCGACAATCTGCGATTGGCCGACCCCGGTGCCACGGACGCGCGCCTGCATGCGGTGGCTGAAGCGGCGCAGGTGATGCGCTTCGCGCAGGCGCTGCCGGAAGGATTGGATACCGTGATTGGTGAGCGTGGCTTTGGGCTTTCGGGGGGTGAAGCGCGCCGCATCGGCTTGGCGCGGCTGCTGCTGCGCGATCCCCAGCTGCTGCTGCTGGACGAACCTACCGCGTTCCTTGATCCGGACACCGAAGCCGCCTTGTTGCAGACGCTGGCCGCATTCGCGCGCTACCGCAGCGTGGTGATTGCCACGCACAGCGAGGTGGCGATGCGCTGGGCTGATACGCGGTTGGAACTGACCACACTGCAGGTTGCCAAGCCGGAGGTGCAGGCATGAGCGCTTTCCACGCGGACGGGCTGAAGCAGGTCTTTGCTCGGCACCGTGGCCGCCTGCTGCTGACCGTGCTGCTGCTGTGGACCACCATGCTGGCCGGTACTGCGTTGCTGGGATTGTCTGGCGGCTTCCTGACCGCCGCCGCGCTGGCCGGCGCGGCCGGGCTGGGCAGTGGTTTCAATTTCTTCTCGCCTTCGGCCGGCATCCGCGGCCTCACCATGGCGCGCATTGTGTCGCGCTATTTCGAGAAGCTGGTGGGCCATGACGTTACCCTGCGCATCGCCCGCGATCTGCGTGTGTGGTTCTTCCGCCGCGCGCTGCCGCTGGCCCCGGCCAGGTTGGCCGGTGTGCGCACCGGTGAACTGCTGGCGCGGCTGCTGAGCGATATCAATGAAGTAGACGGCCTGCTGGTGCGTGCCACCGGGCCCTTGATTGCGCTCGGCGGCGTTTCGCTGGCAGCGGTGCTGTCGGCCGCGCTCATCTACCCGCCTGCTGCGCTGTTGCTGGCCGTGCTGGCGCTGGTGATCGGCATTGGAGTGCCGTGGTTCACCGTGCGCGGTGCCGGTGCACATGAAGCCGACCGCGCACTGCACCGGGCGCAGCTGCGCACGCAGGCGTTTGAAGGGCTCGAAGGTGCAGCCGATCTGACCGCGCTGCAGGCGCGCGAGCACTGGCAGCAGCGGGTGAACGTGGCCGCCAAGCAGCTGCGATCGCGCGACCGTCGCCGCCGCTGGCGGCTGGTGGCCGGCAATGCGCTGCATGGGCTGTGTGCGTCGGCAGGGCTGGTGGCGATGATCGGGCTGGCGCTGCGTGCATTCGAACGCGGCGAGCTGGACGCGGCCTACGCCGCCGCGCTGGTGTTCCTGACCGTTGCGCTGATCGAATTGTGGGCGGGCATTGGCTTGGCCTGGCAGTCGTGGCTGAGCGGCCGGGTGGCCGCGGCGCGGCTGGAAAGCATCGTGGATCAGGCTCCGGCCGTGGCCGACGCCGCACCACCGGTGGCCTTGCCTGCGGGCGCTTGCACGTTGGAGTTGCGAGACGTCAGCTTCCGTTGGCCGGGGCAGGGCAGGGCGCTGCTGCAGAACGTCAACCTGCGTGTGGAACCGGGTGAGCGTATTGCGCTGCGTGGCGACAGTGGCAGCGGAAAGACCACGCTCTCTGCGCTGATGCTGCGGTTGTGGGATCCGGAAGTAGGCAGCGTGCGCTATGGTGATGTGGATATCCGCAGTGTGGCGCAGGCGGAATGGCACAAGAAGATTGCATGGCTGCCACAGAACGCGCCGGTGTTTGCTGGAACGGTGGCGGACAACCTGCGGCTAGGCGATGTGTCCGCCACCGATGCACGACTATGGCAGGTACTGGCCGACGTGCGCCTGCAGGCATGGGCCGAAGGCATTGGCGGCTTGAATGCCTGGGTGGGTGAGAACGGTGCGACCATGTCCGCCGGGCAGGCCCGTCGGTTGGCGTTGGCGCGCGCGCTGCTGCGCGACGCGCCGGTGCTGTTGCTGGACGAGCCCACCGAAGGGCTGGACGTGGATACCGCGCAGGCGCTGTTGCTGGACATGGTGACTGCGTTAGGTAAGCGCAGCCTGGTGATGATTACGCATGATGAATTGCAGGAAGGCATCGTGGATCGCGGCTATCGACTTACAAATAGTGGTTGTTTCGAGCGCGAATCCGAGAGTCGAGAAGGTACTCAATAGGAGCGGATGGGGCGGGTACTCTAGTGACGGCTGTTGCTACTATCTCAATCGTTTCTATCGAAAGGAAGGGGGGCGAGTGTCAGTGGAAGGCCTATTTGAACGTTGCCCGCGTCAAGTCCGGCCGCACGAAATCCCACTCATTGATCCGCGATTCGCGCTCGCGCAGTTGAGCTACCAAAATGGAACCCCCTGCGGCTTGGCTTCCGTGTTTCGAGTTTAAGTGTCTTGCCTGCAGTACAGCGGCCCCGAGCACGGCAGGTGGATCGAAGCTGTGCGCCTTTCCCCGAAGTGGTTACTTGGGGGATGAAAGAAACTCTATCAGCGGATGAGCCAAGGTTGGTGTAGTTGACGCGTGTTTGGCGTACACGGTGGCCACCATGCGTCGCTCGGTGCGGGACCATCCTCCGAGTACCATTTTTGTCCGCACCTGACTTTGATGCTGACCGGCCATCTCCGCCGCCTTTGCGTGTTTCGGCCAGAAGCTATCCATTATTGGGCCTACCTCACTTGCGAGCCGAGAAATGGAAAAATTGGTCCGGAAGCTAGCTTGTAGGCACAGATCGTAGACATCAAGAAAGAAATCCACGGCCCCCCGCGTCGCAAGTGCGGCATTGTGTTGGGGAATTAGCAGTAGGTTCGCCCCGGTCGAGTGCATTCCAGTCGCGGAATCTTCTAAAAGAGTATCGGTTGCAACTAGTAGCCGGTCAGCCGATAGCAGTACGTTGAGAATGCTCATCCAGAGAGTGGTTTCGACGGAACGTCCGAAAAATGGGTTGGTGAGAATTAGCTATGCGAGTAGGGGGCAGCTTGGAACGAGCTGAGATGTTAAGAGGATTTTTCCTTGCGCCAGTGAAACTCCCTGTGGTGACCAATAGATGGCAGTGATCGCGGCTCGAGCGCTTTTCCAGACCTTAGTATCTAGTCGCCAATGGGGAATATGCCGTCATTTACTCGGTTCGAACTGGTCTGGGGGGGGGGCACTGAAAGCGCTGATTGACCGGTAAATGGATGGGCCAGTTTAGGTGCCATTAGTTTTAAGGCCGGCGGGCAAGCGATCCCCAGGGAGTGAAAGTCGATTGCCCGCGCGGCTGTCCAGCTATCGCACAACGTGTCGCCCACTGGGAGTCTCCCCGTGTGTATGGAAGATTCCATACGAGCGTGTGAAGAAAGTGAGAAATTATCCTGGCCAGGAAGTGAGTCCTTGAGCTGCTGGAGTTTCTTGTGAGGAGCTCGGATGACTGTCCCGAAGGTACTTTCGAGTGGGACGATGAGGCTGCGTTATCGGCGGCGGTTGCCAAGTTCGAGCCTGTAGTTGATGAGGCAGTCGAGGGCTGATTGTCATTGGCCTGCGAGCTCGGTCGACTTCGGGTAGTGTCCGAAGCACTCGATCGAGCCATCAGGGCATGAATGTCTTTGGGCTGTAGTTCAGCGGACATCTTATGGTTGAGGCGCGCGGACAACTAATGCCTTCAGGAAATGCTTAGTAGATCCCCCTTGTAGGTGAATCCGAACGCGCACGAAGTGCGTAATGCGACATCTGTTGCCCCGTGCGTTGGGGGAATGTCGACCAGCTAGATCGTGGTTGATCCGATCCGGTGCCTGTTGAAGTGCGTTGCGTGACAAGGCTTTCGGCGATCTAAGGGCCGATTGCGACAGTTTGTTGGGCGTTGCGATGGGCCGAGAGCTTCGCTGGCGAACGATAGAACTCAAATACGATGCGCATATGCTGCATTCTGTTACTACGGAGCCTGAGAATTCCGTTTGATGGTGAAAGTTGGTCGTTTCAGGTCGGGAGGGTAGCGGAATACAAGACCCTCGCGGAAACACGCTACGCCCGTGCGCCATCAAACGGATCTCAGCCTCCCGACTCCCTCGCCATTACGGCGAGGGAGAACACCACAGGAGAATCCGCATGCATGATGAAGACAAAGCTACGCCGCCGAGCCCGGCAACGCCGAACCCACGCTGCCGCTGTCGGCAGATGCCGTTCGAGGTGCGCGTCGTGGAGCGCCAAAGCCGGGAAGCTCCCACCTGTCCCGTGTGTCCGCCGCCCCCGGAAGTCTCGCTGTTCGGCTGGTGGCTGCACGGTTTGAACGTGCGTCATAGCGCACGGATGACGTTGAGGCACACCGATGAGGGGTTGGTGTTGAGCCTGCCCGGGATGCGCAAGCCGCGTCGGCGGCGGTCCAGGAACGGAACGCGCTGATGTTAGATAGCGAATTACGCAAGACGAATCGCAAGGAGAGCGTGAAGTCAGGTGGGGTCGGTCGACAGACGACCGCCGATAACGGTAATCGGCACGGTGACGCATGACCATCAACGCGGAGACACGCAATGTCAGCCAGCCGAGCGCTACTCCGATTTGCGGTCATGCAGTAAAGAGCGTGGTGCCGACACGTGCGGTCGTCTATCGACCGACCCTACCTGTTCTCAACATCATAATGGGGCGAGCATCTACGTGGGGCGCGACCTGGGTGAGATTCATCATCGTTCGGCTCAAGCCCCCATTTTTTCGAGACCCTGCGCTGCAGTGACTTTTTTGGCCTTCGATCAGTTGATGTTCAATTCTGACACAAGATTGCAGTGCCTCTGGTACGACTTAGATGGAGTCCAGAAAACCCCTCACCGCCGGCCCGAATCGATCGAAATCCACCAGGAACGCATCATGCCCCTGCGGTGAATCCAGCCCGACGAACTGTGCATCGGCCCCACCTGCGCGCAGGCCGTCGGCGATCTGCTGTTGCTGCTGCACCGGGAACAGAATGTCGGTGTTGGCTCCGATCGCCAGCGCCTTGGCCACCTTGATCTGCGCCAGCCCGGCCATCACATCGCCACCGGCATATTCGGCCAGGTCGAACCAGTCCATCGAACGGCTCAGGTACAGGTAGCAGTTCGGGTCGAAGAAGCGCACGAAACGGCGCGCATGGCCTTCCAGATAACTTTCCACCTGGAACTCCAGGCCAAACGGATCATCGTCGGTCTGGTCCGAATCCAGCCGCACGCGGCCGAAGCGCCCGTCCCATTCCAACGCGGAACGGTAGGTGATGACGCCCAGCTTGCGCGCCATGCGCATGCCCGATTCGGGGTACTCCGTTTCAGTGTAGCCGCCCGCATTCCACTTCGGGTCCAGGCGGATGGCTTCGCGCTGCAGCGAGCGGATGGCGATGGAAAACGGCAACGCCTGCGCGCTGCCGGAAATGTTGATATGGCTGCGCGCAATGCCGGGATGCAGGTGCAGCAGCGCCAGCGCGGTCATGCCACCCATGGAGTTGCCGATCACGCAGGCCAGTTCGGTAATGCCCAGGGCGCGCACCACGTCCACCGCCGCCCGTGCCCCGTCTTCAATGGACAGTTCCGGGAAGCTCAGCCGGTACGGTTCGCCGGTGGCCGGGTTGAGGGATGCCGGACCGGTAGAGCCTTTGCAGCTGCCCAGTGAGTTCACGCAGATAACAAACCAGCGGTCGGTATCGATCGGCTTGCCGGGACCGACCATCGCTTCCCACCAGCCCGGGGCGGGATTGTGGGCGTTGGCGGCGGCGTGGGCGTCAGGCGACAGGCCGGTGACAATCAGCACCGCATTGCCGGCCCTGGCGTCCAGGGTGCCCCAGGTTTCATAAGCCACGTGCGCGCCGTGCAGTTCGCCTCCGCGCTTGAACGCGAAGGGCGAGGGCAGGGGATGGTAACGGGTGCCGGGGGGGATGAATTCGGTCATGGGGGGAGTTTAACCGGGCCACGTGCACGCATCGCGTTGGTGGATGGAACACCGTCGTGTGGAACGTGGGGGAACCGGTGATGTCTGCAACGCCGTAGAGCCACGCCCTGCGTGGCTGCGACCCTGTTTGAGGCCACGTTTGACACGCATGGCGTGTCACTACAGATGACGTCGGTCCATGACCCGTGGTGACACGCCGGATCGCAGCCACGCAGGGCGTGGCTCTACGGGAGTTTCAGATCAACCTTGCCGCTGTGCGGCAGCTTCACCCTTACCACCGCTGAATCCAGATCACCTTCCTGCCGGTTTGCCTGCCCACTTGCCGACACCCGCGCAAACACCTCCACCTCATCCAGCGCGGAAAGCTTCACCGTCGGCATCGGGTTGTCTGCATCGTCCAGCGTTACGGTAAGCGGAAGATCAGCCAAAGCATGCTTTTCGACCGCAACCGGCATCGGTGGCCCGCCGGGCTGGCGGGCGATGATGAACACGCTTGCAGTGGCCGGCAGCTTGGCGACATCCGCGCCGGCAGCCAGCGCGACCGATACCTGCAGGGCATGCCCGGTGGAGTCCTGCCCGGCAGGTGCACCACCACCGGCCTGACGCGCCACGGCAATCTGCTCACGCAGCGCGGCGGCAGCACCGGCCTCCAGCCGCGGCAGCAGCGCTTCCCATACCTTGGCGGCTTCGTCGTTCTGCCCACGCTGGCGCAACGCCACGCCGACCAACCACGCGGCCCGTTCGCTGTTGGGGTCCACCTGCTGCGCATGGCGCAGCCACTGCAACGCGGTGTCATCGAACTGCCGGGTGGGGTGGGCCTGTGCACGCGCCTGTGCGGCCTCCACCAGCACCGGTGCTTCGTCCGGGGCCAGCGCCACCGCGCGTTCAAACGCGGCGTTGGCTTCGCTTGCCTGGCCCACGGCCAGTTGCGAACGCCCCAGCAGCGCCCATCCGTCAGCGCGCTGCGGCTCGCGTTCCAGCGCCTGCTGCAGCTCACGTATGCCTTGCTGCAGGTCGTTGGAGGCGGCGCTTTCGGTGCGCGGTGTGGCTGCTTCGGGCGTGCCCACCAGCACGTATAGCGCATACCCGGCCACCCCCAGCGCCACGGTGAGGGCGATGAAGCTTCTGCGTCCACTGCCACGCAACGGCCACAGCACCATCAGCGCCATCACGGCCGCGGCCAACGCGGCAAAGGCAGGCAGCCACAGATTCACCAGCGCTCCTCGCTTTCATCCATCGGTTGCACGGTGCGGCTGCGTCGCCGTACCACCCAGAACACGGTGCCCGCCCCGATCAACAGCATGCCCAGCGGGCCGAACCAGAGCAGGCTGTTGCGGGCATCCAGGGTCGGGCGGTACAGCACGAATTCCCCGTAACGCTCGACCAGGAACTGCTTGATCTGCGCATCGCTGTTGCCCTGCTGCATCAGGGTGAGCACTTCGCGGCGCAGGTCATGCGCGATCTGCGCATTGGAGTCGGCCAGCGACTGGTTCTGGCACTGCACGCAGCGCAGCTCGGCGGCCAGGGCGTGGAAGCGGGCTTCCTCGGCGGCATTGCGGTATTGCAACGGAGTCGGGTCGCTGATCGCCTGCGCGGATGCGAGCACGGGGATAAGCAGGGCGAGGAGCAGCGTGAGCGCGATCGCGCCGCACGACCAACGGTCGTGCGCTACCACGGTGCGGCAACGTTCCGGTAGCGCACGACCGTTGGTCGGGCGCCCCTGAACCGCGCGGCCCTCACTCGGCCGGCGGCGGCGTGGCAACAGGTTGCGCATGGGCACGGTCCAGTTTGTCCAGCGCCGGCAGCAGCTGGGTGTCAATCACGCGCTGGGTGAGCGCGCCGCTGTACTTCCAGCGCACCACGCCACTGGCGTCGACCAGGAAGGTTTCCGGTGCGGCGGTCACACCCCAGTCAATCGCCGTGCGGCCTTCGATATCGGCCAGCACCAGCACGAACGGGTTGCCCAGGGTTTCCAGCCAGCGCAGCGCATCGGCCGGTTCGTCCTTCCAGTTGTAGCCGATCACCCGCACGCGCTTGGTTTCGGCAAACGTGGTCAGCACCGGGTGTTCCTCGCGGCAGGCCGCGCACCAGCTGCCCCACACGTTCAGCACATAGGGCGCGCCACGCAGTTCTTCGCTGCGCACAATGGTTTGCGGGTCGTGCAGGATGGGCAAGGCGAACGCCGGGGCCGGCTTGTTGATCAGCGCCGACGGCAGGATGTCGCGGTCCGGTGCGCCGGATTTCATCACCCCGTAGATCATCAGGCCAAGCAGCCCGAAGAAGAACAGCACGCCGATGACGATGGCAACGGGCGGAATGGGGCGGGCGGCAGGATGGGGCTCAGACATTCGGTAATTCCTTGATACGACGGAAACGGCGGTCGGCGGCAGTGACAAACCCGCCCAGCGCCATCAGCAGCGCACCCAGCCAGATCCAGCGGACAAACGGCTTGATATGCACGCGCAGCGCCCAGGCATTGTTGCCCAGCGGCTCGCCCAATGCCACGTATACATCACCACTTACCCGCGCATGGATGCCGGCCTCGGTCATCACCTGGCCACCGCTGGCGTAGGCACGCTTTTCCGGATGCAGCAGGGCGATTTCGCGTTCACCGGCGAACACCCGCACGTGGCCGCGGTCGGCCACGTAGTTAGGACCCTGCTGGTGGTCCACGCCCTCGAACTGAAACGCATAACGGCCGATCTCGATCTGCTGGCCGGGGGCGAGAGCAATCTCGCGCTGCACGTTCAGCGCTTCCACCAGCAGCGCACCGACCACGAACACGGCCACGCCGAAATGGGCCAGCAGCATGCCGGCCATCTCCGCGTTGAAGCGCCCGTTGCCGCGCAGGCGCTGCCACACAAAGCGGGCGGTACCGAAGGTGACCCACGCGGCGGCAGCGACACCCGCGGCGGTTTTCAGTTTGCCCTGCGGAGCCATGAACCACGCCACCACACCCAGCACCAGCGCAAACACCGCCCACGGGGCCAGCAACGCAAGCCGCTTTGAGGCCTGGTCGCGCTGCCACTTCACCAGTGGGCCAAACGGCAGCAGCAGTACCAGCGGGGCCATCAACAGCAGGAACAAGGTGCCGAAGTAGGGCGGACCCACCGACACCTTGCCCAGCCCCAGCGCGTCGGCCAGCAGCGGGTACAGCGTGCCCAGCAGCACCATCGCGCAGGCGGTGGCCAGCAGCAGGTTGTTGGCCAGCAGCAGGGTCTCACGCGAGGTGGCCATGAAGCCCTTGCGCGGGTCGTCAGCATTCAGGCCGCCGGCGCGCAGCGCATACAGCAGCAGCGCCGCGCCCACCACCAGCGCCAGGAACACCAGAATGAAGGCCCCGCGGGCCGGGTCGGCCGCGAACGAATGCACGCTGGTCAGAACGCCCGAGCGCACCAGGAACGCGCCCAGCAGCGACAGCGCGAACGCGGCGATAGCCAGCAGCAGGGTCCAGCTGGCGAAGCTGCCGCGCTTCTCAGTGACCGCCTGCGAATGGATCAGCGCGGCACCGGCCAGCCAGGGCATGAAGCTGGCATTTTCCACCGGGTCCCAGAACCACCAGCCGCCCCAGCCCAGTTCGTAATACGCCCACCAGCTGCCCAGCGCGATACCCAGGGTGAGAAAGCCCCAGGCGATATTGGTCCATGGCCGGGTCCAGCGCAGCCAGCGCGCATCCACGCGGCCATCCAGCAGCGCGGCAATGGCAAATGCGAACGGCACCGCAAAGCCCACGTAGCCGATGTACAGCATGGGCGGGTGGATGATCAGCCCCGGGTCCTGCAGCAGCGGGTTGAGGTCGCGGCCTTCCAGCGGTGCGGGCAGCAGCCGGGTGAACGGATTGGAGGTGAAGAACAGGAAGGCGATGAAGCCCACGCTGATGATGCCCATCACCCCCAGCACGCGTGCGCGCACGGTATCGGGCAGCTGGGCCGAGCCCAGCGCCACCGCGCCGCCCCACAGCGCCAGCACCAGCACCCACAGCAGCAGCGAACCCTCGTGCGCACCCCAGACGGCGGAATACCGGTAGGCCAGCGGCAGCAGTGTGTTGGAGTTCTCGGCCACGTAGCGCACCGAGAAATCCTGCTGCACGAAGGCGGCGGTGAGCAGCGCGAAGGCACCGGCAATCAGTACCAGTTGGGCATACGCGGCAGGACGGGCAATGGCCATCCATTCGGCACGCTGGCGCTGCGCACCCAGCAGCGGCAGCACGGCCTGCAGCAGCGCAGCCAACAGCGCACAGGCCAGCAGGACCTGCCCCAGCTCAGGCAGCACTCAGCGTGCCTCCACGGCCGGCACCGGCACGTCGTGCTTGGTGTGCGCCGCACCCATCTTGTCGGCGACTTCCTTGGGCACGTAGTTTTCGTCGTGCTTGGCCAGCACTTCATCGGCGATGAAGCGGCCGTTCTCCAGCCGGCCGCTGGCGACCACGGCGGTGCCTTCGGCAAACATGTCCGGCAGGATGCGCGAGGTGCTCACCGGCAGGGTAGCGTCGCCATCGGTGACCACGAAGCGCGCTTCCAGCGAGCCCTCCGCGCGCTGGAACGAGCCCTTCACCACCATGCCGCCGAGGCGGAAGCGTTCCTGGTTGCCGGCGTCACCGCGCAGCACTTCCGCAGGCGTGTAGAGATAGGCGATGTTCCGCTGCAGCGCGAACGCCACCAGGGTGGTCGCCAGGCCACCGGCCAGCAGCACGATCAGCACCCAGATCAGGCGGCGACGCTGTACCGGGGTCATCGGCTCAGCTCCGTGCCGAGCGGGGCGGTGGCGGGCGTCTTGTCACGCGCGCGCAGGCGCTCCTGGCGGCGCAGGGCCTGGCGCTTGGCGCTGCGCAGACGCAGCCAGGAACCCAGTGCATCGGCGGCCAGCACCAGGATGAAAACCGAGAACGCGCCAATCAGGAAGGGTACGTGGGTCACGGCATGGCCTCCCTGGCAGGTGCGCCGCCAAAGCGTTCGGCCACCCAGGCCTTGCCTGCCTCGCGCGAAAGATTGTCGGCGCGGGCCTTGGCCAGCAGCGAACCGGCGAACCACAGTTTGGTGGCCACCACCATCCACCACAGCGGGCCAATCAGCTGGTCACGCACCGCGTTGTCGCCGAACACGTTGATTGACTGGCGCTGGTGCAGGCCGCCCCACCAGTCCACCGAATAGCGGATCACCGGCAGCAGGCTCACCCCCACAATGGCCAGCAGCCCGGCCGCGCGCGCGGCGCTGCGGCGGTCTTCAATGGCGTGGTAGAGGCCAATGACGCCCAGGTACAGGAACAGCAGCACCAGTTCGCTGGTCATGCGCGGGTCCCAGTCCCACCACGTGCCCCAGGTGCTTTTGCCCCAGATGCTGCCGGTCAGCAGGGTGATCAGGGTGAAGCCGGCCCCCATCGGCGCGCAGGCCATGGCCAGGATCTCGCAGATCTTGATTCGCCAGATCAGCGCGATGGCGGCGTAGAAGGCCATCAGGGCGAACACGAACAGGCTCATCCAGGCGCTGGGCACGTGGATGTAGATGATGCGGAAGGCGTCAAGCTGCTTGGCCTCGGCCGGCACCACGAACAGCCCCTGCCACAACCCGACCAGCAGCACCGGCACGGCGGCCACGTAGAACACGCGCGACCAGCGCGCGGCAAAGCGGTCGAAGATGGGCGGCGATCCGAATTGGTGGAACCAGCGGGTCAGGGAGTTCATGCAGCGAAGGCAATCTCAACGATGGGCAAAACAACGGCTGATCGTAGGGACGCGCCATGCGCGTCTGCGGTGAACAGGGCAACACACAGCACAACCATCAACTCAACGATATCCGTATCGCCGCGGCGGTGGCCAATGGAGCCAGCACCAGCGCCACCACCAGCCCGGCTCCCAGCAGCAGCAGCGCTCCCACCGGGTCCTGGCCACGTGCAGCCGCAGAAACGCTGCCTGCACCAAACACCAGCACCGGCACATACAACGGCAGCGCCAGCAACGCCACGAGAATACCAGAGCGACGAATGCTGACCGTCAGCGCAGCCACCACGCCGCCAATCAGGCTGAGCAGCGGGGTGCCCAGCAGCAACGATGCCAGCAACAGCGGCAATTGGTCATGCGGCAGATGCAGCATTTCAGCCAGCAGCGGGCTTACGACGATCAAGGGCAGGGCGGTGGTGGCCCAATGCAGCAGCACCCGTACCAGCACCAGCCAGGCCAGCGGCACCGGGGCCAACAGCCATTGTTCCAGCGAACCATCTTCGGCGTCGCTGCGGAACAGTGAATCCAGTGCCAGCTGCCCGGCCAGCAGGACTGCCAGCCACAGCACGGCCGAGGCCACGCGGGCCATCGTGCCCGGGTCGCGGCCCAGCGCCAGGGCGAACAGCACCACCACCAGCAGCGCGAACAGCACCGGCTGCAGGGCATCGCCACGCCGCCGCCACAGCAGGCGCAGGTCGCGCGCCACCAGTGCCCTGGCGGTCTGCCACAGGCCGGGTTCGGTACCGGGAGCGATCATGCGGCGGCCCCTTGGGTGGACAACTCAATCAACCGCGTCCGCACCGGTGGTGCCGCATACGCCCCATGCGTAGTCACCAGGGCAGCCCCTCCGGCCCGCAGATGCGCAGAAATCATCCGGTTCACCAGATTGATTCCATCCAGGTCCAGATTCGCGTACGGCTCATCCAGCAACCACAGCGGTGCCGGCGACAGCCAGATTCGGGCCAGCGCCAGCCGTCGCTTCTGGCCGGCCGATAGCTGCCGCACCAGGGTGTCCTCGTAACCGGCCAGGCCCACGATGGCCAGCGCATTGCCAGGCATCTGGCGGGCGCGACGCCCATGCAGGCCGCACAGGAAGTTCAGGTTCTCCAGCGTGTCCAGGTCGCCCTTCAGGGCGGGCAGGTGGCTCAGGTAGGACACGAACTGGGCGCGTTCACGGCGGCCGGCCGGCTTGCCGTCAATCTGGATCTGCCCGGCCGACGGCCGCAGCAGCCCGGCCAGCACCCGCAGCAGGGTGGTTTTGCCGGCCCCGTTGCCGCCCTGCACCAGCAGTGCCTCGCCGGCATCCACCTGCAGGTCCAGCGGTCCGAACACCGGTTCATCGTTGCGGTTGAAGGTCAGGCCATGCGCAGCCAGCAGCGGCGGGGTGTTCGGGGTGTTGTGCATGCGGGGGAGTGTAACGGGATCGTTTGCGGTTGGATGTGCGTGTATGGCCAGGTGGGTGCGACCCGGTAGCGCCGGCCGTTGGCCGGCCCCACGCGGCAATGAGGGCCGGCCAACGGCCGGCACCACCAGCACCACCAGTACCCATCCTTTACACTGCAAGGTCTCCTGATCCTGCTGCCGATGCCGATGAACCCGCAGACCAAGCTGCCCAAGGTGGGCACCACCATCTTCACCGTGATGTCCCAGCTGGCCGCCGAACACGGGGCCGTGAACCTGGGCCAGGGCTTCCCGGATTTCTCCGCGCCGCAGCGGCTGATCGATGAAACTGTCAACGCCATGCAGGCCGGCCTGAACCAGTACCCGCCGATGACCGGCGTGGCCCCGCTGCGCCAGGCCATCGCCCAGAAGTCGCTGGACCTGTACGGGGCCCAGGTGGATGCCGACACCGAAATCACCGTCACCAGCGGGGCCACCGAAGCCATCTTCAACGCCATCCACGCCGTGGTGCGCCCGGGCGAGGAAGTGATCGTGCTTGACCCGGCCTACGACTGCTATGAGCCGGCCATTGATCTGGCCGGCGCGCGCGCCGTGCACGTGCCGCTGGACCCGCAGACCTTCGCCGTGGATTGGGACCGCGTGCGCGCGGCCATCACCCCGCGCACCCGCCTGCTGATGGTCAACACCCCGCACAATCCGTCCGGCGCGATGCTGACCGCCGACGACATGCAGGCGCTGATCGACGTGCTGCGTGGCACCAACATCTACCTAATTTCCGATGAGGTGTACGAACACATCATCTACGACGGCCGCCGCCACGAATCCGCGCTGCGCTACCCGGAACTGCGCGAGCGCACCTTCGTCATTTCCAGTTTCGGCAAAACCTACCACTGCACCGGCTGGAAGATCGGCTACGCCGTGGCCCCGCCGTTGCTGACCGCCGAGTTCCGCAAGGTGCACCAGTACAACACCTTCACCAGTTTCGGCCCGGCCCAATACGGTTTCGCCGCGATGATCCGCGACGAGCCGCAACACCATCTGGAACTGGGCGCGTTCTACCAGGCCAAGCGCGACCGCTTCCGCGAGCAGCTGCTGGGCACGCGGCTGAAGCCGCTGCCGGTGCCGGGCGGTTACTTCCAGCTGGTGGACTATTCGGCCATCAGCGACCTGCCAGACCACGAATTCGTGAAATGGCTGACCATCGAAAAGGGCGTGGCCGCCATTCCGCTGTCGCCGTTCTATGAAACCGCGCCGGAGGGCCAGCGCTTGGTGCGGCTGTGCTTTGCCAAGAACGACGCGACCATGGACGCCGCCATTGAACGCCTGAAGGTGCTCTGATGAACGCCCCCGCACGCCCCGATCTACGTGTCACCCTGGTGCAGGGCAACACCCGCTGGCACGACCCGCAAGGCAACCGCGAGCACTACGGCGCGTTGCTGGCCCCGGTCGCCGGTTACACCGATCTGGTGATCCTGCCGGAAACCTTCACCAGTGGGTTCTCCAACGACGCCATCTTCCGCGCCGAAGGCATGGAAGGCCCCACCGTTGCGTGGATCCGTGAGCAGGCCGCCAAGCTGGGCGCGGCCATCACCGGCAGTGTGCAGCTGCGTGTGGGCGAGGGCGTGTACAACCGCCTGTTGTGGGCCACGCCGGACGGCGAGCTGCAGCACTACGACAAGCGTCATCTGTTCCGTTACGGCGACGAGCACCTACGCTATGCCGCCGGCAATGAACGCCTGAGCGTGGAATGGAAGGGGTGGCGTATCAATCCGCTGGTCTGCTACGACCTGCGCTTCCCGGTGTTCTGCCGCAACCGCTACGACGTGGAGCGTGCGGAAGATCTCGACTTCGACCTGCAGATCTTCGTCGCCAACTGGCCGTCGGCACGTGCTTATCCTTGGCGCACGTTACTGCGCGCGCGTGCGATCGAGAACTTGTGCTACGTGGCGGCGGTGAACCGGGTCGGTGTGGATGGCAATGACCTGCACTACGCGGGCGACAGTGCGGTGATCGACTTCCTCGGCCAGCCACAGCTGGAGGTCCGTGAGACCGAGCAGGTGGTGACCACCACCATTTCGGCGGCCGCGCTGGCGGCACATCGGGCGCGCTTCCCGGCCATGCTGGATGCTGATGGCTTTACCCTTCATGGTGATGACGCGTCAGGCAGCTGAACGCAGCCCACATGCAGGTGTGTGGGCTCATTCGGGCAGCACGCGCACACTGCTAGATTCAGCGCCATTGTCCCTAAGCGTGAGCACACCGCAATGAAAACGTACGCCTTGGCTTTTGTCGCGCTGTCTTCTTTTGCCATGGTTCCGGCGGCCCACGCTGCCGGTGACATTGACTGCGAATTGCACTACAACCTGTCCGGCTGGTCGGTGTTTTACAAGACGGCATCGGGCAGCGGCACCATCACATGCGACAATGGTGCGCGTATTCCGGTGAAGATCACAGTTAAAGGTGGCGGCCTGAGCGTGGGTAAATCCAAGATCACCGACGGCAAGGGGCGTTTCAGCGGTGCGTACTCGGTCAATGACTTGATTGGTTCCTACGCTTCGGTGGAAGCACACGCGGGTGCCGATAAGTCGAGCAGCGCTCAAGTGGTGACCAAGGGCGACGTGTCGCTGGCTTTGGCTGGCACTGGCAAGGGTTGGGACCTTGGCGTCGCGGGCAGCAAGTTCACGATTGAGCGGCGTTGACGATTCGCGATTGCCGGGCAGCGCCCGGCGTAATGAAAGAGCCGGCATTTGCCGGCTTTTTCTTTTACTGCTGCGTGGCGGCCCAGGCGAAATGCCCGCGCTGCGGTTGGGGCAGCTTGGGCAGATAGCTGTACATAGTGCGCACGGCCCAGCAGGCGTCGGCGTCGCTGGCGGAGGACAGCGTGTTCATCACCTGGGCGAGGCGGTTGCGCTCGTCATCGCTGGGCACCAGTTGCACCAGCGCCACGGCGGCTTCATTGATCTGTGCTTCGCTGACCTGGGTCAGCGGGCGCTGCTGCAGTTCGGCCAGGGTGGCCTGGTAGGCGATGTCGAACCATTCGTTGATCACCGGCTGCGGCAGCGTGGCCAGGGTCTCGATGATGCGTTCACTGCTGCGCGCGGCTTCGGCCGGCGTGGTGACCTTGGCCATCGCGGCGCAGTCGGCGACCGACTGCTTGTGTAGCAGTTGGCCGACCAGTTCGGCGCGGCGTTCCAGCAGCGGCAGTTCGAGGCGGCCCATGCCGGACATGGACAGCTGTGCGCCCATGACCTGGGCTTGTTCGGGGCTGAGGCCCTTCATGCGTTCCAGGTAGGCCGGTTCGCGCACCAGCTTGCGCGTGGTGGTGTCGACCGGGGCGTGCAGCGGTGAGGATTTGGGGAACGGGTTCTGGGAGGCGGCCAGCTCTTCCTGGACCTTTTTGCAGCCGGTGATGGTGGTGAGGGTGAGGGCGCAGAGGAGGAGGGCGCTTAACATCCGTGTCATGTTGATTTCCTGGTTGATGAGGGTTTTGCGAGGGACGCGCATGGCGCGTCGCTACGGGGATTACGTCTCGCGTTATACAGAAAACGGCCCCGAAGGGCCGTTTTCATTGAACGCTATCAGCCGCCGCGCGGGCCGCCACGGTGACCGCCGCCGCCGGGGCCGCGGTTGCCGCCGCCGGGACGACCACCGCCGCCGGGACGACCGCCCGGACCACGGTTGCCACCGGGGCCACCCGGGCCGCGATTACCACCCGGGCCGCCAGGGCCGCGCGGGCCAGCATTGCGGTTGCCGCTGGGACGGGCATTGCCGTACGGGTTGGCACCGGGGTTGGCGTGGTCGGACGGGAAGGTCGGGGCGTTGCCCGGGTGCCCGTACGGGTGGCGCTGTGCGCCCTGGCCGCCACGGTTGCCTGCGCCGGCACCAGCCGGACGACCATGGCCGCCGTAACCGCCGCGACTTTCGCCGCCGTAGGGGCTGCGACCTTCACCGCGACCTTCGCCGCCGAAGCCACCACGACCCTGGCCGCCACCGGCACCGGGCTTGGGCTTGCCGAACGGACGGCCCTGGCCGCCTGCACCCGGGCCGCGTGCGCCGGGGCCACGGGCAGCGCCCGGCCCGGCATTGCGGTGGTTGCTGGGGCCGGTGCTGACGCCATCGGGCACATACCAGCTGCGGAACGCGGCCGGGTTGCCTTCCGGCAGGGCACGGCTGTTCTTGTCCTGGCGCTGCTTGAACGGACGCTGCGACTGCTTGGCCGCCGCTTCGCCGGTGACGGTGAGGCCACCCTTGAAGCCACCGCCCTTGCCGCCACGGCCACGGCCGCGGTCTTCGCGCACGTTGTCAAAGCGGCGCAGTTCGCGGCCTTCGTCGGCGACGTTGTTGCCGTTGACGTAGGCATTGCCACGGCCGCCGTCGCGCGACACGCGCACGGTGGTCTTGGCGGCACGGCGCTGGCCGATCACCGGCTGCAGGGTAAGGGCCGAGGGGGCTCCTTCTTCCAGCTTGAGGTCGGCGCGCAGCTGCTCGACCTGCTTGGCGGTCAGTTCATGCGACTGGCCGCGCAGCAGTTCGCGCGGCAGGCTGATCTTGCCGTAGCGGGTGCGCTTGAGGCGGCTCACCTGGCAGCCCTGCGATTCCCACAGGCGACGCACTTCGCGGTTGCGGCCTTCCTTCACCACCACGCGGAACCAGTCATGCGAGTCGGTGCCGCCAATGCGCTCAATTTCGTCGAACTTGGCCGGGCCGTCATCCAGCGCAACGCCACGGGCAAGGCGGTCGACGATGTTGTCGGGCACCTTTTCCTGGCCTTCCGGGGCGCGCACGCGTACCACGTATTCGCGTTCCACCTCGAACGACGGGTGCATCATGGCGTTGGCCAGCTCACCGTCGGTGGTGGCCAGCAGCAGGCCGGTGGTGTTGATGTCGAGGCGGCCGATGGCGATCCAGCGCGCGCCCTTCAGGGCCGGCAGCGCTTCGAACACGGTCGGGCGGCCCTCGGGATCTTCGCGGGTGGTCACTTCGCCTTCGGGCTTGTTGTAGGCCAGCACGCGCGAGGTTTCGGTCAGCGCGGTGGCAACGAAGCCACGCCCGTCCAGTTCAACCTTGTCGCCGCTTTTGATGGACTGGCCGGTCTGGGCGACTTCGCCATTGACCTTGACCAGGCCGTCGGCAATGCGCTGTTCCAGCGCGCGACGCGAGCCAAGGCCGGCCTGGGCCAGCACCTTGTGCAGGCGCTCTTCGAGCTTGGGCTGTTCGGTGGCGGTTTCGCGCTTGAGCGAAAGCTTGTTCAACGACAGCTTGCGGGGGGTGTCACTCATTTACTTGGCTCCGGCCGGCGACGTTTCGTCGGCCTCTGGTTCGGGATCGGCTTCGTCAACAGCCACGGTCGTCGTCGCGACGGCGTTGTTTTCGGTTTCGTTCGGATGCGCCGCGCGTGTTCCCGGCGCGGTATCGGGTTCGTCGTCGCCGTCGGGGAGTGACGGCGGCGCGTTGAATTCGGGGTCGTGCGTATTGTCGGTTTCTTCGCTGCTTTGCGCCAGTCGGGCGGAGAAGCGGTCGAGGCGGTTCATGCGGCGGGTGTCGCCGGTGTCGGCGGGGGTATCCGACGTGTCAGGTTCATCCGTGGCAATCGGTGCGTCCGACGTAGAGCCGGGCTCTGCCCGGCTGGCAGGTTGCGTCGGCGCGTCCAGCGGGGCAGAGCCCGGCTCTACATCGAGCGTGCCAGCGTCATCGATGCCGTCGGCGTCGTCCTCAGCGTCGTTGGTGGCGGTGTCGCCATCGGCTTCACCATCGGCCACCCCGGCGGCGATCTTCCCGGCCGGCTGGCCGTCGCTGTCCAGCGGCAGCTGCGGTTCCAGTTCGCCCAGGTCGCGCAGCTCCGACAGCGGCGGCAGTTCGTCCAGGCGCTTGAGGCCGAAGTAGTCCAGGAAGCCCTTGGTGGTGCCGAACAGGGCCGGCTTGCCGGGCACGTCGCGGTGGCCGACCACGCGGATCCACTCGCGCTCTTCCAGCGCCTGGATGATGTTGCTGCTGACTGCCACGCCACGCACCTGCTCGATCTCGCCGCGGGTGATCGGCTGGCGGTAGGCGATCAGCGCCAGGGTTTCCAGGGTGGCGCGGGTGTAGCGGGTCTTGCGTTCGGTCCACAGCCGGGTGATGTAGCCATGTACTTCCTGGGTGACCTGGAAGCGGAAGCCGGAGGCGACCTCGACCAGCTCCACGCCGCGCCCGGCGCAGCCGTCGCGCAGGAGTTCCAGTGCGCGCTCGATGCTGCCCGGCGGTGCCGGTTCCTCTTCCGGGAACAGACCCTGCAGCTGGGCGAGGGTGAGCGGCTGGCTGGAGGCCAGCAGCGCGCCTTCGACAATGCGGTTGATCAGCGGTTGATCCATGCGGAATCGGGACTCACTCGGGTTCGTTGGCGGCGTCGTTGTCGTCGAATTCGCTGTTGAACTGCAGCGGTTCGTTGGTGTTGCCCAGGGCCAGCGACTTGACGTAGATCGGGGCCAGCGGGGCTTCCTGCACGATGTCCAGCAGCTGCTCCTTGGCCAGTTCCAGCAGGGCCAGGAAGGTCACCAGCACGCCGAGCTTGCCTTCCTCGGCGGTGAACAGCGTTTCAAAGCGATAGAACCTGCCATCTTCCAGACGGCCCAGCACGTCACCCATGCGCTGGCGCACACTCAGCGCCTCGCGCTTGATGGCGTGGCCGGTGAACAGCTCGGCGCGCTTGAGCACGTCGTGCAGGGCCAGCAGCATCTCCTTCAGGTCCACCGGCGGCGGCAGCTTCACTGCGGCACGGTCGGGCACGAAGGCGTGGGCCAGGCTGGTATCGCGGTCCTGGCGGGGCAGGGCGTCGATGTCTTCGGCAGCCTGCTTGAAACGTTCGTATTCCTGCAGCCGGCGCACCAGTTCCGCGCGCGGGTCGGCTTCCTCGCCTTCGGCGCTGGGCGGGCGCGGCAGCAGCATGCGCGACTTCACCTCGGCCAGGATCGCCGCCATCACCAGGTACTCGGCGGCCAGCTCGAAACGCAGCTCCTGCATGACATTGATGTACTCCACGTACTGCCGGGTGATCTCGGCGACGGGGATGTCCAGGATATCCAGGTTCTGCCGGCGGATCAGGTACAGCAGCAGATCCAGCGGGCCCTCGAAGGCATCAAGGATGACTTCCAGTGCATCCGGCGGAATGTAGAGGTCCTGCGGAATCTGCAGAACCGGCTGCCCATGCACCACGGCCAGCGGCATTTCCTGCTGCTGCGGGGCGGTCGGCCGGGTTTGCGGGTTCGCGTCGGACGCGAGTTCGGAAGTCATCAAGCGTGATGTCTGGATTGCATCGGACCGTTCGCCGCACCGCCTCCGCCGCCGGCCGGGCCGGGGACAGCAGACGCATGAGCGGCATGGCACGCCAGGACCGGCGTGGTTTCCACACTACAAACAGCAAGGCGCGCCGCAGGGGGCAGCGACTGGACTACTAAGGAGGTCGTCTACGTGTGCTGGTGTGGGGCAGCGGGTCGGTCGTCGGTGGGCAAACTGGCCGGAACCGACGGGGCTGCTGCGTCCAGCCACGTGCAATGACGTGAAGAGTAAGCGCTATCCACGGCAGTGTCCAGTCGGGGCGGGTAGAATTCACGCGTTTGTTAAGGTCACCCCCTGGAGCTGCCCGTGTTGTATGTGATTGAAGGCTATGACGGTACCGACGTGCTGGCCGCCCGGCTGGCCGCGCGCCCGGCCCACCTGGGCCGGCTGACCGCCCTGCGTGACGAAGGCCGGCTGGTGCTGGCTGGCCCCTGCCCGGCGATCGACAGCGAAGACCCGGGCCCGGCCGGCTTCAGCGGCAGCGTGGTGATTGCCGAATTCGACTCGCTCGAGGCCGCCCAACACTGGGCCGCCGCCGACCCGTATGTGGACGCGGGCGTCTATGTGCGCACCGAAGTACGTCCGTTCCGCAAGGTGCTGCCATGAATGCAGAACGGGTAGAGCGCATCCGCGCCGCGCTGCAGGCGGCACTGGACCCGCAGTTGCTGGAGATCGAGGACGACAGTCACCGGCATGCCGGCCATGCCGGGGCGAAGGACGGACGCGGCCACTTCAATGTGCACATCGTCAGCGCGGCCTTCGAGGGCAAGCTGCCGCTGGCGCGCCACCGCGCGGTGTATGCCGCGCTGGGCACGATGATGGACACGGACATCCACGCGCTGTCCATCCGTGCCGAGACCCCGTAACGCCGCGTGGTGGAGCCGGGCTTGCCCGGCTTCGCGCGCAGATCTCCGGTAGAGCCGGGCTTGCCCGGCTTCGCGCGCAGATCTCCGGTAGAGCCGGGCTTGCCCGGCTGCTTTCCACGCCTGCGGCCTTCCCGGCCGGGCAAGCCCGGCTCTACGTCGTTTCAGCCGAAACCCCTTGTCCTGCCGTTGTCTCGGCAAGTCACGCGACGCCCCCACAAGACATGCAAAGGTTACCGCCATGAGACATTCGCCTAACGTCCTGTTTACTTCTGGGTCTGAAAACGCTTACATTCCGCGCCAAGCCCAGATCTCTAAGCCGTGGAGGGCGGCGAAGTGAACAAGGCAGCGATCACCATCAAGGATGTCGCGCGGGAAGCCCGTGTCTCTGTAGCCACGGTTTCGCGCGCACTCAACGGGCATGAAAACGTCGCCGAGCCGGTGCGCAAGCTGGTGCTGGAGGTGGCTGCGCGTCTGCGCTACACCCCGCATGCGGCCGCCCGCAGCTTGAGCAGCCGCCGCACCAACACCATCGGGGTGGTGCTGCCGGACCTGTACGGCGAATTTTTCTCGGAACTGATGCGCGGCATCGACCAGGTGGCACGGGCCCGCCGCCAGCACCTGCTGGTGTCCAGCTACCACGGCGACCAGGAGCAGCAGGGCGCGGCCCTACGGGCCATGCGCGGCCGCGTGGACGGGCTGCTGGTGCTTTCCCCGTATGCGGAAAGTCCGGACTTCCTGACCGACAACCTGCCGCAGTCGTTGCCGACGGTGCTGATCAACACCTATCTGCCCGGCGAAGACCACCCGGTGCTGAGCATCGACGACCATGCCGGTGCGGTGGCGATGACCCGCCATCTGCTGGATGCGGGTCACCGCCGCATCGCGTTCATTGCCGGGCCGGATCTGAATTTCGATGCGCGCGAACGTCTGCGCGGGTTCCGTGATGCGATTGCTGGCTTCGGTAATGGCGCGGAAGGCATCGAGCTGCCCGGCGACTTCGATGAAGCCTCAGGCCATCGCGCCGGACAGGAGCTGCTGGCCGCTGGCGCACTGCCGGATGCAGTGTTTGCAGCCAACGACATGATGGCGCTCGGCTGCCTGTACGCATTCGGGCAGGCCGGCGTGCGCGTGCCTGCGGATGTGGCACTTGCAGGCTTCGATGACATTCCACTGGCGCGCTTCGTTCACCCTTCGTTGACAACGATGCAGGTGAGTATCGCTGAGCTTGGCGATAAGGCGATGACGCGTCTGCTCCAGTTGATGGATGGCAACACCACGGATAGGGCAGGGGACAAGCACACGCTTGTGCCTCGCCTGATCGTGCGCGATTCAAGCGTTGCGACCCCTGTCGCAACGCGGTAGGTCACGACCGTTGGTCGTGACGCGTTAACCCGTCGTAACCGCAAGAAGCTGTTTCGGAAGTCCACGTAGTCAAAAAAACGAAAGGCGGCCGCAACGACGGCCACCACCACCCGGAGATTTTCGCATGACGTATTCCAATCACCGCACCCGCCAGCCGGCACGTCGCCTGCTGACGAGCGCACTGGTCAGCTGCCTGATGCTGGGCGCTGCCCCAAGCCTGATGGCGCAGTCGGCTACCTCGTCGCTGCGTGGCCAGGTCGCCTCGGCCGAAGCCGGCACCGAAGTGACTGCGACCAACACGGCAACCGGCACCGTCCGCCGCGCCACCACCCGCGCCGATGGCAGCTACTCGCTGATGGGTCTGGACCCGGGCACCTACGACGTGGTGGCCAATGGCCAGACCCAGAAGGTGACGGTGACCGTGGCCTCGACGGCCACGCTGAACTTCAGCGGCGCAGCCGCCAATGGCTCCACCGCCAATGCGACCAATCTGGACACGGTGAACGTGGTCGCACCGACCCTGCTGCAGGAAGTGCGTACCTCCGAAGTGGGCAAGACGGTCAGCCTGCAGCAGATCCAGACCACCCCGCAGGTGTCGCGCAACTTCCTGGAATTCGCCGACGCGGTGCCTGGCATGATCTTTACCCGTGATGCCAAGGGCAACACCTCGCTGCGCGGCGGCGCAACCAATGCTGATGGCACCAACGTCTACATCGATGGCGTGGGCCAGAAGAGCTACGTCAAGGGCGGCGGCGTGGCCGGCCAGTCCGGCAGCGCGGGCAATCCGTTCCCGCAGTTGGCCATCGGCGAATACAAGGTGATCAGCGGCAACTACAAGGCCGAGTACGGCCAGGTGTCCAGCGCGGCAGTGACCGCAGCGACCAAGTCCGGCACCAACGAATTCAAGGGTGAGGCGTTCTACCGCTACACCGACGAAGACATGCGCGCCATGACCCCGGCCGAGCGCCAGGAAGGCAAGTCCAAGCAGGTCTCGGCCGAGAAGGAATACGGCTTCGCCCTGGGCGGGCCGATCATCCAGGACAAGGCGCACTTCTTCGTCACCTACGAAGCCAAGCGCTTCGACCTGCCGGTGACCATCGCACCGGAAGGTTCGGTCACCGACCGCGTCGGCCTGCTGCCGGCCGAAGCAGCCGCCGGCCTGGGCCCGGCCAGCCAGCCGTTCGAGCAGGACCTGATCTTCGCCAAGATCGACTTCGAGCCGACCGACTACGACCGCATCGAGCTGACCTTCCAGGACCGCGACGAAACCCAGCAGCAGTTCAGCGGCCAGACCTCGCCGTCGGCCGGCAAGGAAACCATCAATACCGACCGTCGTTACGCGCTGCGCTGGAACCACAGCGGTGAGCGTTTCTACAACGAGCTGATGGTCACCCACGAGGATTCGTTCAACAATCCGTACCCGCTGACCATCGGCCCGGGCATCACCTACACCGCACCGGACGGCACCGACGAGCGCATCCTGGTCAAGGTTGGCGGCGCTTCGGCACTGGACGCGCAGGTGAAGGGCCAGAAGGGCTGGTCGATTGAAGACAACCTGACCCTCAACGGCATCGAGTTCGCCGGCGACCACACCATCAAGATGGGCGCCAAGTACAAGGAAATCGATCTGTACGCGTCTGACGCGGCGCAGATCAATCCGCAGTACTCCTACACCCTGGGCGACCCGGACTTCCCGGACAATATTCCGTACAAGGCGCAGTTCGTGAAGCCGGTCACCGGCGTTTCGGGCGTGTCGGGTGAAGTGCGTTCGAAGGTGAAGCAGATCGGCCTGTTCATCCAGGACGACTGGCAGGTCAACGACCACCTGCAGCTGAATCTGGGCCTGCGCTGGGATTACGAAAAGAACCCGAGCTACCTGGACTTCGTGACCCCGCCGGAAGTGGTGGCGGCGTTGTATTCGCAGGATCCGCGCGCTGCAGCGGGCCAGACCTATGCGCAGACGCTGGCGCTGAGTGGCCTGAACATCAACGACTACATCAGCACCGGCAACAACCGCAAGGCATTCAAGGACGCCTGGCAGCCGCGCCTGGGCTTCTCGTACGACATCAACGCCGACGAGATGCACGTGATCCACGGTGGTGCCGGTCGTTCGTATGACCGTGACCTGTTCGACTACCTGCAGCTGGAAACCACCAAGCTGGCCCTGCCGCAGCCGACTGTATACTTCCGCAACCCGGCCACCGGTACCTGCTTGAACGGCCAGCCGGCCTGTTTCGACTGGGATCCGGCGCTGATGGGCAACATCCAGGGCCTGCAGGCACTGCTGGGCAGCACCAGCAACGCTGGCCTGGAAGTGGACCTGCTCAACAACAACCTGAAGGCTCCGTACGCGGATCAGTTCAGCCTGGGCATGAGCAACCAGATCGGCGACTGGCTGACCGACGCCACCATCGCGCGTACGCTTACCTATGACGGCTTCGCCTTCACCCTGGGCAACCGTTACCCGACCGGCCAGTTCTTCGACGACCCGCGTCTGTGCGGCGGCACCTCGCCGGGCCTGGGCCAGGCCTGGAGCTGCAACGTGCCGGGCTTCGGCAGCCTGATCATCGGCCAGCAGGGCATCAAGACCCGTGCGACCCAGGTGCTGCTGTCGGCGCAGAAGCCGTTCACCAAGGAAAGCGGCTGGGGCACCTCGATCGCCTACACCTGGACCACCGCCCGCCACAACCGCGACATCAACGAGCATTATGCGTTTGACCGCGGCGTGATCGGCGACTACCCGACCATCCGTTCCAACGGCGCGCCGCGTCACCGCATCGTGCTGACTGGTTCGTACGCCGGTTTCTGGGACATCACCTTTGGCGGCAAGATCACCCTGGCCACCCCGACCGCGGTGAACGACTGGTACCCGGTCACCCAGGCCAGCGGCTATGACCTGCCGACCCCGGGTGCGGCGGTTGCGCAGGGCAACGGCAAGTTCCTGGTCGGCGGCAAGATCTGGGGCTACCGTTCGGTCGACCTGCAGGCGACGAAGACGTTCAAGATGCCGGGCGACACCGAGCTGTACGCGCGTATCGACATCATCAACGTGTTCAACTTCGACAACTTCTCGAACTTCAACTACACCAAGTCGAACGGGAAGCTGCTGGCCAGCTACAACGAAACCGGCGACATCGTCGGCACGCCGCGCCAGGTGAAGGCTGAAGTGGGCTTCCGCTTCTAAGCTTGGTTTGAAAGACCGCGGTGACACGCATGGCGTGTCACTACGGTGCAGATGGTCGGTAGTGACACGCCATGCGTGTCATGCCGGGAAACCGGCTCCCCAGCGTAGTGACACCCATGCGTGTCATCGCCAACTGGGGAGAACCGGTTTTTTAAAGCGATTCACCTGTAAACGATTTCACTCCACGTACCGGTATGCTGACGTGGAAACGGTATTTTCGAGGAGGGCTGGCACGATGAAGGCAACGCGCGTATTGGCAATGGCAGTGCTGGCAGTGGCCGTGGCAGGCTGCAAGCCGCAGGCAGAACCCACGCCCGCCAAACCCAAACCGCCGGTGATCCTGATCGAAGCCGATGCCCCCCCGCGCCCGATGAAGCCGGAGCTGCCGCCGCTGTTCGACGATATCGAACGCCGTACCTTCCAGTTCTTCTGGGACACCACCAATGAGGTCAATGGGCTCAGCCCGGACCGTTATCCCTCGCGCCCGTTCGCCAGCATCGCGGCGGTTGGCTACGCGCTGACCGCATACCCCATCGGGGTGGAGAACGGCTGGGTCAGCCGCACCCAGGCGGTGGACCGCACCTTGACCACGCTGAAGTTCTTCCGTGACCTTTCCACCGGGCCGCAACGTACCGGCAAAGGCGGCTACAAGGGCTTCTACTACCACTTCCTGGACATGCAGACCGGCCACCGCTATGACAGCTGGGTGGAACTGTCCAGCGTGGATACCGCACTGCTGATGATGGGCGTGCTGTTCGCGCAGTCTTATTACACCGGTGACGATCCGCGCGAGAAAGAAATCCGCGCCATCGCCGATACGCTCTACAAGCGCGTGGACTGGCCATGGCTGCAGCAGCGCGCGCCGCTGATCTCGATGGGCTGGTTCCCGGAAAGCGGCTTCATCGACCACGACTGGATGGGCTACAACGAAGCCATGATGGTGTACATCCTGGCCCTGGGTTCGCCGACGCACCCGGTCAGCCCGGATGCGTGGACGGTGTGGACCCGCACCTATGACAACGACTGGGGCGTGTTCCAGGGCCAGGAATACCTGTCGTTCGGCCCGTTGTTCGGCCACCAGTATTCCCACGTCTGGATCGACTTCCGCGATATCCAGGACGCCTACATGCGCGAGCGTGGCAGCACCTACTTCCTCAACAGCCGCTCGGCGGCGCTGGCGCAGCGCGAGTATGCCATTGCCAACCCGATGAACTGGAAGGAGTACGGCGAGAACGTGTGGGGCCTGACCGCCAGTGATGGTCCGCAGAACACCACCCAGGAGTTCCGTGGCGAGCAGCGTCAGTTCCGGCATTACTCGTCGCGTGGCGCAGGCCTGCGCGAGAACTTCGACGACGGCACCATCGCCCCGACCGCCGCGATTTCCTCGGTGGTGTTCGCGCCGGAAGAAGTGATTCCGGCCACGCTGGAAATGCACAAGCGCTACGGCGACTACCTGTATTCCAGCTATGGGTTCCTGGATTCGTTCAACCCCAGCTTCACCTTCGACATTCCGATCAAGACCGGGCGAATGGTGCCCGATCGCGGCTGGGTGGCCAGTGATTACATCGGCATCGACCAGGGCCCCATCCTGACCATGATCGCCAACTACCGCAACGATTTCGTCTGGGACGTGATGAAGACCAACCCGCACATCCGGCGCGGTCTGGAACGTGCCGGCTTCAGCGGTGGCTGGTTGACCCCGGAAGGCGAGGACATGCCGCTGGAGTTGCAGAAAGACGAAAAGGCGGCCGCCGCACGCTCGATCGGCATCGCCGAATCGCGCGCCGCCGCCGCCCAGGAGCAGAAGAACAATGCCAACAACAACCGCAGCCAGCAAGGAAAGTAAGCAGTGCCCGTGATTTTGCGTCCCCGAAGGTGGGTGACTTTGTTGCTGCTGGTGACCGGCAGCCTGTTGTTGAGCGCCTGCGGCCAGGAACCGGAAGGCGTCACCGTGCGCTTCTGGGCGATGGGGCGCGAGGCCGAGGTGGTGAGTGGGCTGATCCGCGAATTCGAAGCGGAAAACCCGGGCATTCACGTGGACGTGCAGAACATTCCGTGGACCGCCGCGCATGAGAAGCTGCTGACCGCGTTCGCCGCCGATGGCCTGCCGGACGTGTGCCAGCTGGGCAACACCTGGATTCCGGAGTTTGCCGAACTCAATACGCTGACCCCGCTGCAGCCGTTCGTGGCGCAGTCGAAGGTGGTGGACCCGGCCGACTACTTCCAGGGCATCTGGGACACCAATGTCATCCATGACGAGCTGGTCGGTGTGCCGTGGTATGTGGACACCCGCCTGCTTTACTACCGCAAGGACCTGCTGGCCAAGGCCGGCCATGACCACCCGCCGGAAACCTGGGACGAATGGAACCAGATGATGGCGGACATCAAGAAGATGCAGGGCCCGAACCGCTATGCGGTGCTGATGCCGATCAACGAATTCGAACAGCAGCTGTCGTTCGCGCTGCAGCAGCCAGACCCGCTGCTGCGCGACCACGATACCCGTGGCAATTTCCGCAGCCCGGGCTTCCGCCGCACGCTGGCGTTCTACGAGAACATGTTCGCGCAGGGCTGGGCCCCGCGCATGTCCGAAACCCAGATCAGCAATGTGTGGGATGAGTTCTTCCGCGGCTTCAACGTGTTCTATCTGTCCGGGCCCTGGAACATCCGTGAGTTCAAGAAGCTGCAGCCCAAGGAACTGGAAGGGCAGTGGGGCACGGCGGCGTTGCCGGGGCCCGATGGCCTGGGCGCGGGCATTGCCGGCGGCACCAGCCTGGTGATCTTCCGTTCCTCGCAGCAGAAGGAAGCGTCCTGGAAGCTGATCGAGTTCCTGTCGCGCCCGGAGATCCAGCAGCGTTTCCACTCCATCATCGGCGACCTGCCGCCGCGCCGCAGCACCTGGGAACATCCGTCACTGGCCAATGACCCGCTGGCGCAGCCGTTCCGTGACCAGCTTGAACGCGTGCGGGCCACGCCGAAGGTGCTGGAATGGGAGCGGATCGTGCAGGAAATGCGCATCGTCACTGAAAAGGTGGTGCGTGGCGGGATGGACCAGGACAAGGCGGTGACGGAACTGGATGACCGCGTCGACAAGGTGCTGGCCAAGCGCCGCTGGATGTTCGAGCAGCAGCAGGCGGCGCAGGCGGAGGTGCAGCCATGAAACAGCGTTCCCTGATCGGCTGGCTGTTCGCTGGCCCGGCGCTGGTGGTGATCGGCGTGTTCTTCGGCATGCCGGTGGCCTCCGCACTTGCACTGAGCATCACCGACTTCGACCTGTACGCGCTGGCGGACGGAGCCAACCTGCGCTTTGTCGGGCTGGGCAACTATATCGATCTGTTGCAGACCCCGATGTTCTGGAAGTCGTTGTGGAACACCACCTACTTCGTGATCGTCGGCGTGCCGATGTCGATTGCGGTGTCGCTGGGCGCGGCGATGCTGCTCAATGCCCCGGCGGCGCGGTTCAAGGCCCTGTTCCGCACCGCGCTGTTCGCCCCGGTGGTGACCACGCTGGTGGCGGTGGCGGTGATCTGGCGCTACTTGTTCCACACCAGCTACGGGCTGGTGAACTACGGGCTGGGCCAGATCGGCATCGACCCGATTGACTGGCTGGGCGACCCGAACTGGGCAATGCCGACCATCATGCTGTTCGCGGTGTGGAAGAACTTCGGCTACAACATGGTGATCTTCCTGGCCGGCCTGCAGGCGATTCCGCATGACCTGTACGAGGCCGCGCGCATTGACGGGGCCTCGCGCTGGAAGCAGTTCCTGCACATCACCCTGCCGATGCTGGGCCCGGTGCTGCTGGTGGTGGGCGTGATTACTGTGTCCGGCTACTTCCAGCTGTTCGCCGAGCCCTACGTGATGACCCGTGGCGACCCACTGCAGAGCACGGTCAGCGTGCTGTACTTCATGTTTGAAGAGGGCTTCAAGTGGTGGAACCTCGGCCGTGCATCGGCGGTGGCGTTCCTGCTGTTCCTGATCATCCTGGCCGTCACCACCGTGATGCTGCGTTTCGGCCGCAAGAGGCAGTTGGTATGAGTCGTGAAATCGGCCAGTCGCGCTGGCATGCGTGGTGGGTGAACGGGGGGCTGGCGGTGCTGGCCGCCATCAGCCTGGCTCCGCTGCTGTGGATGGTGTCGGTGTCGTTCATGCCCACCGGCGAGGCGGCGCATTTCCCGCCGCCGCTGCTGCCCTCGGCGGTGACCACGCACAATTACCACGAGCTGTTCGCCCGCACTGGCATGGGCAACAACTTCATCAACAGCCTGGGCGTATCGCTGGCGATCACGCTGGGCTCGCTGCTGCTCAACACCATGGCCGGCTACGCGTTTGCCAAGCTGCGTTTCGTTGGCCGGGAGCGCCTGTTCCAGCTGCTGCTGGCGGCGCTGGTTATTCCGGCACAGGTGGCGATGCTGCCGCTGTTCCTGCTGATGAAGCAGCTGGGGCTGGTGAACAGCTACGGCGGGGTGGTGGTGCCGGCACTGGCCAGCGTGTTCGGGATCTTCCTGGTGCGCCAGTACGCGCGCTCGATTCCGGATGAACTGCTGGAAGCGGCCCGCATTGACGGGGCAGGGGAGCTGCGGATCTTCTTCCAGATCGTGCTGCCGATGCTCAAGCCGGTGCTGGTGACTCTGTCGATCTTCACCTTCATGGGGGCCTGGAATGATTTCATGTGGCCGTTGATCGTGTTGACCGACCAGGAGCACTACACTTTGCCGGTTGCCCTGGCCACGCTGTCGCGCGAACACATCATGGACGTGGAAATGATGATGGCCGGCGCGGTGGTCACGGTGGTTCCGGTGCTGGCACTGTTCCTGGTGCTGCAGCGCTATTACATCCAAGGTCTGCTGCTGGGGAGTGTCAAAGGGTGAAAGGTGCCGTCATTGCGGTGGGTCTGGTTCTGGGCGGGGTGGTGTCGATGGCGGCGGTGGCAGCACCCCCGGCGGCTCCGGCCGCGGTCAAGGTGCTGGACAACTTCGATGACATGTCGGCCTGGCGGCTGGTGGTGTCCGACCAGGTCAGCGGTTCGCTGCGAAGCGTGGCCGGCAATGGCGGCGGGCGCGCGCTGTGCCTGGACTACAACTTCCATGAGGTGTCCGGCTATGTCGGCATCCGTCGCGAGCTGCCGATCAGCTGGCCGGACAATTACCAGCTGGGCTTCCAGATCCGGGGCGACTCGCCGGGTAACGACCTGCAGGTCAAGCTGATTGATGCCAGCGGCGACAACGTGTGGTGGGTCAACCGCCCGGGCTTCAGCTTCCCCAAGACCTGGACCGGCGTGCAGTACCGCAAGCGCCAGATCGACAAGGCGTGGGGGCCTTCGGCCGAGACCACGCTGACCAGCAGCAAGTCGGTGGAGTTCACCATTTACAGCAAGGTGGGCGGGCGCGGCACGGTCTGCTTCGACCGCTTGACCCTGCAGCCGCTGCCGCCGGTGGACACCTCGGCGCTGACCGCCTCGGTGATCGCCGACACCGCCACCGCGCTGCAGGGACGGCTGGTGGACGGCAAGCCGGACACGGTGTGGATCAGCGGAGGCGTCCCGGAACAGACCATCAGCCTGGATCTGCATAAGGTGCGTGAGTTCGGCGGCGCGGTGATCCAGTGGGTGCCGGGGCTGGAGGCCACGCGCTACCTGGTGCGTGCGTCCAGCGACGGCCGCGACTGGCGCACCCTGCGCGAGATCACTGCCGGCGGAGGCGGCGACCGTGACTGGCTGGCGTTGCCGGACACCGAAGCGCGCTACCTGCGTTTTGACCTTCAGGCCGGGCGCAGCTGGCGCTACGGTATTCGTGACATCGCGATCAAGCCGCTGGACTTTGCCGGCACCCCGAACGCGTTCATTGAATCGGTCGGCGCGGATCTGCCGCGCGGATCGGTCCCGCGTGGCTTCAGTGGCGAACAGCCGTACTGGACCCTGCTGGGTCTGGATGGCGGCAAGGAGCAGGCGCTGATCGGCGAAGACGGCGCGCTGGAAGTGGCCAAGGCCAGCTTCAGCATCGAGCCGTTCGTGGTGGTCGACAAGAAGGTGCTGAGCTGGGCGGATGTGGAATCCAAACAGTCCCTGCAGGACGATTACCTGCCGATTGCCAGCGTCGACTGGAGCCACCCCAAGGCCGGCCTGAAGGTGACCGGCTTCGTGCAAGGCACGCCGGACAACGCACAACTGGTGGGGCGCTACACCCTGCACAACCCGGACAAGGTGGCGCACGAGTACACCCTGGCGCTGGCGGTACGGCCGTGGCAGGTGAACCCGCCGCGCCAGTTCCTCAATACCGTGGGCGGCTTCAGCCGGATCGACACGCTGGACTTCGAACCCGGACAGGTGGAAGTGAACGGCAAACCGCGCGTGTTCCCGCTGCAGCCTGCCGATGCCAGTTTTGCCACCGCCTTCGACAGCAAGCTGGAGGTGGCGCACCTGGCCAGCGGTCACGTGCCCACCACCACTGAAGTGCGTGATGTGACCGGGCTGGCCAGCGGCGCGCTGCTGTACCGCTGGACGCTGCAGCCCGGCGAAACCCGCGAAGTGGCGCTGGTGCTGCCGCAGACCGGCAACTGGACCACGCCCAAGGGCTTCGACGCCGGCAAGGCGCAGCAGCAGGTGGCGGCGATGTGGCGCACCAAGCTGGACCAGGTGACCCTGCAGGTACCGGCGGCCGGCAAGCCGCTGGCGGACACTTTGCGCACCGCGCTGGCGCATATGCTGATCTCGCGGGTTGGCCCGAGCCTGCAGCCGGGCACGCGCTCTTACTCGCGCAGCTGGATCCGCGACGGCGCGATGATCTCCGAAGGGCTGCTGCGGCTGGGTCGCAGCGATGCCGTGCGTGAGTATGTGAACTGGTACGCGCCATACCAGTTCGAGAACGGCAAGGTGCCGTGCTGCGTGGATGCGCGCGGCAGTGACCCGGTGCCGGAGAACGACAGCCATGGCGAGCTGATCTTCAACATCGCAGAGTATTGGCGCTACACCGGCGACAGCACCTTCCTGGAAGTGATGTGGCCGCATGTGCTGGGCGCGTACCAGTACATGGAGCAGCTTCGCCTGAGCGAGCGCACTGAAGAGAACCGCGCGCGCAACCCGGCGTTCTACGGAATGATGCCGGTGTCGATCAGTCACGAAGGCTATTCGGCAAAGCCGATGCATTCGTACTGGGACAACTTCTGGGCGCTGCGCGGTTACAAAGATGCGGCCGATATCGCCGCAGCACTGGGCAAGCTGGAAGCGATGCAGATCAGCGCCTCGCGCGATGAGTTCCGCGCCGACCTCGATGCCTCGCTGCGCGCGGCGGTGGCCCAGCACAACATCGACTACCTGCCGGGTGCGGCCGAGCTGGGCGACTTCGACGCCACCTCGACCACCATCGCGCTGGCACCCGGTGGTGAGCAGGGTCGCCTGCCGCAGCCCTACCTGGACAACACCTTCCAGCGTTACTGGACCCAGTTCGAACAGCGCCGTGACGGCAAGCGCGAGTGGAAGGACTACACCCCGTACGAGTGGCGCAACGTGGCTGCGTTCGTCCGGCTGGGCTGGCGCGACCGCGCCTGGCAAGCGACCGACTTCTTCTTCAAGGACCGCGCGCCGAAGGCCTGGAACCAGTGGGCCGAAGTGGTCTCGCGCACGCCCCGCAAACCGTTCTTCGTCGGTGACCTGCCGCATGCGTGGGTGGCTTCGGACTTCGTGCGTTCTGCTCTCGACATGTTCGCCTACAGCCGGGATGTCGATGACAGCCTGGTGCTGGCCGCCGGCGTGCCGACCCGCTGGCTGGAAGGGAAGGGCGTGGCGATCAAGGGCCTGCGCACGCCGCATGGGCAGCTGAGCTATGCGCTCAGCCGCACCGACAAGGTGCTCACCCTGCAGGTGCAGCCGGGTCTGCTGGCCCCGCAGGGCGGGCTGGTGCTGCCCTGGCCGTTCACCGGCGAACCGGGCGAGGCGACCATCAATGGTGAGCCGGCGCAGTGGGTGAACGGCGAACTGCGCATTGTGCATGTGCCGGCCACGGTGGAAGTACAGATACCGGCGGCGGCGCGGCGCGCTGAGCGCAAGGCTCCGTAATGCGGCGGGCAGGTGGCTGGCTGCCGCAGGTGTGGCTGCTGGGTCTTGCCCTGGCGTTGGCCAATGGCGCTTCGGCGGCTGAGGCGGGCGCGCCCGGCATGAGCGTGGTGACCTTCAACCTGCATCACGACCGCGAGGACTGGCCGGAGCGGCGGCGGGTGATCCAGCGCGAACTGGAGCGGCTGCAGCCCGATGTGATCGCGCTGCAGGAGGTGATCCAGAGGCCGCACGTGCGCAACCAGGCCGCGTGGCTGGCGCGCAAGCTGGGCTATGAGTATCTGTTTGTCTCCACCGACCCGCCCGGGCGATTCAAGCGCTATGGCAATGCGCTGCTGACGCGTCGGCCGGTGCTGGCGCGCAATGAGCATCTGCTGGCTCCGTTACGTGATTACCGCACCGTGGGTCACCTGCGCATCGACGTGGACGGGCTGGCGGTGAACGTGTATGCCACGCACTTGAATGAACGTTCGGATGAGGATGGTCAACGCATTCGTGGCGAGCAGATCGCTGACCTGCTGGCGTTCGTGGCGCGTACCGATGACGGCGCGCCAGTGGTGATTGCAGGGGATTTCAATGCGCAGGTGGATGCCGGGGATCTGAGTCCGTTGCGGCAGCGTTTTGGCGACAGCTATGGCAGCGTGCATGTGAACAACGAGCTGGCCCAGGTGAGCACCTTGAACCGGCACTACTTCGATGCGCCGCGCCGGATCGACCATGTGTTTTTCCAGCAGGACCAGCTGGTGGCGCGTGAGGCCAGGTTGTTGTTCGATGAGCCGTATGCAGAAGGGCGCTGGGCGTCGGACCACTACGGCGTGTGGACCCGGCTGCAGTTTGCGCCGAGCCCGTAATCGCCCGCGACCAGCACCCCGAGGACACGCATGGCGTGTCCCTGCAGGTCGCCCGACCAAACAAAACCGGGCGACCCTAAACCCGGGCGACCAAGGATCGTAGTGACACGCCATGCGTGTCAAAGCCATGATCCTGCGCACGTAAGCCAGCCATGCGTGTCCGCGTGGTGCCTGAACCCCACAAACAAACAGCGGCCTTTCGGCCGCTGTCTGCTTTACCGCGTGCGGTAGGAATCAGGCCTTGTCAGCCTTGTCCTCGTCCGCCTTGGCAGCGGCTTCGGCCGGGGCGAGTTCATCGGTCGGGATGTCCTCGCGGGCTTCGGCAACGGCGGCGTGGGCGGCGGCGTCGGTTGCGGCCGGTTCGGCGGCAGCCGGGGCAGACACGCGTGGCGTGTCACTACCGTGCTGCGCAGCGGCTTCGGCCGGCGTTGCATCCACCGCGTCCAGCAGGTTGGCCTGGACCGGGCGAGCGGCTTCGCTCACCGGGGCGGTTTCCACCGGCTTCGGTGCTTCCACGACGACCGGGGTTTCCACCGGCTTCGGTGCTTCCACCGCAACGGGAGCTTCCACCGGCTTCGGTGCCTCCGCCACGACCGGAGCTTCGGCCGGCTTCGGTGCTTCCACCACGACCGGAGCTTCTACCGGCTTCGGTGCTTCCATCACAACCGGAGCTTCTACCGGCTTCGGCGCTTCGGCCACCACCGGTGCCTGCACCGGGGCCGGGCTTTCCACGAACGGCACCGGGTCGTTGTACGACGGCGCGGCATCTGCCTTCGTTTCAGTGTGACCGGCGGTCACCACCGGGCTGCTGACCACGGCGTGCGGCGCAGCGGCGGCGACGGCGGCAACCGGCGCAGCCGGACGCGGGGCCGGTGCGGCCGGAGCCTGGCTCGGAACCGGCGCGCTGCCCGGTTCGTCATCGAAGTCGAACTCCGGCTGGGACTGGCCATGGGCGGCCGGGCGCGCGGCGGCCGGAGCCGAATCCTGCACGCTGTCCTGGTCACCGTCCTGCTCATCGTCACCGTCGTCCAGCGCGTTGTCGTCCAGCGCACCTTCGGCACCGGCGGCCTGCTCACCGTTGCCACGGCGACGGCGACGGCCACCGCGACGGCCACGGCGACGACGCGACGCGCCTTCACCGGTGCCTTCCTCGGCGGACGCCGGGGCACCGGCCTGCGCAGCACCTTCAACCAGGGTGGTCGCGGTGTCTTCCGCGCCCGGGGTCGGCACCGGAGCGGGGACGCTCGGCGCAGGCACGGTGGGAGCGGGGGTGGTGGCCGCGGCAGTCGCGACAGCCGCGGCAGTCAACACTGCCGCGTCAGCCACTGGCGCGCCGATGTTGGCCGGCTTCGGCGCTTCGGCCTGCGGCTGACGGGCCGGCTTGTCGGCGTCGTTCTGCTGCGGCTTCTGGCCGTTCTGGTTCTGCTTCTGCGGCTGCTTCAGCTTCGGCTGTTGCTGCTGCGGCTGCTGTTCGTTGCGCGGCTTCGGCTGCTGCTCATTGCGCGGCTTGCCCTGGCCCTGCTGGGCTTGGCCGGCGTTGGCATTGGCGGCCTGGTCCTGACGGCGGTCGTCGCGACGCTCGCCCTTGCCGTTGCGATCACCGCGCTCGTCGCGACGGTCCTTGTTGCGTCCCTGGCCCTGGGCCTGGCCGTTGCCACCACGCTCGTCGCGGCGACGGTCCTTGCCGTTGCGGTCCTTGTTGCGACCGTTGCGGTTGCCGTCCTGGGCCGGGCGAGCCGGGGCCGCCGGCGCGGCGGCCGGGGCCGGCTCACCGCCAAAGATGCGCTTGAACCAGCCGACCACCCCGCCGGTAGCCGGCGCTGCGATGGGTGCAGGAGCGGCCGGAGCCGGGGCCGGCGCGGCATCCACTTCAACCACTTCGCGCACCGGAGCCGGGGCGCTGTGCTTGACGTGGGTGACTGCCGGGGCGGCCGGAATGTTCAGCTGGGCCTTGGTCAGGGCGTGCACCGGCAGCTTGCGCGGGGTGCCGCGCTGGTAGCTGGGCTTGCCGCTTTCCTCACCCAGTTCGTTTTCACGCAGGCGGGTTACTTCGTAATGCGGGGTGTGCAGCTGCTCGTCGGCGACGATCACGATGGGCGCGTCGTGGCGCTGCTCGATTTCACGCAGCGCGCTGCGCTTCTCGTTGAGCAGGTAGTTGGCGATCTCCACCGGGGCCTGGACCAGCACCTGCCCGGTGTTTTCCTTCATGGCGTGCTCTTCGGCCACGCGGATGATCGACAGCGACAGCGATTCCACGCTGCGCATGCGGCCATGGCCGTCACAACGCGGGCAGATGATCTGGCTGGATTCGCCCAGGCTCGGACGCAGGCGCTGGCGGCTCATTTCCATCAGGCCAAAGCGCGAGATGCGACCCAGCTGCACGCGCGCACGGTCGTACTTCAGCGCGTTCTGCAGGCGGTTTTCCACTTCGCGCTGGTGCTTGTTCGACGACATGTCGATGAAGTCGATCACCACCAGGCCGCCCAGGTCACGCAGGCGCAGCTGGCGGGCGACTTCTTCGGCGGCTTCCAGGTTGGTCTGGAAGGCGGTGTCTTCGATGTCGCTGCCCTTGGTGGCGCGCGAGGAGTTGACGTCGATGGCGGTCAGCGCTTCGGTCTGGTCGACCACGATCGAACCGCCGGACGGCAGGCGCACATTGCGTTCATACGCGCCTTCGATCTGCGATTCGATCTGGAAGCGGTTGAACAGCGGAATGTCGTCCTTGTAATGCTTGAGCTTGCGCAGGGTCTGCGGCATCACCTGCTGCATGAACTCGCGTGCGGTCTCGTACAGTTCCTCGGTGTCGACCAGGATCTCGCCGACATCGGCGCGCAGGTAGTCGCGCAGGGCGCGCACGATCAGGCGCGATTCCTGGTAGATCAGGAACGGTGCCGGTTTGGTCAGCGCGGCTTCGGCGATGGCCTTCCAGACCTGCAGCAGGTAATCCAGGTCCCACTGCAGCTCTTCGGCGTCACGGCCCACGCCCGCGGTGCGGATGATGACGCCCATGTCGTCGGGGATGTTCAGCTTGTCCAGCGCGTCCTTCAGTGCGGCGCGGTCTTCGCCCTCGATGCGACGCGACACGCCGCCCGCGGTGGGCGAGTTCGGCATCAGCACCATGTAGCGGCCGGCCAGCGAGATGAACGTGGTCAGGGCGGCACCCTTGTTGCCACGCTCTTCCTTGTCCACCTGGACAACCACTTCCTGGCCTTCGCGCAGCAGTTCGCGGATGGTCGCCTTGTTGTGGTCGACCCCGGCCTGGAAGTAATCGCGGGAGATTTCCTTCAGCGGCAGGAAGCCGTGACGGTCGCCGCCGTATTCAACAAACGCTGCTTCCAGCGAGGGCTCCAGGCGGGTGATGCGGCCCTTGTAGATGTTCGACTTCTTCTGTTCCTTGGACGGCTGTTCGATGTCGATGTCGTACAGCGTCTGGCCATCCACGATGGCTACCCGCAGCTCTTCAGCCTGCGTGGCATTGATCAGCATTCGCTTCATTGTTGCGTTCCTCGCGCGCTGCTACCGCGCGGAACGCCATGGGGTTTCGCTTCTGGTCACGCTTGCTCGCCCATCGCGCAGGCGCGGGGAGGGCGGCTTGGGCTTCCAGCGCTTCAACACCACGGCAGGCCGCGGGAGCGCTACATTTTCTGGTTTGGGTGTTGCGGGCCGGAGGCAGCTGTCAGCCAGGCTGGAGCGCCACAGGGTCATTTTTTCAGCGCAGACGCTTGTCAGGCATCCGGCGATGGCCGGGACCGCCGGTGAGCCGCTAACATGGCCGCCCCGGGGGCGGTGGCTGCGCACTGTGCCGGAATCGAAGGAAGCCGGGCTTCTGGCCCAGAACAACTTCCAACGAAATCAATCCCTTATCTCGCCCGCCGAGTGTAACAGAATAAAAGGCCAATGACTGTTTCCGAGCCGTTCCCAAAGTCCGCTGATGCCAAGACCAGCGTGCGCATGATCACAGTTCCGGCCGACCGTGCCGGGCAGCGTCTGGACAACTTCCTGCTGGGCCAGTTGAAGGGCGCGCCGCGCAGCCTGGTGTACAAGCTGGTGCGCAGCGGCCAGGTCCGTGTGAACGGCGGCCGCGCCAAGGCCGAGCGCAAGCTGGAGGCGGGCGATGAGGTGCGCGTGCCACCTGTCCGTCTCACCGAGGAGGGAGACAAAGCGACGCCGCCGGAGGCATTCATGAAGCGGCTGGAAGCGGCCATCGTGTTCGAGGACGAGCGGCTGCTGGCGCTGAACAAGCCCTCAGGCGTAGCCAGCCATGGCGGCAGTGGAATCAGCTTCGGGGCCATCGAGACCTTGCGTGCGCTGCGCCCGGGCAAAACGCTGGAGCTGGTGCATCGCTTGGACCGGGACACCTCGGGGTTGCTGGTGGTGGCCAAGAAGCGCTCGGCGCTGAGCGAGCTGCAGGCGCTGCTGCGTGAAGACCATGGCGCAGGCATCCGCAAACGCTACCTGACCCTGCTGGTGGGCCGCATGCCCGACGGCACAATGACGGTGGACGCGCCGCTGCACGTAGGCCTGCGCCAGGGCGGGGAGCGCCACGTGCAGGTGAACGCGATCGGCAAGGAATCGATCAGCCACTTCAAGGTGCTGGAGCGCCGGGGCGGGCATTCCTATTGCGAGGTCCGGATTGAAACCGGTCGCACGCATCAGATCCGCGTGCACGCCCAGCACCTCGGTCACCCGGTGGCCGGTGACGACAAATACGGCGAACCGGACGTCAACAAGCGTCTTCGTGAGCAGATCGGCCTCAAACGCCTGTTCCTGCACGCCGCCTCGCTGGAGTTTGCCCTGGACAGCGGCAAGACCCCCTACGTCCTCAACGCCCCACTCGCCGAAGAACTGGCCGAAGCCCTGAACCGCCTGGGCTGAAGATCTGCGCTCGTTTCGCACTGCTACGATTGCACGCGCTCCGTGACGCCGGGCTCTGCCCGGCTGCTCTTGGATTCTGGCGAAAAACACTCGGCGGACGGTCTACGTGTGGGGGGCGGGTCGGGGTGGGTTTGCGGGACACGCCATAAATCTCCCGTTAGGCTCGGGCGGCACATCCATGTGCCTTCACGGTCCCGCAAACCCACCCCGACCCGCCCGCGAAAGTTGGCCGGCGGCCATGGAAGATCAAAAACACGCGCAGTGCCCCGGTGGGATCCGTCGACAGACGATCGCCGTGAAACGGGCAACAGCCGATAACGCATGACCCCGAATCGACACCGCTGTTGGTCTGGCATTTCCCATGGCTACCGACGCACCGTCGATGGCGGGTCGGGATGGGCTGGAGGGGGCATGAGCCGCATGGGTCGGGCGCATGCGCCCGACGGGTTGGGCAGGACGCCCAACCCCGGTCTTGCCGTGTGCGCAGGACTGCGCACACGGCAAGCGGCGACTGAGCTTACAAGGACGTACTTGCAGCGTCCCCCGGAACGCCCGCCCCGAGCCGCCAAACCAGAGACACCGTGAGCACCGGCTGTTCGCCCAAAACCATCAGCAGCCGGGCGTCGCCCGGCGTCACGCAGCGTGTGCAGTCACATGGCGGCGGATCACCACTTGAACAACACCAGGCTGATCGCCAGGCTGCCCATGCCGGCCACCAGGCCGTAGACCGTTTCGTGACCCTTGGCGTAGCGCTTGGCTGCCGGCAGCAGCTCATCCAGCGCAAGGAACACCATCACCCCGGAAATCAGCCCGAACACCCAGCCGAAGGTGGCGTGGGTGAGCACGTTCGACAGGGCGGCATAGCCGATGATCGCGCCGACCGGCTCGGCCAGGCCCGAGGCCAGGCTGGCCAGGAAGGCGTAGCCCTTGTTCTGCGTGGCGAAATAGACCGGCACCGCAATCGCGATGCCTTCGGGAATGTTGTGGATGGCAATCGCGAACGCCAGCGGCATGCCGACCGATGGGCTTTCCAGCGTGGCGAAGAAGGTGGCAAGCCCTTCCGGGAAGTTGTGCGCGGTGATCGCCACCGCCGTCAGCAGACCGACCCGCTTGATGTAGGCGCGGTTGTTGTCGCGGTACATCGGGTCCTGCTTGTCCAGGCTGTCGTGCGGATTCGGGATCAGATGATCGATCAGTACGATCAGCAGCACCCCGCCCAGGAACGCCGCCGTACCGTAGGCAAAGCCCAGCCGTGCATCGTAGGCGAGGGTGAACGAATCAATCGCCTTGTTGAGGATCTCGGTCAGCGATACGAACACCATCGCACCGCCGGCAAAAGCCAGCCCGAAGGCCAGCAGGCGCGGGTTGGGGCGACGCGAGAACAGCACCATCAGGCTGCCCAGCCCGGTGGCCAGGCCGGCGGCCAGGGTGACCAGCAGGGCGACGATTACGTTTTCAGCGGAAAAATCAGGCATGCAGCGAAGCGTCCTTGTAGAGCCGGGCCATGCCCGGCTGAGCGGTGCCAGCACACCTGTAGAGCCGGGCTTGCCCGGCTGAGCGGATGCCGATGAATCCGGGCGGCCGGGCGAGCCCGGCTCTACGCGGATCCGGTCACTCTCAATCAACCACCGCGGCGCAGCCTTTCCTCAATGGCAAAACACTCGTCCGGCTTGGGCTGCGGCGGGTTGAAGGTCACCGGCACCTGGATGGTGCTCGACACCGGCTGCCCGGCCCGGGTGGCTGCCTTGAACTGCCAGCCCAGCACCGCGGTACGCGCCTGTTCGTCCAGCGTGCCGTTGCCGCTGCTGGTCGCCAACGCCACGTCGCTGGGCTTGCCATCGGTGCCGATCACCACCTTCAGCGTGCTGGTGCCACCCACGCCCTGGCAGGCCAGTTCAATCGGGTACTGCGGCGGCGGGGTCTTTACCGCAGCTACCTCGGTTGGAGCCGCCACCGGTGCTGCCGGTTCCGAAGACCCCGAGCATCCGGCCAGCGCCGCGACCGCCACGCCTGCAACGACGGCACGTAGAGCCACGCCCTGCGTGGCTGCCTTGATCTTCCCAGTCATCACGATTGTCCCTCGATAAGAGCCGAAGCCTTGGCTGCACAGATGAAGTCGTTCTCGCTCAAACCGCCCACGTCATGAGTGGAAAAACGCACCACCGCCCGGTCGTAATGCACCCCCAGGTCCGGATGATGGTCCTCAGCATGGGCCACAAAGGCCAGGGCGTTCACGAACGCCATGGTCCTGTAGTAGTCCTTGAAGGTAAACGTGCGGGTCAGTGCCTGGCCCTGTTCGGCCAGCTCCCAGCCCGGAATCTGCGGCAGCAGCTCGGCAATGCGCGCCTGTCCCAGCTTGTGGTCACTGCCCCGGCGCGGTACGCAACGGGCCTGGGCCAGGGGAATCAGGTCGGTCATGGAATCCTCCACCATCTGTATGCCTGAACAATGCGCCGGCCAGTGTATAAACCGAATGAGCGCATAACATGTAAGCCGCTAGAATAGCCGCATGATCCAGATCTCCGACACTGCCCAGACCTATTTCCGCAAGCTCATCGAGCGTGAAGCCGTGCCCGGCATGGGCGTGCGCCTCAGCGCCGTGGATGCAGGCACCCCGCGCGCTGATGCGCGCCTGGAGTTTGCCGAACCGGCCGACCTGCTCGGCGACGAATGGGCGGTGGACTGCGACGGCTTCACCCTGTACGTGGCCTCCGACAGCGTCGGCTGGCTGGACGGAGCCGAGATCGACTTCGTCAACAACAGTACCGGCAGCCAGCAGCTCACCATCAAGGCTCCGAAGATCAAGGGCGAAGCCCCAGCCGATTCGGCCTCGCTGGTCGAACGCGTGCACTGGGTGGTGGAAAACGAAGTGAACCCCCAGTTGGCCTCGCATGGTGGCCGCGTGGCGGTGCAGGAAGTCTCGGCCGATGGCGTGGTGTTGCTGCGCTTCGGCGGTGGCTGCCAGGGTTGCGGCATGGCCGACGTCACCTTGAAGCAGGGCATCGAGAAAACGCTGATGGGCCGCGTGCCCGGCATTACCGCCGTGCGTGACGCGACCGACCATGACAGCGGTCACGCCCCGTATATTCCCCGCGGTACGGCAGCCTGATTCCGCTGCGTGCCTCTGCGCCGGGCTGACGACATTCTCGCTTGGCTGCTGGCACGCCAGCCGGACAAGCGCATTCTGGAAAAGACCACCGGTCTGCCATACGGCTGGGGCCTGTGGCTGCGCGCGTTGAATCCGCTGCCTTACTCGGCACGCGAGGCCGACATTGTCGCGCAGCTGATGCAGCGTCCGCTGCCCGGTTCGCCCGGAAGGCTGCCCGCGTTGAGCTTCCCGCAGGCGTTGCGCCGCCTGGCGTGGCAGACGTGGGACCCGGCGCCGCGCGACCAGCGCTGGATGCGCTGGACCGCAGCCACCATCAGCGTGCTGCTGCACGTGATGTTCGCGCTGCTGCTGGTGTGGGTGGCGGTGATCCGTCCGCCGGTGGAGCCGGAGCAGGGCGGTGATGGCGGGCGCATGCGGGTGGATTTCATCGGGCAGGGCACGCCGGCAGAGCAGGGCGGTGGCCAGCCGGTCGCTGCGGGTGGTGCGCAATCGAACAACGCGGCCTCCGCGCGCCCGAACACTGCGGCCGCTTCGCGCTCCAATGCAGAGCAGGGCTCTGCCCCGCTGAACGAAGCCAGCCAACCCCAGTCCTCCGACACGCCATCAACGGCCAACCGGGCAGAGCCCGTTCCCCCGGCACCGGCCCCAGCCGAACCCGTGCGGCCGACTCCGGTTGCCGCAACACCGCCACCCGAGCCGACCCCCGCGCCCGAACCGCAGCCGACGCCACCCACGCCGGCACCCCCGGTGGAACAACCCATCCAGGCCACCGATGTCGCCGAGGCCACCACGGATTTCGTGGTGCCACCCACCACCGTGCCGCGCACCGAAGTGCGGGTCGTCCCGCGCGAGGCCCCTGAGGTCACGGTGCGCGAACGCACGGTCACCACCGTGCAGGTGCCGCAGGTCACACCGGCTACACCGCAAGTGCGTCCGATCGAACCGCAACTGCGCCCGCGTGAGGTCGCCGTGCGCGAGCGCGAAGTCACCGTGGTCACCGCGCCTACTCCCGCCATCCCCGTTGCGACGCCGCATGTGGATGTGACCCTGCCGCAACGCGAGGTGCGGGTGCGCGAGCGCGAAGTGCCGTCCGTGCCGGTGGTGGATGTGACCATTTCGCAGTTGCCGTCGCGCGAGGTCAGCGTGCGCCCCCCGACGCGCAGTCCGGAGGTGGCGGTGCGCGAGCGCACCATTTCCAGCGCACCGCCGCGTCCCGCTCCGGAAACGGCCGCCACTGCGTCCGCTACGCCAACACCGACGCCCGCATCCACGCCATCAGTGGCACCGGCACCCGCTGTTGTAGAGCGGGGCTCTGCCCCGCTGCCGTCCGTGCCGTCGCCGTCGGCCAGCCGGGCAGAGCCCGGCTCTACGTCCACGTCCACCGCCGCGTCGTCGAAAGCGTCCGTTACACCCGCCGCACGCCCGGCCCCCAACCCGGGCGACTGGTCGACCCCCGCGCGCGGCGACGACTGGGGCGCAGCCTCGCGCAACACGCCTGGCAGCACCGCGCAGGCGAATCAAGGCACCGGCCGCACCGGTGATGGACTGTTCAATGCCGACGGCAGTGTGCGTGTGCCGAACCAGGACGGCAGCGGCAACAGCGAACGGGGTGCTCCCGGCGGCGAGAACGATGGTTGGAGCCGCGAGCGCATCGCCCAGTCCGGGACCTGGCTCAAGCGCCCGCCGTATGACTACACCCCGACCTCGTTCGACAAGTACTGGGCCCCGAACGAGTCGCTGCTGGCCGAGTGGGTGCGCCGAGGCATCAAGTCCATGGAGATCCCGATTCCCGGGACCAGCTCGAAAATCTCCTGCGTGATATCGGTGCTGCAGTTTGGCGGCGGCTGTGGCCTGACCGACCCGAACATGCAGGACCAGCCGGCAGTGGCCCGGCCGCCGCCGGATGTGCCGTTCAAAAAGGAACTGCAGGAAGACAACGGCTCCCGCTGAGGCGGGAACCGTTGTCCACGCATTCCACCTGATCCCCGCGCCTTTGGCGCGCCCCCTTGAACATCAAGGGGGCTCCTCGCCGGACACGGGTAGGCCACGACCGTTGGTCGTGGTGCGGGATCAATCCGCCGCTGGCACATCCCTCAACGCCACGAACGCCCAGAACGGCACATCCTGCTGCGCCCAACTCTGGCTGGCTTCATCCAGCACATCCAGCAGCGTCTCGAAATCAGCCGCACCCCCGTCGCGTAATCCATCGGCATCGCTCAAAAACAACGCATATCCACCCGACGACTTCAGCCAGGCCAAATCGCGCAGGTTGTCCGACAACGCGTCCCAGTTGCCGCCAGTTCCCTGCGGGAAATCCAGCTGTGCGCCGAGGCGTGCCAGCAAGGTGCGTTTGTCGCCGCAGCCGTCCAGGTCGACGCGCAGCACTTTCAGTCCGGCATCGCGCATGGCGGCCGACAGCGGACCGACATCGTCGTTGCCAATGGCGTACACGCCAGCGTTGTTGAGGTCGTGCAACCCCAGGTCGAACGGATCATGGGTCATTGCCAGCTCCCGGCCGGGGGGACGTCAAAACTGCGGAAAGTTTCGTAATGGTCATCGGTGTAGAACCAGCCCGTGGGTGGGTTGCCACCGGTAACGATGCGGCGCGCGCCGCGATTGGGCGCACCGGGGGTCTCCACGGTGAACTCACGGTAGTAGCCACGCGGCCGCTCGGGCAGGCGCTGTTCGCGGTTGCCGAATACACTGCCGTCCTGACGGTGCGGGTAGGGGCCGCCGCGCTGGATCAATGCAATGGTCTGGCGTGCTTCGGGCGGCAGGAACGACGGCAGCGGGTCACGGGCGGCGGCGGGCGGGGCAGGGCCGGCGGGCACCGCACCACCGGTCAGCGATGGGGCGAACTGTGGCGGCGGCGGACGCTGCGATTCCTTGATGGCGAACAGACCGCCAACAAGCAGCACGATGGCAACCAGCAGAAGAAGAGGCTTGCGCATGGGGAGAGGGGCAGGGAAGAACCGGAGCTACTGTAACGCGTGGCGTGAGGGTCTCATCACCGCCGCATAACATGCGCGCCACCTGGAACTCAGATTTGTTTACGCAGGGCTTGGTAAGCTGACGAACCATCCCCATCATCGACACGCAACGCCCGGGTTCCACCGGGTGAGTGAGCTACCAGGAGAACCATATGGCCTACACCCTCCCCAAGCTGTCCTACGCCTACGACGCGCTTGAACCGCATATCGACGCGGCGACGATGGAAATCCATCACACCAAGCACCACCAGACCTACATCAACAACGTCAATGCAGCACTGGAAGGCACCGAATACGCCGACCTGCCGGTCGAAGAACTGGTCAAGAAGCTCAAGTCGCTGCCGGAGAACCTGCAGGGTCCGGTGCGCAACAACGGTGGCGGCCACGCCAACCACACCCTCTTCTGGACGGTGATGGCGCCGAATGCCGGCGGCAAGCCGGTTGGCGACGTGGCCAAGGCCATTGACGCCCAGCTGGGCGGTTTCGACGCATTCAAGGAAGCTTTCACCAAGGCTGCATTGACCCGCTTCGGCAGCGGCTGGGCCTGGCTGAGCGTCACCCCGGACAAGAAGGTCGTGGTTGAAAGCACCGGCAACCAGGACAGCCCGTTGATGGAAGGCAATACTCCCATCCTGGGTCTGGACGTGTGGGAACACGCTTATTACCTGAAGTACCAGAACCGTCGTCCGGAATACATCGGCGCGTTCTTCAACGTGGTTGATTGGAACGAAGTGGAGCGCCGCTACCAGGAAGCGATCGCCTGATCGCAGGGTACGCGTGACGCCAGACGGCCGGGCATTGCCCGGCCGTTTTTGTATGTGGCACTCCCGCGCGGTGCTTGTGGCGTGCGACCTACCTTCCGCCTGCGCGCGGTGCCTGTGGCGTGCGCCCCGCATCGGCCTGCGCGCGGTACCTGTGGCATGCGCCCCCCCCTTCGGCCTGCGCGCGGTACCTGTGGCATACGCCCCCCTTCGGCCTGCGCGCGGTGCTTGTGGCGTGCGACCCCCTTCCGCCTGCGCGCGGTGCTTGTGGCGTGCGACCCCCTTCCGCCTGCGCGCGGTGCCTGTGGCATGCGACCTCCCTTCGGCCTGCGCACGGTGCCTGTGGCATGCGACCTCCCTTCGGCCTGCGCACGGTGCCTGTGGCATGCGACCCACCGTAGAGCCGGGCTTGCCCGGCTGCTTTCGGCGCGGCAGCCGGGCAAGCCCGGCTCTACCCGGCTCTGCTTTCGGCGCGGCATGCGGGGCAGCCGGGCAAGCCCGGCAACATGGGTGTGTCAGAGCGCGGCGTCCTGCAGTTGCAGCGTCGCCATCACCCCCAGGCGCAGGGCTTCGCCATCCAGGTCAAGCCGCACCGGCTCCAGACTCACCCCGCTGAAATGCTTCACCTGGAACAGCACATCCAGCCCATGCGCACGGCTGCTGCCAGCCACCGACGGCGGTTCCACGCGCTCACCCGGGTTCTTCCGCGCAGGCTGAAACCCGGGCGAACTGCTCACCAGTTCTTCCGTGCTGGCCGCATACGCCCCGGCAATCACAGAGGGCAGGCCGTCAGCGGTCGCGCCGATCCATCGCATGAGATCGCCGGTCTGGTGCCGGCGGATGACGGCTTGGTCCGGCTCGGGCCAGAGCCGGGCAACATAGACATTGATCAGATCCTCCCCGCGTTTCACCCGCAGCATGCCGGCGGCGCTGTAGCGCCCGGGTGGATGCAGCAGGGTCACCCCGTCTTCAATCACCTCCAGCCGGCTGAGCATGGCGCTGCCCTGGCGAAGTGGCTGGCTGGGCGGATCGGCGGTGACGAAATCGCAGCTGTAGCGCAGGCGCACCGCCAGCCAGCAGGCGCGATTGCTGCGGCTTTTGTCCTGTGCCACCCGCTGCACGGCGATGACGTCCGGCTGTAACGACTCCAGCAACTGCAGCATCTGCTCGCGGCGCTGTTGCCATTGGGTTTCGTCCTGCGCCGGCAGTTCCAGCGTGGCCACCTTCAACAGGCGCGGCACAGGCTCGCCCTGGCGGGCGTGGGCCAGGGCGGTGGGGGTTACCAGCAGCAGCATCAGGAGCCAGCAGGGCCAGCGTCCCGGTCCAAGCGAGGGGAGGGGGGGCATAACGATAAGTTTACGCTTCTGCCGTGGAGGTGCCGTGACCCCGGGTGACCTGCCACGGATGAGGGGGCGCTGTCACGTCTGGCCGCAACGTGCGCCACTGCGGCCCTTCCGGTACCCTTTCACCCTTTATACACGCAGGACAGCCCCATCGAATGAGCACGCACGCAGCCGCCAGCGCTGGCAAGGGAAAAATGCCAGGCCAGATTCCGTACATCATTGGCAACGAGGCCTGCGAGCGGTTCAGCTTCTATGGAATGCGCAACATCCTGGTGCAGTTCCTGATCACCTCGTTGCTGCTGCAGGAAATCACCGCCGAAGGACGGGCGGGCGAGGCCAAGGACATCATGCACAGCTTCATGATCGGGGTGTACTTCTTCCCGCTGCTGGGCGGCTGGCTGGCTGACAGGTTCTTCGGCAAGTACCACACCATTCTGTGGTTCAGCCTGGTCTATTGCGCCGGCCATGCGTGCCTGGCGGTATTCGAGAACAGCCGTGAGGGCTTCTTCCTCGGCCTGGGGCTCATCGCACTCGGTGCGGGCGGGATCAAGCCGCTGGTGGCCTCGTTCATGGGCGACCAGTTTGATCAAAGCAACAAGCACCTGGCCAAGCTGGTTTTCGACGCCTTCTACTGGATCATCAACTTTGGTTCTCTGTTCGCCTCGCTGCTGATTCCGCTGGCGTTGAAGAACCTGGGGCCGCAGTGGGCGTTCGGCATTCCCGGTATTCTGATGTTCGTGGCCACCTTTGTGTTCTGGCTGGGCCGCAAGCGCTACGTGCTGGTGCCGCTGCCGCCGAAAGACCCGCATTCGTTCGGCAACGTGGTGCGTACCGCGCTGACCGCGCAGGTGCCGGGCAAGGGCCGTCCGGGCCTTACCCTGGCGGTGTTGGGCCTGGTGCTGGCGGTGGCCTCGATGGGCCTGGTGGGCTCGCTGGGCATCGTGATCTGCCTGTGCATCGCGCTGGTGCTGGTGCTGGCCGGTGTGGGCGGCGGCACCTGGATCCAGCTCGAACGCGCCCGTGCGTCGCACCCGGCCGAGGCCGTGGAAGGCGTGCGTTCGGTGCTGCGCGTGCTGGTGATCTTCGCGCTGACCACGCCGTTCTTCTCGTTGTTCGACCAGAAGGCCTCCACCTGGGTGCTGCAGGGCCAGCAGATGAGCATGCCGTCGTGGTTCACCGCCTCGCAGATGCAGGCGCTGAACCCGCTGCTGGTGATGATCCTGATTCCATTCAACAACCTGGTGCTGTACCCGGCCCTGCGCCGGTTCGGCTTCGAGCCGACCGCGCTGCGCCGCATGACCGCCGGCATTGCGTTCAGCGGCCTGGCCTGGGTGGTGGTGGGCGGCATCCAGGTGATGATGGACGGCGGCGATGCCATGTCGATCTTCTGGCAGGTGCTGCCGTATGCGCTGCTGACCTTCGGTGAGGTGCTGGTGTCGGCCACCGGTCTGGAGTTTGCCTACAGCCAGGCCCCGCAGGCCATGAAGGGAGTGGTAATGAGCTTCTGGAACCTGACCACCACCATCGGCAACCTGTGGGTACTGCTGTCCAATGCCGCCGTGCGCAATGAGACGGTCACCCACAAGATCGCCAGTACCGGCCTGAGCGAGGCCGCATTCCTGATGTTCTTCTTCGCCGGCTTTGCCTTTGTCGCGGCGTTGGCCTTCGGTTGGTATGCCAAGCGCTATCGTATGGTCGACAACTACCGCGCTGCCTGAGTACCCCGATGACCCCCGTGAACCTGCTGCTGATCGCCATCACCGTCCTGGTGTCGTGGATGGCGTTCAAAAACCGTGCACTGGCCGACCGCCTGATCCTGTGGCCGCCGGCGGTGGATCGCAATCGCCAGTACGACCGCCTGATCACCTATGGGTTCATCCATGCGGATCTGGCGCATCTGGCGTTCAACATGATCACCCTGTTCTTCTTCGGCGGGCAGATCGAACGGGTGATGCTGGGCCTGACCGGCAGTTACCTGACCTACCCGGCGTTCTATCTGGGTGCGCTGCTGGTCTCGATCCTGCCCAGTTACCTGAAGAACCAGAAGAACCCGAACTACCTGAGCCTGGGCGCGTCGGGTGCGGTGTCGGCGGTGCTGTTCGCCTTCATCCTGCTCAGCCCGTGGAGCATCATTTTCGTGTTCTTCATTCCTGCGCCGGCGATCATCTATGCCGCGTTCTATGTCGGCTACAGCATCTGGATGGACCGCCGTGGCGGTGACCGCATCAACCACAGTGCACATCTGGCCGGTGCCGCGTTCGGCGTGCTGTTCATGCTGGCCATGCGCCCGGAAATCTTCCAGCACTTCCTGGTCGAGCTGAGCAACCCGCGCTTCAATCTGCTGGGGGGGTGATGGCTGGCCGAGGTCACGACCAACGGTCGTGACCTACCGGGGGTATCGATCGGGCGTATCGATCGGGTAGGTCACGACCGTTGGTCGTGACCCACTGGAATCAGGCCGCGATGCGGCCGTCGACCCCGTAGGCGCTGAGCAGACGGGCGTACACCTCGTGGTTGATCAGGTCGAACTCCGACCCCTGGGTCTGGCCGTTCAGGGCCAGCTGGAACAGACCTTCCAGCAGCGAACTGTCGGTGTCGACAGACAGCGGAGGTGCGGGGATATTGTCCATGTACGGCTCCTTATGACACGGAGAGGGCAGGCAGATGTCGCAAGGCTCGTGCCAGCTTTTGCGGCCTGTCAGTTCCCTGTATCGGCTTGAGCCGGCCAGACTTTAGGCGGCTACCTCGTAGAGCCACGCCCTGCGTGGCTTCGACCAAATCTGCTACCCCCCAGCCACGCATGGCGTGGCTCTACACCCGGGGCCGGATTCCCCGCAGCCACGCAGGTGAAGTGACCCCCGGGAGTTGGACGCCTGATCCAACCCCGAGGGTTACATGAATAGATACGACGCTCGTTTCAAACTGCAGGTCGCCAAGGAGGCCTGCAATACCTCCACATCGGTCAAAGCCATTGCCCGTTCCTATGGCCTGGAGTTCTCCACGGTCAGACGCTGGGTGGCTACCTATCGGCTGCATGGCTGGCGCGGGTTTCACCGCCGGGCCCGGTCCTATGATCTGGCATTCAAACTGGCTGTCTTGGCGAAGATGAGCCAGGACGGCATGTCCGCGCGAGAGGCCACCACTTACTTCCAGATTGGCAGTGCTGGCGCGGTTGGAGAGTGGCGGCGGCTGTATGCTGAGGGCGGTGCCCAAGCGCTGGCACCGCCCCCTTTGCCGCCCCCAAAGCCGATGAAAAAGACCCGCTCATCCAAGCCACCTGAGGACATGAGCCGCGATGAGTTGCTCAAGGAAGTCGCCTATCTGCGCGCGGAGACCGACTACCTAAAAAAACTCGATGCCTTGATCCAGGAAGAGCAGGCGGCGCAAGACGCAAAGCGCAAGCCGTCCAAGGATTGAGGCACGTTCACGCATTGTCGCTTCTGCTCGAAGCGGCTGAGCTGTCACGCAGTACGTTTTACTACCAGAACCATGTCCTGGCCCATCCGGATCAGGACGAGGCAGACCTGTGCGAGCGCATCCGTGCAATTTTCGACCAAAGCCAAGGGCGCTATGGATATCGCACGGTGACGCTGGAACTTGCCAATCAGGGTCATCGGACCAATCACAAGCGGGTACAGCGCCTGATGGGGGAGATGGGACTGAAGTCGCGGGTGCGCGTGAAGCGCTACAGGGCCTTTAAGGGAGCCGCCAATATCGTGGTTCCCAACGAACTGAACCGCCAGTTCCAGGCCGAACAGCCCAACCAGAAGTGGGTGACTGACGTCACCGAGTTCAAGGTGCAAGGCATGAAGCTGTATCTGTCGCCGATCATGGATCTCTACAACGGCGAAATTGTGGCCTATCAGATGAAGCGCAGGCCGGTGTTTGATCTGGTGGGTCAGATGCTGGACGAGGCCATCAAGAAGCTTTCTCCTGACGAGCGACCAATGATCCACTCCGACCAGGGCTGGCAGTACCAACATGAAAACTACCGCCACAAGCTGGAGAAGCACTCCCTGCAGCAAAGCATGTCCCGACGCGGCAACTGCCTGGACAATGCGGCCATGGAGAGCTTCTTCGCGACGCTGAAGTCGGAGTTCTTCTACCTGAACAGCTTTGAGAGCATCGAGAGCCTGGAAGCCGGGCTGGTGGAATACATCAAGTACTACAACGAAGAGCGGATCAGGTTGAAACTGAAGGGCCTGAGCCCGGTAAAGTACCGGGAACAGGCCCAACTGACCGCCTGACCCCGCAGTCCAAGTCTCGGGGGTCACTTCAAGGGCGTGGCTCTACAGGGCAGGGGGCACCTCCACCCTGCAGGCATGTGACGCACAACGTCCACAACTGCCCCGATTCAGACTTCACGCGGCCGTGGCGGGCAGCTCCGCACTATCGCGGCAGTCGCCGCAGGAGACGTCGCCCATGGCTTCTGTAACCCCGCCCGGTTTGGCTTACGAGGTCGAACACGACCAGGTCCACCACCGGTTCAAGGCCCGGGTGCGGGGGCATGAGGCGGTGCTCGACTACCAGCTCAAACGCAAACGGATGATCATCGTCCATACCGGTGTACCGGATGAGATCGGTGGCCGTGGCATCGCCGGAGAGCTGACCAAGGTGGCCCTGCGCTTCGCCCGCGAGCAGGGCTACAAGGTGATACCGGCTTGCGAGTATGCCGAGGCGTTTTTCGCACGTCACCATGACGAGTACCAGGATTTGCTGGTTGGCTGAATGAGCATGAGTTGTGCTTCACGGAAGAAGGATCATCATGCGTGGATTCAACAAGGGGATTGCAATGAAGATCGCAGGAAACCGCCGGGCACTGGGTTACGGCGGCTGGGCGCTGGCACTGGGTGTGGTACTGCTGGCAGGCTGCAAACGCGACGCGGAAACGCCGACGGACGCACCCACGCAGGATCCGACGGCCGCGCTGCCAGAGAACGTCGACGCGCCGGCAGCACCCGAGGCTCCGGTCGAACTGCGTGACGTCATCGAGAACTCCCCCAAGGCGGTGATCGGCATCAGTTTCCCGCAGGACGTGAGTCAGTACCCGGGCCTGGCCAGGGCGCTGTCGGACTACGCCACCGCCGCGCGTGGTGAACTACAGCAGGCGGTGGATGGCCTGGGTAACGACACTCCGACCATGCCGTACGAGCTGTCGCTCAGCTTCGAGAAACTGCTGGAAACCCCACAACTGGTGGTGATCAGTGCCGATGGCAGCCGTTACACCGGCGGTGCGCACGGCGAACCGCTGGTCGCCCGGTTCGTGTGGCTGCCAGAGCAGCAGAAGCTGCTGACCGCCGAAACGCTCATTCCCGATACCAAGGGCTGGGCTGCCGTCAGCGACTACGTGGCCGACCAGCTGCGCGAGCGCGCGGCCACCCGTCTGAGCGCCGAAGATATGGAGCCGGGACAGCTGCAGGAGTCGCTGCGCAGCGCCAGCCGCATGATTGCCGATGGCACCGGGGCCAGCGCGGACAACTTCAGCCAGTTCCAGCCTGTGACCGACCCCCAGGGCCACATCACCGCGCTGCGCTTCGTGTTCCCGCCGTACCAGGTGGGGCCGTACTCTGACGGCACCCAGACCGTGGACGTGCCAGCCAGCCTGCTGGCCCCGCACGTGGCCCCGGCGTACGCCGGCCTGTTCGCGAAAGGCTGAGGCGGAGGCCGGCGTGGACGTCGGGCTGCAGCATCGGGTTGCCGAACTGCTGCTCGAAGCGGACGTGATCGTGGGCGGCAGCCGCCCACATGACCTGCAGGTCCACGACGACCACTTCTATTCGAGGGTGATCGCCCATGGCTCGCTCGGCCTGGGCGAAAGCTACATGGACGGTCAGTGGGACGCCGTTTCTCTGGACGGCTTCCTGCTGCACCTCATGCAGGCGCACATGGACGAACGTGTGCACGGCTGGCGCGAGCTGGCCGATGCGCTCAAGGCCCGATTGTTCAACCTGCAGGCCGGTCGTGGTGGGCTGGAAGTTGGCAAGCGGCATTACGACCTCGGCAACGACCTCTACCAGGCCATGCTCGGCCGCCGGCTGGTGTACAGCTGCGGCTACTGGGCCAACGCGGTGGACCTGGACAGCGCGCAGGAAGCCAAGCTCGACCTGATCTGCCGCAAGCTGCGGCTGCGCCCGGGCCAGCGCGTGCTGGACATCGGCTGCGGCTGGGGCGAGGCGCTGGAATACGCGGCAACGCGTTACGGCGTGTCCGGGGTGGGCATCACCATCTCGCAGGAACAGGCCGAGTTCGCGCGGCATCGCTGCGCCGGTTTGCCGGTGGAAATACGCCTGCAGGATTACCGCGAGCTTGATGAATCCTTCGACGCCATTTTGTCGGTGGGCATGTTCGAACACGTGGGCGACAAGAATTACCGCACGTATTTCGAGATGGCGCGCCGCTGCCTTGAACCGGACGGCTTGTTCCTGCTGCACACCATTGGCAGCAACATCTCGCGCCACCGCACCGACCCCTGGATCGCGCGCTACATCTTCCCCAATTCAATGCTGCCGTCGGCCGCGCAGATCACCGAAGCGTATGAAGGCCTGTTCGTGCTGGAAGACTGGCACAGTTTCGGCGCGGATTACGATCGCACCCTGCAGGCCTGGCGTGCGAACGTCGAAGCGGCGTGGCCACGCCTGGACCCGCAGCGTTACGACGAACGCTTCAAGCGCATGTGGCGCTTCTATCTGGCGGGTTCCATGGCCAGCTTCCGCTGCCGCCACGCGCAACTGTGGCAGCTCGTTCTCTCGCCCAACGGCATCGCCGGCGGCTACATCGCCCCCCGTTAAACCGGGTGTGTGCATTGGTAGAGTCGGTCGCAAGACGCCGATAACGGCGATCACCGCGTTAACGCATGGACCCAAATCGGAAACGCGCGCATGACGCCCGCCACACGACAACGGCGCCCCTTACGACTTCCCCCCGCGTTACCAAAACACACCCAAACCACCCGCACCCACGCCCCACCTGACCACCCCATCGGAACTGTTTCAACTTCACCCCAATCCCTATAAATCGCATTGCTCCCCCGCACCACACCCGCTACTTTCCACCCCACGCAACAGGCAAGCGTCGCATACGGAAAGCGACAACGGCCCACCTAAGGAGGGTAGGGATGTCGGACAGCAAGCTGGTCAGGGGATTTCAAGCACGGTTGCTCGAGCTGCCGGAAGGGTTACTGGTTGCGGTGCTGTATGCGGCGGCTTGCTGGGCGGCGCGGCAGTGTTTACATGACGCGCATCGCAGCGGTTATCGCAACATATGGGGGGCGAATTCAGTACCAAAGGAGCAGGGTGCGGATGTCTTTGGTGGACGTGGATGAAGTAGGTTCCTTGCCGCGTCCATGAACCGCGCGGTGTTTCAGCCGCGCAGGGCGTGGCTCTACGTTCGTGGCGAAATGCAATGATCGTTCGGGCGCCGCGCGGACGCGCATGGCGCGTCCCTACGGTCGGGCGACCAAGGGTCGTAGTGACACGCCATGCGTGTCAAAGCCGTCCGGACGGAGGATGCAAGACGGCCATGCGTGTCAAAGCCGTCCGGACGGAGGATGCAAGACCGCCATGCGTGTCAAAGCCGTCCGCACGGAGGATGCAGGACCGTCATGCGTGTCAACGCCATCCGGACGAAGGATGCATCGCCACAACAAAAAACCGCCCGGGGTTACCGGGCGGTTCTGAGGGTTACTTCGTTTCCGAAGTCAGCCCGCGCTTCTCAAGCAGCGGCTCGATCTGCGGTTCGTGGCCGGCGAAGTCGCGGAACAGCTGCATGGCGTCCACACTGCCGCCCTTGGACAGCAGGGTCTGGCGGAAGTGGTCGCCGTTCTTGCGGCTCAGGCCACCGTTGTCGCGGAACCACTTCTGGGTGTTGGCGTCCAGCACTTCCGACCAGATGTAGGCGTAGTAGCCGGCCGAGTACCCGCCCATGATGTGGCTGAAGTACGGGGTGCGGTAACGCGGCGGCACCGGCGCGAAGTAGATGCCGTCCTTTTCCAGCGCGGCGCGCTCGAAGTCCATCACGCCCTTGGCCGCCGGCACCTGGTCGGCACTGATCTGGTGCCAGCGCTGGTCCAGCATGGCCGCGCCCAGGTATTCGGTGGTGGCAAAGCCCTGGTTGAACTTGGCCGCGGCAATCACCTTGTCCAGCAGTTCCTGCGGCATCGCGGTGCTGTTCTGGTAGTGCTTGGCGTAGTTCTTCAGGATCAGCGGGTTGTCGGCCCACATCTCGTTGACCTGCGAGGGGAACTCGACGAAGTCACGCGGCACCGAGGTGCCGGAGAAGTAGGGGTACTTCACATTCGAGAACATGCCGTGCAGGGCATGCCCGAATTCGTGGAAGGTGGTGGTCACCTCGTCCCAGGTCAACAGGGTCGGCTGACCGGCCGGCGGCTTGGGAATGTTGAGGTGGTTGGCCACCACCGGCTTGAAGCCGGTCAGCTCGGACTGCGAAACGTACGAATTCATCCACGCACCGCCACGCTTGGACGCACGCGCATACGGGTCGAAGATGAAGATCGCCAGCTGGCTGCCGTCGGCGTCGAACACGTCATACACGGTGACGTCTTCGTGGTACACCGGCAGATCGGTGCGCTGCTTGAAGGTCAGGCCGAATTCCTGGTTGGCAGCGAAGAACACGCCGTTCTCCAGCACGTTCTTCATTTCGAAGTACGGCTTGAGCTGGGATTCGTCGAAGTTGTACTTGGCCTGGCGCACCTTCTCGCTGTAGAACGCCCAATCCCAGGCTTCCAGCTGGAAGGTCGGCTTGCCGGCGGCCTTCTGTTCCTTGTCGATCATCGCCTGCAGGTCGGCGGCTTCGCGCTTGGCGTTGGCCACCGCGGCCGGGGCCAGCTGGCCCAGCATGGCGTTGACTGCTTCGGGGGTCTTGGCGGTCTGGTTGGTCAGGTTGTAGGCAGCGAAGTTGGGGAAGCCCATCATCTTGGCCTTCTCCGCACGCAGGGTCATGATGCGCGAGACCAGGGCGGTGTTGTCGAACTCACCGCCGCGGCTGCCACGGGTGGTCGACGCTTCGAAGATCTTCTTGCGCAGGTCGCGGTTGGTCAGGTTGGTCAGCGGCGGCTGGCCGGTGGTGTTGAGCAGGGCGATGACGTACTTGCCGTCCAGCTTGCGCGCCTTGGCGGCTTCGGCGGCGGCGGCGATCTGCTCGGCAGACAGGCCGTCGAGCTGCTTGACGTCGTCAACGACCACGGCCGAGGCGTTCACTTCGTTCTGCACGTTCTGGCTGAACCTGGTGCCCAGGTTGGCCAGTTCGGCGTTCATTTCCTTCAGCTTGGCCTTGTCGGCATCGTTGAGTTTGGCACCGGCACGCACGTAGCTTTCGTAGTACTTCTCGACCAGGCGCACGCCTTCGGCGTCCAGGCCCAGCTGGGTGCGGGTGTCATACAGCGCCTGGATGCGGGCGAACAGCTTGCCGTTCAGCGCGATGGCGTCGCTGTGCGCGGCAAACCTGGCCGAGTAGTCGGCCTGCAGCTTCTTGCGGGTGTCGTTGGTGTCGGCACCGACCAGCGAGAAGAACACGGTGGTGGCGCGGTCCAGTGTGTCACCGCTCTTTTCCAGAGCGATGATGGTGTTGTCGAAGGTCGGCTTGGCCTTGTTGTTGGCGATGGCCTCCACTTCCTTCAGCTGCTGGGCCATACCGGCGTCGAAGGCGGGAGCGAAGTCGCTGTCCTTGATCTTGTCGAACTGCGGGAAATGCAGCGGCAGCGGGCTGTCGGCGAAGAACGGGTTGGCCTGCTGGGCGGCGGTGGCGGCCGGGGCGGCGGCAACGGCAGAGTAGGCGGGCAGGGCCAGGCCGAGGGTCACGGCGACAGCGAGGGCAAGACGGGTGGTCAAGGGGAAATCTCCGGTCAGACAAGTGCCCGAGCGTAACCCGGGGTCCCAACGGCCGGCTTGTGTCAAAAGGCATGTGCGACAATCGGGGGCCACCCTCCGGAGAGACGCCATGACCACCGCCTTCGATTTCTCGTTCGTGGACCTGGCTGGCCAGCCGCAGGCGCTGGACCAGTACAAGGGCAAGGTGCTGCTGCTGGTGAACGTGGCCAGCAAATGCGGCTTCACCCCCCAGTACGAAGGCCTGGAGGCCCTGTGGCGCGAGTACGGCCCGCGCGGGCTGGTGGTGGTCGGCTTCCCCTGCGACCAGTTCGGCCACCAGGAGCCGGGCAATGCCGAGGAGATCCGCAGCTTCTGCTCGCTGACCTACGAAGTGGACTTCCCGCTGTCGGAGAAGATCGACGTCAATGGCGACAAGGCCCATCCGCTGTGGCAGTGGCTGAAGGCCGAGAAGACCGGCCTGCTGGGCACCAAGGGCATCAAATGGAACTTCAGCAAGTTCCTGGTCGGCCGCGACGGGCAGGTGCTGCAGCGCTACGCGCCCACCGACAAACCGGAAAGCCTGCGCGGCGATATCGAGAAGGCGCTGGCGTAATCACGCCATCCGCGATGGACGCGCATGGCGCGTCCCTACAGATGGCCGATCCCGTAGTGACACGCCATGCGTGTCAGCGCGGACCCTACTTCTCGACGAACGCGCGCTCGAACACGTAATGGCCCGGCGTGCCAATGCGCGGCGAGGTCTGGAAACCACGCGCGTCCAGCACCTGGCGCAGGTCGGCCAGCATCTGCGGGCTGCCGCAGATCATGGCGCGGTCGTTTTCCGGGCTCAGCTCCGGCAGGCCGAGGGTGCGCTGCATTTCACCGCTTTCCAGCAGTGAGGTCAGGCGGCCCTGGTTGGGGAACGGTTCGCGGGTGACGGCGGGGTAGTACAGCAGCTTGTCGCCGATCATCTCGCCCAGGAACTCGTGCTCGCGCAGTTCCTTTTCGAACAGGTCGCGGTAGGCCAGGTCCTTTTCGAAGCGCACGCCGTGGGTGAGGATCACCTTGTCGAAGCGCTCGTAGGTTTCCGGATCCTTGATCACCGACAGCCACGGGGCCAGCCCGGTGCCGGTGCCCAGCAGGTAAAGATGCTTGCCGGGATGCAGGTCGCTGATGAGCAGGGTGCCGGTCGGCTTCTTCCCCACCAGCACCTTGTCGCCGGGCTTGATGTGCTGCAGGCGGGAGGTCAGCGGACCGTCCTGCACCTTGATGCTGAAGAACTCCAGGTTCTCTTCCCAGTTCGCGCTGGCGATGGAGTACGCGCGCAGCAGCGGCCGCGCCTCGGTTTCCAGGCCGATCATCACGAACTGCCCGTTCTCAAAGCGGAAACCGCTGTCGCGGGTGGTGGTGAAGCTGAAGTAGGCGTCCGTCCAGTGACGGACTTCAAGCACCGTTTCGGCACCAAAAGCGGAAGACATGGGGGTGGGGTCTGATCTGGTTCGTCGCGGGTATTCTAGCGCAGATGAGATAAATTCTCATTGACTGGCCCGATTGGGGCTTTCCGGTGAAGTCTGATCGCCCTCGCCGGCACTCTCCCGGTGCCGTCCGACCGACCCCACCGGGACTTTCCCGATGCCACCGACCGAACCGTAGAGCGGGGCTTGCCCCGCTGAAGCTTTCCCGGTGCATCCGGCAAGCGGGGCAAGCCCTGCTCTACGGCATCGCGGCGTTTCCATCGCGCATGGGCCAGTTCGCGACGACATCGCAGTGTTCCCACGCCACATGCGGCCGACGGCGGCCGCGCCGGCCGTTGGCCGGCCCAGGCGGTGCACATCCATTCGCGGCACAGGCCGCGTCAGCGATATCCCGCCGCCTGCAACTCGAACAATTCCGCATATCGCCCGCCCTGAACCATCAGTTCAGCATGGGTACCACTGGCTTCCAGCCGCCCCTCGGCCAGCACCAGAATCCGGTCGGCCATGCGCACCGATGAGAACCGGTGCGAAATCAGCACCGCGGTTCGATTGTCAGACAGCTCCTTGAAGCGCTGGAACACCTCGAATTCGGCCCGTGCATCCAGCGCAGCAGTGGGTTCGTCCAGAATCATCACCTGCGCATCGCGCATGTACGCGCGGGCGATGGCAATCTTCTGCCATTGGCCGCCGGACAGGTCCACACCCTGCTTGAAGCGCCGCCCGATCAGCTGGTCGTAGCCGTCGGGCAGCCCGGCAATGACCTCGTCAGCCATCCCGCGTCGGGCGGCGTCGCGGATCCGGTTCTGGTCGTCCATCGCCCCCACCAGGCCAACCCCAATGTTCTCGCCGGCGGTCAGGTTGTAGCGCACGAAGTCCTGGAAAATCACCCCCATGTTGGCGCGCAGGTCGTCCAGGTCGTAGTCGCGCAGGTCGCGGCCGTCCAGCAGGATGCGGCCCTCGTCGGGGTCGTACAGCCGCGCCAGCAGCTTCACCAGCGTGGTCTTGCCGGCCCCGTTTTCGCCCACCAGCGCCAGCACCTCGCCCGCGCGCAGCTCAAAGCTCAGATGCCTCACCGCCCAGCGCTCCGCATCGGGGTAGCGGAAGCCGACGTTGTCGAACACGAAGCCCTGGGTGATCGGCTGCGGCACCGGCACCGCATCGGTGCGCGAATGGATTTCCGGTTGGATCTGGAAGAACGAGAACAGATCGTCCAGGTACAACGCCTGGCTGGCCACCTGCGAGAAGCCGATCAGCAGCCCTTCCAGCAGCTGGCGCAGGCGCAGGAAGCTGCCGGCCAGAAAGGTCAGGTCGCCGATCGAAAAGTCGCCACGCACGGTGCGCCAGGCGATGTAGGCATAGGCGGTGTAGTAACCCAGCGTGCCCAGCGCGGCCAGCAGGGTGCCCCAGAACGCCCGCTTGCGCGCCAGCCGGCGGTTGGCCTGGAAGAACTTGTCGGCCAGGTAACGGTAGCGGTCGATCAGGAAACGGTGCAGGTTGAAGATCTTCACTTCCTTGGCGGTTTCCACGCTGGCCCCGATCTGGCGCAGGTAGTCGAGCTGGCGGCGCTCGGGTGTCCACTGGAAGTTAAGGCTGTAGCCGGCCGCGTTGAAGTGCGATTCGCCGATGAACGCCGGCACCAGCGCCACCGCCAGCAGCACGATCAGCCATGGCGCATACACCAGCAGGCCGACCGCCAGGCTGGCCACGGTGATCGCGTCCTGCACCTGACCGAACAGCTGGCTCATCAGGTTCATCCGGCCCATGGTCTGGCGCCGGGCGCGGTCCAGCTTGTCCTGCAGGTCCGGGTCTTCGAAATCCTCCAGGTCCAGCTCGGCGGCGTGCTCCATCAGGCGCACGCTGGTGGCGTTGGTGAACAGTTCCGAGAGCAGGCTGTCGGCGTAGCTGACGATGCGGCCGAGCAGGTCCGAGGCGATGGCCAGGCCGAACTCCAGCGCCAGCAGCACCAGGAGTGGGTTGAGCAGGCCACTGGACAGGGCTTCGCTGAACGGAGGGAAGCCGGCTTCGTGGCGGCTGAGCAGCAGCGCGGCGTCGATGATCAGCTTGCCCACGTACAACATCGCCACCGGCAGCAGCGCGCGGATGACGCGCAGGCCGAGGCTGGCGGTAGCCAGCCAGGGGCTGGCCTGCCAGATCTGGCGCAGGAACGGCGGCAGGTTGCGCAGCGCCTGGAAGCGCTCACGCAGGCTGGGGTTTTTCGCAGTGTTGGCAGGGGGCATGGCAACCATTGTGCCAGCCCCGCCGGTGACAACCCGGTAGTGCCGGCCGCTGGCCGGCAACCTCATGAGCTTCGGTAGGATCGACCTGGTTGCCGGCCAGCGGCCGGCGCTACCGGATTGCGTCTGGTGGAGAGCCCCCTTCTTGTTGAAGGAATCGCAGGAGCGATCCCTGACGTTGCGTAGCAACGGCCCGAAGGGCACCCGCCACGGATGGCGGGTGTAAGGGGGCGCGCCAACGGCGGGGGTTTAAGGTGGAATGCGTGGGCAACCGGTACCGAAGGTGCCGGTTGTCAGGAGTCATTCCCAACTCCGCCGGGCCGGCGGGGTAAAATGGGCGGCTACCCCCCCCCCGCCAGCCCCGAGCAAGCGAGCATTACGTGACATCGATCAAGCAGGAAGACCTCATCCAGTCCATCGCCGACGCGCTGCAGTACATCTCGTACTACCACCCGGTCGACTACATCAAGAGCCTTGCCGCCGCCTACGAGCGCGAGGAATCGCCGGCGGCGAAGGAAGCGATGGCGCAGATCCTGATCAACTCACGCATGTGCGCCGAAGGCCACCGCCCGATCTGCCAGGACACCGGCATCGTCACCGTGTTCCTGGAAATCGGCATGAACGTGCGCTGGGACGACGCCACCATGGGCGTGGAAGACATGGCCAACGAAGGCGTGCGTCGTGCCTACAACCACCCGGACAACAAGCTGCGCGCCTCGGTGCTGGCCGACCCGGCCGGCAAGCGCATCAATACCAAGGACAACACCCCGGGCGTGGTCAACGTCAAGATCGTGCCGGGCGACACCGTCGAGGTGATCGTGGCGGCCAAGGGCGGCGGTTCGGAAGCCAAAAGCAAGTTCGCCATGCTCAATCCGTCTGATTCCATCGTCGACTGGGTGCTGAAGACGGTGCCGACCATGGGGGCGGGCTGGTGCCCGCCGGGCATGCTGGGCATCGGCATCGGCGGCACCGCCGAGAAGGCAATGCTGCTGGCCAAGGAATCGCTGATGGAGCCGATTGACATCAACGAGCTGAAGGCCCGCGGTGCGTCCAACCGTGCCGAAGAGCTGCGCCTGGAACTGTATGACAAGGTCAACGCGCTGGGCATCGGCGCGCAGGGTCTGGGCGGCCTGACCACGGTGCTGGACATCAAGGTCAAGGACTTCCCGACCCATGCTGCGAACCTTCCGGTGGCGATGATTCCGAACTGCGCGGCCACCCGCCATGCGCACTTCACCCTGGACGGCAGTGGCCCGGTGATGCTGGACCCGCCGTCGCTGGAAGACTGGCCGCAGATCACCTATGACGCGTCCAAGGGCACGCGCGTGGACCTGGACACGATCACCCCGGAAGACGTGGCCAGCTGGAAGCCGGGCCAGACCCTGCTGCTCAACGGCAAGCTGCTGACCGGCCGCGACGCGGCGCACAAGCGCATGGTGGACATGCTCAACAAGGGCGAGCCGCTGCCGGTGGACCTGAAGGGGCGCTTCATCTACTACGTCGGCCCGGTCGATCCGGTGCGCGACGAAGTGGTGGGCCCGGCCGGTCCGACCACCGCTACGCGCATGGACAAGTTCACCCGTCAAGTGCTGGAGCAGACCGGCCTGCTGGGCATGGTCGGCAAGGCCGAGCGTGGCCCGGCCGCCATCGAGGCGATCCGCGACAACAAGTCGGCCTACCTGATGGCCGTGGGCGGTTCGGCCTATCTGGTGTCCAAGGCGATCAAGGCGGCCAAGGTCGTAGGCTTCGCCGACCTGGGCATGGAGGCGATCTACGAGTTCACCGTGCAGGACATGCCGGTCACCGTGGCGGTGGATTCCACCGGCGAATCGGTGCACACCACCGGCCCACGCGAGTGGCAGGCCCGCATCGCGGGCATTCCGGTCGTCGTCGCCTAAACCCGGGCCCGACCGTAGGGACACGCCATGCGTGTCCTCGCGGTCTCCGGTACCCCGCGGACACGCATGGCGTGTCCCTACGCACCCTATCGCGGCGGGCGCGGTGTAACCACATAATCGGGCTCCCGTCCCGACCGGCACCGCGCCCATGATCACCACCCTCTACGGTTCCCGCAGCACCGCCTCGCTGGTGGTGCATTGGCTGCTGCTTGAACTGCAGATCGAACACGAACTGATCCTGCTCGATTTCGACACGCGCGAGCAGAAGGCGCTCGACTACCTGGCCCTGAATCCCGCCGGCCGCGTTCCCACGCTGCTGATCGATGGGCAGGTGCTGACCGAAGCGGCGGCCATCGCGCTGTACCTGGCCGACCGCCATCCGCAGGCAGGCCTGTTGCCAGCAGCGGGAACGCCAGAACGCGGCGTGGCCTATCGCTGGATGTTCTGGTGCGCCAACACACTGCAACCGGCGTACCGGGCGTGGTTCTACGCCGATGAAGTGGCCGGCGCGGACAACGTGGAAGCGGTGCGCGCGCATGCCCGTGAGCAGCTGGAAAATGCCTGGCAGCAGTTTGCCGTGCACCTGCAGGACGCAGGTCCTTATGTGCTGGGGGAGCAGCTGAGCGTGGTGGATTTCATGCTGACGATGCTGATGCGCTGGTCGCGCAACATGCCAAGGCCGACGGATACATGGCCGGAGTTGAAGGCGTATGCGGATCGGTTGAAGGCACGCCCTGCATTTGCAGAGGTGTATCGGCGCGAGGACATCACTGATTGGCGGTGATCGTCTTCGTTTGGGTCCACGGTGACACGCATGGCGTGTCACTACAGGTCGACCGACCCACCGACACCGGGCGACCCCCAAATCCGAGCGACCAAGGGTCGTAGTGACACGCCACGCGTGTCAAAGCCATGTTCCTGTGCACGTAGTCCCGCCATGCGTGTCACAGCGATCTGCTAGGCTGCAATGGAACTCAAGGAGCATCTCATGCACGGATTCCGCATTGCCGCCGCCTTCGCCATTCTCTTCAGCCTCGCCTCCTGCCGTAGCACGGACACGGGCTACGACGGCGGCGTGGGCTTCACCGCCAGCGCCCAGTGCGCGATCCAGTGCCAGGAAACCTACCGGCGCTGCGCCGCAGAGCTGCGCTCGACCCGGTTATCACAGTGCGAGTCGCAGGTGGCGCGTAATGCCAGTCGCTGCTCCGAACTCAAAGACCCGGAACAACGGCGCTACTGCGACATGAGCGCCAACAGTTGCGCCGACCGGATGCCGGAACTGGGCTGTGGTGAGCAGCTGAGCATGTGTTCCTCCCGCTGCGGCGGCTGAGAATGGCCCGGACACGCATGGCGTGTCCCTACAAATCGCGCGACCCACCGACACCGAACACTCACAACAACGCCAGCACCTTCTCCGGCGGGCGGCACAGATCCGTGCCCTTCGGCGTGATCACCACCGGCCGATTGATCAGGATCGGATGCTCGTGCATCGCTGCCAGCAGCGTCGCGTCATCAGCGCCGTGCAATCCCAATTGGTCAAGCACCACCTCCTTGCTGCGCACCAGCTCGATCACCCGCAGCCCGGAATCCTTCAGCACCTTGCGCAGTTCCGCTTCGCTGGGCACATCGGTCAGGTAATCCCGAATCACCGGCTCGATGCCCGCCTCGCGGATATGCGCCAGCGCACCACGCGAATTGCCGCAGCGCGGGTTGTGCCAGATCGTCACCGTCATCAGTACCACTCCAGCAGCGAGACGCCGACACCCACGTAAGTCGCCTTGTGGTTGTAGTCGATCATGCTTTCACCGTAGCCATCGAAGACCTGGATATGCCCCCGCAGCAGGTTGCTGATCGGGAAGCCATAGTCCAACTGCAGCGCGCCGTGCGAGCGGTCGCCGCCGCGCAGCGAATGCCGCGCCATCAGTGAGACTTCATGGCCGTTGCGGTTCCAGGTCAGTACCGCGTCGCCACGGCCCATGTAGTCCTCAATGTCGGGGTTGTTGTCATCCGCGCGGTCTTCCGGCAAGCGGTACCACGGGCGCAGCACCAATGCCCAGTTCTCGCGGTCCAGGCCGACATTGAGGATGACCCGGTTCCAGCTGCGCGACAGCGGGTCTGCGCGGCCGTTGGACTGATGGGTCAGGCTCAAACCGGCCATGCGCCCGCGCCAGCCGCCAATCGAATAGCCGGTGCGGAACATCATCATCACTTCCGGCTCGTAATTGGTCTCGCGGAAAGGGCGTGAGTTGTCAGCGTTGTAGGCCTGCCAGCGCGAGCTCTGTGTATAGCCTGCCCACAGGTCGCCGTTGTCGCCGAACACGTTCTCCCACACCTTGGTCTTGAAGCTCAGCTGGAACTTCAGCTCGTTGCTGTCCAGCTGCTGCGGCGTGGTGACGGTGTTGTCGGGGTTGGGCGACTGTGGCATCTGGTTCTTGTCGCTGGTCCAGAATGCGGGCAGCAGGTACACCGGCTTGTAGGCGCGCAGCTGGAACGCGCCCAGTTTGGAGTCCTGCGCCAGTTCCCAGCGGCTGTCCAGTAGCGAGCCCTTGCCGGCGTTGGCCAGCGCCTGTTCGTGGCCATCGTTCTGGAACAGTTCGCCCAGCCGATGCCGGACCCTCTCGCCGGTGGGGGCCTCCGCCTGCGCCTCACGCGCCGCTTGGCGCTCTTCGCGACGCGCCTGCTGCGCGGCAATGGCGGCGGCGTCGGCTTCCTGGGTGGTCTGCACGCCACGCCGGAACAGCGTGTCGTAGCAGGCCAGGCGGGCGGCGTCGGAACCGACCAGGGCGCACGCCTCCGGCGTGGCCGGGGTCGGCGCGACTTCCTGTGCGGCAACGGAGAAGCTGGCGCAGGCCAGGCCTAATGCGCAGAACAGGGCGGAGCGGGGGCTGGCTGTGGTCATGGGGCAGGCCGCACAGTAAGGGGGGAAACCGGCACATTCTGCACCAGTTATGGCGATGTGGTCGTAGAGCCGGGCTTGCCCGGCTGCTCTTGGCCTGAAGGCTCCCGCCAACAGCAGCCGGGCAAGCCCGGCTCTACGGCCAGCGAACGCACGGTGGCGGTGCCGGCCAGCGAACGCACGGTCGCGGTGCCGGCCAGCCAACGCGCGGATACGGTGCCGGCCACTCAGCGCGCAGGTAGAACCGTGCGCCGGTCAGAAGAACCACGAGAACGCGAAGATACCCAGCATCGCGATCACGATCGCCAGCTTCAGCGCCACCCCCAGCAGGATGCCCATCCACGTTGCCAGCCCCACCTTGGTTGACCGGCCCAGTTCGCGGGTATGCCAGTATTCGCCGGCCAGCGCCCCCAGCAGAGGGCCCGCGAACAGCCCGATCGGCATGAAAAACAGCCCGACGATACTGCCGATGAAGGTGCCCCACAGCGCCTTGCTGCTCGCTTGTACCCGTTTGGCCCCCACCACCGTCGCCAGGATGTCCACCGCGAACGAGGTCAGGGTCAGCAGGGCCAGTACCGTCAGCGGTACCCAGCCGACATGGCGGAAATCGTCGGTCCAGGCGGCGGCGAGCAGGCCGGCAAAAACCAGCGGAATACCGGGCAGGGCAGGAAGGATGATTCCTGCAATCCCCACCAGCACCAGGACAACCGCTAGCAGGTAAAAGATGAATGAAGGGTCCATTCTATACCGTACGGTTTGGAAAATAGGGTTGACATATTCGATTTGGATATGTTGCTTTTTGATTTTGCCCGGGTTAAGTTGCAGGCGCTGAGCTTGGCAAGGTCACCGTGGATCGTGGCCTGATGATGCTAGATCCGTCCAGATGCATCTACGCACCTCGCTTCCCCCCTTGCTGTCAGCCGCCGTAACCGGCGTATCCAACGACAAAGCAGATCCCCAGGGAGTAAGTGAGATGGCTGAAGGTAAAGAAACCGGTACCGTGAAGTGGTTCAATGATGCCAAGGGCTTTGGCTTCATCAGCCGCGAAAGCGGCGAAGATGTGTTCGTGCATTTCCGCGCGATCCAGAGCCAGGGCTTCAAGAGCCTGAAGGAAGGCCAGAAGGTCTCCTTCACCGTGGTGCAGGGCCAGAAGGGCCTGCAGGCGGACGCAGTCGAGCCGTTGTAAACCCGTATCTTCCCTGTTTCAAAAAGAAGGCCCGCGCAAGCGGGCCTTCTTCGTTATCTGCCATGAGGCCAGAAAATCAACGCAGAATCACCCGGCCATTGACCACGCGCACATAGGTATTCTCGCGAATACCGCCGAGGTCGCGCTGGTTGACCACGATGGTGCGGCCATCGTCCATGCGCACGGTGATGTCGAAGGTGTCGCTGGTTACATTCTTCTGGATCTGGTTGCCGGCCAGCGCGCCGCCGATGGCACCGGCCGCAGCGGCGACATTCTGGTTGCCCTTGCTGCCGCCGGTGTGGTCGGAGATTTCATGGCCGGCCACCGCGCCGACGATGCCGCCCAGGATCGCGCCGGTGGCGGTGGGGGCGGTGCGGCCGGAGGCCACCGTATTGATGCGGGTGACAATGCCGCAGTCGGCGCAGCGCGACTGGTTGTAGCCGCCGCTGTTGCCATACCCGTTGTTGTAACCGCCATTGTTGTAACCGCCACCGCCATAACCCGGGGAGGTGGCACAGCCGGCCAGTGCGACGGTGGCCACGGCAGCGGCAGCAATAAGTTGGATCTTCATGAAGGTTCTCCTGGCCAGATCGGGTGGTTGCATGCGTCTGGTGCGCATGGGGGGATCGTGTCCTGCGCAGTGTGAACAGGACGCCAATCCCGGCGCGGATTCGTGGCTGGCAGATGAATCAGTGCATCCGGACGTCTAAAATGCGGTGCATGAACGACGTATTGCGTGAGCGCTTTGCCGGCATCGACCGGTTGTATGGGGTAGGCACCGTGGACCTGCTGTCGCGCCGCCGGGTGGCGGTGGTCGGCATGGGCGGGGTCGGCTCCTGGGTGGTCGAGGCGCTGGCGCGCACGGCGGTGGGGCACCTGACCCTGATCGACGCCGATGACATCTGCGTGTCCAATACCAACCGGCAGCTGCCTGCGCTGGCCGGCATGTATGGTCGCAACAAGGCCGAAGCGATGGCCGAGCGCTGCCGCGCGATCAATCCGGATATCGACGTGGACCCGGTGGCTGCCTTCCTGACCGTGAGCAATATGGAAGCGCTGCTTGATCGTGGGTTCGATCTGGTGATTGATGCCTGCGACAGCTTCCGGGTGAAAGTGGAAACCATCGCCTGGTGCCGCCGGCGCAAGCTGCCGATTTTGACCGTCGGTGCCGCTGGCGGTCGTACCGACCCGACCCTGGTGCGGGTGCGCGACGTCTCGCGCACCGAACACGACGCCATGCTGGCGCTGATCCGCAAGAAGCTGCGCAGTGACTTCAACTTCCCCAAGAACGCCTCGCGTTACTTCGGCGTGCCGGCGATCTATTCGCTGGAAAACGTGAAGTATCCGCAGGCCGACGGCAGCGTGTGCGGGCTGCGACCGCAGCTGGGGGCGGATGCCGCGCTGAAACTGGATTGCGGTGCCGGGCTGGGTGCGGCCACGCATATCACCGGCGCGTTCGCGTTTGCGGCGGTGGGCAAGGCGCTGGAGATGCTGCTGAAGAAGCGGGCCTGACGATCAACCCGATGCCGTCGCCGACGTAGAGCCACGTCCTGCGTGGCCTCGCGGTGTCAGACGGGGACGCAGCCACGCAGGGCGTGGCTCTACGGGATGGCGAACAGCTGCCTGGCATTGGCCGTGGTCTGCGCCGCAATCACCTCCGCCGGCTCCCCGCGCAGTTCTGCCACGGTCTCCAAAATCACGGCCAGCCTGGCCGGCTCATTTCGTTCCCCACGAATGCCGGCATCCGGCTGATCCGGTGCATCCGTCTCCAGCAGCAACTGTTCCAATGGCATCTGCGCCACCAGCCGACGCAGCCGCTGCGCGCGTTCATAGGTCAACGGTCCTCCCAGGCCGAGCAGGAAGCCCAGTCTGTGCAGCTGATCGGCCTGCTCGGGACTGCCGGGGAAGCTGTGCACCACGCCGCGCAGCCCGCCGACCTGCTTGATGGCAGCAATCACCGCATCCACCGCACGCCGCGCATGCACGATCACCGGCAGCTTGAACTCGCGCGCGATCTTCAGCTGTTCGACGAAGTAGAACTGCTGCTGCTCGACATCCAGTCCTTCCACGAAAAAATCCAGGCCGCATTCGCCGACCGCGCACGGTCGCTCCTGCGTGATCCATTCCCGCAACTGTTCCAGGTGCTCCGGGCGGTGCTGGTCGAGAAACATCGGATGCAGGCCATACGCCGGGTACAGGCCATCAGCGAGCAGGCTGGTGTCGCGCAGCTTGGGCCAGCTCGCCGCAGTCACTGCCGGCAGCACCTGCGCACGCACGCCCGCGGCCTGCGCGCGCGCGATCACCTCGGCGCGGTCAGCATCGAATTCATCCGCATCCAGATGGCAGTGGCTGTCGAACAGGATCACGCGCGCGGCGGGGTTGGCAGGGTGGGCGGCAGGTCGTCACTGCGACGCTTCCAGTTGGCCAGCAGCAGGGTGCCCAGCGCGAACAGGATCTCGTCCACGAACGGCACCGGGTCCGGAATGAACAAGGTCAGCGCGAACAGCGCCGCAGTGATCTTGAACAGGGTGGGGTAGCGCAGCCGACGCGCCCAGTTGACGATCGGAAGCAGCAGGGGATTGGCCATCGCGGAGTCCTCCAGTAATGCTGTAAACGCTATCACGCGCCGTAGAAAGACAGAACCTGAATGGGCGATGCGGCTGTAAGCGTCATGTGGAGATTCCGTTCAGGTGTTGCATGCTGGAATCCTCACCAAGAACGTTGCGGATCGTCCGCAGGGAGTCGGAAATGAAAAGCACAACTACTACTGCTCTGGTCGCTGCAGGTGCCCTGCTGGTGGGTGGCATCGCCACTGCCGCCTTCATGAAAAGTGGCAACTCCGCTGACCCGGTGATCGCCTCCCAGACCCGCCCGACTCTGGACACCACGCCGCTGGCCAATGACGGTGCCGCGTCTGACGCGGTGCCGGTGGATGCGCCGCGCGGGCTGGAATATGCCGACGTGGTCAAGGTCGATCCGCTGACCAGGAAGGAAAAGGCCTACGCCACCGTGATCGGCACCGAGCCGGTGCGCGAAACCTCCACCACCCAGACCCCGCATGAGGTCTGCCAGGACGTGGTGGTGCAGGAGCGCCTGCCGGAGCGCGACGGCAATGTCGGCGGCACCGTGGCGGGTGCGGTCATCGGTGGCCTGCTCGGCAACCAGGTGGGCGGCGGCAACGGCAAGAAGGCCGCCACCGCAGCCGGTGCCGTGGCCGGTGGCCTGATCGGAAACCAGGTCGACAAGCGCCATGTCGGTGGCCGCGTGGTCAACCGCACCGAGCGCCAGTGCCATACCGAAACCGCTACGTCTGAATCGACCAAGGTCACCGGTTACAACGTGACCTACCGCAATGAAGACGGCACCACCGGCACCATGCGCATGGCCAGCAAGCCCGGCAACCGCATTGCCATGGGCACCACCGACCAGGTGACCGGCTACAACGTCACCTACCGCTACGATGGCGTGGAAAAGACCGTGAAGATGGACAACAAGCCGGCCAGCGACCGCCTGCCGGTGGTGGATGGCCAGCTGGTCACCCAGACGGCAGCCGTGTCGAACTGATGGTTTGAAAAGAAGGGCCGGGGGCGCACGCCCCCGGCCTTTTTTGTTGCGCCTGCTCTTGGCAAACCCGAATCCCCTATGGCCTGATGCGGCGAAAGGTCGTCTACGTCCGCAACACGTCACGGAGGGTGATGGATGTTTGCCGTGGTTCCCGATCCGATTCCGGCCCGCATGAAGGGCCTCAACCGCGCTGAAATCTGCGACACCAATTTCATCGAGTTCGTCCGCCACTGGCAAGGACAGGCCGCCGCCCGCCCGGCCCCGCACGAATCGATTCTGCCTGGCAGCACGCTGGATGCGGCCGGCTTCGATGCGCTGTTCGAGTCCCAGCTGATCAGCCGCCACCTGGACCTGATGGCACGGGTGCTGCGGGTACAGAACAAAGTCTTCTACACCATCGGCTCGTCCGGGCACGAGGGCAATGCGCTGGTGGCACGCGCGGCGCGGCATACCGATCCGGCCTTCCTGCATTACCGTTCCGGCGCGTTCATGGCCGAACGCTTCCGCCAGCTCCCGGGCATGGACCCGGTGATGGATGCGGCACTGTCGTTCGCCGCCAGCCGCGACGATCCGGCCAGCGGCGGCCGGCACAAGGTGTGGGGCAGCAAGCCGCTGTGGGTGTTGCCGCAGACCTCGACCATCGCCTCGCACCTGCCCAAGGCGCTGGGCACCGCGCTGGCCATCGAAAGCGCGCGCCGTATCGGCCATACGCTGCCGATTCCGGAAGACAGCGTGGTGATCTGCTCGTTCGGCGATGCCTCGGCCAACCATGCCACCGCGCAGACCGCGTTCAATACCGCCGCCTGGGCGGCCTACCAGCGCTTGCCCGCGCCGATTCTGTTCGTGTGCGAGGACAACGGCATCGGCATTTCGGTGAAAACCCCCACCGGCTGGATTGCCGACAGCTTCAGCCATCGTCCGGGTCTGGATTACTTCCACGCCGATGGCCTGGATCTGGCCGAGGGCCACGCCGAGGTCGTGCGTGCGCTGGAGCACTGCCGCTATACGCGCCGGCCAACCTTCCTGCATCTGCGCACCACGCGGCTGATGGGCCATGCCGGGACCGATTTCGAGATCGAGTGGCGACCCCTGGCGGAACTATGTGCGGCCGAGGCAACCGACCCGCTGTTGCGCTCCGCGCAGATTGCACTGCAGTCTGGCTGGCTGAGCGCCGAAGGCCTTCTGGAGCGTTACGAGGCGATCCGCGCGCGCTGTTTCGCCGCTGCCGAAGCGGCTGACGCGCGTCCCAAGCTGGACACGCTCGACGACATCGTCGCGCCACTGGCACCTTACACGCCCGGTGCCGTACATGCCGAAGCCACCCGCCCGGCACTGGCGGAGGAGCGTGAGCAGGCCTTCGGCGGCGCGGCGCAGCTGCCCGAACTGCAGCCGCCCCGGCACCTTGCCGTGCAGATCAATCAAGCGCTGCACGATCTGCTGTGCAAGTACCCGGCCGCGCTGCTGTTCGGCGAGGACGTGGCGCAGAAGGGTGGGGTGTACACGGTCAGCAAGGGATTGTTGAAGGCGTTCGGCCCGCGCCGTGTGTTCAACACGCTGCTGGATGAAACCATGATTCTGGGCATGGCACAGGGTCTGGCCAACCTGGGCATGCTGCCGATTCCGGAGATCCAGTACCTGGCCTACCTGCACAATGCGGCCGACCAGTTGCGTGGGGAGGCCTGCTCGCTGCAGTTCTTCTCCAACAACCAGTACCGCAACCCCATGCTGGTGCGCATCGCCGGGCTGGGTTACCAGAAGGGCTTTGGCGGCCACTTCCACAACGACAACTCGATTGCCGCCCTGCGCGATATCCCGGGGCTGGTGGTCGGCTGCCCCTCGCGCGGCGACGATGCGGCGATGATGCTGCGGACCCTGGCCGCTCTGGCGCAGGTGGACGGGCGCGTCGCGGTGTTCCTGGAGCCGATTGCGCTGTACATGACCAAGGACCTGCATGCGCCGGGCGATGGCCAGTGGATGTTTGCGTACCCGCCGCCGGACCAGGCGCTGGTGCTCGGAGAGGGCAGGGTGTATCACGCGGACGCCAGCGACCTGGTGATCTTCACCTACGGCAACGGCGTTCCGATGAGCCTGCGGGCGGCAGTCCGCATTGGCCAAGCGCACGGCTGGCAGGTGCGGGTGGTGGACCTGCGCTGGCTGGTGCCGCTCAACGCTGGCTTCATTGCGGCACAGGCCGCCGATGCACAGCGGGTGCTGGTGGTGGACGAGGGCCGGCACAGTGCCGGGGTCGGCGAGGGGGTAATCACCGCGCTGGTCGAGGCCGGCCTGGGCCACCTGCCCATGCAGCGGGTGAGCGGGGCCGATACCTACACCCCGCTGGCGGGGGCAGCAATGTGCGTGCTTCCAAGCGACAATGCACTGGTAAGCGCCGCGCGGGTGTTGGCGCAGGAACACTGACTGATGTGTGGATTGGCAGGCATGCTGTTGGCGGCTCCGGCAACGGAGCAGGCCGTACTGGAACACCACGCGGGGCAGATGGGCGACGCCCTGCTGCACCGGGGTCCGGATGATCGCGGGGTATGGGCCGATGCCGCTGCCGGCATCGCCCTGGCGCATCGCCGCCTGAGCATCCTCGACCTGTCGCCACTGGGCCATCAGCCGATGGCCTCGGTGGATGGAAGGTATGTGCTGGCCTACAACGGCGAGGTCTACAACTTCGCCGCGCTGCGCGCTGAACTTGAGGCGCTGGGGCATGCGTTCCGCGGGCATTCGGACACCGAGGTGCTGCTGGCCGCCTTCGTCGCCTGGGGCGTGGACGAGACCCTGCAGCGGGCCAACGGCATGTTCGCCATCGCACTGTGGGACCGCACTGGGCAGTGCCTGTGGCTGGCCCGCGACCGGGTCGGCAAGAAACCGCTTTACTACGGCTGGGCCGGCGACACGCTGGTGTTCGGTTCGGAGCTGAAGGCGCTGTGGCAGCACCCGCAGTTCGACAACGACGTGGATCGTGATGCCCTGACGTTGCTGATGCGCCTGGACTACATTCCGGCCCCGCACTGCATCCATGAGCGTTGCTTCAAGCTGATGCCGGGGCGGGTGCTGCGCCTGGATGCAGCGGCGGTGGCGGCCGGTGCGCACGCACATCGCCCCGACCAGCAGCAGGTGCCGTTCTGGAATGCGCGTGAGCGCATGCAGCATGCGCTGGCGGCCCCCTTCGCCGGCAGCGACGACGATGCCGAGTTCCAGCTCGACGGCCTGCTGCGCGATGCGGTGGGGCTGCGGATGGTGGCTGACGTTCCCGTGGGGGTTTTTCTGTCGGGCGGCACCGATTCATCGGTGGTGGCCTCGCTGATGCAGGCGCAGTCGTCCAGCCCGATTCACAGTTTCAGCATTGGCTTCGACGGCTCGGACCATGACGAAGCGCCGCTGGCCAAAGCGCTGGCCGGGCATCTGGGGACCGACCACACCGAGCTGTATGTCAGCGGTGCGGACGCGCTGGCGGTGGTGCCGCAACTGCCGTCGATGTTCGACGAACCGTTCGCCGACGCCTCGCAGGTGCCCACTGCGCTGGTGGCGAAGCTGGCCCGCGGTTCGGTGACGGTGGCGCTGTCCGGCGATGGCGGCGACGAGCTGTTCTTCGGCTACAGCCGCTACCAGCGTGCGCTGCGCAACTGGAGTCTGCTCGGCCGTGTGCCGGCCCCGCTGCGGCGCTGGATGGCCGCGCATGCGCACACCCAGGGCGAGGCTTCGCGGACCGGCGGGTTGGCCGCATTGCTGGCCGAAACCGGCGCACGTGGTATCGGCGACGTGTACCGCAACCGCATTTCGCGCTGGCGCGACCCGGTTGCAGCAGTCATCGGTGCCAAGGGCGCGGGCAGTTTCTATGATCTGGCCGATCCGTTGCATGGTGCCGGTTCGCCGGCCGACGCGATGATGCTGGCCGATTTCAGCACCTATCTACCCGATGACCTGCTGTGCAAGGTCGACCGCACCAGCATGGCAGTCAGTCTGGAGGCGCGTGCGCCGCTGCTGGACTGGCGGGTGGCCGAGTTCGCGTGGTCGTTGCCGTTGCATCTGAAGCAGCGTGATGGGGTCAGCAAATACCTGCTGAAGCGGGTGCTGGGCCGTTATGTGCCGCAGGACATGGTGCATCGGCCCAAGCGCGGCTTTGGCGCGCCGGTGAGTGCGTGGTTGAAGGGGGATCTACGCGGCTGGGCCGACGACCTGCTGGATCCGACGCGTCTGGCGGGCGAGGGCGTGTTCCAGGTGAATGCAGTCGCGCCGTTGTGGCAGCAGTTCCAGCAGGGCGAGCGCAAGTGGCACACCCATTTGTGGAACGTGCTGATGTTCCAGGCCTGGCAGGCGCATTGGAAGCAGGCGCGGGCGGCCGTAGCACACGGTTGACCCTGATCGAGCGACCAAGGGTCGTAGTGACACGCCATGCGTGTCAACGCCATGATCCTGCGCCCGTGAACAACGCCATGCGCGTCATCGCGGTGCCGGACACGTTCACGAAGCCACGCAGGGCGTGGCTCTACGCTGGGGATTCCCTCGACAGGAGACATCCCCCATGGCCACCCCCAAGATCGCCGTCCTCGTCGGCAGCCTGCGCACCGGCTCGCACAACCTCGCCCTGGCCCACGCGCTGGAAAAACTCGCCGGCAGCAAGGCCACCTTCGACTACGTGCAGATCGGCGACCTGCCGCTGTACAACCAGGACTTCGACAAACACTACCCGGCTGAAGGCGTGCGCCTGAAAGAGCAGATCCGCAGCGCCGATGCGGTCCTGTTCGTCACCCCCGAATACAACCGCTCGATCCCGGGCGTGCTGAAGAACGCCATCGACCTGGCCTCGCGCCCATACGGCGACAGCGCCTTCGCCGGCAAGCCCGCCGCCGTGGTCGGTGCTTCCATCGGCGTGATCGGCACCGCGCTGGCCCAGCAGCACCTGCGCAACGTGCTGGCCTACCTGGACATGCCGGTGCTGGGCCAGCCGGAGGTGTTCCTGCACTTCAAGGAGGGGTTGATTGACGCCGACGGCGAGATTGGCAACGACAGCACGCGGGGCTTCCTGCAGGGGTTCACCGACAAGTTCCTGGCGTGGATCGCCACACACCGCCAAGGTTGAGTGCGTCCCCAGGCGGTCCACTGCTTATCCACAAGGTTATCCCGGTTGTACCGGGCGGTTGGCGGTACCATGTAGCACGCTCCACGCCGCAGGAATCCCCTCCTACATGTCTGCCCGCTCCGGCTTCCGTAACGACCGCAAAGAACGCGGCGACCGCTTCGAACGCGACGAATCGCGTATCGACCAGCTGCGCGTGCCGCCGCATTCGATCGAGGCCGAGCAGGCGGTGCTGGGGGGGCTGATGCTGGCCCCGGAAAGCTATGACCGGGTCAACGACCAGCTCAACGAGACCGACTTCTATCGTCGTGACCACCAGATGATCTACCGGGCGATCCGCGAGCTGTCCGAGCGCGACCGCCCGTTCGACGCGGTCACCCTGGGCGAGTGGTTCGAATCGCAGGGCAAGCTGGAGCTGGTCGGCGACGGGGCTTATCTGATTGAGCTGGCCAGCACCACGCCGTCGGCGGCCAACATCGCCGCCTACGCCGAGATCGTGCGCGACAAGGCGGTGCTGCGGCAGCTGATCCAGGTCGGCACGGACATCGTCAATGACGGTTTCCAGCCGGAAGGGCGCGACAGCTCGGAACTGCTTTCCGCAGCGGAAAAGTCCGTGTTCGCCATTGCCGAGCAGGGCGCACGCGGCCGCACCGATTTCGTGGCGATGCCGGGCGCACTGAAGGACGCCTTCGAGGAGCTGCGCAACCGCTTCGAGAACGGCGGCAACATCACCGGCCTGCCAACCGGCTACGCCGACTTCGACGCGATGACCGCAGGCCTGCAGCCGACCGACCTGATCATCCTGGCCGCGCGACCGGCCATGGGCAAGACCACATTCGCCTTGAACATTGCTGAATATGCAGCGATCAAGTCGAAGAAGGGCGTGGCGGTGTTCTCGATGGAAATGTCAGCCTCGCAGCTGGCGATGCGCCTGATCTCGTCCAACGGCCGCATCAACGCGCAGCGCCTGCGTACCGGCCAGCTGGAAGACGAGGACTGGAGCCGCGTCACCGGTGCGATCCGCATGCTGAAGGAAACCAAGATATTCATCGACGACACCCCCGGTGTGTCGCCGGAAGTGCTGCGCTCCAAGTGTCGCCGCCTCAAGCGCGAGCACGACCTGGGCCTGATCGTGATCGACTACCTGCAGCTGATGAGCGTGCCCGGCAACAGCGAAAACCGCGCCACCGAAATCTCGGAGATCTCGCGTTCGCTCAAGGGCCTGGCCAAGGAGTTGAACGTGCCGGTGATCGCGCTGTCGCAGCTGAACCGCTCGCTGGAAACGCGTACGGACAAACGCCCGGTGATGGCCGACCTTCGCGAATCCGGCGCAATCGAGCAGGATGCGGACATGATCGTGTTCATCTACCGCGACGACTACTACAACAAGGAAAACTCGCCGGACAAGGGCCTGGCCGAGATCATCATCGGCAAACACCGAGGCGGCCCGACCGGCTCGTGCAAGCTGAAGTTCTTCGGTGAGTACACCCGGTTCGACAACCTGTCGCACGATTCGGTGGGTTCGTTCGAATGATGTCGGCCGCACGACCAACGGTATGCCCGTCAATGCCGGGCACCCCTTCGGGGCCGTCGCGATGCGACGTTACTCGCGGCGATGCCGCTCGTTGCGTGCGCTACCAGTAGGTACCGACCGTTGGTCGGTACGGGGCCTTCATCGGCCAATTCGGGGTTTCGTCGCAAACCCCTTGCCCCGGGCGGGTGCAGGGCGGCACCGTAATTCCACGCGGCATGCCGCCGCGCAAGGAGCCCCCTCATGAAGACCCTGTTCGCGCTCGGTGTGTGGTGCCTGCTGTTCGTGCTGTGCTGGCCGCTGGCGATCCTGGCCTTGATGCTGTGGCCGCTGGTGTGGCTGCTGAGCCTGCCGTTCCGGCTGGTCGGGATCACCTTCTCGGCGCTGTTTGCCTTCCTGCACGCGCTGTTCATGCTGCCGGCGCGGGTTCTGGGCGGGCGCGCGATGGCGTAATTCATAGGGAGCCGTAGAGCCACCCCCTGCGTGGCTGTGTGGCATGGGGCACGAAACGCGATGACGCGCATGGCGCGTCACTACGGACGATCGGACACCGCGAAGCCACGCAGGGCGTGGCTCTACGGTCAATCCGGAACCATCAATCACCTACAAAAAACCCCGCCGAGGCGGGGTTTTTTGTTACCTCACACAATGACGGGTCAATTGGCCTTGTGGATGGCGCGCTTGCTGACCGCCATGGCGGCGTCGTGGACCACTTCCGACAGCGACGGGTGCGCGTGGCAGATGCGGGCCAGGTCATCGGCCGAACCACTGAACTCCATGGTCAGCACACCTTCGTGCACCAGCTCGGAGACGTTGGCACCGACCAGGTGCATGCCGAGGATGCGGTCGGTTTCAGCATGGGCCAGCACCTTCACGAAGCCTGCCGGCTCGATCATGGCGACAGCGCGGCCGTTGGCGGCGAACGGGAAGCTGCCGGCCTTGTACGGAATGCCTTCGTCCTTCAGCTGCTGCTCGGTCTTGCCGACCCAGGCCAGCTCCGGCTCGGTGTAGATCACCCACGGAATGGTGTCGAAGTTGACGTGACCCGGCAGGCCAGCGATCAGCTCAGCCACGGCGATGCCTTCCTCGAAGCCCTTGTGCGCCAGCATCGGGCCACGCACGCAGTCACCGACCGCCCAGATGCCGTCCACGCCGGTGTGGCAGTGGGCATCGACTTCGATCTGGCCGCGTTCGTTGATCTTCACGCCGGTACCTTCGGCCAGCAGGCCCTTGGTGGCGGCACGACGGCCCACGGCGACCAGCAGCTTGTCGACGGTGAGGCTCTTTTCGCCTTCGGCGTCAGCGTAGGTGAGGGCGACTTCCTTCTTCTTGCCCTTGCCGGTGACTTCGGCCTTGGAGACCTTGGCACCCAGGCGGATGTCCAGACCCTGCTTCTTGAATTCCTTGGCAGCCACCTTGGCCACTTCGGCGTCAGCAGCGGCCAGGAAGTCCGGCAGCGCTTCCAGAATGGTCACTTCCGAACCCAGGCGCTTCCACACGCTGCCCAGTTCCAGGCCGATCACGCCGGCGCCGATGACGGCCAGACGGGCCGGCACTTCGGTGAAGTCCAGACCGCCGACGTTGTCGACGATGGTTTCGCCATCGAACTTGGCGAACGGCAGTTCGATCGAGTCCGAACCGGCGGCGATGATGATGTTGGTGCCGGCCAGTTCCACGACGGTGCCGTCGTGCTGGGTGACCTTGACGATCTTGCCCGGCTGCAGCTCACCGAAACCGTAGTAGGCGGTGACCTTGTTGGCCTTGAACAGCATACCGATGCCGCCGGTGAACTGCTTTACGATCTTGTCCTTGCGGCCCACCATCGCTTCGACGTCGATCTTGGCGTCCTTGAAGCTGATGCCGTGGTCGCCAAAGATGTGGCCCATGTTCCAGTACTGGCGCGAGGAGTCCAGCAGCGCCTTGGACGGAATGCAGCCCACTCGCAGGCAGGTGCCACCCAGGGCCGGCTTGCCGTCCTTGCCCAGTGCGGCGTCGATGCAGGCGGTATTCAGGCCCAGCTGGGCGGCACGGATGGCGGCATGGTAGCCGGCCGGGCCGGCACCGATGACGACGACGTCGAATTGTTCAGCCATTGATAGTTCCTTGTTGCTTTACCAGAACCCCTCCGCGCAACGCACGGAGGGGCGGGAAGGTCTTACAGGCCGAACAGCATGCGGCCCGGGTTTTCCAGCTGGTTCTTGATGTCCACCAGGAACTGCACCGAGTCCTTGCCGTCGATGATGCGGTGGTCGTAGGACAGCGCCAGGTACATCATCGGTGCGATCACGACCTGGCCGTTCTGGGCGATCGGACGCTCCTTGATGGCGTGCATGCCCAGGATGGCACTCTGCGGCGGGTTGATGATCGGGGTGGACAGCAGCGAACCGAAGGTGCCGCCGTTGGTCACGGTGAAGGTGCCGCCCTGCAGTTCGTCCAGGCCCAGCTTGCCGTCGCGCGCCTTCTTGGCGTACTCGGCAATGGTCTTTTCGATGTCGGCGAACGACATGCGCTCGACGTTGCGCAGCACCGGGGTCACCAGACCCTTTTCGGTCGACACGGCAATCGAGACGTCGGCGTAGCCGTGATAGATGATGTCGTCACCATCGATCGAGGCATTGACCAGCGGGAAGCGCTGCAGCGCGTTGGCGGCGGCCTTCACGAAGAAGCTCATGAAGCCCAGCTTGATGCCGTGCGCCTTGACGAACTCGTCCTGCAGTTCCTTGCGCGCAGCCGAGACCTTGCTCAGGTCGACTTCGTTGAAGGTGGTCAGCATGGCAGTGGAGTTCTTCGACTCCATCAGGCGTTCGGCAATGCGCTTGCGGATGCGGGTCATCGGCACGCGTTCTTCCGGACGTGCGCCGCCAGCCTTGCCGGCACCGCCGTTACGGGCGAAGTTGACGATGTCTTCCTTGGTCACCGCGCCGCGACGGCCGGTGCCGTCGACGTCGGCCGGGTTCACGCCTTCGGTGATGGCGGTGAAGCGGGCACCCGGGGGCAGGGCATCGGCGGCCGACTTGGCAGCCGGAGCCGGAGCGGCGGCAGCGGCCGGAGCCGCCGCCTTCGGGGCTTCTGCCTTCGGCGCTTCCGCAGCCGGAGCCGGAGCCGCGGCAACCGCGCCTTCCTCGATGATCGCCACGACCTGGCTGGAGGTCACGGTGGCACCCACGTCGAACTTGATTTCCTTCAGCACGCCATCAACCGGCGACGGCACTTCCAGAACGACCTTGTCGGTTTCCAGATCCAGCAGGTTTTCATCGCGCTTGACGGCATCGCCGACTTTCTTGTGCCAGGTGGCGATGGTGCCGTCGGCGACGGATTCGGGCAGTACCGGGGCTTTGACTTCGGTGGCCATGCGGGAGCTTCCTGATTTGTCTTTTCTAGAAATGAGTGGGGGTTATTCAGCGACAACGTCGTTGAACGGGTTGACCAGGGCATCGGCGACCAGCTTCTGCTGTTCGATGATGTGGTCAGCCATGTGACCGGCGGCCGGCGAAGCCGAGCGCGCGCGACCGGCGTAGTGCAGGTTCTGGCCTTCGGCCAGGCAGAACTGCAGGTGGTGGCGGATCTGGTACCACGCACCCTGGTTCTGCGGTTCTTCCTGCGTCCACACCACGTCGGTGGCCTTGCCGTACTTCTTCAGTTCGGCAGCCAGCAGCGCGCGCGGGAACGGATACAGCTGTTCCACGCGGATGATGGCAACGTCGTCCTGGCCACGCTTGGTCTGGTCTTCGAGCAGGTCGTAGTAGACCTTGCCCGAGCACAGCACCACGCGCTTGACCTTCCTGGCATCCGCGTTGGCGTCGCCGATCAGGTGCTGGAACTCGCCATTGGCCAGTTCGTCCAGGGTCGACACGGCCAGCTTGTGGCGCAGCAGCGACTTCGGCGACATCACCACCAGCGGCTTGCGGGTGGTCATGCACAGCTGGCGACGCAGCATGTGGAAGGCCTGGGCCGGGGTGGAGGGCACCACCACCAGCATGTTCTCCAGCGCGCACAGCTGCAGGAAGCGCTCCAGGCGCGCCGAGCTGTGCTCCGGACCTTGGCCTTCATAGCCGTGCGGCAGCAGCAGGGTCAGGCCGGAGATACGGCCCCACTTGGCTTCACCTGCGGCGATGAACTGGTCGATGACCACCTGGGCACCGTTGGCGAAGTCGCCGAACTGGCCTTCCCAGATGCACAGGGTGTTGGGGTCGGTGGTCGAGAAGCCGTACTCATAGGCCATCACGGCTTCTTCGCTGAGCAGCGAATCGATCACCGCGACCTTTTCCGGCGAATCCACCAGCTGCCGCAGCGGCAGGTAGTAGTTGTCGGTCTTCTGGTCGTGCAGGATCGCGTGACGGTGGGTGAAGGTGCCGCGGCCTACGTCCTGGCCGACCAGGCGCATGGCGTGGCCTTCGTCGAGCAGCGTGGCGTAGGCGAGGTTTTCCGCGAAGCCCCAGTCGCCCGGGATCTCGCCGGCGGCCATCTTGCGACGGTCGTCGTACACCTTGGCCACGCGTGAGTGCAGTTCCACTTCCGCCGGCACGGTGTTGATCATCTCGGCCAGCTGCTTGAGCTTGCCCATCTCGACCTTGGTCGAAACCGGGTCGGACAGCTTGCCTTCCAGCAGCTTCGGCCAGTCCACGAACAACGGGCTGGTCGGCGGGGTCTTTTCGACCTTGGCCAGCTCGGTGGTCACTTCACCGGCGTCCAGCTTCTCGCGGTAGGCATCGACCATGGCCTTGCCGGCACCGGCGGCGATGACGCCGGCCTGCTCCAGCTGCGCGGCGTACAGCTCGCGGGTGGTCTGGTGCTTGCGGATGACCTGGTACATCAGCGGCTGGGTGATCGCCGGTTCGTCGGCTTCGTTGTGGCCCCAGCGGCGGTAGCACATCAGGTCGATGACCACGTCCTTGCTGAACTTCTGGCGGAAATCAAATGCCAGCTTGGCCGCGAACACCACCGCTTCCGGATCGTCGCCGTTCACGTGCAGGACCGGGGCGGCAATCATCTTGGCCACGTCGGTCGCGTAACGGGTGGAGCGGGTGTCCTGCGGGTTGGAGGTGGTGAAACCGACCTGGTTGTTGACCACGATGTGCACGGTGCCGCCAACGGCGAAGCCGCGGGCCTGCGACATCTGGAACAGCTCCATGACCACGCCCTGGCCGGAGAAGGCCGCGTCACCGTGGATGAGGATCGGCATGACCTGCTTGCGCGCGGTGTCCTTGCGGCGTTCCTGGCGCGAACGCACGGAACCGGCGACCACCGGGTCGGCGATTTCCAGGTGCGACGGGTTGAACGCCAGTGCCAGGTGGACCGGGCCGCCATCGGTGGCAACGTCGGCCGAGAAGCCCATGTGGTACTTCACGTCACCGGCCGAGGCATGCTCGTCGTGCTCGAACTTGCCTTCGAACTCGTCAAACAGCTTGCGCGGGTTCTTGCCCAGGGTATTGACCAGCACGTTCAGGCGGCCGCGATGGGCCATGCCGATCACCACGTCCTTGACCCCGTCCTTGCCGGCGTCACGGATGATGGTGTCCATCATCGGGATCAGGGCGTCGCCGCCTTCCAGCGAGAAGCGCTTCTGGCCGACGTACTTGGTGTGCAGGTAGCGTTCCAGGCCTTCAGCGGCGGTCAGGCGCTCCAGGGTGCGGCGCTTGGTGTCCGCATCCAGGTTGTAGTTGCCACCGGCGAGCTCCAGGCGCTGGTAGATCCACTGGCGCTGCTCAACCTCGGAGATGTGCATGAACTCCGCACCGATCGAGCCGGTGTAGGTTGCTTTCAGGCGCGCCAGCAGGTCGCGCAGCTTCATGCGCGGCTGGCCACCGACACCGCCGGTGCTGAACTCGGCGTTGAGGTCGCCCTCGGACAGGCTGTGGAAGGGCAGGCCCAGATCGGGCGAGTTCACGGCCTGGGCCAGACCCAGCGGGTCGAGCTTGGCGTCCAGGTGACCGCGCGAACGGTAGGCAGTGATCAGACGACCGACATTGCGCTCGCGTTCGTCGCCAGCGCCAGCGCCGGTACCGGCCTTGAGGGCGTCCTTGGCGGCGTCGGCAATGTGGGCAATGACCGCCGAGTGCGGAATGTCACCGGCTTCACGGCCCTTGAAGCCGTCGAAGTAGGTCTTCCATTTGGGATCGACACTGTCCGGAGAAACGAGGTACTGCTCGTACAGATCCTCGACATAGGAGGCGTTGCCGCCGGCGAGCTGCGAAGACTGCGCAAACTGCTTCAGTAGATTGTCCACGATGGAGGGTCGGATTCGCTTGTGGGGGTAAGGCTTCGATGATCCGGCAGGAGAAATGTGAATAGCCCTGCGCGGGCGGTATCTAACCACCAAATTGTACCCCCATCAGGACAGGAAGGGGCAGCAAACGGGACTTTCCGGGGCCTGCGGTGTCATTCCCAGACAGGTTTGGCCTGGTCTTCGGGACTACAGGCCGAGGGCGCGCAATTCGCTGCAATCGCGCGAACGTTCCCATACGCGCTGCAAACCGTCCTGCAACGGCCGCGAACGTGCCGGTTGCGCGAGGCCGGCTTCGCCGTCGGGACGATGCCCGCTCAGACGAAAGTAGTAGTCGCCCACATCGTTGAGCAGACAGGCCGAGGCCACCGCCCGGTCGATCGGGTCGGTGACCTGGCGGACCCGGAACACGGTCGGCAGCCGCTGGATCAGCCCCAGCAGGGGCGAGCCGGCGCTGGCAATGGCGCTGGCGTCGTGGACGATCAGGCAGGCCTGCTTGTCGTGGCGGGCAGTCGCGAACCGGCGCAGCGCCTCCAGCACCGGCGGGGCATCCAGCAGGCCGGGGTCGAGAACGCGGCTGTGGATCCACAGCTGGCGACGGGCCCGCTGCACCAACGCCGTCGTGATCGACACGGCCTGCTCGGCCGTGTCGACGCTGGCTGCCCCACTCAACAGGCGGGCCAGGTCGGGCAGCAGCGGGTTGCCGGCGCGGTCCATGTCAGCCGCGCGGCGCGTCGGTGTCGTCGCTGTCGTCGAAGTCGACGATCACTTCAACCCCGTCCTCGTGGATGGTGACTTCGTGGACGTCGGCTTCCAGATCGGCGTCTTTCAGCACCTCGACGGATTCGGTGGCGTCGACGATCTCGTAGCCCTCTTCAATGTCGTCCTGTTCGTCGAAGCCGCTGGGATCGACCAGCTGGTAGTAGCCGCCCGCGACCAGGTCCTGCACGGCAGTGCGGCCCTTGGGGGACAGCCTGCTGTAGCTGCCGGCATCCAGCTGCTCCAGCGCGGCCAGCGCCTGCGCGTCCTTCACCGACAGGGCGAACTCGATCCCGCTGCAGTACAGGCTGGCCCCGCGGCTGGCCCGACGCCAGGCCAGTCGGGCCCAGGGATGGCGGCCGAGCACGAAGCCGCCTGCCAGGGCGGACTCGATCTCTTCACGCGGCAACGGCTCGCCATTGGCGGTGACTTCGCCGGCGGCGCGATAGGTGGTGATGAAGCGGCCGAACCAGTCGCCGAGGCGGTCGGGGTCGTTCATGCGGATCGCATTGAGCGCCGCCACGACCCGGTTCATGGCGACGGTGTCGATCTCGTTGGGATCTTCAGGAACCTTCAGATCGGGGTCGTGATAACGGATGTCCTCGCTGGCATCCATGATCAGGGTGTCCAGGTAGTCGCTGATCAGTTCGGCGGCGGCGGGCGCGCGCATGCCGAACGAGAAGGTCAGGCAGGGATCTTCGGCGACGCCGTTGTGGGGCACGTTGGGCGGCAGGTACAACATGTCGCCGGGGGCGAGGACCCAGTCATGGGTGACCTTGAAGCGCTTGAGCAGCTTGATGTCGACGTCATCGCGGAAGTCCAGCGGCGGACGCTTGCCGTTGATGGACTCGCTGGCGTCGATCTGCCAGCGGCGGTGGCCGTAGGCCTGCAGCAGGAACACGTCGTATTGGTCGACATGCGCGCCAACGGAGCCGCCGGTGGCGGCGAAGCTGATCATCACGTCGTCCATGCGCCAGCGCGGCAGGAAGTCGAAGTGCTGGATGAGGGCGCGCACATCGGGGTCCCACTTGTCGACGTCCTGGACCAGCAGGGTCCAGTCGTGGTCGGGCATGCCAGGGAAGTCGTCTTCCTGGAAGGGGCCGGTACGCACGGACCAGCCATCAGTGGCACGATCATGGCTGATCACCCGCGCCAGCGCGGTTTCCTCACACGCCAGCCCCGCCAGGTCTTCAGGCTGCACAGGCGTCTCAAAGTCCGGAAACGCCTGGCGGATCAGCAACGGCCGCTTCTGCCAGTAATCGCGCAGGAAGGTAGCAGCGGGCATGCCCAGCGGCAGCCCAGGACGGGCCTGGACTTCGATAACGGGAGTTTTGGTCTTGCGCACAGCCATGGGGGAAATCCTTGCAGGGTACCCGCCTATTGTCCGCTGCTTCGCGGTTCACTGCACCTGCGGTGGGATGTCGCGTACAGCCGGCGTCTCTGTTGCTATCGGCGAGGGCAGGCCGTCGGGCAGCCCCGCTCCGGGACACGCCGTGAACCCATCCATGGGGGCTACTCCACGGCATCCATGCCGTGGAGTGTCCCTCCGGGGGCTACCCGACGGCCTGCCCCTCTTGGTTCCATGCAGGTGGACGGAAGAGCACATGTCTCTGGCCGCTGCTTTTGATCTCTATGGCTGCCGATTCACTGTCGAGGGGCCGGGGGATGGGGGGTACGGGACACTCGGCGCCATGGATGGCGTCCCAGTAGCCCCCATGGATGGGTTCACGGCGTGTCCCGTACCCCCCATCCCCCGGCCCCAAACACGTAGACCACCCGCCGACGGCTGTTAGCGAAAAAAAAACAGGGCACCGGAAACCCGATGCCCTGCAGTGCACTTAGCGATAACCCAGAAGGATCAGATCGCCTTGGCCAGATCCGATGCCAGGCCGATGTAGCTGCCCGGGGTCAGGGTGCGCAGTTCCTGCTTGGCAGCTTCTGGCAGGTCCAGGGATTCCACGAAGGCCTTCATCGACTCGGCGGTGATGCCCTGGCCGCGGGTCAGGGCCTTGAGCTGTTCGTAGGGGTTGGACAGGCCGTAGCGGCGCATCACCGTCTGCACGGCTTCGGCCAGAACTTCCCAGGAGGCGTCCAGGTCGGCGTCCAGGCGCTCCGGGTTCACCGTCAGCTTGCCCAGTCCCTTGGCCAGCGAGTCCAGGGCGACCTGGGTGTGGCCGAAGGCCGTGCCTACCGCGCGCAGCACGGTGGAGTCGGTCAGGTCGCGCTGCCAGCGGCTGATCGGCAGCTTGGCGCTGAAGTGCTCGAACAGCGCGTTGGCGATGCCGAAGTTGCCTTCCGCGTTCTCGAAATCGATTGGGTTGACCTTGTGCGGCATGGTCGAGGAGCCCACTTCGCCTTCCTTCAGCTTCTGCTTGAAGTACCCCAGCGAGATGTAGCCCCAGATGTCGCGGGCCAGGTCGATCAGGATGATGTTGGCACGGCGCGCCGCGTCGCCGATTTCGGCGATGTTGTCGTGCGGCTCGATCTGCGTGGTGTACGGGTTGAACACCAGGCCCAGGCTTTCCACGAAACGCTGCGCGAAGGCCGGCCAGTCCACATCCGGGTAGGCGATCACGTGGGCGTTGTAGTTGCCCACCGCACCGTTGATCTTGCCGGTGAATTCCACCGCCGCGATCTGGCGGCGCTGGCGCTCCAGGCGGGCGACCACATTGGCCACTTCCTTGCCCAGCGTGGTGGGGGAGGCGGTCTGGCCGTGGGTGCGCGACAGCATCGGCTGCCCGGACTGGGCGTGGGCGAGGGCGCGCAGGGTGGCGGCGATGCCGTCCAGGCCCGGCAGCAGCACTTCGCGGCGGGCCTGTTCCAGCATCAGCCCGTAGCTGAGGTTGTTGATGTCTTCACTGGTACAGGCGAAATGCACGAATTCCAGTGCCGGAGCCAGCTCGGCGTCGTCCTTCAGCTGTTCCTTGATGAAGTACTCCACCGCCTTCACGTCGTGATTGGTGGTGCGCTCGATCTCCTTCACCCGCGCTGCATGGGCCGGAGCGAAGCCGTCGGCCAGAGCGCGCAGACGCGCGGCGGCACCCGGGGCGAATGGAGCCAGCTCGACGATGCCCGGTTCGTTGGCCAGGGCCAGCAGCCACTCCACTTCGACCTTCACGCGGGCCTTGATCAGGCCGTACTCGGAGAAGATCGGGCGCAGGGCATCGACCTTGCCGGCATAGCGGCCATCGAGCGGGGACAGGGCAAGCAGGGCAAATTCGGACATGGCAGGCGCAGGCGAGGGCGGCGGGGGCCAACATTATACGGGCAAGCAGCCGTAGAGCCGGGCTTGCCGGGCTGCGCATATCCAAACCCCGCAATGCGGGGTATCGTGACCGCTGCCGCCAGCCAGGAAGCGCTCCTTCGCCAGCCGCCGCTTCCTTTCCCCAACAAGAAGTAGTGCGGAGTCAACGAAATGAGCAAAGCAGCAACAAAACGCCCCCTGCAGGCGTTCCGCGTCGAGCACGACAGCATGGGCGAACTGCAGGTGCCGGCAGACGCCCTGTGGGGTGCACAGACCCAGCGTGCGGTGGAAAACTTCCCGGTCTCCGGCCAGCGCATGCCGCGCGGCTTCATCCGCGCCCTGGGCCTGGTCAAGGGCGCAGCGGCGGCGGTCAACGCCGAGCTGGGCCACCTGCCCAAAAACATCGCCAAAGCCATCGAAGCGGCTGCGGCCGAAGTCGCTGCGGGCGACCACGACACGCATTTCCCGATTGACGTGTACCAGACCGGCTCCGGCACCTCGTCGAACATGAACGCCAACGAGGTGATTGCCACCCTGGCCAATCGTGCGGGCAAGGCTGGCAAGACCGCAGTTCACCCCAATGACCACGTCAATCAGGGCCAGAGCTCCAATGATGTAATTCCGACCGCGCTGCGTGTGTCGGCGCTGCTGGGCGTACACGAACAGTTGCTGCCGGCGCTGGTGCACCTGCGCAAGACCCTCGACAAGAAGGGTCGCAGCCTGCGCAAGGTGGTCAAGACCGGCCGCACCCACCTGATGGATGCGATGCCACTGACCTTCGAACAGGAGTTCAGTGCCTGGTCGGCGCAGCTGGCGTCGGCACAGGAGCGGCTGGAAGACGCGCTCAAGCGCCTGCGCCGCCTGCCGCTGGGCGGCACCGCGATCGGCACCGGCATCAACGCCGATCCGCGTTTTGGCGAGCGTGTGGCCAAGCGCCTGAAGCAGCAGACCGGCGTGCGTTTTGACAGCGCTGGGAACAAGTTCGAAGGGCTGGCCGCGCAGGACGATGCGGTGGAGCTGTCGGGCCAGCTCAATGCGCTGGCGGTGGCACTGATCAAGATCGCCAACGACCTGCGCTGGATGAATGCCGGTCCGCTGGCGGGCCTGGGCGAGATTGAACTGCCGGCGCTGCAGCCCGGCAGCTCGATCATGCCGGGCAAGGTCAATCCGGTGATTCCGGAAGCCACGGTGATGGTCTGTGCGCAGGTCATCGGCCACCACACCGCGATCACCGTGGCCGGGCAGACCGGCAACTTCCAGTTGAACGTCACGCTGCCGCTGGTGGCGGCCAACCTGCTGGACGGTATCGGCCTGCTGGCCAACATCTCGCGCCTGCTGGCCGACACCGCGATTACGGGGCTGACGGTGCGCGAGGACCGCGTGCGCGAAGCGCTGGGGCGCAATCCGATCCTGGTGACCGCGCTGAACCCGATCATCGGTTACGAAAAGGCCGCCGCAATCGCCAAGCGCGCCTACAAGGAGCAACGCCCGGTATTGGACGTGGCCAAGGAAGACAGCGGCCTGAGCGAAGCCGAACTGCGCCGCCTGCTCGATCCGGCCGCACTGACCGCCGGCGGCATCCACGCGGGTGGTGGCTCGGGCGGCGGCGGTTGATCGCGTAACGCGTGCGATTGCAGCCTCTACGTGGAGCCGGGCTTTGCCCGGCTTCATGCATTTGGGCGAACCGCCCTTGGCTGACGGTCTACGTGTTTGGGCATCTCGGGGTGGGTTTGCGGGACACGCCGTGAATCCATCCATGGAGGCTACTCGGACGCCATCCATGGCGCCGAGTGTCCCGCAAACCCACCCGAGACGCCCTAGACAGTAGGTCGGTGGCCATGGGAAATGCCACGTCCAAATCAACGGCATCCTCGTTCCGGGGTCATGCGTTACCGGATGCTGGGGATTGCACGGCGATCGTCTGTCGACCGATCCCACCGAGGCAAGCCAGTGCAAGGTCAGGCAATGAATGGGTTTGATTTCCGGTGGCCACCGACCATTTGTCGTGGCGGTTCGGGGTGGGCTGGAGGGGGCATGAGCCGCATGGATGCGGCGACTGAGCTTACATGGACGTACTTGCAGCGTCCCCCGGAACGCCCATCCCGATCCGCCAACCCACGGATGCCGTGAACACCGGCTGTTCGCCCAGATCCAACAGCAGCCGGGCAACGCCCGGCGATACGTAAATCATGCAATCGCAGCGCAGTGAGGCAGACGAGGAAGCTTCAACGGCGATCCGCCATCAGGTTGTCGAAGGTCTCGGTGTAGCCCTTGAACTCGGGGATGCGGGTGGTCAGGTCGGCGGGGATGGGCTGCATGCCCGGCGGAACCTGGATCTTTACTGCGCGCATGTCCGGGTCGTGCGGGGCGTCCACCAGGGTGTTCTGGCGCAGTACCTGCAGTTGGCCGAACATGTTCTGCAGCAGGGCCTGCTGGCTTTCATCCAGCGGAATTTCGATCTCGTCCACCTTCATGTGACCGTTCGGCAGCACGATGATGTTCGGGGCCGGCGCGCGACGCACCGTGACCATGCCGTCGCTGACCGTGATCTTCGGCTTGCTGCGCTCGGCGCGGTGGTTGCGGTATTCCTGGTCGCAGCCCGTGGCAACCACGCAGAACAGGGCAAACAGCAGCAGGCAGAGCTTCTTCATGGCAGTGCGGCAACAAAAAGGGGGAGGGCCATTCTAGTCCTCCCCCCGTGGCGATGCTGCCAGCTGCGACCTAACGTCGCAGCGTCCGATCAGGCGTGGCAGTCGTCGATGTCGCTCTGGTCCATCGTGGCGTATGGCTTGAAGGCCGGCAGCACCGCCGCCAGCGCCTGCTGCTTGGCCATCATCTCCGGCAACAGTTTGCACAAGGTCTGGGCCTGCTCCTTGATCTTGTCGGCCTCCGCGTTCACCTTGGCCTCTATGCCCTCTGTGTTGCCCGAGAACACGCCGCGCAGCGCCTCGCCGGCCGCCTTCACGCCCAGCTGGGCACCGGCCACGCCGATGTCCATGCCCGCGCCGGCCAGCTTTTCCACCTGCTTGCGGTAGTCCAGCAGCAGCGCGCGCTGCTGGGCGTCGATGGTCACCGCCTGGCCGTTGATCAGCAGATCGCCCTGCGGGGTGATCTCGGCCTTGTTGTTGTGCTCATCGGAAATGTTGATGTTGCCCTTGGCTAGTTCCGTGCGGGCCTTGTCGGTCGCCGCCTGCACTTTCGCGCCGATCGATTCGGTTTTGGCCGCCGCCTTGTTGGCAGTGTTGTTGGCGTCGCCATTGCCGCAGGCGGCCAGTGGCAGACACAGCAGGAGCGAAGGCAGAAGCAGTCGGCTATTCATGTCGATGATCCTTGTACAGCGGGGCTTGCCCCGCCGGCGGTGTACGTTCAATGGACGTAGAGCGGGGCTTGCCCCGCTGGCGGTGTGCGCGATACGTGCAGCGGGGCAAGCCTCGCTCTAGGTTTATTTCCCGCGCGGCAACTGCACGCGGCCGCGTACATTGCTGTGGTTCACATCACCGCTGCCGCTGCTGCCGACGGTGAGATCACCGCCGACATCGCGCACCGTGACATCGCCCGAACCGTGGCGTTCCACCTTCACGCTGCCGCCAACCTGGCGCGCCTCGAAATCGCCCGAGCCGATGCCGGCCAGAGTGACACTGCCCTTCACCCGTTGCAGGTCAATATCACCCGAGCCCACCGTGCCGATGTCCACATTGCCGGCCACGTCGTGCAGCTTCACATCACCGGAGCCAACATTGCCAACCTTGGCCGCGCCGCCGATGTTGCGCGCGGTGAAGTCGCCGGAGCCGATGGACAGCAGATTCAGTGAACCGGCTCCGTCCAGTTCCACGTCGCCCGAGCCAATGGCGGCCGTCACCGGGCCCTTGATGTCGCGCAGATCCACATCGCCTGAACCCACATCCGCACTCAGCGAATGCGCGCCGGTGACGCTGGCGTCGCCCGAGCCCACGTTCATCTGGATCAGCACGTTGTCCGGAATGGTGCCGCGCAGGTCGAGATAGGCGTACTGGTTGCCGCTCAGGATCGAGCCCAGGCCCTGGTTGGTCCGCTGCAGCTTCACGATCAGCTTGCCGCCTTCCTTGCTTTGGGTGACCACCAGGTCCTTGAGCAGGTCCTGGCGCGAGGCACAGGCGCGTCCGCTGAGCTGCGCCGGCCCGGGGCCGGCCTGCAGCACCAGGTCATGCTGGCTGACCTGGAACACCACGGCCTTGGCTCCGGCCACGTCCAGTTTCAGCTCACGCGGCTCGCTGTGCTGGCACTGCGGTTCATCGGCCAGCGCAACAAGGGGCAGCAACAGCAGTGAAGCAACAGCGAACGTGCGGATCATGAGCAGGTTCCTCGAAGCAGGGGAAGGGTCAGATTTCACCGGCGCGGCGGCGCAGGCGGATCGCAATGATGATGAAGGCCACGCCGAACGCCGCGCCGATCCACAGCTCCGGCAACTGCAGCGCCCCCATCTGGTTGGACGGCGACAACGCGGTGACCAGGGTGTCGCGGTCGCCGATGATGCCGCGCAGCTGGTCCATGCGGTAGAACACATCGCTGCCCGGCAGCGTGCCCAGCAGCAGGCGGCCGACGATGTGCTGCCAGAACCAGCCGCTGGTCAGGTCGAACAGCTGCATGACCTTGGTGGTGCTGACGATGATGCCGGCGAAGATCGGCAGCATCACGCCCCACAGGAACGGCTTGGACTTGGCCCAGGCCGACCACATCAGCAGCCAGCCGGCGGTCGGCAGGGCCCACAACACGTACACCGGCAGCCAGGACAGGTGGCTGGCGACCAGTGACAGCGGGCTGGCCGGGCCCCAGATCAGGGTCATCGGGTTGCCGCCATAGGCCAGCGCCACGCACGACAGAATCAACATGAAACCGAACATGGTCAGGATCGAGGCAATCACCGCGATTACCGGGGCCACCACCAGTGCGCTGACCAGCTTGGACAGCACGGTCTGGGTGTCCGAGAGCGGCAGCGACTTCCAGAACAGGATGCTGCGGTCGCGGCGGTCGTCATACAGCGCACCCAGGCAGTAGAAGAACACCACGAAGGCCAGCACCACGAACGGCCACAGCGAGCCGAGCAGAATGGTGAAGTCCAGTGCGTTGCCGAGATCGGCCGCACCGCGCGCATCCATTTTCTCGGTCAACAGCTTCAGGTCCAGGCCGTTGATGTTGATGTTTTCGTTGTCGATGTGCAGGTTGCCGCTCTTGGCGGCACGATTCAGACCCCACAGACCGAGCAGGATGCCAACGGTGCTCATCGCCAGCGAAATCACGCCGGCGATCAGCGGAGCCCAGAGGAAACCGCCGCGGTTTTCCCAGTACTCGCGCTTGAGCAGCCAGCCGAAGGTGCTCGCCTTGCTGATCGGATGGTGGACGGTGTTCATGCGTAGGTTCCCTTCATGATGGCCACGAACAGGTCTGCCAGGCCGGGGCTGCGGACTTCGCCGAGAGCGGAGAGCTGGGAGCGCGGTACGCCGTCGAACAGCATGACGTTCTTGCCGAACGGCAGCTGGCGCTCGTCGATGGGCTGCAGCGCGCGGGCGGCATCGGCAGTCTCGGTAGACACCAGCACTTCGGTGTAGCGCTCGCCGATATCTTCCATGTCGGCGGTGAGCACGATGCGGCCGTCGCGGATGAACATCACGTCGGTCAGAATGTGCTCGATCTCCTCCACCTGGTGGGTGGTGACGATGATGGTCTTCTGTTCGTCGAAGTAGTCTTCCAGCAGCCGCTGGTAGAACTCCTTGCGGTACAGGATGTCCAGGCCCAGGGTAGGTTCGTCCAGCACCAGCACCTTGGCGTCGATCGCCATCACCAGAGCCAGGTGCAACTGGACGATCATGCCCTTGGACAGCTCGCGCACGCGCTGGCGCGGCTGCAGCTTGGTGGTGGACAGGAAGCGCTCGCAGCGGGCGCGGTCGAAGCGCGGGTGGACCCCGGCGACGAAGTCGATGGCCTCACGCACCTTCATCCAGCGCGGCAGCACGGCCACGTCGGCAATGAAGCACACGTCGTTCATCAGCGCGTTGCGCTGCACCGTCGGGTCCAGACCCAGCACGTGCAGTTCGCCTTCCACCGTGGTCAGGCCAAGCAGGGCCTTGAGCAGGGTGGTCTTGCCGGCTCCGTTGGGGCCGATCAGGCCGGTGATGCGCCCGGGTGTGATGGAGAGGCTGGGGGTGTCCAGCGCCACAGTCTGTTTATAGGCCTTGCGCAGGCCCCGGCCGGTAATGACGGCGTCGGATGCAACGGCATTCATGAGGAAGTCCCTTTGGGCAGCAGATCGTCGAGGTGCAGGCCCAGGCGCTGGATGCGCTCCAGAACCAGTGGCCATTCTTCATTGAGGAAACGGTCACGCTCGCTGCTGCGCAGCTGGGTGGCGGCTTCCTCGGTCATGAACATGCCCAGCCCGCGGCGCTTCTCGACCAGGCCTTCGTCGGCCAGTTCCTGGTAAGCACGCGACACGGTGATGGGGTTGAGCTGGTACTCGGCGGCGACCTGCCGGACCGAGGGCAGGGCATCGCCGGGTTTGATGATGCTGTCGAGCATCATGGCGATGACGCGCTCCTTCAGCTGACGGTAGATCGGAGCGCCATCGCTCCATTGAATATCGCTCATGAGTCAGCTCCGTGGGTTCAGCGACTGTGCGAATGAGAAGTAAGGCATGGACAGGGAGCTGTGCAGCCGGCGGGGAGGCGTGGGGGCGCCGTCGGCGTTCCCTGCCTGGATGACCTCGGCGTCCTGCGGGCCTTCAAACGCACCGGTGGCGGACGGGCCGTCACGGTCACCGGCGGGGATGCTGAACCAGCCGATCAGCAGCAGCGCGGTGGCGGCTGTGAGGGCTTTGGCGGAGTGGTGGCGCATGCGGTTCATGAGCTTCCCCTGCATCAGGTGACTGGTGTTGTATGCAACTATAACACCGATACGCCGGAGTGCAAGTTGCGACATACCCCAACTGATGGCAGGGGGGGGGGGGCACATTGCCTGAATGAGCAATGTAAGTAATTGAAAAATAGCATTTTATGCGAGGATGGCATGAGAGTCTCTGCTGGGTCTGCATTCAGTGATGTGCAGCCACATGGCGCAAAAAGCCCCGGTGGTATAGTCCGCGCAGTCTGCTGGATGGCTGTTCCAGCCTGTTTCCCCGCCTTCTGACCGGAGTTGCCCGATGCCTTCCTCTCACCCCGTCCTGCCCGCCGCCCGGGCCCGTCGCTGGACCGTCGCGCTGCTGGCCGGCCTGCTGCTGGCCGGCGGGGCCCAGGCTGCCGGCCTGCTGGATCTCAACTACCGCCCGCTGGCCGGCAAGGGCGAAGTCAATCTTCAGAAGCAGTACGGCGGAAAGGTGCTGCTGGTGGTCAACACCGCCAGCAAGTGCGGCTTCACTCCGCAGTACGAAGGCCTGGAGGCCCTGCACAAGAAGTACGCCGCGCGCGGCTTCTCGGTGCTGGGCTTCCCGTCCAATGACTTCAAGGGCCAGGAGCCCGGCAGCGAGGCGCAGATCCAGGAATTCTGCACGCTTACCTACGGGGTCAAGTTCCCGATGTTCCAGAAGGTCGAGGTCACCGGCGACAACGCCACCCCGTTGTACAAGCAGCTGACCAAAACCACCGGGGTGGCCCCGGGCTGGAACTTCCACAAGTATCTGGTGTCCAGGGACGGTCGGGTGGTCGCGCAGTTCCCCAGCAAGGTCAAGCCGGATGATGCCGAGCTGGTCAAGGCGATCGAACATGAGCTGTCGGTCACGCCGGCCAAGCGCTGATCTTCTCGACATCTCGCACGTGCGTGCGACAATGTTTCTTTTCGCGCCGACGTCGGCGCCCAGTCACTTCCAGGAATGCAGCAAATGAAGATGGGAATGCGTGGCGCCGCGGCGTCGGTTCTGATTCTGGCGATGGGTACCTCCGGTGCCGCGATGTCGCAACAACCGGCTGCCACCCCGGCCGCCAAGGAGACTTCTGTTTTGACCTCCCAGAAAGACAAGCTCAGCTATGCCATTGGCCTGGATGTGGCCAGTTCCTTCGCCCCGATTGCTGAAGAGATCGATCTGGCCGCGCTGCGCCGTGGCGTGGAAAACGCCTTCGCCGGCAAGCAGCCGCTGATCACCCAGGAAGAAGCGCAGAAGACTGACGAGGCACTGCGCATGTCGATGGCGGTCAAGGCCGGCCAGCCGATTCCGGGCCAGGCCCCGGGCTTCGTGCCGCCCAAGGTGGACCGTGAGAAGGTCGGCCTGATGCTGGGCAGCTACGCCGTGGGCCCGTCGCTGGCCGCGCTGAAGGATGATCTGGACCTGACCGCGCTGTTCGACGCGATCTCGACCAGCTTCAGCAAGGGCACGCCGAAGATGACCGCCGACCAGGCCAAGTCCACGCTGCAGGGCTTCATGGCGGCCAAGGCGGCCGCCCAGGCCGATACCAACCGCACCGCAGGCAACGCCTTCCTGGCCAAGAACAAGACCGTGCCGGGCGTGGTCACCACCGCGTCGGGCCTGCAGTACCAGGTGCTGCGCCCGGGTTCGGGTGAGCGCCCGATGCCGACCAGCAAGGTCCGCGTGAACTACGAAGGCAAGCTGCTTGACGGCACCGTGTTCGACAGCAGCTACCCGCGTGGCCAGCCGGCCGAGTTTGGTTTGAACCAGGTGATCGCGGGCTGGACCGAGGGCGTGGCGCTGATGCCGGTCGGCTCGAAGTACCGCTTCTGGATCCCGGGCGAGCTGGCCTACGGCGAAGCCGGCACGCCGGGTGGCCCGATCGGCCCGAACGCGACGCTGACCTTCGACGTCGAACTGCTGAACATCCTGCCGTAAGGGAACGGAGCCATCACGGACATGCGCGTCGCGATTTTCGGTACCGGCTATGTCGGGTTGGTGACAGGTACCTGCCTGGCCGATGTCGGCCACCAGGTGGTCTGCGTCGATATCGACCAGGCCAAGGTGGACGGCCTCAACCGGGGCATCATCCCGATCTACGAGCCGGGTCTGGAGCCTATGGTCAAGGCCAACCACGCCGCGGCGCGGCTGGCTTTCACCACTGACGCCGCCGCTGCCATCGCGCATGGCCAGGTGATCTTCATCGCGGTCGGCACGCCGCCCGATGAAGATGGCAGTGCCGACCTGCAGTACGTGCTGGCAGTGGCCCGCACCATCGGCCAGCACATGCAGGTCCCGACCGTGGTGGTCAACAAGTCGACTGTGCCGGTTGGCACCGCCGACAAAGTCCGTGCCGCCATCGCCGAAGTGCTGGCCGCACGTGGGGTGGAGATCGCGTTCGACGTGGTCTCCAACCCGGAATTCCTCAAGGAAGGTGACGCGGTCGCCGACTGCATGCGGCCGGACCGCATCGTGGTGGGTGCGTCCAATCCTGAATCGGTGGCGCTGATGCGCCGCCTGTATGCACCGTTCAACCGCAACCACGATCGGGTGGTGGAAATGGACGTGCGCTCGGCCGAACTGACCAAGTACGCCGCCAATGCCATGCTGGCGACCAAGATTTCGTTCATGAACGAAATCGCCAACATTGCCGAGCGGGTGGGCGCTGACGTCGAGCAGGTCCGCCAGGGCATTGGCTCGGACCCGCGCATCGGCTGGCACTTCATTTACCCGGGTGCCGGTTACGGTGGCTCGTGCTTCCCCAAGGACGTGCAGGCGCTTGCCCGCACCGCGCAGCAGTATGGTCATGAGCCGAAGCTGCTGAACGCGGTCGAAGCGGTCAATGAGGCTCAGAAGGGCCACCTGTTCGAACTGATCCAGCGCCACTACGACCGAGGCGAAGATGAAGGCGTACGCGGCCGCACTTTTGCGGTGTGGGGTCTGGCGTTCAAGCCGAACACCGACGACATGCGTGAAGCCTCCAGCCGCCGCCTGCTGGCGCAGCTGTGGGAGGGCGGTGCCAAGGTGCGCGCCTACGATCCGGAAGCGACCCACGAAGCGCAGCGCATCTTCGGCGAGCGTGAGGATCTGGTCTTCTGCGACAGCGCCAACGCCGCTCTTGAGGGGGCCGATGCCTTGGTCGTGGTGACTGAGTGGAAGCAGTTCCGCAGCCCGGATTTCGCCCTGCTGCGCGAAAAGCTGAAGGATGCGGTGGTGTTTGACGGCCGTAATCTGTACGACCCGCAGGACATCGAAGCGGCCGGTGTGGCCTACTACGGTATTGGCCGGGGGCGTTCGCTGCATGGATGAGCTCATTCCCTCCGCGCGCGAACAGGCACTGGAAGCGCGCCTGATCGAGCTGGAAATGCGCGTGTCCTTCCAGGAACAGGCGCTGGCCGAACTGAGCGAGGCGCTTGCCGATGCCCGCATCGAGGGTAACCGCAACGCCGAGCTGACCAAACTGCTGCTGGAAGACCTGGGCAAGGTCCGAAACGCGCTGTATTCCGATCCGGGCGAAGAACCGCCGCCCCCGCACTACTGATCGACCTGACATCATGAGCGATACCCTCCGCGACCAGCTGCTGGGCCTGGGCTTCAAAGCCGCACCGCAGCCCGAACGCAAACCCGACCGCAAGCCCGATGCCCGCCGTGACGGCCGCCCCGGCGGCAAGCCGCAGGGCGCACGCCCTGCCGGCAAGCCCGGCGATGGCCCGCGTCCGCCGCGCGATGGCGACGCCCGCCGCGGTCCGCCGGGCAAGGGCCGCCCACACGGCAACGGCCCGCGTCCCGGCCAGGGGCCGAACAGTGGTGCCGGCAAGCCGCGCTCGCGCGAGGACATCGACCTGGCCAAGGCCTATGCGATCCGCGCGCAGAAGGAAAAAGACGACCGCATCGAGGCTGAGCGCATCAAGCAGGAAGAGGCCCGCGTGCGTCGCGAGGCCAAGGCCAAGCTCGATGAACTGCTCAAGGACAAGGGCCTGAACGACGAAGCCGCCGATATTGCCCGGCACTTCCCGTACGGTGGCAAGATCAAGCGCATCTACGTCACCGCAGACCAGCTGCGCCAGCTCAATGCCGGCGAACTGGGTGTGGTGCAGAACAATGGCCGCTACGTGCTGGTGACCGCAGCGCTGCTGGCCGAGGCCGAGGCCGTGTTCGCCCAGGCCGTGGCCCTGCGTGTGGACCCGAATGCGCCGGCGGAAGATGACCCGTACGCCGACCCGCAGTACCAGGTGCCGGACGACCTGGTCTGGTAACAACTCTGGTGGTTGCCGGCCAGCGGCCGGCACTACCGGGCGCTACCGCGCCCCTGCCGTATCAACGGCAGACTGATCGCAAAGAAGCACAACACCGCACCCACCACCGCAAACCCGGCCCCGGCCAGGAACGCCGTGCGTCCGTGGTCGATGTTCCACAGCTGCCCGGCAATCAGCGCCCCCAGCACACCGCCCACGCCGGACGAGAACCCATACAGCAACCCCTGGCCGTGCCCGTTGAGACGGCCGGGAAAGTAGGTCGCCAGCATCTGCATGGCCGCCGCGAAGAAGGCGGCAAAACCCAGCGCATGCGCGGTCTGCACCACCAGCATCACCCCAAGGTGCTGCGGAAACAGCGCGGTCACCGTCCAGCGGATCGCTGAACTGATCAAGGCGATCAGCAGCATCCAGCTGGCGTCATAGCGGCGGAAGAAACGGCCGATGGTGAAGAACACGCCCACCTCGAACACCACCCCCACCGTCCACAGCAGACCCAGGGTGGAGGTCGCATAGCCGAACTGGTCCATATAGACCGAGAAGAACGTGTAGTACGGCCCGAACGACAACTGCTCCATGAAGGCCGCCAGAAAGAAGGCGGCCACCGCCGGCTTGCGCACGATCTGCCAGAACCCGCTGGCGCCGCCCTCGGCTTTGTGGAAGTCGCGCGCATAGCGGTTGGCAAACGCCGACGCCACCAGCAGCGCGAACAACGGCAGCATCAGCCAGGGCAGCCGGTGTGCCTGGCTGCTGCCATCGGCTCCTTCAATCAGCCAGCCAAAGCCCATCACCACGGCGATGAAGCCCAACGATCCCCAGACCCGGATCAATCCATAGCGGTGGCTGTCATTGCCGAGATGGGTAAGGGTGATCGACTCGAACTGCGGCATCACCGCGTTGTAGAAGAAGCAGAACACGATCATTGCCGGGTACATCCACGGTTGCGGCAGTGGCAGCAGGAACGCGCAGAACGTGAGCAGGGTCAGCACGCTGCCGATGCGCAGCCACAGGATAGGGCGCGGCGAGGCCGCTGCAATCGAGGTCCACGCCGTGGGCGCGACAATGCGCGTCGCATACCACAGCCCCATCATCACGCTGATCGCGGTAACGCTCATTCCGCGCGAGGTCAGAAACAGTGACCAGTAGGGCGTGAATGCTCCCAGCGCCGCGTAATAGAACAGGTAATAGCTGGAAAGACGCGCAACCGGAACCGAGTTCATCTGAAACACCCAACGTAGGGACGGGCCATGCCCGTCCGCGCAATGCATCCGAACGCACCGTAGAGCCGGGCTGGCCCGGCTGCGCGATCATCCCGTCCGCTCGATCATCCCGTCCGCTCGATCATTCCGGATCGTAATCCAGATTCGACGCCAGCCAGCGCTCCACCTGCGCCCGCTCCACGCCCTTGCGTCGCGCATAATCGGTCACCTGTTCCCGCGTCACCCGACCGACCACGAAATACTGGCTCTGCGGGTGGCTGAAGTAATACCCCGACACCGCGGCCGTCGGCAGCATCGCAAAGCTCTCGGTCAGCTGCATGCCGGCATTGCGTTCGGCATCCAGCAGGCGGAACAGCGTGCCCTTTTCGCTGTGCTCCGGACACGCCGGGTAGCCCGGAGCCGGGCGAATGCCGACGTACTGCTCGTCGATCAGGGCCTCGTTGTCCAGTGCTTCACCCGAGGCATAGCCCCAATACTCCGTGCGCACGCGCTGATGCAGCCGTTCGGCCAGCGCCTCGGCAAGTCGATCCGCCAGTGCCTTCAGCAGGATCGCGTTGTAGTCGTCATGGTCGGCCTCGAAGCGCGCCACATGCGGCTCGATGCCGATGCCGGCGGTCACCGCGAACGCACCGATCCAGTCGCGCTTGCCACTGTCGGCCGGGGCAATGAAGTCGGCCAGGCAGAAATCCGGGCGCTCGACCGGCTTGTCTACCTGCTGGCGCAGGAAGTGCAGGGTGGCCGGCCCCTGTTCGGTCTGCAGCTGTACGTCATCGCCGACACTGTTGGCCGGCCATAGACCGAACACCGCCTTGGCGGTAAGCCAGCGCTCGTCGACGATGCGGGTCAGCATTGCGCGCGCGTCGCGGTACAGCTCGCTGGCCTGGGTGCCCACGATCTCGTCGCTGAGGATGGCCGGGTACTTGCCGGCCAGCTCCCAGGCCTGGAAGAACGGGGTCCAGTCGATGACGGCGACCAGGTCGGCGAGGGGGTAGTCATCCAGCACATGCAGGCCGGGCTGGCGCGGTTCGGGCGGGGTGTAGTCCGCCCAGCCGCCGTCGAAGCGCTGCTCGCGCGCCTTGCCCAGCGTGACCAGACGCTTGGCGTCGCCGCGATTGCGGTGGCGCTGGCGGATGTCGGCATAGTCGGCTTCATTGGAGGCCACGAAGGCGCTACGCAGGTCCGGCGAAATCAACGACTGGGCCACGCCGACCGCGCGCGAGGCGTCCTTCACCCAGATGGTCGGGGCCTTGTAGAACGGGTCGATCTTCAGTGCGGTGTGCGCGCGCGAGGTGGTGGCACCACCGATCATCAGCGGCAGAGTGAAGCCCTGGCGCTCCATTTCGCGGGCTACGTGGCTCATTTCTTCCAGCGACGGGGTGATCAACCCGGACAGGCCGATGATGTCGGCGTTCTCGGCGCGTGCGGCGTCCAGAATCTTCTGCGCCGGTACCATCACCCCCAGGTCGACCACCTCGAAGTTGTTGCAGGCCAGAACGACGCCGACGATGTTCTTGCCGATGTCGTGCACGTCACCCTTGACGGTGGCCATGATGATCTTGCCGTTGCTGCGCGCGGTGTCGCCGCTGCGTGCCTTTTCCGCCTCGATGTAGGGCAGCAGGTAGGCCACCGCCTTTTTCATGACGCGTGCGGACTTGACCACCTGTGGCAGGAACATCTTGCCGGCCCCGAACAGGTCGCCGACGATGTTCATGCCATCCATCAGCGGGCCCTCGATCACATCCAGCGGACGACTTGCCTGCGCCCGCGCTTCTTCGGTGTCCTGTTCCACCCACGCATCCATGCCGTGCACCAGCGCGTGCGCCAGGCGGTCTTTGACCGGCTTTTCGCGCCAGGCCAGGTCCTCACCCTTGGTTTCGCCCTTCTTGCCCTTGTAACGCTCGGCAATCTCCAGCAGTCGTTCGGTGCCATCGCTGCGGCGGTTGAGGATCACGTCCTCGACGCGCTCGCGCAGTTCCGGGTCGAGCTCGTCGTAGATTGGCATCGCGCCGGCGTTGACGATGCCCATGTCCATGCCGGCGGCAATGGCGTGGTACAGGAACACCGAATGGATGGCCTGGCGCACGGTTTCGTTGCCACGGAACGAGAACGACACGTTGGAAACCCCGCCGGACACGTGGCAGTGGGGCAGGGTGCGCTTGATGATGCGGGTGGCTTCAATGAAGTCCACCGCATAGTTGTCATGTTCCTCGATGCCGGTGGCGACGGCGAAGATGTTCGGGTCGAAGATGATGTCCTGCGGCGGGAAACCGACCTGGTCGACCAGGATCCGGTAGGCGCGGGTGCAGATTTCCACCTTGCGCGCGCAGGTGTCGGCCTGGCCGGCTTCATCGAAGGCCATCACCACGGCGGCCGCGCCGTATCGCAGCACCTTGCGCGCGTGCTCGATGAACAGCGCTTCGCCTTCCTTGAGCGAGATCGAATTGACCACGCTCTTGCCCTGCAGGCATTTCAGTCCGGCTTCGATCACACTCCATTTGGACGAGTCGACCATCACCGGAATGCGCGCGATATCCGGCTCGGACATGATCAGGTTCAGATAGCGGGTCATCGCCTTTTCCGAATCGATCAGGCCCTCGTCCATGTTGACGTCGAGGATCTGCGCGCCACTGGCCACCTGCTGGCGTGCCACGTCAACCGCCTCCTCGTAGCGCTCTTCCTTGATCAGCTTGCGGAACTGCGCGCTGCCGGTGACGTTGGTGCGCTCACCGACGTTGACGAACAGCAGATCCGGGGTGATGACCAGCGGTTCCAGGCCAGACAACCGGGTGTGGCGGACCGGTGCACTCATGCGGCCTGCTCCTGCGCGGCCGGCAGCGCCCGCGGCGGCAGCCCGGCGACCGCCAGCGCAATGGCGCGGATATGGTCGGGGGTGGAACCGCAACAGCCGCCGACCAGGTTCAGCAGCCCGTCCTGGGCGAAGCCGCGCAGGGTGGCGGCCATTTCATCCGGGGTTTCGTCGTACTCACCAAACGCGTTGGGAAGACCGGCGTTGGGGTGCGCGCTGACGTAGCAGTCGGCGACCTGACCCAGGGTTTCCACGTGCGGGCGCATGGCATCTGCACCGAGCGCGCAGTTCAGGCCGATTGACAGCGGCCGTGAGTGCGCCAGCGAGGCATGGAAGGCATCGGCGGTCTGCCCGGACAAGGTACGCCCGGAGGCATCGGTAATCGTGCCGGAGATCATGATCGGCAGGCGCGCGCCACGGTCATCGAAGGCCTCTTCAATGGCGAACAGGGCCGCTTTGGCGTTCAGCGTGTCGAAAATGGTTTCGACCATCAAGGTGTCGGCACCGCCGTCGATCAGGCCCTCGATTGCCTCGCGGTAGGTGTCGCGCAGTGCATCGAAACTGGTGTTGCGGAAGCCAGGGTCATTCACGTCCGGGCTGATCGAGGCGGTGCGGCTGGTCGGACCGAGCACGCCGATGACAAAGCGCGGCTTGTCCGGCGTGGTCGCCTCGATGGCATCGCAGCAGGCGCGCGCCACCGCCGCGCCGGCCTTGTTGAGTTCATACACCAGGTGTTCCAGATGGTAGTCGGCCTGGCTCACCGAGGTGGCGTTGAAGGTGTTGGTTTCGATCAGGTCGGCACCGGCTTGCAGATAGGCGGTGTGGATGCCGGCGATCACCTCGGGCCGGGTCAGCAGCAGCAGGTCGTTGTTGCCCTTCAGGTCGTGGCCTTCGGGCGTGCCGTGATCGCAGCCGGCACCGTGCGGGCTTGTGGACGCGGTGGAGTCAAAGCCACCTGCAAAGCGCTCACCGCGGTAATCGTCTTCTTCCAGGCCATGGCGCTGGATCATCGTGCCCATGGCACCGTCGATGATCAGAATGCGTTCGGCCAGCGCCGATTCGAGGGCGCGGACACGTTCAGGGTGCAGCCACGGCAGGGACGACATGGAAACCTCAGGGCTTGGTGGCGATCAACGAGATGACTTCAAAATGCGGCGGCCGCTTCTCACGGGTCACCGTTTCCAGGCTGGAGACCACCAGCCCGGCCTTCTCGGCAAACTTGCGCAGTTCTTTGTCGCTGAAGCCGAGATTGACGTGGCCGTAGGCTTCCACGGCAGCTTTATGCTCGTGGCGGGCCAGGCTGCACAGCAGCAGGCGGCCACCGGAGCGCAGTACGCGCGCGCCTTCGGCTACCGCTTGGGCGGGCTTGGCGGCATAGGTCAGCGCATGCATCAGTACCACCAGATCGAAACTGCGGTCCTTGAACGGCAGGGCGTGCATGTCGCCTTCACGCACCTCGACATTGGCCAGCCGGCGCAGGCGCTCGCTGGCAGCGGCAACCACGCGGGCGCTGGTGTCGATGCAGATGTAGCGCTTGGCGTGCGGAGCGACCAGTTCGGCCAGCACGCCGTCGCCGGAGGCGATGTCGAGCACGTCGCCGGTTTCCAGCAGGGGTAGGGCGGTGCGGGCGAGGGCCTCCCAGGTACGACCGGGGGAGTAATGGCGTTCCATGTCGCCGGCGACGCTGTCGGCCCAGTTCTGGTCGGCAGCGCGGCTGGCCAGCACCCCGGCCACGCGTTCAGCATCCTGGCGCAGCAGCGGGTCGTCGCTGCCGGTGCTCAGCGCATGCCACAATGCGCGCTGCGCCGGGTCCAGCGCGGCGTCGTCGAAGCGGTAGTAGGCTGAAACACCGGCCCGCCGGTCGCGTACCAGCCCGGCCTCCTTCAGCTTGGCCAGGTGGGTCGATACGCGCGGCTGCGCCAGCGTGGTGATGGCCGACAGTTCGGCCACGGTCAGTTCTTCCTGCTCCAGCAGGGTCAGCAGGCGGACGCGGGTGGCGTCTGCGAACACTTTGAGGCGGACCGACCAGTCCTCGAGATCCATAAATATCTACCTATCGCGATATAGAGATATTTTCGGTGTTTCGGCTGGTTCCGGTCAAGTCAGCCGCGATTGCCCGGCCCCCGGTACAATTCCGCCACACGGCCGCGTACGTCGCGGTCCTATCGACTTGAGCCTGGGAGGGTGTAGTGGATTTCAGCTTTACCGAAGAGCAGCTGATGCTGCAGGACGTGGCACGTCGCATCGCGCAGGAAAAGATCGCCCCGAGCGCGGAGCATCATGACCGCACCGGCGAGTTCCCGCTGGAAAACATCCAGCTGCTGGGCGAAAACGGCCTGATGGGCATCGAGGTGCCGGCTGAATACGGTGGCGCGGGCATGGACCCGATTGCCTATGTGCTGGCAATGGTGGAGGTGGCGGCTGGCGATGCGGCGCATTCGACGATCATGTCGGTGAACAACTCGTTGTTCTGCAACGGCATCCTCACCCACGGCAGCGAAGCGCAGAAGCAGACCTGCGTGCGCGCGGTTGCCGAAGGGCAGGCCATCGGCGCTTTCGCATTGACCGAACCGCAGTCGGGCTCGGACGCCACCGCCATGCGTTGCCGCGCGGTGAAGCAGGCCGATGGCACCTATGTGATCAACGGGAAGAAGAGCTGGATCACCTCGGGCCCGGTGGCGAAGTACATCGTGTTGTTCGCGATGACTGACCCGGAAGCCGGCGCACGCGGCATCACCGCGTTCATCATCGATACCGATCGCCCGGGCTTCCACCGCGGCAAGACCGAGCCGAAGCTGGGCATCCGCGCCTCGGCCACCTGCGAAATCGAGTTCCAGGACTACGTGGCGCACACCGATGACATCGTCGGCAAGGAAGGCGAGGGCTTCAAGATCGCAATGGGCGTGCTGGACGCGGGCCGCATCGGCATTGCCTCGCAGGCCATCGGCATCGCGCGCGCCGCGTATGAGGCGACGATCGAATACGTGAAGGAGCGCAAGGCGTTCGGCGCGGCGATAGGCACCTTCCAGATGACCCAGGCCAAGATCGCCGACATGAAGTGCAAGCTGGACGCGGCATTGCTGCTGACACTGCGCGCGGCGTGGGTAAAGGGGCAGGGCAAGCGCTTCAGCAACGAAGCGGCGATTGCCAAGCTGACCGCCTCGGAAGCGGCGATGTGGATCACCCACCAGGCGGTGCAGATCCACGGCGGCATGGGGTACTCCAAGGAAATGCCGCTGGAGCGCTACTTCCGCGACGCCAAGATCACCGAGATCTACGAAGGCACTTCGGAAATCCAGCGCCTGGTGATCGCGCGCAACGAGACCGGTCTGCGCTGATCGGTTGCTATCGCCAACCGCTGCGATTGCGGTCTTCACGTAGAGCCGGGCTTGCCCGGCTGCTGTCGGATTCGGGCGAACAGCCGGCGGTCACGTGAATTCGTGTTTGGTCGCGCCGGGGTGGGTTTGCGGGACACGCCGTAAACCCATCCATGGGGGATCGTAGAAAACATCCATGTTTTCTACGGTCCCGCAAACCCACCCCGGCACGCCCCAGACAGATGGCCGGTAGCCATCGAAGATCAAGCGCAAATCGTCACCGCGTAAGTTGTTTATCCGGAGGGCGGTAGCGTCGGTCGACAGACGACGACCCTGAAATCCCCAACATCCGGTAACGCATGACCACGAAACGAAGTAGTCTCGTGGCACTGCCGGCCCCAAGAGCAAGGAACGCTCCATGTACTTTGAAATCCAATGCCCGGACAACGACACGGTCTGGCTTCCCGACGCGGCCACACTCTGCCCTGCATGCGGCTGCAAGACATCGCGTGACCACTGGAATCCGGACTTCGTCCTGAAGAAGACGCGTTACGACCTGGGCGTCACCTACGACGGGTTCTACATCGCGTCCGAGCGTTTCAAGGCGGTTGCTGACACGCTGCCCGGCAGTACTTCGTTTGTTCCGCTGCCGCCGCGAGCGCATTACCGCAGGCAGTACTACCTGATGGAATGGCTGGATGAGGTCCGTATCGACGTGGCGCGGGCGGCCCCGGAGTTCGGGCCGATGTGCGGGCGCTGCGGGCAGCATCGCTTCATCGTCGGCGCTCACGCTTCTTTCAGCCAGGACATGCGGGCGGATACGGGGCTGGTTCGCAGCGACCTGCAGTTTGCCGATGGCAAAGGGAAGGGCTATGCGTTGCTTGTCGGGGCTGAGGCGGCTGATGTGCTTGCCCGGGCAAAGCTGGATGGCTTGTGGTTGGAGGTTGTTGAGTAAGTCAGGGTTGGGCCTGAATCAAGGGCGGTGTCGATCCGGGGTCATGCGTTACCGGGTGTTGGGGATTTCAGGGTCGTCGTCTGTCGACCGACGCTACCGGGTCACGTGCTTTTGATCTTCTGTGGCCACCGGCCAACTGTCTGGGGCGTGCCGGGGTGGGTTTGCGGGACCGTAGAAAACATGGATGTTTTCTACGAGCCCCCATGGTGAAGTGACCCCCGAGACTTGGACTGCGGGGTCAGGCGGTCAGTTGGGCCTGTTCCCGGTACTTTACCGGGCTCAGGCCCTTCAGTTTCAACCTGATCCGCTCTTCGTTGTAGTACTTGATGTATTCCACCAGCCCGGCTTCCAGGCTCTCGATGCTCTCAAAGCTGTTCAGGTAGAAGAACTCCGACTTCAGCGTCGCGAAGAAGCTCTCCATGGCCGCATTGTCCAGGCAGTTGCCGCGTCGGGACATGCTTTGCTGCAGGGAGTGCTTCTCCAGCTTGTGGCGGTAGTTTTCATGTTGGTACTGCCAGCCCTGGTCGGAGTGGATCATTGGTCGCTCGTCAGGAGAAAGCTTCTTGATGGCCTCGTCCAGCATCTGACCCACCAGATCAAACACCGGCCTGCGCTTCATCTGATAGGCCACAATTTCGCCGTTGTAGAGATCCATGATCGGCGACAGATACAGCTTCATGCCTTGCACCTTGAACTCGGTGACGTCAGTCACCCACTTCTGGTTGGGCTGTTCGGCCTGGAACTGGCGGTTCAGTTCGTTGGGAACCACGATATTGGCGGCTCCCTTAAAGGCCCTGTAGCGCTTCACGCGCACCCGCGACTTCAGTCCCATCTCCCCCATCAGGCGCTGTACCCGCTTGTGATTGGTCCGATGACCCTGATTGGCAAGTTCCAGCGTCACCGTGCGATATCCATAGCGCCCTTGGCTTTGGTCGAAAATTGCACGGATGCGCTCGCACAGGTCTGCCTCGTCCTGATCCGGATGGGCCAGGACATGGTTCTGGTAGTAAAACGTACTGCGTGACAGCTCAGCCGCTTCGAGCAGAAGCGACAATGCGTGAACGTGCCTCAATCCTTGGACGGCTTGCGCTTTGCGTCTTGCGCCGCCTGCTCTTCCTGGATCAAGGCATCGAGTTTTTTTAGGTAGTCGGTCTCCGCGCGCAGATAGGCGACTTCCTTGAGCAACTCATCGCGGCTCATGTCCTCAGGTGGCTTGGATGAGCGGGTCTTTTTCATCGGCTTTGGGGGCGGCAAAGGGGGCGGTGCCAGCGCTTGGGCACCGCCCTCAGCATACAGCCGCCGCCACTCTCCAACCGCGCCAGCACTGCCAATCTGGAAGTAAGTGGTGGCCTCTCGCGCGGACATGCCGTCCTGGCTCATCTTCGCCAAGACAGCCAGTTTGAATGCCAGATCATAGGACCGGGCCCGGCGGTGAAACCCGCGCCAGCCATGCAGCCGATAGGTAGCCACCCAGCGTCTGACCGTGGAGAACTCCAGGCCATAGGAACGGGCAATGGCTTTGACCGATGTGGAGGTATTGCAGGCCTCCTTGGCGACCTGCAGTTTGAAACGAGCGTCGTATCTATTCATGTAACCCTCGGGGTTGGATCAGGCGTCCAACTCCCGGGGGTCACTTCATGGACGGGTTTACGGCGTGTCCCGCAAACCCACCCCGGTACGCCCAAACACGGAAACCGTTGAGCGCCGGTTGTTCGCACGAATCCAACAGCAGCCGGGCAAGCCCGGCTCTACGGGAGCTCGGAAACAAAAAGGCCCCGGATCGCTCCGGGGCCATTTCGTTCAAACCTCAACCACCATCACCGATCCGGACGATGGGCGGCGTTGCCTTCGTTCTGGCGCTCCAGGAACTCCTTGGACGGTTCGTCCAGCTTGTCGCCCAGCATGCGGCGGACCACGACGAAGAACACCGGAATCATCAGCAGGCCCAGGAAGGTCGCAAACACCATGCCGCCGATCACGCCCGTACCAATGGCGTGACGCGAGTTGGCACCGGCACCGGTCGAGATCGCCATCGGGATCACGCCCATGATGAACGCGAACGAGGTCATCAGAATCGGACGGAAGCGCAGGCGTGCCGCCTCGATGGTGGCCTCACGCAGGTTCTTGCCCGCCGCGCGCTGCTCCACCGCGAACTCCACGATCAGGATCGCGTTCTTCGCCGCCAGGCCGATCACCGTGATCAGACCAATCTTGAAGTACAGGTCGTTCGGCAGGCCGCGGGCCAGCGAGAACGCCAGCGCGCCCAGCACGCCCAGCGGTACCACCAGCAGCACCGCCACCGGGATGGACCAGCTTTCATACAGCGCGGCGAGGCACAGGAACACCACCACGATCGACAGCACCAGCAGCAGGGTCGCCGCATTGCCTGCCAGAATTTCCTGGTAGGACATGCCCGACCAGTCGTAGCCGAAGCCCGCCGGCAGGTCGTCGGAGACGATCCGCTCCATCGCCTGCATGGCCTCACCCGAGCTGCGGCCCGGAGCCTGCGAACCGACGATGTTGATGGCCGAATAGCCGTTGTAACGGCTCAGCGACGGCGGTGCCGACACCCATTCGGACTTCACCACCGTGCTCAGCGGAATCATCGCCTGGGTGCCGTCGGCATTGGTCTGCAGACTGCTGGGCGTGTAGAAGCTGTTCAACGACTCCGCACCGGTGCGGTATGGACCGTCGGCCTGCATGGTCACGCGCTTGATGCGACCCTGGTAGAAGAAGTCGTTCACGTACACCGGAGCCAGCATCAGCTGGATGGTGCTGTACACGTCCGACACCGACAGCCCCATCGTCTGCGCCTGCACGCGGTCCACGTGCAGCTGCAGCTGTGGCGCGTTTTCCAGGCCGTTCGGGCGAACACCGGTCAGGATGTCGCTCTCTTCGGCTGCTTTGCCCAGCAGGATGTTGCGCGCCTGGGTCAGCTGTTCATATCCGGCACCACCACGGTCCTGCAGCCACATGTCGAAGCCGCCGAACTGGCCCAGGCCCTGCACCGTCGGCAGGTTGACCACGAAGATCTGTGCTTCCTTGATCCCGTAAAACGCGCCGTTCATTTTCTGGATGAACTCTGGTGCGGTGAACTTGCGGTCCGCCCAGGGTTTCAGGCGGATGAAGCCCATGCCCACGTTTTCGCCGGAGCCGACGAAGCTGAAACCGGCCACCTGCAGCATGCCTTCAAAGCCATCCTGCTTTTCCAGGATGCCGCGCATCTGCGCGAAGGTCGCGTTGGTCTGCGCCTTGGTCGAGCCCGGCGGCAGCTGCACGATCGCCAGTGCATAGCCCTGGTCTTCTTCCGGCAGGAAGCTGCCCGGCATGCGGGTGAACAGGAAGCCGCACAGCGCGGTCAGCACCACGAACAGGATCATCCAGCGCGGCGCATGCTTCACCGCCGAGGTGATGTGGCCAACGTAGGTGCCACTGACCTTGTCGTAGTACTTGTTGAAGGTGCGGTAGACGATGTTCGGGTGGTCGTTGTGCGTGGACTTCAGGAAGGTTGCGCACAGCGCCGGGGTGAAGCCCAGCGCCAGGAACGCCGAGAACGCCATCGCGATGGCAATGGTCAGGGCGAACTGCTTGTAGATCTCACCTGCGGCACCGCCCTGCAGGGCCGACGGAATGAACACCGCCGCCAGCACCACGGTAATGGCCACCACCGCGCCGGTGATCTGGGTCATGGCCTTCTGGGTCGCGGCCTTGGGTGGCAGCTTCTCCTCGGTCATGATGCGTTCGACGTTTTCGATCACCACGATCGCGTCATCGACCACGATGCCGATCGCCAGCACCATCGCAAACAGGGTCAGCTGGTTGATGGTGAAGCCGATGATGCTCATGCCCAGGAAGGTGCCGAGCAGCGCCACCGGGATGACCAGGGTGGGAATCAGGGTGGCGCGGAAGTTCTGCAGGAAGATCAGCATCACCAGGAACACCAGCACGACCGCTTCGATCAGGGTCTTGACCACTTCCTCGATCGAGATCTTGACGAAGGTGGTGCTGTCGTACGGCGAGAACCAGCTCACACCCGCGGGGAAGCTGGGCTGCAGCTCGTCCATCTTGGCGCGCACCGCATCGGCCACGTTGAGGGCGTTCGCGCCCGGCAGGAGCTGGATCGCGAACGCACCGGTGGGGCGGCCGTTGTACTGGGTGTCAAAGCCGTAGTTGTTGGCACCGAAGGCGATGCGTGCCACGTCCTTGAGCATCACCCGCGAGCCGTCGGCGTTGGCGCGCAGAATGATCTCCTCGAACTGCTCCGGCGAGCTGAAGCGGCCTTCGGCCGAAACCGTGGCGGTGAAGTAGTGGCCGGCCGGGGAGGGGTCTGAACCCAGCGAACCGGCGGCGAACTGCACGTTCTGCGCACGCACCGCGGCCAACACCTGGCTGGCGCTGAGGTTGTAGCCCTGCATCTTCTCCGGGTTGAGCCAGATGTTCATGGCGTACTCGGAACCGAACTGCTGGGTGCTGCCGACGCCGGGAATACGCGAGATCTGGTCGAGCACGCGTGAACCGACGATGTCGTTCAGCGCATCGCGGTTGATCGCCTCGCTGTCCGAACGCAGTGCCACCACCATCAGGAAACCGGCGTTGGCCTTGGCCACCACCACGCCCTGCTGGGTCACTTCGGTCGGCAGTCGTGGTGTCGCCAGCGACACCTTGTTCTGCACCTGCACCTGGGCGATGTCCGGATCGGTACCGGTTTCAAAGGTCAGGGTAATCTGGGCGCGGCCGTTGGAGGCCGATGATGAGCTGAAGTACAGCAGGTGATCGATACCGGTCAGCTGCTGCTCGATCACCTGGGTGACCGACTTCTCAGTGGTGTCGGCGCTGGCACCGGGGTAGGTGGCGCTCACCGTCACCTGGGGCGGGGCGATGCTGGGGTAGGACTCCACGCCCAGACCCAGGATCGAGATCACGCCCGCAAGCGAGATCAGGATCGCGACCACCCAGGCAAATACCGGGTGTTCAATGAAAAATTTAGGCATGACGGATGGTCCCCGTTATTGCTTGGTCGGTTCGGCAGCCGGAGCGCCTTCGGTGGGCTGGCCTTCGCCCTTGGCAGGGTCGGCGGCGGCGTCCGCCGCCGGCGCGGCACCTGCCGGAGCACCCGCCGCCGGAGCCTGGCCATTGCCGCTGCCGGCTGCCGGATTCCACGGGGCGGCCTTGGCCGGTGCGCCTTCCTTGACCTTCTGCACGCCGGCCACGATCACCTGGTCGCCGGGCTCAATGCCGCCGGTCACCAGCCAATTGGCACCCTGCTGGCCTTCAGTGGTGACGTTCTTGCGGACCACCTTGCCGTCCTTGCCGACCACCATCACGTAGCCGCTGACGGTGTCGCGCTGCAGTGATTGCAGCGGCACCAGGAAGGCGTTTTTGCGCTCGCCCAGCACCGCCTGGAAGCTGACGAACGAACCCGGCAGCAGCAACTGCTGCGGGTTGGGCAGCACCGCGCGCAGGGTCACCGCGCCGGTCGCCGGGTCAACCGTGGCCGAGGAGTAATCCAGCGTGCCCGGTTCGCCGTACACGCTGCCATCGGCCAGACGGACCTGCACGGTCGACTTGCCGTCGCCGCTGAGCGCCACCGAGCCCTGGGCCTGGGCCCGGCGCAGCTGGGTCATTTCGTCCGAGCTCATCGAGAAGTTCACGTACAGCGGGTCCAACTGGTCCACGGTGGTCAGCAGGGTCACATCGCCCTGGCCGACCAGCGCGCCCTCAGTCACCTGCTGCTTGCCGGCACGGCCACTGATCGGCGCGGTCACTTCGGCATAGCCGAGGTTGATCTTCGCGCTGGCGACCGATGCCTGGGCCTGCTGCACGGCAGCCGCAGCAGTGCGTTCGGTGGCTTCGGCTGCGTCCAGGTCGGACTTGGACACGAACGCCTGCGGGGCCAGCGAACGGGCACGGGCCGCAGCTGCCTTGGCATTGGCATATGTCGCCTGGGCCGAGGCCAGCTCGCCCTGCGAAGCGTTCAAAGCGGCCTGCAGCGGGGCAGGATCGATCAGGAACAGGACCTGGCCCTGCTTGACGTCCTGGCCTTCCTGGTAGACGCGTTTGAGCAGCACGCCCGGCACGCGGGCGCGCACGTCGGCGCTGCGGAACGGCGACAGCCGGCCGACCAGCTCGCGCTGCAGCGGCAGGGTTTCAGCCTTGGCTTCGATCACGCCCACTTCCGGCGGCGGGGGCGTCTGCTGTTCCTGCTTCTTGCAGGCGGTCAGCGCAACGGCAACTGCGCACGTCAGGGCAAGGGTGCGGAGTGGGGCGATCATCAGGAGAAACTCCGGAGTTGGTTTGAATGTGGTTCGGGAACAGCAGGGTGCACGGCAAAGGCTTGCAGGAAACTGTCCACGGAGAATTCTGCCCAGCGCCGACGCATGGTGGCGTCATCACGGTGGGGGGTATGGAAACGCTGCTTCTCGAAATCCAGCCCGGCGATCATGCTCAATAGCAGTTCGGCCATGAAGTGTGGGTCGTCATGGCGGAGCAGGCCCCGCTCGATGCGGGTGGCTATCCATTCAGCCAGGTGAAGGGTCAGCGCGCCTGCACCATCGCGATAGAGCGCCTGGGCTTCCTGGGGGAACTGGGCCGCTTCGGCAGCGATCAACCGGCGTGCCTGGATCACCTGGAGCTCGTTGAAGTGCTCAAGATGGTCGATGGCGAACTGCAGCAGGCAGCCGCGCAGGTCTTCCCCGTCCATCGCGCGCAGCCCGGCCGTGGCCCGGCACAGATGGCGCTGCAGCACCCGGCGCAGCAGTTCCTGCTTGCTGCCGTAACGGCTGTAAAGGGTCTGTTTGGAACATCCGGCCTGCTGGGCCACTGCCTCCATGCTCAGCTGCATGCCCTGGGTGGACATCAACTCGCGCACAGCATCGAACACGCGGTGGTCGCGCGCGTCCAATGCGCCGGCAGCGGGGGTCGGGGAGTTCACGCGGTGGACTATACCGTCCAGTTCAGAATTGGAGAACCCTATCTTTTGGCACTGTTCTGTGGTCTGTCGCCTGCGTGCCATCCATACCGTCGATGATGGCCGGTGAGAGCTTCTGTGACCCACGTCTCCATACCCCGGCGCCCTGCCAAAGCGTGACGTAAACGCCACCCAACCGAAAAACCAGATTCCGTCCTGCAGCAAGGCCTTTTCCTGCGGTAGGGCTACAATTTCATTTTTCCAACTGAGCAACACGCATCGCTCTGCCATGAAACCGCAAAAACCTGTCGCCAAGACCGTGAAAGCAAAAACCAAACCAGCCGATACGCAGACTGTTTCGCCAGTGGGCTTCTCTCTGGAACCGGTATACACGGCCTTGCGCAAGCGTTACCCGGCGGCCGCCCAGGCCGAGGCAGTGGCCTTTGCCGCAGACTTCTACAAGCGCATGGAAGCGGACGAGTTCCCGCATCACACCGCTGAAGAGTGGGCCGCACTGGCTGCCGACATGCTGGAATTCGCCCGCGCCCGCAAGGTCGGCAAGGCCAACGTCCGCGTGTTCAACCCCACCTTGAAGGCCAACGGCTGGGAATCGCCGCACACCGTGCTGCAGATCGTCAACGACGACATGCCGTTCCTGGTGGACACGGTAACCATGGCACTGGCCGAGCAGGGCATTGGCGTGCACGTGCTGGGTCACCCGGTGATCCGCTTCAGCCGTGACAAGGCCGGCAAGCTCACCGGGGTCAGCGAAGGCACCGCCGAGTCGGTGATGCTGCTGGAAATCGACCGTCAGCCGGTCGAGGCCATGGCCGAGGTGGAAAAGGCGATCAGCAAGTCGCTGGACGAGGTGCGTGCCATCGTCCGTGACTGGGACGCCATGCGCAGCCAGGCGTTGAGCATCGCCGACGATCTGGGCAGCCGCCAGTTGCCGGTCGATGCCGCTTCGCGCGCCGAAGCCCAGGAATTCCTGCGCTGGGCCGCCGACAACCACTTCACCTTCTTCGGCTATCGCGCCTACCGCGTGGAAAAGCAGGGCAAGGAAGAAGTGCTGGCTCCGCTCAACGACACCGGCCTGGGCCTGATGAAGGGCCGTGACACTTCGGCTGCCCGCCCGGTCAAGACCCTCGCCGCGCAGGGGCTCAACGCCACCAGCGGGCTGAAGGACGCCCTGATCCTGACCAAGACCAATGCCCGTTCGCGCGTGCACCGCGCCGGCTACATGGACTACATCGGCGTGCTGGAATTCGACGCCAAGGGGAAGATCATCGGCGAACAGCGCTTCCTTGGTCTGTTCACCTCCAGCGCCTACAACCGCCGCCCGTGGGAAATCCCGCTGGTGCGCCAGCGCCACGAATACGTGATGACGCAGTCGGGCCTGGCTCCGGCCAGCCACAGCGGCAAGGCCCTGCGCCACATTCTGGAAACCCTGCCGCGCGAAGAACTGTTCCAGTCCAGCGAGGAAGAGCTGTACCGCACCGCCATGGGCGTGCTGGGCCTGCAGGAGCGCGTGCGCAGCCGCCTGTTCCTGCGCCGTGACAAGTACAGCCGTTTCATTTCCGCGCTGGTCTACCTGCCGCGCGAACGCTTCAATACCGACGTGCGCCTGCGCATCGAGGCGATGCTGAAGGAAGCGCTGCACGGCGAATACGTGGACAGCTCGGTGGTGCTGGGCGAATCGCCGCTGGCCCAGGTGCACCTGATCGTGCGCCCGAAGGCTGGTGAAACGCTGGATGTGGATACCTCGGCGCTGGAGCAGAAGCTGGCCCAGGTGCTGCGCAACTGGCAGGACGACCTGCGCGAAGCGCTGGTGGCCCGCCACGGTGAAACCGAAGGCCTGCGCATTGCCTCCCGCATCGGCAAGGCACTGCCGGCCGGTTACATTGAAGATTCCAGCACCGAGATCGCCGCCAACGACGTCAGCCAGCTTGACGCGCTGACCGGTCCGGACGACCTGCGCCTGAGCCTGCAGGCCGTGCAGCGCGAGAACGGCGAAGGCCTGCGCCTGAAACTGTATCGCCAGCTGGACGACATTCCGCTGTCGGACGCGCTGCCGATGATGGAAAACATGGGCCTGCGCGTGATTGCCGAGCGTCCGTACCGTCTGACGGTCGACAACGCCCCGGTGTACGTGCAGGACTTCGAGGTCGAATCGACCGCGGGCGCGATCAATGCGGCCAGCGTCGATGAAGCCTTCGGCGAAACCTTTGCCCGTGTCTGGCACGGCGACGCCGAGAACGACGGCTTCAACCGTCTGGTCCTGGCCGCCGGTCTGCACTGGCGCCAGGTCGCCATGCTGCGTGGCTACTGCAAGTACCTGCTGCAGACCGGCGTGCCGTTCTCGCAGGCGTACGTGGAAGGCACCTTCACCCGTTACCCGCTGCTGGCCCGGCTGCTGGTGGAGCTGTTCGAAGCCCGCTTCGACCCCGCCACCGGGCATGAGGACAAGGACGCCATTGCCGAAGGCCAGGCCCAGCTGCGCGCGCATCTGAACGTGCTGGCCGGTGGCGACGAAGCGACCCTGAAGGTGCTCAAAACCGTGGTCGACGCCCGCAAGGGCAACCGCGATGCACAGATGGAAGCCGCCCGCGAGGCGCTGGTCAAGCTGATGGACCGCGTTTCCAGCCTGGACGAAGACCGCATCCTGCGCAGCTTCATGGGCGTGATCAACGCCACCCTGCGTACCAGCTACTACCAGACCGATGCCGAGGGCCGTCCGGGCCACTGCATCAGCTTCAAGTTCGATTCGGCCTTGGTGCCGGACCTGCCCAAGCCGCGTCCGTACCGCGAAATCTTCGTGTATGGCCCGCGCGTGGAAGGCACCCACCTGCGCTTCGGCGCGGTGGCCCGCGGTGGCCTGCGCTGGTCGGATCGTCGCGAAGATTTCCGCACCGAGGTGCTGGGCCTGGTCAAAGCACAGATGGTGAAGAACACCGTGATCGTGCCGGTCGGCGCGAAGGGCGGCTTCTTCGCCAAGATGCCGCCGGCCAGCGGTGACCGCGATGCGGTGTTCGCCAACGGCGTGGCCTGCTACAAGCTGTTCATCCAGGGCCTGCTGGACATCACCGACAACATCGTCAATAACAAGATCGTGCCGCCCGTGGACGTGGTCCGCCACGACATGGACGACCCGTACCTGGTGGTGGCGGCTGACAAGGGCACTGCAACCTTCTCCGACATTGCCAACGGCCTGGCCATCGCGCACGGCTTCTGGATGGGCGATGCCTTCGCCTCGGGTGGCTCGGTCGGTTACGACCACAAGGGCATGGGCATCACCGCCCGCGGTGCATGGGAATCGGTCAAGCGCCACTTCCGTGCGCTGGGCCGTGACAGCCAGACCCAGGACTTCACCACGGTCGGCGTCGGCGACATGTCCGGCGACGTGTTCGGCAACGGCATGCTGTTGTCGCGCCACATCCGTCTGCTGGCCGCGTTCGACCACCGCCACATCTTCCTCGACCCGAATCCGGACGCGGCAACCTCGTTCGTCGAGCGCGAGCGCATGTTCACCGTGCCGCGTTCGAGCTGGGCCGACTACGATGCCAAGCTGATCAGCAAGGGCGGCGGCATCTATCCACGTACCCTGAAGTCTATCGAGATCACGCCGCAGGTGCGCGAGGCGCTGGGCCTGGACGAGGGCGTCAAGGCGCTGTCGCCGAATGACCTGATGAGCGCGATCCTGAAGGCTCCGGTGGACCTGCTGTGGAACGGCGGTATCGGCACCTACGTGAAGGCGGCCACCGAACAGCACAGCGACGTTGGCGACCGCGCCAACAATGCGCTGCGCGTCAACGGTGGCGAGCTGCGCTGCAAGGTGGTGGGCGAGGGCGGCAACCTGGGCATGACCCAGCTGGGTCGCATCGAGGCCGCACAGGCCGGCGTGCTGCTCAACACCGACTTCATCGACAACTCGGCGGGTGTGGACACTTCGGATCACGAAGTGAACATCAAGATTCTGCTTAACGACGTGGTGCGGGCCAAGAAGCTCACAGTGGACCAGCGCAACAAGCTGCTGGCGTCGATGACCGACGAAGTGGCCGACCTGGTGCTTAATGATAACTACCGCCAGAACCAGGCGCTGAGCCTGATGGAGCGGATGGCGGTCAAGCGCCTGGGCTCGAAGCAGCACTTCATCCGCACGCTGGAGCAGCAGGGCCTGCTGGACCGTCAGATCGAGTTCCTGCCGTCCGATGCCGAGCTGTCGCAGCGCAAGGCACGCGGCCAGGGCCTGACCCGTCCGGAACTGTCGGTGCTGCTGTCGTATTCCAAGCTGGTGGCGTTCCAGCAACTGCTGGAGTCGGACATTCCAGAAGACCCGTACCTGTCCAAGGAACTGCTGCGTTACTTCCCGACGCCGCTGCAGAAGAAGTATGCCGACGCGATGGAGCGTCACCGCCTGAAGCGCGAGATCATCGCCACGGCGGTGACCAACCAGACCATCAACCGGATGGGCGCGACCTTCCTGATGCGCATGCAGGAAGACACCGGCCGTTCGATCTCGGAAGTGGCCAAGGCGTACACGATCAGCCGTGAAACGCTGGACGCACGCGCGCTGTGGGCACAGATCGACGCACTGGACGGCACGGTGCCGGAATCGGTGCAGATCGACGCGCTGGAAGTGATCTGGAAGCTGCAGCGTTCGTTCGTGCGCTGGCTGCTGTTCCGCCCCGGCCCGATGCCGGGCATCACCGAAGCGGTGAACCGCTACCAGGGTCCGTTCAACGACATCCGCGAAGCCTCGGGTGTGCTGCCGGACTCGCAGCGTCCGACCTACGTAGCGCTGGTGGCCGAGTGGAAGGAAAAGGGTCTGCCGCCGGCACTGGCGCAGCAGCTGGCCGAACTGCACTTCCTGGAGCCGGCGTTCGACATCATCGAACTGGCGCGCACGCGCAAGCTGAAGCCGGTGGACGTGTCCAAGGTCCACTTCCGCCTGGGCGACGCGCTGCAGCTGCCGTGGCTGTTCGAGCAGATCGACGCGCTGGAGGTCAACGGTCGCTGGCACGCCGTGGCACGAGGCGTGCTGCGTGACGAACTGGCGGCGCACCACCGCAACCTGGCCGGCCAGGTGTTGGGCACCAAGGGCGGCAGTGCGGAAGCCAAGGTCGCTGCGTGGATCGGCCGCGACGACAACAGCCTGCGCTTCACCCTGGCGATGTTGTCCGAACTGGCTGAACAGAAGACCCTGGACTACCCGACCGTCTCGGTCGCGGTCCAGCGCCTGGGCCAGCTCGCCGCCCACGGCGCGTAAGCGTCTGATCGGCTGAAGCCCGAAAGGCCCCGCCCCGGCGGGGCCTTTTTTGTTGCCGCAATCTCTACGTAGAGCCGGGCTTGCCCGGCTGCTGTGAACCGCCCTCGGCTGGTTGTCTACGTGCTTGGGGCCATCGGATGGGGGGTACGGGACACGCCGTAAACCGCCCTCCGGGCCCCGGCCCAACCGCCAGCGGTTGGGCGTTCAGTCGCACGCGAGGCAATGCCTCGCAAGCCGTGCGCCTTCACCCATGGGGGCTCGTAGAAAACATCCATGTTTTCTACGGTCCCGTACCCCCCATCCGATGGCCCCACGACAATCCATCGGCGGCCAACGAAAATCAAAAACACGTATCCCCCGGTGGGATCGGTCGACAGACGATCGCCGTGAAATGGTCCACGCCCGCTAACGCATGACCCCAAAACAACGCACGCCGTTGCCGTTGCCGTTCGTGCCGGTTCGCGACCAACCATCGGGGGAGGCCATCGGGTAGCCCCCGGAGGGACACTCCACGGCATGGATGCCGTGGAGTAGCCTACATGGACGTACTTGCGGCGTGTCCCGGAGCGGGGCTGCCCGATGGCCTCCCAGCACGGATGAACTGAAACGCCGCTCTTGGCGCAGATCAACAGTTATCCTTGAACCAAAGCCCCACGCGGAACCCCGGAACCCCCATGAGCGATACCCCCCGCATCGCCTTCCTGGCCAGCACCACCGAACCGGCCCAGCACGCCCGTGCGGCCATGCTGTCGCGCTACGGCGACCATGCGCCCGAAGATGCCGACGTGCTGTGTCCGCTGGGCGGCGATGGCTTCATGCTGCAGACCCTGCACCGGCATGGGCACCTGGGCAAACCGGTGTTCGGCATGAAACTCGGCACGGTCGGTTTTCTCATGAACCAGTACCGGGCCGAAGACGACGTGCCGATGCGCATCGCGCTGGCCGAGCCGGCCAACCTGCGGCCGCTGGAAATGCTGGCGCTCACCGAGTCGGGCACGACCACCGGCTCGCTCGCGTACAACGACGTGTCGCTGCTGCGCCAGACCCGCCAGGCGGCGCATATCGGCGTGGACCTCAACGGCCAGGAACGGGTCAGCGAGCTCATCGGCGACGGGGTGCTGGTGTCCACCCCGGCCGGCAGCACGGCCTACAACTACTCGGCACACGGCCCGATCCTGCCGCTGGGCTCGCATACCATCGCGCTCACCCCGCTGGCCCCTTATCGGCCACGCCGCTGGCGCGGGGCGATTCTCAAGGCCGACACCGAAGTGCGCTTCCGCGTGCTCGACCCCTACAAGCGCCCGGTCAGCGTGACCGCCGATTCACATGAAACCCGTGACGTGGTCGAGGTGACCATTCGCGAATCGCGCGAGCGCCGGGTAACCCTGCTGTTTGATCCGGAACACAACCTTGAAGACCGGATTCTCAGCGAACAGTTCATGTTTTGACCGACAATAGCTGGCCGGCCGCTTCGGCCGTACTGGATTGCAGACCGTTATGGGCGACAACACCCCCCGCTTGCTGACCGTAGCCGTGACCTCACGGGCCCTGTTCGACCTGGAAGAGGGCCATGCCCTGTTCGAGGCCGAAGGCGTGGACGCCTATGCCGAGTACCAGCGCAAGCATGAGGACGACATCCTGCGCCCCGGCGTCGCCTTCCCGGTGGTGCGCAAGCTGCTCGCCCTCAACCAGGGCCAGTCGCCCGAGTCGCCGCGGGTAGAGGTCATCCTGTTGTCGCGCAACTCCGCCGATACCGGCCTGCGCATCTTCAATTCCATCCAGCATTACGACCTGGGCATCATCCGCGCCACCTTCACCGCCGGCGAGCCGACCTGGCCGTACGTGAAGCCGTTCGGCACCGACTTGTTCCTGTCGGCCAATCCCGAATCGGTGCGGCGCGCGCTGCGCCATGGCATCGCTGCGGCCACCATTCTGCCCAAGCCCTACGACGAGACGTTGGCGGCCGCCGAACCGATGGACCTGGGCCGGCCGCGCACCCAGCTGCGCATTGCCTTCGATGGCGACGCAGTGATCTTCGGTGACGAAAGCGAGCGCATCTCGCGCGAGCAGGGCGTGGAGGCCTTTGGCCGCCATGAACGTGAGAATGCCCGCGAGCCGCTCAGCGGCGGGCCGTTCCGCAACTTCCTGTCGGCGCTGCATACCCTGCAGCAGGTGTTCCCGTCCGGCGACGACGCGCCGATCCGGACCGCGCTGGTGACGGCCCGTTCGGCCCCGGCGCATGAGCGGGTGATTCGTACGCTGAGGGAGTGGGGCGTGCGTCTGGACGAGGCACTGTTCCTCGGCGGCCGCCACAAGGGCCCGTTCCTGGAAGCCTTCGGCGCAGACATTTTCTTCGACGATTCGCAGCACAACATCGACAGCGCCCGCCAGCATCAAAGCGTGGCCGCCGGCCACGTGCCCCACGGCGTCGCCAACGATTGATGTCCGGGTGATCACGCCGGCCAGCGGCCGGCACCACCGATCCTGGGCCGTGCAGCGGTAGTGCCGGCCGCTGGCCGGCAACCACGCATCACTCCAACGGAAGCTCAATGTTGACCAGCTTCCAGCTCAACCCCTGCCGCTGCAGCACAAACACCACCGGTGCCCCCTGCGCGGTGTGCGTGGTGGCGGTAAACCGTGACGTCGACTCAAACCGATGGCTCGCCCCCTCCAACGGCCGAGCGGCCTTCGGTGGGGCATAGGCATCATTGCTTTCCAGATCGTTGCTGGCCCGCTTCCACAGCGTATGCCCTTCCAGCAACGCCCCGATCCCGGTTGGCGTCACCATCGCATCCACCGCGGTGCCACTCAGCTGCTGCCCGGCGGTGAGCAGCAGGGCCCCGACCAGGTTCGACTGCACATCCGGCCCGGCCCGGCGCACCACGTAGTCATCCAGCTGCGCGCGCAGGTTGGCGCGCAGCATCGGAAAGTCCACATAGCGGTCCAGTTTGGAGGTGTCGCGCTGCTCCACCGCCTGCGCCAGGCCGCGCAGGGTCAGGTAAGGCCCGCCGACCACGTAGGCCGCCAGCAGCACCCCCAGTGCAACCAAGATCCAAAGAACCTTCTTCATGGCGCCACCTTGCCCGAACCCCCGTCAACCCTGTGTAGAGCCACGCCCTGCGTGGCTGCACCACCCAACGCTAGAACTCCAGATCCAACGCCGCACACAGATAATCCACAAACGGCCCCAGCGCAGTAAGGTCCTTGGCAATCGTCTGGCGCAGCTTCGGCCCGGTCATCACCGCATCCTCCAGCGGCCGCCAGAACACCCAGTTCTTGTGCTTCAGGTCGTCAATGAACTCAAAATCCGGCTCAAACCCGCGCGGGGCCCGCACCAGCATCTCGCTCTGTTCGAAGTCGAACTTCTTCCGCAGTGCCGGCGCATGCGCCGCCGCCTTCCAGGCCCCCGGATTGTCGACAATGAAATGGCGGATCCTGCGCTGGGTATCCGGCTCGGGATGCCACAGCCCTGCACCGACGAAGCTTTCGCCCGGCTGCAGGTGGATGTAGAACGACGGCGCGGCAACCTGCTTGCGGCGCTCATGGTACAGACGAGCACCCTGCCAGCTCTTGTACGGCGACTTGTCGTTGGAAAAACGCGCATCGCGGTAGATCCGGAACAGCGAGCCGCCGACGGTTTTCGGGTCGGAACGGAAGTGCGGGCTCACCGTGGCCAGGTCTGGCTGCAGGTCGGTGATCAGGCGCAGGAACGGCTGGCGCACATGCGCTTCGTACTTGTCCTTGTGCTCGTTGAACCAGGTCTTGTCGTTGTTGCGCGCCAGTCCACGCAGGAAGGTGAAGCTGGCGGGGGTGAAGTAGGTACTCACAGGCTCTGCTCCAGATGATTGCCCCAGTCGGTCAGCTGCTGCAGCAGCGCCAGCCGGGCCGGTTCGGCCGCGTGCTCGGCACGCAGCGCCTCAATCTGCGCGCGGTACTGCGGCAGGGTCTGCTCGCCCAGGCCGGGCTCCCCCAGCAGACGTTGGCGGCGGTAGTTGTTCCAGCGCAGGCGTTCAGCCGCGTCGAGGGTTTCGGGATAATTGCGTGCGCGATAGCGGAACAGCAGTTCGGGCATGCGCGGGTCGCGCAGGCGTGCAGCGTAACCGGCCAACTCGCTCGATGGGCTGGTGCGCAGGCGGGTCATCAAGGCCTTGTCGCCATCGGCGAGGAACCCGTCATACAGCGAGGCATCCACATCGCTGGGGGCCATCTCACGTTCGCCGCCGAACACCTGCCGAACCTTTTCAGCCACGGCTGGCGCAACGGCGCGGACGCGTTCAGCAGCGGCCTGCACGGCCGCCACGTCGATGCCCAGGCGCGCATGATCGGCCGGGCGCAGGTGGTTCCACGCCACCAGCGCCGGCACCTTGTTCAGATGCACTTCCTTGAGCGGCACGCGCTGTTCGCCTTCGGCCAGATCGGCGGCGCGCGTATACAGCCGTGCGGCCAGGGTATCGGCGGGCAGGTCAAGCAGGCCGTCAATGTCGCCTTCCAGGTCCAGCACGATGATGCGGTTGTTGATGTATGGGTGGCGTGCCAGCGGCAGCACCGGTGCCGCACACAGCCGTGAGGCGGGGTAGCGCATGGAGATGTGCAGCACCGGCTGCGCGGCGTCCACGTCCAGCAGGGCGCCAACGAAGCGCTTGTCACGCAGCTTCAGCGCGTAGTCCCACAGGCGTGGCTGCGCCTGCTTGAACAGCCGCGCCATGCCGATGGTGGCGTGCACGTCTGACAGCGCTTCATGCGCCTCGCCTACACGCACGTCATTGGCCGTGGCCAGATGCTCCAGCTTGAATGACGTGGCCCCATCTTCGCGCTGCGGCCAGACGATGCCGTCGGGGCGCAGGGCGTGCACCAGCCGCAGCATGTCCAGCAGGTCCCAGCGCGAATTGCCGTTGCGCCATTCACGCTCGTAGGGGTCGAAGAAGTTGCGGAACAAACCGTGGCGCACGAACTCATCGTCGAAGCGCAGTGTGTTGTAGCCCAAGGTACAGGTGCCCGGGCGTGCCATCAGGTCGTTGATGCGCGCGAACGCCTCGGCCTCGCTGACGCCTTCGTTCAGTGCGTGCTGCGGGGTGATGCCGGTGATCAACGTGGCGATCGGCGAGGGCAGGACATCGTCGGCCGGCTTGACGTAGAAGCTCACCGGGTCATCGACGACCTGCAGGTCTGCGTCGGTGCGGATCGCGGCAAACTGGGCGATGCGGGTGCGGCGCGGGTCCTGGCCGAAGGTTTCCAGGTCGTAGAACAGGAAGCTGCCGGCCGCCATCAGTGCGCACCCTCCAGCACCGGCAGCTGGTCGTGCACGGTACGTTCCAGCGCCAACCAGTCAATGTGCTCCAGCGTGCTGTGACCGGCGGTGGCGTCCTCCAGGATGCGCCGCTGCAGGTTGGTGCGTTCCAGCGCCACGGCATACGGCGTGTGCAGGAAGGTGACCATGGTGTAATGCGGCACGAAGCGGGTCGGCCAGCGCGCCTGCAGCTGCTGTTCCAGTTCGCGCTGCAGCTGAAACGCCGGGTCGGCAACGCGGTCGCGCATTTCCAGATAGTTTTCCAGCGCCATCTGCTGGATGGCTTCCGCGTTCGGCTTGCGTTCGGCCTCGAACACCGCAAATGCCGCTTCCAGCGAATCCTGTTCCTGCAGGTGGCGGGCCAGTGCCACGCAGTCCTCGAACGCGCAGTTCATGCCCTGGCCATGGAACGGCACCATCGCATGCGCGGCGTCGCCGAGCAGTACGGCGCGGCCGCCCAGGTGCCACTGGCGCAGGTAAAGCGTGCCGAGCAGGCCGGGCGGATGCTCTTCCCAGTCGCGGCGCAGGTGCGGAATCAGCGGCAGCGCATCGGGGAAGTCGCGGGCGAACAGCGCTTCTGCCTCGGCGCCGCTGCGGGTGGTGGCAAAACTGGGGTTGCCTTCGTTGGGCAGGAACAGGGTGACGGTGAAGGTGCCTTCGTCGTTCGGCAGGGCGATGCACATGTACTGACCGCGCGGCCAGATGTGCAGGGCGTTGGCCTCGATGCGGAAGCCGCCCTCTTCGGTGGGCGGAATCTCCAGTTCCTTGTACGAGTGCCCCAGAAACTCGATGCGTTCGTCCAGCGGGTGCTTGCGGTTCATCGCCGCGCGCAGCGCCGAGCCCGCCCCGTCGGCCCCGATCAGGGTGTCGAAGCGGATGTCGTGCGGCTGGTCGTCGCGGTCGTCGATGAAGCGCGCGTAGCCGGCCTCGAAATCCACCGTATGCAGGCGGCGGTGGAAGTGCACCTGCGCGCCCGCGTCTTCCGCCAGCTGCAGCAGGGTGTGGTTGAGGTCCTTGCGGTGGATTGACCAGATCACTTCGCTGTCGTCGCGGCCATAGCGCTGCAGCTGCGTATCGCCCTCACGGGTATGCACCATGCGCCCGCGCATCATCACCGCCTTGGCCATGACCGCGTCCTCCACGCCGGCCTGGCGCAGCGCGTTGCGGCCGCGTTCGGCCAACGCCAGGTTGATCGAGCGACCGGACTCGTAGTCGGCAATGCGCGGGTCGCCCCGACGTTCGTACAAGGTGATGCGCCAGCCCTGCCGGGACAACAGGATGGCCAGCAGCGAACCGGCCAGGCCGGCACCAATGATGCTCAGGGAGCGGTGTGCGTGTGCGATCAAGAGCGTTCCAGCGGGGGAGGGGGAGGCTTACAGGCCGGCCCAGGATTCGACTTCCTCGACAAAGTGATGCAGGTCGAGGTAACGGTTGTACAACGGCGTGGGTGAGATGCGGATCACGTCCGGTTCGCGCCAGTCGCCCAGCACGCCCACGGTCTGCAGGTATTCGAACAGGCTGCGGCCGCGTTCGCGGCCGCCGATCACCCGCAACGACAGCTGGCAGCCGCGTCGCTCCGGTTCGGCCGGGGTCAGCACTTCCAGCACGTTGGCCAGACGGGTCCGCACCAGCGCGTCCAACAGACCGGTGAGCTGCAGCGATTTGGCGCGCAGGGCCGTCATGCCGCCGGCAGCGTCCACCATGTCCAGCGCCGCGCGCAACGGGGCCAGACCCAGCACCGGCGGGTTGCTCAGCTGCCAGCCTTCGGCACCGACGGCCGGCACGAACTGTGGGGCCATCTTGAAGCGGGTGGCTTCCTCATGGCCCCACCAGCCGGCGAAGCGTGGCAGCGTGGTGTCGCGGTGATGGCGTTCGTGGACGAAGGCACCGGCGACCGCACCCGGACCGCTGTTGAGGTACTTGTAGTGACACCACACCGCGAAATCCGGCGCGATGTCGTGCAGCTGCAGCGGCACGTTGCCGACCGAGTGTGCCAGGTCGAAGCCGACGTTCGCCCCCTGCAGGCGCGCCGCGCGGGTGATCGCGTCCAGGTCGAACACCTGGCCGCTGCGGTACTGCACGCCCGGCCATAACACCAGCGCCAGGCGCGGGCCGTGCTCTGCGATGGCGCGCTCGATGGCCTGCTGCGAAATCGTGCCGTTGGCTTCGTCCGGCTGCACTTCGACCAGGTCGGTGTCAGGGTTGAACCCATGGAAGCGGATCTGCGATTCCACCGCGTGGCGGTCGGTGGGGAAGGCCCCAGCCTCCATCAGGATCACCGGGCGTTTCGCGGTGGGCCGGTAGAAGCTGACCATCATCAGGTGCAGGTTCACGCTCAGGGTGTTCATCGCCACCACTTCGCTGGGCAGCGCGCCCACCACGCGGGCCAGCTGTTCGTTCACCAGGCGGTGGTAACGCAGCCACTGGGTGTCGCCGGTGAAGTGACCTTCCACCGCCAGCGCGCCCCACTTGTCCATTACCTCCTGTACGGCGGCCTGCGCTTTGCGCGGCTGCAGGCCGAGGGAGTTGCCGACGAAGTAGGTCTGGTCGCGGTGATTGTGCTGCGGGAATACGAATTCACTGCGCAGGGCACGCAGCGGGTCGGCGGCATCCAGGGCGACGGCATGGGAACGGCTGAGCAGTTCGGACATGGCAATGACAATTGTCTGAGATATCGCAGTTTAGCCCTGCCAGCGGTTGCCCGGGGCTGAATTGCTGCGCGAACGTCGGACACGCATGGCGTGTCCCTACAGGAGCTTGCCAAGCCGGCACAGGTGGCCCATCCGCGCAGGGACACGCCATGCGTGTCCACGGGGGCCATCGGAAACCGGGATCACCCGCCCGGCAGCGGGTCCACATGCCCGCAGGCATCACAGGTGCGCAGCTCCAGGTTGGCCTGGTACGTCGCAAACACCTTCGGCAGGTCGGTCTCGATGTTCTCCAGGGTGAAGTACACCTCGTAGAGCTTGTGGTTGCAGCGCTCGCAGAACCACATCACCCCGTCGCGCTCATGCGGCAGGCGCTTGCGTTCCACCACCAGGCCGACGCCGCCTGCCGGGCGGCGTGGCGAATGCGGAACGCCGGCCGGCAGCAGGAAGATCTCGCCGGCGCGGATCGGAATGTCGCGCACCTTCCCGTCTTCCTGCACCTTCAGGGTCATTTCCCCTTCCAGCTGGTAGAACCACTCCGGGCCTTCGTCGTAGTGGAAGTCAGTCCGGCTGTTCGGGCCGCCGACCACCATGATGATGAAGTCGCCGTTCTCGATCATCTTGTTGCCGACCGGCGGCTTGAGCAGGTGCCGGTTCTCTTCGATCCAGGCGTGCAGGTTGATCGGGGAGGGCAGCATGGGGGCGTTCCTTGCAGAGGGGATCAGTCGCGCTTGCCGCGGCGCGGCACATGCGACAGGGCCTTTTCGTAAGCAGCCGGCAGGTCTTCCGGCGCGCCGACGTCGATGCCCATCTCGCGCACGCGGCCGTCCTTCAGGCTGTATACCCAGCCGTGCACCATCAGCTTCTGCCCACGCGCCCAGGCATCCTGCACGATGGTCGAGCGGCAGGCGTTGACCACCTGTTCGATCACGTTCAGCTCGCACAGGCGCGCATGCTTCAGGTCCGGATCTTCGATCTCATCAAGAATGGCGGCATGCTTCTGGGCAACATCGCTGACGTGGCGCAGCCAGTTGTCGGCCAGGCCCACGCGCACGTTGTTGAGGCTGGCGTGCACGCCGCCACAGCCGTAGTGGCCGACGATCAGGATGTGCTTGATCTTCAGCTGGTCCACCGCGTACTGGATCACGCTCAGGCAGTTCAGATCCGTGTGCACCACCACGTTGGCGATGTTGCGGTGGACGAACACCTCACCCGGGGCCATGCCGATGATCTGGTTGGCCGGCACGCGCGAATCCGAGCAGCCGATCCACAGGTATTCCGGGTGCTGCTGCTTGGCCAGCTGGGCAAAGAACTCCGGGTCTTCCTTCTCGATCCGGTCGGCCCAGTCGCGGTTGTTCTGCAGCAGCTTGTGGATGTCTTTCATGGGGCGGGTATTCCTGTGGTGTCAGCCGCCGTTGGCGGCCGGGTTGCGGACATCGCGCATCCACTGCGCAAGCTCGCGGGAAGCGGGGGTGCCTTCGGCCTCGAGGGCAGCAATCACCGATACCTGGTTGGCGTCGGGGTGGTTCTGGCTCAGCTTGAGCTTGATCTGCACCTGCTCGGCGCGGAAGCGGAAACCGACGATGCCTGGCAGCAGCTTGGCCTGGCGGGTGTCGTCCGGGTCGAAGCGCCAGTCGCTGCCGACCTGGGTTTCGTTATGGATGCTCAACCGGTCAAGCAGGGCGACCAGCCAGTCGCGATCGGTGATGGTTTCCAGCGCGCCGCGCAGTTCGGCGGCGGCGTAGTTCCAGGTTGGAACGCGTCCTTCGCTTTCCTTGTCCGGGTACCAACCCGGCGACACATAGCCGTGCGGGCCGTGCACCAGTACCAGTGCCGGGCCGCCGTGGCGCCACTGCGGGTTGGCCTTGGCCCAGTGTCCTTCAATCACGATGCCGTCAGCATCGCGGTGGTACAGCACCGGCAACAGGGTCACGCAGGGCAGCCCATCGGGGCCGGTGGTCACCAGGGTCACGAATGCATCGCGCGCCATCAGCCGGTCCAGCCAGACCGGGTCATGCGTGGCGAAGGAGGACGGGGTGAACACGGGGGCCTCAGACGCTCCGGCCCAGGCTCTGCACCATGCGTCCGCGCAGGCCGTCGTCGTCCGCTGCCTGCGGCGGCTGCACTTCATGCAGCGAGAAGCCACGCACCAGCGCGTCTTCCTCATCGAGCCCGTCGAACTCGACGAACTCGGCGTCGAACAGCTGCGCGCGGGCAGTGTCTTCACTGTCATAGCTGAGCGTATTGCCGTCGCTGTCCAGCACCTCGGCGGTGCCGGCCGGGCGGATGCGCAAACGGGCCCAGATCAGCGTGTTGCCCAGGCTGGCCAGCCACCAGGAGTCGCGGTCGGCGGAAATATCGTTCATGTCAGTACCAATGAAAGCAGCCAGAGCAGGGCGGCCATGCCCAACCCGGCCAGCAAGGTGAGCAGCGACAGCCAGGCCGGCGTCGCAAGACCCGACAGCGAGCGGTCGGGGGTCTGTCGGTAATCGCGCCCCAGCAGCCAGCGCAGCGCCTGCGGCTGCAGGAACGCGCCGCTGCCGAAACGGTCGGCCAGGGCCGGGTGGCGGTCGCGGATATGGATGAGCGTCAACGGCCAGAAGATCACGAAGGCACTGAACCCGGCGATCGCCACGCCGACGAAACACAGCGCGAAGAACAGGGTCATGCAGTGGCCTCCGTGATCAGGTGGTGGGTCGCCGGGTCAAAACTCGGCGCTGCCCGGTGCGCGCGGGTAGGGGATGGCGTCGCGGATGTTGCCCAACCCGCACACGTACACCACCAGGCGCTCGAAGCCGAGGCCGAAGCCAGCGTGCGGCACCGAGCCATAGCGGCGGAAATCGCGGTACCAGCCGTAGTGGGCCGGGTCCAGGCCGAACTGCGCCATGCGCGCGTCCAGCACGTCCAGGCGTTCTTCGCGCTGGCTGCCGCCAATGATCTCGCCGATGCCCGGGGCCAGCACGTCCATTGCAGCGACGGTCTTGCCGTCGTCGTTCAGGCGCATGTAGAAGGCCTTGATGTGCTCGGGGTAGTTGGTCACCACCACCGGGCGGCCGATGTGTTCCTCGGTCAGCCAGCGCTCGTGCTCGGTCTGCAGGTCCAGACCCCATTCCACCGGGAAGTCGAACTTCTTCCCGGAGTTCTGCAGCAGCTTCACTGCCTCGGTGTAGTCGATCTGCTCGAACGGCGAGTTGATGAACGCTTCCAGCTTGGTGATCGCGTTCTTGTCGACGCGCTCGGCCAGGAAGGCCAGGTCGTCGCCACGCTCGTCCAGCACCGCGCGGAACAGATACTTCAGGAACTGCTCGGCCAGACGCGCGTCTTCGGCCAGGTCGGCGAAGGCGATTTCCGGCTCGATCATCCAGAACTCGGCCAGATGGCGGGTGGTGTTGGAGTTCTCGGCACGGAAGGTCGGGCCGAAGGTGTACACCTTGCTCAACGCCAGGCAGTAGGCCTCGACGTTGAGCTGGCCGGACACGGTCAGGAAGGTTTCCTTGCCGAAGAAATCACGGCTGAAGTCGACCTCGCCCTTGTCGTTGCGCGGCAGGTTGACCATGTCCAGGGTCGACACGCGGAACATCTGCCCCGCGCCTTCGGCGTCGGAGGTGGTGATGATGGGGGTGCTGATCCAGTTGAAGCCGTTCTGGTGGAAGAACCGGTGCACGGCCTGGGCCAGGCAGTTGCGGATGCGGGTGACCGCGCCGAACAGGTTGGTGCGCGGGCGCAGGTGGGCAACTTCGCGCAGGAACTCGGCCGACATCGGCTTGGGCTGGATCGGGTAGGTCAGCGGGTCTTCGACCAGGCCGACGATCTCGACGGATTCGGCCTGGATCTCGAACGACTGGCCCTTGCCCTGCGACTTGACCAGGGTACCGCGCGCGATCAGCGAGCAGCCAGGGGTCAGTGCCTTGACCGCTTCGAAGTTGGACAGGGTGTCGTTGACCACCACCTGGATCGGGGCGAAGCAGGAGCCGTCGGTCACATTGACGAAGGCCAGCGCCGCAGACCCGCGCACCGTGCGCACCCAGCCCCGTACTGTTGCCTCGCCGCCTTCCGGGATCTTCCCGGCAAGCGCATGTTCAACGCTGACCACCGTCATGACTTGAATCCTCTATTGATCGACTCGATCTCTGAACGGGAAGTTTAACGGTTGCAGTGTTCTGCTTGCGAGGCATTTCTGACTGGGCCGTGGACTTATAATGTGTCTGTTCTGCTGGAGATGCCTGTCATGGCCGTAAGCCTTACCCCCGTTGCCTTTGCCCGCGTGCAGAAGTTTATCGCCCAGACCCCGGGTGCATTGGGCCTGCGCTTTGGCGTGACCCGCACCGGCTGCTCGGGCTGGGGCCACATCACCGACCTGGCCCGCGACCAGCGCGAAGGGGACACCGTGTTCGAGCAGGACGGCGTGCGCATCTACGTGGACGCAGCCAGCCTGGACCTGGTCGACGGTACCGAAATTGACTTCGGCAAGCAGGGGCTGAGCGAGACGTTCACGTTCAAAAACCCCAATGCCACCGCTGAATGCGGTTGCGGTGAGAGTTTCACCACCGACGCCGACAAGGCCTGAACCCCTGTTCAGCTTGAGTGGCAGCCTCAGCTGCTTGCCCTGAAGACCCTCACGCTGCCATAATTCACGGCTTCCTGTCCGCTTCTGGGCAGGATCCCTTGCCCCACCGCGTTCACCTGCGGGGGGCTGTCCGGTCCGCAAGGGCCACATCCGAAAGGTATACACACATGAGTCGTCATTACGAAGTCGTGTTCATGGTCCACCCGGACCAGAGCGAACAGGTCCCGGCCATGATCGAGCGCTACAAGTCGCTGATCGAAGCAGGCAACGGCACCATCCACCGTCTGGAAGACTGGGGCCGTCGTCAGCTGGCCTACCCGATCCAGAACCTGGTCAAGGCACACTACGTGCTGCTCAACATCGAAGTCGATCAGGCTGTCCTGGCCGAACTGACCGAAAGCTTCAAGTTCAACGACGCCGTGCTGCGCAACCTGGTCATCAAGCGTGACGAGGCTGACACCGAGCAGTCGCTGATCATGAAGAGCAAGGACGAGAAGGGCGACAAGCCCGAGCGTGGCGAGCGTCGTCGTCGTGACGACGAAGAAGGCGAAGCCGCCAACACCGCTGACAACGAAGCCGGCGACGACGCCGCTTCTGCCGCCTAAGGAGCACGCACATGTCCAAGTTCTTCCGTCGCCGCAAGTTCTGCAAGTTCACGGCTGAAGGTGTGAAGGAGATCGACTACAAGGATCTCAACACCCTGCGCCAGTACCTGACCGAGAACGGCAAGATCGTGCCGAGCCGCGTCACCGGTACCAAGTCGAAGTACCAGCGCCAGCTGGCAACGGCCGTCAAGCGCGCCCGTTTCCTGGCCCTGATTCCGTACACCGACAACCACGACGTCTGATGCCGGAGGGGCGGCCCCGCGCCGCCCGTTCCGCCAGCTATTCGGACAGCCATCTGCTGCGGGGCCTGCGGGCTTCGCTAACGAATACATATTTGGAGTTACACCATGGATCTGATCCTTCTTCAGAAAGTCACCAACCTCGGCGGCCTGGGTGACAAGGTCACCGTGAAGCCGGGCTACGGCCGCAACTTCCTGGTGCCGCAGGGCAAGGCCGTGCCGGCTACCGCTGCCAACGTGGCCGAGTTCGAAGCCAAGCGCGCTGAGTACGAAGCCAAGGCCCAGGCGATCCACGCCGACGCCGAAAGCCGCAAGGCCAAGCTGGAAGGTTCGAGCGTGACCATCGCCGCCAACGCTTCGACCGAAGGCAAGCTGTACGGCTCGGTCGGCCCGCGCGACATCGCCGAAGCCTTCACCAAGGCCGGCCTGCCGGTGGAAAAGAGCGAAGTGATCCTGGGCGAAGGTGCCTTCCGCAACGTCGGCGAGTTCGACGTGACCCTGCACCTGCACGCGGACGTCGAAACCACCGTCAAGGTGATCGTGGTCGGCGAAGCCTGATCCCAGCTGAAAAGCCGGAATCGCTGAAACGGGTACCCGCAAGGGTGCCCGTTTTTGTTTTGGTCGCTTGGTGATGGTCTGCGCGAAATGCGGCGCTTCGGTTAATGCGTGCAGGGCGGGGGTCAGACGCCCTCGCTCCGGGACACGCCGCAAGTACGTCCATGTAGGCTACTCCACGGCATCCATGCCGTGGAGTGTCCCTCCGGAGGGCATCTGACCCCCGCCCCCGACGGTTGGTCGGTGCGCGGCCGGTAGCGTCGGTCGACAGACGACGGCCGTGAAACACCCCGCGCCCGGTAACGCATGAAAACGGATCAACGCCGCATTTGATCTTCCATGGCCACCGACCCTCTATCGAGGGCTGGCCGGGGTGGGTTTGCGGGACACGCCTTAAATCTCCCGTTAGGCTCGGGCGGCACATCCATGTGCCTTCACGGTCCCGCAAACCCACCCCGGCCAGCCCAGGCACGGGGATCAATGGCCGCCGGCTGTTCGCCTGAATCCAGCCGCAGCCGGGCAAGCCCGGCTCTACGGAGCGCGTGCAACCCGATAGCCGCCCGGCGCAACGGAGCGCGTGCAATCCGATCGCAGCCGGCGCAGCGAGGGGGGCGGGCAACCCCAGGCCAGTGAGGCACCCCATCCCCGGTATACTCAGGGTCATCGCGACTGCCCCGGAAAGCCAACCACGCCATGCGTCTGTCCACGATCAAGCTCTCCGGCTTCAAGTCATTCGTTGATCCCACCACGCTGCATCTGCCCACCAACATGACCGGTGTGGTCGGGCCCAATGGCTGTGGAAAGTCCAACATCATCGATGCCGTGCGCTGGGTCATGGGCGAAAGCTCGGCCAGCCGGCTGCGTGGCGACTCGCTGACCGACGTCATTTTCTCCGGCTCCTCCGCCCGCAAGCCCGTCTCGCAGGCCACCGTCGAACTCATTTTCGACAACACCGACCACACCATCTCCGGCGAATATGCCTCGTTCAACGAGATCTCGGTCAAGCGCACGGTCAGCCGCGATGGCAGCAGCAACTATTATCTGAACGGCACCAAGTGCCGTCGCCGCGACATCACCGACCTCTTCCTCGGCACCGGCCTGGGCCCGCGCAGCTACTCCATCATCGAGCAGGGCATGATCAGCCAGATCATCGAAGCCCGGCCCGAGGACCTGCGCGTCTACCTGGAAGAAGCCGCTGGCATCTCCAAGTACAAGGAGCGCCGCAAGGAAACCGAGACCCGCATCCGCCACACCCGCGAAAACCTGGACCGCCTCAACGACCTGCGCGAGGAAATCGGCAAACAGCTCGAGCACCTCAAGCGCCAGGCGCGCCAGGCCGAGCAGTATCAGGCCCTGCAGGAAGAGCGCAAGGTCAAGGATGCCGAGTGGAAGGCGCTGGAGTTCCGCAATCTGGATGGCCGCCTCAGTGGCCTGCGTGAAGCCCTGTCGCAGGAGGAGACCCGCCTGCAGCAGCTGATCGCCGACCAGCGCGATGCCGAAGCCCGTATCGAAACCAGCCGCGTACGCCGCGAGGAGGCCGCAGACGCGCTCAGCACCGCCCAGGCCGAGGTGTATCAGGTCGGCAGCACCCTGGCCCGGCTTGAACAGCAGATCCAGCACCAGAAGGAAATGTCGCAGCGCCTGCACAAGGCCCGCGATGAGACCCAGCAGGCGCTGGCCGACCTGGGCCAGCATATCAGCAGCGACGAAGCCAAGCTGATCGTGCTGCGTGAAGCGGTCGATCAGGCCGAGCCGCAGCTGGAACAGCTGCAGGAAGAAAACGAGATCAAGCAGGAAGCCCTGCGCGACGCCGAAAGCCGGCTGTCCGACTGGCAGGCGCGCTGGGAAGCGCACACCCGCAGCACCTCCGAAGCCTCGCGCGCGGGGGAGGTGGAGCGCACCCGCGTCGATTACCTCGACCGTCAGGTGCTGGAAGCGGACCGCCGCCGTGAAGCGCTGGTTGCCGAGCGCACCGGGCTTGACCTCGACGCGCTGGCCGAAGCCTTCGAAGAGATCCAGCTGCAGCACGAAACCCAGAAAGCCGCCCTTGACGGCCTGACGGAACAGGTCGAAGCCCGCAAGGAAGCCGTGGCCGGCCTGCAGGACCGCCAGCGCACCGGCCAGGCCGAGCTGGCCGACATCCGCAAGCAGGCCCAGGCCGCGCGCGGCCGCCTGTCGTCACTGGAGACCCTGCAGCAGGCCGCCCTTGGCCAGGAGCAGGGAGCCGCCGTGGCCTGGCTCAAGCAGCACGGGCTGGACTCCGGTGCCCGCGTCGGTGAGCGCCTGAGCGTGGACAGCGGCTGGGAAAACGCCGTGGAAAGCGCACTGGGCCAGCTGATCGAAGGGGTGCTGGTGGACGCCCCGGAACAGCTGGTCGGCGCACTCGCCGAACTGGGTGAGGGCCGCATCGCCCTGGTCAGTGCCGAGCAGGAGCCGCTGGATGTCGCACCGACCTCGCTGGCCGCCAAGGTGAAGGGCCCCACCGCCATCCGTCGCCTGTTGGCCCGCCTGCACGCCGCTGACGACCTGGAACAGGCGCGCGCGCTGCAGGCCACCCTGGCCGACGGCGATTCGGTGATCACCCGTGGTGGTGAACGCCTCGGCGAAGGCTGGGTGCGCGTCTCGCGCTCCGGTGCCGCCAAGCAGGGCGCATTGCTGCGCGAACGCGAGATCGTCACCCTGCGCGAACAGATCGATGCGCTGCAGGAACGCGAAGCTACGCTCGAAGAACAGCTGGCGACCTTCCGCGACCAGCTGCTGGCCGGCGAACAGCAACGCGAAGACGCGCAGCGTCAGCTGTATCTGGCGCATCGCAGTGTCTCCGAACTGGGCGGGCAGCTGCAGAGCCAGCAGGGCAAGGTGGAAGCCGCGCGCACGCGCATCGACCGCATTGAGGGCGAACTGGCCCAGCTGACCGAAACCCTCGACAGCGGGCGCGAGCAGGTGCGCGAGGCCCGCGCCCGTCTGGATGATGCGGTCAGCAGCATGGGCGACCTGGAATCGGTACGCCAGGCGCTGGAAGGCGAGCGTCGCCAGCTTACCGACGCCCGCGACCATGCGCGCGAAGCCGCCCGCACGGTGCGTGAACGCTCCCATGCGCTCGCACTCACCTTGGAATCGCAGCGCGCCCAGCTCACCTCGCTGGGCCAGGCGCTGGAACGCATGAGCACCCAGCGTGGCCAGCTTGACTCGCGCCTGGGCGAGCTGCATGCACAGCTCGACGAAGGGGATTCACCGGTGACCGCGCTTGAGGCCGAGCACCAGAATGCCCTCGGCGAGCGCGTACGCGCCGACCGTGTGCTGGGCGAGGCGCGGACCCTGCTGGAAGGCATCGACGCGGAACTGCGCACCTTCGAACAGACCCGTCACCAGCGTGACGAACAGGCTCTGGCCCAGCGCGAACGCATTTCACAGCGCAAGCTTGACCAGCAGGCCTTGGTGCTGAGCGCCGAGCAGCTCGCCGCGTCGGTGGAAAAGGCCGGTTTCGTGCTGCAGGACGTGATCAACACGCTGCCTGAAGACGCCCGCATCAGCGACTGGGAGCAGGCCGTGCACCAGATCGACGGCCGCATGCGTCGGCTGGAGCCGGTCAACCTGGCCGCCATCCAGGAGTACGGCGAAGCTTCGCAGCGCTCGGATTATCTGGACGCGCAGAACACCGACCTGTGCACTGCGCTGGAGACCCTGGAAGACGCCATCCGCAAGATCGACCGCGAAACCCGTGGCCGCTTCAAGGACACCTTCGACCGGGTCAACGCCGGCGTGCAGCAGTTGTATCCGCGCCTGTTCGGTGGCGGCCACGCCTATCTGGAACTCACAGGTGAAGACCTGCTCGACACCGGTGTTGCGATCATGGCGCGCCCGCCGGGCAAACGCGTGTCCAGCATCTCGCTGCTGTCCGGCGGCGAGAAGGCAATGACTGCGGTGGCGCTGGTGTTTGCGATCTTCCAGCTCAATCCCGCGCCGTTCTGTCTGCTGGACGAGGTGGATGCGCCGCTGGACGAAGCCAACGTCGGCCGCCTCGCCAACATGGTCAAGGAAATGAGTGAGAAGGTGCAGTTCCTGTTCGTCAGTCACAACAAGGCAACCATGGAGGCGGCTCACCAGCTGTCGGGCGTCACCATGCGCGAACCGGGGGTGAGTCGTCTGGTCAGCGTGGATCTGGAAGAGGCGGCACGATTGGCGGGCGCGGCCTGACGTGCCATCCTTACCTGAACGTATTTAGCTGGAGACCCTTCACATGTCCGACGTGGCACTGCTCAGAATCGGCATTCTTGTGGCTGGCGTGCTGCTGGTTGTGGCCATTTTCCTGTTCGGCCGCCCAAAGAAGAAGGTCCAGGGGCGTCGCGTGGAAGGGGGCGACAGCGCCTCCGGCCAGCGCCGCGAGCCGCTGCTGGGCGAGCAGCCGGGGCACACCGCGGACAGTGGGTTCAGTGGCGAAGACGGCACCACACAGGCCGAACTCGGGCTGCCTGACGTGGACGCCGGCCCCGCCAGCGACCTGGGCAAGCGCGCCACGCAGGACTTCGACAAGATCGTCTCCCTGTTCGTGGCTGCCCGTGCCGGCGAGAAGCTGCGCGGTGAAGACATCGTGGTCGCCGCTGAAAAGACCGGCCTGGTGTTCGGCCACATGAACGTCTTCCACCGTCTGGTGGAAGGGCATCCCGAACGCGGCCCGATTTTCTCGATGGCCAGCATCATGAAGCCGGGCAGCTTCGACATGGCCACCATCCGTGAGATGGAGACCCCGGCCATTGCCTTCTTCCTGACCCTGCCGGCTCCGCTGACCGCGCTGGATGCCTGGGAAAAAATGCTGCCCACCGTGCAGCGCATGTGCGAACTACTGGATGGCGTGATGCTGGATGACAGCCGCAATGCATTGGGCCGCCAGCGTATCGCGCATATCCGCGATGAGCTGCGGGCGTATGACAGGCAACACCAAGCGCCACCATTGACGAAGGCACCGCGCTGGTAACGGTAGTGCCGGCCGCTGGCCGGCAACCACGCGATGCGTGATGCGTTCATGGGGTTGCCGGCCAGCGGCCGGCACTACCGGCGTTCCGTCACCGCCGCAAACGCCGCCCGAAACGCCTCCATCTCCGCCTCGGTCCCCACGGTCACCCGCACCCGCTGCGGCCAGATCGGCCAGCTGCGGCCGATGATGACCCCGCGCTCGGCCATCGCCGCCACAAACGCTTTGCCATCGCGCTGCACATCCACCACGAAGCAGTTCGCTTCTGACGGCACGCTGGAAAAGCCGCGCTTGCCCAACCACGCCACGGTGGCCTGACGCACCTGGGCGTTCTGCGCCTTGCGCTGCGCCACCAGCCCGGCATCGCCCAGGCTGGCCAGCCCAGCCGCCAATGCCGTCACCGGCACCGGGTTGTCGCCCAGGCTGGCCAGTTCGCGCAGGCGGTCCGGGTGCGCGGCGGCCACGCCCAGGCGCAGCCCGGCCATACCGTACAGCTTGGAAAACGTACGCAGCACGATCACGTCGTCGCGCTGCATCACCTGTCCGATCAGTGACGGCTGGTCGCTGTACTGGATGTAGGCCTCATCGACCAGCACCCGGGTCTGCGCCGGCTTGTGGGCCAGCAGCCACGCGATGTCGTCCGCCGGAGTGATTGAACCGGTGGGATTGTTCGGATTGCACAGATACAACAGGCCGGCGTTGATGCGCTGGGCGGCGGCCACCATTGCACGCAGGTCGTGCGCGCCGTCGGCCCGCAGCGGCACCCGCTCCACCGTGGCCCCGCGCGCCGCCGCCAGATCACCCAGGCTCTCGAAGGTGGGGTCGGCCACCACCAGCCCAGCCGTGGCTGAGGTCCAGACCACGGCGGCCCGGTTCAAGGGTTCGCTGGAGCCGGGGTACAGCCGCACCCGGTCCGGGGCGATCTGCTCCTGCGCGGCGAAGATGTCGCGCACTTCGCCAGCCAGCGCGAACAGATAACGGCCACTGCCTGGCACGATGTCGCGAATGGCAGCCTGTGCGGCCGGCGCAGGCCCATACGGGCATTCATTGAAGTTCAACAGCACCGGACCGGTCACGCCGCCACCCGCAGGCGCGGGCCGGGTGGCCGCCTGCGCCATTGGTACCAGGCCCAGCCCGGATACCGCCAGACCGGTGCCAGCCAGCTGCAGGAAGGAACGGCGTGAGTGCACGGTCGACGACATGGGCTGAACACCGATAGCAGGACGATGCACGCATGCTGGCATTGCGCGCGCACGCCGACAAGCAGGCGTCCGCCCAAGCGCAGGTGCGGTCTTCCCGACCCCTGCAAGACGGTGGGCAGGTGGCCTGCAGCAGGCACAGCGCCTAGAATTCAATGCCCTTATCCGACAGCCGCCCGCATGAGCCCCAGCCCCGCAGAACGTGCCCAGGACCTGCGCCGCCAGATTGATGAAGCCGGCCAGGCCTATCACGAGCGCGACGAGCAGCTGATTCCCGACGCCGAGTACGACGCGCTGCTGCGCGAACTGGAGGCGCTGGAGCAGGCGCATCCGGAACTGGCGGTCGCGGATTCGCCGACCCGGCGGGTGGGCGGCAAGGCCTCGTCGCGGTTCGCTGAAGTGCGCCATGCGGTGCCGATGCTGTCGCTGGGCAATGCCTTCAGCGATGAGGAAGTGGATGATTTCGTGCGCCGCATCCGCGAGCGCCTGCGCCGCGATGCGCTGCTGTTCTCGGCCGAACCAAAAATGGACGGCCTGGCGATCAGCCTGCGCTATGAAAACGGGCAGTTCGTGCAGGGGGCTACGCGTGGCGACGGCAGCACCGGCGAGGACGTTACCGCCAACCTGCGCCAGATCAAGGTCATTCCGGCCCGGCTTCACGGCGAGGGTTGGCCCGACGTGCTGGAAGTGCGCGGCGAGGTCTACATGGCCCGTGCCGATTTCGAGGCCTACAACGCCAATGCCCGCCTGCACGGTGGCAAGGTGCTGGCCAACCCGCGCAATGGTGCTGCCGGTTCGCTGCGCCAGCTCGATCCGAAAATCAGTGCACAGCGCAAGCTGAGTTTCTACGCTTACGGGATCGGTGAAGTCAGCGGAGCTGAACTGCCTCCCACCCATTCGGGCACGTTGGCCCAGCTCAAAGAATGGGGCTTCCCGGTCAGCGACCTGTGCAAGGTGGTGGAAGGAAGTGAGGGCCTGCTGTCCTACTACCGCGACATCGGCGCGCGCCGTGACGGCCTGGCCTTCGACATCGACGGCGTGGTTTACAAGCTGGACGACCGCGCTGGCCAGGAGCAGATGGGCTTTGTCTCGCGCGCGCCGCGCTGGGCCATCGCGCACAAGTTCCCGGCCCAGGAGCAGACCACCACGGTGGAAGCGATTGAAATCCAGATCGGTCGTACCGGCGCAGCTACGCCGGTGGCGCGGCTGAAGCCGGTGGCGGTGGCCGGCGTGGTGGTGGCCAATGCCACCCTGCACAACGCCGACCAGATCAAGCGCCTGGATGTACGCGTGGGCGACACGGTGATCGTGCGTCGCGCCGGCGACGTGATTCCCGAAGTGGTGAGCATCATTCCCGACCGCCGCCCGGAAGGCACGAAGGCCTGGCAGATGCCTACGCACTGCCCGGTGTGCGGCTCGGAAATCGTGCAGGAAGAGGGCGCGGCGGTGTGGCGCTGCTCGGGCGAACTGAGCTGCCCGGCGCAGCGCAAGGAGGCGATTGCCCACTTTGCCTCGCGCCGCGCGATGGACATCGATGGTCTGGGCGGCAAGTACATTGAAACCCTCGTCGATGCCGGCATCGTGCGCGGCGTCGCCGACCTGTACCGGCTGACCCGCGACCAGCTGCTGCATCTGAAGCTGGTGCTGGACGCCGATTCGCCGCAGGCGCTGTCCGACCAGATCGCACTGCACCTGCCGCGCGACGGCAGCGGCGAGTATCTGCGTCGCGTACTGGCGCTGGATGCGGCCGACGAGGGCTGGCGCGCGCAGGCCCTGGCGATGGCGACTCCCTTCGAGTGGAACACGAAGAAGATCGCGACCAAGTGGGCCGACAATCTGATTGCCGCCATCGACACCAGCCGCACCACCACGCTGGAGCGGCTGCTGTTTGCGCTGGGCATTGAACACGTGGGCGAAAGCACGGCCAAGGCGCTGGCGGTGTGGTTCGGCGATCTCGAGCTGATCCGTCACCTGCCGTGGCCCTTGTTCAAGCGCGTGCCGGACATTGGCGGCGAGGTGGCGCGTTCGCTCGGGCACTTCTTCGAGCAGAAGGGCAACCAGGACGCCATCGACGCGCTGATCAACATCGGCAACGTACGCATCAGCGACACTCATCCACCCAGCGCGAAACTGCGCGATGGTCTGGATTTCGCGCAGCTGCTGGTAGAGGCCGAGATTCCTGGCATCACCCGCCTGCGTGCGGAAAAGCTGACCGCCGCGCTGCCTGACGCGCAATCGCTGCTGGATGCCGAACCGGTTCAGCTGACCGCCGCCGGGCTGCCCAATGACGTCGCGATGGGGCTGAATGCCTGGCTGGAGACGAACGGGCAGGGTGCGATGCTGGTCGAGGCCGATGCGCAGCGCCGTGCATTGCTGGAAAAAGCACCGGAACTGGCGGATATCGTGGCCGGGCCGCTCGACGGCCAGACCGTGGTGCTGACCGGCACGCTGGCTCAGATGAGCCGTGACGTGGCCAAGGAACGCCTCGAAGCGCTGGGTGCCAAGGTCTCCGGCAGCGTGTCGAAGAAGACCTCGTTCGTGGTGGCCGGCACCGAAGCGGGTTCCAAACTGACCAAGGCCACCGAGCTTGGCATCGATGTCTGGGACGAAGACCGTCTGGTCGCGTTCCTTGCGTCGCACGCCTGAGCCTCCTCGAACCGGACCCCCACGATGCAGACCGCCCCGCTTGATTTCCGCGTTGCCACCGTCGCCGACACCGAACAGGTGGTCGCGCTGATGCGCGAGTTCTATGCCGAAGACCAGCTGGTTTTTGATGAGGCACGCGTGCGCCGTGCCCTGAGTGCCTTGTTGACCGACCCGCGCAACGGCGAGGTCCTGCTGTGGCTCAACGAGGCGGGCGAGGTGGTGGGCCACGCCGCCCTGGCGATGGGCTTCAGCCTGGAACAGGGCGGTCATTTCGTGCTGCTGGACGAGCTGTATCTCAGCCATGCCGCGCGCGGACGCGGGCGTGGCAAGCAGGCGCTGGCCATTCTGGAACAGCGTGCCAATGCGCGCGGCGTGGAACGGATGCGCCTGGAAGTGAATCACCACAACGAACTGGCGCGTCGTCTTTACCTGGCCACCGGCTATGTGGACGAAACCCGTGGGCTGCTGTCGCTGCCGCTGGCCGAACGCCTGCGGGACGCGCGCGGATGATCGCCGCGCTGCGCCAGCGTGCCGCATTGAATGCGTTGATCCGTGCATTCTTCGCCGAACGCGATGTGCTGGAAGTGGAAACCCCGATCCTGTCGGAGGCGGGTAACACCGAGCCCAACATCGACAGCTTCCAGACCCGCTTCAGTGGTCATGTCAGCGCCGGCAACGCGCTGCGCTGGCTGCGCACCTCCCCGGAGTATCCGCTGAAGCGGCTGTTGGCGGCCGGCGTGGGCGACTGCTACGAACTCGGCCGTGTATTCCGCAACGGCGAAGCCGGCGGCCGGCACAACCCCGAGTTCACCATGCTGGAGTGGTACCGGGTCGGCTGGAATCATCATCAACTGGTGGAGGAAACCGTGGCGTTGGTGCGGGCTGCCCTGGCACTGGTGCAGCGCGAAGCGTCGCTGACCGTCATCGACTACCGCAGCCTGTACATCCAGCAGGTGGGCGTGGATCCCTTCGAGGCAACGCTGGAACAGCTGCAGAGACCGCTGGCCGACGTGCGCATCGACACCGACGGGCTGACCCGCGACGACTGGCTGGACCTGCTGATGACCCATTGCATCCAGCCGCACTTCCGCGAAGACACCCTGACCGTGGTGCATGACTGGCCGGCCAGCCAGGCCGCGCTGGCCCGGATCCGCCCGGGCACGCCGCCGCTGGCCGAACGCTTCGAGCTGTACCTGGGCGCGGTGGAACTGGCCAACGGCTACCACGAGCTGAACGACGCCCACGAACAACGCGCCCGTTTCGTCCGTGACCACGCCGTGCGCAGCGCCCGTGGCGCGGTGCTGCCCGCCCTGGATGAACACCTGCTGGCGGCCCTGCCGGCGCTGCCCGACTGCGCGGGCGTGGCCGTGGGCGTGGACCGCCTGCTGATGGCGATGAACCGCACCGGGCGCATCGCCGACGTGCTCGCCTTCGATTTCGCGCATGCCTGAGTCGTAAACGACGTCGCATCTTGCGCGGTCTTCACGATGATGCTCTGATCACACCCGATGTTGGAAGGTGGCGATGTGCCAGGACTGTGGCGGCGGGGATGGAGTTGATGAAGCTGGGTGTTGCTGCCGTGCCGTCGGCGTCGCTGCGATGGACCTTGTCATGGCTGGGCCTGGCGTTGTGCGCCGGCCTGCTGCCTGACCGTGTGGGTGCCGCTGAAACCGGCTATGCCGGGCAGGTCGTGCGCTGTGAATCGAAAGACATGGGCTGGGTGCACTGCGACATGCCGGCGGAGTACGGGGTCGATCTGGTGCGCCAGCTCTCCGACAACAGCTGCGTGCGCGGCTCGGAGTGGGGCACTGACCGCTCCGGCGTCTGGGTCACGCTGGGCTGCCGCGCCGAGTTCCGCGCACGCCTGCCTGCGGGCGCTCCATCGCTGGGCGAGCGCAAGGTGCGCCGGGTGGTGCGTTGTGAATCCAGCGGTCGCCCGCAGAACTGTCCGGTCATGCTGCAGGGCGCACCCGTGCGCCTGCTGCGCCAGCTTTCTTCCATGCCCTGCCGGGAGGGCCACAGCTGGGGCGCACGTCGCAACGAGATCTGGGTCACCCGCGGCTGCCAGGGCGACTTCGAAGTCGGCGCGGAGGACGGCAGTGGCTTCGTCAACGTGCCGCGCGTGGTGGTGTGCGAATCGCGCTCGCGCCAGCGCCGCTTCTGCGGGGCCGGCATCAGCCAGGGCGCACAGCTGCGCAAGCAGCTCTCCGGCAGCCCGTGCGAAGAGGGCCGCAGCTGGGGCTGGGACGCCCGTGGGGTATGGGTCGATAATGGCTGCCGTGCCGAGTTTCTGGTGAATTGAGCCGGCGTTACAATGGGGGCATGAACGCATCCCCCGATATCGATTACGCCCGCTACGACCACATCCGGCCGATCCTGTGGACCGGCGATTCCCTGCAACTGCTGGACCAGCGCAAGCTGCCGTTCGTGGTGGAACATGTGGAATGCCGTACCAGCGACGAGGTGGCAGCCGCCATTCATGCGCTGACCGTGCGCGGTGCGCCGGCGATCGGCATTGCCGCGGCCTGGGGTGTGGTGCTGGCAGCAGGCGAGGTGCAGGCAGATGAGGGTGCACAGGCGTTGGCCAAGCTGGAACCTGCGCTGCAGCGTTTGAATGCCGCCCGTCCGACCGCCGTCAACCTGGCCTGGGCGCTGGCCCGGATGCGCCGCGCGCTGGACGCGGCGGGTGCCGATTGGCGCGACGTGCTGCTGCGCGAAGCGCAGGCCATCGCCGACGAAGACCTCGCCGCCAACCGCCATATGGGCGCGCTGGGAGCCGGCCTGATCGACGCCGGCAGCGGCGTGCTCACCCACTGCAACACCGGGTCGCTGGCCACCGCCGGTTTCGGCACCGCGCTGGGCGTGATCCGCGCCGGCATGGCCCAGCACCGCATTGCCAAGGTGTTCGCCGGGGAAACCCGGCCGTGGCTGCAGGGCGCGCGCCTGACCGTATGGGAACTGCAGCAGGACGGCATCGATGCCACCCTGATTGCCGACTCGGCCGCTTCGCACCTGATGAAAACCGGTGCAGTGCAGTGGGTGATCGTCGGTGCCGACCGTATCTGCGCCAATGGCGACACCGCCAACAAAATCGGTACCTACCAGCTGGCCATTGCGGCCCGTCACCACGGGGTGAAGTTCATGGTGGTGGCTCCGTCTTCCACGGTGGACATGGAAACCGCCGACGGCGAGCAGATCGAGATCGAACAGCGTGATCCGGGCGAACTGTACGGTGTGGGCGGCACCCGCACGGTGGCCGAAGGCATCGCCGCCTGGAATCCGGTCTTTGACGTCACTCCGGGCGAGCTGATCGATGCCATCGTGACCGAGAAGGGTGTGATCCTGAATCCCACGGTCGCCAACATGCAGGCTGCGTTCGGTTGATACCGCCGCACGACCAACCCGTGCCGCCGCACGACCAACGGTGTGCCCTGACGGGCACCCCTTCGGGGCCGTCGCTTCGCGACGTTACTCGCGGCTGCGCCGCTCGTTGCGTGCGCTACCGGACGGGTGGTCGACCGGCAGGTACCGACCGTTGGTCGGTACGCTTTTTCGGAATCCCTGTAAGTCCCTGATTTCTGCCAGTAAAACCCCCATAAAACCGGGCAAAAAAACCCCCGTTGTGGTAGCATCCATGGGTTAATCGAGATTCCGCCGCAGGCACCCCGAAAGGGCCGCCCGTGGCGGACTGGACCGCTACCAGACAACGGAACCCGAATGGCAGAAACCGCCAAGGAAATCATCCAGGTCAACCTGGAAGACGAGATGCGCAAGAGCTACCTCGATTACGCCATGAGCGTGATCGTGGGGCGCGCGCTGCCGGATGCGCGCGACGGCCTCAAGCCGGTGCATCGCCGCGTGCTGTACGCGATGAACGAACTCAATGCGCACAGCAACAAGCCCTACTTCAAGTCGGCGCGTATCGTCGGTGACGTCATCGGTAAGTACCACCCGCACGGCGACCAGTCGGTGTACGACACCCTGGTGCGCATGGCACAGCCGTTCTCGCTGCGCTACATGCTGGTGGACGGGCAGGGTAACTTCGGTTCGGTCGACGGCGACTCCGCCGCGGCGATGCGTTACACCGAAGCGCGCATGTCGCGGCTCACCCACGAGCTGATGGCCGATATCGACAAGGAAACCGTCGATTTCGTGCCCAACTACGATGAAAAGGAACTGGAACCCTCGGTCATGCCGACCCGGTTCCCGAACCTGCTGGTCAATGGTTCGGCCGGCATCGCGGTGGGCATGGCCACCAATATTCCGCCGCACAATCTCACCGAGTCCATCAACGCGTGCATCGCGCTGATCGACAACCCCGAGATCGACGTCGACGGCCTGATGGAGTACATCCCGGGCCCGGATTTCCCGACCGCCGGTATCATCAACGGCACCGCCGGTATCGTCGCCGGCTACCGTACCGGCCGTGGCCGCGTGCGCATCCGCGCCAAGGCCGATATCGAAGTGGCCGACAACGGCCGCGAATCAATCATCGTCACCGAGATTCCGTATCAGGTGAACAAGGCCCGGTTGATCGAGAAGATCGCCGAGCTGGTCAAGGAAAAGAAGCTCGAAGGCATCAGCGAGCTGCGCGACGAGTCCGACAAGGACGGCATGCGCATCTACATCGAAATCAAGCGCGGCGAGTCGGCCGAGGTTGTGCTGAACAACCTCTACCAGCAGACCCAGATGGAGTCGGTGTTCGGCATCAACATGGTGGCACTGGTCGATGGCCGCCCGCAGTTGATGAACCTCAAGCAGATGCTCGAGGCCTTCGTCCGCCATCGCCGCGAAGTGGTCACCCGTCGCACCGTGTTCGAGCTGCGCAAGGCGCGCGCCCGTGCCCACGTGCTGGAAGGCCTGACCGTTGCGCTGGCCAACATCGACGAGATGATCGAACTGATCAAAACCTCGCCGAACCCCACCGAAGCCCGCGAGCGCATGCTGGCGCGGCTGTGGGAGCCGGGCCTGGTCGGTTCGATGCTGGGCGCGGCCGGTGCCGAAGCGTCGCGTCCGGAAGACCTGCCCAAGGGGGTGGGCCTGATCGAGGGCGGCTACCAGCTGACCGAGATCCAGGCCACCCAGATCCTGGAAATGCGTCTGCACCGCCTGACCGGGCTGGAGCAGGACCGCCTGACCGAGGAATACAAGCAGCTGCTGGAAGTGATTGCCGGGCTGATCCACATCCTGGAAGATCCCGACCGCCTGCTGCAGGTCATCCGCGAAGAGTTGATCAGCATCAAGGTGGAATTCGGCGACGAGCGTCGCAGCGAAATCCGCCACAGCGAAGAAGACCTGGACATTCTCGACCTGATCGCCCCGGAAGACGTGGTGGTTACCCTGTCGCATGCCGGCTACGTCAAGCGCCAGCCGGTCAGCGCCTACCGCGCGCAGCGTCGTGGCGGCCGTGGCCGCAGTGCGGCGGCAACCAAGGAAGAGGATTTCATCGAGCAGTTGTGGCTGGTCAACACCCACGACACCCTGCTGACCTTCACCAGCTCGGGCAAGGTGTTCTGGCTGCCGGTGCACCAGCTGCCGGAAGCCGGTTCCAACGCCCGTGGCCGCCCGATCATCAACTGGATTCCGCTGGAGTCCGGTGAGCGGGTTCAGGCCGTGCTGCCGGTGCGTGAATACGCCGAAGGCCAGTTTGTGTTCTTCGCCACCCGCAACGGCACGGTCAAGAAGACCCCGCTCAGCGAGTTCGCGTTCCGTCTGGCGCGCGGCAAGATCGCCATCAACCTGGACGAGGGCGACGCCCTGGTCGGCGTCGGCCTCACCGACGGCGAGCGCGACATCCTGCTGTTCGCGTCCAACGGCAAGACTGTGCGCTTCGGTGAAGACAAGGTCCGTTCGATGGGCCGCACCGCCACCGGTGTGCGCGGCATCAAGATGGTCAAGGGCGAGGAAGTGGTCAGCCTGATCGTGGCCGAGCCGGCTGGCGGTCTGGAAGACGAGAACGAGGACGAGGGCACGGTCGAGGAAACCACCGGCGAAAACGGCGATGCCGTGATCGAAGGCGGCGACGACGACAACAAGCTGTATATCCTGACCGCGACTGAGAACGGCTATGGCAAGCGCACCCCGCTGCCGGATTACCCGCGCAAAGGTCGTGGCACCCAGGGTGTGATCGGCATCCAGACCACCGAGCGCAACGGCAAGCTGGTCAGCGCGGTGCTGATGGGGCCGCGTGACGAAGTGCTGCTGATCTCCGACGGCGGCACCCTGGTGCGCACGCGCGGTTCGGAAATCTCGCGTGTCGGCCGCAACACCCAGGGCGTCACCCTGATCCGTCTGTCCAAGGACGAGAAGCTCCAGGCAGTGGAACGCATGGACGCCTCGATCGAGGACGACGAGGAAGAAGTAGACGTTGCCGCGACGTCGTCTGAAGGCGTCAACGACACCGCACCCTGAAGGTAGAGCCGGGCTTGCCCGGCTGCCCCAACGCAACGCAAAACGTCGGCCATGAGCCGGCGTTCTGCGTTTTGCACTTCAAAAAACGCAAAACATTCACGCGATCTTTGGCATAAGCGCACCAAGGAACGCCACGGCGGGGAGGCCCGGCGATCCAAGGTTCTGCCGTACCGGGGAGAGCACTGATGTCCGCCGCATCGCCGTCCGAAACATCCCGCCCGCCTGCGCCGCGCCATCCGCTGGTCACAGTGCTGTCGCTGCTGTTCATCCTGCTCGGCCTGGTTTTGGGCGGCCTCGGTATCTGGCTGTTCCAGCTCGGCGGCTCCCCGTACTACGTGCTGGCGGGCGCGGGCCTGCTCGTCAGCGGCGTGTTGCTGTGGACCAACCGCACCCTCGGAGCCTGGTTGTTCTTCGCGGTTTTCATTGCGACCTTCTTCTGGACCGCCTGGGAATCCGGCAGCGACTACTGGCGCTGGCTGCCGCGCATCGGTGCATTCGCCGTGCTGGCATTCGTGCTGGCCCTGTTGCTGCCGACACTGCGCGATCCCGTCCCACGCCGGGCATCGCGCACGGCGGCCGCTGTCCTTGGCCTGGGGTTGCTGCTGCTGGTGGGGTTGGCATTCGCGTCACACGGCGGAATGACCGGCGACAGAGCTTTTCCCGAAGCCACACCCAGCGCCGGACTCGCTCCCACCCGCGAGGTCAGCGCACAACCCGCCGATGACCCCGCCGCCGCCGACTGGACCGCCTGGGGCCGCAGCAATGCCGGTACCCGCTATTCGCCGCTGCAGCAGATCACGCCGGCCAACGTCGCCCAGCTTGCGCCGGCGTGGGAATTCCGCACCGGTGATCGGCCGCGCCGGCGGTGGGGCGCGGAGACCACGCCCCTGAAAGTCGGCGACACGCTGTATCTGTGCAGTGCGCGCAATCAGTTGATCGCGTTGGACGCCACCACCGGCACGCTGCGCTGGCGCTTTGACCCCAAGGTACGCGACACCGCCATTCCCTCCACGACGGCGTGCCGCGGCGTGGCCTATTACGAAGTGCCGGTCGCACCGCAGGTTGATCCGCTGTTGTCCGACGTGGCCGCTGATCTGGCCGTGCCGGTGGCACTGCCCGCAGAGGACGGCGGGGTCGTAAGTACCTCCAGTCGCGCGCCGTGCGCCGCGCGCATCATTGAAGGCACGCTGGACGGTCGACTGGTGGCGGTAGACGCCGCCAGCGGTCGCCCCTGCGCGCAGTTCGGCAACAACGGCCAGGTCGACATCACCCTCGGCATGGGCGAGGTGCTGCCGGGGCAGGTTGCCATCATCGCGCCGCCGACCATCAGCCGCGGGTTGATCATCACCGGTCATCAAGGGCTGCAGCGGGCCGATGGCAGTGCGCCGTCCGGCGTGATCCAGGCCTTCGACGCGCAGAGCGGCAAGCTGCGCTGGGCGTGGGATCTCGGTGACCCGGAACGTGCCGCGCGTCCACCGCAGGGCAAGACCTACACGCCCGGCACGCCGCGTCTGTTGACCACGGCTACCAGCGACGAGCAGCTGGGGCTGGTGTATCTGCCGCTGGGCGACGCCGTGGCCGCTGAGGGCAGCGCACGCACGGTCACCTCGCTGGTGGCACTGGATGCCACTACCGGCAAACCGGCCTGGACGTTGCAGGCGGCTCCGGGCGACGCCTGGAACGACGACCTCGTGGCCCAGGCCTCGCTGGTGGATTACCCCACCGCCGCCGGCAAGGTCCCTGCGCTGGTACTGCCGACGCGGCAGGGCGATCTGTACGTGCTGGACCGGCGCACCGGGCAGCGGCTCGATCCGCCAGCGGTCGATGCCACGCCCGCGCAGGCGCGTGCGCATACGCTCGATGAGCGCGACATGTGGGGCCTGACCCCGTTTGACCAGCTGGTCTGCCGGATCCAGTTCAGGCGGTCGGCGCAGCAGGGGGCATACACGCGCATCGCCTATCCCGGCCAGCACGGTGGGGTGGACTGGGGCGGGGTGGCGGTCGATCCCCGTCACGGCGTGATCGTGTCGAACTACACCGATCTGCCGGACTACCTCCGGAAAGGTGCACATGCAGATAGTGGGCTGGCCGGCTGGCTGAGCGGCGCGCCGTTTTCGGGTGCCGGTGCGCAGGCGGCGGGGGACGGCTGGCGCAGCAACGCCGGTTGGCGACTGTTGTTCACCGGGCTGTCGTGTAAGCAGCCGCCCTATGGTGGGTTGCGCGCCGTCGAACTGCGCAGTGGCGCGGTGCTGTGGGAGCGACCGTTCGGAAGCGCGCGCGGTCTGGGGCCGTTCGGGCTGCGTTCGCACCTGCCGATCGAGATTGGTGCGCCGAATGCGGGTGGGGCGGTGGTTACGGCCGGTGGGCTGATCTTCATCGCCGCCGCCAACGATGACCTGCTGCGCGCGGTTGATCTGAAGACCGGCAAGGAACTCTGGCGCACCACGTTACCTGCGGGCGGCCAGGCCACCCCGATGGTGTATCAGCAGGGTGGCCGACAGTACGTCGTGATCGTGGCCGCCGGTCACCACGCGATGGGGACACCGCGTGGTGATCACGTGCTGGCCTACGCGTTACCTAAATGACTCTACCCGGCTGCTCCCCGCCGCGATCCCGTCCCGTAGAGCCGGGCTTGCCCGGCTGCTCTTCGCGCCCCACCCACAGACAACGGCGCATCCCGTAGAGCCGGGCTTGCCCGGCTGCTCTTCGCGCCCTACCCACAGACAACGGCGCATCCCGTAGAGCCGGGCTTGCCCGGCTGCTCTTCGCGCCACATTTCAAGCCAACGGCAGCCGGGCAAGCCCGGCTCTACGAAGCGTCACCGCGGCACCGGCGCATCCGCAGCAATCAACTTCTCCTGCTTCAACTCGGCCCAGAAATCGGCCGGAATCGCGATACCCATCGACGCCACATTCGCTTTCACCTGCTCCGGCGTCCTCGCCCCCGGAATGATCGACGACACCACCTCGGGCGCATCGGCAAACTGAAGCGCCGCAGTTCGCAGATCAATCCCGTGACGCTCACACACCGCCGCGATCTTCGCGCGCTTCGCCGGTGCCCACTCCGGAATCGGGCTGCCATACAGATAGCGCTCGCGTCCGGTCAGATAGCCCGCCAGCAGCGGCGAACCCACCATCACCGACACGCCTTTTTCCGCCAGCTTCGGGAACGTCTCGTGCAGCGTCGTCTCGTGATCCAGAATCGAGTACTGGCAGGCCAGCAGCATGATGTCCGGATCCGCCTCGGCTACCGCTCGCAGTGCCGGCTGCGGTCGGTTCACACCAAAGCCCCAGGCCTTGATCAAGCCCTCCTCGCGCATACGGGTCAGCTCCGGCATTGCGCCTTTTGCGGCTTCTGCGAAGCGCTGCTCCCAAGGCATGCCCAGGTCTTTGTTTTCCGGCGAGAGATCGTGGATCAGCACGATATCCAACTGCGATACCCCGAGCCGGTTGAGACTGTCTTCCACCGAGCGCCGCGTGCCGGCGGCGGAGTAGTCGTAGGCGTAGCGGAACGGAGCGGGATCATGCCAGCTCGTCTTCTGCAGCGGCCCGGCGGTGCCGGTGAGTAGACGCCCTGTCTTGCTCGACAGCGTGTAATCGGCAGCGGGATGGTTGTGCAGTTCGCGACCCATGCGCCGTTCGCTCAATCCCAACCCGTACCAGGGGGACGTATCAAACGTGCGCACGCCAGCCGCCCACGCCGCGGCCATCGTGGCATGCGCGGCCTCGTCGGTGGTGGGAGCCAGGCTGCCCCCAAGCGGTGCGCCGCCCAGCCCCAGCCGGGTCAGCGGACGGTAGCGGCCGCCGGGGCGCGGTGCGTTGGTCGCCAATGCGGTATTGGCACGCGGCGTGCCGCGCGTTGGCAGCACGCTGCCCGGGGCAGGGGAGGGCTGCGCCAGCAACGGCGAGGCAGCGGCGAGGGCGGCACCGGCCGCTGCGAGGGTAAGGAAGTGGCGTCGTGAGGTCACGTCAGTCTCCGGTGGGGATGGCGGGCGGATGTCTTGCACGGCTGCTCAACCTTAACGGCGCGCATGTAAACGCAATGGAAGCACCCCGTGACCGCGTGGTGCGCCGTCCACCCCGTATTTCTGCCCCTCGCGCAAACCCTGCCCCGTAGAGCCGGGCTTGCCCGGCTGCTGTTCGCAGCAATCCAACCCCGTAGAGCCGGGCTTGCCCGGCTGCTGTTCGCAGCAATCCAACCCCGTAGAGCCGGGCTTGCCCGGCTGCTGTCGCGTCACACCTTCCGCCAACGGCAGCCGGGCAAGCCCGGCTCTACATCACCACGCGGATCATTCCTACGCAGCGGTGCGCAACACCCCGAACGCGGCCACGCGAATCCTTCGCCATCCTGTCCGCATGGCCAGTCCCTCACTCCAACGCGGAAGAACTTCCAACACCGGCAACTGCTACGTCATCACCACGGCGACGGCCAGACGCGCCACAATCTTCGAATGTCCGGAAAACGCCCGCGAACTGATCCGCTGGCTCAACTGTTCAGATCACGAAGGACGTACTGAATCCCTCGCCTGGGTGGTCATGCCCGATCACCTGCACTGGATGTTCTTCCTGCGCGGCACATCGCTTTCCACGGTGGTACGCATCATGAAGTCACACTCTGCCCGGGCCATCAATCAACGCAACGATAGCGAAGGGCCCATCTGGCAACCCGGCTATTACGATCAGTTGCAGCGTGACGAACGCCAGTTCCGAACGGAAGCGCTGTACATCATGGCCAACCCGGTCCGCGCGGGTCTGGCGACGCGCCTGGAGGAGTATCCCTTCGCCTGGTGCCGCTGGTCGCTCTCCAGCATGACGATCTGACGAGTGCCGTTCGCCCTTTGGGATGACGATCAGACGAATGCCGTAGAGCCGGGCTTGCCCGGCTGCTCTTCGCTTGACACCTTCCGCCAACGGCAGCCGGGCAAGCCCGGCTCTACGTGGCCGCCATCTTCGCCTATCGGAGCCGGGCAAGCCCGGCTCTACGACAGCGCGGACCCTTGCGACCAACCTTATACAGCAGGCACCCGCACCATCTTCCGCATCAGATGCTCCACCACGCCTTCCGGATCGGCGGTTCGGCCCACATGCGTGCTGGACATCTGCACAATCGAACTGCGCTTGGCAGTCAGAAAGTGAAAGCGCGCCCGTGCCGGCAACTGCGCAATCGGGCCCGCGCCCGCATCACCCCGGCAGATCGCCACAATCGCATCCAGCCACGGCTGCAACGCCTCCAGATCCAAACCCGGCGCGAACGCCTGCATCCGCGCCACATCGATCTCGATCGCCGCCTGCAGATGACGCGCGCCTGGGCAGGACACGATCACCCCGACGTTGATGAACTCTTCGCGTTCGACCCGCGGCACCACGCGGATCACCGCATAGTCATACGTGTGCAGCGTGGGCACGGACGGCCTCCTGGACGAACGCGGCGCGTGCACGCAGCCGGCGCTTCAGATAGTCGATGTAACCCTGGCGGTACGCCGCCGGGCTGTCGAAGAACGGCTCATCCACCAGCCAGTTGTCGGGCACCAGTGCCACCACCCGCTCGATCTCCTCATCGGTCAGCAACGCGGCCAGTCCAGCATCTACCTGCGCGATCTGCGTGGCGAACGGCAGCAGCACATGGTCGCGGATCAGCGCGAACGGCTTCTCGCAGGCGTCGCCCGCATTGGCCCAATCGTGATGGAAATACATCGCCGCGCCGTGGTCGATCAGATACAGCTTGCGGTGCCAGACCATCAGGTTCGGATTACGCGCGGTGCGGTCCACATTGCTGGTGAAGGCATCGAACCACACGATCCGGGAGGCCAGCTCGGCATCAATTGGCATTGCCGCCGGATCGTAGTTGATCGCACCGGGCAGGTAATCGCTGCCCAGGTTCAGCCCCTCGCTGGCACGGATCAGGTCCTGGATCTCCGGGTCCGGCTCGGTGCGGGCGAACTCGCGGTCCAGCTCGACGAACATGATCTCCGGAATCGGCAGGCCCAGCGTGCGTGCCAGTTCGCCGGCGATCAGCTCGGCGATCAATGCCTTCGGGCCTTGGCCAGCGCCCCGGAACTTGAGCACCACCATGCCCTCGTCGTCGGTCTCGACCACGGCGGGCAGGGAACCCCCTTCGCGAAGCGGGGTGATGTAACGAAGCGCGTGGACAGTACGCACGGGGCATCCATTGACGGAACAAGCGCCGCCATCTTACCGTGGCTGAAGACACGTTTTCGGCCTGTCAGTGCCCATCGATCAAGGGCCGACCTGCGGTAAACAGCCCTTTCCTCGCTCTTCTGGAGACTCCTGATGTACACGGACGAACTGACCATCCCCGACGGCGTTCTCAGCGACCCGGAGGCCTTCGAGATCATGCGCCTGTGGGCCGCGCACGAAGAACTGCATGTCACCCTCAATTCCGACCTCAGCGGTGGTGCAGAAGACTTCGGCGAACTGCTCTCGGACCTGTTCGAGCACGCCGCGCGCATGTTCGCCGAGCGCGACGGGCAGAGCGTGGAGCACTGCCGTGCGGTGATGCTGGCCGACTTCATGGAGCGGGTGAAGGCGCCCAAGGAGAGCATCGAGGGCGGTATTGTGGATGCCGGTGAGGCCGTGAAGGCGCATTGAGAAAATCCCGGTTTAGATCGGTCGAAATCCGTGACCAACGACATGCTACGGGGCCAGCGGGCTCGGCTAGACTCGAAAGGTCGCCGCGCCCTGCGTGGCCTGACCCACAAGGGAGTCCGTAGTGCACCGTACGATGCTGGTTGCTGCTTCGCTGGTCCTCACCGCCACCCCCTGCGCCCTGCAGGCCGCCGACCTCGCCGCCGAGGTCAATCCGTTCATTGGCACCACCAACGCGGGCAATGTGTACCCCGGCCCGCAGATGCCGTTCGGCATGGTCGCCTTCAGTCCGGAAATGACCCCGCTGCCGGGCAAGCGCTTTGCCATTGCCGCGCCCGGCGGCTACGAATGGCGCGGCAACGGCGTACGCGGCTTCAGCCTCACCCACGTCAACGGCACCGGCTGCACCGGGGCCAGCGGTGATGTCCCGATCATGCCGGTCACCACGGCGGTGGAGATGTCGCCCTCGTCGGTGCAGGCGGGCCTGCGTTACGCCAGCGGACTGGACCACAAGCGCGAAACGGCCAGTCCAGGTGCGTATCAGCTCACCCTCGACAACGGGGTCAACGTCGCGCTGGGCGCAACCGACCGCACAGCCGTGGGCCAGTTCACGTTCCCGGCCGACAAGCCGGCCAACCTGCTGTTCCGCACCTCTGACAGCGAAGTGGGCAGCAGTGATTCCACCATCGTGATCGATCCGGCCACGCGCACCGTGCGTGGCACGGTGACCTCCGGCAACTTCTGCGGCTACCTCGCCGAAGATCGTCGTGAAAGCTATTACACGCTGCACTTCGTGGCCGAGTTCGACCAGCCGTTCGAGGTGGGGGGCACATGGCGCGATGAAGACGTGCAGAAGGGCGCGCGCGAAGGCGGTGGCGGCACCACGTACGGCACCCAGGGCCATCCTCCGGCGGGCAAGGGTGCCGGTGGCTGGATCAGCTTCGATGCCAAGCGCAGCCCGGTGGTGACCGCACGCATCGGCATTTCCTATGTGGACGAAGCCGGCGCGCGCGCCAATCTGCGCCGCGAAAGCCCGGTGGGCACCACGCTGGCCGCGACCCAGGCGGCCGCGCGTGCGGTCTGGAACCGCCAGCTGGGGCAGGTGAAGATCAGCGGCGGCACCCCGGACGAGCGCACTGTGTTCTACACCGCGCTGTACCACACGCTGCTGGCCCCGAATCTGTTCAGTGACGGCGACGGCCGTTATCGCGGAATCGACGGCAAGGTGCACAGCCTGTCCAAAGGCCAGAAGGCGCAGTACGCCAATTACTCCGGCTGGGACGTGTATCGCTCGCAGCTGCAGCTGGTCACCCTGTTGCAGCCGCAGGTGGGTTCAGACATCGCCCAGTCGCTGCTCAACCAGGCCGACCAGAATGGCGGCGTGTGGGACCGCTGGACGCACCTGACCGGCCCGACCGGGGTGATGAACGGCGATCCGTCGCCGCCGTCGGTAGCGGCCATCCATGCCTTCGGTGGACGCAAGTTCGATCTGGCGCGTGCCTATGCGTCGCTGAAGAAGGCCGCCACCGTTCCGACCGAACGCGACCTCAGCCGGCGCGGCTGCCCGGTGCTGTGCGTTGGCCAGCGGCCAGGTCTCGACCAATGGATGAAGCTCAAGTACATGCCGGTGGGCGCACCGGGCTGGGGCACCGCATCGGACACGCTGGAAATGGCCGCGGCTGATTTCGGCCTGGCCGAACTGGCCACCGCTGCAGGCGATAAGGCAGGAGCGACGCTGTTCCGCGAACGCTCGGGCTGGTGGCGCAATCTGTACAACCCGAAGGCGACCGCGCAGGCGGGTTACATCCAGCCGCGCAATGCCGATGGCAGCTGGCCGAAGTTCGATCCGGCCTCGGATGAGGAGTTTGTTGAGGGCAGCGGCGCGCAGTACCTGTGGATGGTGCCGTTCGACCCGGCCGGTTTGATTGCGGTGCTGGGCGGGCGCGAGGCCGCGATCCAGCGGCTGGATGCGTTCTTCCGCAAGGAAGATGGCAGCTGGGCCGTAACCAAGTCCGGCCCGCTGCACGCCGAGCTGGATAACGAACCCTCGATTGCCGCACCGTGGCTGTACAACTTCGTCGGCCAGCCGTGGAAGACCCAGGCCACCGTGCGCCAGGCGATGAAGCAGATCTGGACCAATGCGCCGGAAGGCATGCCGGGCAATGATGACCTCGGCCAGATGTCGTCGTGGTACGTGTGGTCGGCGCTGGGGCTGTACCCGGTGTACCCCGGCCGTGCGGACCTGGTGATCGGCAGCCCGCTGTTCCCGGAAGCGGTGATTGAGCGGCCAGGTGCGAAGATCACCATTACGGCCAAGGGTGCGGCAATGGATGCACCGTTTGTGCAGGGGTTGAAGGTCAACGGCAAGGCCAGTGAGGAGAGCTGGTTGCCGGCGAGCTTCGTGCAGAAGGGCGGCAGCCTGGACTTCACCGTGGGCAGCGAGCACAACCCGCAGTGGGGTAGTGCAACTGTGCCGCCGTCGTACGGTCCCTGATCGCGCCGGGCTCTGCCCGGCTGCTCTTCGCGCAATCGCATCCGCCATGTAGAGCCGGGCTTGCCCGGCTGCTCTTCGCGCAATCGCATCCGCCATGTAGAGCCGGGCTTGCCCGGCTGCTCTTCGCGCAATCGCATCCGCCATGTAGAGCCGGGCTTGCCCGGCTGCTCTTCGCGCAATCGCAACCGCCATGTAGAGCCGGGCTTGCCCGGCTGCTCTTCGCGGGATGGATCACGCCAACAGCAGCCGGGCGAGCCCGGCTCTACGATGCGGGATAATCAACGGTCAGCCAAGGGAAAAGGGTTCCATCATGCTGCACCACATCTCGCTGGGCGTTCGCGACCTTGAACGCGCCGGTGCGTTCTACGATGCAACCCTGGCCGCGCTGGGGTATCGCCGGGTGTTCGAGGATGACACGGCCATCGGATACGGTTTGATCGACGACCAAGACCTGCTGTGCCTGAAGCTGCGCGACGACGCGCATGCACCGGGGGCGGGGTTCCATCTGGCGTTTGCGGCCGGTTCCCGCGCGCAGGTGGATGCGTTCTACGCCGCAGCGCTGGTCTCAGGCGGAACCGGCAATGGAGAAGCTGGACTACGCCCGGACTATGGCGACAGCTACTATGCCGCGTTCGTAATCGATCCCGACGGACACCGCGTCGAAGCCGTGATCAATAGGTAGAGCCGGGCCATGCCCGGCTGCTTTCCGCGCGATGCATGATGGCTGGCCCGCCTGCTTGCCGCGCGATGCATGATGGCTGGCCCGCCTGCTCTTCGCGCAATCCATGACCGTAGAGCCGGGCTTGCCCGGCTGTCCTTCGCGGGATATATCGCGCCAACTGCAGCCGGGCAAGCCCGGCTCTACGTTCCGGACGCATCCGACAACGCGTCCCCACTTGCACCCACCCGGCCCTCGGACCTACGATCCAGCTTCGGCCCGCCGCCGGGGAGGTGGCGTGGCGACATGACGGCCCTCGCGCCATGCGTTCGACGCAGCATTTCGTATCCGACGGTACGCGGGGGCGTGCCGTCAGCCCCCCCGTTGTGTTTCGTTCTTTCTTATTGAAGGAGTTCGACCGCATGCATACGATCCAACAGTTCGCGTCCCATACCCCGATCTGGGTCTGGGCGATACTGGCTTTCCTGCTCTGGCGCGGCATCGACGCGCTCAAGCCCTCAAAAACCTCGCTGGCCCGTCTGGCCGTGGTGCCGGCCATCTTCACCGTGTGGGGCCTGTGGAGCCTGCACCACCGCTACGGGGCCAGCATTGAGGCCTGGAGCGTGTGGCTGCTGGGCATCGCCATCGGTGCCGGCATCGGCTGGCTGCTGGTCCGTCGCCAGAGCATCAGCTACGACGCCATCGATGGCCCCCTGCAACGCACCGCCGATTACTCGCTGCTGCCGCTGCTTATCCTGACCTTCATCGTCAAGTACGCCTTTGAAGCTGCGCTGGCCACCGCTCCGGCGTTGGCCGACGACACCGTATTCCGTATCGCCCACCTTGTGGTATCCGGCGGCTTCACCGGTGTGTTCATCGGCAAGTTCCTGCACTACCTGCGCGTGGCATCCCTCAGCCGTCAGCAGGCGATTCCGACGTGACGGTCTGATTCTCAGCGCGGACGCCAGAATCCGGACTGCAGTTCGGAAAGAGTGAGGACTTCGTCGTGGTTGGTGTCCAGTGACTGGAAGCGCATCTCCGCCACGCGCTCCACCTCCTCATCGCTCAGCTCACCGTCGCCGTTGAGGTCCGCCACGCGGATCCGATCGGCGGCGGTGAGCTGGCCGTCAAGGTCCGGTCCGAGGAATGCCTGTACTTCCTCCACCGAGACCCGGTTGTTGTTATCGGCATCCAGCGCCTGGAACAGGGTGGTGCCGTCGTACTCGTCCTTGCTGACCTTGCCATCGGCGTTGCGGTCCAGGGTGGCGAAGCGTTCGGCGGCCGTGGTGGCCATCTGCTGCGCGTAGGCCGGGGAAAGCAGGATCAGGCAACCGCACACGCAGGGAAGCAGCGTCTTCATGGGGCACCCCGTTCGCTGGAAGGAGTGCGTAGTGTCCGCCGGTCGGGCGCGCGGGGCACCGGTAGAAGTACTGGTGTGGCGGGATGGCGTTGACACGCAGGGCGGTGGGTCGCGCGCATGACGATGGCGTTGACACGCATGGCGGTGGGTCGAATGCATGACGATGGCGTTGACACGCATGGCGTGTCACTACGATCCATGGTCGGGCGATGTGGGTGGGTGACTGGGATTGCTTGGTGCTTTGGTGGGATCGGTCGACAGACGATCGCCGTGAAATGACCCGCGCTCTTTAACGCATGGACGTGTGATCGGAACAGGCCGTTCGCACGCACTCGTGACGCACACGGCACGAACGCGCACCCTCACAAGCAACGAAAACGCGTACACACATCACACAATCAAACATCTACCACTCCGCATCACCAACATCACCATCGAAAGCATCGCCTACTGCCACACGCGTTTCGAAAAAACACCGCGCCAAATGCGTCGCGCCATTTGATCGTGCGCGCGAAACACGACACCATCCTTTCGCAATTGCCTGTTTTCTTCGGTGATTGTTTCCTGCAGGGTAGGCCCCGGAGCGTAGAATCTCCGAACGAAAAGTGATCGTTGTCCTGCGTTGGAACGTACGTCCTGCGTCGGGAGGGTGGCTAATAAAACACCCCCGCAAGGGGGAAATATGCCCGCCGTTTGTTCTCACTTTCGTTCGCGGTTCTAACCTCCCGACCCCTCGCCATTCCGGCAGGGGTCGCACTCTGCAGGAGGTTTGCCATGCAAGCGCAATGGTCGGACGTACCCGAAGACGAGTTCAACAGCGCAGCACCCGCGCATCGCTGCGCGATATGTGGCGGCACGCCACCCACACCCCCGCCGCCTTACGACGATGACCTCGGTGGGGTCGAGTACATGATGATGCGCGGCCGCTGGCTGCGTTACATGGGTCTGGGCAAGGGCACCTGGTTCAAGGTGGAGTTTGATGGCCAACGCATCATCTCCACGCCGGTGTATCCGCCCGGCTTCCGCATGCTGCACATGCCGACCGAAGTGTTGCGCGAGGTGCATTACACGCAGGTTCGCGAGTATCGCCACCATCCACAGCCCCGACGCCGGCGGAGGGCACGCCGATGAGAAAGCCGGTCTGGGTAAGGACGAAAGTGGAGGATGACCTGCGTTGCCGGTTCAAGGGCGTGGTGATGAAGGAGCACTACGCACCCGCGGAAGCCATCCGGATGTTCATGGAGCGTGTGGTGGAGCTGGGCGAGAACCCGAATGTGGTGGACCTCACGCTGTGGAGCAACGCGTTTCGGGAGGCGTCTGATGATGTGGCGTATGAGATGGGGGTTGGTCAGCCGGAGCCGGCATATGGGGAGGAAGACGAAGTGCAGCGAGCGCGGCGGGAAGGCTGGGCAAGCCCGGGGTTCGGGCGTGATTGAGCGTTTCGTTGCACCTCACGCCGGGGTTTTGCACCGTACCGGAAACCCGCCGGTAGGGTCGCACGACAGTCGACCGCCGATAACGGTGATTGGCGCGGTAGGGCATGACCTGAAACGGAGAAGAGCGTCCCCGTTCGGAGGTCATGCGTTACCGCAGCGATGGTTGTAATCGGCGGTCGTCTTTCGACCGACCCTGCCGCACCTCATACATCGCCAGCCCCCGCAGAGAACTTCATGCGCTCCACACCACCAAACGGACCAACCCCGCCGCTACATCCTGGCGAAATCCTGCGCGACGACTTCATGCGGCCGCGCCGCCTCTCCAATCGTGCGCTGGCCTGCGCCATCCACGTATCCAGCACGCGCATTGCAGGAATCACCCGGTGCGCCTCCGCCATCACCGCCGACACCGCCCACCGCCTGGGCTGTTACTTCAATACCTCACCGTGGTTCTGGATGAACCTGCAGACGCGCTTTGATCTGGAGAAGGCGGAACTACAAGTGCCGCACCCGAACGAACGGATCGCGCCACTACCGCTCGATGTCGATCCAACAGGATTGGAGGTGCAGGACGGCAAGGAGTGGGATCCATGGTGAAGTCATACATCCGACGTCTGCTGCCCGGGTACCCCAAGCCTCCTGTGCTACCCCAGAAGCGCAGCACACTTCCACCGGTTCCCCGCAGCTTGCGTACTCAGTTAAAGGATTACCCGGAGCACATTGAACGCCTGCAGTTGGCTCTGCATGGCGTGACCGTTGCGCGGACCACCCGCCGGCCACGCATCGACATGGCGGTGTGGGCGATTGACGACCGCCTGTCCCGGTTCCTCGCAGAAGCGCAGCACGAGCTGGATGCGGCCCGCTGCAGTGGCGACCCGGAACGGATTGCGCGGGCACAGAGCGCCGAGGCGGTGATGTTCGAGGTGAACCGGAAGAATGCGTGGATGGGCGATGAGGTGTTTGCCGAGTGGTTCCGGGTGGAGGTGGGGTCCGGATCCGCAGACCCCGACCGCTCATGACACGCATGGCGTGTCACCGCGGACTCAATCAAACCGCCAACGCACCCCGGCATATACGCTGCGCCCTTCACCCGGCGTCGAACGCGCCAGGTCGCGTCCGGCATCGTCATACCCCGGCGTCACCGTCGCCGCATAGTGACGGTCGCCGATATTGCGCATCTCCCCCCACAGCTGCCAGCGCCCGCTTGGCGCATCAAACCCCACGCGGGTACCAAACACAGCGCGGCTATCGGCCCAGAAGCTGTTGGCATAATCCACCGCCATCTTCGACGCGGCATCGGTATTCACCGCCGCATACCACCCGGTCGGATGCTCATAACGCAGCTCAGCCTGATACGCATGGCGCGGCAACCCAGGCAAACGGTTGGAACCAAAACGCGCATCATCGCGATAGCGGAAATCATTGAACGTATACGCCTGACGCAGCCCAAGGCGACCGCCCGTGCCCTCCCACAGCGTGCTGTCCAAGCCGGCCTCGATGCCGCGATGCACGGTCGGGCTGGCGTTGTTCTCGGCCACGAACAGGTTCGGCACCGGCAGCACCTCCACGGTCAGCAGTTCATGCCGCACGTGCGCGTAATAGCCGGTCAGTTCCCAACGGCCGAACGTGCTCTCGCCACGCGCACCCAGCTCAAGCGTGGTCGCGGTCTGGTTGTCCAGTTCCACCGGTGCACGCTGGCGGCCGCTGGACGCACCGTTGCCTGCGGGGAAGTACAGGTTCGATCCCCAGATCATCGACCACGGGTGCGCCGGTTCGACCGAACGGCTCAGGTTGCCGAACCACTGCGTGGTTGGGGTCTGCTGCCAGGTGAAGCCCACACGCGGAGCGTAATCCCACTGGCTGTCATGCAGACGCTCAGGCGTATACGGCCAGGTCACCTGCACATCGCGACGGGTGTTGATCAGCGCCAGCCCGGTCTGCAGGCGCAGGCGTTCGTTGAGGCTGAGTTCGTTGCTGGCATGCACGGTGGTATCCGTGCCGTGGTGCGAGAAGTCACGGGTATGCGTGCCGGCGGCATAGCCGTTGTTGGCATAGCGCAGGGTCTCGCGCACGTCCGCATCCAGATCGTGGGTCACGCGCAGGCCCACGGTGGTGACGCTGTCATGGCCGAACAGCGCATGCCGGCGACGGTAATCCAGTGTGGCGTTGAGGTTGCTGTAATCCAGCTGCTGCCGGTACAGGCTCTCGTTCAAGTCCATCGGGTACTTGTGGTACACCAGCCCGGCCTGCAGCGAGGAATCCGCATCGATCTGCCAGGTGGTCATGTTGCCCAGCCAGGTGCTGCCCGGCTGCGGGCGACGTGCATCAATGGCGAGGTTGGCCGGATTGGCTGCACGGGGATCGTGACGAATCTGCTCGCGGGTGAGGCGTCCGGGCGTTTCGTGGTTGGTTTCGCGATAGCGCACGAAGAAGCGCGTTTCCAGCTGCGGGGTGATCTGCCAGCCGAGGTTGGCCATCGCCCCCTTGCCGTCGCCGGCGGAATGGTACTGGTAACCGTCGTACTCGCTGTCGGTGTAGGCCAGGTAGTAATCCAGGTCACCGCTGACGCCGCCATAGCCGACGCTGCGCTTCTGGTAACCGCGGCTGCCGGCTTCGTACTGCAGCTCCAGCCCGGCCGAATCGCGCCCGCTGCGGCTGACGTAGTTGATCGCGCCGCCCAGGGCCAACGCACCGCGTTCGATGCCGTTGGCCCCGCGCAGAACTTCGGCGCGGCTCAGCCACAGCGGTTCCAGCAGTTCGTAGGGCGTACCGCCCGCGCCGGTCAGCGGCAACCCATCCAACGACACCGAGATGCCGGAAGCATGTGCGCCCGGACCACGGTTGATGCCGGAGCCACGGATCGAGACCTTGGTGCCTTCGTTGCCCGGCGACTGCGCGCTGATGCCGGGCTGGTAGGCCAGCACGTCGGCGCTGCTGGCCAGGCGGCCGTTGGCGCGGGTCAGGTCGACCACATTGCCCGCACCGGGCACGCGCTTGAGCGTGGCGCGGGCCTGCTCGACGTCGCTGGCGGCGGTTACCTTGATTGCATCGAGGGTGGTCGGCGCATCGGCTGGGGCGGCGAGGGCGGGCCGGGTCAGGGTGGCGACAACGGCGACAGCCAGCAGGGACAGGGTGGGGCGGTGCAACGAACGGGAAGAGGGCATGCGTCTGACATCAAGGCGGAACGGGGCCGCGGATGGCAGAGAATGCTGTCAACCGCGATGAGGTCGCGCAAGTTAACAGGTTCGGCGGGTGGCGTCACCCTGTGCGGGGGCCGGGTCTTTGCGGGGATGGGATTGGCCGTAGAGCCACGCCCTGCGTGGCTGAGCCCGGTCAGCACCGCGAAGCCACGCAGGGCGTGGCTCTACTGCCCCTTAAAGTATTCCCGGAAGGTCCAGCTTCTTTTCCTTCGCACACTCGACGGCAATCTCATACCCCGCATCCGCATGCCGCATCACGCCGGTGGCCGGGTCGTTCCACAGCACCCGCGCGATCCGCTTGGCGGCCGCTTCGGTGCCGTCACACACGATCACCATGCCGGCGTGCTGCGAGAAGCCCATGCCCACGCCGCCGCCGTGGTGCAGCGACACCCAGGTGGCACCGCTGGCGGTGTTGAGCAGCGCGTTGAGAAGCGGCCAGTCGGACACGGCGTCCGAGCCGTCGGCCATGGCTTCGGTCTCGCGGTTCGGCGAAGCGACGCTGCCGCTGTCCAGATGGTCGCGGCCAATCACCACCGGAGCCTTCAGTTCACCGTTGGCCACCATCTCGTTGAAGGCGAGGCCCAGCCGGTCGCGGTCGCCCAGACCGACCCAGCAGATGCGCGCGGGTAGCCCCTGGAACTTGATCTTCTCGGCAGCCATGTCCAGCCAGCGGTGCAGGTGCGGGTTGTCCGGAATCAGTTCCTTGACCTTGGCGTCGGTCTTGGCGATGTCCTCCGGGTCGCCGCTGAGCGCGGCCCAGCGGAACGGGCCGATGCCACGGCAGAACAGCGGGCGGATATACGCCGGCACGAAGCCGGGGAAGTCGAACGCGTTTGCCACGCCTTCTTCCAGCGCCATCTGGCGCAGGTTGTTGCCGTAGTCCACGGTCGGCACGCCGAGCGCATGGAAGCCGAGCATGGCGCGGATGTGGTTGGCCATCGAGGCGCGCGCGGCCTTTTCCACTTCCTTCGGCGCGCTCACCCGCTTGGCATCCCATTCTTCCACGGTCCAACCCTGCGGCAGGTAGCCGTTCACCGGGTCGTGTGCGGAGGTCTGGTCAGTCAGCAGGTCCGGTTTGACGCCACGCGCCAGCAGTTCGGCCAGCACGTCGGCGACATTGCCGAGCAGGCCCACCGATAGCGGCTTCTTCGCCGCGCACGATTCCTCGATCAGGCGCAACGCCTCGTCCAGGTTGTCGGTCCAGGTATCCAGATAACCGGTGCGCAGGCGCATGTCGATGCTGCTCTGGCGGCATTCCACGGCGAGGCACGACGCGCCCGCCATCACCGCGGCCAGCGGCTGTGCGCCGCCCATGCCGCCGAGACCGCCGGTGAACAGCCACTTGCCGGCCAGGTCACCGCCGAAGTGCTGGCGGCCCATTTCCACGAAGGTTTCGTAGGTGCCCTGCACGATGCCCTGCGCGCCGATGTAGATCCAGCTGCCGGCGGTCATCTGGCCGTACATGGCCAGTCCCTTCTTATCCAGTTCGTTGAAATGGTCCCAGTTGGCCCAGCGCGGCACCAGGTTGGAATTGGCGATCAGCACGCGCGGCGCGTCGGCATGGGTGCGGAACACCCCGACCGGCTTGCCCGATTGCACCAGCAGGGTCTGGTCGTCGTCCAACCGCTTCAGGGTTTCGACGATGGCATCGAAGCTGGCCCAGTCGCGCGCGGCGCGGCCAATGCCGCCGTACACCACCAGCTCCTGCGGGCGCTCGGCGACGTCCGGATGCAGGTTGTTCATCAGCATGCGCAGCGGCGCTTCGGTCAGCCAGCTCTTGGCGCTGAGGGTGGTACCGGTGGGGGCGACGATGGTGCGGGTGGAATCGTGACGGCTCATGCAGCACTCCGGGCGTTCGCGAATTCAAGGCAGGCGTTGAGCACCTGCTGCAGCGTGTGGCGCAGCGGTGCGGCGTGGTCGGGGTCAAGCGGGGTGGGCCAGCTGTGCACGTCCACGTCGGTGGGTTCGTGCATGTAGCCGCGGCAGGCCAGCTCCATCTGCAGGCTGTGCACGCCGGCCGGAATGTCGCTGTAGTGGCGGGTGATCCAGCCGCCCTTGAAGCGGCCGTTGCGCACATGCGGCATGCCACTGAACACGCAGATGTTTTCCACCACGTCGGCCAGCGCGTTGTCGCAGCTGGTATCGACCGCACCGGACGGACCGGCGGTACCGAGGTTGAACTGCGGCAGTTCGCCGTCGAACAGGTGCGGAATATGCGAACGGATCGAATGCGCGTCGTACACCACGACGGTGCCATGCAGCGCGCGCAGGCGCGAGATCTCACCGGCCAGCGCGGCGTGATATGGATCGAAATACTGCGCACGGCGCTGCGCGATTTCCTCGGCGTCCGGTTCCTGCCCGTCGCGGTACAGCGGCTGGTTGTCGAAGGTGGTCAGCGGGCACAGGCCGGTGGTGTTCTGGCCTGGGTACAGCGACGCCCCGCTGGGGTCGCGGTTGAGGTCGATGACCGATCGCGAGATCGCCGAGCGCACCGTGGTCGCGCCCATCGCGCGGGCGAAATCGTACAGCTCATGCACCCACCAGTCAGCATCGCGTCGCGCCAGCCACGGCGACCAGAAGCGATCAGCCAGCGCATCCGGCAGGTCGGTACCGGTATGCGGGAAGCTGACGATCAGCGGCGCATCGCCGCGATGCACCTGCAGCCAGTCCGGATGCCCGGTCATTGCAGCGGCTCCACGGCCGGCAGCAGATCATGCAGGCCTTCGGCCAGCGCACCGCTGCGTACCAGTTCGGTGGCGGCCAGCATGTCGGGGTGGAAGTAGCGGTCGTCCTGCAGCGTGGGCACCTGCGCGCGCAGGCGTTGACGCACCGCTTCCAGGGCGTCGCTGGAGCGCAGCGGAGCATGGAAGTCGCAGCCCTGTGCAGCGGCAAGCAGTTCGATGCCGACCACATTCGCCGCGTTTTCGGCCATGGCCAGCAGGCGGCGCGCGCCGTGCGCGGCCATTGAGACATGGTCTTCCTGGTTGGCGGAGGTGGGAATGGAATCCACGCTGGCCGGGTAGGCGCGCTGCTTGTTCTCCGACACCAGTGCGGCGGCGGTGACCTGCGGAATCATGAAGCCGGAATTGAGACCCGGCTTCGGGGTGAGAAAGGCGGGCAGGCCGGACAGTGCCGGGTCCACCAGCATTGCGGTGCGGCGTTCGCTGATCGAGCCGATCTCGCAGATGGCCATGGCCAGCATGTCAGCAGCGAAGGCCACCGGCTCGGCGTGGAAATTGCCGCCGGACAGTGCTTCGTTGGTATCGGTGAACACCAGCGGGTTGTCCGACACGCCGTTGGCTTCAATGGCCAGCGTGGTCGCGGCCTGGCGCATCACGTCGAAGGCCGCGCCCATCACCTGCGGCTGGCAGCGCAGGCAGTACGGGTCCTGCACGCGCACGTCGTTGTCGCGGTGCGATTCGCGGATGGCCGAGCCCTGCATCAGCGCACGCAGGGTGGCGGCGGTGGCGATCTGCCCGCGCTGACCGCGGATCTGGTGGATGCGCGGATCGAACGGCGTGTCCGACCCCTTGGCCGCTTCGACCGAGAGCGCACCGGCGACCAGCGCGGCATGGAACACGGTGCTGATCTCGAACAGACCGGCCAGCGCGTAGGCGGTGGAGTACTGGGTGCCGTTGAGCAGGGCCAGGCCTTCCTTCGCGCCCAGCACCAGCGGCTGCAGCTTCAAGCGGGCGAGGGCGTCGGCAGCCGGCAGTCGTTCACTACCGACAAACGCCTCGCCCACGCCGATCATCACGCTGGCCAGATGCGAAAGCGGAGCCAGGTCGCCGGACGCACCAACGGACCCCTGGCACGGAATCACCGGCACGATGTCGTTCTGCAGGAACGCTTCCAGCAGCGCCAGCGTTTCCGGGCGGATGCCGGACGCGCCCTGGGCCAGGCTGGTCAGCTTCAATGCCATCATCAACCGCACCACCGGGGCCGGCATCGGTTCGCCGACGCCGGCAGCGTGCGACAGCACGATATTGCGCTGCAGGGTGGCCAGGTCATCGCGTTCGATGCGCACGCTGGCCAGCTTGCCGAAGCCGGTATTGATGCCGTACACCGGCTCGCCCTTGGCGACGATGTCGGCCACGGTCTGCGCGCTGCGCGCGACCGCCTCGGCACTGGCCGGGTTCAGGCGCACCTGCGCGCCGGCATGGATGGCACGCCACTGTTCCAAGGTTACGTGGCCTGGTGAAAGGGTCAGGGTGTTGCTCATGGAATCTCCAGACATCACAGCGTTGCTCAGACAGGTTCACCGCGCATCACGCGCGCGTGCAGGGGATTGAAGCCGATGCGGTACACCAGGTCGGCCGGAGCCTGGATGTCCCACACCGCCAGATTGCAGTCCATGCCCACCGCCAGCCGGCCGATGCGGTCGGCGCGGCCCAGCGCACGCGCGGCTTCACGGGTGAAACCGGCGATGCATTCATCGACCGTCATGCGGAACAGGGTGGCAGCCATGTTCATCGCGAGCAGCGGGCTGGTCAGTGGCGAGGTGCCGGGGTTGCTGTCGGTGGCCAGGGCCAGCGGCACACCGGCGGCGCGCAGCGCAGCCAGCGGGGGCAGGGTGGTGTCGCGGGTGAAATAGAACGCGCCCGGCAGAAGAACGGCGACCGTGCCGGCGGTACGCATGGCGGCAATGCCATCGACGTCGAGATGCTCGATATGGTCAGCCGACAATGCGCCGTAACGGGCAGCCAGCGCTGCACCGTGCTGGTTGCTGAGCTGTTCGGCGTGGATCTTCACCGCCAGCCCGTGCTGGCGCGCGGCCACGAACACCTGCTCGGCCTGGACCGGGCTGAAAGCGATGTTCTCGCAGAACACGTCCACCGCTTCGGCCAGTTGATGCGTGGCAACGGCGGGAATCATCACCGTGCAGACCTCGTCGATGTAGTCCTGCGCGTCACGACCGGGCGGCACCGCATGCGCACCGAGGAAGGTCGGTACGACCTCGACGGCACGGGTTTCAGCCAGCTGCCGTGCCACGCGCAACTGCTTGCTTTCGTCTTCCAGCGTCAGCCCATAACCGGATTTGATCTCGACAGTGGTGAGGCCTTCGGCCAGCATGGCGTCCAGCCGGGGCAGGCTCTGCGCCAGCAGTTCGGCATCGCTGGCGGCGCGGGTGGCACGTACCGTGGAGACAATGCCGCCGCCGGCGCGGGCGATGTCGGCATAGCTCACCCCCTGAAGTCGCTGTTCGAACTCGCCAGCACGATTGCCGGCGTAGACCAGGTGGGTGTGGCAGTCGATCAGCCCAGGGCTGATCCAGCGACCCTCGGCGTCAATGCGGCGGGCCGGTTGGAGATGGGTGTCGCTGCCGGCGGCACCCACGTGGACAATGCGCCCCTGGTGGGCGGCAATCACCCCGTTTTCGATGATGCCAAGGCCGGGGCCGTCCAGCGTCATCAGGTTGGCGTGGGTCCAAACGGTGTCACAGTGCACGGCAGCCACCACATCAGCTCATATGTCTATACAATATAGGCGACGCTTCCGGGATGTCCAGTGATGCCTGAAACCACCGCTTCCACCGTCGCTTTCCATGCCCGGCATGCGCTGCTGCCGCAGGGTTGGGCCCGCGACGTGCGCATTGCCGGCCGTGGCAACACCTTGCAGGAGGTCACCCCCGGCGTGCCGGCGCAGGACGGCGACATCGCCCTGTCCATCGCGTTACCTGGGCTGGGCAACCTGCACAGTCACGCGTTCCAGCGCGGCATGGCCGGCCTGACCGAAATCGGTGGGCGCAGCGGCGACAGCTTCTGGAGCTGGCGTGAACTCATGTACCGGTTCCTGGCGCACCTGCAGCCGGAGGCGGTGCAGGCCATTGCCGAACAGGCCTATGTGGAGATGCTGGAATCCGGCTTCACCCGGGTCGGCGAGTTCCACTACCTGCATCACGCGGCTGATGGCGCGCCGTATGCCGAGCGCGCCGAGATGGCCGCGCGCGTCGCCGCTGCTGCGCAGGACAGCGGCATCGGTCTGACCCTGCTGCCGGTGTTCTATGCGCATGCCGATTTTGGTGGCGCGCCGCCGAATCCCGCGCAGCGCCGGTTGATCCATGACGTGGACGGTTTTGCCGAACTGCTGGCGGGGTGCCGGCGGGCGCTGCGCGGTCAGGACGACGCGGTACTGGGCATTGCCCCGCACAGCCTGCGTGCGGTCACCGGCGAGGAGTTGGCCGCGCTGTTGCCGCTCAATACAGGTCCGGTGCACATCCACATTGCCGAACAGACCCGCGAAGTGGATGCCTGCGTGGCCTGGAGCGGTCTGCGCCCGGTGCGCTGGCTGCACGAGCATGCCCCGGTTGACGCGCGCTGGTGCCTGGTGCATGCCACGCACGTGGATGCCGACGAGGTGCAGCGCATGCTGGCCAGCCAGGCGGTGGTAGGCCTGTGCCCGATCACCGAGGCCAACCTGGGCGACGGTCTGTTCCCGATGCCGGCGTTCGCGCGGGGCGGGGGGCGCTTCGGCGTGGGGTCGGATTCCAATGTGCTGATCGATGCCGCCGAAGAACTGCGCCTGCTGGAGTATGGCCAGCGCCTGCAGTTGCGCGGCCGCAATGTGTTGGCCCCGCAGGAAGGCGTTTCCAGTGGCCGCTGGCTGTTCCAGCAGGCGCTGCAGGGTGCTGCGCAGGCGCTGGGTGTCGGCCATGGCCTGCAAGCGGGTGCGCCGGCCGATGTTGTCGAACTGGACCCGCAGCATCCGGCGCTGATCGCGCGTGAGGGCGACGCCTGGCTTGACAGCTGGGTGTTCGCCGCACGTAATGGGGCGGTGCGTTCGGTGTGGCGTGGCGGCCGGCAATGGGTGCGGCAGGGGCGTCACCTGCACCGCGACGTGGTGGCGGCGCGTTTTTCGGCCGCGCTGCAGGGCGTGCTGAAGGCCGCGCAATGAATACCCGCCCCGTGACTCGATCGATCAGGAATCCCGCGTGACGGGCAAGAAGGCACCGACGCTCAACCAGCGCATCCGCGAAGACCTGGAAAGCCGCATCCTCAGTGGGCAGTGGCAGCCAGGGTTCCGCATTCCGTACGAACATGAACTGATGGAGCAGTACGGCTGCTCGCGCATGACCGTGAACAAGGTGCTCACCGCCTTGGCCGAAAGCGGCATGATCGAACGCCGTCGCCGCGCCGGTTCGTTCGTGGCGCGGCAGCCCCCGCATCTTGAGCAGGTTGCGCTGGAGATTCCTGACATTGCCATGGCGGTGGGCGCGCGCGGGCACACGTATGGCTACCAGCTGCTGGAGCGCGCGCACCGGCGCGCAGACCCGGCCAGCGAAGACGAGATGGCGTTGTCGGGCGGACGCATGCTGCTGGCGATCCGCTGCCTCCATCTGGCCGACGGGCAGCCGTTCGCGCTGGAGCATCGGCTGATCAGCCCGGCTGGCGTGCCGGAAGCACTGGACGTGGATTTCGCGGTAATGGCACCGGGCAGCTGGCTGTTGCAGAACGTGTCATGGACGCGGGCCCAGCACCGCATCAGCGCCTGGGGGGCCGATGCCCCGGCGGCGGAACTGCTCAAGGTCAAGGCCGGCACCGCCTGCCTGGTGATCGACCGCCACACCTGGCGCGGCGAACAGCCCATTACCCGGGTGAAGCAGATGTTCCTGGGGGATGCGTGGGATCTGGTGGCCCGCTTCGCGCCTGGGGCGCGGTGAAGATCGGCAAATGCACGATCGACCGATGCGTCCGGGCAATGTGCTGGAGATTGACCAATGCATCCGGATAATGCGGGATGCACGTAGAGCGGGGCTTGCCCCGCTGCTGTTGGCGCGCGAAAGGCAGCGGGGCAAGCCCCGCTCTACGTAAACGCAATCACGCCGTGACGTAGACCCAATCACGCCATTGCGTAAACGCAATCACATCGTTACGTAGACCCAATCACGCCATTGCGTAAACGCAATCACGTCGTTACGTGGACCCAATCGATTACGCCATTGCGTAAACGCAATCACGCCGTGGCGCACTGCCTCCAACGCACAGGCTCTTCGCTTCCGGGGCGCGGATTGAGCTGGATGCGCACGGTGCGCAGTGCCGGGTAACGCTTCACTTCGGTGCAGATGCGCGGCCACACCGCATCGATTTCTTCGCTGCGGTTCACAGCCAGGGTCTGGCTGGTCTGCCAGAACGCACTCAGCACGCCGGTCTGCTTGCCCACGTTCTGGGCAAGCTCGCGACGGTACTGGGCCAGTGTGGCCGCGTCCGGGTCACCGTCTGTGCCCAGGATGCTGCCGGGCGCGGGGTGACCACCGTGCTGGGCTGCGGGTGCGGGTGGCATTGTGGCGGATGCAGGCGGAATCGCAGCGGGCGCTGTATTGGCCGGGGGCGCGGCCGGAGCGGATACATTCGCGACCGGTGCTGCGGTCGCCGGTGCGTTTGCCTGCACCACAGCGGGGGCAGGCGGGCTGTTGTCCACGCGGGTGGTGAGGTAACTCATGCCCACCAGCAGGCCGAGGGTGAGCGACCCCAGCGCGGCGATGGAAATGCGCCGCACGGCCTCGCGGCGCGCCGCCTTCTTGACCGCCGACTCCATGTCGCCGGGCAGATAGGGAATCAGCATCGGCCACAGCAGCTGGCCGTCCAGCACCTCGACGCCCTGCTTTTCGGCCGCGGCACGACCGTCGCGCTGGACTTGCCCTTCAGTGATCAGGATGCCGCCCTTGGCCCCGGCCAGGCGCGCGGCGGTGCCCAGTTCGTTCACTGCCGCCGGCCCGATCCGGTAGGCCAGGCCGTGCTTGCACGCCAGCAGCCAGCGCTTGTGCTGCGGGTCTTCCATCAGGAAGTCGCTGCGCGGCTCGCGGTGGTCTTCGTCTTCATCGGGCACGTCGGCCAGGCCGCGCTGCTCGCGCATGGCGCGCCTGACGATCTCGGAAAAGTCCCGCCAGTGCATGCCGGCCAGGGCGTTCAGACCCAGCTTGAGCTCCTTGCGGCGGCGTTTGACCAGCCAGAAGTAGGCGGTCGCCAGGGACCAGACGACAAGGGCCAACAGCAGAGCCAGAATCCAGGAGAACATGAGGTGCGAGAGAATGAACACGGAGTGCGTTGGGACAGTGTATATGCGCCCGCAGCCGTCTGCGTGGTGTCGTTTTCAGTTTTTTTTGACCGGCTTCGGCACCCCGGGTGACGAATGTCTCACTTTGTGTCGTGCTTTTCGTTGAGCAACAAAAAACCCGCCAATCCGGAGCCGAGAGGGGAGGGAACAATCGGCAGGCACTGGGATTGGCGGGTCGGGTTCGATTGTCAACAAACTTATGCTGCTTTGCAACAACTCGATCCGTCGGCGTACGGTTGCCGCTCAGGCACCGCCCGGCGACTGATGCGAACCCGGGGCCGGATCATCGCTGGGCGAGGCAGCGCGGGCTTCGGCCCGGTTCAAGCGGGCATTGAGGTCATCTATACGGGCGTTCAGTGCCGCCACCTCTTCCCCGGTCGGAATATGCAGACGCTTGAGTACGCCCTGCACCCGGTCATCGAAGGCCTTTTCGACCTTGTCCCAGGTGCCGGCTGCTTTCTCGCGTGCCTCGCCAAGCTGTTCTTCGACATTGTCGCGCCAGCGCGGCGCGTCACCGGTTCGCTCGCGGTTGCGGGCGTCGATGGCTTCGCCTTCCTTGACCAGATTGTCGAAGAAGCGGCTGCCCTCAGCCTGTGCGCGACCGAAGGCACCCAGCCCGGCCAGCCAGACCTGCTGGGCCGAATCGGTCAGTTTGCGCGAGAAGCGCTCGGCCTGGTCCTGCAGCGAAGGCTTTTCATCGGTACTGCGGTCATCGAAGTCGTCGTGTGAGGTCATGGGGCGATTCCTGTGAGTGGCCACCCCCCGATCCTAGCCAGCCCTACCGTTGAATGGCGTGACGGCGCGGCGCTGGTTCAGCCCAGCTTTTCCTTCAGCACGTCCTTGATCTGGTTTTCCACCATGGCCTTCATCATCGAGACCGGGAAGCCCAGCTCGGCCACCAGGTTGACCGCACCCGGCACCAGCTTGATCGCGCCGTCCACACCGGAGCCATTGAAGCTGAGCACGTCGCCGGCCCAGCTGCTGCGCACCTGGAACTTCTCGGTCAGCCTGACGGCCATGGCGTCGATGGCCTCGCGGGCGGCGTCGGTGCTGAGGCTGTGGGCGTGGGTGATATCGATCCTGGACATGTGTGCTCCTGGCAGGTGGGCGGGGAAGGGCCTGCATTGTGCGCAGGGTCAGCCATCCCGCCAAGAGGCGCGTCACACTTCTTCTTCCCGGACAGGCAACCTGATAGGCTGCGCCGCGTGCAGAACCTGCTAGTTCACTTTACCCAACGCCAACACCCCGACCAGCCGCTGCGGCCCGGGGTGCAACGGATCGTGCGCCACGCCTCCGGCAGTGTCCGGCTGGGCGGCGAGGCAGTCGGCACCCTTTTGCTGGCCCAGTTCTGCCTGGATGACCGCGGCCTGTGGCTGCAGGTGGCCAACGGCATGCGCGGCATTCACGTCAACGGGCGGCCGGTACGGCGTATGGCGCTGCTGCGCCCCGGCGACGCGGTCTATGCCGATGGCGTGGAAATGCTGATCCAGGGGCCTTGCGAAGCCCTGCAGCATGCGCCGTCGCGCAGCGACGAGCAGGGCGAGGACCCGCGTCTGCTGCGTGGGGTCGGCGGTCAGCATCACGGCCGCAGCTTCACCCTGGACCGCCCCAGGGTGATCGGGCGCGGTGCGGAGTCGGACATCCTGATTGACGACCCCGCCTTTGCCGAGCAGCACGCACGGCTGGAGCGACATGGTGAGCGCCTGCTGCTGCGCGACCTGGGTTCGGGCGAATCGACCCGGGTCAATGGCGTCAGTGTGCGCCACTGCTGGCTGCAACCCGGCGACCAGCTGGTGTTCGACACCCAGCACCGCTTCGTGCTGGAGGTGCCGCACGACAGCAGCAAGCGGGTGGTGAGCGAGGAAGAGGACGATCTGGAGCCGGTGCCGGCAGTGGAGGCACCGTCGGTGCGGCAGCGGGTGAGTCGCTGGCCGTGGCTGCTGGGTAGTGCGTTGCTGTTGGGGGGCGTGATCAGTCTGTTGCTGTTGTTTGGCGCGCGGTGATGCCGTGACGCCGTGACGACCAACGGTCGTCACCTGCCGGCGTTTCCGAATGCACCGGACTTCCGGCCCGGTAGCGCACGACCGTTGGTCGTGCGACGCGCGATAGATTCAAACGCAACCAATTTCGCCTTGTGCGGCAAGGCCTAAACGCTGGTGCGCTGCGGCATACTAGGGGTCTTGCCCCATAGGTGTGACATGACGCGCGCGTTCAATTTCAGTGCCGGCCCCGCAACCCTGCCGGAATCGGTCCTGCGCCAAGCACAGGCGGAAATGTTGGAATGGAACGGTGCCGGGGCTTCCATCGTCGAGATGAGCCACCGTGGCCCGGAATTCATGGCGGTGGCGGCGCAGGCCGAAGCCGACCTGCGCACCCTGATCGGCATCCCGGATGACTATGCCGTGCTGTTCCTGGCAGGCGGGGCCACCACCCAGCAGGCGCTGCTGGCGCTGAATTTTGCCGCATCCGGCCAGACCTGCGATTACGTGGTGACCGGCCACTGGGGCAAAACCGCGATCAAGCAGGTCGGCCACTACGTCAACGCCCACGTGGCGGCCAGCAGTGAAGCCGGTGGCTTCCACGACATTCCCGCACGCAGCAGCTGGCAGCTGTCGCCTGGTGCGGCGTTCGTGCACATCACCGCCAATGAAACCATTCATGGCGTGGAGTTCCGCGACACGCCGGACGTCGGCAACGTGCCGCTGTTCGCCGACTTCAGCTCGTCCATCGCCAGCGAGCCGATCGACGTCTCGCGCTACGGCTTGATTTACGCCGGTGCGCAGAAGAACCTGGGACCGGTCGGGGTGTCGGTGGTGATTGTGCGCCGCGACCTGCTGGAACGTGCCGGCCAGCCGCGCGCGGATATCTTCGATTACCGCTCGCACGTGGCGCGCGACTCCATGCTCAACACGCCGCCGACCTGGAACTGGTATCTGGCCGGGCTGATGTTCCAGTGGATGCTGGCGCAGGGCGGGGTGGAGGAATTCGCGCGACGCAACGCAACCAAGGCCGCGCTGGTGTACGACGCCATCGATGCCTCGGACGGCTTCTACCGCAACAAGGTGGTGCCGGCCGTGCGTTCGCGCATGAACATTCCGTTCTTCCTGCCCGACGACACCCTTACCGCGCGCTTCGTCAGCGAATCCAAGGCGGCCGGCCTGCTGGCGCTGAAGGGCCACAAGGCCGTGGGCGGCATCCGTGCTTCGCTGTACAACGCCATGCCGGTAGAAGGCGCGCAGGCCCTGGTGGCCTTCATGCGCGACTTCCAGCAGCGCAACGGCTGACACTTCTGTTCTGACCGGGGCCTGCGCGGCCCCACCGTATCTGGAGCCGACATGGCCAACAAACCCGCCAAGCCCAAGGCCGCTGCAAAACCGGCGAAGAAGGCCAAGGCTGAGACCTCTCCCGCCGTTGCCACGCCGGTGCTTTCGGACGTGCGCGCCAAGATCGATCAGATCGACCGCAGCATCCAGTCGCTGATTGCTGAACGTGCGCAGTTCGCCCACCAGGTCGGCAAGGCCAAGGGCAAGCTGGCCGCAGCCGTGGACTACTACCGCCCCGAGCGCGAAGCGCAGGTGCTGCGCATGGTGGTGGACCGCAACGAGGGACCGCTCAGCGACGAACTGCTTGTGCACGTGTTCCGCGAAATCATGTCGGCCTGCCTGGCCCAGCAGGAGCCGCTGAAAATCGGCTACCTCGGCCCGGAAGGCACCTTCAGCCAGCAGGCCGTGCTCAAGCATTTCGGTCGCTCGGCGCTGGGCCTGCCGCTGGCCAGCATTGAAGAAGTGTTCCAGGAAGTGGAAGCAGGCAATGCCGATTTCGGCGTGGTGCCAGTGGAAAACTCCGGGCAGGGCACCATCCAGATCACCCTGGACATGTTCCTCACCTCGAACCTGAAGATCTGCGGCGAAGTGGAGCTGCGCGTGCAGCAGTACCTGATGTCGCGCAGCGGCCGGCTGGAAGATGTCGAGCGCGTGTACGGTCACCCGCAGTCGTTCATGCAGACCTCGTCGTGGCTGCGCGCCAACCTGCCCAAGGCCGAGAAGATTCCGGTGTCCAGCAATGCCGAAGGCGCGCGCCGCGCCCGCAATGCCGATGACGCCGCCGCCATTGGCGGGGAAAGCGCCGGTCACGTGTACGGCCTGAAAAAGGTCGTCACCAAGCCGATCCAGAACGATGCCGACAACACCACGCGCTTTCTGGTGATCGGCCGCAATATCTTCCCGGGTTCTGGTCACGACCGCACCTCGGTGCTGGTGTTCATCCACGACAAGCCCGGCGCGCTGTTCGACGTGCTCAGCCCGTTTGCCCGCCACGGCATCAGCATGAACCGCATCGAGTCGCGTCCCTCGCACAACGCCAAGTGGGAGTACGGCTTCTTCATTGACCTGGCCGGCCATGTCGAAGACGAAGCCATGCAGGCCGCGCTGGCCGAACTCAAGGCGCATTCGGCGCAGATCAAGGTGCTGGGTTCGTACCCGGTCGCCGTGCCCTGATCTTTCCCCTTTCTGCGAACTCGCCCGACCGCCGCCCATGGGGGCGGCCTTACAGGATTTTTCGATGACCGCTTCCGCTTCCTGGATCGCCCGCAAGGGCCAGCCCCTGCAGGGCAGCCTGACCATTCCCGGCGACAAATCCGTGTCCCATCGCGCGGTGATGTTTGCCGCACTGGCCGACGGCGTGTCGCACATTGACGGCTTCCTGGAAGGTGAAGACACCCGCGCCACCGCGGCGATTTTCAGCCAGTTGGGGGTGCGCATCGATACCCCGTCGCCGTCGCAGCGCGTGGTGCATGGTGTGGGCGTGGATGGGCTGAAGGCTCCGTCCGCGCCGCTGGACTGCGGTAACGCGGGTACCGGGATGCGCCTGCTGGCGGGCCTGCTGGCCGCCCAGACCTTCGATTCGGTGATGGTCGGTGATGAATCGTTGTCGCGCCGCCCTATGCGCCGTGTCACGGGCCCGCTTGCGCAGATGGGCGCGAAGATCGACACAGAAGCCGACGGCACCCCGCCGCTGCGTGTACACGGCGGGCAGGCACTGCACGGCATTGATTTCGTGTCGCCGGTTGCCAGCGCACAGGTCAAGTCGGCCGTGCTGCTGGCCGGCCTGTATGCCCACGGCGAAACCGCCGTGACCGAGCCGCATCCCACCCGGGACTACAGCGAGCGCATGCTGCGTGCATTCGGGGTGGACATTGAATTCTCGCCCGGCAAGGCTCGCCTGCGCGGTGGCCAGCGCCTGCGTTCCACCGACGTCACGGTGCCGGCGGACTTCTCGTCGGCGGCGTTCTTCCTGGTGGCGGCCAGCATCATTCCGGGTTCGGAGCTGCGCCTGCGTCAGGTCGGCCTGAATCCGCGTCGTACCGGCCTGCTGTCGGCGCTGCGCCTGATGGGCGCGGACATCACCGAGGAAAACCACGCCGAGCAGGGTGGGGAAGCGGTGGCCGACCTGGTGGTGCGTTACGCACCGCTGCACGGTGCGCAGATTCCCGAGGCGCTGGTGCCGGACATGATCGACGAGTTCCCGGCATTGTTCGTCGCTGCTGCGGCTGCGCAGGGTAATACCGTGGTGACCGGTGCTGCCGAACTTCGGGTCAAGGAATCGGACCGTCTGGCCGCGATGGCCACCGGGCTGCGCGCGCTGGGGGTACAGGTGGATGAAACCGAAGACGGTGCCACCATTCATGGCGGTGGTGTGCTGGGCAGCGGCACCATTGAAAGCCATGGCGATCACCGTATTGCGATGGCGTTCGCGATTGCCGGACAGCTCAGCAGTGGCGAAGTGCGGGTGAATGACATTGCCAACGTGGCGACGTCGTTCCCGGATTTTGATGGATTGGCCACGCGCGCTGGGTTCGGTCTGACCCTGGCGTGATCGCATCGACGGGCATGGCCCGTCGCTACATGTCCGCGCATGAAATTTTCAGCCGCGTAGTGCCGGGCCATGCCCGGCAACGCAGTAAAGAAAGAAACGGGGCCTATGGCCCCGTTTCTCATTACACCTTTCCCGTCAGATCAGCGCTGGGTACGGAAATCCACCGGCACGCGCACCACGCTGGCCACGGCACGACCGTTCTGCATGGCCGGCTCGAACTTCCAGTTACGCACGGTGCTCAGCACCGCGCGATCCAGATCACGGTCGCGCGAGCCGGTGCGCTGCACGATGCTCGCATCGGTCACCTGGCCGCGGGTATCCACGTTCAGGCTGGCCACCACGCTGCCTTCCAAACCGTTACGCAGCGCACTGGCCGGGTAATCCGGCTTGGCGTTGCTGGCCAACGGACGCGCATCACGGTTGCGCACGGCGGTTACCGCACGACGTTCACTGGTGGCAGGCGTGGTCTGACGCTGGGCGGCAGGGGCAGGCGTCGTGGCGACCGGGGTCTCGGTCGCCGGCAGCATGCGCTGGCCGACCGGCGCAGTCATGGTGTCAGTGGGGCTGGCATAGCGCAGCCACACCAGAGCAGCGGCAAACATCGCCACAATCAGCGCCATCCACAACCAGGGAGAGGCGCGGCGGCGCGACGGATCATCGGTAATGTCGCGCTGCTGCTGCGGCGAGTTGTGCATGTCGTGGGCATGGGAAACACTCATGGCGGACTCCTCGTGTCGAGTTGACGTCCGCAGTCTTGCCCGGTTCCGGTTGCGCGAGTGTCACCAGTACGTCAACGCCGCGACTGCATTCGCGGTGAGGTTCAGCTAGATGAGCCGCGCCTGCACATGGGCATGACGCGGCGATGAATCATTCCGCTTTGAAATCAAACGGCACTTCAATGCTGCCCGGCACCGCCTGGCCATTGCTCTGCGCCGGCATGAAGCGCCAGCGGCGCACTGCATCCACAGCCGCGCGGTCGAGGTCGCGCGAACCACTGCGCTGCACGATGGTGGCGTTGAACGGCATGCCGGTGGCGTCCACATCCACACGCACCACCACGCTGCCGCTGTCACCCCGGCGCAGCGCGGCGGGCGGGTACGTGGGCGGCGGCGACTGGTCGGCGATCGGCTGCGGACGGTCGCCCGCAGCCATGGGCTGCGGTGCGGCCGCTTCCGGAGGCGGGGCGGGTGCCGCGGCCGGCGGCGGAGGGGCGGTTTCCACCAGCTGCGGCTTTTCCTCCTCGGCAGGCGGAGCCTTGGCATCAGGCATGTCGCTGGACCCGGCGGCTGCAGCCAGGGGTTCAGGCAGCGGCTCCACCTCGGCCACCTGCTGCGGGGTCGGGGTCGGGCCAGCGGTGTAGAAGTCCTTCTTGCGGTTGCCGGCCCACACCGCCACGAACAGCAGCAGGCCCACGCCGAAGGCGATGCCGGCGATCTTCAGGCTGTGAGCGGGCAGGTGCAGGGTCAGGGTCTTGCCAGAGGAAGAACGGGACGCAGACATGGGCCATACCGTGGTGAACACCCCGATTCTGCCACGTTGGATATGAACCGGGCGGCAGAAAAGTGCATTACAGGCGATAATCCCCCTCCACACCCGTACTCAGTCGACCGCCATGCTTGATCCAGCCCTGCTGCGCCAGAACCCCGCCGACCTCGCCGACCGCCTGCGCGCCTCGCGTGGCTTCGAGCTGGACGTGTCCGGGCTGGCGTCTCTGGAGGCCGACCGCAAGCGCATCCAGGTGCGCACCCAGGAACTGCAGAGCCTGCGCAACAGCCGCTCCAAGGCCATCGGCCAGGCCAAGGCCAAGGGCGAAGACGTCTCGGCCATCATGGCTGAGGTCGCCGCTTTCGCCGACGAGCTGAAAGCCTCGGAAGTGGCGCTGGACGAGCTGCGCGAGAAGATCGAAGCCATCGCCATGGGCATTCCCAATGTGCCGGCCGATGACGTGCCGCTGGGCAAGGACGAAAGCGAAAACGTTGAACAGCACCGCTGGGGGACCCCGCGTACGTTCGATTTCCAGGTGCTGGACCACGTGGAGCTTGGCGCGCGCCATCAGCGTTTGGATGCCGAAGCCGGTGCCAAGCTGTCCGGCTCGCGGTTCACCGTGCTGCGTGGCCCGATTGCCCGCCTGCACCGCGCGCTGGCCCAGTTCATGCTCGACCTGCATACCGGCGAACACGGTTTCGATGAAACCAACGTGCCGGTGCTGGTCAACCCGGAATCGCTGCGTGGCACGGGCCAGCTGCCGAAATTCGAGGACGATCTGTTCAAGACCGCCGTGGGCGAGTCGCCGCGCTACCTCATTCCGACCTCGGAAGTATCGCTGACGAACATTGTCCGCGACGAGATCGTGGACGCCGAGCACCTGCCGCAGCGTATGACCGCCCATTCGCTGTGCTTCCGCGCCGAAGCCGGCAGCGGTGGTCGCGACGTGCGCGGCATGATCCGACAGCACCAGTTCGAGAAGGTGGAACTGGTTACCGTGTGTGCGCCGGCCGACAGCGAAGCCGAGCACCAGCGCATGACCCGCGCCGCTGAAGTGGTACTGGAAAAGCTCGGCCTGCCGTACCGCAAGGTGTTGCTGTGCACCGGCGACATGGGTTTCTCGGCGATCAAGACCTACGACCTGGAGGTGTGGCTGCCGTCGCAGGACACCTATCGGGAGATCTCCTCGTGCTCCAACTGCGGCGACTTCCAGGCGCGCCGCATGCAGGCCCGCTGGCGCAACCCGGAAACCGGCAAGCCGGAGCTGCTGCACACGCTCAATGGCTCCGGCGTTGCAGTGGGCCGCGCCATGATTGCGGTGATGGAGAACTACCAGAATGCCGATGGCAGCATCACGGTGCCCGATGTGTTGAAGCCTTATATGGGTGGATTGGATACCATCGCCTGATGCACGAAGAACCCGCCGCGAGGCGGGTTTTTCGTTGCCGATGGATGACCTGATCAGCCGTAGAGCCACGCCCTGCGTGGCTGCCGCAAAAAGAAACGGCCCCGCCGAAGCGGGGCCGCAGGGTGGGCCGGAAGGGGGAGGGGAGTTCCGGCCCCGGCAGGGCGTCTGACGAGGACTCAACGCCTGCCGTGGGGACAAGCTCAGGCCTCAGCCACTTCTTCAAACTCCGCCGCCGGCAGGCTGGCCAGCGCCGCGGCAATCGCGTCTTCGCGGTGCTTCGGCGAGTAGGCAATGCCTTCAGCGCGAACAAATTCCACATCGTTGATGCCCATGAACGCGAACACCTGGCGCAGGAACGGTTCCTGGAAGTCAGCCGGCGAATCGGTATAGATGCCGCCACGTGCGCTGGCGATGATCACCCGCTTGCCACCGGCCAGGCCGACCGGGCCGTTTTCGGTGTACTTGAAGGTGCGCCCGGCCACCGCCACGCGGTCGATCCAGGCCTTCAGCGTGGAAGGAATGCTGAAGTTGTACATCGGCGCGCCGATAACGATCACGTCTGCGGCCAGGAACTGCTGCATGATGTCTTCGGCCTCGGTTGCCTCGGCGGCATCCGCCTGGGCCAGCGAACGGCTGGTCAGGTGCGGAATCGGGTTCTGGTCCAGGTCGCGGTAGGTGACGTCCAGCGATTCGACAGTCTCATTGAATCGCGCGACGACAGCCGCCGACAGCTGACGGGAAACCGAGTTGTCGCCAAGGACGCTGGCGTCGAGGTGCAGAAGCTTCATGGCAGTTACCTATATTCTGGAAGGAGGCGGTCTTGCCGCCGACGGAGAGAACGATAGGTTGTTGCCAATTTGGAATAAAGGTGGTTGAATGCCACGTATTGTTCTATGAGTGGAACTGCCGTCATGCACGACCTGAACGACCTCTATTACTTTGCCATGGTGGTGGACCACGGCGGTTTTGCCGCTGCTGAGCGCGCCCTGGGCATCCCGAAGTCCCGTCTGAGCCGCCGTATCAGCCAGCTGGAAACCGACCTGGGCGTGCGCCTGCTGCAGCGCTCCACGCGCCGTTTCGCGGTCACCGACGTGGGCACCAGCGTGCACCGCCACGCCCAGACCATGCTGGCTGAAGCCCAGGCCGCACGCGAGGTGGTGGATCGCCTCAGCGCCGAGCCGCGCGGCGTGGTCCGCGCCAGCGTGCCGGTTTCGCTGGCGCAGATGCAGTTACCCAAGCTGCTGCCGAAGTTCCTCGCCCAGTACCCCAAGGTGCGGCTGCAGTTGAACATCAGCAACCGCCGCGTCGACATCATCAATGAAGGCTACGACGTCGCCCTGCGTGTGCGTTCGCGGCTGGATGACGACGGCAGCCTGGTGATGCGCAGCTTTGGCCAGGTGCAGGAACTGCTGGTCGCCAGCCCCAAGTACCTCGACCGCGCCGGCCGCCCGAAAGACCCGGATGAACTGGCCAACCACGTTACCCTGAGCATCAGCGAAGACGAAGCCCGTCAGCGCTGGGAACTGCATGGGCCGGAAGGCGCGGTGCGCCGAGTCGATCTGCAGCCGCGCGTGGCCGGCTTTGACTTCCCGCTGCTGCAGAGCATGGTCAAGGATGGCTTCGGCATCACCATGCTGCCGGAAACCGTCTGTGCCGAGGCCGTGCGCAACGGCGAGCTGGAAGTGGTACTGCCGGACTGGTCGCTGCCGCAGGGTATCTGCCACGCCGTGTTCGCCTCGCGCCGCGGCCTGCTGCCGGCAGTGCGGGTGTTCATCGACTTCCTGGCCGAGCACCTGCCGCCCCAGCTGGAGGCCTCGCGCCTGGACTGCGGCGGAGCCTGCGAGCGCGCCAAGGAGAAGATCAAAGCCAGCGCCCTGGGTGCCCTGGCGGTGGATGCAGGCTGATTCCGCCAACCGGGCGCGCAAAATTGCCCCGGAAATGCGAGAATGCCCCCCCCCGAACGGAGAGATGGCCGAGCGGTTTAAGGCACCGGTCTTGAAAACCGGCGAAGGGTCAAACCTTCCGTGGGTTCGAATCCCACTCTCTCCGCCAGATACGCAAAGCGCCCCGAGAGGGGCGTTTTGCGTATCTGGCAAGAGAGATGGCTGCCGACCCCGCGCGGGTTCGACGGATTCGCCCGGAGCGAATCCGGACAGCCGAATGGCTGGCCCCGCAGCGCAGCGTAGGGGTTGGGTGCATGGATGCACTCAACAATCCCAGGCTGCCGACCAGCTATCAGTTCGTCAAGCAGATACGCAAAGCGCCCCGAGAGGGGCGTTTTGCGTATCTGGCGGAGAGAGATGGCTGCCGACCCCGCGCGGGTTCGACGGATTCGCCCGGAGCGAATCCGGACAGCCGAATGGCTGGCCCCGCAGCGCAGCGTAGGGGTTGGGTGCATGGATGCACCCAACAATCCCAGGCTGCCGACCAGCTATCAGTTCGTCAAGCAGATACGCAAAGCGCCCCGAAAGGGGCGTTTTGCGTATCGCCCGTAGTGACACGCCATGCGTGTCATAGCGCCAGCCCCGGGGCATCGTCTGGTACGGTTGGCCTTCCTGACCCCGAGACGGGGGGCAAAGTTTCCCGCACGGACACCTTCCAGCCGTGCCGGATTGTGCCGGTTGAATTCTGGAGATAAAGTCAGCCCACGCAAACAATCCAAGGGAAGGAAATGGCGTCCGTTCCGAAGAAGGTTGCAGAGCGTCTGGTTGCAGGGATCAAGCGTTACCAGCCCATTCTCGCGGCTGCCAAGGCGAGAGATGTGGGTGAGGCAGATACGGTAACAATCATCAAGGATATGCTCGCTGACATATTCGGCTACGACAAGTACTCGGACGTCACTTCTGAACACGCGATCAGAGGTACCTACTGCGATCTTGCGATTAAAGCAGAAGGACAGCTGCAAACCCTCATAGAGGTAAAGGCGATTGGAATCGACCTGAAGGATCAGCACGTCAAACAGGCGATTGACTACGCTGCAAATCAAGGTGTGGATTGGGTGTTGCTCACCAATGGTGTTGTGTGGCGCGTCTACCACCTTATCTTTGCGAAACCGATCGATCAGGAGTTGGTTCTTGAGATTGATTTCTGTGCACTGAATCCACGCTCCGAAGGAGATGTGGAGTTGCTTTACCTTTGGTGCAAAGAGGGCTGGCAGAGGTCAGTGCTGGGCGAGTATCACATCCAGAAGCAGGCGCTTTCTCGCTTCTTTGTCGGGGCTATGCTTCAAAAACGCAGCCCGTACTCGATGTCATTCGGCGTGAGCTTCGGAGGGTATCGCCAGATGTCAGGATCGATGCCGATCAGATCAAGGCCGTCCTGGTAAATGAGGTGATCAAGCGCGAAGTCACTGAGGGCGAGAAGGCAGATGAGGCGCGCAAGAAGATCGCCAAGGCGGCAAGAAACGCACTTCGTGCCAGTTCTGGAAAATCCGTAGCTGAATCGGCAGCTACAAGTGCTTCTGTCGAACTAGCCTCAGGGTAGTGATGTCTTGATCTCAGGGAAAAAATTCTTGCGGGACCATACCCTCGTAACCCTATGAAATATGGACCGGCCAGGATTGCGTAGACAACTCAGAGCCATGATCAATGGTAACGAAAGAGGTGTCTATGGCGAGCAAGCAGTACACGGATGAGTTCAAGGTCGAGGCGGTCAAGTAAGTGACCGAATGGGGCTTGGCGGTTGCGGAGGTTGCCAAACGGCTGGGGTCTCCTCCCATAGCCTGAACAATGGCTCCGAAAGGCAAAGAGCTAGGCGCTGGCGGGAACGCCCGAGGGGGCGATGTTGCCATCGCCCAAGGATTCAGCGGAGGTGCGGCGTTTGAAGGCCGAGGTCAAACGCCTCACCGAGGAGCGCGACATGCTAAAAAAGCCCCGGCGTACGTAGACGGCAGGAGATGGAGGAGGCTTGATGGCAGCGAGTGGCTACGCCGTCGAGACCCGCAGGTTTTGCCCAACAATAGGCCGATTGGGCTCTGCGAGGCTTCCGTTCAACCGCGCAATAGACCACGGCCTTTTGCGACGTGTCGCAAGGCGGCGACCTCGTCCAGCATGATTAGATCGTCAATATCTTCGCCTTGTCGATCCTCTTCATCCATTGAGTCCCACTCATCCCGATCCAACACATGGTCCACCAAGCGGGCAACCGTTGATGCCGCCGCGGTCGGTTTGAGCGGACTATTGCCGACCATCACGTAAGCGGAGCAGTGCTTGGCCTTGAAGCCGTCAGCGGAGGCGAGCGATAACCACGCGCCGCGCCCGGAAAGCAGGGTGTCGGTCAACACCATTCCTCCAACGTGAGTGGTGCTGTCCGCCAGCTCCGCGATGATCGCGTCTTTGGCGACAAGGTCGCCCGTGACGAGCAAGTTCTGCCCATGGCCGGTAATGAGCTGCTGGCACCGCAGACTTCCAAGCACGATCAGGGCTCCATGGTCGTGGGAGCCCGTGGCAACAACGACATTGCCTTCCACTTCGAGGTCTCCGTCAATGAGCATGAACTGTGCATTTGGCCTCCAAGCGGTGGTTGTCGCGTAGCGAACCGCCGGCACGATAGCCCAGGCGTCCCCCGCCTCAAAGAGTTGCTTTGCCAAGTCTTTGGTTACCCCGTCAGGCAGGGCCTCAAGCGGTTCGAACGTGATCCTTTCGTCGCTCATCTTCAAATTCTCCATATTTTTGTTTCAACCGGCTTTGCACTAGGCCCTCGCCGGTTAGTCTAAGCCACAGAATCAACACTGAGGTAGGGGCATGGATTTCAAGGAGCTCTGGGCGCTCCACAGGCTACTCTTATAGGCCGCACCCGCGGGGTTCGCCTGGCAAGCCTCTCGCGGCCCGATCTCGACTCATCCGCGCGACAACGGTAGGTCCTACGCTGTTCAATACCAGCAGGCGTTGCCTTTCATCGGGTGAAAACTTCATGCGCCAACGTCGCGGGCGCGCCGCGCAGGTGTCAACCGATGCGCTCACGTACGCTCCAATGTCCGGCGCAGCGCTTTCAACTCCCCCAGACGCTGCGTTGAACGGGCCAGCAGCCATACGGTCGCGGCCAGCAGAGTTGTAGCGGTTACCAGCGCTGCCATGGCCAATGCACCTTTAGTAACCCACGCAGCAACCGCACAACACACGAAGAACGCGCCGGTTCCGCCCACGGCCATCCACGCGGCCACTACCAGCTGATGTACCAGCAGCGTATCCCTGCGGGTCAGCGCCCATCCTGCGTATACCGCCCAACCCGCTCCCAGGGCCAGCAAGCCAGAGAAGGCCAGCTGCGTACGCCCGGGCAGGTCAGTTTCAGTGACCAGCAATGCGCCCAGCAGCGAACACATGATCAAAGCAAGCACCAGCACTGCGACATGGAAGTAACGTGCGGGCGAGGACAGGGTGCGCTGGGTGAGCGCACGAAGGCGAGCTTCCAGGTCAGCATGGTTGATCGTGGTACTCATGGCGTGGTCTCCAGTGCAGTGAGGTGGTGACGCAGCAGCGTTCTGGCGCGATGCAGCCGAGACTTCACGGTGCCAACCGGTATGGCCAACGCTGTCGAAATGTCGGCATGTGGCATGTCTTCGAGGTAGAACAATGTCAGGATTTCGCGTTCGATCACGGGAAGTGCGTCCAGCCCTTGATGGACTGCCAACTGCAGTGCGAACGGATCCCCGCCCGCGCGCGGATCGGGCAGGGCATCGAGTTCCACATGCGCGTCTTCAGGCAGTGCGTAACGGATGCGAAGGCGGTCGGCGAAGGTGCGGTGTGCCATGCCGAACAGCCAGGGGCGGAAGCGTTCGGGTTCGCGGAGGCCGCCCAGGCCTCGGAGCACCTTCACCCAGACGTCTTGAACCAGGTCCTCGGCCACGTCGCGGTCCTGGGCCAGCTTCAGGGCGTAGCGGTGGAGGGAGGGGGTCCAGCGGGCAATCAGGTTATCGAAAGCTGCCCGTTCGCCTAGTTGGCAGCGGACGACGACCAGGGTGTCTTGCGGGTTGGGGGCGTGACCCGGGGTATCCACCTGCGCTCTCCTGTCCTGTGTTGATGGAGTAGTCGGAGAATAGGGGGCGAAGGTTCACGCTGCGGAAAAATCCAGCCACGCAGGGCGTGGCTCTACGCCTGGTGAGGGATGGCGTGGACACGCAGGGCGCGTCCCTACGCGTGATGTGCGTCGGTTACAGCTTCCCTTTGATGCCTCGGTAATCCCGCGGCGACATCCCCACCGTCGCCTTGAACTGCCTCGCAAACGCGCTCTGGTCGGCGAACCCGCACTGCTGGCCGATGCTGGCGATGCTTTCCTCGCCGTGCAGCAGGCGCATCGCTGCCTCAATCCTCAGCTTGGTCAGCAACTGCTGCGGCGTCACCTGGAACACGCGGCGGAAGTGCCGCTCCAGCTGCGCTACGGAAAGCTCGGCCAGATTGGCGAGGGCCTGCACCCGCAACTGCTCGTCATAATGGTTCTGCATGTGCTCCAGCACCCGGTTCAGGCGCTCGAATGCGGAGTGCTTGTATCCGGCTGCCCCAGGTCGCGGGAGATGCCGATCACCCCGGACACGTCTTCACTGTTGCACACCGGCCGCTTGAAGGTGAGGCACCAGCCGGGCATGCGGTTGGGATAGAGATGCACTTCCAGCTGGTTGTCGCTCACCTCGCCACACAGCACGCGGCGGTCCTGGCCGACAACTTCCAGATCAGCCCGGGCCTGCGCGGGGGCTTCGGCAGCAGCTCCTGGCAGTGGGACGTCAACCTGAACTACGGGCGGGTGAAGCAGACATCCACCAACTATGGTTTCCTGGACTATGCGTCGTTCAACCAGGCGGTCGGTCCGTCGTTCCTTGATGTAGATGGCACGGTGAAGTGCGGCAGCGCCGGCAACGTGGTTGCCGGCTGTACGCCGCTCAACATCTCCAACCTCAACGACGCCTCCAGCCTGGGCACGCTGCAGTCGATGATCGTCAACCCGGTGGTCAGCAGTGTCTACACGGTCAAGCAGGCCGAAGCCAACGCCAACGGTGATCTGTTCGAGCTGCCGGCCGGCATGGTCGGCCTGGCGGTCGGCGTTTCCTACCGCGAGGAGAAGAGCACCAGCAAGGCCGACGCGCTCTGGACCGGTGACGAGAACGGGCTGTGCGGCGTCATCGAATTCTGCGCCTCCCAGCTGAGCGGCAGCTTCGACGTCAAGGAAGCCTACGCCGAAGCCCTGTTCCCGCTGCTGAAGGACCTTCCGGGCATCCAGTCGCTCAACCTCAGCATCGGTACGCGCTTCTCGGATTACAGCTCGGTCGGCAGCAAGACCAACAGCAAGGTGTCCATCGAGTACCGCCCCGTCCAGGACCTTCTGCTGCGCGGCACGGTGTCGGAGATGTTCCGCGCGCCCAACATCAACGAGCTGTATTCGGGCGTAGTGGGCGACGCGCCAACGGTCAACGACCCGTGCAACGGCTACACCGGCGGCAACGACGTGGCCTGCGCCAACGTGCCGACCGATGGCAGCTACCACCAGGCCGACGGCCAGATCTCGGGCAAGGCCTCGGGTGCGGAAGTTGCCGGCTATCAGCTGAAGCCGGAAACCGGCAAGTCCTACGACGTCGGCTTCGCGTATGACCCGCGCTGGCTGGAGGGGTTGTCGATCAGTGCCGACTGGTGGCGCATCGACCTGGAGGACACCATTACCGGCGTGTCCGCCCAGACCGTGCTGAACCAGTGCTACTCGAACCCCGCCAGCGCGTTCTGCGCGTTGATCCACCGCAACGGCACCATCAACTATGTGGCCGAGCCCACCGTCAATCTGGGCACGCTGGCCACGCGCGGCGTGGACTTCAGCGTGAACTACCGCTTGAACGAAACGCCGTGGGGCCGCTTCAGCGCGGGCCTCAACGGTACCTATCTGGAGCGCTACGACGTGCTGCCGGATACCACCGACCCCAGCACCGTCACCATCCGCAATGGCGGCATGTACACCTATGCGTATGGCAACTTCCCGCGCTGGCGGGGGCTGGGCAGCCTGAGCTGGAACATGGACGACTGGAGCGCCTCATGGCGGGTCCGTTACATCGGCAAGACCCGCATCGGCAGCAGCGACCTGGATCAGGGCCTGTCGGCCGATACCGACGAAGCCGGCGTGGTCCGTCGGATCGGGTCGTTCGTGTACCACAACCTGCAGGTGGGCTACACGGTGGCTCCGTGGCACACCGCGTTCGAGCTGGGCGTGGACAACGTGACCAACAAGCAGGCTCCGCTGTACTACGCCAACAACGGCGGCAACGGCAACACCGACGTGGCCACCTACGACGTGCTCGGTCGCTTCTACTGGGCGCGGATGTCGATCAAGTTCTGATCAACGCGATGGCCGGCAGGTCACCGAGGGGTGACCGGCCGGCTGCATTCCGTCGGAATGTTGCGCCTCCCGCGTAGTGACACGCCATGCGTGTCAGCGCTGTTCGCAGGCAACCTGCGCACGCCCCTGACGCTCCGCCAGCACCGCGACGCCCCACAACAGCAGGCCGCCCACGGCGGTGGCTGCGCCGACGTATCCGGTGACTGCCGGGCTGAAACCGGCACCAATCGCCATGCCGCCCAGCCACGGGCCCAGTGCGTTGGCGGTATTGAACGCGGCGTGGTTTGACGCCGCGGCCAGGGTCTGGGCCTCGCCGGCGACATCCATCAAGCGGGTCTGCAGCACGGCGGCCAGTGCGCCCATGGTGCCCACGGCGACAATCACCGGTACCACGCTCCACACGGCGTTGGCGGCCAGCGGGAACAGCATCAGCACCACCACCGACCACAGCAGTACGATGGGTGCGGCGCGGAACTGGAACTTGTCCACCAGCCAGCCGCCGGCGACATTGCCGATGATCGCGCCGACGCCAAAGATGCCCACTGCCACCGGCATCCACGACTCACGCACGCCGGTCACCTGCACGAGGGTGGGGGCCAGGTAAGTGAAGACACAGAACATGCCGGCAAAGCCGACCGAACCAATGGCCAGCGCCATCCACACCTGGGTGCGGTTGAAGGCGCGCAGTTCGCGCATCGGCGAGGTGCGCACCTCATCCGGGTCCGGCAGCAGATAGCGGGCAATCATGGCCACGGTGGCAATGGCAAGCACGCTGACCAGTGCGAAGGCGGTGCGCCAGCTCAGCTGCTGCCCGAGCCAGGTGGTCAGCGGGTTGCCCACCAGGATGGCGATTGAAAGGCCCAGCAGCACCTTGGAAACCGCTTTGCCGCGCTGCCCAGGCGGGCTGATCGCCGCGGCCACCAGCATGGCCACGCCGAAGTAGGCCCCGTGGGGCAGGCCGGCGACAAAGCGTGCCAGCAGCATGGTGGCGTAGTTCGGAGCCAGCGCACTGGCCAGGTTGCCCACCGCGTAGAAGCCCATCAGGCCCAGCAGCAGGGTACGGCGCGCATAGCCGGCACCCGCGAAGGCCAGCACCGGGGCACCGACCACCACGCCGATGGCGTAGGCGCTGATCAGGTGACCCACCTGGGTCTCGCCAATACCGAGGCCGCGGCTGATCTCCAGCATCAGGCCCATGGCGGCGAACTCGCTGGTGCCAATGGCGAAGCCGCCCAGCGACAGGGCCAACAGGATCAGGGTGCGCTCGCGCGGGGTCAGGCGCTCGGCGAGGGTGGGGGCGGTGGAACTCATGCGGCGGGATGTAATCGTTTTTACGGAGGGGCATTGTACTTGGTGCGGTGCAGCAAATCCGTACCAACACGGCACGATTTCGTGGAAATCAGTGGCCCACCTGGCGCACGAGGCGTTTCCATGTCTCCTGGCTGAACAATAACGCGTCAAGATCACGCATTGTTCCATGGATGGCCTTTAACGACATTTTTATGACATCAATAATGCGCGCCGTTAGATGCGCCCGTTGGCGCGGGTGAGTCTGGATGAAAAACGATCTGCAACTGCTGGCCGCCTACCTGGGCCGTGCCTTCCTGTTTGGCGTGATGGTGATGTTGCCGCCGGTGCTGGCGTGGCTGGACATCCATTGGCTGGGCAACGCGGTGGGCGAGTGGTCACTGGTCGAGCTGACCCAGGAAGGCTTCCTGGCCGCCAGCGTGTTGGCCTTCGTGCGCCTGGCGACCAGCCGGCGCGATGACCGCCGCTTTGCCCTGCTGGCGGCCGCTTTCTTTGCCTGCATGTTTCTGCGCGAGATGGACGAAGCGCTCGATCTGATCGCGCATGGCCTCTGGAAGTACCCGGTGGCGCTGTTGATCGTGGGCTCGTTGGCTTGGGCAAGTCGTGACCTGCGCGCCACCTTGTCGGGCCTGGTGCGCTTCCTCGGCTCGCGCCCGGGGACGGTGATGGTCATCGGTCTGGTGCTGCTGCTGTTCTACTCGCGCCTGATCGGCATGACCTCGTTGTGGACCGGTCTGCTGGGCGAGCAGTACATCCGGGTGTTCAAGAACACCATTGAGGAAACCACCGAACTGCTGGGCTACACCTTCATCCTCACCGCCAGTTTGGCATATGTGGCCCAGCGGGTGAGGGAACCGGTGGCCGTCCGGCGCAATGCCGTCGATGCTGTGCTGAACGTGTCGGCCCCGTCACACATCAATCACTCGATGTAACGCATCGATGTAACGCGCGGTGGGCACCGTATGGTGACCCCCGTTTGATGCCGTCCGTCTGTTGCCCGATGCCGGGTAAGGAATTTCTGATTGGCATACGCCGCGGTGTGGATTAGCATGCGCCCACTGGAGTCGACCGGGGAGCTTGCACGATGGTCCAGTACCCTCATGCATTGCGGGCCGATGGCAGGTATCAGCTGGTAGCGTTGACACATTCACCGGTGTACAACCCGGCGGACGTAATCGGCTACGCCGTGCTGACGACTGGCGGCGAGAGAGTGAGTGATGTGCTCTCGCTTGAACAGGCGCACGCCCGCTGGCGGGAACTGCTGGAACAGGACGAACCCGTCCTGGCGGAAGACGAAAGGAAAGAAACGCGTACGAGGCCGCGCCGGCGTCGTCGCTAGCCGCAGCGCCTCCCTGGGCGCGTCATGGAGGATAGGGTTTGTCCACGCAGAAGTCTGTTGCCACTGCCGTACTTGTTCTGGTGACCGCGATCGTCGGCTATGCGCTGGCCGGCTACCTGACGCTGACGTTTCTGGGCGTGGAGACCACTTATTACAAGTGGAACACCTACCTGCAGTACCTGCAGGCCATGGACCAGCCCGCGGTGGCCCCTTATCTGACCAAGATCAAGCTGGCCGGCGTGCTGGGCTTCGGCCTGCCGCTGCTGGTGCTGCTGGTCGCGCTGTTCTTCATGTTCAAGCCGAAGAAGAAGTCGATCCACGGCGACGCGCGCTTTGCCACCGCCGCTGATCTGGCCAAGCACGGCATGTTCAAGAAAAGCGACAGCGGCATTGTCGTCGGCAGCTTCGGCGGCAAGCTGGTGCGTCTGGGCGGCCAACAATTCGTGATCCTGGCGGCACCCACCCGTTCCGGCAAGGGCGTGGGCGTGGTTATCCCAAATTTGCTCGAGTACGGCGAATCCATCGTCGTGCTGGACATCAAGCAGGAGAACTTCGACCTCACCAGCGGCTGGCGTGCCAGCCAGGGCCACGAGGTGTTCCTGTTCAATCCGTTTGCCGAAGACAAGCGCACCCATCGCTGGAATCCGCTCAGCTACGTCTCCGATGATGCGAACTTCCGCGTCTCCGAGCTGATGAGCATCGCCGCCATGCTGTATCCGGATGGCTCGGACGACCAGAAGTTCTGGATCAGTCAGGCGCGCAATGCCTTCATGGCCTTCGGTCTGTACCTGTTCGAGAACTGGGACGACGAGCGCGCCATGGGTTTCCCGGCCGGCAGCGGTACGCCCACTCTGGGGGCCATCTTCCGCCTGTCCACCGGGGACGGCACCGACCTGAAGAAATACCTGCAGTCGCTGTCCACGCAGCCGTTCCTGTCCGGAAATGCCAAGGCCGCATTCGCCAACATGTTGTCGCAGGCGGACGAGACCTTCGCTTCCATCATGGGTACCTTCAAGGAACCGCTCAACGCCTGGATCAACCCGGTGCTGGACAAGGCCACCAGTGCCAACGACTTCCTGCTGACCGACCTGCGCAAGAAGAAGATGACCGTCTACATCGGCATCCAGCCCAACAAGCTGGCCGAGAGCCGCCTCATCATCAACCTGTTCTTCAGCCAGATCATCAACCTCAACACCAAAGAACTGCCCAAGGGCAATCCGGAGTTGAAGTACCAGGTGCTGCTGTTGATGGACGAATTCACCTCCATCGGCAAGGTCGACATCATTGCCTCTGCCGTGTCGTACATGGCCGGTTACAACGTGCGCCTGCTGCCCATCATCCAGAGCATGGCCCAGCTCGACGCCACTTACGGCCGGGATGTGTCGCGCACCATCATCACCAACCATGCGCTGCAGATCCTGTACGCCCCGCGCGAACAGCAGGACGCCAACGACTATTCGGAAATGCTCGGCTACACCACCGTGCGCAAGAAGAACGTCACCCATGCGCGGGAGAAGACCCACAACTTCACCGAAGAGCGCCGCGCACTGATGCTGCCGCAGGAACTCAAGGCCATGGGCATGGACCACGAGGTGTTCCTGTATGAGGGCATTCCGCACCCGGTCAAGTGCGACAAGATCAAGTATTACAAGGACAAGTACTTCACCTCCCGGCTGTTACCCAAAACGGATGTGAAGATGCTTGAGCTGTGACGGTGTGCAAGCAGCAATGTGACGCGCATCCCAAAATGGGGCGGCAAATGTAAAATTTTTGTCGGGATTGACACCGATCTGACGCTCAATTGTGGCATCGTATTTGTGATGGACGTTCCAGTCGTCAGGTTTTTTGTAGTTGAGTACAGCACCGGAAGTGGGTGCTGAAGTAGTCAAAAGGAACATGGATGGCTTTTCTCGGAGAAGGTGTGCTGCGCAGGGGCCGAACCCGGTGTTCGGGGCGTGTGCACATCGGGCGGGGCGGGGGCCCGGTCTTACCGTTGAAAGGTGTTTCACGGTTGTACCGATACGCACCAACCGCACGTCGCGCCTGAATCAGGGCCCGACGCGTCGACGCGTTGTCTGAATCTCCGAGTTAAAGCCGCTATTCCGTACGCCATAGGGAAGTCCGTATGAAGCAAGCGTTTCTGTCTAAGGGTTGCGTTGTTGCCGTGGTCACTGCTGCCGTCATGCTGGCCGGCTGTGCTACCAAGCCGGCACCGGATTTCGGTGGCCGCTGGAAGCCGGTGAATCGTTTCGCCAACACCACCCAGGAAATTCCGCTGTATTCCAGTTACGTCTATCAGGCTTCGCCGATGGACGGCACGCTCAAAGCCATGCTCGAACGGTGGGCAAAGGACTCGGGCATGACCCTGGACTACCGCCTCAGCTCTGATTACACGCTGTACGGCGCGGTTTCCACCATTACGACCACCAACCCGCAGCAGGCGATGATCGATGTCAGCGCCGCCTATGCCGGGCAGGGCGTGTCGGTGTCCATCGTGGGCAACCAGATTGTGGTGCAGTCGGTTTCCGCTTCCACCGTGTCGGCACCCGCTGCCGCTGCGTCCAACGGAAGCTGATCGCCTCCGGGTGCTCACGAACGCGTTGCTCCCGGCGCTGCATGCCGGGGTGCCGTGCCCATTGATCTTCCAGCAGTACGGATGAATTCCATGTTCCGAAAAAAGGACGCAGGCAGCAGCCCCAAAGTGGACCAGGCCATCGCCAGGGCGGTGAGCTACGAGGTTACCGTGGCCGATCTTGCACGTCGCAGCGAACGCCGCGCGTGGTGGGTGGCCGGTGCTTCGTTGGTGATGTCGCTGGCGCTGGCCGGTGGCTATTACTACATGCTGCCACTGAAGGAGAAGGTGCCGTTCATCGTCATGGCCGATGCCTACACCGGTACCGCCACCGTGGCGCGCCTCAAGGGTACCTTTGAAGGCCAGGATGTCACGGCCAGCGATGCAATCAATCGCAGCAACGTCGCGCAGTACGTCATGGCACGCGAGTCCTATGACTTTGCGGTGATGGGGCTGCGCGACTGGCAGCTGGTGCATGTGATGTCGACCAAGCCGGTCAGCGACGCGGTCCGTGCGCGCTATGCGGGCAACAATCCGCAGAGCCCGATCACGCTGTATGGCAAGGAACGCGCCATCCGCGTCAAGATCCTGAGCATCACGCCCTTGGAAGCACAACAGAACGGCGGCTTCCGGGGTGCGTCGGTGCGTATCCAGCGCAGCATCTACGACAAGGTCAAGGCCAGCACCAACTATCTGGACAATCAGCTGGTGACACTGCGCTTCCGCTACAACAACAGCCTGGCGCTCAACGAGCAGGAGCGCATCCTCAACCCGCTGGGCATGGAAGTGTTTGAGTACCGCGTGGACAACGACTATTCGCGCGGCGTGCCGGGGCCGGACGATGCAGCATTGCAGCAGCAGTCCGAGCAGGCGGCGTTCGAAGCCAACCAGGCCGCGCAGGCCGCAGCGGCTGCCGCCGCCGCGAACCCGGCCATCGACCCGGTCACCGGCCAGCCGGTCGCCATCCCGCCGCAGGGTTACCCCCAGGCGCAGGGCACGCCGGGGCAGCCCGTACAGGGTCAACCATACCCGGGCCAGCCGGCACCGCAGGGCGCATATCCGGCGCAGCAAGGCATGCCGGGTCAACAGATGCAGGGGCAGCCGGCCATGAGGCCAGCACAAGGTAATTCCACCGGAACTGCTGATGGAGCAAGCAACCGATGAGTCGTCGAAAGGTAAAGGGAGGCGCATTGGCCTTCGTGTCAATGCTGTCGCTGATGTTCTCCGCAGGCGTTTCGGCGCAGGCGGTCGATCACTACGAGTATGAGCAGGACCGCATCTATCCGGTTCGCACCGGCCTGGGCCTCACCACCCAGATCGAGCTGAGCCCGAACGAGAAAATCCTCGATTACAGCACCGGCTTCAGCAGTGGCTGGGAGCTGACCCGCCGCGAAAACGTCTTCTATCTGAAGCCGAAGAACGTGGACGTGGACACCAACATGATGGTGCGCACGGAAACCCATTCGTACATCTTCGAACTGAAGGTCGTGGCCACCGACTGGCGTCAGCTGGAACAAGCCCGCCGTGCCGGCGTGCAGTACAAGATCGCCTTCACCTATCCCAGCGATACCGAATTCGGCATCGCCCAGACCGCCGTCGAGGAAGAGGCCAAACCGCTGCTCAGCACCGAGCTGGCCAAGGACCGTCAGTACAACTTCGACTACTCCTATTCCACCCGCCGTCCGAAAAAGATGGGCTGGCTGATTCCGGTCAATGTCTACGACGACAGCCGCTTCACCTACGTGAAGCTTCCGAACTCGCCTGAGTACAAGACCGGTATTTTCCCGGCGGTGTTCGGCCGCGATGCGGAGTACGGTGAGGAGTACGTGGTCAACACCACCGTGGAAGGCAACACCCTCATCGTCCACGGCACTTACCCGTACCTGGTTGTCCGCCATGGCGACAACGTTGTGGGCCTGCGAAGGAACGTGAAGAAATGACCCAGCACAACACTCCGGGTAATGACCCGAACGACAACCGCGACGACGGGCAGGGCCAGTACGGCCACGACAACGTTGATCCGACCAACCCCTATTTCGGCAACACGCAGGCACAGGCGGCTCCCGACCTGGATGCGGCTGCACCGCAGCTGCGTTCGGCGGAGGAGCAGCGCCTGAACCGCAAGGCGCTGGCGTTCCTGGGCGGCATTCTGGTGCTGCTGGTGGCCATGGGCTTCCTGCTGTTCCGCAAGGGCAGCACGGACGACGCGGCCAAGAAGCAGGCCGAGACCACCCGTGCATCCGCGCCGGAAATGCCGCGTCTGGGCCCGGATACCTCCACCATGGTGCCGCCGGTTCCGACTGAAGAGGCCCAGCCGATTCCGATGCTGCCCCCCCTGCCAGAGCGTGAGCCGGAGCGTGTCAGCGGCTACAACATGCGTGAGCCGGCCGAACGGGAGATTGACCGCGGGCCGAGCCTGCTTGATCGCCGCATTGGCAGCAGCGGTGGCGTCGGCGCTGGTGACGGCAATGCCGTGTCGAACCCGAACGATGACTACAGCAAGATGATGATGGCCGCCATCCAGGCCAGCAATGGCGGACCGCCGGCCGGTCCGACCAAGGTGCAGCGTGGCCCGGACGTGGAAGACGTGTCCAACGCGTCCTTCATCCGTTCGCCGGATGCACTGCTGGTGCGTGGTACCTACCTGCGCTGCATCCTGGAAACCCGCATCATCACCGACTACGCCGGCTACACCTCGTGCCTGCTGACCGAACCGGTTTACTCCATCAACGGCCGCACCCTGCTGCTGCCGAAGGGCTCCAAGATATACGGCGCTTACGGCGGCGGCCCGGTGGGCGATCGCGTGGAGGTCATCTGGGATCGCATCACCACTCCGAATGGGATCGACGTGGCGATGTCCAGCCCGGGTATCGACGGTCTGGGTGGCGCGGGTATTCCCGGTCAGTACACCGCGCACTGGGGCAAGCGCATTGCCTCGGCGCTGATGATCAGCCTGCTGGCCGATGCCTTCAAGTATGCGGCGGCTGAACATGGTCCGGAAAGCACCACCGTGACCAACAGCGGCCTGGCCATCCAGTCGCCGTATGAAAGCGCCACCGCGCGCCAGATGGAACGTCTGGCTGGCGAAGCGCTGAGCAACCGTCCGCGCCCGACCGTGACCATCAACCAGGGCACGCGGATCAACGTGTATGTCGCCAAGGATGTCGACTTCAGCCAGGTTATTGGACGCCGTTGACGGATTGACCTGATCATGGACGCAGAAGTGGCCCCCATTGCCCAAGTCTCCAGCGATTTCCTGCGCTATCAGTACGAAGTGCTTGGAATTGCCGAGTACATGAGCTCGCCGGATGTGACGGAAATCTGTATCAACCGTCCCGGCGAGCTGTACCTGGAAACCCGGGCGGGGTGGCAGCGCGTGGAAGTGCCGACGCTCACCTTCGAGCGGGCGCGGCAGTTCTGCACGGCGGTGGTGAACGAAAGCAACACCGGCCAGCGAATTACCGACGCTGATCCAGTGGTGTCGCTGACGTTCCCCACCGGCCAGCGTGCGCAGTTCGTGATCCCGCCGGCGTGCGACGCCGGCAAGGTCTCGATCACCATCCGTCTGCCGTCCAAGCACACCAAGACGCTGACCCAGTACCACGAGGACGGTTTCTTCAATCAGATTCTGGAACAGGACGGCAGCCTCAGCGAACAGGACCGTGAGCTGCTGGAGCTGCGTGCCAGCAAGCAGTACGCCGAGTTCTTCCGGCACGCGGTGAAGTACCGCAAGAACATTGTGGTGTCCGGTGCCACCGGCAGCGGCAAGACCACCTTCATGAAGGCGCTGGTCAACCACATCCCGGACAGCGAGCGGCTGGTGACCATCGAGGACGCCCGCGAGCTGTTCCTCACCCAGCCCAACGTGGTCCACCTGCTGTATTCCAAGGGGGGCCAGAGCACCAGCAACGTCACTGCCAAGAGCTGCATGGAAGCCTGCCTGCGCATGAAACCCGAACGCATCATCCTCGCCGAGCTGCGTGGCGATGAGGCGTTCTACTTCATCCGTAACTGTGCATCCGGTCACCCCGGTTCGATCACCAGCTGTCACGCTGGCAGCCCCGAGCAGACCTGGGACCAGCTGGCGCTGATGGTGAAAGCGTCAGCCGAAGGCTCCGGCCTGGAGTTCGACGTGATCAAGCGGCTGCTGATGATGACCATCGACATCGTCGTGCACATCAAGGCGCACGCCGGTTCGCGTTACATCACCGGCATTGATTTCAATCCCGGCCGTGCGCAGGGACAGGAGGGCTGATGCTTCCCGGAATTGAAGCCGCCGTCTGCCAGGACATGGCCGTGCCCATGGACGTGATGCAGCACGTGATCAATGTGGAATCCTCGCGCAACCCGTTTGCCATCGGCGTGGTGGGCGGTGCGCTGGCGCGCCAGCCCAAGCAGCTTGATGAAGCGCTGGCCACCGTGCGCATGCTGGAAGAGAAGGGCTACAACTTCTCGGTCGGTCTGGCCCAGGTGAATCGATACAACCTTGCCAAGTACGGTCTGGACTCCTACGAGAAAGCTTTCCGCCAGTGCGACAACCTGGTGGCCGGCTCGCGCATTCTGGCCGAGTGCTACAAGCGCTCCGGCGGGGACTGGGGCAAGTCGTTCAGCTGCTACTACTCAGGCAACTTCACCACCGGCTTCCGCCACGGCTACGTGCAGAAGATCTACGACTCCATCCAGCGCAGCCAGCGTGTGGCGGCCGTGGGTGGGGTCAATCCGATCGATGTGGTGCCGCGCAGTGCTGATCGTCGCAGCGTGAAGGTGGAGCACCATCCGCAGTTTGATTCGCCGGCACCCAGCCGCGTCATCGCGTCAAACCCCGCCCTCGCTGCCGCTTACGCACAGGCGCAGACGCTGCCGGACGATCCGGCGCGCGCTTATGTGGTGTATCCGTCAACCAAGGCCGCCGTGCGCGGCAGCCTGCTCAATACAGCCGACCAGGCGCTGTCGCGCGTGGTGCTGGGCGCTGTGGACGCGGTGATGCCGCAGCCCGCCGCCGCGCCGCAGCCGATGCCCATGCAGCAGGCCCCGATGCCGCAGCAGGTGGCACCGGTGGCGTCCAGCCAGGAAGGTCCCGTCATGCTGCGGCCGTGGAGCGAGCGCAATGCGCCGGTTCCGGCCGCGTCCGCACCCGCGCAGTACACCCCGGCGGCCAACCGGCCGTCGGGTCCACCGGTTCCCGCAGGGGATGCAGCCTTCGTGTTCTGACGAAGGCGCGGCACGGTCAAGCCCCCGATTGACCACTTCAGTAATGCAAGCCCATCAACAAGGATATTCACCCATGAAGCGATTCAATCTCGACCTCGTCAACGCCCAGCGCACCCTGAAGACCGTGCTGATGGCCACCGCCTTCGTTGGCGTCCTGTTCGCCCCGACCGCGTTCGCCCAGGACTTTGGCGGCACCGACCAGAAGGTGTGTGGCTTCTTCAACAGCATCAACGGCCTGCTCAGCATCGCCTCGATCGCCGTCGTCACCATCGCCGTCATCTTCGCCGGCTACCAGATCGCGTTCGCTCACAAGCGTATCGCCGACGTGGCTCCGATTCTGATCGGCGGCCTGCTGATCGGCGCGGCCGGCCAGATCGCCAGCATGCTGCTGGGTGACAGCTCCGACAACAGCTCCTGCTCCAATGCCACCGGCATGGTCAGCAACCTGCTGACCTACTACGGTGCATAAGAACGTCGTCTTTCGCGGTTGCACGCGCCCAGCGATGTTCCTGGGCGTTCCGTACGTGCCGTTCTTCTTCGTCGTGGGTGGTCTGTTTCTGTTGAGCGTGTACACGAACTTCTGGTATCTGGCCTCCATTCCGGTTGCCGTGTTCGTCATGCGTCACATGGCCAAACGTGACGAAATGATCTTCCGGTTGCTCGGTCTTCGCCTGCAGTTCAAGTTGAAGGCGCGCAACGTCAAAGACCACGACGGCATGTGGGTGTTCACCCCGAATCACTACCGCAAGATCCCGGCACGCAAGGATTGAGTGCCGGAATGGCCCTGGCAGCCACTGCCCGGGCCATTCCAACCCCGCAACGCCCACCAACGGATACTGATGCAGTCATGTTCAGCCCAGACACTTCCATTGCCGAATTCATCCCGCTGTCGTCACACGTGTCCACCAACGTGGTCAAGACGACCGGCGGCGATTACCTGTTGACCTGGCATCTGGAAGGGCTGCCGTTCGTGGGCCGCGAAGAGTGGGAGCTGGAACACAAGCACAACACCTTCAACCGGCTGCTGCAGACCCTGCGTGCGCCGGACTTCGTGAACGTGGCGTTCTGGGCGCACGACATCCGTCGTCGCCGCACGCTCAAGGGCAAGAGCGTCTACAAGCAGAAGTTCAACCAGGATGTGTCCGACGAATACATGGGCATGCTCGGTTCGCAGCGCATCATGCAGAACGAGCTGTACCTGACCATGATCTACCGCCCGGTGGTGGCGGGTAAGCGCTTCGTGGAGAAGTCGGCCGACACCAGCAAACTGCAGGCCGAGCAGACCCAGGCCATCGAGAAACTGATGGAACTGGCCGGCAACGTCGAAGCGGTGATCCGCGACTACGCGCCGTACCGCTTAGGGATGTACGAAGCCAAGAACGGCATCGTGTTCTCGGAGACGCTGGAGTTCTTCGGCTACCTGATCAACCGCATCGACGAACCAGTTCCCGTGCTCAGCGCGCCGGTGCCGGACTACCTGCCGGTGAGCAAGCACATGTTCTCGGCCAAGACCGGCGACTTCGTCATTTCCACCCCGAATGGCGTCAATCACTTTGGTGCCATCCTGAACATCAAGGAGTATGCCGAGGGCACCTACCCGGGCATTCTCAATGGCCTGAAGTACCTGGACTTCGAGTACGTGGTGACCCACTCCTTCAGCCCCATGGGCCGACAGGACGCACTGAAGGTGCTCGACCGTACCAAGGGCATGATGATCTCGTCCGGCGACAAGGCCGTCAGCCAGATCATCGAGCTGGACCAGGCCATGGACCAGCTGTCGTCCGGCAACTTCGTGCTGGGCGAGTACCACTACACCCTGGCGGTGTTTGGTGACAGCCAGGCCAAGCTGTCACAAAACGTGGCCGCCACCCGCGCCGAACTGTCCAACGCCGGCTTCGTGTCGGTGAAGGAAGACGTGGCCGTGACCTCGTCGTTCTACTCGCAGCTGCCGGGCAACTGGCGCTACCGTACCCGTCTGGCCAATCTGAGTTCGCTGAACTTCCTCGGCCTGTCACCACTGCACAACTTCGCCACCGGCAAGCAGCACAACAACCCGTGGGGTGACTGCGTCACCACCCTGCAGACCACCAACGGCCAGCCGTACTACTTCAACTTCCACGCCACCCACCCCTCGGAAAATTCCCTGGGTGAAAAGGCCATCGCCAACACCATGGTGATTGGTAAGTCCGGTACCGGTAAGACCGCATTGATCAACTTCCTGCTCAGCCAGGTGCAGAAGTACGATCCGGCCCCGACCATCTTCTTCTTCGACAAGGACCGGGGCGCGGAGATCTTCGTCCGTGCCTGCGGCGGCAACTATCTGGCCCTGGAGAACGGTGCGTCCACCGGCTTCAACCCGTTCCAGTGCGAGAACAACGAAGCCAACGTGCAGTTCCTGGCCGACCTGATCAAGGTGCTGGCCGGCAAGAAGGAATACAGCGCCCGCGAGGAAGAGGACATCTACCGCGGCGTGGAGAGCATGCTGGACACCCCCATGCACCTGCGCAGCATGACCAACTTCCAGAAGAGCCTGCCCAACATGGGGGATGATGGCCTGTACGCGCGCATGCGCCGCTGGACGTCCGGCAACTCGCTGGGCTGGGTGTTCGACAACCCGGTCGACACGGTGGACCTGAGCAAGGCCAACATCATCGGCTTTGACTACACCGACATCATCGACAACCCCGAAGTGCGCGTGCCGGTCATCAACTACCTGCTGCACCGCCTGGAGTCATTGATCGACGGCCGTCCGCTGATCTATGTGATGGACGAATTCTGGAAGATCCTGGACGGCGAGGGTGGCCTGAAGGAATTTGCCAAGAACAAGCAGAAGACCATCCGTAAGCAGAACGGCCTGGGCATCTTCGCCACGCAGAGCCCGGAGGACGCGCTGAAGAGTGACATCTCCGCGGCGCTGATCGAGCAGACCGCCACGCTGATCCTGCTGCCCAACCCCAACGCCAGCAAGTCCGACTACATGGACGGCCTGAAGCTGACCGAGGCGGAGTTCCGGGTGGTGACCGCGCTGGACGAGCGCTCACGCTGCTTCCTGGTCAAGCAGGGCCACGCCTCCAGCGTGTGCCAGCTGAACCTGCGCGGCATGGACAACATTCTTTCGGTGATCTCCGCATCCACCGACAACATCGAGATCATGCACCGCGTGCTGCAGACCGCTGCGGTGCGCAACCGGATCTCGGTCAACGAGCTCACGCCGGAACAGTGGCTGGAGGAGTTCTACAAGAATCGCAAGGGATCGGGCAAGCCGGCAGCGGCAAGCTCGGATGCGGCCTGACACAGGGTGGGGATCATGAAAGACATGACATTGGAGCACACCATGAACGACACGAACCGCAACAACAAGCCCAAAGCCGCCAAGCGCACCCGTCTGCGTGCAGCGGTGCTGGCCACTGCGTTGCTGATGGGCACGCAGAACGCCTACGCCGGCTGGCCGGTGATTGATATCACCTCGATCATGGGCGAGGTCCGCTCGTGGATCGACGATACGACCGAGTACGCCAAGGAGGCGGTGCGCTGGGATCAGATGAAGCAGCAGATCGACAGCATCCGTGACATCTTCAACGCGCTGAACTTTGCCATCGGTCTGCCGCTGGGCGAGAAGCTGGAAAAGGTCGATCCCAAGTACCTGGTGGAAGAAACCTGTGGTAGTGACGCTATGGGCCTCAATCTGTCGACGGTCATGTCGGTGATGGGTATGGACATGAACAGCGATCTGAAGAAGCAGCAGCAGCAGATCTGCGTCAACATCCAGATGATGCAGAACCGCAAGTTCAACGATTCTGTGGACTTCCTCGACAAGACCATCCGCGAGGCCGAGAAGGCCATGCTTGAGAATCTTGGCAGTCGCATGAGCAGCAAGAACTCGGTAGGCAGCGTGCAGGCGGCCACCAGCGATTCGGCGCGTCTGGGCAATCAGCTGAATGTGATGGCGCAGCAGTGGGGTACCCAGATGCAGGCGTACGACGCTTACATCGCCACGATGGAACAACGCCAGAATCTGCTGGCGAAGACCGCGCTCAAGGGCAAGCGCAACAAGCTCGCCTCCGATCTGGTGCAGACCGTGGCGTTGAAGGCAGCACTGAGCATTGATTGATCTGCCGCGCATGCACGGGTAGGCGATAAGACCAAAGGACTATGGATATGAAGCTCGATACGATCGCGAACATTGACTTGACGGGAGGCCTGCAGGACCTGCTTGGGTACGCTACGCGTATCCAGTCGATCGGCGACTTCGTTTTCTTCCGCTTGATCCTCGATTATCTCGATGATCGCATCAACAAGTTCGGCCTGGACCTGCTGAACAACATGATGACCTGGGTGGGTGGCATCGCGCTGGTGCTGATGACCTTATGGGTCCTCATCCAGGGTTACCGCATCGTCACCGGCCAGAGCCGTGACTCGATGATGGCACTGGTGACCAACATGGCCCGGGCGGCGCTCATCGTCAGCGTTGCCACCAGCATGGCCATGTTCGGTACCAGCATCCAGGACTTCCTGACCAACGACGTCAAGGGTGTGATCACCACCGTGGTGACTGGCAAGGATGATCCGCCGGAGAAGCAGATCGACGAAGCGCTGGGCTGGATGCAGGTGGCGCTTTCCAGCGTCGATGCGATCAAGGTGATGGACGACCCCAGCCTGAGTGATGAAAAGACCCAGGCGCAGTTCTTCATTGGCCTGGGGACCGGCGGCCCGGCGGTAGTGGCCGGCTCCATGCTGCTGCTGTACAAAATCGCGATGGCGCTGTTCATCGGGCTGGGCCCGTTGTTCATCCTGTGCCTGCTGTTCGACCAGACCAAGGACATGTTCAAGCGTTGGCTGTTCTACGGGATCGGCACCATGTTCTCGATGGCGGTGCTGGCGGCCATGGTCTCGATTGCGCTGGACATGGTGATTCGTGTGTCGGTGTCGTTCTGGGCGCGGGCGGCGTTCAACGAATGGATTCTGAAAGACGGTGCAGCCGATGGCTTCACCAGCCAGGCCATGCAGCAGGGCGGCATGGGCTTGATCCTCACGACGCTGATCCTGACTGCGCCCCCAATGGCCGCGATGTTCTTCCAGGGCACCCTGGGTGGCTTCATGGCATATTCGCAGATAGGTGGCTCGGCTGCGGCCGGTCCGCAGGGTCAGCCGCCGGGGGCTGTGCCGCAACCAAGCCCGAATGTGAACAATCAAGACATCGACCGTGCAGTTATCCCTCAGAACGTGGGGCGCGGAATGGCTGAAGGTGGTGGCTCGGGAGGAGGCGTCTCACAGGGGCCTAAGTTTGGTAATGCCCCCTCTTAAGAGTGAGATATGCAGAAGTCTATGAACGGAACTTGGTGGAGAGAAGATGCTATGCGAGTAACATTTCTGGGACTGATGCTTCTTCTTTTGCCAACTATTGCCCTTGCCGAAGGGCGGTGCCCGCCAGGCCAATACCCGGTAGGTGACCAGAATGCTGGCGGTTGCGCGCCCATACCGGGTGCGCAGCAAACAGCGCCCCAAAGTCCGTCCGGGAGATGGGAGACTCGATGGGGTGCCGTGGCTGAAGACTCTGCTCCCGTAGCCGCCGGAGGCACACTCGCAACTGGCGCTGCTGTGTCCCAGAAGTCAAAGCGGGCAGCTAGTGCGCTAGCAATGTCCAAGTGCGAGGAGATGGGAGGGAAGAAATGCGAGGTGCTTCTCACTTACCACAATCAATGCGTCGCCATGGTTGATCCTGTCGGGGAGAGAATGCCTGGCGCAATTAGCACAACTAGTACTGCGGAGTCTGCAGAGTTGGCTGCAAAACGGGCGCTTGCTCGATGCCAGGCCGTAGAGGGCCAGCTGTGTAAGGTCTTCTATTCTGCATGCAGCATGTCGGAGTTTCGTAGATTCTAGTTGAAATGGTAGGCCGGGCTATTTATGAGAATACGCCCGTTGGGGATTATCGATTTTGAGTTGATCAAGCATCAGGACGCGGATTGCGCGCCTGATCTCCACCGTGGGTCACCGGCAAGTTTGATCCGCCGGAATAGCAGATTGACGTAACGCTGGGCTGGATGCAGGTGGCGCTTTCCAGCGTCGATGCCATCAAGGTGATGGACGACACCAGCCTGAGCGACGAAAAGACTCAGGCCCAGTTCTTCATCGGCTTGGGCACCGGCGGCCCGGCCGTCGTGGCCGGCTCCATGCTGCTGCTGTACAAGATCGCGATGGCGCTGTTCATCGGTCTGGGCCCGTTGTTCATCCTATGCCTGCTGTTCGACCAGACCAAGGATCTGTTCAAGCGTTGGCTGTTCTACGGGATCGGCACGATGTTCTCAATGGCCGTACTGGCCGCAATGGTGGCCATCGCGCTGGACATGGTGATCCGCGTGGCCAGCACCTTCTGGCTGACTGCAGCGGCTGACAAATGGATTCTGCAGGATTCTGGCGCTTCCGGCTTCACCAGTCAGGCCATGCAGCAGGGCGGCATGGGCCTGATCCTCACAACGCTGATTCTGACTGCACCCCGAATGGCCGCGATGTTCTTCCAGGGCACCCTGGGTGGCTTCATGGCATATTCGCAGATAGGTGGCTCGGCTGCGGCGGGGCCGCAGGGTCAGCCGCCGGGTTCTTACACGCCGCCGCAGACGCATTACCAAGGCCAATCGAATGCCGGCAGTTCGACAGCTCACTTGGATACCATGCCGCGCAACCTCAACAGCGGGGGCGGGGCTGACCAGACGATGCGACGCAAGGGCAACGCTGACTAGTGGTTTGGTAATTGGCTGACTTGAAGCTCAGGAGATGGATGTATGCGGATCGTGCTACTCGCCTTGATGATTGTGGCGTCATTCTCTGCCTATGCAGAGGGGGTATGCCCGCCTGGTCAGTATCCGATCGGGGGACAAGGCGTCGTTGGGTGCGCGCCAATCCCTGGCGCTAGTGGGTCGGGTCCAGCACAGCCCTCGGCCCCCAGGCCTACGGGCAAGTGGGAAACGCGTTGGGGTGCCATTGTGGAAGACGCCGACAACAATTCCACCGGGACCTCTGCTTCCCAGAAATCCAAGCGGGCTGCTGTGGCCGTTGCGACAGATCGGTGCAAGAGCGCGGGAGGAAAGGCATGCAAGCTGCGGCTGGCCTACCACAACCAATGCGTTGCATTGGCCGATCCCACGATGGCGTTTGTTAGAAGTCTCCCTCCCGGAACCAGAACCAGGACAATGGCGAGTGCTGCTGAGACTGTAGAGTTGGCGAAATCAAATGCCCTGAAGGGATGCGAGACTGACGGCTCGCGCCAAGAATGCGGGATTATCTACTCGGAATGCAGCATGTCCGAGTTCAAGGCATTCTGATTTGCTTCTGAGGCAGAACAAGGGGAGGCTCCAGCGAGCCTCCCCTTTTTCTTGTGTAGATTTCGTTATCCCTTGGCTCACAGTTCAAGCTTCGAGAGGTGTCCGTGAGGATCCTGGTTCTTCTTCTGTTGTTCGCTGTGACGTTCCAAGTAGCAGCGTGTCCGCCCGGTCACTAAGGCATTGGTGGCCAAGGGGTGGTCGGCTGCGCGCCGATACCGGGTGCCTGGCAGCCCGGCGCAGGCACCGGCGACTATATCTCGGCGCAGAAGGCCGCCGCGGACGCACAGCTGGCTGCCAACATCCGTTCCGCCGAGATTGCCAAGATCCGCAATGACTCTACCCGTGACTGGTGGGGCGTTGTCGTGGTCAGCACCGAGGATGGTTCCTGGAAGGTCGGCTTGAATGGCGAGTCGGTCCGGGATGCCACCATGGAAGCGATGAAGAACTGCCGCGGAACGTGTACCCCGGCCGTGCAGTTTGCCAATACGTGCATGGCAACTGCCTACAACGAGCAGGGTGGCATGTAGTGGGGCAAGGCTGAGACGCCTGAAGGTGCCGGTGCCGCTGCTATTCAGGCGTGCACTGCTGCTGGTCGCCCAAGCTCGTCGAAATTCCCGGTGCCAAGGAGTACATCGCCAAGCCGCTGGAGCGTCGTGGTTCGTCTACCTCCATGGCGTTGGTCAAAGTGGAGAACAAGGACGGCTCCATACGTGACTGTAACGGTGAAAAGCTCGACGACAGTGTCAAAGGCATGACCCGCGTCGCGACCCAGTGGGTCGCTATCGCGACGAGCAGTGGCAGTGATGCATTTGCCATGCACACTGCGCCTAGTGAGCTGGACGCGAAGCAGACGCCGCTGAGCAAGTGCGGCAGCAGGGACTGCGCCGTGCTGGTGGCCGCGCCCCACGGTGAGTGCATCGCAGCAATCCGTGTGCCCCAGAGAGGCGGAAAGGTCGCCAGCTTTGGCGCACGCGGCTCGAGTAAGGAAGTAGCAGAAGAGGAAGCACTTACTTCCTGTATCGTCTCTGGGGCGCGGGCGTGCCCGATCGTGTTCAGCGAACGCCTTAAATAGGCCAGGGTCTCATCGATGGACCGGCGTTTGCCTAGACGTCTTGCGTAGGAATTGTCCTATGGTGGTGCCGCGTGACGACCGGCATCATATGCCCATGGCGGCAACGGGTGGCGCTGGCACTACAGAACGAGGGCATCATGATGAAGCTGGATGGTCGGCACATGGCGGCGTTGGGGATGCTGCTGGTGGTGCTCACGCCTGGCTGCGGGGGCGATTCTGTCAGTCCCGGTGCCAGATGGCAGCAGCAGGTCCAAGAGAATGAGTCGCCCCAGCAGGGCATAGACTTCACTTGGACCGTGCGTGATTCGCCGGGTCCATTTGGAAAAGTTGTCGCGCGTGCTCAGTACGACGTGGTCAATTCCGGCGAGTGCGGCTATATGGAGGCTGCTACTGGCACTCCCATGGGGATGATCAACTCAATGCCAGTTCAATTGAAAGCAGTGTCTGGCACGGAATACAAGGGCACTGTGTTTCAGGATCTTCTCAAAGACGGCAACTATTACGGTCGAGCGCAATGCAGATGGGGCTTGACCGGTGTCAGCGTAGTTTTTCGTGCTACGGGTGCTGACGAAGACACTAGGTTTGAGACATTCATGCACGGGGAGCAGCTCGTTGCAGGCGAGACGGTCGAGAAGTTCTACCTTTATAGGGACTATCCGAAAGTAGATGGAGTCCCCGCCTATCCAGCGTTTGGAGAGCCTGATGTTAGCGGTTACGCGCCGGCCTTCCGGCAGGCGGCGTTCAATGCGTCGATTAAGTCTCAGGGAGAGAGAAAATGAAGCACGATTCGTTGGAACTAGCCCACCTTTCCGATCACGCCTACCTGCACCTTAAGCCGGGTTTTCGCAGTGACGATGAGCTGGAGGTGGTCCGGATCTTCGGTCGCGACTATAGGGTTATCGAGCACGTCAACAGCAGCACGACGGGCTATCAGGGAACTAGCTACCAGCGTCTAGATACGGGGCAAGTGTTTGTTGCTCACCGAGGCACAGAAGCCGCCGGACAGGACATTGGTGCCGATATGGCGATGGTTGCATTGCGGGTGAATAGCCAGGCCCCGGAAGCTATCGCACTAACGTCTCGAGCAATGGACGTCGCCCAACGCTTGAGTCTCAGCAAGGGAACGCAATCGGAGGTTATCGTCACCGGTCACTCGCTAGGCGGTGCATTGGCTCAGGTCACGGCCCACCACTTTGATCTGAAGGGCGAGACCTTCAACGCGTACGGCGCTGCCAGCCTGTCCCGCCGGATACCAGAAGGTGGCGGCTCGGTCATCAATCACGTCATGGCCAATGACCCGGTCAGTGCGGCTTCGCCCCACTATGGCGAGGTGCGGGTGTACGCCAAGCAGAATGAGATCGATACACTGCGAAACAATGGGTATGGCGAGGGACTTACGTTGGGAAACATATTCATTGCGCCTGGGTCACGTGTAGCTGCAACCGCTGGTATGTCGCTGGAATCACACAAGCTGGCTAATTTCCTTGGTCCCACCTCGGTGCTCGAGCAGTCAAGCAGTCGCGTTCTGGCTGACTCGAATCGGGAGGTGATCCAGGATTACCGTGATGACGTAAAGCGCGCTCGTCAGATCGTTCCGTTGGGTATGGTGAGTGGCGTCGGTCTCGCCAAGCACTTGATTGACGAGTTTCGCGATCCTCTTCCAGCCGGCGAGCCCGCGCGCCGCGAAGAGAAGGCCCGCGAGCAACCCGCTGTCCAGCCTCCTTCCGTTCCGCTCAAGCCACTGAATGGTCCGGGCCACGTCGGCTATCCATTGTTCATTGGTGCGCTGCAGGGCGTGCACGAGCAGGATCAGTTGGCGGGGCGAATCCCGGATGTGCGGAGCGAACAGCTGGCCGGTGCATTGGCGTGCCGCATGCATGAGTTGGGTGGCAAGCGCATCGATCACGTGGTGCTGAGCAATGATGCCTCTACGGCGTTTGCCATCCAGGGCGCATTGTCTGATCCAGCGCACTTGCGTGCCTCCGTGCCCACCGTCGCAGCGATGAATACGCCGCTTGAACAAAGCGGGCGGCAGATCGAGAATCAGGCGACGGCGCAGCTGGCGCAGCAGGATCAGGCGCAGGAGCAGATTCGCAATGTGGGGCGGGGTATGACTTGAGCGTTGCCACCAGCATGGCCATGTTCGGTACCAGCATCCAGGACTTCCTGACCAACGACGTCAAGGGGTGATCACCACCGTGGTGACTGGCAAGGATGATCCGCCGGAGAAGCAGATCGACGAAGCGCTGGGCTGGATGCAGGTGGCGCTTTCCAGCGTCGATGCGATCAAGGTGATGGACGACCCCAGCCTGAGTGATGAAAAGACCCAGGCGCAGTTCTTCATTGGCCTGGGGACCGGCGGCCCGGCGGTAGTGGCCGGCTCCATGCTGCTGCTGTACAAAATCGCGATGGCACTGTTCATTGGCCTGGGCCCGTTGTTCATCCTGTGCCTGCTGTTCGACCAGACCAAGGACATGTTCAAGCGCTGGCTGTTCTACGGGATCGGCACCATGTTCTCGATGGCGGTGCTGGCGGCCATGGTCTCGATTGCGCTGGACATGGTGATTCGTGTGTCGGTGTCGTTCTGGGCGCGGGCGGCGTTCAACGAATGGATTCTGAAGGACGGTGCAGCCGATGGCTTCACCAGCCAGGCCATGCAGCAGGGCGGCATGGGCTTGATCCTCACGACGCTGATCCTGACTGCGCCCCCAATGGCCGCGATGTTCTTCCAGGGTACCTTGGGCGGCTTCATGGCATATTCGCAGATAGGTGGCTCGGCTGCGGCCGGTCCGCAGGGTCAGCCGCCGGGGGCTGTGCCGCAGCAGACGAAGAATGCTGACAATACAAACCACGGAGGGGGAGCGCAGGTGAATGAGGGCCGCACAGTAATGGGTACGCAGGGGAATCAAGTGGCCCTGAATAACACTACGGGCAAGTACGGAAATGCTCCCATTGCTTGACCATATCGTTGCAGTAACTTAGTTGAGGAACTGGTATGAGAGGTATCGCCGCTATCCTGATGCTCGGCTTATCCTTCGGCGCGTACGCTGAAGGTCGTTGTCCGCCGGGTCAGTACCCTGTCGGAGACCAGAATGCGGGCGGGTGTGCCCCCATTCCGGGCTATGGCGGCGGAAGCGGTTCACAGGGTCCGGCCGGTGAGTGGCTGACTCGCTGGGGTGCGATCGCCGAAGACTTCAGCGCGCACGAAAGAGGTGTAGCAACCGCGACGGGTGTAGCCGAGTCACGCCGCTCGAAACGTGAAGCTGGGAAAGTGGCAGTTGAACAATGCCAAAAGGCTGGCGGACAGAAATGTAAAGTCGTTGCGAGCTACTACAATCAGTGCATTGCTGTGGCAGACCCTAAGCCCAAAAGTCAAGGTGGACCTGGCGGGAGATCGAATATATTCAGCGCACTGACAGAGGAATCAGCAAAAAGGCAGGCATTGCAGAATTGCAGTGATGGAAGTGGATCCCAGTGCTCAATTGTCTACTCTGCATGCAGTATGTCGGAGTACCGCAAATTCTAGGTTTCAGCGTCCATGACCCGTTATCCAGCGTATCGGGTCGCGACGAGTTGCTGGTCTGCTGTAGCCGCCTTTTAATGCGGGCATCCAGGATTTTCTGACAAACGAAGTCAAGAATGCGTTCACCACTGTGGCGACCGGCAAGAATGATTCGCGGAAGAGCAGTGGACTACGGTCTAGGCTTGATGCACGTGGCGATTTCTAGCCTCAAGGCCACAAAAGGTGACGGAGGACCTCAGCCTGAGCTATTAAAAGACCGAAACACGCTGGGGTGCAATTGTGGAGGACGGTGACAACAACTCCACTGGAGCGTCCGCATCTCAAAGGTCGAAGCGAGCAATTGTGGATCTCGCAACAGAACGGTGCAGGAGCGCAGGCAGCAAATCCTGCAGGCTTCGACTGGCGTATCACAACCAGTGTGTTGCCATGGCTGATCCCAGAATTGAGTTCGTCCGAAGCCTGCCGCCAGGCACCAGAACGAGGGCCATGGCGAGTGCAGCAGCAGCCGAAAAGCTTGCTAAGCGGAATGCAATGAAAGACTGCGAGACGGGCGGCTCCCGGCAGCAGTGCAACATCATCTGCTCCGAGTGCAGCATGTCGGAGTTCAAGAGGTCCTAACGCCTGACCAGGGAACAATCGAGCGGGCATTGATGGCCCGCTGGTTTCTACTGCTACGTACGTGGCTGCGAGTCGCGAACGCCGGCGTAGGAATTGTCCTATGGTGCTCATGTGTTTCCGAAGGCATCATGCGCTTCAGGTCGCCCTTGGTGGGCGCGATATCAGGACGAAGGCAATATGATGACATCAGGGCGCACCTGGATCGGGCTGGCAGTAGCCGCTCTGCTTCTTGTGCTGTTCGGATGTGATCGAGCCGATACAGAGACACCCAGCGATTCGGATACGCGCACCGGCTCAGAGTGGTGGCGATTTTTGAAGGAGAATGCATCGCCAAAGCAGCGCGTTGACTTCACCTGGTCGATGCACAATGCGCCCGGTCCATTCAAAGACATAACGGCAGCAGCCCAGTACGACGTTATCAACGAGGAAGAGTGCGGGTATGCGCATCCCATGACAGGGACCGCGATGCGCATGACTACGTCCCGTGAGGTGGACCTTTCCGAAGAATCGACCCTGGGGTACTCAGGCACCGCGTTCCTGGACCTGCTCCAAGATGGAGACTATTACGGGCGAGGAGTCTGCCGGTGGGAGTTCACCACCCTTAGCATCGTTGCGAAAGCGACAGGCGCGCAGGGGGAAACCAGATTCGTTGCATTTATCGACAGGTATTCGCTGCTCTCGGGTGGGTCGGTGACCCACTACTACGCCGATAGGGACTATCCCCGTGTGGCCACCTATCCCGATTACCCTTCCCAAGGGCAGACTGACCTCGAAAGATTCAGGCCGGAAGTTCGCAAACACACCTTTAGCTCCAAGTTTACTTCCAAGGAGGGACGGAAATGAAGCTGGATTCATCCGAGCTCGCTGCGGTCGCCGATGACGCCTATCTGAACAAGAAAACGGGGCTGCGTGAGCGAGGGTCGCAGGAAAAGGTCCTTCTCTTTGGAAAGGAATATGTGATATGGGAACACTTTGATAGTGCAAAGACCGGCTATCAAGGTACCGTCTACCAACGAATCGACACAGGACAGGTCGTGGTGGCCCATCGCGGGACGGAAGCAATGGGGCGAGATATCGCCACCGATGCCGCCATGGTGGTCGCACGGTTGAATCAACAGGCACCGGAAGCAATTCGGGTTACCGCCAGGGCTATCGAGTTTGCAAAGGCGCAGAACCAGTCACTGGGCACGCCAGCTGACGTCATCGTCACCGGCCACTCGCTGGGCGGCGCTCTTGCCCAGGTCACCGCCCACCACTTTGACCTGAAAGGCGAAACCTTCAACGCGTACGGCGCTGCCAGCCTGTCGCGCCGCATCCCAGAGGGTGGCAGCTCGGTCATCAATCACGTGATGGCCAATGATCCGGTCAGTGCGGCGTCGCCCCACTATGGCGAGGTGCGGGTGTACGCCAAGCAGAATGAGATCGATACGCTCCGAACGAATGGATATGGTGAGGGGCTCACGCTGGGAGGGGTCTTCATTGCACCGGGTGCACGCGTAGCTGCAACCGCCGGTATGTCTCTGGAGTCACACAAGCTCGGCAACTTCCTCGGTCCAGATTCGGTGCTCGAGTATGCGGGGCACCGCGAGCTGGCTGATTCGAACCGCGAGCTGATCCAGGATTATCGGGATGACGTGAAGCGCGCCCGTCAGATTGTTCCGTTGGGTATGGTGAGTGGCGTAGGTCTCGCCAAGCACCTGATCGACGAGTTTCGCGATCCGCTTCCAGCCGGCGAGCCCGCGCGCCGTGAAGAGAAGGCCCGCGAGCAACCCGCTGTCCAGCCTCCTTCCGTTCCGCTCAAGCCACTGAATGGTCCGGGCCACGTCGGCTATCCATTGTTCATTGGTGCGCTGCAGGGCGTGCACGAGCAGGATCAGTTGGCGGGGCGAATCCCGGATGTGCGGAGCGAACAGCTGGCCGGTGCATTGGCGTGCCGCATGCATGAGTTGGGTGGCAAGCGCATCGATCACGTGGTGCTGAGCAATGATGCCTCTACGGCGTTTGCCATCCAGGGCGCATTGTCTGATCCAGCGCACTTGCGTGCCTCCGTGCCCACCGTCGCAGCGATGAATACGCCGCTTGAACAAAGCGGGCGGCAGATCGAGAATCAGGCGACGGCGCAGCTGGCGCAGCAGGATCAGGCGCAGGAGCAGATTCGCAATGTGGGGCGGGGTATGACTTGAGCGTTGCCACCAGCATGGCCATGTTCGGTACCAGCATCCAGGACTTCCTGACCAACGACGTCAAGGGGTGATCACCACCGTGGTGACTGGCAAGGATGATCCGCCGGAGAAGCAGATCGACGAAGCGCTGGGCTGGATGCAGGTGGCGCTTTCCAGCGTCGATGCGATCAAGGTGATGGACGACCCCAGCCTGAGTGATGAAAAGACCCAGGCGCAGTTCTTCATTGGCCTGGGGACCGGCGGCCCGGCGGTAGTGGCCGGCTCCATGCTGCTGCTGTACAAAATCGCGATGGCGCTGTTCATCGGGCTGGGCCCGTTGTTCATCCTGTGCCTGCTGTTCGACCAGACCAAGGACATGTTCAAGCGTTGGCTGTTCTACGGGATCGGCACCATGTTCTCGATGGCGGTGCTGGCGGCCATGGTCTCGATTGCGCTGGACATGGTGATTCGTGTGTCGGTGTCGTTCTGGGCGCGGGCGGCGTTCAACGAATGGATTCTGAAAGACGGTGCAGCCGATGGCTTCACCAGCCAGGCCATGCAGCAGGGCGGCATGGGCTTGATCCTCACGACGCTGATCCTGACTGCGCCCCCAATGGCCGCGATGTTCTTCCAGGGCACCCTGGGTGGCTTCATGGCATATTCGCAGATAGGTGGCTCGGCTGCGGCCGGTCCGCAGGGTCAGCCGCCGGGGGCTGTGCCGCAGCAGACGAAGAATGCTGACACTCCGTCCATGAACCAGCAGACTCAGACAACGATGCCCCGTACTTCCCCTGATTCTGGAGCAACCCAAGATATGAACACCATGGGGCTCGGGACCTATGGCAGTCATGGCGGCAAGAAGTAACAGGCACATCAAGCGATGTCGTGTCAGGAGAGGTGAGATGGCAAAGTGGGCTCTTGTATTCCTAATCTGCGCTGCTCCGGGTGTCGTATGGGCAGAGGGACGGTGTCCGCCAGGGCAGTATCCGGTCGGTGATCAGAATGTGGGCGGCTGCGCACCCATTCCTGGTTCAAGTTCCTCAAGTTCGGAGGCATCCTCTGCGCCAACAGGGAAGTGGGAAACCCGCTGGGGCGCGATTGTCGAGGATCAGAAGCCTGATCCAAACCGGCCGCTGGCTACAGGTTATGCTGTCTCGCAGAAGTCAAAGCGAGCGGCGGTTGGTATGGCAACAGATCAATGCAAGGCTCAAGGCGGTGCCAAGTGTGAGCTCAGAATTGCCTATCACAACCAGTGCGTTGCGCTTGCCGATCCTCAGCCAGTAAATGGGCGAATACCTGCGGGTCTTACCTCTTCTGCTTCCGGCGCGCCGACGCTGGAGCAGGCGCGTGCGCTAGCTATGCAGAACTGTCTTTCGGGTAGTGGTGGTGCATCGTGCGCAATTAGTTACTCCGCCTGCAGCATGTCAGAGTTTCGCAAGTTCTAGCGACGAAGCCGTGGCGACTTGGAAGGTGCGCGGTCGACTGCATTGCACCTGTGGATGCGGCCTTCGTAGCCGGTTCCATGCTGCTGCTGTACAGATCGCGATGGCACTGTTCATCGGTCTGGGCCCGCTGTTCATCCCGTGCCTGCTGTTCGACCAGACCAAAGATCTGTTCAAGCGCTGGCTGCTCTACGGGATCGGCACGGTGTTCTCGATGGCGGTGCTGGCCGCAATGGTGACATCGCGCTGGACATAATGATCCTCGTGGCCAGCACCTTCTGGCTTACTACGGCGGGTGACAAATGGATGCTGCGGGATTCCGGCGCTTCCGGCTTCACCAGTCAGGCCATGCAGCAGGGCGGCATGGGCCTGATCCTCACGACGCTGATCCTGACTGCGCCCCCAATGGCCGCGATGTTCTTCCAGGGCACCCTAGGTGGCTTCATGGCATATTCGCAGATAGGTGGCTCGGCTGCGGCCGGTCCGCAGGGTCAGCCGTCGGGAGCTGTGCCGCAGCAGACTCAGAATGCGACGAATACCGAGGCAAGGGCCACGATTCCGCAGGAGACCGTTGCAAGGAACGTTAGTCAGTCCTCCCCGGATAGCTCCTACACATCAGGGAAGATAGCCAGCCATCAGGATCGATAAATTTGCGGTTTGATATGCTCTGCCTAGTGAGGTGTGAATGAGAGCCTTAGTTGCGTCACTACTAATGATTGCCAGCTTTGGTGCCTTCGCTGAAGGCCGGTGCCCACCGGGACAGTATCCAGTCGGTGATCAGAACGCAGGTGGATGTGCGCCCATACCCGGTGCTAGCCAATCGGCACCACCGGCAACGACTGGTACTTGGGAGACTCGATGGGGAGCGATCGTTGAGGATCCCAGCAATCTTTCAACTGGCGCATCGGTATCAAAAAAGTCCAAGCGTGCAGCTGTTGCGGCCGCGACAGACGAGTGCCGTAGGATAGGAGGCAAACAATGCAAGCTTCGGTTGGCCTACTACAATCAATGCGCGGCGATTGCGGATCCAACCGCCGATGCGCGTGGGATGGTTGCCGGCGAATCAATTGCCTTTACCGCTGCGACAATCGAAGAGGCAAAAAGTGGTGCGCGTAGTAGATGCGAGAGTGCGGCGGGCGGGCAGCAGTGCACCGTGATCTACTCGGCTTGCAGCATGTCAGAGTTCAGGAAGTACTAGGCTTCAGGCCGCTTGAACGGCTAGTCAGCGTATTGGCTTGCTTGAGTCTTCGAGATTCTTGCATCAGCACTTGATGTTGGGGTAGGCCTTTCTCTCCAACGACGTCAAGGATGTCATTACTGCGCTGGTGACCGGCAAGGGCGATCTGCCGGAAGAGCTGATCGACAAGTTGAACGAGTACTTCAGCAGGTGTCAGCGTGGCCACATCTCCCGACTGTGTGTGGGCGTAGGAATTGTCTTATGGTGCCGAAGTGAGGCGGTTGGCATCATATGCCAACGGCGGCATTTGACCGCGACTCGGCATAGCGGAAGTGTGGACACCATGACGACAAGATACGGCCGATGCATGGCAGCGATGGGATTGTTGCTGCTGGTGGTCTTGCCCGGTTGTGGGGTTGGGTCCGACAGTCCAGGTGCCCGTTGGCAACAACAGGTAAAAGAAAATGAGTCGCCCAAGCAGGGAATAGACTTCATATGGACTGTGCACGATGCGCCGGGACCGTTTGAAAAAGTTGTCGGGCGTGCCCAGTACGACGTGATCAACTCTGGCGAGTGCGGGTATGTGCAGCCGGCCACCGGTACGCCCACGGGGATGACCACCTCGATGGAGGTCCCTTTGGAGAAGATCTCAGACGTGGAGTACAGAGGCACTGTGTTCCAGGATCTTCTGAAAAATGGCAACTATTATGGCCGGGCGGAATGTAGATGGGGACTGACTGCCGTGGCGGTAGTCTTCCGTGCAACGGGCGCTGCCGACGAGACAAGGTTTGACACATTGATGAACCGAGAGCCGCTCATCGCTGGCGGGAGAGTGGTGAAGTTCTACCTCGGAAAGAACTATCCCCGTGTGGAGAGCTATCCAGGGTATCCCTCGTTCGGAAAGACTGAAGTCAATCAATACAATCCAGCATTTCGACATGGGGCGTTCAGCGCATCGATCAAATCTCAAGGAGATAAGAATTGAAGCGCGATTCGCTGGAGTTGGCCCATCTTTCCGATCACGTCTACTTGGATCTCAAGCCGGGAATTCGCAGAGAGAATGAGGTGGAGACTCACCGCATATACGGGCGCGAGTATCGAATCATCGAGCACGTCCATAACAGCGCAACGGGCTACCAAGGCACGAGCTATCAGCGTCAGGATACCGGGCAGGTGTTTGTTGCTCACAGGGGGACAGAAGGGGTCGTGCAAGACGTCGGTACAGACGGTGCGATGGTTGCTTTGCGCGTGAACAGTCAAGCCCCTGAAGCAATTCGACTTACTGCTCGAGCAATTGAGTTCGCTCGACAGGAGCTTAATGACGGCGTAAAGCCAGTGGAGGTCATCGTCACCGGCCACTCGCTGGGAGGTGCACTGGCCCAGGTCACCGCCCACCACTTTGACCTGGAAGGCGAGACCTTCAACGCCTACGGCGCTGCCAGCCTGTCGCGCCGCATCCCGGAGGGTGGGAGCTCGGTCATCAATCACGTGATGGCCAATGATCCGGTCAGTGCGGCGTCGCCCCACTATGGCGAGGTGCGGGTGTACGCCAAGCAGAATGAGATCGATACGCTCAGCAGGAACGGCTATGGTGAAGGGCTCACGCTGGGTGGCGTTTTCATTGCGCCGGGGTCACGTGTAGCTGCAACTGCCAGTATGTCGCTGGAATCACACAAGCTGGGCAACTTCCTCGGCCCACATTCTGTGCTCGAGTATGCGGGGCACCGCGAGCTGGCTGATTCGAACCGCGAGCTGATCCAGGATTATCGGGATGACGTGAAGCGCGCCCGTCAGATTGTTCCGTTGGGTATGGTGAGTGGCGTAGGTCTCGCCAAGCACCTGATCGACGAGTTTCGCGACCCGCTCCCCGCCGGTGAGCCCGCGCGCCGTGAAGAGAAGGCCCGCGAGCAACCCGCTGTCCAGCCGCCATCCGTTCCGCTGAAACCCTTGAACGGGCCGGGACACGTAGGCTATCCACTGTTCATCGGAGCGCTGCAGGGGGTGCATGAGCAGGACCAGCGGGCAGGGCGAACCCCCGATCTGCGCAGCGAACAGCTGGCCGGTGCGTTGGCGTGCCGGATGCATGAGTTGGGCGGCAAGCGCATCGACCACGTGGTGCTGAGCAACGATGCATCTACGGCGTTCGCGATCCAAGGCGCACTGTCCGATCCGGCGCACTTGCGTGCCTCCGTGCCCACCGTTGCCGCGATGAATACGCCGCTTGAACAAAGCGGGCGGCAGATCGAGAGTCAGGCAAGCGCTCAGCTGGCCCGGCAGGATCAAACGCAGGAGCAGATCCGCAGTATCGGCCGGGGCATGAGCTGACGGCTGTATCGCTCACGATGCAAGTGCTGCGATAGCAGCGCCTGCAGCGACTCATGATTTCTTGTTCATGACACTTGCTGATCGCGGTGTCTTTGCCGTCGGTCTTCCAGCCGGTGCACATGGTCTGCTCATTGAGGCTGTTGCAGGTGCCGCCGCCAGCCGCATGCAGTGTGCGCCATGTGTTGTCTCCGTTTCAATGGCCAGCCCCGGCCCGACCGGTGCCCCTGGTTGTACACGATAGCGGGGAAGGGCTGGTCTGCGTGTACGGGATTTTCTACAGCGATGGACGGGGCATGATGACATGCGTTTCGCAGGGTGTGTCGAAAGCGTCTCCGCCCTCGGTCTTCCTGCAGGGAAACGCGCCGAAGGATGCGCGCTCAACACGCAGGCGAAGCATATCGAATCCCTTGCAGCGTCTACATTCATGAGCAGGACGCGGCGGACGTAGGTCATTTCTGACCCTCGTAGGGGCGATAGTGATCTTCACTTGCCCGGAGCGCTGCTGCATTGTCCGCGCCACCACACTACAGGGGCACGGCATGCGCCATCGATCCGCAGGACTTTCTATTACTCCGACCATCGGCACCCCGGCTGGAGGACATGCGCTGCTGCGGACCCGGCTTCGCTCCTGGGTGATTGCGGCAGGTGTACTGATGGCTGCACCGCCTGTGCACGCACAGCAGATCGTCTCAGATCCACCTGCGCTCATGCAGAAGATCTTCCAGTATTTCCTCGATGCGAAGGAGTACTCGGAGGAAGCAAAGCGTTGGGGTCAGACCGAAGAGCAGATAAAGGAGATGCAGTCCATCTTCAGTGCACTTGAGTTCGAGATGGCCCTTCCTGAAGGGATGCGCATGGAGGCCGTGGCGGACGATTACCTTGTCGATAAGGTGTGTGGGAAGGGCAGCAGTGCTTCACTCCTGCAGAAAGGATTCGCAGCGTTGAACATTGGCGGAACAGCCGACGTCCAGAACGAACAGCGGAACATCTGTGTGAGCATCCGGATGGCGCAGAATCGGAAGTACAACGATTCGCTGGAGCTCCTGCAGAAGACCATCCAGCAGGCGAAAGAGGCGGAGCGTCAGAACCTGGAATCCAGGAACTCGGACAACAACACGTCGGGAAGTGTGCAGGCCGCGCAAAGTGACTCGGCCAGGCTGGGCAACCAACTGCAGGTGCTGGCCCAGGAATGGTCGACAAGGATGCAGGCGTACGATGCCTACATTACAGCCATGCAAACGCGCCAGAACGTCATTGCCAGAGCCGCGTTCAAAGGGGACTCACACCTGCGCGCGGTAACTGATGTGGTGAAAACCGTCGCACTCAAAGAGGCACTGGACCAGTGGGCACAGGAATGAGCAGGTGGTTGGCGGAGGGTGGGCCCTCGATTGGCGATTTCGCCTTCTTCAGCCTGATTCTTGAGGCGCTCGAGAAGAAGGTCTCAAACTTCGGCGGTGAAGTGCTGGGCAGGTTCATGGAGTGGGTCGGCTTCATGGGCGTAGTGCTTTTGACCCTCTGGGTGGTGATGCAGGGGTATCGCATCATGACCGGCCGCAGCCGCGACTCGGTCATGCTGACGGTGAGCGACGTAGCATGGAAGACGTTGATCGTCAGCATGGCGTCGACCATGTCGTTGTTCGGGAAGAGCCTGGTCGTGCTTCTGACCACCAACGTACAGGGGGTGATTTCCACGCTGGTCACCGGCCAGCACGACCTGCCGGCGAAACAGGTGGATGCCGTGCTGTGGCAGATGCAGGTCGCCCTTGCCAGCATGGACGCCATCTCCGTGATCAACGATCCTGGGTTGGAGGACGAGAAGGCGCAGGCGAAATTTCTGATTGGCCTTGGAACAGGCGGGCCGGCGATCACGGCTGGTGCGATGCTCCTGCTTTACCAGATCGCGATGTCACTCTTCATCGGCCTGGGGCCATTGTTCATTCTGTGCCTGCTGTTCGATCAGACCAAAGCGTTGTTCCAGAAGTGGCTGTTGTACGGAATAGGCACCATGTTCTCAATGGCGGTGCTTTCGGTCATGGTCGGTTATGCGTTGGGCATTGTGATTGCAGTATCGAAGGCGTTCTGGGTCGACACCCTGGTGACCGGGCTTCTGCTGGGTGGCGACGGGGGAACCAGTTACAGCAGCCAAGCCATGCAGCAAGGCGGGCTGGGGCTGATTCTGACCGTGCTCATTGTCAGTGCTCCGCCGATGGCGGCCATGTTCTTCCAAGGCACCTTGGGCAGCTTCATTGCACATTCGCAGATGGGGGGAGTGCCTGCAGGTGCACAGCCCGCTTCGCCGGCCGCCACTACCGTCATCACCGGTGTGTCGCAGCCCTCCGCGGAGCAGACGGCACAGCAGCAGACGATACTGCCGGGGCTGGCTCAGCCGGCTGGATTGCCTGGACCTGCGCATGAGCCGGGAAGATTGGGGATTGCGAACGATCGCGATGGATAAGGCCTGCGACGTTCATTGTTGCGTCGCAGCGACGCCGCTGGCCAGCCGTCTCGGTTGTTATTTTCTATTGCGGCTAACAGGATTTTACGGTCCAAGGTGTGATCTCCTTCAAAGTTTCATCACGCGACCACGACGTGGAATTCACGTTTGGTGTATGGTGTCCGCGTCGGGGGTCCCGGCGTGGGGACATTCAAAGGGGGCTTTGAATGCCCTCGGATATCACCGCGACACATGTGTGCGGGTGTCAATGTCGGCATCCGTCTCTGTGTGTGTCGATAGCATCGCTGTGGTCTACCTCATTCCACTTCAGCTTCAAGGACGAATACATGCGTAAAGCATCGCTTCACTCCCGGCACCTGCGTGCCTGCCGTTCCACCTCGCTGCTGCTGATGTTGCCGTTCGCGCTGGCCACCGCGCAGGCGCAGGAGGTGGCTGATGCACCTGCTTCAGCGCCGGAAGTCATTGAGCAGCCTGCTGCGCCGGCAGCCGGCAGTGATGCAGCGGCCGCAGCGGAAGCGACCGCGCCTTCTATAGATAATGCAGCCGCCACGGTTGAAGCACCGGCTGCGCCCGCTGCAGAACCGGCTCCGGCCGAGGCGGCAGCAACCGTTGCGCCCCCGGCCCCGCGCCCGCTGGTCGTGCCGGTGCTTGCCAACCAGGACAACGCCATCGAGCGGCAGCTCGGCGCACGCTGCCCGAACGATCTGGCCGCGCGTCTGGCATCCCAGGACAATCTGCTGGTCGGGGCCTGCCAGGGCGTCATGCCGGCCCATCTGGCCAATGCATTAAAGGCCATTCCCGAACAGCAACTGCTGCTGCCGCGCGCGGCGCGCGAGCGTCAGCTAAGCCAGAAGGCCTGGTTCAAGGCGGTGCCGGGCTATGGCGCGCGGCCGGATTTCATTGCGGTGCAGAATGGCCTGTGGGTGCGTTCGTTCGAGGGGGCCGATGCATCCACCACGGTGTATCTGGTCTCCGGTCCGTTCACCTGCGTCGATGGCCGTTACCCGGATGACAACGCCGGCAAGACCATGCGGCTGTCCACCGGCAGCTGCCGCGAGGCGCTGGTGGAGCAGCGGGTGTACCAGGTCACGGCGGGGGCCGCACCGCAGGACATCACCGCGCAGGTGATGCCGGCGCAGCCGCTGCTCTCTGATGCCGACAAGAAGCGCTACGGCGTGGAAGGCAGCGGCGTGCAGCTGGACCCGGGCAAGCTGCAGTATGGTCCGGCGCTGCGCTGGTACGCGGATGTGTCCACCGAAGGCAAGGCCGGGCCGCGCACCTATGGTGAGTGGGGCCGCCTGCACCTGGGCTTCCTGGTGTGGACCGGTGAGCGCTTTGAACCGCGCGATACCGTGCCGCGCGGCCTGTGGGTGTGTGATCCGGTGGCACCGGGTGATGCGGCGTGCAGTGGTTATGCTGACGCCGGGCGTGATCCGTTTGTGGTTAACAGCACGGCGGTCGCGGGGCAAAGTGCCGCACCGTAAGACGTCGGATGCGTTCCAGATGGCGATGACGCGCATGGCGCGTCACTACGGGATGCGTCGGTCGACCGTGATGTAGGGACGGGCCATGCCCGTCCGTGCGGAATCAATCGGCCGCGATCAATGCGAATCGCGGCCGCATCACGCCTTCATGCTCCACCTGCGCGCAGAACATGTCATACGGGCGCACCCAGTCACCGCTGTCCTTGTCCAACGGACGGTAGAGAACGAGGGGTTCCAGCGTTTCGCTGTGGCGTACCACGCCCAGTACGCGATAGTTGCCGCCCTTGAAGTGGCGGTAGTGCCCGACGGGCAGGGTGGGAAGCGGGGCAAGATCGGTCATGCGCGTAGTTTACGCATCCGCCAAGGGCCCCGCACGGCAAGCAAGGACCAGCTGGGTCACCGCCTCGGCACGCATCGGCCGCGCCAGATGGAAGCCCTGCGCCTCGTCGCAGCCCCATGCGCGCAGCAGTTCCAGTTCGGCTTCGTGCTCCACACCCTCTGCCACGGTGCGGTAGCCCAGCTGCCGGGCCAGGCGGATGATGGCGTCCACCTTAAGCCGCGCGGTGCGGGAATCGGCCAGGCCGGTGATCAGGCTGCGGTCGATCTTGATATGGCTGATTGGCACCTCGGCCAGATAGCCGAAATTGCTGTAGCCACTGCCGAAGTCATCAATCGCCACACGTACGCCGGCCGCCGCCATTGCGCGCAGCTGGGGCAGGGCGGCGGGATGGCTGTGCAGCCATTGGCCTTCGGTGATCTCCACTTCGATCAATGATGCCGGCAGGCCATACATCTGCAGGCGCTCGGCCATGCGTTGCCACAAGTGCTCGTCGTCGAAGTCGCGCGGTGAAAGGTTCAGCGAAACCGCAAAGCCGGGCAGCAGCGTCTGCCAGCGAGCCGCCTGCTGCACGGCCTGTTCCACCACCCAGCGGCTCAGCGTGGGCATCAACGCGGTGCACTCCAGCACCGGAATGAACTCGGCCGGGCTTACCGGGCCAAGCGAAGGGTGGGTCCAGCGCAACAGGGCCTCCGCCGACACCGGCAGTCCGGCAGACAGGTCAAAGCGCGGCTGGTAGACCAGGGTGAACTGATCCTGGCTCAGCCCGCGGCCCGCATCCGATGCCAAGCGGTAACGTCGCCGCAGATACTCGTCGCGGTCCTTGGAATACCAGCACACGCAGGCGTCGGTCTGCAGCGCGTGGTGCATGGCGACCAGGCATTTACGCAGCAGGTCGGCGGTCTGGTCTGGCTCTGGCCGGAACGCGCAGACGCCGGCATGGAACTGTGGCGACATTGGAATGCTGCCCACCATCAGCGGCCGGCGCATGCGCTCGCGCAGCCGGTCCAGCAGTTCTTCCACCTGCTCGTCGCTGTGGTCGCGGAGCACGAAGCCAAAGCGGGTGGCGGCCACGTGGTAAACCTGTGCGAACTCGCCGATCATGTCCTGCACCCGCAGCGAGGCCTGGCGCAGCAGCGACTCCACCGGCTTCAGGCCAAGCACCTGGCCGGCATCGGTGGTGCTCTGCAGGTCGAACACGTCCAGCAGCACACCGGTGTACCGGTGGCCGCCATCCTGTCGGCCCAGCACGCCCAGGTCGGACTGGAACTGCTGGCGGTTGGGGAGGCCACTGACCGCATCGCGCCGGCCCACGGACATGCGCAGTTCCATCTGGTTCACCACCAGCCGTGCCAAGGTCTGCAGCTGGCGGATCTCGTCCTCGCCCAGCACCCGCGGTTGGCGGTCAATCAGGCACAGCGCGCCGAGCGGGATCCCGCTGCGGGTCACCAGAGGCGCTCCCGCATAGAAACGCAGGTGTTCCGCGCCGGTCACCGCCGGATTCTGGCTGAAGCGCGGATCCTGGCTGAGATCGGACACCTGCAGCACCGCCTGTGATTCAATGGCGCAGGCGCAGATCGACCATTGGCGCTCGACCCGGACCAGTGACTCCAGTCCCACCCGCGAGATCGAATGCTGTGTCTCGCTGTCCACGATCGAGATCAGCGCGATCGGTACGTCAAAGGTATATGCCGCCAGTTCGGTGATCGGGTCCAATGAACGCCCCAGCGCGGGGTCCAGCACATTGAGCGCTTCAATCAGCGCAATCCGCTCCAGCTCCTGACTTCGGTCGAGCATTCCGTGTGCCCTGTCAAACGGAAGACAGGTCAACTATCCAATCACCGCTGCAAGCGCGCGTGAATTGTTGCGGCGTGACATGAAGCGTTCACCCGGTGGGGCTCACGAGGTCGTGGCGGGGCGCTTGAGCAGTTTGATCAACTGATTCAGACGGTAGGGCTTCGGCAGGAACTCGACATGCTCGGGCAGCGGCTCTTCCAGCTGCGAGCGGGCATAGCCGGACGACAGAATCATGCGCGCACTGGGCAGCGCACGGGCCACGTGTTCGCTCAGCTGCACGCCGGTCATGCCGTTGGGCATGCTGATGTCGCTGAACACCACGTCGAAATCGCCGTGCTCTTCGATCATCTGAATGGCCGCCGGTCCGTCCACTGCGGTGTGGATCTCGATGCCGAAGTCCTGCAGGGCCTGCCCCATCAACTCACGCAGGTCCTGCTGGTCTTCGACCATCAATACGCGAAGGGGTTCAGACATGCTCGGCTTCCTCAAAGACAGATGATGCCCACGCGCACAACTGGGCCTCATCGCGGGCGTCAGCGGAAGCTGCGGGTCAGTACGCAACTGTACGCGATTGGCGGCGGTGGGCGGTAGGCCGAAAGGCACATCCTGCCGCTCAGCGGGCGGTTCGACTGCGACGTGATATGCAAGAAAGGTTCAAATGTGAACAAACTGTCAAAAAAGGCCGGAAAGTGGCTGACTTTTGACGCATAACACCCCTTTAACGTGTTCAGGTAACATCAGAAACCTTTTGTTGCTGGACACCCCATGAATTCTGCGCCTACCGCACGTGATCGCTGGATCTGGCTGGCCTCGGCGGGCCTGATGGCCCTGACCCTGGGGTTGGAGTTCGTGGTGCCGCTGGGCTATGCGGTTTGGCTGACCTATTTCATGGCGGTCGGCGTGACCCTGTTCCAGCGCCGGGTAGAAGTGCCGTTCCTGGTGGCGGTGGGTTCGACCATCCTGCTGATGATCGGTTACCACATTGCGCCTGCCAGCACGAACTCCGCGTTTTCGTTCGTCAACCGCACCATTGGTGGCATCTGCTTCCTGTTGATGGCGCTGACCGTGATGAAGGCGATCCAGTCGCGGCGTATCGCTGCCGACGCGCTGTGGCTGCAGGAAGGCGAGAATGCGGTCACGGTCAGCCTGCGCGGCGACCCGGATCCGCAGGTGCTGGCCGACGAAGCGCTGCGTACCCTGTGCGCCCGCCTGAATGCCGAAGTGGGCGCGCTGTACCGCCTGCAGGGCGAGCGCCTGTTGCTGGTGGGCGGGGCTGCGCTGCCGGCGCGCCTGCCGGAAGCACTGCCTTCGGCGGCAGGCCAGTGGGGCGAAGTGCTGCGCCTGGGCGAGCCGCGCCGGCTGGACCAGGGTGACAGCGTGCTGGAAATCGAAACGCCGATGGGCATGACGCCTGTCCAGCAGCGCCTGCTGGGCCCGATCACCGCCGATGGCAAGGTGATTGGCCTGATCGAGCTGGGCCGGGTCGGGGCTTCCCCGGCGCGTGCGCTGGAACTGGACCTGCTCACCCAGGTAGCCGAACCGATCGGGGTGGCCTTGCGTGCGGCCCTGCTGCGCGAGCAGCTGGTGGAACTGCTGGAAGAAACCCAGCGGCAGAGCGAAGAGCTGCAGACCCAGCAGGAAGAACTGCGGGTGGCCAATGAGGAACTGGAAGAACAGAGCCGCAGCCTGCTGCACTCCCAGGCCAGCCTGGAACAGCAGCAGGTGGAGCTGGAACAGACCAACGTCCAGCTGGAAGAGCGCACCCACGAACTGGAGTCGCGTCAGCAGGCGCTGCTGCTGGCCCAGGCCCAGCTGGTCCAGAACAGCAACGAACTGGAAGCCAGCTCGCGCTACAAATCCGAATTCCTGGCCAACATGTCGCATGAACTGCGCACGCCGCTCAACAGTGCGCTGATCCTGGCCAAGCTGCTGGCCGACAACAAGGACGCCAACCTGACTGAAGAGCAGGTCAAGTACGCACAGGCCATCCATTCCTCCAACAACGATCTGCTGGCGTTGATCAACGACATTCTGGACCTGTCGCGCATCGAGGCCGGACATGTGGAGCTGACCGACGAGAATGTGGCGGTGTCCAGCGTGCTGCAGCGGTTGAAGGAAACCTTCCAGCCGCTGGCTGAGCAGAAGGGCCTGGGCCTGGTGCTGCAGGCCGACGCTGACGCGCCCGCCCAGCTGGTGACTGACAGCCAGCGCCTGCAGCAGATACTGAAGAACCTGCTGGCCAATGCGGTGAAGTTCACCGAGCACGGCAGCGTGACGCTTAGTGTGCGCGGCACGGCTTCCGGTCGCATCCAGTTCACCGTGACCGACACCGGCATCGGTATCCCGCAGGCGCAGACCGAAGTCATCTTCGAGGCCTTCCGCCAGGCCGACGGCAGCACCCGCCGCCGTTATGGCGGCACCGGGCTGGGCCTGTCGATCTCACGCGACCTGGCCGCGCGCATGGGCGGCAGCATCAGCGTGGTCAGCGAACCTGGACGGGGCAGCAGCTTCACTCTGGAGCTGCCGCTGATCGCAAACAACGGCGAGACCTTGGGCCAGGCACATGCTGCGTCGGATGTGCGCCAGCCGACCGCAGTGGCCAAAGCCGCCCCGGCCGCGGCTGCTGCGCCCTCCGTGCCTGGCAGCGATAACCCGCGTGTGATCGACGACCGGGGTCGCCGCAGCCGTGCCGGGCGCATGATCCTGGCCGTGGAAGACGATGCCGCGTTCGCCAGCGCGCTGGTGCAGATGGCGCACGAGCTCGACTTTGACTGCGTGGTTGCCCAGACCGCCGAGGAAGCGCTGACCCTGGCTGCCGAACTTCGCCCGAACGGCATCCTGCTCGACATCGGTCTGCCGGACGTATCCGGGTTGAGCGTACTGGAACGTCTCAAGCGTGACCCGGCCACGCGGCACATTCCGGTCCACGTGGTCAGTGGCCTGGAACGCTCGCAGGTGGCGCTGGAACTGGGCGCGATCGGTTATGTGATCAAGCCGGCCACGCGCGAGCGCCTGGCCGAAGCCATCCAGCAGTTGGAAGCCACCAACCAGCGCGACGTTCGTCGCCTGCTGATCGTTGAGGACGACAGCGAGTTGCGCTCCAATCTGAAGCTGTTGCTGGGCCGCGACCAGCTCGAGATCGTCGGCGTGGGCACCATCGCCGAGGCGATGGCCGCCCTGTCCGGGTCCACCTTCGACTGCATGGTGACCGACCTGGCGCTGCCCGACGGCACCGGTTACGACCTGCTCGAGCACATGGCGGCCAATGAGTCGTTGTCGTTCCCGCCGGTGATTGTCTACACCGGTCGTGCGCTCACCCGGGACGAAGAACAGCGCCTGCGGCGCTATTCCAAGAGCATCATCATCAAAGGCGCGCGCTCACCCGAGCGCCTGCTGGACGAGGTGACCCTGTTCCTGCACAGCGTCGAAGCCTCGCTGCCTACCGACCAGCAGCGCCTGCTGCGCGAGGCCCGCCGCCGTGATGCGGTGCTGGATGGGCGCACCGTGCTGCTGGCAGAAGACGACGTGCGCAACATCTTCGCCTTGTCCAGCGTGCTTGAGCCGCTGGGGGTAAAGCTGGAAATCGCCCGCAACGGTCGCGAGGCGCTGGAGAAGCTGGGCCCCGAAGTCGACCTGGTGCTGATGGACATCATGATGCCCGAGATGGACGGGCTGACTGCGATGCGCGAAATCCGCCGCGAGGCGCGCTGGCGCGACCTGCCGATCATTGCGCTGACCGCCAAAGCCATGCCGGATGACCGCGAGCACTGTCTGCAGGCTGGGGCCAACGACTACATCTCCAAGCCGATTGACGTGGACAAGCTGGTCTCCCTGTGCCGTGTGTGGTGCTCGCGCCGATGAATGAGACGGAGCTGTTCGACCTGGAGCTGAAGCTGCTGCTGGAGGCGGTATACCAGCGCTATCACTATGATTTCCGCGAGTATGCGCTGGCCTCGCTGCGCCGGCGCATGCGCCATGCGATGGCCCGCTTCGACTGCGAGAACCTGGGGGCGCTGCAGCACCGCCTGCTGAGTGAGCCCGAAACCTTCGCGCAGGCCATGCAGTTCTTTACCGTGCAGGTCTCGGAGATGTTCCGTGACCCGGCATACTTCAAGGTACTTCGCGAACACGCCATTCCGGTGCTGCGCACCTACCCGTCGATCAAGGTCTGGATTGCCGGCTGCAGCACTGGCGAAGAGGTCTGGTCACTGGCCATCCTGCTGCACGAGGAGGGGCTGCTCGACCGCACCATCATCTACGCCACCGATATCAATCCTGAGGCGCTGGAAGCCGCCGAGGCCGGTGCTTTCAGCCTGGACCGCCTGGCCCAGTTCAGCCGCAACTACCTGGCCGCGGGCGGCACCGCGTCGCTGTCGGACTACTACAGCAGTGGCTATGGCAGCGTGGTGTTCGACCGTGCGCTCAAGCGCAACATCGTATTCGCCGACCACAGTCTGGCGACCGACACGGTGTTTTCGGAAGTGCACCTGGTGTCGTGCCGCAACGTGCTGATCTACTTCCAGCGTGCGCTGCAGGACCGGGCGATCGGCCTGTTCCACGAGGCGCTCGTGCATAAGGGTTTTCTGGGGCTGGGCAGCAAGGAATCCCTGCAGTTCGGCGAGCATGCCAGTGACTTTGAAGCCTGCGCGCGCGAGCAGCGCCTGTACCGGAAGCTGGCATGAGCATGTCCGCCGAGCCGCGCATGGACTTCAAGCTGCTGGTGGTGGGTGCCTCTGCGGGCGGTGTGAGCGCGCTGCAGACGCTGCTGGCGGCCCTGCCTGAAGACCTCTCGCTTCCTGTGCTGGTGGTGCTGCACCTGCCGCGCGACCGGCCCAGCCGCATCGTCGATCTGCTCGACGTGCGTTGCCCACTACCGGTCCGCGAGGCCGACGACAAGCAGCCGCTGCTGCCGGGCACGGTCACCTTCGCCCCGCCGGACTATCATCTGCTGGTCGAGGATGCCACGACGCTGGCGCTTTCGGTGGATGCCCCGGTGCTGTACTCGCGCCCGGCGATCGACCCGCTGTTTGAAAGCGCGGCCGAGGTGTTCGGTGCAGGCGTGCTGGCTGTCCTGCTCACCGGTGCCAGCAATGACGGCAGCGCCGGCGTGGCGGCAGTGCGTCAGGCCGGCGGCCATGCGTGGATTCAATGCCCGGACGACGCTTTCTCGCCGATCATGCCGGCGGCCGCGCTGGCCCATGCCGGTGCCGACGCGGTGCTGCCGCTTTCTTCCATCTGTACACGTATCAAGGGTCTTGCCCGATGAATCTGATCGAGCCCACTGCGTTGAACGCGCCGACCGACTGCGTGAACCTGCTGATTGTCGATGACATTCCGCAGAACCTGGTAGCCATGGAGGCGCTGCTGCGACGCGACGGCCTGAACATCCTGTGTGCCGCCTCGGGCGCGCAGGCGCTGGAGCTGCTGCTGGAGCACGATGTGGCGCTGGCGCTGCTGGACGTGCACATGCCCGAGATCGACGGTTTCTCGCTGGCCGAACTGATGCGCGGCTCCACCCGCAGCCGCGATGTGCCGATCATCTTCCTCACTGCCTCGCCGAATGACCCGGTACGCGCGTTCAAGGGCTACGAAAGCGGTGCGGTGGATTTCCTGCACAAGCCGATCGAGCCACAGGTGATCCTTAGCAAGGTCAATGTGTTCATTGAGCTGTACCAGCAGAAGCAGTTGCTGAAGGCGCGCAACCAGGCGCTCGAGCACGCACTCAAGCTCAATGAGACCATGATGGCGGTGCTGACCCACGATCTGCGCACCCCGCTGTCGGCGATTCTGCTGTGTGCCGACAAACTGTCGCTGGACCTGCCCGACGACCCGCAGGTCCAGCAGACGCTGGTGCACCTGGAAAACAGTGCCGAGCGCATGGGGCGCATGGTCGAGCAGTTGCTCGACTTCTCGCGCATCCGCAGCGGCGGCTTGCGTATCCATCACAGCGACTGTGATCTGGCCGAAGTGGCCGGGGTCGTGGTGGCAGAGCTGTCGCGGGCGCACCCCCAGGCCCGGATCGAACTGCATATCGAAGGCGACACCTGCCTGCACGGCGACCCTGACCGCCTGGCGCAGCTGCTGTCCAACCTGGTCGGCAATGCGGTGCTTCACGGGGGAGACGCGCCGGTACTGGTGCAGGTGCGCGGCAATCCGGGTGAATCGCTTCTGCTGCAGGTGCGCAACCGGGGCCAGATTCCAGAAGCGCTGCTGCCGCGCCTGTTCGAGCCGTTCAAGGCCAGTTTCCACGACAGCCGGGGCCTGGGGTTGGGGCTGTTCATCGCCCACGAGTTCGCCCGCGCACACGGTGGCGCACTGGTGGCACGCAATCTGGACGGCGAAGTGCTGTTCGAGACCCGGCTGCAGCGTCGCATGCGCGGCTGAGCCGCCGGTGGGGCAGGGGAGCCGGCTGCGCTAGACTACACGCCACCTCATCACCGGCCCCGCCACGGACCATTGCCCGCATGCCGAGCAGCAGCCGCAAGCCCGCCCCCTTGATCGACGCCCAGGTTCATGTGGAGGGTTTCGCGCAGGTGCGTGAAGCGCGCCGTTCGGAGCTGGTTGAAGATTATGTGGAGCTGATTGCGGACCTGATTGCCGATGGCCGCGAGGCCCGCCAGGTCGACATTGCGACCCGGCTGGGCGTTGCCCAACCCACGGTGGCCAAGGCGCTCAAGCGGCTGGTCAAGGAGGGCTGGGCGGTGCAGCGCCCCTATCGCGGCGTGTTCCTCACCCCGGCCGGAGAGCAGCTGGCAGTGGAGGTGCGCGCCCGCCACCAGACGGTGGAGCGCTTCCTGCTGGCGCTGGGCGTGGATCCCGATTCGGCCCGGCGCGACGCCGAGGGTATCGAGCATCACGTCAGCGAAGCCACGCTGGCCGCATTCGAGGCATTCCTGCGCAAGGCCAACGGCCATGGTTGAACGCCTGCCACCGCCGCCCCCCTTGGGCGTGCCGGTGCACGACCAGGACGAATACTGGATGCAGCAGGCGCTGGCGCTTGCCGCGCGTGCTGAGCGTGAGTTCAACGAGATTCCGGTCGGCGCGGTGCTGGTCGGAAGCGAGGGTGAACTGCTGGGCGAAGGCTGGAACCTGAACATCGCCGAGCATGATCCGAGTGCACACGCCGAGATCGTGGCCATGCGTCAGGCTGGCAAGGCGCTGGGCAATCACCGGCTGCTCGGCAGTACCCTGTACGTAACGCTGGAGCCGTGCGCGATGTGCGCGATGGCGGTGGTGCATGCACGCGTGGCGCGGCTGGTGTTCGCTGCGACCGACCCCAAAACCGGTGCCTGCGGCAGCGTGTTCAATCTGCTCGAAGACCCACGGCATAACCACCGCGTGGAGCTGCACGGTGGGGTGCTGGCGAAAGAGGCCAGCACCCGGCTGACCAACTATTTCCGCGCCAAGCGCGGCAAGCCGCCGCTGCTGCTGACGCCGGGCTGACGGCCGGCCGTTGGCCGGCCCGCAGAAATGCCGGAAGCGCAGCGGGGTTAACGGTATCATGGTGCTTTCGTAAACGAGTTTGAACACATGGCCGACAACGGCGCGGAAGGCGAACGACTGATCTGGATCGATCTGGAGATGACCGGTCTGGATACCGACAACGACTCGATCATCGAGATCGCCACGGTGGTGACCGACGCGCAGTTGAACGTGCTGGCCGAGGGCCCGGAATTTGCCATTCACCACCCGGTGGAGCGACTGGAAGCCATGGACGAATGGAACCGCAACCAGCATCGCCGTTCCGGGCTGTGGCAGCGTGTGGTGGACAGCCAGGTGACTCTGGGCCAGGCCGAAGCGCAGACCGTGAACTTCCTGGCGCAGTGGATCCGTGCCGGGGCCTCGCCGATGTGTGGCAACTCGATCTGCCAGGACCGCCGTTTCCTGCACCGTGAAATGCCGCGCCTGGAGAAGTACTTCCACTACCGCAACCTGGACGTGTCCACCGTGAAGGAACTGGCCAGGCGCTGGGCTCCGAGCGTGGCGGCCGGGGTCGGCAAGACCGCCAGCCATACCGCGCTGAGCGATGTGCATGATTCCATTGCCGAGTTGCGCCATTACCGGCAGTTCATGGGCGCGTTGTCGGGGCTGCAGGCGTAAGGCCGTCACGACCAACGGTCGTGACGTGGCGGCGTCGTCCCATCGGTGGGTACCGACCGTGGGTCGGTACCCGCGCAACAACGGTTCGTTCAACAATGCAGCGCTATGATCCGGGCCATGACCACCTCATTGCCTGCGGTCCCACCGCCGCTGCAGTCCCACATCCTGCCCACCTCGCAGGACTACGCTGACCTGCGCAGGGCTGTAGCGCTGCTGGAATCGCCCACGCTGACCGCCAAGATGGCCAACCTGATCGGTTCGCCGCTCGAGTTCGCGGTGAACAAGCTGCCGAAGTCGGTCTCCAGGCGGATTCACGGCGCGGTCGAGGCGGCGTTGTTCAAGTCGGCCCAGGCGGCGTTGTGGAGCATGGACAACACTCCGGGCAAGGCCGCGTCCACGCGCTGGCACAAAGCGGCCGCAGCGGCCACCGGCGCGGTGGGCGGGGCGTTCGGGTTCACCGCGCTGTTCGTCGAACTGCCGGTGTCCACCACCATCATGATGCGTGCGGTCGCCGACGTGGCCCGCAGCGAAGGTTTCGACATGAGTGACATGGCCACCCGCCATGCCTGTCTGGAAGTATTCGCGCTGGGTGGCAATTCCGGACAGGACGATGCCAGTGAGACCGGCTACTACATCACCCGCGGGTTCACCGCCGAGGTCATGCGGCATCTGTCAGCCGAACTGACAGGCGTGGCCGTGGGCGGTGGCGGGGTGATGATTGGGTTGACGCCCAAGGAAGCGGGCAAATGGCTGGCCAAGATCGTGGAGAAGGTGGCCGCGCGCTTTGGCGTGGTGGTCACCGAGAAGTTTGCCGCGCAGGCGGTGCCGATTGTCGGCGCGGTGGCCGGGGCTGCGCTCAACACCATGTTCACCGATTACTACCAGGATATGGCACGTGGTCATTTCATCGTGCGCCGGCTGGAACGCACGTATGGGTATGAAACCGTGCGCTCGGCATATGCGGCGGTGGCGGGGCAGGGCGACGCAACGTGATGACGCGCGTGGCGCGTCATCACGGGGTTTCCGACATCGCGCAATGACGCGCATGGCGCGTCACTACGGAAGATTCGGGCCCTGTAGTGACACGCCATGCGTGTCATTGTGTGATGCCCGATATCAATGATCGCGAATCAATGCATCCGCGCTCACGGTGCCACCATCCTTCCCATGCAGATAGAGATGCATGTCCTGCTGCGGATACGGGATGTTGATCCCGGCCTGGTCAAACCCCAGCTTGATCTGCTCCAGCAAGGTCACCTTGGTCCCGAACCAGTCTGCGGATTTCACATAGCAGCGTATGCCCAGATTGATCGAGTGCGCGCCCAGCTCGTACACCACCACGTCCGGAGCCGGGGTTTCCAGCACACGTGGATCGGCCTTCACCAGCGCAAGCGCGGTATCGCGGGCCAACTGGATGTTGTCTTCATAACCGATGCCGATCACCAGCTCCACGCGGCGGGTGGGCTCAGCGGTCAGATTGATGATGGGTGCAGCGGTAATCAGGTTGTTGGGAATGGTGGTGTGCTGGTTGTCCGCGCCGGTGATCACGGTCTGGAAAATACGCACCTCGCGCACGCTGCCCGTCTGCCCGGCGACGGTGACCACATCGCCCACGCGGAACGGGCGCAGCGTCACCAGCATGACGCCCGAGGCGATGTTGGACAACGAGTCCTTCAACGCCAGGCCCACTGCCAGGCCGGCAGTACCCAGCACCGCCAGCAGCGGTGACACCGGCACGCCCAGCGTGGCAATCGCCAGCACCACCACAATCACCAGCGCGGCGGCATACACCACATTGCGCAGGAAGGTGCCGAGCATGGGGTCCACTCCCACCCGCGCGGTCGCGCGCGGCATCACGTTGGAGAGGCGGCGCGCCAGCCACAGCCCGATCAGCAGCACCACCAGCGCCGACAGCAGCGGCACGCCATAGGTTTCCAGAATGTGCTGCCAGTTCCATTGGCGGAAGAAGGCGGGCGTGGTGATTGGCGCGGCAGTGGCGAGCATGGGGTCTCCGGGGTGAGGCTGGAAAAACAAAGCCCCGCATAGGGCGGGGCTTTGGATGTAATCAGTGTGAACTGACCGCGATGAACATCATGTCAGGGCAGGGCTCAGCTGTTGGCCTTCAACTTGGCCAGGCGCAGCCAGGTGTCGACCACGGTGTCCGGGTTCAGCGACACCGACTCGATTCCTTCCTGCATCAGCCATTCGGCCAGATCCGGGTGGTCCGACGGGCCCTGGCCGCAGATGCCGACGTACTTGCCCTTGGCGCGGGCGGCCTTGATCGCCATCGACAGCAGCTTCTTGACCGCCGGGTTACGTTCGTCGAACAGGTGCGCCACGATCGAGGAGTCGCGGTCCAGGCCCAGAGTGAGCTGGGTGAGGTCGTTGGAGCCGATCGAGAAGCCGTCGAAGATCTCCAGGAACTCATCGGCGAGCAGTGCGTTGGAAGGCACTTCGCACATCATGATGATCTTGAGACCGTTCTCGCCCTGCTTCAGGCCGTTCTGGGCGAGAACTTCCACCACCTTGCGGCCTTCTTCCAGCGTGCGCACGAACGGAATCATGACCCAGAGATTGTCCAGGCCCATCTCGTTGCGAACGCGCAGTACGGCCTTGCATTCCAGCGCGAAGGCGGCAGCGAAGCTCGGGTCGACGTAGCGGCTGGCACCGCGGAAGCCGATCATCGGGTTTTCTTCGTGCGGCTCGTAGTTGTTGCCGCCGATCAGGTTGGCGTACTCGTTGGACTTGAAGTCCGACAGGCGCACGATGACCGGGTTCGGGGCGACCGAGGCGGTCAGTGTAGCAATGCCCTCGGCCAAGCGGTCCACATAGAAGCCGACCGGGTCGGAGTAACCGGCGATCTTCTCGTCGATCTTCTTCCTGGTGGCCGCATCCTGGCGGTCGTATTCCAGCAGCGCGTTCGGGTGGATACCGATGTGGCTGGCGATGATCATTTCCAGGCGGGCCAGGCCGATGCCGGCGTTCGGCAGCTGGCCGAAGTCGAAGGCACGTTCCGGGTTGGCCACGTTCATCATGATCTTCAGCGGAGCCGGCGGCATGTTGCCCAGGTCCGTGGTGGTGCGATCGAAGGCGAGGGTGCCTTCGTAAATGAAGCCGGTATCGCCTTCGGCGCAGCTGACCGTGACCTGCTGGCCGTCTTCGATGACCTTGGTCGCGTTGCCCGAGCCAACCACGGCCGGCACGCCCAGTTCACGCGCGATGATCGCAGCGTGGCAGGTGCGGCCACCACGGTTGGTCACAATGGCCGACGCCCGCTTCATCACCGGTTCCCAGTCCGGGTCGGTCATGTCGGCAATCAGGACGTCGCCGGGCTGCACGCGGTTCATGTCGTCCAGGGTCTTGACCACGCGGGCCACGCCCGAGCCGATCTTCGCACCCACGGCGCGGCCCTCGGCCAGCACCTTGCCGCCCTTTTCGGTCAGCGCGAAGCGCTCGATCTGGGTGGCGTGGCTGCGCGACTTCACCGTTTCCGGGCGGGCCTGCACGATGAACAGCTTGCCGCTGACCCCGTCCTTGGCCCACTCGATGTCCATCGGGCGGCCGTAGTGCTTTTCGATGACCAGCGACTGCTTGGCCAGTTCCTGCACGTCTTCGTCGCTGATCGAGAAGGTGCGGCGCAGTTCGGCCGGGGTGTCTTCCGTGCGCACACGCTCACCCGGCACGTCCGAATACACCATGCGGATCGCCTTGCTGCCCAGCGAGCGGCGCAGGATGGCCGGCTTTCCTGCGGTCAGGGTGGGCTTGTAGACGTAGAACTCGTCCGGGTTGACCGCGCCCTGCACGACCATTTCGCCCAGGCCGAAGCTCGAGGTGACGAACACCACGTCGCGGAAGCCCGATTCGGTGTCCAGGGTGAACAGCACGCCGGACGAACCCACGCCCGAACGCACCATCAGCTGCACGCCCGCAGACAGGAACACGTCTTCATGCTTGAAACCGTGGTGCACGCGGTAGGCAATGGCGCGGTCGTTGTACAGCGAGGCGAACACTTCCTTCACCTTGAGCACGACATCGTCGGCACCGGTGACGTTGAGGAAGGTTTCCTGCTGCCCGGCGAACGAGGCGTCGGGCAGATCTTCGGCGGTGGCCGAAGAGCGCACCGCCACGGCCACGTCGCCGCCACCGTTCTCGGCGCTCAGCTTGGCGTACGCGGTGCGGATGTCTTGATCCAGCTGCGGCTGCAGCGGGGCATCGATCACCCAGCTGCGGATCTCCTTGCCGGCGGCGGTGAGCGCAGTGACATCTTCCACGTCCAGCGTGGCCAGCTTGTCGAAAATGCGCTTGGAAAGATCGTTATGGGCGATGAAGTCCTTGAAGGCTTCAGCGGTGGTTGCGTAACCGCCGGGGACCGAAACCCCCAGACCGGCCAGATTGCCGATCATTTCGCCAAGCGACGAATTTTTGCCGCCCACGCGAGCCAGGTCGGCCAGGCGCAGTTCGTGCAACCACAGGATGTTCTCGTTCAAGCGCGATGCTCCGTTTGGCCATCGCCCGAGGCGGGCTGGATGGCCACGTCCGTAGGAAGAAGCCGATATGATGCCGGGCAGACCGCCGTCGGCACAAGCTTGTATCGACGGCCTTTTTAGGCTTCAGAGGGGTTCAAAGGCACATGACGATGATCCGTCCGGTCTTCTACGTATCCGATGGAACCGGTATCACCGCTGAAACCATTGGGCATAGCCTGCTGACCCAGTTCTCCGGATTCAGCTTCATTACCGACCGCATGTCATTCGTCGACGACCCCGAAAAAGCGCGGGAAGCCTGTGAAAGGATTCGGGCGGCGGGGGAGCGCTACCAGGTCAGGCCGATCGTGGTCAGCTCCTGCGTGGACAGCAGCCTGAGCATGATCCTGGCTGAAAGCGGGGGGCTGATGCTCGACGTTTTCGCCCCCTTCATCGAGCCGCTGGAGCGTGAGCTGGCGGTAAACCGGCATTCCCGGGTCGGTCAGGCGCACGGCATGGTGGACTTCGAGACCTACCACCGGCGCATCAACGCGATGAACTTCGCGCTCAGCCACGACGACGGCATCGCCATCAACTACGACGATGCCGACGTGATCCTGGTAGCGGTTTCACGCGCTGGCAAGACCCCGACCTGCATCTACCTGGCCCTGCATTTCGGGGTGCGCGCGGCCAACTACCCGCTGACCGACGAGGACCTGGAAAGCGACCGCCTGCCGCCCCGGCTGCGCCCCTACCGGCACAAGCTGTTCGGGCTGACCATCGACCCCGACCGGCTGCAGCAGATCCGCCAGGAGCGCCGCCCCAATTCGCGCTACGCCAACCTGGACACCTGCCGGCGCGAGGTGGCAGCGGCTGAAACGATGTTCCGGATGGAGCGCATTCCGACCCTGAGCACCACGCATACCTCGATCGAGGAGATTTCCAGCAAGGTGCTGGCGACCCTGGGGCTGCAGCGCGAGCACTATTGATCCGGAGCCGGGCAAGCCCGGCTCTACCTCAGATCCTTCCGCGTAGAGCCGGGCTTGCCCGGCTGCTCTTTCCCCGGTAGCCCTTTTGGCCGGTCTCATCCATCCCCACGTTTGATCTACCAACGTGTAGGATCGGTTTCATGGCCCAGGCATCGCCCCGCATCGAACGCATTCCCCGACTCAGCCGGCTGAGCTGGCTGATGGGCCTGTACGCGGAAAACTACCGGCATCTGGTGCGGCTGTTCGCCCCGTCCGAGTTGGCTGCGGGCAGCTACGTCTCCTCGGTTGGCGACGGGTTGGACGTGCGCCTGGACGTGATCGAATGCCACCGCTACACCGTGGAATTACGCCTGACCTACAATTTCGCCGACCCGGTGACTGGCCAGCCGGACCCCTCGGCGTATGTGCGCCTGTACCGTGACGCCCGACAGGCCGAAACCACGCATTGCTACGTGGGCCGGCGGTGGCAGGACGTGGTCGGGATGTACCCGCCGCCCGCCGAGCTGATCAGCCACCGCATGCGCATGAACACTTTCCTGGGCAAATGGCTGGAGTACCTGGCCGAACGCGGCCACGGCGTCGCCACCCTGCGCCGGGACGGCGACCTGGTTCCGGCCCTCGCCGAAATCCCGCACGCCACCGCGTAAAGCCGGGCTTGCCTGGCTGCTCCTTGCCGCATAAACCAACTTTTACCTCCCAAAGAACCCGTACACCATGCCTTACACCCCCATCGTGGCCACCCTTGGCTACGTGCTTTCGCCCGATGGCGGGCAAGTGCTGATGATCCACCGCAACGCCCGCCCCGGTGACCATCACCTGGGCAAGTACAACGGCCTCGGCGGCAAAGTCGAGCGCGACGAGGACGTGGCCGCCGGCATGCGCCGGGAAATACAGGAAGAGGCCGGCATCGACTGCGGCAGCATGCGCCTGCGCGGCACCATCAGCTGGCCGGGCTTTGGCAAGCACGGCGAGGACTGGTTCGGTTTCGTGTTCGTCATTGATGACTACACCGGCACCCCGCTGGCGGCCAATCCGGAGGGCACCCTGGAGTGGGTGGACGTGGACAAGTTGGACACCCTGCCGATGTGGGAGGGCGACCGCCAGTTCCTGCCGCTGGTGTTCGACGCCGACCCGCGCCCGTTCCACGGGGTGATGCCGTATAGGGACGGCAGCATGGAGTCGTGGTCTTATACGCGGTTGTGACGTCGGTCGTTCATTGTCCGGGCGCGTGGCGACGCGTTCGTCAAAGGGGCGCGTCGTTGCTGCTGCGGCGTGGCTTGCCCGGCTGATGTGCGCGTAGCCGGGCAAGCCCGGCTCTACTTATGCACAGGGGGTGTGGATGAGCGGTGGGCAAGTTTGTGGATAAACGCCGACGGCCCCCGGCTCCCCTCGCTGTCAAGATGGGTGGTGAAAAATTCACCGCAAGTCGGCATTGTGTGAGCGCGATGCGAAGGCACCGTACGGTGAAGGCTGTCACGGTCTGGGCTGCTCGCGGTACTCTTTCCGCACTACCGTTCCTCGAGCTTCCATGAAACGTCACTTCTCGATGCTGCGCGAGTTCCAGCTGGCCGACTGGTTCACCCTCGCCAACGCCTTCTGCGGCACAGGCGCGGTGTTCGCCGCCATGCGCTACCTGCAGGATGGCGAGCGCAGCTACCTGTTGTGGGGCATGGCGCTGATCCCGCTGGCTTTCATCTTCGACGCACTCGACGGCCGCATTGCACGCTGGCGCAAGTCCAGTTCCACCCTGGGCCGCGAGCTGGATTCGCTGTCCGACGTGATCTCGTTCGGGGTGGCCCCGGCGGCGCTGGCTTATGCCTGCGGCATGCAGGGCGGTTGGGACTGGCTGGTACTGAGCTACTTCGTGTGCTGCGGCGTGAGCCGTCTTGCGCGCTACAACGTCACCGCCGAAGCCTTGGCCGGTGAGGGCGACAAGGTCCCGTACTTCGAAGGCACGCCCATTCCCACCAGCCTGGCGTTGGTAGTCGTGCTGGCCGTGGCCGCGAGCCTGGGGGCCATTGGACCGGACCTGTGGCTGGGCCGATGGCAGGTGGGCCCGTGGCAGTTACACCCGCTGGTGCTGCTGTTCGCGCTGTCCGGTTCTTTGATGATCAGCAAAACCCTGCGAATTCCCAAGCCATGAGCAGCAGCGCCGGCGGTAACCACGACGCAGGAGATTTCGAGGCGCTGGCGCGCCAGTACTTCAGTGCCTGGGGCGACGCGCTGCGCCAGGCGGCCGGCACCGCTGGCAGTGAGGGCGGGCGCGCTCCTGGCAGCTGGCAGCAGACGATCGAGGGCTGGGCGCAGTTGATGTCCGCGTCCGGGCATGCGCCCGGCAATCGTCAGGCCGATGATGCGGTGCACCGTTTCCGCGAGCAGGCCGGTGGCTGGTACGGCACCATGCAGGCGGTGGCGGCGCAGTTTGCCGGCCAGGATGCCACCAGCGCCGACATTGCCCAGGCCTGGCGGCAGACCGTGGAGGGGCAGGGCGACGGCATGCTGAAGTGGATGCTGCAGGGCGCGCGTGGCCATACCCAGGCCGGCGGACCTGACCTGCTGGCCCTGCTCGAGCGGCTGCAGAAAGATCTGGAGCCCTGGCTGCAGAGCCCTGCCTTTGGTCCGGCACGCGAGCACCAGGCGCGCTGGCAGGCGCTGATGCGCGCACAGCAGGATTTCCAGGAACATGCCCGCGCCTACGTGGACCAGATCCGGCAGGCGCTGGACGACGCCTATGCCTTGTTCGAACAGCGCCTGGCCGAACACGAGCAGCCTGGCAACCAGCTGACCAGTGCCCGGGCCATGTTCGATCTGTGGATCGAGGCGGCCGAAGAGGCCTACGCCAAAGTGGCGTTGTCCGAGCCCTTCCAGCAGGTCTATGCGTCGCTGGGTAATGCACAGATGCGTCTGCGCGGGGCGGCGCAGCATGAAGTAGAGCGGCTCTGCGAAGCGCTGGGGCTGCCCACCCGCACCGAAATGGATGCCGCGCACCGGCGTATCACCGAGCTGGAACGGATGGTACGGCGCATGGCAGCCGCGCAGGCTCCGGCACCCACAGTCAAACCGAAACCGAAGTCCGGACCCAGATCGGAATCCAGAACCAACACGCCCGTAGAGCGACGCCCTGCGTCGCTACGCGGTGCCAGATCCACCCCCAGGAAGCCCAAGCCATGAAGGGGCCGCTCGGTTTCAACGCCGAAGACCTGCTGCAGGAAACCCTGTCCATGCAGCGCAAGCTGATGGACGGCTTGAAGCTGCTGCCGTCGGTGGAAGACGTGGATTACGGTGCAACGGCTCGCGAGGAGGTCTGGCGCGACGGCAAGGTGCGTCTGTATCGCTTCGTCGGCGAGCAGCCACCGCTGCATCGCACTCCGCTGCTGATCGTGTACGCGCTGGTCAACCGGCCCTACATGGTCGACCTGCAGGCCGACCGCTCGCTGGTCCAGCGGCTGCTGGCGCTGGGCCATGACGTGTATGTGCTGGACTGGGGCTACCCGAACCGGTCCGAGCGCTACCAGACCCTGGAGGACTACCTGCTGCGCTTTGTTGACGGTGCGGTGGACCATCTGCTCGCGGCGCATGACGGCAACCCCATCAACATGCTCGGTATCTGCCAGGGCGGCGTGTTCGCGCTGTGCTATGCCGCGCTGCGCCAGCACAAGCTGGCCAACCTGATCACCATGGTCACCCCGGTGGACTTCCACACGGCTGACAACATGCTCTCGCACTGGGCGCGGCATGTGGACGTGGACCTGTTGGTGGATACGCTGGGCAACATCCCGGCCGACTTGATGAATGCCAGCTACCTGATGCTCAAGCCGTTCCGGCTCAACGTGCAGAAGTACGTCGGGCTGCTGGATATCCTGGATGACAAGGCCGCGCTCGAGGATTTCCTGCGCATGGAAAAGTGGATCTTTGATTCGCCCGATCTGGCCGGCGAAGCCTTCCGTGATTTCATCAAGCAGTTCTACCAGGGCAACGGGTTGATGCATGACGGCGTGCGCATCGGCACCGAAACCGTGGACCTGGCGCAGGTGACGCTGCCGGTTCTCAACATCTACGCCGAGCAGGACCACCTGGTCCCACCCGATGCCTCGCGCGCGCTGCGCGGCCGGGTCGGCAGCACGGACTACAGCGAAAGCAGCTTCCGCGGGGGGCATATCGGTATCTACGTGTCCGGTCGCGCCCAGCGCGAAGTACCGGCCACCATCACCGAATGGCTGCAGGCGCGATCGGCATGATTGCGCGTACGACCTTGGTGATCCTGCTGCTCACGGCTGCGGCGACCACACACGCGGCACCGGACGACGCCGCCCGCCGTGAGATCGCCGGGCTGATCGGCAGCCTGGACGGTTCCTCGTGCCGATTCCAGCGTAATGGCAGTTGGCATGATGCCGCCGAAGCCCGCGCCCATCTGCAGCGCAAGTACGATTACCTGCTGAAGAAGGACCAGGTGGACACCGCCGAACAGTTCATCGAACGTGCCGCCAGTCGCAGCAGCATGAGCGGCAAGTCCTACCGTATTGCCTGCCCGGGGCAGCCGGAGCAGACCGCCGCGGCATGGTTTGGCAGTCGGTTGGCGGCCCAGCGCCAACGCACGCCGTAGACACGGTGGGCGCTACCGTAGCCTTCAATCACCGTTGGAGGACCCGCTCATGAACACCGCCCCGCGAACGCTGTCGCGTTCGCTCAACGACCGTATGATCGCCGGGGTGATGGGCGGCATCGCACATCGTTTTGGCTGGAACGTGACCCTGCTGCGCGTGCTGTACGTGGTGGTGTCGATTGCCTCCGCCGCCTTTCCTGGCATTCTGGTCTACCTGATCCTATGGCTGCTCATCCCGAACGAAGCCGATTGAGCCTGTCGCGTGCGGCCCTGCGCCTCCTGCAGGGGCTGGGTGCGCTGTGGACGCTGCCCAATACCCTGGTCGGATTGCTCGGCGGCCTGGCCGGGATGTCCGCCGGTGCGCGGCCGTACTGGAGCGGGCGCGACCTGGCGATCGTGTTTCGCCACTACCCGTGGGGGCCGGGCGGAGCGATCACGCTTGGCAATGTGATCCTGCATACCGGCCCCAGCCTGGACGTGCCGTGTCGCACCTATGCCCATCTGGCCGGCTGGTGCACGGAGCCGGTGATCGGCCTGCACGACCATGAGCGGGCCCATGTCTATCAGTATCTGGTGCTCGGGCCGCTTTACCTGCCGGTATATCTGGCATGTGGCGGGGTAAGCGCGGGCAATCCCTTCGAGCGCGCGGCCGACATCCATGCGTTGACCGGGAAGGGCTGGTGGCCCACGACGTTATCTGGACGTTAATTTCGTGTAAGCAAAACGTCGGTATCGCGGCGTCATCTGCATGCAAACAAACGTTATTAGCCTGCACGCCGAATCTTCAGCATGGGTGGCGTAAGCTGCACCCTGTTGTAGATATACGTATCAGGAGAAACACATCACATGGCAATCGTTCTTTATGTCGGTGGTAGCAAGGATGGCGACAAGGGCGTGGTGCCCCTGGGTTTCAGCAAGTCCCAGGCGGACACCGCGCAGGGGCCGGAAATCTATACCGAACGCTTCATGGAGCTGCAGGGAATTGGCCGCGTGCGGGTGATGGCGCTGGAAACCATGCTCGATGACGCGGTGCGCCAGCGCACGGCCCGGTATTATCGTTAGACCGCCGAGGCAGTTCCGCCCCCAACGCCGGGCGATTGTCAACGGGTTTCCCCGGCGGGCTGGCATTGCCACAATCGGGGTTTTCCGCACAGCGGCCCCGGCCGGAAGCAATGTCAGATACCAAGCTCGCCCAGCAGATTGCCCAGACCATCGCCGATGAAATCGGTGCCCAGCCTGCCCAGGCCCGCGCGGCCATCGCGTTGCTGGACGAAGGTGCCAGCGTCCCGTTCATCGCCCGCTACCGCAAGGAAGTGACCGGCGGCCTGGACGACACCCAGCTGCGCAACCTTGAAACGCGCCTGACCTACCTGCGCGAGCTGGAAGATCGTCGTGCGGCGGTGCTGGCCAGCATCGACGAGCAGGGCAAGCTGAGCGACGAGCTGCGCGGGGAGATCCTCGCCGCCGACACTAAGTCGCGACTTGAAGATCTGTACCTGCCGTACAAGCCCAAACGCCGCACCCGCGCACAGATTGCCCGCGAAGCGGGGCTGGAGCCGTTGGCTGACGGGCTGCTGGCCGATCCCAGCCAGGACCCGCAGCTGTTCGCCGCCGGTTTTGTCGACGCCGAAAAGGGTGTGGCCGACAGCAAGGCCGCGCTTGAAGGGGCCCGGGCCATCCTGATGGAGCGCTGGGGCGAAGACGCCGCCCTGGTCGGAGAACTGCGTGGTTGGCTGAGCGAACACGGGGTCATCCGTGCGCGCGTAGCCGAAGGCAAGGAAGAGCTAGGGGCCAAGTACCGCGATTACTTCGAGCATGCCGAGCCGCTGGCGAAGATTCCCTCGCACCGCCTGCTGGCGCTGTTCCGCGCACGTCGCGAGGAAATCCTGTTCCTGGAGCTGGACCCGGGCAGCGATGCCGAAGCCGGGCACATATATGCCGAAGGCCGCGTGGCGTTCAACGCCGGCATCCGCGATGCTGGCCGGGCTGCCGATCGCTGGCTGCTGGACGCCTGCCGCCTGACCTGGCGCGCCAAGCTGCACATGCACCTGCTGCTGGACCTGTTCAACCAGGCCCGTGAAAAGGCCGAGGCCGAGGCGATTTCAGTGTTCGGCGACAACCTCAAGGACCTGCTGCTGGCCGCACCGGCAGGCCCCAAGACCGTGATGGGGCTCGACCCGGGCATCCGCACCGGCTGCAAGATCGCCGTAGTGGACGCCACCGGCAAGCTGGTTGCCACCGAGACCATCTACCCGCATGAGCCCAAGCGCCAGTGGGAGCAGTCGCTGCAGACGATCAAACACCTGTGCGCCAAGCACAACGTCGAGCTGATCGCGATCGGCAACGGCACCGCCAGCCGCGAAACCGACAAGCTGGCCGGTGAGGCGATCAAGCTGCTGGGCGAAGCCAAGCTGCAGAAGATCGTGGTCAGCGAAGCCGGTGCCTCGGTGTATTCGGCCTCCGAGTTCGCCGCCAAGGAATTCCCCGGCCTGGACGTATCGCTACGCGGTGCCGTGTCCATCGCCCGCCGCCTGCAGGACCCGCTGGCCGAACTGGTGAAGATCGAGCCCAAGGCCATTGGCGTGGGCCAGTACCAGCACGACGTCGACCAGTACCGTCTGGCGCGCGCGCTGGACGCACGCGTGGAAGACTGCGTGAACGCGGTGGGAGTGTTCGTCAACACCGCCTCGGCGGCGCTGCTGTCGCGTGTGTCCGGCCTGTCCTCGACCGTGGCCGAGAACATCGTGCGCCACCGCGACGAGCACGGCCCGTTCAAGCGCCGCAAGGACCTGCTGAAAGTGCCGCGCCTGGGTGACAAAACCTTCGAGCAGTGCGCCGGCTTCCTGCGTATCGCTGACGGCGACCAGCCGCTGGACGCCTCGTCGGTGCACCCGGAAGCGTACCCGGTAGTAGAGCGCATCGTCGCCGCCACCGCACGCCCGATCAAGGCATTGATCGGTGACGGCAGCTTCCTGCGCGGGCTGAAGGCCGAGCAGTTCACCGACGAAACCTTTGGCGTGCCAACCGTGCGCGACATCCTGAAGGAACTTGAAAAGCCCGGCCGCGACCCGCGCCCGGAGTTCAAGGCTGCGCGTTTTGCGGAAGGTGTCGAGGAAATCAAGGACCTGCGCCCGGGCATGGTGCTGGAGGGCGTGGTCAGCAACGTCGCCGCGTTCGGCGCGTTCGTCGACATCGGTGTGCATCAGGATGGCCTGATCCACATCTCCGCGTTGTCGGACACCTATGTCAAAGACCCGCGCGACGTGGTCAAGGCCGGCGACATCGTCAAGGTGAAGGTGCTGGAAGTGGACGTGGCGCGCAAGCGCATCGCCCTGACCCGTCGCCTGGAGGACAGTCCGGCTCCGGCCAGGGCACCCGGTGAGCGCGATACGCGCCCGATGGGAGGCGGCCGCCGCGATGGAGCAGGCCCGCGTCCGGGCGGTCGCGCGCAGGGCGGTGGCCCGCGCCCGGGTACTTCGGCCCCGCCGGCCAACAACGCGTTGGCTGACGCCTTCGCCCGGGCCAAACGCGGCAGCTGAACCCGCCACCGCTCCCTGCACACGCCGCCCTCGGGGCGGCCTGTGTCGTTTCGGGGACAGATTGACAGAAGTTTGATCACGCTTTGCTTTCAATCCCTGTACGCTGCGAACTGGCGGAGGGGCCAGATGACAGAACAGCAGGCACGGCAGTGCAGTCCGGTCGAGGGTGGCGCGGGAAGCCGCGCCCGCATGGCGGCGCGCGCGTGACACCACAGAGCGCTTTGCTGGATGCCCAGGCCGCCCTGCAGGCGCTGGCCGAAGAGCGCCGTCGTCTGGAAATGATCATTGACGGCACCGGCATGGGCAGCTGGGAATGGAACTGCCGCACCGACCAGATGCAGGTCAACGAGCGCTGGGCGCAGATCGTCGGTTACACCCGCGAGGAGCTGGCCCCGATCACGGCGGACACGTTCCAGCAGTTGGCACATCCCGACGACGTGGCGCAGTCCAATGCGCTGCTGCGTGAGCACCTGGCGGGACGCACCGCGCAGTACGAAAGCCTGTGCCGGATGCGACACAAGGACGGGCGCTGGATCTGGGTGCAGGACCGGGGCAGGGTGTACGAATGGGACGCGCAGGGCCGGCCGCTGCGCATGGCCGGTGCGCATGCAGACGTGAGCGACCTGCAGAACGCCCGCCAGGACGCCGCCGACACGCGTCAGCGTCTGCAGGCGGTGGTGGATGCGTCGGACGAAGTCGCGGTGATCGCCACCGATGTGAACGGGGTGGTCAATCTGTTCAACAGCGGCGCGCAGAAGCTGCTGGGCTACACGCCCGAAGAAGTGATCGGCCGGGTCAACCCCGGCCTGTTCCACGATCCGCATGAAATGCACGATTACCTGCAGTCCGAGGCCGATGCAGAAGGGCACGTGCCGACGGTATTCGAGGCGCTGACCGCACGCGCGGCAAGCGGCACCTGGTCGCACCAGTGGACCTTCGTGCGCAAGGATGGCGGCCATCGCCAGGTGCGGTTGTCCATCAGCCCGCTCAATGGCGGCGATGGCCAGCGGCTGGGCTACGTCGGCATGGCGGTGGATCTCACCCCTTTGCTCGAGGTGCGCGAACAGGCCCACCTGGCTGCAGAAAAGTTCGCTGGTGCGTTCAACTCTGCCGCGCTGGGCATGGCCCTGGTGTCGCTGGAAGGGCGCTGGCTGGACGTCAACGACGCGCTGTGCGGCATCCTGGGCTACACCCGCGCCGAACTGCTGGAGATCGACTTCCAGACCCTTACCTATCCCGACGACCTGGATGCCGATCTGGCCATGGTGCAGGATCTGCTGGCCGGGCGACGCGACCATTACCACATGACCAAACGCTACCTGGGCAAGGGCGGGCACCTGGTGTGGGGGCGGCTGTCGGTGTCGCTGGTTCGCGCCCCGCATGGCGAGCCACTGCATTTCGTTTCGCAGATCCAGGACATCACCGCCCAGCACCAGAGCAGCCAGCAGCTGCGCGAATCGGCCCAGCGCACCCGGGTCACTCTGGATGCGGTGGCGGACATGGTGCTCAGCCTGGATCTGCGCGGCCGCATCGAATATGCCAATGCCGCCGCCAGCCGCGCCCTGGCCGGGGAGGGGGCCGCCTCGTTTACCGGCAGTCTGATCCAGGAAGTGGTGGAGCTGACCACCGAATATGCGCCGCGCTCGCCGCTGGAACTGGAGGTGCTGCTCGACCCGGACAGCAACGCCGTGGACCTGCATTCGGATCTGCTGCTTTCGGTGGGGGCTCATCTGCTGCCGGTGGACCTTACCCGCGCCTGGCTGCGCGACGAGGACGGCGAAATCAACGGCGCGGTCTGGGTTATCCGCGACGTCACCCAGCAGCGGGCCCGTCAGCGCGAGGCCCGTCATCTGGCCGAGGTCGACCCGCTGACCGAACTCACCAACCGCCGTGGCTTCGAGGCTCACCTGCAGCAGGCCATCACCCGCGTGGCCCGGACCGGCCAGTCCGCCTCGCTGATGTTCATCGACCTGGACAACTTCAAACCCATCAATGACACCCACGGGCACCTGGCCGGCGACGCCATGCTGTGGGCGGTGGCCAACGCGCTGCGCCATGGCGTACGTGATTCGGACATCGTGGCCCGGCTGGGCGGGGATGAATTCGCGGTCATTCTGGCCGGCTGTTCGCTGCGTCGGGCGCGCCGGATCGGCACCGATCTGCTGCATTCCCTGCAGGTACTCACTATTCCCTGGGACACGACCCGGCTGGGTGTGGGGGCCAGCATCGGCATTGCTGCAATCCACGGCGGCACCAGCGTGGACGCGGCCGTGGCCGCCGCCGACGCCCAGTGCTATCGCGCCAAGGCGCTGGGTCGCAACAACGTGCAGGTTGAAGACCCTGTGCATGGTGGGCCGGAACCGCTTGATTCGCTCGATGACGGTGGCCCCGAGATATAGATTCCGCGCGGGGATTCACACATGAATGAATGGGCGGTATAAAACTGTGACCTGGTTTTGTTATTAATAATTCATTATCAGGCGAGTTTCTACTAAAGGTTATCTCAAGTTAGTCGATACCCTTCTACGCCTGCTCCATCCGGAGCTGGCTGGAGTGACGTCGTTGTTTGCCCCCGGACGTCTGCGTTGTTTCGTAGCCCATCCGCCAACCGAACATCGAGGATCGCAAAAATGCTCATCTCTGGCATGCAGATGCCGTTGACCGAACGCAGTGCCGCGGCACTGCCGGCTTCGCCGTGGCGCGGATGGCGCGCCCTGTTCCACGCCCGCAGCGACCTGCGCCGGCACCGCGATTCGGCCCAAACCCGTCACCGCGAGGAACTGGAAGCCCAGGTGGCGGCATTGCACCGGGTCCAGGCGGTAATCGAATTTGCCCTGGACGGCACCATTCTCACGGCCAACGACAACTTCCTGCAGACGCTGGGCTACACGCTGGCAGAGGTGCAGGGGCGTCACCATTCAATGTTCGTCGATCCTGCGCACGTGCAGACCGCCGAGTACCGTGCCTTCTGGGAGCGTCTGGGCCGAGGCGAGTTCGATGCCGGCCAGTACCGGCGTTTCGGCAAAGGGGCGCGTGAAATCTGGATACAGGCCTCCTACAACCCGGTATTCGACAGCAGCGGCCATGCCTACAAAGTGGTGAAGTTCGCCACCGACATCACCGCGCAGAAAATGCAGGCGGCCGATTTCGCCGGCCAACTGGCAGCCATCAACAAGTCGCAGGCGGTGATCGAGTTCAGCCTGGACGGGCGGATTCTGGCCGCCAACGACAACTTCCTGGCCACCACGGGCTACACCCTGGAAGAAGTGCGCGGGCGCCATCACAGCATGTTCGTCGAGCCGGCCTGTCGCGACAGCGCGGAATATCGTGCCTTCTGGGAAAAGCTGGGCCGCGGCGAATACGATGCCGGGCAGTACCGTCGGCTGGGCAAGGGCGGGCGTGAGGTCTGGATCCAGGCCTCGTACAATCCGATCATGGACATGAACGGCCGCGCCTTCAAAGTGGTGAAGTACGCCACTGATGTGACCGTACAGGTGCGCGATGCCAACGCGCTGCAGGCGGCGGTAGCGCAGACCCGCGAGGTGGTGGCGGCCGCCCAGGCTGGCGACCTCACCCATCAGATCGCCACCGACGACAAGACCGGCCCCATCGCCGAACTGTGCCACGGCGTCAACGCGCTGATGGAAACCATGGCCGGCATCATCGGCCAGATCAAGCTCGCCGCCGATACCATCGCGCTGGGGGCCAGTGAGATTGCCCAGGGCAACGCCGACCTTTCCCAGCGCACCGAGCAGCAGGCGGCGTCGCTGGAGGAAACCGCCGTCTCGATGAAGGACCTGGCCGACACGGTGCGCAGCACCGCCGAGAATGCCCGCCAGGCCAGCCAGCTGGCCAGCGGTGCGGTCGATGTGGCCGCGCAGGGAGGCAAGGTCGTGCATGAAGTGGTCAGCACCATGGCGCTGATCAACGAATCGTCGCGGCGGATCGTCGACATCATCGGGGTGATTGACGGCATCGCCTTCCAGACCAATATCCTGGCGCTCAATGCGGCGGTCGAAGCCGCACGGGCGGGCGAGCACGGTCGCGGCTTTGCCGTGGTGGCCTCGGAGATCCGTTCGCTGTCGCAGCGGTCGGCTACTGCTGCCAAGGAGATCAAGCAGCTGATCGGTGACTCGGTCGACAAGGTTGGTATCGGAACCGGCCAGGTGGAAGGTGCCGGGCGCACCATGGACGAGATTGTCGGCAACGTGAAGCGGGTCAGCGAACTGATCCGCGAGATCAGCGACGCCGCGCGCCAGCAGAGTGACAGCCTGGGCCAGATGAACATCGTGGTTGATCAGATCGACCAGGGTACGCAGCAGAATGCCGCGCTGGTGGAAGAGGCCTCTGCGGCGGCACGCAGCATGGAAGAGCAGTCCACGGAATTGCTGCACACCGTCGCCGGGTTCAAGGTGGACGGCGCGGCCAGCCGGGCCGGGCGGCAACCTGCGACGTCCGGTCAGCCGGTGCTGCGGCTGGTATAGGGCGGGGGAGGCAGGGCCGGCGTAGTGCGCCGGCCTGAAAGAGAAAAGGGCCAGATCGGGAATCTGGCCCTTTTCGTACAGCAGGTAATACGAAAACACCCCTTGGACAATCCGTGCCCAACCCCCGTTCGGGTGGCCCTGTGGACTTACGCCGGATGAACCGGTCTTTCTATTAAGTCCATCGCCACACCGCGCGATGCGGATATTTTCCCCGGATCGAAACAAACACGCCCTGCAACCTTTCGTTTGGACAGCCCCCACCGTCCATTCGTGGTGCCGCCGGGCGTTCACATTCTTAGGGGCGGTGAAGCGCGTTCGCTACGTAAAGACCGCCAAAAAAAGCGACATTTACCCCCTACCAATGGCGGTGCACAACCGGTGTCAAGGTCGCGTAAAGTATGCGACCTTCGTGAGGAACGGTGAGTTTTCCCGGCCGCTCCGCACATAATTTCGAACATTATCCACTCATTATAAATAATGCCTTCCTTGACCTTTCCGGACTTCGAGGCGTACTCAAACGCGGTCAACGGAATTGACGGAGAAATGCGGGTTACCGGTCGCAGCGATGCGGCCTGGGTTTTGAATACGCTGGAGATTGGCGACATCAGCGTGCTGCACGGCATGGACGGTGCGACGGTGACCTATCGCGGCGCGCTGCATAGCGCCCGTTTCGGCGTTTATCTGTCCTTGCCGGGCAGCGATACCGAGCTGGAAGGCGAGCAGGTCGGCGATGACGGCTACATCTGGATGGCGCCCCGGCAGGAAATGCAGGGGTTCACACGGTTGCCGGCGCGTTTCCTGGGCGTGGACCTGGCCGAGGCGCGGGTGCTGGGCCAGGCGGTGCGAATGGGGCTGGATACCCAGGCGCTGTACCGGACCACCCACGTGCGGTCTAACCCGCAGGCGGTGGGTGAGGTGGTGGCACTGACCCAGCGCGCTTTCGACGTGCACGCAGGCAACCCGCATGCGTTCGCCGAGCCGGCCGCCCAACAGGCATTTGCCGCACAGATCACGACGGCGGTACTGCAGTGCCGGCCACTGCCAGTGCGCCCGTCGCTTGCGGTAAGCCGTCGCGGTCGTCCGCCGCTGCCGCGCAAGGAGATCGTGCGCCGGGGCATCGATCACATCCAGCGCAGCCTGCGCGGCGAGGTGCCGTTCTCGGACATTCCGTTCGCGGTGGGTGCTTCGCAGCGGTCATTGAATCGTGCATTCGGCGACGCCTTCGGCATGGCCCCGCGCCAGTTCTATGTCGTGGAGCGCCTGCACGCGATCCGCAGCGCACTTCGCAGCGCCCGCCCGGGCGACACCGTGACGGGAATCTGCGCGAGGTTCGGGGTGTGGGACCTGGGGCGCATGGCCGCGCTTTACTCGCGCCTGTTCAACATCCTTCCAGCGCAGGAGCTGTCACGCGCGCTGGCGGCGCAAGCCGGGGCACCGGTGGCACCGCGTCGGCGTTAAGTGCGTAGGGGCAAATGCGTATGAAAACAAAAGGCCAGATCTTTTCGATCTGGCCTTTTGTTTTCCATTGGTGCCGAAGGTGGGACTCGAACCCACACGCTTTTAAGGGCGGCGGATTTTGAGTCCGCTGCGTCTACCGATTCCGCCACTTCGGCTGGCTGGCCGCGTAGTGTATACAACTCACGCCGTTTTGGGCAGGTCTGAATGCTTCAGGGATGTAGAACGCCTTCATCTTGGCTCGACGCTATACTCATGGCGCTGAACCATACAGGGAGCCGGCGATGAGCGCGCTGCAGGATCTGCGGGTACTGGTGGTGGAAAACGACGAGATGAGTGCGACCCTGCTGCAGATGCAGCTGGTTCAGGGTGGCGCTGTCGTTGTTGGCCTGGCTGCGACCGTGGCCGAGGCGCTGCGCCTGGTCCGGGAAACCCAGCCACAGGTGGTCCTGCTGGACTACAAGCTGGCCCGCAATGAGACCAGTGAGCCGGTGGCCGCCGCCTTGGCAGCGCGGGGCATTCCTTTTGTGCTGGCCACGGGCATGGCCCGGGAGCAGTTGCCGGATGCGTTCCGGGGCGGAGTGGTGTTGACCAAGCCTTATTTGACCGTTGAGTTGACTGCGGCCTTGGTGCGGGCATCGCAGGGGCAATCCGAGAACGCGTGATCACCCCGGCCTAGAGCCACGCCCTGCGTGGCTGCAAGGCGGGTCGAAGCCACGCAGGTGAGGTGACCCCCAGAACTTGGACACCCGTTCAAATTTTGGGGTTTCATCATGGTTCGATACGAAAGGCGTTTCAAATTGAAGGTTGCCCGGGAGGGAGCCGCAGGCTCCGTCCCGGTAAAAGCTCTGGCTGACGCGTATGGCCTGGACCGGACGATGGTTCATCGCTGGATAGAGACCTACCGCCAGCATGGCCGCGAGAGCTTCTCGGGCCGTCTCCGCTGTTACACCACGAAGTTCAAGATTTCAGTGCTCAAAAGGATGAAACGGGACGGCTTGTCGGCACGACAGGCGATGGTCAAGTTCGGCATCGGTAGCGCCACGGCGATCAAGAACTGGCGGGATCAGTATGATTTGGGGGTGAAAGCGCCCTGGCCCAGCCCCGAGATCGTCCCAGAATGAAGAAAAAGCCTAGCGTCCCCAAGCGACCCGAAGACATGACTCCTAAGGAGATGGCCAAGGAGCTGGAGTATTTGCGCGCGGAGAATGCATTCCTAAAAAAACTCGATGTCTTGATCCAGGAAAGGGAAGCGGCAGAACGCGCGATTGCGCGCAAGCCGTCCATGGATTGAGGCATGAGTTCCAGTTGTCACATCTGCTCCAAGCGGCTGACCTGTCCCGCAGTACGTTCTACTACCAGTTGGAGGCGATGGACCGGCCTGACGCCCACGACTGCGTGAAACGCGAGATAGCGGAAATCTACCATCGCCATGAAGGTCGTTATGGCTACCGACGGATCACCGCAGAACTGAGGAAGAAGGGCGAATCCATCAACCACAAGACCGTGCAGCGATTAATGGGCCTTCTGGGCCTGAAGTCTGTCGTGCGCGTGAAAAAGTATCGGGCCCATCGCGGCACGGTAGGTGTCGTTGCGCCTAACATCCTGGACCGTCAGTTCGAGGCCTCCGAGCCGAATCAGAAGTGGGTCACCGATGTCACTGAGTTCAACGTCGCTGGCAAGCGGCTCTATCTATCGCCGGTCATGGACCTGTTCAATGGGGAAATCGTGGCCTACCAGACCAGCGAGAGCCCAAACCTGAACATGATCATGAGTATGTTGAGAAAAGCATTCCAGTGCCTGGGACCGGATGACAAGCCAATCCTGCACTCTGACCAAGGCTGGCACTATCAGCACCCGACATACCGAACCCTGCTGGCCGACCGCGGCATCACCCAAAGCATGTCACGCAAGGGCAACTGTTACGACAATGCTGCCATGGAAAGCTTCTTTGGCACTTTGAAAGCGGAATACTTCCGATTGAACCGCTTTGAGTCGATTGAAGAGCTCAACAGTGGCCTGTCCCGCTACATCCGGTACTACAATCACCAGCGCATCAAAATAGGTCTTAATGGCCTGAGTCCGGTCGAGTTCCGGACCCAGGCCGCCACGACCTAGCCGCATGTCCAGCTTTTGGGGGTCACCTCAAGGGCGTGGCTCTACGACATCCTCGCCAACCATTGGGTTTCAGGCCGACTCGGCGAACTCCAGATGCACCGGCTCCCGGTCATCCAGAATCCGGTACAACCCGGCCAGGTCGTTCGGATCCGGGTTCAACCACGCGTCCAGGTTCTCGGGCCGGATCGGCACGATGCAGCGGTCATGCCCGGCGGCCGCCACTTCCACTGGCGGTTCGTCGCTGATCGCGGCGAAAGACAGCAGCCGGCCCTCCGGGCCCTCCCATTCCGACCACAGGCACGCAATCAGCAGATCGCGCGGCGGTTCAGACCTGAACTCCAGCACGACATTTTCGGCCTTCTCGCCTGCGCGAAGCGATCGGTGCTCCATGGCGTGCCTGGGCACATGCTCATAGAACGCCTGTACCACCACCACGCCATGGGTATGGCCAAAGGCGCTCTTCCAATAAGCCTCCAGGCTGTCACGGCGGGCGTTGTAGGTGCCGGGATAAAGTGCATCGTGGCGCGCGGGCTTACCGGCCAGGCGACACTGGTAGCGCATCGGCTTGATCACCCGCTGCCCCTGCTCGGACACGATCACCGGCGCGTACACGCCCGGGAAGATGCGGCTGTCGCGCGGCAACAGGCTGGTGCGGTGCAGGTCATCCAGGCGCGCGCGGGCGCGTTCGATCCGGTTGCCGGCAATTCGCGCTTCGTTGCGGGCCTTCTGGGTGGGCCGGTGGGCGAGGGCGTCTTCAGCGGCCTTCAGTCGCGCGCTCTGTACCCGCAGCTCCTCATCCAGCGTCTGCATCTCTTCGGCGTGCCACTGCTGGATCTTCGCCACGATGTCCTGGCCGACAGGGGTGCGCGCGCCGGCGAAACCATCGTCCATGGCTTTGGGGGTCTTGGGGCGCTGCTTGCCGGTGTCGTGTGCGTAAAGCTGGGCGAATTCATCCAGCGACATCACCGCGCCGTACTCGCGGACCAGCTTGGTGTAATCGGCGCGGATCTGGGCGGAATAGCACATGCGGATCAGGCTAACAAAAAACCCCGGCAGGGCCGGGGTTCGTTGTGTTATTGGCGTCCCCACGGGGATTCGAACCCCGGTCGCCACCGTGAAAGGGTGATGTCCTAGGCCTCTAGACGATGGGGACGCACGAAACTTTTAATTTTTTTCACAACGCTTCAATCGGCCTAATGATTGAAGTGGTGGAGCCAAGCGGGATCGAACCGCTGACCTCCTGCATGCCATGCAGGCGCTCTCCCAGCTGAGCTATGGCCCCACAGTGATGCTGCAAGCCGCCTACTATAACAGAAATTTTGAGTAATGGAAGGTTTTCCGCCCAATGCCATCCGACCAACGGTCGGGTGCTTCTGCCGGGACCGGCCGGGTAGGTCACGACCGTTGGTCGTGACGCCGCATCACAACAAAAAACCCCGGCATGCCGGGGTCTGTTGCGTTACTGGCGTCCCCACGGGGATTCGAACCCCGGTCGCCACCGTGAAAGGGTGATGTCCTAGGCCTCTAGACGATGGGGACGCACGAAACTTTGAATTTTGCTTCCCGCAGACGGCCTGTGTCTGAAGAAGTGGTGGAGCCAAGCGGGATCGAACCGCTGACCTCCTGCATGCCATGCAGGCGCTCTCCCAGCTGAGCTATGGCCCCACGTAACGCCTGGCACGCCAGGCTTGAAGCAATGATGAGTGGCGTCCCCACGGGGATTCGAACCCCGGTCGCCACCGTGAAAGGGTGATGTCCTAGGCCTCTAGACGATGGGGACGCATGTAACTCATCAATTTTTCCAGCAACTCCGGACGGCCTAAGGTTCGAAGTGGTGGAGCCAAGCGGGATCGAACCGCTGACCTCCTGCATGCCATGCAGGCGCTCTCCCAGCTGAGCTATGGCCCCACGATGCTGGAGGCGGAATTCTACGCGTGAATGCGGCATTCGCCAAGTCTTTTGTGTGACATCGCAGTGAAAAAATTTCACGCGCGGTGCCGTCCCAGGACCAGCAACAAAAAACCCCGGCCAGGCCGAGGTTCGTTGTGTTATTGGCGTCCCCACGGGGATTCGAACCCCGGTCGCCACCGTGAAAGGGTGATGTCCTAGGCCTCTAGACGATGGGGACGCACGAAACTTTTAATTTTTTTCACAACGCTTCAATCGGCCTAATGATTGAAGTGGTGGAGCCAAGCGGGATCGAACCGCTGACCTCCTGCATGCCATGCAGGCGCTCTCCCAGCTGAGCTATGGCCCCACGTCGTGAGGAGCGAAACTATAGCGATGGCGATTTCGCTTGGCAAGCGAAATTTGCACGCATTGCTTCATGTTTCGCATGAACTTCCGTCACGACCCTGTCTGCGCGCCGCGCAGGCGCTGGACGCGCAGCCGCAGGGCGTTGCTGATCACCGACACCGAACTCAGGCTCATCGCCACCGCGGCGAGCATCGGTGACAGCGAAATGCCCAGCGGGTACAACACGCCGGCGGCCACCGGGATGCCCAGTCCGTTGTACAGGAAGGCAAAACCCAGGTTCTGGCGCATGTTGCGCACACTGGCCTGCGAAAGCTGGCGCGCCCGCACGATGCCGCGCAGGTCACCCTTCACCAGCGTCACCTGCGCGCTGGACATCGCCACGTCGGTGCCGTTGCCCATTGCAATGCCCACGTCGGCGCTGGCCAGGGCCGGTGCGTCGTTGATGCCGTCACCGGCCATTGCCACCGTGCGCCCGTCCGCCTGCAGGGTACGGATCAGCTCCGCCTTGTCGGCCGGGCGCATTTCACCGTGCACCTCGTCCAGGCCCAGCTCGGCGGCAACGGCCTGCGCGGTGGCGGTAGCATCGCCGCTGGCCATCACGATGCGCAGGCCGGCATCGTGCAACTGCGCAATGGCGTTGGCCGTGGACGTCTTGATCGGATCGGCCACCGCCAGCAGGCCTGCCAGTGCACCGTCCACCGCCAGGAACATCACGCTCGCCCCGCTTGCGCGCAGCTGTTGTGCGTCGGCGTCCAGCGCGTCGAGCGCAATGCCACGTTCGTGCATCAGTGACACGTTGCCGAGCAGCAGGCTGTGGCTGTCGACGCGACCTTGCACACCCAGGCCGGTCAGTGAATCGAAGTCGTCGGCGGTGGCGAGCGCGATACCGCGGGAGCGGGCTTCGGCCACGATGGCGGCGGCCAGTGGATGCTCGCTGCCCTGGTCGAGGCTGGCGGCCCAGCGCAGCAGGTCGGTATCGTTGTGGGCCGCCGTTGCCTGCACGGTGCGGAATGCCGGGCGACCTTCGGTCAGCGTACCGGTCTTGTCCACCACCAGGGTGTCCACCTTGCACAGCGCCTCGATCGCTTCGGCGTCGCGGAACAGCACCCCATGCTGGGCGGCGCGGCCGGTGGCCACCATGATCGTCATGGGTGTGGCCAGACCGAGCGCGCAGGGGCAGGCGATGATCAGCACCGCCACCGCGCTCAGTACTGCGTGGGTCCACGCCGGCTCAGGGCCGAACAGGCCCCAGCCGAGCAGGGTCAGCACCGCCACGGCCAGTACCGCCAGCACGAACCAGTACGCGACCTTGTCGGCCATGCGCTGCATCGGCGCGCGCGAGCGCTGCGCCTGCGCCACCAGCTGCACGATCTGCGCCAGCATGCTGTCATCGCCCACACGCTCGGCCTGGATCACCAGGCTGCCGGTGCTGTTGAGCGTGGCTCCGATCACCGTGTCGCCAGCGGCTTTGCTCACCGGCACCGGTTCACCGGTCAGCATCGATTCGTCCACGCTGGAACGCCCTTCCAGCACCGTGCCGTCCACCGGCACCTTTTCGCCGGGACGCACGCGCACCCGATCGCCAGCCTGCACGTTCGCCAGTTCCACGTCTTCTTCGTGACCATCGTCGCGCAGCACGCGCGCAGTCTTCGGGGCCAGGCCCAGCAGCCCCTTGATCGCCGCCGAGGTCTGTGCGCGGGCGCGCAGTTCCATCAGTTGGCCAAGCAGGGTGAGCGAAATGATGACGGCGGCTGCTTCGAAGTACACCCCGACGTGGCCGTGCTGCTGGAACGAGGGCGGGAACAGGCCAGGCGCAATCGCGGCCACCACGCTGTAGCCATAGGCCGCAAGCACGCCCGTGCCGATCAGCGTCCACATGTTCGGGCTGCGGTGGGCGATCGACTGCGCCCAACGCTGCAGGAAAGGCCAGCCCGCCCACAGCACCACCGGGGTGGCCAGGGCGAACTCGATCCAGACCCGCACGGTGGGTGAAAGCCCATGCAGCAGCGGCGTCATCGCCAGCATTGCCAGCGCCATGACCGCCACGCTCAGCGGAAGGCTGCACCAGAAACGGCGGCGGAAGTCGATCAGCTCCGGGTTCTCGGCGTCAGCCAGGCTGGGCATCATCGGCTCCAGCGCCATGCCGCAGATCGGGCAGGTGCCGGGACCCTCCTGCACGATCTGCGGGTCCATCGGGCAGGTGTACAGGGTGCCCAGCGGAGGCGGGCTCTTCAGCTTCTGGGGGGCAGGGTGGCCGTTGTGACTGCAGCAACTGCCATGGGCGCTCATGCGCGCGGCTCCGTCAGTGCCGCCAGGATCGGGCACGCCTCATTGGCTCCGTGCCCAGGGCAGGCATCCACCAGCTGCTTCAGCGCGCCGTGCATGCGCTGCAGTTCGGCAATGCGTTGCTCGATGTCATCCAGCCGGTGCACGGCGGTTTCGCGGACCTTGGCGACGTCGTGGTAGCTCTGGTCGCTCAATGCCAACAGTTCGCCGATTTCCTCCAGCGTGAAACCCAACGCCTTGGCGCGGCGGATGAAGCGCAGGCGGGTGAGGTCGCTGTCGGAAAAGACCCGGTAGCCGCCTGCGCTGCGCTGCGCGGTGGGCAGCAGGTGCTGGCGCTCGTAGTAGCGCACGGTGTCGATGGGCACGCCGGCCTGGCGTGCGAGTTGTCCGATGTTCATGGCGGTCCTGGAGGAGGCGTGTGACCAGTCTGCACCCTGGAGTCTGGTCAAGAGTCAAGGGTTGGCTGCAGGGGCGGGGGATGTCGCGACCGGACCAGATTTGCAACAAGTTTCATAGCTGGCGCAAAGGGTGGTCCGTACGCTCCGTTCAATCGCCGCAAATCCTTGTTTCCACAGGGTTTGCCCTCGCCAAAACAGCCCGCCAGTGCAGCCGTTCCAGGAGCGTGACCCATGGATGCATCGCCCCCTTCTTCTTCGTCCCCCTCGAAGTCCTCGCCCCTCCTGATGGAAGTGGGGGTGCTGGAGTATCCCGGCAGTCTGCGACAGGCCGCTCCGGTTCTGTCCGAGCTGGCCCAGCGCTGCAACCGGACGGCGGCGGCGGGTCGCCGCCCGGGCGCGCGCATGCTGGTGACCCGCTGGACCCTGTCCACGCGCGGCACCGGCATGCAGCGGGTCGCCGGTGCGGAGCTGTTCGGCGACGCGGTGCCGGCGGTGATCGTGGTGCCGGGCAACGAGCCCACGTGGCCGTTGGCGCAACCCGACGAACGCATGTTGAACTGGCTGCGCGACAGCCATGACGCCGGCAGCATGCTGGCCGGCTGTGAAGAGGGCGGGCTGATGCTGGCGATGGCGGGCATGCTGACCGGGCGTTCGGTCAGCCTGCCGGCGCTGACCCGCTGCCCGCCGCTGGCGCAGGTGGTGCCCAGCTGGCTGCCGAGCGAGCGCGCCCTGGTAGATGATGGCGACCTGATGACCTCCTCCGGCGTCGATGCCTGGAAGTTTCTCAGCCTGCGTCTGCTGGCCCGCATCTACGGCCAGAGTGTGATGAGCGCAGCCATCCAGCAACTGCAGCTCACCATTCCCAAGGCCGTGCAGGAAGACCTGGAACGCTTCAGCCCGAACTTCGCACATGGCGATCGCGGCATCCTCAAGGCCCAACGGTGGCTGCACAGCATTGCGGCGCGGGGCGTTTCGCTGCAGGACATCTGCGAGGCCTCGGGGCTGGAACCGCGCACGCTGCAGCGTCGTTTCCTGAAGGCCACCGGCATGCGGCCCATCGCTTACTGCCAGCGGTTGCGCATCGCCAAGGCACAGTTGCTGCTGCAGGCCGGCGGTGCGGTTGATGAGGTGTCGTGGACGGTCGGTTACTCCGACCAGAGTGCGTTCCGCCGGCTGTTCCTGCGTATCGTGGGGGTCACTCCCGCCCGGTACCGCCGGCAGATCTTCTCGGTACGGCGCGAACGCGCGCGTCCGGCCAGTGGCAAAACGCAGAGCGAGCCGATGCGCTCGGTCGCATGAGTGGTGGGCAGGGCCTGTGGTTGCGACTACCCTGTGCGCAGCGCGAATGCGTTCATTGCCAGGAGTTACCATGCTGTTGAAACAACCGTCTGTGCTGGCGTCCATGCTGGCCGCCACGCTGACTCTGGTGCCTGTTGCCAGCCATGCGCAGGCCGCGTCCAGCCCGGCAGTGCCCGCTGCCAAGGCACGCCCCGCGGTACTGCAGGGAATTGAGAAGCAGGGCTTCCAGGTGCTGGGCGAGTTCGATGCACCCGCCGGCCTGCGCGGCTTCGCTGGCGTGGTCAGCGAACAGCAGCCGGCCACGGCCTACGTTACCGCCGATGGCTCACATGTGCTGTTCGGTACCCTGTTCGACGAAAAGGGTGAGGACGTCGGTGCCGCCGCGCTGGACCGGCTGGTGGCCAAGCCGATGTCCGACAAGATCTGGAGCAAGCTGGATGCCAGCAGCTGGGTGCGTGACGGTCGCGCCGACGCGCCTAAAGTGATCTACACCTTCAGCGATGCCAACTGTCCGTACTGCCATCACTTCTGGCAGGCTGCGCGGCCGTGGGTGGACAGCGGCAAAGTACAGCTGCGCCATGTGATGGTCGGCGTGATCCGTGAAGACAGCCCGGCCAAGGCCGCCGCCATTCTGGGCGCGCCCAACCCCAGCGCCGTGTTCCTGGAGAACGAACACAGCTTCAGCAAGGGCGGCATCAAGCCAGCCGCCAGCATCAGCCCGGCCTTGGCCAATAAGCTGGACGCCAACCAGCGCCTGATGCTGGAACTCGGCTTCCAGGGCACACCAGGCATTCTGTTCCGTGATGCGCAGGGCGTCGTGCAGCGCGTGAGTGGCATGCCGCAGGGCGAGGACATGGAAAAGGTGATGGGGCCGCGCTGATCAGCGCGGCCATCCGCTGACATCGTCACTTCACGGCGCACTCACCAACGCCTTGATACTCAAGGCGCTGATCTGCCGCCGGCGAACGGCGGATCACCCGGGATGAGGAGGGAATCCCACGCGGGTGCCTGAAAGGGCGGTTGATCTGCATGCACGCTCACGCAGTGTGCCGCACATCACAGAACCTGCGGTGCAGTACCGGGTTGCCGGTCTGGCGCGTGCCTATGCACGTTTCCGTGGATCGGCAGTGTTGACTGCAGTTCACGGAGGATGTGATGCGTGCTTCGTCGTGGTTGTTCGTCGTCATGCTCGGGGTACCCGCGCTGCCGGCACAGGCGCAGGATTCCGCGCAGGCGCTGCGCCAGGACATCCAGACCCTTCGCCAGACCCTGGCCAACATGGAACAGCGCCTGCAGGCGCTGGAACTGGCAGAGGGCAGCGCGCCCGCGCTCCCCTCCCACCCCCCAGCAGTGGTGACTGCCGCGCCCAGCAGCACGCTTGCCCGCGCCGCCCAGGTTCCAGGCATCGGCCAGGCCATCCTGCCACCTCGCGATTCGGTCGGTGATCCGTCCAGCGCAGCGTCGCGCCCCGACAGTGCGCCCGGACCCACCGACCCGGAGCTGAAGGGCTTCTTCGCCATTCCCAATACCGACACGATGATCCGCATTGGCGGCTACGCCAAGCTGGATGCGATTGCCGATGCGCGTGCCAGTGGTGACGAGGACCAGTTCATCACTTCGACCATTCCGGTCGGCAGCGACCACCGCGACATGCGCAACTTCAACCTGCATGCCAAGCAGACCCGTTTCAGTTTCGAGGCACGCCGCCCGACCACACGCGGCAATCTGCGCTTCTATCTTGAGAACGACTTTTTCGGCAGTAGCGACGGCTATGAGTTCCGCCTGCGTCACGCCTATGGGCAGCTGGGCAACACCTACGCCGGTTACGGCTATTCCAGCTTCATGGACGCCGACAGCCTGCCTGACACCCTGGACTTTGCCGGGCCGGGTGGGGCGGGGTATCTGCTGGTGGCCGGCATCCACCAGAGCTTCGCCATGGGCAAGGGCAATACGCTGACGATTGCCGCGGAAGACCCCGACAGCGAACTCGCTGGAACCACCGACGACACCCGCGCCGAAAGCCGCCTGCCGGATGTGACCCTGACCGCGCGCATGGAGCGCGACTGGGGTCACCTGCAACTCGGTGCAGTGGCGCGCAGCATTGGCTATGACGGCATTGACCGGGATGAACGCAAGCTTGGCGGAGGTCTGCAGTTCAGCGGATCGGCCAGCGTGGGCGAGCAGGACCTGCTCCTGTTCGGTGTGCTCGGCGGCAAGGGTTTGAGCCGCTACACCGCTGACCTCACCGGTTCCGGCCTGGATGCCGCCATCGCATTGGATGGCCGGCTGCGCATGCTGTCGCTGGCCGGCGGGTTCGTGGGCTACACGCATTACTGGTCGCCGATGTGGCGCAGCAATCTGGTGCTCGGTCAGCTCACGCTGGGCCGCGACGACGCGCTGGCGGCCGATGCGTTCCGGCAAAGCCGCTACGGCGTGCTGAACCTGATCTGGAGCCCGGCCCCGTCCTGGACCATGGGCATGGAGCTGCTGTACGGGCAACAGGAACAGCAGGGCGGCCAGCGCGCCGACACGATGCGGCTGCAGGGCAGCCTTCAATACAACTTCATCAAATAGCGGCCGAGGAGAAGCGTCATGGCGCAGGGGAAGAAGATCGGAGTGGTCGGTGCCACCTTCCTGGTGGCCGGCAACATGATGGGGTCGGGGGTGTTTCTGCTGCCCTCCAGCCTGGCCAAGATTGGCACTGCGTCCATCTGGGGTTGGCTGATCACCACCGCTGGCGCACTGCTGCTGGCCTTCGTGTTTGCCAAACTGGGCAAGCTGGCCCCCAAGGCGGGCGGCCCCTACGCATATGCGCGCGACTGGTTCGGGCCCTACATGGGCTTCCAGACCAACACCATCTACTGGTTCGCCAACTGGATCGGCAATGTGGCCATTCCGATCGCGGCGGTGGGCTATTTCAGCTACTTCTTCCCGATTCTGTCCCAACCCATTCCGCGCTGCATCGCGGTGCTGGCGCTGGTATGGGTGCTCAGCTTCGCCAATGTGATCGGCCCTGCCTTCGTCAGCCGCGTGCAGACGGTGACCACCAGCTTTGCACTGATACCGATTCTGGGTATCGCGATCTTCGGCTGGTTCTTCTTCGACCCGGCCATTTTCAAGGGGGCGTACAATGTTTCTGGCGAATCCAACTTCGGTGCCATCTCCAGCGCCGCCGCGCTTACCCTGTGGGCGTTCATCGGCGTGGAGTCGGCCTCGGTCACCGCCGGCGTGGTCGAGAATCCGGAGAAGAACGTGGCGCGTGCCACGCTTGCGGGGGTGTTCCTGGCGGCCATTGCCTACATCGCCAGCTCTTCAGTGATCATGGGGATGGTCCCCAACGGTGAACTGCAGACGTCCGACGCTCCATTTGCGCTGGCCGCCGCCAATGCGGTGGGCGGGTGGGGCGGGGCGCTGGTCAGCCTGTGCGCCTTCGTCGGTGCCGCCGGTTCGCTGGGGGGCTGGATCCTGCTGACCGCACAGAGCGCCAAGGCCGCCTCGGATGATGGCCTGTTTCCCAGTATCTTCAGCAAGACCAACAAGGACGAGGTGCCGGTCAAGGGGGTATTGATCGTGGCGGTTCTGATGACGGTGGCGGTGCTGGTGACGTCCACCTCGGAAACCGCCTCCGCCCAGTTCGATGTGATTACTTCAGCAGCTGTGGTGCTGACCCTGCTGCCGTACATCTACTCCTGCGTGGCCTGCTACTTCGTGGTGGAGCGTTCGCACACGCTGGTGCACACCGGCGCGTTCTGGTTCCTGACCAGCATCACGGTCGTGTACTGCCTGTGGGCGATCTTCGGATCAACCGGTCGCATCGTGCAGTACGCGTTCCTGTTCGTGCTTTTCATCACCGTGTTCTACCCGTTCTTCAGCGAGGAGCGTCGCCGTCAGCGCGGCCAGCTGCCGGCGCTGGATGCGTCGAAGGCTTCGTGAGTCTGCCCCCAGGAGAAACGCTGTGTATTTCAAATCATTGGATTACCCGGTCATCGTCATCGATGCCGATTACGAGTCGCCGCGCATTGGTGGCATTCTGATCCGCGCGCTGGTGGAGGAACTGCGCAAGAACGAACAGCGCGTGCTGTGTGGGCTGACCCTGGCCGATGCACAGGCCGGGGCGAGGACCTACGTGGCAGCGTCGGCGGTGCTGATCTCCATCGACGGCACCGAGGATGAGCCGACTGAGTTCCAGCGCCTGCTCGGTTTCCTTCGCGAGCAGAGCGCACGCCGCGGTGGGCTGCCGGTGTTTCTGTACGGTGAGCGCCGCACCATCGAGAAGGTGCCGAGCAAGCTGCTGAAGTACGTGCACGGCTACATCTTCCTGTTCGAGGACACCAAAAGCTTCATTGCCCGCCAGGTCATGCGGGCGGCCGAAGACTACATGCATACGCTGTTGCCGCCGTTCTTCAAGGCATTGATCCACCATGCAGCGGAGTCAAACTATTCCTGGCATACGCCCGGGCATGCCGGCGGCGTGGCCTTCACCAAGTCGCCGGTGGGGCGTGCGTTCCACCAGTTCTATGGCGAAAACACCCTGCGCAGCGACCTGTCGATTTCGGTGCCGGAGCTGGGCTCGCTGCTGGACCACAGCGGTCCGATCAAGGAGGCCGAGAACGAGGCCGCGCGCAACTTCGGCGCAGATCATACCTTCTTCGTCACCAACGGCACCTCCACCGCCAACAAGATCGTCTGGCACGGCACCGTCGGGCGCGGCGATGTGGTATTTGTGGACCGCAACTGCCACAAATCGCTGCTGCACGCGCTGATCATGACCGGCGGCGTACCGGTGTACTTCACCCCCAGCCGCAATGCGCACGGCATCATCGGGCCGATCAGCCTGGACCAGTTCACGCCTGAGGCGCTGCAACAGGCGATTGCCGCCAATCCGCTCGCCAGCCAGGCCTTCCAGGCCGGTTCCAGGCCGCGCATTGCGGTGGTGACCAATTCCACCTATGACGGGCTGTGCTACAACGCCGAGAAGATTGCCGACGAGATCGGCAGTGCGGTCGACTTCCTGCACTTCGACGAGGCCTGGTACGCTTACGCCGCCTTCCATCCGTTCTATGAAAACCACTACGGCATGGCAAAGGGCAAGGCGCGTGAGCAGGATGCGATCATCTTCACCACCCATTCCACGCACAAGCTGCTGGCGGCGTTCTCGCAGGCCTCGATGATTCACGTGCGCAATGCCGCAACCCGCGAACTGGATGCCGAGCGCTTCAACGAAGCGTTCATGATGCACACCACCACCAGCCCGCATTACGGCGTGATTGCGGCCTGCGACGTGGCCTCGAAGATGATGGAAGGGCCGGCCGGCGAGTCACTGGTGCAGGAAATGCACGACGAGGCCATCGCCTTCCGTCGTGCCATGCTGCACGTGCGCGAGGACCTGGACCGGGAAGACTGGTGGTTCAGCGTCTGGCAGCCGGACAAGCTGGAGCGCTCGCTGGCCAAGGGCAACGCGCCGGCCCCGCTGGTGGCCAAGCGCGAGGAATGGTATCTGCAGCCGGACGCCTACTGGCATGGTTTCGACGGGCTGGTGGAAGACTATGTGCTGATCGACCCGATCAAGGTGACCCTGCTGACCCCGGGACTATCTATCAGTGGTGAGGTCGGCGAGCGCGGCATTCCCGCCGCAGTGCTCAGCAAGTTCCTGTGGACGCGCGGCATCACCGTGGAGAAGACCAACCTGTACTCGGTGCTGTTCCTGTTCTCGATGGGCATCACCAAGGGCAAGTGGAGCACGCTGGTCACCGAATTGATGGCGTTCAAGGAGCTGTATGACCACAATGCGCCGCTGAGCCGGGCCTTGCCCGACCTGGCCGCCGATTACGGGGCGATCTACGCCGGCTGGGGCCTGCGCGACCTGTGCCAGGCCCTGCACGAATTCAACCGCGAGTTTGAAGTGGCCAAGGTGATGCGCGAGATGTACGTGGACCTGCCGACGCCGGTGATGACCCCGGCGCAGGCCTACGACCATCTGGTACGCGGCGAGATCGAGCGGGTCGACATCGAGGCGCTGAGCGGGCGCATTGCCGGCACCATGCTGGTGCCATATCCACCGGGCATTCCCACCATCATGCCGGGTGAGCGGTTCGGGTCGTCCGACGAGCCCATCATCCAGTCGCTGCGGATTGCCCGCGAGCAGAACGCGCGCTTCCCGGGTTTCGAGTCGGACGTGCACGGGCTTATCATCGACCGCAGCGGCGACGCGCCGAGCTACAAGGTGGAGGTGCTGAAGGTCTGAGCCCATGCCCGGAACCTTCGGCGCGCGATGGACACAGCACGTGAACAGCGGGTTCTGAAGTTCTCAATCGGGGTCACGGTGGCGGTCAGCGCCACCGGCTTCGTCGGCGGCCTGTTGGTTGGGTCGCAGGCGATTCTGTTTGACGGCGTCTACAGCCTGGTCGACGTGGCGCTGACCCTGGTGGCGCTGGCGGTGCTGCGGCTGGTGGCGCGGGAGGAAAGCCCGCGCTTCCAGTACGGCTATTGGCACCTGGAACCGATGGTGGAGGCGCTGGGCGGGGCGATTCTGGCGCTGGCCTGCATCTATGCGCTGGCCAACTCGATCATTGGTCTGACTACCGGCGGGCATACGGTGAAGGCCGGGCCTGCGTTGATGTGGGCCTCGTTGCTGTGCGTGAGCAATCTCGCGATGGCGGCGATTGTGCGCGTGTATGCCCAGCGGTTGCAGTCCGGACTGCTATGGCTGGATGTGCGCGCCTGGCTACTGAGCGGGCTGATGAGTCTGGCGGTGGTGCTGGCGTTCGCGATTGCCTTGCTGCTGCGCGATGGCGAGCACGCGCATTGGATTCCGTATCTTGATCCTCTGGTGCTGGCCGCGATCAGTCTGGCGGTGCTGCCGGTTCCCTTGCGCGGTGCGTGGCGGGCCATGCGCGAAGTGCTGCAGGTGGCGCCGGATACGCTGGATGCACGGGTGCAGGCGGTGATGGCTGCGTTCGTGTCCGAGCATGGGTATCTGGATTTCACCAGCCACGTGGCCAAGATGGGGCGGATGCGGTTTGTGGAAATCCATATCCTGACCCATCCCGACACCGTGATTGGCAGCATCGGTAATGTGGATGCGTTGCGGGATGAGATTGCCGAGCGGCTGGATGCGCGGGGGAGTAATTTCTGGCTGACGATTGATTTCACCGCTGACCCCGCGTGGACGTGAGGCGCGTAGGGGGGGATTGGATCAATTGGAGAAGGAGAGGATTGGTAGGGTCGCACGACAGTCGACCGCCGATACCGGTGATCGGTCGGCGAAGGCCGTGTCCACAACGGAAACGCGCATCCCCGTTCGACGGTCATGCCGATATCGAACGTTGATCGGTTCCGTGCAGTCGACCGGGGTGATCGCGTCATGGGTTGCATGACCTCCTGCTGCTCTCGCATGCCGCACCGCGCCATGAAAACTGTGACCGGGTTTACCAGAATGGCATCAGATTTCGATCATTTCGGTCCATTCGCGCCATCCGTGTGGCGCGAACCGACAACGCTCAATTACCCTGTCGCTTATGCCATTTCACTTCGCGTGGTGTATCGCGCACGGTGGGGTCAAGGAGCTTGATAACTCCGCAGGTAATGCAAGTAGTTGGACGTCCAACGTCGGGAGGGTGGCGCAATACAACACCCCCGGGGAATACGTCACGCCGTTTCTGTTTCTTGCATTCCTGCACGGTTATCAACCTCCCGACTCCCTCGCCATTCCGGCGAGGGAGAACTCACCAGGAGTTGATACATGACCAGTTCCAACGACGGCAGCAACAACAGCGGCAACGACGACAAGCGCGGCACCTTCTACTGGTTCAAGCCGGACAGCCTGCGCGTCAAGGCGCTCAACGACCCCAGCGGTAAGAAGAACCTGGGCAGCAAGACCATCCCGATGATCAAGCTGCGCGGCATGTGGCTGACCCGTGTTGGGTTTGAGGTGGGGACTGAGTTCGATATCGAGTTTGGGAAGGATTGTCTGATTCTGCGGCCGGTGACCGTGGACTGACAGCCAGGGCGGATGGTGCGCGGAACCGGTGCCGCGTGCCACTCGCCTTCGATGACGTCGGCAACGTGGGGGAGGCGCGTCGCGGGTTGGGGGACTGCAATGCTCGGTCGCACGTTGCGGTTGGGGGGCTACGTTCGGGCACTCGTTGCGGTTGGAGGGATTGGTAGGGTCGCACGACAGTCGACCGCCGATAACGATGATCGGTGCGGCGAAGGCCGTGTGCTGGCCGGAGAAGGGCCTCATCGTTCGATGGTCATGCCGACATTGAACGTTGGCAGGGTGCGTGCAGTCGACCGGGGGTCGACTCTACCCGGTCATATGCGTACCATATACGTTTCATATACACCCCGGAGTCCCCATGGGCATCGTCAACATCGACGACCAGCTGCACGACAACCTGCGCCGCGCCAGCGCCGTTTCCGGCCGTTCGATCAACGCCCAGGCCGGCTTCTGGATCAAGGTCGGCATGCTCTGCGAGATGAACCCCGGCCTGAGCTATCAGGAGATTGTCTGTCGCGAACTGCGCGCGGCCGGAGTTGATCCAGGCGCACTACGGGTGGCCGAAGCATGATCAAGACCCCCGAAGAACGCCGCCTGATGGCCGAGTCCGGCCGACTGCTGGCACGCGTGTTCGAGGCACTGGACACGCTGCAACTCGAAGGCATGTCCACCCTGCAGGTCAACGACTGGGTGGAGCGCTTCATCGTCGACGAACTGCAGGCGCGCCCGGCCAGCAAGGGGCAGTACGGCTTTGAGTACGTGCTCAACACCTCCATCGACACCGTGGTCTGCCACGGCGTGCCCTCGGCCAACGACATCCTGCGTTCTGGCAGCATCGTCAATCTGGATATCACCCTGGAGAAGAACGGCTTCATCGCCGATTCCAGCAAGACCTACCTGATTGGCGAGGTGGACTACGCCGCCAAGCGGTTGGTGCGGGTCACCCGCGAGGCGATGTGGAAAGGCATCGAGGTGGTGCGTCCTGGGGCGACGTTGGGTGATATCGGCTTTGCCATCCAGCAGCACGCCAAGGCGCATGGCTACAGCGTGGTGAAGGAATTCTGCGGGCACGGCATCGGCCGGGAAATGCACGAAGAGCCGCAGGTGCTGCATTACGGCAAGCGCGGTGCCGGGCTGGAACTTGAAGAGGGCATGACCTTCACCATCGAGCCGATGATCAACCAGGGGCGCGCGGCCATTGACCACAGCGATGACGGTTGGACGGTGACCACGCGCGACGGCAAGCTTTCCGCACAGTTCGAGCACACCGTGCTGGTGACCGCTGGTGGCGTGCAGGTGCTGACGTTGCGGGAAGGCGAGCGCACCCCGTAGAGCCGGGCTTGCCCGGCTGCACTGCGCGAACCACCTGCATCGTGTGAAACCCGATCACTGCAGGAACGCCCGCAATGTGTGGAGACTCGGTAGGGTCGCACGACAGTCGACCGCCGATAGGCGTTCAACGTCCGGTGGGGCATGACTCTGGGCGAAAGCCTATGCCCGTCAGGGTCCATGCCCTAAAGCGCCGATCGCCGTTATCGGCGGTCGACTGTCGTGCGACCCTACCATTCCACGTCCACGTCCACGTCCAAGCCACAGCCCAAGCCCAAGCCCAAGCCACAGCCCAAGCCCAAGCCCACGGTCACGACCGCGTCGACACCAGCTTCAAGAAAGCCTCGTTCTGATACCGGCTCATCCGAAGCTGCTGTCCGTTATCCAGCGTCACCACGTGATGCCCGTTGAACCAAGGGTGGATCGCCTTCACCCGCCGCACATTGACGATGGCCGAGCGGTGGACCCGGGCAAAGTGACGCGGATCCAACTGGGCCGCGAGCTGTGTCATGGTCTGCCGCAGTTCATGCACTTGCCCCGGCACATGAATCAGCACGCTGTTGCGTGACGCCTTGATCCAGATGATGTCATCCACCGGCACCAGCACCACGTGCTCGTCCACCCGCACCGGAATACGTTCGAGGTACTGGTCGCGCTGGCGAAGGGCTTCCAGCGCCTCCAGGATCTGCTGTGACGTCTGTGCGCCGGTGCCGCTTGCCTGGGTCAGCCGCGCCTTGGCCCGCTGCAGCGTGGCAGCGAAACGTTCACGGCTGAAGGGCTTGACCAGATAGTCCACCGCGTTCGCTTCGAACGCCTTTACCGCGTACTGTTCGTACGCGGTGACGAAGACGGTGGCCGGCATGCGTTCCGCACCGATGGTTGCGACCACATCCAGCCCGGTGATGGCCGGCATCTGGATGTCCAGGAACACCAGGTCGGGCGACTGTGCGCGGATGTCATTCACCGCCGATACCCCATCGCCACATTCACCCAGTAGCGTGATCTCGGGATCGTCTTCCAGCAATCGCACGATCGCCCGCCGCGCGATCGGTTCGTCATCCACCACCAGTGCCGTGATGCTCATGGTGCCGCCAGTCCGGCAGTGAACTCGGGCGCTTCGTCGGCGCTTTCCATTTCCCGGAACGGCAGGCGCACACGGCAGGCCACGCCTTCCGGCCAGGTGATGTCCAGCCGGACCTCGGCGGCGTCGCCGTACAGTTCGCGCAGGCGCAGGCGGGTGTTGGCCATGCCGATGCCATGGCCGGCCGCCTTGCTGTCGCCGGCCTCCAGCACGCTGTTGCGGTTGCGGACTTCCAGCAGCAGGTAGTCGCCGTCGCGACGGGCTTCAATCTCGATCACGTCACTGCCCACTCGCTGACCGATGCCGTGGCGGACGGCGTTTTCCACCAGAGGTTGGAGAATAAGGCTGGGTACCGCGCAATCCAGCGTTTCGGGGGCGATGTAGGTGCGGGTGGTAAGCCGGTCCTTGAAGCGGGTGCGCTGGATGCCGAGGTAAAGTTCGAGAAGATCCAGTTCCTGCCGCAGTGGAATCTCCTGGCCGTCATAGTCCTCCAGGAAGGCGCGGAGGAGTTCGCTCAGGCGCAGCAGCATGTCTTCAGCGGACAGCTTGTCTTCGTCGAGCAGGGTGATGATGGCGTGCAGCGTGTTGAACAGGAAGTGTGGCTGCAATTGCGACTTCAGGGCAACCAGTCGCGACTGCGCCAGTTCAGTCGCCAGGCGCGCGGCCTCGAGTTCACGGCGCGATTTCTCGGCGTGGTAGTGCAGGGCCTGCTGGATCGCCAGCAGCGCCCAGTAGGTGAGCAGGCCGATGGCGAAGTGCTGCGCGATGAAATAAGCCAATTGCTCGAAGAAGCCACTGGGCTCGAAGAACGTTGAGACAAACGCACCGATGGCCATCGCGGCCGAGGTAGTGCCGAAGCTGAGCAGTATGTGGCGGCCCAGACCGACCCAGCGCGCTCCGCTGAGCAGCGGATAGCGTGCGCCCAGGCGGAACACCAGTGGTGCCAACGCGGCCCAGGTGCCCCACTGGATCGCCGACCAACGCAGGTGGGTGAACAACGACCAGTGCTGGCCGTGGACATGCCCGGCGATCCAGTCCTGGATGGCGAAAACCACGATCACCACTCCCCATAGCGCGAGGTAACGGTGCAAGGGCAGGGAAGTGGTGCCAAGGCGGATGGGCATGACCGGCGTCCTGGGCCGAAGGGCCAGGGTCATCTTAGGCGTGCTGGTGTGGTGGGAAAAGTGTGGAAATGGGCACGCTGCGATTGGTCCCGGCGTGGCTACGATTCGTCCCGGATGCGTGGCGGGCCTTGCGGCGTGGGGTTTTGATGCGGTCACCCTCAACCGAAGGAGCTGCTGCCATGACCGTGCTACGGACTGCCGTGATGTTCACTCTGGTGTTTGCAGCGACTGCGCAAGCAGGTCAGGCACGCTATCTGTTGCTGCTCAATCGCGCGTACGACAGTGTTGTTGGGGTGGAGGTAGCCGCGCATGAGAGTGAGGCGTACCAGCCGCGCGCTATTGACCCGTTGTCCGGGGGCGGCGGAAGTACGACGGTGCGGCTGGGGGAGGCGGGCTGCCGCTTTGATGTGCGCCTGCAGTTTCGCAATGGGCGTCAGGCGGTGTATCGAGAGGTGGATGTGTGCAAGGGTGATGTGTTGGTGATAGTGCCGTTGCCGCGGCAATGAGACGCGGTAGGGTCGCACGACAGTCGACAGTTGACAGTTGACAGTCGACCGCCGATAGCGGTGCCGCGTTCGGGAAGGCATGACCGTTGGTTGAAGCGTTTCTCCGGCAGGGTCCATGCCCCAAAAGCGCCGATGGACGTTATCGGCGGTCGACTGTCGTGCGACCCTACCGGCCATCCGGTCATCCAGCCGCCCGAACCGCGTCCCGTCGTGCCCGACGGATGTGCCAGATGCACAGGTAGGTCGCCATCAGAATGCCGGGGCCAGCGAAGATCAATGCCAGGATGTGGGTGAACCGCTGCCACGAGCGCAAGCAGGGTTCCAAATGCGGGCCATGCCCAATGAAATGTACGGTCTTCCATCCAGCGGTAGTCCATCCAGCCCAATGCGACCCAGGCGAACAGTGTGATGACGCCGAACACACCGGCCAGCACTTCGCTGGCATCAAAAGGAGAGAGGTGTTGCCCGGTAAGGAGCGATCCCCCAGCGATAATCGCAAACGCGCAATGAAAGAAGATGCCGGGTGCGCACAGCAGCCAGACCAGCAGGCTGATGAGAACACGTCCAGTGCGGAAAGAGGTTTCGACCGTTTCCGGTTGCATTGCGATCCTTGCAGAGAGTCCCTTTTATGGATTGTAACGGGATGCGGTTATCCGGCCATTCGGTTTATCCGGTCATCCAGTCATCCGGTACGATAATGTTGGCCAGCGGATGCGGCAGGCGACCGCGGTGCATCAGCACCCGAAGTGCCGGCCACCAGATCGGCGCGGTTGACCACAGCAGATACAGCAGCGCGATCGCTGCAAACGCCAGCGTGAGACGGGTGCCAAAGATATCCAGCATGCCGTCGATCATTGCGTCGGTCTCCTTACCGGTACGTGTCGATCCATCAGTTCCACCACCCAGTCAATGAACACCCGCAGCTTGGCGCTGACATGCCGGTTCGGCGGAAAGGCGAGGTTCAAGGGCATGGCGTCCAGCGTCCAGTCCGGGAACAACCGTATCAGTTCGCCGCGCTGTACGTGCGCGTCGGCCATGTAGTCGGGCAGCCAGATCACGCCCAGCCCGGCCAGCCCCGCCGCCATGTAGGTATTGCCGTCGTCCATGGCGAAGGTATGCCGCCCCTGCACAGTGAGCTGCTCAGCCCCGCGCTGCAGGGTGACGTGCAGCAGGCGACCCCCATGTTTGCGCAGGTAACCGATGATCTGGTGCGGCTCGGCTTCCAGTTCGGACGGGTGCACCGGGGTGCCCTGTTTTTCCAGATAAGCGGGCGCGGCATACAACCCGGCCTGCAGGTCGCCGATATGACGGGCCACCAGCGAAGGATCGGTGATCGCCCCACCACGGATCACGCAGTCCACGTTCTCGTCGATCAGGTCCACGTGGCGGTCGCTGGCCCCCAAATCGAGCTGGATGTCCGGCCAGCGGGCGTGGAAGTCGTGCAGGGCAGGGACGATGATCAGCCGTGCCAGCGGGCTGGGCACGTCGACCCGCAGCCGCCCGCGCGGGTTGGCAGCGAAGGTGGACAGGCTGGTCTCGGCATCATCCAGGTCGGCCAGCAGGCGAATCACCCGCTCGTAATACGCCGCACCGTCGGCGGTGACGTTGACCTGCCGGGTGGTGCGGTTGAGCAGGCGCACCCGCAACCGGGCCTCCAGCTGCTGGACCAGCTGGGTGACGGTGGTGCGGCTCATATGCAGGGTCTGCGCGGCCTGGGTGAAGCTGCCGGTCTCCACGACCCGGGCAAAGGCGCGCATGGCATCAAAACGGTCCATCGGCGCTCCGGCAGGGGGATTGTTTGGATTCTACAAACAGTGATGGACAAACGGGGCCGTTTATCCGCGTGCCGCGGCAGTCCAGCATGGAGCCATCGCAATCAGGGGCCAAGCCCCGTGGAGAGTTTCATGGCTAAGCGTGAAGTGGTGTTTCCCAAGGGCCGGCAGGATCTGTACGACCGTTACCGCTATTCGCCGGCGGTGAAGACCAACGGCCTGCTGTTTGTTTCCGGGCAGGTGGGCAGTCGCGAGGACGGTTCGCCCGAAGCGGACGTGGAGGCGCAGGTGCGGCGGGCGTTCCAGAACCTCAATGCGATCCTCGCCGAGGCCGGCTGCACGTTTGATGACGTGCAGGACGTGACCGTGTTCATGATCGACCCGGCGAACATTCTGGAACGGGTGTGGCCGGTGGTGATGGAGTACTGGGGCGAGGCCCCGCATCCGACGCTGACCGCGGTGGGGGTCACCTGGCTGGCCGGATTCGACGTGGAGTTCAAGGTGGTGGCGAAGTTGCCGGCGTAACAATGCGGCTGGTGTGACCCATGGAGTGGGGGCATCGGTAGGGTCGCACGACAGTCGACCGCCGATAACGGCGGTCGGCACGGCGAAGGCCGGGTGCATGGCGCAGAAGCGCGTCATCGTTCGTGGTCATGCCGAAATCGAACGTTGATGGGTTCCGTGCAGTCGACCGGGGGTCGACTCTACCGGGGTTACGTCCCGATGGTTGTTGTCGGCGTGATCCGCAGGCGGGTGACACGCCGGCGGTCCATGGCCTGCACCTGCACCGTGTAACCCTCGTGTTCAATGGCATCGCCTTCCACCGGCAAGCGGTCCAGCTGCTGCAGCAGCAAACCGGCCAGGGTCTGGTAGCGTGCGTGACGCGGGAAGTTGATCCCGGTCAGGCGCTGCAGGTCATCCAGCGTCAGCGCACCATCAGCTTCCCAGCTGCCGTCAGCCTGCGCCTGTACGCCATACCGTTCGTCCTGGGTGTCGGCCAGGTCGCCGGCAATCGCCGCGAGCAGGTCGTTGGCGGTGACCAGACCTTCCACGCTGCCGTACTCGTCAACGACGACCGCCACCGGAACCGGCTGTTCACGGATGACCTCCAGCGCCTGCAGTACGCTGGCGCTGGAGATCACATAGGCCGGCTCACGCAGTGCGTCCTGCAGCGACAGCGGCTTGCCTTGCAGCACGCCGGCCAGCAGGTCGCGGCTTTGCACGATGCCCTGCACCTGGTCCAGGTCGCCCTCGGCCACCAGCATGCGGGTGTGCGGCGAGTCGATCAGCTTCTGCATCGCATGTGCCTCACCCCGACCGGTATCGATCCATTCCAGATCCGCACGTACGGTCATCACGCTGGACACCGGGCGATCGGCCAGGCTGAGCACGCTTCGGATCATGTCCTGTTCGGCCGGTTCCAGTCGCTCTTCGTCTGCACCTTCCTGATGTTCGTCGTCATGCCCCTGCCTGGGCTGCGCGCCGAGCATGCGCAGCACCGCATCGGCGGTGCGCTGGCGGAACGGCAGGCGCTTTTCGTTGCGCTCACGGTTGAAACGCACCCACTGGTTGAAACTTTCCACCAGAATGGAGAACGCAATGGCCGCGTACAGATAGCCCTTCGGAATCTTGTAACCCAGACCCTCGGCAACCAGGCTGAAACCGATCATCAGCAGGAAGCCCAGGCATAGCACCACCACGGTGGGGTGCTTGTTGACGAAGCGGGTCAGCGGCTTGCTGGCCAGCATCATCACCGCCATCGCGATGGTCACCGCGGCATACATCACGCCCAGGTGGTCGACCATGCCCACCGCGGTGATCACCGAATCCAGCGAGAACACCGCGTCCAGCACCACGATCTGGGTGACCACGGCGGCGAAGCTGGCGTACACCCTGCTGCCGTTTTCGTTGTGCTCGCGGCCTTCCAGGCGCTCGTGCAGCTCCATGGTGCCCTTGAACAGCAGGAACACGCCGCCGCCCAGCAGGATGAGGTCGCGACCCGAGAAGCTGTGGCTGAACACCTCGAACAGGGGCTCGGTGAGTTTCATGATCCACGACAGCGCCGCCAGCAGTACCAGTCGCATCAGCAGCGCCAGGGTCAGGCCGATCATCCGTGCGCGGTCGCGCTGATGCGGCGGCAGCTTGTCGGCGAGGATCGCGATGAACACCAGGTTGTCGATGCCCAGGACGATTTCCAGCACCACCAAGGTTGCAAGCCCCAGCCAGAGGTTGGGGTCAGCGAGCCATTCCATTACGTAATTCTCATTGTAGAAAGGGGACATGGCGTAGAGCCGGGCTTGCCCGGCTCAATCAGCCGGGCAAGCCCGGCTCTACGGGTCATGCATCATCAAATCGCCGGGCTGGCACTGCAGCTCACGGCAGATGGCATCCAGCGTGGAAAAACGGATTGCCTTGGCCTTGCCGGTTTTCAGGATCGACAGATTGGCCAGGGTGATGTCCACGCGGCTGGACAGCTCGGACAGCGTCATCCCCCGCTTGGCCAGCATCTGGTCCAGGGTGATGACCACCGCCATCAGACCACCCCGTCCAGGTCTTCGCGCATGGCCGCACCGGCCTCGAACACGCGCGCCATCACAAACAGCATCAACACCGCGATCAGGCCGGTGATGGACATGCCGCCACCCACTTCCATCCAGGCGAACGCCGGGCCCATCCAGCTGGCGTGCAGGCCGATGGCGATGGACAGTAGTTCCATCGCCAGCATCAGCCACGCCATGCGCCGCAGCCGCAGGGCGTGGCCGTGCGCAAACAAATGCCCGCCGCGCACCGCGCGCACGAAGCGCTGCAGGTGGCGCAGGAACACCAGGCCGATGCTGAGCAGCACCACAATGCCGAGCAGGCCTGCGCTGAAGTGCGCGAACAGCCATTGCTGCTGGGCCTGCTCAGCGGTCACCCCAGCCGCCTGCAGAAGCCAGCTGCGATCGAAGTAGACGATGGGGAAGGCGCACAGGGCCGCCAGGATGCCCAGCCAGCACAGGGCCATGACGGCGCGCAGTGCGATGCGGGTGAAGTGAACGATGTCGCCCGACGTCGAGGGTCGGTCGGTACTGCCTGCCACGCGGCCTCCGGATTGGACGGCCGCCAGTGGCCGTCTATTTATTGATAAACGATAATACCGGCCGCTGTCCAGCCCATGTAAGCGGTGCTGAGCGCGACGTGAAGGCGCTATTAACGGAAAATTGACATGAGCCTGAACAGCGGGCAGAGTTGGCACCGCCCGGATGGGCACAAAAACTCCCTGGAAGGATTTCAATGAAGAAGTACGTCTCCCTTGCCGCCGCTCTTGCACTGGCCACCCTGTCCACCAACGCATTCGCCGGCCAGGCCTTCGTCCGCGGCGAACTCGGCAGCAGCGAAACCGAAGTCAGCTTCAATGGTTTCCGTGGCAGCGAATCCGACACCGCCGCCATTCTCGGCGGTGGCTACTGGTTCACCCCGAACATCGGCGTCGAAGGACACGTGGGCTCGCTGTACAACAAGAGCGTGGGCTACGACGAAGAGCTGGATCTGGTTTCGATCGGTGCCGGCCTGGTGGTGAAGAAGAACTTCGGCGCGGACAACACCGGCTTCTTCATCGGTGCCCGTGCAGGCATCGCGCGCATGACCGCGCAGGTCCGCGAAGACACCTGGGACGTGGTGGACGATGAAAGCTCGACCAAGCCGTACTACGGGGTGAACGTCGGCTACGACTTCAACCGTCGCTGGGGCCTGAGCCTGAACTACGACCGTCGCCAGGGCGATTTCAGCGGCGTGGATGTGGATGTGGACACCTATAGTCTGGGTGGCGAATTCCGTTTTTGATTGCACGCGTTACCAGCATCCTCGTCGATGCGGACGGCAGGCCGGCAACGGTCTGCCGTTTTTTTTGCCTGCGTGGGTGTACGCTCGGCGAACACAACGGTGCTCGAGGGCGTGATGGCGAAGGTGACCGGAATAGGTGGGGTGTTCTTCAAGGCGCGCGGCGACCGCAAGGAACTGGCCGACTGGTACCGCCAGCACCTCGGGATGGCGCTGGAGGATTTCGGCGGCGCGGTGCTGCGCTGGCCGGATGACCGCGCCGACGATGGCGGCCTGACCGTCTGGCACGTCGCCGAGCGCGACACGCAGTGGTTCAGCCCGAGCGACTCGGCCTTCATGATCAATTACCGGGTGGATGATCTGGACGCGTTGCTGGCGCAGTTGCGTGACGCCGGCGTGCAGGTGGTGGCCGGGCCGGAACAGCATGAGAACGGCGCGTTCGCCTGGATCGTGGATCCGGACGGCAACAAGGTCGAGTTGTGGCAACCCAAGGCCTGGGATCCGGAGCGTCGCCCGGGCTGAACCGGTAAGCCGAACAGGTGGGCTTTCACACAGCATCGCGCGGGCGTTGCCGATAGTGGTGGCATGTCTGCGTTCTTCCTCCTTTCCCGATGCCGTTGATTCCCGAGCGAGTGCGACGATTGCCCTGGCCATGGCGCACCGCGCTGTTGTGGTTCCTGGCGATCTACGCGGTGTACCTGCTGGCCGGAAACGTGTTTCTCAACACGCCATTGTTCGAGACGGTGGTGAACCGCAAGCCGGAGAAGTTCACCTTGCAGACCGGGCCCGCTATCACCCTGTTGCCGGGGCACGCCATTGTCTGGAACATCCGCATTCGCGGCCACGCCAACCACACCGTGTATATCTTCCGCGCCGAACGGGCCAGCGCGTGGATCTCGTTGCCGGCTCTGGTGCGCAAGGAAGTTCACATTCCGCGCATCAACGCCACCGACGTGGAAGCAGAAGTGGAGCGGGTGGAGAAAGCCATACCCCCACCGCCGCGCGGTGACCGCGGCTGGGTGATGCGGCTGGATGCGATCCACAGCGACAGCATCCACAGTGCCCGTTTCGGCAAGTTGATGATTGCCGGCAAAGGCGATGGTACGGTCGGCTTCGTCAAGCAGATCAAGGGCGGCCCGTCAGAGCTGCTGGATTCCAACGCCGGTTTCAAAGAGGCCACGGTGACCTGGGACGGGGTGACCCTGCTGGAAGACACGCGGCTGGACGCACGTTTCAGCTATCCGCGGCATTACCGCGACGAAGCGCCGGGCATCCGCAAGTTCGGACTGGTGCAGGCCAGCCTGGAGATCGAGGGGCGCAGCCGTGCCCTGCAGATCGACACCGCCGGGGCGCACGCCAAGGTCGGCACGGCACCGGCTGAGGCCCACATCAAAGGTGCGCTCGGGTTGGATCGCGGTGAGCTGCGACAGGGCAGCCGGCTGGTGTGGCGTTTGCCGCTGCATGCCGGCGTGCATGCCACCGATCGCGGGCTGCTGGCGTTACAGCTGGACGTGGCCCAGGACATCCGGGTGCAAGCGCGCTTGCCACGTGACGAAGACACCGGCAGTGAGCTGGATGCGGACCTGAAAGTGGCAGGGCGGAAGATTCCATTTGAGGCCCCGGCCAGCCTGCTGCCGCGTCTTTCGGGCGAGGTGCGTGGCGCGTGGCAGTTCGAGTCGCTGAACTGGATCGCCGACCTGTTCGTGCGCAAGCCGTGGTTTCACCTGGATGGCGGCGGCCTGCTCAATGCCGACCTGAAGATCGTGGATGGCACGCTGGCTCCGGGTAGCACGCTGGATATTCCCAAGGTGGCAGCGGTCGCGGAAGTGGCGGGTGTGCGCATGCAGGGCGATGCGCACGCCAAGGGACGGATTGCGGGCGGCACGCCGGCGCAGGCGCATCTCGATGTACGTATTCCGACGTTCCGCGCGGCCGCATCGGGTGAGAAGCAGGTGTTGTTCGAGGGGCAGAACATGGACCTGGCCTTGCAGGCCGATGCCCGCCTGAAGGAGATGCGCGACACCCTGCAGTCGCGGTTGCAGTTCACCGACGCACGAGTGCCGGACCTGACCGCATACAACCGTTACCTGGGCGAAGGCAGTGTGCGCCTGCTGGGTGGCACGGGGCTGCTCAGTGGTGATGTGGAGCTGGATACGTCTGGCAGGGTCGGGCGCGGCCGTGCCGACCTGCGCGGTCGCGGGGCGCAGTTGCAGGTAGCCGGCATGCAGCTGGCCGGCGATGCGCAGGTCAAGGCGCAGCTGAAACGCGCGGATCTGGAAGCCAAGCAGTTTGATCTGGGCGGCAGCACAGTGCTGTTGCGCAATATCCGCACCGGCGATGGCAAGGGTGACGCCGCCTGGTGGGGCACCTTGACCCTGCGCGAGGGCAAGATCGATGCTGCGGCACCGTTCGAGGTGGATGCACTGACCGACGTCCGCCTGCGTGACGCAGGGCCATTGCTGGGCGTGTTTGCCGAACGCAGCGCGTACCCGCGCTGGGTGCTGGGGCTGCTGGATTCGGGCGAGGTGCAGGCCACCGGGCAGCTGCGCTGGAAGCGTGGCGCGGTGACCATCGATGATCTGCAGGCAGAGAACGAGCGGCTGTCCTTGCGTGCGCGGTTGCAGATGGCCAAGGCGCAGAAGAAAGGCGACCTCTACCTGCGCTGGGGCGTGCTGGGCGCAGGTATCGAGCTGGATGGCGACCAGCGCCAGTGGCACCTCGCTGGCGCGCGCGAATGGTACGAGAGCCGACCGCGGGCGCTACCGGCCCCGCGTTGACGGAAATGGGGCCCGCCCTGGACCCAGGCATCTATGTGCCAAATGGTGGACGCTACGGCCACGACGGGTGTGGGGGCGGGCTTGCTCGGAAGATACGCGTAGTGACACGCCATGCGTGTCAACGTGATCCCAGGTCGCTCACGACGGTAAAGACGCGTCCGCCTGGCATTCCGGCGGTTCATGACACGCATGGCGTGTCACTACGGGTTCCACAATTTCAGACTCAACCAACTGCCGCGCCAGCTCCGCGCTGGCCACGTGCCCGTGCAGGAACAACAACCCTTCATAGATGTTCATGGCATCACCTCAAGGCTTGAATGACCGTCATCTTGAGCGCACCATCGGCACCGGAAAAGCGACATTTTCGCAACCTTGTCTTGAACAGGATTCAAGCCTCAATGTCCCGGATGCCCCTGCAGGCACTGCACAATTTCGTGGTCGCGGCCCGCCTGGGCAACCTGACCCGTGCGGCCGAATCGATGAACCTGACCGTGAGCGCGCTCAGCCACCAGATGCGCCAGCTGGAGCAGCGCCTGGGCTACCCTTTGCTGCTGCGGCAGGCACGCGGGGTGCGGCTGACCCCGGAAGGACAGCGCCTGCTGGAGCAGGTCGGGCCGCATCTGGATGCGATTGGCCAGGCTTTCCAGCCCTTTGCCGCACGACACGACCGGGTGCTGACGGTGAGTGCGGTGCCATCGATGGCGTCGAACTGGCTGGTGCCGCGCCTGGGCCAGTTCGTGGCGGCGTATCCGCAGATCGAGATCAATCTGGAGTCGACCGAGCGGCTGACCGATTTCGAGCGGCAACTGCAGGTGGATGCGGCATTGCGGGTGGGGGCGGGGCAGTGGCCGGGGCTGACCGCTGAGCCGCTGTTCGACGACTGGCTGGTGCCGATGGCCAGCCCGGCATTGGTGGCACGGATGGGCGGGGTGGACGCCATCGCGTTGTCGCAATGGCCGCTGCTGGGTGATCCGGACGGTGAGTGGCAGCGCTGGTTTGCGCTGACCGGCGAGACCGCGCCGAGCCGTTACGTGGCCATGCTCAACGATTCCGAATCACACCACCGTGCGGCGCTGGATGGCATCGGTGTGGCGCTGGGGCGGGTGACCCGGGCGCAGCTGTTGCTGCAGTCCGGGCAGTTGATTGCCTTGTCACCGCACCGGTTGAAAACGCGCTGGTCGCACTGGCTGGTGTATCCCGCACGTTCGGCCACGCATCAGGGATTCCTCGCCTTCCGCGAATGGGTGATGGCACAAGCCAAGGCCCACGCCGCCAGCATGATCGCGGCGGTCGACCTCCACGATTGAACGTCGCACGCGTAGTGACACGCCATGCGTGTCAACGCCATCCGTCATCGCGCGTCCATGCCCTTCGGCACCGATCAGCCAGCTGATGGCCAGTAGTGACTATCCGGCGTAGCGCGCGCCCCAAAGATCGCCTGGCCCACCCGTACCACAGTCGCCCCTTCCTCAATGGCGATCTCGAAATCGCCGGACATGCCCATCGACAGCTCGTCGAGGCTGACGCCAGACGGCAGGGTAGGCTGTAGGCGCTCACGCAGTTCGCGCAGGCGCACGAAACACGGCCGCACCTGTTCGGGGTCGGGCGAGAACAGCGCCAGGGTCATCAGACCGCGCACGCGCAGGTGCTGGAAGGCGGGCAACTGTTGCACGAAGTCGGCCACCTCAATCGGGTCCAGCCCGTACTTGCTGGCTTCGCCGGAGGTGTTGACCTGCACGAACACGTGCAGCTGACGTTGTTCCAGCGCCAGCCGCTGGTCCAGTGCCTGGGCCACGCGCAGGCTGTCCAGCGCCTGGAACTCGCTGGCGAAGCGGGCCACGTCACGGGCCTTGTTGGTCTGCAGATGGCCAATCACCGACCAGTGGATGCCGAGATCGGCCATTGCCTCGGATTTGGCCTTGGCTTCCTGCACCTTGTTTTCGCCCAGTTCGGTGCAGCCGGCCTGGCAGGCGAGCCGCAGGCGGGCTTCATCCACGGTCTTGCTGACCGGCAGCAGGCGCACGCTGCGCGGATCGCGCCCGGCGCGGGTGCAGGCGGCGGCAATGCGCGCGTGCACCGCGTCCAGGTTGCGGCGGAAGTCTTCAACGGTGCTGGCCTGGGGCCAGACGGGTGCGGCGATGGGCACGGGCGGAACCGGGTGCGGGCAGGTGGGTATTTTCGCACGTGGGTAGGAGCCCGGTTCGATTGTTTCCATGCGTTACCGGACGTGGAACCGTTCACGGCCGTCGTCTGTCGACCGTCGCTACGAAAGCGACATCGGCGGCATCCGACGGGAACCCAGATGGTGGAGAGCCCGCGTAGGGACACGCCATGCGTGTCCTGGGACGTACACGCGCCTGGTCAGGGGGCGGCTTGAGACCCCGGGCGCACGTAATGCGACTGGCCATTGTCGCTCAGGAAGATCAGTTCCGGTTTGCCCTGCCAGGAACTCAGCATGGCCCCGGTGTTGTTCTGGTGCTTGACCACCAGGGTGGCACCGCGATCCGGATTGGCGGTGACCTTGAACACCTCGGTGGTGCCGCGGGCGTCGTCCAGGGTAAGCACCGCTTCGTCGCCCACATCGGCGGTGCCATAGCCGCCGCGTTCGGAGCCGTCGGCTCCGAGCAGAATCAAGCCTGACAGCGGCGAGGCACGCGGGCCCTGGGTGACGCCCTGGCTGACCGGATCGGGAACGGGCGCGCCCAGGATGACCCGGGCCTGGCCGTTGGCGTCCTGGATGACCAGGCCGCGTGCAGTGATGACGCGCTGGTCTGACTGGCTCTGGTGCAGCCGGAGGGCGGTCCACCCCGACACGACAAGGGCAAGACTGGATACCACCAGCGTGGTGAGAGTGAGTGCGCGCGACACAGGCGGCTCCGGATCCTTGGAATGGCAGCGACAATACCCGATTGCGGGTTTATGTCACCAGTCAGAAAAGTCCGAATCGGGTCGTTTGCGTGAAGCGGGTCACAGGCCGTCAATGGAAATCGCGGCTGGACGTGCGCACGCCGGCAATCAATTCATCGATGTTGTGCATGCGCTGCACGATCAGGTGCTGCACGCCGTCCACCCGTTCCAGCCGGCCGTCGATCTGCATCAGCCGGGCTTCCACCAGCACCCGGTGCTGGCGGTCGGCGGTGCGCCGCCAGACCACGGCATTGACCATGCCGCACTCATCTTCCAGTGTCAGAAACGTAACCCCACTGGCGGTCTGTGGGCGCTGGCGCATGCGCACCAGCCCGGCAAAGCGCACGCTGCGCCCGTGTGGCAGCAGCGCCAGCTGGTCCGAGCGCTGGCAGCGGCGCTGCTCCAGCTGGGGGCGGATGAACGACACCATATGCCGGCCCAGGGTGGTGCCGGTACTGTTGTAGTCGGCCTGCATGTCCTCGAACGCGCTGGGCGCGGGCAGTGCGACCTCGGCGTCGTCGGTGGCGCGCACGCTGTCGAACAGCGGCAGCGGCTTTTCCACCCCGGACACATCCCAACGGGCGCGGTGCCGGTGCCCGCTCAAGCCCTTCAATGCACCGGCGTCGGCCAGCAGGCCCTGGTGGCGGCGGTCCAGCTGCGCGCGCTGGCTGAGATCGGCCACGCTGTCGAACGCCCCACGGGCACGCGCCTGCATCAGCGCCAGCGCCATCGTCTCGCTGAAACCGTCGATCATGCGCAGGCCGAGGCGGATGCCGGGCGCATCCAACTCCGGCGTCAGCGTGCAGTCCCAGTCGCTGTGGCGCACATCCACCGGCAGCACCGCCACGCCATGCCGGCGCGCATCCTGCAGGATCTGGTCGGGGGTATAGAACCCCAGCGGCTGGCTGTTGATCAGGCTGGCGGCGAACGCGGCCGGGTGGTGGCATTTCAGCCAGCAGCTCACATAGGTGATCAGCGCGAAACTGGCGGCGTGGCTTTCCGGGAAACCGTAGCTGCCGAAGCCCTTGATCTGCTCGAACAGGCGTTCGCCGTATTCGCGGCTGTAGCCGTTCTTCGCCATGCCAGCCAACAGCTTGTCGCGGTGCGGCTCCAGCCCGCCGTGGCGTTTCCAGGCGGCCATGGAACGGCGCAGCGCGTCGGCTTCACCGGGCGTGAAATCGGCCGCGGCCACCGCCAGCTGCATCACCTGTTCCTGGAACAGCGGCACACCCAGGGTGCGCTTGAAGACCTTCTCCAGTTCCGGCGGGTAGTCGATCTCTTCGGTGCCTTTCTCTTTCAGCTGCTTCCGGCGGTTGAGGTAGGGATGCACCATGTCGCCCTGGATCGGCCCGGGCCGCACGATCGCCACTTCAATCACCAGGTCGTAGAAACAGCGCGGCTGCATGCGCGGCAGCATGGCCATCTGCGCGCGCGATTCGATCTGGAACACGCCCAGGGTATCGGCACGGCAGATCATGTCGTAGGTGGGCACGTCGTCGGCGGGAAGGCGCGCCATGGTCAGTACCTCGCCCTGATCCGTGCGCACGCCGCGCCCCTCCAGCACCGCCAAACACTTGCGCACCGCAGTGAGCATGCCCAGTGCCAGGCAATCGACCTTCATCAGCCCGGTGGCATCCAGGTCGTCCTTGTCCCACTGGATCACCGTGCGGTTGTCCATGGCCGCATTTTCCACCGGCACCAGGGTCGACAGCGGGTGTTCGGAAATCACGAAACCGCCGGGGTGCTGGGACAGGTGACGCGGGAAATCCACCAGCTCGGCGGTCAGCGCCACCACCCGCTGCATCAGCGGGGTGTCCGGGTCGAAGCCGCGCTCGCGCAACGCTTCGGGCAGCGGTTCGTGGCTGCTCCAGCGGTCCAGGCAGGCGGCCAGTTCGTTGACCTGGTCCGGTGGCAGGCCGAGCACGCGGGCCACGTCGCGCACCGCGCTGCGGCCGCGGTAGCTGATCGCCACCGCAGTGAGTGCGGCACGCTCGCGGCCATAGCGGTTGAACACGTACTGCAGCACTTCCTCGCGGCGTTCGTGTTCGAAATCGATGTCGATGTCCGGCGGTTCGTCGCGCTCGGCCGAGATGAAACGCTCGAACAGCAGTTCCATGTGGCTGGGGTCGATCTCGGTCACGCCCAGTACGTAACACACCACCGAGTTGGCCGCCGAGCCGCGGCCCTGGCACAGGATCTGCTGGCTGCGCGCAAAGCGCACGATGTCGTGCACGGTTAAAAAGTACGATTCGTACTGTTTGCCGTTGATCAGTGTCAGCTCGTGCTCGATCAGCTTGCGCTGCCGGGTCGAGGTGCCGCCCGGCCAGCGCCAGCGGATGCCGTCTTCGACCAGTGCACGCAGCCAGCTGGCGGGATCGTGGCCGGCCGGCACCAGTTCGTGCGGATAGGTGTACTGCAGCTGTTTGAGATCAAACGTGCAGCGCGCGGCAATGCGCAGGGTTTCTTCCAGCAGCTCGGCCGGGTACAGCGCGGCCAGTGCCTGGCGCGTGCGCAGGTGGCGTTCGCCATTGGGAAACAGGTGCCAGCCGGCATCGGCGATGGTGCAGTGCTGGCGGATCGCGGTCAGGGTGTCCTGCAGCGCGCGGCGGCGACGCGCGTGCATGTGCACGTCGCCGCTGGCCACCAGCGGGATGTCATGGGCGTAGCCGAACTCCAGCAGTGCTTCCAGCCGTTCCACGTCGTCGGCTTCGCGGTGCAGCTCCACCGCCAGCCACAGCCGGTGCGGAAAACGCGCCTGCAGCCAAGCCGCGTTTTCCGGGTTGGGCGTGCGTGCCGGCCACAGGCACAACAGGCTGTCGGGCAATGCGTCGAAGTCTTCGCGCAGGCACTGGTACTGACCCTTGGGCGCGCGCCGGCGGCAGGTGGTGATCAGCTGGCACAGCGCGGCATAGGCGGCCAGGTCGGTGCACAGCAGCACCACTTTGGGGCCGTTCTCGATCTGGAATTCGGCCCCGGTGATCAGCGCCAGTCCGTGTTTCTTCGCCGCCTGCCAGGCGCGTACGATGCCGGCCAGCGAGCACTCATCGGTGATCGCCAGCGCGCGGTAGCCCTGTTCTTTGGCGCGCTCGAACAGCTCGTCGGCAATCGACGCGCCGCGCTGGAAACTGAAGGCCGAAAGACAGTGCAGCTCGGCGTAGTCGGGCAGGTCGGTGTTCATGCGAACCAGCCATGCAGCATGAAGGGGCCATGCCGCGCGCCGGCCGCGGTGTAGGCCCAGCCGCGCTGGCCGGTGCCGGTTTCCACCACGTAGTAATCGCGGCGGACGTCACCTTCGTCCCACCAGCCGGATTCGATCCGTTCCGGCCCGGACAGAATGCGCAGCTCCGGGTCGCGCAGCAGTTGCGGGGTCGGCAGCAACCAGCCCGGGCGCAGCGGCAGCGCCGGCGGCGAGGCCTTGGGCGCGCCGCCGGCATCGCCGCTGGCGCGTTCCGGGCGGTGTTCGGCGCGCAGTCCCACGCTCTGCACCGCGTCGTCGCCCAGCCGGGCGCGCAGGCGTTCGCGCAGCTGCTCCCACGGCATCGCCTGCTGCGGACGCGGGTCGAACAGGTCGCGCGCGGCTGGCACGAACGGCGGCAGGTGGGTGGCCTGCAGGCGCAGGGCACGGCTGCCGGCAGGCAGTTGCAGATGATCGACGCGGTTGCGGGCCAGGTCGAACAACACGCCGGCATCGCGTTCGGGTGACAGCAGGCCCACGCGCAGCTGCGTGTCCGGATGGTTTTCGTGCTCGAACCACAGGTCGAACTGCTGCACGCCGCCATCGCGCGAACACAGGAACGCGGCCAGGTCGGTGGTCAGGCGGCGCAGCGGGAACAGCAGCGCCTGGGTGGATTCGATCTCGTACTCGAATTCGATGCGCGCATCGAAGCGGTTCGGTGGCTGGAAGTACGATAACGGCGCGGCATGCAGCCCGCGCAGGGCATCCAGATGGGTCAGTACCTGCGGTGGGAAACGCCGCGCCAGGCTTTCGCGCGGCAGGGCGAAGGCGGTGCCCAGCGTGCGCAGGCCGGAGCGGGCCAGCACCGTGACTGCCTCTGCAGGCAGGCCACTGCGCTCGATCGGAATGTCGGCCAGGGCCGCTTCCAGCGTGGTCGCGTCCACCCCCAGGCGGGCGTGCACGCCGGTCAGCACCCAGGCTGCATGCGGATTGGGCGCGGCCACCAGGCGGTGGCGGAAGCCCAGTTCCTTCAGCCCGTCGCGCAGGCGCTGTTCAATCGCCGGCCAGTCGCCGAACAAGGCGCGGCTGGCTCCGATCTCCAGCGCCAGCGCATGCGGGAAGGCCAGGCTGACCTGCGAGCTGATGCCATACAGCCAGCTGGCCAGCAGCTGGCGGGTGTCCTGTTCGGCGCGCGGGTCGTAATCCAGCGTGCGCAGGTCGCGGGTGAGCACCTGCGCGGCCGACAGCAGCATGCCCCGGCGCAGGCCGAGCTGGCGCGCACTCGGGCTGACCGCATGCAGCACCCGGCGCTGCATCGGGCCGGTCACCAGCACCAGCGGCGCACGCGGGTCCGGCTGCTGGCGCAGGGCAGCGTCCAGCGCCAGTTGTGGCAGCAGCAGGCAGGCCCAGTGCACGGCGCGCCCTCACTGCACCCGGGCCAGCGGCAGCGGCTGTGCCGGTGCCTGGCCGCCGCGGCATTTGAGAACCCGCACCTGGCCGTCGTCCAGTTGCAGGCGCAGCGGCGCGGGGGAGGGGTTGCGGCTCCAGCGTGCATCACGGAACGCGATGCCCAGGCACTGGCCACTTTCGGCGGCCACCTGCAGGCGGCGCAGGGCGCGGTCGTCGGTGGTCTGCGGCCAGCACAGCACCGCGGCGCAGGCGGCTGAGCGCAGGCATTGTTCGGCCGCCCACAGCGCTTCGCGCGGCGACGCGTGCACCACCTGCAACTGGTTCAGGGCCAGCCCGGCGCGGCTCCAGGCTGGGGCATGCGGCAGGTAGGGCGGAGCGATCAGCACCACGGTCTGCTGCTGCTGGCTCAATCGGGCCAGGGTCGGCCACACCAGCGCCAGTTCGCCCTGGCCGGGGGCGGCCAGCAGCACTTCCGCGAGCGAGGCCGGCGGCCAGCCGCCACCGGGCAGGCGCGCATCCAGTTCCGGGTGCCCGGTGGGGTGGGCCGGGGCTTCCGAAGGCACCGCCCGCGGCTGCCCGCGCCAGACCTGGCGGCTGGCCAGCAGGTCTTCCAGCGCCCGCACGGCGGCCATCAGCGGACCTCCCAGGTGGGTGAGGGCATACGGCGATGGTGGGCAGGGAGCCGGAACATGGCGGGAGTGTCGGAGAAGCAAAGATCAAGAGCTGAGACCGACATGCTACCGGGATTTAGCAAAAATACTAATAGTCCGAGATGGACGCGCATGGCGCGTCCCTACAGGGAATCCCGGCGCGCCCATATGCATCCGAGTCCCGCCGGGCCTGCCCGGCGAACAGCGCGATCATCCTGCGCACGTAACAATTCGTAGTGACACGCCATGCGTGTCAACCGCGCGCAGCGCGGCACAAGCATCCGAAGACGGTATCCCCGGCGTTGCGGGCCATTACCCCGACGTTCACGAATGATCGAAGTTCATCCTGCGGTATCCACCAACGTCGTGTTGACAGACATGAACGCGCTCGACCACTCTTCACCCCCTGTGGGCGCAATGGCATTGCGACAGGCGGAGGGGCCTGATCGTGCCGCGTTCCGCATCCCGCGCTGCACCCTTCTGCGGCAAGACCCCCTGGATTTTCTGTGTCAGCAAAGGTGTTTCGCCCGCTTATGAAAACGATTACAAAGCCGCTCGTCCTGACCACCGCCATTGCCTTGTCGCTGGCCGCCACCAGCGCCGCGGCACCGGCCGCCGGCCCGGATGCCTTCACCGTGCTGCGTCTGCAACAGGTACCTGCCATGCTCGACGCCGCCACCATGGGCGCGCAGTTGCAGGCGCTGGACGTAGATGCGCTGACCGTCGAGGACGTCGAGCGCGCGGAGGCCGATCGGCTGGTGGCCATGGCCGATGCGCTGGGATACGCCGCGCGCTTCATCACCGTGGACCCCGCAGCGGCCGGATCGCGCGGCCGCGTGGTGCTCTCGCGCCTGCCGGTGGAAGCCGCTTCCGGCACAGAAGCGCCGGGCGTGAGCTACCTGCGGTTGAATGATGGCCGCCATGTCGTGGCCCTGTATGCCCCGGCTGCGCAGGCCGACCCGGCGCTCGTCGTCAACACCGCCGCGCAGACCCGCATGGGCGCGCCAGCCCTGCTGCTGGGCACGGTGGACACCGCGCGCGCTGAAGCGACCGGCTATGTGGCGCTGGACGATGCCGTCGGCTACCGCCAGGGCTTCAGCGCCGCGCGCGCCCAGGACGTGAAGCTGCAGGTCAGCGCCAACGGCAAGCCGTTGACGGCGCAGCTGCTGACCCTCGATTACGCCGCTCCGGTGGGCGGCGACACGCCGTGGATGGACCTTGCGCTCAACGCCGATGCGCGCGCCCGCCTGCTGGTGGCGCGCATGAGCGTGGACGAGAAGTTCCAGATGCTGCACAGCTATTTCGGGCTGGGCAAGGACGGCGGCCCGCTGCCGGAAGGTGCGGTCGGTTCGGCCGGCTTCGTGCCCGGCGTGCCGCGCCTGGGCATTCCGGCGCAGCAGTCGGCCGATGCCGGCGTGGGCGTGACCAACCCCGGCGGCATCCGCAAGGGCGACATCGCCACCGCGATGCCGTCGGGCCCGTCGACGGCCTCCAGCTGGAACCCGCAGATCGCCTATGCCGGCGGTGCCACCATGGGCCGTGAAGCCTGGCAGCAGCGTTTCAACATCCTGCTGGCCGGCAGCGTCAACCTGCAGCGCGACCCGCGCAACGGCCGCAACTTCGAATACGCCGGTGAAGACCCGCTGCTGGCCGGCCGCATGGTCGGCGAATCGATCCGTGGCGTGCAGCGGCAGCACGTGATCTCCACCATGAAGCACTTCGCGCTGAATGACATGGAGACCTCGCGCAACTTCCACAGCGCCGAGATCGGCGAGCAGGCGATGCGTGAATCGGACCTGCTGGCCTTCGAAATCGCGCTGGAAGAGGGCAAGCCGGGCTCGGTGATGTGCTCGTACAACAAGATCAATGGTACCTACGGCTGCGAGCACGACTACCTGATGAACCAGGTGCTCAAGCAGGAATGGAAGTTCCCCGGTTACGTGATGTCCGACTGGGGCGGCGTGCACAGCGGCTCGAAGGCGGCGCTGGCCGGGCTGGACCAGCAGTCGGCGGGCGAGGTGTTCGACAAGGCGGTCTATTTCGACCAGCCGCTGCGCCTGGCCGTGGCCGGTGGCGTGGTGCCGCAGGCGCGCCTGGACGACATGGTGGCGCGCATCCTGCGCACGATGTTCGCGCACGGCAACTTCGACCTGCCGCCGGAGCACATGCCGATCGACGTGCAGGCCGGTTTCGATGCCGCGCAGCGCACGGTGGAAGAGGGCAGCGTGCTGCTGCGCAACGAACGCAACGTGCTGCCGCTGGCTGCCGACGTGCGGCGCATCGTGGTGATCGGCGGGCATGCCGACAAGGGCGTGATCGGTGGCGGTGGTTCGTCGCACGTGGGCTACACCGCCCGTGGCACCAATGCGGTGCCGGGTGTGCTGCCGACCACCTGGCCGGGCCCGGTGATCTTCCATCCGTCGTCGCCGCTGGAGGCGTTGCGTGCCGAGCTGCCCAACGCGACCATCGACTACGTGGATGGCACAGATGTGGCAGCGGCCGCGCGCGCCGCTGCCGATGCCGAGGTGGCAATTGTGTTCGCCACCCAGTGGTCGGCCGAATCGGTCGACCTGCCGCACATGAAACTGCCCGACAACCAGGACGCACTGATTGCCGGCGTGGCCAAGGCTAATCCGAACACCGTGGTGGTGCTGGAAACCAACGGCCCGGTCGAGCTGCCGTGGCTGCAGCAGGTGCCGGCGCTGCTGCAGGCGTGGTACCCGGGCATCCGTGGCGGGGAAGGCATCGCCGCGCTGCTGACCGGCAAGGTCAATCCGTCCGGCCGCCTGCCGGTGACCTGGCCGGTGGACGCCAGCCAGCTGCCGCGCCCGGAAGTGAACGGCCTGGGCTTCAACCCGAAGCACAAGCCGGATGACACCATCAACTACGACATCGAAGGAGCCAACGTCGGCTACAAGTGGTTCGCGGCCAAGGGCCTGGTGCCGCAGTTCGCGTTCGGCCATGGGCTGTCCTACACCCGGTTCGCCTACGACAACCTGAGTGTGGTGGCCAACGGCCAGCGCGTACGGGCCACGGTGGAGGTGCACAACACGGGCAAGGTGGCCGGTGCGGATGTGGCGCAGTTGTATCTGAAACTGCCGGAAGCCAGTGCCACCCCGATCCGCCTGGTCGGATTCCAGAAGGTGATGCTGCAGCCGGGTGAAACCCGCCGCATCCAGATCGAGGTCGAGCCGAAGACCCTGGCCAGCTTCGATACCGCTGACAAGCAGTGGAAGATCGCCGCCGGGAAGTACGAGCTGCAGCTGGCGCGCTCGGCCAACGAGCCGCTGCAGCGCGTGCCGGTACAGCTGGAGGCGACTGTCGTCCGGTGAGGTGACGTAGAGCCGGGCTTGCCCGGCTGTGCGACACCGCGCGACAAGCAGCCGGGCAAGCCCGGCTCTACGCTGGTCGTTCGCGGCAGATTTGGCGTAGGGTGTCCGGATATCCGGGCACCGCCCGGTGCCACCGGAGAGAGCCATGCGTGTGCGTGCCGTACCTGTTGTGCTGTTGAGCCTGATGATCGCCGCCAGCGTATCGGCGCAGACCGCGCCGATGACGCCGGACATTCCGGCCAAGGGCTTTGTCACCCCCACCGCAGGCTACGACTACGACAAGCGTGTGGTGATGATTCCCATGCGTGACGGCACCCGGCTGTACACGGTGATCGTGGTGCCCAAGGGCGCGCACAACGCGCCGATGCTGCTTACCCGCACGCCATATGACGCCGCCAATCGCGCCAAACGTCTTGACTCACCACACATGCGGGACATCCTGCCGCAGGGCGACGAAGTCTTCGTCGACGCCGGCTATATCCGCGTATTCCAGGACATCCGCGGCAAGCACGGCTCCGAAGGTGATTACGTGATGACCCGGCCGCTGCGCGGCCCGCTCAACACGACCAAGGTGGACCATGCCACCGACGCCTGGGACACCATCGACTGGCTGGTCAAGCATGTGCCGGAAAGCAACGGCAAGGTCGGCATGCTGGGGTCTTCATATGAAGGCTTCACTGTGGTGATGGCCTTGACCGACCCGCACCCGGCGCTGAAGGTGGCTGCGCCGCAGAGCCCGATGATCGATGGCTGGATGGGTGACGACTGGCTCAACTACGGGGCGTTCCGCCAGGTCAATTTCGGTTACTTCACCGGCCAGCTGGCCGCACGTGGCAAGGGGCCGGCCATTCCCAGCGTCGGCTATGACGACTACACCACCTTCCTGCGCGCCGGCTCGGCCGGCGACTACGCCAGGGCCAACGGTCTGGAGCAGCTGCCGTGGTGGCACAAGCTGGTGGAACACCCGGCCTATGACGCGTTCTGGCAGGAGCAGGCGCTGGACGCGCGCATGGCGAAGACGCCACTGAAGGTGCCCACGATGTGGCTGCAGGGCCTGTGGGACCAGGAAGACATGTGGGGTGCGGTGCACAGCTATGCGGCGATGGAACCGCGCGATTCCACCAATACCCTCAATTACCTGGTGATGGGCCCGTGGCGGCACAGCCAGGTGAACTACGACGGCAGCAGCCTGGGGGCGTTGAAGTTCGACGGCGACACCGCGCTGCAGTTCCGCCGCGATGTGCTCAAGCCGTTCTTCGACCAGTACCTGGTGGATGGTGCAGGCAAGGCCGACACGCCGCCGGTGCTTATCTACAACACCGGTGAAAACCATTGGGACCGCCTGCAACAGTGGCCGCGTACGGCGGCGCAGACCCGCCCACTGTATCTACGCGCGGGTGGCAAGCTGTCGTTCGAGGCACCGCAGGCCGGTGAGGCCAACTACGAGGCCTACGTGTCCGACCCGGCCAAACCGGTCCCGTTCGTGCCGCGCCCGGTGCGCTTCGCCGACCGTGACATGTGGACCAGCTGGCTGGTCAAGGACCAGCGCTTTGTCGATGGTCGACCGGACGTGCTGACGTTCGTCAGTGAACCGCTGACCGAGCCGCTGCGGATTGGCGGCGCACCGCAGGTAAATCTGCAGGCGGCGACCAGCGGTAGCGACAGCGACTGGGTGGTGAAGCTGATCGATGTCTATCCTGACCAGGTGCCGTCCACGCCGGAAATGGGCGGGTATGAGCTGGCGGTGTCAATGGCGATCTTTCGTGGCCGTTATCGCGAAAGCTTCAGTGCACCCAAGGCCATCGCCTCCAACCAGGTGCTGGACTATCGCTTCGGCCTGCCCACTGCCAACCACGTGTTCCAGCCGGGGCACCGGGTGATGGTGCAGGTGCAGTCCACGCTGTTCCCGCTGTATGACCGCAACCCGCAGACCTTTGTGCCCAACATCTACCTGGCCAAGCCGGGCGATTACCAGAAGGCGACGCAGCAGGTGTGGCACGCGCCAGGACAGGCCAGTTTCATCTCCCTGCCGGTTTATTGAGGGAGGATCCAGCATCGCGGGGACACGCATGGCGTGTCCCTACAGGTCGGGCGACCAAGCCCATGGTCGCCCGACCAAGGATCGTAGTGACACGCCATGCGTGTCAAAGCCATGATCCTGTGCGCGGACATAAGCCATGCGTGTCAACGCGATGATCCTGCGTTCGCGTCATTCAGCGACGTTGGACCCCGAAACGCTCGGATAATCCGTATACCCTTCAGCCCCGCCGCCATACAGTGTGTCGGGGTTGAACCCGGACAGCGGCACGCCGAAACGCAGGCGCTCCACCAGGTCCGGGTTGGCGATGAACGCGCGGCCGAACGCGATCACGTCGGCGTAGCCGCTGGCGATGGCGGCCTCGGCGCTGTCCTGGTCATACCCATTGTTGGCGATCCACGGGCCACGGAACTTCGCACGCAGCGCAGCGTAGTCGAACGGGATGTTGTCACGTGGACCACCGGTGGCCCCTTCGATCACGTGCACGAAGGCCAGGTGGCCAATTGCATCCAGCCGCTCCACCGCGCGCTCGAACAGCGGCTGCGGGTTGGAGTCATGGGCGTCGCTGGCCGGCGTTGTCGGTGACAGGCGCACGCCGGTGCGTTCGGCACCGATCTCCGAGGCGACCGCGCGCACCACCTCGTCCAGCAGTCGCGTGCGGTTCTCAATGCTGCCCCCGTATTCGTCGGTGCGCAGGTTGCTGCCGTCGCGCAGGAACTGATCGATCAGATAGCCGTTCGCCGCATGCACTTCCACGCCGTCAAAACCGGCGATGATGGCGTTGCGCGCGGCCTGGCGGTAATCCTGGATCAGCGCGGGAATCTCCTCCAGTGCCAGCGCGCGCGGCGCGGACACGTCTTCAAACCCCTTGGCGGTGAAGGTCTTGGCTTTGGCCTGCACCGCGCTCGGGGCCACTGGCACTTCGCCTTCCGGCAGCAGGCTGGTGTGCGAAATGCGGCCAACGTGCCACAACTGCAGCACGATGCGCCCCCCCTCGGCATGCACCGCGTCGGTGACCTTGCGCCACGCGTCAATCTGCGCCTGGCTGTAGATCCCCGGCGTGTCCAGGTAGCCTTGGCCGAGCGGGCTGATCTGGGTGGCCTCGGCAATGATCAGCCCGGCGCTGGCACGTTGCTGGTAGTACTGCACGGCCAGCGGATTGGGCACGCGCCCTTCAATGGCCCGGTTGCGGGTGAGCGGGGCCATGGCGATGCGGGTGCGCAGGTCGATGGAACCCAGCCGGGTGGGGGAGAACAGCAAGCCGTCAGTCGGTGCGGTCATGTGCAGGGCCTTGTGGGGTGAAGGGAATGGCAGTACGACCGCCAGCATACGGCGGCGTGCGTTGCAGCGATGGGAAGGTTTGTTGCGGTCGACAGGTGCGTTGCATGCACCTTGTGTAACGCATCACAGGCGTAGCGTAGGGCGGCATTCCCCCTCTCTTTCCTGTGGAGACAGACGCAATGATTGATTACCAGCTCAATGGCAAGGTCGCCATCGTCACCGGCGGCGTATCCGGCATCGGCTTGGCCGTAGCCGAACTGTTCGCTGACTCCGGCGCGGCGGTGGCCGTGTGGGACCTGAAGGAAGACGCAGTGAAAAAGACTGCCGACGCACTGGCAGCGCGTGGTGTGAAGACCCTGGGCGTCGCCCTCGACGTTACCGACGAGGCGGCCGTGGAAGCGGCGGTGAAGCGCACCGTGCAGGAACTGGGCGGGCTGGATATCGCGGTCAACAATGCCGGCATTGGCGGACCCTCCGCGCCCAGCGGCGATTATCCCGTGGATGGCTGGAAGCGCGTGATCGATGTGAACCTCAACAGCGTGTTTCTGTGCCAGCGTGCGCAGATCCAGGCGCTGCGCAAGGCCGGCAATGGCGGCAGCATCATCAACATGGCCTCGATCCTGGGCCAGGTGGGTTTCGACAACTCGGCGGCCTATGTGGCGGCCAAGCACGGTGTTGTTGGCCTGACCCAGACCGCTGCCTGGGAGCACGCGGCTGACAACATCCGGGTGAATGCCGTCGGCCCGGGCTTCATCGCCACGCCGTTGCTGGACAAGATGGACCCGGCGGTACGCAAGGCGCTGGAAGCCAAACATGCGCTCAACCGCCTGGGGCGCTCGGAAGAGGTAGCCGCCCTGGTGGCCTGGCTGGCCAGTGACGACGCCTCGTTCGCCACGGGTACCTACTACGCCATCGACGGTGGCTACCTGGCGCATTGACCCTCACCGGTCACGACCGCATTCACATCGTTTCACGGCGCAGCCACGCGTCTCGCGCAAATCTCTGCCCATTGGTGAGGAGACGCGGATGGGTTGGGAGCAGGATCTGTCGCTGTTGCTGCGCGTGGCTGCGGCCATGCTGTTCGGGGGCGTGCTGGGCATCGAGCGGGAGCTTGGCAGGCACGCCGCTGGACTGCGCACCCATATGCTGATCGCCGGGGCGGCCGCGCTGATTGTAGGGCTCGGCGACAGCATCGCCGAACACTTCCAGCAGGAGCGTTACCGCGACCTGTTGCAGGTCGATCCGGTGCGTCTGATCGAGGCGGTGGTGGCCTGCGTGGGCTTTGTGGCTGCCGGCACCATTCTGCGTGGCAGCCGCGATGACCAGGTCAGCGGGCTGACCACCGCCAGTTCGCTGGTGATGGCCGCAGCCATCGGCATTGCCGTGGGCATCGGCGAGTATGTGATCGCGCTGGGCGTGAGTGTGCTCTGCGTGCTGGTGCTGGCGGTGTTCCGCCGGATTTCCGACAAGCTGGAGAAGTTATGAACGCACCCTCCGCTGGACAGCCTGCCTTCGTTATCCAGAGCCTGGATCATGTGGTCCTGCGCGTCAGCGACCTGCCGCGCGCGCTGCACTTCTATCGGGATGTGCTGGGTTGCACGGTGGCGCGTGAACGGCCTACGCTGGGTATGGTGCATCTGCACGCCGGTCGCTCGATGATCGACCTGGTGGACATCCATGGCAAGCTGGGCATGCCGGGTGGCGCGGCGGCAGGTGCGCAGGGGCGCAACATGGCGCACCTGTGCCTGCGCGTGGAGCCGTTCAACGAAGCGCACCTGCGTGAGCACCTGCAGATGCATGGCATTGTCGTGGATGCCCCGGCCAGCAGCAATTTTGGTGCCGAAGGTGACGGACTGTCGCTGTACGTGCAGGATCCCGATGGCAATGGCGTGGAACTGAAGGGACCGAGCAGCGACTGCGGCTGCTGAGGCACCCGGCTGCGGCCGATGTGCCGACCAACGGTCGGCATCTACCTTTTGGTCTAATGCGCGGCGTGCGCAGCGGGGCAGGGTGGCCGGTATGCTGTCAGCGGACTGTCGCCCGGTGTTGCTGCCCCATGATCATTTCCGCCGCTTCGGATTACCGCGCTGCCGCACAGCGTCGCCTGCCGCCGTTCCTGTTCCATTACATCGACGGCGGCGCGTACGCCGAGCAGACCCTGCGCCGTAACGTGTCCGATCTGTCCGATGTGGCACTGCGCCAGCGCGTGCTGCGCGACATGTCCGAGCTGGGCCTGGAAACCGAGCTGTTCGGTGAGCGGCTGGCGATGCCGGTGGCATTGGCCCCGGTTGGCCTGACCGGCATGTTCGCCCGGCGCGGCGAAGTGCAGGCCGCGCGTGCGGCCGCCAGCCGGGGCATTCCGTTCACCTTGTCAACGGTGTCTGTCTGCCCGATCGAAGAGGTGGCTCCGCGCATCCCCAGGCCGATGTGGTTCCAGTTGTATGTGCTGAAGGACCGGGGCTTCATGCGCAATGCGCTGGAGCGTGCCAAGGCGGCGGGTGTGACCACCCTGGTGTTTACCGTGGACATGCCCGTGCCAGGGGCGCGTTATCGTGATGCACATTCGGGCATGAGTGGGCCGAACGGTCCGCTGCGGCGCATGCTGCAGGCGGTCGCTCACCCGCGCTGGGCCTGGGATGTCGGTCTGTTCGGTCGCCCTCACGACCTGGGCAACGTGTCAGCCTATCGCGGATCGCCTACGGGTCTGGCCGATTACATCGGGTGGCTGGGGGCCAACTTCGATCCTTCCATTTCCTGGAAGGACCTGGAGTGGATCCGTGAGTTCTGGACCGGGCCGATGGTGATCAAGGGCATTCTGGATCCGGAAGACGCGCGCGATGCGGTGCGTTTCGGCGCTGATGGCATCGTGGTGTCCAACCACGGGGGGCGTCAGTTGGACGGCGTGCTGTCCACCGCCCGCGCGCTGCCGGCAATTGCCGATGCTGTGCGGGGCGAGCTGAAGGTGCTGGTGGATTCGGGTGTGCGCTCCGGGCTCGACGTGGTGCGGATGCTGGCGCTGGGGGCGGACACGGTGCTGCTGGGGCGGGCGTTCGTCTACGCGCTGGCTACGGGCGGAGAGGCCGCGGTGGCACATCTGCTGGATCTGATCGCCAAGGAAATGCGGGTAGCGATGACCTTGACTGGCGCGAAGACGGTTGCCGATATCGGGCGTGACGCGTTGGCCATTGGCGATGGATCGAACGGACGTGGATGGCGTTGACACGCATGGCGGATCTACGTGCACACGATCATGGCGTTGACACGCATGGCGTGTCACTACGATCCTTGGTCGAACGACCTGTAGTGACGCGCCATGCGCGTCAACGCGGTGCTGGATCGATCGCGGTGGCTGAGGGTGTCCGTTATTCGCACCGCGCGGCGGTAATCACATTGTCCTTGTCGATGAACACGCGCAGGCGGTCGTCACGGCGATCCTTGCTGACCACGGTGGCCGGGCCTATGGGGTTGATCAGACCGGCTCTGCTTTCGCGCAGCAGACGGCGCATGGTGTCTTCGGCGGCGGGCTGGCCTACCGCCCATTGCAGGCTCTGCGCCTGGCATTGGCCGCTGCCGCTGATCTCGGGCCCGGGGCTGCTGACACAGCCGGAAAGGAGGGTGGCCGCTGCGGCCAGAACGGGAACTCCAATGCGTGCATGGCGGGACATCGTTCGCTCCTGCGGTAGCCTGGGTGGACCATACCACCGCGCCGGGATGGAGGGGTGATGGACGTGATACGGCGATTGGGGCGAAGGGGCGAAGGGGCGGATTGGGCTGGTAGCGTCGGTCGACAGACGACGGCCGATAACGGGGCACCGTTCTGTAACGCATGAACCTGGTCGCGCGTTTCTCCGCTACCTGTCATGCGTTACCGTGCCGATCACCGTTATCGGCAGTCGTCTTGCGACCGACTCTACCCCGCTGTACGTCCAGGTCGAACCAGACATCCCGGGTATCCCAATCAATCCAGGCATCACGGATGTTCCGGGAATCCCGGGCAGTTGCAGACATCGCATACATCCCGGTGCAGGCATTGGAACACCCCGCCCCGGTACAATGCCCGCCAAAGCCCCCCGCACCGGGCCGGGCGTTGGAACTGCTGTCCTGTGCCTTCCCTCCGTGTTTCGCTGCTGGCGCTGCCGTTGTGTCTGGCCGCCTGCACCACCGCGCCACCGCCGAAGCCGGCCCCGAATCCCGATGCCCTGTGGGGCGTGATCCAGCGCGACTGCGTGGGCACCGACACGCCGCGGGGGTCCTGCCTGGCGGTGTCGACAGATCCGACCCGCCGCAATGTGCTGGTGAAGGATACCCACGGCGACTACCAGTACCTGCTGATGCCGCTGGACAAGGTGACAGGCATTGAAAGCCCGCGCCTGCTGCAGGCTGGAACGCCCAACTACTTCGCCGCTGCGTGGCAGGCGCGCGCCTACACCGAACGCGCACTGGGCCAGCCGCTGCCGCGTGACGTAACCAGCCTGGCGCTTAATTCCGCACACGGTCGTTCGCAGAACCAGCTGCACATTCATGTGGATTGCCTGCGCGGAGACATCCGTGACCAGCTGCGGGCCATGCGGCCGACGATCGGCACGACGTGGCAGCCTCTGCCGCAGCTGCTGCGCGGGCATGTGTATCAAGCCAGACGGCTGGATGGCGAGACGCTGACCGCTGATCCCATCCGCCTGCTGGCCAACGATCTTGCGGCGCCCGACGAGATGGGGCGCTGGTCGCTGGTGGTGGTGGGGCAGGGCACCGATACCCGGGTCCCGGGGTTTGTGCTGCTGGCGACCCAGGCGGACGCCGACGTCGGCCACCAGGCCAGTGGCGAGGAACTGCAGGACCATGCCTGCGCCGTGTTGACCGGAGCGGCGCAGGCGTTGGACGGAGTGCGTTGACGCGCATGGCCGTGTGGTGGGAGCAGTACGCGACTGGCGGACGTCGTATTCAGGCGGCGGGTCCAGTGCGTCCCAGCTGATGCTGGTGCGCCTGTCACCAGGCTGTAGCGGCCTGTGCCAACCGGCATGGCAGAAATCGTCAGAAAGCCACGCTATAGTGCTCGATCAATGTGGTGCCCGCTTTCGCGCCCGGGCTGTCTGGCGCGTCGTACCTGACCAATTCCATGACTGCTGAAACGACTACTCCGCCGGCCGCTCCGGCCCAGGCTTCCGGTCCGCTGTTCTACCGTGAGCCGCTGCCGCTGCAATCGGACAAGCACGCCAACTGGCGTCTGCGCCCGGGTTCGCTGGCATTCGCTGCTGAAACCAACGCCATTCCGGCAGTGATCGGCGAGTTCGGCATGGCCGCGCAGCACTTCCCGATCCTGTTCACCGGGCAGGACGCCTCGCCGATCGTGGCCGTGGGCCTGAGCCGCAACAACCTGTTCGTCAACGACGGCAAGTGGGCCGACGACACCTACGCCCCGGCCTACCTGCGCCGCTACCCGTTCGTGTTCATGCAGTCCGATGACGAAGGCAACTTCCTGCTGGCGCTGGACGCCGGTTCAGACCAGGTCAACCAGGGTGAAAGCGACGAAGGCGAGCCGCTGTTCGTCGACGGGAAGGCCACCGAGCTGGTCGACAACGCGATGAAGTTCTGCGCCGACTTCACCCGCGAGTACGAGCAGACCCGTCAGTTCAGTGCCGCGCTGCTGGCCCAGGACCTGCTGGTCGAGCGCAGCATTGACGTCACCCTGAACAACGGCGAGAAGATGTCGGTGAATGGCTTCCATGTCGTCGACGTGGAGAAGTTTGCCAAGCTGCCTGATGACATCGTGCTGGCCTGGCACCGCAACGGCTGGCTGGCGCTGGTGCACCACCACCTGACCTCGCTGGCGCGCTTCAACGCGCTGGTGAAGCGCCAGAGCGAACAGGCCAAGGCGGCCTGATCGGATCGGTGATGTGATGTGGAAACGGCGACCTGCGGGTCGCCGTTTTTGTTTGAGCGGAATGGGGTGATCACGTGATCGCCGGTGCGTGATGGGTGCCTGGATGCCGGGGTGGTTGGGGTCGGGTAGGGTCGGTCGAAAGACGACCGCCGATAGATTTTCCACGTTCGGTAACGCATGACCGTTGAACAGAGAAGCGCCTTCGTTCAACGGTCATGCCCCAATGCAGCACCAGGTGTCATCGGCAGTCGACTGTCGTGCGACTCTACCCAAGCCGCCAAGCCGCCAAGCCGCCAAGCCGCCAAGCCGCCGAAGTGCGCGAAGTGCCCGAAGTGCCCGAAGTGCCCGAAGTGCCCGAAGTGCCCGAAGTGCCAATCTCCCGGTATCCCGCCATTACGGCGTGCCGGCTTCCCCTGCCACCGGATGCGCGGTGCTGGCGGTCGGGTGCGGCGGGGTTGGCAGCGACAGTTCGGGATTGCCCTGCTGTGCCTGCAGCGCCTGGATGCGCTGGTTGAGCTGTTCCAGCTGGGTGTTGCTGCTGCGCAGGTCGGTGCTCAGCGATACGGCCTGCTGCTTGGCCTGCTGGATCGCGCTGCTGACCTGCTGGGCCTGCTGGCGCTGCAGGTCGGCTTCCTGCTGCAGGCTGCGCAGGCGTTGTTCGTTGTAGGCCACCAGGCTTTCGGTGTAACGCTTGCCGGCCTCCAGGCGGATGGTGTCGATGTTGACCTGCGCCAGGTCGCGCGTCTGTTTCACGAACGTCTCGTAGACATTCTCGGCGGTCTCCACCGAATCGGTCTTGATCACCCGCCAGAACTCCTTGCCCTGGAACAACGACACGTAATACTGCAGCGTGCCGGCGTTGAACAGCAGGCTGGCCCCGTAGGTGCCGTTGTACGTCGTGCGCAGCTCGGTGAGCTGCTGGGCGTCCATCAGCTGGCGCAGCTCATCCACCGTGTTGCGCACCACCGGAGCACTGCGCTCCAGATCCGGTGCGTCGTTCTTGCTGCGCCGGGCCTGGGCATCGGGCACCAGGGTCAGCGAGGCCAGCAACACGGCGATGGCCAGCAGCGGGCGGCTGACGGGAACGAAGGAGGTGATGGTGGTCATTATCGGGGCTTCCATCTGTAGGTTCAGTAGACAAGCTGCGCGGGGTTGCAGTGCGTGGCCTGCAGGTGCACATCGGTACGGCCAAGTTCAATGCCCAGCACGGTGGCCAGCGTGGTGGTGAGCAGCGTGCCTACACCGTTGAGCAGCGGTTTGAGCACACCTTCCAGCACCGGGCGAAGCAGGGTGCAGAGCAGGCCGCTGCAGGCCGCGGTGTTGGTGCCGGGGTCGGTGACGCTGCCGCTGCCCTGGTAACTGTCCAGTACGCCGGCGGGAGCGGTCTGCATGTAGGAGGCGAGGTTGCCTTTGACGCAGGCGTTATAGGCCAGCAGCGCGCTGACCAGCCCGCTGCAGCGGTTGATCACCAGCCCGCCCAGCAGCGTGCCCAGCAGGCCATCGAGCAGTCCCAGGCCCTGCCCGGTCACCGTGGCGCGATAGCCCTCCCATACCGACCCATCCCGGTAGCAGGTGGCCAGGCCCAGGCCGCACGCATACGGCACGCCGTTGTGCACGTTCCAGTCGCCGAAGGCGGAGATACCCTGCGCGGCGTTGCCGTTACGCAGCAGTGCAATGGTGCGGTCCACGTCGTACAGGCCATTGCCGGGATTGGAGGCCTTGAGGAACTGATCGGCCAGCTGGTCGGCGGTGGTGGCGGTGTTCATGCCCTTCGCCGCCGGATTGAGCATGCCACCCAGCACCCGCAGCAGTTGCTGCACCAGGTCGCTCACTGCAGTGCCGATCTGTGCCGGATTGATCCAGGTGGATCTGGTCTCGCCCGCCGCCAGGGTCAAATTCTCGCTGTGGTTGAGCGCGTTGAGCTGGATGCGGTCGTTGATCAGCGGCGTGCCGAGCAGGGTAAGCAGCTGCTCGTTCTGCAGCGAAGCTTCGCAGACATTGCGGGTGGAGAAGCGGTCTGCATCTGCGACCTTGCCGACGCAGGCGCGCAGTACCGACGAATCCACCTGCACGGTGGCGGTGGCCGGTACCGCGCTGCACTGCAGGCCGGTGACCGTGGCCATGGCGTTGGTGACATCGGCATGGATGGGCAGGTGCAGGCGGATGCCCAGCGCGGTGAGCACCTTGCCCAGGCCCAGCGCCAGATTGTTGCTGTCGATGTCCAGGAAAAGACGGATCTGCGCGTTGTAGGCACGGGTGCCGACACCGCCGATGGCAATGGACGGGGGCTCGACGATCGCCGCCTTGGCCTGCACGCCCAGCACGTTCAGCTGGCTGACCTCCACCGCGCGCCCGCTGTTGGCGATGCTGATGCCGGTAGTCAGCAGGTCCAGCGCGTTCACCTGCGCATCCAATGCGGCCGTGGCCGGGCCGTCAGGCGCGACAATGCGACCGAAGAGGCCGCTGGCGGCGTCATTGCTGCCGAGCTGGATGGCCGCCTGGCTGATATCCAGCTTGGCTGCCAGCGCATCGTGCAGCGCGCCCAGGTCGGCATGGGCGACACCGCTCTGGGACAGGACCGTGGCCGTGGCCTCCACAAGCCTGCCCAGTGACACCTTGTTCGCGGCCAGCAGCGCATTGAATTCGCCGATGCTTATGTCTGCCTTGACAGGAATCTCCAGCGCCTCGAGCAGACCCTTCGGGGTGACCTTGGCCTGGGCCAGTCCGTCATAGCCGAGCAGGGTGGTCTGGTCCAGGTCCACACCGACCAGCTTGAGCACGCTGCCCAGCGGCGTGTTGCCGTTCACCCGCAGCAACTGCGAGCCCACGCTGAGCACCGCAAACGGAGGTGCACGGGTCGCCACGGCCTGCGCGCGCACAGTGGGCAGGCGCTGGTTCTGGCCAAGGAACGGCAGCACCGAGCGTTCGGCTACCACTTTCACCGCGTTGGCCGGTGCCGTGGCACTCACCAGGGCAAAGTTGTCTTCGCTGGTGTGGGCGGGATTCCAGTCGCCGCACTGCACACGAAGCACGCCGGGAAAGCGGTTGGCGTTCACGGCATTGGCGCGTGCGGCAGCGTTGTCGGCACGATCGGCGCTGCACAGGTCCAAGCGCTGCGCACCGGCCAGTGCGGCGAGGTCGGCGGTTTTCTGCACATCGCGCTTGGCCCAGTAGAGATAACCGATTTCGATCAGCCCAAGCATGCCCAACAAGCCGACCATGACCAGCATCATGGTGACGGACATACCGCCGCGCTGGGCACGGCGTGGGCAGGATGGCAGCTGGCGCGTGGCGCTCATGGGTTACTCTCCGCCCTCACTTGCGACGTCCTTGCGCACGCTGTACTCCAGGTACTCGGGAATGGGGTGGTCGAAGCTGTTGAGGTAGCGCGCGTAGCTGCGGCTGGCCTGGTCACCCAGCACGCTGTGCGGCTTGCCCGCACGTTCGCCGCTGGCCTGCAGCTGCAACAACGCGCGGGTGGTATCGCCCAGCCGTGGACGTGGCGGCAGCGCCAACGGCACTGCTGCGGGTGCCACTTCAACCGGTGCAACGACCGGTGCAGGGGGCGTGGGCGGTGCGGTCGGAGGCGGTTGCTCGCCCAGCATCTGACCGGTCAGTGGGCGCTGCTGGGCCGTGGCGGGTGCGGTGCCCAGCAATGACAGCAGCAGGGCAGCGTGCAGATGGGCGAGAGTGCGTATGGCATCACTCATGGGGTGCTCTCCTGGGAAGTCGGGGTGCCACCGAAGCGCTCCAGCATCGATGGGGCCAGGCGTGGCTCGCTGCGCGGTGCTGCCGGTGCCGACGCCGCTGTCTTGCTGGCGGTGCCGCGGCGTGGCGAGGGTGATGCGGGGGCGGGCTCCTCAGTGCGCGCGACAGGCTGACGCAGCTGCTGGGCGAGCCGCCGCACTTCCTGGCGGGCCGCTTCGGGCAGCGCCGCGCTGCTGAATATCCGCTCGGCAGTGGCGGTGTCACTGCGCAGCAGTGCATACACCGCCAGATTGGCGTTGGCCTTGACGCTGCCCGGCGCGAGTTCGGCCGCCTTGGCCAGCGGTTCGCGCGCCTGCGCCAGCTGGCCGGCGCGCAGGCGCGCAAAGCCGAGGTCACCCAGGTAGTCGGTGTTCAGCGGCTGCAGCTGCACCGCGCGTGCCAGCGCCTGTTCGGCCTGGGTGTCGTCACCGTTGTGCACGGCAATCAGGCCCAGTCCGTGCCACGCGGCCGCGGCCTGCGGGCCATTGGTGAGGCTGGCGTACAAGGTCTGCGCACCGGGCAGCTGGCCGGTTTCGCGCAGCGCGTCGGCCTGCAGCAGGCGTAGTGCCGGGTTGTCGCCATAGCGCTGGCGGTATGCGTCCACGTGCGCCAGCGACGCGTACCAGGCCCCTTGCCGCTGCATCTGGGTGATCAGTTCCAGGTAAAGCTGCTTGTCGTCCTGCGGTGGCCGTTCCGGTCCGGCCAGACTGACCGGGTCCTGCGTGTACTGCGCGACAGACGTGGTGGTGCAGCCGGCCAACGCCGTCGAGCCCAGCAGCATCACCAGTGGGAGAAAGTGCGTACGCATGTCAGGACCCCAGTCTGGTCATGGCGTCGGCCAGGGCGATGATCGCCGGGCCGGACAGCACCAGCATCAACGCCGGCAACAGGGTCAGCATCATCACCACGGTCATCTTCACCGAGAGCTTGCCGACCTTCTCTTTCAGCGTGGCGCGGCGGTGTTCGCGCAGGCGCAGGCTGAACTGCTTGAGCGGCTCCTGCACCGCACCACCGTGCTCATGTACCTGCAGCATCAGCTGCACCAGGCTGCGCAGGTCCTCATCGTCGAACGACTCGCCCAGCCGACGCAGCGACTGCGCGCGCGTGCGTCCGTGCATGTAGGCAATGTTGGCCTGGTGGATCTCACGGCCCAGCACCGGAATCGCCCCACGCAGTTTGTCGCCCAGCGTCTGCAGGCTCTGGTCCATGCTGAAACCCACGCCCTGCAGCAGGCGCAGCAGGTCGATCAGCAGGGGCAGTTCGGCATTGACGCGCTGGCGCAGGCGACCGGCCCAGGCGCGCAGCGCGAACTTGGGCAGCAGGATGCCGAAGGCCAGTGCGGCCAGCATCACCACGGCGCGTTGCACGCCGCTGGTATCAAACAAGGCTGGTGCCAGCAGCAGGCACAGCACCGCCAGCAGCAATCGCAGGGCCAGGAAGATGGCGGTGCCGCTGCGGGTGTTCCAGCCGGCCTGGTCCAGCAGCAGCCGGTCTTCCGCAGCCAGCAGAGCCGCCTGCAGGCGGCCGCCGTGGAAGCGTTCGCCAAGCGCGGCCAGCCAACCGAGCCCGCGTGGGCCGCGGTCGATGGCAGCAGTGGGCGTTGCTGGCGCGCCAGCGCTGGCCGTTGCTGCGGCGTCAGCGCTGTCGGGTTCGCGCGGACGCAATGCGCTCTGCAACGCCGCGGCATTGCGTTGCTGCTGGGCACCGCGCAACAGCGCGACCACCCCCAGCAGGCCCAGCCCGGCGGCCAGCAGCAACAGTGCGATGAACCAAAGGGGATGCGCGTTCATAGCGAACGCGCCAGTCGATACAGCAGGAAGCCACCCACCAGCTCGAGCAGCAGCGCTGCGCCGAGCAGCTTGTGCCCCAGCGGGGCATGCAGCACCGGCTGGAAGAAGTCCGGGCTGGCAATGGCCATCAGCAACGCGCACAGCGGTGGCAGCAGCCCCAGTACCCAGGCGGACATGCGGGTTTCCGAGGTGGTCGCCATCAGCTCCTGCTGGGCCTGTTCCAGGTCGCGCATGAAATCGCTCATGCGCTGCAGAATCTGATCCGAACGACCGCCGATACGAATGCTTACGCCCAGTACAACGGCCAGCACGTCGAGCACTTCCAGGCGATAGGGGCGGCTGGCCTGGCTGAGCGCGCGGTCCAGGTCCAGGCCGCTGCGCGCACCGGAAAGCGTGTCATCCAGCAGGCCGCGCAGTGGCCCGGGTACCTGCTGGCTTGCGGTCTGGAACGCCATCTGCAGGCTGTTGCCCAGGGCGGTCAGGCGCACCAGGTTGTCGAGGAAATCAGGTAGCTGGCGCAGCAGCCTGCGCTGCAGGCCGAGGATGCGGCGCGACAGCCACACCCCCAGCACCAGCGCGAACAGTGCCAGGGAGATCGGCCACATCCATGCGGTGCCGATGCGCGTCGAAGCCAGCCATGCCAGCAGCAGTCCGCTGACCAGCCATAGCAGGGGCAGGGTCCAGCCGCTGCGCAACCCGGCACGCTGCAGCAGTGCGTCCCATGGCAGTGCAGCCGGGGCAGCTGCCGTCGGCGTTGTGGCAGGTGCACGCGGACTCATGCCAGCCAGCTGGGTCACCGGCGGGGCCGCTGCCAGGCGCTGTTCGGTGTGTTGCAGCGAGGCGCGTTGGCGCTCGCGGCGGGCCGCGCCCCACCACAGCTCGATGGCTATCGCCACCAGCACCAGCACCGCACTGCACAGCAGCAACACCCCGGTCATGCTCAGTAGCCTCCGTCGAGTGCTTCGCGCAGCAGGCGGCGGAACGGTTCCAGCTTGTGCGAATGCGGTTGGAAGCCCAGCCCGATCCAGCGGTCGCGTTCCTTGCCGTCGGCGTCGATCATCACTTCGTGACGGAACATCTCCTGGGTGCTGATCAGGTTGTCGCTGACCCCGGTGATTTCCGTGATCGACACCAGCACGCGGCGACCGCTGCCCAGCCGTGAGATCTGCACGATGAAATCGATGGCACTGGCAATCTGTCGACGCAGGCTGTCCTCGCTGCCCTGGAAGCCGGCAAACCCAGCCAGCATCTCGATCCGGTACAGGCAGTCGCGCGGCGAGTTGGCATGGATGGTCGCCATCGAGCCGTCGTGCCCGGTGTTCATCGCCTGCAGCATTTCCAGTACTTCCGCGCCACGCACTTCGCCGACCACGATGCGATCCGGACGCATGCGCAGGCTGTTGCGCACCAGGTCGCGGATGCTCACCGCGCCATGCCCGTCCGCGCCGCCCAGGCGGCTTTCCAGGCGCACCACATGCGGATGGTTGAGCGAGAGTTCGGCGGTGTCCTCGACCGTGATCACCCGTTCCTCGGCCGGAACGTAGCTGGCCAGGGCATTCAGCAGCGAAGTCTTGCCCGAGCTGGTGCCACCGGATACCAGAATGTTGCAGCGCCCCAGCACCATGGCGTGCAGCAGGGCCTGCATGGCGGTATCGAAGGTGCCCATGCGCTGCAGTTCGTCCGGCGTGAACGGGTCCTTGCGGAACTTGCGGATCGACACCATCGGGCCGTCGACCGCCAAGGGCGAGATGATCGCGTTCAGGCGGCCGCCGTTGGGCAGGCGCGCGTCAACCATCGGGTTGGACTCGTCCAGCCGACGCCCCAGCGGGGCCAGAATGCGACGCAGGATCCGCAGCAGGTGGCTGTCGTCGCTGAAGCGCTGCGGCGCGCGCACCAGCCGGCCGCCCTGCGACACATGGATATCCTTATAGCCGTTGATCAGGATGTCTTCGATGGCCGGGTCGTGCAGCAGGTCGTCGAGTGGCCCGAATCCGGTCAGTTCCTTCACCAGGGCGGCGGCAACCACCTCCATTTCCGCTTCGTTGACCGGAATGCGCCACTGCTGAACGAACTGCGCGGTCTGGGTGCGCACGTAGCGCGCCACGGTATCCGGTGCCCAGGCATCAATGTCGATGCGTTCGTCCTCGATCGCATTGAGCAGGTGTTCGTGCGCGGCCACCAGCACCTTCTGGTACTCGTCAGACTGTGCGAACGGAGCCGCTACCCCACCCGCCGCATCCGGGGCGTCGCCACGCTCGCCGGCGAACGGCGTCACTTTGTCTTCCATTGCAGGCCCCCCAGGGCAAGTGCCAGTTTTTCGCGCCAGCTGCGCGGCAGGGCGCGTGCGGCCGCCTGGTCCAGGTGCAGCAGCAGCGGCGTGAGTGCGCGCAGGTACGGGTCGCGCGGCGCGTCCTGCAGCAGCAGATGGCCGTGGTTGGCGCTGCTGCGTAGACGGTGACAGTCCGGCAGGGTGGCCAGCAGCGGCAGGTTGAAGCGCTCGGCGATCCGCGCCGGTGCCAGGCCGCCGTCTTCTTCATGGCGGTTGATCACCAGTTGCAGTCGGGTGTCGCGCAGGCCCAGCGATTCCAGTTGCTTCAACACCTGGTCGAGCGAGACCAGGGTGCCGATGGCCTGGTCGGCCACCAGCCAGATCTCGTCGGCGCTGTTGAACAGCGAACGCGGAATCTGCCGTGCTGGCACGCCGCCCAGATCGCACAGCACGGTTTCAAACACGCCGCGCAGGCGCTGTACCAGAACCGCCGGGTCGGGCAGCAGGCCGCCCTCGCTGCCGGCGGGCTGGCCGAGCAGGGTCAGCCCGCCGCTGTGTCGGGTCATCGCGGTGCGCACCAGGGTGGCATCAATGCGCCCGGCGTGGCGCAGGGCATCATCGAAGTGGAACTGGCTGTCCAGGTTGAGGTACAGCGCGGTGTCGCCGGCCGGTTGGCCCAGGTCCAGCAGCAGGGTGCTGTTGGCGGTGGCCTGTGCAGTCGGATCGCTGCCATCGGCGGCCGCAGGCTGGCTCAGCTGCTGCGCCAGCACGCCCAGGTGCGCGGCCAGCGTGCTGCTGCCGACGCCGGCACGCACGCCCAGCACCAGCACCAGGCGTGCCTTGTGCGGGGCTTCCACAGGGGCGGCACGGGTGCCGGTGGTACCGGCAGCGCGGCGCAGCACCGCGTCGATGTCGGCGGTGCTGGTGTCCATGTCGAGGATGTCGCGCAGGCCGCAGCGTACGGCGGCGACAATGCCGTCCACCTGCTCGCTGGTGGTCGAACCCACCGCCACCAGTGCCAGTTCCGGGTGGCTGCGCTGCAACTGCCGGGCCAGTTCGGTTGAGTTGCAGGCCGCGGCGCGGCGGAAGTCCAGCAGCACCACGCAGTGTGGCTGGCGTCGATGTGCGTCCAGCGCGGCAGTGCCGGTGGCGCTGTCGACCCAGTGCACGTTGACGCCGACCGGCAGGCGTTCGCCGAGCAGTCCGGCGAGGTCGCGCACTGGCGCGAACAGCATCAGGGTCATGGGAACCGGAGCAGGGTGGAGTAGCTGCAGGGAGGCGGACATGGAAGCGATGGTCCTGGCACGGGGTCAGCGGGAAAAACCGGGCAGCTGGTCGGAGGAGGCGGGGCTGAGCAGCCAGGCCCCCCACACCGGCTGGTTGGGCGTGGCTTCGCGTTCGCCCGGCAACGGCACAGTGGTGCCCTTGGCCAGCGGTTGCACCAGACGCGGGGTCACGATGATCACGAGCTCCTTCTCCTCTTTCTTGTAGTTCAGACTGCGGAAGAACGATCCGATGATCGGCAGGTCGCCGAGCAGGGGCACTTTGTCGACGTTGGAGCTGACCGAACTGCTGACCAGCCCGCCGATCACGAAGGTTTCGCCGTCGCCCAGCTCCACCGTGGTGTCGGCGCGACGGGTGGTGATGGAGGGAATCTGCACGCCGTTGTAGGCAATGCCGGCGGCGTAATTGAGGTCACTGGCTTCCGGTGCCACCTTCAGCGCGATGCGGTCCTGGCTGAGCACGGTTGGCGTCACCGTGAGGCCGATGCCGAAAGGTTTGAAGGTTACCGTGGTGGTGCCCAGGCCCTGCGGTTCCAGAATCGGCAGTTCTCCACCGGCCAGGAAGCTGGCGCTCTGGCCGGACAGCGCCACCAGAGTCGGCTCGGCCAGCACCCGGGCCATGCCATTGCTCTGCAGCAGGTCGATGTTGGCGGCCCAGCCATGGGTGAGCGACTTGAATACCAGGCCGAATGCCGAAGACAGCGGATTGCTGTCGGTGCCGGTTGAGGCACTGCCGACCGGTGGGGTGATACCGGGCACGATGCCGCCGGGGCGGACCACACCATAAGAGAAGCCGTTGTTCTGGTTGGCGAAGTTCATGCCGATCTCACGCAGCACGGTCTTGTTGAACTCCACCACCTTCACTTCCACCTGGACCACGCCGCTGCTGGCCACCGTGGAGACGTCCGCCAGCTGGCCTTCGCGTCCCAGGGTGGCCTGCGCAGCCTTGCGGCTGCGTTCGTGTGCCAGCAGGCTGGGGGCACTGCCCTGCAGCAGCCCCTGCTGTTCCTGCACGGTGAGCTGCAGGTCGTCACCGTCGGCCAGTGCGCCCTGCACCGCGCTGCGCACTTCCACCTGCAGGCGTTGCGGCTCGGTCTGTTTGTGGTGCCACAGCAGCAGCGTGGTAATGCCGGCGCTTTTGCCCACCAGCAGCGCCTGCCGGCCTTTCAGCATCGCCACGTCGGCCACGCCAGGGTCGGCGATGGCGACGCGCTCGAGATTGGCCGGCAGCGTCCACGGCTGCTGTTCGCGCACCTGCAGCACCACGTCGGGGCGTGCCCAGGCGGGTGGCGGGAACAGGACCAACGCCAGCAGCAACGCCAGCAGCAAGGCGATGGGCGGCAGCAGCGGAGCGATGGCAGCGGGGCGACGCGTCATGAATGGTCTCTGCATGGTGTCAACGAGAACCGCTGTGGGAGGAGGGCTCGCCGCGGATGATCTCCACGCCGGGGGTGAGTCGCGGGGCCGAGCGGCGTGCCGGGGCTGGAGCACGGGCAACCGGCCCGGGTGCGGTGCCATCGGCCGTGCGGCGACCGGCCAACGCGTCCGCGTCGATACCGGCAAACGCATCGTTTTCGGGTGAGGCCAGCGCCGACAGTTGTTCCGGACTGAGCGCACGGCGCGGACTCAGCACCGCCACGGTCGGGGCGAACAGGTCCTGGTCGGGCAGGCCGACGTCGGTGGGATTACGCAGCGCCAGGAACAACTTGCCCTGTTGCGCGCCCAGCAGCAGGCGATTGGCTTCGTCCACCGGCACCGCCAGCACCGCGCTTCTGGCCGGAGCCGATGCGTTGTTTGAGGAGGGGCCGCTGGCGGCGCTGCTGCCCTGGATGTCGGCGGCGCGGCGGTCGGCGGCATCGCCGTTGGCTGAGGTTGGCGCGGCAACGGGGGCGGTGTCGGTCGCCCCGTAGCTGAGCACGCGCAGGCGTGACAGCAGCAGGCGCGCCTGGGCTTGGCCGTCGGTGTTGATTCCGGCGGGGGCGCGCAGGTTAAGGAACACGTCCACGTAGTCGCCCGGCAGAATACGGTTGCCTGCGGCGACAAGTTCATCCACCGGTACCGCCAGCGCGCGTTCGCCCGGGTTGAGGCGGAGTGCGAACCCCTGCGCCATCAGTCCGCGATCCAGCGCGCTGCCCGCCGGCAGGTCGCGCACAGGCACCGCGCCGGCGGCCTCGGCCACGCTGGTATAGGCTCCCGCCGGTGCCGCTGCTGCCTCGCCCATGCGCAGGTCGGCGGCGCGGATCGGTTGTCCGGCGCGCAGCGTGGTGCTGGCCTCCACCACCGGCACACGCTGAGGCACCACCGCATGGGACGCGGTGGGCGTTCCTGAAGGGGCAGGTGGGCGGCGGCTCAGCGCAAAGGCAGCCAGCGCCAGCACCACGGCCAACGCGATCAGTCCAATCGCGGCCAGGCGGGTCAGCTTGAGCATGCGTAAGACTCCTGGAAAAGGGAAAGCGCCATCACGGTGTTCCCAGGTCAAGTTGGGCCACTGCAGTACTGCGGATCGGTTGGGTGATGATCCAGCCATACACGCGGCCGGTGCCGGGCAGGAATGGCTTGGCCTGGTAGTCGTAGCTCACGGAAATCTGCATGCACTGCGCGCTGGGCAGGCCGCTGCACGGGGCCGGAGCGGACACCACGATGGGCGCTGCGCTGGCGGCGGTACAGTTGGGCGACTGCCCGGCGTAGCTCAACAGCCATTGCATGGACCGGCGTGCGGCTTCGCAGGCGGCGGCTCGCCGCTCGTCAGTTGACGCGTAGCGCAGCGAGGCACGCGCGCCTTCGGCGGCGGCCAGCGACAAGGTCTGCTGCACCGCCATGATCATCACCCCGGTGTAGGTCAGCATCAGCAACGGCAGCAGGCCGAAGATCAGCATGAAGGCGAATTCAATCGTGGCTGCGCCGCGTGCGCGTCTGGCGTTCATGCGCCCGCTCCCTGCGCCGGCCACAGCACCCACGCCAACGTGGCGATTGCCAGATAGGCCGCGAAAGGAATGCCGACCCGCCCTTGACGTGCCTGCTGCATCTGCAGCAGGGCGGGGTGTTGCTGCCAATGCTGCAGCGTCCTTGCATGCAGCTGCTGCAAGGGAAATGGCAGCACGGCACGCAGGCGCGGCAGCCCCACCACGCACAGCACATGGACGCCAGCAAGTGCGCTGGCACCCACCCACACGGGTAGCAGGGCATGCGGGCCCAGCAGCAGACCCAGCACCGCGAAGTATTTGACGTCGCCCGCGCCCATCCAGCCCACCAGGTAAAAGGGCAGCAGCGCTGCCAGCCCCGCCGCCGCACCCAGCAGGTGGTCAATGATGGTCGACGGTTGCCCTGCCAGCTGTGCACCCAGCAGCCCGAGTGCGGCACTGCACGCGCCGCCCAGCAGCCAGGCGTTGGGCACGCGTCGCGCATACAGATCGCTGATCGCGATCCGCAAGCTCAACAACAGTGCAAGCAGGGCCAGAAAGGACATCCGGGTGCTCCTCCCGAGCAGGACGGTGCGGTGCCTCCGCCACCAGGCCGAACGAACCCATCACCGCGCGCCCAAGCGAACGGTGGGGCAGGGCCGTCAGGCCTGGCGTGGAGGGATCAGGTGGTGGTGCTACCGCCGCCGGTACCGCCGATGGTGCTTTCCACCAGCTCTTTCAGCTTGGTAAACAGCGTGGAGAACATCTCGCTGAGGCCTTCGCGACCGGCCACCACCAGTACCCCGGCAATCACCGCGGCCAGCAGGCCGTACTCGAGTGCGGTAACCCCATCTTCTTCGGCAAGAAAACTGCGGATTGAAACGTTCATGACGGTCGTCTCCCTGTTCCGGTCAATCATCTGTGGTGCGGTGAAGTGGCCAACCCCGGTTCCACCGGATGCCACCGTTGAACTGCGCATTCCTGCACAGGGGTGCGGCCGTGCGGGCCCGCAGGGCAGTCCAGGCCGAAGCCGGGGCCGCGCAGGTCGAGTCAACAGGGAATGAGCGTCCGGCCGCTGCGGGTGGCGAACACCCGATGGCCACGGCGACAGAACGGTCGCGACGCGATATGAAGCCGCTGCATTGCATCCCCCTTTTGGTCAGTCCGGAATTCCGCCAAGAACGTGCCGGGCTGTTCTGCATTAACTCTTGAACATTTTCCTGCCTGGCAATGCACAGAAACGGCATTCCAGTAATGAACTTGAGTTTATATCTGTGACCGCGGTGGCAAAACTACACCTCGCATATATCCGATGTAAAGTCCCGCCAGTGAAGGGTCTGTATATTCATTGTGAATGCGATGTGATGCCGGAAAATTGACACATAAACGGCCCAAAACAAGGGTTTTCCTTAATGGTTAATGTGGAAGTTAATGTCGTAAATGGCTTGATACGCGCCGCTTCGATTGATGCATACTAGCTGCGTCGCACATAAGGCAGGGCCGGGCGCTGGCGGCGCAGCCGGGGCTGAAAATCAGAAGGGGGCTTCACTGTCATGGTTGATGGTGCAGGGGAGGCGGCTGGAGTAAATCCGCTGAAGGCGTTCGACCTGGCCACGCTGGGCGGTGTGTTGCGCGTGTGTGATATTGAACTGGTATTGCTGGATGCCAACGGTCCCCGTGCCAGCGTGCAGTCGCAGGTGCACGACGAATCGCTGTTTCTTTCTGCAACCTGCGGTTTCCAGTTTCGCGGCCGGTTCATGCTGCCGCCGGACTGGTGTCTTCTTGGTTTCATCCACGCCACCGATCCCGAGCGCAGCTGGTGCCACGGTCTGCCGCTGTGCGCAGGCATGGCCATCACGGTACTGCCGGAAGGTATCAGCGAGTTTTCCCTGAGTGCGGGCACGCAGCTGAGCCTGCTGCTGACGCCGACCCGCCGCCTGCAACGCAAGCTGGCCGAACTGACCCTGCGCAGCACACTGCCTTCGGGCCAGGCACTTTCCGTGTTCATGGGCGACACCGATAAAGGAGCCAACCGCCTGGCCCAGCGCTACGCGCAGTTGCCAGCGTGGTTGAACTGCGGCGACCCGGCCCTGCCTGACGATGCCGTAGAACGGCTGCTGCATGACCACGTGCAGGCGCTGGTGGGTGCCCAGGCGCAGGATCGTCCCACGTGCAGTCGCGCGCGCCGTGCGCACTATCTGATTGCGCAGCGCGCGGAGAATTTCATGCGCCAGCACCTGCGCCGCTACATCTACATGCATGAAATATGCGATGCCGCCGGGGTCAGCGAGCGGGCGCTGCGCTATGCCTTCGAAGACCTGTTTGGCACCTCGCCCAATCGTTATCTGTCCATGTTGCGCCTGTGCGCGGCATGCCGGGGGCTGTCCACTGCCGACGCCAGCCGCAAGTCGGTAAAGGCGGTCGCACTCAGCTGCGGGCTGTGGGATCTGTCGCGTTTTGCCGACAATTATCGTCGGGTGTTTGGTGAGCTGCCGCGCGACACCCTGATGCGCGCGCCGGCCTCGATGGGCCATCCGGCCTGACTGCACGTTTCCGGCAATCTGCCGGAATTGCACATTCGCCTGCCGGTTTCCTGCCGTCCTTTGCCGGAACGCACGTTCGTGCTGCCGGAATGAAGTGCCCCGTGTTGCCGCAAGCGCCTGTAATGACTTCCACGTGCTGGCGGCACGCAGGACGTTACACAGCGCACACACGCGCATCAGATCTCCAACGGGGGAGTGGCCATGAACCGCATTTTTCGTCTGGTATGGAATCATCAGCTCAATGCGCTGGTGGTGGTTTCGGAGATCGCCACGTCGCGTGGCAGTCTGGTCGCCGGTCCGGTCGTGGTGCACCTGAAGGTGCCGTTGAAACTGCTGGCGATGGGCCTGGCCTGCGCGCTGGGCAGTAGCTCGGCCTTTGCATCGGACAACCAGACCCTGGCTGACCTGCAGGCGCTCACGGACAAGTACCTGCCGGTGCAGGTGGATGCCGACGTGGCGCTGAAGGCCCTGGTTTCGGCAACGTCAGCCACGCCCCCCACGTCGCCACTGGCTGACGTTGCCGCCCACGTACAGGTGGGACTAGGCACGCATGCGGAATCGCCGGTTGTGCGCGCATCCCGGCCGGTGGCAGCGGCGGTGCAGGGCGGTCTCAACCCGCGAGCCCCGTCGTCCTTGCCGGCAGTGGCAGCCGTGCATGTCCCGCTGGAAGTGAACCTGGCCGATGCGGTTGCCGTGGACGCCAGCGTCGAGGCGACGTCGAAAGCCGATAAGGCGCTGCGCGCGAGCGTGGTCGCCAGCGTGGACGACACGGCGGATGTGCAGGCCGTGCAGGCGCAGGTACAGGTCGCTGATCGCAACGACAAGCGCGTGGCCGCTGATGTGAGCGTGCAGGCCAGTGCGTTGCAGAGCAATCGTGAGGGTCTGTTGGGCGGCCTGCTGGGCGGCGTGGGTGATCTCGCCACCGCGGTGGGGGGCGTGGTCCAGAACGTTGGCAGCACGCTGGGCAGCACGGGCCTGCTGGGCGACCTCGGCACCGGCCTTGGCAATACCGTCAGCGACCTTGGCGGCTTGGTGGATGCGGTCGGCAGCGGGCTGGGCGGCGGCGTGGTCAATGCGCTGCCGCCGGGCAGCCCGAAGGCTCCGGTTGCCAGCGACCCGAACGCGGGCCTGATCATCGGCACCGGCGGGCTGACCGGCAATCTGAGCGAGCTGGTGGGGCCGACCGCGCAGGGGCTGCTCGGAGGCGACGGCTACGTGCGCAATGGCAATCTCGCAGTCAGCAGTGCCAATGTGATGCAGGCGTACTCGGTCACCAATGTGCTCGGCATTCCGACCGTGAACCTGAGCCCGGTCGGCACGCTGCTGGATGGACTGGGCGGGGCCACCACCGGGGGCAACTCGCACCTGACCCTGATCGGCGGCGTCACCTCCGACAGCTACATCTACAACATCAACAACGGGGATCCCAACGGGCTGCTCGGTCTGATCCTGCCGGGCCAGGCCCCGGCATGGGCCAGCAAGTGCGTGGACCTGTTGGTGGCCGACATTGACTGCTGGGCGCTCAATCCTGCACAGGACTACCAGGTGCTGATGGGCGACGGGGCCTACGCCAACGGCTCGCGCGAAGTGGTGATCGGTGCCAACGCACGACATGAGCTGCCGCAGGTCGACGCCAACGTGGCGTTCCCGGGGGCGGGTCTGAACGACCCGACCGATCCGACCGGGGTGCCCACTGCCGACTACGCGGCGCGGATGGGACATTCGGTGGTGGTGGGCGACAGCGCCCTTGGCACGGCCAATGGCCAGGTGCTGCTGGGCGCCGAGGCGCGTTCCACCCAGGCCAACAGCGTGGCACTGGGCTTCCGCAGCGTGGCCGATCGCGGCGCACAAGCCGCCTATGCCGCTTACGGTCTGTCCGCTTCGCAGGTGTCGGCGGGTGAAGTGTCGGTGGGCTTTGCCGGCGGCGAGCGCCAGATCAGCAATGTGGCCGCCGGCAGCGCCGGCACTGACGCGGTGAACGTCGCGCAGCTGCAGGGAGCCATTTCGCAGATCAGCGCGGCGGCCGACATTTTCGCGGTGTCGTATGACGATGACGGCGCGGGCCAACCCAACTATGCCAGGGTGACCCTGGGAAATGGGGCGGGCCCGACCACGATGACCAACCTCGCCGTCGGCGCGGTCAGTGCAGGCAGCAGTGACGCGGTCAACGGCGCGCAGCTGTTCGCGGCCAACCAGGCGGTGTCCACACACCTGGGGGGAGGGTCAACGGTAGATGCAGACGGCAACGTGACCGCGCCGAGCTACACGATCAACTCGGTGTCCAGCACCGGTGTGGTCACGGCCGGCACCTACACCAACGTGGGCAGTGCCTTCGATGCGGTCAGCCTGTCGCTGGCCAACGTGGCCGAGCAGACCGACACGGTGGACCGGCTCGCGGTGAAGTACGACGTGGACGGCAGCGGCAACGCGCTCAACCGGGTCAGCCTGGTCGGCGACGGCAGTGGCGCAGGAGTGGCGATCGGCAACCTCGCCGCGGGGCACATAGACGCGGCCAGCAGCGAGGCCATCAACGGCAGCCAGCTGTTCCAGACCCACGGCATCCTGGCCACGTACCTGGGCGGCAGCACGGCCTTCGATGGCGGCAGCGGCACCTGGACACCACCGAGCTTTGCGGTCACCTCGTTCGCGCTGAACGGCGCAACCAGCACCGCGTCGTACGCCGATGTCACCGCGGCCTTCGCGGCCGTGGATGCCTCGCTCAACATGCTCAACACCCGCATCGACCTGAGCCAGCCGTCAGGGCCGGCCGCCAACAACCCGTACGTGCAGGTCAATTCCAACAAGACCGCCGCTATTGCATCGGGAACCGACAGCATTGCGGTCGGCGGCGTGGCCAGTGCCAGCGGTGCCGGCAGTATCGCCATCGGCGACACGGCTTCAGCGACGGCGACCAACAGCGTGGCACTGGGGGCCGGTTCGGTCGCCGACCGCGACAACGCGGTTTCGGTGGGCAGCGCTGCCGCCACCCGCCAGATCACCCATGTCGGTGACGGTACCGAGGCCACCGACGCGGTCAACCTGCGCCAGCTGCAGGCCTCGCAGCAGGGCACGCTGCGCTACGACACCACCGTGCAGGGGGACACCAACTACAACAGCGTCACCCTGGGCGCACCGGGCGGCGGCACCACCGTGGTGCACAACGTGGGCCCCGGAACCGCTGGCACCGATGCGGTCAACGTCAACCAGCTACGCGCCGGCATGAACCAGACCCTGGATGCGTCCAAGGCCTACACCGATGAGCGCATGGGCGGCTTTGACCGTGATCTGCGCCGCACCGACAACCGGGCATCGGCCGGTGTCGCCAGCGCCATGGCAACGGCGGGGCTGCCGCAGCCCACCGAAGCAGGGCGCAGCATGTTGGCCGTGGCAGCGGGCAGCTACAACGGCGAGTCGGGACTGGCCGTCGGCCTGTCCGGCGTGTCCGAGGGCGGACGCTTCATCTTCAAAGCCAGCGGTTCCACCAACAGCCGCGGTGAGGGCGGTGTGTCGGTGGGCGCAGGCATCCAATGGTGAGTCCCGGGAAGACAACCATGAAAACGCAGATCGCATCTGACACTGCATTGCTTCGCTCTTTGGGACTGGCGCTGGCCACGCTGCTGTTCAGCGCCTGCGCCACCCACGCGCCCACACGCGGATCCAATCCTGACGCAGCCGTCGCCTTCCCCAACGCGGCCAAGGCCGCGCCGAAGGGCGGACTGTTCGTCAATCTTGACAACCTGAGGCAGTATGCACGCGGCATGAGCAAGCGCCAGTTGTATGGGCTGTTGGGAACACCGCACTTCAATGAAGGCATGTGGGGCGTGCGGGAATGGAACTACCTGTTCAATTTCCGCAGCCAGCCCAACGGCGACTACTTCTCCTGTCAGTTCCAGGTGCACTTCGACCGGAATGGGATCGCCCAGGAGAGTTACTGGAAGCCGCAATCCTGCGCGGCGATGGTGCAGGCGGATAACGCTGCGCCAACCGCGTCCGCCCGGCAGCCGCTGCCCGCGCAACCGCTGGCGCTGCAGGCCGACGCCCTGTTTGGATTCGACAGCGACAGCTTGACCGCGCAGGGACGTCGCAGCGTCGATGCGCTGGTGCAGCGTGTGAAGGCTGCCAGCCAGGTGCAGATGATCGCGGTCACCGGCTACACCGATCGGATTGGCGCGGACGCCTACAACAGGAATCTCTCGCAGCGTCGCGCTGAAGCGGTGCGCGCGGCGCTGATTGCCGGCGGGGTGCCGTCAACGGCGATCGTGGCTGAAGGACGGGGTGAATCCGCACCGGTGGTGGTGTGCGTGCAGCCGGCGGGCGACGCCCTGATTGAGTGTCTTGCGCCAAACCGGCGGGTGGAGATTTCCGGTATTGCGCAGCTGGCAGGAAAATGACACGAAGTTAATCGAAACCGGACAGCAGAGTATCTATCAAGTCATTGTTTTATTAGGTATTAAAAAGTAAGTTAATGCCGCGTAAGAACAATCAGTTGCATGCCTTCAATTCCATCACGCCCCCATCACGGCACTGCGACGAATGTGCGCACCGTAACAGGGGGATTTGGTAGGACGGATACGTACCCATGCATGGAGTTCAGGTCGCATGGGTGCAGAGCTTGACCTGGCTCGCTGTCGGCCGCGGGATGTCTCCCCCGTCATCGCTGAGGGAGCAGCGAGCCAGGTCATCTGTTTTCGCAGCAGGTTGATCAAACAGCGGCGCGAAGCCTCATTCGACGCCAGCGATCTTCACCTTCAAGGCGGTCAGTTCGGTTTCGCAGTCGGTTGCAGGAATGCCCGCGCCGCGCAATGCGTCAATCTCGGCACGCGCTGCTTTCACGTCGGCCAGGAAATCCGCATTGGCGTGCAGCTTCGCTACCGCACCCGCCGCGACTGCGCGGCCCTGCAGCACATCACTCTGCCAATGCGCATTGCAGATCAGCCGGTTCTCGCCAAATGCGCGGCCACGCGCGAGCAGGGCGTCGGCCTGGTCGGGACTCAGCTCGGTCAGGATCAAAGCCCAGGCCCAGCTCACTGCGGTATGACCTGAAGGATAGGAGCCATCCTTGCGCAGCGCTTCCTCGTCGCCTGGGGCGCAGGTGCCTTCCTTGTAGAACACGAACGGCCGCGTTCGCTGGTAATGGTCCTTGGCTGCGTACGTTGCCAGGCCGGCATCCACCATGCTCCGCTGCAGCAGCAGGTACAGGCGTGGGGTGTCGGCCTTGCTGACCGGTACCCCCAGTGCGCACGAGAACGTGCTGGCCACCTGCGGGAAGTCGAGGTTTGCATCACGCGTGGCCAGTGCGTAGCGCGGCGTACCGCGCAGCTTGCGTGCGGCGGCATGCGTGGCCTGATCGCGGGCGAACGCGGCGCTGCCCTTGGTGGGCGGCGGTGGCAGCAGGGCCAGGCTGTCAGGCAGGGAGCGACCGAGGTACCCGGCGGGTATGCCGGGGCGCAGCTCAGGAACCGGAGAAGGGGCCGCCGCGGTTGGCGGTACCGCGGCGGCCGTTGGCTCCAGTGGACCCGTCGCGCACGCGGACAGGACGGAACAGACCAGCACGACGCTGAAGGGGGCCAGTCGGCGGCTGGGTGTGCGCATGGTGGCCCTCCATGGACAGGGGTCAAGCGACCCCGCACCCGTACACCCGGTAAGGGAGGGCCCCGGTATACGGGTGCGGAATGGCTGGAGTTACTGTCCAAGCTACGCGACCTGCGGACAACCGGCGTTCTACTGAAGCGGTCTCAGTAAAACTACTGAACTGCCGCGGCGTACGGCCGGGTGCCGGGAACGGGGAAGCGAACCTCGACGCGGGTGCCGCCCAGCGGGCTCTGGCTGACCTGCAGGCTTCCGCCGAGCAGGCGTGCGCGCTCTTCCATGCTGATAAGTCCCAGCCCCGGCGCACGTGCGCTTCCCGATGACGGCATGCCCACGCCGTCGTCGTCTACCCGCAGCACCACGTCATTGCCAAGCACGTTGATGCGCACGTCGGCGACGCTGGCACGGGCATGGCGATCCACGTTGTTGAGGGCTTCCTGGACGATGCGGAAAACGCTCAGTTCGCTGTCCTCGCCCAGCCGGGGAGCGCAGTCGATGCTGCAGCACAGGCGAAGGCTGCCGCGCGCATTGCGTTTGTTGCAGAACGCGTCCAGTGCGCTGGCCAGGCCGGTGAAGCGCAGGATGCTGGGATGAAGCTCGTGCGAGATCGAGCGGATGTCGTTGGACACGGCCAGCAGCTGGTCCTGCAGCTCGGTCACTATCGGACGTTCACGGTCAGGAAGCTGATGGCGCAGCGCGCTCATCCGGATCGAGATCGCCGCGAGTGACTGGTTGATGTCGTCGTGCAGGTCGCGGGCAATCCGGGTGCGCTCTTCTTCCTGCACCACCAGCATGCGTCCGGTCACTTCACCCAGGCGCTGATACGCGCGGTGGAGTTTGATGCGACTGGACATCTTCTGGTCCGACAGCGCGCCGAGGAACAGCAGCGCCAGTCCGGTGCCCACGGTCCACGCCTGCGCGGTAAGCAGGTTGCGCTCCGGGCTCCAGAAGCCAAACGGCCCCAGACCATATTGACCCAGCACGGTGCCCAGCACCGCCACCAGCAGCATGCCCACCGACGCGCCCGCCACACCGAACACGATGAGCGCCCAGACCAGGATCGGCACCGGCGCCAGCGAAAGCAGCGGCGTCACCACGCCGTCGCGCCAGTCGACCGTCCACAGCAGGACCAGTAGTGCCAGCAGGACCGCCGCGAGCGCGGCGGCGTTCAGATGCCAGCCTTGCCGGCGCTGCGGTGAGCGGATGCTGCGGCCCAGATTGATCACCGCCGGCACCACCAGCAGGTAGCTCACGGCGTGGCCCATGGCCAGGGTTCGCAGGCCCTGCACGCTTGCAAGCTGGCTGCCGGTGGACACCGCGTACCACCACGCCGCGCACAGTGGCAGCAGCACACACCCCAGCAGCAGGAACAAGGTCAGGTCGCGGTAGCCTTCCAGCAGCGGGCGCTGTTGCTGCCAGCGCACAAGCGCCCAGGCAAACACCGCCACCATCGCAAACTCCCCCAGGCTGGCCAGCACGCGCGCGTAAGCATCGGCGGGCACCAGCAACAGGGCGACCAGGCTGCCGACGCTGGCCGCCAGCAGGGCCTCGCGCCACTGCTGCAGCGGCAACGAAAGCAGCCAGCCCAGAAGTAACGGGCCAGGCAACCAGAAAAGATGTACGGCCCCGCCTGGCAGGGGGGCCATATACGGAAGACATTGGCCGAGCAGACACCCGACCAGCAGGGGCAGGGTACGCAGCAGCAGCCGGCGCACCTCCACGGTGCCGGCCACCTGTGTGCGGGTCACGGCAGCTGCCCCCGTTACGCGGGCGGTACGCGGACGGGTGCCCACACGGGATGCTTGACTGCCTGCCTGCACGTCGCACCTCATAAGCGGTCGCGGAGGGGTTACCCGATACACTGGCCCGCGGGGGTCCAAAAGGCTTGTCGGCGCTGAATTCCGGTCGCACAATCGGTCCAATACAAGCAGGTTGTCGTGTCCCGCGCTATCCACTTTCCGACATGAACCCGGAGTTGGCATGGACGATTCGCAGGTCCAGTACAGTCGCTTCGACGTGGACGGCTTTGATGCCGACGCGCTGCTGGGAGTCGTGCGTGATACCCGCTTTGAGCAGCGCCTGCTGGCCGGCGGACAGTTCAGAGCCTGCGTGCAACGGGTGGTGTTTCCCGAGTTCAGCCTGGACAGCGGTGCGTACAACCTGCCCATTTTTGCCAGTGGCAGCTTTGGCGAGAATCTGATCGGTCTGGCCATGGCGGTCAACAGCGATGGGCCGATGTGGGCCAATGGGCGCTGGATTCCGGCCGGTCAGATCATGGTGTTCGCTGAAGATACCGAGCTGAATGTGCGGCCGCGTCCAGGCGGATGGCAGTGGGCGGTGCTGCTGATTTCCCGGCCGATACTGCAGCGTGAAGCGGTGACCTGGCTGGGGCGCGAACTGCAGGTGCCGCGCTCGGGCTGGTACAGCCGCGCGGCGACAGCCGGCGATGCTGCGCGACTGCGACGGACGGTGCTGACGACGCTGCATGACGCCGCCCATCCGTCGGGGTTGGTGACCCCGGTGCAGGTGCGGCTGCAGGCGCAGACGTTGCTGACCGCGTTTCTTGCATCCGTGGCCGCCACGGACGCCGCGCCGCCACGCGCGTTGGGAAGCTACAGCGAGCGCTACCGCGACGCGGTGGTAAGGCGTGCCGAAAACTACCTGAAGACGCAGTGCGACCGATCTTATGACAGCCGGGCGCTGACCTCGGCCCTCGGGGTCGGCGAACGCCAGTTGGAGCGCCTGTTCCGTGACGCCTACGGTCACGGACCTTGCCAGTGGCACCAGATGGCAAGGCTGAATCTGGCACGCAGCGCGTTGCGACAGGCCCGGGGCCAGGGGGCGGTGACCGACGTGGCCACCCGCTATGGTTTCGGCCACCTGGGGCGCTTCTCGGTGATGTACCGGGACGTTTTTGGCGAGAGCCCCCGCGACACCCTTCGCGGTTGAGAGCAATGTCACGGTTCTGATGCGGTCGCATCACGTTGCCATCACGGCAGTGGAAGCAACGTCATAACCTTGTGCAGGTGCCGTTCAGGAAAGCGGGCGGCACCCGCCAAAAGGAGGGATGGACGCAACCGGAGACACGACTATGCAGGCGTTGCAGGTGCAGGAAGAATGTCGTTATCGCAGGGTAGTCCTGGCCGACGACCATCGGGTGGTCGCGCAGGGAATCGAGCAGTTGCTGGTGGGTCGTTTCGACAATATCGAACTGGTGACCTCGGGTGAGGCACTGGTGGAGTCGGTGCGGCGCGACCCGCCTGATGTGGTGGTCGCCGACATCAGCATGCCCGGCCTCAGTGGCATCGAGGCGATGCGCGTGATCCTTGAAGAAGGCTATGACGTGCCGGTGGTGTTTCTCACCATGCACGACGAGACCACCATGGCCGCGCAGGCACTGCGCGCAGGTGCGCGGGGCTATGTGCTCAAGAGCGCGGCGGGTGAGGAACTGGTACGGGCCTTGGACGGGGTGATGGACGGGCGTACCTATGTCACCCCGACCCTGGCCGCTGATGCGCTGGTCAGCACGGGGCGGCCGCGTTATCTGCTCACCGAAAAACAACTGCGCATTCTGGAATACGTGGCGCGCGGTTTGCGCTCCAAGCAGATTGCCTATGAGCTGGGCGTTTCGGTTCGCACCATCGAATCGCACAAGTACGCGATCATGCAGGAGCTGGGTGTACACGGCACGCTGGAGCTGGTGCGCAAGGCCGAGCTGGAGGGGTTGATCCGGCATTGAGCACGGTGCAGCCGGGCAAGCCCGGCTCCACATCGGTGACCGTGATGCGTAGAGCCGGGTTTGCCCGGCTGCTGGCGGCAAGTAGATTTACTTGCCAACGTCCGGTTGTTTTTCCATTGCCGGTGCTACCAGCGCCGCCCACCATCAAGACTCAGTGGGTTCTGGCAAAAGAGCATGAGCGCAGTCCGGGTGCTGCTGGCCGAAGACGGCTCCGCCATGGGCCGGCAGCTGCGTGGACTGCTCATCGACGCGTTCGACGTCATCGGACTGGTCCAGGACGGGGCATCGCTGCTGAACGCGGCCCAGCGGATGTTGCCCGATGTGGTGGTCACCGACATCGCCATGCCACAGCTGGATGGGCTGGAAGCGGTGCGGCAACTTCGTGCGCAGCGCCCGGTGCTGGGCGTGGTGTTTGCCACCGTGCACGCAGAGCCCCAGCTGGTGGCAAGGGCCATGGCGCTGGGTCCCTGCAGCTACGTGCTGAAGGCCGATGCCGGCGAAGATCTGCTGCCAGCCGTCCAGGCGGCACTGCAGGGTGAGACCTATCTTTCCCATTCGCTGCAAGCGCTGCGGCCATCAGGCCAGCAGGCCCATTAGTCTGGTTACCAGTTCATCCACCGACATCGCCACCAGCAGCAGCGGCAGCATGGGGACCAGCGCGGGCAGCGCCAGGCCGAGCAGATTCCAGCGGGAAAGCGGTACCACCCGCATCGCCGAGACCCCTTGGTAGACTCCGCCGAAGTCGCAGTAAGCTGACGCATCATTGTGGTCGAGCAGTGAGTCGCCATCAGCGCGCGCCTCGCCGCCCACTCGCCAGCGCCGGTCGAAGACGCGCGCGGCGCGGCTGCCGAGCGCATCGAAGCGGTACAGCGCGTGCCGCTTCGCATGGATCAGTGCCGGTGCCAGCAGCATCAGCGGCGCGGCCAGCAGCAGGGTCGCTCCGATCACATAGCCTGCGATCAGATGGCGCAGGCCGTACAGGGTCTGGTCCTGGTGCATCATCTGGTTGAGAAACGCGCCCGCCAGCATGATTCCGCCGGCGGCAGCGAGGGGGCTGAAGCGCATCTGCGCGCGTCCCAGAAATGCCAGGCCGCCAGCGCGGTCAGGGTGTTGGGGATGCAGGTACAGCCCCACCTGCGGCAGCCGCCACAGTACCAGCGTCCACAGCAGAAAGCGCCAGAACCAGAGCAGCAGCAACAGCCGCAGCAAGGGCACGGCCACGGCCGAAAACCACAGGCCCGCCGCGCTCGGGCTGCCGCCGTTGAAACGCCAGTCGTCCAGACCCGGCAGTACGCCGGCCACCGGCGCACCGGACCACGCCGGCGCGAACGCCAGCACCAGGCACAGGGCTTCCGGCAACCAGCTGTCGCGCTGCGTTCTTACGTGCTCCAGCAGCGCCTCCAGGCGCGGTGCACGCACCGCATGCACCACATGGCTGCGGGTGAGCTGACGCACTGCACCGCGCAGCAGTGCATCGGCGCGTGGTGCGGTGAGTACCAGCAGGGGCAGGGCGATCAGCAGCCGCGCCAGCGTATCGTAGTCGGCCAGCAGGGCAATATGCCCGGGCGCAGCATCGGGTGTGGGCCACAGGGTGCCCGCCTGCGCGGTCAACAACAGTAATGGCACCAGCGCCAGCGCCAGCAGAAGCACTGCCAGCCAGACCGAAAGATGACGGGTACGCTGCAGCGTGCCGCTGGCGTGCAGCAGGCGGTGGACCAGCCCACCGCGCATCAGCGAATAGTGATTGGCGCGCATGCTGCAGCATAGCGCCGGCCTGCTGGCGCGCTGGAGCAGTAAAAATACTGGATGCAGTGCAGTACCTCTCCCGATGCCGAAGGTGCGCACGCAGGCGACTCTAAGGGCTCGACGTTACAGGCGATGAACATGCTCCTGGTGATCGATTTCCTGACCCGGTTCTGGTCGGACCTGATCGCGCGAACCGACGGGGTCATGACCTTCCGCTTGTTCCTGCAGCCGATCATGGCGCTGATCACTGCCTTGATCGATGGGATGCGCGACGCCCGCGCCGGGCGCGGCCCTTACTTCCAGCGACTGTTGCACGCCCCGGGCTATATCGAGCGCAGGGCGGTGCTGCGTGAAGGGGTAAGTGCCACCGCACGCATCCTGCTGCTGGGCGTGGCAATGGATGTGATCTATCAGATACGCACGTTTGCGGGCTTTCCGTATCCGCTGGAAGCCTTCGTCGTGGCCGTACTGCTGGCTTTCATTCCCTACCTGCTGCTGCGCGGTCCGTTCCGGCGGCTGGCGGGGCGCTGGATCAAGCAACGAGGAGACGCGCGATGACCGAGCAGGACCCGACCCGAGCCCTGGAAGATCGTGCACTGACCATTGGCAATGCCAGTGAGCTGCTGGGCAGCGCCGATGCGGTGTCGCTGGAACTTTCCTCGCGCCGCACCGGCATGTCGTTCCAGCGCACCCGCATGAGCGCCGACCGCACGCTGATGTCGATCATCCGAACCGCGCTGTCACTGATCGGCTTCGGCTTCACCATTTTCCAGTTCTTCGGCCACGTGCTGGAACTGCCGGGCAGCACGCTGAAGCCAGAAGCCCCGCGCAACTTCGGCATGGCGCTGGTGATGCTGGGGCTGGTAATGCTGACCTTGGGCATCGTCTACCACCTGCGCTACATGCAGGGCCTGCGCTCGGAACGCGAATTGATGATCAAGGAAGGACTCATTCATGGCGAGAGTCACTACCCCGTTTCGCTGACGCTGATCACCGCCGGGCTGCTGTGGCTGCTTGGACTGGCGGCGATCACCAGCATGAGCTTCAACACCTGGCCGTTCGGCTGATCATGGAGGGCTTCGATGACACAGTGCCTGTTCCCCGCGACGCTGCCGCTCAACGCATGGGGTTGCCCATGAATGCGGTTGTGGACGACATGGTCGACATTGCCGGTGGCGTGTTCCTGATGGGGTCCAATGACCACTATCCAGAAGAAGCGCCGGCGCACAAAGTGCGGGTGGCGGCGTTCCGTATGGACCGCTACCCGGTGACCAACCGCGAGTTCTCGCGCTTCGTCAGCGAGACCGGGTACGTCACCGCAGCGGAACGGCCGGCCGACCCGCGCGACTACCCCGGGGCCGACCCTGCGCTGCTGCTGCCTTCATCGGTGGTGTTCGTGCAGCCCGCCCAGCGCGTGGACATGCGCAACACGCATAACTGGTGGCAGTACATTGCCGGGGCCAACTGGCGTCATCCGCGTGGCCCACAATCGAGCCTGGCCGGGCTGGATGACCATCCGGTGGTGCATATCGGATTCGACGATGCGCTGGCCTACGCCGCCTGGGCCGGCAAGCAGCTGCCGACGGAAGCCGAATGGGAGTTTGCCGCACGCGGCGGCCTGGAAGGGCAGGAATTTGCCTGGGGCGACACCCTGACCCTTCGCGGACGCCATCAGGCCAATACCTGGCAGGGCGAGTTCCCGTGGATGAACCTGGACGAGGACGGCTACCGCTGGACGTCGCCGGTGGGCAGTTTCGCGCCCAATGGGTATGGCCTGTACGACATGATCGGCAATGTGTGGGAGTGGACCGGCGACTGGTATCAACAGCACAACCAGCTGCAGGGCAAACCGTGCTGCGCGATCGAGAACCCGCGCGGCGGCACGCGGGATGCCAGTCGTGACCCGAATGATCCCTGCGCCATTCCGCGGCGCGTCATGAAGGGCGGTTCGCACCTGTGCGCACCCAACTACTGCCGTCGGTATCGCCCGGCCGCACGGATGGCGCAGCCGGTGGATACCACCACCTGCCACGTCGGCTTCCGCTGCGTCGAGCGCGGCTGACGCGAACACACGGTAACGAACCTGGAGCCCGCCATGTTCGAACTGCATGAAGTGCTGGTCGCTATCACCGAACCCATCGTCACACTGATCGAGTTCATGGCGCTGATCCTGATCACGCTGGCCACGGTCAAGTTGTTTTTCCAGGGTCTGTGGCTGTTGATCCGCGGCGATGCCGACGGCGACCAGCGTCGTTCGATCTGGCTTGAGTACGGACGCTGGCTGGTGGCCGGGCTGTCGGTGCAGCTGGCGGCGGACATCCTGGAATCGGCCATCTATACCAGCTGGGACAGCATTGGCCAGCTGGCCGCCATTGCAGTGATCCGGACGTTCCTGAACTACTTCCTTGAAAAGGACATCACTGAAATACGCGAGCGCCAGCGCAGAGTGCGTGAGCGCCGTGAGCGCCGTGTCGATACGGCAGAAACGACCCTGGAGGTGCACTGATGCAAGCGCTCCATTACAGCCGTTCTCACTGTGCCGGGGTACTGGCAGTGCTGGCGGCGTTGCTGGCCTGCGGAAACGCGCATGCCACTGAAGGTGCACTCGGCCGTTCCATCACCGGCATGCAGATCACCCCTTATGCCGGTGTCATCCCGCCCGAGCCGGGCTTTCAGTGGTCGCTGAGCTATGTCGGTTATGACGGCAGGATAGGCGGCGGCCGCTCGGCACCGATTGCCGGCCGCATCTCGCTGGGGCTGGAGGCTGATGTCAGCCTCGTGGCCGCCACCGGGGTCTATGTGTGGCCGACCCACACCGGGCGCTGGAACTTCGCCTCGATGCTGACGGTTCCCTACATCAATGCCGACATTGATGCTGGGGTGCAGGGACCGCTGGGCAACCAGGTGCGGGTCAGCGACAGCGCCTCCAACCTGTTCGACGTGTACTTCGCACCGTTCATCGCCGGCTATCACATCAGCGAGGTCGAACACGTATCGATGGGGCTGTATGTGTACGCGCCGACCGCCAAGTACAACCCGGACAAGCTGGCCAACCCGGGTCTGAACGTCTGGAACCTCTCGCCCAGTGTCGGCTACACCCATCTGTTCCAGAAGGGAACCCTGGAGTTCAGCGCACTGGGCGCGTTTGACTGGTACAGCCGCAACGATGACACCGACTACAAGAACGGGCTGGTGCTGCGTGCCGACGCACTGCTGGTCAAGCGCACCGCCAGCGGCTGGGGTTTTGGCGCGGCGGGCGGGTGGATCCAGCAGGTCCAGGATGATGACAGCGCGCTGGCTGACCAGCTGAACGGCTTCAAGGGGCGCAGCTTTGGATTGGGCCCTGTGTTGACCTACGGCAAGAAGTGGTCCGGGGGCGAACACCTGGACATCTCGTTCCGCTACATCAGTGAATTCAGCGTGCGCAACCGCTTCAAGGGCGATCCCTGGAGCGTAGCGATCAGCGCCGGGTTCTGAAGGAGGCATGCATATGATCCGTTCCACCACCGCGCTGGGGGCTGCCACCTGTCTGTTGCTGACCGGACTGGGCACGCTGGGCCTGCCCGTGCAGGCGGCCACGCCCAGACCGACCACAACGGCCAGTGCAGCGCCCGCATCCGAACGCGACCCCGAAGCGTTGGCCGCACTTGAGCGCATGGGGGCAGCACTCCGCGCACTCAAACAGTTTTCGTTGACCTCCGACGCCAGTACCGAAGTCGTGCTGGAGGACGGGCAGAAGATCGAGCTGGACGGCAAGGTCAGCTATCGGGTGAAGACACCCAACCAGGTGTCTGTCGAGCTCGACAGCGACCGCCAGCAGCGCCAGCTGATCTATGACGGCAAAGCGCTCACGGTGTATGCCCCGAAGTTGAAATACTACGCCCAGGTGGACGGCCTGCACGCCACCTTCGGCGAACTGGTGGAGCAGGCCGCCACGCGCTATGACATCGAGTTCCCGTTGGCGGACATGTTCCTGTGGGGCACCGATAAAGCCCCCAGCAGTCTGATCCGCAGCGCACGGCATATCGGCGGTGGCACCCAGGACGGTCAGCCGATTGAACAGTACGCCTTCCAGCAGGAGGGCGTGGACTGGCAGGTATGGATATCCAAGGCGAGCGCGCTGCCGGTCAAGCTGATCATCAATTCGCTGGATGACCCCGCGCAGCCCCAATACCGCGCGCGCCTGCGCTGGGATACCCGCACGGCGGTGCCGGACAGCGCGTTCGCCTTCACCCCGCCGGCTGACGCCCATCGGATCAAGCTGGTCCCGGTGGCCGTTGCGGTGGCGGCACCTGACACGGAGAACTGACATGCGCATGCCTTCTGCACGATCGCTGCTGCTGACGGCGCTGGCCTCTGCCGCGCTGGGGCTGGCTCCGGCGATGTTCGACAGCGCGTCGGCCCAGCACGGGCATCGCGGTGGCGGGGGTGCACGTGCCTCGGCGCACGCCAACGTGAACCGTGCCGCACAGCGGCCCGCGAACCGTCAGGTGAACCGGCCTGCCGGTGGCGGGGCCAACCGGAACGTTGACCACAACCGGAACGTCGACCGCAATCGTGACGTGAACCGGAACGTGAACCGCAACATCGATCGTGACGTCCATGTCGACGTGGACCACCACTATGACCACGACGACCACTGGAATGACTGGGATGACCATCCCTTCGCCACCGCCGCCGCAGTGACAGCTGGCGTGGCGGTGACGCGCGCGGTGATCGGTTCGATCGTCTATTCGCTGCCCCCCAGTTGCGTCACCACGGTGATCAACGGCGTCGCCTACCAGCAGTGTGGGAGCGACTGGTACGAGCCACGCTACGCCGGCACAACCGTGCAGTACGTGGTGATCGATTCTCCGCGCTGAACCGGTAGTTTTGCTGCCCGTTCTGCGTAGTTATGCGGATGCTCCGGCGGGTCGCGGAGCGCTAGCCTGAAGCCCTGTTCACGACGCTGGAGCCTGCTGTGATGAAAGCCTTTGTCCTTGCCGTTCTGGCGGCCAGCCTGGTGGCGTGTGCGTCTTCTCCCACGGTGCGCACCGACCATGACCCGAGCGCCAACTTTGCGTCCTTCAAGACCTACAGCTGGGCGCAGAAGCCGCAGGGTGCGTCGCCACTGGTGCTTCAGCGGATCGTGGACGGGGTGGATGCGCGGCTGCGTGCGCGCGGCCTGACCGAAGCCGCAAACGGTGACATCGCGCTGGTGGCCAACATCGCCAACAGCCAGCGGCAGACCCTGGACACGTTCTATACAGGCACCGGCATGGGCGGGTGGGGCTGGCGGGGTGGCTGGGGCGGCGGCATGGGCATGGCCTCGTCGACCACCACCGTGCATACCTATGACGTCGGCACCCTGGTGGTGGACATGTTTGACGCGCGCACCAAACAGGCGGTGTGGCGTGGGTCGGCCAGCGGCACCGTGCCCAGTTCCACTGATCGGGTGAACGCAGCCGTGGAAGCCGGCCTCGACAAGATGTTCGCTGACTTCCCGCCGGGCAGCGCAGCAGCACGCTGAACCCACCCCGCTTCATCGCGCGGTGTCGCGTTGCGGCTCTCCCTCCCCAGCGACGCGACGCCGTGCACCTCTTTCCTCCCTTCCGCGCGGGTGCGGCGCGGCACGAGGTGATCCCGTGGCGATCCGCTCACCTTTTCCTGGAGCCATGCTGAGCCTGCTGATGGCGGCGGCGGTGCCGGCACAGGCGCAGGAGGCACCGGGCGTCGACAACACGCGGACCTCGATATTCCGTGACCCGGACGACGGCCGCTTCGACATGTCGCGCTGGCTGCTGGATCATCGCGGTTTTCTGCCAGTGCCGATCATCAGCACCGACCCCGCGCTGGGCAACGGCGGAGGGCTGGCCCTGGCCTTCTTCCAGCGTCCTCCGGGCGCGGCGGCCTCGGCTCAGGGGGGCACGGTCACGCGACCCAACCTGTACGGTGCCGGTGCCATGCGCACCAGCAACGGCAGCGAGGCATATGGCATAGGTGCATCGCTGCACTTCGACGACGACCGCTGGCGCTACCGGGGAGGGGTGGCCAAGGCCTCGATCAACCTGGGCTACCACACCCCCGGACGGCTGCTGCCGCCGCTGGAGATCGACTACAACGTCGACGGCGTGGTGTCGTTTCAGCAGGGCTTCCGCCGCCTCGGCACGCGTGACCTTTACGTCGGCCTGGCGTGGATCTACATGGACATGGACATCGGCTTCGACATCGCCTCCGACCGCGACAACTTCACCCCGCGCGAGCTGGGCACGAAGAGTTCGGGGCTGGGGCTGTCGCTGGAATACGACAGCCGCGACAACACCTTCAGTCCCTCCAGCGGCTGGCTGGGCATGATCGAAGGCAACGCCTATCTTCCAGGCATCGGCAGCGACAGCGCGTTCCAGAGCTACCGCGGCCACGCCTTCGGCTACTGGCCGCTGGGCAGGGCGTTCGTGCTGGGCGGGCGGGTGGATGCGCGCTGGGCCAACGGCGACATTCCGTTCTATCGCCTGCCGTACATTGACCTGCGCGGGATTGGCTCGGCGCGCTACCAGGACACCCGTGCAGCGGTGCTGGAAACGGAGCTGCGCTGGAACATGACCCCACGCTGGGCGCTGGTTGGCTTCGTGGGGGCAGGGAGGACCTGGGGGCGACACAACAGTTTCAGCCAGGGCAGTGACGAAGTGGCCAAAGGTGCCGGCTTCCGCTATCTGATCGCGCGCAAGCTGGGCATGCACGTGGGGGTCGACTACGCATGGGGTCCGGAAGATGAAACCTTTTACATCCAGGTGGGTTCGCCATGGCGCTGAGTGCGGCCCGGTGGATCATGCTGTTCACGGCACTATGCGCTTGCGCAGCGGCGCATGCGGTGGATGTGGTCAACATGCCCACCGGCAACAGTTGCGGCGTGCGCGCGGCCGGTGATACCCGGCCACGGATCGGATTGGCGCTGGGTGGGGGTGGGGCGCGTGGCATCGCCCATGTGCGCATTCTGCGCAAGCTGGAGGAACTGGACATTCCGGTGGACTGCATTGCCGGCACCAGCGCGGGTGCACTGGTCGGCGCGCTGTATGCGTCCGGCCAGAGGCCGGAGCAGATCGAGCAGGTGGTGCTGGATACCGAATGGGTGGCAATGTTCAGCGACACGTTGCCGCGCCGTGACCGCTCGCTGCGGCGCAAAGGCGACGACTACACGCAGATGACCGCGGTGGGCATCGGCCTGGGCGGTGCTGGCAAACGGGTGCAGGTGTCGGGCGGTGTTTCACAGGGCGAACGCCTGATCGCGTTGTTCGAGCGCGCCACTGGCGGCAGCCGGATCAGCAGTGACTTCGACCAGATGGCCACACCGTATCGGGCCGTGGCCACCGATCTCAATACCGGCCAGGCAGTGGTGCTGTCACACGGCAACCTGCCGATGGCGATGCGCGCCAGCATGTCGTTGCCGGGGATCTTCCGTCCGGTGAGCATCGACGGCCGCGTGCTGCTGGATGGCGGCGTCGCCGACAACGTGCCGGTGGATGTGGTGCGCGCGATGGGAGCCGAACGGGTGATTGCGGTGGACGTCGGCACGCCACTGAGCGAGCTGGACCAGGATGCCAGCCTGCTGGATGTGATCGGCCAGCTCAGTGGCTTCCTCACCACCCGCAATGCGAATCAGCAGTTGGCGACGCTGGGAACGCAGGATCTGCTGATCACCCCGCCGCTGACCGGGCAGGTGGCCACTGGCGACTTCAACAAGGCCGCACTGGCGCTGCAGATCGGCCAACAGGCCGCCGACGCGGCAACGCCGGCGCTGCGTGCGTTTTCGCAGCCGCCGGACGCCTACCAGCAGTGGCGGGTGGCCCGGCAGCAGCGCGGGCAATCGGTCGCACCCGCCCCGATTGCCTTCATCGAGGTGGACAACCAGACCGCTTACGCCGACAGCGTGCTGCTGTCCTATCTGCCGGTGGAGGTGGGCAAGCCGCTCGACAGCGAAGCGATGCAGCAGGGCATTCTGCGCGGCTATGGCATGGATACGCTGGCAACGTTCAGCTATGAGCAGATCGAGCGGGACGGCCAGGCCGGGGTGCGCATCAGTGCCCGCGCCAAGCCGAATGGACCGGCGTACCTGCAGGCAGGCTGGACCATCAGCAACGATTTTGAAGGCAACCACGAAAGCAATCTACGCGCCGGCCTGCTGTTCGCGCCGCTGTCGCCGTATGGGGCCGAAGCGCGGGTGACCCTGCAGGTGGGCAGCGAGCCGGCGCTGACCGGCAGCTACTATCATCCGTTCGACCTGCATAACCGTTACGGCTTTGAAGCGGCGGGTGGCTTCCAGACCCGGTCCTTCAACGTGTTCGACGACAGCGATGACGACAAGATCGCGCGGTTCCGGGTGCAACGCACGGGCGCGTCGATCGGTCTGGTGCGCGAGGTATCCAACGTGCTGGCATTGCGCGCGGGGGTGGAGCGGTATCGCGGCAATGCCAAGGTGGAGGTCGGTGACCCGACCATTCCGCGTACCGATTTCGACGAGGGCGCGTTCACCGTCAGTGCCACCTACGACAACATCGACAGCCTGTACTTCCCGCGCGAAGGCTTCCTGGTCACGCTGGGCACCTACCAGTCGCGCGAGGCGTTGGGCGCGGACACCCGTTTTGGGCAGGTCGATCTGGATGCGGTGGGTGCGTTTCCGTTCGGCAAGCAGGCGGTGCAGCTGGGGCTGCGTTATCACGTGACCTCGTCAGGCACCGCGCCGGTGCAGAATCTGTACCGGCTGGGTGGACGCTGGCGACTGGCCGGGTTCCAGCACAACCAGTTGACCGGGCAGCATTACGCGCTGGGGTTTGTGGGATACACGTACGAGCTGGGCCGGATTCTCGGCCGCTCGGCCCAGGTCGGCGGCACGGTGGAGTACGGCAACGCCTGGCAGCGACGCAGCGGCATGTCGCTGGAAGACGGGATATGGAACGGCAGCCTGTTCCTGGGGTTCGATTCGTGGATCGGCCCGTTGATCTTCGGCATGGGCCTGCGCGAAGGTGGCGAGCGCGTTGTGTTCATCGAACTAGGTCAGACGTTGTGATGTTGCCGGCCAGCGGCCGGCACTACCGGTCATGTCATCGCGCGATGGTAGTGCCGGCCGCTGGCCGGCAACTCGATAACCCCGGCATCGTTACCTGACCTGCAACCAGATCACCGTCAACGCCCCGATCCAGCACACCAGCACAAACCACGCCAGCACCGCGTTCGCCCGCAACCCACGCTTGCGCACGATCAGGCTCACCACCAGCGCCGCCATCAACGGCACCAGGAACAGCGCGGCCATCCAGAGCCAGGGATGCTGTGGCATCACCCCTCCTGCAACGTGCGTTGCGCAGCACAGGCACGGGCAATGGCATCGCTGTGCGCAGCGTCCACGTCGCCGACATCGCAGCCATTGAGCGCGGCCCGCCGCTGAGCGATCTCGCGCTGACCATCGGCCATCCCTTCGCGCAAGGCACGGGTGGCGGCCTGGGCCAGTGGGCGCTGAGGTGGGGTGATCTCCAGCTGTTGCAGGCGCTGGCGCAGATTCACCTCGCCGGGTTGCGCCGGTAGGAACGACAGCAACGCCTCCAGCTGTGCAAAGAACAGCGCCGAATGCCGCGCCATATCGGCAGGCAAGGGCTGCGGCCAGTTGCCGGGGGCGGCTGTCGGTGGCGCAATGGCCAAGTGCCGTGACAGCGGCTGCACCTGAAAGCCCCGCTGCAGCGTCTGCTGGCTCCGGGGACTGTCGGTGTCCAGCCCCTGCACCCAGCCGCTGACACTGACCAGCGTGGTATCGGCATGGATCACATCGACGATGCCCACCGGCACCTCACCTTGCCAGCCCGGGCCCACCACTAAGTAGTCACCGGCCTCATTCCCGGTGCTGCGACTGCTGATCTGTGCCGGCACTGAAGCCTGCAGGTCGGTCAACTGCAGCAGGTAGGTGCGCTCAGGCGGCAGCGCTGGCACCCGCACCACCATCGGCTCAGCCCGCAGATCCAGACTAGCAGCCACCGTAGAGCCGGGCTCTGCCCGCCTGCTCTCCGCGGAAACCATCACCCAATGCAACACATTCAACGGCCCCTGATACTCGGCACCGCCGCGATCGATATTCCGCGCATGCACCACCGCATAGCGCGCCAGCAACGGCACACCCGCCACATAAAGCTCGCGCGCCAGTGCCCGCCGCCCAGGCAATTCGGAAGCACCAGCCAACGCGTCACCGGCACTCGGCGTGGTGGCCCGCGCAATGGACGCTGGACGGCATCCCGGCAGACCGGCCAAGGCGGTGGCGGCGAGTGCCATTGCAAAAGCCGTGCGCTTCAGTCGTGGCATGGTCGTGCTCCGTTCATTGTGGTGCGTCCACGACCACGTACTGCACCGTGGTTCCCATGTACTGCGGCTGGTACCAGCCGTTGCTGCATTGCTGGTAGCCGATGCCGTTGACGATGACGGTGGTGCAGTCGGTCGGCAGGCTGTACACGATCGAGCCGATCATGGCCGAGGTCACTGCCACGCCGGCACCGAAGGCGGCCGCGTCCCAGAACGGGTGATCCCAGTAGGGCGGCGGAGGCGGCGGTGGACGCGGACCCGGCGGATGAGGGCCGGGGCCCGGACCAGGACCAGGACCAGGACCCGGACCTGGCGGATGTGGTCCAGGACCCGGACCAGGGTGTGGACCAGGACCCGGACGAGGCGCAGGCCCCGGTCCGGGGTGCGGCGTGAATCCGCCGTGCCCGCCACCGCTGAAGCCTCCGCCGCCAAAGCCACCGGCGTGCGAGATGGACGGGTGCGCGAAGCCACGCAATCCCGGTCGCGCCTGCGCGTCCGGCACCAGCGTGGCGGTGCCGAGGCACACCAGCAGTGCGGTCAGCAGCGTGTGCCGCAATGAGAGGACAGCCATTTCAGCGCCCTCCTGCCGTGTCATCAACCACCGCCACTGCGGGCACGAAGGCAATGCGGGTGGCATCGCCGGGTTTGAAGGTCACATCCGCCGTGCTGATCGCCCGCCGCGTGTCCCAGTCCAGCGTGGCCTGGTAGGTCGGCAGGGCAGGATCGTTGTGACTGGTGATCTGCACCTGGCGTGGAAGATTCGTACGTCTCGATATCCACACCTGCCAGTCCACGCCCGGCTGGCGGAAGGCGAAATGATCGGTGGCATCGCCCTCAATCGTTTCGCTGCCGACCTGCAAGGCTGACTGGAACGACGTGGTCGGGAAGGCCGGTGTACCCCACAGGAACAGGTCGGCCTGCGGGAATTCCACGCCCAGCTCGGTGGAAGCAGCGGCGACCAGCGCCTGGCTGCTGCGATCCAGGTTTTCCACCGTGGTGTAGTACTTCAGGCGCGGCGCGAACAGGGTGAGGGTGTGACCGTCATAGAACAGCTGGCGGTGTTGCTGGTCGCTGAGGATCTCCACGAAGAAGTGGTCCGCGCCCAGTACTTTGTAGTTCACGGTGCCGGCCAGCGAAAGCTTCTGGCCGTCGTCGAGTACGTATTCGGTGCGGGTGGAGGCGGTGAGTGCGAACTTTGGCAGCGCCCGCAGCGCCTTGCCCATCTGCTCCACCGCGGAGATCGCGGCGGGGTCGATGGCGGGATCTGCGGCTGCTGAGGCCGCCGGCGCGGCCAGCAGACCGGCGGCCAAGATCACAGTGCCCAGCAGGCAGCGACGCAATGAGTGCATGGCACGCTCCGTGTCCGTCCCAAAGCGTCACATTGCGGAGCTTCCGAAGTGTGGACAAGCGGAGTTACACCGAGCAGCCACCAGTAAAACTACCGGTCAATCGCCCCCGGTCGGGTTCCCACCGCCTTGCGCCACCCACGCCTCCACGGCCTTGGTCACCACCGTAATCGGCATCGCCCCATTACCCAGAATCAGGTCATGGAACCGGCGGATGTCAAAGCGATCCCCCAACTGCTGCTTCGCTTGCTCGCGCAGCTCCAGCAGCCGCAGATGCCCCATCTTGTACGACGACGCCTGCCCGGGTTGGACCAGATAGCGGTTCACCTCGACCGTCACCTCGGACTCGGTCATGCCGGTCTTCTCCTGCATGTAGGCAATGGCCTTATCCCGTGTCCAGCGCTTGCGATGCAGGCCGGTATCCAGCACCAGCCGAACCGAGCGGAACATTTCCGCCTGCAGCCGACCCAGGTCACCGGCCGGATCGTCCTTGTAGACCCCAGCCTCGGCCATCAACTGTTCCGCATACAACGCCCAGCCTTCGCTGAAGGCACTCGGGTTGAGGCTGCGGCGCAGCATCGGCAGGTGCTCCAGGGTCTGTCCGATGGCAATCTGGAAGTGATGGCCCGGTGCCCCTTCGTGATAGGTAAGCGTCGGCACGCTCCAGCGCGTGTTGGCCTTCATGTCCCCCAGGTTGATGAAGAACGTACCCGGGCGCGAACCGTCCATCGCCGGCGGGTAGTAGTAACCGCCGGGCGAGGTGGCCTGCATGTGCGCCGGCACCGGCTGCACCGTCAGCTTCTGTGACGGCAGCAGGCCGAAATAGTCCGGCAGGATCGGGTCCAGCGCACTCAGGCGCTTTTCGATGTCGGCCAGCACTTCAGCGCGGCCGGCATCGCTGTCGGCATAGGTGTAGCGCGGGTCGGCAGCCAGCGTCTGCACGCGTTCGGCCACGCTGCCGTCTTCAAGGCCCAGCTGGCGTAGACGCTCGTCCATCGCCACTTCCAGACGGGCGACCTCGTTCAGCCCAATCTGGTGGATCGCGTCGGCCCCCAGATTGGTGCTGGTGTACCAGCGCAGCGCGGCATCGTAGTAGTCGTCGCCCTTCGGGCGCGACCACATGCCGGTGTTGCCCGGGTGTGTGGCGAGCAGCGCTTCGCTGCGCTCCAGCAGGCGCTGGTAGCCCGGGTTCACAGACGTGCTGACGGCGGCAATGGCCTGCGCGACCAGCGCGGCGCGTTCGGCCGGCTTGATCGCGGGCACTTTCTCAAGCTTGCGCCGAAACGAGGTCACCCACAGGCTGTCTTTCGGGGCCGGTTCCAGCAGCGTACGGAACTGGCTCGCCGCGCCTTCCAGCGCGACTTCCGGTGGCACCACGCCGTGTTCGGCCTGCAGATTGGCGTTGGCCAGCACCTGGTCCAGCTTCGGGCCCAGCGCGTTCAAGCGGGCGATGTAGTGCTCGGCACTGGTCAGGTCGGTGACCGCGTGCTGGTTGTCGAAGAACTGCGGCAGGTTCACCGGCAGGCTGAACAACTGGTCGATGGCATAGGTGCTGCCGCCCACCGGCAGCCATGCGGCGGCCCACGGCACCGCCATCAGGTCAATCTGTGACTGATAGAACCAGCGTGCCAGACCGTCGCTCAGCTGCTGCTGCGCATCCAGCGGCGGGCCTTTCCAGGCTTTCAGCGCCGCCAGATTGTCGGTCAGCATCTGCCGGTTGATCGCGCGCCGTTCCAGCGACACGTCGGTAAGCTGGTCGGAGGTGTCACCCGCAGGCCCCCCCTGCAGCCCCAACAGCGTACGCAGCTCCGGGTCGGCATTGATCGCCGCCATGGTCTGCGCATCCAGCAGGGTGTTGTAGGCGCTGGCGTCCTCGGCGGCGGTGGCGGCGGCCGGTTCGTCCTGGGCCAGGGCGATGGCGGGCAGCACGGCGGTGCCGAGGGCAAGGCATAAGGCGAGGGCGGACGGACGTGGCTTCACAGGCGGCGTTCCGGCGGTTAGGTGGCTGCAGCGTACCGCATGGCGGTGGGTCGAACGCGCGTGGATGGCGTTGACACGCATGGCGTGTCACTACGACCTTGGTCGCGAGGCGTTGCAGGGACGCGCCATCCCACCGAAGCCCCGCCGGGCAACGCCCCGGCGAACAGCGCCATCGTCCTGAGCACGTAAAAATTCGTAGTGACACGCCATGCGTGTCAACCGCGCAAAGCGCGGCACAAGCCGCCGAAGCCGTAACGGCGTCGGCACCCAAACGCACCCAACGTTGAAACCCAACCGAAGCCACGTATCAGGCGTTCATGACCCAGGAGCGAAGCGCACCACGCATGAAATGTTCCCATCAGAACGTCCGCCGGCCGGTCGGACGCTCTTCACAATTCCAGCAGGTCAGGCAGCAGACGTAATCGGATCCGCATGCACATCCACATAATGCACGTGAAGCACTTCACCAGTCGGTCCATCCGGAATCACCGAACGCACCCGCCGCTGCGGCCCCACCAGGGTGATCCTGATCTGGCCCGGTCCTCCTTCAACCCGCACCCGCGAACCCACCGCGATGCCCACATGGGTCATCCATGCGCCATGCAGCAGCAAGAACGGCGCGGGCTTGTGCGGAAGATGCGGCGGGCGCAGCACGCTGTTGCAGCACTTGCAGCGTTCCGCCGTGGGCGTGGTGTCGTCGTTATCAACATCGGTATTGCGCATACAGAGTCTCCATTGTTCTGGAAGACCTCTCGCCATTGCGGCAAGAGGGGTCGGGAGGTAAGTAGCCGTCCACTAGCGCACGGTGTGGCGTATTCCCCAAAAAAGGGTGTTGTATTAACCACCCTCCCGACTCGGGATGCGCGAACATTATGGCTAGTGGAAGGGCTACTAAACCCGGGGCAAACAGTGCGCCTTCCGCAATCGCATTGAAACAGGCAAAAACGACGTGTTTGCGGTGAACCCTGTGCGACAAGCGTGCTGTCGCATCTGGCTCACCAAAAACGCGAATCCTGTTACACAATTGAAGAAATCAATCGAAGAAACGCGGTTGTTGGATGGACGGCTGTACGCGAATTGTGCGTCGCCGGGCAACACCCCGGCGAACAGCGCGATCGTCCTGCGCACGTAACAATTCGTAGTGACACGCCATGCGTGTCGACCGCGCAAAGCGCGGCGCAAGCATCCGAAGGCGTGGCGATAACGTCGGCCGAATGCGTCCGACGTTGAACCCACACCGAAGCCACGTGTCAGGCGTTCATGACGCCAGAACGAAGAGCTGACACGCATGGCGTGTCACTACGGCTTCTCCGTCGTCTAGCCAGATACCCATCCCATGGTGAATCCCGTTCCCCTCATCCGCCGTCCGGTCAGGTTCCCACGCCGTGGTGAATCACGAACATCCCATCCGGGTCATAGCGCCGCTTCGCCTTCAGAAGCCTCGGATAATTCGGCCCCCAGAACGCCTGCTGCCAATCGCGCTGGAAGAAATCGCATTCCGAAACGTGCATGGCGAGTCTCTCCGGTGGGTGGGTCGGTGATTCAGCCGGGCAAGCCCGGCTCTACGGTGATGGGTCGTTGGGGGTGGGTCGTTACAATCCAGGGCAATGTCTCCCTTCCTGTTCTGCATCGTGGTGTTCGCCGGCCTGCTGCATGCCAGCTGGAATGCCATCGTCAAGCGCGGCAGCGATACCCTGCTGACGACCCTGCTGGTGACCGGTTCGGCGGCCGTCATCTCGGCCGCGTTGCTGCCGTTCGTTCCGATGATCGATCCGCGCAGCTGGCCTTGGCTGGCGGCGTCCACGGTGCTCCAGGCGGGCTACTACGTGCTGGTGGCGCGGACGTATCGGGTCACCGATATGAGCGCGTCCTACCCGGTGATGCGCGGGTTGGCTCCGCTGCTGGTGGCGGTGGTGGGGGCGCAGTGGTTGGGTGAACGCTTGCCTGCGTTGGCCTGGGGCGGCATTGGGCTGGTGTGCCTGGGGATTCTGAGCATGACCCACGGAGTACAGCGTCAGCCTGTTCCTGTTGTCTGGATTGCCGTTGCCGGTGTGGGTGCTGTGCACGCGGGCGAGGCAGCTGCGCGTGTATGCGCGCGACAACTGGGGCTTTGGGGTAGTTGGGGGTGTTGGGACGCTGGTGTCGTATGGGCTGGCGTTGTGGGCGATGACGCTGGCTCCGGTGGCGATGGTGTCCGCGCTGCGCGAGACCTCGATTCTGTTTGGTGTGTTGATCTCGACGTGGGTGTTGCGTGAGCAGGTGACCCGGCGGCGGTGGGTGGCGGCCGGGTTGATTGTGGCGGGGGCGGTGGTGTTGCGGGTGGCGTAGTGACACGCCATGCGTGTCATCGCGGTGCCGGGCCAAGCCGACGGACGCGCATGGCGCGTCCCTACGGTGGGTGGGTCGGTGGTTTGGTGTGTTGATCTCGACGTGGGTGTTGCGTGAGCGGGTGACCCGGCGGCGGTGGGTGGCGGCTGGGCTGATTGGTGGCCGGGGCGGTGGTGTTGCGGGTGGCGTAGTGACACGCCATGCGTGTCATCGCGGTGCCGGGCGATCCGATGGACGCGCATGGCGCGTCCCTACGGTGGGTGGGTCGGTGGTTCAGCCGGGCAAGCCCGGCTCTACGGGTTCGTGCCTTCGATCACCCAGCAGGCGGCGGTGAACTGCACGCGGTCGCCGACCATGAAAGGCGAGAAGGCGGCTTCCAAGGTGTCTAGAATGCGCTCGCGTTCCGCCCCATCCAGCGTTTCGCTGCGCAGCGCGGTGCCGACCGGCCCCAGCAGCGAAATGTAGGTGCGCAGGTCGGTGCGTGCGATCTCACATGTTACGTCCAGCGGCGTGATCGCCACCTCGCACCAGCCGGCGGCTTCCAGAATGCCCCGCACCTTGTCCGGGTTCGCGAACGCAAACTGCCCCGGACCGTCTGGCACGCGCGGCGGCAACGGCAGCAACGAAGTGGCCGCACGTTCGGCAGTGATCATGAACGGATTGTCTGCAGCGCTGCGCCAGACCACGGCGTGCAGGGTGCCGCCTTGCCGGGTGGTGTCGCGCAGCCGGGTGAATGCCTGCACCGGATTGTCGAAGAACATCACCCCGAAGCGCGACACGATGCGGTCGATGGAACCGGCAGGCAGCGGTGGTTGACCGGCATCGGCGGCGATGAACTCGACCGGCAGTGCGGCATCGGCAGCGCGCTGGCGGGCCACCTCGATCATTGGGGCCGAGATATCGATGCCAGTGGCATGGCCGCCTGGGCCGAGACGGCGGGCGAGGGTGAGGGTGGTGTCGCCGGTGCCGCAGCCGACGTCCAGCACGTGCCAGTTGGCGTTCAATGGAATGGTCTGCGCCAGGTGGGTGGCGAGGCCGATGAACATCTCATCGAGGATGCGTTGCGCGGTGACCCAGGCGTGGCCGGCGGGGCCGTTCCAGAGTTCTGCCTGGGTGGGGGTGTCAGCCATACGTGTGATCCAATTGGGGCTTGGCGGCCAAGTTACGGCCTCAACTGTGGTTGAGGTCAAGGGGGTGTTGGCGGGACGCGAAAAGCAGACGCGCATGGCGCGTCACTACGCAGGATTCCGGGGCGCGGGGAGGCCCCGTAGTGACGCGCCATGCGCGTCAATCGCCATGTCACCCGCGGGCAAACTCCGCCAGCAACTTCACGTTCAACACCACAATTACCCCGGCAATCCCCCACGCCAGCGTCAACAACCAGCGCGGGGCCACCAGTGCGCCCATCTTGGCCTTGTTGCCGACGAACATCACCAGCGGTATCACCGCGAACGGCAACTGCATGGAAAGCACCACTTGGCTCAGCACCAGCAGCTTGGCGGTGCCTTGTTCGCCATACAACGCCGTCACCACCACCACCGGCACGATGGCAATGCTGCGCGTCAGCAGTCGGCGCATCCACGGAGCCATGCGCAGGCGCAGGAAGCCTTCCATCACGATCTGCCCGGCCAGCGTGGCGGTCACCGTGGAATTGATGCCCGACGCCAGCAAGCCCACTGCAAACAAGGTGGACGCCAACCCGACTCCCAGCATCGGGGCCAGCAGCTCATAGGCCTGCTCGATCTCCTGCACATCGGTTCGCCCGTTGGCGTGGAACACCGCCGCGGCCAGAATCAGAATCGAGGCGTTGATGAACAACGCCAGCATCAGCGCCAGCGTGCTGTCGGCCACCGCCCAGCGCAACGCGCTGCGGCGGCCGGTGTCGGTGCGCGGGTAGGCGCGGGTCTGCACGATGGACGAATGCAGGTACAGGTTGTGCGGCATCACCGTGGCCCCGATGATGCCGATGGCCAGGTACAGCGCGTGCGGGTTGGTCACCACCTCGGCACGCGGAATGAAACCGGCCAGTACGTCATGCACGGGTGGGGCGGCGAGCACGATCTGCACGGCGAAGCAGCCAAAAATCACCAGCAGCAGGGCGATGACGAAGGCCTCCAGAGCACGGAAGCCGCGATGCATCAGCCAGAGCACCAGCACCACGTCGATGGCGGTGATGATCGCGCCAGCCACCAGCGGCAGCCCGAACAGCAGCTTCAGCGCGATGGCGGTGCCGATCACCTCGGCCAGGTCGCAGGCGATGATCGCCACTTCGCACAGCAGCCACAGACACAGATTGACCGGTTTGCTGAAATGGTCGCGGCAGGCCTGGGCCAGGTCACGCCCGGTGGCGATGCCGAGGCGGGCGGACAGCCCCTGCAGCACGATGGCCATCAGGTTGGACAGCAGAATGACCGACAGCAGCAGGTAACCGAACTGCGCACCGCCGGCGATGTCGGTGGCCCAGTTGCCCGGGTCCATGTAGCCCACCGACACCATGTAGCCCGGGCCGAGGAAGGCGAGCAGGCGGAACCACCAGTGGCCGCCCTGGGGGACGGCGACGCTGGCATTCATGTCGCCCAGGCTGGGCGAGGTGGCAGAGGGGGGAGGGGGCGGGTTCATGGCCCGAATATAGCAGGGGCTATGTTATGAAGGTGGTGCAAACTGTGGCGGTGGGTCGAACGCACGTGTATGGCGTTGACACGCATGGCGCACGTACGTGCGCAGGATCATGGCGTTGACACGCATGGCGTGTCACTACGACCCTTGGTCGGGCGACCTTGTAGGGACACGCCATTCGTGTCCAACGTAAACTCACCGAAGCACCGCCGGGCAAGCGCCCGGCGAACGGCGAGATCGTCCTGCGCACGTAGCAATTCGTAGTGACGCGCCATGCGCGTCAACCGCGCAACGCGCGGCACAAGCGTCCGAAGTTCCGATCAATGGTGCCGCGGAACACCCACCGACGTTTAGAGGTAGCCGAAGACGTGCATCAGGTGTTCATGACCTGGCGCATGCCGTGGGTTGCCGGCAACTGCTGCTTCATCGCATCAATGAACGTACGAAGCCGGCTTGGCATCTGCCGGCTGGAGGGAAACACCAGGTACACCGGCAACGCGGGCGCTTCCCAACCGGGCACCAACTGCACCAGCCGTCCCTCGCGCAGGTCGGCTTCCACCAGCCACGACGACACCACCGCCGCGCCCAGTCCGGCCAGCGCTGCCTGCCGGGCGACGAACAGGTTGCCGGTCAGCAGCCTTGGCTGGATGTCCACGCGCAATGCTGGACCTTGACCCGCCGGCAGCAGAGTCAGGTGTTCGCGGTAGTACTTGGTCAGGGCGATCCACGGCAGCGCGGGCAGCCGGTCCGGATCGGCCGGATCGCCTTGCCCCACCACCGAAGGCGCGGCAATCACGATCCGCGGTACGTCGGCCAGATGCACGGCCACCAGTTGCGGCTCGGTGACCGGCCCGACCCGGATCGCGCAGTCGATGGCGTCGGCAATGAAGTTCGGCGGCTCGTCGTCCAGCATCCATTCCACCGATACCTTGGGATAACGCGCCAGGAACTGCAGCATAGGTTCCAGCAACTGGGCCTGGCCGAATGCATGCGGCACCACTACGCGCAGCCGCCCCTGGGGTTCGTCGGCCTCGCCGCGCAGGTCGGCCTGGATGGCATCCCATTCTTCCACCAGGCTGCGCGCATGCGCATAGCAGCGCTGCCCGTCCTCGGTGAGCATCATCTGGTGGGTGGAACGCTGCAGCAGATGCAGCCCGAACAGCCGCTCCAGCGCCTGCAGGCGCCGGCTGATGGTTGGCTGGGTGGTGCCGAGCTGGGCGGCGGCGGCCGAGAGGCTGCCGGTATCGACAATGCGCACGAAGGTCCGCAGCAGGTCGATCCGGTCCGCGCCGGCAGCGCTGGCAGGGGTGCTCATACAACCTTCGTATGATGGATATGTACCCAAGCCTACTACACGGCTTGAGCAGAGAGGCGGATGCTGACCGCCATCTTCCTCCACAAGGAGTGGCTCATGTCCACAACGCATATCAACGCGGCGGTGCGCCCCGCCCACGGCCTGCCAACCCGGCTGATTGTCTCGCTGGCGGCCGGGGCCGGCTTTTCGGTCGCGTCCATCTACTACAGCCAGCCGATGCTGGGCGTCATCAGCGGTGGGCTGGGCAGCAGCGAGCAGGCGACCGGCATGGTGCCGACGCTGACGCAGCTGGGCTATGCGCTCGGCATTCTGCTGCTGGCCCCATTAGGCGACCGCTTCGACCGTCGTCGTCTGATTCTGGTGAAGTCGCTGGTATTGGCGGCGGCGCTGACCTTCGCGGCAGTGTCCGGCAACCTGCCAACGCTGCTGCTGGCCAGCCTGCTGGTCGGACTGATGGCGACCGTCGCGCAGGACGTGGTGCCGGCAGCGGCGGTGCTGGCACCGGAGGCGCATCGCGGTGCGGTGGTGGGCAAGGTGATGACCGGGCTGCTGCTGGGCATTCTGCTGTCGCGGGTGGCCAGTGGGCTGGTGGCGGAGTGGCTGGGCTGGCGCGCGATGTTCGGGCTGGCGGCGGCGTCGGTGGTGCTGATGGCGCTGGCGCTGGCGCGTGAGCTGCCGCATATCGCACCGACCACGAAGCTGGCCTATCCGGCGTTGCTGCGCTCGCTGTATAGGTTGTGGAAGGGGCAGCCGCAACTGCGTCGTGCGGTGTATGCGCAGGGCTTGCTGGCGGTGGGCTTCAGTGCGTTCTGGTCCACCTTGGCAGTGATGCTGCATACCCGTTACGGGCTGGGCAGTGCGGTGGCGGGTGCGTTCGGTATTGCCGGTGCGGCCGGTGCGCTGGCCGCTCCGCTGGCGGGACGCTGGGCGGACAAGCTGGGCAGCCATGCGGTGGCGCGGATCGCGATTCTGATTGCGCTGGGTGGGTTTGGGTTGCTGCTGCTGGACCCGCTGCTGCCGCGCGTGGCGATTCTGCCGCTGCTGGCGGTGAGCGCGGTGGTGTTTGATTTTGGGTTCCAGTCGGCGCTGGTGTCGCACCAGACGCTGGTTTATGGGTTGGCACCGGAGGCGCGTAGTCGCTTGAATGCGCTGTTGTTCACCGGCGTGTTTCTGGGAATGGCCAGTGGTGGGGCGTTGGGCGCGGTGGCGCTGGCGCAGTGGGGTTGGATGGGCGTGGCCGGGTTGGCGGTGGTGGCGGCGACGGCGAGTTTGGTGCAGCGGTTGCGTTGAAGGTTGGCGCGAAAAGCAGCCGGGCAAGCCCGGCTCTACGGTCACTCACCACGCACCACGCGGCCACGCGGCCACACGGAATGCGGGCGACCCACCGGTAGCGCCGGCCGTCGGCCGGCCCAGGCGGTGCGTCACCGTTCGAATGTGATCAGGCGTCGCCGTCACCCGCGGCATCATCCAGACTGATGATCCCGCGCTTCAACGCCAAGGTCACCGCGTGGGTCCTATCCCGCGCGCCCAGCTTCTCCATGATGTTCTTCATGTGCGCTTTCACGGTCTGCTCGGAAATGCCCATCTGCTCACCAATGGCCTTGTTCGAGCGACCGGCTGCCACATGACCGAGCACCTCGGTCTCACGCGGTGACAGGCTGTCCTCCACCACATGCGCGGCAATGCTGGCGGCCAAGGCCGCCGGCACGCCGGCTCGGCGGCCGCTGTGCACGGTGCGGATGGTGTCCACCAGTTCATGCCGCAGCATGTCCTTGAGCAGGTAACCACTGGCCCCGGCCTGCAGCGCCTTCACCGCACGCACGTCGCCGCGATAAGTGGTCAGCACGATGATGCGGGCACGCGGGTCGTGGTGGCGGATGCGGGTGATCGCTTCCACTCCGTCCACGCGTGGCAACTGCAGGTCCATCAGCACCACGTCGGGGCGTAGCGCCAGATACTGGGCCACGGCTTCTTCGCCGTCGCTGGCTTCGCCCAGCAGGCGCATGTCCGGCTGCAGGCCGAGCAGGGCGGCCAGCCCGTCGCGCAGCAGCGGGTGGTCATCCACCACCAGAATGCCGATGGGCGCAGCGGCGTGGGAGGAAGATGGGGTCATGTGGTATCTCCAGAAACGGAACGCCAGCGCCACGGGCGGCGCGGCAGGTAGATGCGGTCGCGGGGAAGGAACAGTTCCACCTCGGTGCCGGCCCCGGCGCGTGACCACAGGCGCAGGCGCGCGCCCAGGCGCTCGGCCCGCTCACGCATGCCGACCAGCCCCCAGCGGCCTTCGGGCAGGGCATCGGGCAGGCCTCCGCCGTCGTCGCGGATGTGCAGACGCAGGCCGCGCCGGGTGTAGGCCAGCTCGATTTCCACGGCACCGGCGTTGGCATGTTGCAGGGCGTTGAGCACCGCCTCGCGGCCGATCAGGTACACCTCTTCGGCCGCGTCAGGGCGCAGGGCGCGCGGCGTGCCCTCCACGTTCAGGCGCAGGGCAGGGCTTTCAATGCCTTCAGCGCGTTCGCCATACACCTGCACCAGCGCCGCACCCAGGTCCTGGTCGCCGGCGGAACCGTCGCGCAGCAGGCCGACCCGCTCGCGACCCTCGGCCAGCACCTGTTCGGCCTGCTGCATCGCGGTCTCCAATGCCTCGCGCACGGCGGGGTGCGCGTGTTCGGAACGGCTCACCGCGTGCAGGCGCAGAATCAGGCCCTGGGTGCCCTGCAGCAGGGTGTCGTGCAGTTCGCGGGCGATGCGCTCGCGCTCGGCATGGCGTTCCTTCAGCCGCGCCCGCACCAGCTGGGTCAGGCGGCGGCTGCGCAGGCGCACCGCCAGCACGATGGCGGCCAGCACCAGCAACACACACAGCGCCTTGAACCACACGGTCTGGTACCACATCGGCGCAATGCGGAAGGCGCGCTGCGCCGGGTGCGCGCTCCACACGCTGTCCTGGTTGGCGGCCATCACCTCGAACCGGTATGGCCCCGGCGGCAGGTTGGTGAACAACGCGCGGGTCAGCGTGCCGGCTTCCTGCCACTGCTCGTCCAGGCCGAGCAGGCGGTAGCGGTAGCGGGTGCGCTCGGGTCGGGTGAGCGAAACAGCGGTGTAATCAATCTGCAGCTGGTTGGTGCCCGCTGGCAGCACGTCACCGTCGCGCAGCGGACGCTGCTGGTTGGTCCAGGACACCTGGCTGATGCGCGGCTGCGGTGCGGGCGTGCGTGGGGCGGCGTGCAGGGTGTCCAGCCAGGCCAGGCCCTGGTTGGTGGACAGCCAAAGCAGCCCGTCGGCGGCCAGTACCGCACTGGGCACCGGCGAGGACTGCGCGGCAATGCCGGGCATGCCATCCACGGTGTCGAACAGGCGCGGATCCACTGCGCGCGCCTCGAGGGTGGCGGCGGCCAGGGTGTCGCCCTCGATCCGCACCAGCCCGCGCGCACCATTGAGCCAGTACTGCCCGTTACCGTCCTCGACGATGCCGGTGATGCCTTCGAACAGGCCTGCGGTGGCGGTGCGTGCGGTGTGGAAGTACCCGTCGGGCCCGAGCAGGGCAAGGCCGCTCTCGCCAGCCACCCACAGCCGGGTGCCGATCACGGCGGTGGCAGAGATCGGGCCGACGTCCAGTCCTTCTTGCAGACCGTACTGTCGCCACGTGCCGTGTTCCAGCACCCGCAGGTGCCCATCCGGGAAGCCCATCAGCAGTTGCTGCTGTGGACCGCTGGACAGGCTGGAGCAGGCCCGGGCGGGCAGCCGCGCATCGGTCAGCCATTGACCCTGCCGGTAATGGACGATGCGGTCGGCCCCGTAGCAGAACCATGCTTCATCGGCGCTCAGTGCCACCATTGCGCGCAGGTCGCGTGCAGAGGCGCTACCGGGATGCAGGTCTGCGCTGGCACCGGCGTGACGCCGGCGGATGAAGTCAGCGCCCAGCAGCCAGAGCGGTTGGGTGGTGCGGGTCGCGGTCTGACGCCATGCACTCATGGGGGCCGCCAGCAGGTCGCGCTGCAATGCCAGCGGCTGCAGGTCTGCGCCATAGCCGAATACGCTGCCATCCTGCGCGCGGAACAGCGTGCGCAGCGGGTCAGCCGGGCCGGGCAGGGGCAGGGCCCGCACGTCGTGTTCGCGGAAGCGGTTCAGGCCGAGGTTGGTGCCCACCCACAGGTTGTGTTCACGGTCTTCCAGCAGGGGCGAGGCGGTGGTGGAGGTCAGCCCCTGGGCGGCATCGAAGTGCTCGACGCGGGGTGCCTGGCCGCGTTCAAAGCTGACCCGGAACACGCCGCCATTGGCGATGAAGCTGCCCCACAGGCTGCCGTCGCTGGCAAAGCGCAGGCGCGCGGCGCGCAGCTCCGGCAACGCGCCGGCGCGACGCTGCGCGTCCGGCAACAGGCCATTCCGGTCCGCCACCGGCATTACCCCGTGCTGGCGGTCACCCAGCCACAGCTGTCCATCGGCACGCAGGGCGAGCACAGATAGCCGGGACACCGGCAGGGGCAGCGGCTCGAAGCGGCTGGCGTGCGCGGGCAACCGCCACAGCTGACCTCCGGCCAGCAACCATAACGTGCCAAGCCGGTCGCGCAGGGCCCAATGCGCGGGCACGTTGCCTATACCCATGGCTTCGGTAGGCAGCTGCCAGTGTGTGCCGTCGAACCAGCGCAGTCCGCCGTCGGCGGCGGCCCACAGGCGACCGCTGGCATCACGTTCCAGCTTCGGCACCAGGCCCGGTGGCAGGCCCTCGGCCGCCTGGTAATGGCGCAGCGTTCCGTCGCGCGTCCATTGGGTGATGCCAGCGTTGTAATAGGCGATCCACAACGTGCCGTCGTCATCGCGACGCAGCGTGGTCATGTTGGAAGAGGGAAAGCGAGCGCCGTCCGGTGCATCCTGGCGGGTGAATTGACGGCCGTCGAAACGGTACAACCCCGAACCGGTGGCCAGCAGCAGGCCGTTCTGCGGGGTGTCGACCATGTCCCAGATGTCACCGGGTGCGCCCTGGCCTACGACCCAGGCCGTGTGCTGGAATGCGTTCAGTCCCTGGGCACCGGCCAGCGCTGGCAACAGGCACAGGCAAGCCAGCCAGATGAGCAGACAGAACGGAGCGCGGGGCGACATGCCGCCATTGTGTCAGGCAGGGGGCAGGCACTGACTACCCTTTCGGGGCAGGCGCTGCCAAAAGCGGTGCGCTATGGATAACGCACCCGAATGGAGTGCGGCGGTGCAACGACTCTTCGTGATGTTCCCCGACCGTGCGCCGGGCGTGGGCCTGGTGCTGTTGCGCCTGGGCCTGTGCGTGCCGCTGCTGCAGCAGTGGACCGCGCCGTGGACCCTGCGCAGCACCGCGTTGGCGGTGGTGGTCGTGCTGCTGCTGTTGGGTTGGCTGACGCCGTTGGCGGCGGCGGCGGCGGGTGTGCTGATGAGTGCCGGACCCGCGTTGCACTGGCCATGGCTGACCGTCGCCCTGGCGCTGCTGCTGCTCGGCCCCGGGGCATATTCACTGGATGGCGGCCGCTTCGGGCGGCGGGTGCGTCGATGGGGCTCCACCCGTCGGCGTGGACTTGCTCCCCCGAAAGAGTAGCCGGCTCCACCGCCGAACGAGGGTGGGGTGCCGCACCCATCAAGGCGACGATGTCCGCCATGTAGCACGCGGTGCGTTCACCGGATGTACCGTCCGCCGCGTGATTCCCTCGTCGCACTTTCAAGGATTCGCCATGATCACCGCCACCGCCGTTCCCGGCAGCGCCCTGCTGTCGCCGACCAATCACGCCCTGATCCTGATCGACCATCAGTCGCAGATGGCCTTCGCCACCCATTCCATCGACATCGCCACGCTGCGCAACAACGTGGCGCTGATTGGCAAGGGCGCGGCCGGCTTCCAGGTGCCGGTGCTGCTGACCACGGTGGCCGAAGCCTCGTTCTCGGGCCCGCTGTTCCCGGAGCTGACCCAGATCTTCCCGGGGCAGAAGGCCTTCGACCGCACCTCGATGAACGCCTGGGAAGACGCGGCGTTCATCGACGAAGTCAACCGCATCGGCCGCAAGCGCCTGGTCATTGCCGGCCTGTGGACCAGCGTCTGCATCGTTGGCCCGACCCTGTCGGCGATTGAGCAGGGCTTTGAGGTGTACGTGATCACCGATGCCTGCGGCGATGTCAGCGACGAGGCGCACGAGCGCGCGGTGACCCGCATGGTGCAGGCCGGGGCGGTGCCGGTGACCTCGGTGCAGTACCTGTTGGAACTGCAGCGCGACTGGGCCCGCGCAGAAACCTATGGCCTCACCACCGGCATCGCGCGTGACCACGCCGGCGGCTACGGCATCGGCATCCAGTACGCGAAGACCCTGTTCGGCGCGCAGGAAGGCGGGCACTGAGCATGAGCACGGCCGCCGGACTGGACGCAGCGCTGTTGCTGCTGCGTGTGGCCGCCGGCGGCTTCCTGCTGCCGCATGCGCTGGGCAAGGTGTTCGGCTGGTTTGGTGGACCCGGCCTGGCCGGATTCGCCGACGAGCTGCGCGGTTTCGGCCTGCCGGCGGCCTCGCCGCTGCCGTTGCTGCTGGCGCTGCTGCAGGTGAGCTGCGGCGTGGCCGTGCTGCTGGGGTGGCAGGCCCGCGTTGCCGCCGTTGTGGCGGCGTTGTTCCTGTTGTCCACCGCCGTGCTGGCCCGGCCCAAGGGCTGGTTCTGGATGCACGGCGGCATGGAATACCCCCTGTTCTGGTCGCTGGCGCTGCTGGCGATCGCGCTGGCCGGGCCCGGTGCCTGGTCGCTTCACGCGTTTGGCGAGGGAGCCCTGACATGAGCCATGACCCCGTCATGCCGAGCCGTCGCGATCTGTTGCTGGGAGCCGGTGCTGCACTGGCGCTGGGCATGGCCGGTCGCACGTTCGCCCAATCTTCGGAGAATTCCGTGAGCATCCTGCTGATCCGCAATGCCCGCATCACCACCCTGGACCCCACCACGCCGCAGGCCGATGCACTGGCCGTGCACGACGGTCGCGTGTTTGCCGTCGGCGAGGAGGGGCAGGTGCGTGGCGCACTGGCCCGTGCCGACCTTGAGGTGGGCCGGGTGATCGACGCGGGTGGCCGACGCCTGGTGCCCGGTTTGAACGACAGCCACACCCACCTGATCCGCGGCGGGCTGAACTACAACCTGGAACTGCGCTGGGACGGGCTGCGTTCGCTGGCCGATGCCATGGCCATGCTCAAGGCGCAGGTGGACGTGACGCCCGCGCCGCAATGGGTGCGCGTGGTCGGTGGTTTTACCGCCGAACAGTTCACCGAAAAGCGCCTGCCCACCCTGGCCGAGCTCAACGCACTGGCCCCGGACACGCCCGTGTTCCTGCTGCATCTGTACGACCGTGCGCTGCTCAACGGTGCGGCCCTGCGCGCCTGTGGCTACGACCGCAACACCCCGGACCCGCCGGGCGGGCAGATCGTGCGCGACAGTTCTGGCAACCCTACGGGCCTGCTGCTGGCCAAGCCGAATGCGCTGATTCTGTACGCCACCCTGGCCAAGGGACCGCGCCTGCCAATCGAGTACCAGGCCAACTCGACCCGGCACTTCATGCGTGAGCTGAATCGCCTCGGCATCACCTCGGTGATCGACGCCGGCGGCGGCTTCCAGAACTACCCCGAGGACTACCAGGTCATCGAGCAGCTGCACCGCGACAACCAGCTCAGCGTGCGCATCGCCTACAACCTGTTCACCCAGAACAAGGGCGGAGAGGTGCAGGACTTCCAGCGCTGGAGCGAACTGCTGCAGCCGCGCCAGGGCGATGACCTGCTGCGCCATAACGGTGCCGGTGAGATGCTGGTGTTCTCGGCGGCGGACTTCGAGCTGTTCAACGAGCCGCGCCCGGAACTGCCGCCCGGGCTGGAGCCGGAGCTGCACGACGTGGTGCGACTGCTGGTGGAGAAGCGCTGGCCGTTCCGCATCCATGCCACCTATGACGAAAGCATCACCCGCATTCTGGATGTGTACGAGCAGGTGAACCGCGAGGTGCCGTTCGACGGCCTGCACTGGTTCATCGACCATGCCGAGACGATTACCCCGCGCAACATCGAGCGCATCCGCGCACTGGGCGGCGGGCTGGCGATCCAGCACCGCATGGCCTATCAGGGCGAGGCCTTCGTGCAGCGCTACGGGGCCGACGCCGCCCGCCACACCCCGCCGGTGCGGCGCATGCTGCAGGCCGGCGTGCCGGTGGGTGCCGGTACCGATGCGACCCGTGTGGCCAGTTACAACCCGTGGGTGGCGCTGTCGTGGCTGGTGACCGGGCGCACTGTCGGTGGCTTGTCGCTGTATGGCGAAGAGAATCTGTTGGAACGCGAAGAAGCACTGCGGCTGTGGACCCAGGGCAGCGCCTGGTTCAGCGGCGACGAAGGCCGCAAGGGCACCTTGGCGGTGGGCCAGCTGGCGGACTTCTGCGTGCTGTCGTCGGACTACTTCACCGTAGACGATGCCGCGATTGCCGATATCACCAGCGTGTTGACGGTGCTCGGCGGGCAGGTGGTGCACGGCGACAGTGAGTTCAGCCCGCTGGCCCCGGTGCTGCCGCCGGCAATGCCGGACTGGTCGCCGGTGAACCGCTTTGGTGGCTACCACGTCGGTGGTGCCGCAACGGGTCTGGTGGCCGCGCACGCGCACATGCATGCGCACGGTGCGGGTGGTTGCCGCACGCACACGCACAGCCACGCTGCGGCGCATGCGGTGCCCACCTCGGAGCCGAGTGCCTTCTGGGGTGCGCTGGGTTGTTCGTGCTTCGCGTTCTGACCCTCGCGCTGGCTGCCATGACTGCCCCTGCGTCTGCCCAGGACTGCGCCGGTGGGGCGGGCGGCCACTGCTCCACGTTGGCCAATGACACCCGCGTGCAGTGGGATGCTTCGCTGCGGCTGCGCGCGATGTACTACGACCCCACGCGCTTCGGCGTGCAGGGCGGGGTGGAAGACGGCTACGGGCTGCTGCGCGCGCTGGGCTCGGTGCAGCTGAGGCGCGGGCAGTGGCAGGGCTACGCGCAGCTGGGCGTGCATGGCGAAAACGGCCGTGCCGGTGGGCCGGGCGGCACCGACCAGGGCGCGCTGGACCTGCAGCAGGGCTATGTGCGGTGGCAGGGCGATGCGTTCGGCGTGCAGATTGGCCGGCAGGAGATTCACTATGGCAGCTCGCGCATTCTTTCCGTGCGCGACGGCCCCAACATCCGGTTGGCGTTCGATGGCGTGCGCGGGCGCTGGCAGCACGCGCGCTGGCAGGTGGACGCGCTGGCGCTGCGCCCGGTCGACAATCGCCCGGGTGCATTCGATGACCGCAGCGATGAGGGGCAGTATCTGGTTGGCAGCTACGCCACCCGTCGTGGCACCCGCGACGGCAACGGGGTGGACTTTTACCTGTTCGGCTACGGCCGTGACGGCGCGCGCTTTGCCAATGCCAGCGGCGATGAGCGGCGTACCACGCTGGGCACCCGGTTGTTCGCACGCCAGCCGCGCTGGGACGCCAATGTGGAACTGGTGCTGCAGAATGGCACGCTGTCGCGCCCGCAGGGTTCGCTGGATATCCGTGCATGGACCGTGGCCAGCGACATCGGACTGCGTTTCCCGGATGTTCGCCTGCAACCCCGGTTGGGGATCAAGGCCGATATCGCCAGTGGCGACGCGAACGCGCATGATGGCCGCCTGCAGACCTTCAACGCGCTATACCCCAAGGCGGCGTACTTCAGCGAGGCCAGCCTGCTGGCACCGGCCAATCTGATGGATGTGCAGCCCACGCTCACCCTGACCCCGCGCCCGGGCCTGACCACCGAGTTCGGCTGGCAGCTGGCCTGGAAGCACCGGCGCAACGACGCCATCTACACCACCCCCACACCCCTGAGTGCGATACCTGCCAGTGCTGGCACCGCGCGCCGCATTGGCCAGCAGTTCAAGTGGGAAACCACCTGGAAAGCCAGCCCGCACTGGCAGTGGCAGGGCCAGCTGGCCTGGTTCGAAGCCGGGCCCGGGCTGCGCCAGAGTGGGGGCCGCAACACCCTGTTTGCCTCGGTAGTAGGAGCATGGCAATGGTAGAGAAACAACACGCAGGGGCTGACGCTGCTCCCGCTGAAGGCGCATGGTCGCCGTTGAAGGTGAAGCTGTTCCGCGCCATGTGGCTGGCCATCCTCGGCAGCAATGTCGGCACCTGGATCAACGATGTGGCCGCCGCCTGGGTGATGGCCGAGCGCACCGGCTCGCCCCTGATGGTGGCGCTGGTGCAGTCCGCCACGACGGTTCCCGTGGTGCTGCTGGCGCTGGCGGCCGGCACCCTGGCCGACATTGTCGATCGCCGCCGCTACCTGCTGCTGACCCAGGGCTGGATGCTGCTGGTGGCGAGCACGCTTGCCGTGTTCAGCGGGTTGGGTCTACTGACCCCGCCGCTGTTGGTGGTGCTGACCTTCGCGATGGGCTGCGGTGCAGCCATGGCGATGCCGGCGCAGGCCGCGGTGGTGTCCGAGCTGGTGCCGCGCCCGATGCTGGCCTCTGCCGTGGCGCTCAACTCCATTGGCATCAACATCGCGCGCTCGCTCGGACCGGCCATTGGCGGCTTGATCGTGGCGCAGCTGGGGCCCGCGTGGGCCTTCGGCGTCAACGCACTGAGCTTCAGCCTGATGCTGTGGGTATTGTGGGGGTGGAAGCGCGCACCGGAAGCGTCTGCGCTGCCACCGGAAGGGTTTGGTACCGGTCTGCGTGCCGGCTTGCGCTACGCGTTGCGCGCGGGGCGGCTGCAGGCGGTGCTGATCAAGTCCGCCGGGTTCTTCTTCTTTGCCAGCGCGGCCACCGCATTGCTGCCGCTGGTGGTGCGCGGCGAGCTGCAGGGTGGGGCAGGGCTGTATGGCTTCCTGCTGGGCTGCATAGGCGTGGGTGCCGTGGCCGGCGCGTTGCTGCTGCCCACACTGCGTGCGAAGCTGGACCGCGACCTGCTGGTGCTGCTGGCCACTGTTGCGTTGGCGATCAGTTTGCTCGGCCTGGCCTGGGTGCGCAGCCGCGTCGTGTTACCGGTGGCGATGCTGGTGAACGGCTTCGCCTGGATCACGGTGCTGTCCTCGCTGCAGATCGCCGCGCAGACCGCAGTGCCGCCGTGGGTACGGGCGCGCGCGCTGTCGCTGTACATCATGGTGTTCTCGCTGGGCATGGCGGCCGGCGGGCTGAGCTGGGGCAGCGTGGCCCAGCGCAGTTCCATTCCGTTGGCGCTGACCCTCGCGGCCATCGGTGCGGTGGTGGCGGGCCTGCTGGTCTGGCGCGTGCGCATTGCCGGCACCGAAACCCTGGACCTGCGGCCCGCCGGCAGCTGGCCGGCCCCGGAGCTGGCCGAGCCGGTGTCGCATGATCGCGGTCCGGTGCTGGTGACGGTGGAGTATCGGATTGATGCGGCGGATCGCGCGGCGTTTCACTTGTTGATTGGCGAGCTGGGACGCATTCGGCGGCGCGACGGCGCGGTGGTATGGGGTGTGGCCGAGGATGTGGCCACGCCGGGGATTCACCTGGAGTACTTCGTGACCAGTTCCTGGGTGGAGCATCTGCGCCAGCATGAGCGGGTGACCGCCGAGGACCGCGTGTATCAGGACCGCATCCGCGAACTTCACCGCGGTGAACACGCGCCGGTAGTGCGGCATTTCGTGGGTGGGGAGGGGGTGTTGAAGCACATAGGCCATCGCCACCACCACGACCTTGGCTAACGCCACGGTGACACGCATGGCGTGTCACTACGCGACCACCGTAACGTATCCCCGTAGAGGGCTTGCCCGGCTGCCTTTCGCGAAATGCCAACAACACAAGCGCAACCCACCATGCCACGCCCTTAACCCCCCGCCCACTATCCTGCGTCATCTTTTCTCAGGATCATCAACATGCGGTGGATAGCATTACTGGCCGCCCTGGCCATGCCGGTCGTGGCAGGGCTTTCCCAAACCGGCCAGTTCGGCCCCACCAACGGAGCCATCTCTGACCGCTACCCCACGTTACTGGTCGCAGCCGGCTACGCGTTCTCCATCTGGGGCCTGATCTTCCTGCTGGACGTGGTGTTCGGCCTCTGGCAGCTACGCCGCCGCACTCCCGACTTCAACGCGCGCGTGCGCGGCTGGGCCGCCGTCGGCTTCGCCCTCACCGCCGCCTGGATGCCCGTGTTCTCGCAACAGGCGTTCCTGCCGGCGCTGGCCATCATCTGGGCGGCGCTGCTCTGTATGGCCGTCGCCGCCGTGCGGGCCGCACCGCTCAACGCCAGCGCCGGCCAGCGGGCATTCGCGGCCTACCCGTTGGCGCTGCATGCCGGGTGGTTGACCATGGCCGCGTTCCTCAACACCGCCCAGGTGATCGTCGCCTACGGCTGGCTGGATACCGCCAACATGCTGCCGTGGAGCCTGGTGTTGCTGGCCCTGGCCACGCTGCTGGCCTGGTGCATGAACCTGCTGCTGCGTGGGCACTATGCCTATCCCGCTGCCGTGATCTGGGCGCTGGTGGGAGTGTATGTAAAGCAGTCTGGCTGGCGCTTGCCGGGTGCCGACACCGTGGCCCTGCTGGCGCTGGGCGTGGCCGCGTTGCTGCTGGTGCAGACCCTGCTGCTGCGCGCACGTGCCTGGCGTGCACCGCGAGTGGCCGTGGTCGCGGCGCATCGTTACCGTCGCTGATTCGGCTTGAAACAGACGATCCCCCATGTCCAGACTCATCCCTTACGTAAGGAGCCGCTAATGCGCGCCGCAATTCATGACACGTTTGGTGACCCGACCCAGGTGCTGCACGCAGGCGAGGTCGCGCTGCCTGAGCCCGGCGCAGGTGAGGTGCGTATCCGCACCGTGCTCGCCCCGATCCATAACCATGACCTGTGGACCGTGCGCGGCCAGTACGGGTACAAGCCGGAGCTGCCGGCTGTGGGTGGCAGCGAGGGCACCGGGGTGATTGACGCGCTGGGCGAGGGGGTGACCGGCTTGAAGATTGGGCAGCGGGTTAGTGCCGCTTCGGTACACGGCAGCTGGGCCGAGGCGTTCATCGCTCCGGCACGCATGGTTGTTCCCATGCCGGACAGCATTGATGACGAAACTGCCGCGCAATTGATCGCCATGCCGCTGAGCGCGCTGATGCTGCTGGAGTTCCTGCAGGTGGAGCCGGGCCAGTGGATTGTGCAGAACGCGGCCAACGGTGCCGTGGGCAAGGCGCTGGCGATGCTGGCGCGTGCGCGTGGGGTGCGTTGTCTGAATCTGGTGCGGCGCGATGATGGCGTGGCCGAGATGCAGGCGCTGGGAATCGAGAACACCTATTCCACTGCTCAGGCTGATTGGCTGGACAAGGTGAGGGCTGCATTGGGCGAGGGTGGGGCGGCAGCTGCCGTGGATTCGGTGGGTGGTAAAGCCAGCGGCGAACTGGTGAGCCTGCTGGGCGAGGGCGGCACCTTGGTCTCGTTTGGCTCGATGACCGGCGAACCGATGCAGATTGGCTCCGGCGATGTGATCTTCAAGCAGGCCACCATCAAGGGCTTCTGGGGCAGCAAGGTCAGCCAGAACATGGCCCCCGAGAACAAGCGCCGGCTGGTAGGTGAGCTGTTGAAGCTGGCGGCTGAGGGTGGATTGAGCCTGCCGGTAGACGGTGTGTTTGGACTGGATCAGGTGGCTGAGGCGGCGAAGGCGAGTCTGCAACCGGGGCGGAATGGCAAGGTGCTGCTGCGGGCGTAACCCATAAACGTGCCGCCCCCGCAACCAAACCAACTCCGTAGAGCCACGCCCTGCGTGGCTAAGATGGCTGCCGTGAACTCATCAACACCCGATTGCGCATGATACGGAACGAAGCTTTGCAAGGGTCACACTGTTCAGTGTCACGCAGTCATACAGTGCATTGGTGAAGCTGGAGGCGGTGACTGCGTACAGGTGTCGCATGCTGTCACAGCACGTACAGCGGTTGCTAGCCACACCGGGCTGTCGTCATGCACGTCCTTGGCAACGTGATACGTTCGGACAGCCCGCGTGTGTTCTGGGTCATGTTGTGGGCAATCACTTTACTTCAAATCCCTAAGATCGATGACTGCTTCGTCAAAGGTTTCTCTTCTTTCGGGAATCGGCAGTCGAAGGGGCTTGACATCTATTGGCGGATGCAGCTCGCCTATCAATAGGTCGTCGGTAGTTCCGTTCTTCTCTCTGGTCCGGAACGTTCCAGTCACTGATACCCAAGAGTAGGCATGCTGATCAAAAATCTGGCGCTGCGAATCAATAGGTCCTCTGATCCTTACAAAGACTTCGTCGGAAACCCCTGCGTCAAAGAGCTCTTTGCTTGAGCTCAGAACAAAGAGTCGTGCCGAGACGCCGAGGTAGCCTTCAACTCTGACCTTGCGGCCGTTGAATGATGCCGGATCGGCTGCGAGTGCACGGAAAGATACTCTGCATGCGCTCTCCTTTTGCACTGATTCGCAGAGTCGCGGAGTGCCACTGTTTGAAGTGTCTGCACATCCTGCCAGAGAGGTCGCGCAGAGAGTCAGAATAAACAAAGAACGTATCATCAATTTACCACCTCTGCTTCACCGGTTGCATTCAGTTTGTAAACACCGGAAGGGTCGGACACATAATTTGTTGAGTTCGACCTTTCAAATGTTCTCATGTCCCCATAGGAGAATGGCGAATAGGCTGTCTTGTAGCCGTCTAGCAGAGGGTGGGTGTGAATATTTATCCCGCCTAAGGCCGGCACGCCTGCGAATCCGCCAATCCAATCTCCGCGTCTAACCGAGTTGGAGACGTCAATATCAGAAAGGTGGAATGCTCCGCTTCCCCGCAAAACAATCTCGGCGCTGACCTCCCAGCCCAGACGCACTGAGTACTTCTGGTAGACCTTTGCAAAGACCTTCGCGGCGTCGTCCGAAGATTTGTTGGGAATACCCTCCATGATGTCCTTGGTCTTATCAACGATGCCCCTCATTTCATCATATCTTGCCTGGGCATTTTCCTTGGTGAATCCTCCGGGAAGTGCTCCACCAAGAGCTGCAACCCTGACACCAGCGGCTATCCCGCCGCCTTTAATCCGACTCCCGGTGATTGCAAGTCTCGGCTCCTTGGGCTGACGTCCATCTGGATCTACGAATCGATAGGGATTCGCTGCAGCATATCCGTACCTTCCGAAGCTTCCAACAGATGCTGAAACCGGGTCTACGCTCAGGAACACGCCCGCTTCCGGATCCATGTACCGCTGCTGCATATAGCTCAGCCCAGTCGCCGAGTCAGACACATGCCCGGTATACCCCGGCCCATCCTTCACCGGCCCACCCACTACAGCCCCATACGGCTCGTAGACGGTCCGTTCAATCACCACGCCATTGGCATCGGTCACCGCGACTGGCGAGCCCAGCGCATCGGTGTGGATGTATTCCACGGTCTCCGCCGCTTGGGCAGCTGGCAGCATTCCTGCCGCCATTACCAGCGCCAACACCCCGCGCATCAACATGCTCATGTTCTTGATCGCGTTCATCACTCGGTCTCGTAAACGCCACGGGTGGGGGTGAACAGGGGGGACCATTCCGAACACCCGCCTGCGTTACAGGCGCGTACCCGAATTGGGGAGCCACAGTACGCATTTCCGGCTGCCGCGACGTAGGTCTTGGGTCCGGTGTAAAGGTGCTTGCCGCCGACGCCGGTCTCGAGCTGGTACTCGGTAGCGGTGGCGACCGGCGTCCAGTCTGCATCGCACCACACCTGGTAGGGTGCCCTCTTGGTGGTCAGCCAGTTGGCAATGTTGATCAAAGGCATCGGTGGCGGCAGTACCACATTGACCGTGGCAATCCCCGACCAAGGCCCACAATTGACGAAGTTGCACGCCTGCACCCGGTAGGCATAACTGCCATTGCCTCGGCTGACCCCGACCGACGTGCGGCCATCGGACAGCAGCGTGACCCAGCCCGCACCGTTGGCGCTTTCCTGCAGGATGAAGTACTCGGTGTTGGCCGGGGTGCTCCAGCTGAAGGCGTAGTTGGTGACGTTCACCAGCCCTGGTGCGCTGATTACCGGCTCCAGCGTCGGTGCGCCAACAACGGTGACGTTGCCATTGCCTGACCAGCCACTGCAGCCCGCACCGTTACAGGCCGCAACGCGATAGGCGTAACTGCCCACGCCGCGTGCCGGTGTGGCATACGAGGTGGCGTTGCCGTCGAACAGGGTCACCCACGCCGCACCGTTCGCGCTTTCCTGCAGGGTGTAGCGGGTTGCGCCGGCGATGGCGTTCCAGCCAATACCGATGCTGCCTGGGCCGACTCGCGCTGGGGCGCTCAGGCTGGGGGCAGCGGTTGGCGGGTAAACCACGGCTGTGGTGGCGGTTGCGCTGTAGTTGGTGCAGCCCACCGGGTTGCACGCCCGTACGCGGTAGCCGTAGCTTCCGGCCGGCTTGCCGATGATCGCCAGCGACCGGGCGGCGGTGTTCTGGAGCAGTGCCCAGGCACCACCATTCGCGCTTTCCTGCAGTTCATAGGTGGCCGTGCCATCGAAGGCTGCCCAGCTGACGGTACCCTGGGTGGCTTAGCCCCGCTTATCTACGAACGAGTCGAACATTTTCTCTAGCATCAGTGACAACTCATCAAGGCCCTGCAGGTGGTGATCAAAGCTGACAATGAAGTCTTGCTCTGTTCCCAATACTCCTGCCGTATTTGAATTAACCCTGACTTTCAGCCCATCTGTTAGAAGGCTTATGCTCTCAATCCCCCCATAGCACGAGGAAGACTCTCCATTCAGAGTGACATGAACCTGATCATGCCCTAGCTCTACGTCCTGTGCGCTAGGATCAATCGTCTTCTGAAACAGAAGGTAATCAACTGTCTCATACTGATCGTCCGCAAGACCAGCTATCAACACACCATCACTCTCGCCAGAGTAGGCAAAATTTGCAATGAATTGCACCACTTCTTATCCTCCCTTTGATTCCCAGCGCTGAGTTTTCCCGCCCTCGCGCCACTGATACTTGATCTTAGAGCCGGTTCTCTGAGTCGTCGAGTTCATTCGGCCCTTGCACGACGGACATGGTGCCCGCTGACCGGTGATGGTCATCGAGTCCCCTGGCTTCATTGGCGTTTGGACCGCCCTTGCTTCCGTGTGAGAAGCCATGGTGTTCTGGGGAAATCCAAGTGCCTTTTCTTCTGGGGTCATGTTTCCGCTCACCTCACGGTGGTGGGATACGATGTTCCCATCGCTGTCGCGAACGGTTACGTTAGCGTTGTGACGACCAGGCTCGACGCCCTTCTGTCCTGTTCTTGGAACGCCCGATCTCTCGGCAATCCGTAGGCCAAGAGCCAGTTCTGGACCAATCACTGGCGTTACGGAAATCAATGCAGTAGCGGCCGGCACCACCACTGCCTCCAACGGTGCACGCTCTTCCGCCGTCCATCCGCCATAGGAGTCACTGAACCTCTCTGCAGCCATCTCCTGCCGCCCATCCGGATCGGTGAACCGATATGGATTGTTCGCTGCATACTTGAAGCGGCTGAAGTTTTCACCCGATGTGACGTCCACCGTCACCGGATCCACACTGAGGAAGGCTCCCAGCTCCGGATCCATATACCGCTGCTGCATTTGGCTCAGCCCAGTAGCCGAGTCAGACACATGCCCGGTATACCCCGGCCCATCCTTCACCGGCCCACCCACCACCGCCCCATACGGCTCGTAGACGGTCCGTTCAATCACCACGCCATTGGCATCGGTCACCGCGACTGGCGAGCCCAGCGCATCGGTGTGGATGTATTCCACGGTCTCCGCCGCCTGGGCAGCTGGCAGCATCCCTGCCGCCATTACCAGCGCCAGCACCCCGCGCATCAACATGCTTATGTTCTTGATCGCGTTCATCACTCGGTCTCGTAGACGCCACGGGTGGGGGTGAACAGTGGGGACCATTCCGAACACCCGCCTGCGTTACAGGCGCGTACCCGAATTGGGGAGCCACAGTACGCATTTCCGGCTGCCGCGACGTAGGTCTTGGGTCCGGTGTAAAGGTGCTTGCCGCCGACGCCGGTCTCGAGCTGGTACTCGGTAGCGGTGGCGACCGGCGTCCAGTCTGCATCGCACCACACCTGGTAGGGTGCCCTCTTGGTGGTCAGCCAGTTGGCAATGTTGATCAAAGGCATCGGTGGCGGAAGTACCACATTGACCGTGGCAATCCCCGACCAAGGCCCACAATTGACGAAGTTGCACGCCTGCACCCGGTAGGCATAACTGCCATTGCCTCGGCTGACGCCGACCGACGTGCGGCCATCGGACAGCAGCGTGACCCAGCCCGCACCGTTGGCGCTTTCCTGCAGGTTGAAGTACTCGGTGTTGGCCGGGGTGCTCCAGCTGAAGGCGTAGTTGGTGACATTCACCAGGCCCGGGGCGCTGATCACCGGTTCCAGGGTCGGTGCACTGATCACGGTGACACCGGCGCTTCCTGACCAGTTGCCGCAGCCGGCACCATTACACGCCGCCACGCGATAGGCGTAGCTGCCTACGCCGCGCGCCGGTGTGGCATACGAGGTGGCATTGGCATTGAACAGGGTCACCCAGGCCGCGCCGTTTGCACTTTCCTGCAGGGTGTAGCGGTCTGCACCGGCGACGGCGTTCCAGCCGATGCCGATGCTGCCGGGACCCACGCGGGCGGGGGCGCTGAGGCTGGGCACAGCCGTCGGCGGGTACACCACGGCGGTAGTTCCGGTTGCGCTGTAGCCGGTGCAGCCCACCGGGTTGCAGGCCCGCACGCGATAGCCGTAGCTGCCGGCGGGCTTGCCGCTGATGGCCAGCGAACGGGCGGCGATGTTCTGGAGCAGCGTCCAGCTGCCGCCGTTGGCGCTTTCCTGCAGTTCGTAGGTGGCCGCGCCATCGAAAGCCGCCCAGCTGACGGTGTAGCTACCGAGAGGTAAGAGCGGTGCCGTTGTAAAACGTCGCTCAGTTCCTGCTGCTGTCAAGCTGACGGGGACTGTCAGCTGACGGCACCCTGGGTGACTTAGCCCTGCTTATCTACGAACGAGTCGAACATTTTCTCTAGCATCAGTGACAACTTATCAAGTCCCTCCAAGTGGTGATCAAAGCTCACAACGAAGTCTTGCCCTGTTCCCAATACTTTTGCCGTATTTGAATCAACCCTGACTTTCAGCTCACCTGCTAGAAGGCTTATGCTCACAACCCCCCCCCATAGCACGAGGAAGACTCTCCGTTCAGAGTGACATGAGCCTGATCATGCCCTAGCTCTACGTCCTGTGCGCTAGGATCAGTCGCCTTCTGAAACAGAAGGTAATTAACTGTTTCATACTGATCGTCCGCGAGTCCGGCCATCAATACACCATCACTCTCGCCAACGTAGGAGAAAGTTTCGGTAAATTGCGCCACTACTCGTCCCTTCTTTGACTCCAGCTGTAGCGTTTCTCCTCGCGCTATTTCAGGTCCTCAAGTTCAAGAGCTGCCTCGTCAAAAGTTTCTCTTCTCCGGGGGATGGGAAAACGGAGCGGCCTGACCTCGAGAGGAGCATGCAATTCGCCAATCAAAAGATCGTAGGTTGTTCCGTCTTTCTTTCTAGTCCTGAAAGTTCCGGTGACGGATACCCAAGTGTAGGCATGCTCGTCGTAGACCTTTTGCTGCGACTCCATCGGGCCTCTAATCCTGACAGACACTTCATCGCTCACTCCAGCCTCAAAAATCTCTTTGCTGGAACTCAGGACAAAGAGCCTCGCAGAGATGCCAAGATAGCCCTCAACTCTGACCTTGCGGCCATTGAATGATGCAGGATTGGAAGCGAGTGCGCGGAAAGTCACCCGGCACGCGGCATCCTTAGGTATTGCGTCGCAGAGATTGGATGCGCCTTCGCGCGCGGCGCCGCCGCACGCGGCTAGACCGATCACGCCCATGCACATGCACATTAAGAGAGCGGAACGTGCGATCACTTTGCCACCTCTGATATTTCACTTTCACCGCAACTTTTTGGTTTAGCGATGGGGTTCCGGCCGATGCCGATGCTGTCCGGGCCCACTTTGGGGGGGCGCTGAGGCTAGGCACAGCGTCAGCGGGCACACCATAGCGGTAGTGGCGGTAGCGCTATACGCGGTGCGGCCACCTGGTTGCACGCCCGCGCGCGGTAGCCTTAGATGCCGGCCTGCTTGCCGCCGATGGCAGCGAACGGGCGGCCGTGTTCTGGACCAGCGTCCAACTGCCGCTGCTGGCGCTTTCATGGAGTCCGTACGTGGCCGCACTATCAGCAGCCATACAGGTGCTTCGCCTGAAAGCTGTTCGCTGCCCCTGTCTCCGGTGCTCATATTTGCTGCGCCTCAACAGCTCCTACTGGTAGCCGAGCTCACGGATAACTCGCTCGCAGTTCTGGTCCAAGTCAACATGGAACGATTTGAGCTCGGTCGGCGGCTTGGATTGTAGATCTTCGAGGAACATCACCTCGTATCCCTTCAGGTTTTCGTCAACCATTTCTTCTTTGATCGTGTACTTATCGCTGGTCCAGCCTCTGGTCTCTTCGACGTGCTTTTTGACGGCGTGTAGACACTTGCTGTTCCCAGTAGAATTTGTTGATGCTGGGGTAGCTTGACACCCGTAGCTTGATACAAGCGCCAGCGCCACAATCAGTCTCATTGCAGGTTTCATCAACGACCTCCAGGGATAGGTATGTACTCATAACCTTCGTGGCTTCGGATCATGCCCGGTACGCCCTGCTGAATCTGGTACATATAGTCGTAGCCGTTTGCCCTCGGGTTGTATCCTTCTCCGATAGTATTTGGGTGCGAGTGATAGTATCCGCGAACTCTACACCCACAAGCAAACTCGGAAGGTTTCGTAACGGATTCTATGGACATCCTGTCTCTCGAACCCGGTGGTGAACGAAGGAGTGTATAGCCTTGCTGACCTGGAAATTCGACAATCCAACCCCCATTTTCCCTTTTTAGGGATCCAGGAAGGCCGCGCTTAACGGACGGAGCGAACGGGTTAGAGTCGTTCCATGCGTCCTCCATTTGTGAGCGCAACTCTGGATCACGGGTCCACTCAGGGTCTGATGCCGTGGGAGCCCTTCCATAGGTTCCGCGTTGACTTGAACTCGTATTTGGACCCGCCTGTGCACCTGTGAATGCTCGGCTGCCTGCGGCTACAGTGCCGTTCTTTATTCGACTTCCTACTACCGCCTCTCGTCTCGGTTCCTTCGCTTCTCGCCCATCAGGGTCGATGAAACGGTATGGATTGGTACTTGCGTATCCGTATCGACCGAAGGAATTCTCCGTAGCTGCGATCTCGTCAACCGAGAGGAACACCCCAACCTCCGGATCCATGTACCGTTGCTGCATGTAACTCAGCCCAGTAGCCGAGTCAGACACATGCCCGGTATACCCCGGCCCATCTTTAACCTGCCCACCCACCACCGCGCCATACGGCTCGTAGACGGTCCGTTCGATCACCACGCCATTGGCATCGGTCACCGCCACCGGCGATCCCAGCGCATCGGTGTGGATGTACTCCACGGTCTCTGCCGCCTGGGCTGCCGACAGCATCCCTGCCGCCAGCACCAGTGCAAACACCCCGCGCATCAACATGCTCAAGTTCTTGATCGCGTTCATCACTCGTTCTCGTAGACGCCACGGGTGGGGGTAAACAGTGGGGACCATTCCGAACACCCGCCCGCATTGCAGGCGCGTACCCGGATGGGCGAGCCACAGTACGCATTGCCGGCTGCGGCAACGTAGGTGTTGGGCCCGGTGTAAAGATGTTTTCCGCCGACACCTGTCTCGAGTTCGTACTGGGTAGCTGTGGCGACCGGCGTCCAGTCTGCATCGCACCACACCTGGTAGGGTGCCCTCTTGGTGGTCAGCCAGTTGGCGATGTTGATCAACGGCATCGGTGGCGGCAGTACCACATTGACCGTGGCAATACCCGACCAAGGCCCACAATTGACGAAGTTGCACGCCTGCACCCGGTAGGCATAACTGCCATTGCCTCGGCTGACGCCGACCGACGTGCGGCCATCGGACAGCAGTGTGACCCAGCCGCTGCCGTTGGCGCTTTCCTGCAGGTTGAAGTACTCGGTGTTGGCCGGGGTGCTCCAGCTGAAGGCGTAGTTGGTGACATTCACCAGGCCCGGGGCGCTGATCACTGGTTCCAGGGTCGGTGCACTGACCACGGTGACACCGGCGCTTCCTGACCAGTTGCCGCAGCCCGCGCCGTTACACGCCGCCACGCGGTAGGCGTAGCTACCCACGCCGCGCGCCGGTGTGGCATACGAGGTGGCATTGGCATTGAACAGGGTCACCCAGGCCGCGCCGTTTGCACTTTCCAGCAGGGTGTAGCGGTCTGCACCGGCGACGGCGTTCCAGCCGATGCCGATGCTGCCCGGACCCACGCGGGCGGGGGCGCTGAGGCTGGGCACAGCCGTCGGCGGGTACACCACGGCGGTAGTTCCGGTTGCGCTGTAGCCGGTGCAGCCCACCGGGTTGCAGGCCCGCACGCGATAGCCGTAGCTGCCGGCGGCCTTGCCGCTGATGGCCAGCGAACGGGCGGCGGTGTTCTGGAGCAGCGTCCAGCTGCCGCCGTTGGCGCTTTCCTGTAGTTCGTAGGTGGCCGCACCGTCGGATGCGGTCCAGGTGACGGTGTAGCTGCCGTTGTAGGCGGTGGCCGGCGTGGTCACCGTCGGCACGCCGCTGGGCGGCAGTTCCACGGCCACAGCCGCGATGTTGCTCCAGTCGCCGCAGACGTCACGGCAGCCGCGCACCCGGTACTGGTAGCTGCCAGTCTGCAGATTGCTGGCCACGTAGCTGAGAGCTGTGCCGCTATACAGGCCTACCCAGCTGCCGGCACTCATCTGTTGCAGCTCGTAGCGGTTGGCGGCACCGGCTGCTGTCCAGGTGAGGGTGACGCTGCCCTGGGTGATGTAGCCGGGTGCACTGAGCGCCGGCACGCTCGGAGCGGCGGCGTCGTTGACGCGGGCCACCAGGCTGCCCGACAGATACATGTAGTTCGTCTTCTTCCCGGTACGCTCGTTGCGCTGGTAACGCAGCACGCCGCCGTTGTCGTAGAACGAATAGATGGCCCCGTCCGTGCCGAGTGACTTCACCCGGCGGCCGTGTGCGTCATATTCGTAACGCTCGGCACTGGCCACCTCGCGCAGGCGATTGCCGTAGTCGAAGCTGAAGGCCTGGCCGTTGCGTATGGACAGGTTGCCCTGCACGTCGTAGTTCAGGCCGGTCACGGTGGCCCCAGTACCCGTATCCATCACGTTGACCAGCCGGTTGGAGGGGTCGAAGTAATGGGTGCGGTCGCGGCTGCCGACCTTGGCACGGCGCAGGTTGTCCAGCGCGTCGTACTCGTACAGCGCGTTGCCGAAGCTGGCCGCAGTGACCGCGCGCAGGCGGTCCAGGCCGTCATAGCTCATGTCACGGTTGCCGGGCGCACCGGGCAGCCCGTCGGAGATCGCCAGCACGTTGCCGGCGGCATCGTAGTCGTAGCTGTCGTCATGCACGGCCCCGCCAGCCCCGGCGTCGCGACTGCGCTCGGGCAGGCCGCGTGCATTCTGGGTCATGGTGTGCGCTATGCCGTTGCCGTACACAAAGCCGGCCAGCGCCCCGTTGGCGTAGTAGCTGGCCTGCTGGGCGTAGCTGCCAACGGCAGTGGCGCGGCCGGCGGCGTCGGGCTGGTAGGCCACGGTGGCACCGCCGGGGTAGGTCTGCCCGGCCAGATTGCCGTTGCCGTCATAGCTGTAGCCAAAGCTCACCGTGCCCAACTGGCCGTGCTGCAGGGTCTCCGCGGTGAGCAGGCGGCGCAGGTTGTACTGGTAGCGGTTCACCACCGGTAGGGTGGCCGGGTCGTTGGTGGTGCTGATCTCCGCGGGCAGGCCGTCGGCGGTGTAGCTCCAGGTCTGGTTGCCGCGATTGTCGGGGAAGGCCAGCTGCTGCAGGCGGTTCAGTGCGTCGTAACTGCGCTGCACGGCGCGGCCGCTGGCCAACCCCTCGGCCCGGTTGCAGGCGGTGGTGCTGGTCAGGGTGGTGCCTGCTGCGGACCACACCACGTTGCCGGCGGCATCGTAGTCCTGCAGGGTCGCGCCGGTTTCCGGCTCGATGGTTTTGCACAGCTGCTGGTAGCCGTCGTACACATAACGGCGGGTCAGCGACTGACTGCCGTCGCCACTGCGGCGGGTGATGGCCAACGGCTTGCCCAGGCTGTCGCGCTGGATCTCGGTGACCACGCCTTCGGGATGCTGGATGGTCAGCGGCATCTCGTAGGTGGGTTGATCAAAGGTCTGGTGGCGGGTGGTGGTGGCCTGCCCGCGCGGATTGGTGGTGCGCACCGTAAGGTTGCCCAGGTACTCGGTGCTGCTGACCAGGTCGCCCAGCTCCGAGGTCTGGCGCACGATGCGGGGGCGGCCCAGTGCGTCGTACTGGGTGGTGGTGCCGGCCAGGGCCTGATTGATGTCGCTCAGCTGGCGGGTGGGGTAGGAGCCGAACACGGTCTTGCCGCTGCTGTCGTAGCGGGTGACGGTGGCGCTGTCCAGCGTGTTGTTGAGGTTCTGGGTGACCAGTACCGGACGGAACATGGCGTCCAGGTAGGTATCGGTGCGCAGCCCGCCCAAGGTGCGCGAGTGCTTCCACGCGCCGGCGGGCACGCCGTACTGGGCAGCGCCCAGGCGCTGCAGGTCCAAGGTAACCCCGTTCCAGGCCACGCTGTCACCAGCGGGAAACTGCTGGGTGCGCAGCCGACCCATGCTGTCATAGGTGTAGCGGGTGGTGGCACCGACTTCGTTGGTGAGTGCGGTGATCCAGCCGTTGTCGTCCACCTCCACCTGGCGGGTTGCACCGTTGGGTGCTTCCGGTGTCGGGGGCAGTCGCAGCTGCTGCGGAATGCCGCGCTTCCACGCGGAGAGGTGGCTGGTGTTGCCGCGCCCGTCGGTGACCGTGGCCACGGTGCCATCGGCGGCGTAGCTGACCTGCTGGGCCAGCTTGCCGAAGCTGTAGGCGCGTAGCGGCTGGGCGGTGTTGCCGTCAAACTCCGTGCGCGACTGCTCGATGCCGTTGACGATGCTGCGGGCGGTCTGCCCGCGCACCCACAGCTGCGGGTTGTCGTAGTAATCGGTGCTGCTGCTGCGGCTGAAGCCGGCATTGTTGGATTCCAGCACGGCCACTTCGCGGATGGACGAATCAAACGTCTGCACCTGTCGGGAGAACAACACGCCATCCTGCTGGACGGTGGTGCTCTGCACCGGGCGGTTGAGGTGCTCGCCCAGTTCGGTGGCCCCGTACTTCAGGTTGCGGCCCGCTGCCTGCGGGAACGGCGCGCTGGGTAGCTGGGCGTCCGGGTAGTAGTTGTTGCGGTCCACGCGCACCACGGTGCCGCCGCTGCTGGTGGTGGTGCCGAGCAGCAGGCCGTCGTTGTAGGCCACTTCCTTGCCGAACTCGTAGGTCTTGATCACGCCATCGGGCAGGGTTTCGATGGTGATCTTCGGTTCTGACTGACCTGTAGGAATGATGGGCCAACCCTGCTGAGTCAGGTTCCGGTCGTATTCCCAACCCAGGTTGGTGTACTGGTAGCTCCACTGTGCGGTCGGCATGCCCGGGCCGCTGATGGTCTTGGTAACCAGCGACATGGCATCACGATAGATGGGTGTCATGTTCCAGCCATCGGCGATCAGCTGGTCGTCGCCGGAGGTCTGGCAGTTGAAGGGCACGTTCTTGCGGCCGTGACGGAACGGGCGGAACGCGAAGGTGCCGACCGCACCGGAAGGATGAGTGACACTGGCGACCACTTCTGTCTGCACGATCTTGTTGGTTTTCGCGCAGGTGGCCGGATTCTCCATGTAATCGGAAACCGGCTGGCCGGTGTACTCCTGCCGCTTTTTGGTCACGTACACAGGCGGGAAGTTGTAGCTCCACGCCGTGCCGTCGGGCAGCGTTACCGACTGCAGCGGGCCGCTGGGCAAGTAAGAGTACGTCCAGGTGCGGTTACCGGCCGTGGCGGTGCTGATCCGGCCCTGCGCGTCGTAGTTCAGGCTGATGCTGCGGCCATCATTGGCGACAATGCGGTCTAGCCGGCCGCCGGTCCACTCGTAGCGGACCCAGTTGCCGAACCGGTCTACCACCTGAGAGGGGTACAGGAAGACCTTTCTGCGCTGCAGAGTGGCATGCGTGACGGTGTCATACGGTTGCAGTACCGCTGGCTCGTTGTATCGGGCGACCATCCAGTCGAAGTAGTACTTGGTGCCGTCCGGGGCATGGCCCAGAAAGCCCTCGCCAGGCTGCCCGCTTTTCAGTGAACTCAGGCAGGAGAAGAACCAGCCCCCCTTGGTGTTCCATGGGGTCGGTTGTCCCACCTGGGGAACCGGCTGGCGGGCGTCCCCGCTACCAGCCAGCACGGTTTCACCATTGCCGCCGGGCAGCGTCAGGCGTACGCCATCCCAATAGGTGTACGAATCAAAGTTGATGAGCTGGGTGCGCCGGTAATTCCACACCTCCAGCAGGGGTGGTGCAGTTACGGTGGAGCAGCGCGCCGCCGGTGTCCAATGCCCGCCGACCTGGGTCTCGGGCTGGTCGCCGTAGGTGCCAGATAGTGACGGGATATCCAGCGTCCAGCTGCCGAACTCGTTGTCATTGCGGTTGCCGCCCATGTCGCCGTAACTGCGGCTGATCGACACGGCCAGGCCGCTGTTGCCGGGCAGGGTGATGTCGGTCGCGGTGAAGCTGACCGACCCGTCGTACAGATTGACCTTCTCGCCGAAGATCTCGCCCTTCAACGGTTCGACCAGGTCGCCGTACTTCAGCCGCTTGTCGTACTCCTCGCGCCAGGTGGGCACAATCTGCGCGTGTGCGGCCAGCGGCAGCAAGAGGCTGACAGCCGTCAGCAGATGAAGGGCGCGGTTCCAGGCAGGTTGCCTGGCGGTGCGATCGGCAGCGTTCATTCGCATTACTCAATCCCCTGGATGCAGTCAGGTGCGGCGCATCGCTGCAGGGCGTGTTTCCAACCGGCCGCAGTTCGCCGGGCCGCCGGATGGCAGCCAGAACGTAGGTCAGCAGGCGTGGAACCCCTGTAGCGCGTGTGCGCAGTGCAGGGTGCGTTTATGAATGAAAAGTGAGCGCGGCGTCAATGGGTGGAAGTCGCCAAATTGGGTAAAGTGTCGGATCGGGAGCGTGACGCGCGGTTTTCCTACATCTGGGTCAGATTTTTCTGACCGCGATATCGCGGATTGCGCGGGGCGCGAATCCATCGATACGGGACGCATGATGCGTACGGGGCGATTCCGTGGTTGTCGGACGCGTGTTACGCATGCCGCGAATCCGTGGATACCGGTCGCATGACGCGCGTGCCTCAAATCCGTTGATGCCGGACAAAGGCAGGTAGAGTCGGTCGATAGACGACTGCAGTGAAGGATTGGGCGTTCTTTAATGCATGACCCCAGAGCGAAGAGGCGCGGAGCATGGGCTCGCGTCGATTTCAATGCCCTATTGGGCGCTGCCAGTTTCACGGCGGTCGTCTTGCGAGCGACCCTACCACCCCAGAGGATCCACGAGTGCCGTGTTTCCAGGGTTCCCGGCGTATCCGGAATCATCCAGCGTGCCGATTTTGAAGTGTCCCGTCAGGTCCAAAAGCACCCGAGTCCCGGATTTCGCAGACAGCCGGACGTCCGATTACCCCCACACCGCCGCGCTATCATTTCTCCTCCTGACACCCCTGCGAGACCTGCCATGACTCTTTCCCGCTTCTACCCCATCGGTACCCCTGGCCAGCCCTGGGGCGCGGAAGAGAAAGCACAGTGGCGGGCAGGGCAGCCGAAGCAGCGCAGTTATGCCGAGGAGGTCGTCAGCAAGGTCCAGCAACTGGCGGCAGATTTCGACATGGTGCCCTACGGCGAGCTCGACTACGCTCCGGACCAGTACACCCTGTTCGCCCTGCGCAGCCGCGACTGGAACGCGGCGCTGCCAAGCGTGCTGGTCACCGGCGGTGTGCACGGCTATGAAACCAGTGGTGTGGAAGGTGCACTGCAGTTCCTGGCGCAGCGCGCCAAGGACTACGCCGGCAAGGCGAACATCCTCGTGGCTCCGTGCGTGAACCCCTGGGGCTTCGAGCGCATCAACCGCTGGAACGCGCTGGCCATCGATCCGAATCGCTCGTTCGTGGCCGACAGCCCAGCCGCGGAATCTGCCGCACTGATGGCGCTGGTGGAACCGTTGCGTGACGGGATGGTCCTGCATATCGACCTGCACGAAACCACCGACAGCGACGAAACCGAATTCCGCCCGGCGCTGGCCGCGCGCGATGGCAAGCCGTTCGAACCGGGCGGCATTCCCGATGGCTTCTATCTGGTCGACGACACCGAGAACCCGCAGCCGGCGTTCCAGCAGGCGGTCAACGCCGAAGTTGAAAAGGTGACCCACATCGCCCCGGCCGACGAGAAAGGCGAAATCATCGGTTCACCGGTAGTGGCTCCGGGCGTCATCGAATACCCGCTCAAGCGCCTCGGCCTGTGCGCCAGCATCACCGGCGCGAAGTTCACCACCACCACCGAGGTCTACCCGGACAGCCCGCGTGCGACGCCGCAGCAGTGCAACGACGCGCAGGTGGCGGCGGTGTGCGCCGCCATCGACTACGCGCTGGCGCACCGCTGATTACACCCGCACCCAGCGGGCGCTGAGGCCGATCAGCGCCATCACCACCGCCACGGCAGTGAACGCGAACACCAGGCTGCTGGCCTGGGCGACAAAGCCGATCAACGCCGGGCCGGCCAGCACGCCGGCGTAGCCCAGGGTGGTGATGGCTGGAATGGCCAGGCTTTCGGGCATGGCCTTTTGGTTGCCGGCCATGGAGAACAGCGCCGGCACGATGTTGGCGCAACCCAGGCCGATCAGCACATAGCCGGCCAGTGCCGGCAGCAGCGGCGGGGCGTAGGTGATCAGGCCGAAGCCCACGGCGGCGACCAGCGCACCGAGCAGAATCGCGCGGTGGCGACCCAGCCTGGCGACCACGCTGTCGCCCACCAGCCGGGTGATGGTCATGGCGATGGCGAAGCACATGAAGCCGAGGCCGGCGCGATCCTGCGGCACCTGCTGCACTTCGTGCAGGAACACCGCGCTCCAGTCCAGCATGGTGCCCTCGGCGAGGAAGGCGACGAAGCACAGCACGCCGATGGCCAGCACCACGCCATGCGGCACCGCGAACATCGGGGCGTCATTCGGCGCACGGTCGCGCCGCCACCACCGCACCGAAACGGCGAGCAGCGCAATCATCAAGGTTGAGGCCAGCACACACACCAACAGGGGTGAAACGCGCATCGAAAGCAGCGTGGTGATGGCCGCTGCGCCAATGGCACCGCCAATGCTGTAGAACGCGTGGAAGTTGGACATCATCGGCCGGCCGCTTTCGCGTTCAACGATCACCGCCTGCATGTTCATCACGCAATCGCAGGCCCCCACGCCGGCACCGAACACGAACAGCGCGGCACCGAGCGTCCACGGCGAAGGGGCAATGGCCAGCAATGGCAGGGCGACCATCGCCATCAGCAGGGTGATCACCATGATGGCGCGGCAGCCGAAGCGCGCGGCCAGTGCGCCAGCAATCGGCATTGCCAGCAGCGAGCCCGCGCCCAGGCACAGCAGCACCAGGCCGAGCGTGCCCTCATCCAACCCGGTGCGGTTCTTTGCGTAAGGCACCAACGGTGCCCAGGCGGCGGTGGCAAAGCCCGGCAGCAGGAAGGCGGCGCGGGTGGCATGTTGTTCGGCGCGCGCCTGGGCGGACGCCATCATCGTTGTAGTCATGCAGAAGAGATCTCAGACGTGGGCGGCGCGCAGCAGGTCGACGCCACGGCGTTCGAAAGCAGCGGTGTGGGTATCAGGCGCATCGGCTTCCACCACCAGCACGTCGATCTGCTCGACGCTGCCAATGCGGTGGGACGCCTGCGTGCCGAGCTTGTCATTGGTGGCGACCACGATGCAGCGGCTGCTGGCCGCCAGCAGGGCCCGTTTCAGTGCGGCTTCTTCGCCATCCACGGCCCACAGTCCGGCCTCGGCGTCGACCGCGCAGGTGCCGATGAAGCAGACATCCGCGCGCAATGCGGACACCGCCTCCAGCGCCTGCGCGCCGACTGCCGCGCCCAGCCGATGATCAAGCCGGCCGCCAATCAGGCTGACTTCGAAACCGCGACGCGCCATCAAGGCCATCGCGATGTCCGGTGCATTGGTGATCACCCGCAGCGCCATGTGCCCGGGAAGTGCCGCGGCAATGGCACTGTTGGTGGAGCCGGCATCCAGCAGCACCACGTCGCCGCGCCGTACCTGGGTGGCTGCGGCATCGGCAAGTGCCTGTTTCTGCACGGTCTGCTGTGCATGCCGTGCCAACAGCGGTGGGGCTTCCGGGGCAGCGGGCAGGGCACCGCCGTAGACCTTGCGGCACAACCCCTGGCCCGCCAGATCGCGCAGGTCGCGGCGGATCGAGTCCTCGGAAACGCCCAGCTGGACGGCAAGCTGGGCCGATAACACGCGGCCGTTCTGGCGCAGCAGTTCGAGAATGGCCTGCTGGCGCTCGCCAGGCAGGGCGTCTATGTCTTCGTGCATAAACAAATACAACCATACAATCAAGATGGCGTAAAGATACACGAATTGGCGATGAATGCGGATGAATACGTATAAACAAGCGCTGCTGTCAGTCAGTGCGCGCCAGCTCCGGCTGGATCACCCCGGCCACCCAGTCCATGAACGCAGCCACCCGGCGCGGCAGATGCCGGCGCTGGGCGTACAGCAGGGTCACCGGCATCGGTTCGGCCACGCACTGTGGCAGTACTTCCACCAGGTCCCCGCGCGCCATGGCGGCACGCGCGCCCAGCCGTGGCACCTGGATGATGCCCAGCCCGGCCAGTGCGGCGGCGCTGTAGGCCTCGCCACTGTTGACGGTGATCGGCCCGCCCATTGGCAGGCTTTGATAAGCCTGTCCATCGAAATACTCAAAGCCCGGCGAGCGCTGGCCCAGCGTGCCCACGTAGTGGATCAGTGCGTGCCTTGCGAGGTCAGCCAGCGTTTCCGGCATGCCGCGCGCGGCGATGTAGGCCGGGCTGGCGCAGTTGACGATATGCATCACGCCCAGCGGACGGGCGACCAGCGTGTTGTCGTCCAGCGGCCCCACCCGCAACACGCAGTCGAAGCCTTCGCGGACCAGGTCCACGCGCCGATCGGTGCCGCTGAGCTCGATCTCCACACCGGGATGCTGGCCGAGAAAATCGGGCAGGTGCGGTACCACCAGCTGCCGGGCCAGCCCGCTGGACATGTCCACGCGCAGGCGTCCGGTCAGCTGCCCGGTTTCGCGGCGGAACATGCCCTGCAGGTCTTCCACGTCGTCCAGCAGATCGCGGGCGCGCTGCTGGTACTGCGCGCCGTCGGCTGTCAGCCGCACCCGGCGCGTGGTCCGGTGCAGCAGCTGCACGCCGACCTCGGCTTCCAGCCGCTGCACCGCCAGCGACACGCTGGCCTTGGGCAGGCCCAGGCTGTCGGCGGCGCGGGTGAACGAGCCCAGTTCGGCCACCCGGAGAAAGCTGCGCAACTGGTCAAGGCGGTCCATGGATTGTTCGCTGTGGCTGGACAGTCAAATCAGGATCGCGCGATTTATGGGTCCGGGCAAGGGTAATAGTCTGGCTGCACCCCAACCAAGGAGCACGTCATGAGCACGACCTCCCGCATCACCCTGATCACCGGCGGCAGCCGCGGCCTGGGCCGCAATGCCGCACTGGCCCTGGCCGCCGATGGCTCCGATGTGATCATCACCTACCGCAGCCAGGCCGATGCCGCCCAGCAGGTGGTGGCTCAGATTGAAGCGCTGGGCCGTCGCGCTGCGGCGCTGCCGCTGGATGTCGCTGACAGTGAGCGTTTCCCGGCGTTCGCTGATGCGGTCAAGCAGCAACTGCAGCAGTGGGGCAGCACCGGTCTGCAAGGCCTGTTGAACAACGCTGGTGAGGGGCTTTACGCCGGCTTAGCCGAGACCACCCCGGCGCAGTTCGACCACCTGGTGGCCGTGCATCTGAAGGGTCCGTACTTCCTGACCCAGGCGCTGCTGCCGCTGATCAGCGACGGCGGCCGCATTCTCAATGTGTCCAGCGGTCTGGCCCGTTTCGCGCTACCGGGCAGCTCGGCCTACGCGATGATGAAGGGCGGTATTGAGGTGTTCAGTCGTTACCTGGCCAAGGAGCTGGGCACGCGGGGCATCAGTGCCAATACCCTGGCACCGGGCGCGATTGAAACCGACTTCGGCGGCGGCCACGTGCGCGACAACCAGGACATCAACAAGATGGTGGCGGGCAACACGGCGCTGGGTCGCGCGGGCCTGCCGGACGACATCGGGCCGGTGGCGGTGGCGTTGTTGTCGCCGCGTACCGGGTGGATCAACGCACAGCGCGTGGAAGCGTCGGGCGGAATGTTCATTTAAGCGAACGGTTCGCATTAGCGATAACCCGGCTATCATGGCGGCCCCTTTCGCCGTGATCGCCGGGTCTGCAATTGAAAAGCTCTGCTCCGCTCAGCCCGATGGGCCGCATGTTTGCCGCCGTGGCCCTGTTTGAAGCCTTTACCTGGGCGGGCCTGCTGGTCGGCATGTACTTCAAGTATCACGCCGGTGAACCCACCACGCTGGGCGTGCGTATCTTCGGGCCGCTGCACGGCTTGGCCTTCATGGTCTACGTGGTGGTCAGCGTGCTCACCGCACTGCGCCAGCGCTGGCCGTGGTGGGCCACGCTGCTGGCGCTGCTGGCGGCCATTCCGCCGCTGGTAACGCTGCCGCTGGAGTGGTGGTTCAAGCGGATCGGGCTGCTTTCCGTCCGCTCGAACTGATCCTCACCACCGATAGCTCAGCCCCAGTTGGGCGCTGCGCTGGTGGTAGCCCGAGCCACTCTGGAGGGACAGTCCGGCCCAGGCTCCGAAACCGCTGGGGAGACGAATGCTGGCCCCCGCGCTGAACTCGCCGCGTTGGCGCGGAATGCGCGCGTCCACGGCTTCGTCGTCCATCCGCACATACGGATTACTGGCGTTACGCAGCCAGTTCGCCGCCACGTACGGCTGCACTTCGGCGGCAGCACCAGCCCAACGGGTCACGCCGGACAGCCGGACGCCGACCCGGCCGAACGCGCCACGGGCGTCCGCAGTGCGCACCAGGGTGCCGTTGCGTTCGATGTGGCGCACGTCGTCCCACCGGGTGTAGCCCACCTGCAGCTGCGGTTCCAGGAACACGGTGCTGTTGCCCGACTGACGCACCGGCACCGCATATCCCACCTCCACCGCGCCCTGCCAGGCTTTGCTGTCATAGCGTTCGGTCGCAAGGGCATAGCCTTCCACTTCGTTGCGGAACACCGCCCGTTGCACTGACCCGTCCACATACAGACCGGCATACGGGTCATCGCCAGCGGCACCGCGCCATGTGCCGTAGATGCCGATGGCATTGCCCTTGACCTTGCCGCGGGCGTAGTAGCCGGTCAGTTCACTGGTGGAGGTGCTGCTGGCATTGCCGCTGCCCAGCATCACGCCGAAACCGCTGCCGCCCGGGGTGCCAACCAGCTGCGCACCCACGCTCAGCGCCTGGCTGCTGCCGCGCACATTCAACTGCTGCAGATTCGCACCGAACCCGGAGCGCGAACCGTCCACGCGGGCCCAGGCGCGGCCTCCGTTCTGGCCGGCCTGTCGCTGGTGATAGCCCAGACCGAACATGCCATCGGCCGCCTGCAGGTTGGCCAGATACGCACCCGGCTCGGGGCGCAGCACCGGCTCCGGCGGCGGCGGTTCTTCCGGGCCTTCGCATTCGGGCAGGGTAGGGTCGATGTCGCACGGCTCCGGCTGCACCGGCAGTTCCGAGCGCAGGTACCAGTCGCCGTCGGCGGCGTCCTTGAACAGGAAGTAGTCGTATTGTCCGCCTACCGCACGGCCTATCAGATTGAACACACCGTCGGAGGTTCCACCAACCTGGATCAGCTGGATCCCGCGGCTGGTCAGCGCACCGGTACCCCCGATGTTGTTGACCTGCACATTGGTCTGGCCGCTGCTGTCGCCGTCAATCACCAGCCTGTCCGACGCGGCGTCATCGCCGGCGAGCACCGTGTTGAACAGCAACGTGCCACCGCTGCCGGTGTAGTTGCCGGCCACCTGCAAGGTATGGAAGGCGCTGCCATCACCGAATGCCACCACCGAACCGGCACCCACATCCAGCTGCTGTACGTTGCTGTCGCCGGTGAGCCGCCAGCTGGCATCGCTGAGCTGCACGTCGGTCCCGTTGATGATTGCCCCTTGCAGCCGGGCACCGCTGCCCAGCCTGACATTGACGGTGGCGGTGTTTGCTCCCAGCGCGGCCCCCACGATGTCGCCGGAGATTGACGAACCGGTCACGTCCAGGTCGACGCTGGCGCGCGCGCCCACCTGAAGCGCCACCCCGTTGCCGCTGCTGAGCGTGGAGCCGTTGCTGATGGTGATGCTCGCATTGCCGGCCAGCGGCGCGTTGATGGCCGGGCCGCTGCTGGCGGTCACGGTGGAGGCGTCGATCTGGATGCTGTTGTTGCCGTTTGCCGAGCCGGTCAGGTAGATGCCGTGACGGGTGCCTTCTATCTTTGCACCCTGGCTGAGCACCAGATTGCCGTTGCTCAGGCTCACGCCGGCCCCGTCGCCGCCCACGCTACCCGTGCCGGTGCCGCGCAGGGTGGAACCGGCCACGTTCAAGGTGGCTCCATTGGTGACACTGGCCCCGATCGCACCGCTGATCAGACTGCCGGTACCGGTGACCCTGGCCGTGGGCTGCGAGGTGGTGCTGCCGGCAAGCGCCAGCGCGGTGCCGTCTGACTGCACTTGGGAGTCGGCCAATGCCAGCGTGCCGCCGGTCATCAGAATGCCGTTGAGCGAGCCGGAGAAGGTGCTGTTGGACACCTGCGCGTCTCCGCCGCTGATGTCCAGCGCAATGCCTGCGCCGCTGCTGCCATCGGAGCTGGCCTGCACGGTGTCCAGTACCAGCTGCGCGCCGTCGGAGAGCTGCAAGGCTTCCCCGCCGGTGGCGATGGAGGTGTTGCGCAGGGTGAGCGTGCTTCCGGAACCGGTCGTGCTGAGGCCACGCCCGGCCGAAGTGATGGTCATGCCATCGACCTCCATCGCGCTGCCGGAGGCAACCACACCGGCGTCGCCCAGGGTGGAGGTGATGGTGATGCTGCCGCCGGTGAGCGTGGCCGTGCTGGTGTTGGCCAGACGGATGCCGAATGGCCCCCCCAGCGCGGCACCATTGCCGATTACGGTGGCGTTGTCGACCGCGATGCCGCTTGTGGCACCGCCTGGCGCGATGGTCAGTTCGGCCTGGTCAGAGACGTCCCATAACTCGTCGGCGTCGCCAGGATTGATGGTGTGGGTATTGCCGGGGCCGGTAAGGGTGCCGGCACAGACCTGCAGGGGCAGGCTGGCAAGGGACAAAGCGATGGCGCTGAACAGCGCACAGCGCTGGCTGCACTGAGAGAGAGGCCGCATTGTGAAATCTCCGGAGCGTGGATCGTGAAACGTCAACCCCCGTTGGTTCACAACCTCAAACCGGAAGTCATTTGTTGTCGCAAATGATCCGGTCGCAGCCGCTGCGGACCCATGCAACAAGTTGCATGGTGCGTCCCCCGAGACCGCACATTCAGCATGGGCAAGGTGATGTCTTCCCCGCGTGAAGAGCAGCCGGGCAAGCCCGGCTCTACGGGGGAGGGGCCAGTAATGGTCCGATCTGTGCGGGCGACTGGTAGCCCGCCAGCCGCGTCACTTCGTGACCGTCACGCACCAGGATGAGGGTGGGGGTTTGGCGCAGGCCGAGTTCACGAAAAAACGCCTCACCCACGGTTTCCAGTTTCACCTTCAACAGCACCACATCGGAAGCGGCGGGGGTGCTGGCAATCTGGGTGAGGGCCAGATCCAGCATGCGGCAGCCTGGGCAGTGATCCTTGTGGAAATCCACCAGGACGGTGGGGTGGGCGCGTAGGGTCTGGTGGTAGTCGTCGGCGCTGTTCGCCTGCAGGGTCAGCATGTGGGCGGTCTCATCGGGGCAGCCAGTACCTCGTCGGCCCACTGTTGAATGGCGCGGCGGTCGGCGTCGCCGTGTGGCATCTGCTCGATCTCCAGCACCGGGTAGGGCGAGCGGAAATACGCCGCAAGCCGGTGCGCGGCCCCGCAGTAGTACTCCATGCCCCATTGGGTTTCGCCGGTGCCGAAGATGGCCACGCGCTCGGCAGGTGGCAGGCCGGGGTGGTCGCGCAGCAGGGCGACGAAGTCTTTCATCTCGGTGGGCGTGCGTCCGGCGTTGTCGGTCCATGCGCCAAACAGGTAGCGGTCGTGCGGCCGGGCCAGGATCGGCAGAGCCTGCTCGGGGGCCTCGTCGGCTTCCAGCCAGTCGACGGCATGGCCGCGGCCACGGCAGTGCGCGGCCAGGAGGCGGGCAACCTCGCGGGTGTTGCCGCTGAGGGAGGCGAAGGCGATCAGGATGTACATGGTGTGAGGTCTGCCACGCAGGGCGTGGCACTACGGGGGGCAGGCATTGGGATGACCCGGGCGCACGGCAATCGGTTCATCGGAACGAACCGGGCGTAGAGCCACGCCCTGCGTGGCTGCGCAATGCCGAATCACAAATCATCAAACCCGTTGTCCGAATTCGTCTTCTTGTAACTGGCATTGCGCATTTCAAAGAAGTCAGTCTTCGTTTCAGTGAAGTTGTCCGCATACGCCTTGATCCACGGCATCACGTTGGCATTGGCTTCGCTGTACAGCTTGTCGATTCCCAACATGCCGGCCATCTTGTTGGCGCGGTACTTCACGTAGCGGATCATCTCGTCCACGTCGATGCCGTCGATGCCGTCCAGCACCTCGCCGGTCCAGCGCGTTTCCAGCGCAATGGCGTGCTCGAACGCATCGTGCACGTAGGCGGTGAGCTGGTCACCCTGCAGCGCCTGGTTCTCGCCGATGATGGCGCGGATCAGCTCGCTGATGAATTTGGTGTGGGCCAGTTCGTCGCGGTTGATGAAGCTGATGATCTTGCCGGTTCCGGTCATCCGGTTCTGACGTACGAGGTTGTAGAAGAACGCAAACCCGGAATAGAAGTTGATCCCTTCCAGAATCGACGACTGGATCAGCGAACGGATCAGGGTCTCGGCGGTCTTCTCGCGCATGAAGTCGTCGTAGGACGACATGATCGGTGCGTTGCGGGCCAGGATGGTGGGGTGGGTGCGGGCCAGTTCGAACACGCGGTTCTGGTCGGCCAGTCCGGCAATGGACGCCAGCACGTAGCTGTAGCTTTCGTTATGGATCACTTCCTGCTGGCCGATGATGGCCGCATTGGCGTGGGCGGCAGGGTCGGTGATGTACTCGGCCACGTTGTAGATGAAGCGGGTCTGTGGCGAGTCCAGCGTGGCCAGCAGGCCGATGATGGAATCGTAGGCGTTCTTTTCCCGTGCGGAGAGCTCGCCGTACTGGCGCGCGTCGCCTTTCATGTCCACTTCGTCGGGAATCCAGAAGTTGGTCGAGAGTTCCTTGTACGCCCGGTAGAACGACGGGTAGGGAATGTCATTCCAGTTCAGGATGCCGCTGGTGCGGCCGTTGATGATGCCGGTGGAGCGGTTGGGGTGTTTCGGTTCGAGGATTTTGATGCGTTCAAGTGGGGTTGCCATGGGGTGTATCCGTTATGTCTGGGGGCGTGTGGGAACGTGACGACCGACGGTCGTCACCTACCGGTCATGAACTACACCATTCGCATTCGTCGATATCGATATCGTTCGACCGCACGTAATAGGTGGTCTTGATCCCTTCCTTCCACGCACTCATATGCAACGCCAACAACGTGCTCGCCCGGATCGTGCTCGGCACGTAGAGATTGAAGCTGATCGCCTGGTCCACATGTCGCTGGCGACGGGCGTTCTGGCGGATGCTGGCGAACTGATCCAGCCGATACGCGCCCTTCTCGTAATACGGGTAGGTCTCCGGCGACAGCCCCGGGGCTGCCACCGGGCGGCGGAAGTCTTTCTTCTCTTCGTAATAGAACGCGCCATACACCGGGTCGATGGAGGCAGTGGAACCGGCAATCTGTGCAGTGCTCATGTTCGGGGCCACCGCCATCAGCCAGCCGTTGCGAAGGCCATGCACGCCCACCTGCGCCGCCAGCTCCTGCCAGGCCGGGCTGGTGTAGCCCCGCGCGCGGAAGTACTCGCCGTTGTGCCATTCGCTGCCAAGGAAGGCGCTGTAGCGCCCCTTTTCCTGGGCCAGCTGCAGGCTGGCGCGGATCGCGAGGAAGTTGATCCGCTCGTACAGGGCATCGGCATAGTCCTCGGCTCGCGGGTCATCCCACGCGATTTGTTGCTGCGCCAGCAGGTGATGCCAGCCGAACGTGCCCAGGCCGATGGCCCGGTACTTGCGGTTGGTGATGGTGGCCTGCGGCACCGGCAGCTGGTTGAGGTCGATCACGTTGTCGAGCATGCGTACCTGCACGCTGACCAGCCGCTCGAGCACGTCGTGGTCGAGCAGGTCGGGTGCGGCGGTGACCGCACGACCCAGGTTGATCGAGGACAAGTTGCAGACCACGAAGTCGCCGGCCTGGCGGGTGGTGACGATCTGGTCGCCGCTGATCATTTCCTGCATCAACCTTGTGGGGCTCATGTTCTGCAGGATTTCGGTGCACAGGTTGCTGGAATAGATGTTGCCGGCATGCTTGTTCGGATTCTTCCGGTTCACCTCATCCCGATAGAACATGAAGGGGTTGCCGGTTTCGAGCTGGCTGACCATGATCCGCTTGAACAGGTCGATGGCCTTGACCGTGCGCCGGCTGATCCGCTCGTCAGCCACCACCTCGGCATAGCGGGTGCGGAAGCTGCCCTGGCCGCGCTGTTCGTCGTGGAAGTCCTGCAGGTACCAACCCTTGATGCGGTGTACTTCATGCGGGTCGAACAGGTACCAGTCGCCGCGCCGTTCCACCGCTTCCATGAAGATGTCTGGCAGGCACACCGAGGTGAATACATCGTGCGCGCGGAGGCGCTGGTCGCCGTTGTTCAGGCGCAGATCGAGGAAGGCCTCGATGTCGCGGTGCCAGATGTCCAGGTAGACCGCGATGGCCCCTTTGCGCTGGCCGAGCTGGTCCACGCTCACCGCGGTGTTGTTGAGCTGCTTGATCCACGGCACCACGCCGCCGGAGGAATTGGCCACGCCACGGATCGGCGCGCCGGCCGAACGCACATAGCCCAGGTAGGCACCGACGCCACCGCCGTGCTTGGAGACGCGGGCGATGTCGGTGTTGGAATCGTAGATGCCCTGCAGGCTGTCATCGACCGTATCGATGAAGCAGGAGGACAGCTGCCCGCCGGTCTTGCCGGCGTTGGCCAGGGTGGGCGTAGCCACTGTCATGTACAGGTTGGACAGCGCCCAGTACGCCTCGCGGACCAGCAGCATGCGCCGCTGGCGCGAACGCTCACCGTGCAGGTGTTCGTGCTGCATCAGGTACAGCGCGATGGTCAGCCAGCGCTCCTGCGGCAGCTCGAACACGCCGCGCGACTGGTCGGTGGCCAGATAGCGGGTGGCCAGCAGGTAGAGGCCGTTGTAGGCAAACAGCTTGTCGCGGTCCGGGTCGATCATGCGTCCGGCTTCTTCCAGTTCTTCCTTGGAATAAGCCTTGAGGATGTCGATGGAGTAGACGTTGCGGTCGGCCAGGCTTTCCTGCAGGCCCACATACGAGCCGTAACGCAGGGTGGCGTCATAGAAGCGGTTCTTGCTGGCGCGCTTGTACAGCCGGCGCAGGTATAGACGCGCGGCGAAGTGTTCCCAGTCGGGTGCAACCAGGTCAATGCGTGATTCGGCCTCGCGCACGAGCAGGTCGACCAGGTCATCGGCGCTGAGCTGGGCGCGGCGGGTGATCAGGGCAGACACCGCACGCAGATAGTCGGCCAGATCCAGCGCGGGAAGCTCGGCATGCACCGCGCGCAGGCTGCGCTCCAGGCGTGCCGGGTCGAACGGCATGCGGCGGTTGCCGCCCTCTTTGGTGATCCACAGCGGCGCTTCGCCCGCCACGGCGGTGGGTTCCGATGCCAGTGCGGCATCAGCGGGCAGGGTGCTGAATTCGTTGTTCATTGCAGTTCCATGCTGGTGGGTATCGACCGTTGGTCGATACGTCAGGTTTCAACCGTTGAGTGTCCAAACGGCAGTCATGGAGGCGGGCCCCGGCGGGGGCGGAAGGTCAGGGCCGCAGCGGGACGGTGACCAGAGGCGGGCTTCCAGGTGCCGTACGAAAGAAACCGGACCTGGCGGAAGCGGGGAGCCGATAAACACAACATAGTGTGGACGCGTCTCATCGTCAACATCATATGTAGTGCTGGGGGTGTGGCAACGTGACCGGTTGCCGCACCCCGGGGCGTGGGTGTGCCGACCAACGGTCGGCACCTACCACGTCAACCGGTGGGTATCGACCGTTGGTCGATACGCATCACCAATAACCGAGGACTTTCCACCATGCGACGCCCACGGTCGCGAACACCAGCAACTCGAACACACACATCACAAACCCGACCCGCCACCACGTACCCAAGGTGACGTAGCCGCTACCGAAGATGATCGGCGAGGTGCCGGTGGCGTAATGGGTGAGCGTCATCATGATCGCCGAGCCGGCGGTCATCATCAGCATGAAGGGAATCACGTAGTCGGCCGGGATCAGCAGCGCGCCGACCCCGAGGAACGCCAGCAGCATCGCGCTGATGTGCGCGGTGGTACTGGCAAACAGGTAATGCGAGAACACGAACGCCAGCACCAGCACAGCCGCGATGGCCTGCCAGCCCATGCCGCTGGCGACGATGGCGTTCTTCATGCTCTCCGAGAACCAGGTGATCACGCCGAGCTTGTTCAGTTGCTCGGCCATCATCACCAGGGCACCGAACCAGATCAGGGTGTCCCAGGCGCTCTTTTCGGACAGTACGTCGTCCCAGTCGATGGTGCCGGTGATGATCAATACGAACAGGCCCAGGAACGCCACCACGGTTGGATCGAGGGTGAAGGCAGGACCGAAGATCATCGCCGGTACATTGGCCCATAGGGCCAGCAGCAGGCCGAAGGTGCCCATCATCACCTTCTCCTTGCCGGTGAGCGGGCCCATGGTCTTCAGTTCGCCCTTGGCAAAGTCGACCGCATTCGGCGTGTGCTTGAGTTCCGGCGGTGACAGCAGATTGATCACCAGCGGCATCAGCAGCAGGCAGACCAGGCCCGGCAGCAGCATGCACAGCGCCCAGGTGGTCCAGCTGAGATGGAACTGCTGGTCAGTCGCCTTTGCCACGAAATCCACCACCAGCGGGTTGGGGGCGGTCGCGGTAAGGAACATCGCCGAGGTAATCGGATTGGCGTGGTAGTTCACCAAGGCCAGGTAGGTGCCGACCTTGCCCTGGGTACCCTTGGCCGGATCGGAATCAAAAGCGTTGGCAATCGAACGCATCACCGGGTGCACGATGCCGCCGCCACGGGCGGTGTTGCTCGGTGTGAATGGAGCCAGCACCAGTTCGCAGACCGCCAGCCCATAGCCGATGCCCACCGTGCGCTTGCCCAGCAGGGCAATGAACATCAGGCCGATGCGGCTGCCCAGGCCCGTCTTCTTCAACCCGCGCGAGATCAGGATGGCGACCACGATCAGCCAGATCAACGGGCTGGCGAAGCTGCTCAGGGCGTCGGTGATCGCGCCCTTCGAAGAAGTCGACGTCACCTGGGACAGGGAGACGATCACAATGGCCATCATCGCCATCACCCCGATCGGCATCACCTTCAGGATGATCGCCACGATGGTGGTCAGGAAGATCGCCACCATTCCCCATGCCTTTGGGGTAAGTCCCTCGGGACAGGGCAGCAGCAACAGGGTGAACAGCACGACGGTGGTGATCAGCGCTGGCACCAGACGGAACGGGACGGCGTTGTTGAAGTAGCGGAACAGGGCCTTGAGGGAGGCGAACATGGTGGGGGGTTCCAGATGGCCGGACAATGCCCGGCGATAGGGGCGCGTCAGCGGGGAGGCAGTTGGCGCAGGTTCTGCAGACGCTGCAGCATCAGTTCGGCATGCAGCTTGGCGTAGCCGTCGTCGGTGAAGTCCTGCGCCATCGGCGAGCTGGCGGCCTGGCGTGCAGCATCGGCACGGGCCTTGTCCAGGTCTTCACCGCGCAGGGCCAGGTCGGCCAGGACGATCACCTTGCCGGGCTGCACCTCGACGTAGCCGCCGGACACATACACGTGCAGCGGCGGTTCGCTGCCCGCCGGAAACACCGAGACCATGCCTTCGCGCAGGGTGCTGAGCAGCGGCGCGTGGCGGGCCATCACGCCGAAGCGGCCTTCACTGCCGGGCAGGCTGACCTCGCGGACCTCGCCGCTCCAGAGTTCGCCCATCAGGCTGATGATCTGCAGGTCGATGGCGTGGGCGTCGCCCAGTTGAGGGGGGAGATGGGTGGATTGCATGCAGCGCGTCCTTTTGGGGGAGGAGTAGGTCAAGCCTAACGATCTTGGCGCGGCCAGGGGTTGATCCACGTCAATGTGTGGAATGTTGGGCGGCGCATTGCATGAATGGCCCGGTGCCGCTTCGCCCATCGGCAAATGCGAGCTGTTATCATTTGCGCACATAGCCACGCCGATGCGCTGCATCCGGCCAGCCGAATTGTGTCGTCGCGCCGCATCGCGGGGCGCGTTCCTTCCTGCTCGGTCGTGGTGTGTGATGCGCTCAACTCCTTCTGTTCCCGGCTTGTCCGCCCTCGTGTTCGCCGCGTTGACCGGCACCATGGCGATGATGTCGTTTGTGGCGGTGATCGGCCCGGTGGTGCGATTGCTGGGGCTGTCCGAGTGGCATGCCGGCTTGTCGGCCACGGCGGCGGGCGTTTTATGGATGCTCTCGGCCCGCCGCTGGGGCGGGCTGAGCGACCGCATCGGCCGCAAGCGCGTGCTGCTGATTGCGCTGCTGGCCTATGCGCTGATCTATATCGTGATGGCGGTGTTCGTCGATGCCGCGCTGCGTTCGCCGCCAGCGGTGTGGTTGTCGGTGACGGCGCTGGTGGGCACGCGGGCACTGGTCGGCCTGTTCTACGCGGCGGTTCCACCGACCGCTGCGGCGCTGGTGGCCGACGCCGCTCCGCCCGGCGAGCGCGCCGGGGTGATGGCGAAACTGGGTAGCGCCAACGCCTTGGGCATGGTGGTGGGGCCGGCTGCGGCGGGCTGGGTGGCCTATCAGAATCTTTCTCTCACGCTGTATCTGGCAGCGTTGCTGCCGGTGCTGGCGCTGGCCGGCGTGGCGTGGGGAGTGCCGTCAGCAGCACCGCCTGCTGCGCCTGCCAACCGCCCGCGCAGCACCCTGGCCTGGCACGACGCGCGCCTGCGGCTGCCGGTACTGGCCGCGTTCCTGGCGATGATCTCGGTGACCATCGCGCAGGTCACCGTCGGCTTCTTCGCCATCGACCGGCTGCGCCTGAGCCCGGCCGATGGCGCACGCATGGCCGGATTGGCGCTGACCGCCGTTGGCGTGGGCTTGATCCTGGCGCAGGTGGGCGTGATGAAGCTGAAAGGCGTGCCGCCGCGGCGCTGGATAGCGGTGGGTGCGCTGATCTCGGGAATCGGGTTTGCTTTGGTGGCGTTGGTGCAGGCCCCGTGGCAATTACTGGCGACCTACGCGGTTGCGGCGTTCGGCATGGGCTTTGTGTTCCCGTCGTTCCAGGCGCTGGCGGCCGATTCGGTGGACGCGCACGAGCAGGGCGCGGCGGCCGGTGCCGTGGCCTCGGTGCAGGGGCTGGGCATGGTGATCGGGCCGATGGTCGGCACACTGTTGTACCGCGTGGCCCCACCGCTGCCGTACCTGCTGGTCGGCGTGTTGTTGCTGGCGCTGTCAGTGAGCGCCGCCCTGCACGCGCGGAGCACGCCATGAACCAGATGCTGTACGTGCAGGGCGCGAACGACGATCTGTTCGTGCCCTGGCACGCGGATGAGGCGGCGGCCGCATTTCTTTTGCGCAGCGCCACCCGCACGCTGGACGCACGCGGTTGCCAGGCCATGCTGCCGCCCGGAGGCACGGTGACCCTCGCCAAGCGCGTGAGCACGTTCTTCAACGCTGCGCCGGCCGGGCTGCCGCTGCTGGTCGGTGCACTGCCGTTCGATCCGACGGCACACGATGCGCTGCATCAACCGCGATCACTGACCACGACAATGCCCTCGCGTCACGTGGAGATGCCGGCATTTGCAGGGGATATTCGCAGCGAACCGGCACCGGACGATTACGCCAGCGCTGTGGAGCGTGCACTGCAGACGCTCGACAACCCGTATACGCCGTTGCGCAAGGTGGTGCTGGCGCGCAGCCTGCACGTCACCAGTGCCGAGGTGATCGATCCGCATGCGCTGGCGATGCGGCTGGGCCAGGATGCGGGCGTTGCCCCGTTCGTGGTCGGCTTGCCCGTGGCCGCTGAACAGCTGCCGGCATGGCTGGTGGGAGCCAGCCCGGAACTGCTGGTGTCGCGCCGGGGCCGCAGCGTGCTTTCGCATCCGCTGGCCGGCTCGGCACGACGCAGCGCCGACCCGGTGGCCGATGCCGCGGCCGCGCGGGCACTGTTGGGCTCGGCCAAGGACCACGATGAGCACCGCTATGTGGTGGAGGCCATTGTTGAAGCGCTGGCACCCTTCTGCCGCGACATCCAGGCACCGGAGCGGCCCGAACTGCACGCCACCGCCAGCATGTGGCATCTGGGTACGCGGATTGAAGCCACCCTGCGCGATCCGTCCACAGCGGTGGCCACGCTGTTGGCGGCGCTGCATCCCACCCCGGCGGTGTGCGGTACTCCGCGTGACGCGGCGCTGTACAGCATCCGCACGCTGGAGCAACAGCCGCGTGGTTTCTACGCCGGCGCGGTGGGCTGGATGGATGCCGACGGCGATGGCGAATGGTATGTGGCTATCCGCTGCGCGCGGGTGCAGGGTGCGCACGCGCAGGTGTTTGCCGGTGCCGGCATCGTGTCCGGCTCGCAGCCGGCACTGGAAGTGGCCGAAACCGCGGCGAAGTTCGGCGCGCTGCTGACCGCGTTGGGTGTGGGCAGCGCACCCTTACAGGAAACAGATTCATGATGATGCACTCCAATGACGCGCACGCACGCCTGCCGCTGGCGCAGACCTGGCCGGCGGCACGCGTGGCGCGCTATCGCGCCGCCGGTTACTGGCGGGGCGAAACCCTGCCGGGCATGCTGCGCGAGCGTGCGGGCGCCTACGCCGACGACGTCGCCGTCGTGGGTGGCGAGGTGCGCCTGACCTACGCGCAGCTGTGGGAGCAGTCCGGGCGCATCGGTGCCGGCCTGCTGGCCCGCGGCCTGCATCCCGGCGACCGGGTAGTGGTGCAGCTGCGCAACAGTGCCGATTTCATTGCGGTAGTGTTCGGGCTGTTCCGCGCGGGGTTGATCCCCGTGTACGCCTTGCCGGCGCATCGGTTCACCGAGGTGAGCCATGTGCTGGACAAGGGCCAAGCCAATGCCTACATCGCGACCGCCCAGTACGAGGGGTTCGACTACCGTACCCTGGCGCGCCAACTGCAGGCGTCGCAGCCGGCGCTGCAGCACGTGCTGATCAGCGGTGACGGTGAGGAATTCTGCAGCGTTGCTGCGCTGGACGGTGACCCGGCCACGTTGCCGCCCGACCCGGATCCGCAGTCAGTGGCGTTCCTGCAGCTGTCCGGTGGCAGCACCGGCTTGTCCAAGTTGATTCCGCGTACCCACGACGACTATCTGTACTCGGTGCGGGCCAGCAACGAGATCTGCGGCATCGACCGCAGCAGCGTGTACCTGGTCGCGCTGCCGGCCGCGCACAACTTCCCGATGAGTTCGCCGGGATTCCTGGGCGCGCTGTATGCCGGCGCACGCGTGGTGTTGAGCCCCGGCCCGGGGCCGGACGCCGCGTTCCCGCTGATTGCGCGCGAGCGCGTCACCTGCGTCGGGCTGGTGCCACCGCTGGCGCTGCTATGGGCGCAGGCGGCCGCGAGCAGTGCACACGACCTGTCCAGTCTGAAGGTGATGCAGGTGGGCGGAGCCAAGCTGGTGCCGGAAGCGGCGCGGCGCGTGGTGGAGGGCATGGGCTGCCAGCTACAGCAGGTGTTCGGCATGGCCGAAGGCCTGGTCAACTATACCCGCCTGCACGATGCGCCTGACATCATCCTCGGTACACAAGGGCGACCGATCTCGCCGGATGACGAAGTGTTGGTGCTGGACGATCACGGGCACCCGGTTGGCCCAGGCGAAGTCGGGCATCTGCTCACGCGCGGGCCGTACACCATCGGGGCGTATCACAATGATCCCGGTGCCAACGCACGCGCGTTCACCGAGGATGGCTTCTACCGAACCGGCGACCGCGTGCAGCAGCTGCCGGGTGGTTATCTGGTAGTGCGGGGCCGGGCCGGCGACCACATCAACCGCGCCGGCGAGAAGATTTCTGCCGAAGAGATTGAAGACCACCTGCTAGCCCACGGCGGTGTGTTTGATGCCGCCGTCGTGTCCATTCCCGACCCTTACCTCGGTGAGCGTAGTTGCGCCTTCGTGATTGCGCAGGGCCAACCACCCACCGGTGCCCAGCTGAAGGCCTGGGTGCGCGGGCGCGGCGTCGCCGCGTTCAAGGTGCCCGACCAGGTGGTGTTCGTGCCGGCGTTCGGCACCACCGCCGTCGGCAAGATCAGCCGCCGTGAACTGCGCGCCCAACTGCGCGCCCAACATCTGCAACAGACTGGAGAACCGCGCTGATGGCGCTGCCGAAGATTGCCCCTTATCCGCTGCCCAGCGCGGCTGAACTGCCCGCGCCGCGGGGTCCCTGGAAACTGGAACCCGGACGCGCTGCCTTGCTGGTGCATGACATGCAGCAGTACTTCCTGGCCGCGTTCGCCGCCGATGCCAGTCCGCTGGCCCCGACCGTTGCCAACATCGCCCGGCTGCTGCAGCACTGTCGGCAGCGCGGCATTCCCGTGTTCTACACCGCCCAGCGTGGCCACCAGGACCGCCGTGATCGCGGCCTGCAGGCTGACCTGTGGGGGCCGGGCATGCAGGCCATCGCCGAGCACGAAACCATCGTCGAGGCGCTGGCCCCGGCACCGGGCGACCATGTGCTGGTCAAGCACCGCTACAGCGCCTTCCAGCGCAGCAACCTGGAAACGATGATGCGCGCGCGTGGCCGTGACCAGCTGCTGGTGACCGGCGTCTATGCGCACATCGGCTGCACAGCGACGGTCAGCGAAGCGTTCCAGCGCGACATCGAAGCCTTCATCGCCGCTGACGCGGTTGCCGACTTCTCGCGTGCCGACCACGACCTGGCCCTGCACTGGATTGCCCGCACCACCGGCGTGCCATTGACCACCGACACCCTGCTGGAGCAGCTGGCATGAGCGAAAACATCGCACCATTGACCCTGGAGCGCATGCGCGCAGACATCGCCGGCATGCTGGGGGAAACCCCGGACATGGTCGGCGACGACGAGCACCTGATGGACCTGGGCTTGGATTCGATGCGGGTGCTCGGCCTGGTGCTGGCCTGGGGCAACACTGGCATTCCGCTCGAATTTGGCCACCTGGCCGAGCACACCACGCTGCGTGCGTGGTGGACCGTGGTGCAGGAACTTCAGAGCACGCGTCCTGTATGAGCGGGGACGCCGTCGTCGCAGCCCAGCACGAAGTGTGCCGCTACGCTCTGAGCGAGGCGCAGACCGGACTCTGGTATGCGCAGCGGCTGGCCACTGCACCCGCTGCGTTCAACACGGCGCATGCGCTGTGGTTTGACGGCATGCTGGATACCGCACGGTTCGAGTCTGCCGCCAACCAGATGGCGACCGAGGCCGCCACGCTGGCGCTGCGCTTTGCCGAACGCGACGACGGTGTCCCTGAGCAGTGGGTGGACCCGGCGCATGTACCGTGGCTGCAGGTGATAGACCTGTCCGGTGAGGCGGACCCCGTGCAGGCCGCACGCGCGGCCATCGACCGCGACCGGCTGAGCCCGGTAGACCCGCAGCGCGATCGCCTTGCCCTGCAGCAACTGTTCATGCTCGGTCCGCAGCACCATGTTTGGTACCTGCGTGTGCATCACCTGGCCACCGACGGCTATGGCATGGCCTTGCTGGGCGAGCGGTTGTGCGCGCTGTATGCAGGGGCGGCCGAACAGGCGGCGCTGCAGGCGTGGCCGGCGGTGCTGGAGGAAGATGACGCTTACCGTCAAAGCGATCGCCGCGTCGCCGACGCCGCCTGGTGGCGCGCTTACATGGACGGGGCCGTGCCCAGCGACGGCACGGGTACGCCCGTTCCGGCCGCCGCTGACGCGCTGCGCGGTGTGTGGGATTGCGATCCGTCCCTATGTGCCGCACTGCATGCGGCGGCCGGGCAGATCGGACAGCCCTGGCCGGATATCCTGACCGCGCTGGCAGCCGCCTACTGCCAGCGCATGGCCGCACAGGACGAGGTGATTGTGGGCGTGCCGACCATGGGCCGTTTGGGCAGTGCGTCCGCGCGGGTGCCTGCAATGGTGATGAACGTGCTGCCGCTGCGTACGCGTGCGCGCGACGACGAAACGGTGGAAGCCTACCTGCGTACTGCCGCCCGTGGCCTGGTGCGCGCGCGCCGGCAGGGTCGCTACCGTGGCGAGCAGCTGCGCCGCGACCTTGGCTGGGTCGGGCGACAGCACCGGCTGCATGGACCGCTGGTCAACGTGCAGCCGTTCTATCGGCCACTGCCGTGGCAGGGGGCTGTGGCAACGCTTGAGATTCTCGGCACCGGGCCGGTGGATGAAATCACCTTCGGCTTCCGCGGCGATGCGGTGCACGGACTGCAGTTCGAGATCGAAGCCAATCCGGCACAGTTCGATACCGCCACGGTCGAGGGGCACGCCACGCGCCTGCCGCATTTCGTGTCGCAGGCGCTGCGTGTACTGGGCGAGGGCGGCGGCATGGGGGAGATCGCACTGGCCACCCCGGAGGAGACGCAGCATTGGCTGCACGCGGTGAATGCGACCGCACATCCGGTTGGGGACGTGTCGCTGGTGCGCTTGTTGCTGGGTCAGATGACGGCAACCCCGGATGCCACGGCACTGGAATACGGCCGCGAGCGGATGAGCTACGCAGCGCTGGAGACGCGCAGCCGTGCGCTGGCATTGCAGCTGCGTGCGCTGGGCGTTGGCCGCGAAAGCCGCGTGGTCGTAGCGCTGCCGCGCTCGCTTGCGCTGGTGGTGGCGCTGGTCGCCGTGCTGCGTGCCGGCGCGGCCTATTTGCCGGTAGATCTGACGCATCCGGATGCGCGTCTGCGCCGTGTGCTGGATATCAGCCAGCCGGCGTGTGTGTTGACCGAGGCGGACGCGGCAACGCGCTTCGATGGAATGCCAGTGCTGGTGCCGGCACACTGGTCGAGCGATAACCCGGCCGGATTGAATGACAGCGTGCAGCCGACCGACGCGGCCTATGTGGTCTTCACCTCCGGTTCCACCGGCGAGCCCAAGGGCGTGGTGGTGGAGCACCGCGCCATCGTCAACCGACTGCAATGGATGCGTCAACACTACGGCTTCGACGCCGGTGAGCGCGTGCTGCAGAAGACCCCGGCCACGTTTGATGTGTCGGTGTGGGAGTTCTTTCTGCCGCTGCTCTGCGGCGGCACCCTGGTGATCGCCCCCCCCGAGGTGCATCGCGACCCGCAGGCGCTGGCACGGCTGATCCGCGATGCGCGGATCAGCACGGTCCATTTCGTGCCGTCCATGCTGGACGCGTTCGTGGCCGTGCCGGAATGCGAAGGCCTTGCACTGCGACAGGTGTTCGCCAGTGGTGAGGCGTTGGAACCCGCACTGCGCGACCGTTTCCATGCGCGCGTGCAGGCTGACCTGCACAATCTGTATGGTCCCACTGAAGCCGCAGTCGATGTGAGCTGGTGGCCGGCCAGCGCGCAAGACACCTCGCAACCGGTCCCCATCGGTTACCCGGTGTGGAACACACGCCTGTATGTGCTGGATGCGCAATTACGCCCGCTCCCGCCCGGAGTGCCCGGCGACCTGTACCTGGGCGGCGTGCAGCTGGCGCGCGGTTACCTCGGGCGCGATGACCTGACCGCCGAACGCTTCATCGCTGACCCGCACGTGCCAGGGGAGCGGTTGTACCGCACCGGTGACCGGGCGCGCTGGCGGCATGACGGCGCAATGGAGTATCTGGGCCGCAGCGATCATCAGGTGAAGCTGCGCGGCCTGCGCATCGAGCTGGGTGAGATCGAAGCAGTGCTGCGCGGCGTTGCTGCGGTGAGCCGCGTGGAAGTGCTGGTGCGAGATGGAGCGCTGGTGGCCTATGTTTCCGCCACGGCGTTCGATGCGGCCGCGCTGCGCCAACAGGCGGCCACCCAGTTACCTGACTACATGGTGCCGTCCGCATTCGTGTTGATCGATCACTGGCCGGTGACCGCCAACGGCAAGCTGGATCGTGATGCCTTGCCTGCGCCGGCGCTGGTGACCGCATCGGGACGTGCGCTGGCGACCGACAGCGAACGCCGCGTGGCAGCACTCTTTGAACAGGTGCTGGACCTTCCGGCGGCCGTGGATGCCGATGCGGACTTCTTCCGTCTGGGTGGCGATTCCCTCAGCGCGGTGCGCTTGCTGCTGGAGATCCAGCAGCACTGGCAGCACGACCCGGGACTGGGGACCGTGTTCCAGCACTCGACCGTGGCGGCGCTGGCCGCGCAGCTGGATCGTCCTTCAGTCGCAGTCGACCACGGGCTGGGTCCGGTGATCTCGCTCTCACCGGGTGGGCCGGGCAGAGTGCCACTGTTCGTAATCCATCCCGCCGGCGGGATTGCCTGGAATTACCGCGACCTGGCGGCAGCGCTGGATCCGGCTCGCCCGGTCTACGGTCTGCAGTCGCCCGCGCTCGATCCAACGGCACCCATGCCGCACAGCATCACCGCGCTGGCGGCTGACTATGCGGCACGCATCACGCAACTACAGCCCGAAGGGCCGGTGCATCTGCTGGGCTGGTCGGTGGGCGGTATCATCGCGCAGGCCATCGCCGTACATCTGCACTCCATCGGGCGTGTGGTGGGCGCGCTGGTGCTGCTGGATGCGTATCCCAGCGAGTGCTGGCGTGCCGAGCCGGAGCCAGACCCGGTGGCGGCCCTGCGGGCGTTGCTGGCGATTGCCGGTTACGACCCCGACGGGCATCCGGAACTGGACAGTCGTGAGCGCATCGTGGCGTTTCTGCGCCGGGGCGACAGTGCGCTGGGCAATCTGCCGGACGCCGTGCTGGATGGCGTGGTGCGTGCGGTAACCGGCACCAACCGCCTGATCCGTGAGCATCACCATCTTCATTTTGAGGGTCGCCTCACGCATGTGCGCGCCGCGCGGGACCATGCGCAACGTCCGCACCTGCAGTCGTCGTTGTGGCTGGCCCATTCCGCACAGGTGGAGGCACTGCCACTGCCATTCCTGCACAGCGAACTGACCGGGCGCGACGCGGTGGCACAGCTGGCCCCGTGGTTGTCGCAGCACCTGGCGGCCTTCGATACCTACAAGGATTCCCCTGCATGAAACTCACCGGATTCGATGGCACCGTAGCGCTGGTAACCGGGGCGGGCGGCGGCATTGGGGCCGCGCTGGTGCGGCAGTTGCTGGACAGCGGTGCCGTGGTCGTCGCCACCGACCGCGAGGCACCGGCGCTGCCGCTCCATCCGCATCTGCATCTGCACGCGCTGGATGTCAGCGACGCCACTGCAGTCGATGCGAAGGTGACGGCGGTGGAAGCCGAGGTCGGCCCCATTGGTTTTGGTGTCAACGTGGCCGGTGTGTTGCAGGTCGGCGAGGTGCTCGGCATCACCGACGCACAGTGGCGCAGGGTGTTTGCGGTGAATGCCGACGGCGTGTTCCATCTGGGGCGCGCACTGGCGCGGGTGATGACGCCGCGCCGGCACGGGTCCATCGTGACGGTCAGTTCCAATGCGGCTGGCGTGCCGCGTCACGGTATGGCGGCATATGCCGCCTCGAAAGCCGCAGCGACCATGTTCACCCGTTGCCTCGGCTTGGAGCTCGCTCCGCATGGCATCCGCTGCAACATTGTGGCACCCGGGTCGACCTTGACCCCGATGCAGACCGGCATGTGGGCCGATGAGCAGGGTGCGGAGCGCGTCATGGCCGGCAGTCTGGAGACTTTCAAGCCCGGCATCCCGTTGGGCAAGCTGGCGCAGCCGGAGGATGTGGCGCAGGCGGTAATGTTCCTGCTGTCCGATCAGGCCGGCCATATCGCCATGTCCGATCTGTACGTGGACGGCGGGGCGACCCTGCGCGGCTAGCGGGCGGTGCGTCGGCGCGGCTTTACGCCTGGCGCAGCACTTTCGCGGCTGGGCAGGATGCCACGCTGCTGCAGCGTGTCCAGCCAGGCCAGATTGTCCACGTAGGCCAGGAAGTGCTGCAGGTAGCCGGGCGAAACCTCGCCCATCCAGCCCAGGGTCCGGTGCACCAGCATGCCGGAGTTCAATGGGCCGCTGTCGCTCGGCGCTTCCTGGGCCAGTGTCTGGCGGACCTGGCTTTCAGTGCGCAGGCTGGCCCAGCGTGCACGGAACGCGGCCAGTGCGGGTAGTTGCGGGTAATCGGGGTTGCGAGGTGTGATCAGGGTGGCCAGCGTCCCGCCAGCGGCGGTCGGTTTGGTCGCGGCAACAGGCTGCGCTTCGATCTGCGCGGCGTAGGCGTCCAGCAGCGTCTTCAGCCGCGCATCGAGCACGCGGCGAAGCGCGCCATCCTGCACCTGTGCGCGCTGCTGCAATGCCTGCAGGAACGCGAACTGCACCGGGTCGATGCGGTCGTGTCCCAGCGCCTGCCAGCGTTCCAGCAGCGCCGGTGCGGAGCGGCCGTCAGCGCCCATCGGTGGCCGCGTCTGCTGTGTCGCTGGCCTTGGGGCGCGGAATCGGAGCCATTTCCACACGGCGATTGCGTGACCGGCCTTCTTCGTTGGCGTTGCTGTCCACCGGCTGCTCGGCACCGAACGCGGCGGCGAACACCGAGCCGGAGGGCACGCCGTCGGCGATCAGGGCGCGGGTCACGGTGAGCGAGCGCTGCGCGGACAGTTCCCAGTTGTCGGCAAACTGGCGGTTGGTGTCACGCACCGGCTGGTCGTCAGTGAAGCCGCTGACCATCAGGATCTCTTCGCGTGAGGCCAGGTAGCCCGCCAGCGGCGCAGACAGGCTCTTCAGCAGCTCGCGGCCTTCCGGCTGCAGCTGATCGGAGTTGAGTGCGAACAGCACGCTGCCACGGATGCCGATGCGGCCATCGACCAGGGTGACCCGGCCGGCGGCCAGCGGTCCGGCCAAGGCCTGCTCCAGCGTCTGCCGGCGCTTGGCTTCAGCCTCGCGCTGGGCCACTTCCTGGTCCAGGCGCTGCGACAGCTCCAGCTGTATCGCGACCACGCCAACCAGGATCAGCACGAACGCGCCCAGCAGCACCGACATCAGGTCGCCGAACGCGGCCCAGACCGGGGTGCCGGTCCCGCCGTCGAGTTCGATGTCCTCGCTCATGCGGTCGCGGCCCCACTGCTGCGACGACGGCCGGCCAGCTGCTGCAGTTCCTCGATGATCTGCTGCTGCGACAACACGCTGAGGTCGACCACCTCACGTGCCTGGGCGACGTAGTAGGCCAGCTGTTCATCGCTGCGCGCCATCGACGCATCCAGCGCGCCGGCCACCTGCTGCAGCTGTTCGCCGAGCCCTGTGCTGGCGCTGCCGAAGCTGTTCATGGCGCTGCCGAAGGCCTCGGCCAGGCTGGCCACTTCGATCGCACTGCCGCTGATCTGCGCGGCCGCGTTCTCCAGCTTGCCCGCTTCGCTGCTGAGCTGTTCGCCGAAGCGCGTGCCGACGCGTTCCAGCAGTTCGGCCGAGGTGCTGACCAGGGCGTCCACCGCAGTGCGCTGTTCGGTGGAGGCGTGATTGACCGCGTCCAGCAGCGTCTCCAGCGTACCCAGCAGGCGGGTGCGCTCTTCCAGCATGGCGGTGTCGCGGACCATGCTGTCGGACAGCTTCTGGCGCAGCTCGGCGACGACGTCGGCGGCAGCTTTGGGAGCCTCGGAGGCCAGCGTGACCAGACGTGAGATCTCGGCAATGGTCTCGCGCGCGTGGTCCTGCGCCTGCGTACCGATCTGCTGTGCGGTGCTGGCCAGGGTTTCGCAGACCACCTGCTGGCTGGCGGCCACCTGGGCACCGTTGGCTTCCCACTGCTGGCCCAGTTGTTCGGAAAGACGAGCGAAGGCATCGCGCCACGTGTCCAGACGCTGCGCATCGCGGGCTTCCAGGGCGTCCTGCAGACCGGTATGGGCCGACTGCAGGCCGTCCACCAGGGCACGCGCATGGCGGTCGAAATGATCGGTGGCGGTGACCAGCGCCTGCTGGTTGCGCTCGGCGAGCTCGGCGTTGACGGTCTGCTGGGCCGCCAGCGTGTCGCGCCACGCCTGGGCTGCGCCGTCGGCGTTGGCCTGCATCCGGGCCGCCAGGGTGTCCACCAGCGCGGTGGCGTGTGCGTTCTGCTCGGCGTGCGCCGAGTGCAGCACCTCGCGCAGCTGTTCAATCAGCGCGGCGTGGGTCTGCTGCTGGTTCTGCTGGGCGCTGTTCCACTGTGCGGCGGTGTCGTCCAGTCGCGCGGCGACGGCGTCGAGCAGACCACGGCTGTGGTCGCCCTGGGCGCTGCTGAACCCTTCAAGCGTGACGCGCAGGTCACTGGCGAGCTGGGTGTGCGCCTGCTGCTGCTCGCGCAATGCGTTGCTCCAGGTCTCGCGGGTGTGGCTCTGGCTCTGTTCGAAACCGCTGTTGAGCGCACCCAGCTGTGTCTGCACCGCCTCGCGCACGCTGTGCTGCAACTGAGCGGTCTGCTCGGCCAAGCCGGTCAGGGTCTGCGCCATCAGCGGCTGCAGCGCTTCGCCAACAGCACGGGCGCTCTGCGCCACACCGTCCTGCAGGGTCTGCTGCAGGGCGCTGGCCAGTTGTTGCTGGCTCTGCTCGGCGGCGTTGTGGAACTGCTGCTGGCTGCTGAGCAGACGTTCGCCAGTGTTGCCGCTGTGCTGCTCGATCGCGCTGCTGACGGCTTCCAGGCGTTCCACCAGTGCAGGCAGCAGGCCGGCCTGGGCCTGCAGCAGACGGAAAGTCTCGGCACGCTGCCAACTCTGCGAGTGCACGTGCAGGGTGGTGGCGATGCGCGTGTCCAGCTGCTGCACCACGCCCAGGCGCTCACGGCGGCTCAAGGCCGAGAGCAGGCCGAGCATGGCTGAGGTCGCCACACCGGCAATCGAGGTGCCGAAGGCCACCGCCAGGCCTTCCACCGGCGCGCCCAGTGAGCCACGGATCGCCTGCAGATCGGTGGCGCTTTCCAGCGCCAGCCCGGTGCCGCGCAGGGTCGCCATCATGCCGAGCAGGGTGCCGAGCATGCCGAGCAGGACCAGCAGGCCGACCAGGTAGGGGGTGAGGGTGGGACCGGGCAGGGCAGTACGTTCGCCTTCCACGCGCAGGCGCACGGCATTGCGCAGGGCGGCCGGCACCTGTTGCAGCCATTCGCCGAGCTGGGCCGGGGCGGTGTCGGCGTCACTGACCGCGCGCTCCAGCGCGGCGGTATCGGCGCGGTATCGGCGCAGTTCCAGGGCACCGGCGACGTAACCGGCGGCAATCACCAGGGCGACGCCAACGCCGACGGCGTTGTGGCCGATGTAGCCAACGCCGATCCAGCACACGGCGGCCAGGCCGGCCAGGAAAACAACAAGATGAAGAGCGGTTCTGGGCATAGGTAACAAGGATTCAGTGGGCGCGCAGGGCGGCAAGCAGCCCGTCGATAGGGTGGAAACGGACATCCAGCTCGGCCAAGAGCACGTTCTGCATGTCGGTCCTGAACAACTGCAGCCAGTCCGGATCGACGCCATCGGCACTGTCCTCCGGGCCGGCGGCGTCGCGCAGGCGTTCAAAGTGGGTGCCGATCAGGGTCGGAGCGGCGGCCAGCAAGGTCTGTTCGCGGGGGCTGAGGGCCTGTTCCATGACCGCGTCCACTTCGGCGAGGCGGGCACGGTCATCGGGCAGGGCGCTGAGCCGGTCGCGCAGCAGGCCGCGCAGGCGGCCACTGGCCATGAGCATGGCGCGCTGGTGGTTCAGGTAACGGGTACGCCAGGCCATGGTTTCACGCGGTTCGGGCTTGCCCGGGGTGGGGGGCTGCTGGATGGCCTGGGCGAGGTTGTCGCGCACGCGCAGGCATTCGGCCTGCAGAGGCTCGATCGGACCCGGTTCAGCTTCGGCAGGCGCCGGCAGACGACCATCCAGCGCGCGGGACAGCGCCACGGCGCGGGTCCAGTCGATCCACTGGCTGAGCCGGTCGGCCAGGTCCGGGCCGGAGCGGGGGGCACTGCGGTCGGCCAGCGCCGCCAGCAATCGAATGAAGGGCGGGCCGGGGACTGGCGGTTGGGGCTTCTTCGCCATGGTTCCGGTCAAAACCGTGAATTTTACACCGGAATGACGGTTTCACGGGTTCAGGTCCCCATCTGGAATGCCGGTCGCTCGGGTTCAGGCCCCGATCTGGAATGTCGGTCGCGCGGGTTCAGGCTCCGTAGAGCCGGGCTTGCCCGGCTGCTGTTGGAGTCTTGCGAACAGCCCTCGGCTGGCGGTCTACGTGCTTGGGGCCATCGGATGGGGGGTACGGGACACGCCGTGAACCCATCCATGAAGTGACCCCCGGGAGTTGGACGCCTGATCCAACCCCGAGGGTTACATGAATAGATACGACGCTCGTTTCAAACTGCAGGTCGCCAAGGAGGCCTGCAATACCTCCACATCGGTCAAAGCCATTGCCCGTTCCTATGGCCTGGAGTTCTCCACGGTCAGACGCTGGGTGGCTACCTATCGGCTGCATGGCTGGCGCGGGTTTCACCGCCGGGCCCGGTCCTATGATCTGGCATTCAAACTGGCTGTCTTGGCGAAGATGAGCCAGGACGGCATGTCCGCGCGAGAGGCCACCACTTACTTCCAGATTGGCAGTGCTGGCGCGGTTGGAGAGTGGCGGCGGCTGTATGCTGAGGGCGGTGCCCAAGCGCTGGCACCGCCCCCTTTGCCGCCCCCAAAGCCGATGAAAAAGACCCGCTCATCCAAGCCACCTGAGGACATGAGCCGCGATGAGTTGCTCAAGGAAGTCGCCTATCTGCGCGCGGAGACCGACTACCTAAAAAAACTCGATGCCTTGATCCAGGAAGAGCAGGCGGCGCAAGACGCAAAGCGCAAGCCGTCCAAGGATTGAGGCACGTTCACGCATTGTCGCTTCTGCTCGAAGCGGCTGAGCTGTCACGCAGTACGTTTTACTACCAGAACCATGTCCTGGCCCATCCGGATCAGGACGAGGCAGACCTGTGCGAGCGCATCCGTGCAATTTTCGACCAAAGCCAAGGGCGCTATGGATATCGCACGGTGACGCTGGAACTTGCCAATCAGGGTCATCGGACCAATCACAAGCGGGTACAGCGCCTGATGGGGGAGATGGGACTGAAGTCGCGGGTGCGCGTGAAGCGCTACAGGGCCTTTAAGGGAGCCGCCAATATCGTGGTTCCCAACGAACTGAACCGCCAGTTCCAGGCCGAACAGCCCAACCAGAAGTGGGTGACTGACGTCACCGAGTTCAAGGTGCAAGGCATGAAGCTGTATCTGTCGCCGATCATGGATCTCTACAACGGCGAAATTGTGGCCTATCAGATGAAGCGCAGGCCGGTGTTTGATCTGGTGGGTCAGATGCTGGACGAGGCCATCAAGAAGCTTTCTCCTGACGAGCGACCAATGATCCACTCCGACCAGGGCTGGCAGTACCAACATGAAAACTACCGCCACAAGCTGGAGAAGCACTCCCTGCAGCAAAGCATGTCCCGACGCGGCAACTGCCTGGACAATGCGGCCATGGAGAGCTTCTTCGCGACGCTGAAGTCGGAGTTCTTCTACCTGAACAGCTTTGAGAGCATCGAGAGCCTGGAAGCCGGGCTGGTGGAATACATCAAGTACTACAACGAAGAGCGGATCAGGTTGAAACTGAAGGGCCTGAGCCCGGTAAAGTACCGGGAACAGGCCCAACTGACCGCCTGACCCCGCAGTCCAAGTCTCGGGGGTCACTTCACCATGGGGGCTCGTCGAAAACATCCATGTTTTCAACGGTCCCGTACCCTCCATCCGATGGCCCTTCGACACATGGTCGGTGGCCATGGGAAATGCCACGGCAACATCAACAGCACCTTCGTTCCGTGGTCATGCGTTACCGGATGTTGGGGATTTCACGGCGAACGTCTGTCTGCCGATCCCACCGGGAGCGCGAATGGGCTTTGATCTTCGATGGCCACCGACGCACTGTCGATGGCGGGTCGGGGTGGGCTGGAGGGGGCATGAGCCGCATGGGTCGGGCGCATGCGCCCGACGGGTTGGGCAGGACGCCCAACCCCGGCCTTGCCGTGTGCGCAGGACTGCGCACACGTGCAAGCGGCGACTGAGCTTACAAGGAAGTACTTGCAGCGTCCCCCGGAACGCCCATCCTGACCCGCCAAACCAGGGATGCCGTGAACCGAGGGCTGTTCGCCCAAATCCAACAGCAGCCGGGCGGAGCCTGGCGATACGTATTGCATGCAATCAGGCGAGCGCGGTGCCGCATACGCCCTGCACACATCCGTATGCACGGTGCTTACATCGCCTCACCTAACCTGCAGGCGCAACATCCGATACGCTCACGAAACAGGAGACCCCACATGCAGAAGATTCCCGAAGGCACCCTCATCGTTGTGGCTGATGGCGGTTCGGCTCGCGTGTTCACCAATGTAGGTGATGGCCGGACGCTGCAGCTGCGCCAGGATGATCAGCTGCAGGTGCAGGATGTGAGCGAGCAAGGGGTTTCCGGGCAGGGGCCGTCTGGGTCTGTGCCGAAAGACATGAGCATCTCGCAGCTCAATGAAGCCACCTTTGCCAAGCAGTTGGCGGAGCAGCTGAACTCCGAGGCGCTCAACAACCGCTACTCGCATCTGATTCTGGTGGCCGACCCGCAGACGTTGGGGCGCATTCGTCCGCAGCTGCACAAAGAGGTTGAATCGCGGCTGCTGTTCGATCTGGCCAAGGATTACACCAACGCGCCACTGGAAGACATCCAGCGCGCACTGGCTGCGTGAGCCATGAGCTACGTCAGCCGCTTTGAGAACGGTGAGCCTGAGCCACTGCGCAGTGCGGTTGATGCACTGCGCGGTTGGCATGTGATCGAGTTTGGCACCGACTGGTGCGGCCACTGCCAGGGCGCGCAACCTTCAGTGAAAGCGTGGCTCGAGCAGCATGCTGTCACCCATCACAAAGTCGAAGACGGCAAAGGGCGGCCGCTGGGACGTTCGTTCGCAGTGAAGTTGTGGCCCACGCTCATTCTGCTGCGCGACGGCGAAGAACAGGCACGCGTAGTGCGTCCGCATTCTTCCAATGATTTCGCTGCTTTTGATGCCGTGATGACAAAGTAGTCCGTGGCGTGAACGCGGATGCATGATGCAACACTGTGATCTGTGAAGGTCTTGGCGTTGCATCTGTTGTATCATGTGTCGCTTGACCATTGACCCGGGCCATTGCCCGTCACGGTCGCCCTTCCTGCAGCGCCGCTGTGTCCACGCGGCCGTCCGGGAACGTCTGTTGAACCCCTCCTGCGCATTTGGCCGCACTTCATGAGGTGGTGCCTTTTCCGTGCCGTGCGCGGAACGTCGGACGCGTGGTGGCCACGTTCCGAGGAGAAGCAGATGCAGGACCTGCATGCCGCACACGCCCATTTCGGCTGGTTCAAACGCCGTCGACAACTGAAAGTGGACGAGGTCACCGTGGTGGATCGCCCAATGCTGAAGCGCGCAGTCGGTGCTGCAGCATTGGGCAATGCCATGGAATGGTTCGATTTCGGTGTGTATGGCTATCTGGCCGTCACCCTCGGCCATGTGTTTTTCCCCTCCAGCAATCCCACCGCGCAGTTGATTGCCACTTTTGCCACCTTCACCGTGGCCTTCCTGGTGCGCCCGCTGGGCGGCATGGTGTTTGGTCCGCTCGGTGACCGCTACGGGCGGCAGAAAGTGCTGGCTTTCACCATGATCCTGATGGCGCTGGGCACCTTCAGCATCGGCCTGATTCCCTCCTATGAACGCATCGGCCTGTGGGCACCGGCACTGCTGCTGCTCGCACGCCTGGTGCAGGGCTTTTCCACCGGGGGTGAGTACGGTGGTGCCGCCACCTTCATTGCCGAGTATTCCACCGACCGCAACCGCGGCCTGATGGGGAGCTGGCTCGAATTTGGCACGCTGGGCGGCTACATCGCCGGTGCCGCCACCGTTACCGCCCTGCACATGGCGCTGAGCAGCGAGCAGATGCTCGACTGGGGCTGGCGCGTACCGTTCCTGGTGGCCGGTCCGCTCGGTCTGCTGGGCCTGTACATGCGCATGAAACTGGAGGAAACCCCGGCGTTCAAAGCGTATGCCGAAGAAGCCGACAAGCGTGACCACGAACGCCCCGGCCTGGGTGAACTGCTGCGCGTGCACTGGCCGCAGCTGCTGAAGTGCGTGGGCCTGGTGCTGGTGTTCAATGTCACCGACTACATGCTGCTGACCTACATGCCCAGCTATCTCAGCGTTACCATGGGTTATGCCGAAAGCAAGGGCCTGCTGCTGATCATCCTGGTGATGCTGGTAATGATGCCGCTCAATATCGTCGGTGGGTTGTTCAGTGACCGCCTCGGCCGTCGACCGATGATCATCGGGGCCTGTATTGCCCTGTTTGCGCTGGCGGTGCCGTGCCTGCTGCTGGTCGGCAGTGGCCATGACGGGCTGATCTTCCTCGGGCTGATGCTGCTGGGCATCGCACTGGTGTGCTTCACCAGTTCCATGCCGTCCACATTGCCGGCGCTGTTCTATACACCGGTGCGCTACAGCGCGCTGTCGATTGCCTTCAACATCTCCGTGTCGTTGTTCGGTGGCACCACGCCACTGGTGACCGCATGGCTGGTGGAACGTACGGGCGATCCGTTGGTGCCGGCGTATTATCTGATGGGCGCAGCGGTGATCGGGCTGATCACCATGCTGTTCGTCAATGAAACCGCCAACCTGCCGCTGCGCGGTTCGCCGCCGGCGGTGGGCAGTGAGGAAGAAGCGCACGCGCTGGTGAAGGGCGATGACCCGGTGACGGTGGATGCGTCGCGCCCGATGTTGCCGCCGCAGTTGCTGCCGGAAGAACCTCGCCCTGCATGATGCCGTTCTGGACATGACCTGACCCGGCAGGGCGGGCCGGCCCCGCCCAGCTCCGCGATTTCAAGCCAATCCGCAACGCAACATGCACGCTTCCGGGAGCGGTGCTACGATCGGGCTTCCTTGAATCGATCTAAATCACGCCATGGCTAAAGTGGGGGCGGTACGGTGGGTGGGGCTGGCGGTAGCGGCGATGCTGGCAGGTACGGCAGGCGCGGCTCCGGCCACGGTCGGGGAGCGCGCCTATGCGGCGGTGGATCCCTTCATCGGCACCGGAGGGGAAGGGCATACCTACCCGGGTGCCACGGTACCGTTCGGCATGGTCCAGCTTAGCCCGGACACCCGCATCCAGCCGCGTGAGAAGGCATATGACTGGGCCGCCGGCTATCGCTACGACGACAGCAGCATTGTCGGCTTCTCGCACACGCACTTCTCCGGCAGCGGCCATTCCGACCTCGGTGACGTGCTGGTCATGCCGTATACCGGCACGCCTGGCCTGGAGCGTGGCGACCCGGAGAAGCCGCGCAGCGGCTATGCCTCGCGCTTCCATCATGACCGCGAAGTAGCCGAACCTGGCTATTACGCGGTCACCCTGGACGACTACAAAGTTCGTGCTGAGCTGACTGCCAGCCCGCGTACCGGCGTTCACCGTTATACGTATCCGAAGGGCGAGGAGGCCAAGGTGCTGCTGGATCTGCGCACCAGCCTGTACGACTACCCGGGCAAGATCCTGTGGTCACGCGTGCGCATCCATACCGACGGCACTGTGACCGGCTTCCGCGAAACCCGCGGCTGGGCTCCGGGCCGCCAGCTCTATTTCGCGATGCGCTTCTCGCGGCCGCTGCAAAGCCACGAACTGCACAACACCGAAACCGACATCGCCTACAAGGGCTTCCCGCCGCCGGGCCACAACAACCCCGCGCAGCGGCCGCAGATCGAAGGCCGCCAGCTGGTGGGTACGTTCGACTTCGGCAAGCTGGATGCGCCGCTGGTGGTCAGCGTTGCGATCTCGTCGGTGAGCGAGGCCGGTGCCATTGCCAACCTTGACGCAGAAGCCGGGGACCAGAACTTCGACCGCGTCCGTGCGCAGGCGCGCAGCCAGTGGCAGCAGGCGCTGTCGGTGCTGGACGCGCAGGGCCCGGAGCATGACCGCCGCAGCCTGTACACGGCGCTGTACCACAGCCTGCTTGGCCCGACGCTGTTCATGGACGCCGACGGCCAGTATCGCGGGTCGGACAATGCCGTGCATAAGGCCGAAGGCTTCACGCATTATTCGACCTTTTCCCTGTGGGACACCTACCGCGCCCTGCATCCGCTGCTGACCCTGGTGCAGCCGGAACAGCGCAGCAGTGATTTCGTCAATTCGCTGCTGGCGCATCAGCAGCACAGCGCCTACGGCATGCTGCCGGTTTGGTCGTTCCACGGCCAGGAAACCTGGTGCATGATCGGCTACCACGCAGTACCGGTGATTGCCGATGCTTACGTGAAGGGCATTCGTGGCTTCGATGCGAACAGGGCGCTGGATGCCATGGTTGCCACCGCCAACTACGGCCCGTATGACGGCATCGCGCAGTACCGCGAGCTGGGTTGGGTGCCGATCGACGAAGAGGGCGAAGCGGCCAGCAAGACCCTCGAGTACGCCTATGATGACTGGACCATCGCGCGCATGGCGCAGGCGATGGGCCGCACCGATGTGGCGGCCACTTTCGACAAGCGCGCGGGGAACTGGCGCAACGCGTTCGACCCGGATACCGGCTTCATGCGGGCGCGCAAGCGTGACGGCAGCTTCCGCACGCCCTTTGATCCCAGTGCCAGCGGCTACGGTACCGACTACACCGAGGGCAACGCCTGGCAGTATTCGTGGTACGTGCCGCACGACGTGGCCGGCCTGACCGCCTCGCACGGTGGCGCGGACAAACTGCTGGCACGATTGGACGAGGTCTTCGAGGCCAAGGTGGACCCGTCCATCTTCGAACACATGGAAGACATCACCGGGCTGATCGGCTGGTATGCGCACGGCAACGAGCCCAGCCACCATGTGGCCTACCTGTATGCCTACAGCGGCCAGCCGTGGCGGACCCAGGCGCGTTTGAAGCAGATCATGGACTCGCAGTACGCGGACCGCCCGGATGGGCTGGCCGGCAATGACGACCTGGGCCAGATGTCGGCGTGGTACGTGTTCACCGCACTGGGCTTCTACCCGGTGGCACCGGGCAGCGCCGAGTACATCATCGGTCGTCCGTTCCTGCCCAAGGCCTCGCTCAATCTGCCGAATGGGAAGACCTTCACGGTCACCGCCGACGGCGTTGGCAAGGGGCATGACTATGTCGGTTCGGTAACGCTGAATGGCAAGCCGCTGAACCGCACCTTCCTGCGTCATTCGGAGATTCTGGCTGGCGGCGAACTGCACTTCACCCTTCAGGCCGAGCCCAACAAGGCCTGGCCGGGTCAGAATGCGGAACAGCCGTATTCGATGTCGAAGTGATGCGATGACGGGTGCGGGCACAAACGTGTCCCGCACCCCGATGACACGCATGGCGGGCTCGCATCTTGGTCCGGCATGGCGTTGACACGCATGGCGTGTCACTACGCATCGTTGGTCGAATGATGTTGGGTCGAACGATGACCCATGCAGGACACGCCATGCGTGTCCATGCCATTTCGAATCGTTCGATTACCGCATCGCCGTCTTGGGCAACAACGCCGTCGCCAGTCCCAGCAATGGCAGGAACGAGGTGAAGTGATACACCCACACAATGCCGTGCGCGTCGGCCAGCTGCCCCAGCCCGGCCGCGCCCATGCCGCCAATGCCGAACATCAGGCCAAACATCAGTCCTGATACCAGGCCTACGCGCCCCGGCACGGCTTCCTGCGCATACACCACCAGCGCGGCAAACGCCGAGGACATCACCAGTCCAATCGCTACCGCCAACATCGCAGTCCAGAACAGATTCGCGTAGGGCAGGGCCAGAGCGAACGGAGCCACGCCCAGGAACGAGATCCAGATGACCGCCTTGCGACCGATGCGGTCGCCGACCGGGCCGCCCATGAAGGTGCCCAGCGCCACCGAGGCCAGGAAGATGAAGAGGTAGACCTGGCTCTGCTGCACACTCAGCCCGAAGCGCTCTATCAGATAGAACGTGAAGTAGTTGGTGATCGAGGCGATGTAGACGAACTTGGCGAACATCAGTACCGCGATCACACCGATGGCCTGGATGACCTTGTTGCGGCCCAGGCCCACGCCCTGCGCGCGCGACAGGCTGTTCAAGCTGGCGGTGCGGTGGCGGCTGGACCAGCGCCCCAGCCGGAACAGCACCGCGATACCGATGGACGCCACCACCAGGAACCAGCCGATGGCGCGCTGGCCGTGGGGAATCACCACCGCAGCAGCCAGCAGCGGTCCCAGCGCCTGGCCGCTGTTGCCGCCCACCTGGAATGTGGACTGCGCGGTACCGAAGCGCCCGCCGGAGGCCATGCGCGCCACGCGCGACGCTTCTGGATGGAACGTGGCCGAGCCGATGCCGATCACCGCTGCGGCCACCAGCAGCATTTCGTAACTGCCCGCCAAGGCCATCATCGCGATTCCCACGAACGTGGCGACCATGCCGGCTGGCAGCAGATAGGGCAGTGGATGCTTGTCGGTGTACATGCCGATCCACGGCTGCAACAGCGAGGCGGTAATCTGGTAGACCAGCCCGAGCACGCCGATCTGGCCGAAGCTCAGCGCGAATTCGGCCTTGAACAGCGGATACACCGCCGGCAGCACCGCCTGGATCATGTCGTTGAGCAGGTGCGCGACGGCGGCGGCACCGACGATGCGGACGGCGAAGCCTGACGGGGCAGGGGCGGTGGAGTCAGGCAGCTTCGCTGCGGCCGGGGGCGTGGATTCGTTGGACATGACAGCACTTCGTGATAACCCGTACATGGTGACACGCCGCACACACCAAGGCTTTGCACAATCAAACCTAAGGTCAATCCCACCGTCACGCCGGCTCTGGCAGGATGAACCGGCTCCCCTCGCTGCCAACAGCGCTCTGTCCACTGCAGGAGACCTCCATGGCTTCAACTGTCGTCGTGACCCGCCCCTGGGTCATCCATCCGCTGCACGCGGCCTTCCTCGGCGGGGTGTTCCCGTTCTACCTGGCCACGCTGCTGGCTGACTACGCGTACTGGAGCACCTACCAGATCCAATGGGCCAACTTTGCGGCCTGGCTGCTGGTCGGTGCCATGGTGCTGACCACGCTGGCCCTTTTGAGCGGGGTGGTCGGCCTGGTGCGCGGCAGCCGCCGCTTCGCCTACGTCATTGTGCTGGCCATCACCTGGGTGCTGGGTTTCGTCAACTCGCTGCACCACGCCCGTGATGCCTGGGCGGTGATGCCTGGCGGGCTGGTGATGTCGGTCATTCTGACCCTGTTGGCGCTGGTCGCCACGGTGCTTGGCCTGTGCTGCCTGCGCAACGCGGGAGGTGTGCGATGAGCCGCGCCTTCAAGATCATCAGCCTGTCTGCACTGAGCGCGGCCCTGGCCGCCTGCAGTGGGCAGAAGGCCCCCGACATGGCCCAGTATGGTAATGCACCGGAATTGCCGAAGCCGCACCGTGGCGTGATGCCGGACATGACCATCGCCCAGCCCACGGCCTGGGGTGACCAGGTGCCGACCGTGCCGAAGGGCTATTCCGTTCGCGCCATCGCCACCGACCTGGCCATCCCGCGGCAGACCCTGGTCCTGCCCAACGGCGATATTCTGGTCGCTGAGGGACGCGGTGGCAGCGCCAAGCCGCTCAAGCCCAAGGATGTCATTGCTGGCAAGATCAAGGCCAAGGGCAACACCGAGGTCAAGAGCGGCAACCGTCTGACCCTGTTGCGTGACGCTGATGGCGACGGTGTCTACGAACTGAAGACGGTGTTCGCTGACAAGCTCAATGCCCCCTACGGGCTGGCGATGATCGGCAATGCCATCTACGTGGCCAACCAGGACGCCCTGGTCCGCTTCGATTACACCGAGGGCGAAACCAAGGCCAGCGCCGCGCCGGTCAAGGTCACGGATCTGCCGTCGGCGATCAACCACCACTGGACCAAGTCCTTGGCGGCCAGTGCGGACGGGCGCCACTTGTACGTGGGCATCGGCTCCAACAGCAACGTCAGCGAACGCGGCATGGATGTGGAAGTGGATCGTGCCGTGGTGTGGGAGATCGACGCCCAGACCGGCGCGCACCGTACCTATGCCAGCGGTATCCGCAATCCTACTGCGCTGGCCGTGCAGCCGGGTACCGGCACGCTGTACGCGGTGGTCAACGAACGTGATGAGATCGGTCCGAACCTGGTGCCCGACTACCTGACCTCGGTCAAAGAGGGTGGTTTCTATGGCTGGCCCTACAGCTACTGGGGCAAGCACGTGGATACCCGGGTGATGCCGCAGAAGCCGGAACTGGTTGCCACCGCGCTTACTCCGGACTACGCGCTTGGTTCGCACGTGGCGGCGCTGGGCGTGACCTTCTCGTCGCCGGTGATGGGCAGCGCGTTTGCCGAAGGTGTGTTCGTCGGCGAACACGGCAGTTGGAACCGTAATCCGCCTGTGGGCTACAAGGTCGTGTTCGTGCCCTTCAGTAATGGCAAGCCGACCGGTGAGCCTGTGGACTTCGCGACCGGATTCCGGGGTGAGGATGGGAAGACCCGCGGTCGCCCGGTCGGCGTGACCCTTGACCCGAAGGGCGCGCTGATCGTGGCCGATGATCTGGCCAATACTGTGTGGCGAATTACCCCGGATGTGCCGGTGCAGGCTGCGCCGGTGGCCGAAACGCCAGCACCTGCCGGGGGCTGAGCCCGGGCGGTGTCCGGCAACTGACGGGGGGCTGACATACCCGGGAATTGCCGGGCACCTGCTGGGGGGCTGACATACCCGGGAATTGCCGGGCACCTGCTGGGGGCTGATATACCCGGGAAATGCCGGGCACCTGCCGGGGGGCTGACATACTCGGGAAATGCGTAGAGCCGGGCTTGCCCGGCTGTCTTACAGATCACGCGAAAGCTTCAGCCGGGCAAGCCCGGCTCTACGTGGCTGTCTTTCAGATCACGCGAAAGCTTCAGCCGGGCAAGCCCGGCTCTACGTGGCTGTCTTTCAGATCACGCGAAAGCTTCAGCCGGGCAAGCCCGGCTCTACGTGGCTTCGATATCGGCGCGACACGCGGTCAGCACACGCTTCTGTGTACCTTCGCTGGTGAAGTTGTCGGCCGCCAGCCAGGCCGTGAAGGCTTCATCCAGCTTCGGCCATTCGCGGTCGATCACCGAAAACCATGCGGTGTCGCGGTTGCGATTCTTGTACACCAGCGCCTGGCGGAAGATGCCCTCGAACTGGAAGCCCAGCCGCTCGGCCGCCTTGCGCGAGCCGGCATTGAGGCTGTCGCACTTCCATTCGTAACGGCGGTAGCCGAGCACGTCGAATACGTAGTGCATCAGCAGGAACTGCGCTTCCGTTGCTGCCGGCGTGCGCTGCAGCAACGGGGAGAACATCACATGGCCGACTTCGATGACGCCATTGGCAGGGTCCTGGCGCATCAGCGCCAGCGTGCCGGTGGCGCGACCGCTGCGGGCATCGACCACGGCGTAGTGGCGCGGGTCGTCACTGCGTGCGGCGGTTGACAGGTACTGGAAAAAGGCCGCGTCAGAGTCGAACGGTCCACTGGCCATGTAGGTCCAGTCACGCGGTTCATTGGCGAGTGCGTAGGCTTCGGCCAGCGCCTGGCCATGCACGGCGGGGTCCAGTGGCTCCAGCCGGCAGAAGCGCCCTTGCAGGGTGATCGCATTCGGGCGCTGTCGCGCGCGCCAGCCGGGCAGGGGCATGCCAATCGGCTGGCCGTAGGGATTGGTCCACGCAGGAGACATGGTGCCTCGGCAGAAAGGACGGTGGGGGCGGTCGCCTTTCTACCACGCCGATAACAGCTCCGGTAGAGCCGGGCTTGCCCGGCTGCGGTTGGCACAGCGAAGAGCAGCCACGTAGAGCCGGGCTTGCCCGGCTGCGGTTGGCGCACATGCGAAGAGCAGCCGGGCAAGCCCGGCTCTACGCGAGAACTGCGTCGGCGTGAAGGTGCCGGGCATGACCCGGGACTACGGGTGCCTGCGTCATGCGTTCCAGAAGCAACGGCGAAGGCAGGTTGCAATCCGGGTGCATGCGACAGAACCCATACACTGCACCGGCGAGCCCGATCATCAGGCCGGGAGTGAATGCCGCACGGGTCAGGCCGCCGACCATTCCCCGGTGCTCCTCGATCGACGAGATCACCTCCATGGCGGCGGTATCCACCGGATAGGGGCAACCCTGCGGATCCAGTTGCGCCGCCTTGACCAGCAGTTCCCGGGTTGAAAGGTCCCCATGACAGAGGGTATGGCTGAAGCCCCAACGGCCGTTGGCGTCGGTAACCGCGCGACGTAGATCGCGCAGATATGCGGGGTCCCCGGTTCGGGCGTACAGGTCGCCGGCCGCCAGCCCCATTCCCACGCTGCCATGGCACCAGGTGGGGAAGGTCTTCTGCCCATCCTTCAGGTGCAGGTCGCGCCAGCGCCCGGTCTCCGGTTCGAACAGGGCGTCCTGGAAGGCAAAAGCGCCTTCGGCCAAGGCCTGCCACGCGGCACGTTCCTGCGCCGTTCCGGCCTCGGTCAGCGCCAGCCGGGCCAGCGCCCAGCCAATGCCCAGCGCACCGTGACCAAAGCCGCCAATGGGTTCATCGAACTGCGGTGAGGGCCAGCGTGCGCCGCCAGCGTCGACGATGGCGGTGGCCTGCAGGCGACGCGCGGCCGTCGCGGCAATGGCCAGCCAACGTGCCTCGCCAGTCGCGTCGGCCAGACCGATGAGCGGCACGATCGCACCGGATACGCCGTCAAGCATTTCGTACTTTGGAACCTCGGAAAAATCTGTACTTCCCAGACTGGCCGCAGCCTCGCGCGCCGCATCCAGCAGATCCGCGCGTCCCAGCAGGTCATGCAGGGCCAGCAGGGTCCAGACCCGCGAGCCGGCACCGACCAGGCCGCCGCCAACATCGGGCAGGTCGCGCGCGCACATGCGCTGGTAGAGGTCGATGGCCCCGTCCATCGCGGCCTGCACACCCGGCACAGCATCCGCGCGGCCCTGCTGCACCTCCCGATGGTAGGCCGCCAGGCTGAAGGCGATGCCGCCAAGCCCGAAGTACACGTCGGGCTGCACCGGCCGCACGGTCCAGCCGCTCTGGGTGATCTCAGGGGTGATCCAGGTCATCGTACCGTCGTTGCCGCGAATCGAGAGCCGGATCAGATTGTTGACGGCTTCAACCGCCTGTCGTCGCCGACGGACTTCCAGTGCATCGCCATGCGGTGCCTTTGCAGCGTAGGAGAAGCCATCGCGCGCTTCGGCGCGGACCATGGCGTGTTCGTTGAGGTCGGTCGCCACCAGCGTGCTGCGGATGGTCACTTCTTCCAGGTCGATGCGCATCGCACGCCAGTTGTCCACGACCGTGCTGATACGTTCCACATCCAGAACGGCGGTGAACAGAGGAATGTCTCCGAAGCGCATGTCGTCGATTTCCTGCAACACCTCTGCCGGTTCTGCCGATGCAGCCGGTGCGATGGCCGCATTGCGGACCAGCAGGTCGAGCGCGCGCTCCACCGCTGCCGGTTCGTTGTGCAACGAGGCCGGGTGCCACAGCATGCGGCCGATCTCGGCGTACGCCATGGTGGGACGCTTGATCTCGCGGACCTCGCAGCCGTCAAATGGAGCCAGCAGATCGTGCAGGCGACCGCCGCGATCCAGTTCGCGAAGGCGATCGCTGGCGGCCATGAACCCGGTGCTGATTTCGTCCCAGAACCGCGATACATCCGGGCGGGGAGACGGATGATTCTGTGCCGGGGCGAACTCGGTTTCCATCATGCCCAGACGCGGCGGCGTGTTCGCTACCTCCATGAGCACCGGCACCCGCACCTTGGGTTGTTCGCCGGGCAGCGCACCGGCGGCGGAAAGATCCACGCCGTCCATGCCCAGCCCGGAAGTGCGGAACGGCACGATTCCGGTACGTAACACGGAGTTGCGCATCAACATGGCGGCCAGATCATGCGCGTTGCCATAGCCGGAGGCCGCCATCTCGATCGGCAGGCAGAACACGCTCTCGGCATCGATCACCACCGGGGTCGGGCCGACCGCAATCAGGTTCTCCAGATGGATGTCGGTGCCGCCGATCAGGCGCAGCACCGCCAGCCAGTGACCCAGGCCCTGGTAGTAGCGTGCCAGCTGGGCATCGTCGTTGCAGTAGCGATGGGCGGCAAACGCGGCCCACCCGTGGGCACCCCGGTCAAGCACGCGAGGAATCCGTACCCGCAGCGGATCGTTCGGGAACACGGCGTCCAGAAATGCGTCCAGCACCACGTCGATGCGCAGGGAACGCGGCTTGTACATGACCGTGCCGCCTTCAAAGGTCACGGCTGCCACGGCACGCCCACCCCCGTGGGTGTCGCCGGAGCCGAAGGCGACCTTGAGCAGTTTGCCGGCAGGCACCTGCAGCAATGCGCGTAGCGCCTCGCGGTCGCTGACGATACGCGCGCCCAGTTCAACAACGGCGCTGATGTACGCGTGGGCAACACCGTCCAGCCGCGTATCCAGCGGTGGATAGCGCTGCGCCACATGAATGGCGAAAGAGGGCGTCGTGGCCCAAACCTCGAACTGCTGCAGCTGCTCCGCCGTGCTGGTCGCGGAAATCTGACCGCTGCGCACGCCGGCGTGCAGTTCAAGCAGCAGCACGCGATTGAGCTTCAGCTGTGCATTGGCATGCAGGGCGGCATAGGACTGTTCGAACAGGCGTTCAGCTTCTTCTGGAGCAAGTCCGGGGGAAAGCTGCTGCAATCCGGTCTGTAGTTGGGCGCGATGCGCGGAAAGCCGGTGGTGCACGATGCGCGAAAAGGTTTCGGCGGCAGTTGCGACGGTCATTGCATCCCCTGCAGTCTGTAATGGTGTGACGCAGGCGACGGCCCGCGCGACGGCGCGCAGCAGCGTGAAGCCACTGCGCGCCGGTACAGCTCAGATCAGCAACAAAGGCAGTTGTTCACCACAGAGGCAGTCGTGGTGCACAGGGTGGCAGCACCGCCGGTGGCGAGCATCGGGGCAGCGTGGGTCAATGCAGCGTCGGTCGCCTGCTGGCCATAGATGAAAAGGGAACCGGCCGGATTGTCGCAGCCATCTACGCTGTCAGCACCGTTGAGCCAGCCTGAAACGACATCGTCATTCAGTTGCATTTGGCATTCTCCTTGTGTTGTTGCGATGAGGACGTTCGATGATGAACGCCCTTTCGTTACGGCCATTCCCTGGCATCAAGAACACAACTGCGATACCGAACAACAAGGGTCTGGCCGCATTTTTACGGTGCGCCTATTTTTGACGCGAGTCAAACTGGGAAGTGCTTCACACATTGAGCCGCGCTGCGGAATCGCGGATGCCGTGCGTAGAGCCGGGCTTGCGCGGCTGCTGTTGGCGCACATGCGACGTGTAGTGCCGGCCGCTGGCCGGCAACCACGCGTTCGTTTTCGGCTGCACGCAGCCGGGCAAGCCCGGCTCTACATGAGCGATGCTACCGCCTTGCGCAGCAGCCAGATCAAGCCCCACAGGATCAGGCCGTTCAACACCATCGCCAGCACGATCAGGGCGATGAACGCTGCTGGGGTTTCCACGCTCAGTGCCATGAACAACAGCGACCACGGCATGGCCAGCATCAGCGCCACCGCCGCGGCCAGGCCGTCGGCGGGGACTCCGAACAGGCCTTGGGTGCCAACCAGCATTACGGCAAGCCCGCCGAGGCAGGCGAGAGCGTAGAGGCCGACGATGACCTGGGCGGCGCGCTTGCCTGGGAGCATGTGTTTCATTCCGTGCCGGTGATGCGCGGAGTTTACACAGTCCGCGAGGCCACGCAGGGCGTGGCTCTACGGGTTGTTGGTCAATCCGCTGCAAACGCGGCCGCCGCCAGCTTCTCCAGATCCAGATACTGCGCCTTCTCCACAGTGACGCCTACGGCCAGAATCTCGCCACCCTTGAACTCGCCGGGTGTCTTGTACTCCGCACTCACCGCATCGCCACTGTCGCGCCCGATACACAGCCCGTCACCGGACAGCGTGAACTTGCCCAGCTGGGTCTTCATGTCGCCTTCGGCTTCCACCTTGTCGTTGACATAGAGTTTGGTATTGCCCAGCGATTCACCATGCTCACCCTGGCCAGTACGTTCAAATTCCATGCCCAACGTCCACGTACCCGGCTTCAGCTCGGTTTTGGACACAAACGCCTGCTCCGGCTTGATGCCGAGGAAGTTGTACACGTAGTAGAGCTTCCGGTTCTTGATGAACAGGCTGTGTCCGCCAAACCGCGACCCATGCGCGAAGATCACCCCGGAGGCATCAGCATCCTTGATTTCCACCTCGGCAATGATCTTGTACGAGCGGCCGCGCACGTTCACCGCCACGCCCTCCGGTACCGGCGAGGTGCCGGGATAGTAGATGTAGCGTTCGCGCGGTGCTTCGGTACTCGGGCGCTCGGTGCCCAGCACCTCCGCTGCGGTGCGGTCATCCAGCGGCAGCACGTTGTTGGCCTCGGCCTCGGCGAACCACGCGTCTACCAGTGCTTTCAGCTTGTCCGGATGTTCCTTGGCCAGGTCTTTCGATTCGGACCGGTCCTCATCCACGTTGTAGAGCTCCCAGCGATCCTGGTCGAAGTGGCCCTTGCTCGTCAACGGTGCATGCACGGCGGCGGCCTTCCAGCCGTTCTCCCAGATGCCACGCGTGCCCAGCATGGCGTAATACTGGCGCTTCTTCTGGGTGGGGCCATCCTTCTCAAAGCTGTATTTCATCGACACGCCGGAGAGTGGATGCTGCTTCACCCCGCGATAGCTGTCGGGCATCACAAGGCCGATGGACTCCAGAATGGTCGGCACGATGTCCACCGCGTGGTGGTACTGGTTTCGCACCTCACCCTTGGCCTTGATGCCCTTGGGCCAGTGGATCACCATCGGGCAGCAGGTGCCGCCCGCGTATTCGGAGTAGCGCTTGAACATCTTGTACGGGGCCGAGAAGGCGGCTGCCCAGCCAGTGGGGTAATGGTTGTAGGTTTCTGGGCCGCCGAGTACATCGATGTACTTCAGGTTCTCTTCCAGCGAATCCGGGTAGTTGTTGAAGAACTTGTTCTCGTTCACCGACCCGGTCGGGCTGCCTTCACCGGACGCTCCGTTGTCGGAGCAGTAGAAGATGATGGTGTTCTCAAGCTGGCCGCTCTTCTCCAGATACTCGACGATGCGGCCGACCTGCGCGTCGGTGTACTCGGAGAAGCCGGCATACACCTCGGCCATGCGCGCGAACAGGCGTTTTTCGTCGGCGCTCAGGGTGTCCCAGGGCTTCACGTAGTCCGCGGGGTTGGCTTGGTCCTCGGGCATGGGGTTGAAGTCCGGCACCACCGTTCCGGCCGGCAGCATGCCTTTCTCGATCATGCGCGGCACCACCCACTTGCGGTAGGCGTCATAGCCCTCGTCGAACCTGCCCTTGTACTTGTCGATGTACTCCTTGGGTGCGTGATGCGGGGCGTGATTCGCACCTGGGCAGAACCACAGGAACCAGGGCTTGTTGGGGTTGGACGCCTTCTGGTCGCGGATCATCTGCAGGGCCTGGTCAGCCAGGTCGCGCGACAGGTGGTAGCCGTCTTCCGGGCTGTAGGGCTGGTCAATGAAGACGTTGTCCTGGGTCAGGTCCGGGTACCACTGGTTGGTTTCACCGCCGAGGAAACCGTAATAGCGGTCGAAGCCCTTCTGCAGCGGCCATTCGGATTTTGGACCGCCTGCGCAGATATCCTGCTCGGGCACGTTGTGGTCCTTGCCGATCCAGAAGGTGCTGTAGCCGTTGTCCTGCAGCACCTGGCCCACCGACATGCATTCTTCCGGCACGCGACCGCTCCAGCCGGGGAAGCCGTTGGCGGCTTCGGTGATCGCGGACATCCCATTCAGGTGATGGTTGCGCCCGGTAAGGAAGCAGGAACGGGTGGGGGAGCAAAGTGCGGTGGTGTGCCATTGGGTGTAGGTAAGGCCGTTGTCGGCCAGTTTCTGCAGCGTGGGCATGTTGATCGCGCCGCCGTAGGGTTCCCACGCGGCTTGGCCGGTGTCGTCGTAGAGCACGATCAGGATGTTGGGGGCGTCTTTCGGCGCGGTCGGCGGCAGGAACGGAGCCCAGTCAGCATTGGAATCGCGGATGTCGAGCTTGATTACACCTTTGAACGGCGGCTTGGCCATGGCGTTGCCTTCCTGCGCGGGGGAGGAGGGCAGTGGACCATTTCGCGGACGAAGTGACCTCTGTAAAGCTACTTAGTCGGCTTCAGTAGATTCGCTATACGCGGTCGCAGGACGCCTGCCGGCAACGGCGCAACGCCCGGTGAGGCATGAAGGTTGAAGGGAGACGTTAGCCCGGTGGCGTCCATGCGTTAAAGCGCCGATCACCGTTACCGGCAGGCGTCTTGCGACCGCCTCTACCAAGGCAACAAACACAGCATATAACCAACACGATCGCCGGATCACCGCTTCGACTGCGGCACCCGCCTCAACTTGTTCACGTCATACCCCAACGCCTTGATCCGCTGCACAGCGGCTTGGTAATCCGCCTCCGAAACCTGCGGCGTGCGCGCCATGTACCACACATGGTCGCGCTTGCTGCGTGCCACGATCGTCTGCGTATATCCCGGGTCCAGCCAGGAAATGATGTACTCGGCCTGGATCGGCCACACGAACTGCATGCCCCACACCGCGCCGTTGCCTTGCTTTTCCACGCGCCCGATTGGATTCATGGTCCGCTTCGGTGCCTGGAAACTGCCCTTGCGGTAGGTAAAGGTGGTCTGGATCCGGCCATCCGAGCGCAATGCATAGCTTTCAATCGCGTCAAATGCCTCGCGCTCGGGGCGGGTGGGAATATGTGCGATCACATACCAGTCGCCCATGAAGCGCGGTACGTCGACCGCATCCATGCGCGGCAGTGGCGGCAGGTCGCGGGCGCTACAGGCACCGCCAAGCAGTGCAACGGTGAGCAGCGGGATCATTGTGAGCAGACGCATGGCAGCCTCCTTCAGCGCGGGCGGAACAGGTAATGCGCCACCAGCCATTGCTGGCCGTTGTCATAGCCGAACAGCTCGGCGCAGGCCATCCAGAACATGCGCCAGCGTTGCCACCACAGGACCGCGGCATCACCGTAGGTCTGGGTGAGGATCGGCATGACCGCCGCGCGGGCGGCGTCCTGGTTGGCCAGCCAGTGGTTGGCGGTCTTTTCGTAATGGGTGCCATCGATCAACCAACGGTCCTGCAGCCGCAGGTCGTTCTGGAAGTGCAGCAGGGTGTCGGCCGCCGGCATCAGGCCACCTGTAAAGAAGTGGCGGCCCATCCAGTCGTCCTCGCCGCCCGTCTCAAACGGATACATCAGCGTGCGATGGGCAAAGATGTGCACGAACAGGGCGCCGTCCGGCCGCAACCAACCGGCGATGCGGCTGAGCAGGGTCTCGTAGTTCCGCATGTGCTCGAACATCTCCACCGACACGCAACGGTCGAACGAGGTAGCCGGCAGCACCAGCTGGTTCACATCACGGGTAAGCACCTGCACATTGTGCAGGCCACGCAGCAGGCACTGCTCCATGATGTGGCTGCGCTGGCTGCGCGAGTTGGACACCGCGGTGATGCGCGCGTTCGGGAAGCGCTCGGCCATCCACAGGGTCAGCGAGCCCCAGCCGCAGCCCAGTTCCAGTATGTCCTGGCCATCGGCCAGCCCGGCCCGCGCACCGTACAGGCTGAGCATGGCCTCTTCGGCCTCGGCCAGGGTTTCCTTGCCAGTGGGGTAGAAGCAACCGCTGTACTTGAGGCGGGGACCCAGGCAGGCCTTGAAGAAATCGGCGGGTACTTCGTAGTGCTGGCGGTTGGCTTCATCGACATGCAGCGCCAACGGGCTGCCTGAAAGCTCGGACAGCATGCGCCCGAAGCGCTGCTGCTGCGCATGCGCGCCACCTGCCAGTTCGTCCTGAAGGCGCTGTCCGCACATACGGCGGATGCCCCAGCGCAGCGCAGTGTCGGGAATCCAGCCACGCTCGGCCCAGCCGGTCAGTCCGACTTCGGCCTGGGCGGGCGGCTGCACAGGGATGATGGTGCTCATGACGTACCCTCAGAGGTGCGACGGGGAAACCAGGGAAAGAACATCGGAGTGGTCAGCTGATAGCGGCGGTAGTCCTCACCGCGGCTACGCAGCGCCTGCTTTTCGGTGAAGGGCACGCCACTGAGGTAGCGCAGGAAGACATACATCACCACTGGCCCGCTCCATGCCAGCCACCACAGCGGCGAACCTACGGCCAGCAGCACGTAGCTGAACCAGTGCAGCCATTCGAAGAAATAGTTGGGGTGCCGCGAATAGCGCCACAGCCCATCCCGGCAGGTGTGGCCCTTGTTGGCCGGGTTGGCGCGGAAGCGCGCCAGTTGGCGGTCTGCCAGCGCCTCTCCGCCCACACTGAGCAGCCACACGGCAATCGCGGCAGCGATCCAGGCGCTGAAACCCTCGCGCGGGTTGGCGGCCACGGCAGCGAAGGGCAGGGCGAACAGCACCACCAGCAGTGCCTGGGCCAGGAAGAACCCGTAAATCTTCCCCTGGTGGCCGTCCCAGTGCTTGCGCAGGTACTGATAGCGGCCGTCTTCGGCCTCATGGCGCACGCGCTGCCACAGGTGCAACGCGAGCCGGCTTCCCCAAAGCCCGCCCAGCACCGCAAGCGCAATGCGCGGCGCGTGCGCCCCGTCACCCAGCCAGGCCAGCAGCAGCGCGCCAGCGGCGACGCCCTTGGCCCACAATACGTCGACCACGCCGATGTTGTGGTGCCGGCGCTGCCAGGCCCAGCCCCAGCTCATGATGATCACCGCGTACAGCAGCACCCACCATAGCGGCGTCATGACGCCCCTCCTTCCAGCGGCGGGCGATAATCCGGTCGCGCCAGCAGCAGGTGCGACACGCCGATCGAGCGCTCCAGGAAGCCGCCTTCGCAATACGCCAGGTAGAACTCCCACAAACGGATGAAACGCTCGTCGAAGCCCTGGGCACGCACCAGCAGCCGCTGCCCCATGAACCGCTTGCGCCAGGCACGAAGTGTGAGCGCGTATGAATGGCCGAAGTCGAACTGCTGGATCATCTGCAGGTCGCTGGCCGTGGCCTTGGCCTGGGCGATGGCGCTGAGCGAAGGAATGAAGCTGCCAGGGAACACGAAGCGCTTGATGTAATCCACGCTGCGCAGCGCCTGCTCATAGCGGTGATCCTCAATAGTGATGGCCTGCAGCAGCGCCAGGCCGGTCGGCTTGAGCAGCCGTTGCAGGGTGGCGAAATAGACCTCCAGAAACTCGGCACCAATGGCCTCGATCATCTCGATGGAAACCAGTTTGTCGTATTGGCCGTCGAGGTCACGGTAGTCGCGCATCAGCACGGTCACCCGGTCCTGCAGGCCGGCCGCCTTGACCCGCTGGCGGGCGAGGGCGTACTGCTCGGCGGAGATGGTCGTGGTGGTGACATGGCAGCCGTAGTGGGTGGCCGCATGCAGCGCAAAGCCGCCCCAGCCGGTACCGATTTCGACTACGCGGTCACCGGGTTGCAGGCGCAGCTGCTGGCAGATGCGGTCCAGCTTGCGCGTGGATGCCACCTCCAGCGACTCGTCCTCAGCTGCGAACAGCGCCGACGAGTACATGAGGTCTGGTGACAGGAACAACGAGAAAAAGTCATTGCCCAGGTCGTAGTGTGCGGCGATGTTGCGGCGGCTGCCTGCCCGCGTATTGCGGCGCAGCTGGTTCCACAGATTGAGCAGTGCACCGCCGAGCCGCGCTGGACCGCGTTCCATCCCATCCAGCAGGTGCCGGTTGCGCACCAGCAGGCGCACCAGCCCGACCAGGTCATCGCACTCCCAATCACCGTCGATGTAGGACTGGCCGGCACCCACGCTGCCCTGCGCGGCGACCTTGCGATAGAAGGTGGGATCGGTGATGGTGACGGCGACGGCGGGCGCGTCTGGCCGGGATTGGCCCAGCATGATCTCACCACGCGCGTCACGGACCCTCAGGCAACCGTCCTGAAGCGGCGCGAGCTGAGCCAGCAGCCGCCCACGCAGGAAGCCCTCCAATGCAGTGAGACGGGGCACCGGAATGTCGGGTGAAACGTGGCTCATGTGCGTTTTCCAGAAAGCGTGGGATGGTCGTATACGGGGTTGCGTTTCAGCCAAAGCCGCAATGCCTGCCAATGGATCGCGGCGACCACCTGCACGGTCATCAGTGGGTAGCGCAGCAGTACCCGGGCCAGGCCCGGGCCGTCCAGCGGGCGCCGGTGCAGGTGCTGGGTGGCGTCGAATTGCCGCTCACCGTTACGCCAGACCTGCATGTGGACCGCCAGGTCATCACCGGGTGGCGTGAACCGCCAGTCGTAGCGGCAATCCATGGACATGAAGGGCGACACATGGAACGCCTTGTCGAACTGCCAGCGCAGGGCGCGGCCCTGCCTCTGCGCCTCGGCGACCGGCAGTACGTAGGCATGTCGCTCCTTCCAGGGCGTGTTGGTGATTTCAGCAACCACGCAGTCCAGCTGTTCGCCGTCGGGCTGGTAGCAGTAGTAATAGCTGACCGGGTTGAACACATGACCGCCATAGCGCAGGTGGGCCAGCAGCCGAACCGGACCGGTCGGACGGTAGCCGAGCGCGGCGGCCGCACGGTCGCGAACGGCCTCGGCCAAGGGTTGCTGCGGATCACCGAGAAAGTCGCTGCGCTTGAACTGGGCGATGTTCGGCCTGTTCACCGACCACAGCCAGCGCCGCTTGAACAGCGTGGGAAGCTCGTCCAGATCGATCAGCAGCTGGGCAATCGGGTAACTGAAAGCATGCGCGTGCGGCCGGTGCCGGCGATGCGTGACCTGCCCGACATACAGCGCGCTTGCGCTCATGCGATGGCCACCTCCCACGGCACCTCTTCCTGGCCCGCGGTGGCCGCGCGCAAAGCGTCAACAACGCGACGCGCGCTGCGGATGCCGTCTTCATGGAAGCCCCAGCCCCAATACGCCCCGGCAAACCAGGTGTTGCGCCGGCCCTGCACCTCGGCCCAGCGTTCCTGCGCCCGCACCGCGGCGTGGTCATGCACCGGGTGAGCGTAGTAGCAACGCCGCAGTATCTTCGATGGGTCGATGTCAGCGGTGCGGTTGAGGGTGACAATCAGCGGGGTGTCGCCGGGAAGCCCCTGCAGGGCATTCATGTAATAGCTCACGGTGCAGGGCGCTTGGGTGTCGTGTGGGATGTGCGCATTCCACGCCGCCCATGCCTTGCGGTTGCGCGGCAGCAACGACGCATCGGTGTGCAGCACGGCCTGGTTCGGCTGGTACTGGATCGCACCCAGCACGTCGTGCTCGATCGGGTCGGGGTCCTTCAGAATCGCCAGCGCTTCGTCGCTGTGGCAGGCGAACACCACATGGTCAAACCCTTCCACTGCGGTGAGGGTATGCACCAGGGCCCCCCAGCCGGTGCGCTCTACCCGGTACACCGGGCAGCCAATGCGTTCGCGTACGTGCCAGCGCGCACGCAGGGCGTCGATGTAGCGCGCCGAGCCGCCCCTGACCACGCGCCAGGTGGGGCGCTCGGTCATCTGCAGCATCTGGTGGTTGGCCATGAACTGCACAAGATACCGGGCCGGGAAGTCCAGAATCTGCGCGCTGGGTGAAGACCACAGCGCCGAGGCCATCGGCAGCAGATGCTCCTGCACGAAGGCGGTTCCATAGCCGTGACGGCGCAGATACTGGCCCAGGGTGGGGCCTTCGGGCTCGTCAAGCAGCGCGGGCGCTTCGCGATAGAAGCGTCGCAGGTCGCGCAGCATGCCCCAGAACCGTGGTGAAACCAGGTTGCGACGCTGGCAGAACAACCCGTCCAGTGAGGTGGCGTTGTACTCCATCCCGCTGCGCTCGCTGTGCACCGAAAAACTCATGGTGGTGGGTTGCGAGGCCACGCCCAGTTCGTCGAACAGGCCGCTGAGCAGCGGGTAGTGCTGCGGATTGAACACGATGAAGCCGGTGTCCACTGCCATGTTCCGGCCGGCCACTGTCACGTCGTGGGTGTGGGTGTGCCCTCCCAGGTAGTCCTCGCCTTCGAACAGCGTGACTTCATGTTCGCCATCCAGCCAATAAGCGGTGGCCAACCCTGCAATGCCCGAGCCAATGACCGCGATGCGCATGTTCAGTACCTCGCCTTGGTCAATACCCATTCCGGGATCGGCTTCAGACCGCTGACCAGGCCCAGTGCCGCCATGCCGCGCAGCCCGTACCAGGTGATGTCGACTTCCCACCAGCGGAAGCCCTGCCGAACTGTTCCCGGAAAGAAGTGGTGGTTGTTGTGCCAGCCCTCGCCAAAGGTCAGCAGGGCCAGCCAAAGGTTGTTGCGACTGTCGTCCTGGGTGGGAAAACGACGCCGGCCAAAACGGTGTGCCAGCGAATTGATGGTGACCGTTGCATGGAACAGTACAACGGTGGAGATGAAGAAGCCCCACACAAGCAACTGTGGGCCGCTGGTGTGCAGCGCCGGAGCGGAATGCGCCAGCGCTTCACCCAATGCATACAGCGCAACCGCCAGCAGCACCGGCACTGTCGTGTCGAATCTGTCCAGCCAGCGCAGTTCGGGAAAGCGGGCCAGGTCGGGAATGCGGCTGAAATCCGTGGCGAACGCCTCGCGGGTGAGGAACCACCCCATGTGGCTGCGCCAGAATCCACCATGGTTGGGTGAATGCGGGTCCTGCGGCTGATCCGCGTGTCGGTGATGATGTCGATGATGCGCAGCCCACCACAACGGGCCGCGCTGGACGCTTGCCGCGCCGATGACGGCAAAAGCAAACTGCACCGGGCGTGAGGTAGTGAAAGTTCTATGAGAGAAATAGCGATGATAGAAGCCGGTGATGGCAAACATCCGCACGGCGTAGAGCGCAACGGCAACCCCAAAGGCGGTCCAGGAGGCACCCACCCAGATTACCCCCAGACAGCCCAGGTGGAGCAACCCAAAGGGCAGGGCGCGCAACCAGTCCACACGCCGCGCAGACGCTGCGTCCACACAGGGTTCACTTGCCGAGGTGTCGAACCACCGGCGCAGCGTGTGGCGTAAGGGCGAATTGCGTGCCGAAGGGGCCTCAGCGGCCATGAAAGCGCTTCCTCTGGAGTTCGTATCGCTTCTACGCAGGGCGGCGGCGTTTGGATGCATGCGACTTTGGTCTGCATCCAAATGCGGCCATCGCGCGTAGTAAGGTCATGTCCCGCCTATTGACCGCCCCCGCCGCCGATGTACTCTGACCGCAACAACGCGACGCACTGCTTCGAGACCGCCCGCATGGTGTCAGGTTCACTGCAGCCAACAAGCGACCCCATCAACTGGGCCGGCGACATGGCCGGCGTGGCGCAGTTCCGCGACCGTGAGTGTTTCATGCGCATTTACGACTATTTCATGCCGCGCCTGTGCGTCTACCTGCGTGGCCTGGGGGCACCTGACGGTATCGGCGAGGAACTTGCGCAGGAAAGCCTGCTGCGCCTCTGGCTGCATGCCGACCACTTCAACCCCGCGCAGAGTGCGCTGAGCACCTGGCTGTTCCGCATCGCGCGTAACCTGCATATAGACCGGGTGCGGCGAGAGCGCGGCTGGGCGCATGCGCAGGCGGTGGCGGAGCAGGCGGCCGAGCAGGACATGCCGGAGCGCACCAGCGCCGAGCAGTTTGCCGACGATGCCCGTCTGCGCCAGCGTATCCAGGAATTGCCGGCAGTGCAGGCGCGGCTGGTTCGCATGTCGTACTTCGAGGCGAAGAGCCATGGCGAAATCTCGCAGGCGCTGGGCATGCCGCTGGGTACCGTGAAGTCGCACCTGCGGCGCGCGTTCCTGCAGCTGCAATCCAAAGTGGGGGCCGGCTGATGCGCCCGCGCCATCACCTGGACGATGCCACATTGATGAGTCTGGCGGCCGGCGCGTTGTCGGCCCCGCTGGCGGTGGTCGCCACGACGCACCTGGAGCGCTGCGCGGAGTGTCGGCAACGGCTGCGTACGGCGGAGGCAATTGGCGCTGCTCTGCTGGAGCAGACCCAGCCGGACAATACTTCAGCGCACCGGGATGTCCTTCGCGATGCGATGCTTGCGCGATTGGAAGGTGAAACACACGCAGAGGTGACGAAGGTTGCCACATTGCATGCCGTTGCCGATGTCGTACCGTTGCCGGATGGCATCGATTCGGACCGTCTGCCTGCTGCTTTGCAGCCGTATTTTGGCGAACGGCTGAGCACGGTGCGCTGGCACTGGATTGGTCCTGGCATGTATTGCACACGCGGCCGCGACATGCCTTCGCTGATCATGCTCAAAATTGCACCTGGCAAGAGCCTGCCGGTGCACAGCCACGGTGGCAGCGAACTTACCCAGGTGCTGCAGGGTTCGTACAACGACGCGCTGGGCCTGTTTGCGGCGGGCGACGTGGCGGATCTGGATTCGGACGTCGAACACCAGCCTGTGACCGCGCCGGGCGTTCCGTGTATCTGTGTTTCTGCGCTCGATGCGCCCTTGGTGTTCAGTGGTTGGCTGGCGCGCAAGCTGCAACGATTTGTACAGTTGTAAGGCGGGGGAGACGCCGGAGGAGAGGCGGCATCGGCTGGCAATCGGGTGCCGGTGCCGCCCATTCTTTACCCGTTCAATGCGGCGCGCACGCGTGTGGCCAATTCCGCGACCGTGAACGGCTTCCCGATCAGGTGCACGTTCTCATCCAGCACCCCCTCATCCACCAGCGCATTGCGACTGTTGCCGGTGGTAAACAACACCTTCAGGCCCGGCCGGCGTGCCAGCGCCCGGTCGGCCAGTTGGCGCCCGTTGACCTCCGGCATCACCACGTCGGTAAACAACAGGTCAATGCCCGGGTGGCGGTCCATCAGCTCGAGCGCTGCTGCCGCCCCCTCGGCTGCCAACACCTGGTAACCGAGTTGGCCAAGCGCCTCCACCGAGAACTGGCGCACCAGTGGCTCGTCATCCACCACCAGAATCAGTTCCCGGCCACCGCCCGGCAACGGAGCGGGGTGCGCCTCAATGGCCGGTGCCGGCTCGCGTTCGGCGTGCAGCCGGGGCAGGTACACCTTCACGGTGGTGCCCGTGCCCACCTCCGAGCACAGCTTCACCTGGCCCGCGCTTTGCTGCACGAAGCCATAAACCTGCGACAGCCCCAGCCCGGTGCCCTGGCCGACATCCTTGGTGGTGAAGAACGGATCGAATGCCCTGGCCATCACCTCCGGCGGCATACCGCTGCCGGTGTCGGACACCGCAATCAGTACATACTCGCCAGGGGCCACGCCCGGATGGTCGTCGGTAAAGGCGGAGGCAAGGGCGCAGTTGCTGGTTTCCACCTTGAGGCGCCCGCCACCGGGCATGGCGTCGCGTGCATTTACCGCCAGGTTGAGAATCACGTTCTCCAGCTGGTTGGGGTCGGCATGGGTCCACCAAAGGCCTCCAGCCAGCACGGTTTCCAGCTGCACGCTGCTGCCCAGCGAGCGCACCAGCAGGTCGCTCATCCCGGCCACCAGCTTGTTGGCGTCCACGGCCGTCGGCTGCAGCGGCTGCTGCCGCGAGAACGCCAGCAGCCGCTGGGTCAGCTGCGCGGCGCGCTGGGCGCTGTCCATCGCCATTTCGATGTAGCGCGCTGCGCGCGGATCGCTGCCCGCCAGCCGTGCTTCCAGCAGATCAAGCGGGCCAATCACCGTGGCCAGCATGTTGTTGAAGTCGTGTGCAATGCCGCCGGTCAGATGGCCTACGGCTTCCATCTTCTGGCTCTGGCGCAGCGCTTCCTCCACGCGCAGTCGCTCGGCTACTTCCTCACGTACGCGGGTTTCCAGCTGTTCGTTCAACTCCTTCAATCGGGCTTCGGCCGCATAGCGTTCGGAGAGATCAAGCATGGCACCGATCATGCGCACCGGCACACCGTCGCCGTTGCGCAGTACCGCACCGCGATCAAAAACGATGGCATAGCTGCCATCGAAGCGCCGGAAACGGTATTCGTCACTCCAGCTGCTGCCATGGCCCTCAATGACCGCGTGGATGACGCGGTCGATGCGTTCGCGGTCGTCGGGGTGAATGTGTTCCAGCCACCACTGTGCGGTGGTTTCGCTGGTTTCGTGACCGAACAGGCTGCCCAGTGCCTCGTTCCAGATCACCTGGCCGTCGCTGATGCGCCAGTCCCAGATCGCATCATTGGTGGCCTGGGCGGCGAGGCGGTAGCGCTCTTCGATCTCGCGATGCGCATCCTGGGCGCTTTTACGGTCGGTGATGTCCAGCGAGGTGCCGACCAGTCCGACCACGGCTCCACTGGCATCGCGCAGCGGGGCTTTGGTGGACAACCAGTAGGCGCGGCGGCCATCCGGAAAGCTGACTTCCTCTTCCACCTGCTCCGGTTCGCCGCTGCTCATGATGCGTTCGTCGGTGGCCATCACGGCGGCTGCCTGACCGGCGTCATTCAGCAGTTCGGCATCGGTGCGGCCGACATACTGGGTGGGTGGCTTGCCGATCAGGTCGGTGGTGCCGCGGTTACCGATCAGAATGCGGCCCTGGCGGTCCTTGGCGTACACCACGCCGGGGGCAGCTTCGACGAAGGAGCGCAGCAGCTGCTGGGCATCATCGCGCTCGCGCTCGAAGCGGCGGCGTTCGCTGATGTCGATGATGACGCCGGGGAAGCCGGTGGGGCGGCCGTTGGCATCCAGGTCGACCCGGCCGATGCCTTCCAGCCAGTGGTAGCCGCCATCCTCGCTGCGGGTGCGGTACTGATGGGCGAAGCGGCCGCCGTGCTGCACAGCGGCGTTGATCGCCGCGCTCAGGCCGGGCCGGTCGTCGGGGTGCACGCCGCCCAGCACTTCATCCAGGCGCAGCGTGCTGTGGGCGATGTCTGGGTCAAGCCCGAAGGCACGGGCCAGGGCCTCGTCGATGGTGAGGCGGTCGTTGGCAACGTCCCAGAACCAGGTGCCGACAATGGCACCGGCGGCCAGCGCCATGTTGACGCTTTCGGTGGCGCGTTCTGTACGGGGGTCAGGCGTGGAAGAAGCGGTCAATGGTGAGCTCGACGGGGTAGTTGGCAAGGGCCGCTTGTGATTGCAGTTTATGAATGACACGCGTGGCGTGTCGCTACGGGTGGGTCGAAGCCACGCAGGGCGTGGCTCTGCGGGGATAGGGTCGTGATGGGAATTGTGGTGGAGGCGGGGTGAAGGGGGCGTATCACCTTCGGTACAGCGGCAGTGGCCGACCTTGCAGGCCAGCCAATCGGGCACCCTTCACACCGCTGGGAAATACATCTCCACACATGTTCCGCGACCGGGTTCACTGATCAGCCGGGTGAAGCCGCCGGACTGCGCAGCGAAACCAAACACCTGGCTCAGGCCCAGCCCGCTGCCTTTGCCTACCGGCTTGGTGGTGAAGAATGGTTCGAACACACGCGCCTGCTGTTCTGGGGGAATGCCAGGGCCATTGTCGCGCACCGACAGGCGCACGAACGGGGCAGGGGGCTGCTCGGGGCGGGCCGGGTCATGGGTGAACTCCAGCGAGGTGTGAAGGCAGATATGTCCCATCTCGGCCAGCGCGTCGCGGCTGTTGCACACGAGGTTCAGCACGGCGGTTTCCAATTGCGTACGGTCGACCGCGCAGCTGGGCAGATCGTCGGCCAGGTCGAGCTTCAACGTGATGGCATCGCCTGCAGAACGGCGCAGCACGCCTTCGCATTCGCGCATCACGTCATTCAGATCCATTCGTTCTGGAGCCAGTGTCTGCCCGCGCGCGAAGCTGAGCAGCTGCCGGGTGAGCAGGGCACCGCGCTCGGCGGCGCGCAGCGTGGTGTCCACCAGCTTCTCCGACGATGTGTCCTGCACCTGGGCCGCCAGCAGGTCCTGGCAGTTGATGATGACGGTCAGCAGGTTGTTGAAGTCATGGGCCATGCCCAAGGTGAACTTGCCGATGGCTTCCAGCTTCTGCGCCTGCAGCAGGTTAGCCTGGGCTTCCTGCAGGCGCTGCTGGGCCACGTGGCGTTCGGTGACGTCTCGGGTGACCTTGGCGAAGCCGATCAGTTCGCCGTCTACCCGGATCGGGTCGATGACCACGCTGGCGCGGAAGCGTGTGCCGTCCTTGCGGACGCGCCAGCCCTCGCCGACGTAGCGGCCCTCACTGGCGGCGGTGTGCAGGTTGCGCTCGGGTATCCCGGCCTCAACGTCCTCGGGCAGATAGAAGCGGGCGAAGTTGCTGCCGATGATCTCGCGGTTGGTGTAGCCCTTGATGCGGCGGCCACCGGGGTTCCAGGTGCGGATCACCCCGTCGGTATCCAGCATGTAGATGGCGTAATCCGTGACGGAGTTCAGCAGCAGTGAAAACTGCCGCGCCTCGTCGTTCAGCAGGTCGTTGGTGCGTTCTTCCAGCACGGTTACGTCCTCCCAAGCCCCTGATGCGGACAGTAGTGTACGGAGGCGGGCAAGTCCACGAAAATCGCGTCCGATCCGGGTCATTTGCCGGATCCGCGTATCGATTGGCGGGTAGTGACGCGCCATGCGCGTCAACCCTGAACCCTCAACGGGTCCGCGACACCCGCTTCCTATACTCGTTCACGTTGTCTCCCTGTATCCGTCGTTCCCGGGTTCCGTTGTTGGTAGCGACCTTCCGCTCGGCCCCGGTCACCGGCTTCGCCTCCACCAGCGTCTCACGCTCGAACGCATGCGACTTGTCGGTATTGCGGTAGTACCGGTACAAGGCCCAGTACAACGCGGTGGCGGCCGCAGGGCCGGCCGCCAACAACCAAAGACCGCTATCGTCACTCATGCGCTGGCTACCAGTAGGGCAATGACAAGGGCTTCCACGATCGTGCCGGTGGTCAGCGCGGCGAGCAGCAGCTTCCACTGCTGAACCGGCACGCTGCCCATGGTTTCACCGGTACGGCCGTTGACCGCGATGTAATGCAGCATGCCGCCATTACGGCCGGGCTGGTGATACGAATACAGCCACACCGGCAGGTACATGGAGACCCAGCGGGTGCCGTGCACTTCCAGCTGTTCCTGTTCCCAGCGCACACCGCGGTTGAAACGGCGCACCGAGCTGTGCACTTCCGAGCGCGCAATGGACAGCAGTTGGTCTTCCAGCCGCGGCATCATCTTTTCCACGTCCAGGTCGCGCTTCTCCGATGAGAAGCCGAGCAGATAGGACGCGTTCCACTTCACCGCGTTCTTGGTGTCGAACGGCAGAATGGTGTTGATGATGTTGTTGGTGTTGACCTTGATGTCCAGGTTGCCGCGCTGGGCGGAAGACTCCAGCGGCAGGTCGTCCACGGTGAAATCGACCTGGCGGTCTACCTGGTACACGTCGGCGTCGTAGTAGGTCTTCTTTTTGTCGCCGGTGCCCACGGTGTATTCGCGGGTCTGGATCTCGCCCTTGCCGGATACTGCCGCGCTGACATTGCTGTCCACGATCATGTACGGCATGTACACGCCGACCACGTTCTCCGGGGTGAACTGGTCCTTGAAGGCCTTCAAAGCGAAGAGCCGGCGTTTGTCCACAAACTGGCGGATGCGCGCGACTGCGTCATCTTTGCTGATCCGGAACGGCAACACCGCGTCGGGCACTGCTCCGTTGGACACCTGTTCGTTGACGCCGAATACGTGACGGCACCAGTGGCAGCGGGCGGTCATGCTGCTTTCGGTGTTGATGGTCACCTCGGCACCGCAGCCGGTGCACTTGAAGCTCATCAGCGCGGCCGTGCCGACGTCGATGTTGCGGGCACCGCTGGCGATGTTCGTACCGCGCAACTGGTCCAGGCCGTCGCCCAGGCCAAACGCCTCTTCCACACGGTCGCCGTGCCATTGATGGCGGCAGTACTGGCAGACCAGCACGTCGGTGCCGATCTTCAGCCGCACATCGCTGGAGCCGCACTTCGGGCAGCGATTGACGCCGTCCTTCAGTTCCTCGGCCGAGGTGTCCAGCGCCTCGGGATCAGGCGCTTCGATCTCAGCCCGGATCGGGTCGGGAAGGGTAGCCGGGTCGAGCGGGAAGCTGCCGGGCAGGGGTGGCACGTCCTGCGGCGAGCCGGGGCCGTCCAGCGTTGCCTTGGGCAACGGCGGCGGCACCGGCGGCAGCGGTGGCGGGGTGTTTCCTGGGGTGGTCATGGCGGGCCCTGCGTCTTACAGGCCCAGCGCCTTGGCCTTGGCGGCGTCGTAGTCCGCCTGGGTGATCAGGCCGAGGTCGAGCATTTCCTTCGCCTTCTTCAGCTTGGCGACAGTGTCGTCGGCGGGCGCGGCGGCCGGGGTGGCCGGCTGCTGCAGGTTGGCTGCGCCCATCATGCCGCTGGCCATGCCGATACCCACCAGGCCGGCCGCGCCGCCGTTCTCACCGGCGGACTGAATGCCCTGGGCCACGCTGGCCTGCAGGTTGGAATTGCCACGGCTGCCGGCCAGTGCATCGGCGCGCTGCACGGTTTTGAGCAGTTCGCGGGTGTTGGCGTCGTACTCAATGGAGACGATGGCGGTCTTGACGATGGCGAGGCCGCGGTCGGACTTCCACTGGTAGCCCTGTTCCACCGCTGCGGACAGGCTTTGGGCGAAGCCCAGCGAGTCCTGCTGCAGCTTGGTGATGCGGTTGCCCTTGGCCGGGTCGTTGCTGTACAGGCTGAACGCCGGGGCCAGCGAGCTGACCACTTCATTGAACAGCTGGTTGGCGGCGGCGTTGTCCATGTCGGTGAAGTCGAACACCTTGCCCGGCTGCAGGTAGGCCGCCGGCACGAAGTGCTTCACGAACAGGATAGGGTCTTCAATCTTCAGCGTGTACGAGCCGCGCGTGACCGCGCCGACCTGGGTATTGAGGAAGGCGTCGTCCCAGTAGATTTCCGATTGGGTGCCGAAGCGGTTGTCAGGCAGTTCCTTCAGCGAAACGAAGAACGCCGCCTGCTGCGCACCGGGCTGGCCGCCGAATTTGAAGCGCTCCCAGCTCTGCTTGATCAGCGGGGTAACAATGCCGTCTCCGGCGAAGACGGACTGGGAGTTCAGGTCGTCCGAGCGCCACTCATAGCCGCCCGCCTCGGCGACAAAGGCGGTGATCGCTCCGTCCTGCATGAGCAGCAGGCCGTAGCCTTCCGGCACGACGATCTTCGAGCCGTTGCTGATGATGTTGGAGGACCCGCTGGTGTTGGAGCCACGCCCGGCATTGGTGCCGCGCGGGACGGCGGCGAACAGCGCAGCCGTGGACGGCAACCCGTTGGGCACCGTGTAGAAGTCCTTCCACTGGTCGGCCAGAACACCGCCCACCGCACCCTTTACCGCCTGGATCAGACCCATGACCATTCCTTGTGATTGCTGGATGGTGGGGACTATAGCAGGCGGGTGGCGGGCTGGACCGGTTGGGGCTGGGCCACCGCGCGCGGGCTCGTGGCGATTGGGAACGAGGACCGTGCGCTGGGGGACGGGTAGAGTCGGTCGATAGACGACTGCCGTGGACGGCGCAACGTTCTTTAACGCATGGACCTGGAACAAGGCGGATGCCGGCCTGCGGCCGGCATCGTGTTTCAGACGTTTACAATGCGTTACCGGGCGTTGGCAATTTCACGGCAGTCGTCTATCGACCGACTCTACCCATCCGCATCACGCGTGAATCAGCGATCCACAGCGCGCGCAAATCGAACGCGTGATGTCGTCACCCCGGCAGGTTGCACTTCATCTTGCCGTCCACGTAATACGGCTTCGGCACGTCCGGGTTCTCGCTGGTCTTCTCGAACACCACCTCGAACGACTCCGCATCGGCGGTGCCCTTGCGGTCGGTGCAGGCGTCCTGCAGTTTCTTCTTGACCGCGCTAATGCCCGCGTCACGATTGGCCCCTTCAGCGCTGTTGGTCAGGTTGACGGCTTCAGCGAAGGCCAGCGGGCTCGCCCCCAGCAGACAGGCGGCGAACAGGGCAACGTGCAGCTTCTTCATGCTTACTCCTTGCAAGGCGGATATGGCGCGTCAATTCCAGCGCGCCGACAGCATAGGCAAGCGGCGTTAAGGTTCTGTGGCGGGCCGGGCGCAGGCGGTATCATCTGCCGCTGTGCCGTTGTATCCGGAAGTCGTTTGTGACCCAGCCCATGCCCGTGGACCGCATCAGCCTCACCACCCTGCGCCTGTTCGTGGCGGTGGTGGAGGAAGGTTCGCTGTCCAAGGCCGCCGAGCGCGAGTCCATCGCCACCTCGGCTGCCAGCCGGCGCTTGAACGACCTGGAAAGTGGCCTGGATGTCGTGCTGTTCACCCGCAACAGCCGCGGCATGCAGCTCACCCTGGCCGGTGAAAGCCTGCTGCAGCATGCGCGACGTATGCTGCTGGCGGCCTCGGCGCTGTCCAGCGAACTCCTGGAGTACCGGCGCGGCATCCGCGGGCATATCCGCATGCTGGCGAATCTTTCGGCCATCGTGGCGTACCTGCCGGAAGCGCTGGAGGCGTTCTTTCTGGAACACCCGGACCTGCGCATTGAACTGGAGGAGCGCCCGACGCCTGGCGTGGTGCGTGGCATCCAGGAAGGATGGGCGGAGATCGGGGTGTGTTCCGGTGACAGTGAGCTGGGCGACCTGGCCGTGCTGCCGTTCCGCCGCGATCGGCTGGTGATGCTGATGCGTCCGGACCATCCGCTGGCAGGGCAGGGCCCGCTGGCGTTCGCCGACACACTGCCCTACGACCAGGTGGCGCTGCACGCGGAAAGCTCGATCTTCACCCGTTCGCAGATTGCCGCCCGTGACGCAGGGCGCTCGCTGCGGCGGCGCATCCACGTCCCGGGGTTCGATGCGATCTGCCGCACGGTGCAGGCCGGCCTGGGTATTGGGTTGGTGCCGGAGCCGGTGTTCGAATTGTTCGGTCGTTCGATGAAACTGCACTTCGAGCCGCTGACCGATGCCTGGGCGGAAAGAGAGCTGAAACTGGTGTACCGCCATGGCCGCACTCTCTCCACGGCTGCGCAGCAGCTGCTCGACCACCTTCGACCAAAGGATTAGGCGTTCGCCAAATGCGAACGCCATTTCGCGAATAAGGTCTGGCGCAACCCCGTGAAGGCTGGCTACCCTGCGCTGCATTGTCGCAGGAGGGAGTCAGGATGCCAGGTCCGTTGCAAGGCATTCGTGTTGTTGAATTCGGGACGCTGATTGCCGCGCCGTTCGCCGCGCGCCTGTTTGCCGAATTCGGAGCCGAAGTGATCAAGGTGGAGTCGCCGGAAGGGGGCGACCCGCTGCGCAAATGGCGCAAGCTGCATGGCGACACCTCGCTGTGGTGGTCGCTGCAGGCGCGCAACAAGAAATCCGTAGTGCTGGACCTGAAGTCCGCCGAGGCTGCCGACGCGGCGCGCCAACTGGCCGCCAGCGCTGATGTGGTGATAGAGAACTTCCGCCCGGGCGGCCTGGAAAAACTGGGCCTGGGCTGGGACGCGCTGTCGGCGCTGAACCCCAACCTGATCATGGTGCGCATCTCCGGTTATGGCCAGACCGGCCCGTACCGCGACCGCCCCGGCTTCGGCGCGATTGGCGAGGCCATGGGCGGCATCCGCTACACCACCGGTGACCCGAGCACGCCGCCGGCGCGCGTTGGCATCAGCTTGGGTGACTCGCTGGCCTCGCTGCACGGGGTGATGGGCGCGCTGATGGCGCTGCTGCGGGTGAAGACCGGGCAGGGCGGTGGTCAGGTGGTGGACGTCTCGCTGGTGGAGAGCGTGTTCAACCTGATGGAAAGCCTGGTGCCGGAATACGCGATGTTCGGCGAGGTGCGTGAGCGCACCGGCGGCGCATTGCCGGGCATCAGCCCGTCCAACACCTACCCGACTGCTGACGGCGCGTTCGTGGTCATTGCCGGCAACAGCGACCCGATCTACCGACGCCTGATGCGCGCCATCGGCCGTGATGACCTGGCAGACGATCCGTCGCTGGCCACCAATCCGGGGCGCGTGGCACGCAATGCTGAGCTTGATGCGGCCATTACGCATTGGACTACCGGCCGCAACATCGATGCGGTGCTGGAAGCGCTGGACCTGGCCGATGTGCCGGCCGGGCGCATCTACTCCGCCGCCGACATCGTGACCGACCCGCATTACCAAGCGCGCGGCATGCTGTTGAACACGACCTTGCCGGATGGGCAGCCAATCACGCTGCCGGGCATCGTGCCCACGCTTTCGGAGACGCCCGGCGAGATGCGCTGGACCGGTCCGGCGCTGGGTGAACACAGCGCACAGGTGCTTGCCGAACTGGGACTGGCCGCCGATGCCATCGCCCGGATCACGGCGAAGGAGAAGCAAGCATGAACCCATCCCGTCCCTTGATCGTGCAGGAAGTCTGCCTGCGCGACGGCCTGCAGATCGAGCCGGTGTTCGTGCCGACCGCGGAGAAGATCCGGCTGGGCAACGCCTTTTGCGAACTGGGCTTCGCGCGTGTCGAGGTGAGCAGTTTCGTGTCGCCGAAGGCCGTGCCGGCGCTGGCCGATGCCGCCGAGGTGTTCGCTGGGCTGCAGCGTGCCGCTGGCACGGTGTATGTGGCGCTGGTGCCGAACCTGAAAGGCGCGGAGCGTGCACTGGCAGCAGGTGCCGATGAGCTGAACCTGGTGATGTCGGCGGGCGAAACCCACAACCTGGCCAACATGCGCATGACCGCCGAACAGAGTTTCGCCGGCTTTGCACAGATCGCCGCGCTCAACAGCGGCACCAAGCTGCTCAACGGTACGGTGGCCACCGCATTTGGCTGCCCGTTCGAGGGCGCACAGGCCCCGACGAAAGTACTGGACATCGTGCGCCGTTACCTGGACCTGGGCTGCACCGGTATCACCCTGGCCGACACCACCGGCATGGCCAATCCGCGCCAGGTGGCGCGACTGGTCGAGCAGGCCCTGCACCTGGTGGATGCCAAAACGCTGACCCTGCACTTCCATGACACCCGTGGCTTGGGCCTGGCCAATGTGGTGGCCGCGTATGACGCAGGTGCGCAGCGCTTTGATGCATCGCTGGGCGGGCTGGGCGGCTGCCCGTTCGCACCGGGGGCGTCCGGCAACATCTGCACGGAAGACCTGGTGGCGATGTGCGAGGAAATGGGCATCCCAACCGGGTTGGATCTGCTCAGGCTTATTGAGCTATCGAAAACGCTGCCGGCACTGGTCGGCCACGAAACCTCCGGTCAGGTCGCCAAGGCCGGCCGGGTAGGTGACCTGCATCCGGCACCGCCGGGCCTGCGCGCCGCCTGATCATTCCGCACGCCGGTGCAGGCTGTGCCGGTGTGCGCTTCAATCAGCTTTGCATTCCTGGGAGGGAATCATGCACGAGTGGTTTGTGCTGGCGAACGCCATGTTCGCTATTTTGTTGATCGTTCTGCTGATCATCTACTTCAAAGTCAACCCGATGATCGCGTTGGTCGCGGGGCCGCTGTATCTGGGGCTCAGCTCCGGTTTGGGCTTCGCCGAGACCATCAAGGCCATCACCGAAGGCTTCGGCGAGCTGATGGGCAAGATTGGCCTGCTGATCGGTTTCGGGGTCATGATCGGGGCATTCCTGCATCGCATGGGCGCGTTCCAGCAGGTGGTGCGGCTGCTGGTAAAGACCTTCAAGCCGCGGCAGATGCCCTACGCATTCGCCACCATCCTGACCTCGATCTTCCCACCGATCTACACCGACGTACTGCTGCTGATGTCGGCCCCGTTGGCCCGGGCCACCGCGCGCCGCATGGGCGGCGACGCGTTGCCGAAGATGGCCGCCGCGGTGGGCGTCGGCATCTACATGGCGCTGACCATGGTGGTGCCGGGCGTGGCGGCGCTGGCGCTGTCGGCGGTGCTGGACGTGGAACTGGGCACCATGCTGCTGGTGGGACTGGCCATTGCCATCCCCACCGTATTCCTGACCCTGTGGGGCTTCCACTGGCTGCTGCACCGTGGGTTCTGGAAGCCGGAGACCGACGAGCTGCCGGAAGACGAACAGCCGGCGGTGATCGCGGCTGACGAAGTCACCGAAGGCAACGCGGTGCCGCTGAAGCTGTCGCTGCTGCCGATCATCGTGCCGATGCTGATGATCGCGCTGGGTGCGGTGGATCGTGTGATGGGCTGGGATGCGCCGGTGCTGGAGGCGATTGGCAACTCCACGTTCGCTTTGTTCTGCGGCTTGGCGCTGGCGTTCTTCATCGCCCGTTTCACCATTCCGGCGAAAGACCGCAGCGGTGCGGTAACCGACGCGTTCAAGGAAAGCGGGCAGATCCTGCTGCTGACTGGCGTGGCCGGCTCCTTGTCCGCCGTGGTGGCCACCACCGGCATGGGCGACATCCTGTCCGGCTACTTCACCGCCAATACCGCAGCCCCGCTGCTGCTGGTGTGGCTGGTGGCAGCGATTCTGCACATCGCCATCGGTTCGGTGTCGGCCTCGGCGATCACTGCGGCGAGCCTGCTGGCACCGGCCCTGCATTCACTGGACGTTCCGCCGGTGCTGGTGGCGCTGGCCGCAGGTTCGGGTTCGTTGTTCCTCGTGCATGTGACCAGCAATACGTTCTGGCTGATGCAGACCACCATGGGCATGACCCTGCGCGGCACGTTGAAGACGCTGAGCCTGCCGTTGTCGATGGCCTCGGTGGTGTCGTTGGTCCTGATCCTCGTCGCCGGCGCGATCTTCTAAGGAGTTGCAACATGCGTAACCTTTCAGTTTCCGTGCTGGCGGCCGCGTGCCTGGCCAGCGGGTCGGCGGTGGCCGACGAATCGTCCGAAGGCTTTTTCAAGGGAGCCGAAGTGGACCTCACGGCCACCAACTTCTACTACAACCGTGACTTCCGCAGCGGCAGTGGCCAGGGCAAGCGCGAGGAGTGGGCGCAGGGCCTGGTGATCGACGCACGCAGCGGTTACACCACTGGCGTGGTGGGCTTCGGCCTGGACCTGCTGGGGCTGGGCGACCTCAAGCTGGACGGCAGCGATGCCGAAGTGGGCACCGGCATCCTGCCGTACGACGAAGACGGTGCCCGGACCGCCTTCGGGCGCGTGGCAGTGACCGGCAAGGCCAAGGCCGGCCCGGCGGAACTGCGGGTCGGCAGCCACATCACGTCCGACCTGACCTTGAAGTCGAACACCAGTCGCCTGCTGCCGCAGACGTTCGAAGGTGCCTCGCTGGGTGCGTCGTTCAAGAACGGTCTGGAGCTGGGTTACAAGCGCTTCGACCGCAGCTGGTACCGTGACGGCGTGGACCGGGTGCATCTGACCATCACCAACAAGGATCGCCGCTTCAGCGGTACGCCCGACTCGCATCATCTGGATCTGTTCACGGCGGGCTGGAAGGTCAACGACCAGTTGAAGCTGCGGATCGAGCACGCCGAGTTGCAGGACATCTATCGCCAGCAGGTGGTCTCGGTGGCGTATCGTCAGCCGCTGCCCGTGGGTCGCCTGGATACCGAGCTGCGTTACTACGTCTCCGATGACGTGGGTCAGGCGCTGGCGGGTGTGGTCGACAACCGAGCGGTCAACGCGCTGGTCGCATGGAACGTCAACGGCCAGGAGTTTGCGCTTGCCTACCAGGACATGAGCGGCGACAGCGCGATGCCGTTCGTGGGCGGCACTGACGGCAATGTGTTCAACTGGACCTTCATCAACGACTTCATGGAACGCGACGAGCGCAGCTGGCAGGCACGCTACCAGCTGGATGGCAAGCGCATCGGCATTCCGGGCCTGAAGTTCCTGGTGCGCTACGTGAAGGGGGATAATGCACGCCCGAACACGTATGCCGGCGAAGGTCGACAATGGCAGCGCGATTTCGAGATCGGATACACCTTCCAGAGCGAGGCACTGAAGGACTTCTCGATTCGCTGGCGAAATGGCTTCTTCCGCTCGAACTACCAGCGCGATGCCGAGGAGAACCGTTTGATGCTGGTGTATTCCACGAACCTTTAACCCGCGCGCCTCCGGGCATTGGCCGCAACCGCGTAGAACGGAGCTTGCCCCGCTGCTTTTCGCGATGCCGAAGAACGCAGCCGGGCAAGCCCAGCTCTACGACACGGTGCGCCCCAACCGTCCCGCGGTACGGGAGCGCGCCCATGTGTCAATGATTTGACACATAGGGTAGTGGAGGCAGTCTATACTCGGGTGGTCTGTAGCAAATGGAAGTGAAATGAACGACCCGACACGGAAGGAGGGCGCGTCTGTTGACGCGGCCGGGCGCGCCGCCGCCAGCGCAGCCTTCGATCCGACTTACACCTCCTCCAACTCTGACGTGCACGGCAAGGCCGGTCGCACTTCTGTCAGCGTCACGCCTGGCGATGGCAGCGTCAAGGTGACCCAGGAAACGCGCCAGCAGGGCAATGGTCCGGCAGGCGGGCCGTTCCGGGCCACTACGCTGGGCGCGGGAGAAAGCAGCGGCGATGGACGCGTGCAGTACCAGCTGGAGCTGGAGACCGTGGCGGGTCAGCGCCAGAAGAACGGCATCGTTGAATCGACGCATACCGAAGGGCTGCGTGGCCGTTACCGGGTCAGCCTGCCCGAGGGTGATGGCACTGATCCCACGCGGATCAATCCCTTTGACCCGCAGACCCTTCCCAACGGGGCCAGTGTCACGCTGGATGCGCAGTCGTTCAGTGGCACCGCCATGGTTGGCACGTTCCGGAGCATCGCCGCCGAGCACAAGCTGACCGAGGCTGAAGGTGCCAGCTTTCGCGTGGACCGGCTGGAAGACGGACGCATTCGCGTCACCACCGGTCCCAACCAGGCGGTGGAAGCGTTCAACGGCATGGGCTTTTCGGCCAAGGGCGTGACCGCGATCGCGGGCCGCCAGGATGCACTGGGCCAGTCCAGCGTACGTACCGCGACGTTTGACCTCGCCGATGCGCAGGGCCAAGCCGCGTACCAGCAGTTCGTGGCCAACGGATCGCTCGATTCGAAAATGCCTGGCGTTGCGGACGTTGCCACCGTCGAACGGCTGGGCATGAGCTCGCAGACGCGGCTGAAGGTGGACGTGGGCAGCGTGTTCGGCGTCGATCTTGCCGGCCAGCGGAACACCGGGGACGTGACCCGGGTGCGCCGCGACGACGGCAGCTACACCGAGCTGCGCAACGTGCAGTACAGCGGCAACCTTCCGGTCGCCCGGATCAGCAGCCATGGTCCGGATGGGCAGGAAATTCCCACTGCGCGGCGCTATGAGTTCACGTTCGACCTTCGCGGTCATGAGCACGGCGAGCAGATCGCCGGCATGCTCAACACGGCGCTTGCCGGCGATACCGGTGCGGCGGCGCGCGGGCCGGTCAAGGCTGGTGAGCTCAACACGGTGAGCTTCAGCGAAGACCAGATGCGCGCGATGATGGAGCGCACCCAGCAGATGGTGCAGGACAACCCGATGCTGGGCCCGCGCTGGAAATTGCTGGCGGAAGACGGTCGTGGTGACCCGCAGACCGACGTGGATGCCTATGCCGCGTCGCTTGCACGTAACCAGGGCCAGTCCGAGTACGGCATGGCGGAACAGATGTTCCGAATTGCCACCGCCAACCGGGCTGAAGGTGTGCAGAAGATCGACGCCACGGTGGAGGGAGCGCATCTGCGTGATCTGCCGCCGCCGTCGCCGCCGCTGCCGGTGAATGACCCGCGCCAGGCCAGCAGTGCCGATCATCCGCTGTGGCTGCAGAGCCACGGGGCGGTCTCCCGCCTGGACGCCAGCCTGGGCCGGCAGCCGGACCAGAGCACCGAGCGCCTTGGCATGGCACTGCTGGTGGCGGCGAAGGACAAGGGCATGTGCCGGATTGACGAGGCCGTTTTGAGCGACGATGCGCGTTACGCGTTCGCGGTGCAGGGTCAGCCGCATGCGGCCGATCGCCAGATTGCACGGACCGACACCGCGCAGGCGGTGGCGACGCCGGTGGAAACGCAGTTGCAGGTGCTGGAGAGCGTGAATCAGCGCATTGCGAACAGTGCGCAGACCCAGCAGCAGGACGTGCAGGTGCAGGAACAGGCCGTGTCGAAGGCAATGGGGCGTTAAGAGAGGGGCCGCGTTGCGGCCCCTTTTTGATGCCGGATCAGCGCACCCGGTCCAGGAACTGGCGGTGGCGCTCGTACTGGTCCAGCACGTCGTGGATCAGCTGGACATGGGTCCAGCCCATCACGTCGTAGTCCTGGCCGCCTTCGCGCAGGTAGACCTCGGCGTGGTAGTACTGGGTGCCTTCCTTCACCGGACGGCGTGGATCCTGCAGGGCGAACGTTGGCGCTGCATACGGCTGCGGGCGTACCGAATAGAAGAAGTCCATCTCCTCGCCGTGGCCGACCTGCAACCAGGCGCGACCGTCGTCGCCATGGGTAACCTGCACCGGCAAGTCCTGCTTGCGCAGTTCCGTGGCGACGTCCTGCAGCGCCGGCAATACCTTCTGCTGGATGAAGCCGGTGACCTCGATCTTGAGCGGATTGTGCGCCAGCAGCCTCAAGCGCGCCTTCCAGTCGTCGCTGGTACCCGGCAGGATGCGCGCCTCGCGCAGGATGGAGCGCTTGGTTGCATCAAGGTGCATGGCCTTGAGCATGCCCCAGCACATCAGGATCATCACCACGGTGAAAGGCAGCGCGCTGGCAATGGTGGCCGCCTGCAGCGACTCCAGCCCACCGGCCACCAGCAGCGCAATGGCAAGCCCGCCGACCAGCAGGGCCCAGAAGATGCGCTGCCACAGCGGAGATTCCTCTTCCCCCTTGGAGGTGAGCATGTCGATCACCAGCGCACCGGAATCTGCGGATGTGATGAAGAACAGCGCCACCAGTAGTACCGCCAGCGAGGAGGTGAGCAGCGTCAGTGGCAGGTGCTGCAGGAACTCGAACAATGCGATGGAGCTGTCGCTGGCCACGGCGGTCACCAGTTCCTGCACACCGTCACTGCGGACCATGTCCAGAGCGGTGTTGCCGTACACCGTCATCCACAGGAACGTAAAGCCGACCGGCACCAGCAACACGCCAACCACGAATTCGCGCACCGTGCGGCCCCGCGAGATGCGGGCGATGAACATGCCCACGAACGGCGACCAGGCGATCCACCAGCCCCAATAGAACAGCGTCCAGCCGCCCAGCCAGCCAGTCGGCTCATAGGCATACAGATTGAACGTCATCGAGAACAACTGCGATACGTACATGCCGGTGTTCTGGACCAGCGTCTGCAGAATGTGTGCGGTGGGGCCACAGACCAGCACGAACGCCAGCAAAGCGGCGGCCAGGATCATGTTGATCTCGGAGAGGCGGCGCACGCCGCTGTCCAGCCCGGCCACGACCGAGCCCGTGGCGACCAGGGTGATGGCCACGATCAGCCCCACCTGGACCAGTGTGGTCACCTCGATCCCGAACAGGTAGTTCAGTCCGGCGTTGATCTGCATGACGCCCAAGCCGAGCGAGGTGGCCAGGCCGAAAATGGTACCCAGTGCAGCGAAGGTATCGACGGTGTGGCCAATGGGGCCGTGAATGCGCTCGCCAATCAGTGGGTACAGCGCCGAGCGGACCCGCAGTGGCAGGTTGTGCCGGTAGGCAAAGTACGCCAACGAAAGCGCGACCACCGCGTAGATGGCCCAGGCATGGATGCCCCAGTGGAAGAAGGTGATGCGCATGGCCTGCTTGGCCGCCGCCGCGGATTCGGGCGTACCCACCGGCGGGGTGGCGAAGTGCATGATGGGCTCGGCCACGCCGAAGAACATCAGACCGATGCCCATGCCGGCAGCGAACAGCATCGCGAACCAGGAGCCATAGCTGTAGTCAGGGGTGCTGTGGTCGGGACCCAGCTTGATGCGGCCGTAGCTGCTTACGGCAATGCCGATGACAAAGACCAGGAAGCCGGCAACAGAAAGAATGGTGAACCAGCCAGCATCGTTGGACGCCCAGGTCTTGGCTGAGGTGAACCAGCGCGTGGCCAGTTCGGGTGCGAATGCGGCCAACGCCAGCAGGACGATGACGATGGCGGCGGTGGGAATGAACACCTGCGGAAGAATTCGCTGGCGGACGGGGGCATTGTGCGGAGCGATGCTCGGCATGGTTTCCTCCGTGGAAACGAGTCGGGTGGTGAGCGTCCTTCAGACAGTCAGAAGTAGAAGCCGATGTTGACGTTGAGGCGTGAGTGCCAGCGCGAGGGGCCGCCATCGTCGATGCCGATGCCATCGCCACCGGCGAACCACATGTTCTTTCCTGCGATCCAGTCGACGTAGGTGAGCATGATGCCCTTGCCGAAGCTGCAGCCGGTGACGTTCTGCCACGAGTCGCGAACGCCGTCGTTGTGGCCCACCGGACGGGTCATGCTGAGATTGTTGTAGCAGGTGATATCGTCCAGCCAGCGGCTTTCACCGAAGGAATAGGCGATGTTGGCACTGGGAACATCAGCTTGCGCGGCAATCTCGAACGGAGCTTCGAACGCGGACAGTGCAATGCGCTGTTCGGGAATCTCGTATCGATAGCGGGCCCATTGCAACTGCGCGGTCCAGCCGTCGCGCTTCCACTGTGCATGCACGGCAGCGCCCTGGTGCCCAAGATGATGCCGGGTGCGGGTGTTCTGCACCTTGCCCGCGAAGCCCGAGGCTCCAAGCAGAAGTTGACCGTTGTTCCAGTCCATCGCCTTTTCAACGCGGGCATGCATGCGGCCGCGTTCGCGATAGGGCAGGGCGTCGGTCTGTGCAACGTCGAACGAGTAGCGGTCGTAACGTGCACCACTGCCATACTCATCACCGGTGAAGTAGCCGGCATGCCAGGTGATGCCACCCTGCTGTTGGGTGAAAACCACGCCCGGGTCGTAGTCGTCCTCAATGCCCAGGTAGTAGCCGGAACCGAACCAGAAGCTCTGCGAGACTGTCGGCAGCAAACCGAACGGTACCTGCTGGATACCCAGTTTGATGTTGCTTTGATTGTTGAAGTTCGCACCGACGTACGCGTGTTGGACAGCGTCAAAGCCGTCATACCAGCGGTACTGGGCCGAGAAAAACATCGGACCATTGCCGCCCTTCACATCAGCACGCAGCAGTTCCAGTTGCAGTCGACTGGTGGGACCGTAATCGAGCCAGCCGTAGTTGACGCGGACTGCGCCGCCGGCGTGGAAGTAGGACTCAGAGCCTTCATTTGTGGGGTTTTCAGTGGCTATTGCAGCGCGCGGAACGCCTGCCATGACCGCCACGATAAGAAAGGGAAATGCTCGCACGATTGCGTCCCTTGCCTCCATTTTGCGAATGAAAGCGATCAAGTCTAGCTTCATTCATGTGATGAGTCCAAACACCGCACAGTGTTTGGACAGATTTCGTGCGCGGATCCGCCAGACTTTCACCTTGCCGTTGCGCATTCAGCTGTCACACTTTCACGCATGATTGATCTGCATCGCACGCGCCAGCGACTGGCCGCACTTGTCTTCAGCGAAGCGTGGCGGCACCGTGCGGCGTTGTGGGGTGGAGCGATGGTGGTTGCGCTGGTGGCGATCTTGTTTGCCAAGGCCAGCGACGCGGCGTTTCATGTGTTCGAGCGCATGATTTCGCACTCGCCGTACTGGGCGCTGTTGCTGACACCGGGCATCTTCGCGCTGCTGGCGTGGCTCACTGCGGGTGCCTTGCGACCCACGCGTGGCAGTGGCATTCCCCAGGTGATTGCCGCGCTGGACAAGCCGGATGAAGAATTTCGCAGGGTCAATCTTTCGCCGGCAGTATCCGCAGGAAAGCTGTTGCTCACCTCGCTGTCGCTGCTGGGTGGCGCTTCTGTCGGTCGTGAAGGGCCGACCGTGCATGTGGGTGCCAGCCTGATGTACCTGTTCGGACGCTGGTTCGGGTTTCGTGACCCTCGCGAGCTTTCGCACTTTCTGTTGGCGGGCGGTGCGGCTGGTATTGCGGCGGCATTCAATACACCTCTGGCCGGCATCGTATTTGCTATTGAAGAGCTGAGCGGCCGGTTTGAACACCGCTTCTCCGGCACGCTGTTGACGGCGGTGATCGTGGGCGGCGTGGTGTCGCTTGGGGTGTTGGGCAACTACACCTATTTTGGTCACGTGAGCGCGCGCCTGCCGTTGGGCCAGGGCTGGGTGGCCATTCTGTTATGTGGCGGGGTGGCCGGACTGATGGGCGGACTCTTTGCCAAGGCCGTGTTGCTGACTGTGGCCGGCCGTCCGCGTTGGCTTGGTGCACTGCGGCAGCGTCATCCTGTGTTGCTGGCCGCAGGCTGCGGGCTGGTGGTCGTGCTGCTGGCGCTGGGCTTTGGCGAAGGCGCATTCGGCACCGGTTATGAGCAGGCACGCAGTCTGGTGCAGGGGCAGGCGATGGTCGGCCATGAGTTTGGCCTGATGAAGCTGCTGGCCAATCTGGCGTCCTATGTGGCGGGCATTCCCGGGGGCCTGTTCTCACCGGCGCTCGCGGTCGGTGCCGGCATCGGCCATAACCTGGCCGCGCTGATGCCGTCCGTTGATCCGCGCGCGTTCGTACTGCTGGGCATGTGCGCCTACCTCACCGGCGTCACCCAGGCCCCACTGACTTCTGCAGTGATCTCGCTGGAACTGACCGACAGCGGCGACCTGCTGCTGCCGATCCTGGCCACGGTACTGATCGCCCGCGGCGTCTCCGGCCTGGTCTGCCGGGTGCCCATCTATCGCGGCCTCGCCGACCAGCTGACCACCTCCCAGCGAACCTGAGCCGCGTACGCCCGCAATCTGCCCGGCCGCGCACGTGAACCCCGTAGAGCCGGGCTTGCCCGGCTGCTCTCGATGGCGCGCTGGGCACCTGGGGTGCCGGAGGTGGGGGATGAGAGTCCTAAGGCGCTGGATGCGTTCGTCGCGCGGTTGGCGGCCGATGGGTTGTGGATCTATGAGGCGATGTACGGCGGGAAGCTGGATGCTGATACGCGCGATCGCGTGGTTGCAAGGGTCCAGGCGATGTTGGGAGAGGTGTGAAACATACGCACCGCATTGGTGTGTGAGGCATTGGTAGAGGCGGTCGCAAGACGCCTGCCGATAACTTTGATCGGTGCTCTAACGCATGGACCCCACCGGGTTCACGTCTGCGATTGAGGTCATGCCCTACCGGGCGATGCGCCGCTATCGGCAGTCGACTGTCGTGCGACTCCACCGGCGACCGGGGCCACCGTATACCTGATGCACCGTACCGATGAACACGTCGCCACGCGCGCGGGCAATGAATTGACCCCGCCGGCCAAGCTGGTTACGCGGTTTGCCGGTGGACGCGCATGGCGCGTCCCTACGGGGCGTCGGCGGATTCGGCGGCGGTGGGGTCGTGCGCGTCCTTTCTGGCCTTGGCTTCTTCCTCCAGATGCCGCCGCACCACCGCCGACTGCGTCGCCGTCACCGGGCCTGCCTTGTTGCCGAATTCCTGGCGGATGTAGGTCGCCAGCTGGGCAATCTCTTCATCGCTCAGGCGATCCGCAAAACCGGGCATGCCGAGGTTTGACGGTCGTTTGGCGGTTGAGGGCAGCTCGCTACCGTGCAGCAGCAGGCGGATTACCGAAGCAGGATCCTCCGCCAGCACGGTCGGATTGCCGGCCACGGTCGGGAAGACATCCTTGTAGCCGGTGGCATCGGTGCGATGGCAGGCGGCGCAGTTGTCCACGAACAACTCGGCACCACGACTGTCATTGATGCCGGCCTGCAGCTTCTTGGCGGTGGCATCGTTGACCGCATAGGACGACGGATCATGCGTCGCTGCTGGCAGTTGCTTCAGATACGCCGCCATCGCACGCAGGTCTTCCTCGGTCAGGTGCTGGGTGCTGTGGCGGACGACGTCGGCCATTGGCGTGCCGACCACAGCAGTATGCGCGTTGCGCCCGGTCTGCAGGGTGTCGACGATGTCCTGCGCACTCCAACGACCCAGGCCGTCCGCCTCGTTGCCACGCAGGTTCACCGCGTTCCAGCCGTCGATGACCTGGCCACCACTCAGATAGGCTTCGCCAGACTCGTCCAGCGCCTTCTCCTGCAGCGCGAAGCCACGCGGGGTATGGCAGCTGCCGCAGTGACCCAGGCCCTGCACCAGGTAGGCACCTCGGGCCAGCAGCGGGTCGTCGTACTTGCTGGCATCAAATGCCACAGCGTCCGCGTCGGGCGCGAACGTCTTGCGCCAGATCGCCAGCGGCCAACGCATCGACAGCGGCCACGGAATCTCCGCCGCACGATTGGGCTCGTTCACCGGCGCAATGTCGCCGTGCAGGAAATAGGCGTGCAGAGCTCGCACGTCGTCGTCGGTGATGCGTGCATAAGACGGGTAGGGCATGGCCGGGTAGAGCGTGCGCCCATCCGGAGTGACGCCGTGGCGCACCGCACGGTCGAAATCATCCAGCGAGTACGCACCGATGCCGGTGGTTTTGTCTGGTGTGATGTTGGTGCTGTAGATGTTGCCAAGCGGCGACGCCACCGGCAGCCCGCCAGCGAACGGCTTCCCGCCGGGGCGCGTGTGGCAGGCCGTGCAGTCGCCAGCGGCAGCCAGATATCGGCCACGCTCGATCAATGCGGTGTCGGGCGCAGGGCCATCGGCCAGCACGCGTGTCTTGGTGGGAATATATGCGTAGGTCAGTGCCGCCAGCAGCACCAGCACCGCGAGCACCACACTCCAGAGGAGCAGCTTTTTCATCGGCGTCTCCTCAGGCCTGTACCAGCGGGCCCGGATCGGGCAGGTACTTTTCACGGATGGCGGTGGCCGCCCAGTACGCCAGCCCGCCGACCAGACCGGTCGGGTTGTAGCCGTTGTTCTGCGGGAACGCATTGGCCCCGATCACGAATACGTTGGAGACGTCCCAGCTCTGCAGATAACGGTTCAACGCCGACGTCTTCGGATCTGCACCCATGATTGCGCCACCACAGGTGTGCGTGCTCTGGTACCTGGTGATGTTGTAGCGCTCACCGTCCTTTTTGGCATCTCCGCTCATCGACAACGGGTTGAGCAGCTTGCTCATCTCCATGGCCTTGCCGACGAAGAACTGCGAGGCCTTGATCTCGTTCGGATGCCAGTCGAAAGTCATGCGCAGCAACGGGCGGCCGAAACTGTCCTTGTAGGTCGGGTCCAGGCTCAGGTAATGCTGGCGGTAGGCCATGCATGCACCCTGCACCTCGTAATAGAAGTTGTGACGGAAGTTGTCGGCTGCGGCCTTCTTCCATTGCGCACCCCAGCTGGGTGTGCCGGAAGGCACATTGATGCCGCGTACCGGGCCTGCACCAGGCTGGCGCGCCCAGACCAGACCGCCGCCGACGAAGCCGGCCTTGGCGTTGTCGAGCTGGTTGCCGTTGAGGTCATCCATGGTGGTGCCGGCACCGCCAATACCGATGAAGCCGTTGGCCTGCACGTCCTTGTCGAAGAACAGCACCACGCGGTTGAGGTTCTGATACGAGTAGTTGCGGCCCACGGTGCCGGTGTTGGATTCCGGGTCGTAAGGCTGGCCGATGCCGGACAGCAGCATCAGGTGCACGTTGTACAGCTGGAACGCACACAGCAGCACCAGGTCGGCAGGCTGTTCGACTTCACGCCCCTGCGCATCCAGATAGGTCACGCCGGTGGCCTTCTTGCCGGTACTGTCCAGATTGACCTTGAGCACCTGCGAGTGCGTGCGCAGCTCGAACTTCGGGCGCTGGCGCAGCACCGGCAGGATGCAGGCGTTCGGGCTGGCCTTGGAGTAGTTCAGGCAGCCGTAGTCGCTGCAGAAGCCACAGGCGTTGCACGGGCCCAGCTGGCAGCCATACGGATTCACATACGGGCCGGAGGCATTGGAAGCCGGAATCGGGTAGGGGTGCCAGCCCATTTCCTTGGCCGCCTTGTAGAACAGCTCGCCACCGAGGTAGTTCGGATTCGGGCCCAGCGGGTACTCGGACGAGCGCGAGCCCTCGAACGGATTGCCGCCGTCCTGGACCACGCCATTGATCACGCCGGCCTTGCCGGACGTGCCGCAGACCAGCTCGAACATGTGCAGGTGCGGTTCCAGTTCGGCGTAGGTAACCGGGAAGTCCTGGATGGTCATGTCGGCCGGAATGAAGTTCTTGCCGTAGCGCTGCTCCACATTGCTGCGCAGGATCATGTCCTCCGGCAGCGGGCGGAAGTGTGCGCCCGACCAGTGACTGCCGGCACCGCCTACGCCCGTGCCGGGCTTGAACGAGCCCATCTGACGGTAGGGCACGGCGGTGTCGGACGGCTTGTGGCGGATGGTGACCGTTTCCTGCGACAGGCTCTGCAGGTAGCGGCGGTGCACCGAACCTTCCAGTTCATCCACCACCTTCGGGTATGCAAAGTCGGGCTGGGTGTCGCGGTCGCCGCCACGCTCCAGTGCGACCACGTTCAAGCCGGCGTCGGTGAGTTCCTTGGCCAGGATCGCCCCGGTCCAGCCCATGCCGACGATGACCGCGTCGACTTTCGGTTTCGTGATTGCCATTCGTCTCAGCCCCTGCGCCCTGCCAGATCCACCGGTCCCAACGGGTACGCCTTGTCGCGCACCCCGATCCAGTCCAGATAGTCCGCGCGCATGCCCGGGTAGCCGATCATCTTCCAGGCCCCCATGTTGCGGTTGGCCCCGTACTTGGGATCAGCGAAATAGCCGTTCTTCACCTCACCCAGAAGGTTGGAGAAGAACAGTTTGCTGGAGATGCCTTCCAGCTCCAGCTTGCCGCCCTCGGCGGCCTTGAGCAGGGTTTCCTGCTGGGTGTGGTCCAGTTCCGCGAAGGTCTTGCCATCAAAGGCCTTGCGGCAGTGGGCGTCAAACGCGCCCAGGCCGATCTTGATGATCTCGCGCAGGGCCAGCTTGCCCTGGTAGCCGAACTCGCTGGGTGCTTCCAGGAACGGCCCCTGCATGTACCAGATCGCGCCGGCGGCATAAGGGGTCTGCATGTGGCGGTCGAGGAACTCGGGCACGCCCGATTCCACCGCACCAGGGCCGGTTTCATCAGATGGGATCAGCCGATCACAGATCGCGGTGACGCAAGTCCACTCGGCGGCGCTGAAGTACTGCGGGGTGTAATCCGGAGCCGGACCCGCCTGTGTGGGTTCTGCTGTGGTCGGGGTGGGTCCGCAACCGGGCAGGGCGGCGGCGACAGGGATCAGGGTCAAGCCCTGGAAAAAACGGCGGCGGCTGAGCGTGGGTCCGCCCTTGCCGGATGCATCGGTCATGGTCTGGCTACCTGTGGGGGGTGGCTAGGGCACAGCATGGCGCGATTCCTGTCGCTGCCGCGTGCGCATTCACGTCGGTACGGCCAACCGCTCCCCGGCAGGCATGAATGGACACATTGTGTGGATGTGCGGCTGTTTCTGTAATGGCAATATCGGAAAGGTACTCTTGCCTGAAAGGAAACATCGCGCGTGATCGAAGACCTGGGGGAACTGCGCACCTTCGACCGCATCGTGCGTGGCGGCAGCCTTTCAGCAGCCGCCCGCGAGCTGCGGGTGTCGCTGACGGTGGTGAGCAAGCGGCTGACCGCACTGGAGCGGCGGCTGCAGGTGCGCCTGCTCAACCGCAGCACGCGGCGCGCCTCGTTGACCGACGAAGGGCTGCTGTTTCACGAGCACTGCTGCCGGGTGCTGGAGGCGGTGGACGCGGCGGAGGCGGCTTTGGAGCAACGCCAGGACGTGGTGGCCGGCGTGCTCAAACTGACTGCCCCGAACGGATTTGGTCGCCGCCATGTGGTGCCGGCCGTGCGCAGCTTCCAGCGGGCGCACCCCGGGGTGCGGGTGCACCTGTCGTTACGCGATGAGCTGGTTGACCTGGTCGGCGAGGGCGTGGAGCTGGCCCTGCGCTACGGTGCCCTGGATGACTCGCGGCTGGTGGCGCGGGAGCTCGCCCCCAACCGCCGCATTCTGTGTGCGGCACCTGAGTACCTGCGGCGAAGGGGCGTGCCGCGCTGCATTGAGGATCTGCGGGGGCATGATCTGATCGCATCCGGCAGCCCGCCGGTCACTCAGTGGCAGTTCGCCGGGCCCGGCGGCCCTGTGGCGTTTCCATTGGAGGCCACCACCCTGTGCGACGACGGCGATGCCGCTCAGGTGCTGGCGGTGCAGGGTGCGGGGATCGCCCGCAAGTCAATCTGGGACGTGGCCGAGGACCTGGAGAGCGGTCGGCTGGTGGAAGTACTGCCGCACTTCGCGCTGGCTACATCACCGCTCAGTGCCGTGCATGGGTCGGGGAAACAGCTGGCCCCACGCGTGCGGGTGTTTCTGGAACACATGGTGCAGCAGCTAAGGGAATCCGCGGCTTGGCGCTATGCAAACGTACCGATTCGGTAGCGCCGGCCTTGGCCGGCGTGCTCCTTACGGACCGACCGTTGGCAGGCGCACCGCAACCAACCTGTTTGGCCCGTGGGTCCGTGATTTCGGGGTGGAACCCTAACAACGCATGTGGGCTCAGGTCTGATCATCCATCCAAGCACCCGGCCATTAGCATGCACCGATTCGATCCCCCGCTCGCGAGCCTGCGCGGTTGTGTACGCCTCGCTGGTCCCGATCACCTGGCCGTTTCCCGCTTTCAGGTTGAACATGTACTGGCCGTTGGTCGTTGCCTGTAGCGCCAGGGGCAGCCGGGCAAGCCCGGCTCTACGTAATCTCGTGCAGGTTCAGTTGGCTGGCCCTTCCAAATTGTGACCCATGTAATCAGATCGGCCATTACCGCGTTTCTGTCCATGGATGGACTTGTCGCTCAACCCAGTGTCTCCGCGCGCCGCATCAAGCGTGTCGTCATCTGGCTGGCCCGCAGCGTAGCGATCATTGCGGCTGCGCTATTTGTGCTGACCTCGGGGCGCGCCGGTAGCTGCGAGGAGGCCATGGTGGTTGCCTTCCGGGGCCGGTCCAACATCCGTAGCGTTGGTGCGCCGACCTTCGGCGTGCCAACTGCCAACGCAGGCGCAGCTATATCGTGGCGCATGACCCAGCAGATCCCGAAGCGATCTGGATTACAGAGGTTTGGGACAGCGCGCAAGTGCATCGGGCGTCGTTGGCGCTGCCGTGTGTGCAGGATGCCATTGCGAGGGCCAGGCCGCACATCACCGGGTTTGGTGAGCGATTTGAAACGGAGCCGGTTGGGGGTTTTGGGCTGTAGCGCCAGGGGCAGCCGGGCAAGCCCGGCTCTACGTGGGGGTGTCGGCCGGTGTTATTGCGTTGCCTGTGCCAGGGCACTGGCCAGCTGCTTGAGGGAGTATGGTTTGCGCAACACGGTGAAGCCGTGATTCGGATCGCTGGCCAGCAGTTCGCTGTAGCCGCTGGTCAGAATGACCGGCAGACCCGGATAGCTGTTCTGGATACGCCGGGCGAGCTCCAGGCCGTTGACGCCCGGCATGACCACATCAGAGAACACGACCTGGAAACGGCCGACATCACGCTCCAGCTCGGTCAGGGCTTCGGTGGCATTGCGGGCGAGCACCACGTTGAAATCAAGCTCTGCCAACGCACTCGTGGCAAAGGCGGCAACATCCACGTTGTCCTCCACCACCAGCACGGTGAGTCCGGTGCCACGGGTCAGACGGTGGGGTGGAGGTGCGGCCGCGTTGGTGGAACTGGCCAGCGTCATCGGCAGGTACAGGGTGAAGGTCGTGCCTTCGCCTGGCGTGCTTTGTACGTCGACTTCACCTTCGGACTGCTTGACGAAGCCGAACACCTGGCTCAGGCCCAGCCCGGTACCGGCTCCCACGCTCTTGGTGGTGAAGAAGGGTTCGAAAATGCGGCTGAGCACCTCTGGCGCTATGCCCTGTCCGCTGTCGCTTACGCTGATGGCGGCATAGTCACCCAGCAGCGGGGCAGATTGTCTTACCGAGGGAATGGTGCTGACCTTGGTGACGGAAATCGTGACCGTCCCCTGGCCCACGATGGCATCGCGGGCGTTGACCGCGATGTTGATCAACGAGGTGTCCAGCTGATTGCGATCAAGCAGTACGTGCAAGGGAGCCTCCGGCAGGATGACATCCACGCGGATGCGCGCGCCCAGCACCGTGCTCACGATGTCTGAAAGTGCCCGCACGCTTTCGCGGATGTCGAACACCTCCGGGGTGAGACTTTGCCGTCGCGAAAAAGCCAGCAGATGCGAGGTGAGCTTGCCGGCACGGTCCGCGGCCGAGCCGATGGCGGTCACGTAACGTTGCTGGGGGGCGTCGGCCGCCAGCGTGTGCTGCAGCATGTCCACCGATCCGCTAATCACCTGCAGCAGGTTGTTGAAATCATGCGCGACGCCGCCGGTGAGCTGGCCCATGGTTTCCAGCTTCTGTGCCTGGCGCAGCTGCTCGCGGGCACGCACGAGTTCCAGGTGGGCGTCACGTGCCTGTTCGGTGATGGCAGCGACCTGACGGCTGTGCAGGTTCTGTTGCACGACCTGCTCGGTCTGTTCGCTGACCACGCAGAAGATGCCGGCTACCTCGCCGGTCAACAGACGAAGCGGGGAGTAGGAGAAGGTCCAGAAGGTTTCCTTCATGGAGCCGTCGCGGTCCATCTGCAGGGGCAGGTTGCGGAAACTGCGGTGGCGACCCGCGAATGCATCGTCGATGGCCTCGCTCACATCGGCCCATACATCGCTCCACACGTCCTGCAGGCCGCGCCCCATGGCCCCGTGCAGCTTGCTGCCCAGCAGGGGCAGGTAGGCGTCGTTGAAGAAGAAGTGCTTGTGCTGCGGCCCCCACGCCAGCCAGAGCGGCTCGGGTGAGTCGAACAGGGTGGTCAAGAGGATGCGCAGCTCAACCGGTGCCGTGGCCAGCCCGCCCGCTTCGGCCCAGTCGCTGTCCATCAGCAGACGATAGGCCAACTGATCGGGGTCGGATACGGGCAGGGTGATGCGGGGCATTCGGGGCACTTCGGGCGCAAAGTGCGAAGGTTAGCCCAATTCATGTGATTGTGGATTCAGCATTTCTGCGGGTCGTGACTTGGGGCATATTGTTCCACGCCCCCAGGCCGTCGCAGACTCAGGCCGTTACCCAGCGTCGCATCCAAAGGAGCAGGTCATGCGCACTACGTTGTTGGTCTCTGCCGTTTTGCTCGCCCTGGCAGGGTGCAAGCCCGCCAACGATTCCACCCCGGCCGCATCGACACCGGCCGCCAGTGCGGCTCCGGCTGCCGAACCCGAACTGATTTCGCGCGATGCGCTGTTCGGCAATCCCGAGCGTTTCTCGGTTCAGCTCAGCCCGGATGGTCAGTTCATCAGCTGGATCGCGCCGGTCAACGGCGTACTGAACGTCTGGGTCGCTCCGGCTGACGACATCAACGCGGCCAAGGCGGTGACCAAGGACGCCTCACGCGGGATCCGCAACCACTTCTGGAGCTACCGTCCCGGCACCCTGGTGTATCTGCGCGATACCGGCGGCGATGAGGACTTTCACGTCTTCGCCGTGGACGTCAACAGTGGCGCCGAAAAAGACCTTTCCCCGTTCCCAAAGACCCGCGCCGAGGTAGTGGGCCTGAGCCATCTCAAGCCTGATGCCGTGCTGGTGTCGATGAATGACCGCGACCCGAAGTGGCACGACCTGTACAGCGTCGACCTGGCCACCGGCAAGCGCACGGAAGTGGTGAAGAACACCCATGACCTGTCCAGCTACGTGGCCGACGCCAACTACCAGGTGCGCTATGCCACGCGTTCGCGCGACGACGGTGGCAGCGACATCCTGAAGCCGGACGGCAAGGGCGGCTTCACCAAGTTCGACGAGATTCCGTTTGAAGACGGCCTGACTACCGGTCCGGCCGGGATGACCACCGACGGAACCACCCTGTATCTGTTTGACTCGCGCAACCGCGATACCTCTGCGCTGTTTGCCATGGATACCACCAGCGGCCAGCGCACCCTGGTGGCCGAAGATGCCCGTGCCGACATCAGCGACAGCCTGTCCGACCCGAGCACGGGCAAGGTACAGGCGGTGGCGGTGGATTACCTGCGCGAGGAGTGGAAGCCGCTGGATGACACCATTGGCGCTGACCTGAAGAAGCTGAAGGAAATCGGACCCGGCGACATTTCGGTCAACTCACGCACGCTGGACGACAAGACCTGGATCGTGGCGTACTCGGCTGCTGAACAGCCGGTGGTGTACTACCGCTATGACCGCGCCGACGGCGGCAAGCTGACCAAGCTGTTCGGTGCGCGCCCCGCACTGGAAGGCAAGCCGCTGGTGAAGCAGTGGCCGCAGGAGATCAAGGCGCGCGATGGCCTGAACCTGGTGAGCTACCTGACGCTGCCCAAGGTGGCCGACGCCGATGCCGACGGCAAGGCCGACAAGCCGGTCCCGCTGGTGCTGATGGTCCATGGCGGCCCCTGGGCGCGCGACAGCTATGGCTACAGCGGTTACAGCCAATGGCTGGCCAACCGCGGCTATGCGGTGCTGCAGGTGAATTACCGTGGCTCCACCGGCTTCGGCAAGACGTTCACCAACGCCGGTAATGGCGAGTGGGCCGGCAAGATGCACGATGATCTTCTGGATGCGGTGCAGTGGGCGGTCGACAACAAGGTGACCACCAAGGACCAGGTGGCCATCTTTGGCGGCAGCTACGGGGGTTACGCCACGCTGGTCGGCCTGACCTTTACCCCGGACACCTTCAAGTGCGGCGTGGACCTTGTCGGGCCGTCGAACCTCAACACGCTGCTTTCCACCATTCCGCCGTACTGGGCCTCGTTCTTCGAGCAGTTCGCCAAACGCGTGGGCGACCCGCGTACGCCGGAAGGCAAGAAGCTGCTTGAAGAGCGTTCGCCGCTGAGCCACGTGGACAAGATCAGCAAGCCGCTGCTGATCGGGCAGGGGGCCAACGACCCGCGCGTGAAGCAGCCGGAAAGCGACCAGATCGTCAAGGCCATGCAGGCCAAGGGCATCCCGGTGACCTACGCGCTGTTCCCGGATGAGGGCCACGGGTTTGCAAGGCCGGAAAACAGCAAGGCGTTCAACGCGGTGACCGAAGGCTTCCTGGCCCAATGCCTGGGGGGGCGCGTCGAACCGATCGGCAAGGACTTCACCGGCTCCAGCATTACCGTGCCGACTGGCGCGGAGGGGGTGCCTGGGTTGGCGGAATCGCTGAAAGGCCATACCGCGAATGTGAAGAAGTAAGCAGTTCGATCTGACGGGGCGCGATCACGAGGTCGCGCCCCGTTCTGGATTCAACGCACGAACACGGTGGTGCGGGCGACGCCCGCATTGCCGCCTTCGGCATCCCACGCTCGTATTTCAATCTCGTGGATGCCGGCGTCACGCGGCACGATGGATGCGTTGTAGCGCCCGCTGGCGGAATCGAAGGTCATGCGCTTCAGCGGCTGTGCTTTTCCGTTTACGGTGACCTGGTAGTCCACCTCGACAGCCCCGGCCTTCCATGGGCCATCCTCGGAAAGCGCACAACCGCACATCATGGTCACCGCTACCTGCAGCGGCAGCGCGGTGCCCGCCTTGGCGGGCTGGAACGCCGCCGGCTCAACCAGGCCCACCACCAGCCCCGGAAGCTCCATTACCCAGCCGTCACCCTGAGTCACGTTGCGCCCCGGCAGCAGCCACTGGGTACTGGTAACCGTGGTCGCAGCCTGCGGCTGGCTGAGCGGGCCGGTGACCGTTGCGGTGACGCGGCGTGGTTTGGCCAGATCCAGGGTGGCGCGGTAAACCGCCGAGTCCGGCGTCGACAGGCGCTTGTCACCCTCACGCCCGCCGGACAGGATGCGTTGGGTGTCCCCCGTCGTGCCCTGGGTGAGCCCGCGTGCCAGCACTTCGCCGGTATCTGCATCAGTCAACACGACGCGTGCTGAATCGCTGTAGCCGCCAATGAACTTGGCCCCGCGTGCGAGCACGCGGACATCCACCTGGGTCGATTCCGCCAAGGCGGGGAGCGCGGCAGAAAGCAGGGCGGCGGCCAGTAATGTGCGGGTGAGGCGGGTTCGCATCCGTGCTGCCTTCTTGGAGGGATTGTCCGCACTATAGACTAGGCCGGCTGCCGCCAGGGTCAGGCGGCGAACAGGGGGCAACATGGAGATAAGAGCGTTTGTGCTGCTGGCATTGTGGTGGGCGTGCCCGGCGGGAGCCCGGCAGGTGCACAAGTGTGTAGACGGCGGAAACACCGTTTACCAGTCCGATCCGTGTGCAACTGGACAGGCGGTGAAGCATTGGGATGCGGTGCCGGAAGCCCCGAGCGCCTATGGGCAGGCGCGGCTGGACGCGATTCAACGCGAACTGGATGCGCGCAGGCGCTCAGATGCGCGGGTTCGACCACCGCAAGGTGCCGTATCGGGCGCTGCCATCAGTCAATATCGTGATCCGCATGCCTGTGCGACTGCCAAGGCCCAGCGAGCCGCAGCATTCGAAGCCGCCGGATCGCGAAGAACGTTTGAACTCACCCGGCGAATGGACGATCGGGTGTTCGATGCCTGCAAGTAGCAAAGTGGTTCATGTCCAAACCGCTGTGATCTTCTCCTAACTTGACGCAATCGGCTGCAATGGCGCTTGGCGCGCAACTCGGCATAACAACGACAGCGCTGCTGCCCAGGCTACGCCCAGCATCAGCAATCCGTGCCAGGCCGGCGCTGAGAACTGCACTGCCGCGAACCCACGTGATGCGGAAAGGTAGGCGAGGGGTGCCAACAACAACCCGAACACTACGGGAAGCAGCCAGCTCCGCTGCAGAAACGCCATTGATGCCGTCAGCGTCATCGCAAATGAAGCCCAAAGTGCCAGAATCCACGGCGGCGGGATCCATCCCCAAGGCGCGGCTGCGTAAAGAACGGTTCCACTAGCAGCGGCGCTCCCATCAACACCGAATGCACATGTCAGCGCCAACAGCGCCAAGCAAAGGTCTCTGCGTGGGTGAGGAGAGATCAGCAACTGGCAGGCAACGTATACGCTGGCAGAGAGAAGCGCGGGCCATTGCAGGCCCTTGCCAGCACTTGCTACTGCGCACAACCACACCAGCTGGTTGCCGAGCAGATTGGCCCAGAAGCGCCAACGAGGAGCTGTAGCGCCTGCGGTCACGGCGTGTGTGCCACGCAGCTGCCCACCAGCGGTTGCCGCAGTACCGCCTGCCAGCGTTCCATTGGCTGCGCACGGGCTGGCTCATCGAAGCGAACCACCACAGGCGGGTATCTACCTGCTGCATCGAGCAGGTTGCTGGTGCCGCGGAACTCCAGCAGGCGGCGGTCAACGTCGGCGTACACCAGCGACAACCGCGGTGCGAGACTACCGTACCAGGTGTCCAGGCGCACTTCGAACGCTTGGGCCGCCTGGCCCTGCCAGCGCACCGGGCCCTGATGGACTACGGTTACCGGATAGAACCGTCCGCGCCCCGGCACCAGAAACGGAAGGCGTAGCGGCCCACCCTGCAGCAGTGCCTGCCAATGAGCACGCACGGCTGCATCGAAACCCGCATCCACGACCGCATTGGCGGGCAGGGCAATGCGGTGAAGCTGGGGTCGGGCCTTCGCATCCTCCTTCCAGTCGATGCCCACCCGATCGCCGTCAACCCGTACCTGCGCCAGTTGCCCGCTGCGACGGTCCTGCAGCGCATAACCCCGGGCCAGCGGTTGTGCGGTGGCAGGCATTTCCTTGCGGGCAAACGGCTGTCCGTCCGGGCAAAGGTACTGAACCAGGCGCTGGGCCCCTTCGCCAGCACCCTGCTGCCAGTGCACCTCGCGGTATGCCACGGTCCCGGCAGCTGTGGTGGCGACACCCTCTGAGCGGAGCAGGGGAGCTCCGACCACCGTAAATGGCAGGCAGCACAGAAGCAGGCAGCGCACGTCGGGCTCCTCGTCAAGGCGGCTGTCCCTCCTACGCGCGGCACACCGAAATGGATGCACGACACCCCAAATTCCGTAGAGCCGGGCTTGCCCGGCTGCCTCTTCGTGTTCATGGCGCGGGTCGCGCCGCCGGCCCGAGGCCCTCCTGAGTCGCGCTGCACCGCGACGTGCTGCCGGGCAACGGCGCTGCGATCATGGTCGCCAATCCGCCCATTACCCCTGGATGCCGAATGAAGCATGCTGCATGTACCGCGTTGGCACTGGCCACCGCATTTGCCTTGAATGTCCATGCAGCCGAGGGAACCGCCCCAAAGCGCCCCACCGTCGAGCAGCTGCAGAAGCTGATCGTCAGCGAATCGCCGCAGACCCGGATTGAACAGCCCGATCAGGAACGAATCACCGCGCGACGCATCGACATCGTGGACGACAAGGGTGTGATTCGCATGACACTGTCGGGTCAGACGCCGGCCCCGATCATCGATGGCCTGCAGTACAAGCGGGCCTTCAACGTGGCTGGCATGGTGCTGTATGACGACAAGGGCAGCGAGCGCGGGGGGTTCGGCACTGCGGACGTCAATGGTGGCATGGCGGTTCTGGCGCTGGACCACCCCGCCATGGACGCCATTGGCTGGCGGGTGTCACCCGATGGCGAGACGCGTTTTTCGATCAACCAGGCACCGCCGTTGGTGCGCGAGCCGAAGCTGGGTGACCGGCTGATTCCCGGAGTGCAGGCTCCCACCCGTATCCAGATGGTGGTAGGGGCAGATGGCACCCCGGCCATTGCCTTGAACGACAAGGCGGATCGGCCGCGGCTCCGACTGACGGTGACTGAAGAGGGCTACGGCGCGATCGAGTTCCTGGATGCACAGGGGAAGGTGATCCATACGCTGGCACCAGAGGCCGGAACGCCGTAACCGTGAGCGACCGCGAAGTTGGGCCCGGCACGATGTAGTACGATGCGGCGCTGATCAGGCAGCCACGGCTGCCTTGAGGGTTCAATCCTCCGGCTGGGGAGCCGAAGATCAGCTTGTTTCAATCGCTCCTGGGGAAAACATGGCGTATACGAAGCGGATTGCCTGGAACAGGGCAACGGGCCGGTTTGATGTTGTGCTCGAATACACGGCAGCAGCGGAACAGGACGTGGCCCGACGCCTGCCGAAGGCATGGCTGATGGGCGCGGCCACACTGACTGGTCTGACCGGCACTGCTGCGGCAGCGCCCAGCACGTCCACCTACCAGAAGGCCTCCGATGACCAGCTCAACGCCCTGAAGGGCGACGGCATCCGCCTGTTCCATTACGACACCGGCATAAATCCGCTGTCGCTGACCGACGCTGACGCGGCCACTGCACTGGGCGAGCCGGACATGACCGGTTTCGCCGACAATGTGATGAAGGTGGATGGCCAGTACGTCGGGTTGTTCTCCAAGACCGAGAACGGACAGACGGTAGAGAACCAGATGTCCTACCAGGCGCTGCACGGCGGCGGCCATGGGGCGTGGATGAGCTATTCATTGCTGCACATCGTGCCGGAAGCGACGCTGCTCACCGGTAGTGGCAGCACGGTGGACGACTGGTGGAATGCGTTCGCCACCGCCAGTGATCCGGATGGATTCGGTGCGCGCACCATGAGCGCGTCCTATTTCGTCTGGTACCCGTCGCAGATCACCGATGATCGGCTGAACTCCGTGCCCACGTCGTGGCGCAGTGCGTGGCGCGAGATCAAGGAGAACGATGCCCTGATCTTTCTGGCTGCAGGCAACAGCGGCAGCGGCCATACCCAGGTTGTGCAGCCGTTCGTGTACGGTACCGTGCCGCTGGAAGATGCGCAGTACTACGGTAATTACGTCGTTGTGGTGGCCACGCCCGGCGGCAGCACGACGGGGCAGTACAACTGGAGCCGGCAGAACTGCGGCCATGCCATGTACTGGTGTCTGGCGGCGGTGGAAGGCACCCTGCAGCGCGATGCCAGCGGTAATACTCTGCGTGCGGCGAACGGGCATTGGTCGTACAGCCTGGCCGGCGGTACGTCCTGGTCGGCGCCCAATGCGAATGCGATCACCGCGCGGGTGGCCGAACGTTATTCGTGGATGTCCGCGCGCAACCTGATGGAAGTGGTGCTGGGCACCGCCACCGACATGAGCACCACCGACCGCAGCGCAAATGCGAACCTGCTGGCCGGTATCAATGCCTACTCCGGCTGGGGCGAAATCAATCCAGACGCCGCCCTGGGCGGCTACGGTCAGTTCGCCTGGGGCCAGAGCAAGCTGGACATCCCGGCGGGCGTAACCGCGTACTTCGACAACAACATTGGCGACAACCGCGCCGACACCGTCACCACCGGCATCTACAACAATGATGCGGGCAGTCTGGGCGGCGTCAGCCGCACGTTGGCCGGCGGCTTCGACAAAACCGGTACGGGCACCTTGGTGCTCAACGGCAACAACACCTATCGCGGCAGCGGCAACGTGCGCGCGGGCAGGGTGGTGGTCAATGGCACCAACAACCAGGCGGCATTTACCGTGGCACCCGGTGCGGTATTGCAGGCGGGTGACAATCCGCAGGGCATGTCCGTCGGCTCGCTGGACAATGCCGGCACGCTCGTCTTGCCGCACCGTGGCACTGAATTCGACGTGCTGGGTGATTACGCCGGCCAGGACCTCAGCCGGCTGTGGGTGGACGCCTACCTCGCCGATGCCGCGACCACCGAATCGGCGCTGCTGCACATTGGCGGAAACAGCACGGGCAGTACCCGGGTGAGCATCGACAATGCCGGTGGCCCGGGTGGACTGATTGCCCGGACCGCGGCGCACTCCTGGGGGCACAAGGTCATTCAGGTGGACGGCACGTCGGACGCGGAGTTCGTGCAGGCCGGGCGTGTGGTGGCCGGCGCCTACGACTACCAGCTGCGCCGTGGCGGTGCCAGCAGCGCCGACGCTGCCAACAGGAACTGGTACCTGAGCAGCAGCGTCGAAGCCGTGCCGGAACCCGAGCCTGCGCCGGAGCCCACGCCCACGCCGGTGCCAACGCCGGAGCCGTCTCCCACACCGGTCGAACCGGTACCTTCGCCGATCCCGGCAGAACCGGCACCCACGCCGGACGACGGCCAGCAGATGCTGCGCCCGGAAGCGGCTGCCTACCTCGCCAGCGCGATCGCATCACGCGCGATGTTCAATGATGACCGCCCCGGTCGCGCCACCGGTGAGCGTTACAGCCCCACGCGCTGGCGCGACAAAGGCCACCGCGACATCTGGGCCAGCGTGCGGGGCAACGAACACCGCTTCAACGCGTCCGGCGGTGCGGCCGTGGATGGACGTTGGCAGACGCTGCAGATCGGCACCAGCCAGATGCTGAGCGACCAATGGTCGGTGGGTGTCAGAGGTGGGCAGGGGCAGTACGACGTGGATTCCACCTCGCGCTCCACCGGCTACCGCGCCAAGGGACGCTCGACCGGTGCCATGCTGGGCGTCTACGCGGGATATCGGCAGTCACTGGATGATGCCACCGGCTTGAGCATCGCCTTCGATTCCGCCGGTACCCGGATGCGCCACCGCATTCAAGGCGACGGGCTGGCCCAGGAGCGCTTCCGCAGTACTGACTGGAGCACCTCGGCCGAGGCCGGTTATGGCATCGCGCTGAATGTCACCATGGACGGCAAGGTCGTGCTGCGACCACACGTGGGCCTGGATTGGTCGCGCTCGGGCCCCTCGGCTGTAACCGAGGCCAATGGCACCGAACTCAGGTTTGAGCGAAGCGCGCCGCTGCGGAGCAGGGCGGGTCTGGACGTCATGGGTGACTTCCATGCGGGCAGGGCCGTTCGATTCCAGCCCTACCTCGGGGCACAGCTGATCCGGCAGGGCTCGAAGACATCGCTGCAGATGGACGGCAGCGAAGTGGAGATCGATGGCTCGGACCAGATCACCCAGCTCCGCGCAGGCGTGCAGGCCCGCCTGTCGACGAACATGCGTGCAGAGATCGGCCTGCGCCGCGACACAGGCAATGGCGGCTACCGCCAGACCACCGCCAAGGCGGAACTCTCCATGAGCTTCTAGGCACCCGCAAAGCCACGCCCTGCGTGGCTGCACCTTGACCGATCCGCGATGGCGTGGATCAGGTCACATACTGAGCCGCGCCATTGCCAAACGACCAGTTCTCCTTCTTGACTTCTACAAGGTAGATGAAGACATCTTCCTTGCGAAGGCCGACCTTCTTTTGAATGCCCTCGGCAATGGCCTGGAACAGCGCCTTCTTCAATTCGACACTTCGACCTTCACTGATGGTGAGATGGATGAATACCATCTCATCGCTGCGCTCAATGCCCAGATAGCTGTCGTCGAATACAAAATGCGCGGCATCGTGCTCGGTGATCAGCTGGAAGTTGTCACGGTCGGGCACGTTGATGGTTTCGCGCATGGCCGCATAAACCACTTCGCCAATCCGACGCCCCAGGGTCGGGTCGTCGCGCTTGATCAGGTCAATCCGCACAACAGGCATAGCCCACCTCATCCGGCTGGCTGCAGGGGGTGCAGCAGCCGGAGTATAGGGTGGTCAAGGGGTGCGATAGGTGCCGAAACGGATCTTCACAGTTCCATCAACCACGTTGATGACTCCGATCTCCTGCGGACCGAATTCCACCATGGCGGGCCAGGAGTGCTTGAAGCCCAAGGGCCATGCCGGCGGAGCGACGGTGCGCCAGGTGGACCCCTTGTCCTGGCTCGCGCTCACCTCGTTGAAGCAGGATGTGACGAACATCGTGCCATTTGAGGTTGCCATCACATGCGGGCCGCAGCGCTGGTCGGCAATGGGCGTGCCCAGGCCTTCCGTCCAGGTCCGTCCGTCAGGTGAGGTCTTGTAGGTAACCGGGCACTGCGGATCTTCGCCGCAGGTCTCCAGCACCATCAGGTAACCGCCACCGGGGCGACGCGTCATCACCGGCATGCCGGGGCGCAGCAGGCCACCGCCGGGTTGATGGGCGATGGTGGACGCGGGACTCCAGGTGCGGCCGCCATCTTTGGACAGCTGCTGCGAGACGACCTGGTTGTAGGAAGGCTGCTCATCGGCCCGGGTCTCGTCGGCGTACACGACCGACAAGGTGCCGTCGTCCAACTGGGTGAACACGGGCTCCCAGACGCCGCGGTCCTTGCGGCCGGCCGGTGTTTCGTTACGGGTAATGGTGCTCAGGAAGGTCCACGTGCGGCCCTGATCATCGCTGGCGTAGGTATTCAGCCGGTAGGACTTTCCGTCGATCAGCGAGCGCATCCCCAACAGCACGCGCCCGTCGGGCAGCACGAACAGTTCGCCGTTGTCGAGTTTGCGCTTGGGCTCGGCCACGCGCGAGAGCGGCCTCCAGGTGCGTGCGTTGTCGGTGCTGACCGACAGCTGCAAGGTTGTGGTCTCGCCACCTGGGTAATGCGTGGTGACGGCCAGCCAGCGGCCATCCGGCAGGCGTGCCAGCCGGCCCCAACCGGCGTTCTGTGCATCAACCGTCACCGTGTCGGTCCAGGTGACCTCCACCGCAAGGGCAGGGAGGCCACACATCAGCAGCGACGACGTCATCAGTGCACGAACAACTCGAGCAGTCATCCTCATGGCGCTCACCAGTAGGTTGCGTACAGGGCCACCAGGATGGCCAGAACGGCCAGCGAGGCGATGTTGAACGACGGCGTGGTGGCGTACCCCACGTCGTCGGTACGGATGCGGTCGCGGTCGCCGCTGGCACGTGTGGTCAACGAAACCACGACCGCCAGGAACAGCGTGGCCAGGAACACCACGCCCATGCGGTCCAGGAACGGAAGCGACGGCCACAGCAGCTTGAACGCCAGCGACAGCACGAACGAGCCCACCGCTGCCGCCAGTGCACCGGCCTCGTTGGCGCGCTTCCAGAACAGCCCGAGCAGGAAGATCACCACAATGCCGGGGGTGAAGAAGCCGGTGAACTCCTGGATGTACTGGAAGCCCTGGTCAAACCCACCCAGCAGCGGGCGCGCGGTCAACACGGCGGCGATGATCGCAACGGAAGCCGCAATTCGTCCAACCCGCACCAGCTTGACCTCGGACGCGTCCGGCGCGCGCTTGGCATAGAAGTCCAGGGTGAAGATGGTCGCCACCGAATTGATCTTCGACGCCAGCGAGGCCACGATGGCCGCCACCAGCGCCGCGAACACCAGTCCCAGAATGCCGCTGGGCAGCAGGCCCAGCATGGTCGGGTAGGCGGCGTCGGGACGCTCCAGGTCCGGGGCCAGCATTACCGCGGCAATGCCGGGCACCACCACAATGGCTGGAATCAGCAGCTTCAGGAACGCGGCGAAGACCACGCCCTTCTGCGCTTCCTGCAGGTTCTTGGCCGCGAGTGCGCGCTGGATGATGTACTGGTTGAAACCCCAATAGCTCAGGTTGGCGATCCACATGCCGCCCAGCAACACAGAAAGACCTGGCAGATCCTTGTAGAACGGGTTGTCCTTGCTGAGAATCATCTCGAAGCGTTCAGGGTGCTGCTGCCACAACTGCATGAAACCGTCGCTGACACTGCCGTCGCCGATCTTCCCCAGGGTGATGAAGGTCACCAGCAGGCCGCCCAGCACCAGCAGGCACACCTGCACGATGTCGGTCAGCGCCACGGCTTTGAGGCCGCCATACAGCTGGTAAGCCAGGGCGAACGCGCCCAGCAGCACCAGCGCCACGTCCTGGTTCAGTCCGGCCACCCCGGCGATGGCAATCGAGCCCAGCCACAGAATCGAGGTGAGATTGACGAACACGTACAGGGCCAGCCAGAACACCGCCATCAGCGTGCGGATGCGGTTGCCGTACCGTTCCTGCAGGAACTGCGGCATGGTGGTGATGCCGTTGCGCAGGAAGATCGGCAGGAACCACTTGCCGACAATAAGCAGCGTAATGGCCGCCATCCACTCATAGGAGGCGATGGCCAGGCCGATGGCATAACCGGACCCGGACATGCCGATGATCTGCTCGGCCGAAATGTTGGCGGCGATCAGCGAAGCGCCGATGGCCCACCACGGCAGACTGCGGCTGGCCAGGAAGTAGTCCTGCGCGGACTTCTGCTGGCCCGCTTTCTCGCGCGAAACCCACTGCGCCAGAATGAAAATGCCTGCCAGATAGGCCAGCACGATGCTGATATCAAGTGTGGAAAGGCTCATGAAATCTCCGCGGTGGATCCGCGCTGTGGGCGGGGCGGCAAGGTGTCGGGGTTGCCGGCGAAGCGGGGCTCGGGAAGCCCGGCGGTGCCGGAGTCATAGGCGAACAGATGGCCCGCCAGTGGGTCTCGAGCACGGGCGGCTGCATCCAGCCCTTCGTGGGCACTGGTGATGTACAGGGTCTGGCGTGCGCCGCCGCCGAAGGCGGGCCGGGTGGGCTGGCTCACCGGCATGGGCAGGGAACGGTCTTCAACGCCGTCCGGGCGGTAGCGCACCACGCGGGCGTCGCCCCAGCGGGCATTCCAGAGTGCGCCTTCGGCATCGATGGCGCTGCCGTCGGGCTCGCCGGGTTCATCGCGCAGGTCAACGAACAGTCGCGCGGGGCCAAGGGTGTCGCCGTAGTCGCATTGCAGGATCTGCTTCTGCAGCGAATCGCAGAAGTACATCCTCTCGCCGGAGGGGCTGAAGGCGATGCTGTTGGAGATGGCGACCGTGGGAAGTGGGAGGATGTCCAGGGTGAAGTCCGCGTTAAGGCGGAGGAAGGGCGCGATCGGTTGTTTCGGGCCGGCGGTGGGCTCGTGGAGCATGCCGAAGACGAAGCGGCCTTGACGGTCGCAGGCACCGTCATTGGCCCGGCAATCTGGAGGGGCGATCACCGGTGGTGCCGGCCGCTGGCCGGCACCGCGCGGTGCAGGGTTCATGGGGAGCCGGCCAGCGGCCGGCACGACCAGGTCAAGCACGTTCCGGAGCTCATTGCGCTCAGGCTGGAAGAAGGCCAGGCGCGAAGCCAAGGCGAGCAGCAGCCAACCCTCAGCCTCACACAACGCAATAGCCGCAAGACGCTCTGGCATCGGCCAGGTCGTCACCGTGCCGTCAGCTGGGCGATACCGCCACAGCTGCGACCGCGCGATGTCTGTCCAATACACCACCTCGTCGCGGTCGCACCACAACACGCCTTCGCCCAACGTGTTACCGGCCGGGACGGCCACCGTCACCTGGCCGCTCACACCCAGCCTCCATCGACGATGAAGTCCTGGCCGGTGCACATCCGGCTGTCATCGGCAGCCAGGAACAGGGCGGCACGCGCGAGGTCATCGGCGCGCAGATACCCCGGCAGACACTGCGAACGGCGCAGCTGTGCCTCGCCTTCCTCATCCAGCCACAGCCGCTGCTGTTTTTCAGTAATGACCCAGCCGGGCACCAGCGCGTTGATGCGGATGAAGTCCTGGCCCAGCTCACGTGCGAGGCCATTGACCAACCCGTGCACGGCGGATTTCGCCATGGCATACAGCGGGTAGCCACTGTTCTTGATCATCCACCCGGTCGAGCCCAGGCAGATGATGGAACCCCCACCGAGTGCTTTCATATCTGGCACTACCGCCTGGATGGCGAACACCTGGTGCCGCAGGTTGACCGCCACGTTGCGCTCGAAGTCGGCTACACCGGTGTCGGCCAGCGCATGCCGCACGTCATTGGCCGCGTTGTTGATCAGCACCGAGAAAGCGCCTACACGCCTGCGACCTTCTGCAATCGCGGCCTGCAGCGCGGTGACATCCGTGATGTCGCAGTGCAGGTAGTGGGGCGGGTCGGCACTATCGGACAAGCGTTCAAGCAACGTCTGTGCTCCGCTGTCGTCGATGTCCAGGAACACCACCCTGGCACCCTGACGTGCGAACTGTTCGACGAAGGCGGCACCGATGCCGGTGGCACCGCCGGTGACAAGCACCGCGCGGCCATTGAGGCTGGGGTAAACGGTCATGGCCATTGCAGCGCTCACCACTCTGCCACGCTGCCATCGGCATGACGCCAGATGGGATTACGCCAGCGATGGCCCTCGGCGGCGCGCTCGTCCACGTATGCCTGGTTGATCTCGATACCCAGGCCCGGGCCGTCGGGAATCGTGACGAAGCCCTCCTTGTAGTCAAACGGCGAGCGATCCACCAGGTAGTCCAGCAGGTCGTTGCTGGCGTTGTAGTGGATGCCCAGGCTCTGCTCCTGGATGAAGGCGTTGTAGCAGACCGCATCCAGCTGTAGATTGGCGGCCAGTGCAATCGGGCCGAGCGGGCAGTGCAGGGCCAGGGCAACGTCGTACGCCTCGGCCATCGCCGCGATCTTGCGGGTTTCGGTGATGCCACCCGAATGCGACGGATCCGGCTGGATGATGTCCACACCACCGCTCTGCAGCACGCGTTTGAAGTCGAAGCGGGAATAGAGGCGTTCACCCAGCGCAATCGGGGCGGGGGAGAGGGCCGCCAGTTCCGGAATGCACTCCAGGTGTTCAGACAGCACGGGTTCTTCAATGAACATCAAACCGAACGGGCTGAGCTCGCGCATCAGCACCTTCGCCATCGGCTTGTGCACTCGTCCATGGAAGTCCACTGCCAGGCCCACGCCGGGGCCGACCGCGTCACGCACGGCCTGCACGTTCTCGAGTACTTTCGTGACCTTGTCATGGGTGTCGACGAACTGCACTTCCTCGGTGGCATTCATCTTCACCGCAGTGAAGCCGCGCGCCACCGCTTCCTGCGCGGCACGGGCGGTATCGGCCGGGCGGTCGCCGCCGATCCACGAATAGACGCGGATGCGCTCGCGCACCGGACCCCCCAGCAGGCTGTGCACAGGGACGCCCAAGGCCTTGCCGTGGATGTCCCACAGCGCCTGGTCCAGACCAGCCAGCGCGCTCATCAGAATCGGGCCGCCGCGATAGAATCCACCGCGGTACAACACGTTCCAGTGGTCTTCGATGTGGCGGGGGTCTTTGCCGATCAGGTAGTCGGACAGTTCTTCGACGGCGGCCGACACGGTGTGCGCGCGGCCTTCCACGATGGGTTCACCCCAGCCGCTGATGCCGGCGTCGGTGTCGATACGGACGAAAAGCCAACGTGGGGGCACCAGGTAGGTGGTGATGGCGGTGATTTTCATGTGGGGGAGTCCGTGAGGGGGGCGTTCCAGGCATCAATGAAGGCACGCGCGCGGCGCGCCACTTCATCAGCAGGCGTCTTGGGGGCATAAAGGGCGGAACCGATCCCGAAGCCGGCAGCACCGGCCTGGCGGTAGATGGCCATGCGTTCCGGGGTGATGCCGCCCACCGGCAGTAGCGGCGTGCCCTTGGGCAGCACGCTGGACCACGCTTTCAGCACGGGCGGCGGCAGCTGTTCGGCCGGAAACATCTTCAGCGCGTCGGCACCGGCGCGCAGTGCCGCGAAGGCTTCGGTCGGGGTGGCCACGCCCGGCGTGCAGCGCAGGCCCTTCGCGTGGGCGTGGGCGATTACCTCTACGTCCGCATGCGGCATCACGATGATGCGGCCGCCGGCGTTGGCCACCTCGCCCACCTGTGCAGTGGTGAGCACGGTACCGGCACCAATCAGACAGCGGTCACCCAGCTGCCTGGCAAGCAGTTCAATGCTCTCCAGCGGCTGTGGAGAGTTCAACGGCACTTCCAGAATGCGGAAGCCGGCGTCGGCCAGCGCGGCCCCGACCGCCGGCGCCTCCTGCGGGGTGAGCCCACGCAGGATGGCAACCAATGGGAGGGGTTGCATCCAGGCGGCGCTCATGGGGTTTCCTCTAGCGTGGAGGCTTCTTGGAGCCGCGCGCGCCCTTCAGGTTGGCGCGGGAGTCGGCAATCATGTCCAGCATGGCGGCACGCGCCGCCTCCGGCTGCTTCAGCCGGATGGCGTCGTACACGTCGAAGTGTCGCGGCAGCGAATACTTGAAGTCCTTGGCGGTCTGCGCCGAGAGCAGGAAGAAGGTGCCCAGCGCGGCGTCGATCACCGAGAACAACGAACCCAGCAGCTCGTTGTTGGTGGCTTCCAGCACGCTCTCGTGGAAGGCCAGGTCCGACTTGGCCCAAGCGTCCTGGTCCAGCGCATCGGCCATGGCCTGGTACGCGGCCTTGATCTTCGCCAGCTGCGCCGGCGAACGGCGCTCCGCCGCCGAGGCGGCCGCGGCCGGCTCGATCACCTCGCGCATTTCCACCAGCTTCTCCACGAAGTCCTGCGTCGGCATCAACGCACAGCGCCAAGCCAGAATGTCGCTGTCCAGCTGCTTCCAGTGACGCGGTTCGCGCACCCGCGAACCGGTCTTCTGCTTCGTTTCGATCAAGCCCTTGGAGCCGAGCACCTTCAGGCCCTCGCGCAGCGCCGACCGGCTTACAGACAGCGTCTGCGCCAGCGTTTCTTCCTTGGGCAGGAATTCGCCCGGCTGAAGTGCGCCGCTGATGATCCGCTGCCCGATCTCCTGGGCGACCTGGTCGTACAGATTGCGTACCTCGATCCGTTTCACTGGTGCCCCTTTGGCGTGGCGCTCCGCAAAGCGCGGTCACTCCTATTATCCGACAAAAGGACGTAGACGGGGGCGTGGCCATGTTCAGGTGATCACTCATTACAGTTTGAACCGGAAGCCCAGGCCGAAGGTCTTGTCCTGGTAGCGGATGTCACGCGGACGTGAGTCACCGTTACCCCAGAATTGATGCAGGTTATTGCCCAGCAGGTTGGTCGCCGACAGCACCACGGTTGTACGCGGGGTCATGTCGTAGCTGACCGAGAAGTCCAGCGAACTGGCCGGCTCGACCTGATCTTCGGTCCCGGCCACGGTGGGCTGGGTGAAGAAGTCGATGTAGCGGCTGCGGTAGCCGTAGGCGAGGCGCGCGGAAAGCCCGAAGTTCTCGTAGAACAGTACGGCGTTGTAGTTGTTCTTGGACACGTTCTGCAGCGGGCGCGAGATGACCGGGCCGCCGATGAACTCCGGTGATCTGGTATCGCCCTCGATATAGGTGTAGTTGAACTGCGCGCCGAGGCCGCTCCAGGCACCGGGCAGGAAGTCAAACGTCTGCTGGTAGGCAAACTCGACACCCTGCAGGTGGCCACTGCCGGCGCTCTGCGGAGAGGACAGCTCGTAGTCCTCCCCGGCAATGACCACATTGGTGATGTAGTTCTGGATGTAGCCGTCGATGTCGCGGTAGAAGATGCCGGCGCTCATGTAGCCAACCGGCGAGAAGTACCACTCCAGCGACATGTCGTAATTGGTCGACTCAATCGGGCGCAGATCCGGATTGCCACTGCTGGCGGCACCCGCGCGGTTGACCGTGCCCGGGTTCAGCGAGATCGACGGATTCAGCGCACCGAAATCCGGGTAGCTCAGGGTTTTGGCGGCCAGCACGCGCAGCTGCCATTCCTCGTTGAAGTGCAGGTTGAGGCTGGCATTGGGCAGCGTGTTGGTGTCTTTGGTCTCGCGGGTGATGGCGCTGTAGATGCCGGTGCTGGCATCGAACGAATAAGCGTTCAATTCGCGCTTTATCTGCTCGGCACGCACGCCGACCAGGCCGTCCACGCGCAGGCCGAACAGGTCGAAGTCGTACCTGGTCTGCAGGTAGCCGGCGGACTTGCGTTCCTGGATGTCGAAGAAACGACCGGGATTCTCCGGGGCCAGCCCCGCCGGCAGGCCGTAGTACGCACGCAGTTCGTCGGCGTTGCCGATCAGGTAGTCGTAGCACGGGGTCAGGAACGACTGGCTCAGTGCCGAATTTCCCTGTTTGGCGCAGAAGAAGCTGTTGGCCGGGAACAGCCCGACCACCTGGTTGGCCGGGTTCGGGGTCGCCGTGATGTTGCCGGTGCCGGCGCCGCCTGGGGGCGGGGTGCTGATTTCCACGCTGCCCTTGGCGCTGGCAGTGCGGTCGGCGTAGCGCAGGCCGAACTGGATGTTGGCGATCGGGCCGTCGAGGAACTCGAACACGCCGTCGCCGCGCCAGCTGTTTTCTTCACCGCGCGACTCGCCCCAGGTCTGGAACAGGCCATTGAGGTAGAAGCGCGAGGGGTCCATGCCCGGGTCGCCGGCCAGGTACCAGTTCTGGTGCTTGCCCGAGGTGCCGTCCCACACGGTGGTGATCGGACCGCTCAGGAAGGTGTCGATGATGAAGTTCTCATCGCGGTAATAGCCCGAGGTGCGCGCCACCTCGGTGGACAGCCGCAGCTGGTCACCCCGCCACTTGAAACCGATCGCGTTCTGGATGTCCTGGCCGCGCTGCTTGTGTGCCTGGGTGCTGCTGGCCGCGTAGGTATCGCCGGTCCACGAACCGCTGGTGGCGTCGCAGATGGTTTGCCCTTCCAGCGGCCCTGCCAGCTGGTTGGCGTAGCAGTTGTTGCCCACCTGCAGGCTGCTCGGCGGCACCACGCCCACCGGGAAGCTGAAGAAGAAGGCCTGGTCGTAGTTGTCACGCACGTAGTCGTACAGACCTTCGACGTATACCTCGGTGTTCTCGGTCGGCTTCCACTGCAGGGCGTAATTGAACGAGCTGCGGTCGCGATCGCCGTGGTTGTAGTTGGTGCCCCAGCCGTTCGGTGCGGCGATCAGATTGCCCGCATCGGTACGCATCGGCGTGCCGTCCGGGTTCTCCAGCACCTTCGGGAAGTCGCCCCACACCGCATCGTATTCGTAGCGCTTGCCGATGTAGCCGAAGTTGACCATCGCGCCGATCTCACCGACATCGGTGTCCCAGCGGTTGCTCAGCATCAGGCTGGCCGACGGATCGACGTCGCCACTGTATTTGCTGTGGGTACCGGTGGCGGTGCCGGCAATCTCCAGTCCGTCAAAGTCCAGCGGACGGCGCAGCTGGATGTCAACCAGACCGGCGATGCCGCCCAGCGGCAGGCTGGCCTCGCTGCTCTTGTAGACATTCAGGCTCTTGATCGCGGTCGCAGGCAGATTCTGGAACGCATAGCCGCGACCGGAGCTGCTGAAGATCTCGCGGCCGTTGAGCGTGCTGATCACATTGGGCAGGCCGCGGATCACGACCCCGGTGGTTTCACCCTGGTTGCCCTGCGCAATCTGCACGCCGGTTACGCGTTGCAGCGCGTCGGCCACGCTGTTGTCGGGCAGCTTGCCGATGTCCTCGGCAACGATGGAGTCGACCACCATGGCCGCCTCCTGCTTGATCGTCTGTGCAGTCTGCAGGCTCTGGCGAAGCGCGGTTACGGTAACCGTGTCCAGATCGATGGCGGTCTGCTGGCCTGCGGGCGGTGCGGCGGCATCGGCCGCACCGGCGTCCTGGGCTTGCGCCAGGGCGGGCAGGGCAAGTGCGGAAACGATGGCCAGGGACAGCAGGGTGCGGGAAGAACTGCGGGTCATGTCGGTCTCTCCGGATTCCGGAAAACGAGCGCGGATGGGTGGTCGCCCCCGGGCGAGGGCGGACGGTCAGGTATCAGTAAGCAGGCACGCTCTTGCGCGGGGTCTTGGCGAGGTTGCGGAACAGCTCCGCCTCGCGGGCCCGGTAGGGGGTGCCGTCGGTGTGCAGCAGGTCGTGGAACCACACGGTTGGCGGCTCCATCGTGTAGGGGCGCTGCCAGCTGTCCCACGGGAAGCGGGTCTGGATGGCACCGTCAACGAAGCCCCAGTTGATCATTCCAATGTTCTCGCGGCGGGCGATCGGCAGGATGGTGTCAACATTGGAGCCGTTGCCGCGTGCCAGCCATTCGGTGCAGATCAGCGGGCGGCCGTACTTGCGCAGCTGGGCAATGCGCGAAACGAATGCTTCAGGCTGTTCGTAATTGTGGAACGTGATCACATCGGACTGCTCCAGCTGGGTGCGCTGGATCGAGGTGAGCGAGGTCGCACCCGGCGACCAGTCGTCGCCGATCCACACGCCGCTGGTCAGCGGCTGCACCGGCTGCTTCGTGCGGGCCCAGTTGAAGATCTTCGGCAGCAATTCGGCAATGCGTTCCTGCTCACCCTTCAGCTGCTTGTCCATGTAGTTGCCGCCACCGGGGTTGTCCGGTTCGTTCCACAGGTCCCAGGCCAGCACGCGCTTGTCGTTGGCGAAATGACCGATCACGCCCTCCACATAGGCCTGGAAGTGCGCGTCGTTGGCGCGGTCGACCAGCATGTGCCGGCTCGGGCTCTGCACCCAGCCGGAGTTGTGCACCCCGGGAATCGGACGCCGCTGCGGGCCCAGCACCGGGTCCGGGTCCCAGCAGCTGTCAAACAGCACCAACATCGGCTTGATACCGTGCTTCTCGGCAATGCTCAGGAAGATGTCCACACGCTTCAGCAATCCCTGCGGATCCTGCTGCCACAGCAGATCGTGCAGATAGACGCGCATGGTGTTCATGCCGAACTGCTGCTTGGCCCAGCCCAGTTCGCGGTCGATTGCGGCCGGATCGAACGTGTCGGCCTGGAACATCTCCAGCTGGTTGATGGCATTGGAGGTGGTGTAGTTCGCACCGACCAGCCACTCCTGCTTTGCATACCAGGCATCGGCTTCGGCCGGGGTCCAGCGCGCTGCATCATTCGCCTGGGCCAGCGGGGCTACGGCAAGCATCGTCGCCAATAAAGGGGTAAGCCACTTACGCATGAGGTGCATCTCCTTCAGTCATGAGCTGCCCGTCCCGGTGGTGACCGGGAGTCGGGCGTTGCGTGTCAGGTGGTGGGCCGGTGCGTGGACCGACGGTCATTCAGTGCGCGCGATCAACGGCGCTTCGGGGTCTGTCGGTCGGTCGAGAAGTCGTAGACGATACGGTTCAGATAGGTCTCGCCCGGTGCGAGTCGACCTGATCCAAACGCAGGCTGATTCGGCGTATCCGGGAACAGCTGCGGTTCCAGCGCGATGGCATCGCCCTGGCGGTACACACGGCCGCTCTTGCCGACGGTGCTGCCGTCCAGGAAGTTGCCGGAATAAAACTGCAGGCCGGGCTGGGTGGAGCTCAGCACCATTACGCGGCCCGAGCGCGGATCGTGCACGCGCGCCACCTCGCGCAGTTCGCGCGAAGGCGTCCTGCTGATCACGAAGTTGTGGTCATACCCTTGGCCGATCAACAACTGCGGCTCGTCGCCCCGGCGCAGGTCGCGGCCTATCGGCTTGGCGGTGCGGAAGTCGAACACCGTGCCATCCACCGGCTGCAGCACACCTGTGGGAATCAGAGTGGCATCCACTGGCGTGTAGGCGCTGGCCGGTATGGTGAGCTCGTGCTCCATCGCCGAGCCCGCCCCTTCACCGGACAGGTTCCAGTACGCATGGTTGCTGAGGTTGACGATGGTCGGCGCGTCGGTGGTGGCGCTGTAGTCGATCTCCAGCCGGCCGTTACCCTTCAAGGCGTAAGTTGCGGTCACGGTCAGCTTGCCGGGGAAACCCTGGTCTCCATCCGGGCTGACGTGCTGCAGGGTGGCGTGGTCTGCAGTGGCTTCGACCACTTTCCAGACCACCTTGTCGAAGCCCCGCTTGCCGCCATGGAGTGCATTGGCGCCATTGTTGACCGGCACCTGGTAGGTCTTGCCGTCCAGGGTGAAGCGGCCCTTGGCAAGGCGGTTGGCGAAGCGGCCCACGATGGTGCCGAAGTACTGCGGGTTGTCCAGCGTGGCCTGCAGGTTGCGGTCGCCCAGCAGCACGTCAGCGTACTTGCCGTCCCGGTCCGGCACTTCAAGCGAGTGCAGGGCGGCACCCAGGGTGATCACCCGTGCCTGCATGCCGCTGCCGTCGCGCAGCAGGATCGATTCCACCTGCGTGCCATCCGCTGTTTTCCCTATCACGGTGCGCTGCTGTGCGCCTGCCGTCCCCACAGCAGAAAGCGCCAACACGCCGATCAACCCTGCCGCCTTTCCCTTCCCAGAAAGCATTGCACCAGACCCCTCTCGATGTCGTGGAGCGTACAAAAACATATAATCAGACAATACGCACGTTGCGACGCAGCAAGCGCTATGGGCCAATCGCTCAGCGAGACGCCACCGACATCCCGTGGATCGCAGCAAAGCCGCGCACCACAGCGTCAGCGGAGGCGACCGCACGCGACGCGATACCCAGTTCCTCCAACGCCGCCTGGTACATCACCGTTACAGGCCCCGACCCAACCACCGGTAGCGCCGGCCGTTGGCCGGCCCACGCATCCCCATCCCCAAGTGCCGCAAACAACCCCATCGCATCCTTGATCTCCGCGCCCACCAGCACCCCCCGCAGATACGAACTCGAATCCGAACGCTCCAGCACCCCCCGAATCACACGCGCCCGCACCCCGAACAACAACGCGCCCAACCCCAACGCCCCCTTCGCTCCCACCCGCACCCCCTCCAGAAACGCCGGTCCAACGCCACCAGGCCCCTCCAGCACAGAAGCCAGCAATCCACCACCGGCCAGCCGATCGAACAGCTCACCTGACATCGCCGTCATGAAATTCTCCACCCGTCCTGCGCGCAGCTGTATCCACTTGGTGTGCGTGCCGGGCAGGGCGACGATGGCATCAGGACCAATGGCACCGCCGCTGAGCAGTCCCAGCAGTTCCGTCTCTTCACCGCGCATCACATCGGGCGCACCATCGACTGCCCGCACACAGGCCATGCCCGGCACGATGCGCAGGTCCAGGCTGCCGATACGGGTAGACACCAGCTGCTGCGCAACTGCGTCCGCACCTGCAGGGCAGTCCACATAGCCTGCGTCCACCCAGCCCACGTTCGAGCCGATCATGCCGGCCGCGTAGGCGTGCTTCGCCTTTGGCCACCGCGCGCGAATGCTGTCCGCGGCAATCACCATGCCATCGCGCGAAAGCGTGGCCACACCCGCAGGCTCTTCGTGGGTGTCAATCAACTGACCATCCCGGGCGATCAGATACGCCCGCAGGTTCGAGCTGCCCCAGTTGATCCCTATGATGTTGTCAGTACGGTGATGCGGCATGACCCCTCCTCAAACGAACGGCAGCTGTTGCCTATTGTCTGATTATATGTTTTGGTGGCGAGCACCTGGCAAGCCTGCCGGTGCGGGAACCCTTGGGAGGGGAACATGGTGAACGGCACGCTTCGTGCGTTGGTGGTGGCTGCACTCCTGCAGGCGTCGGCAGGCGCATCAGCAATGGATCTGGCGAAGACCAACCCTCTGCTCGACTCCGGTCCGGATCCTTGGATCGTCAGGGAAGGGCAGGTCTTCTACTACATGGGAACCCATGGAGACCGCCTGGCCATCCGCGCCACCACCGACCTGGCGCGGTTGAACGAGGCGGCTGAGGTCACCGTCTGGCGTCCGCCGGCAACCGGCGCGAACGCGAAGTCGATCTGGGCCCCGGAGCTTCACCGCATTGATGGCAAGTGGTACATCTACTACACGGCGGCGGCCAGTGATGTGCCAGAGGGCAAAGAGGACGCGCATCGTGGGGTGTTCGTGCTCGAGAACAGCGGCGCGGACCCGACCAAAGGCACCTGGACCGATCGCGGTCGGCTGGTCACGGCGCAGCCTGGTATCGACGGCACTACGTTCACTGTCAATGGCAAACGCTACTTCGTGTACTCGCCCTATGTGGGCCCTGACAGCGTGCTGGCCATCGTGGAAATGGCCAATCCGTGGACGCTTGGAGGCAAGGAGACGATCATCGCGCGACCGGATCAGGCATGGGAACGGCAGGGCGGGCGGCAGATTCTGGAAGGACCGGAATTCCTACAGGGACCCAAAGGCGATTTGTTCCTGACCTACTCGGGTAGCGCCTGCTGGTCCGATGGTTACGCCATTGGGCTGCTGCAGGCCAAGCCGGGGGCAAACCCCCTGGATGCCAAGGCGTGGACAAAGACTGCGCGGCCGATTCTTGAAAAGAACCCTGCAGGGGGTGTGTACGCACCCGGGCACAATGGGTTCTTCCAAATGGACGATGGTTCCTCCTGGATCGTCTACCACGCCAATCCCGGCCCGGAGATGGGCTGCACCGGGAAGCGCTCGCCGCGGGTGCAGCCGGTGCATTGGGATGAGGACGGCAGGCCTATCCTGGACAAGCCCGTAGGCCGAGGACGGTAGTGACACGCCATGCGTGTCATGCGAGATCCCACGGCACGCGTCAACCTGGTACACCCGACGCGCATGGCGCGTCGCTACGGCTCCGCCACCGACCATCGCATGATCAGGCGGACGGCTTGGAAACAGACCCGCGCAGGATCAACCGGTGCGGCAACACCCGGTTGACGATGCTGCGCCCTGACCCGGGCGCTTGCCGGATCTCCCGCAACAGAATCTCAACCGCCGCATCGGCCATCTCCGCCACCGGCTGATGCAGGGTGGTCAGCTCCGGCCAGACCATGGTCGCTGCCGAAGTGTCGTCGAAGCCAACCACCGAAAGATCTCGCGGAACCTCCAGACCCCGCCGGTGCGCGACCGAAACCACTGCTGATGCCATGTCGTCGTTGCTGGCGAAGATGGCCGTGGGGCGATTGCGCAACGACAGCAACCGCTCTGCGGCCTGCAAGCCGGAGCGGTAGGTGAAATGACCAGGCTGGACAACGCTGTCATCGAACGGGATGCCCGCCGCGGCAAGGGCATCCAGATAGCCCAGCCATCGATGCGCGCTGGCAGTCTGGTTGGGGTCACCCTTGATGTAGCCGATGCGCCGGTGCCCCTGCGCAATCAGATGCGTCACCATGTCGTAGCTGGCGCGATGATCGTCGATGCGCACGCATGACACCTTGTCGCTGAGGTGGCCCGAGGCGATCGCCACCACCGGAATGCCGGCCTGCACAAACTCCATCACGATGGCACGTGATTCGCACAATGGGGGTGGCAGAATCACCCCTGCGACATTGTCGGCCAGCTGCCGCGCCGCCTCGCGCCGCGCCTTCGAATCCAGCCCGTCCCAGGTCGCGATCATCAGCTGCGCGGCTGCCCGCGTAGAGCCTCGCAGGGCACCCACCAGCAGTTCGCGCAGATAGCTTGAACTGGGATTGGTGTAGATCAGCGCGATGCAGACATGCTGTGCAGCGGCCAGCGCACTGGCCGCCGGGTTGGGTCGATAGTCCAGTTCGCGCACGCTGCGCAGCACCCGATCCCGGTTGCCTTCGCGCACGCTCGCATGCCCATTCATGACACGCGAAACCGTCATCGCAGACACACCTGCATGCGCGGCCACTTCGTCAATGGTGATTGCACTCGCTTTCCGTCGGACCGCCTTGCTGCTGTTTTTCACGCAATGGGTTCCTTTGCTGCGCTGCATGATGACAACCGTGTGACCGGGTGATTAGTCTGCGCCCTGACGAGATGGTAGCGCTACCACTGAGCCAGAGTAAGACTCAGGAATGTGCCCCCCAATGCCATGCGGTCGATCTGGCAGTTCTGAAAGCGAGTTGAGTCGCAGTTCGTGCGAAGCGCACTGCGATGTTCGGTGTGGAAGACGGGCATTGCCCGTAGGTGGCCCCCGGAAGGGGCGATACATCCATTCGATCGTATGTCAGAGGGGAGCGTCATGAGTGCTTGCACGTTTCGTCGTACCGCGCAGCTGGGGGCCCGTTCATGAGCCGCAAGCTGGTGAAGTTCAAATCCCGGGCCATGTTCACCTTCGTCGGTGGCATCCTGGTCATCAATCCGGCGTTCGCGCAGGACGCCACCACCGCCGATCCTGCGCCGCAACAGCAGCAGGCCCCGGCCAGTCCGACGCAGCTGGATACGGTGCAGGTCACTGGCATCCGCAACAGCCTCAGCCAGGCCATGGACATCAAGCGCGACTCGGCAGGCGTGGTTGACGCGATCAGCGCCGAGGACATCGGCAAGTTCCCGGATACCAACCTGGCCGAGTCGCTGCAGCGCATCACCGGCATCTCGATCGAGCGCCGTGATGGCGAAGGTGCCCAGGTCACCGCGCGTGGCTTTGGTCCGCAGTTCAACATGGTGACCCTCAACGGGCGCCAGATGCCTGGTGCCGATGCCTTCGGTGCGGCGGGGCAGGTGGCCATCGGCGGCGTTGACGGCGGTACCCGCGCGTTCAACTTCGCCCAGCTGGCGGCGGAGGCCATCAATGGCATCGAAGTGTACAAGACCAGCCAGGCCAACGTGCCCAGCGGTGGCATCGGTGCCACCATCAATATCCTGACCGCGCGCCCGTTCGACCATAACGGCCTGGTCGCCAGTGCCGGGGCCAAGGCGGTCTACGACGACAGCCAGCCGTTTGACAACGATCTGACCCCGGAACTGTCCGGTATCTTCAGCTACAGCAATCCTGACAAGACCTGGGGCGTCGGCGTCAGCGCCAGCTACCAGAAGCGAAAGGGTGGCTCGGTGCAGGCCACCAACAACTACTGGAACATCCAGCCGTGGACCGGCACGATGCCGGGCAACCCGACCGTGACCAATGCGCCGGCCATCGGGGCACTTTATGCGCGCCCGAATGATCTTCGCTATGCGTTCTCCGAGTTCGAGCGCGAGCGCATCAATGGCCAGGCCGTGCTGCAGTTTGCTCCCACCGACGCGGTGACGCTGACCCTGGATTACACCTATTCGACCAACGAGATTGAAGAGAATCGTGGCGAGCAGGGCATGTGGCTGCAGAACAGCAACTACACCGATGTCACCTTCGATACCAGTGGTTCGATTGCCACGCCGGTCTACATCCGTGAAATCGCCGGCACCAAGGACTTCGGGCTTGAACAGCAGCGCAGCATGCAGAAGTACAAGCTGGGCTCGCTCGGTTTCAATGCCAAGTGGGATGTCACTGACCGGTTCAAGCTGAGCTTCGACGCGCATAATTCGAAGAACGAAAGCCGGCCGAACGATCCGCTGACCGGCGGTGGCTCCATCTTCAGCAGTATCGCCGGCACCAACAACTGCACCGTTGGGCCGCACTGCGGTGGCTCCTATGTGCAGGAGATGGTCTTCAACAATGGGCTTCCGGTAGGCACCAAGGTCTGGTATCCCAGCACGGCCGATGCGATCGCTGGTACCAACGGAGTGGTCAATCCCGCCTTCGAGCCGGGCGAAATCGGTTCGCAGGTGCTGCGCATCAACTCGCAGACCCAGATCAGCGAAATCAAGCAGGGCCGCGTTGACGGCGAATGGAGCTTCGACTCCGGCCGTTTCCAGTTCGGCGTTGACTCCAGCAAGCAGACCACCCACCGCATCCAGGCCGCGGAGAACTACAACACCCTGGGCGACTGGGGCGTGGCCAATGTTGACGGAGACGTCGCCAACGGGCTGATGGATCTTCTACAGCCGGTCAACATCGTCGGCCTGTTCGACGACTACAGTGCCAACAGCTTCACTGCCTGGCGCGGCGACGCCGGCCGGCTCGCGCAGTGGGCGGCAGCCAATTACGGTGCCAATCTGGGGGTCAGCCCGCAGAATGCCGCCGACAACCGGGTGGAGGAAAAGACCAAGTCGGCCTACTTCCAGATAGAGCTGGACGGCGAACTGGGCGGCATGCGTACCAATACGCGCCTTGGCGTGCGCTATGAAACCACCGACGTGGTGTCGACCTCGATCATCGCCATTCCCGAGGCGATCGAGTGGCAGTCGAACAACGACTTCCGCGTGGTGCTTTCCGACGAGCAGCAGCCGTTCACCGAAAAGAACAAGTACAGCTACATCCTGCCCAATCTCGATTTCAGCATCGACCTCATGGACGACCTGAAGGGGCGCGTGTCGTTCGGCAAGAGCATTGCACGTGCGCCGATCGGCAACCTGTATGCAGGGCCGACCGCACAGCAGCCGTTTGGTTCGGTACTGATCGATCCGTCCGTGCGCGCCAGCGGCACGGCACAGAATCCGCAGCTGAAGCCGCTCGAGTCGGACAACCTGGATCTGGCGCTGGAGTGGTACTTCGCGGATGCCAGCTACGTGTCGGTGACGTATTGGAACAAGCAGGTGGCCAATTTCATCGGCAACACCATCGTGCAGGAGAATCTGTACGGCCTGCGCGATCCGACCTCCGGCCCCGATGCACAGGCGGCGCTGGCGTTCCTTACCAGTGGCGCGTGCGTCAGCCAGGTGGGCGCGGCCAATGCGGCTGCCTGCAATGCCAACGACACCGCACTGTTCACCGCGCTGGCGCTGCTGCGCAACAACCCGGCCGGGTTGGGGGCCTACAACGGTACGGATGCGCAGGTTCTGGCCACTGAAGCGGCCTACGACCTGTATGGCACGGCGGCCGACCCGCTGTACCAGTTCAACGTCAACCGCCCCATCAACCAGAACGAGTCCAAGCTGCATGGCTGGGAACTGGGCGGGCAGTACTTCTTCGGCGACACCGGGTTCGGCGTGCTGGCCAACTACACCATCGTCAACGGCGACGTGGGCTACAACGATGCGGGGGATCCGAACATCGACCAGTTCTCGCTCACCGGCCTGAGCGACACCGCCAATGTGATGCTCATGTACGAGAAGTATGGCTGGTCGGTCCGCCTGGCGTGGAACTGGCGCGACGAGTACCTGATACTGGCCAACCAGGGGGCAAGCCGAAACCCGTACTATGTGGAAGAGTACGACCAGTGGGATCTCAGCGTGAACTACACCCTGAATGACAACTGGTCGTTCGGATTGGAAGCAATCAACCTGACCGGTGAAGACGTCCGTTGGCGTTCGCGCACCTCGCAGATGATTGTGAAGCTGGCTGACCAGAGTCCCCGTTACATGCTGGGCGTTCGCTACCGGTTCTGATCCCGGCAGTGAATGGCAACATGGTGCCGCTGCCTCGGCAGCGGCACCCTCGCAAGGTTCCTGATCGAATCGGACGACACCATGCCGCGTTACGAAATGCTCAACAACATCGCCCACCGCGACCTGCGGGTCGCCACCGGGTTCGGGGCCGAGTTTGGTGACGCGGTAGGCATGGTGCCGGCGTATCCCAGCGAGTTCGCGGAACTGCAGCGCGAGTACCCGATTTTCCTGCGCAAAGACGCAGCTACCGGTGAATGGCAGTCAGTGGCGCTGCTCGGTTTCGAGCAGCACGAGAATCTGTACCTCCAGGACGGTCGCTGGAACGCGTCCTACCTGCCCGGGGCAGCGGCCAAGGGGCCGTTCCTGATCGGCTTCCAGCAGCAGCACATCGACGGGATGCTCACCCAGGAAGCAGTGTTGCATGTCGACCTGGATCATCCGCGGGTGACGTCCGTGCAGGGCGAGCCGGTCTTCCTGCCACAAGGCGGCAATACCCCCTATCTGGACCATATTGCCGGCGTGCTGCGCGGCATCCACGATGGGCATGCGTATGGCACGCAGATGTTCGCGGCGCTTGACGCCAAAGGTTTGATCCAGCCGGTGGCGCTTGACGTGCAGATCGACCCGCAGCACCGCGTCAACGTCAATGGGCTGCACGCCATTGACCGGGATCGTCTGGCCCAGCTGGACGGCGCGGCGCTGGCCGAACTCAATGGTGCCGGCTATCTGGAAGGCGTGTATCTGATGCTGGCATCGCTGCACAACATGCGTCGCCTGATCGCCGAGAAGCAGCGGCGGCTTCGCATGCAGGACGCTGCCGCGACCAGCAGGAACTGACCCATGCTGCACGGCGTTGCCATTCGGACATTGGAGGGGTTGGACCCCGCCGCGCTGCCCATGGAAGCGCTGGTGGCTGCCGGTAAGCCGGTGGTATTGCGCGGCATTGCCCGCGACTGGGCACTGGTCCAGGCGGGGCGGCGCTCCACCTCTGACGCCCTCGACTATCTTCGTGGTTTTGATGCCGGCGTACCGGTGCAGTATTCATTCGGCGCGCCTGAGATCAACGGCCGCCCGTTCTACAACGCGGACTTCACCCAGTTGAACTTCGAAGTCCGGCGTGGGGTGCTGAGCGCGGTGCTGGACGAGATTGCCAACACCTTCGACGTTGCGCGCCCACCCACCTACTATGTGGCCTCGCTGCTGATTGAGCGGGCCTTGCCCGGTTTCGCACAGGACAACGACGCCGGCCTGGCGGCGCTAAGCATCAGCGCCTCGGCGAGTATCTGGATCGGCAACCGGGTGACCGCCTCCTGCCATTTCGACACGCCGGACAACCTGGCCTGCTGCGCGGTAGGCCGGCGCCGGTTCACCCTGTTTCCGCCGGACCAGATCGACAACCTCTATCCGGGGCCGTTGGAGCCCACTCCGGGCGGGCAGGTGGTCAGCGTGGTGGATTTCGACCAGCCGGATTTCGACAGGCATCCGCGGTTCCGTGATGCATTGGCAAGCGCGCAGACCGCCGTGCTGGAGCCTGGCGATGCCATCTTCATTCCCAGCTTGTGGTGGCACCACGTCCGCAGCCTGGAGCCGTTCAACGTGCTGGTGAACTACTGGTGGCGCAGTTCGCCAGCGTTCCTGTCCTCACCGTTGCCTGCGCTGCAGCACGCCATGTGGGCGCTGCGCGATCTGCCGGAACGGGAAAAGCAGGCGTGGGCGAAGATCTTCGAGTACTACGTTTTCGGTCCTGGCGAGCGTGCGGGGCAGCATCTGCCTGAGTCCGCACGCGGGGAACTGGCACCATTCGACGAGACGCAGGCGCGCCGCGTGCGCGCCCAGCTGCTCGGTCGACTCAACCGTTGAGGGGAGCATCGGATTGAACGTTGCTGAAACAACCGAAGGACAGATCCGCCGTGTAGTCATCGCCGGCGGTGGCACGGCGGGCTGGTTGGCCGGCTGCGCGCTGTCGCATCAGTTCCGCGACCAGCTGGACATCACCCTGGTGGAATCGGAGCAGATCGGTACCGTGGGGGTGGGCGAGTCGACAGTGCCGCCCATTCGTACCTTCCACCGCTTCCTGCAGATCGATGAGCAGGAGTTCCTGCGCGAGGTGGCCGGTACCTTCAAGCTGTCGATCTCGTTCGAGAACTGGCGTCGTCCCGGGGAACGCTTCTTCCATCCGTTCGGCACCATCGGGCAGAATACCTGGGCCACGCCGTTCCATCATTTCTGGCTGGACAGCCTGCGCCGCGGCATGCCATCGGACCTGGGGGATTTCTGCCTGGAAAGCCGTGCCTCGCGCGGTGATCAGTTTTCGCTGGATACCCAGCCGCAGGTGAGCTACGCCTACCACTTCGACGCCGGGCTGTATGCGAAATTCCTGCGGCGCAGGGCCGAGGCGCAGGGCTTGAAACGCGTGGAAGGCAAGATCCGTGAAGTCCGGCAGCACGCACATGATGGTTCGGTGCAGGCACTGGTGCTGGAAGACGGCCAGGTCATCGAAGGCGATCTGTTCATTGACTGCACCGGCTTCCGGGGCCTGCTCATCGAACAGACGCTGAAAACCGGTTATGAGGACTGGCACGAATGGTTGCCCAGTGACCGCGCGGTGGCGGTGCAGACCGAGTCGGTGGCTCCGCCAGTGCCGTATACACGCGCCATCGCACATGAAGCGGGGTGGCGTTGGCACATCGCGCTGCAGCACCGGGTCGGTTGCGGGCTGGTGTTCTCCAGCCGCCACATGTCCGACGACGAGGCGCATGCCAAGCTGCTGCGCGATGTGGAGGGCGAGCCACTGCGCGACCCCTGGCTGGTGCCGTTCCGCAGCGGGCGCCGGCTGAAGGCCTGGAACCAGAACGTGGTGTCGCTGGGCTTGGCCAGTGGTTTCATCGAGCCGCTGGAGTCCACCAGCATCCATCTGACCATCAGCGCGGTGGTACGCCTGATCCAGCTGTTCCCGTCCGACGGCGTCAGCCCGTCGCTGGTGCGGCTGTTCAACGAGGTCAGCCAGCAGGAAATGGAACACGTGCGCGACTTCATCATCCTGCATTACCACGCCAATCAGCGCGAGGAGCCGATGTGGAAGGCATGTCGGGAAATGTCCTTGCCGGATTCGCTGCACATTCGCCTGCGTGCGTGGCGCGAGCGCGCACACGCCTGGCAGGACCCGGGCGAGCTGTTCCGGGTCGATTCCTGGACCAGCGTGTTGATGGGGCAGGGGATCCAGCCGGGCACCCCACATCCATTGGCGCGCGGCCTGAGCGACGCCGATCTGCGCACCTTGCTGACGCGCATCCAACAGCCGCTGCAGCAGGCCGTTGCCAGGATGCCCTCGCAGGACAGGTTCATCGAGCAGTACTGCAGGGCCGCACCGGAAGTGTGGCCGTCACGGGCGGCCATGGCATAGCCGCCGCGCCGCCTTCAGTCGGTCGTTCAAGGTAGCGCTAACTTTCAACGTTCAAAGGGTGTTTTGATGGATCTGGTTGCGGGAATTGATGCGGGTACGCAAAGCCTGAAGGTAGTGGTCTACGACCCGGCCCTGCAGGCCATCGTGGCCGCCTCGAGCGCGCCGCTCGAACTAAGTAGCGGAAGTGACGGCAGCCGTGAACAACGGCCCGCCGACTGGGTGGCCGCGCTGCATGCGTGTTTCAGTGCCCTGGACCCCGGCATCCGCTCGAACATCGCAGCAGTGGCGGTGTCGGGCCAGCAGCATGGCTTCGTGCCCGTGGATGCGGCAGGCGAGGTGCTGGCACCGGCCAAACTCTGGTGCGACACCAGCACCTCGGCCGAGTGCGTGCAGATCATGGACGCGCTGGGCGGCCCAGCCCGCACCATCGCGCTGGCAGGCAACCCGGTGCTGACCGGTTACACGGCGTCGAAGCTGCCGTGGACCAAGGCGCATCGTCCCGAGGCGTACGCAGATCTGGCGACCATCCTGCTACCCCACGACTACCTCAACTTCGTTCTGACCGGCCAGCGTTTCTGTGAGTACGGCGACGCGTCGGGCACCGGCTGGCTGGACGTTCGCACCCGCACCTGGTCGAGCGAGCTGCTGCACGCCACCGACCCGGACCGGGACCTCGCCGCGTGCCTGCCGCCCATCGCCGAACCTGATGCCTTGTTCGACATGGATCCTGCGACCGCGGCCGCCCTCGGCATCCCCACTACGGTGAAGGTGGCGGTCGGTGGAGGCGACAACATGATGGCCGCCATTGGCACCGGCTGCGTGGTCCCCGGACGGTTGGCGATGAGCCTGGGTACGTCCGGAACGCTGTTTGCGTACTCCGACACGCCGGTGGTGGACCCGGAGGGTGCGTGGGCCGCGTTCTGTTCCTCCACCGGTGGCTGGCTGCCGCTGATCTGCACCATGAACTGCACGGTGGTGACGGAGCAGGTGGCCAAGGCGTTCGGGTTCAACACCCGCGACGGTGATGCGCACCTGCGTGCCACTGCGCCGGGGGCCGGCGGACTGGTGATGCTGCCGTTCCTCAACGGCGAGCGCACTCCGGATCTGCCGCTCGGCAAAGGCGTACTGGCGGGCCTGGACACCACCAACATGACCCCGGCGCACCTCTACCGCGCGGCGATGGAAGGGGCCACCTTCAGCCTGAAGTATGGCTATGACGCATTCGTACGCGCCGGCATGCGGTTCGACCGCATCGTACTGACCGGGGGCGGCAGCAACAGCGCCGAATGGCGGCAGCTGGTCGCCGACGTGTTCGGCTTGCCGGTGGATGTTCCGGTGCAGGCGGAAGGCGCAGCGTTCGGCGCTGCGCTGCAGGCGCTGTGGTCGCTGGGCCGTTCGCGCGGCGAAGCCGCCTCCATTCACGACATCACCGATCAGCACGTCGCACTGGATGCATCGCTTTCGGCGCGCCCGGATCCGGCGCGCACCGAGATCTTTGCCAGCGCTTACACGCGCTACCTGCGCCACCTCGACGCCATCACGCCGCTGCAGCGCGGCTGATCTCTCTCTCGCGACACCTCGCATAACCAAAGGAACACGCATCATGAGCACGCAGCCCTACATCGGCGCCAAGGAGTACTTCCCCGGCATCGGCCGCATCCCGTTCGAAGGTCGCGGCTCGGACAATCCGCTGGCCTTCAAGGTCTACGACGCCAACAAGGTCATCGGCGGCAGGACCATGCAGGAGCACCTGCGTTTCGCCGTCTGTTACTGGCACACCTTCTGCAACGCCGGGCATGATCCATTCGGCCCGGGAACCCGCCATTTCCCGTGGGAGTCCAGCTCGCCGATGGCGAGTGCTGAAGCCAAGGTGGATGCGGCGTTCGAGTTCTTCACCAAGCTCGGCGTGCCGTACTGGTGCTTCCACGACATCGACCTCGCCCCGGATGCCGACGACCCGGCCCAGTACGAGAAGAACCTGAAGCACATGGTCGGCCTGGCCAAGGCCCGCCAGGACGCCACCGGCATGAAGCTGCTGTGGGGCACCGCCAACCTGTTCTCACACCCGCGCTACATGAACGGTGCCTCGACCAATCCGGACTTTGCCGTAGTCGCGCGCGCCGCGGTACAGGTCAAAGCGGCACTGGAGGCTACCGTCGAACTGGGCGGCGAGCACTACGTGTTCTGGGGTGGCCGTGAGGGCTACGCCTCGCTGGTGAACACCCAGATGAAGCGCGAGGTCGACCATTTCGCCCGCTTCCTCACCATGGCCCGCGACTATGGCCGCAGCATCGGGCTGAAGGGCAACTTCCTGATCGAGCCCAAGCCGATGGAGCCGATGAAGCACCAGTACGACTTCGACAGCGCCACTGTGGCCGGCTTCCTGAAGGAACATGGGCTTGAGAAGGATTTCAAGCTGAACATCGAAGCCAACCACGCCACGTTGTCCGGTCACACCTTTGAGCACGACCTGCAGGTGGCCTCCGATCACGGTCTGCTGGGCAGCATCGACGCCAATCGCGGCAATGCCCAGAACGGCTGGGATACCGACCAGTTCCCGACCGACCTGTACGACACCGTGGGTGCCATGCTGGTGGTGCTGCGTCAGGGCGGGCTGGAAGGTGGCTTGAACTTCGATGCCAAGGTGCGTCGGGAGTCCACCGATCTGGACGATCTGTTCATTGCCCACATCGGTGGCATGGATGCGTTCGCACGCGGGCTGGAAGTGGCGCATGGGCTGCTGAATGACTCGCCGTGGGAGCAGTGGCGAACGGAACGTTACGCCAGCTTCGACAGCGGTGCCGGCCAGCAGTTCGAGCGTGGCGCACTCAGCCTTGTCGACCTGGCGGCGCTGGGGGCGAAAGGCGGCGAGCCGAAGCAGGTCAGCGGCAAGCAGGAACGCTACGAGAACCTGATCAACCAGTACCTGTTGCGCTGAGCGCGCCCACAAGGATGACCACCATGACCCACCACGACACGACGCGCCGTAGCGGCGTTCTGATCTTCGGCCTGCTGCTGGCGCTGGCCGCCTGCAAGGGTGAAGACAAGGGCGCTGTGCCGGCACCGGCCCAGGCCGATGCCAACCCCTGGCCGCAGGTGACCTGGCCGTTGGCCGAAGATGCCGCGATGGAAAAGCGCATCACCGACCTGATGGAGACCATGACCGTCGAGGAGAAGGTGGGGCAGCTGGTGCAGGGTGATATCGCCAGCATCACCCCGGACGATCTGCGCAAGTACCGGCTGGGCTCGATCCTGGCCGGCGGCAACTCCGATCCGGGGGGACGATACGACGCCTCGCCGGCCGAGTGGCTGGCGCTGGCCGACGCCTTCTACGCTGCGTCGATGGATACCTCGCAGGGTGGCAAGGCAATTCCGGTGCTGTTCGGCATTGATGCCGTGCATGGGCAGAGCAACATCGTCGGGGCCACCTTGTTCCCGCACAACATCGGCCTGGGCGCAGCCCGCAATCCGGAGCTGCTGCATCGGATCGGCGAGATCACCGCACTGGAGACCCGTGCCACCGGCATGGAGTGGACCTTCGCCCCGACTGTCGCGGTGCCACAGGATGACCGTTGGGGTCGCACATATGAGGGCTATTCCGAATCACCGGACGTGGTGGCCAGCTATTCCGGCCGGATGGTCGAAGGGCTGCAGGGCAAGGTCGGTTCGCCTGAATTCCTGGATGGGCGGCATGTCATCGCCTCGGTGAAGCATTTCCTCGGTGACGGCGGCACCACCGACGGCAAGGACCAGGGCGATACCAAAATCAGCGAAGCCGAGCTGGTGCGCATCCATAACGCGGGCTATCCGCCGGCGATTGAAGCCGGTGCGCAGACCGCGATGGCCTCGTTCAACAGCGTCAATGGCGAGAAGATGCACGGGCACAAGCCGTATCTCACCGACGCGCTTAAGGGTCGGATGAACTTTGGCGGTTTCGTGGTCGGTGACTGGAACGGTCATGGCCAGGTGAAGGGCTGCACCACCACCGACTGCCCGGCCACGATCAACGCCGGCCTGGACATGGCGATGGCCTCGGATAGCTGGAAGGGCTTCTACGAGACCACCTTGGCGGCAGTCAAGGACGGCACCATCAGCCAGGAACGGCTGGACGAGGCGGTGCGGCGGATTTTGCGGGTGAAGATGCGACTGGGCTTGTTCGAGGCGGGCAAGCCGTCATCACGTGCGGTGGGCGGGCAGTTCGCGCTGATCGGTGCGCCGGAACATCGCGCGGTGGCCCGGCAGGCGGTGCAGGAGTCGCTGGTGCTGCTCAAGAACCAGGGTGGGGTGCTGCCCTTGTCGCCGAAGCAACGCATTCTGGTGGCCGGCGATGGTGCGAATGATGTGGGCAAGCAGGCGGGCGGCTGGACCCTGAACTGGCAAGGCACGGGCACCACCCGCAAAGACTTCCCGAACGCCGACACGATCTACGAAGGCATCGCGCAGCAGGCCAAAGCCGCAGGCGGTGAGGCGGTGCTGGCGGTTGACGGTAAATATACGACCAAGCCGGATGTGGCGGTGGTCGTGTTCGGTGAAAACCCCTATGCCGAGTTCCAGGGTGACCTGCCAACACTGGCCTACAAACCGGGCGATGACGCAGATCTTGAGCTGCTCAAGCGCTTGAAGGCCGACGGCATTCCGGTGGTGGCGGTGTTCCTGAGCGGGCGCCCGCTGTGGGTGAACCGTGAGATCAACGCGTCCGATGCGTTCGTCGCGGCCTGGCTGCCGGGTTCGGAAGGTGCGGGCATTGCCGATGTGCTGCTGCGCAAGCCGGATGGCAGCGTGCAGCACGACTTCAAGGGCAAGCTGAGCTTCAGTTGGCCGCGCACCGCGACCCAGTACGCCAACAACGTGGGGCAGAAGGACTACAACCCGCAGTTTGCCTTTGGCTACGGCCTGACCTATGCCGACAAGGGCGATTTGGCGGCACTGCCGGAGGAATCGGGCGTGACGGGCAATGAAGGTGCGGTGGGCGTGTACTTCGCACGCGGCGACGCCGGTTCGGGCATTGCCCTGCGACTGGAAAACCCGTCGGGGCAGGGCGTGACCGTCACCAAAGTGCCGGAATCCCTCGACGGTGATCTGCTGAAGGTCATGGGCGTCGACCACCTCCAGCAGGAAGACGGGCGCCGTCTGGCCTGGTCGGGCAAGGGCGAGGCCACCGTTGCGCTGCAATCGCATACGCCGTTGGACGTGCAACGCGAAAGCAACGGTGACCTGATGCTGCTGACCACGCTGCGCGTTGATGCCGCGCCGAAGGGCAAGGCGTGGCTGGCGGTCGGCTGCGGCACCGGGTGCTCGGCCCTGGTTGATGTGGGTCCGACCCTGGCAGCACTGCCGGTGGGTGAATGGAAGCGGGTGGGCATTCCGTTGAAATGCCTCACCGCCGCAGGTGCGGATGTCAGCAAGCTGGACCGACCCTGGTCGCTGGGCACCGCCGGGCCGATGACGGTGTCCGTCTCGCGCGTGGCCCTGGGGGCGCTGAACGAAGCCGAAGTCACGGTTGCATGCCCGGGCAAGTGACCATCCCCGCGGCGCTATCAACGCTTCGGCGGCCTCGCCACCGAATCCCGCACCACCAGACGGTGCGGGACGAGGTGGTCGGTCAAGGCGAGGGGGGCTTCGTCCTTGCGACGGATGCTGCGCAGCAGAAGCTCAAGCGCGGCATCGGCCATTGCGCCGATCGGCTGCTGCACGGTGGTCAACTCGGGCCAGACCGTGGTCGCGGCCGAGCTGTCATCGAAGCCCACCACCGACAGGTCGCGCGGCACGTCGAGACCGCGCCGGTGTGCGACCGAGATAACGGCCGCGCCCATGTCGTCGTTACTGGCGAACACGGCGGTGGGCGGGCGCGGGTGGGACAGCAGCTTCTCCGCTGCGTCCAGGCCGGAGCGGTAGGTGTAGTCGCCGTGCTGGACCAAGCCGGATTCGACCTCAAGCCCCGCCTCGTGCAACGCGGTCACAAACCCCTCGTAGCGCCTTGCGCTCGCACTGAGGTCGTGGCGCCCGCAGATGAACCCGATACGGGTGTGGCCGTGCTGGATGAGATGTTCGGCCACCTCTTTGCCGGCATGGAAATCGTCAATGCGGACGCAGGAAATGCCATCGCCCAGCCGGCCCGAGGCGATCGCGATCACCGGAATGCCCGCCTTGACCAGCTCGCTCACCGCCGCCTGGGATTCGCACAACGGGGGCGGCAGAATCACGCCGTCCACACGGCCGGACAACGCGCGGGCCGCCTTGCGTTCCGCTGCCGGCTCCAACGTGTCCCAGTAGTCGATCACCAGCTGGATGGCCGCATTCGAGGCGACACGCAGCAGGCCGACCAGCAGCTCGCGCAGGTAGGCACCGCTGGGATTGGTGTAGATCAGGGCAATCCGGATGTGTTGCGCTGCGGCCAGCGTGCTGGCGGCCAGATTCGGTGTGTAGCCCAGCTCCCGCACCGCGTCCATCACGCGTTCGCGCGTGGTGTCACGCACCTTGCCCTGGTTGATCACCCTCGACACCGTCATCGGCGACACGCCGGCCCGGGCTGCCACCTCGTCGATCGTCACGCCACTGGCTTTACGGCGGACCGATTTCTTCGGCTTGTCCAATACGCGTTTCCTTCGATCTTCATGACGCTGCCGCGTTGCAACGAGGGCAGATGATGGGGCACCGTGCACGCGCGTCCAGCTTACCTTGTTTACCCGGCACGCTGACCAGAGGCCGTGATGTCGCGCGGTGTCATTGGATTTCGGTGGTGTTTGCTGCATTGCTGGCGTACGCGGGCAGCGTCCGCGCGGAAGATGGCTACGCCTTGTGGATGCGTTACGTTCCACTGGTGCCTGCGCTCGCTGCGGAACGAAACGCGCAACTGGGCGCGGTTGTTGCGCCCGACCATACACCCACGCAGCGCGCTGCACGCGATGAGCTGGTGCGGGGCCTCACCGGCCTGTTGGGGCAGGCCCCCACGCTGCAGGCCAGGGTTGCAGGTAAACCGGCGCTGCTTCTTGGCACGCCGGAATCGTCATCCCTGATCACCCCTCTGCGCGATGAGCTGGATGCGTTGGGTAACGAGGGCTACCTGATCAGGCGCACACAGCAGGGCGGGCATGAGGTCATCCTGGTGGCTGCGCGTCAGGACATCGGCGTGCTGTACGGCGTGTTTCATCTCCTGCGACTGCTTCAGACTGGCGTGCCGCTGGATCATCTGGATGTTCGCGAATCGCCCCGGGTTGCGCTGCGGGTGCTCGATCACTGGGACAATCTGGATGGCCATGTCGAACGCGGCTATGCCGGGCGTTCGCTGTGGGATTGGCAAAGTCTGCCGGAGTGGCGTGCCCCCCGATACACCGACTATGCACGTGCCAACGCTTCATTAGGCATCAACGGGGCGGTGCTGAACAACGTCAACGCCAGCGCCTGGAGCCTGGCTCCGGACTATCTGGTCAAGGCCGCCGCCCTGTCAGACATGCTGCGGCCGTATGGTATCCGCGTGTATCTGAGTGCGCGGTTCAGTGCCCCGATCGAACTTGGAGGGCTCACAACCGCCGATCCGCTTGACCCCGACGTGCGGCGCTGGTGGCGAAGCAAGGTGGACGAGATCTATGCGCGGATACCGGATTTCGGCGGCTTTCTGGTCAAGGCAAACTCCGAAGGGCAGCCCGGTCCGCAGGATTACGGCCGTTCGCATGCGGATGGGGCGAACCTGCTGGCTGATGCGCTGGCACCCCACGGTGGGGTGGTGATGTGGCGGGCCTTCGTTTACGCGCATGACGTGCCGGCGGACCGCACCACCCAGGCCTACACCGAGTTCAAGGGGCTCGACGGTGCCTTCCGCCGCAACGTGATCGTGCAGGTGAAGAATGGTCCGCTGGATTTCCAGCCACGTGAACCCTTCCATCCGTTGTTTGGCGCAATGCCACGCACGCCGCTGATGATGGAGTTCCAGATCACCAAAGAGTACCTCGGTTTCGCCACGCACCTGGTGTACCTCGGACCTTTGTACGAGGAAGTGCTGCAATCGGACACCCACGCGCGTGGCGAGGGCTCCACGGTGGCGCGGGTGATTGATGGCTCGCTGGATGGCCACGCGCTGACTGGTATGGCCGGCGTGGCCAATATTGGTAACGACAGAACCTGGACCGGGTCGCATTTCGATCAGGCGAACTGGTATGCGTTCGGTCGCCTGGCCTGGAATCCGCATCAATCCGCCCGCGACATCGCCGCGGACTGGGCCGCGATGACCTTCTCACCAGACCCGGCGGTGGTGCGACCCATTGTCGAGATGATGATGGGCTCACGCGAGGCGGCAGTGAACTACATGACCCCGCTGGGTCTGCATCATCTGATGGCGCGCGGACACCATTACGGCCCCGGTCCCTGGGTGGACGGTGGCCCGCGCGCGGATTGGAACTCGGTGTACTACCACCGCGCCAACCGTGATGGCATCGGCTTCGACCGCACCGCGCGCGGCAGCAACGCCGCTGCGCAGTATGCGCCTGCCGTGGCGGCCCGCTACGGAGACATCACGCAGGTTCCGGAGTCGCTGCTGCTGTGGTTCCACCACGTCCCGTGGGACCACCGCATGGCCTCTGGCCGCCCTCTGTGGGACGAACTGATTGCCCGCTACTCGCTGGGCGTTCGCCAGGTACAGACCATGCAGGAAACCTGGGCCACCATGACCCACGTAGAGCCGGGCCTTGCCCGGCTGCCCTTCGCGATAGACCCCGAACGTCACGCCCAAATCGCTGCGTTCCTCAACATCCAACACCGCGAAGCCCAATGGTGGCGCGACGCCAGCGTCGCGTACTTCCAATCCATCAGCGGCAGACCGCTCCCCGCAGGCGAGCGCGCACCTCCGCATCCCCTCGCGTACTACCAGTCACTGCACTTCCCCTCCGCACCGGGAGACGGACGATGAACCATCAAAGAGCCTTGTTCGCGCGAGCCATCGTCGCCATCGCCGCCTGTTGGGCACTCCCCGCACCCGCCCAGCAATCCGTGACACCGCTGCTGCATCCGCTGTTCCAGGACCATGCCGTCCTGCAACGCGACCAGCCCATAACCGTATGGGGCCATGCTGCGCCAGGCACCCCTGTCACGCTGACCTTCGCCACCCAGAACGTAACCGCCCACCCCGACGCCAGCGGCCGCTGGCGCGCAACGCTGCGTTCGCTGTCCGCGGGCGGCCCCTACGAGATGACGGTGCGGGCAGGGCAGGCCATCCAGACCGTGCGGGACCTGCAGATCGGCGATGTCTGGCTGTGTTCCGGGCAGTCGAACATGGAGCTGCCGGTGTGGCGCGCGCTCAACGCAGAAGGCGAGATCGCCGCTGCCACCCATCCGCTGATCCGTCTGTTCAAGGTACCGAGGAAAGCGGCTACGTCACCGCAGGAGAATTTCCACGACACCGTCGCCTGGACGTCGGCAACCCCGGAGACGGTGCGTGATTTCTCCGCGGCCTGCTTCTTCTTCGCGCGCGAACTGCAGAAGACAGTCAAGGTGCCAATGGGTTTGATCCAGGCCGCCTGGGGCGGCTCCCGGATCGAAGCCTGGTCCAGCGCCGGCGCGCTCCGCGCGCAGGGCGGCATGGACACATCGCTGGATATGTTGGCGCTGTCGACCCGGGATACCGCAGCCGCGAACGCGCAGTGGGGGAGGCAGTGGGCGCAATGGTGGGAGTCGCGCCCCAGCGCCACTCCCGGTGACGCACCCTGGCAGCCGGGTGCAGGCGGGGTTTGGCACGAAGCGCCTGCAACGCTGGGTGCCTGGGAACGTTGGGGCGTGCCCGCGCTGGCGGACTACAACGGCATGGTCTGGTATCGCACAAAGGTAATGCTCACCGCCGCGCAGGCGGCGCAGAGAGCCACACTTGAACTCGGCCCGGTCGATGAAACCGACATGACCTGGGTGAACGGGGTAGGCGTAGGCAGTCAGTACGCGCCTGGCGAACCGCGCTCCTATCCGCTGCCGGCCGGGCTGCTGAAAGCAGGTGCCAACCATGTAGTGATCAACGTGCTGGACACCTGGGCCGACGGTGGGCTGGCCGGCCCGTGGTCGGCGCACGCGCTGCGCTTTGATGATGGCACGCGTATCGTGCTGGATGCGGGCTGGCAATACCGTTCAGCGCCAGGCCAGGACACACCGCCGTTGGCACCCTGGCATGCCGCCACGGGCCTGTCGACGCTGTACAACGGCATGATCGCGCCGCTCGGGCATCCAGCCCTGCGCGGCATGCTGTGGTATCAAGGCGAATCCAATACTGCTGATGGCCCGGCATACGCCGCGCGATTGCGTACCCTGCGCGACGACTGGCGCCGACAGTTCGGTCCTCGCACGCCCCTGCTGGTGGTGCAACTGGCGGGTTACGGCCGGCCGCCCACGGCTCCGGTAGCGAGTGGCTGGGCGGAAGTCCGCGAAGCGCAGCGGCGTGTGGCGGCAGAGGACCCGGATTCCGGCCTGGCAGTCGCCATTGACATCGGCGATGCCTATGACATCCATCCCCCTAACAAGCAGGAGCTGGGGCGGCGCCTGGCAAACGTGGCCCGCCATGTGGTGTACGGCGAGCAGTCACTCGCGCCGTCCGGCCCGAGCGCGCCTCGCGCATCACGTACATCCGAAGGCATCCGGATTTCCTTCGGCGACGTCACGGGCGCGTTGGTCACTACCGGCGCAAAGGGCCCGATCGGGTTCGAACTCTGCGTTGCCGCGGCACGGGACTGCCGTTACGCCGATGCCGAATTCGCGGGCAACGACGTCCTGCTGCGTGTTCCTTCAGGTGCACCGGCCACGCACGTGCGCTACTGCTGGGCCGATGGCCCCGTTTGTACCCTGCGTGACAGCAGTGGTGCCCCGGCGGGTCCATTCGAGCTTGCCGTTTCCGAAGCGGGGCAAGGGGCTGCGCTGGCAGCGCCGGTGTACTTCGACTGGTTTGAGTACAGCGGTCACGACGCTGCGTTTGAGGCACCACTACTGGCCGGGCAGTACCGCAACCCGATTCTGGCGGGTTTCCACGCCGATCCCAGCATCGTGCGCGCCAATGGCCGGTACTATCTGGTCAATTCCAGTTTCACCTACTTCCCGGGCATTCCCGTGTTCGAAAGCACGGATCTGGTGCATTGGAAGCTGATCGGCCATGTGATCGACCGCCCCGGCACCCTGAACTTTGATGGGTTGAGTGTGTCACGCGGCATATTTGCGCCAGCCATTTCATATCACGATGGCCTGTTCTACGTGGTCAGCACGGCCGTAGACAGCGGCGGCAACTTCATCGCCACCGCGCGCGACCCCGCCGGGCCGTGGTCCGAACCCCACTGGCTGCCCGACATCGGTGGCATTGACCCATCCCTGTTCTTTGATGCGGATGGCCGTGCCTACCTGGTCAATAACGATGCCCCCTCGGGGCCGCCGCGCTATGACGGGCATCGCGCAATCTGGATGCAACAGATCGACCTGGCGACGCTGGACCCGGTGGGGCCACGCAGGGTGCTCGTGGACGGCGGTGTGGAGCCGGCGAAAAATCCGATCTGGATCGAGGGACCCCACCTCTACCGGCGCGAGGGCGCGTACTATCTGTCGGCAGCCGAAGGTGGAACCGGGCCGCAGCATTCCCAGGTGGTGCTGCGCAGTCGTGACATCTGGGGGCCGTACGAGGCCTACTCCGGCAATCCCATCCTGACCCAACGCGACCTGCCCGACGACCGCCCGCTGCCAGTCACCAACGCCGGGCATGCGGATCTGGTGGAGGGTCCGGACGGGTCCTGGTGGGCGGTGTTTCTGGCCAGCCGCAACTACCAGTTGCGTCATTACAATACGGGACGCGAAACGTACCTGTTGCCGGTGCAGTGGCGTGACGGCTGGCCTGTCATCCTGCCCGCCGGGCAGACCATTCCGTATGTGGCGAAGGCTCCGTCGTGGATGCAGAGCGACGCCTCACAGGGCCCGTTCACTGGCAACTTCGTCCAGCGCGACGACTTCGACAGCCCTGTGCTGCGTTCGGAGTGGTTGCAGGTGCGCGTTCCAACCCAGGCGTGGGCGCAGCTGGACACGGCCCGCGGCGCGTTGGCCGTGCATCCGCTTGCGGAAGACCTGAGCACGCGGCGCAATCCCTCTTTCCTCGGGCGGCGCCAGCAGCACCTGCGCTTCGAAGCCAGCACGCAGATGACGAGGCCGGCGTCAGGCGTGGCGGCCGGGCTGGCCGCATTCCAGAACGAAGACTACTGGTACTTTCTGGGCGTTCGCAGTGGGGGGGCGGGGAAGGTCACGGTGTTTGCCGAAGGACGCGACGGCGGCAACGTCACCAGGACGCTGGCCAGCCTCGAATTGAAGGCTTCCCCATCGCTGCGCCTGAAGATCGAAGGCGACGAGGGTCGCTACGCTTTCGCATATGACAGCGGTGACGGGCGCGGTTGGCAGATGCTGGTCGACGACGTCGACGGCACCGTGTTGAGCACAGATCGCGCAGGGGGCTTTGTCGGCCCCCTGCTGGGACCATTCGCGCGCGACGAGCGCGCATCGAGGAGCAGATGATGATGCGGAACCCTTGTTCGCTTTATCGCACGCTGGCCATGTGCGCCGCCATCGCGACGGCCACCGCTGTTCATGCGGCGGAACCGCAACCGTGGCTGGACACCTCCGCTTCGTTTGAAACCCGCGCCGCCGCATTGGTGTCACGTATGACGCTGGAGGAAAAGGCGGCACAGATGCAGAACGCCGCCCCCGCCATCGATCGTCTGGGCGTTCCCGCCTACGACTGGTGGAACGAGGGTCTGCACGGCGTGGCACGGGCCGGGCAGGCGACCGTTTTCCCACAGGCCATCGGCTTGGCTGCCACCTTCGATGTCCCCCTGATCCAGCAGGTCGCCACCACCATCAGCGACGAGGCGCGCGCCAAGCATCATCAGTTCATTCGTGAAGGCCAGCACGGGCGCTACCAGGGGCTGACGTTCTGGTCGCCGAACATCAACATCTTCCGTGATCCGCGCTGGGGAAGGGGCCAGGAAACCTATGGTGAAGACCCGTATCTGACCGCCCGCATGGGCGTGGCCTTCGTACAGGGCCTGCAGGGCGACGATCCGGTGTACCGCAAGCTGGATGCCACCGCGAAGCATTTTGCAGTGCACAGTGGCCCCGAGGCCGATCGCCACCACTTCGACGCCCGCCCGAGCAAACGTGATCTGTATGACACCTACTTCCCCGCGTTCGAGGCGCTGGTGAAGGAGGGCGATGTCGATGCGGTGATGGGGGCCTACAACCGGGTGTACGGCGAATCCGCCAGCGCCAGTCAGTTCCTGCTGCGCGACGTGCTGCGCCGCGATTGGGGCTTCAACGGCTACGTGGTCTCGGACTGCTGGGCCATCGTGGATATCTGGAAGCACCACAAGATCGTTCCGACCCGTGAAGCTGCGTCAGCACTTGCAGTAAAGAACGGCACCGAACTGGAATGTGGACAGGAGTACGCCACGCTGCCGGCAGCCGTGCGTGAGGGCCTGATCAGCGAAGCCGAGATCGACGACGCGGTGACACGCCTTTTTGTCGCGCGGATGCGGTTGGGCATGTTCGACTCACCAGAACGCGTGCGCTGGGCGCGTATTCCTGCATCGGTGAACCAGGCACCGGCACACGATGCACTGGCCCTGAAGACGGCACAGGAATCGCTGGTACTGCTGAAGAATGATGGGGTGCTGCCGCTTTCGCCCAGCCTCAAGCGCATTGCCGTGGTCGGCCCGACCGCTGACGACACCATGGCCTTGCTCGGCAATTATTTCGGCACTCCGGCCGCACCGGTCACCGTGCTGCAGGGCATACGTGATGCCGCCAAGGGCATCGAGGTACGGTATGCACGCGGCGTGGACCTGGTGGAAGGTCGCGACGATCCAGGTGCCACGCCCCTGATCGAGGCCGCCTACCTGCGGCCCTCCGCCGATTCCCCGGAACGCGGTCTGCGCGGCGAATACTTCCGCACGGTTGATCTTTCCGGCACACCAGCCTTGGTTCGCACCGACGCCCAGATTGGTTTCCGCTGGGACCGCGGTTCGCCCACGGACAACCTGATGGCCCGCGGCGAGGCGGGGCCGGGGCAGGGGGTTCCAAGCGATCACTTCAGCATTCGCTGGAGCGGCCAGCTGCTGCCGCCGGTGTCAGGGCGCTATCGCATCGAGGCCGCTGCCGACGACGGCTACCGGCTCTACGTGGATGGAAAGCGGTTGCTGGACCACTGGACGCCAAGCGACCGCATGCGCAGCGATGGCGTGGAACTGGACCTGCAGGCCGGACGCGCCTATGACCTGACCCTGGAGTGCTTCGATGCCGAACGCGACGCCGGTGTGCGGCTGGGCTGGCGCATGCCTGGTGCCAAGCCGCCGTTCGAGGAGGCGCTGGACGCCGCGCGCAGTTCGGACGTCGTGGTGTTCGTCGGTGGCCTCACCGGCGACGTCGAGGGCGAAGAAATGAAGGTGAACTACCCCGGCTTCGCCGGCGGTGACCGCACCGACCTGCGCCTGCCTGCCACCCAACGCGCCTTGCTGGAGGCACTGCAGGCCACCGGCAAGCCGGTGGTGATGGTGCTGACCGGCGGCTCGGCGCTGGCAGTGGAGCCGGAACGGTTGTCCGCAATCCTGATGAGCTGGTACCCGGGCCAGCGCGGCGGCACCGCGGTGGGCCAGGCGTTGTTCGGCGAGGTCAATCCTGGCGGCCGCCTACCGGTGACCTTCTACACGGCCGACCAGGCGATGCCGGCGTTTGACGACTACGCGATGGAGGGGCGCACGTATCGCTACTTCCGTGGAACGCCGCTGTATCCGTTCGGGCATGGGCTGTCCTACACCCGCTTTGACTACGACAAGCTGCGTCTCGACACAGCGCGCATCCCTGCGGACGGACGTCTGAAGGTGGAGGTTGACGTCACCAACGCCGGGAAACGGACCGGGGACGAAGTGGTGCAGCTTTACGTCCGCCGGCAGCAGGCCGGGCCTGGGGAGGCGCAGCAGAACCTGCGCGGTTTCCAGCGCGTGCACTTGACCCCGGGCGAGAAGCGGACGGTGGCCTTTGACCTGGATGCACAACAGGCCCTGCGCCAGTACGACGAAGCCACCAGTCGTTACACGGTACCTGCCGGCAGCTATGAGGTCCGGGTAGGCAGTTCCAGCGCCGATGCGCGCGTGCAGGCCCGTTTCGAGGTGGAGGCCGCGCGTGACTGATCCCCGTCCTCCGGCTGGTTCCGAACACGTGCTGTCGATTCGGGAGAAGCTCGGCTACAGCTTGGGCGACCTGGCGGCCAACCTGATCTTCCAGACCCTGGTCACCTATCTGGCGTTCTTCTACACCGATGTGTTCCGGCTCCCGCCGGCCAAAGCGGCGACGATCATTTTCGTGATCGGCCTGCTCGGTGCCTTTGTGTTCACCCCACTGATCGGCATTGCGGCGGACCGAACGAACTCGCGCTGGGGCAAGTTCCGGCCGTGGATTCTGTGGACGGCGGTGCCGTTTGGAGTGCTGTCGTTGCTGGCCTTCAGCACGCCGGATTTCAGTGAGCGTGGCAAGGTGGCCTATGCGCTGGGCACCTATGGGCTGCTGATGCTGGTGTACGCAGCCAACAATCTGCCGTATTCCGCACTGAGCGGCGTTCTGACTGGCAGCATGGCTCAACGCAACAGCCTGTCAGCGTACCGCTTCGTGGCAGTGATGATCGCGCAGTTCATCATCCAGGTGCTGCTGCTGCCGTTGGTGCTGATTCTCGGCGACGGCGACCGGGTGCTTGGTTTCGAACGGGTGATGACGGTGTTTGCGGTGGTGGGCACGGTGTTCTTCCTGATCACCTTTGTGACGACGCGCGAGCGGATCGTGCCGGCGAAGGAGCAATCCAGTGGCGTTCTGCAGGACCTGAAGGACCTGGTGCACAACCGCCCGTGGCAGGTGATGCTGGCGCTGACTATCCTGGTATTCATGAATCTCGCCCTCAAGGGCGGCACTTACATCTATTACTTCCAGTACTACATGAGTGAAGCCGCACTGGCCGGCTTCCTGCAAAGCACCGGCTTCAACGGCTTCATCCATGGACTGAACGCAACGCTCAGCGGGGCAGGGCTGGCTGGATTCACCTGGCCGGAGGATCCGGCCACCTCGGCATTCAGTCTGTTCAACGCCTGCGGCATCATCTGCATGATCCTTGGCATAGGCTTTTCGCGTCGGCTGGCGGATTGTTTCGGCAAGCGCGACGTGTTCGGTGGCGCCTTGCTGGCCTCCACCGTGTTCCTGCTGGTGTTCTATCTGTTCCCGCCCACGGCGGTTGCCGTGGCCTTTGTGTCATTCATGCTGCATGGCTTCTGCTACGGCATTACCATCCCGCTGCTGTGGGCGATGATAGCCGATGTAGCGGACTACTCCGAGTGGAAGAACCACCGCCGCGCCACCGCCATCATCTTCTCCGCGATGCTGTGCGGGCTGAAGGTCGGCTTGAGCGTCGGCGGTGCCCTGGTGGCCGGCATTCTCGCGCACTACGGCTATAAGGCCGGCGCGGCGCAGCAGCCGCAAGGCGTGATTGACGGCATTCGGTTGACCGTCAGCATCTACTGCTCCGTCCCCTTCCTGGCGGCGGTGGCGCTGCTGTTTCTCTACGAGATCGATAAACGCATGGAAACCTGTATCGAACGCGACCTGCAGCAGCGCCGTGAGGGCAACGACCTGGAGACGCTGGCGGCGCACGCCATCTCGCAGCCGCTGGTGACCCATATCTACACAGCCGATCCTTCCGCCCACGTGTTTGATGGAAAGCTGTACATCTACCCCTCGCACGATATCGACGCTGGTGCACCGTTCGACGATAAGGGCGGACACTTCGGCATGGAGGATTACCATGTGCTGCACATGGATTCCCCCACGGGCGAGGCCGAAGACTGCGGTGTCGCCCTGCACGTGCGCGACGTGCCCTGGGCCGAAAAGCAGATGTGGGCACCGGATGCGGCATTCCGGAACGGGCGCTACTACCTTTACTTCCCGGCCAAGGACCCGCAGGGAATCTTCCGCATCGGGGTGGCGGTAGCAGATCGCCCGCAGGGTCCGTTCTCGGCGGAACCCGTGCCGATGGAAGGGACGTATTCAATCGACCCCGCTGTATTCGAGGACGAAGACGGCGCGCATTACCTCTACTTTGGCGGGATCTGGGGCGGTCAGCTGCAGAAGTACCGCGACAATCGCTTTGATCAGGCTCACGAGGAGCCAACCGGCGACGCGCCGGCGCTGGGGCCGCGGGTGGGGCGGTTGCAGACAGACATGACCGAGTTGGCCGAACCGACGCGCGAGGTGGTGATCCTGGACGAAGACGGGCAACCGTTGCGCGCCGACGACCACGCGCGGCGATTCTTTGAAGGGCCGTGGCTGCACAAGCACGAGGGCAGATACTACCTGTCGTACTCCACCGGCAATACGCATCTTCTGTGCTACGCGGTAGGTGACAGTCCCTATGGGCCATTTACTTACAAGGGCGTGATTCTCAAGCCTGTTGTGGGCTGGACCACGCACCATTCCATCTGCCGGTTCGAAGGGCAGTGGTGGTTGTTCTATCACGATGCATTGTTGTCGGGTGGGGTGACCCATCTGCGCTCGGTCAAATGCACGCCGCTGCAGATGGACGCAGATGGCAGCATCAAGGCGATCGATCCGTATGGAGCGTAAGCCGGTGTCGCCGGTGGACGACGCGCAGGCCCCAATGCCTGCCGGGCCATTGAACTGGTTGCGGTGCGGTGCACTGGAGGTCGCGCTGGCCCCGGCGGCCGGTGGGCGCATCGCGCGGCTGAGATATCAGGGCGTCGATTGGCTGCTGGGGCCGGAAGACGGTTGGCCGGCCACGATTGCCTGGGGCTGCTACCCGATGGTGCCGTGGGCGGGAAGAATTCGGCACGGGCGTTTCCGTTTTGATGGAAAGGCGTACGCACTGCCGATCAACTTCGAGCAGCACGCAATCCACGGGGTTGGGTTCTCACGGCTTTGGCAGATGGAAGGGCTTGAGGCGAATGCCGCCACCCTGTCGTTGACACTTCCAGAGGAGCCGTACTGGCCCTTCGGTGGCATCGCCACGCAGGTGGTCACGCTTTTGCCTGACAGTCTGCGCCTGCAGCTGTCAGTTCAGGCCGGTACACACGCCATGCCGGTGGTGCTGGGCTGGCACCCGTGGTTCCGCAAGCCAGATCGGCTGGTGTTTGCGCCTGAAGCCGTGTACCCGCGGGACGAGGAGGGCATTGCGGTGCTTCCCCCCGGGCCACCCACGCCGGGTCCGTGGGATGACTGCTTCATCTCCGGTGGTGACGTGGTGCTGGAAAAGGGTGGGCAGCGGCTTACGTTGCGTTCCGGGACCGACCACTGGGTAGTGTATGACGCGGCCGCGCATGCCACCTGCGTGGAGCCGCAAACCGGGCCGCCCGACGCGTTCACGCTGATGCCGAACCGGCTTGAGCCGGGCCAGCGTCTGTCCCTGACCTTTGAGATGACCTTCGCGTAGAGCGACGCAGGGCGTGGGTCTAAGGGGATCCGGCACCCCGAGGACGCGCATGGCGCGTCCCTGCAGGCCGCCGGACCCGCGCCCCCAAAACCCGCGCGACCAAGAATCGTAGTGACACGCCATGCGTGTCAAAGCCATGGTCCTGTGCATGCAAGGCCGCCATGCGCATCAACGCCCGTCAGGAACACTCTGTTGTCTTCCTGACCACACACCCGGGCGTATAGTCCTTAAATCCCTCACACGGATCGAAACCATGCCCAAAGGCTCGGATCTTCTCGTCGCCGCTCTGGAAAACGAAGGCGTCGACCGCATCTTCGGCGTCCCAGGCGAGGAAAACCTCGATTTTCTGGAATCCCTCCGCAATTCCCGCATCGAACTGGTGCTCACCCGGCATGAACAGGCGGCCGCCTTCATGGCCGCCACCCATGGGCGGCTGACCGGCCGCCCGGGTGTGTGCCTGGCCACCCTGGGCCCCGGTGCGCTGAACTTCTCCACCGGTGCGGCTTACGCCCACCTGGGGGCATGGCCGCTGATCCTCATCACCGGCCAGAAGGCGGTAATGAGCGCCAAGCAGGCGCGGTTTCAGATCGTGGACATCGTGGCTTCGATGAAGCCGCTGACCAAGATGACGCGCCAGATCGTCAACGCGGCCGCGATTCCCGCCACCGTGCGCGATGCCTTCCGCGTCGCCATGGAAGAGCGCCCGGGCCCGGTCCATCTGGAGCTGCCGGAAGACATTGCGGGCGAGGAGGTCGAAGCCGCCCCCGTGGTGCCGGTGCACCCGCTGGAACGGCCGGTTGCCCCGGCAGCAGCACTGGATCGCGCGGCAGCCGCCATTCTGGCCGCGAAGCGCCCACTGGTGATGATCGGTGCCGCCGGCAGCCGACCCTGGCTGGCCGACGATCTCTCCGCTTTCGTGACCCGCACCCGGCTGCCGTTCTTCAACACGCAGATGGGCAAGGGTGCGGTGACCGGTGGCTCCAACCTGTACATGGGCACCGCCGCATTGTCCGAGGGCGACTATGTACACGAGGCCGTCGCACGCGCCGACCTGATCATCGCCGTGGGTCACGACACGGTCGAGAAGCCGCCGTTCCTGATGAAGAGCGGCGGTGGGCCGAAGGTGATCCACATCGGCTTCCAGTCCGCCACGGTCGAGCAGGTCTACCAGCCGGATATCGAGGTGCTCGGTGATATCGGCAGCACCGTCGGTGCGCTCGCAGATCGCCTCGAGGGCAAGCTGACAGAGGACGCCGGCATGATGGAGCTGCGCCAGAAGATCCTGGCGCGGCTCAACGACCGCGCCGAGGAGGACCGCTTCCCGGTCACCCCGCAGCGGCTGGTGCATGACGTGCGGCAGGCTATGCCCGAGGACGGCATCGTCTGTCTCGACAACGGTATGTACAAGATATGGTTTGCGCGCAACTACCGCACGCACGTGGCCAATACGCTGTTGCTGGACAACGCTCTGGCCACCATGGGTGCAGGCCTGCCATCGGCCATGATGGCGTCCATGCTGTATCCGCAGCGCCGCGTGCTGGCCGTCTGCGGGGATGGCGGCTTCATGATGAACTCGCAGGAAATGGAAACCGCCGTAAGACTGGGCCTGAACCTGGTGGTGCTGATCCTCAATGACAGCGCCTACGGCATGATCCGCTGGAAGCAGGCGGTGGATGGGTTCGAGGACTTCGGCATGCGCTTCGGCAACCCGGATTTCGTGCGCTATGCCGAGGCCTATGGTGCCAAAGGCACCCGGGTTACCGCCGTGGAAGACCTGGTGCCCAGCATCGAAGCCGCCTTCGCCGGCGGTGGCGTCCACCTGCTGGACGTGCCCATCGACTACTCCGAAAACACCCGCGTCCTGGTCAACGAACTGCGCAACCGCACGCCCGATGTCGGCTGTGCGTAACCCAAGGAATCCCCCATGCTCACCGTAGTACAGGCTTTCGACCGCGCCCCAATCGCGGAAGTCCCCTTTGATGATGCCGCCGCACTGGAGCGCAAGCTCAGCGCCGCCGAGAAGGCGTTCAAGAACCGTGACGGCTGGTTGCCGCCGCACCAGCGCATTGCCATCCTGCGCCGGCTGGCCGGGCTGATGGAGGCCAAGCGCGACCATCTGGCCATGCAGATCGCGCGGGAGGGCGGCAAGCCGCTGCCGGACGCCATCGTCGAAACCAACCGTGCCATTGATGGCGTGCACAACGCCGCCGATGAACTGCGCAACTTCGCCGGCCGCGAAATTCCCATGGGGCTTTCGGCGGCGGCGGATAATCGTTGGGCCTTTACCACCAAGGAGCCCATCGGCATCGTGGCCGCGATCTCCGCATTCAACCATCCGTTGAATCTGATCGTTCACCAAGTGGCCCCGGCCATCGCCGTGGGCTGCCCGGTGATCATCAAGCCGGCCTCGGCCACGCCACTGTCTTGCCTGGAGTTCGTCGCCATGGCCCATGAAGCCGGCCTGCCGGAGCCGTGGGCGCAGACCTTCCTGCCAGACGGCAACGAACTGGCCGAGGCGCTGGCCACCGACAAGCGCATCGCGTTCCTGAGCTTCATCGGCTCGGCCAAGGTCGGCTGGTCGCTGCATGCCAAGCTGGCCCACGGCGCGCGTTCGGCACTGGAGCATGGCGGTGTGGCACCCGCGATCGTTGACCGCAGCGCCGACCTCGGCAAAATCATCGAACCCATCGTCAAGGGCGGCTACTACCACGCCGGGCAGGTGTGCGTGTCGACCCAGCGCATCTTCGTGCACGACGCGATTGCCGATGATTTCACCCAGGCGCTCATTGACCGCGTGGAAAACCTGCGTACCGGCGACCCCACCCTGAAGGACACCGACGTCGGTCCGTTGATCCAGATCCGCGAAGCGGACCGGGTGGCCAAGTGGATCGATGAGGCGGTGAAGGGTGGGGCGAAACTGGCGACCGGCGGCAAGCGAATTTCCGAAACCACGCTGCAGCCCGCCGTTCTGATCAATCCTGCCGCCGACGCACGTGTCACCACGCAGGAAGTGTTCGGCCCGGTCGTGGCGGTGTACCGCTACAGCGAACTCGATGAGGCCATTGCCCGCGCCAATTCGCTGCCCACGGCCTTCCAGGCCAGCATCTTCGCCCAGGACATCGACATCGCCATGCGCGCTGCGAACCGTCTGGATGCATCGGCTGTGATGATCAATGATCCGACCGCGTTCCGGACCGACTGGATGCCCTTCGCAGGGCGCCGCGAATCAGGATATGGAACGGGTGGCATTCCGTACACCATGCGTGACATGTCGCAGGAGAAGATGATCCTGATGCGCAGGAGCTGACTCGAGTTACTGCGTGCGCCCGCATGATCACCGTAATCGCACGTCCGGTACTGACCGACATATAGGTGGGCCCGCATTATCCAGCATACGTATCCCGGCGGAGGCGACGTGGAACTGGCCCGGGCGCGTCAATCATTTGGCGCATCCCGGCACGCAATACAGGTCTGATACTCTGTTCTCCAGTGCCGGAACGGCGGTACCCTTGCGTTCACTGCGTGTTGATCGAGCCCTGATCACGCGCACTCCCGCACATTGCTCCCAGACGGTCGTGCGTATAGGTAACCCTGCATGAGAACCAGCGTTCGACCGAAATTCCAGAATGCGACGCGGAGGAGCAAGGTTGGCGCGATTCTGAGACTTACCGGTCTGTCATGCATCACGCTGGGACTGGCGTGGACCGCCTGTTACGTCTACTTCGGCCGGGTCGAGCTTGCGACGGTTTTCATTCTGCTCAGTGCGGTGGGCGTGCTTGCCCTGCGGCGCAGCAGACGGAGCGACAGCTCGTCCATCCTGATCGTGGCCCATGGCATTTTCCTCGCCATCTGCGCCATCGCTTTCATCGATGCGCCGATCGCCTGGATACCCCGCTCGGTGCATCTGTATCTCATTCCGCTGGCAGCCGGTGCGGCGTTCATCTTCGAGCCGCGTGAACGTTATGGCTCGCTGGCGTTCCCTCTGATCTGTCTTGCCGTGTTCATTGCCTTCGCTACTGGCGCACTCGACCCATTGGCCCCGGCACTTTCGCCGCCGATCGAGGTCCGCGCCCTGGGCGTCGTGGCCAATACCTCGATGTCGATGGCACTGCTGGCAGCACTGTTTGGTATCCATCGTGCCGATATCGGGAAGCAGTTGCGGACTGAGCGTGAGCTGGGTCGCGCAGTAAGCCACAACGAAATCGAGGTGCATTACCAGCCACAGCTCCTCGGAAATGGGGCTGTCACTGGCGTGGAGGCACTGGTCCGCTGGCGGCACCCGTCGGGTCGACTGTTGGCACCGGACGCATTCATTCCGCTGGCGGAGGAAAGCAGGCTCATCCGGGAGATCGGGCTGGAGGTGCTCCGTCAGGCCTGCGAAACGTTGCGCCAATGGTCTGCGGAACCGCGGTTGCGCGGCCTGAAAATCGCGGTCAACATCAGTCCTGTCCAGCTTGAGGAGGACGACTTTGTGGCATCGGTGAATGCAACCATCCGCGCGTCCGGTGTGACCCCGTCGCTGCTGGAGTTCGAATTGACCGAGTCCGCGCTGGCTGCTGATCCAGGTACCGTGATCGCACGCATGAAGGCGCTGGAGGCGGTCGGCGTGACATGGGCCATGGACGATTTCGGCACTGGCTATTCCTCCTTGGCGACGCTGCGCCGCCTGCCGGTGCGCAAGATCAAGATCGACCGCCAGTTTGTACAGGAGGCCGTGCAGCAGGAGAGTGCTCAACGGCTCCTGGGAAAGATTGTCGAGATTCCGCAGGTGCTGGGCATGATCGCACTTGCCGAGGGGGTGGAAACTCCAGCGCAGCTTCAACTGCTGATCGACATGGGCTGCAATCACTTCCAGGGTTTTCTCTTCGCTGGCCCCATGCCGCTGGCCGTACTGGAAGCATGGCTGGCTGAGAATCGCATGCACGCCACGCTTTCGCCCGCAACACCGGGGGATTGAGCTGCCGGTAACTTTTCGGAACCCGAACCAGTACTACTACCGGGGCAGAGCCTGGGGCCACCTGCTGCAATACGTGGGCATCGGCCACCCGGCCCTCTTCTGGAGAAAACCGTGCGAACCACCGCCCTGTCGTCCACCTCCGCACTGTTCGTCCTGGCCCTTGCCATCAGTGGGTGCCAAACCACCCCCGCACCTTCAGCCGCCGCGGGCCCACCGCCGCCTCCACCGCCGCGCGACGTTCCCGGCCCGGTCACCGCCGCTTCTGCCAGTGCCACGCTGCAGGGCCGGATCACCGCGCTCAACACAAGCACCCGCGAAGTCACCGTCACGGGCAGCGACGGCAGCAGCGTGGACATTGTCGCTGGCGAGGACATCCGTAACTTCAACCAGTTGAAAGTCGGTGACCAGGTCGCGCTCGACTACCGCGCCGCCGTTGCGCTTGAGCTGGAGCCCGCAGGCAGTGCACCGCTGGGCGCAACGGCCACACAGGCGCGCACCGTGCCCAACCGGGGAGAAGTGCCTGGTGGCGCACGCTCCAACACCATCAGTCTGGTCACCGAAGTGGCTGCGGTGAATCCGGAGCGCGGCACCATCGCCCTGCGCGGACAGAGTGGCAACACCCAGCTGATCGCGGTGGAGCGCCCGGATCTGCGCGCCAAACTGCCCAACGTGAAGCGCGGTGACCTGCTGCGGATCTCCTACACCCAGGCGGTTGCCTTGGGCATCCGCCGCGACACCCCCTGACCACGCCCCGCACTGGTGCCGCGTACGAACGCGGCCGCCAGTGCCAGCGCGTCGCTGCTGCTGCGATCTCCGCGCAAGGCGCGTACCAGGGCCGCCGGCGTGCTGCCGGTCCAACGCACCAGGTCATGCGTGGCATGTGCCTGGTCACTGTATCCATGCCGTGCCGCAGCGGCGGCAATGTCAGGTGCCTGTTCATCCAGTGACTGCAGCAGGGCCTGCAGTCGCCGTACCCGTGCGTACTCCTTGGGTGTCATGCCCACGGCGGCAAGAAATCTGGGTTGCAGGGTGCGTAGCGAAACGCCCAGCGTCTTCGCCAGGGCGCTGATCCGCAGGTCGCCCTCTGCTGCGTCGAGCAGGGTGACGGCCTCCTCGATCTTCGCGTCCAGCGCGAAAGCGTTGCAGAGCGGGCGCAGAAACTGCCACAGCGACTCGGGATCATCTGCCTCTGCGCCGGCCCGGGCGGCCGCGGCGAACGCCAGCGCGAAAGCAGTATCAAGCGAGTGCAGATCAGGTGCATGGTCGCGCAGGGCAGCGAGGCGTGCACCGGCAACCAATGCGCTGGCCGCCGGTTGCAGGCGAACGCCCATGCACAACACCGGGCCAACTGCCTGCAGACGGACCGGCCCGCGTTGTTGTGCCGCAAAGCAGAAAGGCTGATCGGAGCGCACCTGGCCATCCACGGCATGCATCTGCAGCGGAACCCCCAGTTCGGCAAGCAGTTCACAACAGCCGTCAGGGTAGATCACCTGTATCCCGTCATTGGGGGTGTCGTCCCGCAACTGCCACAGGCACCGTACATGGCGGCGCAGCTCGGGCGGGGCAGGGTACTCGGCGTAGTCCATGCGCCATCGGACCGCAGGCTGCGCATTTTTACAAGCGGACCCTGCCGGATCCGGCTAGCCTGCGCTCACCAGACCAAGGGAGCGGGAACATGATCAAGACGACGATGGCGATGCTGGGCACCGGTCTGGCACTGGGGAGTGGGGCGGCCAATGCGGCGGGCCCAGCGTTCGACTGGCTGGCCGGTCACTGGTGTGGCGGCACGGAACAGCGGCAGATCGAGGAAGTCTGGCTGCCCCAGGCCGGTGGCGCGCTGCTGGGAATGTCGCGCACCTGGGCCGGCGACAGCACCGAATCCTTCGAGTTCATGCGGTTGGTGCCGTCGGGCAAGGATGCGGGGTTCCATGTGCAGCCCAATGGTGTGCCGGCGACGTTGTTCACCATTTCCACCCAGGGCAGGGGATGGGCAGTCTTCGAGAACCCGGCGCACGATTTCCCCAATCGCATTGAGTATCGCAGGGAGGGGGATGCGCTAAGGGCGGTTGTTTCCGGTCCGGTCGAGGACGGCAAGCAACAGAAAATCCGCTTCGACTACCGGCGCTGCACACCACGACCCACCCCGTAGAGCGGGGCTTGCCCCGCTGAACAACCGGCGCTGCACGCCACGCGCGAAAGGCAGCGGGGCAAGCCCCGCTCTACGAAAAGCGCGGCCGTCACCCGGCCGCGTTCGAGCGAACACCGGTGGTGTCGCTGTGCCGGGCCAGTTCAACGAACGCGCGCAGATATTCCACGTTGACGTCGGCCTCGCGGGCCCCCAGATAGATCTGCTTGGGAATGCCATTCGGCCCCAGCCGCACCGGCACCACCGGCATCTTCGCAGCGTATTCCTCGACCAACCAGCGCGGCATGGCAGCCACACCGCGTCCACTGGCGACCATCTGCATCATGATGTCGGTGGTTTCGATCGCCTTGTGCCGCCGCGGGCTCACCCCGGCCGGCAGCAGGAACTGGTTGTAGATGTCCAGCCGCTCGATCGGGACCGGATAGCTGATCAGAACTTCCGGGGTCAGCTGCTGCGGCTCGACAATCGCCGCTTTGGCCAAACGGTGATCCCTGGCGACCACCAGCACCTGCTCGTAATCGAACACCGGCACAAAGCGCAGCCCGGGCTTCAGCAGCGGATCGGGGGTGACCAGCAGGTCGATCTCATACCCGAACAAGGCTCCGATGCCACCGAACTGGAACTTCTGCTTCACGTCCACATCCACATCGGGCCAGTCGGCCAGGTAGGGCGAGACGATCTTCAGCAGCCACTGGTAGCAGGGGTGGCACTCCATGCCGATACGCAGCGCACCGCGCTCCCCCTGGGCAAACTGGCCCAGTCGCTCCTCGGCCAGATCCAGCTGCGGCAACACCCGGTTCGCAACCGCGAGCAGGTATTGACCTGCCTGGGTCAGGCGCAGGCTGCGACCCTCCCGCAGCCAGATCGGGGTGCCGAGCTGCTGCTCCAGCTTTTTCATGCTGTGGCTCAGGGCCGACTGGGTCAGGTTCAGCACGCCGGCGGCAGCGGTCAGCGACCCCTGCTGCTCAACCTGCTGGACGATGCTGAGATGGATGCGTTCCAGCATTAAGATGAATCCCGCTCATGGATACGTGAAGTAATACCATTTTACGTCATGTGAATGGAGCACTAGCATCGAGTGAATGACACAGCCTCTTCGCATCGTTGCCGTCTCTGGCGGCCTGCAGCGCCCCTCACGCGCCGCCATCCTTTGCCAGCACCTCGTGCACCTGATCGGGGAACAGCTTCCATGTGAGTCGCATCTGGTCGAGCTGGGGCAGGTGGCCCCCCAGCTGGCCGGGGCCACCTGGCGCAGCCAGTTACCGGCCACGGTTGAGCGGGAGCTGGAAGCTGTTGAGCACGCCGATGTGCTGGTGGTGGCCACCCCGGTGTACCGCGGTTCCTACACTGGCTTGTTCAAGCATTTTTTTGACTTCATCGATCAGGATGCCCTGATCGACACCCCCATCCTGCTGGCCGCCACCGGCGGCAGCGAGCGCCATTCACTGGTGATCGACCATCAGCTGCGACCTCTTTTCAGCTTCTTCCAGGCACGCACGCTGCCGCTTGGCGTGTACGCCACTGACAGCGACTTCCTCGAGGCCCGCGTGCACAGCGAAGCACTGCTGCAGCGCTCGGCGCTGGCCGTGCAGCGGGCCATGCCGCTGCTGGAGTTGGCAGTTCCCCGCCCACGCGATGCAGCCCCGCCAGTCGCCGTCGCCTGACCCCACCCATTCTCCGGACGCCCCCACGGCAGGTCACCATGAGCCACGACTTCACCTTCAGCATCAAGCGCATCGCATTCGACGAAGACTATCGTCCGGCCGACGGCACCCGCATCACCACCAACTTCGCCAATCTGGCCCGGGGCGAGCGCCGCCAGGAGAACCTGCGCAACACCCTGCGGATGATCGACAACCGCTTCAACGACCTTGCGCACTGGGACAACCCAAACGCAGACCGTTATGCAGTCAAGCTGGACATCATCTCGGTCGAGATGCAGGTGGAGCAGTGCAGCAACGGCGAAACCTTCCCGCTGATCGAAATGCTCATGACCACCATCGTCGACAAGCAGACCGGCGCGCGCACGGATGGCATCGTCGGCAACAATTTTTCGTCCTATGTGCGTGACTACGACTTCAGCGTGTTGCTGCCCCAGCACAACGAGGGCAAGGCCGTGTTCTCGGCACCCGAAGACTTCGGCGACCTGCACGGCAAGCTGTTCCGGCATTTCCTTGGCTCGGACGCCTACCGCGCCAACTTCGCCAAGCCGCCGGTGATCTGCATCAGCGTCTCCAGCAGCAAGACCTACCACCGCACCGAGAACCACCATCCGATTCTGGGCGTGGAGTACAAGCAGAGCGAGTTCTCGCCCACCGATGACTACTTCGGCAAGATGGGGCTGCGGGTGCGCTACTTCATGCCGCCGCGCAGCGTTGCTCCGCTCGCGTTCTACTTCCAGGGCGACCTGCTGGCCGACTACTCCAATGCCGAGCTGATTGCCACCATCGCCACCATGGAAGCCTTCCAGAAGATCTACCGCCCGGAGATCTATAACGCCAATTCCACGGCGGGCAAGGTCTACCAGCCCAGCCTGAAGCACGAGGACTACTCGGCCACCCGCATTGTCTATGACCGCGAAGAGCGCAGCCAGCTGGCGGTCAAGCAGGGACGGTTCACCGAGGAAACCTTCATCAAGCCCCACCAGAACACGCTCAACCAGTGGGCCGCCAACTGGTCCGCCTCCAACGTAAAGGCCTGATCAACGCACATGACGAACACATTGCTGCCCACCTCGACCGCCGGAAGCCTGCCCAAGCCCTCGTGGCTGGCCGAACCCGAAAAGCTGTGGTCGCCCTGGAAGCTGGAAGGCGAGGCCCTGGTTGAAGCCAAGCAGGACGCACTGCGGCTGTCACTGCAGGAACAGCAGCACGCCGGCATCGACATCGTCAGCGACGGCGAGCAGACCCGCCAGCATTTCGTGACCACGTTCATCGAGAATCTGAGCGGTGTGGACTTCGAGAGGCGCGAAACCGTGCGCATTCGCAACCGCTACGACGCCAGCGTCCCCACCGTGGTGAGTGCGGTGAGCCGGCCCAAGCCGGTGTTCGTGGAAGATGCAAAGTTCCTGCGCGGGCAGACCAGTCAGCCGATCAAATGGGCGCTGCCGGGTCCGATGACCATGATCGATACCCTGTACGACGCACACTACAAGAGCCGCGAAAAACTGGCCTGGGAGTTCGCGAAGATCCTCAACCAGGAGGCCCGTGAACTGGAAGCGGCCGGCGTGGACATCATCCAGTTCGACGAACCGGCGTTCAACGTGTTCTTCGATGAAGTCAACGACTGGGGAGTGGCCGCGCTGGAGCGCGCCATTGAAGGGCTCAAGTGCGAGACTGCCGTGCATATCTGCTACGGCTACGGCATCAAGGCCAACACCGACTGGAAGCAGACGCTGGGGTCGGAATGGCGCCAATACGAGGAGTCGTTCCCCAAGCTGCAGCAGTCGAACCTCGATATCATCTCGCTGGAATGCCACAACTCACACGTGCCGATTGACCTGATCGAGCTGGTGCGCGGCAAGAAGGTGATGGTGGGGGCAATTGATGTGGCGTCCACCACCGTCGAGACCCCGGAAGAGGTGGCCAACACCCTGCGCAAGGCGCTGAAGTTCGTGGATGCCGACAAGCTGTACCCCAGCACCAACTGCGGCATGGCCCCACTTTCCCGTAGCGTCGCCCGCGGCAAGCTTGAAGCCCTGGCAGCGGGTGCCGCCATCGTCCGCGCCGAGTTGTAACGCTTCGGACGACGTGCATCTGGACCTGGCGCGCACTCGTAGAGCCGGGCTTGCCCGGCTGCTCTTCGCACGCACCCGTAGAGCCGGGCTTGCCCGGCTGCTCTTCGTGCGCACCCACCCAGCGGGGCAAGCCCCGCTCTACGCGGCTCGCCTGAATGTGATGTTATGCTATTACATTCACACCTCCCGAACGAGCCCGATGAAGCACCGCGTCCTGTCGTCCGCCATTGCCAGCCTGATGTTCGCCCCCGCCTGCGCGTTCGCGGAGGACGCCGCCACCCCAACCCCGGTTGAACTGGACGAATTACGCGTCACCGCCGAAAAGGGCAGAAGAACCGTCCTGGCCCCACTGCCCACCGACATCCTCAGCGGCGACGCCTTGGTGCACCGCCGCCAGGGCGGACTGGGCGAGACACTCGCTGGCCTTCCTGGCGTGCACCTGGACAACTTCGGCGGCGGCGCGTCGCGCCCGGTCATTCGTGGCCAGACCCTGCCACGCATCGAAATCCTGAGCGACGGTGCCCCCGTGTTCGACGCCTCCTCGGTGTCGCCCGACCATGCCATCGGCACCGATCCGCTGCTGCTGGATTCCATCGAGGTCATCCGTGGCCCGGCCGCCGTGCTGTACGGCGGCAACGCCATGAACGGCGCGGTCAACCTGATTGACGGCCGCATTCCCACCCGCTTGCCTGAAAACGGCGTCACCGGCGCGGCGGAAGTGCGCCTGGGATCGGGTGATCTGGAAAAGACCGGCGTCGGCCGCGTTACCGCCGGGGTAGGGCAGGTCGGCCTGCACGCCGAGGTCGCCCGCCACAACGCAGATGACTATGACATTCCCGGCGGTACCTTGAAGGACTCCTTCGCCGAAGGCACCACCGCGTCAGCAGGCGCATCCTGGATAACGGACCGCGGCTACATCGGTGCAGCCTTCACCCGCCAGGACAGCAACTACGGCCTGCCAGGGCACTCACACAAGAACGGCGTCTGCCACACCCACGGCATCGACCTGCACTGCGAGGCGCACGGTTCCTATGAGGACCCGTTCGGGTCGTCCGACGACCACACCGCCTACATCAAGGTGCGCAGCGAGCGCACCGACATCCGCGCCGACTATGACGATCCGCTGCCGGCCTTCTCGCATGTACGGCTGCGCCTGTCGCACACCGATTACCAGCACGACGAGATCGATGGCCCGGCGCTGTTCAATCGCTACACCAACGAGGTGGACGACGGCCGCATCGAACTGACCCACAAGCCGTTGCTCGGGTTCACCGGTACCTTCGGGGTGCAGTACACCGAGGGCACGTTTGGCGGCCTCAACGTCAACAACCTGCACGTGGCGTTTCCGGAGAACGGGTACGGCTTCGTGCCACCGAACTACCAGAAGACCCGCAACAAGGCCGTCTTTCTCAGCGAATCACGCTCGCTCGGCCCCATCGACCTTGATATCGGTCTGCGCAAGGACTGGCGAGAGATCCGCGTCCCCGTGCCGGAGTTCCGGGTCAATTTCACCCCCTTCTATGAGGAGCTTTTCGCCAGCTGGTACGGGCCGGACTGGAAGAACGTCATCCGGGAATCGGACGTGGAGATATTCCAGACCAGGAACCCGCCCACCCGCCAGAATCCGTTCTCCGCTTCGCTGGGTGCCACCTGGAACATCCGCGACGGCTACTCCGCTTCGTTGAACGTTGCCCGCACCGAACGCGCACCCAGCGTCCGCGAGCTTTACGCCTACGGCAACAACCTGGCCTCCAACAGTTACGAAGTGGGCCTGGTCCGCTCGGGCAGCGTATCCAATACCTTCCCTGACAGCCGTACCGACGTGCTGGAAACCACCCGATCGGTCGACCTGACCTTCCGCAAGGTCGGCGGGGTGGTGGAGTACGAGCTGGGCATGTTCCATCAGGACATCAAGGATTACGTGTTTGCGCGCCTGATCGAAACCGAGAACGCAACCGGCGTACCGCACCACTACCTGCTATACACCGCCGCCGACACCACCCTGAAGGGCGTGGATGGCCAGATCAGCCTGCAGTACGGGGCCGGCCATCGGACCACGGTGTTCGGCGACTATGTGCGAGCGGACCTCAAGAGTGAGAACGACAACCTCCCGCGCATTCCGCCGGGTCGTGTCGGCGTCCGCCACGCCTGGTCCAGCGGCCCTTACTCGCTTGACGCCGAGTATTACCACACGTACGCGCAGAACCGGATTGCCTCGTACGAGACGCGAACCAGGGGCTATGACATGCTCAACGCCACACTCGCGTACCGTCTGGAGCTGACCGAACGCCAGGCGGCCGAGTTCTACCTCCGGGCCACCAACCTGCTCAACAAGGAGGCCTACGTGCACACCTCGTTCGTCAAGGACCAGTCGCCCCTGCGCGGCCGCAGCATGGTGCTGGGCGTTCGCTACACGTTCTAGGCGCTGCCCCCGTCGTAGAGCCGGGCTTGCCCGGCTGCTTTTCGCGCGCACCCGGCAGCGGGGCAAGCCCCGCTCTACATGACAGAATCGCACATCGCCCCGTAGAGCCGGGCTTGCCCGGCTGCTTTTCGCGCGCACCCGCCCAGCGGGGCAAGCCCCGCTCTACACGACAGAATCGCGCATCGCCCCGTAGAGCCGGGCTTGCCCGGCTGCTTTTCGCGCGCACCCACCCAGCGGGGCAAGCCCCGCTCTACATGACAGAATCGCGCATCGACCCGTAGAGCCGGGCTTGCCCGGCTGCTTTTCGCGCGCACCCGCCCAGCGGGGCAAGCCCCGCTCTACATGACAGAATCGCGCATCGACCCGTAGAGCCGGGCTTGCCCGGCTGCTTTTCGCGCGCACCCGCCCAGCGGGGCAAGCCCCGCTCTACATGACAGAATCGCGCATCGACCCGTAGAGCCGGGCTTGCCCGGCTGCTTTTCGCGCGCACCCATCCAGCGGGGAAAGCCCCGCTCTACGTCCCACACCAGAGTTGACCCGCCAGCACCGGTCCGGATGAACGATACTTCTACGGTATTCAACCCGTGGACACCCGAACATGAAGTGGATCGACCTTCGCAGCGACACCGTCACCCAACCCACCCCGGCGATGCGCGCGGCCATGGCCAGCGCCGAGGTCGGTGACGACGTCTACGGCGACGACCCCACGGTCATCCAGCTTGAAAAGCTCGCCGCCGACATGCTGGGCAAGGAAGCCGCCTTGTTCGTACCCACCGGCGTGTTCGGCAACCAGCTCGCCGTGTTCACCCACTGCCGGCGCGGTGACGAAGTGATCGCCGGCGACGACTCCCACCTGGTCTGGCACGAAAACGGGGCCGCTGCGGTGATCAGCGGGGTGCAGATGCGCACCATCGCCAGCGAGCGCGGCATCGTCCCGCCAAAAGAAATCGAGGCGCGCATCAGGGTAGGGGAGGACATCCACATTCCCCGCACCGGGCTCATCTGACTGGAAAACGCGCACGGCAACGGCCGGGTGATTCCGCTGGCACCAATGGCTGAAACCGCCGCCATCGCGCGTCGGCACAGCATCCCCATCCACCTGGACGGTGCCCGGATCTTCAACGCTGCCACCCACCTCGGCTGCGACGTCAAAGAAATCACCCAGCACGTAGACACCGTCATGTGCTGCCTGTCCAAGGGGCTGGCGGCACCCGTGGGCTCGATCCTGGCAGGCCTGACAGACTTCATCAATCGCGCCCGCTACAACCGCAAGCTGCTCGGCGGCGGCTGGCGCCAGGCCGGCGTCCTTGCGGCCCCGGGCATCCTGGCCCTGACCGAGATGACAAAACGGCTGGGCGACGACCATGCCAACGCCCGCTACCTGGCCGAGCGTCTGGCTGCCATTCCCGGCATCACCGTCGACTCGGACGATGTCCACATCAACATGGTCTGGTTTTCACTACCCGAACGCGTGGATTCAAACCAACTTACCGCTGCTCTGGCCGCAGAGGGCATCCGCGCCAACGGCCCCTACGGCGGCAAAATGCGGCTGGTGACTCATTGGCAGGTGGACCGGAATGCCATCGACCGCACGGTCGCCGTGATTCAAAGCGCAACCCCGTAATGCCAGGCAAACGCGGCTGATACGCCCATCCTGCCGTGATGCCGGGCTCTGCATCTGCTGATGCGCCGATGCCCCGTAGAGCCGGGCTTGCCCGGCTGCTCTTCGCGCGCAAACGGCAGCGGGGCAAGCCCCGCTCTACATGACAGAATCGCGCATCGCCCCGTAGAGCCGGGCTTGCCCGGCTGCTCTTCGCGCGCAAACGGCAGCGGGGCAAGCCCCGCTCTACATGACAGAATCCCGCATTGCCCCGTAGAGCCGGGCTTGCCCGGCTGCTCTTCGCGCGCACCCGGCAGCGGGGCAAGCCCCGCTCTACATGACAGAATCGCGCATTGCCCCGTAGAGCCGGGCTTGCCCGGCTGCTCTTCGCGCGCACCCGGCAGCGGGGCAAGCCCCGCTCTACATGGCAGAATCGCGCATCGCCCCCTAGAGCCGGGCTTGCCCGGCTGCTCTTCGCGCGCACCCGGCAGCGGGGCAAGCCCCGCTCTACATGACAGAATCGCGCATTGCCCCGTAGAGCCGGGCCTGCCCGGCTGCTCTTCGCGCGCAAACGGCAGCGGGGCAAGCCCCGCTCTACATGACAGAATCGCGCATCGCCCCGTAGAGCCGGGCTTGCCCGGCTGCTCTTCGCGCGCAAACGGCAGCGGGGCAAGCCCCGCTCTACATGACAGAATCGCGCATCGCCCCGTAGAGCCGGGCTTGCCCGGCTGCTCTTCGCGCGCACCGACCCAGCGGGGAAGCCCGGCTCTACGGTGCCGGCTAGCATGTAGCGAACAGCGCAGGACGTCAGGTCTCGCGACTGTGACTCTCACGCAGCACGGCGATAAATGCCTTCAACGGCATCGGTATCTGCCGCCAGCTGGCGTAGTACAAACACAGCCCGTCAAAGGGCGGCGACCAGTCCTCCAGCAGCAACACCAGCTGGCCTTCATCCAGCGCAGCACGCGCAAACGGCTCCGGCACGAACGCGATGCCCAGCCCGTTGATCGCCGCATCCACCATCAAGGCGCTGTCGTCAAGACTCAGTGCCCCAGGCACATCGATCGCCACTTCCTGCCGGCCCCTGGAAAACTCCCAGCGGTAGCGCTTGCCACTGGGCAGGCGTTGCCGGATGCAGCGGTGTGCATGCAGGTCTTCCGGCGTGGCGGGCCGGCCTGCGGTGGCCACATAGTTCGGCGACGCCACCGCGACGAATCGAAGGGTGCCGCCAAACGGCACCGCCACCATGTCCTTGGGAACCGACTCAGCCAGCCGCACGCCGGCATCGAAGCCCTCGGCAATGATGTCCACCAGCCGCCCTTCGCTGACGATGTCCAGCACCACATGGGGGTGACGCTTCAGAAAGGTCGGCACGGCGTGTTCCAACAACCAGCGCGCCGCGCCCGCACCGGCGTTGATACGCAGGGTGCCGGCCACGTTCTCGCTTCCGTGACGCACTTCATCCAGGGTGGCGTCCAGTTCCCGCAGTAGCGGACTCAACCGCTGCAGCAGCACTTCGCCGATTTCCGTCGTGGCCACGCTGCGGGTGGTTCGGTGCAGCAGGCGCACGCCCAGGCGCTGCTCGAAGGCCCGCACCGCGTGGCTGAGCGATGAGCGCGAAACGCCCAGCTCGTCGGCTGCGCGCTGGAAGCTGCGATGCCGCGCCACGGCGGAGAATGCCTTGAGATCAGAAAGATTGATGTCTGTCATTGGTGCGAGCCATTCACCAGTGCATGCTGATTGGTGCAGCTTATCACGCAGGTGCTGGGTGCTTACCCTGTGGCCACTCCAACCAATCGAGGTTCCCCCATGAAGACCTGGCTAATTACCGGCGCATCCTCTGGCCTTGGGCAGCAGATGACGCGCGTGCTGCTGGAGCGCGGCGACCGGGTGGTGGCCACTGGCCGCCGCACCGAGCCTTTCGTAGCCCTCAAGCAGGCGCACGGTGAGCGCCTGCGCGTGGCCCGATTCGACATCACCGACACGGCTGCCTTGCGTTCGGCGGTGGACGACGCCTTCGCAGCGTGCGGCCGAATTGATGTGGTGGTCAGCAACGCCGGCTACGGCCTGTTCGGTGCCGCTGAGGAAGTGAGCGATGCGCAGATCGAGCGGCAACTCGCGACTAATCTGACTGGCTCGATCCAGCTCGTTCGCGCAGTGCTACCGCACCTTCGCGCCCAGGGCGGCGGCCGCCTCCTGCAGGTTTCCTCGGAAGGCGGCCAGGTGGCTTACCCGAACTTCAGCCTGTACCACGCCAGCAAGTGGGGCATTGAAGGCTTCCTTGAGGCCGTAGCACAGGAGGTGCTGCCGTTCGGGATCGAGGTATTGATTTCCGAGCCAGGCCCGACCGCCACCGGCTTTGCGGCCGGGCTCGACCACGGCACCGTCATGGACGTGTACGACGCCACGCCGGCGGGTGACGTGCGTCGAGGCGTCGCCGACGGCAGCTTCGCGATCAAGGGCGATGCGCAGCGGACGGTTGCGGCCATGATCGCCTATGCGGAAGAGGCGGCACCGCGCCGGCGCTTGGCGTTGGGGAGTGCGGCGTTTGAGAACATCGAGCGTTCGCTGCGTACCCGGATGGAGGATCTGCACGCCGGGAAGAAAGTGGCTTACTCGGCTGACCGCGCGTAGGGCGGTGAAGGGTTGGTTGCTGCTAACCTGAGCAGCCGCCCATCCACCCCATCCGTCAGCACGTAGATCGAACCGTCTGAGGCTACCCTGACATCTCGAATACGCTCGCCCAGCTCAGCCAGCAACAGCTCCTGCCGCACAACACGATCACCCTCGCGTACAAGCCGGCGAATGCCGCGTTCCCGCAGCGCAGGCACCAGAAAATTTCCCTGCCAGCCCTTGAACTGGTCGCCCTGGTAGATCGCCAGGCCTGAAGGCGCGATGGACGGCGACCAGACCACCTCGGGGTCTTCAAATCCTTTGTGCCGGGTAAACGGACTAACCCGCGCGAAGGGGTAATCAATGCCTTGGCTGACAATGGGCCAGCCATAGTTACCGCCCGGCCGCAGCCGGTTGAGCTCATCACCGCCGCGGGGGCCGTGCTCGCTCACGTACACCGCTCCGGTACCCGGGTCGCGCACAATGCCCTGCGGGTTGCGGTGGCCCAATGTATGCACCACGGCACGGTGGGTGCCAGACGACAGATCGACCCGCATCACCTTGCCCAGCGCGCTGCCCGGGTTTTGCGCTTCCTCCCGGCGCAGACTGCCGTCGCCCACGGTCATCAGCAGCGTGTTCGCGTCCAGAAACGCCAGACGACCGCCATTGTTGCCATCGCTGCGCTTGGGCGTCGACTCAAACAGGAGCGTGACCTGCTCTACGGTCCATTCGCCAGCGACTTCGTTTAATACGCCGCGAATCAGCAGCACGCCTGCACCGCGCAAGTCACGATAACCCTGTGTCATATACACGTAGCGGTCATTTGCGAAATCTGGGGAAAGTGCCACCTCCATCAGCCCAATGACACGTTCGCGTTGATAGGGTGCGGGCACCCGCGCGGTGTTGACCTCCTTCATCACACCCGTGCGGTCGACCAGCTTCACCCGACCGGCCATTTCGGTGACGAGCCAGCGTCCATCGGGCATTTCCGCCAGCGACCAGGGCCATTGCAGACCCCTGGCAACGGTTGTGACCTCGTACCCGGTTGCCGCCGGTGGCTGTGGCTGCTGCGGCATCGGACGCATCAGCAGGAACGATGCCGCCGGCAGCAACAGCGTGAGCGCTGGCAACACATACGCCAGAGCCCCCACGAAGGGCGCCCGATCCACGCGGCGGGAGAGCGTGTAGCTCACGTACGCCCCTGCCAGTCCACAAACGCTCATCAAGCCCAACCCGGAGAGCTCGCGGGTGGCCGCAATCGCAGGCATCGGAATCACGCTGCGCAGCAGGGCCAGCACAATGCCCAACCCGAACACCCCCGCCAACAGGGCGCAGGGCAGGGTGCCCAGCCGCAGACGCCGCAGCCCAACCCGCAGTGCCAAGGCAAGCACACCCCCCGCCAATGCAAAGCTGAACATCACCGGCCCGAACCGTGCCAGGTCTTCTGCCGTCAACGCAGCGCGTTCACCCCAGCCGACCGGAACTCCCATCTGCGCAATCGAATACACATTCATCTGAGTCTGCAGCACGCTGGTCGCAGCGGCCGTGGCGAGTGCAGCAATCAGCAAGATGGAAGCGTGACGCAACCAAAGAGGCATAGGGAAGAAGCAAGGCAGGTCGATGCCCCACTGTAACAATGATCGTAAGCACGCCGTCGGCGGCAGTGAACCTTGGGTGAGACGCCGCCGCGAAGAATTCACGACATGGGAACCGGGCGAGGTCGATCATCGAAGGGCCCAACCCCACGTCGAAGCGCATCCCCCCATGCAACAACGGGCCGAAGGCGCTTCTGTAGCGCCTGCCACACATATCACCCACTCCCCCGATGCAAAGGATCCCCTGCATGTCACAGAGGCAGCTCACCACCATCAACCCATTGACCGAAGAGGTGCTGGCCACCTATGACTATATGTCCGACGAGGAGGCCTCAGCGGTAGTCAAGGCCAGCCATGAGGCTTATCTGCAGTGGCGCCTGCGCAGCCTGGATGAGCGCGCCAAGGTTGTCGCCGCTATCGCCCAGGCGCTGCGCGACCGCAAGGAGGAGTTCGCCCAGCTGATGACCAATGAGGTCGGCAAACTGATCAAGGACAGCCGAACCGAGGTGGACCTGTGTGCCGCCATCTGCGACTACACCGCCCAGCAGGGTCCGACGGTGCTGGCGGATGAAGAGCGTAAGGTGGAAGGAGCCACCGGCATCGTCACTCATTCCCCCATTGGCGTGGTGTACGGCATTCAGCCATGGAACTTCCCCGCATACCAGGCCATCCGCTACTCCATCGCCAGCCTGATGGCCGGTAATGGCGTGCTGCTCAAACATGCAGAAAGCTGCACTGGCAGCGGCCTGCTGCTGCGCGACATCTACGAAAGTGCCGGGCTGCCCAAGGGTTTGTTCGGCGTGCTGCTGATCAGCCACGACCAGTCCAACGCCATCGTGGAGAACGACCTGGTCCGCGCCGTGACCCTCACCGGCAGCGAGGCAGCAGGTCGGACCGTGGCGGCAAAGGCAGCAGAAGCACTTAAGAAGACGGTTCTGGAACTGGGCTCCAACGACGCCTATCTGGTGCTGGACGATGCCGACCTGGAACTGGCCGTGGACACCTGCGTCAAGGGACGCCTGTTCAACAACGGTCAGACCTGCGTGAACGCCAAGCGCTTCATTGTCACTGAAAAGAACTACGACTCGTTCGTCAGCGCGTATGCGAAGAAGTTCGAGGCCATCAAGATGGGAGACCCGAACGCCGAGGACACCCAGCTCGGCCCCATGGTCTCCGAGGCGCAGCGGGACAAGCTGCACGAGCAGGTCAGCAAGAGCGTCTCACAGGGGGCCCGCCTTTTGGTCGGGGGCGAGGTGCCGGACCGCACCGGCTGGTTCTATCCGGCAACGGTACTGGCGGATGTAGCACCGGGCCAGGTCGCCTATGCGGATGAACTGTTCGGCCCGGCCGCTGCCATCATCCGCGCCCAGGACGATGAAGACGCCATGCGCATCGCCAACGACAGCCGCTACGGCCTGGGCGGTGGCATCTTCAGCCGCGACGTGCAACGCGCCCGCGAGCTGGCCAGCAAATACTTCGATACCGGCATGGTCTGCATCAACAGCTTCGACGTTGCTTCCCCAACCATGCCCTTCGGCGGGGTGAAGGCCTCCGGCTACGGACGTGAGCACGGGCCGGAGGGACTGAAGGAGTTCGTCAATATCAAGGCGATCAAGATTCCCGACTCACCTCGGTAAAGCCGGGCCCTGACCGCCGTCGGCCACCTCCCTTTCGTAGAGCCGGGCTTGCCCGGCTCCGGCCACCTCACGCGAATGTAGAGCCGGGCTTGCCCGGCTTCGGCCACCCTTACTCCTGCACAGCCGGGCTCTGCCCGGCTTCGGCCGGCGGTTGAAGCAGCACCTCCACGCTGTTCAGCTCCGGCCCACCACCCCGATTGGCACTTCCGGCCGCAACGACCAAGGACGTTCCGTGCAGTCCGGCTTGAAAGCCATGCCGGCCTTGCCTCAGCGACGGCAGTGCAGTCCAGCTGCCGGAGGCGGGATCGAGTGCTTCCACTTCGTCGTGCGCCTCGGTCTGGCTTGCGCTTTCGCCACCCAGCACAAGCACCTTGCCGGCGGTCGCAACTGCCGACGTCCCGGCGCGCGGGGTTGGAATGGGCGAGGGTAGAGTGCGCCAGGTGTTGCTGGCAATGTCGTAGACATCCACCGGCTTGACCGTTCTGGAGAACGACTCCCCAGTGTTGTGGGACGACTCCCGTCCGGCCGCCGCGTAAACACGGCCGTCCATCGCGACGGCGTGGAAATGGTCACGCGCATTCGGGGTGTCGGCCAGCACCCTCCACTCACCGGTCGCGATGTTGAAGGCGTCGGTCCAACGGACATAGCCGTTGTTGTGGCCCTTGGCATTGCCGCCGATCACGTAGGCGATGTCGCCCTCGATCGCTACGCCTGCGGCACCACGGCGGCGCGCTTCTGGAATGGTCGCGCCCTTTTCCCAGCGATCTGCCTTCGGGTCGTAGATCAGCACATTGGCAAGTGGCGTCTCATCGGGGAAGCCACCGGTGAATCCCGTAATGATCAACAGCTTGCCTGCATGCGCAACCGCCTGTGCGTGATGTACCTCCAGCGGCGGTGTCGCCAGCGTGCTCCATTCGCGTGTTTTCAGATCCAGCGCCTGCAATGCGCGATCACCACGACCGCCGACGACGTACAGGTGATTGCCGAAGACGACCCCCGAGCTTTCGTGACGCTCCTGCGAACTACCGGTGGTTTGGAGCGCCTGCCAACCAGAGGCAGGTGCCGCAGCATCGTGCGCGGATGCTGCGCCTCCCGCCATTCCAAGCACGATGGCCACGGCCATCGAAGTGCAGGAAAGGCGCGGGTGCCGGAACAGATCGTAGGTGCGACGCATCATGCGGAAGTCTCCTGCAGGTCGGGCCGATGACCCGCATCATCGCTCATAGCGATGCAATGTGTCGTCATTGGCAGCTAACGATTCGTCTGCCGGCCAGCGCGCAAAACCTGTGATAACGTCTGCAACTATTCCGGCCGCCACGGCCCGAACCACGGAAGATGGGAGAGTCACATGGAAGACGAAATCAGTCAGTACCGAACCAAAGCGCTGAAAAAGCGTGACCTGCGTCACGATGCACAGCTGGCCCGCGAACTGGAGTCCATCAACCTCTGCGTGCGCCGGAAGTAGGACCGTTACCGCCCGGCGGCCTACGGTCATCGCCAAACGAAAGCCGCGGGGGCTGCTGCGTGAAGGGTTGGCTCCCGTAACACAAGACGAATAAGGTAATCCCATGCGCAGACTCCCGATGCAGATGGCCGCAGTAACCAGTTTGGCTTTGGCCGCCTGCGCCACTACCGGGGGCGCTTCCCCCTCAACCACACAGCCGCAGGAGAGTGCGCCGATGGAGCACGCGCGATACACGTACCCGGAAACGCCCGTGCTGACGAGTGGCGAGCTGGCCCCGGCAGGCGATCCAGCCAAGGCGTCAGAGATGAACTATCAGCAGCCATCCTGGCCTTTGCGCTTTGAGGAACATGGGTTCAGTGCCCGGTGTTATGACACGCAGAGCTGCAAAATTGTCTATGCCGATGTCCATCACGGCGATCCGAAGCCTTCACCGCCTGCTTCTACCTACGGATCGGGCTACCTGGATAAGTGGACCAGTGGGCACGGGGGCATCCGGAACTTTCCGCCGCCGGCCAAGGTGACCTGGACCTCAAAGGACGGAAGCGAGCACAAGGCAGAGATCGATATTGAGGCGCTGTTCGAAGATCAGCTGATTCGGCACTTTGTGCCAAAGGAAGAGCTCAAAGACGTGCCCAACGGAAGGATTCCGGTCAATCCGGACATCCTTCTGGAGGTCAACGACCGGACTATCCGCGTGTACATGAGGGCCTACGTGCCCACAAAACACCTGCAGATTCCCGGCAACAAACATAGCGCCCGGCGCGACGATCTGGTGCTGGTCAAGACCTACACGTATTGAGCAAAGGGAGCGTTGCCATGGGAAATGTTGGAGCAGGCACTGGCAGTCGTCCGGCCACCGCAGATGATTTGAACAGGGAACTGGAGCTGCGTCAGCAGCTTGGCGAGCTTGCCGTCCCGATCCTGCAGCGCCGCGACCAGCCGCATCAACATCTGTTCTTCGCATTTCTGGATGGAACCGGCCAGGATCTGAACAACCCGAAGCTGGGAGATCCCACCACTATTGGCTTGGCTTTCCAACAGGCAGAACGTCTCGAACGCGACCCCGAAAACCGCCTCGGCGCACATTACTCCAAGGGTATCGGTACACAATCTGATGCGATAGGGCGTGCGATAGACGGGGCATTCGCTCACTCATACCGCGATGGGATCGAGAAGGCCTACCTTGCGCTGGCGAACAAAAGTGCGGTCTGGATGAAGGACGATCCAGACGCTGAAATCAGCGTGGTAGGTGCCGGTTACAGCCGGGGAGCCGTGCAGACGCCCGGCCTGCTACGCCTGGTGGACAAGTATGGCATCGCGAATCCAGATAGCCTTGAGTTCGGTTCTGACAGGGACGGAAACATCACCGTTGTTTCAGAATTGGCACCATTGGTCGCCCCAGGGAAGGTGGCGCAGGCAGCACTGCTGCTCGACCCCGTCGCCACCCACATGCCAACCAACTACGACGCCCGCCTGCCACCCAGTGTCATCTCCCGCGTCTCCATTCTCGCCGCCGATGAGCGGCGGGAACTGTTCCCGCATCAGACCATCAATGATCCTGGCATCACACCAGATCGCCTCGCGATCAACGTAGCCGCGCCGGGCGGTCACTCCAACGTGGGCGGCGGCAACAAAGAACCCGGGCTGGAGATCCTCACCGGCAATGCGGCCTTCGACTACCTCAATCAGCTGAGCGACCGCCCGCTGTTCGAGAAGCGGCCCGTGCCGACCGACCTTTCGTCGATCACCGTGTACCAGGCCGGCGGCGCCACGGCCGTGTTCGGCTTGAAGCTGGACAACGATGGCCAGCGCAACCTGCGCGACGAACTGGCCAGCTGCAAGATTGTCGATCCCTGCCGCGATTCCGAGCCGGTCGATCGGAAGCTTGCGGCGCAGTTCCAGTACCGTTCCATCCCGATTGATGCGGTCGAGCAGGCGCAACTGCAGGCCCTGGTGCAACAGGCCGTACAGCGCGACACGGTCAGGACCGCGCCGGTACGTCCCAGCGCGGACTCGCCCGAGCATCCCAGCCATTCGTCACTGCTGCGCATCCGAGAAGGGGTTCAGATCGCCGAGCGTAGCGGGCAGATCAGTTTTGCCAGCGGCATCGAACGTGAGCAGTTCAGCCGTTCCGCATTGGCCAGCATGAAGGACAGCCGCGACATATCCCACGTAGACGCCGTGGTCATCGGCACCAAGGGCTACGCGTTCCTGGTCGAGAACGGCAGCAACGCGCACGATCAACGCCGGGTCCCCTTTGATATCGAGCAGGCCAAACAGACCCCCGTGGCCGTTTCCGACCAGAAAATCGACAGAGCAGGGCAGGACACCCGCCTGCAGCAGGATCAGCAACGTCAGCAGGCGCAGGTTCGAGACGCGGTAGAACCCACAATGAGCGGCATGGCCCGCTAGGGTAGAGCCGGGCTTGCCCGGCTGGCAGACGATGCGCCGCCTTCAGCCGGGCAAGCCCGGCTCCACGAATCACATGCTCCAAGGCATATCAGGTCGGTGCCGAATCGGAGTCATCACAACGTTGCATTGAAGATCTGTTCGGCTTGCTCAATCGCTGCCTGATGCGTCGCCTTCCTATCAGCGCGCCCCTCACACAACGGGCCCGCGCGCTCACGCCCCAACTCCGTACATTCGGACAAAAAGTCGTAATGTCCGACAGCAGGCAGCACCTGCAGCCGCGCCTGGGCATTCGCCTCGCTGATGACCTTGCTGTTCGTCGCAGCCGACGCAACACCATCCGCCTCACCCACAACAACAGAAACCGGCACGTCCAGCTTCGCCAATTCTGCAGGATCAAACGCCTGCACAATCGCCGGTGCCATCAGGAACACGGCGCGCACATTGGGAATCCGGCGATCCTCCCCTGATCTGGCCACCCAGGGTGCCATCTGTGGCCCGGCCGCCAGCGACATCCGTCGCTCGAAGGTGAACTCAGGGTTCTCCAACTGCGGGGCGCAGACGCCATCTTTGGGATTGGCCTCGCAGAAGGCCACCAGCCGCGCCATGTCGGGCCGTGCGCCAGCCGCCACCAGCGCGGTGAAGCCACCGGCCGAATAGCCGGCCACGCCCAGCCGCTCAACATCCACATGCGCGGCCAGCCGTGGATCTGCCTTCACCGCCGCCAATGCCGCGGACAGGTCGTCGACCCGGTTCCACATCAGAATGCTGCCGGCCGCTGTCATCGCGTCCATCCCGTTGTTGCCAGGGTGATCCACCGCCACAACCACATAGCCTGCCCGAGCCATGGCGGTACCGAACCAGCCCATCATCCGCGCCGTGCCGCCATTGCCATGCGACAGCAGCAGCACCGGCCAGCGCCCCGCTGCGATGGGGGCGTCCGCAGCAGAAGATCCAACCTCGAACAGACGGCTCCCCGGCGGCCCGATCGTAATTGCCGCTTCCTTCGGCCCCGCCTGCGCCGGATACCACACCGTATAACGCACCTGGTCGCTGCGCTCCGCATCACGAATCGCCGCACTGGCCGTATGCGCCACCCCATGAACTTCGCCTACCACGCGACCATTTAACGTCGCCGAAACTTCGGATGCCGTTGAACTGGTAGAGCCGGGCTCTGCCCGGCTGCTGTTGGCCTCCGCAACCAGCGCAATCAAACCGCCCAACACCGCAAACAAAGCCGCAATCATTCGCACAGAACCTTCTCCTTGACTCAATTCGAACGTGCCAACGGCAACCAGACCTCAACGCCCCCGGACCCGGTACGGTCATCAAACCGCGCGTCATACCGCTCAAAGTCCGGCGCATCCGCCAATGTCAGCCCAGACCCGGGCAGGTAGTCATTCAACAACCAGAACCACGTTTCCCGAATGGCCGAAATATGGCCCGCATGCCACGCCAGCAGATACTCACCCCCGGGAATGGACACCGCCTGCCACGTGGCCGGCACCGCAGCCGTCGCGCCGATCTCCATCCCCGCAATGTAATCAAACGCTCCCTCACCATCCCGGTTGCAGCACACCCCATACGCCACGTCGCGGCCCAGCTCCCGGGTCAACGCCAACTGCTGCCACTGCGAGGGAATCGAGGCCACCGTCGCCGCCGTATGCCGGGCACCCACGCCCGCCACCCGGAACCCCTCCACCCGGCGGCGTACCGGCTCCACCTTACAGGGCAGGGCAGGCGCGTCCAGCTTGATCGCTTCCACCAGTGCCAAACCCTGCAGCCCCGAGCGCCGAACCTGCTCGGGGGCCTGCTTGAACTGCTCGGTAAACGCATTCGTAAACGCCGCATGCGAGGCATACCCGGCCGCCAGCGCCACATCCAGGATGGGCGCGCCACCACCGGCCAACGTGCGCGCCGCCTCGGTCAGCCGGCGTGCCCGCAGATACCGCGCCATCGAGGTGCCGGTGCTGATCTGGAACAGCCGGGAGAGATGGAAGGGCGAGAGCTCCACCGCCGCGGCAATCTCGGCCAACGACGGATTCTCGGCAAAGTGGCTTTCGATGTACCAAAGCGCCTTGCGTGCCGCACCCATGACCCCTGCTCCGTGTCCTTGACTGATCAGCAGCCTACCGCAGGGCCGGAGAAGGCGTTTGCGGAATCTTGCTGTGCCTTCACCCGGCCCGGACAGACCACCTCCTAGTGTTCATCCAGTCGTCCACTTCGAGGATCCATCCATGGGCATCAGTCTGTTGTTCGCCGCCGTAGGTGCGCCCGGGTCCTTCTGGGATTCGCCCAGCAATGTGGCTGCGGTGATCTGGTTGGGCTTTGGTATCGCGGCCATCGCACTCGCGTTTGGCCTGGCGAAGGTGTTCCACCGCTTCAATGGCGCAGCCTGGCTGGTGCTCGGTGCCGGCGCACTGATCAGCCTGTATGGCCTGTGGCTCATGCTGGGCTGATCGGGCTGGACTGGATGCATCGCGGCACGATGGCACCACGCGCCATCTGCGCTGGAAGCGACACAGGCACCTGTTCGATCACAATCTGTGTTGCGTGTTGCACCGCGAAATGTAAAACGTGACACAAGTCCCCATAAACACGGCATTTTTGCTCACATTGCGAGGGAATGGATTGTTCGCGACACCGCTGCGCCCGCGCCCAGCGAGCGTTTGAAGCGATGCGATGTCCGCTATCCTCCCATCTGTCGCATGGTGTGCCCCGGGTGTCAGAACCCGATGATCGATTTGCATGTTGGACGACCTGTGTCGGGAGGGTGACGGAATACAACACCCTCGCGGAAATACGTCGCACCGTATCGATCATCACGGTTCTGAACCTCCCGGCTCCCTCGCCATCCTGGCGGGGGAGCAGCACAAGAGGAGAACCATGATGGACAACGACTGGGCCAACCTGACCGACGAGCAGCGGGCCTTCCGCCGGCGCTTCTGGCGCGCACCGAAAAGCGTAATGATCAACGCGCTTCACCATGAAGGCATGGAGGAGACCTATCCCGGCTGCCCGAGCGTGCCGTGCATGAAAACGCGCGGGCTGTGGATTCGTGATCTCGGCGTGGAGCCGGGGCGGCGGATGTACCTCGGCACCGGGCAGGAGCTGATTCTGCTGGCGGCGAATCCGTCGCCGGAAGCGCTGTCGAAGGTGGTGGTGCGGTTTCAGGGAACGGGTGATCGCTGGAAGCTGATCCCGGCCAGCTGACGATACGGCAACGATGAGCGGGGCGGTGGCGCCGCCGCCCTGAAGTCACAGGCCCGTCCATCGCTCACTTGCCGCCGGGCCGTAGAGCCGCGCCCTGCGCGGCTGAACACCTCACCGCAGGCCCCAATTCCGTGTCCCGCCAGGGAATCGCAGAGCCGGGCTTGCCCGCTGCTTCTCGCCATGCCCAACGACTGCCATACTCTTGAGTATGGAAAACACTCGAGGCGATCTCCCATGGCTGAAAGCAGCACCCTGAACATCTGGAACCGCCTCTCAAGCACCGCCGCAGGCCGCTGGCTGTTCTCCCAGCTCCTGTGCTTCAAAGCCCCATACTTCCGCTCCATCGCCCCCCGATTCAAGGAACTGGCCCCGGGCCACTGCGTCGTCCACGTCCGCAAGCGCCGCGCCGTGCTCAATCACATCGGCACCGTCCACGCCATCGCCATGTGCAACGCGGCAGAACTGGCGGGCGGGGTGATGACGGAAGTGACCATCCCCGGCAGCGTTCGCTGGATTCCGCGTGGCATGACCGTGGAGTATCTGAAGAAGGCTACAACCAGCGTAACTGCCACAGCGCGCCCGCTAAACCCGGCATTCGATTGGACGGTGGCGGGGGAGTACCCGGTTGAAGTGTCGGTAACCGACGTCGATGGGGAGGCCGTGTTCAAAGCGACCATCTCGATGTGGGTGTCGCCCCAAAAGCAATGAACTGGCCGAATACCCGTAGAGCCGGGCTTGCCCGGCTGCTCTTCGCTGGCAAATCGTAAAAGCAGCCGGGCAAGCCCGGCTCTACACAAGCATTCAGATCGAAAAAGCAGCCGGGCAAGCCCGGCTCTACACAAGCGGGAGCGCGCCACCCCATGGATGGCGCGCGTCTTTGATGGTTACAACTGTTTGTCCAGGCTGATCTGCACCCCATGGTCACGATCTTCACCGCTTCCGATCAGGCCGCGGTAGTCCACCCGCAGGCCCCAGTTGCGGCGGAAGTCAAACATCAGCCCGGCGCCGATCATCCAGCGGTTGCGGTCGAAGCCATCCACCGAGGTGCGGTAGAACGGCACGCCCACCAGATCGGCGTACTGCATGGTGGCCGTACCGTTGCCCTTGAAGTCGTGCTGGTACTCCACGCGCAGCTGCGGAGTCCACGCGCCCCACACCGTGGTGTTGCGCATTTCCATGCGGACGCCGCCGTTGCCGGTGGTGCTTTCTACATCCTGGTCACCGTAGCGCAGGGCAAACAGCGCGCTGCCATCTTCGGCGTACGGGTCCAGCGTGCCGCTTGATGCGTCGATGCGCGCGTAGGGCGTCACCAGCCAGTTGCCACGCGCCAGATCCGCACCGAAGGACAGCGAACCGAACCATTGGCTGCCGTCGCGTCGGGCATGCGCGAAGCTGCCGTCGCTGGTAACGAAACGGCGCAGGTCGTAGTCCAGCAGCTGGTAACCCAGCAGTGCGTCCACGAACAGACGTTCGCCGGGGCTGTAGCTGGCGTACAGCATCATGGAGAAGGCCTCGCCGTCACTGCGGCTGCCATTCTCGCCCACATCGGTGCGGTCGCGGCCGTAGCCAAGGCCGGCACCCACCGCGAGGGCGGGGGTTACCTGCAGGTCGCTGCCCACGGTCACGCCGTCGGTGTTGAAGTCACCGCCGTCACCGCCACGCCCGTTGCTGCGGCCGGTGCGTACGGTACCGCCCACCCACAAGCCAAGCGGTGCCTGGAAGCCGCCTTCCGCAGCTGCCGGCGCGTCCAGGCCGGGTTCGCGGTCGAATGGCTGGCGGCGCTGTGCATCACAGTCGGCACCAGGCAGGCTGCCCACCGCCGGTTCACAACGCTGCGCACCGTACGCCAGGCTCAGGTTGTTGCTGAAGCCGTTGTTGCGGCTGGCACCGTGCAGGCGCTGCATGCGCTGCTGGATGTTCTCGATCTGCGAGCTGGCAAAGCGTCGCGCCGCATCCGCCTGGGCCGACAGCAGCCCCCGCACTTCCGGGTCGCGGGTCGGGTCCGGACGCTGGGTCACCTGCACGGTGTAATCGCGCGTTCCGGTAAAGCCCAATGCGTCGGTGGCGGTAACGGTGAAGGTAAATCCGCCAGCGGCGGTCGGAGTGCCTGAAAGCGCACCCGAAGCAGACAGTGTCAGGCCGCCGGGCAGGGTGCCGGTGGTGACCGCATAGCTGTACGGTGCAGTGCCGCCACTGGTGGACAGCTGCTGCTGGTAGCTGTTGGCGAACAGACCAGCGGGCAGGGTCTCCGGCGTGAGCGTGAGCACCGGCGCAGCCACGTTGAGCGTGTAGGCCTGGGTCACCGTGCCCGGCGTGCCGGTAGTGCTGTCCGTGGCGGTAATGCCGAAACTGAAGTTGCCCACGGCGGTCGGCGTGCCGACCAGACGACCGCTGGCAGCATCCAGCACCAATCCGGCGGGCAGCGACCCGGCACTCACCGCGAAGGTGTACGGTGCCACCCCGCTACCGGCAGCAAAAGCCACCTGGTAAGTGCTGCCGGCGGTGGTCGCAGGCAGGCTGCCGGCGGCGGGGGTGAGGCTGAGTGCCGGGCTGGCCACCTGCAGCGTGTAGTTCTGCACGATGCTGCCCGGGGTGCCGGTGGTGCTGTCGCTGACAGTGACCGTCAGCGCGAAGCTGCCCGCCTGGGTCGGCGTGCCGGAGAACGTGCCGTTGCTGCCATCGAAGCTCACGCCGCTGGGCAGCGCACCGCTCAGCACATAACTGTACGGGGCCACGCCGCCAGCGGTGGTGACCTCCTGCTGGTAGGCGGTGCCGGCCGTAGCCGGTGCAAGCGTCGGCGGAGTCACCGCCAGGGTCGGGCTGGTGACAGTCAGCGTGAACGTCTGGCCCACGGTGAACGGCCCGTTGCCAGTGCTGCTGTCGGCGGCCACAGCCTGCACGGTGAAGCTGCCGGCCTGCGTTGGCGTACCACTGACGGTCACGCTGTTGGCCGTGCTGCTGGTGATCGACACGCCGGCAGGCAGGTTGTTTACCTGATAGCCGCTGTACGGCGCGGCACCACCGTCCCAGGTGAACGTCTGGCTGTACGCCGTGCCCGCCACCGCAGAGAGCACGCCATTGGCGCTGACCGTGATGGTCGGGTTGGTCACGGTGATGCTGATCGTGGCCGGCGCGGAATCGCCGCTGGCGTTGCTGGCGATGTAGGTGAAGCTGTCAGCGCCGGCAAAGCCTGCCGCTGGCTGGTAGCTGATCGCGGTCGGGCCGGTGACGGTAGCGGTGCCGTTCGCGGGTGGGCTGTTGACCGCGACTGACGTCGCGGCACCGCCGGAAAGCACGAGAGCCAGCGGCGTGGCGGGCGCACCATAGGCCAGCGTGGCGGTGACGTTGCCCGCCACTGGCACGCTGTCGGCCACGGTGATCGACATCGACGAGGTGACCATGTACGGCGCCCCCGTGCCGGTGGTGCTGTCCACCGCAGTAACGGTGAAGTTGAATGTGCCCACTGCGGTCGGACTGCCGGCGATCTCAGCCGTGGAGGGGTTCAGGTTCAAGCCCGCAGGCAGTGCGCCACTGCTGACTGAGTAGGTGTAGGGGGCCGTGCCGCCCGTGGCCGGACCGGCCACGGTGCTGTAGGCCTGGTTGCGCGTTGCTGCGGGCAGCGGGCCCGCCGGCAGCTGCATCGTGGGTGCCCCCAGGGTGAGCGTGTAGGACTGTGCGCCTGTGTAGGGGCCCGGCGCCACACTGGTGTCGGTGGCGGTGATGGTGAAGGCGAAGGTGCCCGCTGAGGTCGGCGTGCCACTCAGGACACCGCTCGGAGAGAGGGCCAAGCCAATCGGCAACGAACCCGACGTCACCGTGAAAACGTAGCTGCCGCTGCCACCGGTTGCGGTGATTGTCTGGTTGTAGGGCGCGCCGATGGCGGGGGCCGGAAGGGTGGTCGGTGCGACGGCGACCGGTTGGTCATCATTGAGGATTGTGACCGTGGCGCTGGCCGTCGCCAGCGTTGCGTTGGTGGCACCGGACAGATTGACGCTGAAAGTCTCGTCGGCCTCCGGCGTTGCGTCCCCATTGAGACTGACCGTCACGTTGCGGGTGGTGGTGCCCGGCGGGAAGGTCAGCGTGCCACTGGCGCTGACATAGTCGGTCGGTGCCACGGCAGTACCATTGGCGGTGGCATAGTTGACCGTCACGGTCTGTCCGCTGGCTGCGGACAACGCTACGGTCAGCGTGGCCGGGGTCGTACCGGCGTTACCTTCGTACACCGACACATCGTTGATCGACAAAGTGGGCAGGGGATCATCGTTGACGATGGTGCCCACACCCTGGCCGTCGGCAACCGAAGCGCCGGAAACGTTGGTGACATTGACGAAGAAGGTTTCGTTCGGCTCGTTCAGCGTGTCGCCGAGGACCAGTACGGTAAAGGTTGCGTTGCTGCTGCCAGCGGGGATGGTCTGCCCGATCAGTGTGCTGGCAACGTAGTCACTGCCGGCGAGGGCGGTGCCATTGGCGGTGGCGATGTCGAAAGTCACTCCGCCCGGGCCGGCCGGTGCACTGAGGGTCACGGTGAAAGTGAACGACGTCGTGCCCGCATTGCCTTCATTGAGGCTGACGTCCGTAATGCTCAACGCCGGCTGGTCATCATCGATGATGGTGCCGGTCGCGGAGGCAGGGCTGCCAAGGGTGTAGCCGGCACCCGCAGCAAGTGTGAGTACAACCGTCTCATTGGCCTCTACCGAGTTGTCGGCGGTGGGGGTCACCGTTACAGTGCCGGTGGTGGCACCGGCGGCGATCGTCAGCGGCGAACTTACCGCGGCATAGTCGGAGCCACTGGACGCGGTGCCGCCAACATTGAAGTTGATCGAGATCGCGCTGAAGGCAGGCTGGTCCAGCGTGACGGTGTAGACCAGCGAGTTACCGCTGTCTTCAATAACCGAGGCCGGCGATACTGAAATTGATGCGGTGGGCACGTCATCGTTGAGGATGGTCCCGGTCGCACTGGCCGGCGCACCGACCGTGTAGCCGCTACCCGCGCCGACGGTGAGGATGACCGTCTCGTTGGGTTCCACAACAGTATCAGCGACCGGATCGATGGTCACCGTGGCAGTAGTCGCACCGGAGGGAATGGTCACCGTGGACACGCCGCCGGTGTAGTCCACGCCACTGGTCGCGGTCCCACTGGTGGTCAGGTTGACCACGGTGGGCGAGCTCAGATTGAGGCTGCGGGTGACCGTGAACACCAGGTTGGTCGCCCCATCTTCGGACACGCTTGCCGGCGACACGGCAATACTCACACTGGGCGGCGGACTGACCGTGACGGTGAAGCTCTTCACTTCGAACCAGCTGCCGGAACCGCTGCTGCTGTCCGTGATCCGGATGTTTACCGGGTAGTTGCCGGTGGCGGCCGCCGTGGTGCCGCTGATCACTCCGGTGCTGCTGAGCGTCAAGCCCGCCGGCAGGCTGCCGGTTTCCAATGCGTAACTGTAAGGTGCCACGCCGCCGCCGGCGGCCAATGTCTGGCTGAAAGGCACGCCCTGGATGGCGGTGGCCGAGCCTGGCGAAAGGGTGAGGCTGGGGTTCTGCACGGTGCCGCTGTAGGCCTTGTCTACCGTATCAGCGGTGTTGTCGGTGGCACGCACGGTGAAGCTGTACGCGCCACGCTGGGTAGGCGTACCACTGAGCGTGGCACCGGTCAGCGTGATGCCGGGCGGCAGCGTGCCTCCGACCAGCGAGTAGGTGTACGGATCAACGCCACCACTTGCAGAAAGGGTCTGCGTGAAGGCGGTGCCGGCGGTCAGGGTCGGCAGCGAGGCAGGCGCGACTACGATGGCCGAGTTGGCCGGGGTCACTGTGATGTTGACCCGCACCGCGCCGCCGTTGCCGTTGGCCTCACCATCGGTGAACTCGAACGCGTCGGAGGTGGTGGCACTGCCGTTATGGCTGTAGTCGACGAACCAGCTGTTGCCTGCAATACGCAGGTTGGCGGTGCCGTTCTGGGGGAGCGCCGGGCCGTCCACCGGGCCGTCGCCGAAGTTGCCCGCACCCTGAGCGCAGTCGGTGACGTCCACGGTCACCGAGCCACCATTGGCCACGGTCGCGAACTTCTCGCCACACACCGGTGAAGTGTGCGCCGCCCGCGCGGCACCTGGCCAGCATAGTGCAGCGCACAAGAACAGCATCGAAACTACGAGCAGGCGCGCGAAGCGCGCGCGGTCCATAAGGTACGCCATGACCTTTCCCCCTTGGAAAGATTCCACCTGGATGCAAAACAACATCGAGGTGCGCGTCCTTTGCTGGCTGTCCCGGAGGTAGATCGCCCCCGTCAATTCCTTGACGTTGCCAGCGGCAGGCATTCCACGCCTCCCCCCTTGGACGTCATTGGAACAGACTCACCGCGTTGAAGGAAGGGGCATCGGGATGGGACTTGTGAACAGCCTGAATGACGTTCAGAGTAAGTGCGCGTCACTCCGGCGCCGCCGCTCTGCATCCAAGGGGGATTACATGAGCGAGTTTTACATCGGCCAGATCATGATGACCGGTTTCAATTTTGCGCCCAGTTATTGGGCGAAGTGCGATGGGCAGATTCTCTCCATCCAGCAGAACCAGGCACTTTTCTCGCTGCTCGGTGTCCAGTTTGGTGGTAATGGGACACAGAACTTCGCACTGCCTGACCTGCGCGGCCGCGCACCGGTAGCGTACGGCACCTCTGCCGACCCGGCATGGCAACCGCAGCCGATGCAGATGGGCCAGGCAGCCGGCAGTGAGTCGGTCACGCTGCTGAGCAACCAGTTGCCGCCGCATCTGCATCAGGTGAGTGGTGTGACCACGGCGGGCGATAATCGCAACCCCAGCAGCCGCACCTTTGCCAGTACCAACGGCGGGGTGAAGTTCTACGCCGCACAAGGGGGGGCGGAGGTCGTGCAGTCACCCACCTCGGTGGCGCCGCAAGGCAGCAATCAGCCGCATCCGAACATGCAGCCGTACACCACGTTGAATTTCTGCATCGCGCTCAACGGCATCTACCCGCAGCGTCCCTGACGCCCATGCCGGGGCTGCGGCCCGGTCTCATACAAGGAGTACGACCAGATGACTGAACCTTATGTTGGTGAGATTCGCATGCTTGGCTTCGGTCGGGTGCCGAACGGGTGGTTTGCGTGTGACGGCTCATTGGTGCCCATTGACCAGTATCAAGCCTTGTATACCCTGCTTGGCACCACCTATGGCGGCGACGGGCAGACTACCTTCGCGGTGCCGGACCTGCGCGGCGCACTGCCGCTGCACCAGGGGCAAGGGCCAGGGTTGACGCCCCGCACCATCGGCGAGCGTGCCGGTACTGAGAACGTCACCCTGACCACGCTGCAGATGCCTGCGCACACTCACACGCTTGTTGCCACCAGCGCCGCTGCTTCCGTGGACACGCCCGGCTCGACCACACTGCCCGGCGCGGTAAGTGGCGAGACCTTCTACGTCACCGATGTGACCGGTGCCACGGCCGTTGCGATGGAGCCCACCGCCGTATCCGTAAGCGGCGGCAGCCAGCCGCACGAAAACTGCATGCCCACCCTGACGGTGCAGTACTGCATTGCCTGGGAAGGCATCTACCCCACGCAGTCCTGACCGCTGCCCACGCCTAGAGAGACGACAATGACGACACCTTTCGTCGGTGAAATCCAGATGTTCGGCTTCAACTACTTTCCATACGGGTGGGCGTTCTGTGATGGGTCGCTCCTGAACATCCAGCAGAACACCGTTCTGTATTCGCTGCTGGGCATCAACTACGGCGGAAATGGCAGCAGCAATTTCCGCCTTCCCAATCTGATTGCTCGCGCTGCGTGCGAACAGGGCCAAGGTCCTGGCCTAACCCCCCGGAGCCTGGGCCAGACCTTTGGTGTCACCGACGTCGCGTTGACTACCCAGCAGATGCCTGCCCACCAGCACGTGCTTACTGCGTTCCAGCAGAGTGATAGCACCAAGCGCAGCGGCACCCCGGTCGCCGGCGGCGGCCTGTCGCAACCCGGCTCCAATGCGGTCAAGCCGTTCAGCGCCAGCCCTCCCACCACGCCAATGTCGGTCAACATGCTCAAGCCCAACAACGGCGGTGCTTCCACACATTCAAACCAGCAGCCCTACCTGGCGGTGAACTTCTGCATCGCCCTGCAGGGCGTATATCCCAACTTCAGCTGATGCAATCGGGTCATCTTTCACCCTTTCCGCCAGCGCGCCGTCCCGCGCTGGCGGAGACCGGCAACACACGGTGGCAGTGGCGAGCGCTTGCGGAGCACGACCTGGTGTGGCTGCCGAATCTATATGCCAGCACCCGCGAGCAGGAGCTGCAGGCAGTACCATGGCCGGCCCAGGCCAAGCAGCAGTTCCTGGCGCAGCAATTCGCCGCACAGCACCAGCACTACCTGGTGCATTACCCCGGGGCGCACTATCTAGCCCTCGAGCAGGAAGGCGAAGTGCTTGGCCGCTTTTACATCGACGAGAGCGGCAAGAATGACCTGCTGGTGGACATCAGCCTGTTCCCGGCGTGGCGGGGGAAGGGTGTCGGCAGCGAGCTGATTCAACGTCAGCAGCAGGCGTCCGCATCACGAGGGCGGAGCCTGAGCCTGCATGTGATGATGCACAACGTCGCCGCACAGCGCTTGTATGCGCGACTGGGCTTCGTGGTCACAGCTGAGTCGGCCGACGGCATGTACCTGCCGATGAACTGGCAGCCGACAGCTGGCGCTTCGATCAATGGCTAATTGAAAACGGCCTGATAAAGGAAGCCGGCACGCTCCTGGGCAATGGGAACCAGGAAAATGCCCACATCACCCACTCGTTCATGTCGCAGCGGGTAGATCTTCTGCGGAAATACGACGGGCGCGCCGTTTCGGAACAACAACGAAAATGGCGCACGCGACACGCCTGCATGCGACTGTGGCAGGGGGCGGGCCTCCACAAGCACAAATTCCATCGACATGCCGTCGTACTCCGCGGCGAACGTCTCGTTTACACAACCGGCGAAGTGTTCCAGCGTCAACAGTTCCATGTTCGTCCCCGTGTGGTGCGCCCAAACAGGGCGCGTGGCCCATCGTCGCCGTATTGCGCCACAGGCGCAAGCACCCTGCGCGTGCAAATCAATTGCAATCTCGCTTTCGTAGAGCCGGGCTTGCCCGGCTGCTCTTCACCAGGTTCAAGCCGCCGCCAGCAGCTCCTGTACCGCAGATTGCAACTCCTCCACGTGAAAGGGCTTGGCAACAAACCGCACATGCTGATGGCGTACGGGCACCAGCTGGTCGTACACCGCCGAGGCAAACAGGTAGGGGGTACTTGCGGCAGCCAGCCTGTCTGCCACCGGAAATACCACCCCGTCACGAAGTTCCACATCCAGAACCGCCAGGTCAAACGCTCGGGTATCCAGCTGACCCAGCGCATCGAGGACGCTATAGGCATGGATCACCTCATGACCCAGGTCGGTGATCGCCTGTTCCACGAATCCCGCCAGATGCAGATCGTCTTCCACCAGCAGGATGCAGGCGGGGGAAGGAGATGCTGAAGAATGTTCTTGCACGTTATTCGTCCGTAATATGGGCTTGGGCTGCTTTCAGCCCAGGTATTCCTTGATCAGCTCGGGTGTGTCCAGCACCTTCGCCGCACCAGAACGTTCCAGAACCTGCAACGCGGCGTCGCGTCGTTCCGGCAGCGCGGCTACCGCCTTCGTGGCAACCACGGTCCCGTACTCCCGCGAGTTGGCATCCAATGCAGTGGCAAGTACGCAGGAGTCCAGCGCCATTCCGCACAACACCAGCCGATTGACCTTCAGCTTGGCGAGCAGGATTGCAAGCGGAGTGGCGAGGAAGGCGGAGTGCTTTGGCTTCAGCACGAAATAGTGGCCTGCACCCGGACCGAGATACTTGACCACCTCAGCAGAACTGCCGCCGTTATGGCGGCAGTCCCGTACCAGTTGCGGAAAGTCCCGCTGCCAGTCACCGAAGTTGTCGTTGGCGTAGATCACAGGCAGCTGGCGCTTGTCGAACTCCCGGCGGATGCGGGCAGCCTCTTTCGCCGCCTCCACGGCAGCCGGAGCCAGCTGCTCCGCGTCCGGGAAGTCGAACAGGCTGAACACATCAATGATCAGCAGCGCGGTTCTGGACGCCATCGTGGGTGCCTGCTCAGGCCGCCTGCGCCGCCTTGGCATTACCACCGCTCTTGGCGAGGAGCGTCAGCTTCTCGTCAGTGGCTTTTTCTTCCTCCAGGGTTTCCAGCAGAAGCGGCAGCGCATCCTTGTACCCCAGCTGTTTGGCCAGCGCCGCAATGGTGCCGTAGGAGGCAATTTCGTAATGCTCAACCTTCTGCGCGCCGCCAATCAGAGCGGCATCACGCACCGGGCCTTCCTCGATGGAATCGATTGCCTCTTTACCTTCTTCAACCAGCCCCTCCATGGCGGCGCATTTGATGCGCTTGAGGCGAATGCCGAGAATCTCCACCACCTGGTCGATACGTTCAATCTGCCCCTGGGTCTCTTCCAGATGGGTTTCGAATGCCGTGGCTAGGTCCGGGTTGGAGGAGGCCCGTGCAAGCCGGGGCAGGGCCTTGGTGAGCTGCTTCTCAGCGCTGTAGATATCCGACAGCTCGTGGATGAACAGATCTTCTGCAGTCTTGATAGCCATGACAGGCGCTCCGTGTAAGGTGAGTCTGTACGCTAACGGGCCTGGTGTGGTGCGATCGACTAGGGCAGGTGAATGGAAATCGAAGAAGCGTTGTGTAGACATCGCACTATATTCACGCTCGCTGTTCATCCACAGCGCAACAGGCGTTACACCCCATCAACGGCAAAGGCCGCGTGCACCAGAGCAAGGTGACTGAGACCCTGTGGCGTGTTGCCCAGCCCCTCGTTGGTGAACGGATCCCACATCTCCGGCATCAGGCCAACATCGTTCTGGACCCGGGCGAGGAGGCTGCTGAACAGCCGTCCGGCTTTCTCCGTTTCACCCAGCAGCCCGTAGGCTTCCACCATCCAGAACGCGCAGCTGATGAACGTGCCCTCGCAGTCGCGCATGCCGCTGTAACGCCACAACAGATCACCGCTGTCGTCGGCCAGTTCGCGGCGGATGGCCTCGCGCGTGGATATGAAACGGTCACGACGCGCTTCCGCGAGGCCGAACCGTGCGGCGAGCATCAGACTGGCATCCAAGCGGTCGCTGCCGGCGTACATCACGTAAGTCTGACGCGCCTCGTCCCAGCAATGCGCGTCCATCCACTCCAGAATTCGGTCGCGCTCCCTCTGCCAACGGGGCAGCCGTGCCGTGCTGAGGTGGCCGGCCTCTGCCAGTTCGCAGGCATGCCGAAGCGCCATCCAGCATTCCACCTTGGACATGGTGTAGTGCTGCAGGTCCTCCAGCTCCCAGAAGCCGCTGTCCTTGCGCATCCAGCTGTCTGCGCACTCGTCGGCCAGCTCGAACAGCAGCCGGGCGGTGGTGGGGTCGAGGATATGGCCGGCTTCCAGCATGCGGCTGGCCATCTCCAATACGTCGCCGTAGGCGCAGGTCTGCAGCTGATCCGTGGCGGTATTGCCGATGCGCACCGGCTGGCTGTTGCGGTAACCGGGCACGTCGATGAAGCGCTCTTCCTCAACCCGCTCGCCGCGCAGAGTGAAGCATGGGGCCACGCCGGGCCGATGCTTGCCAATGGTGGTCATGACCCAGCCGAAGCCGGCCTTGGCGTCGGGTAGGGCACCCACCCCGCACGCGCCCATTGGGGGTATCGCTCATCCACGGTGTGCAGGTGCCGGCGCGGGTTCCTGGCTTATAAACAAGGTCAAAGATGACTTCGCCCTCAAGGCCCTCCATGCGCCTGGCCAGTTCCGACCAGGGCAGTCTGCCGGCGGGACCGCTGTTGAGTGATTCAGTAACCCGGGCAACGCCGGTTCGCATCAACACACGCGTTTCCAGGACATTGCTGTTGTCTCTGTAGCAGCGTTCCACACCTTGCAAATCACGGGCCTGCAATACAAAACGCCCACCATGTGGTGCATCGAGCAACCGGTCCGGTAGAGGCGGGGCATCCATGCAGGGCGTGCACCACCAGTCGATGCTGCCGTCCAGGGCGATGAGCGCGCTGGAACGCCCATCGCCTATGGCTGCGTAAGAATGGATCGGGGCATACCCTTCCTCGTCCCGCCGGGTCCCTTTCACAGCCGGTTACAGCGTAACCGCGCCACCGGACACCGTCAGAAGCGCTCCGGAGGTATAGCTGGCACTGTCGGCAGCGAGCATTACGTAGGCAGACGCGAGCTCGGCAGGCTGACCAGGACGTCCGAACGGGGTCTGGCTGCCAAACTGTTCCACCTCCTCAGCGGCCATGCCCGCCGGAATGAAGGGCGTCCAGATCGGACCTGGCAGTACGGCGTTCACGCGGATGCCCTTCTCAGCCAGCAGGCCGGCCAGACCAATGGTGAGGTTGGCAACGGCGCCCTTGGTGGCAGAGTAGGGAAGGATGTTGGGCGTGGGCTTCTTGGAGTTGACCGAGGCGGTGTTGATGACCGAGCCACCGTCCTGCAGGTGCGGAACGCACAGGCGGGTAAGGTTGAACACCGCGTGCACATTGGTGTCGAAGGTCTTCCGCCAGTCGTCGAGCGTGATGTCGTCGAACGACTCGTAGTAACGCTGGTAGGCCGCGTTGTTCACCAGGATGTCCAGGCCGCCCAGCTCGCCGGTGACCTTCTCAATCAACGCTTTGGCCTCGGCGTCGTCACTGATATCGCAAGGGCACAGTACGGCTTTCTGGCCGGCGTCCTCGATCAATGAGGCGATCGAAGCGGCGTCCTTTTCCTCGCCTTTCAGGAAGGCGATGGCGACATCCGCGCCTTCGCGCGCATAGGCAATGGCCACGGCAGCACCAATGCCACTGTCGCCGCCGGTGATAAGCGCTTTCTTGCCCTTCAGCAGCCCGTGCCCGACGTAACTCTTCTCACCATGATCCGGCCGCGGCTCCATCTTGTCGGTCTTGCCCGGGAAGGACTGCTGCTGCGCTTTGAAAGGGGGCTTCGGGTAGTTCGGAACGGACATCATCTGAGCCTTTGCGGTGGGGAATGAGGCCAGTGTGCGCGGCCGCAGGTAAACGCTGCGGCCCGGTGATGTGGATGCACCGTGCACGGAGTGCCTGCGCTCGCTGGGTTACCGCTTGGTTCCGCGGGCCTGCCCGCCATGCGACGCCCATTGTGTGATGAGGGCCGCACTACCCACTGCAATGGCATCTTCAACCGCACCGGTGCTGGTTTGCCCATAGCGCGCAATGGCACGCATGCGGAGATTGAAGGTGAAGTACGCCATTCCCACCGCCGTGGCAGCGCCAAGCACTGCGCCCAATTTACGCTGGCGGTAGGGGGCTAAAGCGGCTCCAGCAATCACACCGGTGCCAACACGGGCCACCATGCCAGCAGGTACGATGCGATCAGGCGCGGACTTCAACTTGTCGCCGGCCAACTCGCCACCGGCCAAGGCCAACATCGCAGCAGATGCCAGCTTGTTGCCCAGCAGACGAGGGGCACCATTGTCGGAGGGCAGCTGCCCGGTGCGGGCCGCATTGGTCACCGCTGCAAGCGGGGTCATGGCACGCATGCCTGCAACCGCGCCCATCAGGATGGAGTGAATCAGAGCCATGTCATTCTCCGCAACGTTGAGGGCGAGGCATCAGGGCTTGGGCGGACGTTCGTAGTCGTCAGGTTCCGCGTTGTGCTCCGCATCCGGCATGTCTTTCTCTTTCCACTTCGCGTCGTCGTTGCGGAGCTTGTCCGGGGTATGCGCTTTTTTCTGGTCGTCGACGTCCGCGCCAGGATTGAAGGGGAGTTTCTCGTTCATCTCGCTGCTCCGCGTTTCAGTTCCAGGACATGCTGCGCTCCGTCCAATGAGCGTGGGGTGTGGACGAAATGCACATCTTCACCACATTGCGGTCACTACTGCGGTACCCGGGTGGGGCTATTTGTATGGCTCTACACCACAGCGAGGCCCTATCAATGCGCGCATTGACCTACCATGGCAGCAAAGATGTTCGCGTGGACACCGTTCCCGATCCGACCCTGGCCGCCGCGGATGATCTGATCCTTCGCGTCACGGCAACCGCCATCTGCGGCTCGGACCTGCACCTTTATCGCGGCAAGATTCCTGATCTCCACACGGGCGACGTGCTGGGTCACGAATTCATGGGCATCGTGGAAGAGGTTGGAAGCGGGGTTACCGATCTGCGACCCGGCGATCGCGTGGTGGTGCCCTTTGTGATCGCCTGTGGCGAATGTTTCCATTGCAAGCTTGCTGAACACGCCGCATGCGAGAACACCAATACGGGCAAAGGTGCGGCAGTGAACCAAAAGGGCATCCGTGCGCCGGCGGCGCTGTTTGGATACAGCCACCTGTACGGAGGGGTGTCTGGCGGCCAAGCTGAATACGTCCGTGTTCCGAAAGCCAATGTAGGGCCGCTTCGTGTGCCTGATGCACTGCCCGATGAGCAGGTACTGTTCCTGTCAGACATTCTTCCCACCGGCTACCAGGCAGCCATCAACGCCGGCGTAAAGCCCGGGTCTACCGTCGCCATCTTCGGCGCAGGACCTGTGGGACTGATGAGCGCTGCATGTTGTCGCCTCCTGGGGGCAGAGACAATCTTCATGGTGGATCATCTGCCATACCGGCTGGCCTTTGCTGCGCAGACTTATGGCGTGACTCCAGTAAACTTCAACGAGATCGAGGACCCCGCCCAGTACATTGTCACCCAGACCAACGGGCGAGGCGTGGATGCGTCGATTGAAGCGGTGGGGTTTGAGGCTGAGGGCAGTGCGCTGGAGTCCGCACTTACGACGCTCAAGGTCGAGGGTAGCAGCGGCGTGGCCATCCGGCAGTGCATCGCCGCCACCCGGCGCTGCGGCACGGTTAGCATTCCCGGTGTCTACGCGGGCTTCCTGCACGGTTTCCTGCTGGGCGACGCCTTTGACAAGGGGCTGACCTTCAGAATGGGCCAGACCCATGTACAAGGCCTGATGCCAGAGCTGCTGGACTTCATCGGTGAAGGCGCGCTGGACCCTGGCGTGATCATCACCCATCGGCTGTCGCTGGAAGATGCGGTGCGTGGCTATGAGATCTTCGACCGGAAAGAAGAGGATTGTCGGAAGGTGATCCTCACTCCTTGAAAGGGATGTGGCCATGTCAGACCTGTTTGATCTGGGAATGCCCTGGTTTGAGTTCATCATCCGCGCCACGGCGGTTTACCTTGTCGTGTTCCTGCTGACCCGCATGAGCGGCAAGCGCTCGGTGGGTCAGCACACACCCTTTGACATGCTGGTGATCGTGCTGTTGGGCACGGCCGTGCAGAACTCGCTGATTGGCGAGGACACATCACTGCTGGGTGGCCTGATCCTGGCGGCGACGCTGTTGCTGCTCAATTGGCTCATGGGCTTTGCGACTGCTCGCAGCCGGAAGTTTCATGCCCTGACCGAAGGCACGCCCGTCATGCTCGCGCGGGAAGGGGAAGTCTTCTGGGACCAACTACGCCGCTGCAACGTTTCACCTGAAGATCTTGACGTTGCCATGAGAAGCTCTGGATGCACGGGCCACCACCAGATTTCCCTGGCGGTGCTCGAAACCTCGGGCGGGATCACCATTCTCAGGCAGGACAAACCGTGAACGCGTTCATGGCAAGGGTGCTGCGATGCACGTAGAGGTAACACTGTGGATAGACCACCAGCGTATGGTGGAGACATAAACCAAGGAACCAGGACAATGCCGATCCGTGCCGTCGCGTACGTAAGTACCGCGTGCAGCGAAATTGCAGAGGATGATGCACGTCGAATCGGCTCCGAAAAGCTGAATGCGTTGGTGGACGATGCCGCCCGCTTCAATCGTCAGGCGGGGGTTACGGGTGTGCTCCTTTTTGATGGCACACGTTTCTTCCAGTACATGGAGGGTCCGGAGGACGGTCTTGTCATCGCGTATGGACGCGTAATCGGTGCAAGCAGCCACCATGATGTGGTCGAGCTGCAGCAGGGGTTGGTCAGCAGCCGGTTGCTGCCATTCTGGCCAATGCGGTGGCTGCACGCCGACCGCAGCCAGATCAAGGCTCTCGCTACGGCCGACTGGGCGGCATTCAAGGTGCGGCGCGAATCCTCCGCGTCGCGTCCTACCGGTATGGATATTGTAAGCGCGGTAGTCGAGCCGCATCTGCTCGCAGGCTAGGCCGCTAACACTGAGTAGATTCCCTGCTTGCAAGCCGTCACCGGCGACGCGCCACTCACTGACATACCCCGCATTCGCCGCGCCGTCACGCGAGCGTCGCCCGGTTCATATGCGCCTGACGCTACGGTCGACGTCCGATCAACCACCGGGGCACCACATGGCAGAGATGAAAGAGAACCTTCTGGACTGGCTGCGCGACGCGCACGCCATGGAGCAGCAGGCCGAAACCATGCTGAAAGGGCGGGCGTCGCGCATCGAGCACTACCCGGTGCTGAAGGCGCGCATTGAGGCGCACATCGAGGAAACCATCGGGCAGCGCGAGCTGCTTGAAGGGTGCATCAAGCGCTTGGGGGGCTCACCCTCCACGTTCAAGGACATGGTGGGCAAGATGGCTGCTTTCGGGCAGGCCGTAGGCGGCGTGACCGCCTCGGACGAGATCGTCAAAGGCGCAATGGCCGGCTACGTCTTCGAGCACTTCGAGATTGCGTCCTACACCGCCCTGATTGCGGCTGCCAAGACGGCGGGCGATCCGGAAACGGTGAGGGTGTGCGAGCTGATTCTCGCGCAGGAAGAATCCATGGCCAACTGGCTGGAAGTTCATCTTCCGGAGATCACGGAGGAATTCATGGTGCGGGACGCGACGCCTGGCGTCGAAGCCAAGAAGTAGCGCATTCCGGATATCCGCGGTGTTCGCGCCGCGGGTCGCCGCTATCATCCATTTCATGACGCGGAGAGAACGACGATGTCTGACGACAAGAACAGAAGCGGCAGCCCTGATCGTGACCGGATCAATGTCAGCGAAGATTACGAAGTTCAGTACTGGACGAAAGCGCTGGGTGTCTCCGAGGAACGGCTGCGCGAGGCAGTCAAGACCGTGGGGCCGACCGCTGCTGCTGTTCGCGCGCACCTGGGCAAGTAGGCAGGTCAATCCGTCAAGTTCAGACGGTAAGCAGGTGAATGAAAGGGCGAGCCGGCTGGCTCGCCCTTTTCTTCCTTGGCCCGTCGAAGGTGCACGCCCAAGTGCAATGCGCGTGCGGGCACCGTGAGCAACTACTCCGGTTCGTGCACCTCGTTTTCAACCTGGGAGGTCCACGCTGCAAACTCAGCGCGTTGAACGTGCAGTTCCTGGCAATCTCATCGGCAGCCACAGGAGAGTTCATGTTCTTTCATCACAAGAAACTGATGTATACCGTCCGCGTCCAGCGCTCGGACCCGGCCCTGGCCACCCTGATGCTCGAGCAGTTTGGCGGCCCGCAAGGCGAGCTCGCGGCGGCCATGCGGTATTTCACTCAAGGTCTCGGTGAGGTGGATCCCGGCCGCAAGGACCTGCTGATGGACATCGCCACTGAAGAGATCAGTCACCTCGAGATCATCGGGACCATCATTGCCATGCTTAATCAGGGGCCACGCGCCGTGCAGTCGGAGGGCATGCTGGAAGCCGAAGACATGCGCCATCTGGGTGGCAACAGCACCAGTCACACCGAGCAGATCCTGTACGGCGGTGGGCCAGCGCTGGTCAATTCCAGCGGCGTGCCCTGGACCGCCGCTTATATCGATACCATCGGCGACCCGACCGCCGACCTGCGATCCAACATCGCGGCAGAGGCGCGCGCCAAACTGGTGTACGAGCGGCTCATCAATGTCACCGACGACCCCGGCATCAAAGACGCGCTGCGCTTCCTGATGACGCGGGAAGTGGCGCACCTGAAGTCGTTTGAAAAGGCGCTGCACAGCATAAAGCCCAATTTTCCGCCGGGCAGGCTGCCCGGGGACCCGGCGTTCACCGACCTTTACATGGACATGTCGCAGGGCGACGGCAGCGATCCGCAGGGCAGCTGGAACAGCGGCGAACTGTGGGAGCGGGTCAGCGACCGCGACGCGCAGTCGGCCTTGGACGGTGGCGACGGCAGCTGCTCTGTCAGCCTCACCACACGCGAGCAGGCGGCGGTGGAGGCGATGGCCGCACGAACGCTCTCAGATCCCGAAGCGCGTCCTGCAACAGGGGCGGAGCTGAACGCTGGCCCGGGTGCGGGGGCGGTGGATGTGGCTCCTCGGGAACCTTGACACTCCCTGCGCCGGACTGCTGACCGCAGCAGTCCGCTCGCAATCTGCAGGGGTTGCCTCGACGGAATTGACAGGGAGTTGACGCGTTGCTGACGTGGGGTGCCTTCAGTCCGGCGGATAGTGTGCTCTCAGATCCATGGGCAACATGGTCGACCAGCAATGTGGAAGAAGAACGGCTTATCGATTGTCCTGTTCCTGCTGCTGATCGTGTCCTTGCTGGGTCAGCTCTGGGCAGGTTTTCTCACCCACAATGACGAACTGCGGGAAGCACATCGACCGCTACTTGATCTGTGCAGCTACCTTCACAGCGGTCACCTGGTAAGCGCGACGTTTGAGAATTGGGAAAGCGAGTTCCTGCAGATGGGGATGTATGTCCTGCTCACCGTCTCGTTGCGGCAGAAGGGCTCCGCTGAATCACGCCCGATGTTGGAAAGTGAAGAGACGCAGCGCATCGAGGCCGGGCCTGTGCCTTGGCCGGTCCGAAAAGGGGGGCTCTGGAAGTCAATTTACGGCCACTCCCTCGCAATCGCCTTCGGCTTGCTATTTGTGGTGAGTTTTACTCTGCACCTGCTGGGAAGCTGGCGAAACGAGATGGACGAGTCCCTCTCCAAAGGGCTTCCCGCGCCGAGCTTGGTGGAACACCTGTTCAGCAGCAGCTTCTGGTTCGAGTCCTTCCAGAACTGGCAAAGCGAGTTTCTGGCTGTGCTGGCTCTCGTTATACTGACCATCTTCCTGCGTCAGAAGGGTTCTCCACAATCCAAACCGCTGACGGCTCCTCACAGTCAAACGGGTGATTGATGTCCAACCGTCCTCATGCCGATTCGTCATCCGCTGCAGCGGCCAGCGGTTGCATCGAGGTCCGTGGGGCGCGCGAGCACAACCTGAAAGACGTGGATGTTTCCATTCCACGTAATGCACTGGTCGTATTCTCAGGAATTTCCGGTTCCGGAAAGTCGTCGCTGGCCTTCGGTACCGTCTTCGCAGAAGCACAACGGCGCTACTTCGAGTCGGTTGCTCCGTATGCGCGCCGCCTTATCGACCAGGCCGGCGTGCCGGACGTGGACGCAATTGAAGGCTTGCCGCCGGCCGTCGCCCTGCAGCAGCAGCGCGGGGCCAGCAATGCACGCTCGTCGGTGGGTAGTGTGACCACGTTGTCCAGCCTTGTGCGCATGATGTACTCGCGTGCAGGCGCATATCCGGCCAACCAGCCCATGCTGTACGCCGAGGATTTCTCACCCAATACGCCGCAAGGTAGCTGCAGCACCTGCCACGGGCTTGGGTATGTGTACGAGGTCACCGAAGCGCTGATGGTTCCCGATCCGTCGCTGAGCATCCGTGAACGCGCCATCGCTTCCTGGCCGCCCGCGTGGCATGGCCAGAACCTGCGCGACATCCTGGTAACGCTGGGCTACGACATCGACGTGCCCTGGAAGAAGCTGCCAAAGAAGGACAGGGAATGGATTCTGTTCACCGAGGAGACGCCAAGCGTTCCGGTCTACGCCGGATTCACCCCTGCCGAGACGCGTGCCGCGCTCAAGCGGAAACTGGAGCCCAGCTACATGGGCACCTATACCGGTGCGCGCCGCTATGTGCTGCACACCTTCGCCAACAGCCAGAGCGCGCTGATGAAGAAGCGCGTTTCCCGCTTCATGGAAGGCAAACTATGCCCCGCGTGTCACGGAAAGCGGCTGAAGCCCGAGGCCCTTTCGGTGACTTTTGCGGGCATTGATATTGGTGAGTTCATGCGCCTGCCACTGGATCGGCTGGCAGACGTACTGGAACCTATCGCGCAAGGCGATTTCAGTGCACACGGCCATGGCGTGCGTGCCGGTCGGCGCACCACACGCCAGGACCGCGCACAGCGTGCGCAGAGCGGCCGCTCCGCGCACGACGCCGCTCCCGACGTGCGGCTGACCTCAGCGTTGTCACAAGAGAAACGCCTGGCGGCACAGCGCCTTGCCGGCGGGGTCATGGCGCGCGTGCGGCAACTGCGCGGACTGGGCCTGGGGCATCTCTCCCTGGATCGCGCAACGCCGACGCTGTCGGCCGGTGAATTGCAGCGTCTGAGGCTGGCCACCCAGTTGAGTTCATTGCTGTTCGGCGTGCTGTACGTGTTGGATGAACCGTCAGCGGGGCTGCATCCTGCTGACAGCCATGCGCTGTACGACGCACTGGACCGGCTGCGCGACGGAGGGAACTCGGTGTTCGTTGTGGAACATGATCTGGAGCTGATGCGCCGCGCGCAGTGGCTGGTGGATGTTGGCCCCGAGGCGGGCGAGCGTGGGGGGCGCGTTCTCTATAGTGGAGAACCCGACGGTCTGCGCGAGGTCGAGGATTCCCGTACTGCCCGGTATCTGTTCGACCAGGTGCCGGCACCGGCCAGCCGGCAGCGCAGCGCCAATGGGTGGCTGGAGCTGAAGGGCATCCACCGCCACAATCTGCAGGGGGTGAACGCCCAGGTGCCGCTTGGGCTGCTTACCGCCGTGACGGGCATTTCGGGATCAGGCAAGTCCAGCCTGATGGCGCAGGCGCTGCCTGAGTTGATGCTGCTGCACTTGGGGCACGAACCGATGGACGAGGCCGCCGATGGCCCGGCCATGGACGGGCCCTCAGTGATCGAGGCAACGCGAGGTCAGCTGGCAGGCGATGTGGACGCCATCCAGCGGGTCGTCCAGGTGGATCAGAAGCCCATCGGCCGTACGCCGCGATCCAACCTGGCCACTTATACCGGGCTGTTCGATCATGTGCGCAAGCTGTTCGCGGCGACGCCAACAGCGAGGCGACGCCGATTCGATGCGGGGCGCTTCTCGTTCAACGTGGCCAAGGGCAGGTGCGAAACGTGCGAGGGCGAGGGGTTTGTCAGCGTCGAGCTGCTGTTCATGCCCAGCGTCTATGCACCATGCCCCACCTGCCACGGTGCGCGCTACAACGAAGCCACGCTGAAGGTGCAGTGGAATGGCCGGAATATTGCCGAAGTTCTGCAGCTGACCGTCGACGAGGCGCATGCATTCTTCATCGAGGAGGATGCCATCTCCCGCCCGCTGCAGCTGCTGCAGGAAATCGGCCTGGGATATCTCAGACTGGGCCAACCGGCCACTGAGCTTTCAGGTGGCGAGGCACAGCGCATCAAGCTGGCGACTGAGCTGCAGCGCAGCCAGCGCGGGCGGACGCTGTACGTATTGGATGAACCCACCACCGGTCTGCATGCGTCAGACGCAGACCGGTTGCTGGTACAGCTGCAGCGACTGGTGGATGCTGGTAACACCGTGGTCATGATTGAACATGACATGCGGTCGGTCGCGCAGGCGGACTGGGTGATGGACGTCGGCCCCGGCGCAGGAGGCGAGGGCGGGACCATCGTGGCTGCTGGCACACCGCCCGAGGTCGCACGCGCGCCACAAAGCAGGACGGCGCCCTTCCTTGCACGCGAGCTTGAATCATCCGCGCGTACGTAAGGGCGGCTACTGCCAGAACGGCGCGCTTCGTAGAGCCGGGCTTGCCCGGCTGCTTTTCGCTGGCCAACGGTCACGCCAGCCGGGCAAGCCCGGCTCTACGAGCCAAGACGATCGATTACTTACGCGCCAGGGCATTACGCCATCAACCACACCCGCACCAGCGAAATGAGCTTGTCCACGTCCAGCGGCTTGGCGATGTAATCATTCGCCCCGGCCTGGATGCATTGCTGCTGGTCGTCCGGCATGGCCTTTGCGGTGAGGGCGATGATCGGCAGGTTCCGGAAGCGCGCGTCCTGGCGGATCTCGCGGGTGGCCGCCAAGCCGTCCTTCACCGGCATCATGATGTCCATCAACACCAGTTCGATGGCGGCCGGCCCATCGGCAGCAGCCTTCAGGGCGTCGATGGCCTCCTGGCCGTTGCGGGCGATGGATACCTTGCAGCCATGCGGCTCCAGCACATTCATCAGTGCGTAGATGTTGCGAACGTCGTCCTCGACCACCAGCACGCGCTTGCCTTCCATTGCGCTGTCGCGACGTTGTGCGACGCGGATCATGCCCTGCTTGGTTTCTGGCAGGTTGCTGACCACCTGGTGCAGGAACAGCGTCACCTCATCCAGAAGGCGTTCCGGCGACCGGGCCCCCTTGATGATGATCGAGCTGGAGTAACGCCCCAGGCGGACTTCTTCGGCCGGTGACAGTACGCGGCCGGTGTAGACGATGATCGGCGGCAGCGCCTGCTCGCTTTTCTCGGAGAGCATTTCCAGCAGTTCAAACCCCGACGCATCCGGCAGGGTCAGGTCGAGCACCATGCAATCGAACGTATTCCGGGACAGGGCTTCGATACATTCCGACGCCGACCCGGCGCCGACCGTTTCCACATCGGCACCCGCCAACAGCTCGCGCACGGCCTCCAGCTGGACCGCATCATCCTCCACCACCAGCACCATGCGTGGACGCTGCAACAGGCGGCGTTCCAGGGAGTCCAGCACATCTGCAAGCTGCTCGCGCGTGGCTGGCTTTCCCAGATAGCCCACGGCACCCAGCGACAGTGCCTTGTGTGAATGATCCGCAGCAGACACCACGTGGATGGGAATATGCCGGGTGCGCATGTCGTGCTTGAGGATATCCAGGACCGAAAGACCCGACTGGTCGGGCAGGCCGATATCCAGCACGATGGCATGCGGCAGCTCCGCGCGGGTGGCTGCCAGCGCGTCACGGGCGTTGTGTACCAGGTGTGCACTGAAGCCCATTTCGATGACCAGATCACGAACGATTTCACCAAACGCGATGTCGTCCTCAACGATCAGAATCAGCCCACGTCCGTTGCCGCGCGAGGCAGCCGGCACGGGCCGCGGTTCCTGCAGGGGAGCAGGCAGGGGTGTCGCCACGGGGGCAACGGGCCGCTCCGCGGTGACCAGCCGTGATGCAATCGCCACCCGGAAGCAGCTGCCCTTGCCGAGCTCACTGTCCACACTGATGGTGCCGCCCAGCAATCGTGCCAACTCCTGGGAAATGGACAGCCCCAGACCCGTTCCACCATAGCGGCGGCTGATGGAGCCATCGGCCTGCTGGAAGGCTTCGAAGATGCGTTCCTGCTGCTCGGGTGCGACGCCGATTCCGCTGTCGGTCACCGAGAACGTCACCTGACCATCGCGCGCCGCCGATGCCGTCACGGAAACGCCGCCCTGTTCGGTGAATTTCAGGGCATTGGACAGCAGGTTCTTGAGAATCTGCTCGAGGCGCTGGCGGTCGGACTCGATCACCGGCGGGCAGCCGTCGTCCATTGAAACGTTCAGGGTCAGCCCCTTCTCCCGGGCCACCGGGCCAAGCTGGGTGCCAAGGTCGGCCAGCAGCTTTTCCACGCTGAAGGGCTCGGCATGCACCTGGATATGTCCGGCCTCGATTTTGGAGAGATCCAGAATCTCATTGATCAGGTTCAGCAGGTCCGAGCCTGAGGAGTGAATGGTGCGTGCAAACTTCACCTGTTCCTCGGTGAGGTTGCCGTCGCGGTTGTCGCCCAGCAGCTTGGACAGGATCAGCGCGGAGTTCAGTGGCGTGCGCAGCTCGTGGGACATGTTGGCCAGGAACTCGGACTTGTACTGGCTGGCACGCTGCACCTTGTTGGCTTCGGCTACGATGCCGGCATTGGCCCGAGCGAGCTTGTCGCGCTCTTCCTCCAGCTGCAGCGACTGGTCGAACAACTGGTTGTTGGTCTGCTCCAGCTCTGCCTGTTGTTCCTCCAGTTCGGCCTGGGAGGCGCGCAGGGCACGGCTGTGCTCTTCCAGTTCTTCGTTGGAGACCCGCAGCTCCTCGCTCTGCACCTGCAGGGCCTCGGACTGCGCCTGCGTCTGCGCCAGCAGCTCGGACAACTTGGCCCGGTAGGCTGCCGAGCGCAGGGCCACCGCCAGGTCCCCGGAGGCGAGCTCCAGCAGTTCGACCACCTCGCTGGGCACCGCGCCGAAGAACCCGAGCTCGATCACCCCGGTCACTTCGCCTTCGTGGACGGCGGGGGCGATGACCAGATGGCGGGGCAGGCTTTGCCCCAGGCCCGAACCCACCGTGAAGTACCCGGCCGGCACGTCCGAGACAAGCAGCACGCGCTTCTCGTCCACGGCGCGGCCGAGCAGGGACTCGGCAGGGCGCACTGCGCCGCCTTCAATGATGTCCACGGCCGAGGTAGTCCCCACCGCGCCAATGCGTTGGAAGCCGGCGTCGGTCGGTACGAACAGCATGCCGGCCTCGGCACCGGTATAGCGGGCAAGGAAGCCGAGGCTGGACTTGGCCAACACGGCGCTGTCCAGGTCGCCTCCGGTGGCCGTGGTCAGTTCCAGTCGACCTTGCTGCAGCCAGGCGCTGCGGTCGCGCGCCTTGGCGTGGCGGCGCAGCAGGAAGGCGATGAGGGTGGTCAGAACGATGCCCAGCACGGCCGTGGCCGCGCCGGTGGTGAGCGCTGCGCTGTACGCCTGGTCCATCTCGGCCAGGCGCTCGGCGCGCTTGTCCAGTTCGATGGTGCGCATGGCGGTCAGGCGGGCCCGGATGTCGTCCATGGCGGCCTTGCCGCGATTGGAGTTGACCACGGTCAAGGCCGCTTCGAACCCGTGGTTGCGCCGCAGTTCAATGGTTTCGTGCAGCTCTTCCATCTTGGCCTGGACGCCCAGGGCCAGCAGCTTGAGCCGTTCGCTCTGGGCGGGGTCGTATGCAAGCGCCCGTTGCATGGCCTGCAACTGGGTGTTGGCATCCCGCTGCGCGGTCTCGTAGGGCTCCAGATAGCTTTCGTTGCCGGTAATCAGATAGCCGCGCTGGCCGGTCTCGGCATCCTGCACGGCCGAGAGGACGTCAGTAAGGGCGGTCATCGTCTCCTGCGAGAGGATGACCGCGGCGCTGCCCTCGCGGATGGTGCGGATGTTCTTGCTGGCCAGGAAACCGCTGCCCAGGAAGAACAGCATGACGCCAAGAAGGGGCCAGAGGGTACGGAAGGCGGCTCCGGCATTGTGGGTATCAAGGCGGGGCTTTTGCTTGGCAGTCATGGAAGGGGTGGGTAGACGCAACACCCCAGCGTAGCATGTGCACCGGGCTGCGCCATCGACCCCACGTTCGCAAACGACCGGTCGCCCTGGACCTTCTCGCAGACAACCGGTCACCCTGAATGCAGAGCCGGGCTTGCCCGGCTGCTTTTCGCCGCCAAGAGCAGCCGGGCAAGCCCGGCTCTACAAAAGCACCGCGCCGCCCCTGTAGAGCCACGCCATGCGTGGCTTCGCGGTGCCGGTCAAACCTGCGTCAAACCCCCATCAACCGCCAACTCTACGCCGGTGATGTACGACGCATCCTCCGACGCCAGGAACGACATCGCCTTGGCAATCTCATCCGGACTGCCGCCACGGCCGAGCGGGGCCTTCTGCGAGATGTCGGAAAGGTAAGCACTGATGTCCGCGTCGCTCATGCCAAGCTCGGATTTGTACGCCGGGGTCACCACCACACCCGGTGCCACCAGGTTGACCCGAATATCCCGGCCCTTGAGGTCGGAGGCCCAGGTCCGCACGAATGAGCGCAGCGCAGCCTTCGTGGCCGCATAAACGCCGAACGCGGGCACACCCTGGTTGGCCGCGATAGACCCCGTCACCACGATGGAACCACCAGCGGTCATCAGGGGCAATGCCTTCTGCACCGTAAACAAGGTGCCCTTGACGTTGATACCGAAGTACTTGTCGAAGCCCGCTTCGGTAATGGAATCAAGCGGAGTGAACTCGCCGCCACCGGCATTCGCAATGAGGATATCCAGACGACCGTGCGCCGCGCGGATGGTCTCCATCAGGGCGTCCAGGTCTGCCGCCACCGAGATGTCACTGCGAGCGGCAACCGCCCCATGCCCGATCTCGGCGACAGCGCGGTCCAGTTCCGGCTGGCGGCGCCCGCTGATGACGACCTTTGCACCCTCGAGTGCGAGGCGCTTGGCGGTTGCCAAGCCGATGCCCGAGCTGCCGCCGGTGACCAGAGCCACCTTGCCAGCGTGTTTGGTGGTGTGGATGTTGACCGGTTCCTGGGTTTGCATGTCTTTGCCTTGAGTGGACGGCGAATGCCGCGATGGGTGCCAATCTATTGGGGTGTCATTCGGAGATAAATACAGGTTTCATTGATTCTTTATTTCCCCAGGTGAATAATCCAGCTACCGACCCGGAGCCCGGCATGGACCACTTACAGGCAATACGCGCCTTCGCCCGTGTCGTGGAGACAGGCGGCTTCAATCGCGCGGCGGAATCTCTGCAGATGCCCAATGCCACCTTGAGCAAGTCGATCACCGCGCTGGAGAAGCACCTTGGGGTCAAGCTGCTGGAGCGCAGCACGCGCCGGGTCAGCGTCAGTAACGATGGGGCCGCCTACTACGAGCGCATCCGGCACCTGCTGACGGAACTGGACGACGTGGAAGCCACCCTCGGGCGCGCCCAGCGCAGCCCCAAGGGCAAGTTGAGGGTGGACACCGGTGGCTCGACCGCCAGCGGACTGCTGATCCCGGCACTGCCGGAGTTCCGCGCCCGGTATCCAGATATCCAGGTGCATCTGGGCGTAACCGACCGCACCGTGGATGTCATCGGCGAGAACATTGACTGCGCCATCCGCAGTACCGCAGATGACGGTGCGCTGATCTCCCGCAGAATCGGCCGCTTGGAATGGACCACCTGCGCCAGCCCGGCGTATCTGGAACGCCACGGGGTGCCGACTCATCCTGAGGAGTTGCTTGAACCCCGGTTCCCCGTGGTCGGGTATTTTTCCGCGCACACGGGCAGGGCACCGCCGCTTCATTTCCTTGACGACGGCGTGCCGCTGGAGGTCGCTCCCGAGTGCGCGGTGATGGTCAATGAAAGCAATGCCCATCTGGCGACGGGACTGGTAGGGCTCGGCGTGATCCACACACTGGATTTCATGGTGCGCCCGGCCATTGAACGCGGCGAGTTGGTGCCTGTGCTGCAGGAATGGCGACCCGCGCCTTTGGACGTGTACATCGCCTATGCCCCAAGCCGCCAGCTCAGCACGAGGGTGCGGGTGTTTGTGGAGTGGGTGACCGAGCTTTATGCCCGCTTCGATTGCACATGACCCCTGTATCGGCGTGTTGGTTTAATCGGGCCCGGTCTGCCCCGTAGAGCCGGGCTTGCCCGGCTGCTTTTCGCCGACAAATTGTCACCTCACGCCGCACAAGACCGCCAAGAGCAGCCGGGCAAGCCCGGCTCTACGAATGCACCGCGGCGCCCAACCCTGTAGAGCCACGCCATGCGTGGCTTCGCGGTCCCGGACCGAAGCAGCCACGCAGGGCGTGGCTCTACGCGCCACCCTGCGGCCGCCACGCCACCCATCCGCGGAAGCTCAGCGCGGCGTAAAACAGTTCCACATCCACAAACCCCGCCGCCTCAAGCAACGCCACCTCGTCTTCCGCAGAAAGCGCCGGCAGCTTGGCCGCCATCGCAGCAATCCCAACTTCATCCTGTTCGCTCACCATGCCGTTCGCCGAGGCGAAGGCGGCACAGCGCCGAAGCCACCGCAGGCTAGCCTCAGGCGCATAGCTGTGATGGGCAAGCACCAGCACACCGCCTGGCTTCAGACGCTGGAACAGCTCCCGCAACGTCTGCAGCCGTGCGGCACGGTCCAGAAAGTGCAGCGTCAACAGGCAGGTAGCCCCATCGAACTCCCGCAGCGGCGCATCCTCGATGTACCCGTCCACCAGCTCGGCACGCGAAGCCTCGACCCCCAGCGTCTCAAGAGCAAGCTCAAGCATGGGCAGGGACGGGTCCACCCCGACAAATCGCCAGCCGGGATGCGCCTGTGCAAAGGCGCTCAGCTCCAGCCCGCCGCCGGCACCCAGCACCAGCACCTCGCCGTCCGCTGGCACTGACTCGGCAAGCAGCACATGGGTCATGCGGTGGAGGGCAGCCATGCCAGGAACCTTGGCCTGGGCGGTCTCTCGATAGCGGCTGACGGCGGCGGCGTCATGGAACGTGGACATGGAGCTTCGGTACAAGCGAGGGAGACGTCATATGTAACACGTGAAGTTACATATTGCGAGTCACTCACTTACCCGCGGTCAAGCCGCCCGACGCATTGCGGACAGCCCTACTTGCCGTGGAGAGCCGTCAGGAAACTTCTTACATACTCCTGCTGATCAGTGGTCTAGGCTCAGTGCAAGGGTGTTAAACATCGACACAGGAATGGCAATAGATGCAGGAAATGTCGTACGCCGCTGCATTGGATGCAGGTCTCGACCCGATCTCGTACAGAAATGATTTGCTTGAGTCGCTAGGGGAGGGCGAATTCTCCGGACGGCTTGACGGCCTCGTCTGGTCAAAGCGCCATCCGTGCCTGATGGCCCTGTTGAGCCTGGATCGCGGCATCAGAGTGCAGGTTCTCGGATTTCAAAAGCACTCGCGCAAGGGGCTGCCCGAGTATCTAGGGCTGCGAGCACTTACCCCTGGTCAGCGGATCGTTCTGCAGATTGATCGCGGCATACGGGGCGGGCTGAGGCCACTGGTTACACCAGAGATGGGTACGGCCACCGTCCCATGAAAAGGTTCAATGCGGTTGCCACCTTGGCGGGCATTACCCCATCTGAGCTGACCAGGGTGGCTGATCAACTCAATGCAACAGGCTTCGTGACCGATGAGGATGGTTTGTGCCTGGGCTCAATGCTGATCGAACATTGGTCCAGTGGATGCACAAGCCTGATCAGACAGTTCGGCTATGACGGCGGGAAGCTGGCCGTGAGGGGCGACTTCTACCCTTCCGTAGGTGCAATCTATGTTCTGTACGACACGGGGTTCCACTCTGGGGTTGAAGCCGCAGATCACCTCGACCATGTAGCCAGGTTACAAACCAAGTTGTACGACTATCAAGAATCGACGGCACTTCTGCCAGATGGAGCGGACTCGGAGTAGGATGGGGCCGCATGCATTTCGTGCCGAGGCACGGGCGCGACCCCATAAGTCTTCAAGGAGTTACCCGCAATGGACATGCAGGTTGCCAATTCCACACGTCTCGCCTGTCAGGACTCCCAGCCAGAACTGAGCTTCTCCTGGCTTTACCAGCAGGTGCAGGCCTACGCTTCCACCACGATCTACCGCAAAGCATCACGCCTGGAGCGTGGTTCGTTCTGGACTGGCTTTGCAGCCATGGGCGTTGGGCTGGCCATCGCCGCACTGCCGAAAATCATGCAGGCCGAGCTCTGGATGGTGACCGCAGTCAAAGTTTGCCTCGCCATTGAGGTGGCTGCCTTTGTGCTCTGGCTTTTACTGATGCTCATCAGGGAGGGGCACCAGTTCCGCAAACCACGTCTTTCCCATGCCAATGAAATGGACCAAGAGTTCAACTATTGGAAGAGGTTGGTAGCTCAGCTGCGGCATTTCCCCAAGACGGAACGCCAACAACGGCTTCGCTACGTAAGCCAGCTTCGAACCGGCATGATTGATCGAATCGGCCTGATGTACGGTGGACTCCAGAAACTCGGTCCGTTCCCACTACTGATTGCGCTCTATCTCCAGTTTCGAAACTGGAAGTGGGGAGACTGGGCTGGGGCCTTTGATGTCAGTCTCGTTGGCGGGATGCTGATATTCGGGCTGGTGCTGCTGTATGCCGTAGGCTGGTTGTTGATTGGCATGCGAACCCGTCTGGATACCTATGTCAGCCTGCTGGAAGCTTCCCTGGAAGATTCGCAGTAGTGAGCAGCCTTAGCCATCAACTCGAGGTTACCAATGACGCAACCGAATGCAACCGCTGCTGATTGGAAGAATCAGCCACTGCCAGAACGTCGTATCACTCTGGCGCTCGACTTCACTCTGGATGCAACTGAGACCGCCAGCATGCGTGAAGGCCTCATCCCTCTCCAAATGGAGGATAAGTGGTTCATCTACTGCATCGAGAACACGGCCTATCTGCATCGTAGCTGGACAGGCATCTGTATTGCCGTTGTGCACTTCACGCCCGATGGCGAAGGGCTGCGCGCCGTCAGTGCGGACGTAAATCGTGATCCTGAGCAGTACACAAGCAACGACGACGAAGCAGACGCAAAGCTAGTCACCAGTCTTGTGAAAGGAATGCACAACCACCAACGGTACATAGCCGACCAGAAGGCCAAAGAAGCTGCGTGGATTGCCCGCAGAGCGGAGAAGACCTAGTCCAACATGGAGGACAGGGCAGGGTCTTCCTCTCCAAAGTCCGCCGGTGAGCGCGACTTGCGCCAGATGCGACATCACCAGCTACGTCCTGATGGGGTGTACGTCTTGTTGCACCGCGAAATCAGAATTGTGATCAATGTCCGCATAAATAGCCGCTTTTTGCGCTTCTTGTCGGAGAGTGGATTGCTTGCGACAACGCAGATTGCTTGCGACAACGCAGATGGCATGCGCCGCATGCGATTGAAACTTTCCGTATTCCGCTATCCTCACCTCTGTCGCATGGTGTGCCTGGGGTGTAAGAGCCCTGATTAATTTTTTGCATGTTGGACGACTGTGTCGGGAGGGTGACGAAATACAACACCCTCGCGGAAATACGTCGCACCGCTAATCACGGCTCTTAACCTCCCGGCTCCCCGCCATCCTGGCGGGGAGCAGCACAAGAGGAGAACCATGATGGACAACGACTGGGCCAACCTGACCGACGAGCAGCGCGAGTTCCGCCGGCGCTTCTGGCGCGCACCGAAAAGCGTGATGATCAACGCGCTTCGCCACGAAGACGCACATACCTATCCCAACTGCCCGACTGTGCCGTGCATGAAAACGCGGGGGCTGTGGATTCGTGATCTTGGGGTGGAACCGGGTAGGCGGATGTACCTGGGCACTGGGCATGAGTTGATGGTGCTGGCCGCTAATCCGTCGCCGGAGGCGCTTTCTAAGGTGGTCGTGCGGTTCCAGGGGACTGGGCAACGCTGGAGGCTGGTCCCCGCCGACTGATCAAACGGTAGACGGGGCGGCGGCATCGCCGCCCCGAGGGCCGTAACCGGCGCGTGGGTCAATCAGACGTCGACAATCAAGGCTTCGAGCCGCTGGTGCCGTCGATCGCCTCCTTAGCTGCAGGCGACCCATGAGGCACGGAGACCACGGTCGTGCCGTCAATGGTGGCCACGATCTTGCCACCGAGTGCAGAGGCGGTCGTGGCATCAGGGCAGCCGACGAGATCTCCGGTGTGATCCAGCCACTGCGACGTTGCCTCGCTCTCGCCGACGCGGCGACAGGGTGCCCCGTCGGTCGGATAGCCGTTCCCAAACAGCACCAGCGAAGAAGCGGGCGGCGTAGCCTGTGGAGGCGTGTCGGTTGCCGTGGGCTCCGCGCGTTGGCACGCGCTCAGCAGTGCGATGCAAAGCAAGGCGGGGATAAGGGCCTTCATTTAGCTTCTCCAGCGGACGGACAGGAGGACCTGCAAGCTGCGCATGGGAGCTTACGCCGAAGCCTACGCCCGCCCGTGAATTGCCTGCCGTTCATTGCGCGTAGCGGGTAAACACATAATCCCGATCCTTGACCCGCGACGAGTGGCAGGCATAGCAGGTCTGATGCTGTGCCTCATCGGCAGGCTGGCCATTGATGAAACGCCCATAGCCCCAGCCGCCACTGTCAGCGTAGCGCTTGGAATCCTTCACCATCACCTGCACGGTGGTGGCCGCACCCGGAACGGAAGCCGGCGCAAAGTCCGGCGATTGCTCATGCTTCCAGGCCAGCTTGACCAGAACGCTGCCGTCCGGGAACGGGCGGGTATTTTCCCGATAGGCCTTCAAAGCCGTCGGGTTGGCAACCACCACACGCAGCTCATCCAGCGGGGCCGCTTCCTGGGCCGGCGCGACCAGCGGCCAGTCCCGGTAGCCTTCGGGCAAGCTCACGCCATAGATCGGTGAAACCGGGCCAGCCGGCGCACCGGCGAAGGCCATGTACCCAACCCCAAGCGCCAGCACACCGGCGACACCTGAAAGCACAGCAACACGGAAAGGCTTCATTGCGAGCTCCTTACAGGTGGGTGGCGTCAATGACGGCCTGTGTGAACTCCACCGGCGCTTCCTGCGGCGGGTTGTGGCCGATGCCGCCGGTGAAGGTGCGGTGCTCGTACTTGCCGGTGAACTTGGCCCGGTAGGCCTCCGGCAGCGGATGCGGCGCACCATTGGCATCGCCTTCAATGGTGATGGTCGGCACGCTGATCGACGGCAACTGCGCCAGGCGCTGCTCCAGCGCTGCGTACTTCGCCTCTCCCTCGGCCAGGCCCAGGCGCCAGCGGTAGTTGTGGATCGCGATGGCGATCTGGTCCGGGTTGTCCAGCGCGGCGGCACTGCGATTGAAGGTCGCATCGTCGAACTGCCACTTCGGCGATGCCAACTTCCAGATCAGCTTGGCGAAGTCATGCGTGTTCTGCGCGTAGCCATCGCGGCCGCGGTCCGTGGCGAAGTAGAACTGGTACCACCACTGCAACTCCGCCGCCGGCGGCAAGGGTTTCCGTCCGGCCTCCTGGCTGCCGATCAGGTAGCCGCTCACCGACACCAGCGACTTGACCCGCTCCGGCCACAATGCGGCCACGATGTCGGCCGAGCGCGCACCCCAGTCGAAGCCGGCAAGGTTGGCCTGCTTGATCTTCAGGGCGTCCATCAGCGCGATCACGTCAGACGCCAGCGCCGCTGGCTCGCCGTTGCGCGGTGCTTCCGGCGAACGGAAGGTGGTGCTGCCGTAGCCGCGCAGGTGCGGCACGATCACCCGGTAACCCTGCGCCGCCAGTCGCGGGGCGACTTCCGCGTAGGCGTTGATGTCATACGGCCAGCCGTGCAGCAGGATGATGACCTCGCCCTTGGCCGGGCCCAGTTCGGCGTAGCCCACATTGAGATCGCCCGCATCGACGTGTTTGTTGGCCACCAAGGGCGCGGTAAGGGCAGGGGAGGGGGCGGCAGCGGCGACACCGCCGACCAGCAGCAGCTGGGCAGCGATCAGCACTTGTGCCAGGCGGGAGGTTTTGCGTGAGGTCGGGTCGGACGAATGCATGGGCGTTCTCCTGTTAAGAAAAGGGTGGGTAGCGATCAGCGAGAGGTGCGCAGCGGGCGGAACGCGGCGCGCAGTTCGTTGGCGAAGATCTGCGGTTGTTCCCAAGCGGCGAAGTGGCCGCCCTTGGAGGCTTCATTGAAGTAGTACAGCGTGGGGTAGGCGCGCTCGGTCCAGCTGCGGGGCGCGCGGTAGATCTCACCGGGGAACACCGATACGGCCACCGGCACGGTGATCTGCGTGGTCTTCTGCGCATCGGCGCTGAAGTTGTTGTTGTTGTTTTCCCAGTAGAACCGGCCCGCAGCGGTGGCGGTTCCGGTCAGCCAGTACAGGCTGATGTCGTCCAGAATGGCGTCGCGGCCGAGCACGGCTTCGGGCATGCCGTTGCTGTCCGTCCACTGCGCAATCTTGTCGTACATCCACGCGGCCAGGCCGATGGGCGAGTCGTTAAGCGCATACCCGATGGTCTGCGGGCGCGTGACCATCATGGCCCCATAGGCGGCGTTGCGGCCGAAGAACTGGCTGAGCGCGGTGAACGCACGCAGCTCGTCCGCAGCCAGCCCGGCTGGCGCTTGCGCACCACTGTTGATGGCCGGCACCAGCTCGGCGGGAACGGTGGCGGGCATGGTCAGGTGGATGCCGAGCAGGCCGGCCGGAGCTTGCCGGCCCATCGCATCCGAGATCACCGAGCCGTGGTCACCGCCCTGCGACACATAACGCTCGTACCCCAGGCGCTTCATCAACGTATCCCAGGCGCGGCCGACGCGCTCCGGGCCCCAGCCCAACTCGGTGGGAATGCTGGAGAAACCGTACCCGGGAATGGACGGGATCACGACATCGAAGGCATCCTCCGCTCGCCCGCCATGGGCAACCGGGTCGGTGAGCGGCCCGATGGCGCCGACGAACTCGAGGATGGAACCGGGCCAACCATGCGTGAGCAGCACCGGCAGCGCGCCCGGGTGACGCGAGCGCACATGGATGAAGTGAATGTCGACGCCGTCGATGGCGGTGATGAACTGGGGGAGGGCGTTGAGCCGCGCTTCCAGCCTGCGCCAGTCGTAGCCACCGCCCCAGTAGCTGGCCAGGGCCTGCAGTCGGCTTAGCTGCAAGCCTTGCGAATCGTCGGCGACCAGTTCGCGATCTGGCCAGCGCGTGGCAAGTACGCGACGGCGCAGGTCAACGAGGTCGGCTTCGGGCAGATGCACCTGGAACGGGCGGATCGCATCACTGGTGCCAACGGCCTTTCGCATGACGGCAGGACTGGCGGCTTGCGCGCTGCCAGCGGGCAGCAAGCCGGGCAGGGCAGCGGTGGCGGTTGCCACGGCAACGGTGCCCAGCAGGCGGCGACGCGCAGGGGAGGGGACGGCTTCGGGTTCGAATATCGACATCGCGTTCTCCATAAGGGGATGGAATCGTGCCGGTGATGCGGCAGGGGGCGGCCTGCGTCGGCGTTGGAGCCATTTCACAGTGCTGATGTATCGCCTGCGTATCGGCATTCCTTGGAATTCGTAAGCGATTTTGTCCAACCAGGCGGGGGTTACAGTTCGTTACAAACCGGCACCGCCAACCTTTGTTTCGCGGCGTAAGCTGCCGTCCGTGCCGGTGAACGCTATTCGCCGGAACCCGAGTTTCAAATAGTCCCTGGGTATAGGCCCCTACACCTTGGTGTATGCCTGGCGCTGATTAATCGGTGCTGCCACGGGGCCCTACATACCAACGTGTTATCGCCAGTTGCCCGTGGCGCTGGTTAGATGCCGCCCGTAAACATGAGGAATCGCAGTCATGTCACAACGATGGTTGATCACCGGAAGCTCACGCGGCCTGGGCCGGGCAATGGCGAGTGCCGCGCTGGAGGCGGGGCACTACCTGGTCGCCACCGCTCGCGACGCCGCCGATCTGCAGGATCTGGTGGACCGTTATGGAGAACAGGTGAGGGCGGTGTCGCTTGATGTCACCGATCCGATCGCCGCTGAGCGTGCCATCCAGTCGACCAGGGATGCCTTCGGTGGACTGGACGTGCTGGTGAACAACGCCGGCTACGGCAATATCAACTCCGTGGAGGACGTCACGCTGGACGACTTCCGTCAGCAGATTGAGACCAACCTGTTCGGCACCGTCATCATGACGAAGGCAGCAATTCCGCTGATGCGCGAACAGCGCAGTGGCCACATCATCCAGGTGTCTTCCGTTGGCGGACGCCTTGGTGCGCCAGGCCGCGCCGCCTACTCTGCAGCAAAGTGGGGCGTGGAAGGCTTCTCCGAAGTGCTGGCACAGGAGATGGCGCTGATCGGCGTCCACGTAACGATTGTCGAACCGGGCGGTTTCCGCACCGACTTCGCCGGCAGCTCTACCTCACTCAGCGAGGGTCGGTCCGAGTACGACGCGGTGGTGGGCGCGGCTGCCCGCATGCAGCGCGCCTACAGCGGACGCCAGCCTGGCGACCCAGCCAGAGCAGCCCAGGCCATCCTCAAGATCGCGGCCATGGACGCGCCGCCCTTGCGACTTGCGCTGGGCAGCGACGCTGTGCGCGCTATCGAGCAGGTCGAGCGCACACGCCTTGAAGAGCTCGCCCAATGGCGCGAGCTGAGTGTTACCTGCGATTTCCCCGCCTGATCCCCAACAGAACAAAGGAGAACACCATGAAAAACCTGCTTACCGCACTCGCCCTGGGCGTTGCGACCGCGATCGCACCCAGCGCTTTTGCAGAAACCCCGAAGCCCACCGTCGTGCTGGTGCATGGTGCCTTCGCCGATTCGTCCAGCTGGAACGGCGTGATCCGGATCCTGAAGAAGGACGGCTACCCGGTGCTGGCCGTCGCCAATCCGTTGCGTGGCGTCGCCAGTGATGGAGCATACGTGTCCAACGCCCTGGACAGCATCAAGGGCCCCGTGGTGCTGGTCGGCCATTCCTATGGCGGAAGCGTGATCACGGAGGCGGCAAGGGGCCACGCCAACGTCAAGGCGCTGGTGTACGTGAGCGCTTTCGCGCCCGACGCAGGCGAGACCGCCGCCGGGCTGTCGGCCAAGTTCCCGGGTAGCACGCTGGGGCAGGCGATCGCGCCGCCGGTGAAGCTGAGCACGGGTGGGAACGACCTGTACATCCTGCAGGACAAGTTCCATCACCAGTTTGCTGCGGACGTGCCTGCGGCAGAGGCCGCTCTGATGGCCGCCACCCAGCGGCCGATCACCGATGCAGCGCTGAACGAGGCATCGGGCAAGCCGGCCTGGACCTCCATCCCGAGCTGGTTCGTGTACGGAGACAAGGACCTCAACATTCCGCCGAAGGCCATTGCGTTCATGGCCGAACGCGCGCACGCCAGGAAGACAGAGGTGGTGCCGGGGGCGTCGCACGTGGTCATGGTTTCCCACCCGGACGTGACTGCACGGCTGATCGAGAGTGCCGCACAGAGCGAATGAGCCAGCCGCGCCGCGCTCACGTCAAATCTGCCGTCTCACGAAACCTCCGTGAGGCGGCAGATTTGACAGGCCACTAACGCTGCGCTGACGCGTTATGCGCCCGGGTGAGGTGGATAGTCACCCTCAACCCTGCAAGGAGATTCTTATGAGTGCTTATCCACAGTTCCAAGCCGCCACGCCTCGCGTGACCCGGATGGAAATGGCCGATCTGTATGTCGGCGACCGAACGACCGTGGTTCAGCTGGACGCCATCCCCTGCGAGACCTGGGTCCAGAATCTGCGGGCGCTGACACGCCAGTGCCCCAAGCTTGCCGGCGTAGAAGTGGAAGTAAAAGGTGAATGGGTTCATTTCGTCGGAATGCGCAAGGGCGAAGGCCCCGTGGCTGGAGACCTCTTGAAGCTGGTCGCCGCCGCCGGTGAGATGGCGTATGTGTCGCCCGTTGCTCGGCCTGCTGCGCCCGAGGCCAGGCCAGCTTTGGTCGCTTAAGGACCGGTAGCCCCTCGCAATTTTGATGCGTACGCACGTCGCATAAGTTCATGCAAGGCAACGACCTTAGCCCGACCGCGCTGACTGTCTGGACCATCGGGCATTCCACTCGCCCCTGGGACGAGTTCGTACAACTGCTGTCGGCACACGGTATCTCCGCCATAGCCGACGTGCGGCGGTTTCCCGGCTCGCGTCGCTTTCCCTGGTTCGCATCGGAGCGCATGGCCGAAACGCTGCCGGCCCAAGGAATGGCGTATCAATGGATCCCGGAGCTTGGTGGACGGCGCAAGGTGCAGCCCGGCTCGCCCAATGGAGCGTGGGACGTGCCCGCCTTCCAAGGATACGCGGACCACATGACGTCCGCAGAATTTGCGAGTGGGCTGGAGAAGCTTTTTGCGCTGGCCAGCAAACATCGAACGGCGCTGATGTGCGCGGAAGGTCCTTGGTGGCGCTGCCATCGACGGCTCATAGCAGACCTTTTGACGCACAGGGGGCACGCGGTGTTGCACATCGTGTCGCACGCCGCACCTAAGCCGCATCCCCTGAACCCGATGGCACAGGGGGCAGGGCAGGCGTTGATTTATCCGCCAGCCCAGACCGAGTTGTTCTGACGCGGATTTCCGGCCCAGGGACGGGGCGACATTGAGTTCACGTTTGAAAGACTTCAGGCCCGCTACAACAGCCACATTGAGCAAGCAGGAGCCGCATGTGCAGCAGAGCAGTGCGATGGAAGGGGCCACCGCGCAGTGGCCGGAGCGGATATGGGTAGTGCGGCATGGCCAGAGCGCCGGGAATGTAGCGCGTGACCACGCCGAAGCGAACAACATTACCCTGATCGAACTGGAACACCGCGATGCGGACGTCCCTCTCTCCTCGCTGGGGCAGCGGCAATCACAGGCGCTTGGCGCTTGGGCCGGGGGACTTGCCGAACACCAACGCCCTCAGGTCGTGCTGGCCTCGCCGTACGTGCGTGCACGACAGACCGCCCAGGCGGTGGCCGACGCCCTTGCTGGCGACCACCGCCTGGTCATCGATGAGCGGCTGCGCGAGAAGGAGTTCGGCGTACTGGACCGTTACACCTCGAGCGGCATCGTCGCCACCTTCCCAGAACTGGCCGCACAGCGGCGACTGGTTGGAAAGTTCTATTTCCGCCCGCCGGGTGGCGAAAGCTGGTGTGACGTGATCCTGCGGTTACGCGGCGTGGTTGGGGATCTCCAGCGCAACCACGCCGGCGCACGTGTGATGATCGTCGCCCATCAGGTGATCGTGAACTGCATGCGGTACCTTCTGGAAGGCATGGACGAGCAGACCATTCTCGACATTGACCGCCAAGGCGATGTGCCCAATTGCGGAGTCACCGAGTACCACGTTGTCCAGGACGGTCACCTCGCTCTGGCTCGCGCCAACTTCATCCCGCCTGAACTTGCAGATACGCCGACCACGGCTTCGCCTGACCAGCCCGCTGGAGCCCGCTGAAATGGCGCGCCCGGCGGTTCAGCGGCTAACGCCGGCGGTGCTGCGCAAGCGCCCGCTGCCGTCACCTGGCCGCGACAAGGAGGACAGAGGGCGGGTCTGCGTCGTTGGCGGCTCCCGTCAAGTGCCGGGAGCAGCTCTCCTGGCGGGCGAAGCAGCTCTTCGGGCAGGCGCAGGCAAGCTGCAGATCGCAACTGTAGGAAGCGTGGCTACGGCGATGGCGCTGGCCGTTCCCGAAGCGCTGGTGCTGGGCATGCGCGAAAGCGCGCGTGGTGAACTGGCGGCGAGCGCGAGCGACCTTGAAGCCGCTCTGGACACCTGCGGTGCCGTTGTCATTGGGCCGGGCATGCGGCCCTCCACGTTTCTGACCCGCTTGACACATCGTGCTTCAGCACTCGAAGGTACGGTCGTGATGGATGCCGGCGCATTGCATGAGGGACTCCGGGCCGCGGCCGGACGACCCTTCATCCTCACCCCGCATGCGGGAGAGATGGCCCAGCTCTGTGATGCGGAGAAGCAGGCCATTCTTGCCGACCCACAGAAACATGCTGTCAGGATGGCGCTAGCCACCCGCAGCGTGGTGGCGCTGAAAGGACCGGACACCTGGATCGCCGGACCGGATGGCAGCGCTTGGCTGCATAGGGGCGGCGTCTCCGGACTTGGCACCTCGGGCTCCGGCGACGTGCTGGCCGGACTCATCGCCGGGTTCGCGGCGCGTGGCATGCCCGCACTCGACGCGACGCTTTGGGGAGTTTGGGTTCACGGTGAAGCGGGACGGGTGCTCGGCCGATCCGTTGGTGCATTGGGCTTCCTTGCACGTGAGATTGCGCCGATGGTTCCTCGAATCCTGGCGCGGTTTCCGTTCGCTTCCTGAGTACATCCATACCAACCCACCTTGGCCTTGACATACGTTGAGCGCCAGACGGATGGATTGAAACGATGAAAATCATGAGTGTGCTTATCCAGGCGTACGGGTCCAACGATGAGAGTCAGCTTTCGAGGTAAGCCGGCCAATGCCCGAACCGGGCGAGGTCCTGATAAAGGTGAGTGCCGCTGGCGTAAATCCTATCGACTGGAAGATCCGCAGCGGAGCAGGGGGTTCACCCCCGTTTTCACGGACACTTACAAGAAGGCCGATCCAGGCCATGAGGAGTGTTCATGTCGAAGCGTAGGAAGTTCAGTGCCGAGTTCAAGCGTGGTGCGGTTGAGCAGGCCAGCCAGCCCGGCGTCAGCTGTGCCCAGGTGGCCCGGGAGCTGGGGATTCGCGACACCCTGTTGACCCGCTGGAAGCGCGAGGCACAGAGCCCGGGATCTGCTGCCTTCGGCGGCACCGGCACACCGCGGGATGAGGAGCTGGCCAGCCTCAAGCGCGAGCTGGCGCGGGTGAAGAAGGAACGGGATTTTTTGCGAGAAGCGGCGACGTTCTTTGCAAAGGGATCGTCCTGAGATATCAGGTGATCGAACGTTGCCGCGATGAGTTTCCGATTCGGCTGATGTGCCGCTGCCTGAAGGTATCGGCCAGCGGCTACTACGAGTGGAGTGCGCGTCCTGCCAGCGCCCGGCAGGTGGACAATGAGCGCTTGGTGGTACGGATGCGTGAGCTGCACGAGGACAGCCGGGGTACGCTGGGAGCTGGCCGCATGCGCGAAGACCTGGCTGAGGAGGGCGAGACTGCCAGCCTGAACCGGGTGGCGCGCTTGATGGCAGCCGATGGCCTGCAGGGCTGGCCCCGGCGCAAGCGTCGCGGACAGCGTGCCAGCCCGGCCCTAACGCCTCCGGGCGTGAGCAACCTGCTTGAGCGCGATTTCGTCGCGCTGGAGCCGGAGACCAAGTGGGTCACGGACATCACGGAGATAAAGACCCAGCAGGGCAAGCTGTATCTGTGCATCGTGCTGGATCTGTACGACCAACGCATTGCGGGATGGTCGATGCACGATCGGCAGGATCGCCAGATGGTGATACGGGCCGTGCAGATGGCGGTGTGGCAGCGACAAGGCAGTCACGAGGTGATCCTGCATTCAGATCGGGGCAGCCAGTTTCGCAGCGGTGACTACCAAGGATATCTCGCCGCCAACAGCCTGATCTGCTCAATGAGCGCGGTGGGGCATTGCGGTGACAACGCTGCCTGCGAAGGCTTCTTTGGGCTGCTCAAGCGCGAGCGGATCTATCGAACGAGCTACCCAACACTGGATGCGGCACGAGCGGATGTGTTTGACTACATCGAGCGACGCCACAACCCTAGGATGCGCAGAAGGGTCGCCAGGCAGGATCAGAAGGTTGCAGCTCTTTTAGAACAGTCCGTGATATCGGGGTAGAACCCAGGGCAGCGCATGGGAATGACGCTTCCGATTCACCTTGGAAGCGAGGTGGTCGGCACGGTCGAGGAGGTGGGCCCCGGCGTGGACCATTTCCGGGAAGGTGATCTGGTGTATGGCATGGTTTCATCAGGCGGCTTCTCGGAGTACACCATCGCTCAGGCAAGCCATCTGGCCCGCACGCCAGGCAATCTCGACATTGTGCAGGCTGCAGCGCTGCCTCTGGCGGGCACCACAGCCTGGCAAGCGATGTGCAATGAAGCCGGGCTCTCGGCCGGGCTGCGACTTCTGATCACGAACAGCTCTGGCGGCGTGGGCTCTCTGGCCGTCCAGTTGGCGAAGGCGCATGGCGCGCACGTCATCGCAGTGGCGTCTGGGCGGAACGAGGCGTTTGTCCGAGGCCTGGGTGCTGACGAATTCATCGACTACACCCAGCAGCCGTTCGAGGACGCCGTTCGTGACGTAGATGTGGTTCTCGATACAATGGGTGGCGACACCTTCCAGCGAGCTTTCAAGGTCCTGCGGAAGGGCGGATGCATGGTGACCATTGTGGCCTTCTCCCAGGATGAAGCTGAGCGTTTTGGCGTGACCGTCAAGCGATCCTTTACCCGACCAGACGCAGACAGCCTCGGGGAGATCACTGCTTTGGTCGGAAGGGGAGAGGTCACCCCCCACGTTGAAGCGGCGTTTCCTCTTGCTGAGGTAACGAAAGCGCTGGCGCAGTCTGAGGCTGGGCGGACGCGTGGGAAGATCGTGCTGACGATTGCGTAGTGATGCATTAGAGCGTGCGCAGCTCTATCCTTCTCTAGGGAGTTGCACCCTGCGCTTAATCGATAAGGGATGTTTATCGAGGTTAGGGGGTTTATCCGCCCTCAGTCGAAAGCGGCCGACGGTCTTCAAACAGTGTCCGTATTGCGACTGCATGCCAATCCGTCTTCATAGTTCGGAGACGGACGTTGGAATTCGGCTAGGCTTTCAACGGCGCGAATCCTCAGATTCGGTTGGCCACCAACAGTAGATCCCGGCGATACTGGTCGGCCAGCAAGCTGTCAATATCCGCACGTGACAGGCATCCGAACTGCTGACAAAACTGGCAGGTGAGCTTGGATGTCACGCCATTGTCCGTTAGGCCTGATGAAGGATCAAACTTGGCGCGCTGAGTGCATTCACAGCACGTGGCATCGAAAGAATCAACGGATTCGATCGTTCCGGTCCGACGGCAGGAGGTCGCGAAGATCCTATGGACCCTAAATTGCTCTGAAAAACTACTTGGCATGGATCCACGCTTCTTGACGTTGCTAAACGCGGTAGCAAGTGATGCTGCGCCGCCCGAAGCGTAAGCGTTGAAAGTACGCCAGCATGACGATTGGATGGCGTGAAGAAGTCAAACAAGATGGCATCGCAACGACGGGCGATGATTTAACATGGCAAGTTCACAGTCCATGCCCCCATGGCACGGGTTAAGAGGGCCAAGTAATCACAAGGTCGATGCCTTCCGAGCCTCCGAGCCGCAAGCGACTTACCCACGCCGGCTTGCGATCATGCGCGCCGCATCCTGCGAGGGTGGCAAGCCGAACGCCCGCGCGTACTCGCGGGTGAACTGGGTGGGGCTCTCATAGCCGACATCGAGCGCGGCTGCGGTAACGCTTGTTCCCCGCGTCGCCAGAATCTGGCGGGCCTGCAGCAGACGCAGCTGCTTCTGGTACTGAAGCGGGCTCAGTGCGGTGGCGGACTTGAAGTGCCGGTGGAACGCAGACTCGCTCATTGCCACCTGTTCGGCCAAGGCGGCGATGCGCAGCGGTTTGGCGTAGTCGCTGCGAATGCGCTGGATGGCGCTGCTGATACGGGCCAGCGCCGAATCCGGGGTGGCCAGTTGCCGCAGCATGCAGCCGTGTGGTCCCTGCAGCACGCGGTACAGGATTTCGCGCTCGTAGGCCGGGGCCAGCGCAGGTATCTCGCGGGGGCGTTCCATCAGGCGCAGCATACGTACCCACGCATCCATCAGCTCCGGGGTGACGGCAGCGACGTTGAAGGCCTCGGTCTGTGTAGAAGGCTCGCCGCGCCCGGTGGCGGCATCGGTGGTGTCGCACAGCAGCGTTGCGATGATGCCAAGGTCCAGCGTGAGGCTCACCGCCAGGTACGGTTCGCCGGTGCTGGCCGGGTGCACGGCCCCCACCGCCGGCAGGTCCACGGACATGATGAAGTACGTGGCCGGGTCGTATTCGAGGGTCTTCTCACCCACCGTCATGGATTTACTTCCCTGCAGGATCAGGTTGATCATCGGCTCGTATACGGCTGCCAGGGCATGGTCCGGGATCTCGCCCTGCACCATGGCAACGCGGGGAATGCCCGTATCGGTACGGCGATTCTCGGCTTGCGCCGCGAGGCGGCGCAGCTCTTCCAGTGCGTTGTCCATGGTCACATTGGACACCCGCCGCAGGGGGCTGGCAAGGCGGAAAGCAGGAATAGGCAGGAATTGGCGAGGATCAGGTCGGCGCGGCTCAGCCGGCGACCCTAGCCTGTGCATCCTCCCTCACTGCACAGGACTACCTGCATGAAACACGTACTGATCACCGGCGGCAGCCGTGGCATTGGTGCCAGCGCCGCGTTGAACTGCGCGCAGCGCGGTATGGGCGTCATCCTCACCTACAACGCCCAGCCGCATGCTGCCCAGCAGGTAGTGGAGCGCATCCAGGCGGAGGGCGGTACGGCAGTGGCCCTGCAGCTGGACGTGGGCAACACCGGAAGCTTTGCGGCATTTGCCGCGAGGCTAAAGGACACCTTGCAGGGCATCTGGGATGCCTCTGCGCTGGGTGGCCTGGTGAACAACGCCGGCTTCGGGCTGTTCAATCCGATCGAGACCGTGACCGAGGAACAGTTCGACGGCCTGTTCAACGTTCATCTGAAGGGGCCGTTCTTCCTCACACAGGCATTGCTGCCGCTGCTGGGTACTGGTGCGAGCATCGTCAACGTCACCAGTGCCACCACGCGTGTGGCCACCACCGGGGTGGCACCATACGCCGCCTTCAAGGGTGGGCTGGAGGTACTCACCCGTTACATGGCCAAGGAGTTCGGCGAGCGCCGCATCCGCGTAAATGCCGTCGCACCCGGGGCGATCCGTACCGAGCTTGGTGGCGGGCTCAATGATGAATTCGAAGCCCTGCTGGCCTCGCAGACGGCACTGGGCCGGGTAGGTGAGCCGGACGACGTGGGCCGCGTCATTGCCGGGCTGCTCGGTGATGAGCAGGCCTGGGTCAATGCGCAGACCATTGAAGTGGCAGGCGGCTACAACATCTAGTTCGCAACAGGAGTACGACATGCTCGACCACATTTTCCTCACTGTCACCGACACCACCCGCTCGGTCGCGTTCTACACGGCCGCACTGGCCCCGCTGGGCATCATCAACCGGCTCGACTACGACGGTCGGCAGGGACCACCCGGCCACCCGGACCTGAAGGGCTTCGGCGCAGGCGGCCGGGTCTTCTTCTGGCTGCGGCAGGGCGTGGCAGCGGCGCAGGCGGCACACGTTGGCTTCGTGGCAGAGTCCAGGGCGATGGTCGATGCCGCGCATGCCGCCGCGATGGCCGCCGGTGCCAGCGAAATCCATCCTCCCGGCCCGCAGCTGCACTACGACCCGCGCTACTACGCCGCGCAGGTGCGCGATCCGGATGGCTACAGTCTGGAGTTCGTCTACAAAAGCTGGCAGCACGGTCATGAATGACGTGGCCACGTCGCACCCCGTGCAGGCCACGGTAGTGGCCTTCATCAGCGCAACGAACGCCTTCGATATCGAACGGGCCCTGGCGTTGTTCAGCACGACAGCCGTGATCGATGACCCGTCCACCGGATGCGCCTTCAACAAGCACGCCGGTGTGCGGGACTATCTGGAAAAGTACTTCGTGGGTTACCACACGGTTACCCGGCTGCTGTCGCTGGAAGGTCTTGGCGATGCACGTGCACGGGCCCGGGTCGATTTCACTGGCGATTTTGGTCACGAGATTGGATTGCTTCTGGTGGCCGTGGATTCCGCAGGCCGCATCTCCCGTATTGACGCCGCACTCGAATAGGGCGGCGAGGAACACACCATGAAAACATTGATGATTTACGGTGCATCCGGCTACACCGGGCGCATGGCTGCCGCACACGCGAAGGAAGCTGGGCTGAAGCTGGTATTGGCAGGGCGCGACGAAGCTCTGCTGCAGGAGCTGGCAACGCACCTTGGCGTGGAGTACCGCGTGTTCGCGCTGGATAACGCCGGCGATGTGGACAACGGGTTGCAGGACATCGCGGTGCTGCTCAACTGCGCTGGGCCGTTCGCGCATACCGCGGGTGCACTGATGGAGGCTTGCCTGCGTACCGGTGTCCACTACCTGGATATCGCCGCCGAACTGGACAGCTACCAGCTGGCCGAGCGCCATGACGTGGGTGCCGCTGAGGCCGGGGTAATGCTGATGCCGGGTAGCGGGGGCAGCGTGGCGATGCTTGGCAGTCTGGCCGCCCGTGCGGTTGAGCGTGAGCCGTCACCGCTGTCCATCCGTATTGCATTGCACGTGGCCGGCTCCATGTCACGCGGATCGGCGCTCAGTGCCAGCCAGAACGTAACGACCACGTGCCTGGTGCGAAAGGATGATGTGCTCACGCCGCGTGCGCCGGACGGGCTGCGCGACCTCGATTTCGGCGAAGGCCCGTTGAGCTGCTTCGCGGTGACACTGCCTGACCTGATCACCATCGCCATGCAGACCGGGGTGGGCGATATCGAAACCTACGTGCATGTATCCGGCAGCGCCTTCCCCGAAGGCGGCATCGATGCACTGCCGGATGGACCCACCGCGCAGGAGCGCGCCGACAACCGGTACCAGGCAGCGGTAGAGGTGGTCGGCGCGGACGGTGCCATCACCCGTGCGGTGCTGGATACCGTTAACGGCTACAGCTTCACACCCCTAGCCGCGGTCGTGGCTGCGCGCCGTGTGCTGGCAGGGGAGGCGCGACCAGGCTTCCAGACGCCCGTGGGTGTATTCGGCAGTGGCTTCGCTGAGACCATCGCCGACACCCGTATCACCTTCATTGACCCCGCCACCCCCACGCCTCGCTAAGGAATCCACCCCATGTCATTGCACCTCAACGCTTTCGATACTCTTCACGACACACATGCCGTAGTCGACACGCTGTATCGCTTCGCTGCAGGTATCGACCTGCGCGACCGCAAGCTGCTTTCGTCGGCAATTACAGAGGACGCCATCTCCGATTTCCGCCCCGCCGGCGCAAAGGCGGGATTCGAGTACCCGGTGCTGCAAGGGCGGGAAACCATCGTCGAGGCGCTGTCCACTTCGCTCAGCGGGCTCGATACCACCCATTCGTTCAGCAACCCGAGGGTGGCGGTGGACGGTGATGTGGCACGGGTGGATGTGCTGGTCGAAGCGCAGCACGTATCAAGTGTCGACGGCGCACGCCAGTACCTGATGAAGAACCGCTATGACGTGGTCCTGGCCCGTCGCGACGGGGGGTGGGAGATCAAGCATGTGATCGTGGACAACGTCTGGCGGACGGGTGATCCGAGCGTGCTTGCTGGTATCTGAGCAGACTGGGCGGTCAATAGTCCGCTTCTGGCCGGGAGCAGACATCGGCGGGGCAAGGGACTAGGAAGATTTATCGGGGGTACGCCGCTATGAGCCTCCAAGGCATCAACTTCCATAGTTATTAGAAGAGCGGGAGCAGGCGGCAAGGGTCCCTAGATGGCGTCATGATCGCAACAGCGGAGCGCGCGCGCGTAGCAGCAACATGCAAATTGAAACGTGCTGACCGCTCTGAGTCAGCACCATTAGTGCGAAGGTATCGATTGTACAAATCCTCGAATACGAGCACTTCGTCGAACTCCTTTCCCTTGGCCTTGTGAATCGTCATGACAATGACGCCTTGCTGAGTTCGTGAGTTAGCGGCGAACTGATCCTCCACCAGAGCAGCACGCAGAAGTTCTCTTGCGTTGAAGTAGGAGCCATGAACTCGCCACGCCTCCGCCAGGCGCGTCTCGATCTGTGTTCCGCGGCGCAACAACCTCATGTGTCGCGCCTCTTTGGCTACTGTTTGAATTTCTGTCCTGGCGTTACCTGCCATAAGGTTGCGAATGGACAGCCAGTCAGCGAATGGGTCTCCGCTCAACGCGAGAGCTTCAACCTCACCAACCAGCTGGCGGACGCCGGCACCAAGCGCCCGGCCGTAGCCGGCATCACCGCGTAGGCGGACTCTTGAGGCTCGCTCCCGGAGCCTTCGAGCTGTTTCGATCGAAGTGGCAGACGCCCGTTCTTTGCGACCCGTTTCCAGAAGTGCCATTGCTTCCAAGACGTCAGCGCCGACGGATCCATTTGGGGCCCGCGGTTCCAGCAGCAACGCAATGACCATACCCGCAAGCATCGGACCCTCCATCGATACTGCGATATCAACTGGATAGCTCGGCAGACCATTGGCCTCCCTTCTCATGTAATCAAAGACGTTGACTGCGAGCTTGTTTGTCGGAACGAGCACCGCGATTGACCATTCAGATCGGCGGCGATATCTACCTGCGGTGCGAAGGACGCGTTCTTTCAGCGGGTGAAGGCTCTGACCACCGTAGCGTACAATGGAAACTCCGGCATAGGGTTCAGCCCGGTAGTTCCCGCTGATGACTGCATCGGCGAATAGCGTGATGTCTGTCCCCGCGCTACGGTTGTTCTCGCCCTGAAAGTCAAAGACCGAAGGCTGAAAGGATTCGATGAAGTCATCGAAGCGCCTGGGATCGGCACCCTTAAAATCGTAGATGCGCTGCTTGGGGTCACCAAGGGCCATCAGGGTGCTATGCCGTCCCAAACGACTGATCATTGCCCACTCCTCTGCGTTCGTGTCCTGGAACTCATCGAGAATGATCACCGGATAGGCGTCGCCAATGGCGCGCGCAACCACGGGGAGTAGGTCGAGTAGCTCAGCGAGAAGGATTGGGAAGAGATCAAACGCGACCAGTCCTTCTTCTTCGAACAGGCGCCGTAGCTCGCGTGCGCGGTTCTGGTCGGGGACGCCCGCTAGACGCGATCGCTCGTGAGCTGGAAGGAGTAGCGATACTCCAGGGCGTGCGCCAAGCAGGTACGCATGACTTCGCAAGATCGACCAAGCGAAGCCGTGGTAGGTATTGATTTCGATGCGAGCCAGTTGATCTCGCGGCAACGATGCGGTTGCTTGCTCAGCTACACGCGCTACAGTCGCGCGCGCAAAGCTGACGAACAGAGACTTACCCGTGCTGCCAAGTCGACCCGCTGCCAGTTCTTCACACGCCTTGGCGAGCGCAATGGTGGTTTTGCCTGAGCCGGCCCCTCCTCGCAGCGCGATATGTCCCTCAGTCGCGAGAAGGCGCCGCCGTTGATCGCAGAGAACAATGGCCATTATGCTCCCCTTTATAGCGCCACCGGCGGCACGATGAAGGGGAGGGGCAGAGCCGGGGGCGCAGCCGGGCGTTCTACCATTTCGCGCAGGCTGCGTAGTGTGTGAACGATGGAGGCCGGCATGTGCCCAACCTGACACTGATCAAAGAACAGTGTCAGGTAGTCATCTCCCTTTTTATGGCGCATCAATGTGAGGAATGGCTCTACATAAGCCTCATACGGACTCCCTTCCGGAGGAACCATGCCAGCCAATGCATGTGGCCACTCTTGGTTTCCTACTAGCCATTTGACGAACCAGCTCTGCATATCGACTTGAATCTCCGCCCTCAGCAAATGCTCGAAACCCGCATAGGGCTGTTCGAAAGCCCGATCGCATGAAGCCGCGATCGCCGCGCGTGCACCTGCCAACTGCTGGTCGAAGATGGTCGCGACTGTCTTTCCTAGCTGACGGAAGAAAGCAGCGAATGAGGCAACGTTGGTTTCGCCACCAGCGTCGAATGGCACCCAGCCGAGCGAGTCAAGCCGCTTGAACTGATCGGGCGCTAGGAATGCGATCCGCCGGGAGACTGCGCTGTATGCGACGAACTCTGTCTTTCCTTCAACAACGACGACGCGACGGGCAAGTAGCGCTTCACAGAAGCGGGTTCGGAAGCCGTCGCGAAAGAGCTTCAGTTTCAGATTGGCAGGAAGCGAAACAGGTGTTGCTGACATCACGCCAGTCAGATCCCGCCGCATAACCGTCATTTGGTCAGGCTCGAACTGCTCGATCACATAAGGCGAGTGCGAAGTGAAAAGCGCCTGTGAGGCAAGCCCGCGGACCTTGTCGACAACGCGTTGCTGGACATGAGGCGGCAGCGAAAGTTCGGGCTCCTCCATGGCAAAGATCACACGTCCCCGGCGGCGCTCTGCGATAAGACCGAGCATTGAGAGAACCAAGGCATTGATCGTGCCAGAGCCCTGATGCTGGAACGGAGCGGCGTAGCCCTCGACCCCCGTTGCCAGGAATGATTTCAGCACTCGCCTGAGATCCTCGCGTGTCAACTCTGAAACTCGCAGATGCGGAGCATGTGCCCATTCTCCGGGCACGATGTCTCGCATAGCTTCCTGAATGGCATTGAGAATTCGCCCAAACTCCACATCTTCGACGCCGACAACATCTAGAGGGCGTAACTTGTCGAGCAGCCCCTCCCACATTTTCGTCCGAACCTCGTAGGTTCTCAGGATGATGTCGAGAAGCGAGCCGCGTTCCATCGAGAGCGCCCGCGAACCAGTGCGAAGTGCGCGCAGATGCAAGAAGCCGAACTCGCGCTTGTCACCGGAGCGGCATTCACTCGTAGCCGCCCCATCCTCCGACCTGGGCACGGCAAACCAGGTTTTGGCTTCGAACTCGTCTCCATCTGGATCGTACCTCCCCTCAAATCGGACGCGGACTGCGGGCACGACGCCCTCTTGGGCAACTTGCTGAGCTTCGCCCGGTCCCAGCAGCCGCTTATCTGCCTCACGCCAAAATTCTAGGTTTGCCCGGAAGCGCTGACAGTGCTCGGCGTCCAGATCGGCGATTACAGCCTCGATAACGATTCTGGGAGCTGGCTCGTCGCCAGCGGCTTGGTAGGCCCCGCCGAAGAAGTCGTGCTCGTCAATCACCTGCTGCCGGGCCAGTCGATCAGGGCCGATGGCCAGCTCGATTGCCTCGAAAACGGTGGACTTGCCGGTGTTGTTGTCGCCGAGGAGGACCGTAGTCCCGGCGAAGTAAATGGTAGCGCTGCGGATACCGCGGAAGTTCTCAATCTCGACACGTGCGACGCGCATGGCTTCTCCTTATCCGTAGTCTCCCGGCAGTCCGTTCCGCCGTCTTCACTGTACAGAATATGCTAGTGCAGGGTATCCGTCCTCCTGCCGTCGCCCCTTCGCTGAGGCTTCGTCAAGCAGCTCATAAGGCATCGTTTGAGGTGTCGCTTTTTTATAAGGCTGCTTCATTTAAGTTTATTTAATTCAATAACTTGAACGTGGCAGGCCGGGCCTTAGAGGCGTTGTCGCTCAGTCCTCAAGCAAGCGAGCAGCAGGATTAGCCGTGGCACCACCCGTCTGGAAGTACCCCACGACACTCGATACTGACCGGTGCTCGGTCAGCTGCATGATTGCCGGCAGCGCGACGCCTTGGCGACTGGCCTCAGTGACGAAACCGGACCGCAGGCTGTGACCCCCAAAATCCCCCTCCAATCCCGCCAGGCGTGCCCGCCGCTGGATGATCTCTCCTACCGCAGCGGGGGATAGGGCGGGGCCCACCCGTTGTTTCCAGAGCCTCCGGAAGATCGCTCCCTCGGTGAGGCCTGCCGCCTCCAGCCAATCCTGGAGGGCAAGAGCGGCCCGATCCAGCACCGGCTTATCCGGGGTCGAGGTAGCCGTAACCCCGGCTTGCTGGGTCTTGCTGCACTCCAAGCGATATACATAGCCCGCCTCGCCGATCCGACGCAGGTCGCGCAGGTCGGCGGCGGCGATCTCGCTGCGGCGGCGCCCGCCGCTGGCAAACCCGAAGCAGAGTAGGGCGCGGTCGCGGATCCCTTCCAAGCTGTCATCGCAGGTAGCCAGCATCGCTTCCAGCTCTGGCAGGGTGATCGCGGTCTTCTTGCGGGGGCGCTCGCCACGTTTGACGGCCGCCCGTGCCGCGCGGCTAAGCACGGTCCGGATGGCCGGCTGCTCGCAAGGGTTGGCCAGCTGTTTGAGCCGGTGCGCGGTGGACAGCACCGCGACCCGATGCCGTGCGGTGGTCAGCGTCCAAGGTCCAAGTTTGGCTTTTAGGCCGGCGGCCACCAAGGCCTGGTCGACGGCTGGCGGCAACTCCCAAACCAATTCGCCCTCGGTCGAGCGGCGTTGCACATGGTCGATCACGAACTGCAGCACGGTGGCTTCGGGCACCGGCAAGGCGAGGTCGATGCCGTAGCGCGTCGCATGCCAGCCTGCCCAGTAGCGCAGTGCGCTTGTGTAGCTGCGCTTCGCAGCGTCCGCCCTGGCTTGAGCAGACGCGGTCGTTTCCGGTGGTAAATCCCAGCGCATATGCTGCCTGCTGCATAAGCTGGTTGCCGCAAGAATGCCACGGCTCGCCACTCAAGTAACCTGTGGGGGAAACGTCTCAACGCACCGGACCAGTCAGGCCGAGGGCCGCCCACAAGCGCCGCTAGCCGTCGGCAGCACGTGTTAGGGTGCAGTACCGATACATCTGATCCAGTATTGCGCGAGGTGACGATCATGAATCTGATGACTGCGATGCTCCGTGCGTTCGTCCAGGGCGCGAAAGAAACCCCGGCCGGATTCTTCTCTCCGATAACTGGCCTGTGGCGGATCATGTCTACTCAGACAGATCGGGCGATCGATAGGCACCGGCGGAAAGCGCTTCGTTAAAGACGGACAGGCCTTCGATAGCGTAAGAGGCTCCTTAAACAGCGAGCTCAACTGTTCCTGTTAAGGTGGAAATGTGTGCAACGGGCCAATCTACAGCCAAGAATGTCTGCTTGGGTTCACGGCGAGCCAATATTGTCTGCCTGAAGGGGCAGAATCTCTACCTGATCAGGGCAGAATTGTCTGTCGATGAACAAAAAAGGACACGAACTAAGAAAGCTGACAATTGCCATGCGGAGCCGACAAAGCGGGCAGAACGGGCGGTTACGCCATTTCGCATAATGTATATTATGTTATAGAACAAGCGGCCGCCACGCCCTCACAACCCATGCTCCTCCCGGCCCCTCTGCCAACCGCCACCCTTGGCGCTAACCTGTTGCCACCCATTCGAAACCTTCCTCATGGCCTGCCCACCCACGCATGCCAAACCGGCCCGCTTCGCTTCGGCACTCCCCAAAGTCGGCAGCCGTATAACATCGTCTGATGGCCCGGGTCGTCCCGCACGTCGTGCTTCTGCCTGCAGCGTGTCGGCTTCCATTTTGTCGCAGAAAGCCTTCATGTCCGGCCGCGGATGCGTTGGCCACCGGTATTGTTCGCAGTTGAACGGCGTGGTGGTCCTGGTCAGAGTTGTGCGCTGGCGCGCGCGCTGTAGGCACGGGCTTCATCGACCTCGGCCCGGTCGCTGTGTGAATCTGGGCCTCGGCTGGAAAAGCGGCCAGAAGCGCCAAGAACAAAATCCTGCTGCAGATGTCCATGTCCACCCCCTTGACGCCTGGATGATAGCTTCAACGACGGTCCAGGCTCCCGGCGTTGTGATCAGCCTGGGGCGACATCATTTCCTTGAAATCTGCAGCACTGAGCCCCTGCTACGCTCTCAGATTTCGAGAAATCCTCGCCGCTCATTTGCATCGATCCGCCTTGCGTCAGGGGCTCACATCCCGAGCACCGGCGTCCCTCATCAGCCGGTCAATGAGGCCCAGCACGTCCGGCTTGCCATCCCAAACGGACATTGGCCGAACCAGGTTCCGCAGCATCCGAAGATCCTGCTGCCAACCCAACTGATCACTCACTTGATGAAGTGCCTTGGCTTTGCCAGGACCATGCAGCGCATCGACCAAAGCGGCTGTCTTCAAGCCAAGCTCTGGCATTGCTTCAATCTGCATACGTAGTCTGCGCACCCGGCGACGCCAGCGATGGACGCTCTCAGGACTATCGTCGTGCGCAGCGCGTTTCTGTGCCTTGCGGGCGCGACGCTGGCTATGCAGCAATCCGGCTTTGACGTCAGACGACTTCACTGCATGCCAGGGCAGTGCATCCAGCCAAAGCGCCACATCTGCCAGCTGCTTTCGCCGGTGGCGCAGTAAGGGATCCTTGTTCAGTTCATTTCGCATAACGCGCTCACTTCGCCGCTGCAGTGCTTCGCATGCCGGCCCCAACTGAATCTCTGGATGGTCCACTTGAAGACGCTCCGCTGCCTCCGCCACCACATGGGCGTCGCGCATGTCTGAAAGGCTGTCACCCAATCGCTGCAGCAATGCGTCCGCCCGATCAAGGTCCAGCTCGCTTGGCTTTAGCAAGGCCAGCAACGCGCGCAGTCGGCGAATGGCCTTGCGCGCGGAATGGATGGCCGGCTCCGGCTCGTTGGTTGGGGAAAGCCCCTGCAGAATCGCAGCGCATTCCCGCCTCGCCAGGGCATGTGCCCTCTCCCCTACTCCGTGTTTCGACATGGCATGCCTCGACTTGGGTGGGTTGGCGGGCGTGATGCGTCACGGAAATGGTCGCAAGTATCCGCCTACTTCGCCCCCAGCGCATTGATCTGGTCGCATTCCACCACGTCAGGAGGTGAAGGCATGGCTGCCAAGACCAACATGGCACGGCCAATTGCCTCGTTGCTGGTGGCCATGCCCGGCGTCATGCGTTGGGCCAGTTTCATCAACGGTCCGCCAAGTTGATACAGCGGCTTCAGCGCGCCATGTCGGGTGCCGGTACCTTCCACGGGCCGCACGCCACCCGGGCGCAGCATCACCGTTTCAATTGGCAGGGCCGCAAGCGCACGCTCGGTCTCGCCCTTGATCCGCAGCGGCATCACCCGGCTGTCGGGATCCGCATAGGCACCGGACACATACAGGAATCGCCCGGCGGGATTGGCCTGGGCCCAGGCGCGGGCAACCGCCACGGTGGCGTCCAGCGTTACCCGGCGGTATTCGGCCTCCGACGTGCCTACCGGCGGTGCGCCGGCACAGTAGAAACAGGCGTCGAATCCGCCTAACAACGGCACCACTTCATGTGCCTGCAGGAAATCGGCCAGTACGATTTCCTCAACGCCGGCGGGTGCGTCCCCGCCCTTGCGCACCAGCACGGCCAAACGCTCCACCGCTGCCGAGGCTTGGCAGGCCATGACCACGCCCTGCCCCACCAGTCCGGTTGCTCCGGTCACCAGAATCTTCATTCTCTCGCACCCACAGAACAGCTCACGCCAGACTATTACCCGGACCAGGTGACGCCGCTGTGGTGGTCGCCGTCAACCCTGCGCTGTTACTGCAAGGTGCGGGCGACCCTCGACGGAAGATCTCCGCCGAGGGCCACCCGCCCAGCCTCAGCCTGCCGCTGCCGGGACCGGTGTACTGAGTAGCTGCTGTTCCCACAGGTAGGCCACGCCACTGCCCGCAGCGTGGTACTTGAATACCTCGGTCAGTGCTTCCACGTGCTCCAAGCGCGCCCAGTCGCGCTGCCACTCGGCGGCCACCGCTACCCAGGTCATCACATTGGCACCAGCAGCAATCATCCGCTGGATCGCCACTTCGTGAGCTTCAGTGGAAACAGCACCGCAGGCGTCGGTCACCACGGTCACGTCCCAGCCTTCACCCAGCGCCTGGATCACCGGCATGGCAACGCAGATCTCGGTCCACAGGCCGGCAATGATCAACTGCTTGCGGCCAGTGGCCTTCACCACGTCAACCACAGCCGGGTCTTCCCAGGTATTGATGAAGGTACGGTCGATCGCTTTCTGCCCGGGGAACACGTCGGTGATGTGCGGGAAAATGAGTCCGCCACGCTCGGCGATGACACTGGTGAGAATGGTGGGGACCTCGAATACCTTGGCGACCTTCGCCAGCGCGGTAGCGTTGTTCACCACGGCCTGCGGGTCGTGACTGTTGAGGTTCGCCAGCTGGTAGGGCTGATGGTCGATCAGCACCACAACCGAGTCTTCGGGACGAAGAAGCGAGGAAAGACCATTTCGAAAAGCCATGAATGCATCCTTTGCTGCAGAGAAGGTGGCGGTATCGGCCAGCGGGAATACGGCTGGCCTGCGGGAAACCTTGTCATCCCCGCGCGGCGGCAGGTAGTAACAGGCTGCGCGCAGCTGTGTCGCGCGAAGCGGAACGGCACCCACGGTGCAGGTGTGTCAGGATGCGGATTCAGCTGGAGGGTGCGGTGTGGATATCGAAGATCTGCGGACATTTGTGGAGGTGGCTGATGCCGGCGGTGTTTCGCCCGGTGCGCGTCGGCTCGGCATCTCCAAGTCGATTGCCAGCCGTGCACTGGCGCGCCTGGAGACTGAAATGGGCGTCCAGCTGCTTGCCCGCACCACCCGCGGGGCCGCGCTGACCGAGGCGGGTGCGGTGTTTCGAGAGCATGCGGCGAAGGCCTGTGCGGAGATCGATCAGGCCCGCGAAGCGCTGCAGCCTGAAGGTGAGCTGCGTGGACGGTTTCGCATTGCCCTGCCGCTGACGTTCGGCCCTACCCACTTCGCTTCGATACTTGCCGAACTTGCATTACGACACCCGCATCTGCAGGTGCATACGCATTACAGCGATCGCTTTGTCGACATGGTGACAGAAGGCTTCGACTGCGCCATCCGCGTTGGCTACCTTGCCGACTCCAGCCTGGTGGCCCGCTGCGTGGGCCCACTGAACGGCAAGATGGTGGCCAGTCCCGCCTACATTGCCACGCACGGGGCACCGGAAACACCGGAGCAGCTGGCCCAGCACCAGGCCTTGATGCAGGGCACCGAGCCCTGGCAGCTGCTGGATGGGGACAAGGTGGTGAGTGTGCGTCCGCAAGGTAGATTCAAGGCCGACAACGGTACCGCGTTGGCGGTCGCGGCGGTCGCAGGATTGGGTATAGCCTGGCTGCCAGACGGCATCATCGCCGAACACCTCGCCAATGGCGCCTTGCAGGTGGTAATGCAGAATTACCCACCGCCGTCCGCAGGCATCTATGTGGTGCGCCCGCCGGGACGACATCCGTCACGCAAAGTGCGGGTACTGACCGAGCTGTTGCTTGAGTGCTTCGATCAATCCCCGCATCTGGACGGCATCAGAGCCGGCGCATGAAGCCCAGGAACACCGTGGCGCTGCTGCGCCGCCACTGAACACACGCGCACCGGCGGCTGTCGGAAACTTGTCGGAACCTGCCGCGAAACGCCCGTAACTGTGTTGCTGAAATGCGTAGTTAACGAATCTCTAGCCCGGCTCCGACCGGAATCCGACCTCGCGGTTTCCAGAATCGCCGCCATCTATCCAACGGTGGCTGGTCGCGTGGCTCCTGCAACCCCCTCTCCTTCGTCGATCACGCTGGATGCGTCGGTCGCAACCTCGACATCCAAAGCGGGCGTGTTCGCCCGGCTTTCTGCCTTTCGCCCAGCGCTGAACCAGGAAACGTTGATACTTGCGGCAAGTGCGTTCTTTGCGCTGGTCAGCAATGGGCCGTTCTGGAATGCTGCCCACGCCCTGCATCCGGGCAGCGTGCTGTTTCTGGTGTCGTTGGCGGGGGTTCTGGTCGCGGCCAATGGCCTGCTTCTGTCCCTGCTGGTCTGGCGCTGGACAGCAAAGCCAGTGCTCATGGTGCTGTTGTTTGTTACCGCGATGGCAGTCCATTACATGACCCGCTACGGTGTCTACTTCGATGCCGACATGGTGCGCAATGTGCTGGCCACCGACGTCAAGGAATCGCGCGAGCTGATGACCCCCAGCTTGATCCTGCCGCTGCTGATCACCGCCGTGCTCCCTGCCCTTCTGCTCTGGCGGGTTCGCATCGTGCCGCGCGCTTTCGCCCGCACCCTGTGGGTACGCCCGGCGTTCATGCTGGGGCTGCTGGTGATCGGCGCAGGTTCGGTGATGCTGGCGTCTGCCGATGTCGCCTCCATGCTGCGCAATCACCGCGAGATCAAGTATCTGGCCACGCCGATGAACTACGTTATCGGGCTGAAGCAGAACCTGCACAGCAGCTCGCCCATCGCCAAAGCACCCAAGATCCCCATCGCGCAGGACGCCGTCGTGGCCGCGCGCCCGGCCGGAAGCCGTCCGCGCCTGCTGGTGGTTGTGGTGGGCGAGACCGTGCGCGCCCAGAACTGGGGTCTGAATGGCTACGCACGCCAGACCACTCCCGAGTTGGCGCAGATCGGCGTGGTGAATTTCCCGGACATGCATTCCTGCGGCACCAGTACCGAGGTATCGCTGCCCTGCATGTTCTCGCAGATCGGCCGGCGCAACTATGACGAGAAAGCCATCCGCGGACAGCAGTCCTTGTTGAACGTCTTTGATCGCACCGGCATCACCTCACTGTGGCGCGACAACCAGTCCGGCTGCAAGGGCGTCTGCGAGGGCACCACGTTTGAATCGCTGACCGATGCCCGTGATCCGTCGTTGTGCAAGGACGGTCGCTGCATGGACGAGATACTGCTGGCGGGTCTGGAGGCAAAGGTGCGTGCCGTCCCCGGTGACCGCGTGGTGGTGCTGCACCAGCTGGGCAACCATGGCCCCAGCTACTTCCAGCGATATCCGGACAACTTCCGCAAGTTCACCCCACCGTGCCAGAACCCGGAGCTTGGCAACTGCACTCCGCAGCAGATCGCCAACGCATACGACAATGCCGTACTGTACACCGACCATTTCCTGGCCCGCACCATCCATGAGCTGCAGGCAATGAGCGACTACGACACCGCGATGGTGTATGTCTCCGACCATGGCGAGTCACTGGGCGAGAAAGGCCTGTATCTGCATGGTGTGCCCTACGCCATTGCCCCGGCGGAACAGACCTCGGTCCCCATGGTGATGTGGTTCTCGCAGCGCTTTGCCCAATCGCGCGGCCTGGACACCACCTGTCTGGCCCAGCGCGCCCGCCAGCGTACCGATCATGACGCGCTGTTCTCCTCGTTGCTGGGGCTGATGCAGGTCAGCACCCGGGCCTATGACCCGACGCAGGATGTGTTTGCGACCTGCATCAAGCCGGCATGACAGGGGGATCACCCACCTCGCGATAATATTCGCCCATGCGCCGTTTCGCCCAAGCCTTCGTCGACGTGGACGCCTTTGCTCCCGGCCTTCCGGATCACCTCACGCTGGCGCTTGCCAGCGCCCAGCAACGCTACAACATCGGCAAGGGCTGCCCTGCGGCGGTTCTGTTCTCGGCCGATGGCGATGATCCATCGATCATGGACATGCAGTGGGGGCTGGTGCCGCGCTGGTCCAAGGAGCCCTCGACCCCTTACACCACGGTCACTGCGCGCTTGGGCAAGGCACCGTCCAGCCGCCTGTTCACCAGCGCCTGGCAGCATCGCCATTGCATCGTGCCGATGACCGGGTATTACAAATGGGACCGGGAGCGGAAACCACCGTGGCCGATGTTCGTACAGCGTCAGGATGGGCGGGCGCTGCTGGCAGCCGGGCTGTGGGAACGCTGGCAGGACGAAGCCGGCCACGTTCTGGACAGCTTCACCGTGTTGACCGACGCCAATCCGGGCATTCCTGCTCCACTCTCGCAGGATGGCCCGGTCTTCGTCCCGCCTCAGGTGGCGGTGGACTGGCTGAGCGGGTCCATCGATACCCCCGCATCACTGAAGGCCCGTTCCCACACGGACGCGCTGGAAGTGCACTACGTCAGCAAGGCGGTGCGCGACCCGAAGCAGGATGACTACACGCTGCTCGAGCCAGTAATTTTCGACGAACGGCCACCTGATTCAGGCGTGGCGTGGGACGGTGATGGTCTGGATGAGGATGAGGATTGATGGCGAGGAATGCGGTTGCCCCGGCGTGGATTCCGACCCACTGGTCCGTGCTGCCGCGCCGGTTTTACGCGCGCCACCCGACCGAAGTCGCCCCCGAACTGCTGAACAAACTGCTGGTGCGCGACGATGGGCGTGCCGCGCGCATTGTGGAAGTTGAAGCCTACGCCGGTAGCGAAGACCCGGCCGCGCATTCCTACCGGGGGCAAACCGCGCGCAACGCCACCATGTTCGGAGAGGCGGGCCATCTGTATGTCTACTTCACCTACGGCATGCACTGGGGCACCAATGCCGTCTGCGGCCGAATCGGCGAAGGCGTGGGCGTGCTGCTGCGTGCGGCCGAGCCTGTAAGCGCACTTGAACTCATGCGCACCTCACGCCCTGCGGCGCGGCGTGACCGCGACCTTGCCAGCGGCCCGGGCAAGCTATCGCAGGCGTTCGGCATCACGCGCGCTCTGGATGGGGCCGACCTGGTCCGTGCGGATGCTGGCATTGCCATCGTCAGCGACGGGACCCCTCCCCCCGCCGTCCCCTGGGTGGGGCCGCGCATCGGCATCAGCAAGGCCGTCGAGTTTCCCTGGCGATGGTGCGTGCCCGATCATCCGCACGTTTCGGTCCGCCCCAGGCGATCACCGTCCTGAGGGCTTGCGCGCCCAACGCGACAGGTTCTGCTTCAGCGCATCGATGCCTTGCCAGGGATCCTTGCGTCGTCGCCTCAGCTTGGCGGGCACCGTCTTCAGGGTGAATGTGTCGGCACGCTGCAGCTTGGACAGCTCGGCCCAGCTGATCGGCATGGCCACTGGTGCACCGGGACGGGCGCGCAGGGAGTACGACGCGACCGCAGTGGCACCGCGCCCGTTGCGCAGATAATCCACGAAGATCCGCTTGTTGCGCAGGCTCTTGGTGGCTTTGGAAATGAAACGGTCCGGCTCGGATTCGGCCAGCGCCTCGGCAAAGCCCTTGGCGAAGCGTTTGGTCAGATCCCAATCGCAGCCCGGCCGCAGCGGTACTACCACATGGAGTCCCTTGCCGCCGGATACGCGCAGGAACGATTCCAGCTTCAGCTGCTTCAGCTTGTCACGAATGTCAGTTGCCGCTTTCTTGACCTCGGAAAACGGCACACCCGGGCCCGGGTCCAGATCGAACACCACGCGGTCGGCACGGTCCGGTGACTCGGCGTGGCTGCCCCATGGATGGAACTCCAGCGTGTTGAACTGCACGAGTTCCATCAGTCCGGCAGCATCGCGTACCACCAGGTAGTCCCCCTGCGACCCGCTTTCTTCCTTCAGCCGCACGCTGTCCACGATGTCCATCCCAGCCGTGTGGTGCTTCTGGAAGAAGCACGCCTTCGCGGTGCCGCTGGGGCAGCGGATGACCGACAGCGGACGCCCGACAACCTCCGGCAGGATGTAATCCATGATGGCGGTGTAGTAGTCCCACACGTCCTGCTTGGTGATGCCGTCGTCAGCAAACAGGACCTTGCTGGGTGAGGACAGCGTTGGCATTTCCGTGGCAGTGGCCTTTTTCTTTCTGCCGGATCGAACCGCGGTTCCGGCGTTTGCTGCCGGCTTGCCCCGGTCGCTGTCTTTCAGATCGCTCACCTGTTTGTCCTCGCGTATTGCCTTCAGAGAGGGTTGGCGAAGCAGGTGCTGCCCGCCTATTCCCCGATAGAACACCTCCACTACGAAGCGCGGCTTGAACCAGGTGGCACTGCGCAGGTCGGTGTCCATCTCGGGGATATGCACGCTGGGCGATTTGCTGCCCGCCTTGCCAATCAGCGCACTGATCTCACGCAGGCGAGCCTCGGTGAAACCGGTGCCTACCCGGCCGGCGTAGCGCCAGCCATGTTCGGGGTCAGGCCGGGCCAGCAGCAGCGATCCGAAGCCGGTGCGACTGCCTTTGGGCGCGGTGTACCCCACCACGGCGAACTCGTCGCTGGCCAGCTGCTTGGTCTTGCGCCAGTCATCACTGCGGCCGCCGTGATAGGCGCGGTCGGCTCGCTTGGAAATGATGCCCTCGAAATGCTGCTCGCCTGCCATCTGGAAGGCCTTCTCACCCTCGCCTTCAACGTGCGAGCTGTAGGCCAGCTGCCGGGGAGAGCCTTCCAGCAGCGTCTGCAGGAGCTGTTTGCGCTCCAGTAGCGGTGCCTCTGAAACGTCCACGCCGTCAACGTGCAGGAGGTCGAACAAGGCGTACGTCAGCGCGCCTTGGCGCTCGCCGGACAGTGTGGCCTGCAACAGATTGAAGTCCTGCTTGGTGCCCTTGCCGGCGATCAGTTCGCCGTCCAGCGCGGCCGACTCCAGACCCAGCGCGGCCACCGCATCACGGATCTCCGGCACTTTGTCAGTCCACTCCAGCGCGTTTCGCGACCACAAGCGTACGACGCCCTGGTTGACCGTCGCCAGGATGCGATAACCATCCCATTTGATCTCGTGTACCCAGGCGTCCCCTTGCGGCGGGCTGTCGCCGAGTTTGGCCAGCTGCGGCGCGAAGGGGCCTGTCGGAGCGGCGGCCTTGCGAGACCCGGTCAACGCCTGCGCCTTCTTCGCCCAACTGACCCGGCGCTTGCGCGCCTTCGGCACCACGGTCGTCAGCCGCTTCTTGTGGGTCTTGCCGGTACCCGCGCGCTTACGATCCGCCTCCGGTGCCGAGGTGACACCGGCCAGCAGGTCATCGGCCTCGAGTGGGCCGGCGAAGGCATCGTTGTCCTTGAACAGCAGCCATTGGGGCTGTCGCGCCGGCTTGCCCGAGCGCACCAGGTGCCAGCCACCCTTGAGCTTATCGCCGAACAGCTCGAAGCGCAGATGCCCCTTGGCGAGCTGCGCTTCGGCGTCTCCTTCGGTTGACCACACGCCGTGGTCGAACTGGGCCACGTGGCCACCGCCGTACTGGCCTTTGGGTATCTCCCCTTCAAACCCGGCGTAGTCCAGGGGATGGTCTTCGACCTCGACCGCCATCCGTTTGACCTTGGGATCGTAACTGGGCCCCTTCGGCACGGCCCAGCTTTTCAACGCGTCCCCCACCTGCAGGCGGAAGTCGTAATGGCGGCGGCTGGCATGGTGCAGCTGGACCACGAACAGGGCGCGATGGCCACGTGGCGCGGCTTTGCCCGGTTCGGGCTCGCGGGTCTTGTCAAAGCTGCGCTTGCGGCGGTACTCATTCAGGCTCATGCGGCGCTTCCGGTCACGCGCGTTTGCGCGCCTTCGTCGCCGCCTTCTTGGCGGGTGCCTTCTTTGCTGCCGCCTTCTTTGTCGCTTTCTTGGCCGGTACGGACTTTTTTGCTGCCTTGCTGGCCTTGGCGGGCGTGCGCCGGTTGCTGTCCAGGCTCTTCTGCAGCAACGCCATGAAGTCCACCACGTTGGTGGCCGCATCTTCCTGGTGCTCAGGCTCTTCGAACTTCGTGGTGGCCCCGGCCTGCTTCATGCGCTTCTTGATGATGTCCGACAGACGCTCGCGGAATTCATCCTGGTACTCGGCCGGATCCCAGTCGGAGGTCATGCTTTCGATCAGCTTGCGGGCCATTTCGAGCTCTTTGGGAGCCACCCGGTAGTCCTTGGCGCTGCCTTTGGGCAGCTTGTATTCGTCCAGGGCCACCAGCTCCTGCGGGTAACGCAGCAGGATCATGACCAACGCGTCTTCCTCGGGCATCACCGCGCAGATGTACTCGCGGGTACGGATCACCACCCGGCCGATACCGACCTTGCCGGTGTCCTTCAGGGTCTCCCGCAGCAGGACATAGCCCTTTTCGGCCTTCTTGCCAGGGATCAGGATGTAGGGCTTCTCGTAATAGCGCAGGTCGATGCTGTCGGCATCGACAAACGCTTCCACATCAATGGACTCGTGCGTCTCCGGTGCGGCGGCCGCAATGTCTTCCTTTTCAATGACGACGTAGCTGCCCTTGTCGTACTCGAAGGCTTTGACGATATCCTTCCACGGCACCTCCTCGCCGGTGTCCGCATTGACCCGCTCGTAGCGGATCGGCTTCTTGTCGCGGGAATCCAGCATGCGGAAGCTGAGGTCCATGCGTCGCTCGCCCGACATCAGCGAAACGGGCACGTTCAGCAACCCGAATGAAAGCGAGCCGGTCCAGATAGGTCGTGGCATGGGCAGGTGCCCTCTGTGGCAGTTGACTGTCTTTTTAGGCCCGGGCCGGTGGGGCATATGTGAAGGTATGTGATGACCGGTACATTTACGCAGGAAGCCAGCATCGCAACTGCGTAGATTCATGGCATGCCGCTGCAGCGAGAGTGCCCCATGACCGATTCACACGCCCCGCCGCCTGCCTCTTCGCTCTCCACCGATCTGGCGCGTGGGCGGACGCACATGGCCAACGAGCGTACCCATCTGGCCTACCTGCGCACGACGGTGTCGCTGATCGGCTTCGGCATCACCATCAACCGTTTCAGCATGTATCTGGTGCAGAACGACCAGGCGCCCGAAGGGAGCCGCATGCTGCTCCGAGACGCCGGCAATGCCGGGGTCGGCATGGTGGTGCTGGGGCTGGCCCTGCTGATCTGGTCGCTGCTGCGCTACTGGCAGGTCAGCAAGGACGTCGAGCGCGGCGTCATGGTGCCGCGGCATCGGGCGACCATCGGCTTCAGCCTCGGGCTTCTGCTGCTGGGCGGGCTCACAGCGCTGTGGCTGTTCCTTGATCATTGAACAGCCGCGCGCCTCACTTCGGGTACAGCAGGGTCACCGCAAAACGCAGGCCCCAGTCCGGCCCGCCCCTCGGGGTCTCCAGATACACCCGGACGCCCCCTTGGTAGCTGAGCATCTGGCTGCCCAGCTTGGTGACCTTCGCGTACTGCACGTTGAACGGCACGGTCCACTGACTGGATTTCCAGTCGAAGGTGGATTCGAGGTTGAAGGTCAGCGTGCGCCCACCGGTGAAAGCCTTGGATACAAACGGCTGCAGGAACGTCGAGCTGATGTCCGCACGGCGACTTCCGGTACCGGCCACATCCGCCAGGTGATTGGCCAGCGCACCATAGGTCCAACCGTGGTCCTGCTTCAGCACCACGAACGTGGGTCCGGCTGCCCAGGTGTCGGCTCCGAGGCCATCGGTACCGGTCGGCAGCAGCAGCGCCGGGCCGATGCCCCAGATCACCCCTGACGGTCCTGGCTCGCGCGGCGAGAAGAAGAAGCTCTGGGTAACATCGCCGATGCCCGCCTGATCGGTACCCGGCACCGCGTCCTTCTGATACGTCACCGGCAGAATGGTGCGCGAGATGACATTCCAGTGGTCGGAGATCTGGAACGGTGCCACCGGCTGGATGTTGACGTTGTGACGATAGCCGTCCTCACCATAGGTCTGGTCGTAGTTGTACTGGAACGGCACGCTGATCAGCGCGGCCACCGGGTTGGACAGCTTCTTCGCCAGTTCATCGGCATCGTGCTGCTGAGCCGAAGCGGTGTGCGTCACCATCAACGCCATGACCACAGAAAGGGACAGAATGCCTCTCATGGCGCTGGCTCCGCACGTAGACTGCGCTGAAGATCCGTCATGGGTTCCTGGGGCACATGGGTAATGCCTGTACTCGGGCGATCCAGGTCCAGTATCAGCCCGACCGCCAACGTCAGCAGCAGAAGCAGCAGCAGCGTGCTGCGTCGCTGATGCGGGCGTTCGTAGCCGACAAGCCCCGCCGCCAGCACCGCAAACAGTAGCAGCATGCGCAGGATGCGGGGCGGAATGTGGTCCTGCCGCGCGGCGTAGCGCTCGGCGGCCAGGTCGATGGATTCGTTTGTGGTGGTGAACAGCAGTGAAGCGCGCGGCGTGTCACGGAAACTCCGGGTGCCCGCCACCAGCGCCTGCCAGAGCTCGTTCTGCAGCGCCACGGTTCGCGCGTTCTGCTGGATCTCCTCCTCGGTCGTGCGAGCATTGGCGAAGTCGACCCGGGCGTCCACATAGCGCCGCAGCACGTCCTGCATCCGGGTCCGGCCGACACCGTCCAGCAGATCGGTGCGCAACCACGTGGTGCCGAGCGCATTGGCTTCCTGCACGACCAGTTGACGACGCTCGTCATAGCGCCCGAGCGAAAGCGAGAACGTAAAGCCGATCAATAGCGCCAGCAACCCCAGTACGGACGTCATTGCGAACGCGTCATTGTCCTTTTCATCCACTGCCGAAGCGGCCGGTACCTGGCAACGCTTACGCTGCCACCGCGCCACGGCAGCGCCGATTTCACGCGCAATCAGCAGCGCCAGGAAGAAGCACAGGGTGATCAACCAGAGGGGCAGCGTGGGATAGCTGGCCGGAATATCCATGAAGGCACCCGTACAGTGAGCAGGAACGCGTGTCGACTGGGTCTGAGCATGCGCAATGGTCCAGTGGGCTGCGTCAGTACTTCTACGGATCAGCTGCCAGTGAACGACGCAGGCAGACTGCAATACCCCCACACTGCACACCGGCTTAATGTCGCAAAGGCAACTCTGATCCCTGTGGTTTCCAGATGGAGGCGTTGTCCATGCTGCCTGCTCCCCTGCGGCGCGTTGCCACCCTGTTGTTCGAAGATGGCGTGCTGCGGTTGATCTTTGAGAACACCCGCAACCTCGCGGTGTCCTCGCTGATCACCGCAGCGGGACTGGAGGTCGTACGCACCGGACCGACCGAGCTGGATCTGACGCATCCCACCGTCGTGGGTTACGTGGTGACCGCCATCGGGGCCTGTCTGTTGCTGCTCAACCTGCTGGACGGGATCTGGCGCCTGAGCCGCTTGAAATGGCACCTGCTGCTGCAGATCGCGCTGTGCTGCACCTACGCATTCATTTCGTGGCGCGTTGCCCAGCTGGTGCTGAGCTTCAAGGCCAGCGGTGGCTTCGGCATGACGGTGGGGAACTGAACCGGTTCATGGAAGTGCTTTCACCAGTGCTCCGTCTTTCATGATCACCACGAAGTTGCGTTCCGGGTCGGTGATCACATTGATGTCGTTCAGGGGATCGCCATTGACCAGCAGCAGGTCGGCCAGCGCGCCCTCCTCCACCACGCCCAAGCGACCCGCGTAAGGACTACGCTTGCCAGAAAGGGTCAGCAACTGCGCATTGGTCCCGGTTGCCATGATCAGCGTCTCGGCCGGGGTGTACCAGCGTGTCAGGCTGGCCAGAATGTGGTTCTGACGCGCCGCCAGTGCCCGCGAGAACAGCACGTCGGTGCCGAACGCGGTCTTCAGCCGGTACTTCTTCGCCAGCGCATAGGTGTTGTCAGTTCCGGCAAACACTTCCTGTGCCTTGTGCCACTGGTCCGAGTCGGGGGCGAATGCATCTGCAAGCTCCGGTGGCAGCGGTTGCGTGCTCAACCAGATGCCCCGGTCGCGCATGAGGCGTGCGGTGGCATCATCCATCAAGCTGGCGTGCTCGATGCAGGGGATACCAGCACGGATAGCACGTGTGACTGCTTCGGGCGTGTACGCGTGCACCGTCACATACGTGCCCCAGTCGCGCGCGGCATCCTGCGCTGCGCGCAACTCGGGCTCACTGAACGACACCACGTCCAACGGACTGTGCGGCGATGACACGCCACCGCCGGCGGTCAGCTTGATCTGGCTCGCCCCGCGCATCAGCATCTCGCGCACGCGCACCCTCACCTCATCAGGCGTATCGGCAATCGCGCTGTCACCCACCACGTCATGCCGCGACCCGGGCTGCCCCACCGCGCGCGGCAGGTCCGATGCATCGCGGAAGTCACCATGGCCGCTGGTGACGGTGATCATCGCACCCGACGGAAAAATGCGCGGCCCCTCCGTCTGCCCGGCATCGATCGCGGCTTTCAGCCCGAACACGGCCCCGCCGACGTCACGTACCGTGGTGAAACCCCGCAGCAGCGTGCGCCGCGACTCCCCTGCCGCCACGATGTTGAGGTAGCCGCTGTCCGCCGTCATCGCCGTCTGGATCGGCACCGCCGCGAACATGCTGTGCCAGTGCACGTCGATCAGCCCGGGCATCAGGGTGCGCCCGTTGCCCTCGATACGCCGGGCATCCGGGGACGCCAGCGGCGTGGACGAGATGCGGCTGATGCGGTTTCCTTCCACCAGCACATGGCGCGGCGGCGACAGCTGGCCATGGGTTCCGTCGAAGATGCGCACATTGGCAAACAGCGTGGCACGCACCGCGCCAGACGCCGCGGGTTGCTGTGCAGCAGCGGGCATCGCGATCATTACGCTGATGCACGCCAGGGCGTGGGTCAGCGGGCGGAGCAGGCGGTTCGGCATGGCGACAATGCCTCGGTCCAGACCCGTTCACGGTATACCCGCCCCCAACCGTCGGGCAGAGTTATGACTCAGTACTTCTACCGACCGATCGCCAGTGAATGACGCAAGGCGCTTGCAGCCGCGCCCACGCAGCGCCCTAATGGCACTCAGTCCATCGCTTGGAGTGCCGGCATGACCGTATTCTCCCGCCTCGGCCGCGAACCCGGTTCCATTGGCGTGGCCATGAAGGTGCACTGGCGTCGCTTGTTGGTTTTGGGCGTGCTGTTGGTTCTGGTCGGCATCGTGGGGCTGTATGCCGCCTCATTGCTGGTACGGACGATGACGGCGCTGGTGGCCGCGCTGCTGGTGATAGCCGGGGCGTTGCAGCTGTCGCAGGCTTTCCTGCTGCGCGGTCTGCCCAGCTTCGCCATGACCATTGCGCTCGGCGCGGCACAGATCATTGGCGGCATTGCCATCTACACGCACCCGGAATGGGCGGCCTACGCAGTGGCCACGACGGTTGCGGCGGTGCTGGCTGTGCAGGCGCTGGCCCAGTTCAGCCTCGCCTTTGGATTCAGTGACGGTGGCCGCCGCTGGATCTCCCTGGCCTCCGGGGTAATCGCGCTGGTCGCTGCGGTGATCTGTGTCACCGGCGTGGCCTGGGCAGGGCGTGCCGCCGCCTCCTGGGGCGTCGGCGTGGCGATGCTGGCGATGGGACTGGCGTACATCTCCATCGCCCTGCTCGCCCGCCACGAGCGAGACCCCAAGCCCGGTTCGGAACCGCGCTAGAGTGCGGCCTCCAGATAGGCGTAGATGTAGTTGGAACCGCCATCCACCGTGCCCAGCATCTGCGACGAGCCGAAGATGCCGGACCGGTGCGAGATGCCCACGCCCAGGTACAGGTCGTGCCAGCGACGGCTGCCGAAGATGTCGCCCAGGCTGATGTCGATGCTGGGGTCCAGGTAGTTCAGCAGCTTGGAAGTATTACGTTCACGACGTGCCTGCGACTGCACCTCGGCATAGGGCACGCGCTCGGCATAGGAGAGACCAAAGCCGAAGCCGATCCGGGTCTTGACCCGGTGCGACCACGGGAATCCGTAGTAGAACGCCTTCATGTAGGCGTCGATCTGCCAGGCATCCGGCTGATGGCCCTTCTCGTCGTGGCGCAGCACGCCCACATAGCCGACCAGGTCCAACGGCCAACCATTCAGTTCTGAAACGAACGGCCTGCCTACATGCACGCCCCAGATGTCGGTCGGGTCGACGTCGTTGAGGTCGGTGCAGCTGAAGGTCATGATCTTGACCATGTGGCAGCCGTCCGCGGAATCACGGCCGTAGAACACTTTGACGTAGGTCGGCGACGTGGGCTCGTCCCAGCGCACCTGGCCGTTGCCGAAGTCGTAGGCCGCGCCCAGCAGCGCGCCCCATTGCACGCGGTCATCGACCAGCGGGCTGTCGCGCACTGAACCGGATTGCTGGGTGGCATACAGTCCGCCCAACAGGCTCCAGTGCTGCAGGAAGCGGTAGCGCGCATACAGGCCAGCGGTCACGTCCAGGCCGGAACCGGCCGCATAGGCAGGACGCTCCGTCGTGGCCTCGTACGGCTCAACGCCGAAGTAGTAGTCATTGAGTTTGGAGCTACGCCACTCCAGGCTCAGCACCGGCTGTACGTCCCAGCGTTGGCCGCGCCACAGATAACCATAGCCAGCGCGCACTTCGGTGCCTTTGGAGGTGCTGGAGATGTCCTGGCGTACGCTCAGGTCCCAGGTGTGGCGCTCCTGCTTCCAGTAGTAGCGCGCGCCCAGGTCGGCTTCGCCGTTGCGCGTGCGAAGCCCTTCAAGAATCTCCGGCGTTTCGTCTTCCGGGTAGCCCTCCAGCCTTCTCTCGACGAACAGCTCCAGCCCCTGGTCGTCCTGGGTCGCCAGCCTGACACCTGCCGAATTGGAGCGCAGGAAGAAGCGTTCGCCTTCATACAGGTAAAGCGGCAGCAGATCGACACGGTCATCGGCCCCCTTGTAGGGCGAAGACTCCACCCGCATCAAAAAGCCCAGCCCGGCACTGCCGGGTTCCTCAAGCAGCGTGCCGAGCATGGCGTCCTGGGCGAGCGCAGGTGAGACGCAGCCCACCGTGACCGCCCATGCCAACAGCTGCCAGCGTGCGCTGCACTGCCTGCTCATGACACGCTCCTTACTTGATGAAGTCGTACTTCAACGCGGTCTGCACGCGGAACACATCCGCACTGGCACCGCTCTGTTCCTGCAACTTGCCGTACAGCACTTCCGCACCCCAGCTCCAGCTCGGTGCCGGCTGCCAGATCAGGTTGGCCGCGGCGTAGTCGCTGCGCCGGAACACGGACGGGTCCAGCAGCGCATCGCGTTCCAGGTACAGCCGGCTCCAGGTCAGGGTGGAGTGCCAGCGCTGCGACCAGCGGTGCGTATAGCCCACCCAGCCGCCATACTGCTGCAAGGTCTGCAGGTGATTGTCCGCGTCCACGACCCCGTCCAGGTTCAACCCGCCCAGATCGCCCAGATAGGCGGCAATGCCCTGCCCGCCCACCGCACCGAACACGAAGTAACTGCCACTGCTGCCGCCCCAGGTGCCACTAAGCGCCAGCCCGCCGGCGGTGGTGCTGTCACTGCCTTCGCCACTGTTGCGCGCCGAATCGAAGGCCAGGTAACGCAGCACGCCGGCCAGCTGCACGCTGCCCCAGTCGGCCTCGTGCCGCGCGGCCAGCACCAGGTTGGGCGCGGCTGTGCGCGGTTCCTGCGTGGCACCGGTGAGTTGCAGCTCGGGCGCTCGGTGCTCAGCCGCGACGATCAGCTGGTTGCCGCCGCGCAACGGAATGTATTGGCGGATGCTGGCCACGCGGGCCGACGGTGAGGCACCGGGGCCGGCAAAGTCCAGCGTGTCCGGACCGGAATCCAGGTCCATGAATGCCGACCAGCCAAACCCCGCATAGGTGTTGCCCAGCTGCCCGTAGGCATGGCGAAGGCGGTAGCCATAACTGCCGCCAGAACCGAAGAAGTCGTTCTGCAGCACGAAGCGCAGTGGCCCTGCCCCGGTGTCGCGGCGCGCTTCAATGGTGAACCGGGTCTGCCGCGCGTGCATGTTGAAGCGTGCCTTGTCACGACCGCCATCGACCGGTATTTCGGAGGTGATGAACATGTCACTGTCGCCGGCATCGCCGTCGTCATACATCGCATCCAGCTTGGCGTAGCCGCTCAGGCGCAACCAGGTGGACGTGCCCGGCAGCGCGAAGAACCCTTCCAGTTCATCGCCCGGTGGCACCTCGTTGTCCATGCGCGCGGCGGCCTGATCGTCCTCGTCGAAAGGATCGCGCGCGGGCAACGGTGAGATGGTCACGTTCAACACCGTCGGCGTGGCCACCGCGCCCGGAGCGGCCGGCACCGCCGACGGCGAGCTGACCGCACTGGGCGCTGTCGCGACACCCACCGACGCGGCCGGTGCAGCGCTCGTCGTCTGGCCGCCTTCCAGCGCCTGGATACGCGCGGTCAGCTGTTCAACGGTCTGGCGCAGGCGTTGGATTTCCGCATCCTGGTCGGCATCGCGGGTCTGGGCTGCAACGGTGCCTGGCAACACCACGCTGGCCAGGCACAGCAGGGAGAGTGGAAGGCGCATCAGGGGCTCCTCGTCAGTTGGCCGCCACCCAGCGCGGCATAGAGGTTCACGGCGTCCTGCAGCGCGCTGGCGCGCAGCTGCAACAAAGCCTGTTCTGCGGTGAAGTGATTGCGCTCGGCATCCAGAACCTCCAGATAGGGCGTCAGGCCCACCTCGTAGCGGTCCTGGGCGGTTTCCACCAATGCCTGCTGCACCTGCACCGCCTGCAACTGCGCGGCGATCTGGCGGTCGTTCTGCTCGGCGGCGACCAAGCCGCTGGCGACCTCGCGGAAGGCGTTCTGCACGGTGGACTGGTAGGTCACTTCGCGTTCGTCGCGGGCGGCCACTGCTGCGTCGACACGTGCCCGGCGTGCGCCCCAGTCCAGCAGCGGCAGTACCGCGCCAGCACCGAAGGACCACACACGGTTGCTGTCCGACACCAGCCCCGACAGGGAGCTGGACGCATAGCCCCCTGCCCCGGTCAGCGCGATGAGAGGGAAATACAGGGCGCGCGCCGCACCGATGCTGGCGTTTGCGGCGCGCAGTTGCTGCTCGGCCAGGCGTACGTCCGGCCGTGCTTCCAGCAGTGCCGATGGCAGCCCGGGTTGCAGCCGGGCCAGTTGCGCATCCGGCTCCAGCGGCCGTCCTGCGGGCAGCGTGGGCGGCAGCGGGGTGCCCACCAGGAACTGCAGCAGCTGCACCGCCTGGCCATGGCTGCGCCGCAGCTCGGCCAGCTGCACCTCGGCCTGGGTGACGAGCGCGTATGACTGGTTGTAGTCCACCGACGAGGTGAGGCCCGCGTCCATGCGCAACTGCGCCAGTTCGCGGGTTTCCTGCCGGCTGGCCAGCGAGCGCTCGGCCAGCACGATGCCGGCTTCGCTGGCGCGCACGGCATAGTACGTAGCTGCCACGCTGGCAATCAGACTCAGCGCAGCCGCATCACGTGCTTCGGCCGTGGCCAGGTACTGGCGGCGCGCGGCTTCACTGAGATTGGCCACGCGGCCCCAGAAATCCAGCTCGAACGCGGGGATGCCCACCTGCACGGCATAGCTGTCCACGGTCACCCTGGCCGCACCGTCCGCCGCGCTCACCGGTGTACGCAGGCGCTGGCCGGAGCCGCTGATCTCCAGTCCGGGCAGGCGCTGGCCGCGCTGGATGCGGAATTGCGCGCGGGCCTGTTCCATGCGTGCCACGGCAGCGGCCAGGTCCCGGTTGCTGCGCAGCGCCTGTTCAATCAAGCCCTGCAGCACCGGGTCCTGGAAGTAGGCGGACCAGCCGATGGCCGGCGCGCTCATGCCACTGTCCTGTACGGGTGCGTCGATCGAGGTGACGTATGACGACGGCACCTCGACCTCGGGGCGCACGTACGGCGGTGCAAGGTTGCAGCCGCACAGTGCGGTTACTGCCAGCGCCAGTATCCACCCTTGTGCAGGCCGGCTACGCATCGGCCTTCTCCGCGGACCTGCGTCGCAGCAGGTAGTAGAACAGCGGCGTGAAGAAGATGCCCAGCACGGTCGCGCTGAGCATGCTGCCCAGCACGCCGGTACCCACCGCCTGTCGGCTGGCGGCACCGGCCCCCGTCGCGATCACCAGCGGCACCATGCCGACGATGAAGGTCAGGCTGGTCATCAGGATCGGGCGCAGGCGCTGGTGCGCCGCGCGCAGAATGGCCTCGCGTGGTGGCACACCCTGCGCCTCTTCATCCAACCCGAACTGCACGATCAGAATGGCGTTCTTGGCCGCCAGGCCGATGATGGTCACCAGCCCCACCGTGAAATACACATCCGCTGACATGCCGCGCGCGGCTGTGAACAGCACCGCACCCAGAATGCCCAAGGGCACCACCAGCAGCACGATCACCGGAGTGACCCAGCTTTCATACAACGCAGCCAGCAGCAGGAACGCCACCACGAACGCCAGGCCCAGCAGCAACCCGACCTGGCCGGCCGCTTCCTGCTCTTCGCGCGCGGTGCCGGTCCATTCAAAGCGAACGCCTGCCGGCAGCACGTCGCCCGCTATCCGCTCCATCTCCCGCATCGCCGCACCGCTGGACACGCCCGGAGCTCCCTGCCCCGAGACAGTGGCGGAAAGGAAGCCGTTGTATCGTTCCACCTGCTGCTCACCCACCGTCCAGCGCGTGCGCGCGAACGCCGAGAACGGGACGGGCTGCCCCTGGCTGCCAATCACGCGCAGGTCGGTGACATCCTCGGCGCGCATGCGCTGCGCGGCATCGGCCTGCACGAATACCCGCAGTACGTTGCCTTGCCTGACGAAGTCATTCACGTAGGCGGACCCGAACAGAATGCCCAGCGCCTGGTTGGCCTGACTCAACGGCACCCCGAGCGCCCGCGCCTGGGTGCGGTCGATGTCCACGAACAACTGTGGGGCACGCGGCATGCCTTCGGGTCGAACGCCGGCCAGCAGCGGGCTGGCAGCCGCCTGCGCGGTCATCGCCATGGCCGCGGCGGCCAGCCCGCTGCTGCCCACCCCGGCGCGATCTTCCAGTTTCATGCTGAAACCCGATGCATTGCCCAGTGCCTGGATTGCCGGTGGATTGAGCGCGAACACCTGGGCCTGCGGAATCTGCGAGAACGCGGCGTTCATACGTTGCGCGAGTGCCATCGCGCCCTGCTCCCGTCCGCCGCGCTCCGCCCACGGATGCAGGTCGACGAACGACATGCCCACGGCCTGGCCCTGGCCAAAGAAGCTGAAGCCCACCACCGTGGCCACATTGCGCACCTCCGGCAGCCGCCGCAGGATCGCCTCGGCCTGCTCCGCGGCGGCACGGGTGCGTGCCATGGTGGCACCGGGTGCCGCGTTGTAGGCCACGAACAGGTAGCCCTGGTCCTCATCCGGCAGAAAACCACCGGGCAGCCGCAGATACAGCAGCGCGGTCAGCGCCACCACGATCACGAACACCGCGATCCACAGCCAGGGCCGCATCAGCATGTGGCCGACACCGCTGGCGTAGCCCTGGCTGCTGCGTTCGAGGCCGGCGTTGATCGATGCGAACACGCGCTGCACCGGGCCTTTGCGCGCTATTTCCGCGCGCGGCCTCAGCATCGCCGCGCAGATCGCCGGTGCGAGGGTCAACGACAGCACCGTCGATACCACCAGCGACACGCTCAAAGTCACCGCGAACTGCCGGTAGATGCCGCCGGCCGAACCCGGAAAGAATCCCATCGGAACGAACACCGCCAGCAGCACCAGGGTGGTGGCGATGATCGCCCCGCTCAGTTGGCCCATTGCCTTGGCGGTCGCGTCCGGCGCGGGAAGATCTTCCTCGCGCATGATCCGCTCGACGTTCTCGACGATCACGATCGCGTCGTCGTTGAGGATGCCGATCGCCACCACCATCGCAAACAGCGACAGCAGGTTGATCGACACGCCCAGCGCCAGCAGGCCGACACAGGCCCCCAGCAGCGAGATCGGCACCACCAGCGTCGGCAGGAACATCGCCCGCCAGCTCTGCAGGAACAGCAGCACCACCACCGACACCAGCAGCATCGACTGCACCATGGTCAGGGCGACGCCGCGTACTGATTCAGTGATGAACGGCGTGGTGTCGAACGGGGTTACCCACACCATGCCCTCGGGAAAACTGGCCTCCAGCTGTTGCAGGCGCTCACGCACAGCGGTCGCGGTCGCCAGGGCATTGGCCCCGGATGCCAGCGACACCGCCAAACCGGCGGTGGGACGGCCATTGAGGCTGAGGTTGAACGCATAGGTGTCCTGGCCCAGCTCGACCCGGGCCACGTCGCCCACGCGCACGATGGCCGCGCCTGGCGTGGCACGCAGGATCACCTGCCTGAACTGTTCGGGAGTGCTGAAGCGGCCGCGCAACACGATCTGCGCGGTGGTTTCAGTCTCTGCCGTGGTCGGCTGCAGGCCCAGCCCGCCACCCGCGGTCTGCGCGTTCTGCTCACGGATCGCGGCCATCACCTCGCCCGGGGCGATGCCATAGCTCAGCAGCTTTTCACGGTCCAGCCAGATCCGCATCGCATAGCTGGAGCCGAACAGCGAAACGTCGCCCACCCCATGCAGACGGCGCAGTTCATCGGCCACGTTGTTGGCAGCGAAGTCGCCCAGCTCGAGCGCCGAGTACTGGTCGCCCTCGGACTGCAGGGCAATCAGCATCAGGAACCCATTGCTGGCCTGGGTGACCCGCACCCCCATCTGCCGCACTTCGTCGGGCAGCCGCGGCTCCACCCGCGCCAGGCGGTCCTGCAGCTGTGCGCGCGCCACGTCCAGGTCGGTGCCGCTTCGGTAGGTCACCCGGATCTGCGCGGTGCCGTTGGCGCGACTGGTGGACGACATGAACAGGAAATCGTCCACGCCATTGAGCTCGTTCTCGATCACCGAGGTCACGGTGCGGTCCAGCGTCTGTGCATCGGCCCCGACGAAGGTGGCGGAAATGCTCAGCGACGGCGGGGCCACATCCGGGTACTGCTCCACCGGCAGGCGGCTCAGCGCGATGGCACCGAACAGGATCGCGAACAGCGCGATCACCCAGGCAAGTACCGGGCGGTCGACGAAATAGCGATTCATCGCGGCGCATCCTTGGGCGACGCCACGCTGACCGGTTGCCCGGGCTGGATCTTGTGCCAGCCATCCACGATGACCCGCTCACCGGGCTTCAGCCCCGACTGCACCACCCAGCGCCCTCCTGACTGCCCCGCCAGCATCACCGGCCTGCGCATCGCGATGCCGTCGTCGTTGACCACCATCACATTGGATTCGTCTTCGCCCACCTGGATGGCGCGTTCCGGCAGGCTGATCCCGTTCGGCACCGTGCCAACGGTGAGGATGCCGCGCACGAACTGGCCCGGCAGCAAACGCCCCTCAGCATTGGGCAGGCGTGCACGAAGCGTGCGACTGCCGGTGGCCGGATCGATCGCGGTTTCACTGAAATCCAGGACCCCCGGGGTGGACACGGGCGTGCCGTCATCCAGCAGCACCGTCACTGCCACCTTGCGGTCATCGGCCAGCACTACGCGTCCTGCAGCAATGCCCCGCTCCAGTTCGTTCATGGCGATATGCGAGGGATTGAAGATCACGAACACCGGGTCGAGTTGGTCGATCCGGGTCAACAGCGTGGCCCCCGCCGCACTCACCAGCGCGCCCTCGCTGACCTGCGCGCGACCCGCACGCCCGGCAATCGGCGCGCGCACGGTCGCATGGTCCAGCTGCAGGGTGGCCCGATCGACCGCTGCCTGCGCCTCCAGCAGTGCCGCATCCGCCTGCCGGAACGATGCCTGCGCCGACTCATACTCCTGCACGCTGACCGCCTTGCGCTGCACCAGTGCTGACAGTCGCGCACGCAGTGCGGCCGTCTGCGCGCGTGCGGCCTTGGCCGACGCCTGCGAGGCACGCGCCTGTTGCAGGCGTGCCTGCAGGTCGCGCGGGTCGATCCGGAACAGGGGCGCGTTGGCCGCCACATCGGTGCCGTCCACGTACAGCTGGCGCTCGACGATGCCGTCGGCGCGCGCACGCACTTCGGCCGAGCGCGCGGCCTCAACACGGCCGGGCAGTTCCACCAGATTGGGCACCGCCTGCGCGGTCACGGTCTCAACGTCCACCCGCACAGGGGGGCGCTGACCGGCGGCTGGCCCGTCCTCACGTCCGCACCCGGCCAGCGACACGGTCAACACGATCCACCACGGCCAGCTCCCTGCCCTGGATCGACGGATACCCATTGCAGGCACCTCCGTGCTGTTAGAAGGCCACCGCGTCGCGGATCAAAGGGCAGGTCATGCAGTGGCCGCCGCCACGCCCGCGCCCAAGCTCGGCGCCGACAATGCTGATCACCTCGATGCCTTCCTTGCGCAGGCCGGTGTTGGTGGCGGTACTGCGGTCATACGCGACCACGACGCCGGGCGACATCGCCACCAGGTTGTTGCCGCTGTCCCACTGCGAGCGCTCGGCGGCATAGCGGTCACCACCGGATTCGACGATGCGCAGCTTCTTGAATCCAAGCGCCTGGGCGACCACATCATTGAAATGGCCCTTCTCGAACACGATCTCGAAACCGGGCTCCTTGTCGCTGGGGTACAGCGAGAGCGGATGGATCTGGTCGACAATCCCCGGAAACACCGTGACCACGTCGCGGTCGGCAAAGGTAAACACCGTGTCCAGATGCATCGCCGACCGCAGCTTCGGCATGACCGCGACGATGATCCGGGTGGCCGCCTTGTTCTTGAACAGCGACTGCGCCAGCTGGGTGATGGCGGTGCGCGAGGTGCGCTCGCTCATGCCGACCAGCACGATGCCGTTGCCGGCAATCAGCACGTCGCCCCCTTCCAGGGTGGCATTGCCGTGATCCTGGGTGGGGTCGCCGAACCAGATCGGGAAATCGGCCGAGGCGAAATCCGGATGGAACTTGTAGATCGACGTGGTAAGAATGGTCTCCTCATGCCGCGCCGGCCAGTACAGCGGATTCAGGGTCACGCCCTGGTAGATCCAGCAGGTGGTATCGCGGGTATACAGCGTGTTCGGCAGCGGCGGCAGCAGGTAGCCCACCAGGTCGGGCACCTCGCGCACAGCCTGCAACGTGGGGCCACTGAAATCCTCGGGCAGGTCGACCACACTCAGCCCGCCGATCAGCACTTCCGCCAGCTTCCGCGCGGGCAGCCCCTGCAGGTAGGAACGCACCTCTGACATGAACTCCACGCCGACCTCGTTGGCGTTGATCTGGTGATCCAGGATCCAGTTGCGTGCCTCCTCGATCTCAACCGTCTCGGCCAGAAGATTGTGCATTTCCACCACCTCGACACCACGATCACGCATCTTCGACATGAAATCGAAGTGGTCGCGTTTGGCGTTGTCGACCCAGATCACATCGTCAAACAGCAGTTCGTCCTTGTTGCGCGGTGTCAGCCGCATATGCGCCAACCCCGGCGCACACACCATCACTTTGCGCAGAGTTCCAACTTCGGAGTGGACGCCGTAGACAGGGGCGCTGGACATGGGAGCTTCTCCGCGACGGTAGATGAATTGATCCTAGCCTTCGAAGAGAAAAAAACGATCACGCTTACGTAGAAAGCAGTAGAAATACCGAGAGCGGCTGCCTGAAACACTGAACGCGCACCGCCCGATCCACGCGCATACTCCTCCACCATGGCAGCCCGGTGTACGCACCGCGCATTTTCTCCCCTGCTGTAGGAGACGCATCATGAAGCTTCGTCCCATCACTCTTCCGGTGCTGCTGGCCGCCACCCTGCTGGCCGCCGCATGCTCCACCCACACCACGCCCAGCACCTTCAACCGATCCGAGGTGGGTCGCGCGCAGACGGTGGAATGGGGCACGATCCAGTCGATCCGTGACGTGCAGATCCAGAATGACTCGCGTGGCGTTGCCACGGTTACCGGCGCGGCCATCGGCGGTATCGCCGGCAGCACCATCGGGGGTGGGCACCGTGCCAACGCGGTGGGTGCCATCGCTGGTGCTGCGGCAGGCGGTGCCGCTGGCAACGCGCTGTCTCGTTCGGCCCGCAACGGGGTCGAGATCACCGTGCAGCTGGAAAGCGGGCGCACGGTGGCCGTGGCCCAGGACGGCAGTTCTGCCGACTACCGGGTTGGCGACCGCGTCCGCGTCGCCAGCGACGGCGTCACCACGCGCGTCAGCCGCTGAACGGAACCGACGGCCATGCGTATCCGGATGCTGCTGGCGGGCATGACCCTGGCGCTGGTCGGGTGTTCGACCACGCCTTCGATGACCACCGATCAGCGCATTGCGCTGTACTTCGAGCATGCGGGTCCGCCGGTGCAGTCCTTCCGCCTGACCCGGTTCGTCCGGCATACGCAGTGGACGCCCCTCGGCGACCGCGCACTGGCGGTGTGGATCAGCCAGAGCCGTGGCTACCTGCTGCAGTTGCGCGGGCGCTGCACCGGATTGGCCATTGCACACACCGTCCAGATCACCAACTCATTTGGAACGGTAAACGCGCGGTGGGACAGCGTGATCCCGCGCACGGCCAGCGTTGCGATGCCACAGTCCTGCCGCATCATGCGCATCCGCCCCCTGGACGGCACCGGTCTGCGTTATGCACGACGGGAGATGCGGGCAACCGTACGCTCTGATCGCCCCGCCGATGTGGTCGAGGATACCGGCCCGGATGTCAGTGACCGGCCCGGCGATTACCTGCCCACATCGGAGCCATGATGGGAGCGGTGCGTCGGCTGCTGGCCCGATCCATGTCGCGCAGCCTGTTCGATGCCCGCTGGATCATGGCACCGTTCTATTTCGGGTTGGTGGTGGCGCTGTTGCTGCTGCTATGGGTGTTTCTGCACGAACTGTTCGAGCACCTGGTGCGGATCGCCTCGCTCGGCCCGGTAGACGCGGTACTGCTGGCACTGGCGCTGATCGACCTGTCGTTGATCGCGAACCTGCTCCTGATTGTCATCCTGGCGGGCTACGAGAACTTCGTCGCCCGCATCGAATCCGGGCATGAGCGGCGCCCGGCCTGGATGGGCACCGTCGACTTCAGCGGCATGAAGATGAAGCTGATGGGCTCGATCACCGCCATTTCGGCGATCGCGCTGCTGCGCATCTTCATGAAGCTTGAGGAGGGCAAGCCAGTGGACCCGGAGGTGCTGCGCTGGATGGCGATCCTGCACTGCGTGCTGCTGCTGTCTGCGGTCGTGCTGTCTGTGACCGACCGCCTGGCGCGTCTGCCCGGCACCCACCGCGACGCCCCCACTCAGCCACCGCCCCCGGTCTGAACCCGCTGCGCGCGCCGCCGTGTATCCAGCTGCTGCTGCAGACGCGTGACCTCGTCGGCATCCATGTCTTCCAGACCCAGAACAGCCTGCCAGCCCAGCACGTAATGCGCGGGGGCAAACACGTGTCCGTATCCCATCGGGGTACGGTCTGCGAGCAGCATGTCCAGCGCCAGCTGCAGCATGGTCACCAGCGGATACCAGCGAACCGCGGGGGCGACGTCCGGAGCCCGCGGTGCCAACATCCATTCCGGCTCGCGCCATGCATCCTGCGTCCGGAAGAAGGTGATTGCATCGCTTCCATACTGCAGGTACACCACGCGCATGCGCCCCCAAGGTACGCCAGCCTGCACCGCGCTGCCCTCCTGGTTCATGAAGCGTACGCTGCGACTGTCACGGAATACCGGCCGCCACTCTGGTGAGCCAGCCACCCGGCTGTCGGTGACCTGCCGCCAGTAGCGCGTGGCGAACGGCGGCCCACTCCAGAGCGCGCCGTGGATGGGCGTGTCGATCATGTCGAACAGATTTACCGAGCGCTCGGAGTTCATCGCGCCCAGGCTCAACCCATGCACGTACAGGCGTGGCCGATGCTGTTCCGGCAGGGTTCGCCAGTAACCATAGATCTCCGCGAACAACGCCTGCGCGCTCTCCTGCCCGTACTCCGGCTCCACCAGCAATGACAGCGGGCTGGACAGATACGAGTACTGCACCGCTACACTGGCCACGTCACCGCGCAGCAGCACCTCCAGGCTGTCCACCGCGCCCGGGTCGATCCAGCCGGTTCCGGTCGGGGTAATCACCACCAGGGTGCCGCGCTGGAATCCGCCCTGGCGCTGCAGCTCACGCAGCGCCAACCGCGCCCGCGCCTGCGCGGTGTCCGCCGCAGGCAGGCCCACGTAAACCCGCAGCGGGCGCTGTGCCGGCCGGCCCGTCAATGACGAAATCTCTGCGGCCGTGGGCCCACTGCTGGCGTAGTCGCGGCCGGCGCGGCCCATCTGCTCCCAACTCACCCAGGAGCCGGGTCCGCCGGTCTGTAGTGAATCGACGGGCGCACGCTGGTCCGGGGGAATCAGCGCATCGGCCTGCCGAAAGGAGGCATCGGCCAGATGCAGCGCCCCACGCAACAGCACGCCATTGGCCAGAAAGAAGAACAGCACCGCCGCGACGCTGATGCCCAGCACGCCGGCCACGGGGGCCGGAACGCGCCGACGTGCGGCCCTGCCGACACGCCGCGCTACCCAGACGAAGGCTCGCCCAACCGCCAACAGCAGCGCGAAGGTGAGCAGCGCGATCAGCAACAGCCGCAGCGAGTAGGTCTTCTCCATGGGAGCCAGCCCCATCACCGCACGCACTGCGTCCTGCCACGGGCGCACCCACCACACCAGCACCGCGCAGCCGAGCAGACAGGCCAGCGGCAACCACCGTAACAGCAGCCCTCGCCCCAGCTCCGGCAACTGCAGCAACCGCCAACCACCCGACAGGCCAACCCCCAGCAGATAGCCCATCGCGAAACACACACCCCCCAGCATCCCTTGCGCGATGTAGCCGCGCGGCACCAGGCTGGGCGTCAATGAGGCCATGAAGCACAGGGCACCCAGCACCTCTCCGGTACGACATAACGGCCCACGCCACGGTCGAACCGCCTTTGCCAGCCACAGGGGCAGCTGCAGGCGCGCCAGCGCGTTCACAGCTGCAACCGCCCGCCGACCAGCCCGAACACCGCCACTGCGGCCATACCGGCAAGCAGCCCGAGCACCAGCGTTTCGGCGGGACGGAATGCAATGCCGCGGTGCCGCTGCCACGCCCAGAACAGCAGCGCGCCGGGCAGGTACAGCAGGCTGGACAGCAGCAGATAGCGGCTGCCGCCGGCCAGCAGCATCGCTGCGGTGTAGAACGTCGCGCCGCCGGCGATCCAGCGCATGCGCGCGGCGGATGCCGCGTCGCCCCCGCCCTGCCCGCCCAGGGCCAGCTTCAGCTGATACGCGGCCACCAGCAGATAGGGAACCAGGGTCATCGCGCTGGTCATCATCAGGGCCAGGGTGAACGCGTACTCGGCGAACCAGCTCACCAGCAGAAACAGCTGGATCACCCCGTTGGTCAGCCACAGCGCGGTGCTCGGCACCCCCGCGCGATTCTCACCGGCCAGTGCGCGTGGCATGGCGTCGTTGAGCGCTGCAGAATGCAGCACCTCCGCCGCCAGCAGCGACCACGACAGGTAGTTGCCCAGCACCGACACCAGCAGCCCGACGCTGATGAACACCGCGCCCCAATGGCCGGCCACCGCCTCCATCACTCCGGCCATCGACGGATTGCGCAGTGCGGCAAGATCCGGGCGCAGCAGAATGCCGTAGGACAGCACCGTCACCATCACCAGCAGGCACAGCACGCCCAGGAACCCGGCCACCGTGGCAATACCCACATCCGCGCGCCGGCGCGCGTAGCGCGAGTAAACGCTGGCCCCTTCAATACCGACGAACACGAACACGGTCAGCAGCAGCGTGCTGCGAACCTGTTGCAACAGGGTGCCCGCCCCGGGCGCGTCCCCGCCCCACAGGTTCAGCACGAACACATCGGCCCGAAAACCCTGCACCACGAACACCACGAACACCGCCAGCGGGACCAGCTTGGCCACCGTCGCGACGGTGTTCAGGAATGCCGCTTCCTTGATCCCGCGCAGTATCAGGAAGTGGAACCCCCACAGCAGCACCGACGCGCACACGATCGACAACACATTGCTGCCGTCGCCGAACGCCGGAAAGAACAGCCCCAGCGTAGCCTTGATCAGGATCAGACAGGCGACGTCTGCCAGGCAGCAGCCCAGCCAGTAGCCCGCCGCCGACAGCAGCCCGGCGAAGTCTCCAAATCCTGCGCGCGCATAGGCGTAGATGCCCGTGTCCAGTTCCGGCTTCAGCCGCGACAGCGACTGGAACACAAGTGCCAGCATCAGCATGCCGGTGCCGGCAATCGCCCAGGCCAGCAGCGCACCGTAGATACCGGTCCGGGTGGCGAATGCGGCCGGCAGCGCGAAGATACCCGACCCGATCATCGAGCCGACCACCAGCGCGGTCAGCTCGAGCAGGCTCAAGGTGCGGCGGTCGGAGGGCGGACTCATCGCCGTGGCAGGGACCGGTGCGCGGGGTCAGATCTGGATGTAGCCGGTGGCGATCCAGTAGATGCCCACGGCCGCCGCGATCACCGCCAGCGCCAGAATCACCACGTCGGACGGTTTGTTGAAGACCTTCGCGCCCTGTTCCCGCCGCGCCCACAGGTACAGCAGGCTGCCCGGCGCGTACAGCACCGCCGACAGCACGATGAACTCGATGCCTCCGGCATACAGCAGGAACACGGTGTAGATCGTGGCCACAACGGCCAGTATCAGGTCGCGGTTGCGTTCCTGCGGGCGCACGTCGTAGGTTTCCCCCCGCCGCGTGACCTGCAGGCCATATGCAGCCACCAGCAGGAAGGGAATCAGCGACATCGCGCTGGTCAGGTTGAGCATCAGCGAGAAGGCATCGCGCGACCAGAAAGTGCTGATCACAATCAGCTGGATGATGATGTTGGTCGCCCACAGTGCGGCCGATGGCACCCCATTGGCGTTCTCACGCGCGAACAGCTTGGGCATGTCACGGGTACGCGCAGCAGCCGACAACACCTCCGCGCAGATCAGCGACCAGGTCAGGTAGGCCCCCAGCACCGAGACCAGCAGCCCCACGCTGACGAACACCGCACCCCAGTGCCCGACCACCGCCTCCAGCAGCGCTGCCATGGAGGGCTGGCGCATGGCGGCGATGTCCGCCCGCGGAACCACCGCATACGGCAGCAGGGTGACCAGCACCATCAACGTGGTCACCACCAGGAAGCCGGTCACGGTAGCCGCGCCCACGTCGGAGCGGTCCTTCGCATACCGCGAGTAGACGCTTGCCCCTTCGATGCCGAGGAACACGAACACCGTGACCAGCATGGTGGCGCGGACCTGCTCGAAGATGCTCCCGGTGAGGTCGCCGCCGTAGAAATTGAACTGGAACATGTCCATCTTGAAGGCGAACGCCATGATCGCCAGGAACACCAGAATCGGGATCACCTTGGCGATGGTGACGATCTTGTTGATCGCCGCCGCCTGCTGCACGCCGCGCAGGATCATGAAATGGAACAGCCAGATGCCCGCGGACGCCACCAGAATGGCCACCACGGTATTGCCGTCGCCGAATACCGGGAAGAACGCTCCCAGCGTGGATTTGATCAACACCCAGTAGGACACGTTGCCGATGCAGCTGCCGATCCAGTAGCCGAACGCGGACAGAAATCCGGGATAGTCGCCGAATCCTTCTTTGGCATAGGCGAACACGCCGGCGTCCAGTGCCGGCTTGCGTTCGGCCAGCATCTGGAATACCCGGGCCAGTGTGTACATGCCCAGTCCGGCAATCAGCCAGGCCACCACGGCACCCAGCGGCCCGGTCGCGCCGGCAAAGGTGCGCGGCAGGGAGAAGATACCCGCGCCGATCATGCCACCCACCACCATGGCAGTGAGCTGGGCGCGCGTCATCTTGACGACAGTGGAATTCATGGCAGCCACCGGTATTCAGCAAGGACGTGCTGACGATCATGCAGGATCGGTTCCTGCACGGCGTCAGTAGTTCTACGCAGGAAACCAAGGTATGTGGGCCATGTGCCTGCTTGCTTTGGGCGCTATCGCAGCGTAGAACCGGGCTTGCCCGGCTGCTTTCGGCGGCATCGCGAAAAGCAGCGGGGCAGGCCCCGCTCTACGGAGCAGCCAACGCAAAATCCAATCCGGCGCGAACCGCCGCCACCTGCGCGGCATTGCATTCGGCAGGGCTGGTCCGGGGGCTGTCCGGATACACTTCAGTGGTGGTGGCAAACCGGGCATCGGTGAACCCGGCGCAGGCCCCGATCGATCGCGACTCGCCCCAGACCACACCCTGCGACTGAAGCGGCAGGCCCACCAGGTTGCCCTGCGCGTCCGCCGGTGCAATGTGGGTGATCGGCTGCACAGCCGCAATCAGCGCCTTCTGGAATGCGTGCTCGGGATTCTCACTGTTGCCGATGACGTAGAACCCATCCGGAATGGTTTCCGGCAACCAGGCTTTGCCGTCCCGTGAGGCCAGCGCAGGATCGAATTCATGTGCGTCGCTGTCGGTGGTTTCGTGCAGGTCCAGGTGGACCAGCGGCCTGATGCCCTGCGCGCTGATCCAGTTCATCAGTGCCGCCGACTCGACGATCACTCCCCCGTTGCGGAAACTGCGGTTGGGGTCCACCGCGTCGTGATTCCAGCGCTGGATGCGTTCGTAGCCCCAGGGACACACGCACGGCACCACGACCAGGTTGAGCCTGCCTGCGTAATCACCCGCGTGCTGCTGCAGAAACTGCAGCGCACCATGCACCCCACTGGTTTCGTAGCCGTGCACGCCACCGGTGACCAGCGCGGTCTGCAACGCGTCGTCCCAGTCACGGCTGACCACGGCCAGCAGGGGGTAACGGTCCGGTCCGGATTCAAGCTCACCGTACTGCACCACCTCAAGCGTGACAGGCAGATCCCGCAGCACCTCAACCACATCACGCGCATGGCTGCGCTGTACGATCTGGCGCTGACGCCACTGCGAGCGCTCCTCATCACCCCAAGGCTGGCCGGGCGTACCCACCGGATAGAAATGCGAAGTGGCCATTGAGCGATGTTCCAGTTGCAGTGATGCCCCATTGTAGCGACACACCATGTGTGTCGCCGGAAACCCGAGAAAAAGAGGGGAGCCGGCAACCCGGCTCCCCTTCCCGCTTCATGCGGCCTGCACTTCCTCGTATCCGGTGAAACGCATGTCACTCGATGCCCTTCCCTGGGTCAACGATCGCAGCGCCGTGGTGTAACCCGACAGCTGCGCCAGTGGAGCCAACCCGACAACCTCGGCACGACCGCCCAGGTCATCAATCGACGACACCCGCCCATGGCGACGGTTCAGATCGCCGACCACGTCGCCCACATGCACCGACGGCACATGGATGGCGATCTCCATCACCGGCTCCAGCAGACGCGTGCCGGCCTGGGCCAGCGCGGCCTTCACCGCCTCCGTCCCGGCGCGATGGAACGCCATGTCGGAGGAGTCCTTGGCATGGGTCTGGCCGTCGATCAGGGTGACCGTGAGGCCGACCACCGGATGGCCCTGCGGGCCTTCCGACAGCGCCGCACGCACGCCCTTCTCCACTGCCGCCACAAACCCGCGCGGAATCACCCCACCCACGGTGCGATCCTCAAAGCTGACCTCGCCATCGTCGCGCGGGGCCACATCGATCACCACGCGGGCAAACTGACCCGAACCGCCGGTTTGCTTGACCACCTTGCCTTCCACCGCGTGCACAGCCTGCTTCGGCGTCTCCTGGTAGGCCACGCGTGGCGCGCCGGTGCGTACGTTGACGTTCCACTCCGTCCGCAGGCGTTCCACCATCACCTCCAGGTGCAGCTCGCCCATGCCCCAGACCAGGGTTTCACCGGTGTCCGCATCGGTATCGACGCGGAACGACGGATCCTCCTGGGCCAGGCTGGCCAGGCCCTGGCTGATCCGGATCAGGTCGGCCGCCTTTTCCGCGGTCAGACGCCACGCCAGCACCGCCTGCTGCGCCTGGATCGCATCCAGCCGCAACGGATGTGCCGGCGCACTGAGCGTTTCACCGCTCACCGCGTCCTTCCAGCCGAGCACGGCTACGATGTCGCCGGCCACGGCCTGCTGGATGTCGTGGGTCTGGTCGGCCTGCACGCGCACCAGTCGGCTCACCCGCCGTCCTTGCGGATGCTGGGAACTGGCCAGCGTATCGCCCGCCCGCAGCGTGCCCGAGTACAGGCGCACGAAGCTCAGCGCACCGTGATGCTGGTGGGTGATCTTGAACAGCAGCGCCGCCAACGGACCGGTTGCATCCGGCGGCAGCACCACCTCACCCTGGGCATCTTCAGCGACCACCGCCGGCCGATCTTCCGGTGCCGGCAGGTAATCGACGATGGCGTCGAGCAGGGTTTCAATCCCCTTGCTCTTGAACGCCGCACCCGCCAGCACCGGCACACCAGCACCGGCCAGCGTGGCCCGGCGCAGCGCTGCGCGCAGGGCTGGCGCACCGACCTCGCCGCCACCCAGCCACAGATCCGCCAGCAGCTCGTCGTGGTCCGCAACCGATTCAACCAGGCGCGCACGGTCCGGCTCCCACCGGACCTGCTCTTCCGGGCTCCAGCCGGTACGGGTCGGCGTACCGGCCTCGTCCCAACGCACCACGCTGCGATCCACCAGGTCGGCCCAGCCGCTGAAGGCCGCTTCGGCACCGATCGGTACGCCCAGCGCCCACGGCCGCGCCTGCAGCTTGTCCTGCAACTGGTCCAGCACGCGTTCGAACGACGCGCCGATGCGGTCCATCTTGTTGACGAACGCGATCAGCGGCACGCCGTGGCGTCGCGCCTGATGCCACACCGTTTCCGATTGCGGCTGCACCCCGTCGACCGCGGAGAACACCGCCACCGCCCCATCCAGCACGCGCAGCGAGCGCTCCACTTCGATGGCGAAGTCAATATGGCCCGGGGTGTCGATCAGGGTCAGGTGATGGATGGGCTGGTCACGCGGGGCCCAATGCGCCTGCACCGCGGCGGCACCGATGGTGATGCCACGCTCGCGCTCGATCGCCGAGAAGTCGGTGGTGGTCGCGCCGTCGTGGACTTCGCCCACGCGGTGGATCTCGCCGGTCTTCCACAGCAGGCGTTCGGTCAGAGTGGTCTTGCCGGCGTCGATATGCGCAATGATGCCGAGGTTGCGCCGGAGGTTGAGGGTGTTCTGGGTGTTCATGGAATGCGATCTCGTTGCCAACGTTGGAAGAGCCGCACGCCGTCATTGGCTAGCGGGCGTGCGGCCAGGTTTGGGGCTCGGCGATCAGGTGCATGGCACGTTCTCCTTGGTCATCTGTAAAACGGTGGATCAGAAACGAAAAGAGCGCCCGGTGGGCGCTCTGTCTGGGACCTGCGAGGTGACCGAAGATCCGGTCAACCGCCTGAGCCGCAAGGCAGACGCGCCCGTTCCGCGCGAACGCGGGTCTGGGTAAAAAACGTCAGGAGCGGCATCAAGGTCATGTCGGTTCAGGTCCGGGGTATGCGGCGCATTCTAGACCTCTTGTGGCCCGATGCAAGCGACAATTGCATGCATGGATGGAACACAGGAACCTTTTTCCGCCCATCAAGCGCATCGCCTGCAACAAAACTACTTCTGCAACCTCTTTATATGCGAATACGTCGCAATTGCATCATCCGCAGTTAACTCTTAGAATGCGTCACGCAACGTCGTCATCACGACGGTTTAGACGCTGGTAGCCGCTTCGGTTCGCGCGCACAGGCCAGCGCCTGCGCCCCTTCCGAATACCGAGTGCCCTCATGTCTTTCTCCCCTGCCCGTTCCCCTCGGTTGTTACCCAACCGGCTTGCGCTTGCCTGCGTACTGGTCGTGGCCGCACCTGTTGCCTTCACTCAGAACGCGACCGATCTCGACAGCGTCCAGGTCAACGCCTACCGCACCACCAACAGCACCAGCGGTGCCACCAGGACCAGCACCGCGATTGCTGAGACCGCGCAGTCGGTCTCGGTGATCGAACGTGTGGAACTGGACGCGCGCGGTGTGCAGTCGCTCAATGACGCCATGCGTTACGTGGCCGGTGTCAGCCTGGAAAGCAGCGGCATCGACAACCGCGTCGACGACTTCCGCATCCGCGGCTTCGATGCCGGCAGCTGGGCCAATAACGTGACCCTGGATGGCATGCGCGCGCCGCAGGGCAGCCAGTGGAACCGCAGCATGTTCGACAGCTGGAACCTGGCCCGCGTGGAAGTGCTGAAAGGTCCATCCGCGGTGATGTACGGACAGATGGCACCCGGCGGGATGGTCAACCAGGTCAGCAAGACCCCGACCCCGGACCAGGAACAGCTGCTGCGCCTGGGTGTGGATGCGAACGGCCAGTACAGCACCGCCTTCGACGTGGGCGCGGGCACCGCGGACAGCACCCATCTGGGGCGCCTGGTCGGGCTGTATCGCAACGGCGAGACCCAGATCAAACACACCGAGCAGGAACATTGGTTCCTGGCCCCCAGCTACACGTGGCAGATTGCCGAGCGCACCCGCCTGACCCTGCTGGGCATGTACCAGAAGGATGATGGCGGTTCGACCTATCAGTTCCTGCCGTTGGCAAGCACGCTGCAGCCGACGCAGTACGGCTACATGAAGAACACCACCTTCATAGGCGAGCCCGGCTGGAACACCTTCGACCGTACCTTGTGGACGGCAGGCTGGATGTTCGAGCATGCGTTCAACGATCATCTGACTCTGATCCAGAACGCGCGCCGCACCCACGTCGATTCGTTGTACCGGGGCGTGGTGACCTTCGGCGCGCTCAATGCCGATGGCCGCACCCAGAACCGTCGCGGCGTACAGGGCACCGGCGATTCCGACGGCGACACCTTTGACACGCGTCTGCAGGCACGCTTCAGCACCGGTGCGGTGGATCACACCGTACTGCTGGGCTGGGATTGGCAGCGTGCCGACTGGGAGGGCGTGCGCAGCGCGATGAGCAATCCGCGCGCCATCGATGTTTTCAACCCGATGTACTACAACTACCAGCCCACGGTGAGCACGGAAACGCCGACGGCAGGCGTGAACCGTCAGAGCGGCGTGTACCTGCAGGACCAGCTGGCGGTGGCGAACTGGCGCTTCACTCTGGGCGGTCGTTATGACTGGACCAAGGACGACACGCTGAGCGCGACCCGCAACATTGCCACCGGCATCTCCCAGCCGGGTCCACACAATGTGATCAAGAACGAGGCGTTCACCGGCCGTGCGGGCGTGCTGTACGTATTCGAGAACGGGCTGACGCCGTACGTGAGTTACGCCGAGTCGTTCCAGCCGTCGACCAAATCCCCCCTGGACAGCTTCACCCGCAATGCGTTCGACCCGGTCACCGGCGAGCAGTGGGAAGCAGGACTGAAGTACCAGCCGGCGAATGTGGACGGTCTGCTGACCCTTGCCGTGTATGACCTGCGCCAGCAGAACATGATCGTGGACGACCCGAATCCGGCGCACCGCAGCTGCGGCAGCACGGGCACGACGGTGTGCTCGATCCAGGGCGACGAGGGCCGTGTGCGCGGCGTCGAACTGGAAGGCCGCATCACGCCGTTCGAGGGCTTCAGCCTGATCGGTGCAGCCTCGCGGATGGAATCGGAGATGATCCGTTCCAGCGCCTATGCCGGCAAGCAGCTGGCGATGGTGCCGGACTACACGGCCTCGTTCTGGGCCGACTACACCTTCCGGGCCGGCGCACTGCGCGGTTTGAGCCTGGCAGCCGGCGCGCGCTACAACGGCGAAAGCTACGGCGACAGCGCCAACCTGTACCGCATTCCCTCCTATACCCTGTTTGACGCGGCCATCCGCTACGACCTGGGCCAGCTGGGCAGCACGCATGTACAGGTCGCACTCAACGCCAGCAACCTCTCCGACAAGCGTTATGTCTCCACCTGCACCGGCGTCTCGTCCTGCTACTACGGCAGCGGCCGCACGGTGATGGCGACGGCGACATTCGGCTGGTGATCTGATCGCGTGATTGCCGCGGACATACGCACTGCAATTGCATGCACTTGATTGCCGCGGACATGCGCACTGCAATTGCATGCACTACGTAGAGCCGGGCTTGCCCGGCTGCTGTTGGTTTTTGGCGAACAGCCGATGGTCATCGGTTTCCGTGTTTGGGCGTACCGGGGTGGGTTTGCGGGACACGCCGTGAATCCCCCTCCGGGGCCCGGCCCAACCGCCAGCGGTTGGGCGTTCAGTCGCACGCGAGGCAGTGCCTCGCAAGCCGTGCGCCTTCACCCATGTAGGCTCGTCAAAAACATCCATGTTTTTGACGGTCCCGCAAACCCACCCCGGCACGCCCCAGACAGTTGGCCGGTGGCCATCGAAGATCAAAAGCACGTCGCCCCCGGTGGAATCGGAAATGCCCTGGTGGGATCGGTCGACAGACGATCGCCGTGAAACGGACAACATCCGGTAACGCATGACCATTGATCACGGTCGCCGTTGATTTTGATCTCCGATGGCCACCGCCACACTGTCGAGGGCGGCTCGGGGTGGGCTGGAGGGGGCGTGAGCCGCATGGGTCGGGCGCATGCGCCCGACGGGTTGGGCAGGACGCCCAACCCCGGTCTTGCCGTGTGCGCAGGACTGCGCACACGTGCAAGCGGCGATCGAGCATCACGATGTTGCCGGCCAGCGGCCGGCACTACCCAGCGTCCCCCGGAACGCCCATCCCGAGCCGCCAAACCAGAGAACCGATGAGCGCTGGTTGTTCGCCAAAAACCAACAGCAGCCGGGCAAGCCCGGCTCTACGTGCACCATGCAATCCGAGTTGTTGGCGCGGATCATGCAATCCGAGCCGTTGGCGCAATGCCAGCGATCAGCTGTCCGCCACAACCACCAGCGGCACATCGCGTTGGGGATGGCGCAGGACCAGTACATGCTGGTGGTACACGCGTTCGATGTGCTCGCGGGTGAGTACTTCGTCGGGCGTGCCGTCTGCCGCGACCCGGCCCTGCTCCAGCAGCACGATGCGGTCTGCGTAGCCGGCCGCCAGATTGAGGTCGTGAACGACCACGATCACGCAGGCACCGTTGTTCGCCAGTTCGCGCACCGCACGCAGGGTGCGTTCCTGGTGGCGCAGGTCCAGTGCCGCTGTTGGCTCGTCCAGCAGCAGCAGCGGCGTGTCCTGGGTCAGCACCCGCGCAAACGTTGCACGCGCTGCTTCGCCGCCGGACAGCGTGCGCACTTCGCGAGTACGCAACCCCTGCATCTCTGCCTCGCCGAGCGCCGACTCGATAAGCGCCGCATCGCGTGCCGGGTCCGCAGGATGCGGCAGCCGCCCCATCGCCACCACCTCGTCCACCGTGAATGCAAAACGCACCGCATGGTCCTGCGGCATCACCGCCCGCTCGCGTGCCAGTGCCTTGGCCTTCCAGTGCGCGATCGGCTGCTCATGCAGGATCACCTGCCCGGCATCAGCGGCTACATCCCCTGCCGCCACCGCCAGCAGGGTCGACTTCCCCGCCCCGTTCGGCCCCACCAGCGCCGTCAGCGTGCCGAGCGAGAACCCCAGCGTGATGTCATGCAGGATCGCGCGCTCGCCATAGTGCAGGCCGACCCCCTGCAAGCGAAGAAATGGCGTACTCATACCGCCCCGCTCCGCCGCTGGTGCAGCACCAGCCACAGGAAGAACGGCGCCCCCAGCGCCGCCGAGAACAGTCCCAGCGGAATCTCCGCCGGTGGGTCCAACGTTCGCGCCGCCGTGTCAGCCACCACAATCAGCAGCGCGCCCGTTACCGCCGACACCGGCAGCAGCCAGCGATGCCCCGGGCCCACCAGCATCCGCACCACGTGCGGCACCACCAGACCGACGAAGCCGATCGACCCCGCGAACGCCACCGCCGCCCCAACCAGCAGCGCACTGAACGCAATCAGCTTCAACCGTGTGCGCTGAACGTCCAGCCCCAGGTGCTGAGCCTGACGCTCGCCCAGCGCCAGCATGTCCAACGGCGTTGCCAGCCGCAACAGCGCCAGCGTACCCAGCACGAACACCGGCGTCGCCGCCGCCACATCGCCCCAGTCCGCCTGCGCCAGTGATCCCATCTGCCAGAACACCAGTGACTGCAGCTCGCTCTCGCTGGCGATGTAAGTCAGAAAACCGATCGCCGCCGAACAGAATGCCGCCATTGCAATGCCGACCAGCAGCAAGGTGGCCGTACCGCCGTTGCGGCCCGGTCGCGCCAGCGCATAGGTCAGGCTGATTGCCGCTGCGCCGCCCGCAAACGCTGCCAGTGGCAAGGTCCAGCCCCCGACACTGCCTGCGCCAAGCACGATGGCGGCCACCGCCCCAAGCGCCGCACCCTGGGTCACCCCCACGATTCCCGGGTCGGCCAGCGGGTTACCGAACAAGCCCTGCAGGCTGGCACCGGCCATCGCCAGCGATGCGCCTACCAACGCGCCCAGCAGGGCGCGCGGAATACGCAGGTTCCACACCACCGCCAGGTCGCGCGTGCTCACCTGCGCCGGATCCACCCAGCCCAGCTTCACCCCGATGGCCTGCACGACCTCCAGCGGCGGCAGGCGCAACGGCCCGACTGCAAATGACGCCAGGATCGCGCCGAGCAGCGCCAGCGCCATCGCCAGCAGCACCCAGCCCCCGGTGCCGCGTCGGGTACGACCGGTCATCACGTTGTCGGCAACGCCGCAAGAGCTTTGGCCAGTGCCAGCGCACCACTGCCCGACTCCACGCTGGTCGATTTCAGCTGCACGTCGGGCATCACCCAGACCCGGTTGGCAGCACCCGCCGGCGTCTGCTTCAGGGTCGGATACGCCTTCCAAAGCCCCGCTTCGCCACCGAACAGCTGCAGATCGTTCTCGGTCACCAGGATCACATCCGGTGCGGCCGCGACCACGCCTTCGTTGCTGAGCGCCGAGTAGTTCTGCACGCCGGCCTCGGTGCCGATGTTTACCCCGCCGGCCAGCGCGATCAGTTTCCCTGAGGCGCTGTCCGCACCGGCCACCGTCGGCGCGCCGCCGGCACCGGTGGCCGACAGGTGGATCACCCGCGGATGTTGCCCGCTGGCCTTCGCCACCGCCGCAGCTTCATCCAGCTGCGCCTGTACCTGCGCAGCCAGCTTCTCGCCGGCTGCGGCCGCGCCCAACGCCGTGGCCACCTTGCGCACCTTGTCCGGAGCCGGCTGCAGATCGTCGACTACGACCGCCGCTTCCCCCGCGCCGCGCAGCTTCTTCGCCAGTTCGGTGTGCCGGCGCAGGCTGTTGCCGAGGAACAGCGAACCTTCCAGACTCAGCACGCCCTCTACGCCGGTGGTGCGGTTGAACAGGAACTGCTTCGGTGCATTGCGCCCGGACACGGTGGCCGAGCGCAGCGGTGCCGCATAGACCTGCCCGCCCATTCCCAACGCTTCAATCACCGCGATGATATCGTCGCCGCCGGCGATGATCTTCGAGGTATCCGCGACCGTTACCGTCGCGCCATCATCGGACACCATGGTTACCGGCAGCACCGCAGAGAGCCCTTGCACGCTGGGCACCCCGGTGCCCGCGACGCGCTGCCAGCCCGCCGGCAGTGCGTCGGTGTCTGCCGCTGCCGTGGCGGTCTCAGCCGCAGGCTGACCTGCCCCGGCGGAGGCCGGCTTGTCGCTGCAGGCGCTCAATGACGCCGCCAGTGCCAGTACCAGCAGCAGGGGACGTGGGGGGATCGGTAAACGCATCAGACTCTCCAGATAGGCGCACGAGGCAGGTGCCCCGTGCGCAGCTTCAACTCAACGACGCTTGGCAATGCGGGTTACGCGGTCGCCCTTGGGGTCTTCGACACCACGCGACTTGTTGACCGCGAATACGTTGCCCTTGCCGTCCTCACTCACATGATTGGGGAAGGTGCCACCGTCCAGATTGCCGACCACCTGGCCGTTTCCATCCACCACGGTAACGGTGCCCGCGCCCCGGTTGGTCACGTAAGCCAGGCCGGACACCGGCTCGAACGCCACGTTCAGCGCACCGGCCCCCACGGCCACATCGTGCAGCACCTTGCCGCTGGCAATGTCGACAATGAGCAGGTTGTCGCTGCCCTGTGAGGCGACGTAAAGGCGGTTGTTCTTCGCGTCCACGGCCACACCCGAGGCGCTGACCGCGTTGCCGAGGTCGATCACCTTGTCGACCTGGCCGCTGGCCACGTCGATCACGGCCGCTTCCGGGGTGCCCATGCTGACCGTGTAGAGCTTTCCGCCGGCAACGTCCAGGGTCAGGCTCATCGGCACGAACTTGCCATCATCCACGCCCGATTCCAGGGTGACCGGCTGCAGCGCATTGAGCGTCTTCGCGTCGAACACCGACAGGTGGTCTTCACCCGTCGCCGAGGCGAACACCTTGCCGCGCTGGCTGTCGATCACCACGTCGCGGGCATGCGGTACGGTACCGACCGGGAACTGATGCACCAGGCCCAGATCGGACTGGCGATACACCGCCACCGTATCCTGGCGCGTGTTGCTGACCCAGACGTTGCCATTGGCATCATCCACGCCCACGCCGTACACCGCATAGACGCTCCCGCCCTTGGCGTCCGGCACCTGCGCCGGGGTGATTGCCTTGACCACCTTCAGCGACTTCGGATCCACCTTCAACAGCTGCGACTGGGTGACCGGCGGGCGACCAACTGCTGAGGTGACATAAAGGGCATTGGCGGCCGGGCTGTAGGCACTCTGGTAGAGGCCCTGCACCAGCTTGCCGGACGCCAGGCTGAACGCCTTCTCGCCACTCAGTGGCAGGTTCGGCGATACGCGCAGGGTTGCCACTGCGGCGGCGGCCGGCTGGCTGGCTCGCACCACCAGCGGATGCTGGCCCGGCAGGGCGTCGGCCGGCACGGTCACCGTGGCCTTGAAGTTGCCCTGCGCGTCGACCACCACCGGCACGGTATTGAGCACGGTGTCGCCACGCAGCAGGGTGATCTGCTGCCCCGGTACGAACTGGCGACCGGTAACCTGTGCGTCGCTGCCAGGCACCACGTTTTCATTGCGGGCGCTGACCTGGCCACGGAAACCATTGGCCGGCGCGTCGAACACCGGTTGGGCCAGCGCGCTGCTGCTGGCAACAGCCAACGCAAGCGCCAGGGTGGTACGGGCAAGGGGGGTGAATCGGGACATGTCAGACTCCTTACGTTGGGGACGCGGGTCACCGCGCGGTGTCACATGAGTTGCCTTGGCATGGCCGCTGTGGCACGGCGGTGGCTCGGTGCCACGCACTACCTGGGTAGGGGAAAAGGGATCAGTCTGCGGCGCGGTCGGCCGCCGTCGGTCTGGCACTGCGGTCGGCAATGCCATACAACTGACTCAAGGTGGCCTGCAGAGAGGCGGGCAGCATCGGGCCGTGGCCCAGCCCGGGAAATTCACGGTAGCTGACCTGCAGACCGGGCAGATTGCCCAGGCGCTGGCTCAGCTGCCAGGCCGCATCCGGGGTGGCTCCACCAATGCGGCGCAGGTGCGCCACCACACGAGGGTTGTTCATGTCCCGCACGCCACGGTTGCCGCTGCGTTCATCGCCGCCCAGCATCACGGTCAGCTGTGCCGGTTGCCCACGGCGGTTGTCGACGAACTGCCTTTCCATGTCCCGCTGTGGTGCCCCTTGGCTCCACCAAAGCGAAGGACTCGCCGCGATGTAGTGCTGGAAGGCCGCCGGACGGGTGTACAGGGTGCTGAGCACGAACAGTCCGCCGAGCGAATGCCCCCATAACGACTGCTGGCTGGGATCAATGCGAGCCCGCTTCTCCACCTGGGGCTTGATCTGGCGCTCGATCATGTCCAGGAACGGGAAGGCACCGCCGCCACTGGCCACGGTCTGGCCACGTTCGTCATCAGCAACGTCGATCCACGCAGTGTAATCCTGGGTGCGGGCGGCGGAGTCGACCCGCAAATCGTTGTCATAACCAATGAACACCAGCACCGGGGCCGCATTCGTGGCCAGTTCGGCCAGCATGGACTGGTCCAGCACCATCGCAGCCGCATTGCCGTCCAGCATGTACAGCACGGGGGACGGTGCCTTCTGCGGCGCAACCGGCAGCCCCACGTTCACTCGCCAGCGGCGCGAATGGTCGGCACTGTCGATCAAGAAACGTTCGAACCGGTAGGACTGCGGCGGTTCATCCAGCACCGTCTGGCCGATCTTCTGCAGCGGATTGCGCTGTTGGGCGTGGACGCTGCTCATGCCGAGCAGGCACAGCATGGCCACGGCGGCGAAACGGCGCAACGCGGCGGCGAAAGAGGCGGGAAAGCGGCTGGACACAAATGCGACACCAGGAATCACAATCGACCCAGTGTATCGCAAATGCGAATGGGTATCACTTGTAGAGCCGGGTTTGTCCGGCTGCTGATCACGGATCTGCGTCGAACACCACGGTAACATCACCCCGATAACGCGTTCCCGGGTGCGCCAGCATCGTCTGCACTGGGGCCCCCTGCACTGCCAGACGCAACCGCGCCGGCCGCCCGATCACCACCGTGTCGGCGCCGAACACCGGTGGTGAGCCCAGGCTGTTCAGCATCACCGCCACGGCGGCAGCCCCGCTGGCAACGTCGCGGAAACCCGGCAGCGTCAGCGCGATGTCAAGAGGGGCATCCTCGGCATCGACCGTGGTGTTGCGGATGCCACAGCGCCCGTCAGGCTGAGGAAACTGGCACTGCAGCGACACACTGAAGCGCCCGCTGCTGCTCACGCCGAACGCAAGCTCCCGCTCCAGTGCGGCCGGCACGATGCCCTGTTCGGTCCATCCCCGCCAGCCGCCCGTGGGCAGCAGCAGCGCCTTGTCGCTTCCAGGCGGCACGTCCAGCCGGAACGCATGCTGCACATCCAGCCGGAAATGTACATGCACCAGGCGGTCATTCAGGGCTACCCCGTTGCCGAGATCGAAGTCGGTGCCCTCGCCCGTGCCTCCGAAGCTGTAAACGGTGGAGCCGGTGTAGATGCCACTACGCATGTCCAACGGAGCCGGCGTGTCCAGTGCGTACACGAAATCCAGCATGGGAATGGCGTAGTTGTTGGTGTTCACCCAATGCAGCGAGCACGCCGCCGAGCCGTGGCCACCATCGCGACGCAGCAGCATGCGCATCAGGGTGTAGGGGCCGCTTCCGGTGATGCCGAAATCACAGCCAAGTGCGCCGCCGGTGGACGCAAAGTAGGCCGCGCCGTCGCCCTCTTCGTCTGTGTAGCGCATCGCTGCGCCGATGATGCGCAGGTCCAGGTCGAACGTGCTCGCCCCGTCCTCCGAGGTGACCTGCACCGTCCGCGGTGGCGGCATGCGGATGTAGAACCCATCCGGACCCCAGTCGGTTACGCGGACGGCGTCCTTGCTACCGCGCAGCGTGGTGTCGATGCTCCACCAGTTGTTCTGTCTGCACCGCTCCATGTGCGCCTGCGCGCATACGCCGGTCCACGGCGTGGTGTTGGTGAAGGTGCGCACGCCGGGATCATTCAGATCCGGCTTGAACTCGGCCGTAATGTACACGTCCGCCGCGCCGGCGGTCCCCGCCAGGGCGAGCGCCAACAGCGTCGAGGTCAGCGCTTTGAAGATCATGGCGCTTCTCCAGCAGGTGTATTCCCGCGCTGTGCAAGACCCGCAGGCGGACACTTCAGGACACCCGCCATCCACACATCCCCTTGCGACCGCGTGAGCTTGCCATCCAGCACGAAAGAGCATTGGCTCACGTCCGGGTGCTCCACCTGCAGCGTCGGCACGCGGCGACTCACTTCCAATGCGAAAAAACCGTCCGCTTCGGTGACGCTGCGTCCCGCGTGGTTGACTACGCGGGCACCGGTGAGGGGTCGTCCCTGCGCATCGCGTATCTGCCCCAGCACGGTCACAGTCTGCAGCACCTCGATCTGACCATGCAGGACACCGCCACGGTTAAGGTGATACGGCAGCACCGCCGGCTGGATGCTGGCAGCCGGCGCGCGACGGCCCTCGAAATCGATCTGCAACGTCCCGGCCCGGTACGCTGGCACCGGCAGCAGGTTGCGGCCCGGGCGCAGCACGTAGCTGCTGCCTTGGCGATCATGCGCACGCAGCGCGACGTCGGCAACGTCCGAGCGCACATCGACGATCATTCCGGTGCGCGTGCTGCCCAGGTGGCTGGTCCCGGTGATCGCCATCCGCCCACCCCCCACCGCCAGTGTGCTTTCCAGGTTCACGCCGCCGCTGCGCTCACCGTGCAGCGACGATCGTTGCAGATACGCGTCGCCGCGCACCGCGGGATGCTCGAACTGGGCGTTGCCGCTGGCGCCGACACCGTCGCGGTCTGCTGTGGCCTGGACGCCAACGCCCTGCAGGAAGCCCTGTTCAAACGCCTGCTGCACGCCCAGGCTGGCATACAGCTCACGCCCGCTCTGTCGACCTGCGCGCGAACCGATGCTGCCGCTGAAACGGCGCTCGTCGCGGCCCAACGCAATATTCACACTGAGGTCGACTCCGCGATTGCGGCGCAGGCGGGTGCTGGAACTGCCAGGCCGTTCGAACAGCGATACCCGCCAGTGGGCGTCGCTCCCCCACAGGCGCTGCCGACGGCTGAACGAAAGATCGATGCCGGCACCATGGCTGACGCCGCGCTGTTGCGAGACACGCGCGGCGAGGTGACCGCTGTCGCCCACGCGATGGTTGAGTCCGATCGCGCTGGTCTGCAGCCAGCCTGCGCGAAGCTCGGTCATCTCGTTCGTCACGTACCAGGGCACGTCCAGCGACCGTCGCTCCTGCCAGCTGCGGTTGTGCGAGACCATCACGCTGCCGTTCCGATAGCGCATCAACCCCTGCAGGTCGACGCCATGGCCTTCGGCACCGGAGGTATAGGCATTGGTATACAGGCTTGCGCGCTCGTTGATCTGCCAGTCCAGCGAACCGGCGGCGGCCCGTGCATGGCCAATCTTCTGTACGGCCACGCCCAGCACGGCACGGGCGTGGGCCAGGTAGTTGATCACCCCACCTGCACCGACCTTGCCGGCCTGTGGGTCGTCCACGCTGTCCAGCAGGCCGCGCTGCACGCCGGCAAAGGCACTGTAGCGCCATCGTCGGCTGGGATCCCGCCAGTGCGACGGTTTGTGAATCACAGCGGTTTCGCGTGTGGCTTCGCGGCCATCCTCGATGACCCGCAGCTCCACCTCGTAGATGCCGCCAGGAAGTCGCTGTGTGTCCAGCCGTTGCAGTCCCGGGCGCACCGGCTGGCTCTGGATCAGCGCGCCGTCACGATACACCTCAACCCGCCCCTCGCGGTTGGCAGTGACGTAGACCGGATACAGGCTGGACGCCTGCCCGTCCACACGCAGGCTGTCGGAGGAACCCGCCATGATGCCGACGGTGGTGAATACCCGGCTGCTGGCGGCGCGTGGCTGCCGGGTGACGCCGTGAAAATTCGGCATGAAGTAACCCGCCCGAAGAAAATGGTCGTTGAATTCGCGTTGCGCGTACAGACTCTGCACTACGTGACGGACGCCGCTGTCGGCATCGCCGCCACGATCCACCTGGTAGTGTCCGTCCACGCTCCAGTTGCCAAGGCTGGCCTGCGCGTCCAGTGCGTAGCGACCCGCGTGCGTCGCCCCCTCGCTGGCGTAGGCGTTGAGCTGGTGGTGCAGGATCAGCCCCCGGCTTCCTCCTTGCGGCGGAGCGTGATGGCGTGGCGCCGTGCCGAACCCTGGGTCGGCCGCGGAACTGGCGATGGACAGCAATGAGCTTTCCAGGCTGTAGTGCAGCTGTGTCATGCCCGCGGGACAGTCACGCGCACACGGACCGAGCCGATGCGGCATCGCCAGCACGCGAAGCCAGCGTGCCCGCTCCGCTTCTGGCAGACGGCTGCCACCGTGCTCCACGAACTCCAGCAGCGATACGGCGTTGTCACGCGACAGAACCGCCCGCGCATCCCCGAGATAGTGACCGTCCAGCTCGACCCGAAGGATGAGTGGCGCGTCAAAAAAGTGATGTTGGAAGTCATCGGGCAATTGTCCGGCCTGCTCCAGCAGATGCAGGCTGTCCAGCGCCATGGGAGCCGCTCTGGCGGACGCAGGCAGGCAGGACAGCAGCATTGCCGTCGACAAGGGAAGCAGGCGCGACATGGGGAATCCAGCAGAGTTGATACGGGGGCGGCACGCGCGCAGGCGGATACCGTGCGGAACCGGTCGGGTGCCGCACGGCACCGGCGCAGCGTGAGGAAAGATCAGGGGGTGCCGCTTTCAAACATCATGAAGACGTTGCCCTGGTAGTTGCCCTGCGCATAGCCGCCCACGCCAGGGCCAGCGGCCAGAATCTCCACCGCCGCACGTTTGCTGGCCGCCGCCTCAGTGGCGCTGGCAACCTCGGCTGCCGCCGCTGCGCCGACCCCCAGCTCCTGACCCGCCACGGTGACGGTCAGCCCGATCTGATTGCCGGCACTGGTCAGAAGGGCCTCGCTGCTGAGGTAGGCGACGATCGCGCCGAGCCCGCTTTTCATGTCAATCTGCTGACGGATCGGATCCAGTCGCTCGGTCGCCAGGTTCCAGCGCATGCTCTGCACGCGACCGGCCCAGTCGCCCACCGGCGATATCTGCAGACCGGTCGGAGAAGGCACCACTGCCTCCACCGTCACCTGCAACGGATACTGCTCAACCGCCGCCAGCGCGCTCAGCGGGGCCAGCAGCAGCGCGCCCGCCAGGGCACAGGGAATAGTCATCAAACGCATAACGTCATCTCCACAGAAGGTTGGAACGGATGCCGCGTCTCGGAACCCGCGCGGCGGGGCTTGAACAACGGGATGAGTCAGGGCAGATGCAGGGCCCGGCGGCGCTCGCCTTCCACCAGTTGCAGCCGATAGCGCTGACCCTGGTCCTGATCGAGGCGGTGCTGCCGGCCCGGCAGCAGATGGATGCGCTGGGCGGGGCTGCAGTTCTCGGCACGGCCACTGGCGATGCAGGCACGCAGGTCGTCCAGCACAGCGGTGCTGTTGCCGACGTTGCGCAGCACAACATGGTCGGGTCCGTGCTCGGTGCGGACCTCGTAGTGCGCGCCGTCCGGGTGAACGATCACGAACACGCCGTAGCCGGCCAGTACATTGACCCCGGCGGACAGTTGCGCGTCGTAGTCGCGTGCTTCCTCGGTGCTCAGCGCGAACTCATCCGCCGCCTTCGGAAGCACGGGCACAAACCGTACGCGGTAGTAGCGTTCGCGGCTGCGGTCGCCCAGGAATACCAAGCGGGCTGCCTGCTGGCCCTGGGCAGGAATGATCAGGCGCGCCGGGCTGGCGATCAGGCCGTCCCCGCCTTCTGCCGTGGCGTCTACGGCATGCTCATGCGCACGCAGGTCCTGGTCATAGACCACCTCGGTAATCATCACCCGGACAAAGGCCGTGGCCGTTCCACGGTTGTGAACGCGTTTGAGCAGGCTGGCCTGATCGGACTCAAGGTACTCATACATCGCCCCGACCTGGATACTTGGGGCGGCAGCATTGCCGACGAAAGGCAATCCGGAAGACAACATAATCAGCCACAGCAGTCGTTTCATCGCAAGAGATCCCACGGCGGAGCGCTCTGTGTGCCGCTGTCGTCGCCGCACACCAAACTGGACGCGCAGAGTAGGCGCGCCTGCCCGCACCACCCCATGCAACTTGTTTCAAGGCGGGATAGGAATACTTGCGGTCTGCGATCAGGGCTTCGCCTGCGCCTCCGTGACAGGCCGTGTCCATAACGCACAACGCCCCGTCAGGCGGGGCGTCGTGGGCTGCATCATTCAATCGTTCAAGGGCTGGCCGCAGTGCGCCATGCGGCAACCTGGGCACGCGTGCGCTCCAGCAATGCATCCAGTGCCTGACGGTCATAGACCTGTCCGCGCATCACCACGGCGTTGATACGGCGGGTGGCGTCGATGTCCTGCAGTGGGTTGGCATCCAGCAGCACCAGATCCGCCGCGCGTCCCCGGCTCACGCTGCCATAGCGATCGAGTTGACCAAACCAGGCGGGGCCGGCACGGGTGGCTGCTGAAAGCGCCTGGGCCGGGGTCAATCCTTCCTTGACGAACAGACTCAGCTCGTCGTGCAGCCCGATGCCGGGATAATTGAACGAGTTGAGGAAGCCGGCGTCGGTACCGGCCATGATCGTGACACCGGACTGCTGCAGCAGCGGCAGCACCGCCGCCACCTGGTGATACTGCTGATGGCGCGCTTCAATCTGCGCCGGCGTCGCCTTCGCCGCGCGTTCGACGCGCCACGCGTAGGTGCCCTGCAGCTTCGGCCCGATGTATTGAAGGTAGGGATCATCGGCGTGATCGTCCTGGTCCAGGAAATCCAGGATGCGCCCACCGTTGAGCGTGGGGGTCACGTATACACCTTTGGCCGCAAACCCCCGATACGCCGCCAATGCGGTCTCGCGGTCAAAGCCGACATCCAGGCGCTGGTTGGCCTCCGCCCGGGTGATCCGTCCAGCGGCAAAATCGCCGGCAATGGCGGCTTCGTCCTTGACCCCGGCCTTGTAGGCGTAGTCCAGGTGTTCGATCGAACTGATGCCCGCGTCCACCGCCTGCTGCACGGTCAGGGCCATCGGAATATGGCCCGATGCACGCAGCCCGTTGGCACGCGCACCGCTCACCGCCTGCAGGAACAGGTCCGGAGTCAGCGTGCTGTCGGTGATCTTGACGAAATCCACGCGATCGTCGCGCAGGCGCTTGAATGCGGCTTCCAGGTCATCGCGGCTGCCGACCTCGATAGTGCCCTTCCAGACCGGCTTGACGCCCTCGATCTTGGCCCCGGAAGTGAACAGGCGCGGGCCTTCGAGCGTGCCTTCAGCGATCTGGTCGCGCCATTGCAGCACTTGGCCAGGCAGGTCGCCGGAACAGTCGCGGATGGTGGTGATGCCGTGGGCGATGTACAGCGGCAACAGCGCTTTGTTCTCGTCCACCAGTTCTGGACCACCGCCAAAATGCACATGCATGTCCCACAGGCCGGGAATGAGATAGCGGCCGCTGCCGTCAATCCGACGCGCGGCGCTCCATGCCTTTGCAATGACGGCGTCTGCACCCACTGCCACGATGGCATCACCGCGCACCACCACCGCCTGGTCGGCATGTGTGGTCGCCTGCTCCACATCCACCACAGTGGCATGGCGGATGATCAGATCGGCCCGCTCGGCAGCGGAGACGGCCGGCGACATCGCCAGCAAGAGGGACAGCATCACTACGGAATGCTTCATGGCAGGTCACAATGGGAAGATCCCTGCACCTTACGGCGCAGGGATGCATATTCACCAGTTAAATTTCACAATGCAGGACATTTGCATTTCCAATGCAGGTCAAGCATCTGCCTGCATTGCCGGCCGCGCCGTGACCTGTCCCAGCCAGCGCGCTACGGCCGGGTGGCCCTCCACCCGCGCCCCCACGTACACCCCATAGCCCACCACCTGGGCCACGACCAGGTCGACCAGGGAATACGCCTGGCCCACCATCCAGTCCTGCCCGCTCAGCCGCGCCTCCAGAATGTCCAGCAGTTCCTGCACCAACGCACGCGCGGCATCGGCGTGCGCGGCGTTCTGAAGTTCGCCTTCATTGCTGGCAAGCCGCAGTCGATTGATGGCCGGCCCGTAGGTGACATACGACCAGGCGCACCACGACATGGCCTGCAGGCGCTCGGGCGTGCCCTCGGCCGGCCACAGGCCCTGGGCAACGCCGAAGCGCGCACCCAGCCACAGGTGGATGGCAAGCGCTTCGAAGATGGGCGTGCCATCCACCACCAGGCAGGGCACCTTGCCGTTCGGGTTGATGGCCAGATACTCCGGGGTGCGCTGTTCGCCATTGCGTATGTCGATGCGGACCCGGTCGTGGGGTACAGCCAGTTCCGCCAGCGCGCAGGCAATCGGCGTGGCGCTGGACATCGGGTGCCAATAGAAGACCAAAGACATGTGTGCATTCCTTTGTGTTGAGGGACGTCGCGGTGCCGCCTCCAGGGCTTGCACCATGGACACAGGCTAGCGACCATTGCGGACAGTTCCTGTCCTCAATTGTGACGATCCTGCGCTCATGCTGACCACCTCGTCCCGTCTGCTTCGTCTGCTGTCATTGCTGCAGTCTCGGCCCCACTGGTCCGGCCCTGCACTGGCCGCCGAGATGGGCGTGCACGCACGCACCCTGCGCCGCGACATTGATCGACTGCGCGAACTGGGCTATCCGATCCAGGCCAGCAGCGGCGTGGCGGGCGGCTATGCGTTCCGTGCAGGCCGGGCGTTGCCGCCGCTGCTGCTGGACGACGAAGAAGCGTTGGCCGCCGCACTGGCACTGCGCACTGCCGTGACCGGGACCATCAGCGGCATTGAACAGACCGCCATCACCGCGTTGGTGAAGCTGGAACAGGTAATGCCGCTGCGCCTGCGACGCCGCCTCGATGCCCTGCGCACGGCGATCGTGCCAACCCATCCCGGCGGACCGGTGGTCGATGCCGGCCTGCTCGGGACCCTGGCGGCAGCTTGCCGCGACCAGTTGCAGCTGCGATTTGACTACGCCGACCGCAACGGCGTCGGCAGTCATCGCCATGTCGAGCCGCAGGGGGTGGTCCAGGCCGAACGCCGCTGGTATCTGGTCGCCTGGGATACGGCACGACAGGACTGGCGCACCTTCCGCATTGACCGCATCACGGCCGCGCCGCAGGTCGGCGTGCATTTCCGACCGCGGCCGTCGCCCGGCGATGGCGATCTTGGCCGATACGTCAAACAGATTCTCGCGTTGCCCAGTCACGCGGTTCAAGCGCAGGTCGTGCTGCATGCGCCGCTGGCCGCCATGCGACAGCGCGTGCCGTCCAGCCTGGGCACGCTGGAACCACACGACGCGGACAGCTGTCTGTTGCGCTGCGCCGAGTACACCCCCGGACTGCTGGAGATCTGGCTGATCATGCTGGAGGTGGAGTTCCAGGTGCTGGCCCCGCCCGAACTGCAGCAGCATCTGCGTGACACCAGTGCGCGTCTGCTGCGCGGCGTGGCGTATGCTGAGCGGCCATGACCGCCCGCGCTACCTCCCCTCGCACCCTGTTCGATCTGGACCTGCTACGCGCCATGGTGATGGTTGCCGACTGCGGCAGCTTCACCACGGCGGCGGCGCGGCTGCACTCCACGCAAAGCACTGTCAGCCAGCAGGTCCGGCGGCTGGAAGATGTTGCCGGGCGCCCCTTGCTGGTGCGCGCCAATCGTGACGTGCACCCGACCGATGCCGGCCACGCCCTGCTCGGTATCGCGCGCCAGATGCTGGCCCTCAACGACCAGATGCGCGAGGTGCTGGCCGGCGCCACCGTCGCGGTCACCGTGCGTCTTGGCGTACCGGAAGATTTTGTGAGCCGCCGCACCAGTACACTGCTTGGCCGCTTCAATCGCCGCCACCCGCACGTGAAGCTGGAAGTAACCAGCGGCTTGAGTCGCGATCTGGCACAGGCCTTCGACCACGGCGAGCTGGACCTCGCCCTGGTCAAGCAACGACGCGCCAGCCGGCCGGCGATGGCCTGCTGGCCCGAACCGATGCGCTGGGTGGACAGCGCCCGCACGCCGCGCCTGCAGGAGGATCCGGTACCGCTGGTCACCTTCCCACCGCGTGGCCTGTACCGGGATGAGCTGATTGCGGCAATGGAGGGCCAGGGCAGACGTTGGCGGATCAGCTTCACCAGCTCCAGCCTCAGCGGGATCCAGGGTGCTGTGGCAGATGGCATGGGCATCAGCCTGCTGCCCGCCCGCGCCGTTACCCGCGACCATCGCGTGCTGGGCGCGCGCCAGGGGTTTTCACCCATGGACAGCTTCGAGGTCGCACTACTGCATCGACCGGCAGCCGAGCCGATCATCCTGGATCTCGCCGCGCAGTTCGCGCGCCTGCTGGATCGCGGTCAGCGCTGAGAGCCTGCAGCGCCCGGGCCTCCCCGCGCGGTTGGTTCAAAAAACGACGTTTCGGCAGGTGGCAGGGAGGCGTCATCTTCCCCCGCCCCGCTTATAGGAATCATCCTAATCTGTTGTCAGAAGAACCTTGTGACGCGTTCAAGAAGTAAGAATGGCGCAAATCCCACGATTGCGTGCCTCCCTTGTCCAAGCGCCATCCAGGTCCCGTGTGCGGAAAATGCCCTCCGTCCGTTCTCAAGATTGCCCTTCTCGATGACCACGACGTGGTCCGCCATGGCAGTTGCGTCCATCTTTCCAACAACGACAGGCTTGAGGTGGTGGGCAATCATGCACGCAGCAGCGCGCTGATTGCCACGCTGGCCCGCTGTCACGTCGACGTGGCGGTCATCGACTACGCGCTTGCCGAAGGCGACCTGCAGGGCATGGAACTGCTGCGCATGCTGCGCCGGCGCTTCCCGCGGGTGCGCCTGCTGATGTTCTCGGCCAATGTCCACCATGTGATGATCTCCAACACCATCGCCGCCGGTGCCGCTGGCGTGGTATCCAAGAGCCAGTCACTGGACGAGCTGGCCCGCGCGGTCGGCCGGGTCGCCGCCGGCCACATTCATCTGCCCGAGGGGTATCGGGATGAACACGCCGAACACCGGCTGACGCCCAGTGAACGTGAGGTACTGCAACTGTGCCTGAGCGGAATGACCGTCACCGAGATTGCCGCCGTCCGCAACCGCAGCATCAAGACCATCAGCACACAGAAGCATGCCGCCTTCCGCAAGCTTGGCCTGCGCACCGACCGCGACCTGTTCACGCTGCGCCATCAGCTGGCGGTGTTGTGAGCACGTCTCGTTGCTGCGCCGCAGCGCTGCTGGTGACCTGGCTGCTGGCGATCTCCGCCCATGCCTCCCACGGCACCCGCGCGATCCGTGTGGCGGCGGACCCTTCGCAGCATCGTCTGCTTACGCCGGAAACCCGGGCGGCGCGCGATGCCAACCTGGTCAGCAGCTACGCCCAGCTGGTGAGTCAGGAAACCGGGCTGAATTTTCGTGAGCAGCGGGTGGAATCCGCGCGCGCCGCCCTTCAGGCCCTGTGTGACGGCCAGGCCGATCTGATGCTGCTGCTGGGTGGACTGGAGGGTGCGCCCTGCGACACGCTGGTCGCCTCGCCCGCGTATTACCGCGGGCAGGCGTTGCTGGCCAGCCGTCACACCCACCCCAACCCACCCGAACTGGCGCATCTGCGCCGCATTGCCGTGATCGGCGGAAGCCGTTACGCCGAGTGGCTGGCCACCTATCACCCCCACCTGCAGACGATGGCCGTGCCCACGCTCCGCGAGGCGCTGGCGGCGGTGGAGACCGGCGTTGCCGACGTGGCGCTGGAGCTGGACGTGGCCATGCGACCGGTGGTGCGCCGCGATCACGGCGACAGCCTGCTGCTTCATGGAGCGCCGGGCAACCTGCCAGGCAGCCTGCACCTGGTGGTGCGGCAGCAGGACCACGCACTGCTGGATCAGATCCACCAGGCGATGCGATCAATCAGCCCGCAGGAGCATGCACTGTTGATGCAGCGCTGGACCCGCGCAACCTATTTCAGTGGACCGTCGATCGCCGTGCTGTCGCAGCATTTCGGCTGGGAGCTGGCGACCATGGGTCTGACCGTGCTGTTTCTGCTTGCTGCCGGCTTCTGGCTGCGCCGCACGCAGCTGGCGGCACAACGCAGCGAGCGTCAGCAGGCCCGGTTCATTGCCACGATGAGCCATGAAGTCCGCAATGCCGCGCAGACACTGGTGGCCTCGGTGGACCTGCTGCATCAGTCAGGCCTGGACAAGGGCCAGCAGCAGCTGGCCGATGCCGCACGTGCCGCCGGAACCGGACTGCGCCAGCTGCTCGGGCACGCACTGGACTATTCGCGTCTTGCCGCCGGCGAATACCAGCCATGCCAAGCCTGGCAGGATCTGCGGCAGCTGGCGCTGGAGTGCGCGGCGACCCACCGCCCCGGCGCCGAGGACAAAGGGCTGACCCTCACCGTGCGGCAACTGACTGACCCGCTGCCACGCATGTGGGTGGACGCCGACGCACTGCGCCAGGTGTTGAACAACCTGCTCGGCAATGCGCTCAAGTTCACCGAACATGGCAGCGTGGAGATCCAGTTGGAACTGAAGCTGGAGCCCGAGCGCGCCACCCTGCTGCTGGGCGTCCACGACACCGGCATCGGAATTCCGCTGGACCAGCAACACGCCGTCTTCAGGCCATTCGCCCAGGTGCACGATGCGGACGCCCACCAGGTGGGCGGCTCCGGCCTGGGCCTGTCGATCTGCAACGACCTGGTAAAGGCACTGGGCGGCCAATTGACCCTGTGCAGCGTGCCCGGCCAGGGCAGCAGCTTCGAGGTTCTGCTGCCGGTGGTCATCGAGGCCCCCGACAGTGGGCCCGTCGGCCAGCCACTGGCAGGGCGCTCGCTGTTGCTGGTGGAAGACCACGCGCTGAACCGCACGATGGTCAGCCGGCAGCTGGCGGCTCTGGGTGCATCGGTCAGCACCGCGGCCGACGCTGCAGCTGCCCTGCAGATCCAGGCCAGCGAGCCTTGTGGGGTGGTGTTGCTGGATTGCGTGCTGGGCGATATCAACGGCTACGAACTGGCCAGGTTGCTGCGTCGGCAGGAACTGGAACAACAGCGCCCGCCTGCCATGCTGATCGCGCTGTCCGCCAATGACGCACCGGCACACGTACAGCGCTGTCGGGAGTGCGGTATGGATGCGGCGCTTTACAAGCCCCTGGATACCCGTCAGCTGCTGTCGCTACTCGGGCTGGGCAACACTACCCCGGGCGTTGCGGACGCGTCACCGACGGCCAACGACGATCCGATGTGGCTGCACTATCTGCAGGCTGTGCTGGAAGAGCAACAGGCCATCAATGAAGCGTTGCGCGCGCACCACGTCAAGCGCCTGCGCCACCACGCCCATCGCCTGGCCGGGGTGCTGCGCATGCTGGGTCAACCGTCACTGGCGGGAATCGCGTCCGACCTGCATGAACTGGATCTGGAGGACCCCACCGACTGGCTGGAGGTGGAACGGCTGATGGGTTATCTGCGCCCGGCGCTGACGCTGCTGACACGCAGTTGCCCTACTTCAACTGCAATGGGTACCGCTGCCACAGCACATGCACCAGAAACCCGGTCAGTTCCGGATCCTTGGCCGTGATCGATGCGCGGATCTTGTCCAGCAGGACCATGTCGCTGCAGGTGCGCACGTCAGCGTGCCCCGCCTGCCCGGCCCGGCGCGCACGGTAGCGTGCCGCCCGCTGGGCATCGGTCATCGCGTATCCGAACGTGGGTGGCCGGCCACGTTTACGCGGCAGCATCAGCTCCAGGGTGCCGGGGTCATCTTCATCACGCATGACGGATCGGGAGGAAAAACGGGGGCGCGAAAGATACCACGTCAGGCAGTGGATTCGGCCACCCGGGCCCCCGCCCAGACCAGCGCGAAACCCGCCAGCAGGCTGACCGCCAGATACACCGGCATCACCCAGCCGTGCCCGTTGCGCACCAGCAGCACGGTCTCAAGCATCATCGACGAAAACGTCGTCAGCCCGCCGATGATGCCCACGATGATGAAGGCCCGCCAGTACGGGGCCGCCGCGCCCTTGGTCTGCAGCCAGACCATCACATAACCGACCGCAAACGCCCCGATCAGATTGACGGTCAGCGTTCCCCACGGAAAACCGGTGCCGAACTGGCGCAGCATGGCGTCGCCGATGATGAAGCGCAGCGACGCCCCCACTGCGCCCCCCAGCATGACCAGCCCGAGCTGCTGCCACCACGCACCCGGCAGAAGGCTCATGCGCGACCCTTCGCGGCGCGGGCCTGCGCACGTTCTGCGCGCAGCCGGTCCAGCTTCTCTTTCAGCTTGATCTCCAGCCCTCGTGGGACGGGCTCGTAGTACACCCGTTCGCCCATGGCATCCGGGAAGCCGGTCTGGTCCAGCGCAATGCCGCCCTCGGCATCATGGTCGTACTGGTAGGTCTTGCCGTAACCGAGCTCTTTCATCAGCTTGGTCGGTGCGTTGCGCAGGTGCAGCGGCACTTCCTGGGTGCCGCTTTCGCGCACTTCGGCCTTGGCCAGATTGAAGGCCGCGTAGCCCGCATTGGACTTGGCGGTACTGGCCAGATACAGCACCAGCTGCGCGAAGGCCAGTTCGCCTTCCGGGCTGCCCAGCCGCTCGTAGATATCCCACGCTTCCAGCGCCATGCTTTGCGCACGGGGGTCGGCCAGGCCGATGTCTTCGATTGCCATCCGGGTCAGGCGCCGCGCCAGATACGCAGGGTCGCAGCCTCCATCCAGCATCCGGGTCAGCCAGTACAAGGCGGCATCGGGGTTGGAGCTGCGCACGGATTTGTGCAGCGCCGAGATCTGGTCGTAGAACTGTTCGCCGCCCTTGTCGAAGCGGCGGGTGCGGTCGGCCAGCACCTGCTGCAGCATCTCCGGGGTGATCACCCCGTCGTCGCCGCCCGCCAGTTCCGCCGCGATCTCCAGCAGAGTCAGCGCCCGACGCACGTCACCGTCGGCCGCAGTGGCGATTTCCAGCAACGCCCCTGCGCTCACCTGCACCGGCTCTGCGCCCAGCCCCCGCTCCGGATCCTGCAGCGCCCGCTCCAGGGCCTCGACCACGTCGGCCGGCGATACCGCTTCCAGCACGTGCACGCGGCAGCGTGAGAGCAGCGCGGAATTCAACTCGAATGACGGGTTCTCGGTGGTGGCCCCGACGAACACAATGGTGCCGCGCTCGATATGCGGCAGGAATGCATCCTGCTGGGCCTTGTTGAAGCGATGCACCTCGTCAACGAACAGCACGGTGCGGCGGCCTTCTGCAAAGCGCTGCGCCGCCTCCGACAGCACCTGGCGTACCTCCGGCAGGCCGGACAGTACGGCCGAAATCGCGCGGAACTCGGCGTCGGCGTAATGCGCCAGCAGCAGCGACAGCGTAGTCTTGCCGCACCCCGGTGGCCCCCATAGGATCATCGAATGCACGTGCCCCGATTCCACCGCGCGGCGCAGCGCGCTGCCCGGGGCGAGCAGGCGCTTCTGCCCGACCATTTCATCCAGGGTCTGGGGGCGCATCCGCTCGGCAAGCGGGCGCAGGTGGTCGCGATCCACGGTCAGCAGATCGGGACCATTGAATGTCGTTCGGTTTCTGGCCACGCCCTATTGTATGCCCGCGCAAAGCAGCCGGGGATCAATCGCCGATGACGTCGGTGCCCTTTGCCGGGGTAAAGGTGAAGGTGTCCTTGCTGAAGGCAGGATTGCGCTTCCAGTCACTGAAGCTGATCACCGTCTTCTGGCCGACCGCGTCCAGCACCTCCATCCTGGCCAGACCCTGCGCATTGAAGCCCAGCGCGGCGTACTGGAAGGCGGTTTCGGTGTCACGTTTCGGGCTCAGCGACAGCCATTGCAGGCCATCACGCGGCGCGGCTTCTTCACTGACGTCGTACTGCTTGTCGAGCAGCGCCGGGGTGATAAGCGCCACGAGCGGACTGTTCTGCTCTTCAGGACCCTGCGCGCGCTTGGTCGCCTGTTGCAGGTCCGGCTCGTACACCCAGACGGTTTTGCCATCGGCCACGATCAGCTGCACGTGCGGCTTCCGGTATTCCCAGCGCAGCTTGCTCGGTGCGGACAAGGCGACCCGGCCACTGGTGTTTTCTTTGACCTTTCCGTTCTTGTCGAACACCTGCTGACTGAACTGCCCGTCCAGGCCTTTCAGGCCCTGGGTGAAACGGTTCAGCTCATCGCGCCCGCCCGCCCAGGCGCTGGCTGATACGGCGCTGGCACAGACCAGGGCAGCAGCAACAAGGTGGCGACGGAAAGAGGTCTGCATGCGGGTATCCAGGTGATATTGAAGGATGGAGGCAGTGTGCCCGGCTCAAGCTGAATGGGCGGTGCAGCGGGTGCCGCGGCTGATGCGGCAACGGTACATCGGACAGCCCGCATTATAGATCGGCCTGCACCGTGCGCAGGTCGCCATACACCACCTGCCCGCGGAAACCGCGTCGCACCTGCTGGTACAGCTCGCGGAACGCGGGGTAGTCCGCAGGCTGACACAGCCCCTGTGTCCCGCGCACGGCACGTTGGTGCAGGCGATGCTGCGCCATGATCACCTGCCCTTCCCGGCTCCAGCGCAGCTGGTACTCGCCTGCGGCATTGCGGAAGTCGAGATCACGCGGAATCGCCACGATCGGCACGCCGGCCGGAAACTCCAGCCGGTAGCGTTCTTCGCGCAGGGTGTCGTTGCAGTAGAACGGCGTGGCATTCTGCTCGGCCGAGGCGTTGCTGTAGATGTCACGGAACGACTCGCCACCCGGTGCATCCGGCAGCGGCATGCCGCCAACCACGCCGAAGTCGACATAGTCGCTGGCGTGGAAGTCGTAACGATAGTTGAACCGCTGGGCAAGGTCCTGCGGGTCGCCAAGCAAGGTGAGCTGCCCGCTGCCGTCAAAGCCGGAGGAGGCCATGATCGACTCTTCGACACGGCTGCGGTTCTGCGCATTGAGGCGCGCAAACGCGGCGCGCAGCCCTATTTCACCGACCTCGCGGAGATCCTGTTCGGTGCCTCCCTGCAGATTCCCTTCGCGGTCGAAACGAAAGCTCACCGCAAAGCCGGCCCCGTTACGCGTGCTGTCATTGGCCGGCGTGCGCGCCAGGGCGGCGGTGCGGGTGTGCAGCACCGGAACGCCGAGATCACCCTCTGGCAGCTGCCCGAAGCGGGCATAAGTGCTGGTTGAATCCAGATACAGATCGAATTCGGGCACGTAGGTGATGGCATGGTTGAACCGCCCCAGCATCGGCACCGCCGGCAAGGTGGGACCTCCCCCCGCGCCGATCAGCACCGGCGTGCTGTCGATGCCACGGGCGGCCAGCAGCGCTTCCAGGATCACCACATGGTCCTTGCAGTCGCCGTAGTGGTTATCGAGGATGCTCTGCGCCGGATTCGGCTCCAGCCCACCATTGCCCAGGTACACCGCAACGTAGCGGATGTTCTGTGCCACCCAGCGATACAGCGCATCGGCCTGCTCGCGGCGGCCGCTGATGCCACGGGTGATCTGGTCGGCCAGGGTCTGGATGCCCGGGGTCACCTGCGCGGCCACGCCCGCCTTGGCCTGGTAGGCGCGCGCCAGCTCGGACCAATCCTGATAGGTGCTGGCCATGATGGTGGGACTGAACTCCCAGGCCGCCGCCGTCCAGTTCTGTACCGGCATAGGGGTGGTGCGTTGGTAGCGCCACTCCCATTGCGCCAGTTCCCCGCGCCGCTTCGGCCGGGTGCTGCCCTGCACGCCCCGCTGTTCCACGAACATCGGCAGGTTGGCCGGTGCGGTCAGGGTCACCCTGGCGTCGTCGTACTGGTTGAAGACGCTGAACGTTTCCCACAAGCCAAAGTAGCCCGGGAAGTACGGCTGGGTCTGGGTGCGGCGGGTCTGGTACACCAGCCGGGTGCCCGGGGCCAGGTTGGGAAACACCACCACCCGCACCTTGCGGTCGGCATACATCGCCGCGGCCGCGCTGGAATAGCTTTCCTGGGTGTAGATGCGTTCGGCGGGCACCTCGCGGCGTTGCCCGTCGGCGGTGATGGTGTAGGCCGACAACACCTCCAGCGTTTCCATTTTTTCGCTGTAGCTCAGCCGCACCTGGCTGAACTGCTCGACCGCTGCCTTGGTCTTGAGCAGGATCTCGTATTCCTCGGTCTGCACATTGCCGGCATCCGGACGCACCACGTAGTCGGCGCGGTAGCGGACGAAGCTGTAGTTGTTGCTGGCCTGGGCGTCGCCGGCCGGCGCGCTGCTGGCGTGGGTAGGGGCATCCGGCGAAGGGGCCGGTACCGCCGTCTGGGCATGTGCCAGGGTCGGGGCCGACAACAGGCTCGCCACCAGGATCCATCGGATCGACATCATTGCAGGGTCCTTGAGCGTTCTGATGGATGGAAGCCTGGTTGCCGGCCAGCGGCGACACTACGGCAGCGGCGGGCTGCGCAGGCGCAACCGGCACATCATTTCGGAGGGGGCGGTGCCAGTACGCTGCGGTCGCCGTTGTGCTCGGGTGGGCTGACCACACCGGCCATTTCCATGGCCTCGATCAGCCGTGCGGCGCGGTTGTAGCCGATTTTCAGCCGGCGCTGCACGCCCGAAATGGACGCCCGCCGGGTTTCGGTAACGATGCGCAGCGCCTCGTCGTACAGCGGGTCGGACTCGTCGCCGGCACCGGCACTGGCCTCGGGCAGGCCACCCGGCCCAACCACCACACCATCGCCCATGACCTGCACTTCGTCGAGCACGCCGCTGATGTAATCCGCCGGACCGCTGGCCTTGAGATGTTCCACCACGCGGTGAACTTCTTCGTCGGACACGAACGCGCCGTGCACGCGGTCCGGCAGCGCCGTACCCGGTGGCAGGTACAGCATGTCGCCGTGGCCCAGCAGGGTTTCCGCACCGGACTGGTCGAGAATGGTGCGCGAGTCGATCTTCGAGCTCACCTGGAAGCCGATGCGGGTCGGAATATTTGCCTTGATCAGGCCGGTAATCACGTCCACCGACGGGCGCTGGGTAGCCAGAATGAGATGGATGCCGGCGGCACGGGCTTTCTGCGCCAGCCGGGCAATCAGCTCCTCCACCTTCTTGCCGACGATCATCATCATGTCGGCGAATTCATCGATGAAGATGACGATGAACGGCAGCGCCTCCAGCGGACGCGGGGCTTCGCCCAGCTCCGGGTTGGGCTTGAACAGCGGGTCCATCAGCGGCTGGCCGGCGTCCTCGGCGTCCTTCACCTTCTTGTTGAAGCCCGCCAGGTTGCGTACGCCAACCGCGCTCATCAGCTTGTAGCGGCGTTCCATCTCCGCCACGCACCAGCGCAGGCCATTGGCGGCCTCCTTCATGTCGGTGACCACCGGGGCCAGCAGATGCGGAATGCCCTGGTAGACGCTCAGCTCAAGCATCTTCGGGTCGATCATCAGCATCCGCAGATCTTTCGGCGAAGCCTTGTACAGCAGGCTCAGCACCATCGCGTTGACCGCCACCGATTTACCCGAGCCGGTGGTACCGGCCACCAGCAGGTGCGGCATGCGCGCCAGGTCAGCCACCGTCGGCCGGCCAGCAATGTCCTTGCCCAGCGCCAGGGTCAGCACGCTGGCGGATTTGTCGTATTCCTTCGAGCGCAGCAGTTCGGACAGGTAGATCATCTCGCGGGTGACGTTGGGGATCTCCAGACCCACCACCGACTTGCCCGGAATCACGTCAACCACGCGGACCGATTTCACCGACAGGCCGCGCGCGATGTCCTTGTCCAGCGAGCTGATCTGGCTGACCTTCACACCCGGGGCGGGCTCGATCTCGAAACGGGTGATCACCGGGCCCGGGTAGGCTCCCACCACCTGCGCTTCGATGCGGAAATCCTTCAGCTTGAACTCGATCTGCCGGGACAGGGTCTCCAGCGTCTCTTCGTCATAGCCCTTGGGCTGCGGCTTGGGGTCATCCAGCAGGGCCAGCGGCGGCAGGTCCGAGCCATCCCCATTGACGCCACGGAACATCGGAATCTGGGTTTCGCGCTTGGCCCGGTCGCTCTTTTCCAGCACCGGTTCGGGGCGCGGTTCGATCTTCACCGGCTCGCGCTTTGCACGGACCTCGGCGTCGACCTTGCGGACTTCCTGACGCTCCACCCGCATCGCACGGGTCTGCTGCCATTCGCTCGCCTGTTCCTTCTTGCGGTCCAGCAACGGCGGAATGGCCAGAATCGCCCGACCGATCTTTTCCATCACCGCAAACCAGGACAGCCCGGTGGCCAGCGTGATCGACGCCAGCAGCAGCACCAGCACGAACAGGTTCGCGCCCAGCGCACCAAAGCCCGCCGTCAGCGAATTACCCACCAGCCGGCCCAGGATGCCGCCCGCATGGGCAACATCGCCGGTGAACAGGCGTACGTGGAGGAAGCCGGTGCCGGCAATCAGGAAGCCCACCAGCCCGACCAGCCGCAGCGCCGGGTCGAGGTCATGTTCCGAAGTGTTCTCACGCTTGAGCCCGAACATGGCAAACCAGGCCACCGCGCCCAGCACGACAGGCAGCACGAAGGCCATGTAGCCAAACAGCTGCAGCAGCACGTCGGCCACCCAGGCACCGACCCGCCCGCCCATGTTGTGGATGGGAGCCACCACGCTGCCGGTGTGCGACCAGCCCGGATCGGTCGCTGAATAGGTGAACAGGCTGGCCACCAGATACAGCAGCGCCGGGGCAATGGCGATCAGCCCCAGGTCACGCCACAGCCGCTGTCGGCGCGGATTGTCCGCAGCCGGCGCGGGTGCAGCCCGGCGCGATGACGCCTTGCTGTCGGTTGACTTGGATCGCTCCGGGACCTGTTTCGCCACCTTAGACCAGACCTTGGGAATACTCTGTTAGTGCTTGATAATAAACGACTGCGGCGCAGTTTTCAGGCAGGACGTTGCAAGCCCTGCCGCAGCCCCCTGATGGACCCGGCCCTGCCCCCCGCAGGTTGCCGCGTTCCATGGGTCGCCTTGAATCACCTCGCCCGTGCCGCCACTCTATGGCGTGAACATGGGCACCGGCAATCACCACCGGCCCCCCGCCCCACTCTTCTTTACGCGAGTCTACATGAGCAATTCCAAGCCTTCCCGTCATCAGAAGCTGGTCATCCTGGGTTCCGGCCCGGCCGGCTGGACCGCCGCCGTGTACGCCGCCCGCGCCAACCTGAAGCCGGTGGTGATCACTGGCCTGCAGCAGGGCGGCCAGCTGATGACCACCACGGAAGTGGACAACTGGCCGGGCGACGCCCACGGCCTGATGGGCCCGGACCTGATGACCCGCATGCAGGCGCATGCCGAGCGCTTCGAGACCGAGGTCATCTTCGACCACATCCATACGGCCGACCTGTCGCAGCGCCCTTTCAAGCTGATCGGTGACAGTGCCGAGTACACCTGTGACGCGCTGATCGTCGCCACCGGTGCCACCGCCAAGTACCTGGGCATTCCGACCGAGGAAGCCTTCAAGGGCCGCGGCGTGTCGGCCTGTGCCACCTGCGACGGTTTCTTCTACCGTGATCAGGACGTGGTGGTGGTCGGGGGCGGCAACACCGCCGTGGAAGAGGCGCTGTACCTCTCCAACATTGCCCGCAAGGTCTACCTGGTGCACCGCCGCGACACCCTGAAGGCGGAAAAGATCATGCAGGACAAGCTGTTCGCCAAGGTAGCGGCCGGCAAGATCGAGACCGTGTGGCACCACACCATCGAAGAAGTGCTGGGCGACGACGCCGGCGTCACCGGTGTGCGCGTGAAGTCCACCCAGGACGGCAGCACCCGCGACATCAGTGCGCATGGCTTCTTCGTGGCCATTGGCCACCACCCCAACACCGCCCTGTTCGACGGCCAGCTGGCCATGAACAACGGCTACCTGGAAATCCGTTCGGGCCTGGGCGGCAACGCCACCCAGACCTCGGTGGAGGGCGTGTTCGCCGCCGGCGACGTGGCCGACCAGCACTACCGCCAGGCGATCACCTCGGCCGGCTTCGGCTGCATGGCCGCGCTGGATGCGGAGCGTTACCTGGATGCCAAGGGCGCGCTGGCCTGACCGGCCCGCGGGTCGGATGGACCCCGTAGGGACGCGCCATGCGCGTCCCTTTTTTGTGGCCACAGGTTTCTGCCGACGCGCATGGCGCGTCGCTACGCGGCACCGGGCTTGTGGCAGGTCTGCTGGAACTCCACCGGGGCCGTGGCAACGCCGTCGACGTCGCGCAGGACCACGCTCCAGCGGGCGGTGCCGGTCAGGGTGCCGTGGCAGCGCATGTTCGCCTTGATTGGTGCATTCGGGTCGTCGAAGGTCGTCTTGCTCGGCTTGCACGCACCCGGCTTGCTGCAATTGGCGGTGGTGAACTCCGTGGTGACCGGGAACTGTGGGTTGCCGGCGAACACCATGGGTTGCTCTTTTGAGGTTCCTGTCGGCAACGAGACATCTGGCAGCGGGGACAACACGAAAGGCTCACAGGTCTTGCCTTCGCGGAACAGGCGGATGCCCTTTTCCACACCCTTCATGGAAGCAGTGCGGAAAATCGGGTCCTGCAAGGCGGCCGAATCCTCCGGATTGGAGTGGTAGGCGATTTCGACCAGCACCGAGGGCATCGTGCCGATGCGATTCTCTCCATGGTTCCCGGCGTTCGCACCTTCCCGTACCGGAAAATTCTCGTATCCGGGCTGCGCACGAATCAGCTCCCGCATTCCACACAGCACGCTTGTAGCCAGCGGACGATCCCCCGGCTTGTCAACGTGGTAGTAGACCTCGACTCCGCGAACCGTACTTGAGTCATTTCCGTTCGTGTGCAGGCTTATCATCGTGCCTGCTCCCATGTGATTGGCGTACAAAGGGCGCACGCGAATGTCCTCTTTCACTTCCCGGTCGTTGGTGGCCAGATTCGGGAGCGAGTTCCATAGATCACCGCGATCCGGAAGCAGCGCCTTGATGTGATACCTGGATGACATCTGCTCCCATGGCCGATTCGCATCCGGGTGAAGCTCCATTGATCGACTCCTGGCCCGATGAACCGTCAGCGTGCTGCGCTCCTCGAGCAGTCGCTGCAGGGCGTCCCCATAGGCAGGCGTGATCATGTCCTCACGAAATCCGAAAGCGACTGGTCGCTGGTAGTCCCAATAGAGCGCAGGGTGCACGCGAACCAATCCATGGCCAGCTGAAACCATCGCGGTCTGGTTCGCGGGATTGTTCCTGGCGCGCGGAGGCACCTTCAGCTCCTCCGGGTAGTAGTACTTGAGCGGATGCCCCTGAAAATGGATGTCCACGTCACTGATCGGAAACCCAGCTTGTTCTGCGTGATGTCGAAGCGTCACTGCCAGCTCCTGCAGGAACATTTCGTCACCGTCTGGTTCTGGCCTGTAGCCTTCTCCGATGTCTGCCAGGATTCGTTGTTTGGATACATCGATAGTTACTTTGACACCGATCACACGAAGCACGTCTTTGGCCTGAACGTGGGCAGATACCTTTCTTGACGCCTCCTTCTCCAGAAGGTGAATCAGCGCTTCGTCCACGTCTCCATATGATTCGGCCGCCCCCCAGTCGGCAGCGCGGCTTTCCTCAGCCATTCTTCGCAGCTCGCCCGCTCGGCGCGCCTCGTCGTCGGCAGCCTTCACTTCGGGAAAGTAGTGATGGATGTCGTAGCCACCATAGAGGTACTTCACCCCTCGGAGGGGCTCCACCTTTTCAGCCACATGCAGAATCGCATTGCTAATCAGGCTCTGCTGATCCTCGAACGCTGCGCCGTAGCTGCTCGGAACAAACCCTTTATCCAAACGGACAGTGACGAGCCTTTCATTGAGATCTACCGAGGCTACGACACTCCGACTGCGTGATTGTCCGTCAAGCAGTTCAACCCTTTCTACCGCTTCTCTCGCAACTTGAGTCACGATTGCATCGAGCTCACTGTCATTATCGACCAACGTTTCCGCCGCAGTGCTCGAAACATCAGGTGACAGCCTGACCACCGGAGTCTGCTCTTCTTTCCGCGCATCGACCGCCATGACGGCAGAAGCCGTCCGCTCGTGGGTACCGACCTCCTTGCTCCTTTCCGGGACTGACTCAGCCTCCCCCTGCCCAACCCAGCCTTCGGATTCTTCGTACCCAAACGTCTGCGCGTTCCCCGCAAGCGGAAGCGCCAATGCGATGCCCAGGATGAGTGCGCGGTTTCCCGAGGTGAGACGCGGGATGTTTTCCACCATGTTGATGCTCCTTGAATGTCGTTCGCGCATCGGGCGATGCGCCGGCGGACTCTGCTCCTCGCGATACGTCAAAAGTGCGCACTTCGTCGCACTTTCAGGGGCGTGAAAAATGAGCTGTTTCTCGCCAAAAACAGTCCTCCGAAGCTGTCAACGGTTTTTTGCGTCGAACTTGCGAACAGCGCCTGAAAGCATGCCCTGCCCTTGACGTTCCACTGAGGACCGACGACATCACAGATGGCGCAGCTCGCCTCCTATGCGCCTTGTATTGACAATGACGACGGCTGGATCGCGCTGGACACGCATGGCGTGTCCCTACGGGATGTCGTGGTTGGCTCGGGGTGCGGTGGGATCGCCCCTTTTCACCACGGCTGCCCTATCCTTCGGGCATGACCGAGTCACGTTTTCTGCACCGCCTGACCGACCTCCCTGCCGATGCCTGGGATGCCCTGCACGACGGCACCAACCCGTTCGTCAGCCATGCCTTCCTGGCCGGGCTGGAAGCGCACGGCTGCCTGCGCCCGGAATGGGGTTGGCGGCCGCGTCACTTCACCTTATGGCAGGGCGATGCCCTGGTCGGTGCCGTGCCGGGCTATCTGAAGGACAACTCGCACGGCGAATTCGTGTTCGACCACGCCTGGGCCAATGCCTACGCGCGGCATGGACTGGAGTACTACCCCAAGTGGCTGGGCGCGGTGCCGTACTCACCGGTCACCGGGCCGCGCCTGCTGGCACGCGACAGCGCCGATCGCGCTGCGCTGGTACGCGCATTGCGCGATAAGGTGGAGCGAATGGGCTGGTCCTCTGCCCACGTCAATTTTCACCCGCAGGATGAAGACCCGGCATTCGACGCGCACTGGCTGCTGCGCGAAGACATCCAGTTCCAATGGCACAACCCCGGCCACTGGAAGGACTTCGATGGCTTTCTGGCCGACATGAACCACAAGCACCGCAAGAACATCCGCCAGGAACGCGCCAAGCTCGCCCGCACCGGCATCAGCTACCGCATCGTGCATGGCGACGAGGCCAGCGTCGAAGACCTGCAGACCATGCATGGGTTCTACCTGCAGACCTTCGCGGAGTACGGCAACGCCCCGGCCCTGACCCTGCCCTTCCTGCAACACCTCGCTACCCGCATGCCGCGCCAGCTGGTCATCTTCCTGGCCATGGCCAACGGCGAAGCCGTGGCCGGGGCGTTGTGCCTGCGCGGCGGTGACACGCTGTTCGGACGCTACTGGGGCGGCGCACCGCTGGCGCGCCTGCATTTCGAGACCTGCTACTACCAGGGCATCGAATACTGCCTGCGCGAAGGTCTGGCACGCTTCGAACCCGGGGCGCAGGGAGAGCACAAGCTCGCCCGTGGTTTCCTGCCGCAGCGGGTGCGCAGCCGGCACTGGCTGGCCGAACCGGATTTCGCCGGTGCGCTGGCAGGCTGGTGCCGGCAGGAACGCGCCGATGTCGAGCGCTACGCTTTGGCGCTCGCCGCACACAGTCCGTTCAAGGCGCGGGAACCCGCATGAACCGCCGCTACCCGTGGCAGCTGGACCCGCGGCCTGATGCGCCGTTTCCGCCCGCCCAGACCGCCTTGCGCGAACCAGACGGCCTGCTGGCCGTAGGCGGCGACCTGTCGCCGGTGCGCCTGCTCAATGCCTATGCGGGCGGCATCTTTCCGTGGTTCTCGGAGGGCCAGCCCCCCCTGTGGTGGTCACCCGACCCGCGCATGGTGTTCCGCACCGATGGCGTGCACCTCTCATCCCGGTTCCGCCGCAGCCTGCGTCACAGTAATTGGACGCTGCACGCTGACAGCTGCTTTGGCAAGGTGATCCGCGCCTGCGCGGCCAGCCCGCGACCGGGCCAGGACGGCACCTGGATCAGCGGCGACATGGTGCTGGCCTACGAAGCGTTGCACGCGCTGGGGCATGCGCATTCGGTGGAAGTGTTCGATGGCGACACCTTGGTGGGCGGCATCTATGGCGTGGCAATCGGCCGCATGTTCTTCGGCGAAAGCATGTTCAGCGCGGTCAGCGGTGGCTCCAAGGTCGCCTTGGCCGGCCTGGCCCGCTGCCTGCGCGGCTGGGGCTGGCCGTTGCTCGACGCCCAGGTGGAGAACGATCACCTGCTGCGCATGGGGGCGGAGCACTGGCCGCGGGAACAGTTTCTGGCCCTGGTGAGGCGACAGGTGCGTGAAGAGGGTTTGGTGGGCTCGTGGAGTCAGCGGTTTGGGGTGATCCCCGCGCGGCAGATCAACGATACCTTTGCATCATCCGGCGGGGACGCGTAAAATGCCCGCCCTTAAGGCCAGATCGGCCGTTCACAGAACTGCACAGGACTACATGTCGAAAGACGACTCCATCGAGTTCGAAGGCACCGTTAGCGAAACGCTGCCGAACACCACTTTCCGCGTTCGACTGGAAAACGGGCATGAAATCATTGCCCACATCTCCGGCCGCATGCGCAAGAACTACATCCGCATCCTGACTGGCGACCGCGTCAAAGTTGAAATGACGCCGTACGACCTGACCAAGGGTCGCATCACCTACCGCATGAAATAAGCGGTTGGCGTAACTCCCACGGGGGTTGCGACAAGAGGCCGGCCCTGTGCTGGCCTTTTTGCGTGGGCGCAATTCAGCTTACCGGGCCATTGGTCATGATGACCGGCCTCACCCTGACATCGGTCAGGCTGCCTTGAAGCAGATTCGCGCGGGCCTGAACAGCGTCATCTTGGCACCCGGTCCACTCCGGACCGCCACCCACTGGCCCCCGACATGAAGACCCTGTTCACGCTGTGCCTGCTTGCTTCCGCCGCTCTCGCCGGTACCGCCAACGCACAGACCCCAGCCCCGTCCGCCGCCGGCAGCGACTGCATTACGTTGTCCAATGACCAGCAACTGGTACGCAAGGGTGCTGATCGCTCCATCCTGCTGCGCAATGGCAGCGACCATTACATCGTGCACTTTGCCAGCTCCTGCAGCAGCGCCGCGTTCTCGAAGAAACTGGATTTCGTCACCCGCGGCAATGAAGGCCAGCTGTGCGGTGGCCGCGCCAGCAAGCTGCGCACCGACTCTGCCAGCTGCGACGTGACCACGCTGGAGTCCATCACGGCAGAAGCCTTCGCAACCCGCGCGCGCCGCTGACCCGCAGAAGAAAAGGCCCCGGGAGTGCCGGGGCCTTTGCCTTACTCGACCGTGGCCGGCAGCCGTCGTTCGGGCTCGGCCTGGGCTTCCACGAACAGTTCGTCGTCGCGGACGTCGATACTGACCCGGCCACCATTCACCAGCTTGCCGAACAGCAGCTCGTCAGCCAGCGGACGCTTGACCTTGTCCTGGATGACGCGGGCCATGGGGCGCGCACCCATCAGCGGGTCGAAGCCGTGGCGGGCCAGCCAATCGCGTGCGGTCGGGGTTGCCGAAAGGCTGACGTGCTTCTCCTGAAGCAGCATTTCCAGCTCGATCAGGAACTTGTCCACCACGCGCAGGATGTGCTCGAAGCCCAGCGGCTGGAACTGCACTACCGCATCGAGGCGGTTGCGGAATTCCGGGGTGAAGCTCTTGCGGATCACTTCCATCGCGTCGGTGGCATGGTCCTGTCGGGTGAAGCCGATCGAACGGCGCGACGCCTGGGCGGCGCCGGCGTTGGTGGTCATCACCAGCACCACGTTCTTGAAGTTGGCTTCGCGTCCGTTGGTGTCGGTGAGGATGCCACGGTCCATGACCTGCAGCAGGATGTTGAAAATGTCCGGGTGGGCCTTTTCCACTTCGTCCAGCAGCAGCACGCAGTGCGGGGTTTTGACGATCTTCTCGGTCAGCAGGCCGCCCTGGTCGAAACCGACATAACCCGGAGGCGCACCGATCAGGCGACTGATCGAATGCGGCTCCATGTACTCGCTCATGTCAAAGCGGACCAGTTCAATGCCCAATTGCAGCGCCAGCTGCTTGGTCACCTCGGTCTTGCCCACGCCGGTGGGACCTGCGAACAGGAAGTTGCCGATCGGCTTGTCGGGGTTGCCGAGGCCGGAACGGGCCAGCTTGATCGCCGAAGACAGCGTCTCGATGGCCGGGTCCTGACCAAAGATCACCATCTTCAGGTTGCGCTCCAGATGCTGCAGCACATCCTTGTCGGTCGCGCTGACCTGCTTGGCCGGGATGCGCGCCATCTTGGCGATGATGGTTTCGATTTCCTCGATGTCGATCAGTTCCTTGCGCTCGCCCTCCGGCAGCAGCCGCTGGCGGGCACCGGCCTCGTCGATCACGTCGATGGCCTTGTCCGGCAGCAGACGATCTCCAATATGCTTGACCGAAAGGTCCACTGCGGCCTGCAGCGCATCGTCGGCGTAGGTCACGCCGTGATGCGCCTCGTACTTGGGCTTGAGCCCCTGCAGGATCTCGTAGGTTTCGCCGACGGTCGGCTCGACGATATCGATCTTCTGGAAGCGGCGCGCCAAGGCGCGGTCCTTCTCGAAGATGCCCCGGTATTCCTGGAAGGTGGTCGAGCCGATGCAGCGCAGTTCGCCCGAAGCCAGCGCCGGCTTGATCAGGTTGGAGGCATCCATGGTGCCACCCGACGCCGACCCGGCCCCGATGATGGTATGGATTTCGTCGATGAACAGCACCGCATTGGGCATTTTCTTCAGCGCGGTCAGCACGCCTTTCAGGCGCTTCTCGAAGTCACCACGGTACTTGGTGCCGGCCACCAGCGCGCCCAGGTCGAGCGAGTAGATCACCGCGTCAGCCAGCACCTCGGGCACCGAGCCTTCCACGATGCGCTTGGCCAGGCCTTCGGCAATGGCGGTCTTGCCCACGCCAGCCTCGCCCACGTACAGCGGGTTGTTCTTGCGGCGGCGGCACAGGACCTGGATGGTGCGCTCGATCTCGTCGCGACGCCCGACCAGCGGGTCGATTCGGCCACTGCGGGCCGCGTCGTTGAGATTGCTGGCGAATTCGGCCAGGGCATCGCCCTTGCTCTCGCCTTCCCCACCTTCGGCGCGCCCTTCGGCCTCGCCCGACGGTGGCACCTCGCCTTCCTCGCCCATCTTGGCAATGCCATGGGACAGGTAGTTGACGATGTCCAGGCGGGTCACGTCCTGCTGGTTGAGGTAGTAGACCGCGTGGGAGTCCTTCTCGCCGAAGATGGCAACCAGCACGTTGGCACCGGTGACCTCCTTCTTGCCCGACGACTGCACGTGATACACCGCCCGCTGCAGCACACGCTGGAAGCCCAGGGTCGGCTGGGTGTCGCGGCCGTCATCGTCGGCCAGACGGGATACCGAAGCCTCAATGGCCTGCTCCAGTTCCTGGCGCAGGCGCTCGGCATCCGCTCCGCAGGCCTTGAGTACGGCCTGGGCGGACGGGTTGTCCAACAGTGCCAGCAGCAGGTGTTCCACCGTCATGAACTCATGCCGGGCCTCACGGGCGCGCTTGTAGCACTGTCCGATGGTGTGTTCGAGGTCTTTGCTGAACATGTTCTACTCCGGCGGCAGTTGAGAACAATATGCGGCCTAGCGGCGGAAATTCCATCACCCTGGTGGAAGGGTGCGTTCAGACAGTGTTGGCACTCGCACCCCGATACCAGGACCTGCGCCCAGCATTGGCCGTCCGGCTGTGATGAGAATGTCATGGCCCCTTGGCGCGCCCTCCGCCCCCCCGGCGGCTCCTTGGCGCTGTTGCTCGAAAGGACGTGCAGCGCAGCCGGAAACGGCCACACGGTAGTGCGGGCCGCTGGCCGGCAACCATACCTATCCCGCTTTTTCCATCGTGCACAGCAGCGGATGCTGGTTCATGCGGGAGAATTCGTTTACCTGGGCCACCTTCGATTCGGCCACCTCGCGGGTAAACACACCGCATACGCCACGCCCCCGGGTATGCACGTGGAGCATCACCTGGGTGGCCTTGTCCAGGTCCATGGAGAAGAAGTGCTGTAGGACGGTCACCACGAAATCCATCGGGGTGTAGTCGTCGTTCAGCAGCATCACCTGGTAGAACGGCGGCGGAGCGACCTCCGGACGTGCCGGTTCAAGGGCAACACCGTGGTCGTGATGGGGTTCTTGGGAAGGCTCACGAGGCATCCATCTATTATAAACGCGGCCCTGCCGGATTGGACGCCGCTGGCCGCGCCCGTCACAATTCGCTCATGCACAGGACTTTCACAGGGCTTTCATGAAGACCACCCTCGCCCTGCTGCTGATGGCCTCGGCCTTCAGCGCACACGCCGCCACGCCAGATCCGGCGGTCGGCAAGGCGCTGGACGCACTCGGCTACCCGTACGAGGTGGACGAGGACGGCGACTACAAGATGGTGTTCGACGTCGACCACGACCGCACCCAGCTGGTGTTCGTGCGCTCGGCGGTTGAAGACTATGGCAGCCATCGCATTCGCGAGATATGGTCACCGGGCTACAACGCACCCACCGCGCAGTTCAGCGCCGAGATCGCCAACCGTCTGCTGGAAGATGCCCAGGGCGCCAAGCTGGGCGGCTGGGTCAAGCAGCAGCAGCTTGCCATGTTCGTGGTCAAAGTGGACGCCAACGCCGAGGGCCCGGTACTGGCCGACGCGATCGACGCCGCCACCCATACCGCCGACGAGATGGAACGAGCCTTGACCGGGCAGGACGAATACTGACGTGAGCGCTATATCCGAACAGCGCTGGGCTCCCCATGTGACGGTGGCCACTGTGGTGGTCTGTGACGGCCGCCTGTTGCTGGTCGAAGAGTCCATCGACGGCCGCGCCGTCCTGAACCAACCGGCCGGCCACCTCGAACCGGGGGAAAGCCTGGCCGCCGCCGCCGTGCGCGAAGTGCTGGAGGAAACCGGCTGGCAGGTGGAACTGACCGCCTTCATCGGGTGCTACCAGTGGACTGCCCCGGACGGCACGGAGTTCCTGCGCTTCGCCTTTGCCGGCAATCCGGTGGCCCATGACCCGACGTTGCCGCTCGACGCCGGGATCCTGCAGGCGTTGTGGCTGACCCCGGCTGAGCTTGTGGCCGCGTCCGAGCGGCTGCGCAGTCCACTGGTGCAGCAACTGGTGAACGATTACCTTGGCGGCCAGCGCCATCCCCTTTCGCTGGTAAAGGAAACGGCATGAGTACACCCCGCATCATGGTCGGTGTTTCCGGCGGCGTGGATTCGTCGGTCGCTGCGTGGCGGCTGGTCCAGCAGGGCGAGCCGGTGGCCGGACTGTTCATGCAGAACTGGGCCGATGACGGCAGCGGCGAATGCCGCGCCGAGGACGACCGCCGCGATGCGGTGGCGGTGTGCGGCCTGCTGGACATTCCTTTTCACTTCCGCGATTTCTCCGGCGAGTACTGGCAAGGCGTGTTCGAGCACTTCCTGGCCGAGTACGCGGCCGGCCGCACCCCCAACCCGGACGTATTGTGCAACCGGGAAGTGAAGTTCAAGCACTTCCTGGACGCCGCCCGCGAGCTGGGGGCTGAACGCATCGCCACTGGCCACTATGCCCGGGTCGCCCAGGTGGGCGGGCGCTGGGCGCTGCTGCGCGGTGCCGACCGTAGCAAGGACCAGAGCTACTTCCTGCACCAGCTGGGCCAGACCCAGCTGGCCGCCACCCTGTTCCCGATCGGCGACCTGCAGAAGAACGACCTGCGCCGGATCGCCCGCGACGCGCGGCTGCCGACGCACGCCAAGAAGGACTCGACGGGTATCTGTTTCATCGGCGAGCGCGATTTTCGCGAGTTCCTGGGGCGCTACCTCCCCGCCCGCAGCGGCGAGATCCATGACCCGCAGGGCAACGTGATCGCCCAGCACCCTGGCGTCTTCTACTTCACTCTCGGCCAGCGCGAAGGCCTGAACATTGGTGGCGTGCGGGGTCGTCCGGCCGCGCCGTGGTATGTCGTTGGCAAGGATGTGTCCAGCAACGTGCTGTACGTGGACCAGGACCGCGAGAGTCCGTGGATGCAGTCCACGCGCCTGCATTCTGAAACCGCCCACTGGATTGCCGGCGCGCCGCCGGCCCGGCAGTTCGAATGCACCGCGCAGACCCGTTACCGGCAACCGGACGAGCCGTGCACGGTGCACGTACGCGATGATGGCACGCTGGAAGTACGCTTCGCCCGGCCGCAGCGGGCCGTCACCCCGGGTCAATCCCTGGTGCTGTATGACAACGAGGTCTGCCTGGGTGGTGCCGTGATCGCCGCCACCGACGCCCCGCTGGAACAGCGGCTGCGGACCACCCCTTCTCCCTTTGAGGTAACAGCTGCATGAGTTTTTCCGTCGACGACCGTGTGCTAGCGCTGGCCGGTATTGCCCAGGCCCTGCAGCAGGTGCGCCGTATCGCCGAAACCGGGCATTCGGAGGCCGGCGTGGTCCGCACCGCCATCGACAGCGTGTTCCGGATCGATGCCGACAGCCCCCAGGCCGTGTACGGCACTGCAGCCCAGCTGGCTCCGGGCCTGCGCCTGCTGCACAACTACTTCCGCAACCAGGGCCAGGACGAGATCCTGCCGCGCCTTGCGCTCGCCGTGCTGCAACTGGAGCGCACCTTCGTGCGCAATGGTGACGTAGTTGGCGCGGTCAGCGAGGGGGTCGACCGCGCCCAGCGCCAGGCCATCGAACTGGGCGACAGTGCTCACCCGGACGTGCTGGCGGCCCTTGGCGCGCTGTATGCCGACACCATCAGCCATCTCAAACCCCGGGTGATGGTCCAGGGCAACCCGCACTACCTGGGACAAGCCGGGGTCATTGCCGAGATCCGCGCGCTGCTGCTGGCTGCGGTGCGCTCGGCGGTCCTGTGGCGCCAGACCGGCGGCCAGTACTGGGACTTCCTGATCTCGCGCAAGGCGATGGTCGAAGCCGTGGACCGCCATCTGCGTTGAACCGAACGACCGCAGACAATGAACTTGCCAGGCCCGTAGGGCCACGCCCTGCGTGGCTTCTACCAAGCCGGGCGCGCAGCAGCCACGCAGGGCGTGGCTCTACGTGACGCACCCATTTGTGCACTGCCGCTAAAGCTCCGGGGGCCACGGCCGATACATTCACCGTGCACCTCCCGAGAACGTCCATGTACTCACGCATTTTCATCCGTCTGGCCGCCCCCCTGGTTCTGACCCTCCTGCTCCCCCTGGCCATCGGCCTGGATTGGCCTGCCGCACTGCGCTGGGCGATCCTGACCACGATGACGCTCAGCTGGTTGGGCTTCGCCTGGTGGACCACCCGCGCCCAGGCAACCCGCTCCCCCGAGCATGCCCGCATCCTGCGTGAACAGGACCAGCTGCTGACCGAACTGCGCCAGTTTGTCAGCAACGAAATTGAAGGTTCGCGCGGTGAAGTTGAACGCGCCCGTGACCTGATCCGCCACGCCGTGGGCGGTCTGGGCAGCAGCTTCGACGCGATGAACCGCAAGTCCCGCCAGCAGAGCCAGGCCCTGGCCCGCATCGTCGACCGCGCCGGTGAAGATGGCGGTGCCGGCGTCGACGTGGCCCGTTTCGCCCAGCACGCCAGCCACCGCATGGAACAGCTGGTGGAAGCACTGGAACAGGTCAGCGGCCAGAGCAGCACCACCGTGCAGCACATCGACCAGATGGCGCAGCACCTGGATGGCATCTTCGCGCTGCTGGAAGACGTGAAGTCGATTGCCGACCAGACCAACCTGCTGGCCCTGAACGCGGCCATCGAAGCAGCCCGCGCCGGCGAGGCCGGTAGAGGCTTTGCGGTGGTGGCTGACGAAGTCCGCAACCTGTCAGAGCGCTCGACCACCTTCAACGAACAGATCCGCAAGCTGGCGCACAGCTCCAAGGATGCCATCGCCAAGGTCCGCGAAACCGTTTCGCACATGGCCTCGCGCGACATGGACCGTTCCCGCGAAGCGCGTCACGAAGCGGCAGCGATGCTGGACAACGTGGCCCAGATCAATGCCTCGCTGGGTGACGGCATGCGTGAGATTTCCGAGTGCGGTCGTGCGATCGACAGCAGCGTGGCCGAAGCGGTGCGCGCCCTGCAGTTCGAAGATATCGCCACCCAGGCCCTGGGCGGCGTGCATACCCACCTGGACCGCCTGACCTCGATCAACCGCGAAGCGCTGGCCCTGCAGGAACTGTTGCACCGCAATGGCGGCGTGTTCGACGAGGAGATCGTCAGCGCACTGCAGCGCACCGGCAACCGCCTGCGCGACATGCGCGTGGAATGGGAACGCCCGCCGCACAAGGCGGTAGCGCAGCAGAACATGTCGGCCGGTGCGGTCGAGCTGTTCTGACCGGATGCACCTTGCCGGAAACGGCAGCCCCAGCGGCCCCGGCACTCCCGGGGCCCTTGTGCATGCACAGCTTCCCCCAGCTTTATAGATGACGCCCCCATGCTGTTGAACGCCCCCAATGCAGCACTGACCACCAGCACCGTCACCGATCTTCAGGTCGACGCCGCGCGCCCACCGCTCATCCTCGCGCCGCCCCCGAATGGTCGCGCGCTACTGCCCGTGCTGGAGCAGTTGGCCCAGCTCGAACTGGCCCGCCTGATCGCAGCGCAGCCGGCACTCCCGCCCTCCCCTTCGGCAGACCCCGCCTACGCCGGCCTGGCCTGGGACCTGGGCCTGAGCGGCGACGAGTTCACCCCGTAACGCCGTCCTTGTAATTGCAGACGCTACGTAGAGCCGGGCTTGCCCGGCTGCGGTTGGATTCGTGCGAACAACCCTCAGTCATCGGGTTCCGTGTTTGGGCGTACCGGGGTGGGTTTGCGGGACACGCCGTGAATACATCCTTGTAGGCTCGTCAAAAACATCCATGTTTTTGACGGTCCCGCAAACCCACCCCGGCACGCCCCAGACAGGTGGCCGGTGGCCATGGGAAATGCAACGGCAACATCAACGGCACCTCCGTTTCGGGATCATGCGTTACCGAATGTTGGGCATTTCACGGCCGTCGTCTGTCGACCGACGCTACCGGGTCCACGCGCTTTTGATCTTCGATGGCCACCGACCTTCTGTCGGTGGCGGGTCGGGGTGGGCTGGAGGGGGCGTGAGCCGCATGGGTCGGGCGCATGCGCCCGACGGGTTGGGCAGGACGCCCAACCCCGGCCTTGCCGTGTGCGCAGGATTGCGCACACGTGCAAGCGGCGATCGAGGCTACACGGACGTACTTGCGCCGTCCCCCGGAACGCCCATCCCGACCCGCCAAACCAGAGATGCCGTGAACACCGGCTGTTCGCACAAATCCAACAGCAGCCGGGCGTAGCCCGGCGGCACGTAGTGTGTGCGATTGCATGCCCGCAGTGGCAAACCCTTACGGCAGTACCACAGCCTCGCGCGGCATCACCGCCGCCCCCCCCACCTTCAGGAACTGCGCGAGGTCGCGCGGCGTCAGTGGGCGGGAGTAGAGGTAGCCCTGGATCTCGTCGCAGCCCTGGCGGCGCAGCAGGGCTTCTTCCTGCTCGGTTTCCACGCCTTCGGCGACGACCTTCATGCCCAGGGCGTGACCCAGGTGCACGATGGCCTGGGTGACTTCGGCGGTGCCGGCATCGTGCAGCATGCCCTGGACGAAACTCCGGTCGATCTTCAGCCGGCCAACCGGGAAGCGGTTGAGGTAATGCAGGTTCGAGAAGCCGGTGCCGAAATCGTCCACCGCCAACGGTACGCCGTGTCGTTCCAGCACGTCGAAGCAATGTCTCAGCACTTCCGTATCGCGTATCAGCGCTGACTCGGTCAGTTCGAGTTCCAACCGGCTCGGTGGCCAGCCGTGCGCGTGGCATATCTCGATCACACGCTCGGCAAATCCGCGGTCACGCAGCTGCACCGCCGAGACGTTCACCGCGATGCGGTCAAACACCAGCCCCGCGCGGTCCCAGGCTGCCGCCTGGCGGCAGGCCTCGGTCAGCACCCAATCACCGATGCGCACGATCTCGCCGCACTTCTCGGCAATCGGAATGAACTCCGCCGGACTGCAGTAGCCAATGCCGGGCCGGTGCCAGCGCAGCAGCGCCTCGATCGCCGGCGGCTGGTCGTTCGCCGCATGCATCAACGGCTGGTAGGCCAGGCTGAATTCCTCGCGCTCGATCGCCCCCAGCAGCGCATGCTCGATCTCCAGCATGCGCTGGATCCTGGCCAGCGCGTCCTGGCTGTAATACTGGTACGTGTTGCGCCCGGCTTCCTTCGCGGCATACATCGCCGCATCCGCCGCGCGCAGCAGTGAATCAAAGTCGCTGCGGGTGTCATCCAGCATCGCGATGCCGACGCTCGCCCCCACCTTCAAGGTAGTGTCGCCGCGCTGCAGCGGTTCGGCCAGTGAGGCAATCAGCTTGCGCGCCACGTGCCCGGCATCTTCCGGGTCGGCGAGATCACGCAGCACCACAATGAACTCATCACCACTGAAGCGGCCAAACAGGTCGGCGTTGCGGAGGCTCTGGTGCAGGCGTGCCGCGGCGGCCTTCAGCAGAGTGTCACCGGTCGCATGACCGAAGGTGTCATTGATCGTCTTGAAACCGTCCAGATCGATGAACAGCATTGCCAACGAGGCGCCACGGTCACGCGCCTCCTCGATTGCCTCGGCGGTCTGCTCGCGCAGCAGCATCCGGTTCGGCAGCCCGGTCAGCAGGTCGTAATGGGCCAGCAACTCGATCCGCTCGTTGGCCTCCCGCTCTCGGGTGATGTCACGGAACAAAACCACGAAGCGCGTCGGCAGGCCGTCGCGATGGTCCAGCTCGATCAACACCTGCACCCAGATCCGCAGGCCGGAGTGGCGATAGAAGCACAGGTCCAGCTGCTCGGGTAGTCCGCCATCGGCAATTCGGGTCAGCGCCGCCTCGAAGCTGTCACGCGAATCCTGGGTGTACAGCGCCAGCGCCTGATCCAGCGAGATCGGTTGCTTGCGCAGACCGTGAATGCGGTAGCACTCCTCGGTCCATTGCATGTTGCGCGTGCCCACCTCGATCTCGCAGCCGCCAATGCGACCCAGTGCCGAAACGCGGTTGAGCAGTTCCGTGCGCCAGCGGATCAGCGCATCGGTCTGGTGTTGTTCGGTGATGTTCTGGACCTGACCCAGCAGGCGCTGGATGCGGCCTTCCGGCCCCAGCAGCGGTTGCATCCACAACCGCAGGTACAGCACGCCCTCGGTGCCGCGTGGCAGCTCGAGGTCCAGCGTGGCCGGCTTACCATCGCGCAGGAGGCGTCGCCACGCGCGCTGCATCTCGGTGCGCGACGATGGAGACAGGAGCCGCAGCCAGTGCCGGCGGCTGTGCGGTGCGCTGGTCAGGCCCAGCAGCGCCAGGAACTCCGGTGACCACCAGAACTGACGGCTGTGCGGGTCCCATGACCAGCTGCCCATGCTGGCAATGCGTTGCGCTTCGCGCAGGTGAAGTTGTTGTTCCAGCAGCAGCGACTCCATGTCCTTCTGCGCCTGGATGTCGGTATGCGTACCCACCATGCGCAGCGGCTGGCCGTCCACGGTACGGGCCACCACCCGCCCCCGGTCCAGCACCCAGCGCCAGCCACCCTCCGGGTGGCGGATGCGGTACTGCGCACTGTAGACCTCCCCCTCCCCGCGCAGATGCGCATTCAGTGCAGCGCGTACCGCGGGCTGGTCGTCCACGTGGACCTGCGACAGCAACGCGCTGCCCGCGCCTGCCGGTCCCGCTTCGTCGTCAGTCCGGGGCACGTCGTCCCAGCGCCGCGAGCGGGTGACCGCGTCGCTTGGCAGGTCCCAGTCCCACAGACCGTGGCCGGCATGGTCCAGGGCCAGCTCCCAGCGGCTGCCGGCATACGGGGCCACCGGTTCGGGCACGCTGAAAGTGAACGCCAGCAACTGGCCGTCCGGGTCATGCACCGCGCGCAGCCAGCCATCGAACCGGCCACGCGGTCCGCCGGGCAGCTGGCACGGCACCAGCCCGCCATCGGCCGCCAGCAGGCGCAGCGACTCCAGCAGTTCACCGTAGGCTGCCACGGTTGCCGGCAACCCATGCTCGCGCGCCGCCGGATTGGCCGCGAGCGGTCGCCCGGCCCGGTCCAGGATGACCAGGGCCGAGGCCAGGGGGTGCTGCAGCAGACTCGCGATAATCCCTTGGTCCACGCGGTAAGACTCCGAAAAACGCACCCGACAGCCGGGAACGTAACCGTTAGCGGCGGCCCCGGCCGATAGTTGAGTGCCATGTGCGTGCCGACCCACTACTATCTACGCACTGCCCGCTTTTCTCCGGTTATCCCGCCGCCCATGACCGACGCCCCATCCGGCTCGCCACCGCCCTCCGCGCATGATCGCCCGCTGGCCCGTGCTCTGCGGCGCGATCGCTGGCGGGTGGTGATCGGCTATCTGGTGCTGGCTCTGGTCTGGATTCTGACCAGCGACGCCGCTGTGCAGATGATGGCCGTCAACCCGCTCGCGGCCGCGCGCTGGCAGACCGCCAAGGGCGCATTCTTCGTCATTGCCAGCGCAGCCGTCATCTACCTGCTGCTGCGGCCGCTGGCCCAGCACGTTCTGGATGCGCATGCCCAGCTGGCGCAATCTGCATTGCGGCACCGACAACTGTTCGAGGACAACCCCGGCCCGATCCTGGTCTATGACCTGGAAACGCTGGAGGTACTGGATGTAAACCCGGCGGCCTGCAGCCTGTTTGGCTGGAACCGCGAGGAATTTCTGGCGCTGCCGATGACCGCACTGTGGCCACCGGGCGACGAAGCGACCCTGAATGCCAAGCTGGAGCAGATCCGTTCCCAGCCCGAGCAGCTGTGCGTGCTCACCGCCGACCTGGTGCTGAAAGATGGCAGCCCGCGACGCATGGAGATGCGCAGCAACTATCTGGATTATGACGGCCGCCCGGCCCGGCTGCTGATTGCGATCGACCGCACCCGCGAAGACCAGGCCCTGCGCCGCCGCGACCAGGCGTTGGCACGGGTCGAGGAAGCGCACGAGATGGCGCGCATCGGGGCCTGGGAAGTCGACCCGGCCACCGGGCTGGGTCGCTTTGCCGACCAGGTGTACCACCTGCTGGGGCGGCGCCCGCCGGGCGCGCGCCGTTGGCACCGCTTCGACGAACTGCTGGTGCCGGCCGACTCCTCCACCGCCGCACTCAACGAGCAACTGCTGCAGGACATGCGCGGCGACCAGGTGCAGATCGACGTGCTGCTGCCCGTGCTCGCCATGGACGGTCGTGCGCTGATGGTGCACCTTCGAGCCGAGAGCGGCAATGATGATGCCGGCCGTCCGCGAGTGCTCGGCACCCTGCAGGATGTGACCGAGCGCGAGCAGTCGCGAAGGCTGCTGCGCGAACGCGAGGAACAGTTCCGCGAACTGGTGCGGGTGCTGCCCGATGGCGTGGTCATCCTGTCTGACGAGCACGTGCTGTACGCCAACGCCTGCGCGGCCGCCCAGTTCGGCTACGGCCAGCACACCCTGTTGGGCGAGCCGCTGTCCGCGCTGGTGGAGGGGCGCGACCTGGCGCGGGTGCGGGCGCAGCTGTTCGCTACCATCCCGTTGCCGGGTACCGGTGCCGGCGAGGTCATCGGCATGCGCCGGCTGGACGGTCATTGCTTCCAGGCCGGCCTGGCCGTGGGCGACGTACGCTACGGCGGACGCAACTGCAAGTTGCTCATTGTTCGTGACCTTAGTGAATCCGAACGCATCCGCGAAGCGCTGGAAACCAGTAATGGCGAACTGCAGGCCATGGCCGGGCGTCTGTTCTCGCTGCAGGAGGACGAACGCCGGGCGATATCGCGCGACCTGCACGATGACATCGGCCAGGCGATTACCGCGATGAAGCTGTCCGCCTTTGCTGCGCGCGACGAAGAGGACGCGCAGCGTCGCGATGAGGACCTGCAGCAGATCATCCACCTGGCCGACGCCACGGTCGCCAAGGTGCGCGACATTTCCACCCTGCTGCGGCCGCCGCAGCTGGATGCACTGGGACTGGAAGCCGCGCTACGCTGGCAGGCCGGCATGCTGTTCCGTTCCGGCACGATCGAACTGCTGCCCGACATCCAATCGCTTCCGCGCCGCCCGCAGAATGACATCGAGCAGGCCTGCTTCCGCATTGCCCAGGAAAGCCTGACCAATGTGCTGCGCCACGCCCGCGCCAGCCAGGTCCACCTGCAGCTGCACGACGTGGACGACCAGGGCCTGCACCTTCAGGTCCGCGATGACGGCGAAGGGTTCGACCCCGACGGCCCGCGCGGGCTTGGCCTGATCGTGATGCGCGAGCGCGCGCAGAGCGTGGGCGGCACGTTGAGGATCGAGTCGGCACACGGTGCCGGCACCCTGATCGACCTTTACCTTCCGTACCGTAGCGACGGTGCGGTGACTTCTGAATCTCTGGAACACTGAGTCATGTGGAACCCTTCCCTGCCCCTGGTCAGCATCGAGGACGCGCCGCCGCGCCTGGGCGCGGGCAATCCCGAACTACAGGCCATGGTGCACGAGGCCGCATCCGGCGGTACGCCGTTGATGCTGATGCATGTGGACATCGACCACTTCGCCTCGGTCAACGAAAACATGAGCGCCGAAGTGGGCGACCAGGCGCTGGTTCTGATTGCCCAGCGCCTGCAGCATCATCTGCGTGGGCGCGGCAAACTGTGGCGTCATGGCAGCGACGAATTCCTGATCGCGGTGCCCCGTACCGGCGACCTGCCACTTCCGGATGACCTGGCCGAGGAGATCCGCCAGCAGCTGGAACTGCCCTTGTCGGTGCTACCCTACACGCTGTTCATGACCGGCAAGCTGGGCGTGAGCCTGTGCCCTGAACATGCCAGCGAACCTTCGCGGCTGCTGGACCATGCCGAGGACGCGCTGCACCAGGCCGCACGTGAAGGCGGCAATGCGGTGCGCATCCACGCGGTAAACACGCCGTCGAGTGCGCATAGTGAGAGCATCATCGCGCGGCAGATCGTCGATGCGATTCCCAACGGCGAACTGAAGCTGCGTTACCAGCCGCTGGTAAGTGCGCGCGACGGCCACGTGGTGGGCATGGAAGCGCTGCTGCGCTGGCAGTCCCCTACCCTGGGCATGCTGGTGCCGGAGCGCTTCATGCGCACCGCCGAACGCCTGGGCATCATCGTGCAGATCGGCACCTGGGTGCTGGAAGGCGCGTTGAAGCAGGCGCGCCAATGGCGCGACCAGGGCTTTGACGATTTCACCATCGCGGTGAACGTGTCCACGTTGCAGTTGCTGCGCCCGAACTTCTTTGCCGAGGTGATGGCGATGATGCAGACGCTGGGCGTGCCAGCGCACATGCTGACGCTGGAAATCAATGAAAGCGCGTTGACCAACAACGTCAATTTCGTGCACGAAACGCTGGTCAACCTCCGTAACGAAGGCATCAGCCTGAGCCTGGACAACTTTGGCACCGGCGATTCCAGCCTGAGCGCGCTGGTGCGCTACCCGGTCGACAAGCTGAAAATCGACCGCAGCTTCATCAAGAGCGCACCGGCAGGCAACCGCGAGGCGGCGATTGCGCGCGCGATCATCGCGATGGGCCACCAGCTGGGTATGACGGTGATCGCCAACGGGGTGGAGTCGCAGGCCCAGTTGGGCTTCCTGCGTCGCAACGACTGCGATGTGTTCCAGGGATATCTTTTTGGCGAGCCGATGTCGGCCGATGCCGCCGGCATGACCCTCCGCCGACGCTACCTGCGCCCGGAGGCCTTCGCGGAAACCCGCCCTGACCGCACCCTGCTGCTGCTGGACGACGAGGAAAACGTGCTGCGTTCGCTGGTCCGCCTGTTCCGCCGCGACGGCTACCGGATTCTGGCGGCCGGCAACGTGCGCGATGCCTTCGATCTGCTGGCAATCAACGACGTACAGGTGATCCTGTCGGACCAGCGCATGAGCGACATGAGCGGTACCGAGTTCCTGGGCCGGGTGAAGATGCTCTATCCGGACACGATCCGGCTGGTGCTGTCCGGCTACACCGACCTCAACACGGTCACCGACGCAATCAACCGCGGCGCGATCTACCGCTTCCTGACCAAGCCCTGGAACGACGACGAGCTGCGCAAGCACATCCACCAGGCCTTCCGCACCCACGAAGAACAACGCCGCGCCAACACCGCACCGCCGGTGGCTACCGAAGACGAGCCTTGATGCCTGGCCGCATGTAACTGCCCGCTGCGATTGCACGCTCCGCACGCCAAACGCTGCAATTGCACGCTCTACGTAGAGCCGGGCTTGCCCGGCTGCCGTTGGATTCAGTCGAACAGCCCTCGGTTCACGGCATCCCTGGTTTGGCGGCTCGGGACGGGCGTTCCGGGGGACGCTGCAAGTACGTCCATGTAAGCTCGATCGCCGCATCCATGCGGCTCACGCCCCCTCCAGCCCATCCCGAACCACCATCGACAGTGCGTCGGTGGCCAAGGGAGATCAAAAGCACGTTGCCCCGGTGGGATCGGTCGACAGACGATCGCCGTGAAATCCCCAACATCCGGTAACGCATGACCGCAGAACGGAGGTGCCGTTGATGTTGCCGTGGCATTTCCCGTGGCCACCGGCCGACCGTCTGGGGCGTGCCGGGGTGGGTTTGCGGGACCGTAGAAAACATGGAGGTTTTCTACGAGCCTACAAGGACGTATTCACGGCGTGTCCCGCAAACCCACCCCGGCACGCCCAGACACGGAAACCGATGACCACCGGCTGTTCGCCCAAATCCAACAGTAGCCGGGCAAAGCCCGGCGATACGTAGATCGTGCAATCAGAGCGGTTCGCGAACAACTCACCGCGGCTGCTTGATCGGCAGCACCAGGCGGAACTTCGAGCCTACACCCGGGGTGCTGTCCAGATCGATGCGGCCGTGGTGCTTGTTGACGATGCTGTAAGAGATCGACAAGCCCAGCCCGGTGCCGCTGCCCACCGGCTTGGTGGTGAAGAACGGGTCGAAGATGCGTTGGCGCAGTTCCGGCGAAATGCCACCGCCGGTGTCTTCGAACTCCACCCACACGGTTTCGCCGTCCACACCCGTGCGCACGGTGATCGTGCCACGTTCGGCAATCGCGTGGCCCGCGTTGAGCAGCAGGTTCATGTAGACCTGGTTCAATTCCGAGGGCAGGCATTCCACCAGCGGCAGCTGGCCGAATTCGCGCTTCAGGTCGACCTTGTACTTCAGCTCGTTCCAGATGATGTTGATCGTCGATTCCAGACCCGCATGCAGGTCGACCAGCTTCCACGATTCATCACGACCCGAATACGAGAAGTCCTTCAGATCACGCACAATCCGGGTAACCCGCTCAATGCCTTCGCGTGATTCCGCCATCAGCTGTGGCAGGTCGCGGCTGATGAAGTCAATGTCGAAACGGTTGCGGATATCGTCGATTTCTGGAATCAGCGCCTTCGGATCCGGTGCGCGCAGCGCCCGTTCGTACGCCTCGATCACCGTGAACAGGCTGCGCAGGTATTCCTGCAGGCTGCCCAGATTCGAGTGCACGTAGCCGATCGGGTTGTTGATCTCGTGCGCCACGCCCGCCGCCAGCTGGCCGATCGAAGCCATTTTTTCCGATTGCAGCAGCTTTTCCTGCGTGCCGTTCAAACGCAGATACGCCTGCCGCAGCTCCGCATGGCGCTGCTGCAGTTCGCGCTCGTAGTCCTCCTGGCCTTCGATCCGGCGGAACAAGGCCAGGTAGTGGCGCTGGCCCGCGTCATCATGATGGTATACGTGCGCGATCACCATCCGCTCGCCGACCGGCAGGCTGCCATTCCAGTGCCCTTGGCTGCGCGCATGCTCCAGCGCATCCGGTGGCAGCAGTTGGCGCAGCCAGCTGGCCGGGTTCAACCCGGCTTCCCGCTCGGCCGGGGCCAGCATCCCGCGTACCGCGGCGTTGGCCAGCGCAACGCTGCCGTCCTCGCGGAACAGCAGCACGCCTTCGTTGATCTGCTCGAAGAGGGCCAGCAGCACCGGCTGCGGCGGCAACGCCGCGGTGACAAACGTTTGGGGTGTGGGCACGGTCAATGGGGGCAGTTGAATCCGGTGCCCAATATAACCGTGTTCAGATGATGCGGGTGCTTCTGACCCGCTGGCACTCAGGCCACTGCCAGCGGGCGGCGTGGGTGGAGTGTGTGCGACTGGCCCTTGGCGTCGTACGCGGAGGACTCCTCGCTTCGGCCCAGCTGGCGCAGCGCCCAGTTCACCTCGCGGCGGCGACGCGACAGCAGCACACCGTTGGCGCGGTTACGTTCAGCCAGTTCCTTCAGTCGCTCGGCATGGCCGACCGGAGGCGTGCCCTCCAACGCCCGCAGAGCCTCCAGCTTGGCGCTGGTGGCCCGGATCAGGGCCTGCACATCGTGGTCCACCAGTGCCTGGCGCTCGACGTCCAAGGCATCGCTCAGGCGCTGCAATGGCTCGCTCATCGCCGGTTTCATCCCTGCAGCTGCTGGTCCAGCTCAAGCATGCGCGAGGCAATCGCGTCCGGGTTGATCTTGTAGGTGCCGTTCTGCAGCGACTCGCGTACGGCCTGCACGCGGTTCGCATCGATGGCCGGGGCGGTGCTCAGTTCGCGCTGCAGTGCCTGCAGGCTGGTGGCTTCACCGGTCAGCTTCAGGCTGGCAGCCGCGTCCACCGGGCGCGCCGGGGAATCGGTGCTGACGCTGGGCTTGTTGCCCGGCGCAATGCTGCGCAGATGGGCGGTCGCCTGCAGGTTGCCGTCGATTTTCTGGCTCATGGAATTGTCCTGGGGAATTGCGTTCACAAGGGATAACGGCACGAGGACCGCCATCTTTAGGGGCTTTTGCGGTTTTTTTCCACTTTCCGTCCCAGATTCAGTTTTCTGCTCACCGCGTCACAAAAACGTCGCCACTGGCCGCGACCGTACCCTGCACGATCTTGCGTGAAGACAGGTTCTCGACCGAGACCCGTTCATTCTCACCGGCGTCGGCCAGGGCCTTGCCGGCCACCCGCACCTCCACCCCGCCCCGTCGTGACACCAGCGAGACGCTGTCACCCCGGCGGATCAGCCGCTGCGCGACCAGATCGTTGGCCGACAGCAGGCTGCCAGCGGCAAGCGTGCGTCGAGCCACCCGCCCGACCGCGGCGGCCGGATCGGCCAGGGCGGCCCCGGCAATCCGGGCTGCGTCACGCTGTGCAGTGGTTATATCGGCCACGCCGATGGTTTCTCCAGCGGCGATGCCACGATTGAGAATGAGCACGACCTGGTTGCGGCGCACCTTGACTGGTACGAACAGTCGCCAGCCCCCGGCATCGGGGCAGCTGACCTCGACCGTACTGGTGGCCGTAGGCTGTGCCACCAGCGCCTGTCCGCACGCCGGCAGGCGCAGGGCGGAATCCAGCGTGGTCTCACCTTCGTTGCCGGCCGACAGCGTCGACAGCGCAGCGGCACGGATGGACTCTACCGGCTGCCAGGCACCGGCGGCTTTGGCCGGGGCCAGGCTGACAGCGGCCAGGGCGAGCAGGACCGTAATAGCAAGAGTGCGCATGGCGACTCCACGTGAAAGGCACATGGCCGGCATCATGCAAGCGCCGTGCCGCAATCGGCGCTCAAGGGATTGCCGGGCACGCCGATACCCCTTCCATGTCACATGACCTGCTCAATCGCATCGACCAGCGCACGCGTCTGGCTGGCCACAACCGCCTTGCCCTGCTGCTGTTCCGCCTGGGCGGACGTCAGCTTTTTGGCGTCAACGTCTTCAAGGTGCAGGAAGTGCTGCGCCGGCCGGACCTGTTCCAGGTGCCGGGCCTGCCGAGCCAGTTCGCCGGCGTGGCCGACGTCCGCGGCCGCTCGGTGCCGGTGCTCGACCTGGGCCTGGCGATCGGCCATCCCGAGCGCGAGCCGGACGCCGACAAAGCCCCGGGCTATCTGGTGGTCACCGAGTTCAACCGCTCCATCCAGGGCTTCCTGGTCAGCGGCGTCGAGCGAATCGTCAACATCGCGGTGGAAGACATCCACCCGCCGCCGGAACTGGGCGCAGAATCGAGCTATCTCACCGCGGTGACCCGTTTCCAGGGTGAACTGATCCAGGTGATCGACGTGGAAAGTGTGCTGGCAGACATCGCCCAGATCCGCGGCGAGGCGGTTCTTGATCCGTCGATGGCGCTGCCTGCCGACGCCCCGCAGCTGCAGGTGCTGGTGGTGGACGACTCACGCGTGGCCCGCCAGCAGATCCGCAGCGTACTCGATCAGTTGGGCGTGGGTGCCACCCTGCTCTCGGACGGCAAGCAGGCGCTGGATCACCTGCTGCAGATCCACGCCTCGGGCGAGAACCCGGCCGAGCGCTACGCCATGGTCATCTCCGACATTGAAATGCCGGCGATGGACGGCTACACCCTGACGACGGAAATCCGTCGCCACCCCGGCCTGGCCGGCCTCTACGTCCTCCTTCACACCTCCCTCTCCGGCGTCTTCAACAACGCCATGGTCGAGCGCGTCGGGGCCAACGCCTTCGTCGCCAAGTACTCCGCCCATGAGCTGGCCGACCTGGTTCTGGAGCGCTTGCGGAAGGTGGCTTTGGCGGCCTGAGGCCCCAAGCACAAAGCACAAAGCACGCGGTGGCGTTCACGCGCAGGGGCCTGCACGGCGGGGGTTACGGGACACGCCGTAAACATCTCACGGGCCTTCGTCCCGTGAGATCCACGCATTCCACCTGATCCCCGCGCCTTCGGCGCGCCCCCTTGAACACCAAGGGGGCTCTCCACCCGAGAGATTTGCCTGGGCCGACAGAGCAGCCGGGCAAGCCCGGCTCTACGGGGCAATCCGAACGACCGGGGGGCTTTGCTTGCCCATCCGTCGATGCAATGCTGGGCTGACGGGTCCGGACAGGGCCAGCCCTCCTGAACAACGACTCGCTGCTTTTGGCATGACCCTTGCAGCACCCCACGCAACATCCCGTGGGAGTGCGTCATGCCCAACCTGATTTCCGACTATCTGGGGGTCCATGCCCAGGCCATGCCGTTGCGCGAGCAGCGGATGAAGCTGATTGCCAGCAACCTGAGCAATGCCGATACGCCCGGGTACAAGGCCCAGGACCTGGATTTCGATGCCGCCCTGCGCAACGCCCAGGGGCTGGACAGCAATGGGCTGATGCAGGGCACCAATGACCAGCACTTCCTCACCGGAAACGGGCTGAACCCGTTCCAGATCACCAAGGAAGGCATCCAGCCCAGCCTCGATGGCAATACCGTCGACCCCGATACCGAGCGTGCCGCCTACGGCCGCGCCGCGCTGGAGTACCGCGCGTCGCTGAGCTTCGTTGAATCCAAGGTGCGCTCCATGCTCACCGCGATCACGGGGCAATAAGCCATGAGCAACCTGCCCATTTTCGATATCGCCGGCTCCGCGCTGCAGGCCCAGTCCGTGCGCATGAGCACGCTGGCCTCCAACCTGTCCAATGCCGACTCCGTCACCGGCTCGGCCGACACCGTCTACAAGCCGCTGGAACCCATTTTCCAGGCCGTCACCAGCCGCACTGATCCCAACATCACCACGGTGCAGGTGAAGGAAATCAGCCAGAGCGACGCCGCGCCGATCAAGCGTTACGAGCCCGGCCACCCGCTCGCCGATGCCGATGGCTACATCTACCAGCCCGACGTCGATCCCGTGGCGCAGATGGTCAATCTCATCTCGACCTCGCGCAACTACCAGGCCGGTGTGGAGATGTTGACCACCGCCAAGGAACTGGCACTGGCCACCCTGACCATGGGTCGCTGACCCTTCTTCCTGCAGGACACCCCGTCATGAGCACCACCAGCGGCGTCAGCAACACCGACATCTACAGCGCGCTCGGCCTGACCGCGCCCAACAGCAACACCACCAAGAAGAAAGACACGCTCGACCAGGCCGACTTCATGCGCCTGATGACCGAGCAGCTGCAGCACCAGGATCCGCTGAAGCCGATGGACAACACCCAGATGGTGGCGCAGATGGCGCAGCTGTCGCAGGTGCAGGGCATCAACGACCTCAACACCACAGTCAAGGGCTTCCAGGAAGCCATGGCCGGCGACCAGGTGCTGCGTGGTGCCGCGCTGGTCGGCCACGAGGTGCTGGTGCCGTCCACCCAGTGGCAGCTGGAAAGCGAAGGCGAGGTCAGCGGCATGGTCGCTGCCCCCGGGGCCGGTTTCGTCACTGTCGATGTCACCGACGCAAATGGTCTGAAGGTCACCCAGCTCAGCGTGGAAGCCAAAGCGTCCGGCGAAGTCACCTTCGACTGGGATGGCAAGGATGCCAGCGGCAACCGCCTCGACCCCGGCAAGTACACCCTCACCGCCACCCATACCGACACCAGCGGTACCCAGACCAAGCTGAGCACCTACGTCGAAGCGCCGGTGGAAAGCGTCACGGTCGGCTCCGATGGGCTGTACCTCAACCTCAAGGGGCTGGGCACCGCCCCGCTCGATTACGTGCTGCGCGTCAGCTGATCCAACCCGTACCGCATTCGAAGGAGAACGCCATGGGCTTCAACATTTCGCTGTCCGGCATCAATGCCGCCAACGCCGACCTCAACGTCACCGCCAACAACATCGCCAACGTCAACACGACCGGCTTCAAGGAATCGCGCTCGGAGTTCGCCGACCTTTTCTCGGCCACCAGCTACGGGCTGTCCAAGAACGCCATCGGCTCCGGCGTGCGCCTGAGCAACGTGGCCCAGCAGTTTTCGCAGGGCAACAACGAGCAGACCGGTCGCAGCCTGGATATGGCGATCTCCGGTGAGGGTTTCTTCACCATGAGCATGAACGGCGCGCGCGTCTACTCGCGTGCCGGCAACTTCCAGACCGATCAGGCCGGCTATGTGGTCAACCCGCAGGGTGCCCGTCTGCAGGTGTTCGCACCGAATGCCGATGGCACCAGCTTCGACGCTGGACGCCTGACCGACCTGCAGCTGCTCACCACTGACAGCCCACCCAAGCAGACCGCACTGGTCAACACTGCGTTCACCCTTCCGGCGAATGCCTCCGAACCGACCATTGCGGCGTTCGATCCGACCAATTCCAACAGCTACAACCACTCCACCGGTGGCATCACGGTGTACGACTCGCTGGGCGTCAGCCACACCCAGACCTCGTACTTCGTCAAGACCGCCAATCCGAACGAGTGGCAGGTGTACAACTATGTTGACGGCCAGGCCGCCGGTGCACCGACCACGCTGAGCTTCAACAACGCCGGTGCGCTGATCCAGCCTGCCAATGGCCAGATCGTGATGGATCCGTTTACCCCGACCACCGGTGCCGGCACCTTGTCGATGACCCTGGACGTGAGCGGCTCCACCCAGTACGGCGAGAAGTTCGCGCTGCGCAACACCCAGCAGGACGGTTACGCCGCCGGCAAGCTCAATGAGATCACTGTCAGTGAAGAAGGCATTGTCTTCGCCCGTTACTCCAATGGTGACGACAAGCCGTTGGGCCAGGTGGCATTGACCACCTTCAACAACAACCAGGGCCTGGAAGCCAAGGGCAACAATCTGTGGGTTGAAACCTTCAGCTCGGGCACGCCACGGACAGGTGCACCGGACAGCTCCAACCTGGGCCAGATCCAGGCCGGTTCGCTGGAAGCCTCCACCGTCGACCTGACCGAACAGCTGGTCAACATGATCACGGCCCAGCGCAACTTCCAGGCCAACTCGCAGATGGTCTCGACGATGGACCAGATCACCCAGACCATCATCAACATCCGTTGATGACCTGCTGATAGACCGACGGAGCCCCCCATGGACAAGGCACTCTATGTTGCGATGACCGGTGCCCGCGCCTCCCTGCAGGCGCAGGGCACGCTGTCGCACAACCTGGCCAACACCGACACCCCTGGATTCAAGGAAGCCCTCGCCAACACCGAGGCCTTCCCCATCCAGGGCGACGGCTATGCCTCGCGCGTGGATGCCCTGCACGTGGACGCCGGCTTCAACCGCCGCCAAGGGGCGCAGCAGATCACCGGCAATCCGCTGGATCTGTCGTTGCAGGCTGGCAACTGGCTGGCGGTGCAGGCCCCGGCCGGTGGCGGTGAGGCTTACACCCGGGGGGCGGCCCTGTCGATCACCCCGAACGGCCAGCTGGTCACCGCTGGCGGCCATGCGGTGCTGGACGAGAACGGCGCACCAATTGCGATTCCGCCGCACCAGGCGATGGACATCGGCAACGACGGCACCATCTCGATCATCCCGCTGGGTGAAGGCCCGCAGACCATGGCCAACATCGGCCGCATCCGCGTGGTGCAGGCCGAAGACGCCCGACTGGAACGCGGCCTGGATGGCCTGATGCGCAATACCGACCCTCAGCAGCCATTCGTACAGGCGCAGGGCAAGTCGCTGGAAAGTGGCCAGCTGGAAGGCAGCAATGTCGACGCAGCCGGCGCGCTGGTGCAGATGATCCAGTTGCAGCGGCAGTACGAAATGCAGGTCAAGGTGATCAAGCACGGCGACGAGAACGCCCGCAGTGCCAATTCCCTGCTGCGCCTGGGCGGCTGATACGCCGCCGCGACGTTTTTCCGGCGCAGTTCTGGCACGCGCCATGCATTACCCCCGATAACCGCTTGATAGGAACACCGCCATGAACCAGGCACTGTGGATCGCAAAAACCGGATTGGACGCGCAGCAGACGCGCATGTCGGTGGTCTCCAACAACCTCGCCAACACGAATACCACCGGCTTCAAGCAGGACCGTGCCAGCTTTGAGGACCTGCTGTACCAGCAGGTCCGCCAGCCAGGCGGCTCTTCCTCGGCACAGACCCAGCTGCCAACCGGCCTGCAGCTGGGCACCGGCGTGCGGGTGGTCGCCACCTCGAAGAACTTCGAGCAGGGCAGCCAGCAGCAGACCGGCCGCGCGCTGGACGTGATGGTCAACGGACGCGGCTTCTTCGAGGTGCAGATGCCCGACGGCACCTCGGCCTACACCCGAGACGGCTCGTTCCAGCGCAACCAGAACGGCGAGCTGGTGACCAACAGCGGCTATCCGGTGCAGCCGGGCATCCAGATTCCCGAAGGAGCGCAGTCGCTGACCATCGGCACCGACGGCACCATCAGCGTGAAGATGGCCGACGACGCCGCCTCGGTGGAAATCGGCGCCCTGACCCTGACCGATTTCGTCAATCCGGCCGGCCTGCAGGCGCGCGGTGAGAACCTGTTCCTGGAAACAACCGCCTCTGGTCCCGCGCAGAACGGCAACCCCGGACTGAACGGCCTTGGCAGCGTGGTCCAGGGTGCGCTGGAAGGCAGCAACGTCAACGTGGTCGAAGAGCTGGTGTCGATGATCGAAACCCAGCGTGCCTACGAAATGAACGCCAAAGCCATTTCCACCACCGACGCCATGCTTGGCTACCTCAACACCAACGTCTGACCGGTCTGAACCAGGACTTCCCCATGTCACTGCGCCCTGCCCTCCGCCTGCTGCTGGCCAGCGCCATCACCGCCCTGCTCGGTGGCTGCGTGATCGCCGGCGATGTACGCCCCTATCCGGCCATGGCACCGGTGACCCCGGTGATGGCTCCCCAGGTCGCGCCGACCGCCGGCGCGATTTACGCAGCCGGCCCCGGCCTGCAGCTGTACTCGGATCGTCGTGCGCGTGATGTCGGTGACCTGCTGACCATCACCCTGACCGAGAGCACCACCGCCTCGACCACGGCCAATACCAGTACCGACAAAGAATCCAACCTGGCGCTGGGTACCCCGACCCTCTTCGGTGCCCCGGTCACGCTGGGCGGCAAGGATGTTCTGAGCGCTACCGCCAGCGGTTCGCGTGATTTCACCGGCAAGGGCAGCAGCGCGCAGAGCAACCGGCTGCAGGGCAGCGTCACCGTCACCGTGATCCAGCGGCTGCCGAACGGCAACCTGGTGGTCCAGGGGGCGAAGAACCTGCGGCTGAACCAGGGCGACGAGCTGGTGCAGGTGCAGGGCATTGTGCGTGCGGCGGATATTTCGCCGGACAACACCATTGCCTCCAGCCGTGTCGCCGATGCGCGCATCGTGTATGGCGGGCGTGGGCCGGTGGCGCAGTCCAATGCAATGGGTTGGTTGAGCCGGTTCTTCAACTCGGCGCTGACGCCGTTCTGAGGTTGGATATGAATATTGATTTCGTCCGGGTTGTGCAGCCACGCAGGACGTGGCTCTACGCGGCGTCGGTTCTGCTGGCAGTGTTTGCCTTCGTGGCACCGGCTTCGGCTGAGCGCATCAAGGACCTGGCCCAGGTGGGGGGCGTGCGTGGCAACGCGTTGGTGGGCTATGGCCTGGTGGTGGGTCTGGATGGCAGCGGCGACCGCACCAGCCAGGCTCCCTTTACCGTGCAGAGCCTGAAGAACCTGCTCGGCGAGCTGGGCGTCAATGTGCCGGCCAACGTCAATCCGCAGCTGAAGAACGTTGCCGCCGTGGCGATCCATGCCGAGCTGCCGCCGTTCGCCAAACCCGGCCAGCCGATCGACATCACCGTGTCGTCCATCGGTAACGCAGTATCGCTGCGGGGCGGCTCGCTGCTGATGGCCCCGCTGCGCGGTGCCGATGGCCAGGTATACGCCATTGCCCAGGGCAACCTGGTCGTGGGGGGCTTCGGCGCACAGGGCAAGGACGGCTCACGCGTTTCGGTGAACGTACCCAGCGTCGGTCGTATTCCCAACGGTGCCACCGTGGAACGCGCCCTGCCCGACGTATTCAGCGCAGGCGGCGAAATCACCCTCAACCTGCATCAGAATGACTTCACCACCGTCTCACGCATGGTCACCGCGCTGAACGCTGCGTTCGGCGAGGGCGCTGCACGCGCTGTGGACGGCGTCACCGTCGCCGTGCAGTCGCCCAGCGACCCGGGCGCGCGCATCGGCATGCTGGCACGCATCGAGAACCTGGAACTCACCCCCGGTGCCGCCCCCGCCAAGGTGGTCGTCAACTCGCGTACCGGCACCGTGGTCATCGGGGCCCAGGTGCGCGTAGGCGCGGCCGCCATTTCGCATGGCTCGCTCACCGTCACCATCAACGAAAACCTCAACGTCAGCCAGCCCAACGCGCTGGCGGGCGGGCAGACCGTGGTCACCCCGCAGTCCACCGTGACCGCCACCGCCGATGGCAGCCGCATGTTCAAGTTCAATGGCGGCACCACGCTGGATGAAATCGTGCACGCGGTCAATGCCGTTGGCGCTGCTCCGGGCGACCTGATCGCCATTCTGGAAGCGCTCAAGCAGGCCGGTGCGCTGAGCGCTGAACTCGAGGTGATCTGATGCGCATCCAACCGGCACTCGAGCTCAATCCCACCCAGCCCAACAGCCCGGCCAAGGTCGACAAGGTTGCACGGCAGCTGGAAGGTCAGTTCGCGCAGATGCTGGTCAAGAGCATGCGCGACGCCAGCTTCGGCGACTCGCTGCTGCCGGGTGAAAACACCATGTTCCGCGACATGTACGACCAGAAGATTGCAGACGCGATGACCAAAGGGCGTGGCCTGGGGCTGTCGGCGATGATCGCGCGTCAGCTCGGTGGTGGTGCAGCCGACGCCGCCAAGCCGGTCGATACCCGCCTGGATCCCGTTGCTGCACTGCGTGCGTATCGCCTGAACGGGCCGTCTGCTGCGCCGGTGGCGCTGCCGGCCACCGGAGCCCCTGCCTCTGTTGCGGATGGCGAAGTCGACCTGCTGCAGCAGCTGAACGGCCAGGATGCATCGGCGGTGCTACAACCGATGGAGCGCGCGTTGGACCTGATTGCCGGTCGTGAAACCAGTCAGATGCACGAAGCCATCGGTCGCAGCGAGCCGTATGGTGCCACCGACACCACCCGCGTAGACTGGTCCGCGATGGCTGACGACCGCTGGAGCGGCGTCAATGCGCCGGCACCGGCAACATCTGCCGTGGACAGCCTGGCCGGCAGCGCTGCCGCCGCAGAGCTGGGCACCCACACGCCCGAAGGCTTTGTCGCCAGCATCTGGGGCCATGCCCAGCAGGCCGCACGCGAACTTGGCGTGGATGCCAAGGCCTTGGTCGCCCAGGCCGCGCTGGAAACCGGTTGGGGCCGCAAGCTCATCCAGCGTAACGGCGGAGCTGGCAGCTCGCACAATCTGTTCGGGATCAAGGCCACTGGCTGGAGCGGCGAACGCGCCACCACCGGCACCCATGAGTACGTGAATGGCGTGCGCCGTAACGAAACCGCCAGTTTCCGCGCCTACGGATCCGTCGGCGAAAGCTTTGCCGACTACGTGAAGCTGCTCAAGAACAGCCCGCGCTACCAGAACGCACTGCAGGCCGGCACCGACGTGCGCGGCTTCGCCCGCGGTCTGCAGCAGGCAGGCTATGCCACTGACCCGTCCTATGCCGCCAAGATCGCCGCCATTGCCGGTGGTCCGACCATCGAGCGCGCCGTGGCCGCCGTGGACGACGCCAGCCAGCGTTTGGGACGCACCTTTGCCAGCACCACCAGCCCGGCCGGGCTGGGTGTCACTCGACGTTGAGGTAACCCATGTCCGTACTTTCCACCGGCACCAGTGCCCTGCTCGCCTTCCAGCGTGCCCTGGCCACCACCAGCCACAACGTCGCCAACATCAACACGCCAGGCTACAGCCGGCAAAAGGTTGATTTCACCACCGCCACCCCGCAGAACCTGGGCTATGGCGACGTCGGCAACGGTACGCGCATCAGCGACATCCGCCGCGTGGCAGACCAGCTGGCGATCTCGCGCCTGCTCGACGGCAGCGGCGAACTGGCGCGGCTGAAGCAGCTCTCCACCCTCGCCGACCGCGTCGACAGCCTGTTCTCCGACACGGCGACCAATGTGTCCGGTGTGTGGTCCAGCTTCTTCGACACGGTCAGCGGGCTGTCCTCCAATGCCTCCGGTACCGCCGACCGGCAGAACATGCTGGACTCGGCCGGCAACCTGGTCTCGCGCTTCAAGCAGCTCAACGAGAATCTCAACAACCTCAATCAGGAAGTGAACAACGGCCTCATCGCCGGCGCGTCGGAAGTGAACCGGCTGGCCGCTGAGATCGCGCAGATCAACGGCGCGATCGGCAGCAACGCCAATACTGCCGCGCCTGACCTGCTGGACCGCCGCGACCAGCTGATCGCCAACCTGATCGGCTACACCGGCGGCACCGCGGTGATGCAGGACGGCGGCTTCATGAACGTCTACACCGCCGGTGGTCAGGCGCTGGTGGTCGGCACCAGCGCGACCAAGGTCACCACCGTGACCGACCCATACCAGCCCGAGCGCCTGCAGCTGGCGCTGGAAACCCAGGGCCAGAAGATCACCCTGGATCCGAAGAACCTGGGCGGCCAGATCGGCGGCCTGCTGGAGTTCCGCGAGACAGTGCTGACCCCGACCCAAGCCGAGCTCGGCCGGCTCGCGGTGGGCTTGGCCAGCAGCTTCAACGACACCCACCACATGGGGGTGGACCTGTACGGCCAGATGGGCACGGACTTCTTCAACTTCGGCAGCCCGCGCATCACCGGCAATACCGGCAACACCGGCAGCGCCAGCTTCAGCACAACCTACGGCGACCTGTCCAAGCTGGATGGCCAGAACGTGATGCTGCAGTTCAATGGAACGACCTGGCAAGCCACACGCGCCGATACGGGTGCCGCCATACCCATGACCGGCACCGGCACCGCCGCCGACCCGTTGGTCATCAACGGCGTGGAACTGGTGATGTCCGGCACGCCGGCCAACAATGACCGCTTCCTGCTGCAACCAACCGCTGGCGTGGCCGGCAGCCTGTCGGTGGCCATTACCGACACCTCGCGCATCGCCGCCGCCGCACCGGTCAAGGCCGCTGCCGGCCTGACCAACACCGGCACCGGCAAGGTCAGCGGCGTGGCGGTCACCGACTACGCGAACGCCAACCTGCGTAATCCGGCCGCGATTGTCTTCACCAGTGCCAACGAATACACCATTGATGGCACCGGACCCTTCACCTATACCGCCGGTGGCACCATCACTGCCAACGGGTGGAGCTTCGTGCTTGATGGCGCGCCCAAGACCGGCGACAGCTTCAACATCACACCGACTCCGGCTGGCTCAAGCGACAACACCAATGCGCTGCTGCTGGCCAAGGTCGAGGACGCCAAGGCGTTCAACGACGGCACCGTCACTCTCAACGGCGCACTGGGTGGGCTGACCACCCTGGTCGGTTCTGCCGCACGCGCCGCCGACTACTCGCTGCAGGCCCAGCAGGTGATCACCGACCAGGCACAGGCCGCGCGCGATTCCATCTCCGGGGTCAACCTGGACGAGGAAGCCGCCGACATGCTTCGCCTGCAGCAGGCGTACCAGGCTGCCTCGCAGCTCATCTCCACCGCCGACACCATGTTCCAGACCATCCTGGGGGCCGTATCGCGATGAACAACCGAATCTCCACCGGGATGATGTTCAACCAGTCCATCAACCTGATGCTGGCCAAGCAGAGCAAAATGAACCACCTCGAACAGCAGCTGGCCACCGGCAAGAAACTGGTAAGCGCCAAAGACGACCCGGTGGCCGCCGGCACCGCCGTGGGGCTGGACCGTGCAGTGGCCGAGCTGGAGCGCTTCGAGCGCAATGGCGACGTGGTACAGAACCGTCTGGGCCTGCAGGAAAACGCGCTTGCCCAGGCCGGCGACATGATGGCGCACATCACCGAGCTCACCATCCAGGCCAATAACCCGGCGCTGTCCTCGTCCGACCTCAAGGCCATCGCCTCCGAGCTGAAGAGCGTGCAGGAAGGCCTGCTGGCGCTGGCCAACAGCACCGACGGCAGCGGCCGCTACCTGTTCGGCGGCACCAACGATGCGGACGCTCCGTTCAAGCTGACCAATGGCGTAGTTACCTACAGCGGCGACCAGACCCAGCGCCAGATCGAGGTCGCCCCGGACACCTTCGTCAAGGATGTACTGCCAGGCAGCGAGATCTTCCTGCGTATTCCCACCGGCGATGGCCGCCTGGACGGCAGCGCCGCCGCCGGCAATGCCGGTACCGGCGTGCTGACCACCTTTGGCCAGCACGCGGCCTCGGGCAGCTGGAACGGCCAGAGCTACACCGTGCGCTTCACTGCGGCTGATACCTACGAGGTAGTGGATGCCACCAATACCGTGGTCCAGACCGGCACCTTCAAAGCCGGTGAGGACATCACCTTTGAAGGTGTCTCCATGCGTATTGAAGGCGAGCCAGCCACCGGCGACAGCTTCAGTGTGGGTGCGGCCAGTTCGCGCGACATCTTTGCCACTCTGGATGGGCTGATTTCCGCACTGGACACTGCCGCCGATGACCCCACCGCCGTGGCCCGGCAGCAGAATGTACTGCAGGGCGCGATCCGTGACGTGGCGCGTGCGTCGGAAAAGTTCATTGACGCGCGTGCTGCCGGCGGCGCGCAGTTGAAGGCGATTGATGACGCCGGAGCCCTGCGCGACGCGAACAGCGTCACCCTGAAGACCACCCTGTCGGCAATGCGCGACCTGGACTATGCCGAGGCCATCGGCCAGTACCAGCTGGAACAGATCTCGCTGCAGGCCGCGCAGACCATCTTTACCCAGATGCAGCAGATGAGCCTGTTCAACGCCATCCGCTGACGACCGTTCGATGATTCGGCCAGGTTGACGCGCGTGCCGCGTCAATGCGCCGAAATCCTTGCGCTGCAAGGCTTCCACCGACCATCACCCTGCCCCGGGTGATGGTCCTGGCGTTTTTTTTCCTCAAGCATTCTCACACGTCGCCGTTATCCCTCCTGCAAGCACTGCGTCGACGCCTGACGCAGCCACTGCGTCAGCTCCGGGTGCACGCCGCGGCCGGACATTGCCCACAGGAAACAGATACATGGCACAAGTAATCAATACCAACGTGATGTCGCTGAACGCTCAGCGAAATCTGTCCACCAGCGGTTCCAGCCTGGCCACGACCATCCAGCGACTGTCCTCGGGCCTGCGCATCAACAGCGCCAAGGACGACGCCGCTGGCCTTGCGATCTCCGAACGCTTCAGCACCCAGATCCGCGGTCTTGACGTTGCCGTCCGCAACGCCAACGACGGCATCTCGCTGGCTCAGACCGCCGAAGGCGCAATGGTCGAAATCGGCAACAACCTGCAGCGTATCCGTGAGCTGTCGGTACAGTCGGCCAACGCCACCAACTCCGACAGCGACCGTGAAGCGCTGAATTCGGAAGTGAAGCAGCTGGTCTCGGAAATCGACCGCGTCAGCCGCCAGACCAACTTCAACGGCACCAAGTTGTTGGACGGTTCGTTCTCCGGTGCTCTGTTCCAGATCGGCGCAGATTCAGGCCAGACCATCGGCATCAACAGCATCGTCAACTCCAGCACTTCGGAGCTGGGCAATGGCCTGTATGCCGCCAAGCAGACCTCGACGGCGGCCGCAATGACCGGTACGGCGACTGCCGCCGGCACCGTCACCGACATGGAGATCAATGGCGTCGCCATTGCCGACATCGACGTGGCCATCGGCGACAAGGCAGCCGATGTCAGCAAGAAGCTGGTCAATGCCATCAACGACAAGATGGACCAGACCGGCGTCTACGCCTCGCTGGACAAGGACGGCAAGCTGGAACTGACCTCGCTGAAGTCGGGCAAGGACTTCGAGTTCACCGCTGCCACCACCGACGCCACCGGCCTGACCGTTGCCCTGGCCGGCATTGCCGACGCCGATGCCGATGCCCGCGACACCGTCAGCGGCGTGGACATCTCCTCGGTGGCCGGTGCCCAGAAGGCGCTGTCGATCGTCGACGACGCCCTGAAGTCGGTCAACAGCTCGCGCGCTGACATGGGTGCGATCCAGAACCGCTTCACTTCCACCATCGCCAACCTGAACACCACCTCGGAAAACCTGTCGGCCTCGCGCAGCCGTATCCGCGACACCGACTACGCCAAGGAAACCGCTGAGCTGACCCGCACGCAGATCCTGCAGCAGGCCGGTACTGCGATGCTGGCCCAGGCCAACCAATCGCCGTCCAGCGTCATGAGCCTGCTGCAGTAACTTTTCGCTTCAACACGTAACACGAAGAACCCGGCTCCGGCCGGGTTTTTTGTTGGCACTTGCCCAACGATCCTGCCGCGCGCCGACTGATTGCACGCTCCCCGTAGAGCCGGGCTTGCCCGCTCTACTTGACATTCGGAATAAACAGAAATCGAACCCTAAAGGTTCTCCGAAAACTGTCGTTATTGTTTTCAACCAGGGCACATCGCCCTACTGCCTCCCCCGGGGCACCCCATCCGAGCAACACCAGATACGCATCAGGAGAACGGCAATGGCACAAGTCATCAACACCAATGTGATGTCGCTGAACGCACAGCGCAACCTGTCGACCAGCGGCTCCAGCCTGGCTACCACCATTCAGCGCCTGTCCTCCGGCCTGCGTATCAACAGCGCCAAGGACGACGCCGCCGGCCTGGCCATCTCCGAACGTTTCAGCACCCAGATCCGTGGCTTGGACGTCGCCGTCCGCAACGCCAACGACGGTATCTCGCTGGCCCAGACTGCCGAAGGCGCGATGGTCGAAATCGGCAATAACCTGCAGCGCATCCGTGAACTGTCGGTGCAGTCGGCCAACGCTACCAACTCCGACAGCGACCGTGAAGCGCTGAACGCCGAAGTGAAGCAGCTGGTTTCGGAGATCGACCGTGTCAGCCGCCAGACCAACTTCAACGGCACCAAGCTGCTGGACGGTTCCTTCTCCGGTGCCCTGTTCCAGGTCGGTGCCGACTCGGGCCAGACCATCGGCATCAACAGCATCGTCGACGCCAGCGCCGGTGCGCTGGGCGGTGCCAAGTTCGACAGCAACACCTTCACCGTCGCCGCCCTCGCCGCCAACGGCGACGTCACCATCGAAGGCATGGAAATCCAGGGTGCCGATGGCAATTCGTACAAGCTGGACAAGATTGAAGTGAAGGCCGGCGTTGACATCGCCGCCACCCGCAAGGCCACCACTGCTGCCATCGCCGCCGCGATCAACGCAAAGATGGATCAGACCGGCGTCTACGCCTCGGTTGATGCCGCCGCCGCTGGCAAGCTGGACCTGACCTCGGTGCAGAGCAACGTCGCCGCCGATGGCACCTTCAATGCCATCGAAGTCACCATGGGCACCTGGACAGGTGCCACGGCCCCGACCGCACCGACCCCGACTGCCGACGCCACCGGCCTGACCGCGCAATACGCCAGCAACCTGGACATCTCCACCTTCACCGGTGCCCAGCAGGCGCTGTCGATCGTCGACAAGGCCCTGACCGCAGTGAACAGCTCGCGCGCCGACATGGGTGCGATCCAGAACCGCTTCACCTCGACCATCGCCAACCTGGGCACCACCTCGGAAAACCTGTCGGCTTCGCGCAGCCGTATCCGCGACACCGACTACGCCAAGGAAACCGCTGAACTGACCCGCACACAGATCCTGCAGCAGGCCGGTACCGCGATGCTGGCCCAGGCCAACCAGTCCCCGTCCAGCGTAATGAGCTTGCTGCAGGGCTAAGTCCCCGGTTCAGGTGCGCACGAAACCCGGCTCCGGCCGGGTTTTCTGTTCCAGCAAAAATTGCCTAAAGGTTATTGACAATTTGTCGTTATTGATCTCAGCCGCGACATGAACACCTTTCGTGGCACCTCCGCAAGGAGCCACACCTCCATTACCCGGCGACGTCACCCTCGCCACCAGGAGCACGAAAATGGCACAAGTCATCAATACCAATGTGATGTCGCTGAACGCCCAGCGTAATCTGTCGACCAGCGGCTCCAGCCTGGCCACGACGATCCAGCGCCTGTCGTCGGGTCTGCGTATCAACAGCGCCAAGGACGACGCCGCTGGCCTTGCGATCTCCGAACGCTTCAGCACCCAGATCCGCGGTTTGGACGTCGCCGTGCGCAACGCCAACGACGGCATCTCGCTGGCCCAGACCGCCGAAGGCGCGATGGTCGAAATCGGCAACAACCTGCAGCGTATCCGTGAGCTGTCGGTGCAGTCGGCCAACGCCACCAACTCCGACAGCGACCGTGAAGCGCTGAACTCGGAAGTGAAGCAGCTGGTCTCGGAAATCGACCGCGTCAGCCGGCAGACCAACTTCAACGGCACCAAGCTGCTGGACGGTTCGTTCACCGGCGCGCTGTTCCAGGTGGGTGCCGACTCCGGTCAGACCATCGGCATCAACAGCATCGTCAACGCCAGCGCCAGCGCGCTGGGCGGCGTGAAGTTCGACAAGAGCACACTGGACATCGCGGCGCCGGGCACCAACGGTGACGTCACCATCAAGGGCATGACCATCCAGGGTGGCGACGGTACCGCCTACACCCTGTCGGACATCACCGTGAAGGCCGGCGTGGATGCTGCTGCAACCCAGAAGGCCACTGTTGCCGCCGTTGCCACCGCCATCAACGAGAAGATGGACCAGGCCGGCGTCTACGCCACCGTCAGCACCACGACTGGGCGTCTGGACCTGACTTCTGTCAAGAACAACGTAAGCGACACCGGCACGTTCAACGCCATTACCGTGACTGCAGGCACCTGGACCGGCATCACCGCGCCGACCCCTGCCACCCCGACCACGGCCGCTGCGGGTGCCGCACTGGCCAGCCAGTTCGCCAGCGACCTGGACATCTCCTCGGTGGCCGGTGCACAGCAGGCCCTGTCCATTGTCGACAAGGCGCTGACCGCGGTGAACAGCTCGCGCGCCGACATGGGTGCGATCCAAAACCGATTCACTTCGACGATTGCGAACCTCAACACCACCTCGGAAAACCTGTCGGCTTCGCGTAGCCGCATCCGCGACACCGACTACGCCAAGGAAACCGCTGAGCTGACCCGCACACAGATCCTGCAGCAGGCCGGTACCGCGATGCTGGCCCAGGCTAACCAGTCTCCGTCCAGCGTAATGAGCCTGCTGCAGTAAGTTATTGCTTCACCATGTAAAGCAAAAACCCGGCTCTGGCCGGGTTTTTTTTCATGCGCAAAACGTGATCAACGCATCATTTCCTGATGCAACAAACTAAAGGTTGTTGACACTGCGTCGTTATCTATATCAGCCACGAAATGAGCATCTTGCGTGGCCCCTCTGCAAGAAGAAACACCTCCACACCCCGGCGACAACAGCTTCGCCACCAGGAGCATGAAAATGGCACAAGTCATCAACACCAATGTGATGTCGCTGAACGCACAGCGCAACCTGTCGACCAGCGGCTCCAGCCTGGCCACGACGATCCAGCGCCTGTCGTCGGGTCTGCGCATCAACAGCGCCAAGGACGACGCCGCTGGCCTCGCGATCTCCGAGCGCTTCAGCACCCAGATCCGTGGCCTCGATGTTGCGGTCCGCAATGCGAACGACGGTATCTCGCTGGCCCAGACCGCCGAAGGCGCGATGGTCGAAATCGGCAACAACCTGCAGCGTATTCGTGAACTGTCGGTGCAGTCGGCCAATGCCACCAACTCCGACAGCGACCGTGACGCACTGAACGCGGAAGTGAAGCAGCTGGTTTCGGAAATCGATCGCGTCAGCCGTCAGACCAACTTCAACGGCACCAAGCTGCTGGACGGCTCCTTCTCCGGTGCCCTGTTCCAGGTCGGCGCTGACTCTGGCCAGACCATCGGTATCAACAGCATCGTCAATGCTAGCGCCAATGCGCTGGGCGGTGCCAAGTTCGACAGCAACAGCTTCACCATCGGTGCCGAGACCGACGCCAACAATGCGGACGTCAAGATCACCGGCATGGCGATCACCGGTGCTGACGGCAAGTCCTATACGCTGGGCGAGATCAACGTCAAGGCCGGCGTTGATGCCGCCGCCACGCAGAAGGCAACCGCCGCCGCAGTGACCGCGGCCATCAACGAAAAGATGGACCAGACCGGCGTCTACGCTTCGGTCGATGGCACCACCGCAGGCAAGATCAACCTGACCTCGGTGCAGAACAGCGTCGATGCGGCAGGTACCTTTAACGCTATTGGTCTGACCGCAGGCACCTACACCGGCGGCGTGACCGCCCCGGGTGCCTACACTGCCACCACCGCTGCCCAGGGTGCCGCATTGGCCAGCAATTTCGCCAGCGACCTGGACATCTCCTCGGTGGCCGGTGCGCAGCAGGCGCTGTCGATCGTTGACAAGGCACTGACCGCGGTGAACAGCTCGCGTGCCGACATGGGTGCGATCCAGAACCGCTTTACCTCGACCATCGCCAACCTCAACACCACGTCGGAAAACCTGTCGGCCTCGCGCAGCCGTATCCGAGACACCGACTATGCCAAGGAAACCGCTGAACTGACCCGCACGCAGATCCTGCAGCAGGCCGGTACCGCGATGCTGGCCCAGGCCAACCAGTCGCCCTCGAGCGTCATGAGCCTGCTGCAGTAAGTTGCTGCTTCACGCGTAATGCGAAAGACCCGGCTCCGGCTGGGTTTTTTGTTGGCTTTTGCCCAACGATGCTGTCACGCCCCGCAACGCCTGATTGCGCGTTCTCCGTAGAGCCGGGCTTGCCCGGCTGCTGTAGGGCTCGCGCGAACAGTTATCCGCTGGCGGTCTACGTGTCTGGTACCGACGGGTGGACCCGGCCCGTCGATACGTGGTCGATGGCCATGGGAATGCGGATCAACGGCAACGTTGATGCGTGGTCATGCGTTACCGGACGTTGGCGATTTAGCAGTGCGGATGGGTTTTGATCTTCCATGGCCACCAGCCGATCTCTCGAATCCAACAGCAGCCGGGCAAGCCCGGCTCTACGGGGCTTGTGCAATCACCGGCACCGCGCGGTGGCACAGGGCTTGCATCAGATCCCGCATTACCAAAGCCGCGCCAAGGCGTTGGTTCAAGACTTCCCGTTTCGGGCCGATACCCCCTGCAGGCACAGCAGGCGGATGCGTGCCCACCGTTACGAACACAGGACTGCAGACATGGCAATTGGAACCATCGGTACCGGCCTCGACATCCCCACCCTGGTGGCCCAGCTGGTCGCCAAGGAGCGCGAGCCGCAGGAAAACCAGATCAATGCCGCCGGCACCGCCGCCAGCGCCAAATTGTCGGCGATCGCCACCCTTACCAGTGGCATGACCAACCTGCAGACCACGCTCACCAGTCTGATCAAGAACGCCGACAAGCCGTCCTACAAGGCCAGCACCGTCACCGATTCCAACTTCAGCGCCAGCATCGATACCTCAGATGGGGCCGCTACCGCCTCTCCCGGCACCCACCAGGTGGAAGTCAAATCGCTGGCGCAGGGCCAGAAGCTCAGCTCAGGGGCCTTCGCCAAGGACCAGGTCGTAGGCGACGGCACACTGACCCTCGCCTACGGCGACAAAACCCTTGATGTCACCATCAAGGAAGACAGCAAGCTGACCGACATCGCTGCGGCCATCAACAAGGCGGCCGGCGGAAAGGGCGTCACCGCCAGCGTCATCACCGCTGACGACGGCCAACACCTGGTGCTCAGCGCCGTCGATACCGGTCTGGCCGGTGCCGTTAGCATCAGCACCAGCGGCGGCAACGGCGGCCTCAGCGCCCTCACCTACGACGGCACGGCCGGTTCCGGCATGACCCAGACCGTCGAGCCCAAGGACGCCGTCGTCATCGTTGATGGTTTCACCCGCACCTCCAGCTCGAACACCATCAGCGACATCGTGCCCGGCGTGAACCTCACTCTGACCAAGGCCGGTACCGAGGCGGGCAAGACCCAGACCCTCACCATCACCCGCGACAACACTTCGCTGAAGACCGACATGGCCGCCTTCGTGGCGGCCTACAACGCCATGAACAGCGCGCTGAAGTCCTCCAGCGCCTACAACACGAACACCAACACCGCCTCCGCCCTCACCGGTGACGCCATGGTCCGTGGCCTGCAGCAGCAACTGCGCAGCCAGTTCAGCACCAACATCAACGCGCTCAAGGACATGGGCGTCACCTTGGCCGCTGACGGCACTCTGACCTTGGACAGCGCCAAGATGGAAACCGCCATCGGCAAGGACCCCGACGCGGTGTCCAGGTTGTTCGGTGCGGACGGTGCCATCGGCAAGCCGCTTGATACCTTGATCAAGAGCAACCTGGACAAGGAAACCGGCACCCTTACCCAGCGCAAGAACTCGCTGGACAAGCAGATCAAAGACCTGGAAAGCCGCCTGGACGCGCTCGATGCGCGCATGGAGAAGGTCTCCGACCGCTACACCAAGCAGTTCACCGCCATGGAAACGCTGGTTACCCAGATGCAGACCACCAGCGACAGCCTGACCCAGGCGCTGGCCAAGAAAACCAGCAGCTGATCACCATTTCTCACACCCTGCCTCAAGTTTGTAGGCGGCAGCGCCGATACTGAGGGCAACACCCACCGCCATTACCGCATTGTGGGGCTGACCGGGCAGCGCCCGGTACCACCAGGAACCGCAGCCAATGCAGATTCCGGGAAGAGAGGAGAAGTTTCGAATGTACGGTTCCAGCCGTCAGTACGCAGAGCAGTACCGCAAGGTGGGCGTTGCCACCGCCGTCACCGACGCCGACCCGCACAAGCTGGTGGCGCTGCTGCTGGCCGGGGCCTGCGAGCGCGTCCGTCTGGCCGAAGCCTGCCTGGCGCGCAACGACCAGGCACGCAAAGGCAAAGCCATCGGTGAGGCCTGCGCCATCGTTGGCCACCTCAATGGCTCGCTTGACCATGAGGCGGGTGGCGACATCGCCGGCAATCTGTCAGCCCTGTACGACTATCTGATGCAGCGCCTGACCCACGCCAACCTGCACAATGATGCCGCTGCCCTTCAGGAGTCGCTGCAGTTGTTGAGCGAGATCGACGCCGCCTGGAACGCCATTCCCCACGACCAGCGCCAGCCCGCTGCGGTGGGTGCCTGATGAACGCCGCCCTCGCCACCGATGACGTGCAGCTGCTGCATGCAGCGCTGGACGAGCTGTCCGCCGCCGTCGAGGGCGAGGACCACGACCTCACCCAGAGGCTGATGGACAAGTACGACGGCCAGGTCCGTGCCTGGCTCGACGGCGACCAGCGCCAGGTCGACGCCGGTGCCCTGCACGGGCTGATCGCCCGCCAGCAGCAGCTGAGCATCCGCATGGCCGCGCGCCGCGACGAAGCCGGCGAACACATCACCGCCGGTCGACGCGCCGTTCGCGCCTCGCTCGCCTATCTGCGCGCAGAATCGCTGGCATGAACAATCCCCGCGCCAGCGAAGTCCTGCATCCTGCTGAAAGCGCGCTGTTCGACGAAACTCTGAGCTGCGACGTGGCCCTGCCCGCTGAGTTCCGCCTGGGCAGCGCGGTCATCCGCCCGGGCAGTGCCGAAACCCTCCTGCGCAGCGTCGCCCTGGTGGAGGACAGCCGCGGTGACGATGGACACGACGAGCGCGGTGAATCCAGCCAGCATCTGGTGCGGCTGGAAGCCAAGCTGGACCTGGTGATGGTGCTGCTGGGCCGACTGGTCCGTCAGGGTGCCCAGGACCTGCCACTGCGCCCCCTGCGCTGGTCGCGCCGGGGCATCCGGCTGGAGCTCGGCAACCGCAGCTCGGCGGTGCCAGGCAGCCTCGGCATCATCCGGCTGCAGCCCTGCGACTGGCTGCCCGACCATATCGACCTGCCGGTCTCGGTTCTCGCCGAGGCCGCCACCGGCGGCGGGGCCTACTACCTGTGGCTGCGCTTCGAGCCCGTCAGCGATGCGCTGGAAATGGCACTGGAACGACACCTGTTCCGCCTGCACCGCCGCCAGATCGCAGAAAGCCGCCGCGGGCGGGACTCCTGACAGAAACAACCTTATTGACATTACGCACGCTTGGCGAGCCGGCCGCGACCGGGTAATGTGAAGGACTTGTCCTCACCCTTTCTCACACATCCTGTGCGCGTTCTCATCGTCGACGATCACACTTTGGTCCGGGCTGGCCTTGGCCGGCTGCTGCAGACCTTCGCCGACGTAGCCGTGGTGGCCGAGGCCAGCAACGCCGAACAGGCCCTGCAGTTGGCCCTGCAGCACTCGCCCGATGTGATCCTGATGGACCTGTCGCTGCCCGGTCGCACCGGGCTGGAAGCACTGAGCGACATTCTGATGCGCGCGCCAGGCACCCGGGTAGTGATGATGACCATGCACGACGATGCCGTGCACGTGCGCGACGCACTGGATCGCGGCGCGGTCGGCTTCGTGGTCAAGGACGCTGCCCCTCAGGAACTCGAGCTGGCGCTGCGCGCCGCCCATGCCGGCCAGGTGTTCCTGAGCCCGCAGATCTCGGCCAAGATGCTCGCCCCCATGCTGGGCCGCGAAAAGCCCGTCGGCATCGCCGCCCTGTCCCCGCGCCAGCGTGAAATCCTGCGCCAGATCGGGAAAGGCGAAAGCAACAAGGAAATCGCTGCGGACCTCGGCATCAGCGTGAAGACCGTCGAGACCCACCGCGCACGCATGATGGAGTCGCTGGGCTGCCGTCGTGCCAACGACCTGCTGCTACTGGCCGCCCGCCACCAGCACGAACTCGAATAGCCGTAGAGCGGGGCTTGCCCCGCTGCTTTCGCGACAATTCCCCGACGCACGCGTCCACCAAGACCGTTCACCGTCGGAATTCCGAACGATTCACGGTCGTCACGCGCACCCAGAATCAGCCACTTGCACGCAATCAGCGTCAAATTGTCGCGGTCATGTAGGGAATACCCTTACACCACGTCAGGAATTGAACGACCACACTCAGGAACCCCCTGATTTCCGCCCTGCTCCCGTAGAAGCAAGATGTGTTCCAGAACGCACCGGGGACGCGGTGCGACGGGGAACACGCATGAAGCCGACACTGTCGACCCAGCTGGGTCAGCAACTTCACCTCACGCCGCAGCTGCTGCAGTCAATCCGTCTGCTGCAGCTTGATGGCCTGCAGCTGGAACTGGAAATCCGCCGTGCGCTGGAAACCAACCCGCTACTGGAGCTGGAAGAGGCTCCCGAGCAGGACGCTGCCCCGACCACCGTCGACACCACCCAGGTCGAGGTGGCCGCGTTCGACGAGCTGCCAGAAACCGGCCTGTGGGACGTTGCCGGTGCCAGCTGGAATGATGGCGACGACGATCGCATGCAGCGCATTGCCGCCGACGAATCCAGTGACCCGCAGCTGCGCGCCCTGCAGCGTCTGTCGCTGGAACTGGACGCCCGCCAGCTGGACGTTGCAGGCTTCTGGCTGGAACACTGCGACGACGCCGGCTACCTGACCGCTCCCCTGGAACAGTTGCAGCTGCTGGCCAGCGCCCGCAGCGACATGGATGCGGCCGGGGTGGAAGCGGTGCGCCAGCAGATCCTGCACGGTGACCCGGCCGGGCTGGCCGCGCGCGATCTGCACGAATGCCTGTCGGCGCAGTTGCAGGCGCTGCACGGCCGGGTCCCGGCCCGTCACCTGGCCCAGCGCGTGCTGGACCACGGCCTGTCCCTGCTGGCAGGCCACGACTACGACGCGCTGGCCCGCCAGCTCGACGCTGAAGTCGCTGACATCCACGAGGCGGTGCGCCTGATTCTGTCGCTGCAGCCGCGTCCGGGCGAAAGCCTGCTGCCGGACCGCAACGGTGCCGTCATCCCCGATGTCATCGCCTGGCACGCCGACGGCCAGTGGCGCGTGGCCTTGAACCCGGCCACCAGTCGCCGCCTCAGTGTCAATCCGGGCTATGAACAGGCGCTGGCCGATGCCGGCGACGCCGCCCAGCCGCTGCGCGATATGCTGCAGGAAGCACGCTGGCTGACCCGTGGCCTGTCGATGCGCTATGACACCCTGCTGCGCACCACCGCCGTGATCATCGAGCGCCAGGCCGGTTTCCTCACCCGAGGTGAGGAGGCCATGGCCCCGCTGACCCTGAAGGAAGTGGCCGACGCCATCGGCATGCACGAATCCACGGTTTCGCGCATCACCACCGGCAAATACCTGCAGACACCCCGTGGCACCCTGGAACTGAAGCACTTCTTCGCGGTGCGCCTGGAAGGGGCCAGCGTCTCCGGCCAGGCGGTCAAAGCCATGGTGCGCCGCCTGATCGATGCTGAACCGGCCGGCCGGCCGCTGGCCGATGAAGCGATTGCGGGACTTCTGTCACGTCAGGGGGTGAACATTGCCCGCCGTACCGTTGCAAAATACCGCGAACAACTGGACATTGCCCCGGCCCGCGAACGCCGTCGGGCCAGTGCCCGGTCCCCGCTATTGGCCCGGGTGGGCTGAAGGAAGTACACGCCATGAACAAGCTCACCGTCCTGCTGGTCGATGACCACGAGGGCTTCATAAACGCCGCCATGCGCCATTTCCGCAAGGTCGAATGGCTGGACGTGATTGGCAGCGCCGGCAACGGCCTGGAGGCCATCGAACGTTCCGAATCGCTGCGTCCGCAGGTGGTGCTGATGGACCTGGCCATGCCGGAGATGGGCGGGCTGCAGGCCACCCGCCTGATCAAGACCCAGGACGACGCGCCCTACATCGTCATTGCCAGCCATTTCGATGATGCCGAACACCGCGAGCATGCCCTGCGCGCCGGTGCGGACAACTTCGTCAGCAAGCTGTCCTACATCCAGGAGGTCATGCCGATACTGGAGGGGCTGAAGGGAGTGCCGGCATGAGCGAGTCGCGCATCCTGGTACTGGACAACGACGCGGTACGCGCTGAGCGCACCGTCGCCCTTCTGGAGTTCATGGATTTCAATCCGCGCTGGATCGTCGATGCCGGCGATTTCGACAGCAGCCGCCAGCGCAGCAACGACTGGATGGCCGTCATCATCGGCAGCCTCGAGCAGAGCCCTGCCACCGACGCGCTGTTTGCCTGGGCCGGCCGCGGCACGCTGCCGCCGCCGGTGATGCTGATTGACGGCGACACTGCCGCTTTCGCGCAGCGTCACGGCCTGCACGAAGCCAATGTGTGGCCGCTGGAAGCGCCGCTGCGCCATGCGCAGATGGAAGCGCTGCTGCGTCGCGCCAGCCTGAAGCGACTGGACGCCGAGCACCAGGCCGGTGCCGCCCAGGACAACGGCCCCACCGGTGACGGTGCGGCAGTGACCGAGCTGCGCCAGATGATCGATCAGGTGGCAGCGTTCGACACCACCGTACTGGTCCTGGGCGAATCGGGCACCGGCAAGGAAGTGGTATCACGCTCCATCCACCAGCGCTCGCCGCGCCGTGACGGCCCGTTCGTCGCCATCAACTGCGGCGCGATTCCGGCGGATCTGCTGGAAAGCGAGTTGTTTGGTCACGAAAAGGGAGCCTTCACCGGCGCGCTGACCGCGCGCAAAGGCCGCTTTGAAATGGCCGAGGGCGGCACGCTGCTGCTCGACGAAATCGGCGACATGAGCCTGCCGATGCAGGTGAAGCTGCTGCGCGTGCTGCAGGAGCGCAGCTTTGAACGCGTGGGCGGCAACCAGACCATCCGCTGCAACGTGCGCGTGGTCGCGGCAACCCACCGTGATCTGGAATCGCGTATCGCCGAAGGCAAGTTCCGCGAGGATCTGTTCTACCGCCTCAACGTGTTTCCGATCGAAGTGCCGTCGCTGCGCGACCGCACCGAAGACCTTCCCGCACTGGTGGGCACCATCGCTGCGCAGCTGGCGCGCACCGGGCGCGGCGAAGTGCGTTTCAGCCCGGAAGCGCTGCAGGCGCTGGCCGCCTACGAATGGCCGGGCAATGTGCGCGAACTGACCAATCTGGTCGAGCGGCTGGCCGTGCTGCATCCCGGCGGCACGGTGCGAGTGCAGGACCTGCCGGCGCGCTACCGGGGTGATTTCAACCCGGCTGCCCCGGTGGCTGTGCCGGCACCGGCGGCCAGCAGTGACGAACGCCTGGACCTGCGCAGCTTCTCGTTCCATACACCGGGCGCAGGCTCGGCTGCAGCGCCGCAGAAGCAGGCGGAAGCAGCACGCACGCACGCCCTGCCCAATGACGGGCTGGACCTGCGAAACCACATGGCCAACATCGAGCTGGCCCTGATCAACGAAGCGCTGGAACGTACCCAAGGCGTCGTCGCTCACGCCGCCCAGCTGCTCGGCCTGCGCCGGACAACGCTGGTGGAGAAGCTGCGCAAGTACGGGATCGAGCGCGACCAGACCGAGCTGGCCGGCTGACGGTTTGCCGGCCAGCGGCCGGCACTACCGGGGTACCTCGCGCGGTAAAGCAGGACGCTGACCCGCAACCGCGGAAAATGTTGCGATCTGAGACACATCGCACAACCCTGAAGGAAAAATTTCACAGCACCATGACACAGGGGCGACTACGTTCGCCCCCAGCTGCATGCCCCAAGGCGTTATTGCCTGTCCGGGCCTGCGGGGAATCGGGGGATTCTTGCAGCCACACCGGCCTCTCAAGACAGGCCGGCGCACGCTGCTGACGGAGACCTCGACCATGGCACGTTCCAGGGAAACCCGTTCTGCGCGCGGCCCGCACTCGCTCGCCGCCTTCCTCTCCCCCGCCCGCCTCACGCTCGCTCTTGGCCTGGTGGTTTGTGCCGCGCCGGTGTGGGCGCAATCGGTCTGTAACCAGACCGGTGGCGTGACACCCACGGCCACTGGCGGCAGCGACTATGCCTGCGGCGACGGCGCATCGGCATCTGGTGGCACCAGCGCGGCATTCGCCACACAGGCAGATGCCAGCGGGGCCAACTCCATCGCACTGGGCGTGCTGGCAAACTCGGCAGGCGAGTTCTCCAGCGCCGTCGGCCGCAGCGCAAATTCCAGCGCATCTGCCAGCACTTCACTGGGCTACAACGCGGCCGCCTCCGCTGCCAACGCGGTGGCACTCGGGGCCAACTCGGTCGCCGACCAGGAGAATACGGTGTCTGTGGGTGCCGCCGGTGCCGAGCGCCGCGTGACCAACGTCGCCGCCGGCACTGGTGACACCGATGCAGTCAACGTCAGCCAGCTCAACGACACCGCCGCCACCACGCTGCAGCAGGCCAACACCTATACCGACGGTGCCCTGCAGCAGGCCAACAGCTACACCGACCAGCAGATCGCCCTGCTCGGCGGTGGCGGCGGCGGCGGGGTTGCCGCTGCGGATCTGGAGCAACTGCGCACCGAAATGAACGACCGGTTCTCGGGTGTGGATGACCGCCTCAACGCCATCGACGAAAACCTGCGCAAGATGGATCGCCGGGTCAGCCGGCAGGGCGCGATGGCCGTCGCCCTGACCCACAGCCTGGGCACCCCGGCTGTGGGTGACAACTGGCTCGGCGTCGGGGTCGGCTCCACCGACGGCGAGCAGGCCATTGCGGTGGGGTACCGCCGGCGCTTTTCCGAACGCGTTGCCGGCTCGCTCGGCGTATCCAGCGCCGGCAACGAGCGCTCCTACGGTGGCGGCCTCGGCTTTACCTGGTAAAGCGCACCGTTGGGGAACGTCAACGCCCGGGCCTGCCCCGGGCGTTGACGTATGCAGCCGCCGGTTTTCCGACGCCGGGGTTCTGGCACGATCAACGTGACACGCCACCACACCGGAACTACGTCACATTTCCTCCGCCAGTTCCCCGTCGCAACGGTGCTCAGCATCCTCACACGTCTTCACGTCACCACAAATCTGAACCACTCAGCGATTTCGGCACAGGGCTTGCAAGGTATCCGGGTGTATCCCCATCCCTGTTTTCGGAACGCTCCAGATGTCACATTCCGTCACCTCGATCCTGTCCCAGATCCGCACCTATCAAACCCAGATGGGTACCTCCGCGGTGAATCCGCTGGCCGAGTCGCCGCAGACCAATGCGCTGCAGGGACTGGCCGGCACGCAGGACGTACAGGCCCCCAGCTTCACCGCCACCCTCAAGGGTGCGCTGGCCGGCGTCAACGAGGCCCAGCAGAAATCCGGCGCGCTGGCGCGTGCCTTTGAACTGGGCGAACCCGGTGCCGACCTGGCCAAGGTCATGGTCGCCTCGCAGCAGTCCCAGATCGCCTTCCGCGCCACCGTGGAAGTCCGCAACCGTCTCGTCCAGGCCTACCAGGACGTGATGAACATGCCGCTGTAAGGAAAGACCCGCATGGCCCTGTCGCTCACCAAGGAATCCCTGAACGCCGAAAAGGCGGGCCAGTGGTTTGACCGGCTGCAAAGCCTGCAGATCACCCGTCGGCTCGGCCTGATGGCGATGATCGCCGTGGCGGTGGCGGCCGGCCTGTTCGTGTTCTTCTGGTCACAGAAGCCCGGCATGGTGCCGCTGTACACCGGGCTGGACCAGAAGGCCACCGCCGAAGCCACCGACCTGCTGCGTGCGGCGCAGATACCGTTCGAGCTGGATCCGGCCACCGGCGGCATCACCGTGCCGGAAAAGAACCTGCACGACGCCCGCCTGAAACTGGCCGGCTCGGGCCTGACCGACAGCGGTCGGCTGGGCTTCGAGCTGATGGAACGCGACCCTGGCTTCGGCGTCAGCCAGTTCATGGAGAACGCCCGCTACCAGCACTCGCTGGAAACCGAGCTGTCGCGCACCATCAACACCCTGCGCCCGGTACGTGATTCACGCGTGCACCTGGCCATTCCCAAGCCCAGCGCCTTCACCCGCCAGCGCGACGTGGCCAGCGCTTCGGTCGTGCTGGAACTGCGCGGCGGCCAGCAGCTGGAACGCGGCCAGATCGATGCCATCGTGCATATGGTGGCCGCCAGCATTCCCGATCTCGCCGCCGAGCGCGTGACCGTGGTCGACCAGAGTGGCCGCATGCTCAGCGTTTCCGACCCGAACAGCGAAGCGGCGGTGAATGCCGCGCAGTTCGAGCAGGTGCGTCGCCAGGAAACCTCGTTCAACCAGCGCATCCGCGAACTGCTGGAACCGATGACCGGCCCCGGTCGGGTCAACCCGGAAGTCAGCGTCGACATGGACTTCTCGGTCACCGAAGAAGCACGCGAACTGTACAACGGCGAGCCGCAGAAGCTGCGCAGCGAGCAGACCAGCGAGAACACCAGCACCGAAGCCGGTCCCCAAGGCGTGCCTGGCGCGGCCAGCAACACCCCGCCCGGGGCCACTGCCGCGCCACCGACCGCCCAGACCCCGACCGAAACCTCGCGCAACGCCACCCGCAACTACGAGCTGGACCGCACCCTGCAGCACACCCGCCAGCCGGCCGGACGCATCAAGCGGGTGTCGGTGGCGGTGCTGCTGGACAACGTGCCGCGTGCCGGTGCCAATGGCAAGACCGTGGAACAGCCGCTGTCGGCCGCCGAACTTACCCGCGTCGAAGCGCTGGTCAAGCAGGCCGTCGGATTCAACGCCGAGCGCGGCGACACCGTCAGCGTGATGAATGCCCCGTTCGTGCGTGAGAGCACCCCGATAGAAGCGCCCAAGTGGTGGGAACTGCCGCAGGTGCAGGACGGTCTGCGCCTGCTGCTGGGGGCAATCGTGGTACTGGCGCTGCTGTTCGGCGTGCTGCGCCCGGCACTGCGCTCGATCACCGGTCCGGCCAGGCCGGTCAAGGAACTGGCGCAGGAACCGCACAGCGCCGATGTGCAGCTGGTGGACGATGATGAAGGCCTGCCGCTGCTGGCCGGCGATCGGGTCAACCTGTCCGGCAACGAGCCGCTGGCACTGCCGGTGGACTCCTACGAGGAACGACTGCGCATGGCGCGTGAAGCTGTAAAGACCGATTCCAAGCGCGTGGCCCAGGTGGTCAAGGGGTGGGTGGCCAATGATTGACACGCCCGCACCGTTGAGCGGCGTACAGCGCGCCGCCGTGCTGCTGCTGTCGCTGGGTGAACTGGAGGCTGCCGAGGTACTGCGCCACATGGAGCCCAAGGAGGTGCAGAAGATCGGCATCGCCATGGCGACCATGAGCGACATCACCCGCGAACAGGTCGAACGGGTCATGGACCAGTTCAATACCGAACTGGGCTCCAAAACCTCGTTGGGCGTGGGTTCGGACGACTACATCCGCAACATGCTGGTGCAGGCACTGGGCAGCGAGAAGGCCGGCAACCTGATCGACCGCATCCTGCTCGGCCGCAACACCACCGGCCTGGACGCGCTGAAGTGGATGGACCCGCGCGCGGTGGCCGACCTGGTCCGCAATGAACACCCGCAGATCATCGCCATCGTCATGGCCCACCTGGAAACCGACCAGGCCGCCGATGCGCTGAAGCTGCTTCCCGAACGCACCCGGGTCGACGTGCTGCTGCGTATCGCCACCCTGGACGGCATTCCGCCGAACGCGCTCAATGAGCTCAACGAGATCATGGAACGCCAGTTTGCCGGCAACCAGAACCTGAAGTCGTCCAACATCGGCGGCGTGCAGTGCGCGGCCAACATCCTGAACTTCATGGACAGCGGCCAGGACCAGGCGATCCTGGGCGAGATATCGCGCATCGATGCCCCGCTCAGTGCGCGCATCCAGGAAAAGATGTTCGTGTTCGACGACCTGATCGACCTGGAAGACCGCGAAATGCAGCTGGTGCTGCGCGAAGTCAGCGGCGAACGCCTGGGCCTGGCCCTGCGCGGTGCCGACATCAAGGTGCGCGACAAGATTACCCGCAACATGTCCCAGCGCGCTGCGGAGATCCTGCTGGAAGACATGGAAGCGCGTGGCCCGGTACGTCTGTCCGACGTGGAAGCCGCGCAGCGCGAAATCCTGGCCATCGTCAAACGCATGGCCGATGAAGGTACCGTCACCCTGGGTGGCAGCGCGGAGGCCATGCTGTGAACAACGCCGTACGCTGGATGGCCCCCGACCTGCTGGCTGCGCCCGCGCTGCCGCAGGAAGACGACTACGAGCTCACCGGGCCCGACCCCGAGCACGAGCCCGAACCGGTCCTGCAGCCGCCGACGCTGGAAGAAATCCAGCAGATCCAGGACGCGGCCGAGAAGGAAGGTTTCGAGCGTGGTCATGCCGATGGCCATGCCCAGGGCCAGGCCGAAGTGCGCCGCCTGGTCGCGCAGATCGAAGGCATCCTCGACAATTTCAGCCGGCCGCTGGTACGGCTGGAGAACGAGGTGGTCGCCGCCCTGGGCGAGCTCGCCGTCCGCATTGCCGGCACCCTGGTCGGCCGTGCCTACGAGGCCGACCCGGCCCTGCTCGGCCAACTGGTGCATGAAGCGGTCGACGCGGTCGGCGGAGCCAGCCGCGAGGTCGAAGTGCGCCTGCACCCGGACGACATTGCCGCGCTTGCACCGCTGCTGCAGCTGTCCCCGCAGCAGCGCCTGGTACCCGATCTCAGCCTGAGCCGCGGCGACCTGCGCGTGCACGCCGAAGCTGTACGCGTGGACGGCACCCTGGAAGCGCGTCTGCGCGGTGCGCTGGACGCGGTGCTGCGGACCACTGGAGCCGGCGCATGAACACCGAACCTCTGTCCCCGCCGCCGGCCGACTGGGCCGCCGCCCGCAACCTGCGACTGGCTGCCCGCCTGGACAGCATCAAACCCGACCCCAGCCACGGTCGTGGCCTGATCCGCGAGGGCGTGCTGCGTCGCGCAGTGGGGCTCACCCTGGAGGCGGTCGGCTGCGAATCGCCGATGGGAGCCAGCTGCAAGGTCGAAGTCGCCGGTGGCGCGTGGGTCGATGCCGAAGTGGTCGGCTTCGCCGGCGAGCGCACCTACCTGATGCCCAGCGCTGAACTGCACGGGCTGTTGCCCAATGCCCGCGTGGTGCCTTCGCTGGGCCGAGGCGGTGTTGAAGTCGGCGAAGGCCTGCTTGGCCGCGTGATCGACAGCGACGGCGTGCCGTTGGATGGCAAGGGCCCGATCCGTGCCGAAGGCACCGTCGGCATGGCCGGTGTGGCGATCAACCCGCTGGCCCGCGAACCCATCACCCAGCCGCTGGATGTCGGCGTGCGCGCGATCAACGCGCTGCTGCCGATCGGTCGTGGCCAGCGTGTTGGCCTGTTTGCAGGCTCCGGCGTAGGTAAATCCACCCTGCTCGGCATGATGACCCGTTACACCTCAGCCGACGTGATCGTGGTCGGGTTGATCGGCGAACGAGGCCGCGAAGTCCGTGATTTCGTCGAAAGCACCCTCGGCGAAGAGGGCCTGCGCCGCGCCGTCGTGGTCGCCAGTCCGGCCGACCGGCCACCGCTGGCACGCCTGCACGGTGCCTATCGTGCCACCGCCATCGCCGAGTGGTTCCGCGACCAGGGCCTGAATGTGCTGTTGCTGATGGACTCGCTGACCCGTTTCGCGCAGGCACAGCGCGAAATCGGACTGTCCGTAGGCGAGCCGCCCACCACCCGCGGCTACCCGCCTTCGGTGTTCGCCAAGCTGCCCGCCCTGGTCGAGCGCGCCGGCAACGGGGCCAAGGGCCGCGGTTCGATCACCGCGTTCTACACCGTGCTGACCGAAGGCGACGATCCGCAGGACCCCATCGCCGACGCCGCGCGCGCCATCCTCGACGGACACATCCTGCTCTCGCGCCGCGTCGCCGACAGCGGCCTGTATCCCGCCATTGACGTTGAATCCTCGGTCAGCCGCGTGGTCACGGAAATCGCCGACGAACCCTGGCGCCTGCGCATCCGCAAACTCAAGCGGCTGGTCTCGGCGTACTCGGCCAACCGCGACCTGATCGCCATTGGCGCGTATCAGCGCGGCAATGACCCGGCCACCGACGAAGCGCTGGAGCGCTGGTCAGAGATTGTTGAATTCCTGGGCCAGGACGTCGGCAAGGCCGCCGACCTGCCGCACAGCCAGGCCGCATTGAAGCAATTGGTGGAAAGAGAGAACTAAGCCATGATCCAGTCCAAGCGCATTGACCCGTTGCTGAAGCGGGCCCAGGACCATGAAGATGCCGTCGCCCGCGACCTGGCCGAACGCCAGCGCGTGCTCGACACCCACCTGGCCCGCCTGGAAGAGCTGCGTCGCTACGCCGAGGAGTACGCAAACGCGCAGATGGCCGCGACCAGCCCGGCACAATTACTCAACCGCCGCGCCTTCCTGGACCGGCTCGACAGCGCCGTCGCCCAGCAAAGCCAGACCGTGGACAACAACCGTGAGAAGGTCGAGGCCGAGCGCGCCCGCCTGATCCTGGCCAGCCGTGACAAGGCGGTACTCGAACAGCTTGCTGCCAGCTATCGCGCGCAGGAAAAAGTCCTTATCGACCGCCGTGACCAGCGCGAAATGGACGATATCGGTGCACGCCGTAGTCGCCAGACCCAGAGCGAAGACGCCGAATCCGGAGGTACCCCGTGATGTCCCCCACCCTGCTCGGCGGCAGCGTCCCGCCCACTGGCACCAGCACCAGCAGCACCACCGTCGGCGGCAGTAGCAACGCCAGCGGCGGCACCGGCGGCCGCCAGGACTTTGACGCCCTGCTCAAGGGCGGCAAAGACAGCGCACGCGCACCCGAAGCTTCGGTCAAGCCCAAGCCTAAAGGCACCGACCGTAGCCAGAGCAAAGACGAAACCGCCGCTGCAGAAGACCCCACCAGCAAGCGCAACACCGACAAGCCCGGCCACGCCGACGAGACATCCAGCGACGCCACCGCCCCTTCCACCGCAAGCGCAGAGGCCAGTTCCCCCGCTGAGCCCGCCGCCGGTGAAGAGGGCGATGCCGCTCCCTGGCCCCCACTCGGCCTGGCCGGGCTGGCCCTGACCGGCGTGGTCTCCACCGCGGCGGATGCGCAGACTGCCCCTGCCGCCACGACGCCCGTCGTTGCCGACCCGTTGCTGGCAGGCAAGGCTGACACCCTGCTGACCGCGAACATGCCCGCCTCCGCACCCGGCGGCACCGCCACCGCCACGCCAGCGGTCAATGCCGCGACCGCCAGCGCCGACGCTGGCCCCATCGCCCTGCCCCTGGACGCCGCCGCCAACGACGACATCGCCCTGCCCAAGGCGCTCGCCGACGCGTTGAGCGCCAGCAGCGCCGAGGCTGACGCCCCCGCCACCCCGTTCCTGCACGCGCTGCAGACCGCCGCCGACCTCAAGACCGGTGCCGCCAGCGCCCCGTTTGCCGGCAGCCCCACCGCCACCCCGCATGTCGGTGGCGAGTCCTTCGACGAAGACATCAGCGCCCGCATCGGCTGGCTGGCCGACCAGAAGATCGGCCACGCCACCATCAAGGTCACTCCCCATGACCTCGGCCTGATCGAAGTGCGCCTGCAGATGGACGGCGACAAGGTCCACGCCAGCTTCAGCAGCGCCCATGCCGATGTTCGCCACGCCCTGGAAAGCACCCTGCCCCGGTTGCGGGAAATGCTGAATGACCAGGGCTTCCAGCTCGGTAATGCGGATGTGGGGCATCAGCAGACGGCACAGGATGGGAAGTCTGGTGGTGGCACAGAGCGTGGTGGGATTGGTGGTGGCGATGAGCCGGCCATGGTGGAGACCACCATCAGTTCGGCCCAGTTGATGCGCCAGCGTGGGTTGGTGGACGCGTACGCGTAATCGAGAAAGCGCCAAAGCCGGCTTCGATCCGGGGTCATGCGTTACAGAACGTTGCACCGTTCACGGCGGGCGTCTGTCGACCGCCCCCACCAAAGCAGGCCCCGCGCCCACCCACAGATGACAGTTGCCGTCGCCGTTGCCGTTGCCGTTGCCGTTGCCGTTGAATTTGGCTCCGTCACCGACCAACTGTCGAGGGCGGGTCGGGGTGGGCTGGAGGGGGCATGAGCGGCATGGGTCGGGCGCATGCGCCCGACGGGTTGGGCAGGACGCCCAACCCCGGTCTTGCCGTGTGCGCAGGATTGCGCACACGTGCAAGCCGCGACTGAGCTTACAGGGACGTACTTGCAGCGTCCCCCGCAACGCCCACCCCGATCCGCCCAGCCAGGCGTCAATACAGAGCCGACGCTTTTAACGTTGGCGGAAGACGTCAAAATCCCGACAACGGCAAACCAGCGCGGTTCGGCACAACGCTTGCATGTAGCCAGGAAGCAATCCAATGGAGCTTCCCCTCGTGGCCGCAGCCGCTGACAAAACCAAGAAAACCGCCGACAAGGACAAGGCCGCCAAGCCGCGCAGCCCGTTGCTCATCAGTGCCCTGATCGCCGTCCTCGCCGCCGGTGCCGCCGGCGGTGGGGTCTGGTACTTCACCCAGGGCCACGACGAGAAGGCCCCCGACAAAAAGGCCGCCGCCAAGCCCGCAGTGCCCGCTCCCGCCCAGTACTTCGGTCTCGAGCCGCCGTTCGTGGTCAACCTCAGCAGCAGCTTTGACGGCCCCCGCTACCTGCAGGTCGAAGTGCAGCTCATGACCCGCGATCCGGCCGCCCTGGAAGCACTCAAGCTCCACGCCCCTGCCATCCGCGCCAAGCTGCTCATGCTGTTCTCGCAGGTCGAGCCAGCCCAGATCGCCGACCGCGCCGGCAAGGAAAAGCTGCAGGCCGACTCGCTCGCCGAAGTGCAGAAGCTGATGAAGGCCGAAACCGGCAACAACAGCGTCGACGAACTGCTGTTCACCAGCTTCGTCACCCAGTAAGGGCCGCCCCATGAATGACCTGCTTTCCCAGGACGAGATCGATGCCCTGCTTCACGGCGTCGACTCGGGTGCGGTCGAAACCAAGGACGAAGGCGTTCCGCCCGGAGAAGCCCGCAGCTACGACTTCGCCAGCCAGGACCGGATCATCCGAGGTCGCATGCCGACCCTGGAAATGGTCAACGAGCGTTTCGCCCGCCTGTGGCGCATCGGCTTGTTCAACCTGATCCGCCGTTCGGCGGAGCTGTCCGTGCGCGGTATAGAGCTGATCAAGTTCAACGATTACATGCACTCGCTGTACGTGCCCACCAATCTGAACCTGATCCGCTTCAAACCTTTGCGCGGCACCGGTCTGATCGTATTTGAACCCACCCTGGTGTTCGCCATTGTCGACAACTTCTTCGGTGGTGACGGGCGTTACCCCACCCGTATCGAAGGCCGCGAATTCACCGCCACGGAAATGCGTGTCATTCACCTGCTGCTCAAGCAGACCTTCGCCGACCTGCGCGAAGCCTGGGCACCGGTGATGGATGTCGAGCTTGAGTACATCAACTCGGAGATCAACCCGCACTTCGCCAACATTGTCACCCCGCGCGAGTATGTGGTGGTGTGCCGCCTGCATGTGGAACTTGACGGCGGTGGCGGCGACATCCACGTCACCCTGCCGTACTCGATGCTCGAGCCCATTCGCGAACTGCTCGACGCCGGCATCCAGAGCGACCGCAACGACCGTGATGAAAGCTGGGGTGTGATGCTGCGCGAGCAGCTCAACATCGCCGAAGTCACCCTCTCCAGCGTGCTTGCCAGCAAGCGCATGAGCCTGCGTGAGCTCACCCGGTTGAAGGTCGGCGACATCCTGCCCATCGACCTGCCCAACCAGGTCCCGGTGTGCATCGAGAACATCCCGGTGTTCACCGGCCAGTTCGGCATCGCCAATGGCATGAACGCCGTCAAGATCACCGCGACCCACCCTCCGGGCACCCGCCCGCGCGTACCCGTCATCCAGGAAGACCCGAAATGAACGACATCGAAACCAACGAACCGGCCGCCGCCCAGTTCTCCGACCTGCATGCCGAGGACGCCGGTGCGCCGGATCTGAACCTGGACGTCATTCTGGACGTGCCGGTGACCCTGTCGCTGGAAGTCGGCCGCGCCCGCCTGCCGATCCGCAACCTGTTGCAGCTCAACCAGGGCTCGGTGGTCGAACTGGAACGCGGGGCCGGCGAATCTCTGGACGTGTTCGTCAACGGCACCCTGATCGCCCACGGCGAAGTCGTGGTGATCAATGACCGCTTCGGCGTGCGCCTGACCGACGTGGTGAGCCCCAGCGAGCGGATCCGGAGACTGCGTTGATCACGCCCGCACTCATCGCCGCCGGCACGCCGGCGGTCAAGGTTGGTCAGCATGCCGCGGCCGCGCCCGGCATGTTCGGGGCCATCCTGGCTCTGCTGGCCGTGCTTGCGCTGATCGTCGGCCTGGGCTGGGTACTCAAACGCATGCCCGGCAGCGGCTTCAAGCCGGCTGATGGCCTGCGCGTGGTTGCCAGCCTCAACGTGGGTGCCAAAGAACGCATCGTGGTGGTCGAGGTGAACGGGCAGCAGTTGCTGCTTGGCGTGACCGCCGGCGGCATCAACGCCCTGCATCAGCTCGCCGAACCCCTGCCCACCCCCGAACCGGCACGTCTGCCGGACCTGAAGAACCTGCCGAATTTCGCCCAGCTGCTGCAGCAGCGGCTGCGCAAGGAAAAATGATCATGCGTGGCCCCGAAGCGTCCTGGACCCGTTACCTGCCGTTGCTGTTCGTGCTGTTGCTGTGTGCCCTGCCCGCTCTGGCCCTGGCCGCCCCTGGTGCGCCCACCGTGCCCGCCCTGCCCGACGTGAACGTCGGCAAGATCGGCGGCCAGAACGTCAGCCTGCCGTTGCAGACCCTGCTGCTGATGACGGCGATCACGCTGATCCCATCGATGCTGCTGGTGCTGACCGCGTTCACCCGCATCATCATCGTGCTGGGCCTGCTGCGGCAGGCACTGGGCACCGGCCAGACCCCGTCCAACCAGGTGCTGCTCGGCTTGGCGCTGTTCCTCACCGCCATGGTCATGCTGCCGGTGTGGCAGAAGGCCTGGGGAACCGGCATGGCTCCGTATCTCAATGGCGAGATCGACTTCCAGACCGCCTGGAACCTGACCACCCAGCCGCTGCGCGCCTTCATGCTGGCGCAGATCCGCGAAACCGACCTGATGACCTTCGCCGGCATGGCCGGGCACGGCACCTATTCCAGCCCCGATGCCATTCCGTTCCCGGTGCTGGTCGCTTCGTTTGTTACCAGCGAGCTGAAGACCGCTTTTGAAATCGGCTTCCTGATCTTCATTCCGTTCGTCATCATCGACCTGGTCGTTGCCAGCGTGCTGATGTCAATGGGCATGATGATGCTGTCGCCAATGCTGGTCTCGGCCCCGTTCAAGATCCTGCTGTTCGTGCTGGTCGACGGCTGGGTGCTGGTGGTCGGCACGCTGGCTGCCAGCTTCAACGCGGTCTGAGCGCGCCATGACCCCCGAACTTGCCCTTACCGAACTGCGTGGCGGCCTGATCACCGTACTATGGGTCGCCGGCCCTCTGCTGCTCACCGTGCTGATTGTCGGTGTGGTGGTCGGCGTGGTGCAGGCCGCTACCCAACTCAACGAACCCACGATTGCCTTCGTCGCCAAGGCCGCTGCATTGACCGCAGTACTGTTCGCGCTGGGCAGCCTGCTCATTGGTCATCTGGTCGAATACACCACCCTGCTGTTTCAGCGCATACCGCATCTGATCGGGTAGCCACCGCCATGGATTCCGCCACCCAGATGGCCACCGACGGCCTGCAGACCTTCGGCATGATTGGCACCATTCTGTGGACCATGCTGCGCATCGGCGCAATGATCATGGCCATGCCGCTGGTCGGCACTCGCGCCGTTCCCGCGCGCGTGCGCGTCATGCTTGCAGGTGCTCTGGCCATTGCATTGTCGCCGATGCTGCCCCCGGTACCGGAGTGGACCGGGTTCGATGCAGCCACCGTGCTCAGCATCGCCCGCGAACTGGCCATTGGTGTTTCCATCGGGTTTCTGCTGCGGCTGCTGTTCGAAGCGGGCGCGCTGGCCGGGGAGCTGATTGCCCAGGGCACTGGCCTGGCGTTCGCGCAGATGAGCGACCCCATGCGCGGCGGCAGTTCCGGTGTCATCGGCCAGTGGTTCTACCTACTGTTCGGCCTGCTGTTTTTTACCGCGAACGGTCACCTGGCGCTGATTTCACTGCTGATGGACAGCTACAAGGCGGTGCCGATCGGCGCGTCGCTGCCTGACCTGGATGGTTTTCTCAGCGTTGCACCCACGTTTGTTCTACAGGTATTTCGGGGCGCGTTGAGCCTGGCCCTGCCGGTTGTTGTCGCAATGCTGGCGATCAACCTGGCCTTCGGCGTGCTTGCCAAAGCGGCTCCCGCATTGAACCCCATCCAGCTGGGCCTGCCGGTCTCGTTGCTGCTCGGTCTGTTCCTGCTCATGGTACTGGCGGGTGAGCTGGGGCCACCGGTCCAACGCCTGTTTGACGCCGGATTCCAGGCCGCAGACGGACTGACCCACTGATTATTGACTCACCAGCGTTAATGATGGCGCGTGCACGACGCGTGATTATCTTGATGGTTTCTCAGCAATCACGACTTTCTGACAAAAATTATCCTTTCAGGTATTGCATACCCCCCCGGGGGTGTGCATAAAGTTTGCCCGCACGACAACGGGGGGCCGCTGTCAGCCGCAGTGGAAGCGTCAACCGAAAGATTTTTGGATTGAAACTTTCGATTACAACGTGCTGGGTGAGGAGAGTCATCGATGCTCGTCGGCAACTACACACCGTGGTTGGTTGTCGTTTCCCTTCTGGTCGCCATACTGGCGTCGTTTACCGCGCTGGTGATGGCAAATCGCATCATTACCGCCGCCACGCCGCGGCAGGGTCAGCTATGGCTGCTCGGCGGCGGCTGCGCGATGGGGCTGGGTATCTGGTCGATGCACTTCATCGGCATGCTGGCATTCCGCCTGCCGATTCCGCTGGGCTACGACATTCTCTGGACCATCGTCTCGCTGCTGGCGGCGATCGTTTCTTCGCTTTACGCCCTGTGGCTGGTATCACGTCCTACGCTGCCACATACGCATCTCGCCTTCGGGGCCCTGCTGATGGGCTCAGGTATTGCGGCCATGCACTATCTGGGCATGGCCGCGATGCTCATGCAGCCCGGGATCGATTACCACCCGGGTTGGGTCACACTATCGCTGGTCATCGCGGTGGCCGCGTCCTGGGTGGCCCTGTTTGTTGCCTTCCGCCTGCGCCACCACGACAACCGCCTGCGCCATCGCGTGCCGCCGGCCATCGTGCTGGGCATGGCCATCGTCGGCATGCATTACACCGGCATGGCGGCGGCCCGGTTCCCCGCCGGAAGTGTCTGCGGTGCGGCTGCTGGTGATGGTCTGCATTCGCAGTGGCTGGCAACCCTGGTGATGATTCTCACCGTGGCCATTCTCGCGGTGGTGCTGCTGGTGTCCTGGCTCGACCAGCGCATGCAGTCGCAGCTGCTTCGCCTGCGTAACCAGGACCTGCGCAGCTCGCTCAACGACGCACATGCCGAACTCAGCCAGGCCGCCCTGCACGATCCCCTGACCCGTCTGCCGAACCGCCGCCTGCTGCAGCAGCACATCGAAAGCGCGCTGATCGAGGCAGAGCAGCGGGGCAGCCGCTTCGCGGTGATGTTCATGGACCTGGATGGGTTCAAGCAGGTCAACGACGCCTATGGCCACCAGACCGGCGACGCCCTTCTGGTCGCCGTGGCCGAACGCACCAGCCAGATGCTGCGGGACACTGACGTGCTGGCCCGTCTCGGCGGCGACGAATTCGTGATGGTGGTCAGCATCGAAGGCGACGAGGACGTCGCTGCACTGGCCAGCCGCATCATCCAGGCCATCAACAGCAGCCGGCTGGTCCCCAGCCATGACCTGCAGGTCACCGCCAGTATCGGCATTGCCATCTGTCCCGATCACGCCGCCACCGAACGCCACCTGATGGGCTATGCCGATTCGGCGATGTACCAGGCCAAGGAGGCCGGGCGCAACGGGTTCGCGGTATTTGCCGAATGGATGAACGACAGCGCAGAGCAGCAGTTCCGGTTGTTGGCGGACCTGCGTGGTGCCATTGGGACCGAACAGTTGTTCCTGCACTACCAACCCAAGGTCAGCGTGGCGCGCCACACAGTCAGCGGTGCCGAAGCGCTGATCCGCTGGAAGCATCCCGAACAGGGCCTGATTCCCCCGGATCGCTTCATCCGCCTGGCTGAGCGCAGCGGGATCATCAACGACATCGGCCGATGGGCCTTGAACGAGGCCTGTCGCCAGCTGCGGCAGTGGCACGATGCGGGGCACGACACCTGGACCATGTCGGTGAATCTTTCCCCCATCCAGTTCAGCGCACCGCAACTGCTCAATGAAGTGCGCGACGTGCTGGCCCGCCACCGGATCGAACCGCGTCGGCTGATCCTGGAAATCACAGAAAGCACGGTCATGCGCGACACCGAAGCCAGCCTCCGCCTGCTGCAGTCACTGGCGCGGCTGGGCGTGGGTATTTCCATCGACGATTTCGGAACCGGATACTCCAGCCTGCTGTACCTCAAACGTCTGCCCGCCTCGGAGATCAAGATCGACCACGCCTTCGTGCGCGAACTGGAAAACAGCTCCGAGGACGTGGTGATTGTCTCGGCCATTGTCGCGCTGGGCCATGCGCTGGACATGGATATCGTCGCCGAGGGCGTGGAGACCACCGGGCAGCGCGCGTATCTGGAACGGCTGGGCTGCGATTATCTGCAGGGGTATCTGCTGGGGCATCCGGTGGATCCAGTGCGGTTCAAGCAACTGCATGGCCTGCCCCGGCCGCGGATAGAGGTCGCGGCCGGTTGGAAGGGGCCGGAGGGCGGGGATTTTCTTGACTGAGGCATTTCGTTGACGCGCATGGCGCGCCACTACGGCACAGATCTTGCATTACCCCGGGTGATACCCCGGGGTGTGTGACTGATGTCCGACGAAGAACAAGCCGGCGAAAAAACCGAACAACCTACCGAAAAACGCCTGCGCGACGCCCGGGAAGAGGGCAACACACCGCGTTCGCGTGAGCTGGGAACCGCAGCCGTATTCGGCGCTGCGGTGGCCACGTTGATGGCGTTTTCGGGCACGATGGCAACCAACTCGCGTGAGTGGATGAAGGCAGCACTGAGCCCGGAGCCCGGCCTGCGCCTGCATCCGCAGGCCCTGTTTGGCCATTTCGGTGAACTGCTGCTGCAACTGCTGGTCGCGATGTGGCCGCTGGTCCTGCTCTGCCTGCTGGCCAGCCTGCTCTCGCCCTTGGTCATGGACGGCCTGCGCTGGTCCAACAAATCGCTGATGCCGCAGTTCAACCGGCTCAGCCCCATGTCCGGCATGAAGCGCCTGTATGGGCCCGAAGCCATCGCCGAGTTCATCAAGTCGCTGCTGCGCGTGGTCTTTGTCGGCGTCGCCGCCGGACTGGTGGTCTGGCAGGGCATCCGCGGTCTGCGCGACCTGGTCCACCAGCCGCTGGAAGCAGCGATCGTCAATGGGCTGGGCTTCACCCTCAAGCTGATGTTGGCCACCGGTGGGGCCATGGTGCTGCTGGCCGCGATCGACGCCCCGTACCAGCGCTGGAACTGGATGCGCAAGCTGAAGATGACCCGTGAAGAGCTGCGCCGGGAAATGAAGGAAAGCGAAGGCAGCCCGGAAATGAAGGGGCGCATCCGTCAGATGCAGCACCAGATGGCCAACCGCCAGATGATGGAAGCCGTCCCCAGCGCTGACGTGGTCGTGGTCAACCCCACCCACTACGCGGTGGCCCTGAAGTACGACGGCGGCAAGATGGGGGCACCCACCGTGGTTGCTCTGGGAGTGGACGAAACCGCCCTGCGCATCCGTGAAGTGGCGGACGGCAACAAAGTTCCGCTGGTCTCCGCCCCGCCTTTGGCACGCGCCTTGTATCGGGAAGGGAAACTCGGCAAGGAAATTCCCGTGAGATTGTATTCGGCCGTGGCCCAGGTCCTCTCCTACGTCTACCAGCTGCGCGCCTGGCGCGGCGGTCCGATGCCGGCTGCGCCGCGTATCGATGTGGATGAATTCGGCAACGGAGGCCGTCCATGAGCGCCCAGCCCGCCCAAGGTGGCATGAACGCCCGCCGGGTCATGGAGATGATCCGCAACGGCCTGGGAGCCCCGCTGATCGTCCTGGCCTTGCTGGCGATGGTGGTGGTGCCACTGGCCGCACCGGTGCTGGATGCCCTGTTCACCTTCAACATCGCCATCTCGCTGATGGTGCTGCTGGCTGTGGTCTACGTGAAGCGCCCGCTGGACTTCACCATCTTCCCGATCGTGCTGCTGGTCACCACCATGCTGCGGCTGGCCCTGAACGTGGCCTCCACCCGCGTCATCCTGCTCAACGGCCAGAATGGCCATGACGCTGCCGGCAAGGTGATCGCCGCCTTCGGCGAGTTCGTGATCGGCGGCAACTACGCGGTCGGCATCGTGGTGTTCGCGATCCTGACCATCATCAACTTCGTGGTCATCACCAAGGGTGCCGGGCGCGTGTCGGAAGTGACCGCGCGCTTCATCCTGGACGCCATGCCCGGCAAGCAGATGGCGATTGACGCCGACCTCAATGCCGGTTTGCTGACGCGTGAGGAGGCCAAGGTCCGCCGCGAAGAAGTCCGCGAGGAAGCCGACTTCTACGGTGCGATGGACGGTGCCAGCAAATTCATCCGCGGCGACGCCATCGCCGGCATCCTGATTCTTTTCATCAACATGATCGGCGGCCTGGCCGTCGGCGTCCTCCAGCACGGCATGCCGTTCGGCGATGCCGCCGCCACCTACACCCTGCTGTCCATCGGTGACGGCCTGGTGGCGCAGCTGCCGGCGCTGCTGGTGTCCTCGGCGGTGGCGATGCTGGTCACCCGCGCCTCGCGTTCGCAGGACATGAGCCAGGCCATGATGGGCCAGGCCTTCGGTCAGTACCGGGCACTGGCGATCACCGCCGCCATCCTGGGCGTGGTTGGCCTGGTACCCGGCATGCCCAACGTCGCCTTCTTGACGCTGGCCGCCATCCTCGGCTTCATCGCCTGGAAAGTCTGGAAGAAGCAGCAGGCACCGGCCGCAGCCGGTGCGGCCCCGGTGGACCCGAACGCACCGGTGATTGGCCTGCCGGGCAGCACCCCCTCGCCCACCGCCGAACTCACCTGGGACGAACTGCGTCCGGTCGACCCGCTCGGGCTGGAGGTCGGCTACCGGCTGATCCCGCTGGTCGACAAGGCCAACGGCGGCGAACTGATGGCGCGGATCAAAGGCGTGCGCCGCAAGCTCACCCACGACATCGGCTTTCTGATTCCCTCGGTGCATATCCGCGACAACCTGGAGCTGGGGGCCACCACCTACCGCCTGCTGATCCACGGCGTGCCGGTGGCCACCGCGGAGATCCATCCGGACCGTGAACTGGCCCTGGACCCGGGCAGTGCACTGGGCGCACTGGAGGGCATTGCCGGCAAGGACCCGGCGTTCGGCCTGGACGCCACCTGGATCCAGCCCCATCAGCGGGCCCACGCCGAATCCATGGGCTACACCGTGGTCGACCCGGCCACCGTGGTGGCGACCCACATGTCGCACCTGATCCGGGAACACGCGCCGGAACTGCTCGGCTTCGAGGAAGCGCAGCAACTGCTGGCCAACCTGGCCAAGAGCGCACCGAAGCTGGTCGAAGACCTCACCCCCAAGGCACTGCCGTTGTCGGTGGTGGTGCGCGTGCTGCAGAACCTGCTGATCGAGCGCATTCCGATCCGTCAGCTGCGCAAGATCGCCGAATCGCTGGTAGAGCATGCCCCGCTGAGCCAGGACCCGGGCGTGCTGACGGCCGCCGTGCGCAATGCGCTCGGCCGCTTCATCGTCCAGGAGATCGCCGGAATGTCGCCGGAGTTGCCGGTGTTCACCCTCAACCCGCAATTGGAACGGGTCTTGCAGGAGTCCACCCAGGGGAATGGCGCCGCGCTGGAACCCGGACTCGCCGAGCGACTGCATCAAAGCCTGGCCGAATGTGTCGGCAAGCAGGAAGCGAAGAACGAGCCTGCCGTGGTGCTGGTCCCCGCCCCCGTACGTGCCGCGCTGGCACGCCTGGTCCGCCACAGCGTTCCGTCGCTGTCGGTCCTGGCCTACAGCGAGGTACCCGAGGACAAACGGTTGAAGCTGGTCGGCACGATCAGCTGAGCCGGAACTCCGACAGTACAGCGTCAGAAAACAGACACCACTTCGAACATCACGCAGCAGGAACAGAAGGGAACCCCGGACCGTGCAGACCACCGACAACCAGCGCTTCCCTTCCCCCGAACAGCCGCCCAAGTCCCGGTACCACAGCATGAAAATCAAACGCTTTGTCGCTCCCGATATGCGCTCGGCCATGAATCTGGTGCGCAAGGAACACGGCCCTGACGCTGTGATCCTGTCCAATCGCCGGATCGAGGAAGGCGTCGAGATCGTTGCCGCGGCCAACTACGACGAAGGCGCGGTGCAGCGTGCACTGGAAGCGGCCCGCAAGGACGTCGCCCCGCCGCCGCCGGCCCCGCGTCCGCGCAGCGCCGCCGATGCGATGATCGCGGCGGTCACCCGCCGCAAGCCCGCCGCCCCGGTTTCCGAGCCAGTGGCCGCGACCACCTCGGCGGTCGCTGCACTCGCCCGCGCCGCCGTCGGTGCCACCGGCCGCACGCTGGACACTGCCAACGAGAACGTACCGCCGCCGGGCAGCAGCGGCTTCGCCGCCACCCTCGCCCGCGCCAACCCGCAGCCGCAGATGGAGGCGCTGCCGGAACAGATCTTCGCTCCGTTCAACGTTGAGCAGGCTGCCGCCGTAGAGCGGGGCTCTGCCACGCTGGCCGTGACCGCCCCACCGCTTCCGTCCGCCCCGGCCCCGGTCAACCGCGCCCGCTTCATCATCGACCCGCCGATGGACGACGAGCCTGTGCTGAACATCCGAACCCCGTCCGCTCGCCCGGTACCGCCGCCGATGCCGGCCCAGCAGATGCAGCGCGTCCCGGCCGAGGCCCCGATGGCCGCGTTGTGGGAAACCGTACCGATGGTGCGGGTGGCCGCACCGGTTGCCGCGCTGAATCCGATTGAAGACTTGCCGGTATTCGCCCCGGTCGCGGACGTGGCCCCGGTCGCCACCGCCCCGGTGGCTCCGCTGCCGCCGGCCTCACCGATGGCCTGGATGGCTCCGGCCACCCGCGAGCCCGCTGCCCGCCCGCTGGCTCCGATGAGCGCCGCCAATGAACCGGCGGAACTGCCGGTCGCCCTGGCCGCCGCGGTCCAGGCCATGGAAGCGCCTGTCCTCGCTCCGACCGGGGGCCCAACCCCGGCACCGGCACTGAACCTGGTTCCGCGCGACGACGAAGAGCTGCGCCAGCTGCGCCACGAGTTGGCCGGCATGCGCCAGGTCATCGAACGCGAGATGACCCGTTTCACCGACGAGCGCCTGCGCGGCTCGGCGGTCCGCGCCGCGGCGCTGGACCTGATGGACGAATACGGCTTCGACGCCGGCATCAGCCGCGACGTGGCCCTGCAGATCCCACTGGATACCGAAGCCCATCGCGGCCGCGGGCTGATGCTGGGCCTGCTCTCGCGCAAGCTGCCGATCGCCCCCATCGACCCGCTGGAAGCCGGCGGCGTGATCGCCCTGGTCGGCCCCACCGGTGCCGGCAAGACCACCACCATCGCCAAGCTCGCTTCACGCTTTGCCGAAGCCCACGCCCCGCGTGACGTCGCCCTGGTCACCACCGACACCGGCCGCATCGGTGCACGCGAGCAGCTGTACGGCTTCGGCCGCCAGCTTGGCATCGCCGTGCACGAAGCCAACAGCGGCAGCGACCTGACCCAGCTGCTGGAGCGCCTGAAGGACTACAAGCTGGTGCTGATCGACACCGCCGGCCTCGGCCCGCGCGACCGTGCCCTGGCCGCCCAGCTGCAGTGGCTGCGCGCCGCCAGCCAGATCCGCACCCTGCTGGTGCTGCCGGCCAACACCAGCTTCGGAGACATGGACGAAGTGGTCCGCCGCTTCAGCGCCGCCAACCCGCAGGGTGTGGTGCTGAGCAAGCTGGATGAGACCGGCCGCTTCGGCACCGCCCTCTCGGTGGCTGTCGACCACCGCCTGCCCATCACCTGGGTGACCGACGGCCAGGACGTTCCTGAAGACCTGCACCGGGCCACCGCAGCCAATCTTGTACTTCGCCTTGAAGATTTGCGCCGCGCGGCCGATATGCCCTGCAACCCGGAGTTGAACCATGCCGTCGCGTGAGTACGCCAAGCTGACCCAGAACTTCCCGCTGTCGGCCACCCGCAGCCAGCCGCTGGGCCCGGTCCGCACCATCGCCGTCAGCGGCGGCAAGGGCGGCGTGGGCAAAACGAACGTCTCGGCCAACCTGGCCGTGGCGCTTGCCGACATGGGTAAACGCACCCTGCTGCTCGACGCCGACCTGGGCCTGGCCAACATCGACGTCATCCTGGGCTTACAGCCGAAGCTGACCCTGGCCGACCTGGTCGCCGGGCGCTGCACCCTGGACGAAGTGATCATGGAAGGCCCCGGCGGCGTGCTGGTGGTGCCGGCCGCGTCCGGCCGCCGCCACATGGCAGAGCTGCAGCCGGCCGAACACGTCGGCCTGGTCAACGTGTTCTCCGAACTGGAACGCGAGCTGGACTTCATGATCGTCGACACCGCTGCGGGCATCACCGATGGCGTGCTGACCTTCTGCCAGGCCGCCCAGGACACCGTCGTGGTGGTCTGCGACGAACCCGCGTCGATCACCGACGCCTACGCGCTGATCAAAGTGCTGTCGCGCGAGCGCGGGGTGGATCGCATCCAGGTCGTGGCCAACATGGCCCGCGACCCGAACGAAGGTCGCGTGCTGTACGAAAAACTGAGCCGGGTCTGCGACAAGTTCCTGGCGGACGTCTCGCTGAACTACCTGGGCTGCGTGCCGCAGGACGACTGGCTGCGCCTGTCGGTGCAGCGCCAGCAGCCGGTGGTCAAAGCCTATCCGTCCAGCCCGGCCGCGCAGGCCATCACCGAAATCGCCCGTCGAACCGCGCGCTGGCAGGCTCCGACCGAACCGCGCGGCGGCGTGGAGTTCTTCCTCGAACGCATCCTCAAACAGCGTGGGGTGGCCGCATGAAAGGTGCCGCGCAATACAAAGAGGTGCAGCGTGCCGCTGCCACCGAGTGCATTGCCCAGCACTCGGACCTGGTGCGGCGCATCGCCCATCACCTGGCCGCGCGCCTGCCGGCCAGCGTTGAAATCGACGACCTGATCCAGGCCGGCATGATGGGGCTGATTGAAGCGTCGCGCAGCTATGACGCCGACCAGGGAGCCTCGTTCGAGACCTATGCCTCGATCCGCATCCGCGGTTCGATGATCGACGAGATCCGTCGGGGCGATTGGGTGCCGCGTTCGGTGCACCGTCGTGCCCGCGATGCGGCCTCGGCGATCCGCAAGCTTGAACAGAGCACCGGCCGCGCGGCCAGCGCCACGGAAGTGGCTGCCGCGATGGAGATGCCGCTGAATGAGTACCTGCGGCTGATGGAAGACGCCGCGCGTGGCCAGGTGCTCAGCCTGGAATCGCGGATCGAAGACCAGGGCGAGCTGGACACCGTTGCCCAGGGTGGCCCCACCCCGCAGCAGGTACTGGAACGAGGTGAGTTCGGCCGCGAGCTGGGTGCCGCCATCGGCCTGCTGCCCGAACGCGAACAGCTGGTGCTGTCGCTGTACTACGAACAGGAATTGAATCTGAAGGAGATCGGCGCGGTACTCGGCGTAAGCGAGTCGCGCGTCTGCCAGATCCACGGCCAGGCGGTGTTGCGCCTGCGTGGCCGACTGAAGATCTTCGAGGCGGCCGACGCCGGCCTCGAGAACACTTGATACCGAGGAAAGTGCTTTGAACAAGAACATGCGTATCCTGATCGTCGACGATTTCTCGACCATGCGTCGTATCGTCAAGAATCTGCTGGGCGATCTGGGCTTCACCAATACGGCCGAAGCCGAGGACGGGCATGCCGCATTGGCGCTGCTGAACAGCCAGCCGTTCGATTTCGTGGTCACTGACTGGAACATGCCAGTGATGACCGGCATCGACCTGCTCAAGGCAATCCGCGCCGACGCCAAGCTCAAGACCCTGCCGGTGTTGATGGTGACGGCCGAAGCCAAGCGCGAGCAGATCATCGAAGCGGCCCAGAACGGCGTCAACGGCTATATCATCAAGCCGTTCACTGCAGTCACGCTGTCCGAGAAGCTGGACAAGATCTTCGAACGACTGGCAGCGAGCGCCTGATGGAAACCCTCAGCGACAAATCGGCGCTTGTGCAGCGCCTGCAGGATGCCCTGGCGGCATTGGAAAGCGGCGACGAGGCTGGCTGGCGCCGGGAGATCGACGCGCTGGCTGCGCTGCGCACCCAACCGATGATGGCCGGCCTGAACCGGCTGGCACGCGAGCTTGGACAGGCACTGGGTGAACTACCCACCGTGCCCACCGAGGCGGGTGAGCTCGACGATGCCTGCGCACGCCTGGACCATGTGGTGGCGATGACCGAACAGGCCACCCACCGCACCCTGGATCTGGCCGAGGAATGCCGCGCGCTCACCGAGCAGCTGCGTGCCGAGGGCTTGAACCCGGAGCAGGACCAGCAGCTCGACCGTATTCGTCACAACCTGACCGAGATCGCGCTTACCCAGAGCTACCAGGACCTCACCGGGCAGATCATCCGCCGCGTGGTGGGAATCGTGCGCCGCGTGCACGAGGGCTTTGGTGCGCTGGGCCTGCCGCCGCCGAATGACGACGACCGCAACAAGCAGAGCAACGGCCTGGCGGGCCCCGCCGTCAACGGACTGGACCGCCACGCGGTGTCGCAGGTCGACGCCGATGACCTGCTTTCCGATCTAGGGCTTTAAGACCATGAGTGCTGTTCCAGACGATATCGCCGCTGACTTCATCCTCGAGGCCCAGGAGATCCTGGATCGCCTCGGCGAACAGCTGGTCACGCTGGAACAGGCCCCGCAGGACGCCGACCAGCTCAACGCGGTGTTCCGTGGCTTCCACACCCTAAAGGGCGGTGCCGGCTTTCTTGGCATCCAGGCAATGGTCGAACTATGCCACGCCGCTGAGGAAACCCTGGGCATGGCCCGTTCCGGCCAGGCGGTGCTGCAGGCGCATCACTTCGATGCCGCGCAGCAGTCGCTGGACTACCTGCAGTCGATGCTGGACTCGGTCTCCGCCGGCGAAGAACCGGGGTATGCACCGCCCGCGCTGATCGCCCAGTTCGACGTCAACGGCAGCGCCCCTGCCCGGGCAGCAGCAACCTCCGCACCTGTACACGCAACCGCCCCCGCCGGTGACCTGATCACCGACGACGAGTTCGAGGCCCTGCTCGACCAGTTGCACGGTGGAGCCGCCCCCACCGCCGTCCCCATTGCCAGGAAAGCCGATGACGGCCTGATCGGCGAAGACGAATTTGAAGCCCTGCTGGACCAGCTGCACGGCGGAGCCGCCCCGGGTGCGCGCCCGGTCGCCGCAGCCCCGGCCGTTGCGCCGGCACCGCGACCAGCGGTTGCGCCGGCTCCGGCCACCGCACCGAAGCCCGCCGCCGCCAAGCCGGTCGCCGAGGCCGAGCACACCGTACGCGTGGATACCAAGCGCCTGGATGCCATCGTCAACCTGATCGGCGAACTGGTGCTCTCGCGTAACCGCCTCAAGACCCTGCGTGCGCGCCTGCACGACGAGGAGCTGGACCGCGCCGTGTCCACGCTGGATATCGCCACCGCGCGCCTGCAGTCGGCGGTCATGCGCACCCGCATGCAGCCGGTCGGCAAGGTGTTCTCGCGTTTCCCCAAGGTTGCCCGCGACGTGGCCCGCAACCTGAAGAAGGAAGTGGAACTGGAACTGATCGGGGCCGACACCGAACTCGACCGCAACCTGGTGGAAGCGCTGGCCGACCCGCTGGTGCACCTGGTCCGCAACGCGATCGACCATGGCGTGGAAATGCCCGACCTGCGCGAAGCGCAGGGCAAGCCGCGCAGCGGCCATGTGCGCCTGTCGGCGCAGCAGGAAGGCGACTACGTCAGCATTGAGGTGCAGGACGACGGGGCCGGCATCGACCCGGAACGGCTGCGCGCCAAGGCGCGCGAGAAGGGACTGATCGACCCCGAAGCCGCCGCCCGTCTGAGCAGCGAGGAATGCCTGCATCTGGTGTTCCTGCCCGGTTTCTCGACCAAGCAGGAAGTCACCGACATCTCCGGCCGTGGCGTCGGCATGGACGTGGTGCAGTCGCGCATCCGCGAGCTCAGCGGCCAGATCCAGATCCAGTCCGAACTGGGCCGTGGCAGCCGCTTCATGATCCGCGTGCCGCTCACCCTGGCCATCCTGCCCACCCTGCTGGTGCAGGCCGGTGAAGACGTCTATGCGCTGCCGCTGGCCCGCGTGATGGAAGTCCTGCATGCGCCCAACTCGCAGCTGGGCTGGTTCGACGGCCGCGCGGTGCTGGATCGTCGCTCCCACACCCTGCCGCTGGTCGACCTGCGCCATTGGCTGGCAGTCGAACCGGTCGCCTCGCCCCTGCTCACCATCGTCGTGCTGCAGGCCGGCGAAGCCCGCTTCGGGCTGGTGGTGGACCAGGTCCGTGGCCGCGAAGAAGTGGTGATCAAGCCCCTGCCCAAGACTCTGCGCGGCCTGCGCGGCTATGCCGGGGCTACGTTGATCGGTGACGGGCGCATGGCGCTGATCCTCGATGTGGATGGATTGCGATAACCCCACCATGCCGTTTTGCCGGGCATGGCCCGGCACTTCGCAACGGGCAGAAATGTGAACCCCGTCCACCCTGCGACACCCGGTCACTCAAGACCGCTTCACGCCCGCCGATACCCGAACAATGGACAGACTCAGCCTCATCGGACTTTTTCTCGCCCTGGCCTCGCTGGTCGGCGGCAGCATCCTCAAGGGGGCCGGTCTGGCGTCGCTGTGGTCGCCGGCGGCTTTTGTGATCGTGATCGTGGGCACCCTCGCCGCGATCCTGCTGCACACCTCACCGCCGGTGTTCAAGCATGCCTTCAAGATCGTGCGCTGGATCGTGCGCCCGCCCGGCAGTGACCGCCAGGACCTGATCCGCCAGATCGTGGAGTGGAGCAACATCGCCCGCCGCCAGGGCCTGCTGGGCCTGGAAGCCCAGGTCGATGCCCAGGACGACCCGTTCCTGCGCAAGGGCCTGCAGTTGCTGGTCGACGGCGTCGAGCCCGAGTCCATCCGCCACATGCTGGAAATCGAACTCAGCAACCAGGAAAGCCAGGACCTGGCCGCCTCCAAGGTGTTCGAAGGCATGGGCATCTACGCGCCCACGCTGGGCATCATCGGCGCGGTGCTCGGCCTGATCGCGGTGATGAAGAACCTGGCCGACCCGAGCAAGCTCGGCCACGGCATCGCTGCCGCGTTCACCGCCACCATCTATGGCATTGCCTCGGCCAACCTGCTGTTCCTGCCCATTTCGGCCAAGCTCAAGAGCGTGATCCACCACAACTCACGCGATCGCGAAATGATCATCGAAGGCCTGATCTCCATCGCCCAAGGTGAGAATCCGCGCAACATCGAAACCAACCTGTCCGGGTTCCTGCACTGACATGGCCCGCCGCAAAGCCCACGAAGAGCATGCCAACCATGAGGCCTGGGCGATCCCCTACGCCGACCTCATGACGCTGCTGCTTGCCTTCTTCGTGGTGATGTACGCCATTTCTTCCATCAACGAAGGCAAGTACCGGGTCATGGCCGACGCGCTGACCACCGCCTTCGGCGGCGCGCCGCGCACCATCAACCCGGTCCAGGTCGGCAACCAGCAGGTGCAGGGCGGCGGCTGGGACAGCCCCAACGTGATCAAAGCCGGCAACCGCATTGGTCCATCCGCGCCGGCTCCTTCCAACGACCCCACCCTGCTGCCGGCCATGGCGTCGCAGATGCGCATGCCGGTGTCGGTGCACGACCAGGAACAGATCCGGCGTGCCGAGCAGCAACTCAACGGCATCGCCGACCGCCTGACCGCGACGCTGGCCCCGCTGATCGACCGCGGCATGATCACCGTGCGCCGCACCGAACTGTGGATCGAGGTCGAGATCAACAGCGACATCCTGTTCGCCACCGGTTCGGCCTCGCTGGACGTGCACGCCCGACAGACCCTGTCCAGCCTGGCCGGGGTGCTGCGCGATGCGCCCAATGGCGTGCGCGTGGAAGGCCACACCGATGACGTGCCCATCGCTACCGCGCTGTTCCCCTCGAACTGGGAACTGTCGGCCGCCCGCGCCGCCAGCGTGGTGCACCTGTTCGCCGACCAGGGCCTGCAGCCGGCACGGCTGGCGATGGTCGGTTACGGCCAGTTCCGTCCGCGCGACGCCAACACCAGCGCTGAAGGCCGCAACCGCAACCGCCGGGTGATGGTCATCATCCTGGCCGACACCGCGCAGTCGGTGGACCCGCTGGGAGCCAAGCTTACCGCCGAGGCCAGCCCGGACGCGCTCGGGCAGCCGGCCACCACACCTCCCGTTTCCCCCAACGTACCGGTGCAATTGCCACCGGTGCCGGCTGGCAGCCGCGTGGGCGCCGCCGTTCCCCCCGCAATGAAGGAGTGAAGCAATGCGTATCTGGGCAATTGCCAATCAGAAGGGCGGCGTGGGCAAGACCACCACGACCCTGGCTCTCGGCCGCGGCTTGGCTGCGCAGGGCCACCGTGTCCTGCTCATCGACCTGGACCCGCACTCCTCGCTGACGCGCGCCTTCGGCGTCCCGCTCGACCCGCCGCCAGCAGGCGTGCTGGAGCTGTTTGCTGCGCCACCCGCGGAACTGGCGACCCTGGCTCACCATAGTGATATTCCGGGACTGGATTTCGTCTGCGCGCAGGCGGCACTGGCAACACTGGAGCGCCGTAGCGCCAACCAGCCCGGCCTGGGCCTTGCATTGCAGAACGCCATGGCGCGCCACCAGGGCCAACACGATTACATCCTGCTCGACTGCGCGCCCACGCTCGGCCTGCTGATGATCAACGCACTGGCTGCAGCCGACCGCCTGATCATTCCGACCCAGGCCGAACCGCTGGCCCTGCACGGGCTGGACGGCATGGTCCGCACCGGCGAGATGGTCGAGCGTTCGCGCCGCCGTGCGCTGCCGATGAGCATCCTGCCCACCCTGTTCGACCGCCGCACCCGCGCCGGCAACGAAACCGTCAGGGAAATGCAGGACCGCCATGGCCGCCGCGTGTGGGAAGACGCCATTCCGGTCGACACCCGCATCTGCAATGCCGCCAGTCTGACCGTGCCGGCGCAGTCTGATGACTACCCGGGGCGGGGCTTAGCCGCGTATCGCCGCGCACTGGAATGGATACTGGCCGACGACGCCCAGCAGATGGAACGCGCCGCATGAGCACGCCTGGTGTGTTGGACGATTACCTGGAAGAGCTGCTCGGCGATGCGATCGCCGTGGCACCGCCTGCACCTGCCGAACCCGACGCTCCCGCCGCGGCCTTCGACACCCCGACCTCGCCGGGTGCGCCAGCCAATCTGGCCCTGCTCGACGAACTGATGAATGACCCTGCGCTCGGACCGGTCGCGGCCTTCGACACCCCGACCTCGCCGGGCGCGCCCGCCAATCTGGCCCTGCTCGACGAACTGATGAACGATCCTGCACTGGGTCCGGTGGTCGCCGAAAGCAGCCGGGCAAGACCCGGCTCCACATTCGACGCCGCCGACCCGGCCGCGTCGTCGAACTCCACCGACCTGGTCGTAGAGCCGGGCCTTGCCCGGCTTGCGTCCGAAGACGATCGCCCGGGCTGGAACGACCTGCCCGACGAAGCCCTGCACGACACGCCCGTCGTCGCCGCACCACCCCCTGCCCCCGCAAAGCCGAACCCCGCCCCGCTACCGCCCCGCGCCGCACCGGTGCCTGTCGACCGCGCTGCCCCCATCCTGCCGGCCAACGCGCCCAACCCGGTCCGCCCTGGCAGCTGGCAGGAACTGCAGGCCCAGGCGCTCGACCCCGCGTCGAGCCCACGCGAACACCGTCGCGCCAACGAGCGCACCTCGCGCTGGCTGCGCATGCGCTGCGGCAGCCAGGCGTACGCACTGGAACTGCTCAAGGTGCAGGAAGTGGTGCTGCCGGTCCCGCTGTTGCCGCTGCGCGGCACCCCTGCGGCCATGCTGGGCATCATGAACCTGCGTGGCCAGGTGGTCCCGGTAATGGACCTCGGCACCCACCTCGGGGCCGGCCCGGCGGTCGACGATGCCAACACCCGCATCGTCGTGCTGGAGGAAAACGGCGAAACCATGGGCCTGCGCGTGTCGGCGGTGGAAGATGTGGCCAACCTCACCGATTCGCAGATCGAGCCGCCCGATACCGCCCGTATCTGCCAGATCTCCAACGACCTGTTCCGCGGCGTGGCGCGGATCTCGGCGCAGCCGATGATCCTGCTCGACGCCACGCAGTTGTTGAATTGAATGATGACGCCCCACGAGGACACGCATGGCGTGTCCCTACAGGGACGCGCGACCACGGGTCGTAGTGACACGCCATGCGTGTCAACGCCATGACCCTGCGCCCATGAACCAGGCAACAACAATTCCCTAAAGGTTCCCCAAACCCCGCCGTTATTGACCTAGGAACCGTTTGTCCGGAGCAACGATGAGCACTGTGGCCCTGGGTGATGATCTCGGCATCGAGAACAGCACCGAGCTCAAAACCCGCCTCGCCCCCCTGGTGGACCAGGAAGGCGACCTGACGCTGGACGCCAGCCAGGTCGGCCGTATCCACACCGCTGCCATGCAGGTGCTGTGCGCCTTCGTCGACGCCCGCCGCCAGGCAGGCCACGCGACCGGATTCGACGGTTGCACCCCAACCTTCCGTGATGCCGCGCGCCTGCTCGGCCTCACCCAGGCCCTGGGCCTGGACGCAACCCATGACAACCTGAAATCTGTGGAGAACGCGGCATGAGCGCACGTATCTTGGTGGTGGACGATTCGGCGTCGATGCGCCAGATGGTCTCTTTCGCCCTCACCTCGGCCGGCTTTTCTGTTGAAGAGGCCGAAGACGGTGCGGTCGCCCTGGGCCGTGCAAAGGGCCAGCGCTTCAACGCGGTGGTCACCGACGTGAACATGCCGAACATGGACGGCATCTCACTGATCCGCGAGCTGCGCCAGCTGCCGGACTACAAGTTCACCCCGATGCTGATGCTGACCACCGAGTCGGCCGCCGACAAGAAGTCCGAAGGCAAAGCCGCCGGTGCCACCGGCTGGCTGGTCAAGCCGTTCAACCCGGAACAGCTGGTCGCCACCGTCCAGAAAGTCCTGGGCTGATCTCCACCCGCCTTTCCTTCTTTCCGCAACCGGACCCGAACTGTCATGAGCATGGACCTGCAACGCTTCCACGCCACCTTCTTTGAGGAAAGCCGAGAAGGCCTGGACGCGATGGAAGCCGGCCTGCTGGCACTGGAATCGGGCCAGCAGGACCCAGAGATCATCAACTCGGTGTTCCGCGCGGCCCACTCGATCAAGGGCGGTGCAGGCACCTTCGGCTTCGATGCCATCGCCGCGCTTACCCATGTCCTGGAAACGCTGCTGGATGAGCTGCGCGCCGGCAAGCGCGCGCTGGAACCGGTCGCGGTCGATGCCATGCTGTCATCGGTGGACGTGCTTCGCGCCCTGCTGCGCGAAGCCGAACACGGCCAGCCGGCCGACCCGCAGGCCGTCGCCGCAGTGAAGGCGCGCCTGGAAGCCGTGCTTTCCGGCACCGCCGCCAGCGCCGCCGCACCGGCCCCCGCCAAGGTCGACGATACGCCGGAAGCGTGGCAGATCGGCTTCGTGCCGGCCCCGTCGCTGTTCATGAGCGGCAATGACCCGCTGCGCATCATCCGCGAACTTGAACACCTGGGCTCGCTGCAGGTGGCCGCCCGTCTCGAACGCCTGCCCGGCTTCGACGCGCTGGATCCGCTGGAAGCGCACCTGGCCTGGGACCTGGGCCTCGTAGGCAAGGTGCCGCGCAGCAAGATTGAAGACACCTTTGCCTGGGTGGTGGACGACTGCGAACTGGACATCCGTCCGGCCGCGCCGCCGAGCCTGGCAACCAGCGAACCGGCTCCGGTCGCGCCCGTTGCCGCCGCCACTGCCCCGGCAGCCGCCGCAGCAGCCGCGGTCGCTGCTCCGGCCGCCGCGCACGAAGCAGAGACGTCGATCCGCGTCGCGGTCGAAAAGGTCGATGCACTGATCAACCTGGTGGGCGAACTGGTCATCACCCAGGCCATGCTCAAGCAGGTGTCGCACGCGCTGGACCCGGTGCATGCCGAGCAGCTGTTCGCCGGCCTGGATCTCCTGGAACGTAACACCCGCGACCTGCAGGAAGCGGTCATCGGCGTGCGGATGCTGCCGGTCGACGCGGTATTCCGCCGCTTCCCGCGTCTGGTCCGCGACCTGTCCAGCCGTCTGGGCAAGCAGGTCCGCCTGCGTACCGTCGGCGAAGGCACCGAACTGGACAAGGGCCTGATTGAAAAGATTGCCGATCCGCTGGTGCATCTGGTCCGCAACTCAATCGACCACGGCCTGGAAATGCCTGATGTGCGCAAGGGCGCAGGCAAGGACGAGACCGGCACCATTACCCTGGCGGCCTCGCACCAGGGCGGTCACATCGTCATTGAAGTCAGCGACGACGGCCGTGGCCTGAACCGCGAAAAGATCCTTGCCAAAGCGCAGGAACGCGGCCTCAGCGTCCCGGAAAACCCGACCGACAGCCAGGTCTGGGACCTGATCTTCCAGCCGGGCTTCTCCACCGCCGACGCCGTCACCGATCTTTCCGGTCGTGGCGTGGGCATGGACGTGGTCCGCCGCAACATCCAGGCGCTGGGCGGCGAAGTTCAGATTGAAAGCAGCCTGGGCGCGGGCACCCGCACCCTGATCCGCCTGCCACTGACCCTGGCGATCCTGGACGGCATGACCGTTTCGGTGGCAGGCGAAACCCTGATCCTGCCGCTGGCCTACGTGCTGGAAGCACTGCAGCCACAGGCAGAAGACGTTCGCACCATGGCCGGCGAAGGCCGCGTGCTGCGCGTGCGCGGCGAGTACCTGCCGATCCTCTCGCTCAGCGAATACTACGGCTACGGCCACCGCGCCAATGACGACTCGCTGGTGGTCGTGGTGGAAGGCGACGGCCAGAAGATCGCGCTGGAAGTGGACGAACTGGTCGGCCAGCAGCAGGTGGTGGTGAAGAACATCGAGAACAACTACCGCCGCATCAGCGGCGTCTCCGGTGCCACCATCCTCGGCGACGGCCGCGTCGCCCTCATCGTCGACATCGGCGGCCTGGTGCGCTCGCTGCGGGTTCCGCAGGCGGCATAGTCCTTTCTGATTTGTCGCTGAGAGCAAGAGCAAGAGCCCTGCATCGCGGGGCTTTTTGTTGTCTGCTCTGAAAGCCGATGGTCATCGGTTTCCGTGCTTTGGCGTGCCAGGGTGGGTTTGCGGGACACGCCGTAAACCCATCCATGGGGGCTCGTAGAAAACATCCATGTTTTCTACGGTCCCGCAAACCCACCCTGGCACGCCCCTGACAGTGGGTCGGTGGCAATGGGAAATCAGAAGCACGTAGTTCCGGTAGCGTCGGTCGACAGACGACGGCAATGAAATTTCCAACATCCGGTAACGCATGACCCCAAATCGACACCGCCGTTGATTTGGAAGTGGCATTTCGCATGGCCACCGACCATGTGTCGAAGGGCCATCGGATGGGGGGTACGGGACCGTAGAAAACATGGATGTTTTCTACGAGCCCCCATGGATGGGTTAACGGCGTGTCCCGTACCCCCCATCCGATGGCACTACACACGTAGCCCGGCAGCCGAGGGCTGTTCGCCCAAAACCAACAGCAGCCGGGCAGAGCCCGGCGATAAACCCCCCCCCGACAGACATCACAAAAAAAACGTGATGCGGAACACTAAAGTCCGCGCGTGAAGACGCCGCTAACCGGAGAGATGGTGAAGGAACACTGTCATGTTCCGCGTCCCACCTGCGTCCATGCCCCCTCGCCCAGCGCCCCCCACGGCTGCGCGCCCCGCCTTGTCCGGAGTTCACAGTATGAAGTGGTTCTACGATCTGCCCATCGCCCGCAAGCTCGCGGTCGGATTTGCCCTCACGACCCTGATGACCGTCGCGCTGGGCGTGTTTGCCCTGGTGCGTCTCAATGGGGCCAATGCCCAGTTGGCCGGCATGGCCAGCAATGACATTCCGTCCGTTGAACACCTGGGTGAAGTGCGCTCCCTGCTCGGCGAATTCCGTACGTATGAGTTGGCGCAGCTGAGCATGCTCGACCAGCCCGACAAGGTCGCCGACTACAACAAGCGCATGGACACCACCGCCAAGGCCGCGCGCGATGAACTGGCCGGGTATGCCGCCCTGCCGGCCGGCGAAGAAGAGAAGAAGCTCTACGCCCACGTCGCCGCCGACCTCGATGCCTACTTCACCGCCAACACCGACATGCGCGCTGCCATCGACGCCGGTGACGGCGTGCTCGCCCAGCAGATCTCCGACGACCGCTCGCGCCCGGCTCGTCGCAAGATGTTCGATGACCTCAAGACCCTCGGTGCCTTCAGCAGCAAGCTGATGCAGTCGCGCATCGATGAAGCCAATGCCACCCACCACAGCAGCGTTGTTGCCATCATCACCACCGTGGTGCTGCTGACCCTGCTCGCCATCGGGGCCGGCATCGTCATCGCCCGGTCTATCACCCGCCCGCTCGGTCAGGCCGTGCATGCCATCAAGTCGGTGGCCCGCGGCGACCTCAGCGTGAGCACCCGTGCCAGCAGCAACGACGAAGTCGGCCAGATGCTGGTCGCCACCGGCGAAATGACCGCCATGCTGCGTCGCTATTCCGATGAAACCCGCAAGATGGCCGAAATGCACGCCGGTCCGGACATCTCCCACCACATGCCGATCGACTTCCCCGGCGTGTACGGCGAACTGGCCGTGGGCACCAACACGGTCATCTTCGAACACCTGGACGCAATCAAGGACGCCATCGCCGTGCTCAACGAGTATGCCGCGGGCGATCTCTCGCGCGACGCTCGCCGCCTGCCCGGCACCCGCGCGATCCTGCACGAGTCCATGGATGCGGCCAAGGCCAGCCTGCTGGCCATCAACACCCAGATCCAGTCGCTGGCCCGCGCCGCCGCCGCTGGCGACTTCAGCCAGCGGGGTGACGCCCTGCGTTTCGAGCATGACTTCCGGGTCATGATCGAGAACCTCAACACCATGATGGAAGTGGCCGACGGCAACCTCAACCAGCTCTCTCACCTGCTGCAGTCCATCGCCGGTGGCGACCTCACCGCGCGCATGCACGGCGAGTTCCACGGTGTGTTCGCCGCCATGCGTGACGACGCCAACACCACCGTCGCCCAGTTGACCCAGATCGTCGGCCGCATCCAGCAGGCCTCCAGCAGCATCAGCACGGCCGCCGGGGAGATTGCGTCGGGCAACAACGATCTGTCGCGCCGTACCGAGCAGCAGGCCGCCAACCTCGAGGAAACGGCCGCATCGATGGAAGAACTGACGTCCACGGTGCGCCAGAATGCCGAGCACGCCCGTCAGGCCAACCAGCTTGCCATTGGCGCGCACAGCGTGGCCAGCCAGGGCGGTGAAGTGGTTGGCCAGGTGGTCACCACCATGAGCGCGATTGAAACTTCGTCGAAGAAGATCGCCGAGATCATCTCGGTTATCGACGGCATCGCCTTCCAGACCAACATCCTGGCCCTGAACGCCGCGGTGGAAGCCGCCCGTGCCGGCGAACAAGGACGTGGCTTTGCCGTCGTCGCTTCCGAAGTCCGCACCCTGGCCCAGCGCTCGGCCAGCGCCGCCAAGGAGATCAAGAGCCTGATCGACGAATCGGTGGACAAGGTTGCCGAAGGTTCCGCGCTGGTCAACCAGGCCGGCAGCACGATGGGCGAGATCGTCGCCTCCGTGCAGCGCGTGACCGACATCATGGCTGAGATTTCCGCCGCGTCGCAGGAGCAGTCGGCCGGTATCGAGCAGGTCAACCAGACCGTCGTTCAGATGGACGAAACTACCCAGCAGAACGCTGCACTGGTGGAAGAAGCCACCGCCGCCGCGCGGGCAATGGAAGAACAGGCCGGCCACCTGACTGACGCGGTCGCGCTGTTCAAGCTGGATGGCCAGGCGTCGCGTCCGGCCGCGGCTGTTGCCGCCACCCCGCCACCGGTACGTGCTTCGGCTCCGGCCCGCGGACGCGCGCCCGCGTACGCCAAGCGCGCGCCCGTGCGCGAAACCGTACTGGCCAGCGAAGGCGACTGGCAGGAGTTCTGATCGGCAGCGTTGCTGCTCCGGTGAGTCCACACACCCCGCTTCGGCGGGGTGTTTTTTTTCTCCACCAAAAGTGAGCGGTGCGTCACATAACCGAAAGATAGCGACCGAATTCGGCAGAACGGCCGCTGAACAGGATCAAGTCCGTACGCATGTGGGCCGTTAAGAAGGGACTCACGTGGCCTGGGAGGGCGGCGAATGGCGACATCCCACCCCGCAACCGCTTCACCTCGGCCCGCGTCCACTGCCCGCGCTGTGGCAGGCCTCGCCGCGCTGGCGCTCTGGCTCGGCTGGGTGATTCCGCTGCTGTACCAGGCACCGTCGTCCCGCGCTACCGCCGCGGGAGTCACACAAGACGTCTGCTCGCCCGCCGCCCCCAGCAGGTAAACGCCTCATCCATTGCTCATGCTCGAAGGAGTCGACCGCATGTCCGCCCCCATCCCTGTTCCTTATTCACTGGTTGGCCACGAGAGCGTGCCCTATCTGCAGGCCCTTGCCGCCGAGGCGGATCGCCTGTTCCTGGCGGTCACCGCGCTGCTCACCGCGATCTCGCTGGTGTTGGCCTGGCGCAATGGCGTGTGGACACCGGCATTGGCAATCAGCCTGCCCAGCCTGGCCCTGGTCGCGCTGCAGACCCGCTGGCTCCCCGGCACCCGGCTGTCACGATGCACGGTGGCGTTGGTGTGGATGGTGCTGGCCGCCACCCTGATCCACCAGACCCACGGCATGCTGGAAACCCACTTCGGCGTGATCGTGCTGATCGCGCTGCTGCTGTACTACCGCGACTGGCTGCCGATCGTGGTCGCGGCTGCCGCCATCGCCGTGCACCATGTGCTGTTCTTCGTGCTGCAGAGCCGGGGCCTGGACCTGCCGGTGTTCGCCGCCGGCAGCGGCTTCGGGGTCGTACTGCTGCACGCCGCCTACGTCGTGGTGGAAACCGCCCTGCTCTGCGCCATGGCGGTGCAGATGCGCCGCCAGTTGCTGCTGCTGGGCCATGACCCGCGCGAACTGGCGCGATTGGCCCGCGGCGTAGCCAATGACCAGCCGCTGCCCGCCGACCTGCACGAATCGCAGTTCCCGGCCGACTCGCTGGCCCGGGCCATGGTCCACAGCAGTCACCAGCTGCTGGCGCGGCGCGAACAGGAACAAACCGGCCTGGACGAGATGCTGCGCATCCGCGCCGCACTGGACGATGTCACCACCAACGTGATGATCGCCGATGCCCAGCGCAACATCGTCTACGTCAACCGGCCACTGCAGCACATGCTGGCCGCCGCCGAGTCCGACCTGCGCCGCGACCTGCCGCAGTTCAATGCGTCCGATCTGGTCGGCCGCAACATCGACATCTTCCACCGCCACCCCGAGCACCAGGCACGGCTGCTGGAAACCCTGAAGAGCACCCACCGCGCGCAGATCCGCGTTGGTGGCCGGGTCATGCAGCTGATCGTCAACCCCATCACCGCCGCCGACGGCAGCCGTCAGGGCTTCGTAGTGGAATGGGCCGACCGCACTCTGGAAGTGCAGGTGGAAGAGGAACTTGGCCGCATTGTCGAAGCCGCCGCTGCCGGCGACTTCAACGGCCGCGTGGTCACCGAAGGCAAGCAGGGCTTCTTCCTGCAACTGGCGCAGCGCCTGAACATCCTGCTGGACGCCAATGCGGGCAGCATCGAGCAGGTGTCGCACCTGCTGGCCGCACTGTCGCGCGGCGACCTCACCGCGCAGATGCACGGCGACTTCCACGGCGTGTTCGCCCGCATCCAGGACGACGCCAACGCGACCATCGCCCAGCTCACCGACATTGTCGGCCGCATTCAAAGCGCGTCCAACAATCTCAACCACGCCGCCGGCGAAATGGCCCACGGCAACGCCCACCTGGCCAGCCGAACCGAGCAGCAGGCGGCCAGCCTGGAAGAAACCGCCGCCACCATGGAAGAACTCACGGCCACGGTGCGCCAGAACGCCGAGCACGCGCGCCAGGCCAACCGCCTGGCTAGCGAAGCTGCCGTTGTCGCCGCCCAGGGAGGCACAGTGGTCGGCGAAGTGGTGGACACGATGAGCGCGATCGAGGCGGCCTCGCGCCGTATTGGCGACATCATCACGGTGATCGACGGCATTGCCTTCCAGACCAACATCCTGGCCTTGAACGCGGCGGTGGAAGCCGCGCGTGCCGGCGAGCAGGGCCGCGGCTTCGCCGTGGTCGCCACCGAAGTGCGCACCCTGGCCCAGCGCTCGGCCGACGCCGCGCGCGAGATCAAGGGGCTGATCGCCGACTCGGTCGACAAGGTGGCACATGGCGCGCAGCTGGTGGATCGTGCCGGCCAGACCATGGGCGGCATTGTCAGCGCGGTAGGCCAGGTCAACACGATCATGGGTGAAATATCAGCGGCCTCGCAGGAACAGTCCACCGGCATCGAGCAGGTCAACCAGAGCATCGCGCAGATGGACGCGGGTACGCGCCAGAATGCCGCACTGGTGGAAGCGTCGCGTCTAGCCACACAAGGCATGGAAGCGCAGGCCGGCACCCTGGCCGAGGCGGTTGCGCGCTTTCATCTGCACGACCCGGCCAGCCCGTTGAGCGTCATGCAGCGGGTGCAGCAGATTGTCGATGCGACGCCGTGAGTGCCTTTTTGGCCGGATTTACCCTACAGAACTGTGACGGGCTGCCGATAAACGCAGGGAGACCCCCGGCATTACCCAGCAGAACTCATGTCCGTAGGCAGCCTTGACGCACACGACACCGCACATGCCGCCGAAGACGACGGCACGGACGACCGTTTCCTGGTTCGCAACCCGCGCCAGATCCGGCAGTTGCTGCAGGCGCTGATCGACCAGCGTTCGTTGATCAACGCACACCTGGGTGGTCGCGATCAGTCATTCCCGACCGCGATTCTGGAACTGGACGAAGACGAGGACTGGCTGCTGCTGGACGGCAGCCCGTCACCCGCGGCCAACCGCGCTGCGGAAGAAGCCGGCCACCTGCTCTGCTTCGCCCAGCTGGACCGGGTAATGGTACGGTTTCGGGTAGACCACCTGGAGCGGACCGGCGACCACCGCCATGTCGGCTTCCGCGCCCCGTTTCCGACCGAACTGGTGCACCTGCAGCGGCGCGAACTGTACCGCCTGGAAACCCCGATCACCGATTCCCCGCACCTGCTGTTCCCGGTCAACGAAGACCGCAGCGAGGCCCTGCACCTGCGCGTGGTAGACATCAGCGCTGGCGGCCTGGCGGTCACGGTTCCGGCCAGCTGCAACGCCTTCGGCCTGCAGAAGCGCTACGACGCCCGCCTCGACATACCCGACAGCGGCCCCCTGCAGGTCTCGCTGATCGTCTGCAACCAGCTCACCATCAAGATGGCCAACGGCACCGAGACCAAGCGCATCGGCATGCGCTTCGACGGACTCCCCCGCGGCGGCGACAGCGCCATCCAGCGCTACATCTTCCGCATTGACCGCCAACGCAGCGCCCGCAAGAACGGCGATTGAGCGGAGAGGCTCAGCGCGAACAGCGCTGGCGACGGAACTGCTACGAGCTGGGGCCGAACCAGGCAGGGGGTACGGGACACGCCGTGAACCCATCCATGAAGTGACCCCCGGGAGTTGGACGCCTGATCCAACCCCGAGGGTTACATGAATAGATACGACGCTCGTTTCAAACTGCAGGTCGCCAAGGAGGCCTGCAATACCTCCACATCGGTCAAAGCCATTGCCCGTTCCTATGGCCTGGAGTTCTCCACGGTCAGACGCTGGGTGGCTACCTATCGGCTGCATGGCTGGCGCGGGTTTCACCGCCGGGCCCGGTCCTATGATCTGGCATTCAAACTGGCTGTCTTGGCGAAGATGAGCCAGGACGGCATGTCCGCGCGAGAGGCCACCACTTACTTCCAGATTGGCAGTGCTGGCGCGGTTGGAGAGTGGCGGCGGCTGTATGCTGAGGGCGGTGCCCAAGCGCTGGCACCGCCCCCTTTGCCGCCCCCAAAGCCGATGAAAAAGACCCGCTCATCCAAGCCACCTGAGGACATGAGCCGCGATGAGTTGCTCAAGGAAGTCGCCTATCTGCGCGCGGAGACCGACTACCTAAAAAACTCGATGCCTTGATCCAGGAAGAGCAGGCGGCGCAAGACGCAAAGCGCAAGCCGTCCAAGGATTGAGGCACGTTCACGCATTGTCGCTTCTGCTCGAAGCGGCTGAGCTGTCACGCAGTACGTTTTACTACCAGAACCATGTCCTGGCCCATCCGGATCAGGACGAGGCAGACCTGTGCGAGCGCATCCGTGCAATTTTCGACCAAAGCCAAGGGCGCTATGGATATCGCACGGTGACGCTGGAACTTGCCAATCAGGGTCATCGGACCAATCACAAGCGGGTACAGCGCCTGATGGGGGAGATGGGACTGAAGTCGCGGGTGCGCGTGAAGCGCTACAGGGCCTTTAAGGGAGCCGCCAATATCGTGGTTCCCAACGAACTGAACCGCCAGTTCCAGGCCGAACAGCCCAACCAGAAGTGGGTGACTGACGTCACCGAGTTCAAGGTGCAAGGCATGAAGCTGTATCTGTCGCCGATCATGGATCTCTACAACGGCGAAATTGTGGCCTATCAGATGAAGCGCAGGCCGGTGTTTGATCTGGTGGGTCAGATGCTGGACGAGGCCATCAAGAAACTTTCTCCTGACGAGCGACCAATGATCCACTCCGACCAGGGCTGGCAGTACCAACATGAAAACTACCGCCACAAGCTGGAGAAGCACTCCCTGCAGCAAAGCATGTCCCGACGCGGCAACTGCCTGGACAATGCGGCCATGGAGAGCTTCTTCGCGACGCTGAAGTCGGAGTTCTTCTACCTGAACAGCTTTGAGAGCATCGAGAGCCTGGAAGCCGGGCTGGTGGAATACATCAAGTACTACAACGAAGAGCGGATCAGGTTGAAACTGAAGGGCCTGAGCCCGGTAAAGTACCGGGAACAGGCCCAACTGACCGCCTGACCCCGCAGTCCAAGTCTCGGGGGTCACTTCACCATGGGGGCTCGTAGAAAACATCCATGTTTTCTACGGTCCCGTACCCCCTACCCGGCCCGACCCCCGAAGAGTTATCGGCTCTCACGGTAGTGCCGCGCTTTTCCCTGGCAGCCGCTGAACCGTGGGGCCCGGCGGGGGGAGGGGGTACGGGACCGTGAAGGCACATGGATGTGCCGCCCGAGCCTAACGGGAGATTTAAGGCGTGTCCCGTACCCCCTCCCCCCGCCGGGCCAAGCTCATAGACCATCCGACAAAGCGCGCTCTTAGCGACAAATCCTGACGCTAAAGACAACCAGATCCAGGCCGATATCCAGCGTGACACCCGGTTTCTCTCGACCGCCACGCCCGACCCAGGATCTTCCCGATGAACGACAGCAACAAGAATGCCGCCAGCAGCGGCGGCGAATTCCTCAGCTTCACCCTCGGTGCCGAGCATTACGGCGTGGACATCCTCAAGGTCCAGGAAATCCGTGGCTACGACTCCGTCACCCGCGTCCCCGATGCCCCGGACTACATCAAGGGCGTCATCAACCTGCGCGGCACCATCGTGCCGGTCATCGACCTGCGCCTCAAGCTGCGCCTGGAAGAGGCCCGCTATGACGCCTTCACTGTCATGATCGTGCTCAACGTCGAAGACCGCGTCGTCGGTATCGTCGTCGACAGCGTCTCCGACGTCATCCCGCTCAACGCCGACCAGATCCGCCCCACCCCGGAGTTCGGTGCTGCCGTCGATACCCGCTTCATCTCCGGCATCGGCACCCAGGACGATCGCATGCTCATCCTGCTCGATATCGAAACCCTGCTCGACAGCGCTGACATGGGCCAGGCCCAGCAGCTGGAAGATGCGGCCGCTTGACGCACCACCGTGAAGAAATGTGATGAACAGCACACATTCTCACTTCAGTTGTGTCGCGTTTGGCCGATAGCTCGTGTCAGGACCTCGCGCCGTGGGCATTCCACGGCCAGGCCAACCATCCAAATCCCCCGGAGTATCTCCCGATGAAGTCTCTGCTTGCCGTGTTCTCGGTCGCCGTGCTGGCCACCACCGCTTCTGCTCCCGTCGCCGCCCAGTCGGCCATGATTCCGCCGGAATTGGCTCCGCGCTCGGTCGGCAAGGACGGCATGGTCTGCGGCAAGGTCGAGAAGGCCCGCTACGCCGAAGGTTCCGAAGGCCAGCCCACCTTCCTGTACATGGGCGGTGCCTTCCCGCGCCATACTTTCTCGGCCCGCATCGCCGGTTCCAACCGCGGCAAGTTCAATTTCCCGCTGGAATCGCTGGAAGGCAAGACCGTCTGCGTCATCGGCACCATCCAGCGCGACGCCTCGCGCGCTGAAATCGAAGTCAGCGGCCCGTCCGGCCTGAAGCTGGCCGACATCAAGTAATTCCCGTACGCCCTGCCACGCCGGCACTGGCCGGCGTGGTCGCTGCAACCGGGACACGCCCGGACGCGTTTGCCACTGGAGAGTGCACCACCATGCAATGGATCAACAATCTCAAACTGATGCCGAAGCTGATGCTGACGTTCGGCGTCCTGCTGCTGGTGATGCTGCTTCAGGGCATCGTCGCGTACCGCGGCCTGCACTCGCTCAACAATGTCACCACCGAACTGGCCGGCAACCGGATGGAAAGCATCCGCATGGCCGGCGAAATGCGTGGCATGCTCGGTGAGTACCGCAACTCGGCCTACCAGGGCCTGATCCGTGCCAGCGACGACGTCAAGGCTGAAGCCAGGACCCGCGCCGCCGATCTGCGCACCAAGATCGATGCTGCGATGAAGAAGTACCCCGAACTCATCGACGGCCCCCAGCAGAAGAAGCTCTTCGACGCCTTCGCGAAAGAATGGAAGGACTCGCTGGCGTCGTACGACGCTGTCACCGAAATGCTGGAGCTTGACCTGCCCGACGACGCCGTCGACACCTTCGTCGGCGAAACCCGCGCCAAGCACCTGAAGGCATCGGCGGCGCTGGAAGCGCTGATTGCCGAAGACAATCGCCTTGCCCGCGCCTCCCGCGAAGAAGCCTCCTCCACCTATGCCGCCTCGGCCACGCTGACCGTCATCGCCCTGCTCGGCGGTGCCGCTGCAGGCCTGGTGCTGGTGTGGCTGTTTGCCCGTTCGCTGGTCGGCAGCGTTCGCGGTGCTGTCTCGGTCGCCAATGAAGTCGCTGGCGGCAAGCTCGATGGCCACATCGACGTCACCCGCAAGGACGAAGTCGGCGACCTGCTGCAGGCCATGCAGCGCATGCAGCGTGACCTGCGCGAGCGCACCGAGACCGAACAGGCCGTCGCCCGCGAGAACCTGCGCATCCGCACCGCGCTGGACTACAGTTCCACTGGCGTCTACCTGACCGATGACACCCTCAACATCGTCTACGCCAACCGCGCCCTGGAACAGACCCTGTCCCAGTACCAGGATGAGCTGCGCAAGGACCTCCCCGCGTTCGACGCCACCCAGAGCCTGGTCGGCCGTCCGCTGACCGTACTGGAACACAACGGCGAGACCGACCCGACCCTGCTGGCGAACCTGAAGCAGAACGGCGTCGCCCGTCGCGCGATGCAGTTCGGCGATGCCCAGTTCGCCCAGGTCGTCTCGGTCATCCGCAACGACGACGGCCACACCGTCGGCCACGTGGTGGAATGGCGCGACCGCACCCCGGAAGCGCTGGTTGAAGCCGAAGTGGCCCGCGTCATCGCCCAGGCCGCCGCAGGCGACCTCAGCGGCCGCATCGCCGCCGAAGGCAAGGATGGCTTCTTCCTGCAGCTGGCCCAGCAGATCAACGGTCTGCTGGACGCCAACGCCAGCAGCATCGAACAGATCTCCAGCCTGCTCACCGCGCTGTCGCAGGGCGACCTGACCGCCCGCATGCACGGCGACTTCCACGGCGTGTTCGCCACCATGCGCGACGACGCCAACGCCACCGCCGAACAGCTCAGCGGCATCGTCACCCGCATCAAGCAGAGCAGCCAGGCCATCAGCCAGGCCGCCAGCGAAATCGCCACCGGCAACAGCGACCTGTCGCGTCGTACCGAGCAGCAGGCCGCCAATCTTGAGGAAACCGCCGCCTCGATGGAGGAACTGACCTCCACCGTGCGTCAGAACGCCGAACACGCCCGCCAGGCCAATCAGCTCGCCATCGGCGCGCACACCGTCGCTTCGCAGGGCGGCGAAGTGGTCGGCCAGGTGGTGACCACCATGAGCGCCATTCAGACCAGCTCGAAGAAGATTGCCGAGATCATCTCGGTCATCGACGGCATCGCCTTCCAGACCAACATCCTGGCGCTGAACGCGGCGGTCGAAGCTGCCCGTGCCGGCGAACAGGGTCGCGGCTTCGCCGTGGTCGCCTCCGAAGTGCGCACCCTGGCCCAGCGTTCGGCCGGTGCCGCCAAGGAGATCAAGGGCCTGATCGACGACTCGGTCGGCAAAGTCAATGACGGCTCGGCGCTTGTGCACAAGGCTGGCCAGACCATGGGCGAGATCGTCGCCTCGGTGCAGCGCGTCACCGACATCATGTCCGAGATCTCCGCTGCTTCGCAGGAACAGTCGGCCGGCATCGAACAGGTCAACCAGACTGTGGTGCAGATGGACGAAACCACCCAGCAGAATGCCGCGTTGGTGGAAGAAGCCACCGCTGCCGCCCGCTCGATGGAAGAACAGGCCGGTCACCTCAGCGATGCGGTGTCGATTTTCAGGCTGGAAGACCAGGTCGTGGTTGCCACCGCTCCAGTGCGCGCATCGCGTCCGGTCGCCGTGGCCACCCCGGCCCCGGCCCCGGCCCGCAAGGCACCGGCCCGTGCAGTAGCCGCCGCCGAACTCGCAGAAGGCGACTGGCAGGAATTCTGATGTAAAGCCGGGCTTGCCCGGCTGATCTGACCTACAGCCGGGCAAGCCCGGCACTACCGCCCAACGCGACAGGGAACGCCCCGATGCCACCGCCTCGGGGCGTTCTTCATTTCGAACCTGAACACGCTCAGTTTCCACGTCTCAATTCAAAGGCCTGCTGGCCGATATCTCCTTTGCCTCGGCACGTTCGTCGACGTAGGCCTCCACGGCCATCGCTGACCACACCAGGCGTCGCAGCATGCCCCCCGACTGTAAAGATCCTCTGCCATGACCTTGCTCAGCCGCTGGAACCAGTTCTTCTCCAACCTATCCGTTCGCAACAAGCTCAATCTGCTGACCGTGCTGATTGCCATCGGCGTGATCGCATTGGCCGTGGTCGCCGCGCGCAAGCAGTACCTGGACCTGTACGAGACACGGAAGGAAAGCCTCAAGACCCAGGTGGAGATCACCTTCGGGATCATGGACCACTACAAGGCCCTGGCTGACAAGGGTGAACTGACCGAAGAGGCGGCCAAGGAGAATGCCATGAAGGCGGTCGACGCGATGCGCGCCGACGGCGGCAGTGCCTACTACAACATTCTTACCACGGACTATGTGCTGCACGTGCACCCGTTCCAGCCCAAGCGCGTGGGTCAGATGGTAAAGGACTACAGATCGGCTGACGGTGTTGCGCTGTACCAGCTGCAGGTAGACGATGCAGTCAAATACGGCAGCGGCTACACCTACTACGCCACCACCAAGCCGGGCACCGAAGGACTGATTCCAAAGGCCACCTATGCCTCCATGTACAAGCCGTGGCAGTGGGTGGTAACCAGCGGCGTCTACATGGACGACGTGCAGCACGATGCGCTGGCCTTTACTGCCGTGATGGCCGCCACCGGCGGTGCACTGGTGCTGATCGTGCTCGCCCTGAGCTGGATCATCGGCAACCGCATCACCGGTCCGCTGCGCCAGGCCACCGGCGTGGCCGAAAGCATCGCCAGCGGCAAGCTCGACAGCCGCATCGGCACGCAGGCGCAGGACGAACCGGGCCGCCTGCTGGAAAGCATGGGCCGCATGCAGCAGCAGCTGCACGCTGTCATCACCGCGCAGCGCGAAATGGCGGTGCAGCACGATGCCGGCCAGACCCGCTACCGCATGGACGAAACCGCCTTCCCGGGCGAGTACGGCCTGATGGTGCATGAAACCAACGCCCTGGTCGGCGCGCACGTGCAGACCATGCAGGACGTGCTGGCCGTGGTCCAGCGCTACGCCGTAGGTGACCTCCGCGTGGATGCGCCGCGTTACCCGGGCGACAAGGCCGCGATCAGCAGCACCGTCGATACGGTCAAGCAGAACCTGTCCAGCATCAACGCCGAGATCAAGCGCCTGGGCAGCGCCGCCGCAGCCGGCGACTTCACCCAGCGCGGCGACGAAGCACGTTTCGATCACGATTTCCGCCAGATGATCGCCAGCCTGAATGCGATGATGCAGGTCAGCGACGACAACCTGGGCAAGCTCTCGCAGCTGCTCTCGGCCATCGCCGAAGGCGACCTCACCGCCCGCATGCACGGTGACTACCAGGGCGTGTTCGCGACCATGCGTGACGACGCCAACGCCACCGTCGCCCAGCTGACCCAGATCGTCGGCCAGATCCAGACCTCTGCCAGCAGCATCAATCTGGCCGCCAGCGAGATCTCCACCGGCAACAGCGACCTGTCGCGCCGTACCGAGCAGCAGGCCGCCAACCTGGAAGAGACCGCCGCCTCGATGGAGGAACTGACCTCCACCGTGCGCCAGAACGCCGAGCATGCCCGCCAGGCCAACCAGCTCGCGATTGGCGCGCACACCGTTGCCAGCCAGGGTGGTGAAGTGGTCGGCCAGGTGGTCACCACCATGAGTGCGATTGAATCGAGCTCCAAGCGCATTGCCGAGATCATCTCGGTGATCGACGGCATCGCCTTCCAGACCAACATCCTGGCGTTGAACGCGGCGGTGGAAGCGGCACGCGCTGGCGAACAGGGCCGCGGCTTTGCCGTGGTGGCCTCGGAAGTGCGCACCTTGGCCCAGCGTTCCGCTGCGGCCGCCAAGGAGATCAAGGGGCTGATCGACGACTCCGTGGCCAGCGTCGCTGACGGTTCGGCGCTGGTGAACAAGGCCGGCAGCACGATGGGCGAAATCGTCGCGTCGGTGCAGCGCGTCACCGACATCATGGCCGAGATCTCCGCTGCGTCGCAGGAGCAATCGGCCGGCATCGAGCAGGTCAACCAGACAGTCGTGCAGATGGACGAAACCACCCAGCAGAATGCCGCGCTGGTGGAGGAAGCCACCGCCGCTGCGCGCGCCATGGAGGAACAGGCGACCCAGCTGGCCGACGCCGTGGCCATCTTCCGCCTCGACAACCAGGTCGCCGCTGCGGTCAGCGCCGTCACTGCCCGGGTCGCCCCGGCCAGCACCGCCGCCCCGCGCCTGAAGTCGGTTGCCAAGCCGCTGCCGCGCACCACCGGCGCAGACGATGGCGGCTGGCAGGAGTTTTAACCACTGACGTAGAGCCGGGCTTGCCCGGCTGATCTGACGGGCTTGCCCGGCTGATCGGACGTACAGCCGGGCAAGCCCGGCTCTACCGTTGTCCCCCTTCAATGGATGTCGCCCGTGACCACGCCTTCCGCCCCTGCTTCCGCCAACAGCCGTGAATTCGACTTCAGCGACCGCGACTTCCGCCGCATCTGCGATTTGATCTACCAGCGCGTTGGCATCTCGCTGGCCCCGGCCAAGCGCGACATGGTCTACGGCCGTCTGTCGCGCCGCCTGCGCGCCCTTGGCATGCGCAGCTTCGAGGACTACCTCAACCAGCTCGAAGCCCACGGGGGCGACGAGTGGCAGGCGTTCACCAATGCCCTCACCACCAACCTGACCGCGTTCTTCCGCGAGCCGCATCACTTCGAGAAGCTCAACGAAGAACTACGCGCGCGCGCCGGCCACGGCACCCTGCAGCTGTGGTCGTGCGCCGCCTCCACCGGTGAAGAGCCCTACTCCATGGCGATCACCGCCTGTGAGGCATTCGGCACCCTGAAGCCGCCGGTGCGCATCCTTGCAACCGACGTGGACACCCAGGTACTGGCCACCGCCAGCCGTGGCGTGTATGCACTGGACCGGGTCAATGGTCTCGACCTGGCACTCAAGAAACGGTACTTCCAGCGCGGCAGTGGTCCCAACGAAGGCCAGTGCCGGGTCATTCCGGCCCTGCGAGAGCTGATCGAATTCCGTCCGCTCAACCTGCTGGCACCGCGCTACGACGTTGGCGGCCCCTACGACGCCCTGTTCTGCCGGAACGTGATGATCTACTTCGACAAGCCCACCCAGCGCGGCATCCTGTCACGCTTGATCCAGCACATGGGTGATGACGGCCTGCTCTACACCGGTCATTCGGAAAACTACCTGCATGCAGCCGATTTGATCCAGCCCTGCGGCCGCACCTTGTACAAGCGCAACCCCGGAGCCCCGGCATGAACCAGGCCGTGCGCAATGACGAGGTGATGCGCTACTTCGACAGCCGCTTCAAGGTGACCGCCGCCAAGCTGCTGCCTACCCAGTACCTGGTGGTGGACGACGACACCGCGCTGACCACCACCCTGGGTTCGTGCGTGGCCGCGTGCCTGCGCGACCCGGTGCTGAAGATCGGCGGCATGAATCACTTCCTGTTACCGGAAGGCAATGTCGGCGACGGTGCCCCCGCACGCTATGGCAGCTACGCGATGGAACTGCTGATCAACGACCTGCTCAAGCGCGGCGCGCACCGCAAGCGTCTGGAAGCCAAGGTATTCGGCGGGGCCAACGTGCTCAAGGGCTTCACCAGCAACCCGGTCGGCACCCGCAACGCCGAGTTCGTGCGCCAGTATCTGCAGGCCGAACACATTCCGGTGTTGGCTGAAGATCTGTGTGGCATTCATCCGCGCAAGGTGTGGTTCTTCGCCGACAGTGGCCGCGTGGTGGTGCAGCGTCTACCGCACGCGCACGAAGCCGAAGTCGCCGCCACCGAATCGGCAGTGCGCGCCCGTCTGTCCAAGGCCCCGGTCACCGGTGGCGTGGAGCTGTTCGAATGATCACCGGAGCCCCGTGCCGTGTATTGATCGTGGACGACTCGGCTGTCGTCCGGCAGATGCTGAGCGAGATCCTGGCCAGCGATCCAGGCATCGAAGTCGTTGGCACCGCCGCCGACCCGTTGCTGGCGCGCGAGAAGATCAAGCGCCTGGCCCCGGACGTGATCACCCTGGACGTGGAAATGCCACGCATGGACGGGCTGGCGTTCCTGGAAAACCTGATGCGCCTGCACCCGCTGCCGGTGGTGATGATTTCCTCGCTGACCGAACGCGGCGCGGATACCACGCTGCAGGCATTGTCGCTGGGTGCAGTGGACTTCGTGTCCAAACCGAAATTCGACGTCGCCCGTGGCCTGCAGGACTACGCGGAAGAGATCATCACCAAGGTCAAGACCGCTGCCCGCTCGCGCGTGCGCACGCTGTCGCGCCCGGTGGCGCCGCAGGTGCGGCTGGACCCGGCTACTGCGCCGACGCCGCGCTCCATCCAGTTCCGCACCACCGACCGCTTGATTGCCATTGGCGCTTCCGCCGGCGGTACCGAAGCGCTGCGAATCGTCCTCGAAGGCATGCCGGCCGATGCACCGGCGGTGGTGTTGACCCAGCACCTGCCGGCCACCTTCAGCACTGCTTTCGCCGAGCGCCTGGACAAGCACTCGGCCATGTCCGTGCGCGAAGCCACCGATGGCGAAGCCGTTCTCGCCGGCCACGCCTACCTGCCACCGGGCGGCAAGCACCTGCGCATCATCCGTGACGGTGCTCGCTGGCGCTGCAGGATCGACGACGGCCCGGCCGTAAACCGCCACAAGCCAGCTGTCGATGTCCTGTTCCGCTCGGTGGCCGAAAGCGCCGGTGCCAACGCCATCGGCGCGATCCTGACCGGCATGGGCGACGACGGTGCACGCGGCTTGCTGGAGCTGAAGAATGCCGGTGCGCCGACCCTAGTACAGGACGAAGCCACCAGCGTGGTATGGGGCATGCCCGGCGCGGCCTTCAAGCTGGGTGCCGCAAACGAGCAGCTGCCACTGGAGCGGATCGCCGAGCGCTTGCTGGCACTGTCCCGGTCGTAGAGCCACGCCCTGCGTGGCTGCCCTCCGTTCAGGCCCAATACAACCGCATCGGATTGTCCACCAGCAGCTTCTGCCGCAGTTCCGCCGTCACCGCGATCTTCGGAATCACATCCACAAGGTGCCCGTCATCGGGCATATGCGACTTCAGATTGGGATGCGGCCAATCCGTGCCCCACAGCACCCGCTCCGGGAACTGCTCGACCAGATGCCGGGCGAACGGCACAACGTCGTCGTACCCCGGCGGCCCCAGTTTCGACAACCGCTCCGGGCAGCTGACCTTGCTCCACACGTTGTCATGCTCGCGCATCAGACGCACGAAGCGCTGGAACTCGGGCCCGTCCACCGGCTGGCTCACGTCTGGCCGGCCCATGTGGTCCACCACCACCGTGGTCGGCAGCGAAGTGAAGAAGTTCCAGCGTTCGGCCAGATCCGCCGCCTCGAAGTACACCACCACGTGCCAGCCCAGCGGCGCGGTGCGTTCGATGATGGTGCGGTAGTACGCATCCGGTTTCGGGTCCACCAGCCGCCGCACGAAGTTGAACCGTACCCCGCGCACACCGGCTGCGTGCAGGTCAGCCAGTTCGGCATCAGTGACCGTGTCGCGCACGGTGGCGACGCCCCGGGCCAGGCCGCCAGCACTGTTCAGCGCATCCACCAGCGCCCGGTTGTCGGCACCGTGACAGGTTGCCTGCACAATGACGTTGCGCGCAAAACCAAGATGGTCGCGCAGGGCAAACAGCTGGTCTTTGCCCGCATCGCACGGCGTGTACTTGCGCTCGGGCGCATAGGGGAACAGATCACCCGGCCCGAACACATGGCAATGGGCATCCACCGCACCCGGCGGCGGCACGAACGCGGGGCGGCTCGGATCCGCACAGAAATCCAGCCAGTCCGCATCCTTCTGGAAGGTCCTCATTACAGCCCCCTCGCCTTCAGCTGCGCATCCAGGCGCGGATACACCCGGCGCGCATTCCCGGACAGCACCTTGGCCCGATCCTGCACCGAGAGGCCCAGCGCTTCGACGTAGCGCAGCGTGTCATCGAAGTAATGGCCGGTTTCGGGATCGATGCCGCGCACCGCCCCCACCATTTCAGAGCCGAACAGAATGTTGTCGATGTCGATCACCTTGAACAGCAGGTCGATACCGGGCTGATGGTAAACGCAGGTATCGAAGAACACATTCTTCATGACATGCTCGTTCAGCGGCGGCTTGCCCAGCATGTCGGCCAGCCCACGGAAGCGACCCCAATGGTACGGCACCGCCCCACCGCCGTGCGGAATGATGAAGCGCAGCGTCGGGAAGTCGCGGAACAGCTCCCCCTGCAGGAACTGCATGAACGCTGTGGTATCGGCGTTGAGGTAGTGCGCTCCGGTGGCATGGAAGTTGGCATTACAACTGCCGGACACATGCACCATGGCCGGCACTTCCAACTCCACCATCTTCTCAAAGAACGGGTACCAGGCGCGGTCGGTCAGTGGCAGGCCGGTCCAGTGGCCACCCGACGGGTCGGGGTTGAGGTTGCAGCCGACAAAGCCCAGCTCGGTGACGCAGTGCTCCAGCTCCGCAATGGACTGGGCAATCGGCACACCCGGTGACTGTGGCAGCTGGCAGACCCCGATAAAGGTCTCCGGATACAGTTCGACGACGCGGGCAATGAGGTCGTTGCAGTGCCGCGTCCATTCCGCGCTGATCCGCTCATCGCCCACGTGATGGGCCATGGTGCTGGCCCGGGGCGAGAAGATGGTCATGTCCGCCCCGCGCTCGCGCAGCAGCCGCAACTGGTTGGACTCGACACTTTCGCGCAGGGCGTCGTCGCTGATCTGCGGGTAGAGCGGCGCAGCCAGCGAGGGGTTGTTGAAATGTGCAACCTGCTGCTTGCGGAACGCATCATGCGCGGCAGGGGCGGTGGTGTAATGACCGTGGCAGTCGATGATCATGGGCAGGCCTCGTGGGGGAGGAATCACCAGCCGAACAGCTGGGCAAAATGGACGTCCACGCGCAGGCCGACAATCAGTGCATCGGGAATGTCGGTAGTGCGTGTGGGCGCGTAAATGGGATCGGGGTTCACCACGTACTGCAGGTTGGGCATCAGCCGGATACCCTTGTGCACCGCCCAGCCGTAGCTCAGCTCGGCGATGATCTCGTCGGCATGCGGGGCACCCTCGCCACCATTGCGGGCACGACGGTCACGCAGAAAGGCAATCTGCTCGTCGCTGAAATGCGTGTTCGAAACGAACATCGCCAGCGTGTCCTGGTCGCGGCCGGCAAACGTCCCGGTCTTGACGAAACCCGCCGACACGAACTGATCCACGGGTGCTTCATTGCCGGTGTTGACGTAGGCACGCGCGAACAGCGCCAGGTTGCGCTTGCCCTCGCCTCGCCACACGGTCTGGTCGGCCATCGCATACCAGCCGCTGCGCGCCCCGTCCTGAACAGCCGTAGGCCGGCCGGATAGCGCTGCGGAATTGCCGTTGGCGTCGTAGTACGAGCTCTTGCCGCCATCACTATTGCGGTACATGCCCAACCGGTAGGTACGTGGAAGGCGGTCGTTGGCGAAGCTGGTCTGGTAGCCGGCCTCGTAGGCGGTGATCGTGCCGGTGCCCTCACCCCATGAGAAATCCAACCCATTCTTGCCGGAGGCGTTCAGGGCGTTGTTGTAGTCAAACGCACCGCCTTGCACATACCAGCGATCATCCACGTCGTAGCGCACAATCCCGGCCCAGGACGAATTGGGATACGCGGTGATGCCAAGGTCGGTGATCGCGCCGTACGGGGTGAGGCACATGGCGTTGCTCATGAACACGCAGTTCAACGGAGAGTTGTTGAAGTAGCTGTTCACCGGCGCGCGACCGGCGGTGATGCTCAAGCCGTTGTCGAAGCGGTGGCGCACGGTCAACCGGGTCAGACGTCCGCCGGCGACCGGACGCCAGGTCTGCTGGGCGCTGATCGAGTTGCCGATCTTCTCGCGGGCCAGGTTGCGCCCGGCAAACCACGCCCATTGCGCGTCCACGTCGGTGTTGTGTACGCCGAACAGCGCGTCCAGGTCGAACTTCGACTGCGCCATGATCCAGTACGAGCCCTCGGTGCCCTGCTCCACCCCGCCTACAGGGTTGGAGGCCACGTTGCCGACGAAATCCAAGGTGAGGTCGATGCCTTTCGGCAATGTGCCTGCACTGGCGGTGCTGGAGGCGGCCAGCACCGTGCCCAGCAGCAACGCGAGTGCGTTGGGTTGATTGGTGCACATGCGTACTCCCTTCCCGCGCCCAAGGCAACGGGTTCAATGCTTGCTTCAAGTGAGCGCCGCGACCTGCGCGACGCGGTCGGTCACACGTGCTGCACGCCCAGATGGCGCTGGCGCGCGCGGCGCGTGCCGATCTGTTCGGCCATCACCTTCTCGTCCAGCTTGCCTTCCCACTTGGCGATCACCAGCACCGCAATCGCGTTGCCGATCAGGTTCACGAAGGTCAGCCCTTCGGCCAGGATGCGGTGGATGCCCAGGATCAGCGCAATGCTGGCCACCGGAATCGTGCCGGTGGTGCCCAGCGTGGCCGCCAGCACCACGAAGGCGGCACCGGCCACACCGGCCGCGCCCTTGGAGGTCAGCAACAGCACCGCGATCAGGCCCAACTGGTGCCAGACAGTCAGCTCGGTATTGGTGGCCTGTGCCAGGAACAAAGCCACCGTGGTCAGGTAAAGGCAGGTGCCATCCAGATTGAAGGAATAGCCTGCGGGAATCACGAAACCGACCACGCTTTCTTCGCAGCCCAGCTTCTTCATCTTCTCGATAAGGCGCGGCAGCACGGTTTCGGTCGACGTGGTGGCGGCCACGATCACGATTTCGTCTCGCAGGTAGCCGAGCAAGCGCCACAGGCTTGCTCCGGTCCACCAGCACACCGCCCCGAGTACAAACACGGTGAACGCCGCACAGACCACGAAGAACTCGATGATCAGCTCACCCAGCGACAGCAGCGAGCCCGCACCGAACTGCCCCACGGTGAAGGCAATGGCGCCGAACGCACCAATCGGCGCGAAGTACATGATGTAGCCGATGATCTTGAACAGCGCACTGGACGTGCCCTCGATCACCTTCATCACCGGTGCACCACGCTCGCCCACGGCGGCGAGGGCGACCCCGAACAGCACCGCCACGAACAGCACCTGAAGGACATGGGCTTCGGTAAACGCGCTGACCAACGTGTTGGGAATGATCGCCATGATGTAGGAGACGATCGACTGGTCGTGGGCGGTATGGACGTAACCTTGGATGCTGGCCATGTCGATGGTGGCCGGGTCGATGTTCATGCCAGCGCCCGGCTGCCACAGGTCGACTGCGACCAGGCCGATGATCAACGCCAGGATGGTGATGACCTCGAAGTAGATCAGGGACTTCAACGCCAGTCGCCCCACGCTGCGCATGTCGCGCATGCCGGCAATGCCGTGCACTACGGTCACGAAGATGATCGGGCCGATCATCATCCGGATCAGCTTGATGAACGCATCACCGAACGGCTTCATCGCCGAGCCCCAGTCCGGCTGCCACCAGCCCAGGACCACGCCGATCACGGTGCCGGCCAGCACCTGGAACCACAATTGGCCAAAGACGCCGAAGCGGCCCGGCCGCTTCTCCACAACGGTCATATCAACCCTCCCAGGTCGCAAGAATAGGGATGTCGTGCCCACTCAGTCGAACGCCACGTTCAGCCGAACAGCACCCCGTCAAACAGCTTTCGCGCGGTGCGCAGCACGGCCGCACCGGTTACCTCACCCGCTTCGCCCAGGGTCAGCACACAGCCGGTGCTGCCACTGGGGTGTTCAATGTCCAATTGCGGCGCATCGCCGGCCGGCACCTGCGCCAGGGCCTGCGCCGGCGAACCCGGTAGCAGGCACGCCGTGGCCACGGTCACCGCGCCCAGCACCCCGATCGAGGCGTGGCAACGGTGCGGAATGAACGAACGCACGCTGACCGCCCCACCCTCGCGTGGGGCAGCCACCAACATCATCTTGGGTACCGACTGCGCGCTGACATCGCCCAGCTGCATCAGCGGCCCGGCCTGCAGGCGGATCGTCTCCAGGCGTGTTTTCAAGGCGTCATTGGCGTCCAGCGTGGCGCGATCCTCATGCCCGCTCACGCCCACGTCGCTGGCGCGCAGCACCACGCAGGGCATGCCATTGTCGATGAGGGTGACCTCGATCCCGTCAATCACGTCAACCGCATGCCCGGTTGGCAGCAGCGCGCCGCAGCTGGAACCGGCAATGTCCTCGAATTCAAGCGGAATCGGGGCCGCAGTTCCCGGCACGCCGTCGATCCGTGCAGCGCCGTCATAGTCGACCCCACTGTCCGGGGTCTGCACGGTCGCCGTGGCCAGCTTGCCGGTGTTGCGCATGAAAATGCGCACCCGCGTCTGCCCTTGTGCCGCCGCCACCAGTCCGCGTTCAATCGCGAATGGGCCGACGCCCGCCAGCAGATTGCCGCAGTTCTGGGCGTCGCTGACCAGCGCCTTGTCCACGAATACCTGCAGGAACAGATATTCCACGTCAGCGTCGTGACGCGTGGATGCCGATACCACCGCAACCTTCGAGGTCAGCGGATCGGCACCGCCCATGCCGTCGATCTGGCGCGGATCCGGCGAACCGTACGCACGCAGCAGGAAGGCATCGCGCGCGGCCGGCTCGGCGGGCAGCTCCGAGGCAAGGAAGTACCCGCCCTTGGAGGTGCCGCCGCGCATCCACATCGCACGCACGCCCTTACTCATAACGCAGGCCCTTGGCTGCCAGGCGTTCGCGCATGGCATAGATGTCCAGACCCAACTCGCCACGCGCCAGCCGCACGCGCTTTTCCGCTTCACGGGCTTCACGGGCCTGCGCTTCGGCGGCCACACGCGAGGCATCGGCGCGCGGCACGATGCAGACGCCGTCATCGTCGGCAATCACCACATCGCCAGGCTGTACTGAGGCACCGCCGCAGACCACCGGCACGTTTACCGAGCCCAGCGTTTCCTTGACCGTGCCTTGCGCATGAATGGCGCGGCTCCACACCGGGAAGCCCATCGCCGTCAGGTCGCGCACATCACGCACACCCGCGTCGATCACCAGTCCACGGCAACCGCGCACCTGTGCAGACGTTGCCAGCAGGTCACCAAAATAACCATCGGTACAGTCGCTGGTCGGAGCCACCACCAGCACATCGCCGTCGCGCAGCTGCTCGATGGCCACGTGCATCATCCAGTTGTCGCCCGGCGGTACCGAGACGGTGATGGCACTGCCGGCGATACGCGCTCCCGTATAGATCGGGCGCAGCCGTGCATGCAACAGCCCGCTGCGGCCCCGCGCCTCGTGCGCGGTGGCTACGCCGGCCTCGGCCAGGATCTGGATCACGGCCGGATCGGCGCGTTCGACATGGGTGATGACGCGGGACATCCATCCATCCTTCGTTGACGATGGCGCAGTCTTGTCCGCGAGCCCTTACCCCCTCAAGATCGATTTGCGGACATGCCATTCAATTTGGTTATAGTTGTGTCGTGAATATCCAGCCCGAGCTGAACCTCAAACACCTGCACGCGCTGGCCGCCGTGCACGCCCATGGCGGCATCAGCGCCGCCGCGCCGCACATCAATCTGTCCCAGCCGGCGTTGACCCAGGCCATCGCCCGACTGGAGCGGCAGCTGGACGTCGCGCTGTTCGACCGGCAGCCCGGTGGGATGGCCGCCACCGAAGCCACCACCTCGCTGGTGCCCCGCATCGAGCGCGCCTTGGCCTACCTGGCACAGGGCGTGCGCCAGACGCGCCGCGCGGCACGCCTGCCTGCGCTGCCCTCGATCGAGCGCCGCCTTACCCTGAGCCAGTTGCGCGCCCTGACCGCAGTAGACAGTGCCGGAAGCTTCACTTTGGCGGCTGAACGCTCGGGTCTTTCGCAACCCGCCGTGCATCGCGCGGTGCGTGATCTGGAGGCCACCATCGAGGTTCCACTGCTGCAGCGACGTGGCAAGACCCTGCAGCCCACACCCTCCGCCACCCGCCTGTTGCGACAGGTGCGTCTGGCACTGGCCGAGCTGGCCGCCGGCCTGGACGAACTGGACGCGCTGCGCGACCAGCACGGCGGTCGCCTCTCCATCGGGGTGATGCCACTGGCGCGGGCGATTCTGCTGCCGCAGGCCCTGGCGCGTTTTTCCCGGGCCTGGCCCGCCGCTACCGTCAACGTGGTGGAAGGGCCATTCTCCGAAGTGTTGTCGGACCTGCGCGAAGGCAGCCTGGACCTGCTGGTGGGAGCCATGCGCAACCTCAGCGCGGTGCGAGACGTGGTGCAGGAGGGTCTTTTTGACGACGACCCGGTGATCGTCGGGCGTGCGGGGCATCCACTGGCATCTGCCAGATCGCTCACCTTCGAACGACTGCTGCAGTACCCCTGGGTGATTCCCGCCACCGGTGCGCCGGTGCGGGCGCGGTGGGAACGCATGTTCCGCGATCACGGTCATGAGCCGCCGGTGCTGCGCATCGAATGTGGCTCATTGGTGATCACACGTGGCTTGTTACTGGAAGACGACTGGCTGACCTTGATGTCACGCGACCAGTTCCTGTTTGAACGGCGCGCCGGGTTGCTGGTGGAGCTGGGCCTGGCCGGCGAAGCGTTGCGCCGTCGCATCGGGCTGACCATGCGCGCAGATTGGCACCCCACGCGCGCGCAGCAGGGATTTGTGCAGATTTTTCGTGAGGTCTGCGCCGAGCGCACCCAACATGGGCCAGCGCAGTGGCCGTTCCGCTATCCATAGAGCCACGCCCTGCGTTGCTGCTCTCCGCTCCGGCGTCCTGAACGCCTGATACGCGGCTTCGTTTACCTTTAAACACCGGTGACATCTGGATCACCGCCCGGCATCGCCTTCGGATGCTTGCCCCGCGCTGCGCGCGGGCACCACGCAGGGCGTGGTGTCTACGGGAATTGATACGTGCGCAGGACGATTGCGCCATTCGCCGGGGTGTTGCCCGACGGCATTTCGTCACACTCATGCGTGATGTCCATGCTTCACTATGCGCTGCTGCCCAAGGAACACCTGACCTGGATCGGTCGATTGTCCGTCTGCTCTGTACGGTTTGAAATGGATGTGGTGGGAGACAAGGGCGTTCTGCATTATCAAGGCCGGCGGATCGAAGGCGCGGCCAACTGGGAAATCCGGTGATTGCGCCGATCGGCCCGGATGTGTGACACAACCGGTGACGCACTGCACCGGTCGAAGCGGTAGTGCCGGCCGCTGGCCGGCACGATGTCGCCGATCCATGTCATGCGTTACCGGACGCGGACGATTCCACGGCGGTCGTCTTTCGACCGACCCTACCCGTCCTGAGCAATCGGAGGAAGAGCCTGCCACGTAGTGACACGCCATGCGTGTCAGCGATAGCCCATCCGAAAGCCCTGTGACACAAACAAAAACCCCCGGTTCTCACCGGGGGTTTTCGTTCAATACATCATCCGATCAGGCAGCGACCGTCTTGGCTACGTCCTGATACTCCTCGATCTGGTCGAAGTTCATGTAGCGGTAAATCTCGCTGCCGCTGGCAGCAATCACGCCCACATCGGCCATGTACTCTTCCTTGGTCGGGATGCGACCCAGACGCGAGCAGATCGCGGCCAGTTCGGCCGAACCCAGGTACACGTTGGTGTTGCGGCCCAGACGGTTCGGGAAGTTGCGGGTCGAGGTCGACATCGCGGTGGAGCCTTCACGGATCTGCGCCTGGTTGCCCATGCACAGCGAGCATCCCGGCATTTCCATGCGCGCGCCGGTCGCACCGAAGGTGCCGTACACGCCCTCCTTGGTCAGCTCCGAAGCATCCATCTTGGTCGGCGGTGCCACCCACAGACGGGTCGGCAGGTCGCGCTTGCCTTCCAGCAGCTTTGCAGCGGCACGGAAGTGACCGATGTTGGTCATGCACGAACCGATGAACACTTCGTCGATCTTGGCACCGGCCACTTCGGACAGGGTCTTCACGTCGTCCGGGTCGTTCGGGCAGGCCACGATCGGCTCGTGGATGTCGGCCAGGTCGATCTCGATGACGGCGGCGTACTCGGCGTCGGCATCCGGCTCCAGCAGGTTCGGGTTGGCCAGCCACGCTTCCATCTTCTCGATACGGCGCTGCAGCGAACGCGGATCCTGGTAACCCTCGGCAATCATCCACTTCAGCAGGGTGATGTTGCTGGTCAGGTACTCGATGATCGGTTCCTTGTTCAGGCGCACCGAGCAACCGGCGGCCGAACGCTCGGCCGAGGCGTCGGACAGTTCGAACGCCTGTTCGACCTTCAGCTCCGGCAGACCTTCGATTTCCAGGATGCGGCCGGAGAAGATGTTCTTCTTGCCAGCCTTGGCCACGGTCAGCAGACCGGCCTTGATTGCATACAGCGGAATCGCGTTGACCAGGTCACGCAGGGTCACGCCCGGCTGCATCTGGCCCTTGAAGCGGACCAGCACCGATTCGGGCATGTCCAGCGGCATCACGCCAGTGGCGGCTGCGAACGCCACCAGGCCCGAGCCGGCCGGGAACGAGATGCCCACCGGGAAACGGGTGTGCGAGTCGCCGCCGGTGCCGACGGTGTCGGGCAGCAGCATGCGGTTGAGCCAGCTGTGGATCACGCCGTCACCCGGACGCAGCGAGATGCCGCCACGGGTGGAGATGAACTCCGGCAGGGTGTGGTGGGTCTTGACGTCCACCGGCTTCGGGTAGGCCGCGGTGTGGCAGAACGACTGCATCACCAGGTCGGCCGAGAAGCCCAGGCAGGCCAGGTCCTTCAGCTCGTCGCGGGTCATCGGGCCGGTGGTGTCCTGCGAGCCCACCGAGGTCATCTTCGGTTCGCAGTAGGTCCCCGGGCGCATGCCCTGGCCTTCCGGCAGGCCGCAGGCGCGGCCGACCATCTTCTGCGCCAGCGAGAAGCCCTTGCCGGTGTCGGCCGGCTGCACCGGCAGACGGAACAGGTCGGTCGGGGCAAGGCCCAGCGCTTCACGCGCCTTGCCAGTGAGGCCACGGCCCACGATCAGCGGAATGCGGCCACCGGCGCGCACTTCGTCGAACAGCACTTCGGACTTCACTTCGAACTCGGCAATCACTTCGCCGTTCTTCAGCGCCTTGCCGTCGTACGGACGCAGTTCCACCACGTCGCCGTGGTTCATCTGCGAAACGTCCAGCTCGATCGGCAGTGCACCGGCATCTTCCATGGTGTTGTAGAAGATCGGGGCGATCTTGCCGCCCAGGCACACGCCACCAGCGCGCTTGTTCGGGATGTACGGAATGTCATCGCCCGTCCACCACAGCACGCTGTTGGTGGCCGACTTGCGCGAGGAACCGGTGCCGACCACGTCGCCGACATAGGCGACCAGGTGCCCCTTTTCCTTCAGCGACAGGATCTGCTGGATCGGACCACGCTTGCCGTCTTCTTCCGGGGTGAACGGCGCGTCGTCGCGCTTGTTCTTCAGCATCGCCAGGGCGTGCATCGGAATGTCCGGGCGGGTGGTCGCATCCGGAGCCGGCGACAGGTCGTCGGTGTTGGTTTCGCCCGGCACCTTGAACACGGTGATGGTCAGGCTCTGCGGTACTTCCGGCTTGCTGGTGAACCATTCGGCATCGGCCCAGCTCTGCAGCACGGCCTGGGCGTTGGCATTGCCGGCCTTGGCCTTGTCCTGCACGTCGTGGAAGGCGTCAAACACCAGCAGGGTGTTCTTCAGGCCGTCAGCGGCGATGGTGCCCACGGCAGCGTCGTCCAGCAGCTGGACCAGCGGGGCCACGTTGTAGCCGCCCAGCATCGTGCCCAGCAGTTCGGTGGCGCGCTCGCGGCTGATCAGCGGGTTCTGCTCGCTGCCCAGCGCGATCGCGGCCAGGTACGAGGCCTTGACCTTGGCGGCGTCATCGACGCCGGCCGGCACACGGTGGGTCAGCAGGTCGAGCAGGAACTCGGCCTCGCCTGCCGGCGGGTTCTTCAGCAGTTCAATGACGTCGGCCGTCTGCTGGGCGGTCAGCGGCAGCGGCGGGATGCCAAGCGCGGCGCGCTCGGCTACGTGGTGGCGATAGGCTTCCAACATGACAACTCCCGGGTAATACGTTGAATGAAACAGTGAAAGGAATGCAGCGGGCTCAGGCGTTCGGCACGATCAGCTTCAGGCCCTTGAAGTAGTCGCGGTAAAACGTGTCGTTCCAGGTGATGAGGCCATCGCACTGCAGCAGCGCATGGGCCCCCACCATGAAGTCGTCCAGGCTGCGGCGGGTGCTGCCGCGCTGGCGGTGGCGGCGGTGCATCTCACCGGCGCGCAGGGCGGACTTGGCTTCCAGCGCGTTGAAATGGACGCCCATTTCTTCCAGCGCCTCCAGCACCTCGGCTCCGCCACGCAGGCTGGCACAGACCTCGGCGAGGGTGGCACCACAGACCACGACCTTGCCGCCGACCAGACTCTGGCGCAGGCACGCTTCGACCGCGTCGGCCTGCGGGCCATTGCTCAGCAGCTCCACCAGCACCGGTGAATCGACGGCGATCATCACCCGTCAGTCCTCGTCGCGCACCGCGCGCACGGCCGCCTGGGCCGAATCGAAGCCATCCAGGGCGAACTTTCCACGGGCGCGCGATATGGCGTCGTCAACGCTCTTGCGCAGGATGATGCGGCTGCCGTCCAGCTCGACCTTCAGCTGGGTCCCCTTGGTCAGGCCCAGCGCGTCGCGCACAGCCTTGGGCAGCGTGATCTGACCGCGTTCAGCGACAGTGGCTTCCATGGGTACGCCCTCTTCGGTATGTACAAATTATACATACTTTCGACCCCATACCGCCACCGCCGGGACCGCAGCGCCGGGCCAGTGTGACCTGTGCTTCTTACCGTTCAGCGACCACCGTCCCGTATTTAGTCGGTTTTTTGACGCGTGTAACGGAAATCGTCAGGAGCATGGGTACTATGAACCCGCAGCCTCGCTGCCGGAGCAGGACGCCCCGTTGCGGCCCTGCCCGACCACCCGGCTCACGCCACCCATCGAATTTGAGAAGGACATCCCAACGATGCGTATTTCCGCCCTTGCCCTGGCCGCGATTCTGGCCGCCCCCCTCGCCCTGTCGGTTGCCCCTGCCCATGCCAATCCCTTCGGCGGCGTGAAGTCCGGCGTGGAGATCACCGACAAGACGCTCGAAGCGATCGAAGTCGGCAAGGCCACCAAGGACCAGATCCAGGACGCCTTCGGTGCCCCGACCCGCCGCGAACAGCTGGGTGACGAGCAGGTCTGGTACTACGACTACGCCAAGATCGGCCATTTTAAGAACAAGCAGGAATCGACCGTGTTTGAGTTCGGCAAGGATGGCGTGCTGAAGAAGAAGTCCCGCGGCGCAGCCCCGGCCAAGACCGGCAACCCGTTCCTGGGCGGCTGATCCAGAACCGACCGCAGCAACGCTGACGGGGTGCCCACGGCATCCCGTTTGTGTTTCCGGCATCGGCATAAACCCCGACGCTAACCGCATCGCACCGGCAGGGTCGCACGACAGTCGACCGCCGATAGCGTCCATCGGTGCTTTTCGGGCATGGACACGGGGCAGAACCCGGTCCGGTACCCGTGCGACTGACCGCCGAAGGTGGGTTGGAGCAAAGGTTCATCGTGACCATCGTGCCGATTTCCCTGACCCCGGCTGGGTTTCCACTCCGCTGTTGCCACCGAGGCGCGGTGTCGTGCGGACAGCCCCGTGCCTTGATGGATTCGGCGCTTCGCTCATACAGCGCGAGCGCTGCGCATTCCTGACGGCGGCTTAACGCCCCCTCTTGCATGTTGTGCCCACAGACGATGACGGGGGTCAGCGTTTCACACTCTGGAGGAGCCAGCAGTGAACAAACCCCCGAGACGGGTCCCGTCAGGTCCCGGTATCCGTACTGCAGTTCCGGCGCGCGGCGTTGGGCCTTTCCAGTCGACCGAACATCCCGCACCGCTCTACCTCCGCAACTGCCTGCCGTCACGGCGTGCCGGGCGGGGGCCCAACTGTGCCCGCTAGGGCGCCCGTCACCACTTTCGACCTCACGGACGAACCCGGATAGCGCCGGGTGTCGACCACTCCGACCGCGCCGGTGCCAGGTCTCGCCAGCGCCTCAGCCATGACTACGGAGATCAGACATGAGCACGAACCACGAAGCCAATCCGCTGCAACACATCGGCATTGTGTTTTCACCAAGGAAGGTGTATTGCCCGACGGAGTCCGGAACCATGCACCCTGCGGTGATGAGAACACTTCTTCCTGCACTGGATCCGGCCGAATTCGACTACGTACTGAATGGAACCACGACAGGGGAAATGGAAGGGATCACACTTCGGATACTGGGGAACGTCGGTGTCGTCGAAGTCAGTGATCGGTTCGCCGCGACATACCGTGGCACTTGGCCCGCGAGACTGGAGGTTCGCCATCTCCGAGGCGGCGACCCCGCCGACCCGACCGACCTGGGCGTGCTGGAGTTGGATCACGTAGACAATGCGGTTCCAGTGGAGATGATCGCAGAGCTCGCTCCCGTGGAGATCGAGATTCCGCCACCCGGACAGTTTTCCTACGCGATCGCATCAGCGCGTTTCCTTGATGCCCAGCGCAATCGGCTGCCGCTTGGTCTGGTGGACTGGGGCGTTCATCTCGACAGCCCGGCTCAGGGGGTGACGGTGGTGGGCAATGAGATTGTCGTGGCTCCGGATGCCTTGCCGGGTGCAGTGACTGTGCGGATTTCCGGCGAGCCGGCCTTCGAAAGGGTGCTGACGCTTCAGCTACGGTCGGCCACAGCGACCGCTGCAACAGGCTCTGAGGCATTCCCGTCCGTCAGCAGCTCAGACCCTGCGTACATCGGCGTCAGTTTCGAACCGCCGGCCCTCTATGTGTCTCCGACCCTGGCCTTCGGGCAGCAGTATTCCTTCATGAGCACGATCCACCCGATCGCGGAAAATGGAGAATTCGACTATCTGTTAAACAAGGAGCTCGGTCCGGTCGAGAATCTGAGGTTGTACCTGTCGCATAACCTCAAGGCACTGATTGCCGATGGTCTTTTCATACGTACCTACACCGGCCCGTGGCCGGCAGAGGTGATCGTGCGTTACAAGAAGAATGGCAGGCCCACAGAATCTGTCCGGATTCATCTTCTGGATCCGCGATCAGCTGTCGCGGTACGCATGGAAGTCGACTACACACCGGTTGTTGAGATTCCCACGCACGATGGTGAAGTCTTTACTCAGTTGAGGCTCGCCCTGCTGGATGCACAGGACATTCCACTTCCTGACGGGTATGGCTGGGACGTTCCGCCGATCGGCCCCTTCCAGGGGATCAGGCAGGATGGAAACAACTTTTTCATCTCCAACAAAGCGCTGCCAGGCGATTACGCAGTGAAAATAACCACGCTCTGGCAGCTGGAAAAGACGGTGTCTTTCAAACTTGTCGCAGCCAGCAAACGCTGACATCCATCGCGGTGCCGGCCCTGGCCGGCGCCGCTCGCGACATCAGAACGCCACCTGAAACCGCGTATTGATCGTAGTGCCCTCATCCTTGCCCTGCACCGCCCCGCTGCGGTTGTCGGTTTCCCAGCGGATCACGTCGAACATTACCCGGCTGTAGTCGTTAAGGTACCAGTTTGCCCCCAACGTCCACGCGTGGCCGGTGCCGCCGGTGGGCAGTTGGGCGTAGTCCACGTCTTCGTAGCGGCCACGCAGTTCCCAGGCACCGCGCCCGCCGCTGGTCACCGGGTCGGCCACCTTGACCTTGCCCCAGGTGCCGGCCTTGGCCGAGTAGGACGGGCTGGCCCCGCCCAGGAACCAGCCGGCCGACACCGCCCAGGCGTCGTGATCCAGATCGTAGCGCCCCGTGGCATCGGCACCGCGCAGCTTGCGTGTGCCCCACTCGCCCGTTGCCCATCCCTGGCCGAAGAAACCCGCCGCTTCAACGCCATAGGCCGTGCTGCGGTCGGTGCCGACCAGGGTGCCCGGGGTGATCTTGACCAGATCGTTGAAGTGCCCGGCAATGGCCGAGCTGCGCAGCACCCCGGTGGAACCGGCGGCAATTTCTTCATGGAAGGCCCAGGCCCCCAGGTGCAGCGTGGCCGTCCTGCTGACCAGCGGATTCCAGTGCACGCGGGTGGCCCAGGTCTGGCTGTCGTTGTTATCGCCGGCATTGTTGAGGTCGTTGCCGGCCACGGAAAGGCTGGCATGCCAGCCCTTGCCGTAGACGCGTTCGGTCAGGCCCACGCCGAACAGCCCGCGCTGCGGCAGCATCAGCGTGCCGACCACGTTACGGTCCGGGAACGGCGTGTTGGAGGTGCTGCTGGAACCGTCGATACCGCGGTCGTTCAGACGATTACCGACCGTCAGGTCAGCCGGCAAGCCGAACAGCTTGTGGTCCACGGTGGCGTACACGGACTTCCACGCCACTTCGTTGTCCGCAAAATCGCCTTCCACGGCCCAGCCCAGAATGCCATAACGGCCCTCCGCCCCCAGGCGGACCGAACGGATTTCGGTGCCATTGATGTTGCGGTCGCTGCTGGACGAACCGTCGGTGCTGGAGCCGTCCACGAACAGGCGGCCACGCGGGCGGAAGCTCACGTTTCCGTCAGCACTGGTGAATTCCGGCGCGCCTTTGCTGAAGGTCACCTTGGGCGCTTTGGACTGCTCGGTTTCCAGCGTTGCCACGCGGCTTTCCAGTTCCGGCACAGCGGCAACCACAGGTGCGGCAGCGGTGACACCGGTACCTTCAAGTGCGTCCAGGCGCGATTGAAGCTGCTGGATCTGCTGCGCCTGCTGCTGCACCAGCGCCGTGAGCTCGGCCTGGCTCAGCGGAGCCGGCGGGGTGGACTGTGCGGCGGCGTGGCCGCTGGCCAGCAGCAGGCCAAGCGCCACCGATAGCGCTGCGCGAGGCAGCACGTGAGGGGTCTTCATGGGCTCTCTCTCCAACCCGTCGGCGCTAGGCCTGGCGGGCGCATTGCAATGATGCGGGGGAAATTCGTTTGAACCGTAGAGCCACGCAGGGCGTGGCTGCAATCTGCGAGGCAGCCACGCAGGGCGTGGCTCTACGGGGTCCCGGCACCGGAGGTGTTCGGGTGCCGAGTCAACCGGTCAGCTGGTCGCACCCTGCTGTGCGTTCGGCCGCCAGGTGATCACCCGGTTCTCGACGATATCCAGCATCCAGTCGATGACCAGCACAAAGGCGGCCAGGATGATGATGCCGGCGAACACGCCCACGGCATTGAAGTTGCCTTCGGCCTGCGCGATCAGGTAGCCCAGGCCCGCCGAGGCACCCAGATATTCGCCGATGATCGCGCCCACCACCGCGAAACCAACCGAGGTACGCAGCGAGGACAGAATCCAGCTGGCCGCCGCAGGGAAGTACACATGGCGCAACAGGTCACTGCGGCTGGCACCCAGAATACGGGCGTTGGCCAGCACCACCGGATTCACTTCACGTACGCCCTGCATCGCGTTGAAGAAGGTGGTGAAGAACACCAGCGTCACCGCCAATGCCACCTTCGACCACAGGCCCAGGCCCAGCCACAGCACGAAGATCGGAGCCAGCACCACGCGCGGGATCGCGTTGAAGCCCTTGATGAAGGGGTCCAGGATGCGCGCCGAACGCCGGCTCAGGCCCAGCCACACGCCACCGGCCACGCCCAGCGCGGTACCGATCAGATAGCCCAGCGCGGTTTCGGTAAGGGTGATGTACACATGCTGGTAGAACGACGTATCCGACAGCCAGGTCCACGACTGCTTGGCAATGGCAGTGGGAGCCGGGAAGAAGAACGGGTCGATCCAGCCCATGGCGATGCCGCCTTCCCAGCCACCGAAGACGAGAATGACCAGCGCAAGCTGGATGAATTTGTCAGTCCTGGCGTGCATAGCTCTTCTCCACTTCGCCGCGCAGGCAGGCCCAGATGTCGCGGTACAGGTCGGTAAAACGTTCGTCGAGTTTGATTTCCGCCACATTGCGCGGACGTTCCAGATCCACGTCGAAGCTGCGTACCACGCGGCTGGCGGGACCGGACGACAGCACCACCACGCGGTCACCCAGCGCAATGGCCTCCTCCAGGTCATGCGTGATCAGGATCACCGAGCGGCGATCCTCCTGCCACAGGCGCAGCAGTTCGTTCTGCATCAGGTGGCGGGTGTGAATGTCCAGTGCCGAGAACGGCTCATCCATCAGGATCACCTTGGGCTCCACGATCAACGCCTGCGCCATCTGCACGCGCTTGCGCTGACCACCGGAGAGCTGATGCGGATAGCGGTGTTCGAAACCGGTCAGGCCGACTTTGGCCAGCCAGGTGGTGACCTTCTGCTTGCGCTCCGCATCGCTGACACCGCGGAACTTGAGGCCAAGCTCGACGTTCTGGTACGCCGTCTTCCACGGCAGCAGCGCGTCCTGCTGGAACAGGTAACCGACCGATTCCTGCACGCCGTTCACTGCGTGCCCGTCGATGCTGACCTGACCGGCCGACGGCTTCAGCAGCCCCGCCACGGAATTGAGAATGGTGCTCTTGCCGCATCCGGTGGGGCCGACAATGGCGAGGAACTCACCATTACCCACCTGGATGTCGACGTCGCGTACGGCGGTGAAGTCGCCGAAGGACATGGTGACCTGGTTGATCGCAACCATGGTCTGTGCAGGCTCCAGCTGCGGTGCGCCGTTGAGCTTGCGCACGGTGGCATTGGTGGCCATGGGTAACCTCCGCTTAGTTCTGGGCAGCCGGGGTCGAGGCACTGGCGCGCTCGACGAAGGCATTGGTGTAGGTCTTGGACAGGTCAATGTCGTGGTTGGCGACGTCCTTGTTGAACTCGCGCAGCACCTTCAGCGGCGTTTCCAGATCGGCCGGAGTGAAGTGGCCGTCCTTGGTGAAGATGGCGCGGGCGTTCTCCACCGCACGGGCATAGGTCGCGCGGTCGCCGGAGACGTAGCTGTCCGGCAGCGCGGCAACAATGTCCTCGGCGCTGTTCTCAGCGATGAACTTCAGGGCCTTCTGCTCGGCGCGGGCAATCTTCTCGGCCGCGTCCGGGCGCTGCTCCAGGAAGCTCTGGTTGGCGTACATCACCGAGGTCGGGTACAGGCCGCCGTAGACCTGGCGGGCACCGTCATCACTGCGCGCGTCGATGATGATCTTGCCGACCTTGCGTTCGGTGATCAGCGTGGCGGCGGGATCGTAGTTCACCAGCAGGTCGATCTTGCCCTGCTCCAGCGCGGCCACGGCGGCGGCGCCCGAACCCACGCCGATCAACGAAATGCTGTCGACCGGGATGTCATGCTGGGCCAGGTAGTGGCGCACGAAGAAGTCCGACGATGACCCTGGTGCGGTAATCCCCACTTTCTGGCCCTTGATCGTCTCCGGACGCGCCGGGTCGAAGGTCGCATCGTCACGGCCGGCCATCACCAGGCCGGAGTTGCGCGACAGCAGCACGAAGGCCACCACGTCCTTCTGCTTGGCCTGCATCTGGATGGTGTGGTCGTAGAAGCCTACTGCCACGTCGGTGGAATTGGCGACCAGCGCCTGCAGCACCTTGGAACCGCCCTGGGCAAAGTTCTCGGTCTTCACCTCAAGACCCACTTCCTTGAAGTAGCCCTTGGAGTCGGCAATGAAGAACGGCAGGTTGTTGAGGTTGTACGACCCCACGCTGATGCGGACGGGAGCGTTGTCACCGACGCTGGCGGCACCTTCGCCGCCGGTTTTGCCACAGCCGGCAACAGCCAGGCTTGCCGCGACCAGCGCGGTCATCAGAAATCGCTTGTACATCTATCCCTCCCAGGATGTGCTGCTGCGTGTAACGGTGTTTCGGTGGAGGGCGGAAGGTCGTGCCAGGGGCGCGGCCTGCCGTCCAGGGTCAGGTCATGCCGCTGAAGTCCATTGCGTGGTGTTGGTGGCAATCGGCGTGGTGGCAAATACCCGGCCTTCAAACAGACGGCGGGCGGTGCGCACCACGCTGGCCACGACCGGCGCGTGTTCCGAGCTGCGACTCAAGCCCACGTCCAGGGCACCGCTCGGATGTTCGAGAGTAATCAAAGTGGGCACTGCGTCACACCCGACAAACGTGTTAGCCAGGGTGCCGGGCGTAGCAACTGCCGTTGCAATGCCCACGCCGCCGGTAATCGCAAGCGCCGTATGGCATTGATGTGGCATGAAATAGCGCACCTGCAGGGTGCCGCCATGTTGCGGCGCGGAAAGCAACACAGGTTTAGGGATCACTTTGCTGCCGGCATCGGCGATGCCCATTCGTTCGCCGGCCTGGATGCGAATGGCTTCCATCCGCGTCATCAGGTCACGATTGGCGTTGAGCTCAGCCGGTGATTCACCGCCCTGCACGCCCAGATCGCTTGCGCGGATGAGCACCATCGGCATTGCGCAATCAATCAGACTGACATCGGCACCATCGATCTGCTCCATCGCATGCCCGCTGGGCAGCAGCTTTCCGGTGCGTGCGCCCGCCGCGTCGAGAAAGGCCAGCTGCACAGGCGCGGCACTGCCGGGGGCACCGGCAATGTGGGTGTCGCCGCGATACACCACCTGCCCCCCCGGCGTTTCCACCGTCGCCACAATCACCTTGCCGGTGTTGACGTTGTGGATGCGCACTTCGGTGCGCGGATGATGTGCCTGCACCAGGCCCCGCTCGATGGCGTACGGTCCCACCGCAGCCAGCATGTTGCCGCAGTTCGGCGAGGTATCCACCAGCCGCTGCTCAACCTTGACCTGCGCGAACAGGTAGTCCACGTCGGCGTCCGGGCGGGTGGCTTTGTCGATGATCGCGACCTTGCTGGTGAGTGCATTACCGCCACCGATACCGTCAATCTGCAGGGGATGCCCCGATCCCATCACTTCCACCAGCAGCCGGTCGCGCGCGGCGGTGTCGGCCGGCAGATCGGACGCCAGGAAGAACGGCCCTTTGGAGGTACCGCCGCGCATCAGCACGCAGGGAATCGAGGTGAGATCGTTGGACATACGTATGGTAGATTGATGCTTGTAGCGGATGAATATCACCCTGTGATTCGATACTGGCATGACCCGTATTGATCTGTGAATTGCTGATTTTTGGATGATTAATGCCCCATGAGCATCAATTGCGAAATCCTCGACCTGCGCGCCTTCCTGCTGGTGGCCGAAACCCGCAGCTTCCACCGTGCAGCAGAAACACTGCACGTCTCGCAACCGGCGCTGAGTCGGCGCATCCAGAAACTGGAACAGGCGGTGGGCTCACCGCTGCTGGAACGCACCACGCGCAGCGTGTCCACGACTGCCGTCGGCGAGAACCTTCTGCCGCTGGTGAGGCGCATGATCGAGGAGTTCGACGGGTCGCTGTTTTCGTTGCGCGGGCACGACGACACGCGGGGTGCCACCGTCACCATCGCCTGCCTTCCCACCGCGGCGTTCTATTTTCTGCCCAGCGTCATGGCGCGCTTTCATGACGCGCATCCCAACGTGCGATTTCGCATTCTGGACATCCCTGCAACGGAAGGTCTGCAGGCGGTGGAACGCGGTGAAGTGGAATTCGGCATCAACTTCATGGGAGCCAACGACCCCAACCTGGACTTTGACGTCCTGGCCGAGGACCCCTTCGTACTGGCCTGCCGACGCGACCACCCGCTGGCGCGCAAACGCAAGGTGGAATGGTCCGACCTGGCTCGCCACCAGCTGATCACCGTGCACCGCACCAGCGGCAACCGCACCCTGCTCGACGGTGCCCTGGCGCGCGAAAACCTGAAGCTCAGCTGGCACTACGAGGTGACCCACCTGTCCACCTCATTGGGCATGGTGGAAGCCGGCATCGGCGTGTCCGTGCTGCCGAAGATGGCCACCCCCGATGGTGACCACCCCATTCTGGTGACCCGCCCGATCGGCAACCCGGTGGTGTCACGCACCATCGGCATCGTGCGTCGCCGGGGTGCCCTGCTTTCACCCAGCGCCGAACGCTTCCTGCAGATGCTGATGAGCCAGTGGCGGGCCAAGCCGTGACACGAAAACTACATACGAATGTATAACCTTGCGTTCTGAGCCGCCCCCTGCGTGGGCCTTCCGGCATCGGCCATACTGGGCACGATGCCGGCCGGGCCCGCCCCGCGCCGGCCACCGCAAGCAGGCCCGTCCGCGGGCCACTGCAAGCCATCCGCAAGAGGAGTTTCCCCGCATGAGCGATTCGTTCTCCACCCGCAGCCAGCTGGACGTCGGCGGCGCAGCCTACGACTACTTCAGCCTGCCCAAGCTCGGCCAGCAGTTCGACATTTCCCACCTGCCCTATTCCATGAAGATCCTGCTGGAGAACCTGCTCCGGCACGAGGACGGCGGTGCCACGGTTGGCCGCGATCACATTGAAGCGGTGGCCAAATGGGACCCGAAGGCCGAGCCCGACGTGGAGATCGCCTTCATGCCGGCGCGTGTTGTGCTGCAGGATTTCACCGGCGTGCCCTGCGTGGTCGACCTGGCCGCAATGCGCGACGCGGTGGTCAAGCTCGGCGGTCGCCCGGAACAGATCAATCCGCAGATTCCCTCCGAACTGGTCATTGACCATTCCGTGCAGGTGGACGTGTTCGGCAAGCCCGATGCGCTCGACCTCAACGGCAAGATCGAGTTCCAGCGCAACCAGGAACGCTATGGCTTCCTGCGCTGGGGCCAGAAGGCGTTCGACAACTTCAAGGTGGTGCCGCCCAACACCGGCATCGTGCATCAGGTGAACCTGGAGAATCTTGCCCGCGTGGTGATGACCGCGGACAAGGATGGCAAGGCCATTGCCTATCCCGACACGGTGTTCGGCACCGACAGCCACACCACCATGATCAACGGCATCGGCGTGCTGGGCTGGGGTGTGGGCGGCATCGAAGCCGAGGCGGCGATGCTCGGCCAGCCGTCTTCGATGCTGATTCCCCAGGTGGTGGGCTTCAAGCTGACCGGCCGGCTGCCGGAAGGTGCCACCGCCACCGACCTGGTGCTTACCGTCACCCAGATGCTGCGCAAGCACGGTGTGGTCGGAAAGTTTGTCGAATTCTTCGGCGAAGGCCTGCAGCACCTGCCGCTGGCCGACCGTGCCACTATTGGCAACATGGCCCCGGAGTACGGTGCCACCTGCGGCATCTTCCCGATCGACCAGGAGTCGCTGAACTACCTGCGCCTGTCAGGCCGGAGCGAGGATCAGATCGCCCTGGTGGAAGCGTATGCCAAGGCCCAGGGCCTATGGCACGATGCCAGCAGCCCGCATGCCAGCTACAGCGCCACGCTGGAGCTGGACATGGGCGAGGTGAAGCCCTCGCTGGCCGGTCCCAAGCGCCCGCAGGACCGCGTGCTGCTGCAGGATGTGAAGCAGAACTACCGCGACAACCTGGGTGGGCTCACCACCAACCGCGACAAGCGCAACGAAGAGGTGTCGAAGTTCGTCAACGAGGGTGGCGGCGCGGCGGTCGGCAACGAACAGCTGGCCAAGGGTTACTCCGACGTCGAACTGGACGGCCAGCGTTTCCGCCTGAAGGACGGCGCGGTGGTCATCGCGGCGATCACTTCGTGCACCAACACGTCCAACCCGGCAGTGATGATCGGGGCCGGTCTGCTGGCCCGCAATGCCGCAGCCAAGGGCCTGGATCGCAAGCCCTGGGTGAAGACCTCGCTGGGCCCAGGCTCGCGCGTGGTGACCGACTACCTGGAAAAGGCCGGCGTGCTCACCGAACTGGAAAAGGTCGGCTTCTACGTGGTCGGCTATGGCTGCACCACCTGCATCGGCAATTCCGGCCCCTTGCCTACCGAAGTGAGTGCAGGCATTGCCGCTGGCGACCTCGTAGTCACCTCGGTGCTTTCCGGCAACCGCAACTTCGAAGGGCGTGTGCACCCCGAAGTGAAAATGAACTATCTGGCCAGTCCGCCGCTGGTGGTGGCCTATGCGATTGCCGGCACCACCGACATCGACCTGACCACCGAACCGCTGGGCACCGGCAGCGATGGCCAGCCGGTGTACCTGCGTGACATCTGGCCGAGCAACAAGGAAATCGGCGACGTCATCGCCGCGACCATCGGCCCGGAGATGTTCAAGCAGAACTACGCCGACGTGTTCAAGGGGGACACCCGCTGGAACACCATCCAGTCGCCCGAGGGCAATCTGTACGAATGGGACAGCGCGTCCACCTACATCAAGAACCCGCCCTACTTCGATGGCATGACCATGCAGGTCGGCCACGTGGACGACGTGCACGGCGCGCGGGTCATGGGTCTGTTCGGCGACTCGATCACCACCGACCACATTTCGCCTGCCGGCAACATCAAGAAGGATTCGCCTGCCGGTCGCTTCCTGCAGGAACGCGGCGTGCAGCCGGCCGACTTCAACAGCTACGGCAGCCGTCGCGGCAATGATGACGTGATGGTGCGCGGCACCTTCGCCAACATCCGCATCAAGAACCTGATGTTCGGTGGCGAGGAAGGCGGCAACACGCTGTACTACCCCGCGGCCGGCGGCGAGCCGGAAAAGCTGGCGATCTACGACGCGGCGATGAAGTACAAGGCCGACGGCGTGCCACTGGTGGTGTTTGCGGGCAAGGAATACGGCACCGGTTCGTCGCGCGACTGGGCCGCCAAGGGCACCAATCTACTGGGCGTCAAGGCGGTGATGGCTGAAAGCTTCGAGCGCATCCACCGTTCCAATCTTGTTGGCATGGGCGTGCTGCCGCTGCAGTTCCAGGCCGGCGAGAACGCGCAGAGCCTGGGCCTGGATGGTTCCGAGGTGATCGACATCACCGGCCTGCAGGACGGGGCCAGCAAGACTGCCACCGTCACGGCCACCAAGGCCGACGGCAGCGTGGTGACCTTCAAGGCCCACGTGATGCTGCTGACGCCCAAGGAAGTGGAGTACTTCAAGCACGGCGGCCTGCTCCAGTACGTGCTGCGTCAGTTGGCTGCCAAGGGCTGACGGCGGCGCTTTGATCGTTCCGTGCGGCCGTGCGCTGGGTGGGGCTGCCCGGGACACGCCGTAAACCCGTCCATGGGGGCTTGTCGAAAACATCCATGTTTTCGACAGTCCCGGGCAGCCCCACCCAGCGCACGGCCCGACGATCTCACGGCCCAGCGGTGTCCGCATCCATCACGATCCTGAATAGTACGTTTTTCCTATTTTTCATCAAATTCCCATTTCGTCCCATCCGCGCTATGCTCGGGCCATCGCTGCTGCCGGAATCTCCGCCATGTTGCACGCCCTCAAGTTCGACCCGATCACCGAGCTGACCCGCACCACCGCCTCGTCGGTGAAGGAGCACTGGCGCAAGGTCATGCAGGACGTGCGTGACCAGCAGGCTGTGCTGGTCACCAATCACAACGAACCGCAGGCGGTGATCATTTCGGCCGAGCAGTACCAGGCCCTGCAGGCGCAGGTCGTGGGCCTGCAGCGCGACCTGGCCTCGCTGCGTGAGCAGAGCCCGGTGCTGCAGCAGCTGCGCGACAGCTTCGATGCCCGCCTGTCCAGCCTGGACAGCGCTGCGGCCGGCAGCAAGGCCCGTGCACTGCTGCGCAAGCCGGCACGCCTGAAGGGCAAGGTCGCGGCCGGTACCGGCTACTGATGCCGCGTCCGTTCCTGTTCGTGCTGGCCGGGGTCAACGGGGCCGGCAAGAGTTCCATCGGCGGGCACCTGCTGCGGCAGGCCGGGCTGGACTGGTTCAACCCGGACACCTGGGCCCGGCAGCTGCGCACCGAAATGGGCATGGACCCGACCCAGGCCAATGCCCAGGCCTGGACCGAAGGCGTGGACCGGATCAAGCGTGCCCTGGCCGAGCGCCGCAACCACGCATTTGAGACCACCCTGGGTGGCCGTTCCATCGCAGCTCTGCTGGACGAAGCGACCGCGACCCACGACGTGCTGATGTGGTACTGCGGGCTACCCTCGCCGGAGCACCACCTTGCCCGCGTGCAGGCGCGCGTGCGTGCCGGCGGCCACCCCATCAACGAAGCCGACATCCGCCGCCGCTATCCGCTGGCGCTGGCCAACCTGATCACGCTGATGCCGCGCCTGGCTCAGTTGCAGGTCTACGACAACAGCGCCGACGCCGCGCCCGGCGAGACAGTGCCGGACCCGCAACTGGTGCTGCAGATGGACGCCGGCCAGCTGGTATGGCCCGAGCCGGGCGATGCCGGGCAACTGCGCCGGACGCCCGACTGGGCCGTGCCGCTGATGGAGGCTGCGCTGCAGTGCAGCGAAAACACCGCCGGTGGCACGACCGCATGACGGGCCCACGCCACGCCATTACGGGCTTGAACGGGCCTTGTGCACACCCGCTTCACAAATCCTTCGCGTTTTCCATTCGGCCCGGTATGCTGCCGGTTGCCGAAACGACGGATACTCACCGTCACCGCACACCATCAACGTTTCCTGGAGGGGGAATATGAGTCTGGAACGTCCCTGGCTGAACAGCTATCCCGCCGGCGTGCCCGCCGAGATCGACGTCAACGAGTTCGCTTCGGTCTCGGCCGTATTCGATACCTCGGTTGCCAAGTACCGCGACCGCCCCGCCTACTCCAGCTTCGGCAAGGTGCTCACCTACGGTGAAACCGACGCCTTGGTCGAGCAGTTCGCCGCCTACCTGCTGGGCGAACTCAAACTCAAGAAGGGCGACCGCGTCGCCCTGATGATGCCCAACTGCCTGCAGTACCCGGTCGCCACCTTCGGCGTGCTGCGCGCCGGCTTGACCGTGGTCAACGTCAACCCGCTGTACACCGCCCGCGAGCTGAAGCACCAGCTGGTCGACTCCGGCGCGGCCGTGCTGGTCGTGGTCGACAACTTCGGCGACACCGTGCAGCAGGTCATCGCTGACACGCAGGTCAAGCAGGTCATCACCACCGGCCTGGGCGACATGCTCGGTGCCAAGGGCGTGCTGGTGAACTTCGTGCTGAAGTACATCAAGAAGATGGTGCCGAACTACAGCATCCGCGGTGCCATCCGTTTCAGGCAGGCACTCAAGCTGGGCAGCCAGCACACGCTGCCCAAGGTCGAGATGGACCACGACGACGTGGCCTTCCTGCAGTACACCGGCGGCACCACCGGCGTCGCCAAGGGAGCCATGCTGACCAACCGCAACCTGGTCGCGAACATGCAGCAGGCCTCGGCGTGGATCTCCGCGTCGGGCATTGAAATGGGCAAGGAATGGATCATTACCGCCCTGCCGCTGTATCACATCTTCGCGCTCACCGCGAACGGGCTGGTCTTCATGAAGTTCGGTGGCTGCAACCACCTGATCACCAACCCGCGTGACATGAAGGGCTTCGTCAAGGAGCTCAAGTCCACCCGTTTCACTGCCATCACCGGCGTCAACACGCTGTTCAACGGCCTGCTCAACACCCCCGGTTTCGACCAGATCGATTTCTCGTCGATGAAGGTCACCCTGGGCGGCGGCATGGCGGTCCAGCGCGCCGTGGCCGAACGCTGGAAGAAGGTCACCGGCGTCACCCTGGTGGAAGCCTACGGCCTGACCGAAACCTCGCCGGCCGCGTGCATCAACCCGCTGGACCTGGCCGAGTACAACGGGGCCATCGGTCTGCCGATTCCCTCCACCGACGCCTGCGTGAAGAACGACGATGGCCAGACCCTCACCCCGGGTGACGTGGGCGAACTGTGCATCCGTGGCCCGCAGGTGATGAAGGGTTACTGGCAGCGTCCGGAAGAAACCGCCAAGGCGATCGATGCCGACGGCTGGCTGCATACCGGCGACATGGCCCGCATGGACGAGCACGGCTTCTTCTACATCGTCGACCGCAAGAAGGACATGATTCTGGTGTCCGGTTTCAACGTCTACCCGAATGAAGTGGAAGACGTGATCGCCATGATGCCGGGCGTGCTGGAAGTGGCCGCTGTGGGCGTGCCGGACGACAAGTCCGGTGAGGTGGTGAAGGTCGTCATCGTCAAGAAGGACCCGAACCTCACCGCCGAGCAGGTCAAGGAGCACGCACGTGCCAACCTGACCGGCTACAAGCACCCGAAGATCGTGGAGTTCCGCAAGGAGTTGCCGAAGACCAACGTCGGCAAGATCCTGCGCCGCGAACTGCGCGACGCGCCGGCCGCGTAAGCCGGCCACCGCTGGTGCCTCCCGAACGCCCGCAGCCCGCTGCGGGCGTTTTTGTATCAGCCGCTCGCCGCCGTGCCAGCGGCATCGGCCTTCACGAATGTGATGGCGGAATTACCACTTGCGGGCGGTTCACGCCCGGCGCATAGAATCACGGTGCCGCCGCACGTCCCACGTTCGCCCCCTCTATTTCTCCGTCCGCAATGCGGTCGGCCGGACGGTCATACGGAGAACACCCATGTCCGCAGTCCATCCCATCATTCCCCGTCCGCAGCTGCACCCTACCCTGCGCATCACCGAGGAACCCGAACGGGACGTCTACTGGATCCACATGCACGCCAACCTGGTCAACCAGCCGGGCCGGCCCTGCTTCGCTTCGCGCCTGGTCGACGACATCGTCCATTACCAGCGCGACCTGGGCGAGCGCCTCACCCACAGCCATGCACTTTCCCCGCACGTGGTGCTGGCGTCGGACAGTGATGTCTTCAACCTTGGCGGCGACCTCGAGCTGTTCTGCCGGCTCATCCGCGAGGGCGACCGCCCGCGCCTGCTCGACTATGCACAGCGCTGTGTGCGCGGTGTCCATGCGTTCCATGCCGGCCTCGGCGTGCGTGCGCACAGCATCGCCCTGGTCCAGGGCAACGCCCTGGGCGGCGGCTTCGAGGCTGCGCTCAGCTGCCACACCATCGTCGCCGAGGAAGGTGTGCTGATGGGCCTGCCCGAGGTGCTGTTCGACTTGTTCCCAGGCATGGGGGCTTACTCCTTCATGTGCCAGCGGATCAGCCCGCGCCTGGCCGAGCGCATCATGCTGGAAGGCAACCTGTACACCGCCCAGCAGCTCAAGGAGATGGGTCTGGTCGACCATGTGGTTCCCGCAGGCGAAGGCGTGGCGGCCGTGGAGCAGGTGATCAAAGACAGCCGGCGCATCCCGCACGCCTGGGCCGCCATGCGCCAGGTCAACGAGGTGAGCACGCAGGTTCCCCTTCACGAAATGATGCGCATCACCGAGATCTGGGTCGACACGGCCATGCAGCTCGGCGAGAAGTCCCTGCGTACCATGGACCGGCTGGTGCGGGCGCAGTCCCGCCGCAATGGCGACGTTGCCTGACGGCGGCGGCCGTCACCAGGGGGAACGTTCGCCGTCGTCACGCTGCTGCGGGCTGTTGCCGCGTGACGCCAGAGCCTGTCTGCCCAGCTTCAGGGCACCCATCAGGCGGGACATGCGCCCGGCCCAGTCCGACTTGAGTTGCCAGTCGGCCATGCGCATGATCTCGCCCCCTGCGGTGGCAACCTGGACCAGCCCCAGGTTGCTTGCCACGCCCCGCAGCGCGTGCGCGTGCTCACGAACCTCGTGCCACGCGCCGCGCTCACCGTCGTTCTGCATGCGGATCATGCAGGCGTCCATGTCGACCAGACACTGATCGACGAATTCGCGCTCGAAGGCTTCGCCCATGCCGAGCGCCGCCAGTTCATCCAGCACCGCCGGATCCAGTACGCCGTCGCCCACGGCCACGGATGGTGTGGCCTGCACCACCGTCTCCGCCGCCGGCCGGTTGTTGGCCGCGATTTCCGCCAGCACGTCCAGCAGCCGCGAGGCCACCACCGGCTTGGCCAGGAAGGCACGCGCCCCGGCCTGCTCGCAGCGCAGGATCGAATCGGGGGTAACATCCGCACTAAGGACCATCACCGGTACATAGGGCATGCCACTGGCGTGCAGCACACGCAGCTGCTTGAGCAGGTCCAGCCCGCTCATGCCCGGCATGTGCAGGTCAACGATGGCCACATCGAAGTCGGCCTGCTCGAGCATGTCCAGCACCTCGGCACCGCCGTTGACGCACGACACCTTGTGTCCGGCTTTCTCCAGCAGGCGCTGCAGCACCATGCGGTTGGCCTCGTGGTCGTCGGCCACCAGCACGCGCAGGCTGCGCACCCGTGCGCGGTGGCGCAGGAACGGATTGGAGAAGGCAATCACGTTGCCCTCTTCGCTCAGCTTCGGTGCCGCTGCCACTTCCGGCACCTCGGCCACCGCCAGCGTCATCGTGACCCAGAACACGCTGCCGCGCGGCGTATTCGGCGCATAGCCGATGGTGCCGCCCATGGCTTCCACCAGGCCCTTGGCAATCGAGGTGCCCAGGCCCGTGCCCTCGTGGCGACGGGCCAGGCCGACATCGGCCTGTTCGAACGGATTGAACAGCCGCGCGCGCAGCGCCGGCGGCACCCCAATGCCGCTGTCCATGATCTCAACGCGCAGCTTGACCCGGCGTCCGCCTTCCTCCGGCTGGCACGAGACGCGCACACGCACGAACCCCTCGTCGGTGAACTTCACCGCATTGCCGGCCAGGTTGAGCAGGATCTGCTGCAGATGCCCGGCGTCCCCCAGCAGGCGCGGCGGCACGTTGTCGTCCACCACCACCTGGTAGTCCAGCCCCTTGGGCCGTGCCTGCGGGGTGAGAATCAGGTTGATCGCCTGCAGCACGTCGGCCAGGGCGAATTCGTGCTTCTCCACCCGCACCTTGCCGGCTTCGATCACGGAAATGTCCAGCACTTCCTCGACCAGCGCCAGCAGGCTGCGCGTGGAGGCCTGGATGGTCCCCAGGCACTCGCGCTGCTCCTCGTCCAGGCGGGTGGTGGCAAGCACCTCGGTCATGCCGGCCAGGCCGTTCAGCGGGGTGCGGAACTCGTGGCTCATGTTGGCCAGGAAGCGGCTCTTGGCCTCGTTGGCCTGGCGTGCTTCGGCAACCGCGCGGGTCAGCGCGTTCAGCAGCGAATCGAAGTACAGCGGAATCGCCCCCAGGCCCAGCAGCAGGCCCCAGCCCAGGTATTCATGGCTGTTCCAGTAAGGCGAGAACATCACCGTGCAGAAGAAGCCCACGCAGGCGATCGCAGTCGCCGCGCGCAGGTAGCGGCTGCCATAGCGCATGCCGTTGCCGATGGTCACCCACAGCATCACCGCATACAGCGGCGCGGCGGGCTCGCCCTGGATGGTCATGATCCAGGCCATGCAGGTGTAGTCGGTCAGCATGCCGATCACCCGGCGCACGTGCGACACCGCCGGGTTGAACAACATGGCCACGAACAAACCGGCCGAGACCGTCAGCTCGAACGCCAGGATCAGCCAGGTCGCGGCCAGTGCCTCATTGCCGGTCTCCAGCGAGCGCCAGCCCAGGTAGATGATGAACAGCGTGGTGATCGCCATTCGAATCAGGTTCTGCGCCAGCTCGGTATCTGCGCGCCCGGACAGGCGTTGGCGCAGCCGCTTCAGCAACGATGCGGAAGCCACCGGGGATGCGGGAGTGTGGAGGTCCTGCATGTCATCCGCCGGGTCGGATCGAGGCCGTGGAATGCTGCGCGCAGATCTCATCCAGCTGCTCGCGTCCGCGCAGCAGGGCATCCACGCAACGCGGGTCGAACAACCGCCCGCGTTGTGCGTAGAGGTAGGCCAGGGTTGCTTCCATCGTCCATGCTTCCTTGTAGGGACGCGGCGAGATCAGGGCGTCGAAGACATCGGCCACCGCGACGATGCGTGCTTCCAGCGGAATCGCCTCGCCGACCAGGCCATCCGGATACCCGCTGCCGTCGTAACGTTCGTGGTGGCGCAGTGCGATCAGCGCCCCCACCTGGATGAACCGGTTCTGGCTGCCACTCAGCAGCTCATAGCCGATCCGGGGATGCCGGCGCATGATCGCCAGCTCTTCATCGTTGAGTTTGCCCTGCTTGAGCAGCACCGCATCAGGAATGGCGATCTTGCCCATGTCGTGCAGGGGCGCGGCCATCTCGATCAGGCGCGCCTCTTCTTCCGGCAGCCCCAGCTGCTCGGCGATCAGCCCGGCCACGTGCGCCATGCGTTCCAGGTAGGCACTGGTGCCGGCATCACGGAACTCGATGGCACGTGCCAGCCGCGACAACGTCTCGCGCTCGCGTTCCTCGACCTCGTGCATGCTCGCCAGCAGGCGCTGTTCCAGCGACAGCGCACGTTGCTTGACGCTCTCTGTCTGCTGGCGCAGCTGCAGCAGGTTGTAACAGCGTGCGCGCAGTTCGCGCGGCCGGATCGGCTTGACCAGGAAGTCGATCACGCCCGCTTCAAGCGCGGCCTGCCGGATAGGCTCGTCGCCGACCACGGTGATCAGGATCACGGGAATATCGCGATGCTTGGGCAGGCGACGGAAGCGGCGGGCAAATTCCAGCCCGTCCATTTCCGGCATGCGGTAGTCGAGCAGCAGCAGATCCACCGCGTGCGATTCGCACCAGGCCAGGGCCGTGAGCGGATCACCGAAGTCATGCACGCTCAGTTCGGGCGCGATATCTTCGATGACATGACGCAGCATGGTGCGCGCAGACGTCTGATCGTCAACGATGACAATATTCAAGGCCGCTTCCGTTGTCTGCCTGGACCATACTGGAACATGCTGCGAGAAGGATACTCCGCCGCCGTGTATACCGGCACCTTGCATGGTCTACCTCCGCTCATGATCATCCCGGTTCATGATGGTGGTCACAGTGTGAAGCGAGGGTCACGCCCTCGCCCCCGTCCATGATCCGTGGCCAACGCGCCGGGACGCAATCAAAGCCACGCAGAAACCATACCCGGGCGGGCATCGCGGTGGAAGCCCGGCGGACGGCCCGAACCGGGCCATCCGCGACACACGTCTCAGTTTTCCGGACGCATGTAGGGGAACAGCAGCACGTCGCGTATGGAACTGCTGCCGGTCAGCAGCATCACCAGCCGGTCAATGCCGATGCCCAGACCGCCGGTCGGGGCCATACCGTACTCCAGCGCACGGATGTAGTCGGCGTCGTAGTGCATGGCTTCGTCGTCGCCACCTTCCTTGGCTGCCACCTGGGCCTGGAAGCGCGCCGCCTGGTCTTCCGGGTCGTTCAGCTCGGAGAAGCCGTTGGCCAGCTCCTTGCCGTTGATGAACAGCTCGAAGCGGTCGGTGTAGCCCGGGTCGTTGTCGTTGGCGCGGGCCAGCGGCGAGACCTCGACCGGGTGGTCGGTGATGAAGGTCGGCTGGATCAGGGTGTGTTCCACCGTGGCCTCGAAGATCTCCAGCAGCAGCTTGCCCCAGCCGTAGGACGGCTTGACCCGGATCTTCAGGCGTTCGCAGTGGCGCAGCAGGGCGTCGCGGTCGGTGCAGTCGGCCGCGCTGATTTCCGGGTTGTGGTGGCGCACGGCCTCGTCCATGCGCCAGCGGCGGAATGCCGGGCCCAGGTCGATCTTTGCCCCGTCCCACTCCACCTCGGTGGTACCGAGCACGCTCTGGGCGACGTCGCGGATGACGTTTTCGGTCAGGTCCATGATCTCGTTGTACGTGGCATAGGCCTCGTACAGTTCCATCATGGTGAACTCCGGGTTGTGCCGGGTGCTGACGCCCTCATTGCGGAAGTTGCGGTTGATCTCGTACACCCGCTCCAGCCCGCCCACGGTCAGGCGCTTGAGGTACAGCTCCGGAGCCACGCGCAGGTACAGGTCCAGGTCCAGCGCGTTATGGTGCGTGGTGAACGGCTTGGCCGTGGCACCGCCGGGGATGTAATGCATCATCGGCGTTTCCACTTCCAGGAAGTCGCGGCTGTCCAGCCACGCACGCATCGCGCGGATGATCCGCGAGCGCTTGATGAACACCTCGCGCGATTCCGGGGTGACGATCAGGTCGACGTAGCGCTGGCGGTAGCGCTGCTCGACATCCGCCAGGCCGTGCCACTTGTCGGGCAGCGGGCGCAACGACTTGGTCAGCAGGCGGATGCTGGTCGCCTTGACCGACAGTTCGCCGGTTTTGGTCCGGGTCAGCCCGCCTTCCACGGCAATGATGTCGCCCACGTCCCAGCCCTTGAACGCGGTGTACACATCGCCCAGGGCGTTGCCCTGCAGGAACAGCTGGATGCGGCCGGATTCGTCCTGGATCTGGGCGAAGCTGGCCTTGCCCATCACCCGCTTGGCCATCAGGCGGCCGGCCATCTTCACCTGGCGGCCGTTGGCCTCCAGGGTCTCGGCAGTCCACTGCTCGGCGTCGGCGTACTCGGCCTGCAGGCTGCCGGCGAAGTCTTCACGGCGGAAGTCGTTCGGGTAGGCAATGCCCTGCCCGCGCAACGCGGTCAGTTTCGCGCGTCGCTCGGCGATGAGGCTGTTCTCGTCGACGGGGGGCTGCGGCGCGGCGGTCTGATCGTTCATGGCGTGGTTGGTCGTGTTGTTCGTGGGGAATGGGTCAAACGGGCCCGCCGAGCATACGACGGGCCGGGGTTGGCTGCGCGGGCAGCCACCGGGTCAGGCGTCGATGCGTTTGGAACCGACCTCCAGGCCGGACTTCAGGCTGGCTTCAACGAACTCGTCGAGGTCGCCGTCCAGCACCTTCTGGGTGTCGGAGCGTTCAATACCGGTGCGCAGGTCCTTGATACGGCTCTGGTCGAGCACGTAGTTGCGGATCTGGCTGCCCCAGCCGATGTCGGACTTGGTCGCTTCCACTGCGTCTTTTTCGGCGTTGCGCTTCTGGATTTCCAGCTCATACAGCTTGGCGGCCAGCATCTTCATCGCGTTGTCGCGGTTCTGGTGCTGACTGCGGCCGGTCTGGCAGGCCACCACGATGCCGCTGGGCACGTGGGTGATACGCACCGCCGACTCGGTCTTGTTGACGTGCTGACCACCGGCACCGGAGGAGCGGTACACGTCGGTGCGCAGGTCGGCCGGGTTGATGGTGATGTCGATGTTGTCGTCGATTTCCGGCGACACGAACACCGAGGTGAAGCTGGTGTGGCGACGGTTGTCGGAGTCGAACGGCGACTTGCGCACCAGGCGGTGCACGCCGGTTTCGGTCTTCAGCCAGCCATAGGCGTAGTCGCCCTCCACGCGCAGCGTGGCGGATTTGATACCGGCCACGTCGCCGCCGGAGACTTCCATCAGCTCGGTTTTCCAGCCGCGCGACTCGCACCAGCGCAGATACATGCGCAACAGGATTTCGGCCCAGTCCTGGGCTTCAGTACCGCCGGCACCGGCCTGGATGTCGACGAAGGCCGCCGCGCTGTCCATCTCGCCGGAGAACATGCGCTGGAATTCCAGCTGTTCCACGTGCTTCTGGTACTTGTCCAGGTCGGCAACCACGGCCAGCGCGGTGTCTTCGTCCTGCTCGCTTTCCGCCAGTTCCAGCAGTTCGGTGCTTTCGGTCAACCCGTCCAGGATGGTGGCGATGCCGCCTACCGTCTTGTCCAGCAGGGAGCGTTCCTTGCCCAGGTTCTGGGCGTACTCCGGGTTGTTCCAGATGTCGGGGTTTTCCAGTTCCCGGGTTACTTCTTCCAGACGCTCTTTCTTGGCGTCGTAGTCAAAGATACCCCCTGAGCGAGACCACGCGATCGGTCAGATCGGTGATTCGCTGGCGCACGGGATTGAGCTCGATCATATCGGCAGTCATGAAGGCTTGGACAAGACCGCCGATTATAGCGCCAGCGGCCCCGTTCATGTTGGCCGTCACCTCACCTCGAACTCGCCTACCAGCACCGTCTCGCTGTCGTCCTTCAGCCGCATCGTCACGTACTGGTCCTGCTGCCCCTTGGCCCCCCATTTCGTGGTCAACCGCAGCATCAGCGTGGTCGCCCCGGTCACCAGCTGCTCGCGGCTGCCGAAGTAGTTGGCCTCCACCTTGTACAGCCCCGGCTTGGCCTGGCGCAGCGAGAACTGCTCCGGTCCATAGCCGCCGGTGAAGTCACGCGACATCTGCCCGCCCTGGTAGGTCAGCCGGTTGCCGTAGTAGGCGCGTTCGCCATTCGGGTCGGTCACCCACAGGTCCATGTCGCTGTTGTCGCTGTCCCAGCCCAGCACCACCCGCAGGTCCAGCGGCAAGGCCCGGCGCAGACGCGGGTCGACCTTGTCCAGATTCACCTTGCTGCGGCTCGCCAGCGTGTTCAGTTCATCCAGCGCGATCAGCGAGATGCCGTCGAAGCGGGAGTCCCACGGGCGGATCACCACCTCGTTGAGCGCATCCACCGCGGCCTGTGCCTGACCGGCCGCCTCCAGTGCCAGACCCAGGTCACGGAAGCTCTGCGGCTCCTCCTCGCCCATCGCCAGCACCTGGCGGAACACCGGCACGGCCAGGTCCGGGGCCTTGGCCTGCATCAGCCGGTAGCCCAGCACGCGCAGCACATGGCGGTTTTCCAGCTGCATTTCGGCCAGATTGGACAGCACCCGCAAGGCCAGCTCACGCTGCCCCCGCTCCAGCAGGATGTCGGCCACGTCCAGGTAGAACGCGCTGCTGTTGGTGTGTTCGTCGCGCTCCTCCAGGTACAGGGCGTAGACCTGCGCGGGTGCGGCGGCGCGCAGCTGGCGGGCGTACCGCGAATCCGGCTGCCAAGCCCCCAGGGTGATCCGCAGCTGACCACCATTGGCCGGCACATCCGCTGCTGCAGGCGCGTAGGCCTCCTCCTGGATACGGCTGCCGGTCACGCTGATGGCATCCAGCGTCTGGCTGTCGTTGGCATACGAGGCACCCAGCGTCATCGCGGGCGCAGCCGGTGCCGGCGGCGACGGCGGCGGCGCGGTTCGTGCCTCCCGGGCGGCTTCACCCCGTCCCGGTGACAGCTGCTTGCTGCGCGGCACCGGTTCCTGCGGACGCGGCCCCTTCGGCCAGCTGCGGTTCCACCACTGCTCACGCTCGGCGAACTGGCGTGCAATGGCGTCCAGGCGCTGGCGGCGCTGCTCGGCCTCGTCACGGATCTGCAGCGCATGCCGCTTTTCGTATTCCGCCTGCAGCGGAGCCGGCGGGCGGATGCCGTAGCGCAGGTAGTCCTCCAGGGTTTCCAGCACCAGCAGCGAGGTGTCGGCGCTGACCAGGCCAAACTTCAGCGCGAACGCCTGGGTCTCCGACGTCGGCACGGTACGGTCGCTTTGCATGCGTTGCAGCTGATGCCCCGCCCAGGCGTGCGCGGCCATCCCGCCGTCGGCGTCGAGCAGTCCGTTCATGGCCATCGTCTGTTCGGTGATGGCACCGTCCGCAGCGGGCAGGCGCAGTCGCAGCGAGGCCGGCTGAGCGGTGATGCGACCCATCACCCGCACCCAGCCCTGCCCTACCTGCGTGTCGTCCAGCAGCAGGTCGGCAAGGCCTTGACCCTGCGGTGCGATGCGGGCCGGGGTCTGCCGCAGCAGGCGTTCGGCAACCGGGGTCACGTCATCGGATGTGGTGAGGACCAGGACCTGCCCGCCACTGCCTTCCACCCAGCTTCGCAGATGCGCTGCATCGGTACGGGCACCGGCACCGCTGAGCGCATACAGCGGTTGGCCCGGCTGCAATCCCGGCCGCGTGCGCGCACCGAAATTGCCAATGCCATCGCTGACCACCAGGGTTTCGTCGACATCGGCGCTGGCGGTCCAGTCGTTGAGCGCACTGCCACCGTCATACACCAGCGCTTCCAGCTCGTGGCGCAGCCCGGTCCAGTTGCCGCCCTGCACGCTGAAGCGGCGTGCAGGTTCGGCCTTGTCGCGCAGCACGACAAGCTGCACCTGGACCTGGCCCACGGCCTGGAAGTAGCGGTCCAGCACTGCCAGTTCGGCGGCAGTGTCGCGCTGGCGGCCGGAACCAGAGGCATCCCAGACCAGGCCGATGCGGCGCGGCAATGCACGCAGCCGGGGCTTGCCTGCTACCGGCACCTGCAGCATGAAGTAGCGTTCGCCGTTGAACAGCCCCTGCACGCCGCTGATGCCACGCGGCAACGGCAGGGTCCAGCCCAGCTGTGTGGGCAGTTCGTCACCGCGCCCCTGCCAGCGCCCCTGCCAGGTGGCACCGGCCAGGGTCAGCTGCAGCGGGGAGCTGCCGTGCTTGACCGGAACGCCGGTCCCGACCGCGTCCAGCCGCACCTGCACCTGCCGCGCACCGTGCGCGAACTGCATCGGCAGGTTCCAACGCAGCCCCTTGGCATCCAGCGGCAGCGTCTCACGCACGGTCAGGGCGACCCGGCGTGTGCCGTGCGCCGGTATCGGGTAGATGCGCAGGCGGAACTGGTTACCCGCGGTCTGCTCCAGCAGCCCGGGGTCCACGCCGCGTCGTTCGATCGCCTCGAACACCTGCCGGCCCTTGTCCTTGGGCACCGGCACCGCATCACGCAGTACCCCGTCAATATCCAGCGCGAAGGCGGTCACCTGCTGGCCGTCCGCCAGCGGGAACTCCAGGTTGCCTTCCAGCACCCGGTTGTTGGGATTGCGGAATACCAGTTCGATCCGGGTTTCGCCCAGTCCGGCGGCCACCCGGCTGTGCAGCTGCGCCTGTTCCAGTTGCACCTCACGCTCGGCTCCCGCCACCTTCAGCAGGCCCTGCCCGGCAGACTGCGCGGCTGCGCCCTGTCCCACGGCGACGCCGACCCACACCGCAATCCCCCACCCCAACCTGCGCAGCACGCTGTCCATGTGACGCTCCTGATGACGATGACGGAACCTTCAACGCACCAGCACGGCAAACGGGGTTGAAGTCATTGCACATGGACACCAGGGCCGCCTTGCGCCACGCTGGCAGCCCCACGGACTGTATCCAACAAGGAAGATCACATGCGCCTGCCTCTGGCCTGCCTGCTGCTTGCCGCGCTGCTACCCGCGGCCCACGCCGCCCCGGTGAAAGGGGTGGAATTCACCCACAACGACTGGACCCTGGCCTGCGACAACACCCGCACCTGCCGCGCGGCGGGCTACCAGAACGACGACGCCGGGGATGACCCGGTCTCGGTGCTGCTGACCCGCAAGGGCGGACCGGACCAGCCGATCACCGGCCAGTTGATGCTCGGCGAGTACGAGGAAAGCGACCTGCCCAGCACCGTCACCCTGCAGATCAATGGCACGGGACTGGGTGAGGTGAAGAACAGCACGGACTTTTCAGCCACACAGGTCAGCGCGCTGCTCAAGGCACTGGTCAAGGACAGCCGGATCGAGCTGGTCGGCAACAACGGTCGCCGCTGGACATTGTCTGATCGCGGCGCATCTGCCGTGCTGCTGAAGATGGACGAGTTCCAAGGCCGGCTGGGGACGCCCGGCGCGGTGATGCGCAAGGGCAATCGCGCCGAAGCCAGCGTGCTGCCGGCCTTGCCGGTGCCGGTGGTGACGCTGGGCAAACGCGTGCCGACCACGGCGGCCGATGAAGCCCTTGGCCACCTGCCGGCCCTGCGCGCCGCGCTTGCGACCGCCACGTCGGCCGACGACTGTGATGCATTGCATCCGGCCGAGGGTACCCAGTTCGACGAGGAGCCGCAGCCGGTTACGGTCAAACGACTCGACGGTCAGCACCTGCTGGTCTCAACGGTGTGCTGGCGCGGTGCCTACAACGAAGGCTCCGGCTATTGGGTGACCAACGACCGCGCCCCGTATCAGCCGCGCTACATCACCAACCTCGGCGTGGACGACGACACGTTGACCATCAGCGCCTCGCACAAGAGCCGCGGGCTGGGTGACTGCTGGAGTACGGCCGCCTGGGCGTGGAACGGCAGCGCGTACGTCCAGACCGATGATGCCAACACCGGCCTGTGCCGGCTGGTTGCCGCTGGCGGTGCCTGGCAGATGCCGTCGCTGGTCAGCGAGGTCAAGGAACCCTGACATTCGTGTCATGAGGGGTCAGGTAGGGTCGGTCGACAGACGACCGCCGATAGCAATGGCTGCCTCTTTAACGCATGACGTTTGGCAAGGTCGCACGCTTGCCCGGCAACCGGCCATGCGTTCGCCGCACCGATCACCGCTATCGGCAGTCGTCTGTCGACCGACTCTACCGATCCCCAGCATTGCAGCAGCGGGTCTGTACTGACGCGCCATGCGCGTCATCGCGCACCCTCACGCGTCCGCGCAATGCTCGATGATCAGCTGGATCGCCGCGCCACCACGGTAATCGTCGCTCACCAGCCGGTAGGCGATATGCACATGGTTGGCCGGCGCATTGCCGTTCCACCCACTGAAGTGGATCGCATTGAGCGGCTCGGCTCGACCCGGCACGCGCAGGCTGAGCTTGAGGTGCTTTTCCTTCAGCACCTGCCATCGCGCCACCTGGAAATGACCGTCAAACAACGGTTCCGGGAAGCCCTGCCCCCACGGACCGGCCAGACGCAGCGCTTCGGCGTGGCGGAAGTCCAACTCATCCGCGCCCAGCTCGCCATCACTCAACAGCAGTTGCTGCAGCGAGGCCGGATCCATCTGCGCCTGCACGACCGCCACAAACGCCTGCTCGAACGCCGCCAGATTTGCCTGCGCCAGACTCAGCCCGGCCGCCATCGCATGGCCGCCGAACTTTTCGATCAAGCCCGGATGGGCTGCATTGACCAGCGCCAACGCGTCACGGATATGAAAGCCGGCAATGGAACGCGCCGAACCACGCAGGGAATCACTGCCAGGCTCCGACGGCGCAAACGCAATCACCGGCCGGTGCAGACGGTCCTTCATTTTCGAGGCCACCAAACCGACCACGCCCGGATGCCACTCGGCATCGAACAGGCACGCCGCAATCGGCCGTTCGCCTTCGGCGCTGAGCACTGCGCGTGACACTGCCAGTTCGGCGTCGTCGGTCATCAACTGCTGCACCGCACGCCGCTCAGCGTTGATCTGTTCCAGGGTCTGCGCGATCTGACGCGCCTGGGTGGGGTCTTCGGTGAGCAGCAGTTCGATGCCCAGCGCCATGTCTTCCAGACGCCCGGCGGCGTTGAGGCGCGGCCCCAACGCAAAACCGATGTCGGTCGCGCTCAGCCGTTTGGTGTCACGTCCGCTGGCTTCGATCAGCGCCTGCAGACCGACACAGCCCTGCCCGGCGCGCAGACGACGCAGACCGGCAGAAACCAGCGCGCGGTTGTTGGCATCCAGCGCGACCAGGTCGGCGACGGTACCGACCGCGACCAGGTCGAGCAGGGTCAGCAGGTCCGGTTCGGGCGTGCTGGCGAACGCGCCCTGACCACGCAGGTGGCGGCGCAGTGCCATCAGCACGTAGAAAATGACTCCGACCCCGGCCAGCGCCTTGCTCGGGAAGGCATCGCCCTGCAGGTTGGGGTCGACCAGCGCATCGGCAGGCGGCAGGTGTTCGCCGGGAAGGTGATGATCGGTCACCAGCACCTTCCAGCCCAGCGCCTTGGCCGCCGCCACGCCCGCGTGGCAGGCAATGCCGTGGTCGACAGTGACCAGTAGACCGGGCTCCAGCACGGCCAGTTCAGCCACCAGCGAGGGCGACAAACCGTAACCGTGCAGCATGCGGTTGGGCACGGCGTGCACGACATCGCGCGCGCCCAGCATGCGCAGGCCGCGTACGCCCACGGCGCAGGCAGTGGCTCCGTCGCAGTCGAAATCGCCGACCACCAGGATGCGTTCGTTGTGGGCGATGGCAGTCGCCAGCAGGTCCACTGCGGCCTGCATGCCGCCCATCAGTTCGGGCGCGTGCAGTTGGGCCAGCTTCGGTTGCGCCTGTGCAGGGTCGGTGACCCCGCGCGCAGTGTAAAGACGTTGCAGCAGCGGCAGGGTGTCGGCCGGCCAGGCCGCACATTCAAGCGTGGGACGGCGTTGGATGCGGGCGGTCTGGGAGGTCGTCATGCGTCCTGCAACTGCAACGGCTTCTTCCACAGCTTCCAGCGCTGGCCCTTGTCCAGCTCAAACCGCAGGCCATCCTCGAAATCCAGCACCAGCCGGCGCAGCTCGCCGCGCTGCAACGCCGCCAACAAGGGCCGGATCGCTTCGCTGCCCAGCTGCTCCAGCGAGCGCAGCTGCCTCAGGTCCACCAGCGCGTCCACCGGCTGGTCACCACCCACCTCGACCCCGGCCGCCTTGGCCAGGGCCTGCAGCAGCGATTCACGGCTGCGCACCTGCGCATACGCCGTGCTGACGCTCTGCGGCAGTTCACCACCGCCCCAGAACCACAATGAATTGATCGCACGCCGGCCAGCGGCAATCCGGCGGGCATTCCACTCATGCTGGTGCAACACCACCTGCGCCTCGGTCAGCAGCGCCCGCCATAACCGGCCGCTATCACCCGGCGGCAGATGGTCGAACAGATCATCTCCCAGCACGTCATCGGGCGCGGCGAACGCGGGCAGCTGGATCTCTTCCGGCAAGCGCAGGTACCACCGGCCCGGCACCGGGGCATCCAGGGCGAAGCCATAGCCGACAAACAGCGGCTGCAGCGCAGGCAGCAGCGCGGCCACGTCATCGGCATCCGGGCGCAGCGTGTCGCCATGCCCCATCATCCGCGCGCCCTGCATGTCGGGCGCGACGTTGGCCGGATCGGCACGCAGCCAGACCCCGTCCACCGCATCGCCAACATCCAGCTGGCGGGTCAGCGCGGCTACCGGCCAGTGCGCCGGCTGCAGCTGGAAATGCCGCTGCAGCTGGGCACGCTCGCCTGCCTCCACCGTACTGCGCTCGGCGCGGCCCAGCGCCCTGGCCACGTCATCGGGCAAGGGCGCGGCCGGGAACCGGCTGCGCGCGGGCAGCAGCAGGGTCGCGCTGGCCATGGGTCAGGCCAGGTACTGCACGCTGACGATTTCGTACTCGCGCTGGCCGGCCGGCGCGTCGATGGTGATGCTGTCACCTTCGTTCTTGCCGATCAGCGCACGGGCCACCGGCGAGGAGATGGCAATCAGCCCCTGCTTGATGTCCGCTTCCAGGTCACCCACGATCTGGTACTGCTTCTCTTCGTCGGTGTCCACGTCGGCCAAGGTCACGCTCGCACCGAACACCACCTTGCTGCCGGCGTTGAGCTTGCTGATGTCGATGATCTCGGCATGCGACAGCTCGCCTTCCAGCTGCTTGATGCGGCCTTCAATGAAGCCCTGCTCTTCGCGCGCGGCGTGGTACTCGGCGTTTTCCTTCAGGTCACCGTGCTCGCGCGCTTCGGCGATGGCAGCAATGACCTTCGGGCGCTTGACCGTCTTCAGGTGATCCAGTTCGTCGCGCAGCTTCTGCGCGCCTTTCAGGGTGATGGGTGCTCTCATGCATTCAACTCCTTGTGCAGCTCCTGCAGCGACCAGACCGGGCCGGTCCCGCGGAATTCCAGTGATTGCACCAGTGCCTTGGCACCGGCGATGGTGGTCGAATAAGTGACGCGGTGCTGCAGCGCCTCGCGACGGATCGAGAACGAGTCGTTGATCGCGGCACGGCCTTCGGTCGTGTTGACGATATAGACGATGTCACCGTTCTTGATCGAATCGACGATGTGCGGGCGACCTTCGACCACCTTGTTGACGATCTCGCAGTCCATGCCGTGCTGCTGCAGCCACGCGGCAGTGCCACGGGTGGCCACCAGGGTGTAACCGCGTTCCAGCAGCGCCTGGGCGACCGGCAGCACGCGCTTTTTGTCCGGGTCACGCACCGACACGAAGGCCTTGCCCTGCGGCGGAGCCTTGATGCCGCCGGCTTCCTGCGCACGCGCAAACGCGGCACTGAAGCTGCGGCCCACGCCCATCACCTCACCGGTGGAGCGCATTTCCGGCCCGAGGATCGGGTCCACGCCCTGGAACTTGGCGAACGGGAAGATCGCTTCCTTCACCGAGTAGTAGTCCGGCACGATTTCCTCGGTCGCGCCCTGCTCGGCCAGGGTCTTGCCAGCCATGCAGCGCGCGGCGATCTTGGCCAGCGCCATACCGGTGGCCTTGGAAACGAACGGCACAGTGCGCGAGGCACGCGGGTTCACTTCCAGCAGGTAGACTATGTCGTTGCCGTCTTCACCGGCCTGGATGGCGAACTGGGTGTTCATCAGCCCGACCACGTTCAGGGCCTTGGCCAGCTCGACCACCTGGCGGCGCAGTTCGGCCTGGGTTTCCGCCGACAGCGAGTACGGCGGCAGCGAGCATGAGGAGTCACCCGAGTGGACGCCCGCCTCTTCAATGTGCTCCATCACGCCGCCGATCAACACGTTGCCGTCCTTGTCGGCAATGATGTCGACGTCGCATTCCACGGCGTTGTCGAGGAAGCGATCCAGCAGCACCGGCGAGTCGTTGGACACCTTCACCGCGTCGCGCACGTAACGGGCCAGGTCGGATTCCCCGTATACGATTTCCATTGCGCGGCCACCCAGCACGTAGCTCGGGCGTACCACCAGCGGGTAGCCGATCTCACGGGCCAGCAGCAGGGCTTCCTGGTCGTTGCGGGCAATGCGGTTCGGCGGCTGCTTCAGGCCCAGCTTTTCCACCAGCTGCTGGAAGCGCTCGCGGTCTTCAGCCAGGTCGATGGAGTCGGGGCTGGTGCCGATCACCGGCACGCCGTTGGCTTCCAGCGCGCGCGCCAGCTTCAGCGGGGTCTGCCCGCCGTACTGCACGATCACGCCCTTGGGCTGTTCCAGTTCGACGATTTCCAGCACGTCTTCCAGGGTCAGCGGCTCGAAGTACAGGCGGTCGGAGGTGTCGTAGTCGGTCGACACGGTTTCCGGGTTGCAGTTGACCATGATGGTTTCATAGCCATCCTCGCGCAGCGCCAGTGCCGCGTGCACGCAGCAGTAGTCGAACTCGATGCCCTGGCCGATGCGGTTCGGACCGCCACCCAGGATCATGATCTTGTCGCGGTTGCTCGGCGCGGCTTCGCACTCGTCCTCGTAGGTCGAGTACAGGTAGGCGGTGCCGGTGGCAAACTCAGCGGCGCAGGAGTCCACGCGCTTGTACACCGGACGCACCTTGTGGGCGCGACGCAGCGCGCGCACGGCCGCTTCGTTGGTGCCGGTCAGCTGGGCCAGGCGGGCGTCGGAGAAACCAGCACGCTTGAGCTTGCGCAGGCGGGCGGCGTCGAGCGCATCGATGCCTTCGGCAGCAACCTTGGCTTCTTCCGCGATGATCTCTTCGATCTGATCCAGGAACCACGGATCGATGAACGACAGGTTATAGATCTCTTCCACGCTCATGCCGGCGCGGAACGCATCGGCCACGTAGAACAGACGCTCCGGGCCCGGAGCCTTCAGTTCGCGACGCAGGGTCTGCAGGTCGTCTTCGCTGCCCAGATCCAACTCGGTCGGATCGAAGCCCACCTTGCCGGTTTCCAGACCACGCAGCGCCTTCTGCACCGACTCCTGGAAGGTACGACCCATCGCCATCACTTCGCCCACCGACTTCATCTGGGTGGTGAGGCGGGCGTCGGCGGCCGGGAACTTCTCGAAAGCGAAGCGCGGAATCTTGGTGACCACGTAGTCGATCGACGGCTCGAACGAGGCCGGGGTCAAGCCACCGGTGATTTCGTTCTTCAGCTCGTCCAGGGTGTAGCCCACGGCCAGCTTGGCCGCCACCTTGGCAATCGGGAAGCCGGTGGCCTTGGACGCCAGTGCCGAGGAACGCGACACGCGCGGGTTCATCTCGATGACGACAACGCGGCCGGTGTCCGGGTTGATGCCGAACTGTACGTTCGAACCACCGGTATCCACGCCGATTTTGCGCAGCACGGCGATGGAGGCATCGCGCAGGCGCTGGTATTCCTTGTCAGTCAGGGTCTGCGCCGGAGCCACGGTGATCGAGTCACCGGTGTGCACGCCCATCGGATCGAGGTTTTCGATCGAGCAGACGATGATGCAGTTGTCGGCGGTGTCGCGCACCACCTCCATCTCGAATTCCTTCCAGCCCAGCACGGACTCTTCCACCAGCACCTCGGTGGTCGGTGACAGTTCCAGACCGCGGTTGACAATCTCGACCAGCTCTTCGCGGTTGTAGGCGATGCCGCCACCGCTGCCGCCGAGGGTGAAGCTGGGGCGGATGATGGTCGGGTAACCGACACGGGTCTGGATCTCGAGTGCTTCGTCCAGGGTATGGGCAACCGCGGCCTTCGGGCATTCCAGGCCGATCTCGCTCATGGCCACGCGGAACAGCTCGCGGTCTTCAGCCATGCGGATGGCGTCGCGCTTGGCACCGATCAGCTCGACGTTGTACTTCTCCAGCACGCCGTTGTCGGCCAGGTCCAGCGCGCAGTTCAGCGCGGTCTGGCCACCCATGGTCGGCAGCAGTGCATCGGGCTTTTCCTTGGCGATGATCTTCTCGACCGTCTGCCAGTTGATCGGCTCGATGTAGACGGCGTCGGCCATCTCCGGGTCGGTCATGATGGTGGCCGGATTGCTGTTGACCAGCACCACGCGGTAACCCTCGTCACGCAGCGCCTTGCAGGCCTGCGCGCCGGAGTAGTCGAACTCGCAGGCCTGGCCGATGACGATCGGGCCGGCACCGATGATGAGGATGGTCTTGAGGTCAGTGCGCTTGGGCATTTTCTTCTCTAAGTCAGTACAGCGTGTGTGGGGTGATCGCACGCTGTCGATCAGGAAACTGGGGGTGGTACCGCGCCGCGCCAAGGGCAGCGGCGCGCCGCATCAGGCCTTGGCCTGCGCCATCAGGGCAACGAACCGGTCGAACAGCGGACTGACGTCGTGCGGGCCCGGCGAGGCTTCCGGGTGGCCCTGGAACGAGAACGCCGGCACGTCGGTACGGGCGATGCCCTGGTTGGTGCCGTCGAACAGTGAACGGTGGGTCACGCGCAGGGTCGCCGGCAATGTGGCTTCATCCACCGCGAAGCCGTGGTTCTGCGAGGTGATCATCACCCGGCCGCTGTCCAGGTCCTGCACCGGATGGTTGGCACCGTGGTGGCCATGGCCCATCTTCACCGTCTTGGCACCCGAGGCCAGCGCCAGCAACTGGTGGCCCAGGCAGATACCGAAAGTGGGCAGCTTCTTGTCCAGGAACACCTTGATCGCGTCGATGGCGTAATCGCACGGTTCCGGGTCGCCCGGGCCATTGGACAGGAACACGCCATCCGGATTCAGCGCCAGTACCTCGGCAGCAGGCGTCTGCGCCGGCACCACGGTAATGTCGCATCCGCGCTCGGCGAGCATGCGCAGGATGTTCAGTTTGGCACCGAAATCGTAGGCCACCACCTTGTACTGCGGGGCAGCATTGACGAACGCGTTGCGGTCAAGATCCAGCTGGCCCTCGTTCCAGCTGTAGGTCGCATCCGTGCTCACCACTTTGGCCAGGTCCATGCCCTTCAGACCCGGGAACTTGCGCGCGGCTTCCAGCGCGACCTCAGCGTTGATGTCGTCACCGGCCATCAGTGCGCCGTTCTGCGCACCGCGTTCGCGCAGGATGCGGGTCAGCTTGCGGGTGTCGATGCCGGAAATGGCCACCACGCCACGCTGGATCAGCCAGTCCTGCAGCGACACCTGGCTGCGCCAGTTGCTGGGGCGGCGCGGCACATCACGCACGATCAGGCCGGCTGACCACACCTTGCGGGCTTCGTCGTCCTGGTCGGTCATGCCGGTGTTGCCGATATGCGGGTAGGTCAGCGTGACCATCTGCCGGGCGTAGGAAGGATCAGTCAGCACTTCCTGGTAACCGGTCATGGCGGTGTTGAACACCACCTCACCGACGGACAGGCCGGGCGCGCCTACGGATTCGCCCTCGAATACGGTGCCGTCTTCGAGGACGAGGATTGCGGCTTGGGTCACGGAAATCTCACTTTGGCTACCGAGGGGTCACCGAAGTCACGCCGCGCGATCCACTGAAAAGCGGTTGCAAAAAAGCGCGGACGGCGGTTTTTATCCGGTCCGGCTGTCGTGATTCGGCGAGCGGGAATTGTAATAGGAAGGTCACGCCAGCGCCAGCGTTTGCGTGCATTCCGTCGCGCCCGGCGGCGCGTGGCTGCCTGTTCAGCCACGCAGGGCGTGGCTCTACGCCGAAAGCAGATCCCGCACCCGGTAACTGCCCGCCGCCCGCCCATTCAGCTGAACGGCCGCAAACAGGGCCCCACGGGCAAAGATGTCGCGATTGGTGGCCCGATGGTTCAGCTCGATGCGCTCGCCCATGCCGGTGAACTGGACCAGATGCTCGCCGACGATGTCACCGGCACGCAGGCTGGCGTAATGCGGCTGCGCCCCACCCTTCTGTGCGGCGGCTCCCAGGGTAAGCGCAGTCCCCGACGGCGCGTCCTGTTTGTGAATATGATGGGATTCGACGATGTCACAGTCCCACCCGGCCAGCGCCGTGGCGGCGCGCTCGACCAGCTCGTCCAGGACGGCCACGCCGAGGCTGAAATTGGAGGCCCAGACCAGCGGAATGCTGGCGGCGGCCTGGATCAACGCCTGACGCTGGGTTTCGCTGATGCCGGTGGTGCCGGACACCAGCCCGGCCTTGCGCTCCAGGCACAGCGCCAGGATCGGGTCGAAGCCTTCCGGCAGACTGAAATCGATGGCCACGTCGAACACCGGCGCGCCAGACAGTTCGCTGGCGGCGAAATGCGGCACGCCCTCAACCACACGCTGGGCCGGCGAGCGGCGGGTAACAGCGGCGACGACCTGCAGGTCGTCACGCTCGGCGGCCAGCCGCAGCAGGGCCTGGCCCATGCGCCCGGAGGCACCGTGAATGAGCAGACGAATCGGAGTGTTGTTCATATTCAAAGGCTAGCGGAAAGGATCGGCGATAGGTAGAGCCGGGCTTGCCCGGCTGCCGGAATGCGCGGGCCGGGCAAGCCCGGCTCTACATCAATGCTGTTTCGGCGTACTCGGCCCACAACTGTCGCAACCACCACACGTACCACCGCCCGCAGTCGCCGGCGGTGCAACCTTCCGCCCCAGCGCTTGCAGCCGCGCCCCGCGCTGCGGCTTCAGCAGCCACAGCGCCAGCCCGCCCCGCAGTCGTCGCGCCGCACCTGGGAACTGCTTCTTCAGCACCACCCACGCGCTGACCAGGGCGGCCAGCGCGATCACCAGGTACTGCAGCAGCAGGCTTAACTCCATCAACCGCCTCCCAGCGCCTTGGTCACCTGGTAGGTGACCAGCGCTGCCACGTACGCGGCAGCAAACAGGTAGAAGGTCGCAAAGCCGACCTGCTTCCAGGAGTTGGTTTCGCGCTTGATCGTGGCCAGGGTGGAAATGCACATCGGTGCATAGATGAACCACACCAGCAGCGACAGGCCGGTAGCCAGCGACCAGCCATTGGCCACCACCGGGGTCAGTGCCTGGATGGCCGCGTCGTCATCGGCGGCCGACAGCGCATAGATGGTGGCCAGCGAGGACACCGCCACTTCGCGTGCACCCATGCCGGGGATCAGCGCGATGCAGATCTGCCAGTTGAAGCCCAGCGGGGCAAAGAACACCGCCATGGCGTGGCCGATCTGGCCGGCGAAGCTGTAATCGATGGCCGGCATGGTGGCGTTTTCAGGCGCGCCCGGAAAGCTCAGCAGCACCCACAGCAGGATGGTCAGCGACAGGATGATGCCGCCCACCCGCTTGAGGAAGATCATGCCGCGCTCGTACAGGCCCACGGCCAGGTCACGCGGGTGCGGAATGCGGTACGACGGCAGCTCGAGCATCAGCGGATGCTCGCTCTTGTCACGCCGCCACTTCTTCATCACCCACGACATCAACAGCGCGCTGAAGATGCCGGCCACGTACAGACCGAACAGCACCAGGCCCTGCTGGCTGACAAAGCCCCACAGGGTTTTCTGCGGAATGAACGCGCCGATCAGCAGCGCATACACCGGCAGGCGCGCCGAACAGGTCATCAGCGGCGCGACCAGGATGGTGGCCAGGCGGTCACGCGGGTCCTGGATGCTGCGGGTGGCCATGATGCCCGGCACCGCACAGGCGAAGCTGGACAGCAGCGGGATGAACGAACGCCCGGACAGGCCGGCCGAGGCCATCATGCGGTCCAGCAGGAACGCCGCGCGCGGCAGGTAGCCGGACTCTTCCAGCGCCAGGATGAAAGCGAACAGGATCAGGATCTGCGGCAGGAACACGACCACCCCGCCGACGCCGGCAATGATGCCGTCGGTGAGCAGGCTGGTCAGCGGGCCTTCCGGCAGCGTGCCAGCCACGGTTTCGCCCAGCCAGCCGAAGGCGGCTTCAATGCCGTCCATCATCGGTGTGGCCCAGGCGAACACTGCCTGGAAGATCAGGAACATCACCACCACCAGCGTGAGCAGCCCGAACACCGGGTGCAGCAGCCAGCGGTCGAGGGTGTCGTCGATCTTTGCGGTGCGGCTGGGCATGCTGACCGCAGCGGCCAGGATGTCGCGCACCCGGGCGTGGTAATCGGCGGCCTTCTCGGGGACCTCCACCGGTGCCTGCAGGTGCGGGACCATCGCGTCCAGACGCTCGACCAGGGCCTTGGCTCCGTGCCGGCGCACGGCCACGGTTTCCACCACCGGCACGCCCAATGCCTCTTCCAGCGCCGGCACGTCGATCTGGATGCCACGGCGCTGCGCGGCGTCGACCATGTTCAGGGCGACGATCATCGGCTTGCCCAGCTCGCGCAGTTCCAGCGCGAAGCGCAGGTGCAGGCGCAGGTTGGTGGCATCGATCACGCACAGCAGCACGTCCGGGGGGGCCTCGCCCGGGTAGAAGCCCCGGCAGAAGTCGCGGGTGATCGCTTCGTCCAGGCTGGCCGGCTGCAGGCTGTACGCGCCCGGCAGGTCAAGCACGGCAAACTCGCGCCCGGAGGGTGCACGCAGGCGGCCTTCCTTGCGCTCGACGGTGACACCGGTGTAATTGGCCACCTTCTGGCGGCTGCCGGTCAGCTGGTTGAACAGCGCGGTTTTGCCGCTGTTGGGGTTGCCCACCAGCGCCACGCGCAATGCGCCGGCCGCGGTCACGCGTGGCCTCCGTCAACGACAGGCCGGACCTTGATGCGGTTGGCTTCGGCAATGCGCAGGGCGAAACGGGTAAAGCCGATCTGCACCAGCAGCGGTTCTTTGCCGACCGGTCCACGGGCTACCAGACGCACATTTTCCCCCTCGACGAACCCCAGCTCCTGGAGTCGACGGGCAATGGCGTCGTTTGCATGAAGTTCCTGTACGGAATCCACCAGAGCGGAGCCGTTCAGCGGCAGATCGGACAACGTCACAGGTCGCCTTCGCGTCGATAAGAATGGTTATCAATATTAGCATCGCCGCGCCGCGTCATGGCCGCGCGCCGCTGCACCGCTATGATCCGTACATGTATATGGAGCAACTGCAGGTCCCCCATGAGTGATGCCCTCAAGCGTGAACGCCACGGTGCGGTAGTGACCCTGACCCTGAACCGCCCGGCCCTGCACAATGCCTTCGATGCCGGGCTGATCGCGCAACTGACCCTGGCCCTGGATGCCGCTGGCAACGACCCGCAGATCCGCGCGGTGGTGCTGGCCGGCGAAGGCCCCTCCTTCTCGGCCGGGGCCGACATGCAGTGGATGCGCGGCATGGCGGCTGCCGGCGAAGCGGAGAACCGGGACGATGCACTGGGCCTGGCCCGGTTGATGCGCACCCTGGACGAGCTGCCCAAGCCGACTCTGGCACGGGTTCACGGTGCCGCCTTTGGCGGCGGGGTGGGCCTTGTGGCCTGCTGCGACATTGCCGTCGCCAGCACCAGTGCACGCTTCGGCCTGACTGAAAGCCGCCTGGGGCTGCTGCCGGCGGTGATCTCCCCGTACGTGATCGAGGCCATTGGCCCGCGCCAGGCCCGCCGCTGGTTCGCCACCGGTGAACATTTCGACGCCGAGACCGCGCTGCGGATCGGCCTGGTCCACCAGCTGGTCGAGCCCGAGCGTCTCGATGAGGCCGTGCAGCGCCAGCTTGCCCTGCTCGACAAGGCCGGTCCGATCGCCGCCGCCAGCGCCAAACAGCTGGTGCGGCGGGTGACGCAGGGGCCGGACCGCGACGCGCTGGACCACGACAACGCCGCCCTGATCGCGAGGTTACGGGTGTCCGCCGAGGGGCAGGAGGGCCTGGGGGCATTCCTGGACAAGCGCTCCCCCCATTGGGTGACCCAGGATTGATGCGGCTTGCCGACCCACGGTTGGCACCTGCCTGCAGCGGCCGATGGCCGCTTTGGCGCTCATCCCGCGTATCTCCCTGTCGTGGCCTGCCAGGGAACTGCGGCTTTCACTACGTTGCCAGGAATTTTCGTGATCGAATCTGTTCGCTTCCCGCTGTGTGATCTGGGTCTTTCCCGCCAGGAGGCGCGCCGCCATGGATGACTTCGTGCGCATTGTCGAGGTTGGCCCGCGCGACGGGCTGCAGAACGAGGCCCAGCCCGTGGCCACCGCCGACAAGATCGAACTGATCCGGCAGCTGTCGCTGACCGGCCTGCGCAGCATCGAGGCCACCAGCTTCGTCAGCCCGCGCTGGGTGCCGCAGCTGGCCGACGCCGCCGAGGTGTATGCCGGCATCGAGCGCCGGCCGGGCATCGACTACCCGGTGCTGGTACCCAACGAACAGGGCTATGAACGCGCCCGTGCGGTAGGGGTGGAGGAAGTCGCGGTGTTCACCGCTGCGTCAGAGACCTTCAACCGCACCAATACCAATGCCGGCATTGACGAGTCGCTGGCGCGCTTCGCGCCGATCCTGGAGCGCGCCCGCACCGACGGGGTGAAGGTGCGCGGCTACGTCTCCACCGTGCTGGGCTGCCCCTACCAGGGTGAGGTCGCGATCAGCGAGGTGGTACGGGTGGCCCGCGCCCTGCATGACATGGGCTGTTATGAAATCTCGCTGGGCGACACCATCGGCGTCGGTACACCGCGCAAAGCGCGCGCCATGCTCAAGGCCGTGGCCAGTGAAATCCCGATGCCGGCGTTGGCGGTGCACTTCCACGACACCTATGGGCAGGCACTGGCCAACATCGACGCATGCCTGGACGAAGGCGTGCGGGTGGTGGATGCGGCGGTATCCGGCGCGGGCGGCTGCCCCTACGCCAAGGGGGCCAGCGGCAACGTAGCCAGCGAGGACGTGGTGTACCTGCTGCATGGCATCGGCATGCGCACCGGCATCGACCTGCCGGCACTGGCTGCCACCGGCCGCTGGCTGGCCGCGCGGCTGGGCCGGGAAACCGGCAGCAAGGCCGGCAAAGCGCTGGCCGCCTCATGAGCCGGGGCGGCCCGCGCAGGGAAGCAGCGGTCGGTGACCACCTCACCGACCATCTGCACGCGCTGGCCGCCCTCGAACGCGCCCTCGCCCACCCCACTGGCGAGGACCTGCACGCCGTGCTCCGTGACGTGCAGCAGGCGCTGCAGGAAGCGATGGACGAGCGCCAGCTGGCGCTGCGGCGCTATGCCGCCCTGTTCGACGCTGTGCCCGACCCGGTCAGCATCCTCAGCGAGAGCGGCGTGGTGCTGGACCTCAACAACGCCGGTGTGCGCGCCTATGGCCGCCCGCGCGAGGACATCGTCGGGCAACCCATTGAGATCCTCAACCCCGACCTGCCCAGCGACCATCTCGATCCGGTCTGGGAAGCCCTGCGTCGCGGCGAAACCTATGTCATCGAAGTCACCAACATGCGCGGCGACGGCAGCCGCTTTCCGGTGGAAGTGCACTCGGCCGGCTTCGAGCATCAGGGCGAGCACTGCATCGTGGCGGTGGCGCGAGACCTGAGCAGCCGCTGGCAGGCCGAATCACGCTACCGGCTGCTGATGGAGTCCATCGACAAGGGCGTGATCCTGTTCGACCGTAATCTGCAGGTAGTCTCGGCCAACCCGGCGGCGCACCGCATTCTGGGCACCAGTGGCAGCGGCAGCAGCCTGCAGCACCTGCTCGCCCCGGAAGACTGGATCAGCGTGGACGAACACGGCCACCCGCTCACCCGCGAACAGTGGCCGGCGGCCGAGTCGCTGCAGCGCGGGCGGATCATCCGCAGCACCATCGTCGGCCTGTACCACCGGCCGCGTGGGCGCATGATCTGGATCTCCACGACCAATGTGCCGGTTTACAGCAACGGACGCGACACCCCCGACCATGTGTTCGGGCTGTTCAGCGACATCACCGAACTCAAGCGCAACAACACCCTGTTCGATCGCGCGCAGTCGCTGGCGCACATCGGCGGCTGGGAGTGGGACCGCGGCCTGCAGCGACTGTACCTGACCGACGAGGCGGCGCGCATTCTGGGCCAGGACCTGCCCATGCAGGACATGGCACACCTGATGGACTGCCTGCGCACCGACGACCGCCTGCAGCTGCAGCAGGCGCTGCTGGAGGTGATCGACCGGCAGGTGCCGTTCGAGCTGGAACTGCAGGGCCAGCGCAGCGACGGCCATTCGTTCTGGGTGCGGATGATCGGCGAGGCCGAAGCCGGCGACGTGAATGCCGCGCGCATCGCCGGTACCGTGCAGGACATCACCGCACGCAAGCACGCCGAGGAAACCCTGCGCATCCAGGCGCGGACCGATCCACTGACCGGGATCATGAACCGCGACGCGGTGTTGGGTGACCTCGCCACGCGCATGGCCAGCCCGACGCACAGCCGGGTGGCGGTGCTGTACATCGACCTGGACCGGTTCAAGACGGTCAACGACATGCTCGGCCACAACGCCGGTGACGAGCTGCTGATCGATGCCACCCGGCGCATCTCCACCGCTATTGGCACCGAAGGGCTGGTGGCACGATTCGGCGGCGACGAATTCCTGGTAGTGTGCGACACCCGCGACCAGGCCGACCAGCCCGAGCGGCTGGCCGAGGCGATCACCCGCGCCTTCATTCCACCGTTCCGATTCGGCAGCGACGAATTCGCGGTGACCACCAGCATCGGCATCGCCCGCGCCCCGCAGGACGGGTTGCGCCCGCAGGTGCTGATCCAGAACGCCGACATCGCCATGTACGACGTCAAGCGCCGTACCCGCAACGGCTGGCAGGTGTTCTCGCCGGAACTGGCACAACGCCAGCATGACCGCCTGCAGATCGAAAGCCGTCTGCACCGCGCACTGGACGACGAGGAGTTCCATCTGGTCTACCAGCCACAGGTGGACCTGAAAAGCGGCCAGCTGATCGCCGCCGAAGCCTTGATCCGCTGGCGCAACTCGCAGCTGGGTGAACTGCGCCCGGATGTGTTCATCGGCCACGCCGAAAGCACCGGCGACATCGTGCGCATCGGCCAGTGGGTGCTGCGCGAGGCGTGCCGCCAGGTGCGCCTGTGGCAGGATGCCGGGCTCGGCATTGTGCGGGTGGCCGTGAACGTGTCCTACCGTCAATTCGTCGGTGAGGACCTGGCCCGGAATGTACGCCAGGTGCTGGAGGAATTCGACCTGCCGGGAACCGCGCTGGAACTGGAATTCACCGAGCGCGTGCTGATCGAGGACGCCGCGGATACGCTGCAGACGTTCGGCCGCCTGCGCGAGATGGGTGTGCTGCTCACCATCGATGATTTCGGCGAAGGCTACAGTGCACTGAACTACCTGCGCCGGCTGCCGATCCACGGGCTGAAACTGAGCCAGATGTTCGTCGAGGGCGTGCCGGGCAACCGCTCGGACGTGGCGGTGTGCGAGGCAGTCTGCGGCATTGCCCGCAGCCTGGGGCTGGGGCTGGTGGCCGAGGGCATCGAATCGGAGGAGCAACGCCATGCCCTGCACGGCATGGGCATCACCGTCGGCCAGGGGTTCCTGTTCGCGCCGGGCCTGGCCCCGGACGATTTCGCCCGCCGCCTGGCGCGGCGCGGCTGAGTCGCTGGTGGCAGTGCACAACGGTGCGCGGCCCGGCTTCGGCTAGAATCGGCGGTTCTTGAACCTGCGGAATCCCCTGATGCAGCTGTCTTCTGTGCGTGCCGTCGTCACCGGTGGCGTTTCCGGCCTGGGTCTGTCCGTGGCCCGCCATCTGGTTGCCCATGGCGGCAAGGTCGCCTTGTGGGACCTGAACGATGAAAAGGGCGCGGCCGCCGTGGCCGAACTTGGCGCGGACAAGGCGCGCTACTTCAACACCAATGTCAGCGACGAAGTCGCCGTGGCCGCGCAGATCGACGCCGCCGCCGACTTTCTGGGTGGCCTGAACGCCGTGATCAGCTGTGCCGGCATCCTGGGCGCGGGCCGCGTGCTGGGCAAAGAAGCTCCGATGCCACTGGCCAACTTCCAGGGCACGGTGATGGTGAACCTGGTCGGCAGCTTCAACGTCGCCAAGGCCGCCGCCAACCGCATGCAGCACAACGAGGCCGGCGATGACGGCGAGCGCGGGGTGATCATCAACACCGCCAGTGTTGCCGCCTATGAAGGCCAGATCGGCCAGGCGGCCTATTCGGCCTCCAAAGGTGGCGTGGTCGCGATGACCCTGCCGATGGCACGCGAGCTGTCCCGCTTCGGCATCCGCGTGATGACGATTGCCCCTGGCATCTTCTGGACCCCGATGGTGGACGGCATGCCGCCGGCCGTGCAGGAGTCGCTGGCCGCCTCGATTCCGTTCCCGCCGCGCCTGGGCAAGCCGGACGACTTCGCCGCGCTGGTGGGTCACATCCTGGGCAACACCTATCTCAACGGTGAGACCATCCGCCTTGATGGCGCGGTGCGTCTGGCCGCCAAGTAATCCTTTACCTCCCACACAACCGACCTTCATTCCCATGAAAGCCAGTGACATCAAGAAAGGCAACGTCGTCGAGTACAACAACGGCGTCTACCAGATCCGCGACATCGAACGCAGCTCGCCGCAGGGCCGCGGCGGCAACGTGCGCTTCCGCTTCATCATGTACAGCGTGCCGGGTGGCAACAAGCTGGATGCCAGCTTCGACGCCGACGACAACCTGCCGGAAGTGGAGCTGCTGCGCCGCCAGAGCACTTACTCGTACAAGGACGGCGACGCGTTCGTGTTCCTGGACGACGAGGACTACACCCCCTACACCCTGGACGCGGATGTGATCGGTGACGACGCCGGCTACATCACCGACGGTCTGACCGGCATTTACGTGCAGGTGATCGACGACCAGCCGGTGGCCGTGCAGTTGCCGACCAGCGTGGTGCTGGAAGTGATCGAGACTCCGCCGGAACTGAAGGGCGGCACCGCCACCAAGCGTCCGAAGCCGGCCAAGCTCAATACCGGCATCGAAATCATGGTGCCGGAGTACATCGCCAACGGTGAGCGCGTGCTGGTCAACACCACCACCGGTGAGTTTGCCGGCCGCGCGGATTGATCTGACTGCCGGCAGCGCGGGTGGTCCGCCACCCGCGACGCCGCGTTCGCCTGCTGCCAACGCCGATCGTTCGCCATCCCGCACGCTGCAAACGCCGATCGTTCGCCATCCCGTAGAGCCGGGCTTGCCCGGCTGCTTTCGGCGCTATCGCCAACAGCCACGGCGTTTCCATTGTTCCCTGCGGGGAGGCCTACGGGCAGCCCCGCTCCGGGACACGCCGCAAGTACATCCATGTAGGCTGCTCCACGGCTTGCTCGTATGCGCTGTCCTGCGCACACGGCAAGGCCGGGGTTGCGCCTCCTGCCCAACCCGTTCGGCGCATGCGCCGAACCCATGCCGTGGAGTGTCCCTCCGGGGGCTACCCGTGGGCCTCCCCGATGGATCATCTGCAGCGGATGGAAACATCCAGAGCGAGGCAATGCGCCCCGGTTTACGGCTTCGCCGCCACCGTCGGCGCACCGGCAAAATCACCACAGCCGTGATACTGGCGCGCACCCACGGTCAACATCACCGTCGCTCCAAACGCTTTTCCGCTCATGTTGTCCTCGCACACCGTGCGCTGGAACGTCAGCTTGATCTCCGTGCCATCTTCGGCCTTGCCTGACCAGCCGTCCTGGCCCTGCGTGGGAGCAGCGATCTCATACTTCTTCTCGCCGTAGTCGGTCTCCACGTGCAGGCGTGGCGCTTCGCCATCGCTGACCTGGGCCAGCCAGCCCGGTTCGTTGCCGGTGGCACGGAATGCGGCCGCAGAGGCTGTCGGCGTAGTCGCCGCCGGCGCGGCTTCACCTTCGGTGCCCGAACCGGTGCAAGTACGGTCGGGCTCGCCGGCCAGGGTCAAGGTGCCTTCGGTGGTGCCCTTGGTCCAGAACACGTTGCCTTGGCCGTCGCCGTACTTCGCGCCCGAAGCGGCAGTTTCAGAGGACATCACGAAGGTGCGCCCGCCGACCACCACGCTCGCCGAATCCTGCCCGCGATAGGTTGCCTGTACGGCGACATCGCCGCACTGGAACGCATAGGTGCGCTCATCGCTGGTGGCGGTGCCGGCCGGCGGCGCGACTTCGGCGGTGCCGGTGTTGGCGTCCTGCGCGGCGGGCTGGCAGGCAGCCAGGCTTGCGGTGATCGCGGCGCTGAGAATCCAGGGGGAAATGCGCATGTTCGACTCCTTGCCGATCAGTTACTTCAGCCAGTCATCTTATTGCGGAGCCTGTGAAGCGTGGATTAGCACACGTAGAGCCACGCCCTGCGTGGCTTGGCGGACCTCAATCGCGCGCCAGATTCCGCATCCTCACGCCCAACCGCTCCAGGTTGCGTTCAATGATCCGCAACTCCTCCTGCTGGGCAACAGGCAACCGCCCCCGCAACTCCACCTGCAACGCCTCCCACCCACTGATACCCCGCGCACTCAGCCGCGCTGTCGCAACCTCCGCCGCCACGCGCTCACCGCCAACCGGCACCCCATACCCGCCTGCAGGCAACAATCCCGCCGGACTCACCAGTTGCCCAGCATCGTCCAGCAAGGCCATCAACGCGGCATGCGCGGCATCGACTCCACCACGCGGATCACTGAGTGCGCGCTTCAATCCCGAGCGTGCGCGCAGCTCTTCGCGATTGCGCGCGGCCTGTTCCAGCAGCAGCATCGCCGATGTCGCACGCAGGCCGCCCTGCTCCACCCACACCTCGCGCTGCGCAGCGGGCAGTTGCAGCCACGTAGTGACATCTGCCGCCGGCACCGCCAGCTCGGCTCGCATCACGTCAAACAGCTGCTGGTAATGCGCCTGCGCGGAAGCGAAGTAGTAGCCCTGCCGCGTGGCCTCAGGGCGGTCTTCCAGCACCGTCGTGTCCGCGATGCCCAGGCGCTGCAACCGCGACAGCAGGCCGCGCGGCGTGATCCGGTTCAATCCTTCCTCGCCCAGCCGCGGCACCCCTTCCTGCAGCAGCTTGCCGGTCTCCACCGCGCAGTTGTTGCTGATGAAGCGGTAGCGGCCGTCGTAGCTCCAGTGCACCTGCGCCACCCGTTCCAGCAGCGCGGCGATCTCATCGTCACGCAATGCCAGCGGAATCGACGACAGCCCGCGCAGCTCGACCTGGGTGTATTCGTTGATCACCTGGTCCAGCGGCAGCACGAACAGCCGCGAGGGATACACGCCAGTCAGTCCGGCCCAGCTGGAAATCTGCACGTCACCGACGAAGGCGCGGAACGACAGCACGCGGTGATGCGCCAGATCCATGCGGCAGGCCGGCCCACGCGGTCGCCCGGGCGCGCAGATCACCAGCCGCAGCATGCTGTGGCCCCAACGACTCATCAGCGCGTCATTACCTTCAGCCAGCAGGTACTCCACCGCGTAAACGCGCGCGGGGTCCAGTTCCAGCAGAGAGGCCTGACCGCTGACCTCGCCGGCCTGGATCAGCGGCAGGCCTGCGTCGCATCCCTTCGTGGGCATGTCGCGCTGCCCGATGTGTTCGGCAAACCAGGCAGCCAGGGCCGGGCGACGGCACGGGTAGTCAGAATCCAGCAGATAGTGCTCGGCATTGACCGCCAGAAACTCGGCCGGACTGTCGCGCTCGTACGCGTCCGGGCTGCGCGCGGTGAACGCATTGGCTCCGCGCCCCATGCGCCACGGCCGCTGCTGCCAGCCGGCCAGGTCTCGCCAACGCGCGCTGCTGGACCAGCCGCCGTCGGCAGCGCGGTCCAGCACGTGGGTCAGTTCATGAATCAGCGCCGCCTGCAGCGCGCGTGGCAGCGGCTGCCCGGGCTGTACGTCCTGCAACAGGGCACGTCGCAGGGTGATCGCCCCGCCCCGCGCCCGGCCATGCACGCGGTCGGGAAGTCGATCGGACCAGCGCACCGGCACCGATGCGTGGAAACGCGCCTGCCAGGCGGTCGGCACCAGGTCTGGCGCAGCCGCCAGCACCCGGGTGGCCGCGGCCCGTTCAGTCGTGGTCAAACCCGCCGGCCGCAGCTCCAGTTGCAGCGCAGCGTGGGCGGCAGGGACGGCCAGCGACGCCGCCAGGACCGCCGCGCCCCGGCGCAGGGCCCAGCGGCGTAAACGCATCAGCGGGCCAGCAGGGTCCGCGCCAGGGCCATGTCGCTGGCCTCGCGCTGGGCGGCATCACGCTCGCGCAGATGCAGCAGCGCTGCTTCCAGGCGGGCACCGCGAATGGCCCCGTCGCTGGCCACGAACGCGGCCGCATCGTCGCGTGCGTCCAATACCACCTTGTCGTCGTCGGAACTGGACGAGCCGGCCGACGAGGCACCGGATGCGGAACCGGCCGAAGAGCCGGCGAAGCTGGAAGCCAGGGCCGAAAGCGGCAGCGACAGCGCGAGCACGGCAACAACTAGAATCGGACGCATCATCAGAGGGTTCATTCAGTCGGGAAAGCACAGAGCGTATCGGGTGCGTGAAGAGCTGTCGCGTCCTACAGGTCAAAAACCTTGCCGGGATTCAGCAAACCTTGGGGATCAAACGTGCGTTTGACCGCCTTCATCAAGTCGATTTCGGCCCGGCCACGGGTGCTGTCCAGATAGCCTTTCTTGACCAGACCGATGCCGTGTTCGGCGGAAATGCTGCCATCGAAGTCCTTCAGGACCTGCGCCAGCAGCTTGGTCACGTGCTCGCACTGCTGCAGGAATTCAGCGTCGGCAGTACCGTCGGGCTTGAGCACGTTGATGTGCAGATTGCCATCGCCAATATGGCCGAACCAGACCACGTCAAAATGCGGGTAGGCCTCACCAATCAAGGCCTGGGTCCGGGCCAGAAACGCCGGCATCGACGAAATGCGGACGGAAACGTCATTCTTGTACGGCTTGTAGCGCGCCACGGCCTCGGTGATGCCCTCACGCAGACGCCACAGCTGAGCCGCCTGCGCGTCGCTCTGGCTGACCACGCCGTCACTCACCCAGCCCTGCTCCATGCAGGCTTCGAACGCGTCCATCGCCGCCGCTTCCTGGGCCTCGTCGCCTGCGGCGAACTCGGTCACCACGTAGAACGGATGCACCTCAGCAAACGGGGCCTGTGCACCATGTGCCAGCACGTGTTCCAGCGCACGGTCGGTGAAGAACTCGAACGCCTGCAGCTGCAGGCGCTCGCGGAAGGCCGCGAACACCTCCATCAGCACCTCGAACGAGGGCAGCGCCAGCAGCATGACGTTGCTGGCCGGCGGCGGGTCGGTGAGTTTCAGGGTGGCCTCGACGATCACCCCCAAGGTGCCTTCCGAGGCGATCAGCAACTGGCGGAAGTCGTAGCCACTGGAGTTCTTGATCAGCCCCTTGTTCAGCTCCAGCAGTTCGCCGCTGACGGTCACCACTTTCAGGCCGGCGATCCATTCGCGCGTGTTGCCGTAGCGGATCACCCGGATGCCGCCGGCATTGGTGGCGATGTTGCCGCCAATCGAGCAGGAGCCGCGTGCGGCGAAATCCACCGGATAGATCAGGCCGTGTTCCAGCGCCGCGTTGTGCACCGCTTCCAGTGCCATGCCCGCCTGCACGGTCAGGGTGCGGTCCACGGCATTGAACGCCAGCGCCTTGTTCATCCGCTCCAGGCTGAGCACCAGCTCGCCATTTGCAGCGACCGCCCCACCGGACAGCCCGGTACGACCGCCCGAGGGTACCACCGCCACGCCCTGTGCACTGCACCAGCGCAGCACCGCCTGCACCTCTTCCACGCTGGCCGGCAAGGCAATGGCGAGCGGGGCCGGCGTCCAGCGGCGGGTCCAGTCGCGCCCGTAATGCTCCAGATCGGGTGCATCGGTTTTGAGCCGCAGCCCGGGGCAGTCCTGCAACAGCGATTCAAGGCGCGGGTCGGTCATGGCGGCTCAAAGGCGGGAAACGGCCAAGGGTAGCGCACGAAGGGAACGGCGTCTCCGTTCCCAACGTCGCTTGCCGACGGCCCTAAGGGTGCCCGCCCTGGCGGGCATACCGTTGGTCGTGCGACCTGGGCGAACGCCGCAATGGATGCATCTGAAACCGTTGCCGCGCCGCACCATCGCGGTGCCGTTCTGGCATAGTGGTCAGCCCTCTCCACCGTGCTGCACTTTGCCCATGTCGCCGAAGAAGACCTCGTTCCCGAAGCAGGATATCCGTGTGCTGTTGCTCGAGGGGGTCAGCCAGACCGCCATCGACGTGTTCAGCGCCGCCGGCTATTCGCAGATCGAGGTGCACAGCAAGGCGCTGCCGGACGAGGAGCTGAAGGCACGCATCGCCGAGGCGCATATCGTCGGCATCCGCTCACGCACCCAGCTCAGCGCCGAGGTACTCACCCACGCCAAGCGCCTGATGGCGGTGGGCTGCTTCTGCATCGGCACCAACCAGGTCGACCTGGAAGCGGCGGAACTGGCTGGCATTCCAGTGTTCAACGCGCCCTACTCCAACACCCGCAGCGTGGCCGAACTGGTCATTGCTGAAGCGATCATGCTGACCCGTGGCATTCCGCAGAAGAACGCTGAATGTCATCGCGGTGGCTGGTCGAAATCGGCCGCCGGCAGCCACGAAGTGCGCGGCAAGACCCTGGGCATCGTCGGCTATGGCCATATCGGCACCCAGGTCGGCGTAATGGCCGAGGCCATGGGCATGCAGGTGATTTTCCACGACATTGAAACCAAGCTTTCGCTGGGCAATGCTCGTGCTGCCATCGATCTGGACGACCTGCTGGCCCGCGCCGACATCGTCACCGTGCACGTGCCGGAAACCCCGGCCACGCAATGGATGATCGGCGCGCCGCAGCTGGCGAAGATGCGCCCCGGCGCGCACCTGATCAATGCCGCACGCGGCACCGTGGTCGATATCGAAGCGCTGGATGCGGCGCTGCATGCAGGGCATATCGGTGGCGCAGCACTGGACGTGTTCCCGGTCGAGCCGAAGGGCAATGGCGACGCCTTCGTGTCGCCGCTGACCGCGCACGACAACGTCATTCTGACCCCGCATGTCGGTGGCAGCACGCTGGAAGCGCAGGACAACATCGGTGTGGAAGTGGCGGCCAAACTGGTGCGCTACAGCGACAACGGCAGCACCCTGTCGGCGGTCAACTTCCCGGAAGTGACCCTGCCCGAGCATGCCGACAGCCTGCGCCTGCTGCACATTCACCAGAACGTGCCAGGCGTGCTGTCCAAGGTCAACGAGATTTTCTCGCGACACAACGTCAACATCGATGGCCAGTTCCTGCGCACCGACCCCAAGGTGGGCTATGTGGTGATCGACATCACCGCCAGCGAGGAGCAGGCCGCGGGCGTGCGCGAGGAACTGGCGGCGATTCCGGGCACGCTGCGGACGCGCGTGTTGTACTGATCTTTCGGTTGCACGCAATACATGCTTTTGTAGAGCCGGGCTTGCCCGGCTGCAGGCGGCGTGCACAACGCTTCAGCCGGGCAAGCCCGGCTCTACGTCATGGGCCGTCGGTTTGGCATCAGCGCGCCAACCACCGCCTCGCCATGCGCGGCAACGACTGATCCCCATCCGGGGTCGCAATCGCCTCCGCTGCCACCTCGGCTACCGTGCGCCAGGCCAGCGCCAGCGACTCTTCGCTGACCACGAACGCCTCGCTGCCCAGCGCCCGCACCACATAGCGGGCGTCGTAATGCCAGTGACCGGGTACGTCCTTGCGCTCGGGAATCCAGTGCTTGTCGATGTCGAACAGCACCCCGTCCTCCAGCACCAGTCCGCTCAGGCCGGACTCTTCCTCCGCCTCCATCAGCGCCACCTTGGCCAGGTCGCGCTCGCCGTCCGCATGCCCGCCCAGCTGCAGCCAACGGTCCAGCTTGCGGTGGTGGGTCAGCAGAATGCGCTCACCGTCGGCGCTGACCAGCCAGGCGCTGCCGGTGAAGTGCCCGGCCAGGCGGCTTCGCAGGAACGGGTTTTCCGGATCGTTCAAAAGTGTGCTGAATTCGTCAGCCAGGGCGGCGTGTTCGGGGCGGCGACGGGCATAGTCGGCCAATTGTTCACGCAGAGCGGCGTCTTGTCCTACAAGGGATTCAGAGTTCAGCGACATGGAACCGGGGGGCGAAGGCGGGTTTGGCCCATTATCGCCGCCAATGCTGCAATTGCGCTTGTGCGCAGGCTTCAGCTTTGGCTAAGGTACAGCGGGTCGCCCGTTGGGGCGGCACCATCCCAATCAAGGGGGCGCGGCAATGTATCGCGCCCCGCTCATTTCATTCAGCGGGGCCTGGCCTCGCGTTACGGGAAGCACTGCATGCTGAAGTCTCTGTTGAGGGTCAAACCGGTAGCACCGGCCGGGCACGTCGATGCCGGTGAGCCGATCGAAGGCAGCCTGGATGGCGAAGCCACACTGAAACGGACCCTCACCGCGAGACACCTCATCCTGCTGGGCATCGGCGCGGTGATCGGCGCGGGCATTTTCGTGCTTACCGGTCAGGCCGCAGCCAACCATGCCGGCCCCGCGGTCATGCTGTCGTTCGTGATCGCCGGTTTCGCCTGCGCCCTGGCCGGCCTGTGCTATGCCGAGTTTGCGGCGATGATGCCGGTCTCCGGCAGCGCCTACTCCTATTCCTATGCCACCCTGGGCGAAGGCATGGCGTGGTTCATCGGCTGGTGCCTGGTGCTCGAATACCTGTTCGCCTCGGCCTCGGTTGCGGTGGGCTGGTCGGCCTACCTGATCAGTTTCATCACCACCACGCTGCACATGCCGTTCCCGGATGCGCTCAGCGCCGCGCCCATTGCCTGGACCGGCCAGGAGTTCATCTCCTCCGGCAAGCTGTTCAACCTGCCGGCGGTGCTGATCGTGGCCGCGGTGTCGGGCCTTCTGTACGTGGGCGTCACCCAGTCGGCCTTCGTCAACGCGATCATCGTGGCCATCAAGGTTACCGTCATCTGCCTGTTCATCGGCATTGGCGCAGCGCACGTGGATCCGGCCAACTGGACCCCGTTCATTCCGGATAACACCGGCGTGTCCGGCGAGTTCGGCTGGAGTGGCGTGTTCCGCGCGGCCACCATCGTGTTCTTCGCCTACATCGGCTTCGACGCGGTCTCCACCGCTGCCGGTGAGACCAAGGATCCTCAGCGCAACATGCCGATCGGCCTGCTGGGTTCGCTGGCAGTGTGCACCATCGTGTACATCATCGTCTGCGCCGTGCTGACCGGCATGATGCCGTACCACCTGCTGGGTACCGACAAGCCGGTGGCCACCGCGCTGGAACCCTACGCCAGCCTGTCGTGGCTGAAGACCGCCGTGGAGATCGGCGCGATTGCCGGCCTGTCCTCGGTGGTGCTGGTGATGATGATGGGCCAGACCCGCATTGCCTACACCATTTCCCGTGACGGCCTGCTGCCGAAGCTTTTCGGCAAAGTCCACGTCCGCTTCCGCACCCCTTACTGGGCCACCATCGTGGTCGGCGTGATCGCCGCTGCGCTGGCCGGGCTGGTGCCGCTGAACGTGCTGGGCGAACTGGTCTCGATGGGCACCCTGCTGGCGTTCGCCACGGTCTGCGTCGGCGTGCTGATCCTGCGTTATACCCGTCCGGAGCTGGAGCGCCCGTTCCGGGTGCCGGCGGTGTGGATCATCTGCCCACTGGGCGCGCTCACCTGCCTGTTTCTGTTCTGGCAGGCGTTCGTGGTGCACTGGCACCTGTTCGTCGGCTGGACGGTGCTGGGCCTGCTGATCTACCTCGGCTACGGCATCCGCAACAGCAAGCTCGCCAAGCAGTCATAATTCCGCAACGGGCCGGCCCAGCGCCGGCCCGTTCGATTTCACCCGACAAGACCCAAACACATGCTCAAACAACTGTGGGCCACCAAGCACCCGCACGCCGCCCATGAAGACGCCAACGGGTTGAGCCTGAAGCGCCACCTCGGCCCATGGGGCCTGACTGCGCTGGGCATCGGCGCGGTGATCGGCGGCGGCATCTTCGTGATCACCGGCCAGGCGGCCGCCAACCACGCCGGCCCTGCAATCATGCTGTCGTTCGTGCTGGCGGCGATCTGCTGCGCCTTCTGCGCGCTGGCCTACGCCGAGTTCGCCTCGATGGTGCCGGTCTCGGGCAGCGCCTACACCTACACCTACGCCACCTTCGGCGAGCTGTCGGCCTGGTTCATCGGCTGGATGCTGGTACTCGAATACGGGGTGTCGGCGTCGGCGGTGGCGGTCAGCTGGACCGGTTACTTTCTGAGCCTGCTGAGTCATTTCGACATCCATCTGCCGGCAGCGCTGGTGAGCGCGCCGCTGGACGGGCAGCTGCGCCCGACCGGTGCCGTTGCCAACATTCCGGCCGCCATCCTGGTGCTGCTGCTGACCTGGCTGTGTTACGTGGGCATCAGCAAGTCCTCGGCGATGAACATGGCGATGGTGGTGCTGAAGACCGGCCTGATAATTCTGGTGATCGTGGTCGGCTGGAAGTATGTGGACCCGGCCAACTGGACTCCGTTCATTCCGGAAAACCAGGGCCCTGGCAAGTACGGCATGGAGGGCGTGCTGCGCGGTGCGGCGATGGTGTTCTTCGCCTACATCGGGTTTGAGGCGGTGTCGGTGGCGGCACAGGAATCGCACCGGCCGCAGCGCGACATGCCGATCGGCATGATGCTGTCGCTGGTGATCTGCACGGTGCTGTATATCGCGATGGCGGCGGTGATGACGGGTCTGGTGCCGTACAACCTGCTGGGCACCGACGAGCCGGTGGTGACGGCCGTGGCCGCGCATCCGCAGCTGGGCTGGTTGCGGGTAGTGGTGGAGATTGGCGCGCTGATCGGGCTGTCCTCGGTGGTGCTGGTGATGGTGATCGCGCAGCCGCGCATCTTCATGATCATGGGCCGTGATGGCCTGCTGCCCCCGGTGTTCACCAAGATCCACCCGACCTATCGCACGCCGCACATCAACACGGTGATTACCGGCATCGGCATTGCCCTGCTCGCAGCGCTGTTCCCGCTGGATGTGCTGGGTGAGCTGACCTCGATGGGCACGCTGATTGCCTTCGCGGCGGTGTGTGCAGGGGTGCTGATCCTGCGCCAGACCCAGCCGGACCTGCCGCGTCCGTTCCGCATTCCGGCGGCGTGGCTGGTATGCAGCCTGGGCGTGCTGAGCTGCCTGGCGCTGTTGTCGGCGATGACGATGCACAACTGGATGCTGATGATTGGCTGGACGGTGATCGGGTTTGCGATCTACTTCCTGCACGGGTTCCGACACAGCCGCCTGCGCGGCCGTTAATGGGGTGCCTGGGACCCTGTAGGGACACGCCATGCGTGTCCTCGCGGTGTCTGGCTCGCCCGCGAAGATCAAGAGCGGTGGCTCTGCATTGGTCCCTGTTTGGGTGGATCGGGACGGGCGTTCCGGGGGACGGCGCAAGTACGTCCATGTAGCCTCGATCGCCGCATCCATGCGGCTCACGCCCCCTCCAGCCCATCCCGACCCACCCTCGACAGGGCGTCGGTGACGGAGCCAAAAATCAAAAGCGGCACTTGTGCCGCTGGTAGATGACGACCGTTGGTCGTCATGCCTTGGAGCCGGCCATTGGCCGGCTCTGCTTTTTCTCCCCCTCCCCCACGTGCTGGCACTCGCAGAATTCTGTCGAAGGCCGGTCGGGGTGGGGGTTGCGGGGGTGTGAGCCGCATGGATGCGGCGACCAAGCCCCCATGGATGGGTTTACGGCGTCCCCCGCAACCCCCACCCCGACCGGACTCACCCAGGAAACCGGCTCTTCGCGACCAAACAACCGAAACCCCGTTAAAATTGTAAACATGAACACCCCCTACGACCCCACCCGCCTCAGCCAGCTGGCCCAGGTTCTGATCGACAACGTGCGCGAGCTGGCCCAGGCCGGCTGGACGCCGGCGACCAGCAGCAACTTCTCGCATCGGCTGGACGACCAGCATGCGGCCATTACCGTGTCCGGCAAGGACAAGGGCCGGCTGATCGAAGATGACATCATGGTCGTGGACTTCGACGGCCAGGCTGTGGGTCGACCGCTGCGGCCTTCGGCTGAGACCCTGCTGCATACCCAGCTGTACCGCCGATTCCCGGAAGTGGGCTGCGTGCTGCATACGCATTCCCCGGTGCAGACCGTGGCCTCGCGCCTGTATGCCGCACAGGGCCATATCCGGCTGGAGGGCTACGAGCTGCTGAAGGCCTTCCATGGCAACAGCACCCACGAAATGGCCATTGAAGTGCCGGTGTTTGCCAACACCCAGGACATGCATGTCCTCTCGGCACAGGTCGATGCCCTGCTCGATCAGCAGTGCCTGTGGGGTTACCTGATTGATGGCCACGGGCTGTATGCCTGGGGCCGGGACATGGCCGAAGCGCGCCGGCACCTGGAAGCGTTTGAGTTCCTGTTCCATTGCGAGCTGGAGCTGCGGAAGCTGCGCGGTCTTTGAGTCCCGCGAACGTAGAGCCGGGCTTGCCCGGCTACCGTGCAAAGCAGCCACGTTGAGCCGGGCTTGCCCGGCTACCGCGTGAAGCAGCCGGGCAAGCCCGGCTCTACGATCCCATGTCCATTCAGATTTCACGCGTATGGGGCATATGCTGTTTACCCCGCGTCATTACGCCACGCCCCCAATCCCGGGCCGCGGCTGCTACCCTTCAAGACCCCCGTTCCCACGTTCAAGCTGCCGCCATGAGCCGACTGCGCATCTTCAATGACACCGCCCCCGAGGCCCCGCTGCTGGATACCCAGGACGGTGCCGTGATTGCCGATGAACTCAAAAAGATCGGCGTGACCTTCGAGCGCTGGCAGGCGGCCCACGAAGTTGCTCCTGGTGCCAGCCAGGACGAGGTGTTCGCGGCCTATCGCACCGACATCGACCGGCTGGTGGCCGAACGCGGTTTCAAGAGCGTCGACGTGGCTTCGATCGCCCCCGACAACCCCAATCGCGCCGAGCTGCGCAAGAAGTTCCTCGACGAACACTTCCACAAGGAAGACGAGGTGCGGTTCTTCGTCGCCGGCTCCGGCCTGTTCACCCTGCACGTCGGTGACAAGGTGTACGAGATCGAATGCGTGAAGGACGACCTGATCGCCGTGCCCGACAGCACCACCCATTGGTTCGACATGGGCGAAGAGCCCAGCTTTGTGGCGATCCGTTTCTTCACCGAGCCGGACGGCTGGGTCGGTCACTTCACCGGCACCGATATCGCGCAGAAATTCCCCCGTTACGTTCCCACCCAGGTTTCCTGATCCATGCCGCAGCCGCCCCGCGTTGTTTTGACCGATATTGAAGGCACCACCAGCAGCATCTCGTTCGTCAAGAACGTGCTGTTCCCGTATGCGCGCAAGGCGCTGCCGGCGTTCGTTGCCGAACATGGCCAGGAACCGGAGGTTCGCCGTTGGCTGGATGCGGTGGCCGCCGAGATTGGCGGTGCCTGCCAGGATGCACTGGTGGTGGAAACCCTGCAGGGCTGGATCGATCAGGACCGCAAGCACACCGCGCTGAAGGCGCTGCAGGGGATGATCTGGAAGAGCGGCTACGAGCGCGGCGACTACCAGGCGCACTTCTATCCTGAAGTGGCTGCGGTATTGAAAGGCTGGCACGCACAGGGCAAGGCGCTGTACGTGTATTCGTCCGGTTCGGTGCCGGCGCAGAAGCAGTTCTTTGGCTTCAGCGAGGCGGGTGACCTGACCGGGCTGGTGTCGGGCTGGTTCGACACGGAAATCGGCGGCAAGCGCGAGGCCGACAGCTACCGGAACATCGTCAACGCGATTGGCGTGCCGGCCGGCGAGATCGTGTTCCTGTCCGATGTGGTGGAAGAGCTGGATGCGGCGCGCGAGGCGGGTTTGCAGACCCGTCTGCTGGACCGCCTGCAGGATTACCCGCTGCCTCGCACCGGTGAGGCCACGCATGGCCATGACCGGGTCGAGAATTTCCAGCAGATCACGTTGTAGTTCCAGCACCGCGGCGGACGCGCATGGCGCGTCCCTACGCGACCTGGATGTAGGGACACGCCATGCGTGTCCACGACCATACCGGGCCGCGTTCGATTACCGGCCCATTGCCTCGGCCACGTGACGCACGCGCAACGCGTCCGCCAACGCCTTGGCACTCTGCTCCGCCTTCACCCGGATCCGCACCGGCTCACCCGGCACCAGATCCAGCGCGTTGTCGTCCAGCACGGCATCGAAGCCTTCAAACTCCACCCACACGCCACGCGCCAACTGCGCCGAGCGCAATTCCAGCACGCTGTCATCGCCCTCACGAACCCATCGGCTGACGATCTTCGTCTTCGGCAGACGCATATCCTTGGCCGCGGCGAAATACACCACCTGCCGCGAAATCACCTGCTCGCCGTCCAGCAACTCGGCCAAGGCCACGGTGCGCTTCGGATCCGCCTTGCCCAGCAGCTGCGCATCGGTGAACCGCCCGACCTCCAGCGCAGCCAGCGACGGCACCGTCACCGCCTTGCGCTCATCACTGCGCACGCGGCCATCGACATCCATCACCCGCAACCGCCACGCCCCGCGCAGCGGCTCGGTATGGTCGTTGAGCAGACTGACCCGGGTCACGCCTTCGTCGCGCAGCGCAGCGACGGCATGCCCGGCGAAGAAGCGCTTGGCATGGAAATGCAGCGCCTTCCAGCGCCCGTCGTAATCGACGCTGGACCACGACGCCCCCGGCCACACATCGTTGAGCTGCCAGTACAGCGAGCCCATGGTGTACGGGCGTGACGCGCGATGGTGCAGCGCCGCCAACGCGATGCCTTCGGCCTGGGTCACCTGGCTCAGGTAGACGAAGTCATCGAAACTGCGCGGTGTGCCGAACTCACGCTCGATGTACTGCAGCAGGCGCTGGTTGCCCTCCCCTGCCATGAACTTCTGGTGCGCCTTCACCACCGCGCTGTCCACCTGCTGCTGGTCGGCGGGAATGATGCCGTCCAGCGTGCGCAGCGACGGCCACGCCTGCAGGCCGTACTCGGACATGAAACGCGGCGTCTCGCGCAGGTACGCCTGCACCGGCAGCGCCGGATTGCCCCACACCTGCCAGTAGTGTTTGTCGCCACGGGTGGAGTCGTTGGCTTTCTCGTCCAGGTCGTTGCTCGGCGAGCTCGACCAGTACGGAACGCCCAGCCCGTGCTCGCTGACCACCTGGCGCAGGTCATGGCCGAACAGGTCGACGTAGCCCTGCCATACCTGCTTCGCAAACACCGGGTCGGCCGCGGTCAGGTCGCGGCCGTGGCCCCAGTCCTTCCAGGCGGTTTCTTCTTCGTTGTTGCCACACCACAGCACGATGCTGGGGTGGCGGCGCAGCCGGCGCACATTGTCGCGCGCTTCGGCCACCACGTTCTGGCGGAACGCCGGGTCATAGCCGGGCTGCATGCCGCCGCCGAACATGAAGTCCTGCCAGACCAGCAGGCCGAGTTCGTCGGCGATGTCGAAGAACGTGGAATCCTCGTAGTAGCCGCCGCCCCAGTTGCGCACCATGTTCATGTTGGCGTCGCGCGCGGCGGTGAGGTCGCGGCGCAGGCGCGCGGCGTCCACCCGGGCCGGGAAGGCATCGAACGGGATCACGTTCGCGCCCTTGGCGAAGACCGGCACGCCGTTGATGACGAAGGCGAAGCCCTGGCCGCCATCGCGGTCGACTTCGCGGCGCAGTTCCACCGTGCGCAGGCCGGTGCGCAGCTGCTGCTCCACCCTGCCCTGCCTGCCGGCGTCGACCACCGTGCGCACGGTGTAGCGCGCCTGTTCGCCGTAGCCCACCGGCCACCAGCGACGCGGGTTGGCCAGCTGCACGGGTACGGAAACCACCTGCTTGCCCTTGCGCAGGCTGGCCGTCTGCTCGACCGTGGCGGCGACGCGGCCATCCGGATCAATCAGCGACACCTGCACCTGGGCGGTGCCGGCCGCAGCACGCTCCACTTCCACGTCCACCTGGAGGGTCGCCCGGGTTTCATCCAGCGCCTGCGTCTGCACCGCCACATCGGTGATGCGTTGTGCGTCCCAGCTGTCCAGCGTGACCGGACGCCAGATACCGGCCGTCACGTAACGCGGGCCCCAGTCCCAGCCGAAGTGGTAGCCGGGCTTGCGTACGAAGTTGCCGACCATTGCATCTTTGGGCTCATCGCCGTAAGGCGACGGATAATTGCCGGCGATCTTGTGCGGCATCGCCTGCACGCCGGGCAACAGCGTGGTGATCGGCGAACGGAACACGATGCGCAGGATGTTGTCACGCGGCCTCAGACGTCCATCAACGCGGGCGCGCCAGGTGCGGTGGCTGTTGTTGGCTTTCAACAGCGGGCGCTCGTTGAGGGAGACCTCGGCGAAGGTGTCCAGGCCCTCGAAGGTCAGCTCTGCATGTTCGCGCGCGAGCGTGGCGGCATCCACTTCGAAACGGGCCTGGTATTCCCAGTCGGCGAGGCCGATCCATTGCAGGCTGGCTTCGGGGGCACCGGCGTAGGGGTTGGGGATGAGTTGGTGCGCGAGCAGGTCGGTGTGGACGGAGCCGGGAATCTGGGCGCTGCGCCATTGGGTGGCTTCTGGGTGGGGGGTCGCCTGGGCGTTGCCTGGGAGGAGGCGGAAGGACCAGTCGGCTGCCAGCGGGGTGGCTGCGGCTGGCAGCGCCCAGAGCAGAATGAGAAGCAGAACGCCCAATCGCTGCATACATCCTCCTGTAGAGCCACGCCCTGCGTGGCTTCGACCCACCCAGACACCGCGCAGACGCGCATGGCGCGTCTCTACGGCCGATCATTTCCGCGAAGCCACGCAGGGCGTGGCTCTACGGGTTGTTTAAGCACCACGAAGACGCGCATGGCGCGTCTCTCCCTCAGCGCACCACGTTCAGCACTTCGTGACACGCACCCATGGTGTGGTAATCGGTCTTGCCTGCCGGGCTCTTCTCGTCGCTGTACTTGCGGTTGTCCGCATCCAGGATGCGGTACCACGCCCCGTACTGATGGTCGATCATGTGCTGCCAGGCATACGCCCACAGCTTGTCGTACCACTCCCAGTACACCGCTTCACCGGTGCGCTTGGCCAGCAGCGCGGCAGTAGCAAGCGACTCGGCCTGCACCCAGAAGTACTTGTCGTCGTCGCACACACTGCCATCCGGCGCGAAGCCGTAATACAGACCACCGCGCGTGGCATCCCAGCTGCGCTCCACCGCCACATCGAACAGATGACGCGCAGTGGGCACCAGCCAATCGACCTGCACATGCCGGTCCAGGATCAGCAGCAGCTTCGCCCATTCGGTCTGGTGACCGGGCTGGAAGCCCCACGGACGGAACAGGTGCTTGGGATTGTCGAGGTTGTAGTTCCAGTCGATCTTCCACTGGGTGTCGTAGTGCTCCCACACCAGGCCCTCGCCCTGCGCGGCCTGACGACGGGTCATGTGGTCGGCCAGCAGCAGCGCACGCTGCAGGTAGCGCTGTTCGCCACTGGCTTCAAACGCGGCGAGCATCGCCTCGCACATGTGCATGTTGGCGTTCTGGCCACGGTAGTCACTGAAGTTCCAGTCGGCGTCCGCTTCGTCCTTGTACAAGCCGAATTCGGGTTCCCAGAAGCGGGTTTCCAGCAGCTGCCAGGTTTCATCCATCCACTCCCGGGCTTGGCCGATACCAGCCTTCAGCGCACAGCTATAGGCCAGCAGCACGAAGGCCACGCCATAGCAGTGGTTGGTGGCATCTTCGACCACGCCGTCATGCAGGGTCCAGGCGTAGCCGCCGGTAGCCGGGTTGCGGTGCACGTCACGCACGTAGGCAATGCCGTGTTCCACCGCCTTCAGGTCTTCGGACTTGCCGAACTCGCGGTACGCCATGGCGTGGTTGAAGACGAAACGGGTGCTGCTCACCAGGTGGCGGTGGCCCGCGTCGTACACGCTGCCGTCGTCCCGGTAGTAGTGGAAGAAGCCACCGTCCGGGTCGATTTCGTTTGGCTGGTAGAACGCCATGGTCTGGGCGATGTGGGCGCGCAGGAACTCGGGCGAACGGAAGTCAGGCTGGGGCGGTACAAGCGTGGTCATGCGGTGGTGTCCTGTTGTTGCTGCAGCAGTTGCGTAACTTCGGCCAGGCTGGGCATGGCGGCGAACGCCCCCTTGCGGGTGACCGCCAACGCGCCGACGGCGGCACCGAAACGGATCGCCTCGCGCAGGCCAGCGGCATCGCGGCAGAAGTCCGCGAAGGCACTGCCATCGGCCCCGCGCTCACCCAACGCGAACAGCAGCCCGGCAACAAAAGCATCACCGGCGGCAGTGCTGTCCACGGTCGGCACGTGGAAGCCAGTGACCGTGCCGTGGCCATGGCGAGTGAACCAGCGCATTGGTGCTGCGCCGTCGGTGACCACGACGGCCTGGGCGTTGGCCGCGAGCAGACGCTGGATCACAGCATCACCGTCATCGCCCAGCGGTGCAGCCAGATAGTCCAGTTCCTCGCGCGACAGCTTGACCAGCTCGGCCAGCTTCAGGGCCTCCCACAGACGCGGGGTCGGGTCGACATCGGCCGGCCACAGCGACGGACGCAGGTTGAGGTCCAGGCTGACCAGGGCACCGGCGGCGCGAGCGCGCTGCATGCCCTGCAGCGTAGCCTCGGCGATCTCGGCCTCGGTCAGGCTGTTGGAACACACATGGAACGTGCGCGTGCCGTCGAAGCACGCCGGCTGGAAGTGCTCGGCGCGGAACAGCAGGTCCGCAGCCGGCGGCCGGTAGAAGCTGAAGCTGCGCTCGCCATGCGCGTCCAGCGCCACGAACGCCAACGCGGTCTTGGCCCGGTCGGTGCGAACGATACAGTCCGTTGCCACGCCGGCATCACTCAGGCTCTGCGCCAGGAAGTCACCGAACATGTCCTGGCCGAGCATGCCGGCAAAATGGGTGTCCGCACCCAGCTTCGCGGCGGCCACGGCGACGTTCGCAGGGGCCCCACCGGCGTACTGCAGGAACGCGCGCGGGGTATCCGGCGTGGCCGGTGGCTGCGCAAGTAGATCGATCAAAATTTCGCCGAAACACACAATCTTGGTCATGACGCGCTCAGCCCCCCTGGCTGAAACCAGCACGCGGGCGCGAGCCCCACATGCCATAGAACAGGATGTAGCCGTAGCACAGCAACGGCAGGATGAAAGACAGGTGCAGGCCGATGCGGTCGGCCAGCAGGCCCTGCAGGAACGGAACGATCGCACCACCGACGATGGCCATGATCAACAGGCTGGAGGCCTTGTTGGTCAGCGCGCCCAGACGCTCGATGCTGAGCGCGAAGATGGTGGGGAACATGATCGAGTTGAACAGGCCGATGGCGACCACCGAGTACACCGCGACATGGCCTTCGGTGCTCATGGTCAGCGCCAGCAGCGCCACGTTGGCGGCGGCAAAGATCGTCAGCAGCACGCGCGGCGAGAAGCGGACCATGATCGCGGAGCCGGCAAAGCGGCCGATCATCGCCATGGTCCAGTAGGCCGACACGAAGCCGGTGGCCTGCTGTTCGGTGAAGCCGCCGATGTTCGGCATCGACAGGTAATTGACCAGGAAGCTGCCGATCGACACTTCCGCGCCCACGTAGAAGAAGATGCCCAGTACGCCGAACAGCACATGGCGGTGGCGCAGCGCATCCATCAGGGTGTGCTTGACCGGGTCGGCCTGCTCGGTGGTTTCATTCAATGCCGGCAGGCGGAACAGATAGACGAACACCGCCAGCAGCGCCAGCGCGATCGCCAGGCCCACGTACGGGCCCTGCACCGACTGGGCTTCCTGGGTGCGGTAGGCCAGCTGCTCAGCCGCGCTCAGCGCGGCCAGCTCATCGGCGCTCTTCACCGTGTTGCCCAGAATCAGCAGGCCGCCGAAGATCGGCGCGATCGCGGTGCCCAGCGAGTTCAGCGCCTGGGCCAGGGTCAGGCGGCTGGACGCGGTCTGTTCCGGCCCCAGCAACGCCACATACGGGTTGGCCGCCACCTGCAGCACGGTGATGCCAGTGGCCAGCACGAACAGCGCGCCGAGGAACGCTTCATATACGCGCAGTTCGGCGGCCGGCCAGAAGCCCAGCGCGCCCACTGCGGCAATGGCCAGACCGGCCACGATGCCCTTCTTGTAGCCCAGGTGCGCGACCAGTCGCCCGGCCGGCAGCGACATCAGGAAGTACGCACCGAAGAAGGTGAACTGCACCAGCATCGCGCGCGCGTAGTTCAGTTCAAACACCGCCTTCAGATGCGGAATCAGAATGTCATTGAGGCAGGTCAGGAAGCCCCACATGAAGAAGATCGTGGTGGCCACGGCAAGCGCGACGCGCGTGTTGACCATGGGCGCGGACGAAGACGAAGTGGGCAGTCGGGGCGTTGGAGAGATGGGCATGCGGGACGCGTCTCAGGGTACGGGCAGATGAAGAGGATGCGATGTCAGGCGGCGGTGCCGCTGCTGTCGCGGATGCGAAGCTGCACCGGAGCCACGGTGCGCTGTGGCGGTGCGGTGGGGTTGTCGAGCCGGTGCAGCAGCAGTTCGGCGGCCTGCCTCCCCCGCTCGCGCGGATTCACGGTCAGGGTGGTCAACGGCGGCAGGGCCACCGCTGCTTCGGAAATATCATCGAACCCGGTCACCGCAAACTCGGTGCCGGGGCGTACCCCACGCGAGGCCAGGCCCAGCATCAGACCCAGTGCCACGGTGTCGTTGTAGCAGACGGCCGCGGTGGGTTGCGTATCAGTGGCAAACAGTTCCCCGGTGCGCGCGGCGGCTTCCAGCCGGTTCGGAGCCGATTCGATCAGCCACTCCGGCTGCACCGGCAGGCCCGCCTCACCCAGTGCCTGCTTGTAGCCGGCGCGGCGCTGGTGGCAGGAACTGGAGTCGGCGTGGCCACCGAAGAACGCAATCCGGGTGTGCCCCCGTTCAACCAGGTGTTTCGTGGCCAGGTAGGCCCCCTGCTGGTTGTCCAAGGTCAGGAAGTCCCAGTCCGCGCCTTTCAGCTCGCGGTTGAACAGCAGCACGTTGGCATTGAAGCCCAGCGCCTGACGCAGCTCGGTGGCGTCGGTGCCCTCGGCAGGCGACAGGATCAGCCCGGCCGGGGTGTGCTCCATCAGCGTGGACACGACCGCCTGTTGGCGCTGCGGCGATTCGCCGGTGCTGCCCAGCAGGGTTACGTAACCCTTCGCGCCCAGTGCCTCGTCCACGCCGGAAGCAAATTCGGCGAAGAACGGGTTGGACAGGTCGTTGATCACCAGGGCCACACTGCTGGAGGTGCGCCGTCGCAGGTTGGCCGCGCTGCGGTTGTAGACGTAGCGCTGCTTGCGCAGCTCGGCCTCGACCCGGGCGCGGGTGTCCACGTTGACCAGCGGGCTGCCACGCAGCACCAGCGACACGGTCGCGCGCGAGACCCCGATGGCCTCGGCAATGTCGGTCACAGTCACCGCACGCCCGCTTGCGCGAGACGTGGATGCAGCGGCCCCCTTCGAAGACGATGCCTTCGTGGCGGCCCCTCTGGCAGTAGAACGTTCCTTTTTCATCGTGGCATCGGGCGGGTCAAGGGAGATGCAAGCCTAAACGATCGCATCGGCCTACGCCGCGCTCATTCCAGGGACGCCCCCGGGGTCGCGCAATACGACACCGGCAGTGCCCCGGTCGAGGTGCCCCAGCCGCTTTCCGGGGCCTGCGTGCCCAGTGCATAGCGGATGGTGCCGCCCTGCTGCAGGCGGTTCCAGTCCAGCCAGACCTTGTCCTGGTCCTGGCCGTCGACCTTCACCGACTGGATGTACTGCAGGGTGCGGCCTTCGGCCCCCGGGGCCTGCAGCTTCAGCGTGCGGCCGGTGCCCAGGTCCACTTCCACATTGGCGAAGCGCGGGGTGTGCAGCAGGAACTCACCGGTGCCCGGGACGGCCGGGTACAGGCCCAGCGCACTGAACAGGTACCACGCCGACATGGTGCCGAGGTCGTCGTTGCCGGTCACGCCATTCGGGGCGTTGGTGAACAGCTGCTGCGCGGCGCGTACCACCGTGGCAGTCTTCCACGGCTGGCCGATCAGGGTGTACATCCACGGCGCGTGCAGGTCGGGTTCGTTGTTCGGGTTGTAGCGGTATTGGTTGTAGTAGCTGTACGGCCCGACCACCCATTCCTTGCGCGCGGCCTGCAGCGGCGATTGCAGCAGCGCGTCGTAGGCGAAGAAGGCATCCAGGCGCTTGCCGGTCTGCTCGCGGCCGTGCATGGCCTGGACCAGACCCGGCATGTCCTGCTGGGCCAGCCACTGGTACTGCCAGGCGGTACCTTCATGGAAGCCGTGGTGCGAACGCGGACTGTAGTGGCCATCGGCCGGCACATACCACTTGCCGTCGTCCATTCGCGGACGCGGGAAGCCGCTCATGCCGGTCTCTTCATCGCGCACCGAGGCATCCCACACCTTGTTCCAGTTGCGGCCGCGCTCGCGCAGCACGCCGGCATCGGCACTGTGGCCCAGGCCGTCGGCCATCTGTGCCAGCGCGCAGTCGGCCAACGCGTACTCCAAGGTAGCCGAACCGCCATGGTGCGGGTCAACGTCCATGCCCTTGGAGGGGAACGCACGGTCGTAGGCGACGAAGCCGTTCTGCACGTAGCCGGGGTTGCCGGAGCGGCCGGCATGGCGGGAATTCATCGGCGGCAGCTCGAACGCGTTGCGGCGCAGCGCGGTGTAGGCCTCGGCCTCGCGGCCCTTGAGTGCACCGAAGCGCCACAGGTCGGCCATGAACGGGGAGACCGGGTCGCCGGTCATGATGTTGGTTTCAAAGTTGGCGTAGCCCCAGCGCGGCAGCCAACCGCCCTGCTCGTTGATCGCCAGCAGGGTACGGCCGATGTCGCGGGTGACCTCCGGGCGGGTCAGGGCCAGCCACTGGTTCTGCGCGCGGTAGGTGTCCCACAAGGAGAAGTACTCGTAGTAGGTCCAGCCGTCGGCGCGGTGGATCTGGTCGTCGTAGCCGCGGTAGCGGCCGTCGGCATCGCTGCCGGTCAACGGCTGCAGCAGCGCGTGGTAAAGCGCGGTGTACAGCACGGTGCGGTCATCGGCGTGCTTGCTGTCCACCCGCACGGTGTTGAGTTCCTTGCGCCACTGCTGCTGGGCCAGGCTGCGCATGCGCTCGAAGCCGAGCAGCTTGCCGCCCTGCATGCCGTCTTCGCGCAGGTTGGTGCGCGCACCTTCGGCGTCCACGTGCGAGATCGCGCTCACGGCGGTGACCGCGCGCCCCTTGGACGTATCAAAGCTCAGCCAGGCCCCGCTCGGCTTCTGCTCGCCTTCCATGCCGTGGCGCGCGCCGGGCAGACCGCCGGCCTCGCCCCAGGTGCCGAAGGCCTTGAACGGGCGGTCGAACTCGATCCGGAACCAGGTGGTGTACTGGTGGCCGCCGCAGAAGCTCTTGGTAACCAGCTTGCCTTCCACCACGCGGTCGCCGACCACGTCGATGACGCTGCCGATCACCGAATGGCGCTCGTTGGCCTGGCCGACATTGATCAGCACATGGCCTTCGGCCTGGTTGGCCGGGAAGGTGTAGCGCTCGGCGGCGGCGCGGGTGCGTGCGGTGGCCTCGGCGTCGATGCCGCCGTAGCTGGTCAGGCGCACCTTGTAATAGCCGGCCTGCCCCACTTCGCCCTCATGCGTGTAGTTGGCGGCGTAGGCCTTGTGGTCAAAGCTCTTGGCATTGTCGGTATCGAAGTCGCCGCCCGGCCCGATGCTGCCGGTCACCGGCAGGACCGAGACCTGGCCGCCCTGCTCCCAGCAGCCGGCCCCGGACAGGAAGGAGTGGCCGAAGCCGCGGATTTTCGGGTCGTCGTAGCGCCAGCCGGCGTAATGCTCACCGATCGGGCTGACCTGGATCAGGCCGAACGGAGCCGAGGCACCCGGGAAGGTATTGCCGTCGTCCTTGCTGCCTATGAAGGTGTTGACCTCACGCTCCAGCGCGGCCGGAGCGGCCTGCAGCATCGGGGTGAAGCCCAGCACGGTCATGCAGGCCAGCCCCAGCAGCGGGCGGCGCAGGGCAGGAAGTGGGCGAAGGGACGGCAATCGGCGCATGCAGTAGGTTCCTGTGGGTCGATGGGCGTGCAAATCCCCGCTGACGGGAATTTAGATCGATTTAAGTGGTGGAGTAGACCACGCCGGTTTGGATCGATGCATTCTGCGCCGCAACATGAACGACCGCCCGCCTGTTCAGTTATTGCGGAGCAGCATGCGCTTTTGTGTCAGCCATGTTTAAAATTCGCCCGTCGTCGGTTTAGATCGATCCAACTCTGAACCGTCATACAGCGGCCGTGGCGCGCTGGGGGAGCAGCCCGGATTACCCCAGAAAAATCGGCACAAAGATTAGATCGATTCAATCACATCCGTGTACCAGCACCCCAGTTCGATCCAGGAGAGGGAGAGAGTGGAAATGAAGCAGATGCCCCGTAACAACGGTCGCCATGCCCTGTCGGCAGCGATCACCTTCGCCCTGACCGCCGCCTTTGCGCCGGCCGTCTTCGCCCAGCAGGCCGCCCCCGCCGCCGCCCCGGCCCAGAGCGCCGATGCCACCACCCTGGACAGCGTCCAAGTCACGGGCTACCGCTATGCCATCGAGCAGAGCCTGCAGCAGAAACGCGACGCCAATGCCGTGGTCGAAGTGATCACCGCCGAAGACGTGGGCAAGTTCCCCGACAAGAACGTCGCCGATTCGCTGCAGCGCGTGCCGGGCGTGGTGATCACCCGTGACGGCGGCGAAGGCAAGAGCGTCAGCGTGCGCGGCCTGGACCCGGACCTGACCCTGACCCAGTTGAACGGCAACTACATTGCCACCTCGGAAACCAACGACGAGGCCAGCCGTTCCTTCAACTACACCCTGCTGCCGTCGAACATGCTGTCCAGCGCCGAGCTGTTCAAATCGCCGGAAGCGCGCATCGACGAAGGCGGCATCGGCGGCACGGTCATCCTGCACACCCGTCGCCCGCTGGAGATGGAATCCAACTCCGGCTACGTCACCCTGGAAGGCACCTCTTCGGACACCCACAAAGACGTGGACCCGCAGGCATCGGCGCTGTACTCGTGGCACAGCCAGGACGAACGCTTCGGTGTGCTGGTCGGCGTGACCCAGCAGAAGCGCACCAGCCGCACCATGGAGGTCACCTCCGAGAACTACCAGTGGTATGGCATGGACACCACTGCGCGTGACGTGCATGGCCGCGACATCACCCAGGGCGGCGTCAACTACTGGTGGGGCAACTCCGGCTTCAATGACCAGAACGGCGGCAGCTACACCGACTTCTTCATGCCCACCTCGGTGAACTTCGCGGTGAAGGAAGAGGAGCGCGAACGCAAGGGTGGCCAGTTCACCTTCCAGTTCAAGCCGATCGACAACCTCACCATGACGGCGAACTACTTCCGCTTCGAGCTGGACGGCAACTACGAGCAGCACATGCTGAAGGTGCCGGAATGGAACATGGCGCGCTACAACCAGGACGGCAACTGGGCCGGTGGTCGCCTGCTCAACGGGCTGACCATGGACCCGAGCGGCACCATTGTCACCGGCGCGCAGTTCGAGAAGCAGGCCGGCAAGACCTATTACTGCAGTGAAGACCAGGCCGCTGCCGCGGGCATGGCCCCGGGTGGCTGGGGTCCGGACGACTGCACCGTGCCGACCCCGCAGCTGACCGGTGGTTACAGCCGCGAAAAGGCGCTGTCGCAGACCGCCGACCTGAGCATCGACTGGGACATCAGCCCGCTGTGGAAGGCATCGTTCACCGGCGGCCGGACCTGGTCTGAAGGTGGTCCGTCGATGAACTTCCGCATGTCGGCCAAGCCGCGTCGCCGTGTCGATGGCGTGTGGGAAGCCGGCAACCGCTACACCGTGTGGGACCTGACCGGCACGCCGTCGGTGACCTTCTCGCCGGATCTGCAGCAGCAGCTGATGAACGGTATTGCCGAAGTGGACACCGGCTCGACCGATTCGTCGTGGATGCAGACGGAAGTGGAGCAGAACTACTTCCAGGCCGACTTCACCAAGCTGTTCGAGACCGGCTGGCTGGATTCGATCCAGTTCGGCGCGAAGTACCGTGACGGCAAGGTCCACCGCAATACCGGCAATACCTACTGGGTGTGCCCGGGCACCGACCCGGCCGACTATGACAACAACCGCTACCAGGCGGGCTGTGACAGCACGGCGGGCATCGCCCAGCCGGGCTTCTTCCTGTCCAACCCGATCAGCGGCATCCGCGGCGGCTTCGATGCGAACGTGTTCCCGGGCATCAACTACCCGGCGTACATCAACTACCTGAACCAGACCTACGGCGGTTCGCATAACCGGGTCGAAGAAGACTTCGTCTACAACGTCAACGAGAAAATCTACTCGGGCTACTTCCAGGTCAACTTCCGTACCGAGCGTCTGCGCGGTAACGTCGGTGTGCGCATGGTGCGCACCGAGCAGTTCGCGCAGTCGAGCGATTCGATCGAACGTTTCAACGATTACTTCCTGGACAACGCCTCGGGCGCGCCGATGTCGTGCGACGACCCGGCCGCGGCCGCGTTCCCGACCTACGGCTGTGAAAGCGGCTTCGTGCGTCTGCCGGACAACCTGGCACGTGAGAAGACCTTTGAACTGATCGGTTCGGACAAGACCTACACCGACTTCCTGCCGAGCTTCAACATCGCCTGGGACATCACGGATAACCTGGTGCTGCGCGGTGCAGCCTCGAAGGTGATCGCACGCCCGAGCTACACCAGCATCGCCGCCCCGGGCGCGCTGAGCTACTACAGCGCCGAGTACGTGAACGACCGCCGCGTGGCCGGTGGTGCGCCGGAGGAAGGCTGGGCGGGCCATGGCAGCAACAAGAACCTGGAACCGTTCGAAGCCAACCAGTACGACATCGGCCTGGAGTGGTACTTCAAGCCGGGTGCGGTGGCGGGCATTGGCCTGTTCCGCAAGGAAGTGAACAACTTCACGGTGCCGGTGGTGCGTGACCTGCAGATGGAAGTGGGCGGCCAGACGGTGACGGTGCAGGACTACGAAACCGAAGCGAACGGCCGTGATGGCGTGTCGCAGGGCGTGGAACTGTACGGCCAGTACACCTTCGACTTCGGTCTGGGCGTGCAGGCGAACTACACCTACAACGACACCAACCTGGCCTCGATCGTGCTGGACGGCCAGGACCTGGGCGCGTCGCCGCTGGTCGGCAGCGCGAAGAACCAGGCCAACGTGACGGTGTTCTATGAGAACGAGAAGTTCCTGGCGCGTGCCTCGTACAACCGCCGTGGCGAAATCGTGGGTGGCTTGACCGCGGGCATGACCGAGTACAGCGAGCCGTACGACCAGCTGGATCTGAACGTGGCCTACAACTTCACCGACTCGCTGACCTTCACCGCTTCGGTGTTGAACGCGACCAAGTCGGAGCAGCGCATCCACCTGGGCAACGACACCGACGCCCGCCTGATCTCCAACCTGTACACCGGCCGCCAGCTGTACTTCGGCGCGACCTACAAGTTCTGAGTCCTGCCCCCGCCGCACGTCACGGCGGGGGATGTTCCTCCACGGCAGCCGCGCTGGTACAGGTGGCTGCCGTTTTTTGTCTGTTGGATTTGTGCGAACAGCCAGTGGTCATCGCGTCCCTGGTTTGGCGGCTCGGGACGGGCGTTCCGGGGGACGGCGTGAATCCCCCTCCGGGGCCCGGCCCAACCGCCAGCGGTTGGGCCGGGCCCCGGAGGGGGATTCACGGCGTGTCCCGCAAACCCACCCCGGTGCGCCCAAACACGGAAACCGGTGACGGTGGGTCGCGCGAATCCAACAGCAGCCGGGCAAGCCCGGCTCTACGCGATGCTGGCGCGCAAGGCGGCGACTTCGTCGGCGTCGGTAGCGACCCAGTCAGGAGACAAACCGACCAGTGCCGGGTTGTGGAATTGCATGTCGGAACGCCGCGGACCCTTGGCTGAGGCGTGCAGCTCAATGCACCCCGTGGTCTGGGCCACCGCCGCGATGTTGCCGGGCGTGATCCCCGCGCCGGCCATGACACTCACGCGACCTGCCGCCTGCTTCACCAAAGCCGCCAGCTCCCCAGCGCCCGCCTCCGCGCTGGCCTGGCCGCCCGAACTCAGCACCCGCCGGCAACCGAGCGAAATCACGTCCTCCAACGCTGCCGAAAGATCACGCGCCGCATCGAACGCGCGATGGAAGGTCACCTGCATCAATCCGGCCGCCTGTACCAGCTCGCGGCACAACGGCACATCCACATTACCATCGGCATCCAACGCGCCGATCACCACGCCGTCGCAGCCCAGTGCCCGGCACTGCTGGATGTCACGCAACATGAGCTCACGCTCCAGCCCGTCGTAATGAAAATCACCCGGGCGTGGCCGGATCAACACGAACAACGGAATCTGCAGCTGCTCGCGGGCCAGCGCGATGCTGCCGAACGACGGCGTGGTGCCGCCCTCGGCCAGGTTGTCGAACAGCTCGATGCGATCCGCCCCACCCCGCTGCGCAGCCAGCGCTGAAGCCACGGAGTTGGAGGCGATTTCCAGCACGTAACCCATGCTCAGGTCTGCTCCGTGGTATACACCGAGGCTGCATCGCGCAGATCGTCCTGGCGTTCGGCATCACAGACCGCGTAAACGAATCCCCGGTGCAAGGCATATGCGCCCACTTCACCGTTGCGACCCAGCGCCAGGAAACACACCTGCAGGGTCTTGCTGGCTTCTGGGCGCTTGCGCACCACGCGTGCGATCGCCTCGCGGCAGGCCTGGGCCGGGGTGCGGCCTTGCCGCATCAGTTCCACCACCAGGAACGACGCCGCATTGCGGATCATCTCCTCACCTACGCCCGATGCAGTGGCCGCGCCAACTTCATTGTCCACATACAGGCCGGCCCCGATGATCGGGCTGTCACCTACGCGGCCGTGCAGCTTCCACGCCATGCCACTGGTGGTGCACGCACCGGCCAGTTGCCCGTGCGCGTCCACTGCCAGCATGCCCAGCGTATCGTGGTTGCTGCTGTCGCCCGGGCGGCCGCGCCGCTCGGCATTGATTTCCGGCGTGTACTGCGCGGTCTTCAACCACTCGCGCCACGCCTTCTCTGCTTCCGGGGTCAGCAGCTTCTCGCGCTTGAAGCCCTGCTGCAGGGCGAACTGCTGTGCGCCCTCGCCCACCAGCATCACGTGCGGGGTCTGTTCCATCACCTTGCGGGCCACCGATACCGGGTGTGCGATGTCCACCAGCGCCGCCACCGATCCGCAGCTGCCATCACCCTTCATGATGCTGGCGTCCAGGCTAAGCACCCCATCCCGGTCCGGATTTCCGCAGCGGCCCACGGTGGGATTGCACAGCTCGCTTTCAGCCCAGCGCGCACCGGCTTCCACCGCGTCCAGCGCGCTGCCGCCGTTGCCCAACACCTTCCATGCCGCCTGATTGGCTCCAACGCCAAAGTCCCAGGTCGATACGACACGGGCGCGGCCTGTGGCCCTGGCCTGTACGCGCGGAAAAGCGGCCACGCCGGCGGCCAGTGCACCGGCCTGTAGAAATGTTCTGCGATCTGTCACGCGGTGCCTCTCCCGTTGCCATGCGCCGGCCCCGGAGGGTCGGGTGTTGTTGTCACGCCGCTGCGCGGCGATGTTCGTCGTACCACACGGCAGCACCCAGCACGCCCAGCTCACCGTGTTCCACCCGCCATACCGGCACCTGCTCCAGCACCGGACGCATCACGCCCTTGGCCAGGAAGCGGTCACGGAAACGGCCGTCATGCAGGAAGCGCGCCACGTGCGCGGAAATGCCACCGGCCAGGTACACGGAGCGCGCGCCGAAGCTGACCGCGAGGTCACCGGCCAGGCTGCCCAGCCAACCGCAGAACACCTCCAGGGTCTCCACGGCCACGGCATCTTCGCCGTCCAGCGCGGCGCTGATCAGCGCTTCCGGGCTCGTCCACTGCACGCGCACACCGCGCAGCACGCACAGCGCCGGGTACAGATTCATCAGCCCGGTGCCGGACAGCACGCGTTCGTTGTCCACGTGTTCCCAGCGCTGCAGCAGCAGCTGCAGCACCTGCAGTTCCAGTGCATTGCCCGCGCCCAGCGCGGCGTGCCCCGCCTCGCTGGCCAATACCGCACGTGAACCAGCTTCAAAGCGCAGCGCAGCGCCCAGGCCGGTGCCGGCACCGAGTACCAGTGCCGGCCAGCCGTTTGCCTGCGGCGCGTCCGGGGTGAGCGACACGGGTGTCTGCGCGTCCACAAACGGGATCGCGTAGGCCACCGCTTCGAAGTCGTTGATCAGTTCCAGCGTTGCCAGCTGCGCATCACGACGGGTGGCCTGCACCGACACCGGCCACGGCAGGTTGGTGTTGACCAGGTCATCGCCCTTGAGCACGCCGGCAATGGCGACGACCGCCACCGAAGGCAGCTGCGGCAGACTGGCACCGAAGTCGGCCAGAATCGAGGCCAGGCTGGCGTGTTCGGCGCAGGCGTAGCGGCGCAGCGCGGTGATGCGAGGTGGCTGCCCCGGCGCGACCTCGGCCAGCGCAACACGCGCATAGGTCCCGCCGACGTCGGCCACGACCAGGGTTTCAGCGGGAACAGAGCGACGCAGCGCCGGATCGGGTAACGGGGTCGCAGCGCTCACGCACGGGCCTTGGCTAGAAAATGATGCATTGAGGGGATTTTCGTTGATCGATGGTCGCTTGCAAACCAATACGTGCCGTACTGTTACGTATGGGGGACGTAGAGCCGGGCTTGCCCGGCTGCGCGACGAACCCGGATTGAAGGAGGAAACCCCGTGTCCACCCCACCCGCGTCGAACGCCCCAAGCCGGGCAAGCCCGGCTCTACGGTGCATCGAGCATCAGCGCCGGGGCGTCCGGGCACAAAGCGTCAGGGCTTGGCAACCTGCAGCCGATACGTCGTGCTGGCCGTGGCCGTGGAGCCATCCGCCTGTGCCGCGCGCACTTCCACCTTGTGCTCGCCGGCGGCCAGGTCGGTCGGCAGCGCGCCGCGCCAGAGATGCGGCGAGGCAGTGGCTTCCGGCGAACGGTCGAAGCCACGCAGTTTCTCGGCCAGGTCATCGGCCACGTTCTCCACCAGCAGACGCGGATCCGGCTGCTCGACACGCTTCATCGGCTGCCATGCGCCACCGTCCACGCGATACTCCACGGCGGTGTCGTCCTGGCCCATGAACACGTTGGCATACACGCCCCAGGCCGGGTAAGCGCCCTTGCGCAGCACCTTGGGCGCGTGCAGGGCAATCTGGTAGTCGTCCGGCGCGCGCGCCACGTAGTAGCGCAGCGCGTACTCGCCGGCCGGCTTCACGCTCAGCACCGCATAGCCGTTCGGGGTACCGTCGCTCATGGTGGCGTCGGGAATGCCGTTGCTGTCTTTCACACCGGACCAGAACGCACCGCAGGCCGCGCCCACGTTGTACTCGTGCAGCGGTTTCGCGCCCTGCCAGCCCTCGGCCGCACCATGGTAATGGTGCTGCTGGGTGTGGCTGTGGCCGCTCAGCACCAGCACGTGCGGGAAGTCCTTCAATAGCGCGAACAGCTTGGCGCGGTCGGCGTGACGGAAGGTCTCCCGGCCCGGCGCGGCATCGAACAGTGGAATGTGCATGCCCAGCACGAGCAGACGATCGCGCGGAAGGGCTTTCAGATAGTTGGCCAGGAAGGTGAACTGGTCCGGGCGCAGGCCGCCGACGTACTTCGGCTTTGCGTTCGGGTCATAAACCACGTCATCCAGGAATACAAAGCTGGCCCCCCCTTCTTCCACCGCATAGGTGTCGGGGCCGTACACGGCGCGCCAGCTGTCCAGCGAGTGCTGGTCGGTGGCGGCATCAAAGTCCAGGTCGTGGTTGCCCGGTACATGGAACCACGGCACCTGCAGCTGCGCAGTGGCCTTGTTGAGTTCCGGGTACAGGCTCAGGTCGTCGTTGACGATATCGCCCAGCGTGGTACCCAGCCGCGCCTTGTGCTTGCCGATGATCGGATCGACGATGGCGCGCTGGTAATAGCCCACCTCCTGGCGGGTGGCGGTCTGCGAATCGGTGAACACCAGCATGTCGAAACCGTCGCGCGCGCCATCAGCGTCCTTCAGTGGCTCCAGCGCGAAATCCCAGTTGCGGGTATTGCTGCCGGTGGCCGCGATGCCGTCGTACTTCAGCTTCGGCGAGCCCTGCGGCACATAGTGCCGCCAGAAGCCGGGCATGCCATCTGCGCGGGCCGGAAAGCGGAACTCATCCGGCTTGATCACGAACACGGTCTGGCCGTCGCGCACCGGCAGGCTGTAGCTGCCATCCGCCGCCGTACGCACGATCACTTCGCCGTTGGACACCTGTACGCCGGCAAGTGCCGGGTCGGTCGGGCCACGCCCGGGCTTGCCATCGCGTTCCTGGTAGACCTTGCCGGTGACGGTGGCCTCGCTGGCGGCCCAAGCCGGTGCGGAAATCAGCAGCAAACAGGCCAGCCAGGCGGTCTTGCAGGTCATCGGAGCGGTCCGTATCGAAGGGTAGCGATTGTAAAGCCGCACATCATCGCGCGGGCCGCGTTGCACCAACGTTAAACGCGTGCGTGCAGCATCAGCGGGCGTGTCGTTCCCGCAGCACGGCGACCGCGTCGTCCAGCGAAAGGCCGCGCGCGCGAAGCAGCACAATCAGGTGGAACAGCAGGTCGGCCGACTCCCCCAGTAGTGCGGCGTCGTCCTGCACCACTCCGGCCAGCGCGGTTTCCACCCCTTCCTCGCCCACCTTCTGCGCGATGCGGCGCACACCGGCTTCGAACAGACGGGTGGTGTAGCTCCCCTCGGGGCGCTGCTGCTCACGCTGCTGCACCAGGGCGTCCAGACGCCCGAGGAAGCTGCCCGGGGCACGCTCGAAGCAACTTTCCGCGCCGGTATGGCAGGTGGGGCCAGCCGGGCGCGCGGTCACCAGCAGCGTGTCGTTGTCGCAGTCGATCCGCACCGCCAGCACGCTGAGCACGTTCCCGGAGGACTCGCCCTTGGTCCACAGGCGCTGCTTGCTGCGGCTGAAGAAGGTCATCTGGCCACTGGCCAGGGTGACCGCCAATGATTCTGCATTGGCGTAGCCCAGCATCAGCACTGCCAGGGTGTCGGCGTCCTGCACCACCACCGGCAGCAGGCCGTCGCCCTTTGACCAGTCCAGCTGCTCCAGCGCCTGCCGGGACGGCAGCACTTCAATAGACATCGCGTACCTCGATCTGTTGCGCGCGCAGGAACTGCTTCAGCGCGGGAATGGCAATGGACCCACTGTGGAACACGCTGGCGGCCAGCGCCCCGTCCACGTCGGCCTGGTCGAACACATCGGCGAAGTGCCGCATCTCGCCGGCCCCGCCGGAGGCGATCAACGGCACATGGCAGACCGCACGGGCCTGAGCCAGCTGCTCCACATCGTAGCCACGGCGCACGCCGTCACTGTCCATGCAGTTCAGCACGATCTCGCCGGCCCCCCGGCGCTGCACTTCCTGCACCCAGTCCAGGGTCCGCACGGGCACCGCCTGGGTCTTGCTCGGGTCGCCGGTGAAACGGCGCACGCGCCACTGGCCGTCCGCTTCGCGCACCGAGTCGATGCCGACCACCACGCACTGCACGCCGAACTCGTCGGCCAGCTCGGTGATCAGTTCCGGTCGACCCAGTGCTGGCGAGTTGATCGAAATCTTGTCGGCACCGGCAAACAGCACCCGGCGCGCAGTGTCCACGCTGTCGATGCCACCGGCCACGCAGAACGGAATGTCGATCAGGCGCGCGATACGCTCGATCCACGCCACGTCCACCGAGCGTGCTTCCGGGCTGGCCCCGATGTCATAGAACACCAGTTCGTCCGCGCCCTGGTCGCGATAGCGCTGCGCCAGCTCGGCAATGTCGCCCATGTCGACGTGGTCACGGAAGCGCACGCCCTTGACCACGCGGCCATCGCGAACGTCCAGGCAGGGAACGATGCGCCGGCTCAACATGCCAGTGCCTCGCCAAGGTCCATGCGCTGTTCCAGCAGCGCCTTGCCCAGCACCGCACCGGCGCAGCCCGCCGCCCGTGCAGCGGCCACGTCGGCGACGTCACGCACGCCACCGGAGGCCTGCACCGCCACGCCCGGCAGACGTGCGGCGAGGTAACCGTAGAGTTCCAGATTCGGCCCGGCCAGCATGCCGTCGCGGGCGATGTCGGTGCACAGGAGGTGGCGCAGGCCGGCGGCCGCATAGCGGTCGGCCAGCACATCCAGGGTGACCCCGGCGTTCTCGGTCCAGCCGTGTACCGGCAGCTGCCACAGGCCCTGTGCGTCCTGGCGGGCGTCCAGTGCGATGGTGATGCGTTCCGGGCCGAACTCGGCCAGCCAACCGATCACCTGCTCCGGCTCACGTACCGCCAGCGAGCCCACCACCACACGGCTGGCACCCGCATCCAGAATGCGTGCCACGTCGTCGCGGCCGCGCACGCCACCGCCTGTCTGCACCTGCAGGCCGGTGTGGGCGCGGATCTCGCCCAGCAGCGGGGCCAGGGTGTAGCCGCCGGCGCGGGCCGCGTCCAGGTCCACCAGGTGCATCCAGCTTGCGCCCTGCGCCTGGAATGCCTGCGCGCGCGGCAGCGGGTCGTCGCCGTAGTGGGTTTCCTGCGCGTAGTCGCCCTGGCGCAGGCGCACCACGCGGCCTTCGCGGATATCCAGTGCGGGGTAAACAGTGAAGCTCATGCAGCAGTGCCCTCAAGGAAATTGCGCAGCATCAGCGAACCGGTGTCGCCGGAACGCTCGGGATGGAACTGGGCACCGAAGTAGCGGCCCTGCTCCACCATCGCGGTGAACAGGCCACCGTGGTCGCAGGCGGCCACGGTATGGGCGTTCAGCGGTGCAGCGTAGCTGTGCACGAAGTAGGCGCTGGCGCGCTCGGGAATGTCCTTCAGCAGCAGTGAAGGTTTCAGCGGCAGCAGCCGGTTCCAGCCCATGTGCGGCACGCGGATGCCGGTGGCTGGCACCAGCTTGCGCACCGTGCCGGGAATCAGCGCCAGCGTTTCCACCCCGGACTCTTCCGAATGCTCGAACAACAACTGCATGCCCAGGCAGATACCCATCAACGGTGATTCCAGCCGCCGCAGCGGCTCCACCAGCCCCTGCTCGTGCAGGCGTTGCATGGCCGGCCTGGCCGCGCCCACACCGGGCAGGATCACCCGCTGCGCGCCTTGCAGCCCGGCCGCAGTTCGCACCAGCTGCACGCGTGCGCCGAGGCGCTCCAGTGCGTAGCGCACCGAACCCAGGTTGGCTCCGCCAGCATCAATCAGCGCAACGTCTGTCACAGCGCCCCCTTGGTGCTGGGCAGCGCCGTGCCCTGGCGCGGCAGTGCCTGGCGCAATGCACGCGCCAGCGCCTTGAAGCAGGCTTCCACCTTGTGGTGGTCGTTGTCGCCGCGCACGCTCAGGTGCAGGTTCAGGCCGGACGCATCGCACAGCGAGCGGAAGAAGTGCGGCACCAGTTCGGTCGGCATGTCGCCCACGCGTTCGCGCTTGAATTCACCTTCGAATACAAAGTACGGGCGGCCGCTGAAATCCAGCGCGGCACTGGCCAGGGTTTCGTCCATCGGCAGGGTGAAGCCGTAACGGCCGATGCCGCGCTTGTCGCCCAGCGCTTCACGCAGCGCCTGACCCAACGCCAGCCCGGTGTCTTCGATGGTGTGGTGTTCGTCGATGTGCAGATCGCCTTCGGCCTGCACGCTGAGCGCGAAACCGCCGTGCTTGCCGATCTGTTCCAGCATGTGGTCGAAGAACGGTAGGCCGGTGTGGGTTTTCGGTTCGGCGGTGCGGTCCAGGTCCACATCGACGCGGATGCGGGTTTCCTTGGTATTGCGCTGCACGGTGGCGCGGCGCGGGGCGTCGGCCAGTTCGTGGGCAATGCCGTTCCAGTCCCACTCGCCGCCGAACTGCTCGGTGCGCAGCTGGAAGCCGCGGATGTTCATGTTCTGCGCGAACTGGATGTCGGTCGGGCGGTCGCCGACCATCGCCGAGCGTGCCCAGTCGATGCTGCGGTCCTGCAGGTAAGGCAGCATCATGCCGATGCCCGGCTTGCGGGTCGGCGCGTTGTCGTGCGGCCAGGTGCCGTCAATCAGCACGTCACGGAACACGATGCCCTGGCTTTCGAAAATCTGCAGCATCAGGTTGTTGGGGCCGTCGAAGCGTGCCTGCGGGTAGCCTTCGCTGCCCAGCCCGTCCTGGTTGCTGACAATCACGAACTGGTAGCCGGCGTCGCGCAGCTTGAGCATGGCCGGAATCACATCGCGCACGAAACGGATCTTCTCGTACGCGTCGATCTGGAAATCGGCCGGCTCTTCAATCAGGGTGCCGTCACGGTCGACGAACAGAATGGGGGTCATGCGGCGGCCCTCCCGGCGGTGAGTACCTGCAGCACACGGTCGTTCTCGCCCGGGCTGCCCACGGTGATGCGCAGGGCATCGCCCAGCTGCGGGGCGGCCCGCTGGTCACGCACCACCACACCGGCGGCGAGCAGCGCGTCGAATGCCGCCTGCGCGTCATTGAAGCGAACCAGCAGGTAGTTCCCCTGCGAGGCGTAGACCCGTTGCACGCCGGGCGCATGCTGCAGCGCCTGCTGCAGGCGCGCGCGCTCGGCCTTTACTTCGGCCACGCGCGCTGCGGTGGTGGTCAGCGCCGCCGGCTCCAGTGCGGCCAGCGCCAGGGCACTGCAGGGTGCCGGCACCGGGTACGGGGCCTGGCAGCGGCGCAGCAACTGGATCAGTTCCGGCGCGGCGATCAGCGAACCGATGCGGGCCGCAGCAAGCGCGTGCGCCTTGGACAGCGTGCGCAGCACGGCTAGATTGTCGTAGCGACCCAGCAGAGTGACGGCGGAAGGCTGCTCGGCGTACTCGCCATACGCTTCGTCGACCACCACCACCGCCCTGCCCCGCAGTGCGGTCGCCACGTGTTCGATCTCGGCCAAGGCGATGCTGCTGCCCGCCGGGTTCGACGGTGTGCACAGGAACACCAGCTTGGCTTTGCCCGAAAGCGCGGCGGCGATGATGGCGTCGATGTCGGCGTTCAGCCCGCTCTCGCTGTCCACCAGCGGCACTTCCAGCAGCGGCGCGTTCTGCAGACGCGCGCACACCGCGTACATGCCGAACACCGGCGGCGTCACCAGCACTGCGTCGCGGCCCGGTTCGCACAGGGCGCGCACCAGCAGGTCGATGGCTTCGTCGCTGCCGCGCCCGATCAGCAGTTGCTCGGGCGTGCAGTCGTACAACGCGGCCAGCCGCGCGCGCAGCGCCTCCGGCTGCGGCTCCGGGTAGCGGCGTGCGCTGCCCTGCGGGTCGGCCGGGTTGGCCCAAGCGGACTCGTTGGCGTTGAGCCAGACATCGCCCACCAGCGCGCTGCTGCGCGCCGAGGAATAACCCGCGAATGCGCGCAGATCCTCGCGCACCAGCGAAAGTACAGAGGAGGCGTTCATGCCGCTGTCTCCATGCGCAGCGCCACCGCATTCTCGTGCGCGTCCAGGCCTTCAGCGCGGGCCAGCACGCGCGCACTGTCACCGATGCCGGCAATACCCTGCACCGTGGCCTGCTGCACGCTGATCATGTTCTGGAAGCTGGACACGCTCACGCCACTGTAGGCGCGCGCGGCACCGGCCGTGGGCAGCACGTGGTTGGTGCCGCTGCAATAGTCGCCCAGCGCTTCGGGTGTGTAGTCGCCCAGGAACACCGAACCGGCTGCTTCCACCTGCGGCAACCAGTCACGCGGTTCGCGCAGGGCCAGAATCAGGTGTTCGGGTGCGTAGCGGTTGCTGATCTGGAACGCCTGCACCAGTGACTCGACCAGGATCAGTCTGGAGCTGTCCAATGCCTGCGTGGCGATGTCCGCGCGGGACAGCTGCGCCAGTTGCACCTGCACCTGTGTCTCCACCTGTTGCAGCAGCGCCGCATTGTCGGTGAGCAGCAGCACCTGCGAATCCGGGCCGTGCTCGGCCTGCGACAGCAGATCGGCGGCGACGAACGCGGGGTTGGCTCCTGCGTCGGCAATCACCAGCACTTCCGACGGGCCAGCGGGCATGTCGATGGCGGCAGCGCCGTCCTGCGCGACCTGCTGCTTGGCTTCAGTCACATAGCTGTTGCCCGGCCCGAACAGTTTGTCGCAGGCCGGCACGCTGTCGGTGCCGTAGGCCATTGCGGCAATCGCCTGTGCGCCGCCGAGCTTGAACACCCGGTCCACGCCGGTGAGGCGGGCGGCCACCAGCACGGCCGGATCAGCGGTGCCGTCCTTGCGCGGCGGCGTGCACAGTACCACTTCGCGGCAGCCGGCCAGCTGCGCCGGTACACCCAGCATCAGCGCAGTGGACGGCAAAGGCGCACTGCCCGCCGGCACGTACAGGCCGACCCGGCCTATCGCGCGGACCATGCGTTCGCAGCGCACCCCGGGCGCGGTTTCCACCGCGTAACCCTGGCTCATGCCGGCCTTGTGGAAGACGCGGATGCGTTCGGCAGCATCAATCATCGCCTGGCGCAATTCGGCGGGCACCGCACGTTCGGCGGCTGCGAATTCCTCGTCGCTCACTTCAAAGCTGTCAGGTGCAATGCCGTCGAAGCGCAAGCTGATTTCGCGAAGTGCGGCATCACCGTCTTCGCGCACGGCAGCAATCAAGGCGGCGACTGATTCACGGGTGCGTGCGGCCACCGCCTGTACCGGGCGCTGCAGGGCATCGGCCTGGGCGTCGCTATCGAGTTGATTCCATTGCAGACGGTTCATGCCAGCGACCGCTCCACGCTCAGTACCTTCAATCCCTGCGCACCGGCGCGCTCCAGTTCTTCCAGGCGCTGCCAGGTGAGCGCACCGTGGCACATGGTCTGCAGGCGCAGGTGGCCGCCATCATCGGGCAGCTGTTCCAGTGGATCGGCGTCGGGCAGCAGGCGGCTAAGTTCGCTCACGCGCTCGGCGGCGGCGCGGAACATCAGCAGCTTGCTGTCCTGTTGCTTGACCACGCCGTCCAGGCGACGCAGCAGCATGGCCATCAGGCCGGCGCGGGCGTCGTCGGGGGTGCGCACCGGGCCGGCGAGTACGGCTTCGCTTTCAAGCAGGGTTTCGACCGGCTTGAGCTGGTTGGCCGCCAGTGTTGCGCCGCTTGAAACGAGGTCGCAGATCAGGTCGGCGGTGCCCAGGCGCGGCGCGATTTCGACCGAACCGGAAAGCTCAACGACCTGGGCGTCGACGCCCTGGGCGACCAGCCAGTCGGTGAGGATGGCGGGATAACTGGTGGCAATGCGCTTCCCGGCCAACTGCTGCACGCCCTGCCAGTCCCACTCCTCGGGCACGGCCAGCATCAGCCGGCATTGGCCGAAGTTGAGCCCGCGCAGAGCCTGGTACGTGTCGGGCAGTCCGATCTGGCGGCGCGCGGCGGCCTGCTCGTCCAGTTCGTTGCGGCCGACGATGCCGAAGTCGCAGACGCCGTCGGCGATCAGGCCGGGAATGTCGTCATCGCGGACCAGCAGCAGGTCCACCGGCAGCGATTCGCCATAGCAGAACAGCTTGTCGCGGCTCTGCCGCCAGCTCAGCCCACAGGCGGTGAGCAGGCTGCGGGCGGGCTCGGCGAGCCGGCCACTCTTCTGGATGGCAATACGCAGCCGGTCGCGGACCGGGGCGTTCTGGGTTGCACTCATGGGGAGGTCTCTACTCGGATTCGGGGGTGGCAGTCGTGACGGCGATGGCGGCGGCATAGCCGCGATGCCCATGCTCGAGGGAACGGGCGACACGCCCGGTGGTGGTCACGCTGACACCGGTCAACTCATGGATTTCGCGATACGGCACGCCCTGCTGCAGCAGCGGCACGACCTTCCAGCGGTCAGCCAGGGCCTCCAGCTCCGCCGGGGTGCACAGGTCACGCAGGAAGGCGGTCACCTGTTCAGGTTCAGTCAGGCCAGCAAAGGCCCGTGCCAGGCATTCAAGGTCGGCCTGGGGGTCCTTCTGGCGGGGGTCGGGGCGTGTCTTCATCGTATCAATGTAATAGCGTGCTATTACATTAGCGCAAATTCGGCTCCATGCCAAATCGCTGGGGCTCCCGATTCATCTGGGGCTTTGGCTTTCGTAGAGCCGGGCTTGCCCGGCTGCTGTTGGAGGATTCGTGCGAACAACCGCTGGTTCTCATCGGCACCCGTGTTTGGGCGTGCCGGAGGGGTTGCGGGACACGCCATGAACCGCCCTCCGGGCCCCGGCCCAACCGCCAGCGGTTGGGCGTTCAGTCGCACGCGAGGCAGTGCTTCGCAAGCAGCGCGCCTTCGCCCATGGGGGCTCGTAGAAAACATCCATGTTTTCTACGGTCCCGCAAACCCACCCCGGCACGCCCCAGACAGTTGGCCGGTGGCCATGGGGAACGCCACGGCAACATCAACGGCGATGTCGATCCGGGGTCATGCGTTATTGGAGGTTGGGGATATCACGGCGATCGTCTGTCGACCGATCCCACCGGAGCGACGAACGGGTTTTGATCTTCGATGGCCGCCGACGATCTATCGATGGCGGCTCGGGATGGGCTGGAGGGGGCGTGAGCCGCATGGGTCGGGCGCATGCGCCCGACGGGTTGGGCAGGACGCCCGACCCCGGCCTTGCCGTGTGCGCAGCATTGCGCACACGTGCAAGCGGCGATCAAGGCTCCAGGGATGGATTCACGCCGTTCCCCGGAACGCCCATTCCGAGCCGCCAAACCAGGGGTTCCGTGAGCCGGGAGTTGTTGGCATGGATCCAACAGCAGCCGGGCAAGCCCGGCTCTAGGTAGCCCAGAAATAACAACGGCACCGTCAGGTGCCGTTGTCGTCACGCCATCGCGCGGGTCTGCTCCAGCTCTACCTGCAATGCGCTGGCCAGCTCTTCGCGGGCGACTTCGAACTGCTGCTCGCGCAGCAGGTCTTTCACTGCCACCACGCCGCGTGCCAGTTCGTCCTCGCCGGCCAGCACCACGAAACGGATGCCTGCCTTCGCGGCGTACTGGAACTGCTTGCCGATTTTCTTCGGCTCCATCTGCACCTCGGTGTTGATGCCACCGGCGCGCAGGCGGCGGGCCAGGTCCAGCGAGCCCGGCAGGCCGTTGTCGTCCATCAAGGCCACCAGCGCGTGCACGCTGCTGTCTTCGATGCCGGCAATCAGGCCGGCCTCACGCAGCTGCCAGAACAGGCGAGTCAGGCCGATGGAAATGCCCACGCCCGGCAGCTTCGACTTGCTGTAGTGGCTGGCCAGGTCTTCATAACGGCCGCCCGAGCAGATCGAACCAATCTGCGGGTGGTCGGTCAGCGTGGTTTCGTACACAGTGCCGGTGTAGTAATCCAGGCCACGCGCGATGGAGAAGTTCAGGCAATACGCCGTTTCCGGCACGCCCAGCGCCTTTACCAGCTCCAGCACTTCGCGCAGTTCGGCCACGCCCACCCTCAAGGTTTCGCTTGTAGCGGCGTCTACCACCAGCGCATCCAGCTGCGCCAGCGCGTCGGCATGGCTGCTCGAACGCACCGCGACGAAGGCCAGAATGCGCTCCACCTGCTCGGCCGGAATGCCGAAGCCTTCGCCGGTCAGCGTTTCGCGCACGTAGTCCGCGCCGCGCTTGTCCAGCTTGTCCACTTCGCGCAGCACCGCCAGTTGGCGCTCGCCATCAGCCACGCCCAGGCTTTCGAAGAAGCCACGCATCAACTTGCGGTTGTTCAACTGCACCGAGAAATCACCGATGCGCAGTTCCGAGAACACCGCGTGGATCACCGCCAGCACCTCCGCGTCGTAGCGCGTGCTCAGCGTGTCCTTGCCGATCACGTCAATGTCGCACTGGTAGAACTCGCGGAAACGACCACGCTGCGCGCGCTCGCCTCGGTACACGCGCTGCATCTGGTAGCGGCGGAACGGGAAGGTCAGGTCGTGCTCGTGCTCGGCCACGTAACGGGCCAGCGGCACGGTCAGGTCGAAACGCAGGGCCAGCTCCGGCAGGCTCTTGTCGCCCGCTTCAGCGGCGTTGGCCAGCGCACCGGTGGACTGCACGAAGTACACCTGGCGCTCGGTTTCACCGCCTGATTTGGTCAGCAGCACGTCCGACAGCTCGAACACCGGAGTTTCCACCGGCAGGAACCCGAACCGCTCGTAGTTGCGGCGGATGACGTCCAGCATGCGCTGGAACGCGATCTGCTCGCGCGGCAGCAGTTCCATGATGCCGGGCGGCGTACGGGGCTTGATCACTTGCGGGGCTCCTGCTCGAAACGTGGGGGGTGCGGGCCGCCTATTGTAGCCGCAGCCGGCCTTCAGGCCGCAGCCACGCGCTGTAATCCGGCTGAACCACCGCATGAAGTATCATAAGGGGGTCCCGTTCACAGGCATGCCATGACCCGGCCCCACTCCGGCACCGCACTTTCCGCTGCAGACGACCCCGCACCGGGGTGTTCGACGCTGAAGGACTGCCTGCACTGCTCTGTCCGCCATCTGGCGGTCTGCTCGGCGCTGTCGCCGGACGAAGTGCAGGCACTGGAACGGGTGACCGTGTCACAGCCGCTGCCGCTGGGAGCCACCCTGGCCCGGGCCGGCGAGCCGCGCCAACATGTCTATACCTTGACCAGTGGCGCGCTGCGGCTGGTGCGCACCCTGGCCGACGGCCGCCGCCAGATCAGCAGCTTCGTGCTGCCCGGCGACTACCTGGGCCTGACCGGCAGCGACCATCACCGCTACGACATCGAAGCTATCGCCGACAGCCGTGTGTGCCGGGTGGCGTTGAGCCAGATGAAAGACCTGCGTGCGCGCTACCCGCACCTGGAGCGCAAGCTGCTGCAGCGCGCCTGCCAGGAGCTGGACGCCGCCGCCGATGCCGCGCTGGCGCTGGGCCGCCTGCAGCCCGCAGAAAAGCTGGCTGATTTCCTGCTGCGGCTGGCCGCGCGCGAAGCACCGCTGGGCGGGAATGCGCTGCGGGTAACCCTGCCGATGGGCCGTGGCGACATCGCCGACCATCTGGGGCTGACGATGGAAACGGTGAGCCGTACGTTTACCAAGCTGCGCCAGCAGGGATTGATTGCCCTGCCCCATCTGAACACCGTTGAGATTCTGGATCAGGACGGGTTGCGCGAGCTTTCGGCGGACGAAGGCTGGGCGTAACGCTCCCTGCGGTGCTCTCTCGCATAAAGACGACACGATGTCGTAGAGCCGGGCTTGCCCGGCTGGCCTTTTGCGCGCGAACGAACGGCAGCCGGGCAAGCCCGGCTCTACGTGGGTGATTCACCGCAATCGCGCATGGCCAGGCATGGATTGTTCATCGCAACCGCGCGTTACCGGGCGTGGGGGTGCACCGCAACGGCGCGTAGCGACGCGTTCATCCGTTCGGCACATCTTTGCGTAGTGACGGGCCATGCCCCTCATGCCATCACCCCAACAACACCTCTCGCAACGCCGCATACTCCGGCGCACACGCCTCCGCCCTGGCCGGCCGCTCCAGCAGCGCAGCCAACGCTACCGGCACGTCCAGTGGCCGCCCGATCAACGGCTCCACCACTGACTCAAACTTCGCGGGGTGCGCGGTTGCCGCCACCGCCCAATGCCCCTGCACGCCTTCCGCACGCAACTGCTCCAGTAGATGCACCGCCGTCGCAGTATGCGGGCAGAACACTTCCCCTGCCTCGACATGACGCCGGGTGATTACCTCACGAATTGCCGCATCGTCCACGGACTCGCTGCGGAATGCGCCTCGCAACGCCACATCGTCCTCGCCAAACAGCCAGCGCAGCCGCTCGAAGTTGCTCGGTGCCCCCACGTCCATGGCATTGGCCAAGGTCGCCACACTGGTCGCCGGGCTGTATGCGGCACCATGGAAGAATCGGGGCAGCACCGCGTTGGCGTTGGTGGCCAACGCAATCTGGCCGATGGGCAACCCCATGCCACGCGCCAGAACCGCCGCCATGGCGTTGCCCAGGTTGCCGGTCGGCACCACCAGATTCAGTACCTCCCCGGTGGCGGCGTGGTGGTTCAACGCGGCATCGGCGTAGTAACTCATCTGCGGCAGCCAACGCCCCAGACTGATGCTGTTGGCCGAACTCAGCGGCACCTGCTTCTGCAGTTCCTCATCACCCAGCGCCTGCTTCACCATCGCCTGGCAGTCATCGAATGACCCGGCCACTCGCAGGGTGTGGATGTTGTCGCCGAAGCAGCCGAGCTGATGCGCCTGCCGCGGCGAGACCCGGCCGTCCGGATACAGCACCACCACACGGATACCCGGCTGGCGATGGAACGCCGCCGCCACCGCCGCCCCGGTGTCGCCCGAAGTTGCGACCACGATGGTCAGCGGACGGCTCTGATCCCGCGGCAACCGCGACAGGCTGGCGGCGAGGAAGCGCGCGCCGAAGTCCTTGAAGGCAGCCGTAGGTCCATGGAACAGTTCCAGCACATGGTCCTGCGGCGTGGACAGCGGCACCAGCGGAGCCGGGAAAGTAAACGCCTGCTCGCACAATGCAGGTAGATCTGCCTGCAAGGCATCACCGGCAAAGTGCGGGGACAGTACCGCTTCGGCGTTGGCAGCGAGGCTGCCGCGTGCGGTCCAGGTCTGCGGCTGTGGACGCACTTGCGGCACAAAGAGACCGCCATCGGGGGCGAGACCGGCGGCCAGTGCCTGGCTGAGTGACGCGGCAGGCGCGGCGTGACGGGTAGACACAAAATTCATGGATGATCCTGAAAGAAGAAAAACGGCGCCGCGCTCACAGCAGATGCGCCGCCGGCGCGTTCAAGGGCGATACCCAGGCCTGGCTGTCAAAGCCGACATCTGCGAACGCCCGCTGCACCAACGCACGCGCCGCTTCGGCGCTGCCACGCTGCTCGAACCACGCAAACACGCTGGGGCCGGCACCCGAAATGCTGGCTCCCATTGCACCGGCAGCCAGGGCCGCATCGCGTGCGGCTTCAAAACCAGCGATCAAAGAAGCACGACGCGGTTCCACCAGCACGTCACGCAGCCCTGCCCGCACCCGCGCGGCGTCGCCGCTGTAACAGCCACTGATCACCAGCGCCAGGTTGGCGCTCTGCGTCACGAACTCGGACAGTGCGTAATGCCCCTGCAAAGCGGCGCGCGCCCGGCGCGTTTCCAGCACCGCATCCGGATGCACCAGCAGGCTGTGCCACGCCTCCGGCACCGGCAGCTTCACCAGCTGGTCGGCCGTGCTCAGCACCAATCCGCCCAGCAGCATCGGCCCCAGGTTGTCGCCGTGGCGGCCGCCGCTGGCCACCGCCTCACCGGTGAGCGCGAACGGATACAGCGACTCGCGCGACAACGGTTCGTCCAGCAGCGCGTTGGCGGCCACCAGCGCCGCCACGCAGGAGGCCGCCGAGCCGCCCATGCCCGAGCCGAGCGGAATGCCCTTGTCGATCTCCACTTCGAATCCGAATGGCAGCGGCAATGCGTCACGCAATGCGACCAACGCCGCACCGGCAGTGTTGGCGGCCGCTTCCAGCGGCAGGTCCACCGTGGTGCCGCGTATTGCGGCGATGCGCACTTCAGGGTCAGCAATGCGCCGCACCGCCACCGTGTCGCCCACGCCCGCAATGGCGTGACCCAGAATGTCGAAACCCACTGCCACGTTGCCGACCGAGGCCGGCGCAAACGCCTTCGCAATGTCGCCTTCGCTCACAGCCGCGCTCCTTCGCCGGCGGCCACGCGCAGCACATCGGCAAACACACCGGCGGCGGTCACCTCCGGCCCCGCACCCGGGCCCTGCACCACCAGCGGGTTGTCGCAGTAGCGACGCGTGGTGAACGACACCACGTTGTCGGTGAGACGCAGATTGGCGAAGGCATGACTGACAGGCAGTTCCACCAGCCCCACCTGTGCGCCGTCGTTCGACAGCCGCGCCACATAACGCAGCACTGCGCCGCGTGCACGTGCCTGCGCCAGCCGTTGGGCAAACGCTGCATCCACGCTGGCCAGCCCGGCCATGAAGTCGGCCACGCTGGATTCGCGCAGGCCTTCGGGGACCAGGCTTTCAACCTGCACCTGCTCAAGGCTCAGCTCGCGACCTGCTTCCCGCGCCAAAATCACCAGCTTGCGCGCCACGTCGACGCCGGAAAGATCATCGCGCGGGTCCGGTTCGGTGTAGCCCAGCCGCCGCGCCTCGGTCACCAGCTGCGAGAACGGGGCCTGCCCGTCGTACTTGTTGAACAGCCAGGCCAGCGTGCCGGAGAAGATACCGTCGATGGCCAGGATCTCATCGCCGGTGTCGACCAGGTCGCGCAGCGTGGTGATCACCGGCAACCCGGCACCCACCGTGGCCTCGTAACGGAAGCGCGCGCCGCTGGCTGCGGCCGCCTCACGAATGGCGTGGTAGCGGGCCAGCGGGCCAGCACCGGCCTGCTTGTTCGGGGTGACCACGTGGATGCCGGCGGCCAGCCAGCCGGCATAACGCTCGGCCACTTCGGCGCTGCCGCTGCAGTCGATGATCATTGCATGCGGCAGGTGGGCGGACAGCAGGTGATCGGTGAATCTGTCCAAGTCGGACGCTTCACTCTGCTCCGCCAGCGCCGTGCGCCAGTCGCCGCTCAGACCACGCGGCTCCAGCCGCATGCGACTGCGCGAGGCCACCGCGCGCAGCCGCAGGTCCACATTGGCGCGGGCCAGCAGCCCACCGTGCGTGGCCAACAGCTGGTCCAGCAAGGCAGCGCCGACATTGCCGGGCCCGATCACACCCACCGAGAAGGTCTGCGGCGACAGCCAGAACCCGGCATGCGCCGCGCGCAATGCCTTGGTCGCCTGACCACTGTCCACGGCCACGGAGATGTTGCGCTCGGACGAGCCCTGCGCAATCGCCAGGATGTTCACCTGCGCACGGCCCAGCGATTCAAACAACCGTGCCGCCACGCCCGGCTGCCCGGCCATGCCGTCGCCCACCGCCGCAAGCACACTGACGTTGTCGGTGAGCTGCACGCGCTGCACCTGACCCACGCTGAGTTCATGGGCGAAGGCCTGCAACAACGCCGCACGTGCCGCCGCCGCTTCAGCTTGACGCACCACGCAGCAGATGGAGTGTTCGGACGAGCCTTGCGAGATCATCACCACCGACACATGCGCATTGCGCAGCGCTGCGAACACGCGCTCGGCGGTGCCGGGCACACCGATCAATCCGGTGCCTTCCAGGTTCAGCAGGGCCAGGTCCGGACTCAGGGTCAGCCCCTTGATCGGACCGCCCACGGTGCGCTCGCCGGTGATGCGGGTGCCAGGGTGATCGGGCTGGAAGGTGTTGCGGATGATGATCGGAAGACCCCGTTCGATTGCCGGCGACATGGTCTGCGGGTGCACCACCTTGGCCCCGAAGTACGCCAGTTCGCAGGCTTCGTCGTAGCTCAGCGCCTCCAGCTGGACCGCTTCGGGCACCACGCGTGGGTCAGCCGAAAGCACGCCGTCCACGTCGGTCCAGATGTGCAGCTCATCCGCATTGAACAGCGCCGCAAAGATCGCACCGGAATAATCACTGCCATTGCGGCCCAAAGTGGTGATGCGGTCGCGGCGGTCACGGGCGACGAAACCGGTGGCGACCACGCGATTGCCGGGGTGCGCCTGCCTCCATTCAGCCAGCCGCTGCGCGCTCTGCTCCCAATCCACGTCCACGCCGAGTTCGCCGCGGTCCACCACCAGCACCTCGCGTGCATCCAGTACCACGCAGGCTTCGCCCAGACTATGGAAGTAGTGCCCCAGCAGGTGCGCTGAATACACCTCGCCCAGTCCCTGCACGCGGTCCAGCACTTCCAGTGGCAGCCCGCCGATCACGCCCAGCGCCGCCAGCACTTCAGCCAGGTGGTCGAAGCGCGCATCCAGCCATTCCAGCGTCGGCCCGGCATGTTCACCCAGCAGTGCGACGGCCGCACCACGGTGGCGTGCACGCAACGCATGCCAATCATCGCGCCACTGCGGGGCGTCTTCGGCGGCGCGCTCGGCCAGTGCGATCAGCGCGTCCGTCACGCCTTTCATCGCCGACACCACGGTGACCTGTACGGCCTCGTCGCGGGCCAGCAGCAGCTGGGCCACGTGGCGATAGCGCTCGGCGTCCGCCACCGAGGTGCCGCCGAACTTGTGCACCACCGTGGCGGTGGCGACCTTCAGTGGCGAAAGCGACGCGGAAGCAGCGGCGGCGGCGGAAGATGGAGCGGCAGCGATGGACATGTTGACCTCGTTTGAGGCCCCGCGTCATCCAGGCTGAAGGGAATTCCCCGCCACCTGGTCTGGTGCGGGGCCGTGGTTTTCGGAAGTTACGCGAAGACGACGGACCGCACCGGACGAGTGGTACCGGTGGTAATGGTGGTGGTGCCGATGGTGCGACCGGACGCCTGCGCGCCGCCGATAAGGGCGGTGGCAAGCAGTGCGGCGGTGGCGGCGATCAGGACCATGTGCCAAGAAAACAACGCCTCCGGGCGGCTTGTCAAGTGTTGCGCTGCAAAAAGCTGAACCCGCCAATCTTCACTGAACGTCTCCGAAAACGTTACAAATGTGACCATTCAGTCGGCGCAACGGTTTTCAGCCAACGTGCTCGGCCACCGCACGCGGCGGACGATGCGCATGCGCGCACAGCAGCACACCCGACACCAGGCAGGCAATCGCCAGCAGTTCCATCAGCGTCGGCCATCTCTGCTGCCAGGCAAACCCATACAACAGCGCGAACAGCGTCTCGAACACGATCATCTGCCCGGTCAGCGTCAGCGGCAGATGCTGGCTCGCACGGTTCCAGCAGGCATTGCCGACTACCGACGCCACCACCGCCACACCGGCGCAGATCAGCCAGAACCACACCCAGTCCGACGAGGCATGTGCACTCGCCGACGGCAGCACGAACGCGCTGGGCACCAGCAGCAGCGCCAGCCCGCCGGTGGCGACGCCGGTCAGCAGCGACCAGTCGTGTCCGGAAAGATCGGGCCGCCGGGCCAACCAACGGCTGTTGCCAATGGAGTACAGCGCCCACGAGAACAGCGCCCCGAACGCACACACCAGCCCCAGCAGTCGCCGCCCCACCGACCCTTCTGCATGTTCGGCCTGCAGGGCTTCATAGCCCACCAGGGCAACTCCGAGCACGCACAAGGCCAACGCCGGGGCCAGCTGCCGCAGCGGCACCGCGCCCTTTTCGCGCACGCCGACCAGGGTAACCACGACCGGAATAAGCCCGACGATCAGCGAGGCCGCCGCACCACCCGCCCATTGCACTGCGTTGGAGAGCAGCACGAAATAGACGAGATTTCCGGCCAGGCTGAGCCACAGCAGGCCCTTCCATTCGGCCGCGCCGATCCGCGTACGCAGTTCCTTCCAGCGCGGTGCCAGCAGAATGATCGCGATCAGGCCATAGACCAGATAGCGCCCTGCCGACAACTGCACCGCGCTGAACTGGCTGAGCACGGCTGGGGCCAGGAACACCACACCCCACAGCGCACCTGCGGCGACGCCGTTGGCAATGCCAACGCCCATTGAACGGTTCATCTGACTGCGGGGCTCCGGATGGGGGAGCCGGGAGTTTAGGGGGAGTGGTGGAGGAAATTCTTGACCGAGACTACTGCGGTGGGGGTTATCGGTTGCCGGCCAGCGGCCGGCACTACCGTCGGGCGATCAGGCATCGGGTAATGCCGGCCGCTGGCCGGCAACACGCAATGTCCGATAGAACCGCCGATATTCCGCCGGTGCCATTCCCCATTCCCGGCGCAGCGCCCGGGTCAACGCACTCTGTTCCGAGTACCCCGCCCGCTGCGCAATCTCCGCAATCGAAGCGTCGCTTTCCACCAGTTGGGCGCGCGACCAGCGCAGACGGCACCCGCTCAACCACGCCTGCGGGCTCAATTCAAATGCCTGCTGAAACAGCGCATGCAGGCGGCTACCCGTTACCCCCACCGCCGCCGCGATGCGCGCCACCGGCCAATCCTCCCCGGGCGTCTGCGCGATCCGCGCGCACACCGCCTGCAACCGTGTCGCCGTGCCCGCTGGCGAAAACGCCTGCAGCAACACCGGCAGTTCGCGCTCAACCACCGCGTCGTCCACTGCCTCACCCGGCAACATCGCCAGCCGCTGCGCCATCGCCCGCACCGCCGCTGGCAACGCCAAGGTCGGCAGCGCTTTCAGACGTTCCAGCGTGTGGTCGTCAAACATGTCCGCCGGGCAATCCACAATCAGGAAGCGGTCGTCTACCGTCGCCGTCTGTGCATGTCCCGCATGCGGAGCCACGAACACGCCCTGCAGCACATCCAGCCGACTGCCCCGTCCTTCCAGCTCGAACGAAAGCTCACCCTGCAGCGGCACCACCCACTGCGCCACGTCATGCCGGTCCACCGAAGAGGATGACCCGTAACGGCGCAGATTGAAAGCAGCGGAGGACATGACAGAGCGTGGCGAAACCCAGGCAGGAGAGCCAGTCTGCGCCGCCGGCGGCTCCGCTGCAACGCACCAGGCACATCGCCCCTTCATCGCAATGGCGCGTGGCGACGCGTTCATCGGCCGGACGCTGTGACGCAACGACGACTCGGAGCCCCGTAGAGCCGGGCTTGCCCGGCTGCTCTCAGCGCAGACCACACCCGCTCTGTAACTTCCCCCCAAAACCCCAGTGCTATAGTCAAAATCGTCCGATAAGCAAAGGAGTGCCGAAATGACGAGATCCCGCCTGACCGCCCTGCTGGCGCTGGTCCTCGCCGTCACCCCACTGGCCAGTGCGGAAACGACAACCCCCCCCCTCCCCACCGACTCACCCAACCGCGTGGCCCCGGCCCCGAACTGCATGGACGCGCGCGGCCTGCGCGAGATGAACCAGGTCAGTGACACCCACATCTCCCTGCGCGCGGCCGACCAGTCCACGTGGAAAATCACCTTCAAGGACAACTGCCCTGGCCTGATGGCCTCACCCAACCCGCGCATCCTCGCCGAGGAAAGCTGGGTCTGCGGTACTGGTCAGGAACGTGTGCAGACCGATGGACACAGCTGCGGCATTGCCTCGGTTGAGCCGATGACCCGCAAAGACTTCGCTGAAGAAGCCCGTCAGGCCGACCGTGGCGGCATCGCCACCCTGGCTGCCGTCAATGTCAAAGAAGCCAAACGCACCCTGCGCGGTTCAACGTCGTACTGCTTCGACACCCGCCACGTGCGCAGCTACGGCGACAACGTGAAAGGCTTCACCGTGCAGACCAACCCCAGGCGTTCCGGCGGCAACAAGGAATATGTGGTGGAAGTGGGGGCCAACTGCCGGGCCCTGATGCATTCGCCGGCGATCCAGTTCCGCTCTGGTTTCGGCACCAGCCTGATCTGCGGAAACCCCGGCGACGTGGTCGTGATGACCTCGCAGGCCAACGCCCCGGGCGGCGGTGACATGACCGGGGAGGATCTGTCCTTCATCAACCGCAGTGCCGGCCTGCCCCGCGCCGACATCGGCATCGGCGACCGCTGCGACGTGCTGGCGGTGTACCCCGCCGGGTGACCCCGCTCAGCGCAGATGAATGGCGGGCACTGCCGGCCGATCTGCCAGTGTTCCTAACGTAAACCGATAGCCGGCGTCTTCCAGCAGACGCCGCATGCGCAATTCCGCGCGCTTGGGCGAACCCAGTGAAGTGGGCGCGTGCAGCGCGTAGGCCACGGGCTTGCCGTCCAGTGCTTCGCGCGTGACCGAAGACTGGTTGGTCTCGCACGCATTGGCCCACAGATCCTGCAGCTGCCTGGGGCCGATGGATTGGTTGTGGCCGAGGCGGAGCGTCAGCCAGCGCATGCTTTCCATGGCAGTTCCAGTGAGGATGTGTTTCGAGTATGCACCATCTGGTCCGCGTGCGCCGCGCGGACAAAGAATGCCCCGGCTTAACCGGGGCATTCATTGCTCATTACTCGATGATGCTACGAGAGGCGCTTAGTGCTTCATCGCATGCTTGCGGTCACGCATCACCGCGTGGGTCTCCTGCACGGTCGGCAGGAAGCGGGTGATCTCCTGGCGTGCCGCCGGAGTCAGGTCGTTGTCCTTCAGCGCGTCCTTGAACGCGCCCAGCAGACGGTCTTCGGATTCTTCCAGCTCCGCCACATAGCCGTACTGGGTGTCCCCCAAGGCAGCGCGGACCTTGCCGTAGAACTGCTGCATGGAACCGACCACGGTGCCGTGCTTGGCGGGCTCGCCACCGGTGGCGACCACCGTGCTGCTCAGCGAGGTAACGATGTCGGCCTTGACGGCGGCAATGCGGGTGAACAGTGCGGACAGCTCAGCGTCCTTCACCTTGCCAGCAGCTTCGGTATAGAAGTCCTTGCCGTCGCGTGCGATTTCGATCAGGTCGTTGAGGGTGTGCTCGGTGTTGGACTGGGTGCTCACGTGTATCTGCTCCTGTTGTTTCGCGGATGTATTTCGCGGATGGCCCGTCTTGGGTGGAGTCACTTTTCCCGATTGGAAATGAAGTCCGCGTGACCTTCAAACGACGCGGTTAAGCCTTGTATTCCTGCTGAAAAACCGATGTCTTCAAGATGTATACGCCGATCATCAAACACATCACCTTACGTTTCTGCGTTGTTTGATCCGCGCCATCACCTGCCCCGCCAGTGCGGTCATCAGCACCAGGCTGTTGGTCACCACGAACACCCACGACTCGAGCATCACGCTGTAGAGAATGAAAAGCAGCGAGGCGGTGATCTGGCCCAGAAACAGCCACCCCGACACGGCTTCAGTACCTTCGGCCTGCCACTGCTTCCATATCTGCCGCCACAAGGTAGCTACCAGCACCAGCGTCGCGGCCCAACCGATCAGGTCTACGGGCTCCATGCTCATGCCCATTCAGGGACAAGGCCGATCGGCGTTGCAGGCGCGTCCAGCGCTGCGGGCATTTCCGGCTCGGGAGATGCGTGTGCCGCTTCCCGCCGCCCATGCGCCGCTTCCAGGCGTTTCAGAAAGTGGCTGAAGCCATGCGGGGCCCGTGCTTCGCGACGTGCACTGGTAATCACCCGGGGGGTGCCCAGCCAGGCCACTTCGCAGCCGGCGCGTTCCATGGCGTTGATCAACGCGACATCTTCACCGCAGCTCAGCGACTGGAACCCGCCGGAGCGCAGATACGCACCCGCGCTGAAGCCCATGTTGGCCCCATGCACATGCCGGTGGCCATTCCGCGCATGTTCGCTGCGCGCAAACTGTCGCCGGACTACGGGGCTGTAGCCTTCCCAGTCCGACACCTGCACCACCCCACAGAACGCGTCTGCCCCGCAGGCCAGCTGCGCTGCGAACCAGTCATCAGGCACGGTGGTATCGGCATCGGTGCAGCTGATCCAGCGTGCTCCCTGCGCCAGCGCCGCGTGTGCCAGGTGCGCGCGGGTCGCTCCGACGCATCCGGCGTTCAGGGCCAGGGTTTCAATGCCAAAGCGCGCGCACACTGCGCCCGTGGCATCGTTGCACCGGTCCAGGCCGACCAGGATGCGCACTTCTTCTGCGTCCAGCGCCACATGCCGTGCGGCCCGCTGCAGTGACTGCAGGCAGGCCCCGATCAGCTGCGCTTCGTTGTGGGCCGGCACGATGACCGCGATCATCGCAGGCCCTCACGCGCGGCCACGGACGTGGTCATGCGCGACCAGCCCTGGAGCAGCAGGTCCTCATCGCGGTAGCAGAACAGCTGCGGAAGCCGCGCGTCGAACTGGGCGTGTACGAAGCCGGCACTGCAGCGCGCCTCGTCGAACGCGTGCAGCCAGTGGCAGCTGACCAGCACGCCATCAAAGGACAGACTTCCACACAACCGCCCCGCCATGTCGCGCATCTGTTCCGGTGACAGGTAGTAGCCGATCTCGCTGAACACGATCAGGTCAAAACGCCCCTCCGGCCACTGCTGCGGGTGCTGTGCACACTCCAGGGTGACATGGTCGTGGCCGGCCAGCGACGCGCGCGCAGTGATAATTGCCGCCTCGCTGAGGTCGGTGGCGTGCAGCTGCGCGCAGCGATGCGCCAGCTCTGCGGTCAGCACACCGTTGGAACAGCCCAGCTCCCAGCCGTGCTCATAGCGTGGCGAAGGCAGGCTGGCCAGCAACAGGGCACGCTTTCGCGCCTCGTACCAGCGCGTGCGGTACCCGAACGGGTCGTCGTTCTCGTAGACATGATCGAAGTAGGCGACGTTGCTCATGGAAGCAGCACCTCGTAGTCACGCTGGAACCGGCGCAGCACGTATTCGGGCAGAATCGGCGCACTGGACAGGTCACGAACCGCGCCGGTCTGGGTGACGAATTCTTCAATGGCCTGGCGCTTGCGCAGCAGCAGCGAAGGGGCCAGTGCGAATCGCGATGCGCCCTGCCACACCCGCGGGGCCACGGCCGGGTCAAGCCAATGCCACCCCCACACGGGATACTCCCGCAGCCCGCAACCGCACGCCGCCGCTGCCCGCGCGCACGCGCGCCCTACCGCTTCGTGGTCCGGGTGCCCATCCAGGTGCCATGGGGCCAGCAGCAGGTCGCCTTCGCGCAGCACCGGACGCAACCACTGCAGCAGGTCCACCTCGTGCGCGGCCACCGCACCATCACGGACATGCCAGGAAATTCTGGGCGCGTCTGCCAGCCCCAGACGCTCCAGCGCCCGGCCAAGCTCCAGCTGCCGGGCGTCGCGCAACCGCTCCGGCGGCCACTCCGCGTGATCCGGATAGCACGCCTCTCCATCGGTGACGGATATCACCAGCACCTCGCGCCCGTGGGCATGCGCGCTGGCCATCAGCCCGCCACAGGCAAGCACCTCGTCGTCAGGATGCGGGGAGACCACGACCAGACGTTCTACACCGGCGAACAGACGCTCTGGGGCCTCTGTTGGCAGCTCACGCAGCCAGCTGCATTCGCGCCATGCCTGCTCCGGCACGCCGCCGCCTTCAATGCGACGCAGCTCGGCATCCGTATCAATGGAGGGCTTGTTTACAGACGCCATGGCTGCTCCTCTGCATGACACAGCGCGCCCAGCTCCTGCCAATCGCGGTTGGCATGGCTCTGCCGTATGAAAACAGTGAGGTCGCTCCAGCGCTGTGCGTGGAAGGGGTCCAGGCACATAGGCCCCGGCCCCAGTGCGCGACCGACCAGATCGAGCGCCTGCATGCAGGCCCGCTCGACCACGCTGCGTGCGCGTATGACGGCCATGCGGTGTGCCGAATGCGGTTCGGCATCGATCTGCGCCGCCAGCTCCCGCAGCAGCGCGGCACTGCTGGCCAGCTGCATATCCACCTCGCCCAGCAGCCCGGCCGCCACGCCCGGCTGCGCGCAGCGCTCCGCACGCCGCAGCGGCTCGGCCAGCGCCGCCGCTGCTCCATACCAGCACGCCGCGATACCCGCGCCACCATGCCAGAAGCCCGGTCTGTCCAGATACGCATTGCTGGCGCCGATCTCGACGGCCGGCACCTGGTTGAAGTGGGCGGTACCGCTGGGAATGCGCGCCATCCCCGTTGCGACCCAGCCGGCGCTGTCGAACTGCACGCCTGGGTGATGGGCATCCACCAGGAACAGTCGCGTGCGTTCTTCGTCGCGTACCGTGATCAGCGCCATGTCCACCCAGCTCGCACCCGAGCACCACGGCTTACTGCCGCTCAGGGTTCGGCCACAGGGGTCCAGTTGCAGGGTCTCCTGCGGGCCATGCGCCGCCCACACCGCACCCAGCGCCTGCGCGGGTGGCAGCCGTTCCGGTGCCAGGGCAAGCAGAATGGCGCGCGCGTCGTAATGGGCTTCCAGTACTTTCACCAGGCACAGATCCTGCGCCGCCATGTGCGCCAGTGCCTGCCACCGCCCCAGAGTGTCGCCGCCACCGGGCATTGGCAGCGCGGGAACCTTCGCGACCCAGGCCCGCGCGGCGGTTTCGATCGGGTCATTGCCCCTTGCCGGGGTGGTCTCGTGCAGCACCGCGACCATCAGGGCACCTTCCCTGTCAAACGAGGCATGAGCATCTCCAAGAAGCAAAGCTCTTTGATACTCACCCCTGCATGGGAACGTCGTGACCAGCGTGTAGGTGCCGCGTGCAGCAGTTGAGAACCGGCGTTCACCGGCACCTCGTCATGCCCCTTACGCAGCGCTCTCGCCTTACGTTGACACCCGGCGTGAAACCATCAGCGTGTCCCCGTTCCCCGCATTTCCCATGCAGCAGATCGAAGCCCTCAACCAGCCCCTGCGCGCGCAGGTGCCGACGCCGCCCCAGACGCCCGAACCCACTGCTCCGCCGGTGGAAGCTCCGCCGCCGGAAGAGCCGACCCGGGAAGATCCGCCAAAAGAGGCACCGCCGGAGCGCGATCCGCCACCGGCCAAGCCTCCGTTGGAAGCCCCGGTTCCGCCGAGGGAACGCGCGCAGACGCGATACGTGTTTGCGGAAGGCCGCTGGCAGCACATGGAGCGCCAGTTGGTCACGTTGGCATTGGGGTGATTGCGGGTCGCGCGCCAGTCGGCCGCTGGTATGTCTATGCCTCCTGACGCACCCGCAAACACCGCAGGAACTCATAAGCCCACGGCAAGACCACGACAATCGCCGCAGGAATCACCAGAGCGGCCCAGATCCACCCCGGTGCAGGCTGCCACACAAGCCTCCACCCGGGCTGCACCTGGAACGCAATCCACGCTAGAAACACCCAAGGGGCGACGTCCAGTACACTGTGCACATGCTGTTCAATTGGGCTGATGCGGCGGCGACCATCTGCGCTGACCGTATCCCAGTATCCCGCAGCGGCATGCACCAGCACAGCGCCCATGAGGAACACCACCAGCCCCAAGGTAGGTGCGAGCGCCAGCCAAGCCAGCACACTTCCGCCGATGACCACCAGCTGCACCCCGTGCAGGGTGCTCTCGCGCAGTCCCGAGGTGTGTGGTAGATCCGTACGACGGTGCAGGTGAAAGTCGGTTGTACCCGCAAGCAGCCACAGCGCGTAGACAACCATCATCACGATATTGATGTAGTGCGATTCCATGCACGCACAGTCGCATGGCTATACGTAAAGGCAGGGCGAGGCTGTCGTGTACGGCAACTCAAGCCTCATGAATAGTCCAGCAGAAAGCACAGCGACAACGCCGCGGAATCTGCTTTGGTAGGGTCGCACGCCAGTCGACCGCCGGTAGCGAATCAACGCCCGATGGGGCATGACGACCGAACGCAAGCACCTCTCCGGCCGGGATCGATGCGTCAAAGCACCGACAAACGCTATCGGCAGGCGTCTTGCGACCGCTTCTACCAAAACCCAACCCGGGCCACCAGGGCCACCGTCCCGCAGCCGCCCGCTCCGCCACCTGCCCCCAGGTCGGCGGAGCGACGGGCGTATCAGCGACTACTGGCCGCCAGCAGACACAGGCTCTTGGCAGGAAGCGCCCAGCCCCCCTGCTCGTCTGGCTCCAAGGGAGATTCCGGCGTCTGCAGCAGTACTTTCCGGAATTCAAGCCTTTCGTCGCCGATAGCGAACCGGACCGGCTCGTCGCCTGCGTTCAGCAGCAACGCAAGACTCACGTGTCGTCCCGGCTGACGCAGGCCTGTATCAGGGCTGCGGCCGTCCAGCACAATCCCCATCGCCCGCCGGGTTTGGTCGTGCCAATCGGGCTCCTGCATCGCTTGGCCGTCCGGCCGGCACCAGCGGATATCCGCGATACCCAGCTCGGCATCCACTTCTCCGCGCAGGAATCTATTGCGTCTGAGCAGACCGTAGCGTCGACGCAGCCCAAGCACGCGGCGGACAAACGCGGCCTGCGCCTGCGCGCCGGGCTGGGAGGCCTTGTCCCAGTCAATCCAGCTCAGCGGCGAATCCTGGCAGTAGGCATTGTTGTTGCCATGCTGGCTATGCCCGAATTCGTCGCCCGCCAGCAGCATCGGCGTGCCCTGCGCCAGCAACAGGCTGCTCAGCAGATTGCGCATCTGCTGACCCCGAATCGACACGATTGCCGCGTCATCGGTATCGCCCTCATGCCCGTGATTGCAGGACAGGTTGTGCTCGTGGCCGTCGCGGTTGTCTTCTCCGTTTGCCTCGTTGTGCTTGTTGTCGTAACTGACAAGGTCACGCAAGGTGAAGCCGTCATGTGCAGTGATGAAGTTCACGCTGGCAGAGGGGCGGCGTCCATGGTGATTGAACAGGTCTGCCGAGCCATTGAAGCGGGTGGCGAAGTCAGCCAGCTGACCCATATCGCCACGCCACAGCCCCCGTGTCGTGTCACGGAAACGGTCGTTCCATTCGGCCCAGCCCGGCGCGAAGTTGCCGAGCTGATAACCGCCCGGGCCAATGTCCCAGGGTTCGGCGATCAGTTTCACCTGGCCAAGAATCGGGTCCTGGCGGACCGCGTCGAGGAAGCTGCCCGAGGCATCGAAGCCATGCCGTTCACGGCCCAGGATGGTGGCCAGGTCGAAGCGGAACCCATCCACACGCATCTCGGTCACCCAGTAGCGCAGCGAGTCCATCACCATCCGCAGCGCACCGGCATTGGTCAGATCAAACGTGTTTCCGGTACCGGTGTCGTTGATGTAATAGCGCCGGTCGTCCGCAAGGCGGTAATAGCTGGCGTTGTCGATGCCTTTGAACGACAAGGTGGGGCCCAGCTCATTGCCTTCGGCCGTGTGGTTGTAGACCACGTCGAGAATCACTTCCAGGCCGGCATGATGCAATCGCGCGACCATCTGCTTGAACTCAGCCACCGTGCCCAACGACAGGTATCGCGGGTGCGGAGCAAAGAAGCCGATGCTGTTGTAGCCCCAATAGTTGCGCAGACCTTTCTCAAGCAGATGCTGGTCATCGATGAAGGTCTGAATGGGCAGCAGCTCGATGGCGGTCACACCCAGGTACTTGAGGTGGTCCACCAGCGCGTCATTGCGCAACGCCGAAAACGTGCCGCGCTCGGCCTCCGGAATCTGCGGGTGCTGCATCGTCAGGCCGCGAACGTGTGCTTCATAGATGACCGTCTGATCCCAGGGTGTTGCGGGTGCGCGCTCGCCTCCCCAGCTGAACGCGGGGTCGATCACCGCACACTTCGGCATGTAGTTGGCACTGTCCCGGCGATCAAAACTCAGGTCGGCGTCGCGATGACCCACGGTATACCCGAACAGATGCGGAGCCCACTTGAGCTCGCCGACAATCTGCTTCGCATACGGATCCAGCAGCAGCTTGTTGGGGTTGAAGCGATGTCCCGCCTGGGGCTCGTAAGGGCCATGCACGCGGTAGCCATACCGTTGTCCCGGACGGGCATCGGGCAGGTAACCATGCCAGATCTCGTCGGTGTATTCGGGCAACGCGATGCGTTCCTGCTCGCGGCCGCGTGCATCGAACAGACAAAGCTCGACCTTGGTGGCATGGCGCGTATACAACGCGAAGTTCACCCCCAGACCATCCCAGGTGGCACCCAGCGGATAGGGACGCCCTTCGCGCACGCGCGATCGCTGGATGATGCGGTCACGACCGGCCATGGGTGCCCTCGCTGTCTACCGGTAGCTGGCCCACGGCCATTTCAGCCTCCACCAGACGCTCGGCCATGTGCCAGTGACGCTCCTGCTGACCTTCTGGCCGGCCTTCGGCCTCCCATATCTGGTGGGCCAGATCCCGGGTGCGCTGTTGACGCTCTTCATGCTCCATTTTGCTGCTCCACGTCTCGAATCCAGATCGCCAAGGGGCTGTCATTGAACAGGGTGTCTGCGGGCACGGATGTCCCGATATGTATCCATGGCTGGCTTTGCAGCACGTTGCGGTACCGGCCGACCGGCACGCCCGGCAGCCGCAGCGCTCGCGGATCGCTCCCGCATGCCAGCCCGCCCGGCGCAGGATCCCCGTCGTCCAGAGCCGGGCGCAGCCGCACCGCCAGCAACAGGACCTGCTGCTGCCACTGACGGGTGATGACCAGCAGATCATCCGCACCGGTGGCCACCGCATGCAGCTCGCCGTCAGCGAACAACTGCGGTTGCGCACGGCGCAGTTGCAGCAGCGCCGCCAGTAACCGTGCCTTCGGGGCACCGTCCTGCCACTCTGCCAGAAGTGCCGACCACGACTGGCGGTCTGCCAGCCAGGCACGGCGCTGGTCGTAGTCCACCGCGCGGCGGTTGTCCGGATCAACCAGGCTGGTGTCCCAGCCTTCGTCGCCCTGATACAGATCAGGAACGCCCGGGCATGCAAGCTGCAGCGCCAACTGGGTCAGCGACAGCCGCGCAGCGTGCGGCGCGATACGCATGAGCGTTGCCTGCATGTCATCGCGCAGGCTCTGCGCCGCCGGCGCACAGCACAGCCACTCCAACCAGTCGATGGCGGCCTGCTCAAGTGCTTCATTGGGATCGCTCCAGCGGCTGAGCCGTTTACCTTCACGCAGCGCCTTGCGCAGCCAGCCGGCGATTCGCTCAGCGAAGTCGGCCGTGACACTGTCGCGGCGCAGGGGCCAGGAGGCAAGCAAGGTCTGCCAGAGCATGTAGGCTTCCGCGCCAGGCAGTGGCAGCGGGTGACCCTGTGCGGCGGATTCGCGCTGCCACCGACGCAGGGCGTCATGCCAGAGCTGCGGACGGGCTGACAGCAGGGCCAGGCGCATGCGCGCGTCCGGCCCGCGCTTATGGTCATGGGTGGCCAGCGCCAGCATTGCGCGCGGGAACCGTGCGCCACGGGCCGCCGTGACTGCAATGAATGCAGACGACGACAAGGAGAAGCGGGCGGGATCACTGCCCACTTCATTGCGAGACAACAGCCGGCCGTAGCGATAGAACGCCGTATCTTCCACCGCCTTGGCATTGAGGGGGGCAGCCAGCTGTTCGATGCGCGTGCGCAAGGTCGACCATGGCTCGCCAGCCTCCCCGTTTTCCTGCAGCAATCCGCTGCGCAGCCATTGCAGCGCGGTGCGGTCACCCGCGCCCAGCTCGGCACCGGCGGCCTCGAAGGTCTGACGCACGACCTGCTGGTCGGTCAGCGAGCGCATGCCATAGCTGCGATATACCGGGAAGTGTCGCAGAAGCGCCACTGTCGCGCGCTCATACATGCGCGGTGTCACATCGCCGGGCGCACCTTCACCCTGCGCAGCCACCTGCACCTGGCGCAGGCAACGGTCCAGATCCGTCTGCAGGGTGGTCGCCAGCAGTTCGGTGCGGGCGCGGCGCTGTACGGACGGGAAGCGCTCACGGGAACCGGAGACCTGCGTCCAGAATCTGTCCAGCGCCGACTGGCCGTTCGGATCATGCAGCAGAGCGCTGACCTGGTCCATGAAGTCGTATCCGGTGGTGCCCTCGCAGGGCCAGTCATCCGGCAGCGCTTCGCCAACGGCCAGAATCTTCTCCACGTGCAGGCTCAGCGCCCCGGGCGACAGTCCACGTACGGCACCCGCTTCGTCCAGCGCCCGGCGCAGGGCCTGCACATAGCCCGCAGGGTCAGCCAGTCCGTCCACATGGTCCACGCGCAGCCCATCGACCCAGCCCTCGCGTACCAGTCGCAGTGGCAAGCCGTGCATCGCCTCGAACGCATCCGGGCGCTCCACCCGCACCGCAACCAACTGGTTGATGTCGAAGAAGCGTCGGTAGTTCACCTGATCGGGGCCACTGCGCCACCACGCCAGCCGATAGGCCTGATGGTCAAGCAGCCGCCGCAGGTGGGCCGGGCTCTGGTTAAACCGGGTAATCCAGTCAGCCAGCGCGGCTTCCGCCTCCGGAACACCTACAGGTGAAAGCGGCCAGCGTTGCTCCCCGTAAGCCAGCAGCGGTCCGTGCGGACCCCGCACCACGTTGATCCCACCCTCGGCCAGAATCGTCTCCAACGGTCGATCCAGCTCCGGCAGCCACAACTGGCCGTTGCATCCGGGCGCATTCCAGTCGATGTCGAACCAGTCGGCATACGCGCTGCGCGCGCCCCTTGCGAGGACGTCAGCCCACCAGGCATTGCGGACATCGGCCGCCAGATGATTGGGCACGATGTCGAGCAGGATGCCCATGCCCTGCGAACGTACCGCCTGGGCAAGACGGAGGAAACCGGCCTCGCCGCCCAGCGCGGTGCTGATCCGGGTGGGATCGATGCCATCGTAACCGTGGGTCGAGCCGGGCACAGCCTCGGCGATCGGCGACAGGTACAGGTGACTGATGCCCAGATCGGCGAAGTAGTCCAGCTGCGCCAGCGCGGCGCTGAAATCGAAGCCGGGATGCAGCTGCAGCCGGACCGTCGCACGCAGCGGAGTCATGCCACTGCCCCTTGCCGACGCTGTGCGGCAAAGTGATCCAGCCGCTGCGATGCGGCGTCATCGGGCTCGACAGGCAGCCGGGACTGCCAGTTCGGGTGTTGCTCAACGGTTCCAGGAAGGTTGGGTTGCTCGGTGCAGGCGAACGCGTCTTCCAGCGGCAGCAGCGCCAACGGTGCCGGCGAACGCGCAGTGACGGCAAGTGCGGCGCGGTGCAGGTCATCCGTCGGCAGCCCTTGACCGGCCGCTACGGCGGCCAACTGCTGACGCTGCTGTGCACGTTGTTCCCGCTGCTGTTCCGCCGCTGCCGCGTCCGACCAACCCAGTCGCTGATGCCAGTCGAGGTCCTGCCCGGCCAGCCAGCCAGCGACCGGCGGCAGGTCATGCGTGGAGGTCATCGCCACCGCGCTGGGCCGCCACCGCGCGGGCGGCCAGAAACCGGCGTCGTCACGACTGAACGCCAGCACGTCGATACCCAGAACGCCGCGCTCGGCCAGCGTCTCGCGGATGCCGGGTGGTACCACGCCCAGGTCCTCGCCAATCACCACGCAGCGGTTACGCCACGACTCCAGCACCAGCAGATTGATGAGGTCCGCGAACGGATAATCCAGATACACCCCCTGCCATGCAGGGGCACCTTGCGGCAGAACCCACAGCCGGTTCAGGCCGAGAATGTGGTCGATCCGAATGCCGCCCCGGTCGGCCATCACCGCACGCAACAACGCTATGAAGGGCGCATAGCCCTGCGCGCGCAGGGCGTTGGGTGCGTATCCGGTGATTCCCCAGGCCTGGCCTTGCGGGTTGAAGGCATCGGGCGGTGCACCCAGTTCCAGTCCGCGCAGCACGGCGGCTGCATGGCGCTGCGCTTCTGCGCCAGCCGGATCGAAACCGACGGCCAGGTCGGCGATCAAACCGATGGCAAGGCCCTGCCTTGCCGCCTGGTGTTGCACCTGGGCCCAGCCGTACCGGGCCAGCCATGCGCCAAAGGTTTCGTCCCGCTCGACCAGGTCTGCCGCAATGCGCCGCCACCGCACCGGATCATGCTGCTGCAGCCACGCCGGCAACGCGTCGATCCATTGCCGCTTCGCCGCCGCGGCCGCCGGCCAGTCGATGCAGGTTGCCTGCTCGTGCAGCGAAAGACGCGCGTCCAGCACGGAATCGACAGCGCGGACAGCGGCGGCGGCCTCCGGCAGTACCTGCAGGGGTGACGCGTGCAGCGCCTCAAGCTGCATCCGGTCGCTGGGCGAGTAAGGGCTGTAACCCGCCTGCATCGGCATGGCGGCGTGAATGGGGCTGAGCGCGAGGGCGTCGCCGCCGTTCAGTGCCACCTGCTCCAGCCAGTAACTGCCGCCGCTGCTGTCGCCGATACCGCCGTCACCGGCGTGGCGCAGGCTGTACACCTGTGCGGCCAGCCCCCAATGCCGGGGGCGCGCTTCTGCGCTCGGGTAGAAGCACCGCATCGGTGCCACGGCGACGCGTTGCCGCCGCCCATCCTGCTGCCAATGCCAGTATCCGGGTTGTGCCGGGGTGGCCCAGCCGCCCAGCGCGTCACGCACCGCAGCAAGCTCTTCCCCACTGGACAGTGCCCAGCTCGCAGCGCCGTCATGGCTGCCGGGTATGACAACCGATTTGCCGGCAACTGCGGTCAGCAGCGGCGGTGCCACATCGACATCAAGTGTCGGCAGCAGTTCCAGCACGTGGCTGAGGAGGGCCGCGGGAACCACCTGCGGCGCCCCCGTGACGTCCGTCCAATCCACGCGCAGGCCCGCCTGCCCGGCACGTGCACGCAACGCGGCATCGGGCGCACTCATCGCGCCACCCAGTGCACACGCAGGCTGCCACCAGGTCCCAGCACATGCTGGTTGCTCTCGCCTTCGCCAACCAGCAACGTGCCCACCGGCAGGCCATGCGCAACCTCGTCGGTCCCGGCGTTGAACGCCAGCCACCACTCACCCTGCGGCAACTGCCAGCCTGCCTGCACGGCCTTCTCGCCCAGAATCCGGGTACCGAGCGAGCGCGCGTGGCTCAGACCGGGCTGCAGACACTGGCGTCGTATCTCAAGCATATGTGTGAACCAGGCCATCGCCGCTGCGGCTTCGGCATCATCAGCGGACGGCAGGCGCACTTTCGACGCTGCGAACGTGGCCGGGTCGTTCGGGTCGGGAATCCGCGCACGCGCCTCCGGGTCGGCGAACGCGCTGAAGGCCGCGAATTCGCTGCGGCGTCCCTCGCGCACCGCTGCGTCCAAGGGCGGAAGATAGTCGGTAAAGAACAGGAACGGGGTACGTGACTGCCACGGCTCGCCCATGAACAGCAGCGGCACCATCGGCACCATGAGGGTCAGTGCGGTCGCCAGGCGTGCGAGCTGCGGGTCCACCAGCATTGAAAGACGTTCGCCCAGTGCGCGGTTGCCGACCTGGTCATGGTTCTGCGCGAAAGCCACGAAATGGTCGGGGCTGAGGTCACCACTGGGCTCGCCACGCCGGTGGCCGGCACGGTTGGCCTCGCCCTGCCAGGCAAATCCCTCACGCAGGCACCGCGCCAGCAACGCAGCAGCCCGCCCCTGGCCGGCATAGTCGGCAGCGTAATCGGCGTAATAGCCTTCCTTCTCGCCGGTCAGCAGCACGTGCAGTGCATTGTGGAAGTCATCGTTCCACTGCGCGGTAAAAGTGCCGTCGCGCAACCAGTGCGCCTGGTTGCGTTCGTTCTCCACTACCAAATGGATGTGCCGGTCCTGCGGAATTGCCTCACGCACGGCGGCGGCGAGCTGGGCCAGGAATTCCTGTGGCGCGATCGCGTGAACTGCATCCAGGCGCAGCCCATCAAAGCGGTACTCCTGCAGCCACATCAGCGCGTTGTCGATGAAGAAGCGCTGCACGTGAGGCTGGCGGAAGTCGATGGCCTGCCCCCAGGGCGTGTGACTGCCGTCAGCGAAGAACGCCGGCGCATACTGCCCGAGCAGATTGCCGTGCGGGCCGAAGTGGTTGTAGACCACGTCCAGCAGTACGGCCAGGCCATGCGCATGCGCCGCATCCACCAGCGCCTTGAGCGCGTCCGGCGTGCCATAGGCCTCAGCCGGCGCATAAGGAAACACACCGTCATAGCCCCAGTTGCGGCGGCCAGGAAACTGCGCCACCGGCATCAACTCCAGCGCGGTGATGCCCATGGCGGCCAGCGCCGGCAGCTGCGCACGCAGCCCGGCATAGCCGTCGCTGCACCCTGCATGCACCTCGTAAATGACCAGTTCGGTCCACGGCCGGCCACGCCACTCCGGCGTTGACCAGACATGCCCGTCGCAAGGCAACACCGCACTGGCACCCTCCACGCCATGCGGCTGCCAGCGCGACGCCGGGTCAGCAACCTGCATGTCGCCATCAAGGCGGAAGCGATAGGGCGCGCCCGAAGGCGCAGCGGCATCGGCAACGAAACAACCATCACCTTCCGCCTGCATGGGCAGATCCTCGCCGCTGAGTACCAGCGCCACTTCGCGAGCGGCGGGTGCCCAGAGCCGGAACCGAACCCGCCCGTCCGGGAGCGGCCATGCCCCCAGTCGATCCTGCCGGGGACTCATGCGTCGGCCCGCAGATATACGGTGGCAAGCGGGGGCAGGGTCAGCCGTACCGAATACGCCTGTCCGTGCATCGGCACGGGTTCTGCGAGCACCCCGCCGGCGTTGCCGACATTGCTGCCACCATAGTGGGTGCTGTCAGTGTTGATCACCTCCTGCCAACGACCGGCGTGCGGCACGCCGACGCGGTACCCCTGCCGTACAACCGGGGTGAGATTGCTCACCACCAGCAGGGCCGGCGAGTCGCCCCGCGGATCCTGCCGTACGAAAGCAAATACGCTGTTGGCGTAATCATCGCCGACGCTCCAGCGGAAGCTGTCCGCATTCTGCTCGGCACGATGCAAGGCCGGCTGCGCACGCAGTACCCGGTTGAGGTCGCCCATCAGGCGCATCAGCCCTTGGTTCGCCGGCTGACCGGCCTCTTCCCAGTCCAGTGCGCGGTCATGGCACCATTCGCGTGACTGGCCAAACTCGCCGCCCATGAACAGCAGTTTGCTGCCCGGGTGCGACCACATGAGGCCGTAGTACGCGCGCAGGTGCGCGAAGCGCTGCCAGTCGTCGCCCGGCATGCCGCCAAGCAGCGAGCCTTTGCCGTGCACCACTTCGTCATGCGACAACGGCAGCACGTAGCGCTCGGAGAACGCGTAGACCAGGCCGAAGGTGATTTCGCTGTGGTGATACCGGCGATGCGCCGGCTCGCGGTGCAGATAGCCCCGCGTATCGTGCATCCAGCCCATGTTCCATTTGTGGGTGAATCCCAGCCCGCCCTGCTCCACCGGTGCGGTCACGCCCGGCCACGCGGTCGATTCCTCGGCGATCACCATCACATCCGGATGGCGGGCCCGCAGCGTGGCGTTCATCTGCTTGAGGAATGCCACCGCCTCCAGGTTCTCGCGACCGCCGTGCTGGTTGGGAATCCACTCGCCTTCGGCACGGCTGTAGTCGCGGTACAGCATGGAGGCAACCGCATCCACGCGCAGCCCGTCCAGATGGAAGCGCTCCACCCATTCCAGCGCGCTGCCAAGCAGATAGGCCCCTACCTCGTTGCGCCCGTAGTTGTAGATGAGCGTGTGCCAATCGGCGTGGAATCCCTCGCGCGGGTCGGCATGCTCGTACAACGCGGTACCGTCAAAGCACTCCAGCCCATGGGCATCGCCTGGGAAATGTGCGCTGACCCAGTCCACGATCACGCCGACGCCGGCCTGATGGCAGCGGTCGACGAACCGGGCAAAGTCCGCCGGCCGCCCGTGCCGTGCGGTTGGGGCGTAGATGCCCAGCGGCTGATATCCCCAGCTGCCGCCAAAGGGGTGCTCACTGATGGGCAGCAGCTCGATGTGGGTGAAACCCAGCGACGTGACGTGGGGAATGAGCCGGTCGCCCAGCGCCTCCCAATCCAGCACGTTCCCGCACGCATCACGCTGCCAGGAGGCCGCATGTACCTCATAGATGGACAGCGGTGCCTCGGCCCAGCGGGCGCGCTGTTGCATCCACGCCTGGTCCTGCCACACATGCGGCGTGTCATCGGGCACCCGCGAGGCGGTTGCCGGAGCCAGTTCCGCCCAGCGTGCCATCGGATCCGCCTTGTCCGGCAGCACCTGGCCATCCGCGGAGGTCACGCGATATTTATAGCAGTCGCCGGCGTGGACGCCGGGCACGAAGACCTCCCACACCCCGGCGGCGTGGCGCAGCCGCATCGGGTGACGCCGCCCATCCCAGCTGTTGAAATCGCCCACCACCGATACGCGGCGCGCATTGGGGGCCCACACCGCAAAGCGGACACCGTCGATGCCATCGATTGTCAGCGGCACCGCGCCAAGTGCGCGCATGGCATCGGCACTGCCCTCGCGCAACTGCTGCAGCAGCCCTTCATCCAGGACGGGGCCGAAGCTGTAGGGGTCATGGGTGAACTGCACACAGTGCGGCCATTCAATACGCAGCTGTGGGGGGCCACTCTGGTGGGTAAGGTCGCCTTCAAACACCCCGTGCACCCGATGACGACGCAACGGCTTCCAGGCGGCGTTGGAGCCTGCGCGCGCGGAGACAGCGACCGCACCGGGCAGCAGTACCCGCAGCAGCGCCCGGCCGTCGGCGTGGACGTGCGTGCCCAGCCAGGCAAATGCATCCGCCGGTTCAGCGCGGGCCAGCGTTGCAAGCGCTTCAAGCGCGCCCTCGTCGGCGGCGACCTCTGCTGCCAGGTTCACGTCCGTTCCTGCCGACACGTCGGCTTCCCACAATGTCATCACGCAGCCACCGCCACCGGCATGGGTTGTGAACGGACCTGCAGGCTGGCCTGTTGATACAGGTCCATGTACTGGCGTCCTGCGATATCCCAGCCACTGGGCCGCATCATCGCCGCACGGCGCATGGCTTGCAGCAGCGCGGGCAGACGGAAGGTGCGCATGGCGCGTTCCACGCAGCGACGCATGCCGTCGGCGGTCGGCTGATGGAACAGGAAGCCGGTGACGCCATCTTCCACCGTATCAACCAGCCCTCCCGTGGCATGGGCGACGGGCAGGCAACCGAAGCGCTGCGCATACATCTGGCTCAGACCACAGGGTTCGAAACGCGACGGCATCAGCAGGAAGTCGGCACCGGCAAACATCTGCCGTGCCAGACGCTCCTCGAAGCCGATGAACGCGCCCACCTGCCCGGGATAGCGGCGCGCCAGCTCACGCACCTGTTCCTCCACCGCAGGTTCCCCGCCGCCAATGATGACCAGCTGGCCACCCGCCGCAACAATCTGCGGCGCGACCTCACAGGTAATATCAAGACCCTTCTGATGCACCAGCCGCGATACCACCGCAAACAGTGGCCCATCACTGTGGCGCAGCCCAAAAGCCCTGCGCACGCTTTCGGCATTGCGCAGGCGGCCGTCGAAGGCCTGCACGCTGAAATGCGCGCTCAGATGGTGGTCATTGCGGGGATCCCAGCTGGCATCGATCCCATTGACGATACCGCTCAGGTGGCCACGTGCCGCGCGGCGTGCCAGCAGCTCATGCAGTCCACAGCCGTCAGCGGGCGCGGTGATCTGCCGCGCGTAACGCAGGCTGACCGTATTCAGGCGCGTTGCATGGGTGATCCCCGCCTGCAGGAATGAAAGCTTGCCGTAGAAGGTGAGATCTTCAAGCCGGCGCGCCGGAACGCCCAGCTCTTTTGCCTGCTCCAGCGGGAACAGTCCCTGATAGGCCAGATTATGTATGGTCAGCAGAGTCGGCACTTCGGTGCCGTCCCAGCGGACATACGCCGCCGCCATCGCGGTCGGCCAGTCATTCAGATGCAGTACCTCGGGCACCCATGCCTGACCCACGCGCCCGGCCGCAATTTCAGCGGCGGCATGGGCAAGGGTGGCAAACCGCGTAGCGTTGTCGGTCCACTCGTTGCCCTGTTCATCCAGATATGGCGAGCCCGGGCGATCAAAGAGATGAGCGTTCAACAGCACGTAGACCGGCAGCCCGTCGTGCTGCTCGGCGCGCGCGAGTTCACAGGCGGGCAGTTCACCGCGCCCTTCAACCCTCCCTACGCGCTTCAGTCCGCGAAGGCGTTGCAGAACCGCGGGGTAACCCGGAATCAGCACCCGCACATCGCAGCCCGCGCGCAATGCGCGTGGCAGCGATGAGGCCACGTCACCCAGTCCACCGGCTTTGATGAAGTCGGCCATCTCCGACACCACAAAGAGGATCCGCTGGCCGGCATGACCATCCAGCACAGGCAGAAAGCGGCCGCGGGGATCACGCGGGCGGACGACCGACGACGGCATCGCACGGCGTGCGGGTTCGAGTGTGGGCACGTCAAGCGCGCGATCAAGGGTGACGGCATTCATGGGGGGATTTCTGCCAGTGGGGGAAAAGCAGGCACCCGCCGCGACCGGGTTACGGGCGCGGTTGGGAGTGTATCGAGGCAAGCATTGGTCGCAGAAGTGCGGCAACGCCATGACTGCAATCTATAGGTTGAGCGGATCAAGCCACCGTGAAAGGCAGGCGATGTATTCGTTACAGCACGTCGCGCACTCATGAAGAGGTGTCATCAGCACATCGCCAGTGCGGGGTAAACGCCCATGCAGAAAGGCTGTGGGGCTCTGATGAACCGTTTATCGAGAAGCCGGTATCGCCCGTCCACGCATACCTTGCACGCGTCCCACCTGCGCCGATAGATCTGCTTCGATCCCATCTGCGCGCGCTGACTTGCTTCGATCCCACCCGCGCATGCTGATCTGCTTCCACCCACCCGCGCATGCTGACCTTGCTTTGGTAGGGTCGCACGACAGTCGACCGCCGGTAACCGCTCAACATCCGGTGGGGCATGACCATCGAACGCAAAAGCGCCTCCGGCCGAGGTCCATGCGTCAAAGCACCGACAATCGTTATCTGCAGGCGTCCAACGACCGCCTCTACCAGGAGCCAACAAGGCCACCACCCCGCAGCGTCTGGTTCCCCACCCGCCCATACCGCCCAGGTGCAACCCCCACCCGCCGCACAAACGCCGCACTGAACGTCACCGCGCTCGCATACCCCACCTGCTCAGCCACCTGCTCCAAACTCAACGCCTGCGAGCGCAACAGGCGCTTCGCCAGGGCCATCCGCCATGCCAGCACATAGTCCATCGGCGTAACCCCCACCACCTGGGTAAACCGCGCCGAGAACGAAGACCGCGACAACGCCGCCTCCGCCGCCAGTGAAGCTACCGTCCACGCCTGCTCGGGCCGCTCATGAACAGCCCGCAGCGCTGCCGCCAGCCGCTCATCGGCCAACCCATACACCAGCCCGGCCCCAGCGGCATACTGCACTGCGCTCCGCAACGCCTCGATCAGCAATAGTTCCAGCAACCGCTCCAGCACCACTTCACGCCCTGGCCGCACCGAGCGCGACTCATCCCCCACCATCTCCACCAGCAACGCAAGCCGCTCCACACCGCGCACATGCAGCACCTGCGGCAGCAGCGACACCAGCAGTGGCGCATCCGGCGATTCGAACTGACAGTGCCCGATCTGCATCAGCACCTCAGCCGGGCCTTCCTGCCGACCCACGCGGAACCATCCCTCGCCCAATCGGACGGGCAGTTCAGGAACCGCGTCCTCAGCTGCCCCGGCACTGCAGTTGAACAAAGACCGCAACGCAGGCACCAGAACGAAATCCCCCGCCTGCAGATGCAGCGGCGGGTGATCGTCCACTGTCAGCCGGCATTCCCCCGCCAGCAGCGCGATGAAGAAAGGCTCGCCCTGTCCCTCGCGATGCACGCACCACTCCCCCGCCCCCTCCACCCGCTTGGAGAACCGGGCGGTGGGGTGCAGCAGGGAGACGACCTGAGCCAGCGGATCTGCCATGTCCGGACGATCTACGAAGAATAAGAGACTGCTCAGCATATACCGTCCAGACTCGAGCGGTGAGCATGGGCTCCCCGCAACCCATCAAGGAGACATTGATGCCTACCGTACTGATCACAGGCACCTCGTCCGGCTTCGGCCTCGACACCGCCCACCTCTTTCTCGACCGCGGCTGGAACGTGGTGGCCACCATGCGCACCCCCCGCGAGGACCTGCTGCCTCGCTCCGACCGCCTCACCGTGTTGCCCATGGACATCACCGACCCGGGCAGCGTCGCGCGCGCCATCGAAGCCGCTGGCCCGCTGGATGCCGCAGTCAACAATGCCGGTGTGGGCGCGGCAGTACCCGTAGAGCTGACGACGCAGCAGGCCGCACGCACGCTGTTTGAAACCAACACCCTCGGCACCCTGGCCGTGACTCAGGCCGTGTTGCCGCAGATGCGGGCTCGGGGTGAAGGTGTGATCGTCAATGTCACCTCCTCGGTGACGTTGAAGCCCTTGCCGCTGGTGGGTGTCTACTCGGCCAGCAAAGCCGCAGTGAACGCCCTCACCGAATCGCTGGCAATCGAGGTGGAACCCTTCGGCGTACGCGTGCGCCTGGTACTGCCGGGGCGCGCACCGAGCACCCGGTTCGGATCCAATGCGCTGGTGCGCCCGCAGGCGGAAGACACGACCGCTTACAGCGAACTGGCGCAGCGCGTGTTCGCAAGCTTTCGTGACAGCAGCGGTGCGATCACCGAAGGGAAGGACGTAGCCGAAGCGGTCTGGCGTGCGGTGACGGACCCGAGTGCCCCGATGTGCATCCCCGCAGGCAAGGATGCAGAAGCATTGATGCCGAAGGCCGGATAAGTGCAGCGCGGGCGGGCCCCGACCTGCCCGCGCCCACCCGTATCGACCCCACCCACGCACGTGAACCTGTGTTAGGCCTACCCCTGCACGCGAACTCGCTTCGGCCCTGCCCGTGCACGCGAACTCGCTTCGGTAGGGTCGCACGACAGTCGACCGCCGATAACACCTCAACGCCCGGTAGGGCATGACCACCGAACGCAGCCACCCCTCCGGCAGAACAAACCCCAAGTGACGCGCCACACCCAGCACATCATCATCACAATGAATTGACCTGATCCAAGCGGCTTCTGCGCTTCAATGCCCGCTACCCCACAGCGCGTCCGCCCATGCCCACAACAGGTCGATTCAACATCCTGCACGCGCACGCACCCGCGCCCGCCCACCCTGACGAATGCCGCAGCGTGCAACAGCTGCACGCCCAATGCCTCAGTTGCAAAGCAGCACTACGCGCGCACCGAGGAAAGGGCCTGGAAGCCGTAGAAGGCGGCGTGGTCATCACCTGCCCCACCTGTGGCTCACGACAAGGCGTCAGCAATCAACTCTTCGCCGAAGTGACGGACGAGACCTGAATAATTCAGGAGCGCTCACCCGGCACTTGAAGATGGGGGCGAACCAGCGCAGTGAGTTCGGCCACAGCAGGCACCACAACACTCGATTCACTGCGATGCTTCTCAATCAACGTCCAGTCCGCCACGGCGACTGCATGCAACTGGTGCTGCTCCACCGGGATCCAATGCATGGACCAGTAAGGAAAGCGGCGAATGCCACCATGGCCGCGCGCAAGTTCTTCCACGTTCTTATGGCTCTTGGCATTCAGCAGCCGCGAGTACACGAAATTGATGCCGTCTTCGGGCCCTTCGATGTACTGCAGGAATCGATTTCCATCACAAAGCAGAACGCCCGTAACGCCCGCCAACCGGTTGTGGTGAGCCGCATCGCGAACCAAAACATTAAGGTGATCAACGGTAATGCCGTCAGCAGCGTCGCTGCGATAGGCGATGGCACACAGGGGCACGACTCGCCTCTTCGCACTACTTAACAGGCAACAAGCTTATCAGAATGCGGAAATGCAAAGGGGTCGCATTTCCGGATGGCCGCCGGATGGGAAAAAAGCCCGACCACCGGCCGGGCTCGCGTTCCATCCAATCAAACTGATGGGGTCAAACTCACTCCTCTTCCTGGTCACCCTGCTGACCAGATCGCTCACGCTTCTGATCCTGCTGTTGCTGCTGGCCCTGGCGCTGATCTTCGCGATCCTGCTGGCCTTGCTGGTTCTGCTGGCCCTGCTGATTCTGCTGGTTCTGGTTGGTCATGATCTTCTCCGAACTCGGCGTCACCATGAGGCCGATGGATCGACTCTGCGCTTACGTCAGTGAGACTTATGTGCCGGAAACAGGGCTACGCGCAGACATGAAACGCACCAAGGTAAATCGTTCAGAACAAACTAGTAGCCAAGCGTGTCGAATCGTGCGCCTGTCGTGCTCGATATGAATGCTCTCGCACATCGGCACCCGCCCACGTCGTTTCGATTCCAAACACGCACGTGAACCTCGTCCTGGCAACGGACACGCCGAACTTGCCGTGGCAACATTCACGCGCATCGCGCCCCGGCAACGCTCACGCCAAACTCGTCGTGGTAACGCGCACGTAGACCTCGCCGGTAGGGTCGCACGACAGTCGACCGCCGATACCACGTCAACGCCCGGCAGGGCATGACCAATGAACGCAGGCCGCAAAAACCTACAACCACATCGAATTCCAAGTCCGCAGACCATCCACGACCCCACACCTCACCCAGCCTCCCACCAACGACTACGCCCCCGGCCCTTACGTCGGTCGGCCTCCTTGATCATGGCGGCCCACTGTTCCTCAGGCGTACGCGTGTCACTCAACAGAAGATGCCCAAAGCTAGGCACAATCTTCGTGGGGTCAGGCCGGTCGGAAACCGGGGCGGCTAAAGCGGTGTCTGTTGTACTCATGTGGCAACGGTAATGCTCGTCCGACGCACCACATGAGACATTGCCCCAACATGAGCGTGACACCCAATCCAGCGACTGTTCCCCGATTGACGGCACACACACTGCGCGCCATGCACACACCGCCAACCGGGGTGGCTAAGCCGTTAATGTCAGACCTTCATGTTGCGGAGGATGATGCAGTCCTCCTTCCATTCAATCGCCAGCCGGCTACCCACCTCCCAGCCGACCCGGCTCATCCACATGCCGCGCAGCCACAGGCAGGGGATGCGGTTGCTGGCCAGGTTGCGCTTCCCGGTCGGATCCTGGATTGCCCTCACCCGGAGGGTGTCGGGCTTGGTGAAGTAAAGCCGGCCCTTGGGCTTGTTGTCGCTGCCGCTACCGCCGTTGTTATCAGAGCTTGAAACTGTCATATGCAACCTCGTCAAGAGTGTTGCCCCTCGTCGAAATGACGAGGGGGTCGGGAGGCTGACAACCGTGCATAACAACGGCGCGACGTATTTCCTCGGAGGTGTTCTATTCCGCCACCCTCCCGACGTACGACGTTCAAGCTTGTTGTTATGCGGAGCTGTCAGGCTCCTTGGACACACCTTGCGAGATCACTCACGCGAAGTGAAGCAGGCTTCCGCGCATGATATTTCGGAGATGGCGAGAAGCGCCAACGATGCGACGTAATCGGGCCAGAAATGGCGAATGCAGCGTGGGAGAACGCCAACCGCATCACATTCTCGCCAAGAATTCGTCAGGCCCGCCATTTTTCAGTCAACCCTGCGGGAGTGTCGTAATCGCCAGTAGTTGCGGCTACGCGCCGACGCTTGCGCGGCGATCCGCGACGACTCTGCTGCATCTTTTACAGTCGAACCCACGACCTCCATTCTCTCCGGAAGAAGCTTAAGATCGATTCGCCCTGAGACCTTCAGGATCTTCGGCCTCCATCGTGCTGGTGAAATCCCAGCTTGCGATCGGTTCAAGCATCCCGGAGCTCAGTCGGGTGACCCATTCGGGCTTGGGGCGCCAGCTGAATGTATGGTGCCCGAGGTAGGCCGTCTGAACGTGCACCACCGCATCTTCCCAGTACATGTGACGCAACAGCGCCTCGAACTTGTCCAACCAATCGCGGACTTCGAAGTCGACATCCTTGAGCGACGCCGCGAAGTGAAATGGCCGCCCTTTGTAGGTAATCACAGCATCTGTTGGTGGGGCCCAGCCAAACATATGGCGCGTCATCGGCGGCCAGCCATCCTCTTCTGGCAGTGCTCCCAAGACGCTCTCGTTATGCAGCTTGAGGGTGCGATCGTTGGACCGGAGTTGATTCCAAAGTTCCTCGTAGCCGTTTGCGCGCGATCCCGACCACGCCTCCTTGATGTAGCCATGGATGGAGGTATGTACGCCCACCACTTTTTCCTAGCCGCTGATAGACTTTCTGATGCATTGGACGTGCCTGCACTGACGCCAGATTACGGAAGCCCCTATCAGCTACAGTTGCAGTTCATACACCAACCCTGATCCGACCGCGCGATACCACCTCAAGAATCAAGCGCCAATCGAAATCGATGCAAAGTCGCGCCATGATGGAGTTTTCCGCCCGTTTCCATCGCATGGCGAGCCAACTCAACTCTTTATAAAGCGTCGCATTATTCTGAGAGATGCGCACCTCTCGAATGAAAGGAATGGCGGCATCGAAGACGTGAATCAACGTCGTACGATAGTTCAGATACAGGATCTTTTCGTCATATATTCCATTACGCGCGCCAACAGCCAGTGCCTCAAAGTAGTTAAGAATATAGCGAAGGCTGGCGGCGTCAGCTGACTTGATCCCTGGGTGCACCGCCAGCAACTCGACGTTATCACTAGCACGATGCGCTCGCAGGGCCCGTATCCCTGCAACGAAATTCTCGTCGTTCCGGGCCGAGAAAACCAAGTCTGAGCTTTGCTTTCTGCGCGCCAGGATGATGGTCGTTCGCAATGACCATATGGCGATCACCACGCCCATGATCACCGCAAAGTTGCGAGCCTTTTCCCCGAGAAAATCCACATCACTTCCCTGCACTGATATCGCTTCCGTTCCCAAAAATCGCCCAGCGCATGGCAGGCAACAGGTGAGGCCGTTCAGATCCAGTCGAAACCGTCACACATAAACCTCTCCTTTTTCCAGATCACCAGCGAAACCTAGCTTTGGCGAATTCAAGAGTCAATTGACAAGGTCCTCGTGGTGGCGGCCAGGAGCACTCTAGAACCGCATCAACCTTAGCTGCAGAGCCAGTTAACGCCCTTAGTTGCCTCCCAGCTGCACAGTGTCGCAACCTGCTCAATCTGCGGCGGACTTCTAAAAGGCGCTGAAGTGAACTGATCTGGTGACCCCGGCCCGATTCGAACGGGCGACCTTCCCCTTAGGAGGGGGACGCTCTATCCAGCTGAGCTACGGGGCCATGCGGGCGGAAGCATACCGCCGATGCGTGACGGGCCGGCATTGCACCGGCCCCGCCTATAAGGATACCTGTATTCAGCGAGGTGACCAAGGCTGATCACGTCACCAGCCCGCCGGAATCAGCGGATATCCAGCTCCGGGAAGCCCTTTACCAGCTCGTCCACAGCCTTGATCTGGGTCAGGAACGACTCCAGCGCGGCCAGCGGCAGTGCGCTGGGGCCATCGCAACGGGCGTGGTCCGGGTCGCGGTGGGCTTCCAGGAACAGGCCGGCCAGACCCAGCGCCATGCCGGAACGGGCCAGTTCGGCCACCTGCCGGCGGCGGCCGCCACTCGCTTCGCTGCCGGCGTCGCGGCGCTGCAGGCTGTGGGTGACGTCGAAGATGGCCGGCAGGCCGCCGGTGGACTCGATCATCTCGCGGAAGCCGAGCATGTCCACCACCAGGTTGTCGTAACCGAACTGGGAGCCGCGCTCGCACAGGATGATGTTCTCGTTCCCGGCTTCGCGGATCTTCGAGACGATGTGCTTGATCTGGGTCGGGCTGAGGAACTGCGGCTTCTTGATGTTCACCGCCCTGCCCGTATCGGCGATGGCGACCACCAGGTCAGTCTGGCGGGCAAGGAAAGCGGGAATCTGCAGCACGTCGACCACTTCGGCCACGGGGGCGGCCTGGGCCACTTCGTGGACGTCGGTGATGACCGGAATGCCGAACTGACGCTTCACTTCCTCGAAGATGCGCAGGCCTTCTTCCAGGCCGACGCCACGGAAGGACTTGATCGAAGAACGGTTGGCCTTGTCGAACGACGCCTTGAAGACGTAGGGGATGCCGAGCTTGCGGGTGACCGTGGTGAAGTGCTCGGCCGCGTGCAGGGTGGAATCGAGGTCTTCCAGGACGTTCAGACCGCCGAAGAGGACGAACGGGAGACGGTTTCCTACGGTTACGCCTTCGGCGACGGTGACGTTCATTCAGGCTCCTGGGGGGAAGTTCAGAAAGGGATTGTAACGGGTTGGATATGGGGGCGGTTTGGGGAGGATTGCAGGGGTGATGGGGTTGGTCGCGGAGAGCAGCCGGGCAAGCCCGGCTCTACGTTGCACCACGCGGTGCGGCACTGCCGCATGGCGGTCTTGGGCAGACTGATAGAATGGGCGGTCTGCACCCTTTATCGATACGCAACAGGAGTTTGCATGTCCTCTGCCCTGCTCAAGGCCCTTGGCCTGGATGCAACCAACGCTGGCACCTACCTTGGCAATGGCGAATGGTCCACGGCCAGCGCCGGGGTGATCACGCCGGTGAATCCGACCACGGGTGAAGCCATCGCCCAGGTGCATGCCACCACCGAGGCCGACTACGAAACCGTGGTCGCCCGCGCCCAGGAAGCCTTCAAGGTGTGGCGCACCACCCCGGCCCCGCGCCGTGGCGAGGCCGTGCGTCTGTGTGGCGAAGCGCTGCGCGCCAACAAGGACGCGCTGGGCTCGCTGGTTGCACTGGAAATGGGCAAGAGCAAGCCGGAAGGCGACGGTGAAGTGCAGGAGATGATCGACATCGCCGACTTCGCCGTGGGCCAGAGCCGCATGCTGTACGGCTACACCATGCATTCCGAGCGTCCCGGCCACCGCATGTATGAGCAGTACCAGCCGCTGGGCCTGGTCGGCATCATCAGTGCGTTCAACTTCCCGGTGGCTGTGTGGGCGTGGAACTCGTTCCTGGCCGCCATCTGCGGCGATATCTGCATCTGGAAGCCGTCCAACAAGACCCCGCTGACCGCGATTGCCTCGATGCGCATCTGCAATGAAGCGCTGCGCGATGCCGGCTTCCCGGACATCTTCTTCCTGATCAACGACGCCGGCACGGCGCTGTCAGAAAAGCTGGTGGAAGACCGTCGCATTCCGCTGATCAGCTTCACCGGCTCCACCCAGGTGGGCCGCACGGTGAACGAAAAGGTCGCCCGTCGCCTGGGCCGCTGCCTGCTGGAACTGGGCGGCAACAACGCCATCATCCTGGACGAAACCGCCGACCTGAAGCTGGCGGTGCCGGGCATCGTGTTTGGTGCCGTAGGTACCGCCGGCCAGCGCTGCACCACCACGCGCCGCCTGATCGTGCACGAATCGATCTACGACAACGTGCTGGCCACGCTGAAGAAGGCCTACAAGCAGGTGGAAGGCAAGATCGGCGACCCGACCGATGCCGCCAACCTGATGGGCCCGCTGAACAGCGACAGCGCGGTGCAGCAGTTCCTGGCCTCGATTGAAAAGGCCAAGGCCAGCGGCGGCACGGTGGAAACCGGCGGCACCCGCATTGATCGTCCGGGCAACTTCGTGCTGCCGGCGATTGTCACCGGCCTGAAGAACAGCGACGAAGTTGTGCAGCACGAAACCTTCGCGCCGATCCTGTACGTGATGAAGTACAGCACCCTGGACGAAGCCATCGACATGCAGAACGGCGTGCCGCAGGGCCTGTCCTCGTCGATTTTCACCCAGAACCTGAAGGCGGCCGAGCGCTTCCTGTCGGCGGCCGGTTCGGACTGCGGCATCGCCAACGTCAACATCGGCACCTCGGGTGCGGAAATTGGTGGCGCGTTCGGTGGCGAGAAGGACACTGGCGGCGGTCGTGAATCGGGTTCGGATGCATGGAAGGTCTACATGCGCCGCCAGACCAACACCATCAATTATTCGGATTCACTGCCGCTGGCACAGGGCATCAAGTTCGATCTGTGATGGGGACGGGTCCTCGCGTATTGGACTTCACTGGCCGCCGCGTTCTGGTGGCCGGGGGCAGCAAGGGCATTGGCCGGTGCATGGCACTGGCCTTTGCCCGCGCTGGGGCCCATGTTTCGGTGTGCGCACGTGGCGAGGCCGGCTTGGCTGCGCTGCGGGCGGATGCCGCGCAGGCCGGTGTGGCGATCCACACCGTGCCGGCGAACCTCGGCCGCGCCGAAGACATCCAGCGCTGGCTGGACGCCGCCGCCGAAGCACTGGGCGGCATCGATGTCCTGGTGAACAACGCCACCGGCTACGGCATGGCCGACGATGACGCCGGCTGGGAGGCCAGCCTCAACGTGGACCTGATGGCCGCGGTGCGCACCTCGCGCCTGGCCCTGCCCTGGCTGCGGAAGGCCGTCGATGCCTGCATTCTCAATCTGGGGTCGATTGCCGGCATGCAGCCGCGCCCAGGGGCCGCTCCCTACGCCGCCGCCAAGGCGGCGTTGATGCACTACACCACCTCGCAGGCACTGGGCCTGGCACCGGACCGCATCCGGGTCAACGCCATTGCCCCGGGCTCGATCGAGTTCGCCGATGGCCTGTGGGACCGCCGGCGCACCGAAGACCCCGGCCTGTACCACGGCACGCTGGCCAAAATTCCGTTCGGTCGCTTCGGCGCGCCCGAGGAAATTGCCGATGCCGCGCTGTTCCTGTGCTCGCCACTGGCCCGCTGGGTCACCGGCCAGACGCTGGTGGTGGACGGCGGCCAGGTACTGATGGGCTGAGACCTGCGTCGGAATTCCGGCGGTTTTGATGGGCTAAAGCCCAGTCAGGCTCTATCATGTAGGTCCTGCCATGGAGGACCCGGATGAACCTGCCCGTACGTCAAACCAATACCATGGCCGTGATCAGCCTGATCGCCGGCATTCTGGGCTGGACCGCCCTGCCCGCGCTGGGCAGCATCGTGGCGATCATTACCGGGCACATGGCCCGCGGGGAAATCCGCCGCAGCGCGGGCACCCAGGAAGGCGACGGCATGGCCCTGGCCGGGCTGATCATGGGCTACTTGATGGTGGGGCTGTGCCTGCTGGGCATACTGCTGTTCGTGCTGTTCATTGGCGGACTGTTGTGGATGGTCCCCAACCATTAAGGAGGTGGGCATGACGGCTTCCGACGCCACAGAACGTTTCAGCAACCGCGTGGCGGACTACGTTCGCTACCGGCCGGGCTACCCGCCGGCGCTGCTGGACTGGCTGCACCATGACATGGGCGTGCCCACCGAAACCCTGGTGGCCGACATCGGAGCCGGCACCGGCATCTCCACCCGCCTGTTCCTGGCCGCCGGCCACCCGGTGATTGCGGTGGAACCGAATGCGGCCATGCGCAACGCCGCCGACGCCTGGCTCAGCCCAGACTACCTGCGCCTTAAAGTGGTGGACGGCAGCGCCGAAGCTACCACCCTGGCCAACGACAGCGTGGGCCTGGTCAGCGCGGCGCAGGCCTTCCACTGGTTCGACATGGAAGCGGTGCGCACGGAGTGGCGGCGCATCCTGCATCCGGGTGGGCAGGCGCTGGTGTTCTGGAATTCGCGCCTGCTGGATTCCTCGCCGTTCCTGATCGGCTACGAACAGTTGCTGCTGGAGTTCGGCACCGATTACACCGAAGTGGCCGAGCGCTACCAGGATGACGCCACCATGCAGGCCTGGTTCGGAAACGGTTTCCGTGCCATGGCGAGTTTCCCCAACGTGCAGCACATGGATGCCGACGGCCTGCGTGGCCGGCTGCTTTCTTCCTCATACGCACCGCCGCCGGAGCATCCGCGCCACGCGCCGATGCTGGCGGCACTGCAACAACTGTTCGACGCGCACGCGGTCGACGGTCGCATTGCCTTCGAGTATCAAACCCGCGCCTTCATCGGCACGCTGGACTGACTGGACCTTATGTATTCGCTTGCCCGTCCCCTGCTCTTCTCGCTTGATGCCGAACGCGCCCACGGCCTGACCCTGAGCGCGCTGGACATGGCCTACCGCACCGGCACCACGCCGCTGCTGGCCGCCCGTTCTGCACCGCTGCCCACCAATGCATTCGGGCTGCGCTTCCCGAATCCGGTTGGCCTGGCCGCCGGGCTGGACAAGAACGGCGACCACATCGACGCGCTGTTCGCGCTGGGATTCGGCTTCGTGGAGATCGGCACAATCACCCCGCGCCCGCAGGAGGGCAACCCGAAGCCGCGGTTGTTCCGGCTACCGGAGCAGCAGGCCATCATCAACCGCATGGGCTTCAACAATGCGGGTGTGGACGCGCTGGTGCGCAATGTGGAACGTAGCCGCCGCCGCACCGGGCTGCTGGGCATCAACATCGGCAAAAACAAAGACACGCCGAACGAAAATGCGTTCGACGACTATCACCAGTGCCTGCAGAAGGTGTATCCGCTGGCGGACTACATCACGGTGAACATCTCCTCGCCGAACACCGCCGGGCTGCGCGAGCTGCAGGAAGAAACCGCGCTGCGCCAGCTGATTTCGCAGCTGCGCGACAGCCAGGAAACGCTGGCCGCGCAGCACGGTCGCCGCGTGCCGATGCTGGTGAAGGTGGCCCCGGACCTGAGCGACCGCGACATCGACGCCGCCGCGCGCGTACTGGGCGAATTGAACGTGGACGGCGTGATCGCCACCAACACCACGGTGGACCGCAGCCTGATTGCCGGCAGCCCGCTGGCGTCGGAAGCCGGCGGCCTTTCCGGTGCACCGCTGATCGGCCAGAGCACCCTGGTGCTGCGCCGCCTGCGCGCGCGCCTGCCCGAATCGGTGCCGTTGATTGGCGTCGGCGGCATTCTGTCCGGTGCCGACGCGGTGGCGAAAATGGCCGCCGGTGCGGCGCTGGTGCAGTGCTACAGCGGCCTGATCTTCCGTGGCCCGGCCCTGGTGCATGAGTGCGTGGAAGCCATCCGCCGACGACGCGAAGCCCCCAGCCGTGGCGCGGTGGCTCCCCTATGAGTGACGCAATGCCTGCCATGACCGCTTGGACGCTGACCGAAAACGCCTCGCTGAAGGGGTTGAACACCTTCCACGTGGAGGCCATCGCCGAGCGCCTGCTGGAACTGCACGACGTCACCCTGCTGCCTGAAGTGCTGGGCCTGCCCGAGGTAAGTGGCAAGCCGCTGCTGGTGCTGGGTGCCGGCAGCAACGTACTGATTGCCGACGATGTCGCGGGCACCGTGCTGGTGTTCGCCAACCGCGAGATCACCGCACTGGAGCACCGTGCCGACCACACCGTGGTGCGCGCCGGGGCCGGGGTTAACTGGCACGGGCTGGTGATGTGGTCACTGCAGAACGGCCTTTCCGGGCTGGAAAACCTGGCGCTGATTCCGGGTACCGCCGGTGCCGCGCCGATCCAGAACATCGGCGCGTACGGCGTGCAGGTGGACGAATTCATCAACGCGGTGGAAGCCTGGGACCGCGCCGAGCAGGCGTGGGTGCGACTGGAGGCCGAGGCCTGCCAGTTCGGCTACCGCGACAGTCTTTTCAAGCACGAGCCGGACCGCTACCTGATCACCGCCATTGAACTGCGCCTGCCGCTGCTGCACGACCTGCGCGTGGGTTATGCCGGCATTGCCGAGGAAATGCAGGCAATGGGCGTGGAACTGCCGGTGGCCGCGGACGTGGCCAACGCCGTGATCGCGATCCGCCGCCGCAAACTGCCCGACCCGGACGTGCTAGGCAACGCTGGCAGCTTCTTCAAGAACCCCGTGCTTCCGCTGGACCAGGTGGACGTGCTGCTGCAGCAGTACCCGGACATTCCGGTGTACCCGGCCGCGCAGGACACGCATCGCAAGGTGTCCGCTGCGTGGATGATCGAAGCCTGTGGTTGGAAGGGCTACCGCGACGGTGACGCCGGCGTGGCTCCGAGCCATGCACTGGTGCTGGTCAACCACGGCAACGCCACTGGCGGCCAACTGCTGGATCTGGCGCGGCGCATTTCCGCATCCGTGCTGGAAAAGTTCGGCGTGCCCATTGAACCCGAGCCGCGCCTGATCGGCGCACAGTGGTGAGCCCCGCCCCACCGGCCCTGCCCGCCCCCACCCCCATGCGGGCGGCGCTGCTGATGCTGGGCAGCACGATGGCGTTTGGCCTGATGGCCATTGCCATCCGCTACGCCACCGCGCACGTGCCGACCCAGGAAGTGGCGTTCTTCCGCAACGCATTCGGATTGGTGGCATTGCTGCCGATGCTGCTGCGTTCCGGGACTGCGGTGTTTCGCACCCGGCAGTTGCCGCGTTACCTGCTGCGCAGCGTCATCGGCCTGGCCTCGATGTTGTGTGCGTTCTGGGCGATTGGGCACCTGCCGATCTCGCAGGCGATTTCGCTTTCGTATGCCACACCGTTGTTCGTCACGATTGCCGCCGTGCTGCTGCTGGGCGAAGTGGTGCGGGTACGGCGCTGGGCCGCGGTGGTGTGCGGCTTCATCGGCGTGCTGATCATCGTGCGCCCGGGTGCGGACTCGTTCACGCCCGGCGTGCTGGTCGCCGTGCTGGCGGCACTGCTGAGTTCGCTGGTGGCGATCCAGATCAAGCAGCTCACCCGCGTGGACGGTGCCGATACGGTGGTGCTGTACACATATGTATTCTGGGTGCCACTGTCACTGGTGCCAGCGCTGTTTACCTGGGTATGGCCAACCGGCATCGCCTGGGTGTGGCTGGCGGCGACTGGCGTGCTGGGTACCGTGGGCCAGCTGCTGTGGACTCGGGCGTTGCGCCTGGGCGAAGTCTCCGCGCTTACCCCGATCAGCTTCATGCAGCTGCCGCTGGTCACCCTGCTGGGCTGGCTGCTGTTCAACGAGACGATTGACCGTTACACCGTGATCGGAGCCAGCATCATCCTCGGTGCCAACGCCTACATCGCCCACCGCGAGGCGGTACTGGCCCGCCGCGCGGCCTCCAACGCCGCCACCCAGGCCGCCCACCCGGAATAACGGCCTGCGCGGGAAGGGATGCCCCTGTAGGGACACGCCATGCGTGTCCACGCGGTGCTGGACAACGCCGTAGAGCCACGCCCTGCGTGGCTTCACGTGGGGCCGGCTTGGCCGCAGCCACGCAGGGCGTGACTCTACGCAGGGGATTCGCACCACGATGACGCGCATGGCGCGTCACTACGTCCTTCCTGCACTCACCCATCGGTGGAAACCGTCAGCGCCTCACACTCCTGCAGTTCCTGCTCCAAGGCCTTCAGCTTTGCCCGCACCAAGTGCAGCGCATCGCTGCCCAGCAGGAGGTGCACAGGCGGCGCGGGACTTTCGATGACTGCAAGCATCGCCCGCGCAGCCTTGCGCGGGTCACCCAACTGCTTCCCACTAACCTCCTGCCGCCGCTGCCGGATGGGATCGAACAAGGCGTCATAGTCGGCAATCGTGCGCGGGCTACGCACCATCGACCGGCCCGCCCAATCGGTGCGGAATGAGCCAGGTGCCACAGCGGTGACCCGGATACCCAGCGCGGCCACTTCCTTGCCCAGCACCTCGCTGATGCCCTCCAGTGCGAACTTGCTGCCGCAGTAATACGCAATGCCCGGCAGCGTGATGAACCCACCCATCGAGGTGATGTTGAGGATATACCCCTCTCGGCGCGCCCGCATGTGTGGCAGGACGGCCTGCATCATCGCCACCGCGCCGAACACGTTGATTTCGAACTGCTGCCGCATTTCTGCCAATGGGGACTCCTCCAGAATGCCCTCATGACCGTAGCCGGCATTGTTGACCAGCACGGAGATGGGTCCGATGTCCGTTTCAATCGAATCCACCAAAGGAGCAATTGCAGCGATGTCGGTGACATCCAGCACCCGTGCGAAGGCACGCCCGGGGTCCAGCGCTGCAAAGTCCTGCGCTGCCTGCGCGGTCCGCACGGTGCCAACGACACGATGCCCGTCGGCAAGCGCTTCCACTGCCAGTGCGCGACCGAAGCCACTGCTGACGCCGGTAATCAGGATGAGTTTCGAAGGTGACATGACGGCCTCGGAGTGCAGGGGTAGGAGTGCATAATAGAAACGCCCCACTGGCCCGATAAGACCGTTCCGCCTCATTTCATTGCCTGTTCCTATGCACCACCCGTCCTCACAAGCGCCCTCCCCCATGACGGGAGACCTGCTGCCCCTGGCACCGCTGGTGCAGGCGCTCGCATCCCACGAGGGCTACACCCAGACCGCCCTGGAGAGCGTGCGCCTGCTGCGCTCCGACCGACCGTTGGCACGGGCTCCGGTGCTGTACGACCCGGGTATCGTCATCGTCTGCCAAGGCCGCAAACGCGGCTACTTCGGTCAGCAGACATATGTGTACGATGCCCATCAGTACCTCGCGGTGTCGGTGCCGGTTCCGTTCACAATGGAAACCGATGCCACCGAAGATGAGCCTCTGCTGGCCGTGTACCTGCATCTGCAGTTTCCGCTGGCCGCCGGGTTGATGCTGGAGATTGAGCGCCTCGGCGGCCCACCGCCGAATGCAGTGCCGCAAAGCATGATGTCCAGTCCGATCGATGCGCCGTTGCACCAGGCTGTACAGCGGCTGCTGCAGGCGCTGGCGACACCGATGGATGCCGCTGTGCTGGGCCCGGGCCTGCTGCGCGAGCTGTACTACCGCGTGCTTACCGGGCCCCAGGGACACACATTACGCGCCGCGCTTGCCCAGCAAGGCCACTTCGGCCGCATCGGCAAGGCATTGCAGTACCTGCACACCGCATACGCGCAGCCGTTGACCGTGGCGAAGCTTGCCGAGGAGGCCGGCATGAGCGCGCCTTCCTTCTACAGCCACTTCAAAGCCGTGACCTGCGCTTCGCCCATGCAGTACCTGAAATCCACGCGCCTGCACCAGGCACGCCTGCTGATGGTGCGCGAAGGAATGACCGCTGCGGCCGCCTGCCACTCGGTGGGGTATGAGAGCACTTCGCAGTTCAACCGGGAGTTCAAGCGGCTGTTCGGACTGACGCCGGCGCGCGAGGTTCGACGCATGCGCGAGGCGTTTGTTGTGCCGGCTACGCCGGGGGCAGTCGGATTCGTTTCGTCGCATTGACGGCGGTGCGATGACGCGCATGGCGCGTCACTACGCGGCCGATGCGGCCCAACTGCGGGCGGCGGCGTCCACCACGTTGTTCGGTGCGAACTGGTCCTGCATGTAGCGCAGTGCTTGCAGCCGCTGGCTGGGCGGACGCGATGCGGCACCCGGCTCCAGCAGCAGATCATGGAATTCCTGGATGTCATGCAGGATGCGCCAGTGGCGATAGCAGGCCAGTCGGACCGGATCGAGCGTGACCGGGCCGTAGCCCTCGGCAAACCCCGGCGGATCGTCGCGGCCCCAACGTCCGCCGACGCCGGCCCCTATGAACATCAGATCACACTCCCGCGGCGCACGCAGCATGCCGTCCCAGTCGATCAGACACAAACCACTGTCGGGTCGCAGCAGCACGTTGCCGGCGTGCACGTCACCGTGGCAGAGCACGGCCGTGGCCGGTTGACCTGCCAGTTGTGCGCGCAGCTGCACGCAGCGCTGCCAGACATCGGCGATCAACGGCCGGTACATGCGCCAGGTCTGGCGGAAGCGCTCGGCCAGCTCATCTGGAATCACCCAATGCGCGTCACCGCCCTGCAACCACGCGCCCACCCGCCCGATGGCCGGTTCGTCTTCCAACTGTGGTTGCGCCAAGGGGGCCAGCAGCGCGGTCGGCACATTGGCTTCGTGCACGCTGCGCAACACCTGTCCCAGCCGGTGCCACTGTTCGCGCGAGAGCGCGGCTTCAAAGCCGGACTGGCCTTCGATGTAGGGGAACAGAGTCCATTGCAGGCCGTCAGCCAGGACGGCCGGTGCGCCGGTGCGGGTGGGCAGCGGGGCCGCGACTTCGCTCAGCTGCAGCTCGGTGCGCAGGTATTGCAGCACGTTCCATACCGCATCACCGACCGCATAGCGACGGCATTTCAGCCACCAGCGTGCGCCGTCCTGGGCGACGATCTGGTACACGGTGGCACCGGCGTCGGCCCCCGCCGGGCGTTGCACGACCTGCTCGGCGTGCACGTCGTAAGCCTGGGCCAGCACGGCGCTGATCTGCGCGACCGATAACTCCTGGGGGTGCCGCATGTGTTTCCAATTGAGACGTGCGTGGGATGACTATCTCAGAAACGCTGCATGTGAGCTAGGCAGTCCGTCACGATTGCGCGTTGCTCGCCTGCAGCTCACGCTGCAACAGCGCCTCCACCTCTTCGCGCTGGAACTGGGTGGCAAACAACGGCACCGCAAACACATACGGCAGGCCTTCGTTCTCGCGCCGGATCACGTACGCCAGCTGCAAGCGGGCCAACGAATGACGCAGCTGCTCCGGGTCCACCTTCACCCCGGCGGCGTCAAAACCCGCCAGCAGCTGCAGCAGCGATACCCCCTGCGCCCCGCCCGGTGCGAGATGTGCACTGGCAATGCGATACACCACGATGCGGTCGATCCGGCACGCCGCCGGGTCTGGACTCAGCCGCGCCCAGCCGGCCAGCGCATCAAACACCGGCTCAGCGGTGAGCGCGGCATGCAGCTGCGCCGGCTCGATCACCCGCTGCCCACGCGCCAGTTGGCCGAGCAGGTGTTGGCAGACTATCGCGACAAGATTCGCGCGACGGCCACACGCGGCCACCAGCCGCTGCGGCAGGTCCGGGCTGGCGAAGTGCACGCCCAGCCGGCCCATGGGTTCGGTGGCCAGCGCTTGGCAGGCCGCCTCTTCCAGCCCGCCAATGTGGATCACCTCACCGAAGTTGCGTAGCGGCGAAGCGAAATCCAGGGTCACCGCCTCGTACAGATCCCAGAACCCGGCCAGCATGAAGTGGCAGCGCCCTTCCTCGCTGAGCGCGCGCAGCGCGGCCAGCTGTGGATAGCCCTGTGCCGCCTCGGCACGCAGGAACAGATCGGTTTCGTCGATCAACAACAGCACGCTGCGACCGTGGGCGCGTTCGGACATCGCCACCACACAGGCATCGATGCCGCTGTCTTCGGGCAGCCCCAGTTCCAGCGCCAGCCGCGGGGTCAGGCGGTGATCACGCAGTGCGACGTACTGGCAATGCACGCGCGGATGGCTATCGAAGCGACGCTCAATCGCCTTCATCAGGCTGGTCTTGCCCAGCTGCCGCCCGCCGACCAGCAGGTAGTTGCCAGGTTCGCGGTTGAGCACACGCGCCAGCAGCGATTCGCGGCCGAAGAACGCATTCGGGCGGGTGATGCCGCCGTGGGTCTGGTACGGCGAGATGCGGGTGACCTTCAGCTGTCGCGCCAGCAGCGCGATCAAGGTTTCCTGCGCGCCCGGCTGCAGCAGCCAGCGGGTCTGGGCGATCTGGTCCAGACAGACGCACAGGTTGGCCGGATCCTCGGCGTACTGCATCAGCGCCGGTTCGGTAACAGTCGAGGGGCTGACCACCAACACCACGTCCTGACCATTGGGCAGATTGCGCAGCTGCTGCACGATGGCCTCGCCGCTCAACGCCAGGTCTGGCAGGTACAGCCACAGCTTGTCCAAGGCGATCGGCAGCGTGGCAGGCAGCGTCCACTCGCGCACAGTGCCGTTCAATGGCCAATCGCGGGTCGCCGCGTCGACCGCGCCGATGCGCGCGGCCAGCTGCACGGCGCGTGTGCTGGGCGTGGCCTGCACATGACGCAGTGCATCGCGCCAGCGGGTGCTGGCAATGTCCGCCTGCTGCAGCACGCGGTCACGCAGACGCAACCAGCCGAGCTGGCGGTCGAAGGTCGGTAGGCGCTGTAAGGGATGGTCCAGCAGCGTGCGCGGTTCGCGCGCGACGTCGGCGACTTCCGGTCGCAGCCGCCACCAGACCACGCCCAGGCCGACCAACGCCAGGATGCTCAGCACCAAGGCCAGTGTCAGCCACTGCCCCGCCGTCCACGGCTTGGTGCTGCGGCAGTCCATCGCCAGCCAGCGCGATGGCGGTGAGGGATCGCCGGGCTGGCAGGTCCAGCGCTCTGTCCGCGGATCGAACGTATGGTCCAGCGCGGTTCCGCGCAGGCCGCTGTTTTCCGGGAAGCGATCAGAAAAGCGCAGGCGCAGCACGAACGGGGCCGGTAGTTCGGCCGACAGCGTGGCTTCGGCCGGATCATGCACGCCGGGCACCTTCACCTGTTGCGGCCATTGCCCTTCCATCAACCAGTGGCTGTGCGCCTCTTCACGCAGCAGCGTGGTGTCGATGCGCGCGGACTGCATCAGCATCATGCTTTCGCCGTCATGCTTGACCTTCCACAGCACCCACGGGTTGATCCACGGGGCCACAAACAGGGTGCCGAAGAAGCCGATGAACGACACCACCAGCGCCAGTTTCATCCAGCGCCAGGCACTCCATCCCTCAAGCGCGATCATGCCGGCTGGTCCTCCAGCCCTTCGTTGACCTGCCGCACGGCCAGGCGGATGGCCTCACAGCGCCATTCCAGCCAGGCACCGTCGGCGTGGCTGCGTGCAGCCAGCAGGTTTTCCCAGAAGAACTGCCGCAGCAGTGGGTCCATAAGGTAAGGGCGTGCGGGCGCGACGCGTTCGCGCGGCAACCAGCTGTTCACTGCCGCGCGGGCGGCCGGTTCGCGCAGGATCGGCAGCAACGCCTCCCACAGGCGGGGGTGCGTGGATAACGTCTGATTGAGCGCGGCATCATCCAGCGCTTCACCACCCGGCCCCGCCATCAGATTCACTGCGGCCTGCGCCAGCAGCGGGTGCCCGCCAGACACATGCAGGGCACGCTGCAGCACGTGCCCGGGCAAGTCGGTGGCGTGCCGTTGCAGGTCATCCATGTTGAGTTCGGGCCAGCTTTCGGTGGCCGCAATATTGAGCAGTGACAGGTCGCCGCCCTGGTATTTCAGGTCGGCCAGCGCCGCACCGCCACAGATCAACAGGTGCAGCTTGCCGCTGTGCATCTCGCTCAGGCTGCGCAGAATGCCGGCCAGCACGTCGCGCGGGCCTGCCGCGCCCTGCTCGAAACGGCTGACCAGGCAGAACAGCGGCCCCGGCTGCTGCAGCTTGCGCGCCAGTGCGACTTCAAAGCCGGCATCGGAACTCACCCCGTCCAGCCCGCATTGCGCGGCCAGTAACGCGAAGTAGTCCTCGTCGCCCTCGCCTGCCCGAAATGGCGGCTGCAGGTGCAGCACGCGGTCGTGGCCGTAGCGACGCGCCGCCTCGGCCAGCATCGCGGCGCGTTCGGGCGGTTGGCCCCAGTGGGCCTGGGTGAGCAGCAGGGCTACCGGGTATGGCCGCAACTGCTGCAGGCGGTCGAACAAAGCGCCGACAGCAGCCGGCACGGCCAGGGGCGGCGGCGTCTGCGCCGGTTCGTCCGCGCCTTCCGCCGGGTACTCCGGTTCAAACCCGGCCGACTGCAGCAGTGCGTTGGATTCTGCTTCGGTCAGGCGCAGGTAATTGGCGCAGGCCAATACGCGATCGCGGTGGCGACGACTGGGCCGCGAGGTACCCGCGCGCCAGTTGTTGACTGCCTCGCGGCTGATACCGATTTCGCTGGCCACCCCTCCTGCACTGGCCCGGATCCGCCGCATATGACGGGACAACAGGTCCGAAAACTCCGGAACGGGCATGCAGACAGACCAGAAGGGTGAAGGTGTGCCCACCCTACCGTCGCCGGAAACCGTGTCAACCATCATCGCGTGGGTCTCGTGCTGCCTGGATCAGGCGGCCGGCAGGGCCGGCTCCCGGGGCACGATCAGCTTGCGGGTCAGCAGCAGGTGGACGACGAAGGCCAGGATCGCCAGCATGCCCAGCGCCACGCACAGCCGGCCCAGCACCGCGCCCAGCCCCTGCATGCCCTGCAGACGCTCGGCACGCTCGAAGTTGGCCGGGTTGTTGCGGGCGTAGGCGACCTGCACCTGCGCGTCTTCTTCCAGATATTGGTCCGCGCTGTCCTCGGCGGTCATGAACTCGCCCTTGTACGGCACGCCGTTGGCTTCGAAGGTGTAGCTGAAGTGGTACTTCAGCGAGGTGCGGCCCTTGCGGCGGGTTTCCTCGATGTTGTCCAGCTTGACCGGGGCCTGCACGGTGACCGCGTCCTTGAGGATCGCCTGGGCCTGGTTGTGGCCGCTGATCGCCGAGGTAACGAAGATCACGGCCGCGACCAGGTAACCGATGACGCAGAGCCAACGCGAGACGCGGACGAAGCGGCTGTGGGAGGCGGCTGAAACTGGAATGCTGATCATGTGGTTCCCCAGGTGGATTCAAGGCCGGCAGCGGTGTGCTGTGGCGGTGGGGAAAGTGTGGGGATTGGGGCGTTTGGCTTGAATCCGTAGCCTGTCAACTTGGCGGGGTGGGCGGTTGACGATGCGTCAAGTTGGCAACTTGCGAACCACGCTGGATTACGGTGCGCGCAACGTTCACTGGGCCAGGGTTGCCCCAATGCCCTGATTACCCGGAACGCCCTGGATGGCTCGGATCGCTCGGATCGCTCGGATCGCTCGGATCGCTTGCACGATGCCGACACGTGGGACCGGTAGGGTCGGTCGAAAGACGACCGCCGTGAACGCTGCACCAACCTGTAACGCATGACAAAAAGCGAAACCGCACTCCAACGAACCATCACTCGATAGCAGGCAACACCTGAAGCAACCTCACCCCAGGCAGCGCAGCATCAACCTCCTCCAATGCACTACGCACGGCCAATGACGCCGTGGTCGCCTCCCGACAGAACGCCAGCGCCAACCGCCCCGGCGCCCGGTTCCTACGAGCGCATCGTCAAGACCAGCTATGCCAAGCCGCTCAACCAACAATGCAGGATCTTCATCTTCGGCGACCTGATAGATGAGGGTGAACTGGTATTTCATGATCGTGCTCCGAACGGGGATAGGGTGAACTTGGCTGCATCGATTCTGGTTCACGCTGCGAGAGTGAACATGTGATCGCAGTATCAGATCGCATCCTTTGCAACTGGTTGCAGATCGCCTTTTCGGCACTGGTTACTCGTCACCGGGCGCTGTCAGCATCACTGCGCTCGCCTATCGACCGACCCTACCGCGCACCTCACAGATCTCGCGGATCTCGCGCATCTTCCGCATCCCCTGCGTCACGCGCATCTCTCGCATGTCGTGCATATGGCGGACACCACGCGCGCAACGCACGCCCAAAATTTCGTGGAGGTCGCGCAATGCACCTGCAGATTTCACCGTGACGTTTCCAGACACTTGAGGGAGAACAGGCGCTGCAACTAATTGCAAAACGTTGAGATCCCCGCATGTCCGTTTTCGCCAATGCAATGTCGCTTCTTCAGCAGTTCGCCCATTTATGGAACCGCAATCACAAAAATTCCGCGCCGTTTGCGACGTTCGCTAAGCAATGTCAACGCAACGTAGGAATTGTCCTAAAACAAGGGGCTTTTCTTTCGCCACGAATCTGCGCATTGTTCGCCGCGAGCGTCGAAGCTCACATAGAGCACTACTGTAGGAACGTCCCTGGTCGGGAGGGTGACTAATAAAACACCCTCAAACGGGGGAAATACGTCCGCCATCGCCTATGTGGCTTCGAACCTCCCGACCCCCTCGCCTTCCCGGCGAGGGGATTTTCCCGATGGAGGCCTTTCCATGCCGAAGCTCTGGGCCGTTGTGCCCGATATGCAGCACTTCCCCTCTCCGCTTTGCCCGCATTGCAATGAGAGCGCGTCACGTTCCGCTGACCACGACACGCCCCCTCCGTTACTCAGAAGCAACGTCGCACGACTGACCGTCGAGGCGTCAGCGACGTCCGTGTTGATCACGGTGGACGGCGCGCTCGAGCGGTTGAGCACGATCTCGGCCAGAGGACTGCAGACGGAAATCTGCTTCGCCGACAGCGAGGCCGACATCTCGGGCTGATCAGCGATGCGTGTCTATACGCATCTCTCAAGAATCACCTGACCCTATGTAATCCCGGGCGCACACGTTGCGCCCGGGCGAGGATTGGAACGATGACCCAACTGGATCTGCTGGAAGAATTTCAGGACGCCGTGCTGGCCGAAGGACACACCGTGGCCTACGTGTGGCGCGACCTGATGGAGATGTACGTGGAACTGCACCTGGACCCCATCTCTGCCGAGGCCATACGCGAGTTCGGATTGACCCGATGCGCCGCCGCCTGGTCCCTCTGCCCCAACCACCCGTAGCGACGCGCCATGCGCGTCGAAACCCCGCAACGTTCGCCGACTCGGACATACCGACCAACCGGTAGGGTCGCTCGACAGACGACCGCCATGGACAACGCCGCGTGCGGTGGGGCATGACCCTAAAACGACACCGCAAGGCCGGCCCATGGCCGGCCTCAGCATCTCCTGGTCCGATCCAAGGCCGGCAGCATCGCTGCGTTCAACGTCATGCGCTACCGGGCGTTGAGGCGTTCACAGCAGTCGTCTTGCGACCGACTCTACCGCTCCATGGCTCCGTACTGGGGCCGGGTTCGTCGCAGCTGACACCGAAACCGGCTAACGTCTCACCACGACGCAAGCGAAAACGAGGTCGACGGTGCACGGCTACCCAGTTCCCCCAGTACCAAAGAAGCTCAGAGAGATGCTTGTCGGCTACCCCGATCTGATATCGCGACTGCAGGAGACACTTTTTCGCTCTGCGGAGACATCCCGTAGAATTCCAGTTGATCCATTTGAGGACGCAATTTCGGCCCTTGAGGGACGACTTGAGAGATTCGCTTCTGAAGCGCGGCGAGAGTTGAGGGAGGCTGAAGAAGCAGAAGATTCTTCGCTGATCCGAGCGGCCGTCGCCAAAGAGTCGCTGATTGACGATGCCCGCTACAAGAGGCACTGGATTGGAGACGCTGACTTGTACGCCTACTTTGTGACCGCCTTCAACTAATGGCAATGGATTCTTAGAATGTCTCGACCTTCTTTGCCCCCAGTCCCCATCAAGCTGCGTGAAATGCTTGCGCTCTATCCAGACCTGATCGAGCGCCTTCAAGATGTACTTGTGTACTCGGCCGAGCGCTCCAGAAAAATCAGGCTGATGCCGTTCGACGATGCTGTCTCAATGCTGGAAGGCCAGCTCGAGGAGTTCATTTCAGAAGCTCGCACTGATCTGTCGATGGCCGAAGCAAGCAAGGATGACTCAGCCATCGATTTCGCTAAACAGAAAGAGTTGGCAGTCTCGATGGCTAGACAGAAGAGGCACTGGATCACAGACGAAGGCCTGCTCAATCACTTCGAAACGCGGCTTTCATGACGGGTTGACATAGCGCCAAGCTGACATTCCCGCCACGAACTTTCAATGCCGATCCGACGATTCCTCTACTAAACGCAGTACGCCACATTCATCCATGCCATCTAAATTTCAGAGCTAAAAGGAATTTCCGCATGCAAGCGCAGTCGTCCCCTCCAGTGCCACAACCGCTTCGGGAGATGGTTTCGGATTACCCCGAACTGATCGAAAGACTCCAAGAGGTTTTGAATCTTTCTGCGGCAAGGTCCAGGCGGTCACCACTGATGCCGCTCGATGATGCGATTGATTCACTGGAGAATCGCCTTGAGAAATTCGCCTCAGAAGCAATGGACGAGCTGCGTGCGGCCGAAGCAAGCGGTGATTCCGACCGGATCGCGCTCGCCACAGTGAAGGAAAAGCTGCTTTCTCGCGCACGACACAAGAGACTCTGGATCAGAGATGTCGAGTTCTACAAATGCTTTGAGCATAGCTTCGATGAGTTACCATCAATACCAACCTCGGCATAGAGGCGCGGCATATGATCCTAGTTGAAACCCTCATTGAGAGATGATCACCGCTTCAGGCACGCACTAGCTGGCACCCAGTCGAAGACCGATTCTCTGCACTATAAACTTCAGGAGAAGGACACTCGCATGACCTCGCACCCGCAACCTCCCGTCCCAAGAAGGCTCAAGGAACTACTTACTGACCACCCAGAGCTTATCGCGAGAATTCAGGAAGCACTTTCCTTCTCAGCGGACAAGTCGAGGCGATCACCGTTTGCGCCGTTTGAGGATGCCGTTTCAGTGCTTCAAGGCGAGTTCGATGCAATGTTGTCTGATGCGCGCAAGGAAGTGGCAAGAGCTGAGGCTCGCGATGATGCCACTGCAATCGCCACCGCCAAGCAGAAGGAAGCGCTGGTTGCTAAAGCACGATACAAGGGCAATTGGATCGGGGATGAGGAGCTGTTCGACTACTTCAAGAGGCAGTTCGAATGACAACATCCAACAGCCAGCTGAGTTCACCCGAACATATGCGGATACTCAGGGATGTGATCATCCCTAACAGCGGAATCGAAGAGACCAAACCTCATGACCGTCCACGAGCAGTTGTTCTTGCGGGACAGCCAGGCGCAGGCAAAGGTGGTCTGACGAATGCCGCGCGAGTCGAGTTCGCTCAGGATGCAGTGGTGCTGGACCCAGACGAACTACGCGATCATCACCCGACCGTGGGTCAATTCCGAGACAAGAGTCCCTACACTTGGTCCGGCGATACCCACGAGGACTCCAGCCGATGGAACAAAGAAATCAGAGCGCTGGCAATTGAGGGAAAGCGCAACCTAATTATTGATACTACGCTTGGAAATGCCGATAGCGCAGTCGGTCTCATCAAGGATCTCCAAGCCAAGGGATACGACGTGGAGATCCGTGGCGTTGTTGCTCATCGACTCGAAAGTGAGCTAGGTGTAGATCGTCGCTTTGGTGATCAGTTTTATAGACAGGGTTTCGGTCGTTATGTTCCTGATAGTGTGCGCCAACATGTCTATGAGGCGCTCCCAGGCAATCTCGACAAGATTCACACAGAGACCGGCATCCAGATCAGGCTGTACAGCCGCGAAGGTGGCGAGCTGTATAACAACCGCGCCGATCCAAGAATGCCCGGCGCTGTACTTGATGTAGAGCGTGAAAACCGCCTGAGCGACCCTCGCATAACGCAGGTAGTGAGAGACACGTGGAAAGAACGCATGGGCTGGCATCGCGATCTCCCGGATTCATTGCCAAATAATCCAAACGTCGCACCCGACACCGCCAAAGCAATGCTCTCCGAACGATCAGAGCTCAAGATCGCCGAAGCCGTCTCCCGCGAAACCACCACCGCGATCCAGGTGGACCACGACGTCCGCGTCCGCCCCAACATGATCCGTGGCGCGGCTATCGGCGGCACCGCCGTCACTGCTGTAGAAGCCGTCACCGAAGGCCGCAAGATCGCCGAGCTTTACGGGCGCGACAATCCGGTCGGTGCGCAGGCCGCCATTGTCGACTTTGGTGCGCGCAGCGTTGGCGGTTTCGCCGGTGCCGTGGTCGGGGCCAAGGTCGGCACTCTGTTCGGTATCGAATCCGGTCCCGGGGCCATCGTTACGGGCCTCATCGGTGCGGGCGTGGGCGCAATGGGTGCAAGTGCTGCGGTCGAGTGGATCGAGAATTACCAGATCAACAACCAGCGCGACGCCACGGGCAAGCTCTGGACGTTCGATCCGGAGAACCCAAGTGCGGGCTGGACCCGAACCGAGCGCGAGGTGATCGGCAGCGTTGGCACCCTGGTGGACCGGCCCATCTACGGCCCCACCCAGGAGTTCACGGCTGATCCGGCCTTGGCACAGGAACTGAACTACAAAGCATCCAGCCAAGCCATCGGTCTGCGACTGGGTGAACCTGATCGTCCCATTCCGCCTTACAGCATTCCGGCCGACTCCCGCGATACACCCAGCATCTACCCCGCCTCATGGGAGCGGAATCCTGAGACAGGCGTGTGGCGTCGCGAGGTGGTGGTTTCGGAGCTGGAGCACGGCATGAAGAACGTGCAGATCGAGTTTGCCGACCCTCAGAAGGCCAAGCATCTGGACGAGTACGCCGCCAGCACGATTGCCTACAACGCCTCTCGCAGCCCGGCTGCCATGGCGAAGACCTTCGAGGATACCTACACACAACTGGGCTGGCAGCAGCACGGTAAGGTGCCCGATGCGGTGACCTGGGCGCGCGACCACACCGGCCAGGTGTTGGCCTCCGATGGTCGTACCTACCAGCGCGACAAGGATGGCGAATGGACCCACGACGGCGTGTTCTGGGACTCCAAGGCCAATGGCAATATCCGTGACGAACTTGACGCCACCTATCTACAGGTCCAGACGCACTATGCGCGTACGGCGGATGTGCCGGAACAGGTGTCGGCGGTAGCACAGAACAGGCCTGATCCCGTCACACCGCTCGCCACCGCTGCCGCTATTCCGGTTGACGACATGCGCCAGCCAGGGCATCCGGGCAACCGTACGTACACGCAGATGATGGACCGTGTTTCACTATTTGACTCTCAGCAAGGCCTGCCAACCGGCGAACACAGTCAGCGGTTGGCGGCATCGACAGCCGTTATTGCCAATCGTGAGCGCCTGGACCCGGACCGCACGTTCGTGGAGAAGTCCCCGCAGGGCGATATCTCCCTGGTGGAGCGCCCACGGCCCGGTCAGACGGGTGAGCGGCGTTTTGAGATCGACATTCGCGCGTTGTCTTCGCGTCCGATCGAGGAGAGCTCGCGCGAGTTGGCCCATGATCGTTCGCCGCACTACCTCAATCCGCCGGGTGCTGAACGGACTGTGGAGCAGGAGCTGGCGTTGCAGCGCATGGCCCCTTCGGACAAGGCCATGTTTGAGCGGATTCGAACCGGCACACCTGCTTCAGTGGCCGACGAGGCCGTGGTCAGTGCGGTGACCGCCAGCAAGCAGCGCGGTATCGATCAGGCGGACAAGGTCAGCGCGGTGGCGATGGATGGGGATCGATTGTTTGTGGTCGGCAACACGCCTGGGTTCAGGGCAATGACCGATGTGTCGCAGCCGCAGCCGGAGTTGCAGCGCGGTGTTGAGCAGTTGCAGACGCAGAACCAACAGCAGTCGCTGGATCAGCAGCGGCAGCAGAGTGAGGAGCAGCAGCGGTCGGCCAGCAAATCTGCAGCGATGTCGATGTGAGGAATGGGTAGCGCCGGCCGTTGGCCGGCGTTGCCGTTGTACATGGACCGGCCAACGGTTGGCGTTTCCGTTTCGATAAAGGTCAGTCGTTACCGGACTTTGATTTGTTCATGGCGGTCGTCTATCGACCGACCCTACCGCTGCGAATGCGCCAGCACTGTGCGGCATAACCCACGACAAACACCGCGAAACATCCCAACAGCGTCTGCAGCACCACGGGGGCCATGGGCGCTGCAGCGATAGGGTGTGAGACGGGCAAGCGGGTCAGAGTTTCATTGGTGCCCGGCACCAGTGACAACAGGTAGCTGAAAGACAGCGCGAACGTGGACAGGTACGGCGCGAGTCTGCCCAGCCAGCGCATGCGGGCAGCGAGTACGCCGCCAAAAGCGACCAGCAGCACCACCACACCGAACGCGTGACCGGGATTGAGTCCTCCGGTACTTGAAACGGTGAAGGACGACAGCACGGAAAGTACCAGGCCGGTAAGGTAGATCCTGCCCGACCTGGTGGCCGGGTCGATGGCGCGGTGGCGGACGAATCCGTACGCGCCGGCGATCAGGGGGATCAGGCTGAGCGCGGTGTGCAGTACGCCGAGGGCAGAAAGTGGGTGAGTCATCGGAATCTCCAGCTGGCGGATATAAACCTACTAGTAGGTAGGATCATCGTTCGTAGAAAAGGCCCGCCAATGGCAGGCCCGTCGTAATTTCAGTTTGCTGCGGTCAAACGCGCGATCTGGAGCTTTGCCAGCGCCGCGAAGGTATTCGCATCGCCAAAACCTCGCGCCGCCAGCATGGCACCGTGGACGGCGGCCATGAACGCCTTGGCCTCGTCTTCCGGGCTCCCCTGTAGCAGCAGTTGACCCTGCGCAGCACCCTTCTCCAGGGTCAGTGCCAGCCACCCGGTCAGGTCCTCGAAATGCCCACGCACCTCGGCGGCGATCTCTGGTGGAATCAGCGGAAGTTCCGCAGCCAGCATCGCGCAGATGCAGAACGAGGATGTGCCACCCGCGATACAGGCCGACCAGTAGTCCACATACGCCTGCAGTTCGCGCAGAGGATCGGCCAGCTGCCGGTCAAGCAGGGCCAGGCCATCACGCGCCTCCGCGCGATACAGCACCACGACCGTGCGTACCAGTTCGGCCTTGCTCGGGAAGTGGTGATGGATGCTGGCCTTGCTGATGGTGACCCGCTCGGCGATGTCGGCGTAGCTGAAACCGTTGTAGCCCCCAACTTCGAGCAGGGCCCGGGCATGGCTGACGATCTCGGTGGCTTTGGGGGACAGTTCGGGATGCATGAAGCTCATTCTACTAGTAGGTAGGCCAAAGGTCAATGCCGACAGTTGGGCTCGACGCTACGCCCAGGCTCGGGCGAATCTCTCGTAGCTGGCAAAACACGTGAAGGCTGGCGCAGAGAAAATTCTGACCAAGAATGGAGAAAGCTACGTGGCCAACCTCGATGCGCAGAGCCTGGACAATTACCACCAACTGGAGCGGGAACGCATCTATCTCCTGCTGATCGAGGGCGCAATCAGAGGATTGGACGACGTGGCGGCAGGCAACGTGGAGGATGCCCTCCCCGCCCTGGAAGCCATCAAGCGGCAGCGTGCCAGTCATTGTGTTCGCCGCTGACCGTTGGTGCCGTTTCGTTTCAGGTCATGCGTTACAGAACGTTGAGCGGTTCACGGCGGTCGTCTGTCGACCGACCCTACCCCTCCGAAACAACAAGGGCACCTTTCGGTGCCCTTGTCATTCAACAGCAGGATTATTCCCACTCGATCGTCGCCGGCGGCTTGCCGGAGATGTCGTAGACCACGCGGGAAACACCGCGCAGTTCGTTGATGATGCGGTTGCTCACGGTGCCGAGGAAGTCGTACGGCAGGTGCGCCCAATGCGCGGTCATGAAGTCGATGGTTTCCACTGCGCGCAGTGCGATCACCCACTCGTACGCACGGGCGTCGCCGACCACACCGACCGACTTCACCGGCAGGAACACGGCGAACGCCTGGCTGGTCTTGTCATACAGATCGGCCTTGCGCAGTTCGTCGATGAAGATGGCATCGGCCTTGGCCAGCAGCTCGGCGTACTCACGCTTCACTTCGCCGAGGATGCGCACGCCCAGGCCCGGGCCCGGGAACGGGTGGCGGTAAACCATGCTGCGCGGCAGGCCGAGCTCGACGCCGAGGCGACGCACTTCGTCCTTGAACAACTCGCGCAGCGGCTCCACCAGGCCCAGCTTCATGTGTTCCGGCAGGCCACCCACGTTGTGGTGGCTCTTGATGACATGGGCCTTGCCGGTCTTGCTGCCGGCCGACTCGATCACGTCCGGGTAGATGGTGCCCTGCGCCAGCCACTTGGCGTTGCTGAGCTTGTTGGACTCCTCGTCGAAGATGTCGACGAACAGGTTGCCGATGATCTTGCGCTTGGCTTCCGGGTCGCTGACGCCTTCCAGTTTGGCGAAGTAACGATCAGCCGCGTTGACGCGGATCACTTTGACGCCCATGTGTTCGGCGAACATCGCCATCACCTGGTCGCCTTCCTGCCAGCGCAGCAGGCCGGTGTCGACGAACACGCAGGTCAGCTTGTCACCAATGGCTTTGTGCAGCAGCGCAGCCACGACCGAGGAATCGACACCACCGGACAGGCCGAGGATCACTTCGTCATCGCCGACCTGCTCGCGCACGCGGGCGATCTGGTCGTCGATGATGTTGGCGGCGGTCCACAGGGTCTGGCAGCCACACACGTCGACCACGAAACGACGCAGCAGGGTCTGGCCCTGCAGGGTGTGGGTCACTTCCGGGTGGAACTGCACGCCGTACCAGCGCTTTTCCTCGTTGGCCATGGCGGCCACGGGAATGCGGTCGGTGGTGGCGGTGATGGTGAAGCCCGGGGGAGCCTGGGAGACATGGTCACCGTGGCTCATCCACACATTCAGGCGCGGCTCGCCGCCGTGGTCGCTCAGGCCGGAGAACAGCGCATCGGGGTTGATGACGTTGACTTCAGCGTGACCGAATTCGCGCTGGTCAGCGGCTTCGGTGGCACCCCCCAGCTGTGCAGCCAGGGTCTGCATGCCGTAGCAGATCCCGAAGATCGGCAGGCCGCTGTCGAAAACCTCCTGCGGCGCGGCGGGCGCGCCCGGCAGGGTGGTCGACTCCGGGCCGCCGGAAAGAATGATGCCCTTGGCACCGAACGCGGCGATCTCGGCCGGGTCGTGGTCCCACGCCCAGATTTCGCAGTACACGCCGATCTCGCGGATGCGGCGGGCGATCAGCTGGGTGTACTGCGCGCCGAAATCGAGGATAAGAATCTTGTCGTTATGGATGTTGGTCATGACGCCCGGCAATGCAGTGGTGAATACGAAAAGCGATGTGTGCAACCGATGGCGGATAGAGAAAGAGGAACGGGAAGTGGCTTCCTCGTTCCTCTTTGCTCACCGGCACATCAGGCGCGGTAGTTCGGCGGTTCTTTGGTGATCTGCACGTCGTGGACGTGGCTCTCACGCTGCCCTGCCCCGCTGATCTTGACGAACTTGGGCTGGGTGCGCATTTCGTCGACCGTGGCGCAACCCACATAGCCCATGGTGGCGCGCAGGCCGCCCATCAGCTGGTGGATGATGCCGCCGACCGGACCGCGGTACGGCACGCGACCTTCGATGCCTTCCGGCACCAGCTTGTCGGCGCTGGACGAATCCTGGAAGTAACGGTCCTTCGAACCCTTTTCCATCGCGGCCAGCGAACCCATGCCACGGTAGCTCTTGTAGGAGCGACCCTGGAACAGTTCGGTTTCGCCCGGCGATTCCTCGGTGCCGGCCAGCAGGCCACCGACCATGATGGTCGAAGCACCGGCTGCCAGCGCCTTGCCGATATCGCCGGAGTAGCGGATGCCACCGTCGGCGATGAGCGGAATGCGGTCCTGCAGGGCCTCGGCGACGAGGTCGATGGCGGTGACCTGCGGCACGCCGACGCCGGCGACGACGCGGGTGGTGCAGATCGAACCAGGGCCGATGCCGACCTTGACCGCGTCTGCGCCGCTGTCCAGCAGTGCCAGTGCAGCTTCACCGGTGCAGATGTTGCCGCCGATGACCTGCACCTGCGGGAAGTTCTTCTTGACCCAGCTGACGCGGTCGAGCACGCCCTGCGAGTGGCCGTGTGCGGTGTCGACCACGATCACGTCCACGCCGGCAGCGACCAGCGCTTCGACGCGGCGGTCGGTGTCACCGCCGACGCCCACGGCCGCACCGACCAGCAGGCGGGTGGCGATGTCCTTGGCGGCGTTCGGGTAGTCGGTGTTCTTCTGGATGTCCTTGACCGTGATCAGGCCACGCAGTTCGAAGGCATCGTTGACCACCAGCACCTTTTCGATGCGGTTGCGGTGCAGCAGCTGCAGCACTTCATCCGAGGCCGCGCCTTCCTTGACCGTGACCAGGCGGTCCTTCTTGGTCATGATGTGGCGGACCGGATCGTCCAGCTCGGTTTCAAAGCGCATGTCGCGGTGGGTGACGATGCCGGCCAGCAGGCCGTCGCTGCCCACCACCGGCACGCCGGAGATGTTGTGCGCGCGGGTCAGTGCCAGCACGTCACGGATGGTGGTTTCCGGGCCAACCGTGATCGGATCGCGGATGACACCGGCCTCGAACTTCTTGACCTTGGCCACTTCGGCGGCCTGCTGTTCAAGCGTGAGGTTCTTATGGATGATGCCCATGCCGCCGAGCTGGGCCATGGCGATGGCCAGGCGCGCTTCGGTGACCGTGTCCATGGCGGCCGACAGGATCGGCAGTTTCAGCTTCAGGTCGCGCGTCAGGCGCGTTTCCAGGCTGACGTCCTTGGGCAGGATCGTGGAATGGGCGGGGACGAGCGAGACGTCGTCGTAAGTGAGTGCTTCAGCCTGGATGCGCAGCATCGGCATACCCGAGATGTGGGGAAGCGCGACATTTTACCCTGATTTGCGCCCGATGGGCAGGGGGCGGATGCGACGCTGTGTCGCGGCGGGCATACGTTCGTGCACGGGTGCCACGTCTTCATGGCGTCGGATGCACGGCGTGGGCCGGCCAACGGCCGGCGCTACCGGATGCGTCTGGGGTGGAGCCCCCGAAGTTCGGGGGCGGCCGCGAAGCGGCGGGGGCGTGGGTGGTGGTGAGGTGGGGCCCGCGGTTCGCGCAGCGCACCGTGGGAGCGTCAGCGCGAATGCGATGTCGCGTACCCCTCGGCCGCCTCGATCGTGTTCTGCATCAGGGTGGCCACGGTCATCGGCCCTACCCCGCCCGGCACCGGGGTGATCCAGCTGGCACGCTCGGCGGCGGCCTCGAAACCGACGTCGCCGACCAGGCGGCCGTCGTCCAGGCGGTTGATGCCGACGTCGATCACCACCGCGCCCGGCTTGACCCATTCACCCGGCACGATGCCCGGGCGGCCAACCGCCACCACCAGGATGTCGGCATTGCGCACGGCCTGTTCCAGCACGTCCTTGGGGGTGAACTTGTGGCAGCTGGTCACGGTGCAGCCGGCGATCAGCAGTTCCAGGCCCATCGGGCGGCCGACGTGGTTGCTCACGCCGACGATGGTGGCGTTACGGCCACGCACCGGCTGGTCGGTGTGGCCCAGCAGCGTGGTGATGCCGCGCGGGGTGCACGGGCGCAGGCCGAATTCACGCAGGGCCAGATGGCCCACGTTCTCCGGGTGGAAGCCGTCCACGTCCTTGCGCGGGTCGATGCGGTGGATCAGGCGGCTGGCGTCGGGAATGCCCGGCAGCGGCAGCTGGACCAGAATGCCGTGGATCTTGGGGTCGGCGTTGAGCTGGTCGATCAGGGTCAGCAGCTGCGCTTCGGTGGTGCCGGCCGGCAGGTCGTAATCGAAGGCCTCGATGCCCACCTTTTCTGCCGCACGGCGCTTGTTGCGCACGTAGACGGTGGAGGCCGGGTCACCGCCCACCAGCACCACGGCCAGCCCCGGGCGGCTGCCACCGGCGGCCAGACGGGCGTCCACGCGGACCTTCAGGCTGTCCAGCAGGTCTTCGGCGATGCGGCGGCCGTCCAGGATGCGGGCGGAATGGGGGGCGGCGGACTCAGTCATCGATGGCGGGGCGTGGCGGCGGTGGGGAGCGTATTGTCCCTGATTACCGTTGTCCGGAACACCGGTAGCGCCGGCCGTTGGCCGGCCCATGCATTGCTGCGGGCCGGCCAACGGCCGGCGCTACCGGGTCTACTCCTCTTCTTCGGGCACGTCGTCCGCATTCAACGTGCGTGCCTTGCGCTTCGGCGCGGTGAACGGGGTCGGCGTAGGCACACCGGGCAGCGCGCTGCCGAACACCATGTGTGCGCCAGCGCGCAGGTCGCCACCGGCCATTTCCAGCTCGAAGCGCTCGGCGTCGCGTTCGCGGATCTGCTCGGCGATGTCGCGCGCATCATCTTCATCCGCACCCAGTTCCATCAAAGCGGCCTGCCCGAACATCAGCGCGCTCTCGAAGGTTTCGCGGATCTGGTAATCCACGCCGGCATGGATCAGGCGCAGCGAATGCTCACGGTCGAACGAGCGCACCAGCAGCTTGGCCTGCGGGAATTCGTGCGACACCAGCTCGACGATGCGATCGGCATCTTCGGCGTTGTTCACACACACCGCAATCGCACGTGCACTGGCCGCACCCGAGGCATGCAGCACATCCAGGCGGGTCCCGTCGCCGTAGTAGATCTTGAACCCGAACCGTTCGGCGTTGTGGATCATGTCGACGTCGTTGTCGATGATGGTCACGTCGACGTCGCGGGCCAGCAGCGACTGGCTGGCGACCTGACCGAAGCGGCCGAAGCCGATCATCAGCACGCTGCCGGACATGCCTTCGGCGGTGTCCACGCCATCCAGAGAAACTTCCCGCGCCGGCATCAGCTTGTCGTGCAGCAGCACGAACAGCGGGGTCAGCGCCATCGACAGCACCACGATGGCGGTGAGATTGGCATTGACCTCTACGCCGATCACACCGGCGGCAGCTGCGGCGGAGAACAGCACGAAGGCGAATTCACCGCCCTGTGCCATCACCACGCCACGATCCAGCGCCTGCCGGTGGTCGCTGCCGAGCGCGCGCGCGACCACGTAGATGCACACGGCCTTGGCCAGCATGAGCGCGAGCACGCCGGAGACAATCAGCGGCCAGTTGTTGGCCACCACGGTCAGATCCAGCGCCATGCCCACGCTGAGGAAGAACAGCCCGAGCAGGATGCCGCGGAACGGTTCGATGTCCGCTTCAATCTGGTGGCGGAAGGTGGATTCGCTGAGCAGTACGCCGGCAAGGAAGGCACCCATCGCCATGGAGAGACCACCCAGCTGCATCAGCAGCGCCGCGCCCAACACCACCAGCAGCGCAGCGGCGGTCATCACTTCTCGGGCCTTGGCGGCGGCCAGGATGCGGAACAACGGGTTCAAGGCGAAGCGCCCGACCAGAACCAGTCCGATGATCGCGCCGGCGGCGACAGCCACGGCGACCCAGCGCGAGCCGGCTCCGGCATCGGCATGCACCGGTGCCATGAAGGCAACCACCGCCAGAAGGGGCACAATCAGGAGATCTTCAAACAACAGGATCGACACGATCTTCTGGCCAGACGGCAGTGCGATGTCTCCCCGTTCGGCCAGCAACTGCATCACCACTGCAGTCGAGGTCAGCACGAAACCGGCCGCGCCGATGAAGGCGACCGGCAACGGGAACCCGAACAACATGCACACGCCGGTAAGCACCGCGCCGCAGACGACGATCTGCAGCGTGCCCAGCCCGAAGATCTCCTTGCGCAGGCCCCACAGGTGCGAGGGCCTCATTTCCAGGCCGATCACGAACAGGAACATCACCACGCCCAGTTCGGCGGTATGCAGGATGGCCTGGGGATTGGAGAACCAACCGAAGCCGAACGGGCCAATCGCCAGCCCGGCTGCAAAGTAGCCAAGTACCGAGCCCAGCCCGATGCGCCTGAACAGCGGCACCATCACTACTGCCGCGCCCAGCAACGCTACGCCTTTCGCCAGATCACTGGCACCTGCTTCAACCGCCATGCGGTGTGTTCCTTGAATCCCCGATCAGCCATCACGATAGGACAGATTGACGCAGGGACATAGCAACTATCGAGGGGTTGTTTGTGCCAGAAATGGAACGACAGCGCAGATTGTGCGCCGGCTGTTGCGTAGGGACACGCCATGCGTGTCCGAACGTGGCCGGGTACCCCAAGGACACGCATGGCGTGTCCCTACGCGGTCTCAGGCAGCACAGAACGCCGCGTAATCGATATACCCAGGAAACACGGCGTCCGGCGCGCACAACGGACACTCCGGATCCGGCCTCAGCCGCACCTCGCGGAAACGCATGCCCAGCGCATCAAAGCTCAACAACCGCCCGACCAGCGGCGCGCCGATACCCAGCAGCAGCTTCAGCACCTCGGTGGCCTGCAGCAGTCCGACCATGCCCGGCAGCACGCCCAGCACCCCGGCTTCGGCACAGTTCGGGGCGAACTCGGCCGGCGGCGGTTCGGGGAACAGACAGCGGTAACAGGGGGCGTGACCGCGCTGCCGGCCGGCATCGAACACACTGACCTGACCGGTGAAACGCTCGACCGCCCCGTACACCAGCGGCAGTGCGTGCTGGATGCAGGCATCGTTGAGCAGGTAGCGCAGCGGGAAGTTGTCGGAACCGTCCAGCACCACGTCCACGCCTTGCAGCAGCGCGTCGACGTTCTCCGACGTTGCCCGCACCTGCACCGCCTCCACGTGCAGATGCGGATTCAGCGCCAGCAGGCGCTCGCGTGCAGAGGCGACCTTGGGCTGGCCGACGCTGGCGTCGGCATGCAGGATCTGCCGCTGCAGGTTGCTGCGGTCCACCACGTCGTCGTCGACCAGGCGCAGGTGCCCTACCCCGGCGGCGGCCAGATAGAACGCGGCAGGGGAACCGAGGCCGCCTGCACCCAGCACCAGCACACGCGCCTGCTGCAAGCGGCGCTGGCCGTCGGCACCGACCTGGGGCAAGAACAGGTGGCGGGAATAGCGTTCGTTGAAATCGCGCTCGGCGTCGGTCTGCAGTGGCTGCACCAGCGGCAGGCCGGCGGTGCGCCAGGCGGTGGTGCCGCCAACCACCGAGCTGACGTTTGTATAGCCCAGGGTGAGCAGGTATTCGGACGCGGCGCGTGATCGGCGTCCGCTCTGGCAGATGAGCAGGGTCTCGCGGTCCGGCGCTGGCAGGTGGGCGGCCGGGTTCGCTTCGAGGTCGCCTTTGGCGATGCCCAGGGCCCCCTCGGCCATGCCGGTGGCACGTTCGTGGGATTCACGGATGTCGATCAGCAGCGCGCCCTGGGTGTGGCGGGCGCGGGCCTGTTCGGGGGATATCTCGGGGATGGTCATGGCGGCATTATCTGCCGCGGGGACCGTATGCGGGAAATGCGTAGGGACACGCCATGCGTGTCCTTGGGAACCGCTGCCACGTTCAGCCACGCAGGGCGTGGCTCTACGCCTGGATCAGGCATTGCGTGGACACGCATGGCGTGTCCCTACGCATGGGCCCCAACGCCGGTTGCAGGACCGGGATTATTTGCCCTTGACGTGCTTCATCAGGCGGCGCTTGCGCGCGATCTGACGCTCGGTCAGCACGTTCTTTTTGCCTTCGTACGGATTGGTGCCCTCGCGGAAGATGAACTGCACCGGGGTGCCGATCAGCTTGAAGCGCTTGCGGAAGAAGTTTTCCAGATAGCGCTTGTACGACTCGGGCAGGTCCTTCAGACGGGTGCCGTGCACGATGAAGGTCGGGGGATTGGAGCCACCCGGGTGCACGTAGCGCAGCTTGGAGACGTGGCCGCGAATGGCCGGCGGCGGGTTCGACTCGTACGCCATTTCCAGCGCCTTGTTGACCTCACTGGTGCTGAACTCATGCGTGGCCGAGGCATGGGCCTGGTGGATGGCACGGAACAGCTCACGCAGGCCCGAACCATGCTTGGCCGAGATGCGCACGTTTTCCGCCCACGGCACAAAACCCAGCTTGCGCGACACCAGCGTTTCGGCCTGTTCGCGCTGGTAGTCGGTCAGCCCGTCCCACTTGTTGATCGCAACCACCAGCGCACGGCCTGCATCCAGCACCGCGCCCAACACACTGGCGTCCTGGTCGGTGACGCCTTCGCTGGCATCCAGCATCAGCACGGCCACCTGGCACTGCTCGATGGCCTGCAGGGTTTTGACCACGCTGAACTTCTCGACCACTTCGTCCACGCGCGATTTGCGGCGCAGGCCGGCAGTGTCGATCAGGCGGTACTGGCGACCGTCGCGCTCCAGGTCCACGGCGATGGAGTCGCGGGTGGTACCCGGCACCTCCGAGGCGATCATGCGTTCTTCGCCGAGAATGCGGTTGACCAGGGTCGACTTGCCCACGTTCGGGCGGCCGACGAAGGCAATGCGGATACGCGCGGGATCGTTGTCCAGCTCTTCGCCGCTGCCCTCCTCCGGCAGTCGCTGCACGACCTCGTCAAGCAGGTCGTCCAGGCCCTGGCGATGCGCCGCCGAAACGGTGAGCATCTCGCTGAATCCGTAACGCGAGAACTCCGAGCGCACCGCGTCCTCGTCGGTGCCGTCGATCTTGTTGATCAGCAGCAACGTGGGCCGCGACAGCTTGCGCAGCCAGCTCAGGATCTCGTCATCCAGGGCCGAGGTGCCCTCACGGGCGTCGACCACGAACAGAATCAGGTCGGCTTCACCGGCGGCCGCGCGGGCCTGGCGTGCAGTCGCACCGGCCAGGCCTTCTTCGTCCTCGGCGATGCCGCCGGTGTCGACCACGAGGAAGTGGTTGTCCTCGTCGAGGCGACACACACCATAGTTGCGGTCCCGGGTGACGCCGGGCTGGTCATGGACCAGGGCGTCACGGGTACGGGTCAGCGCATTGAAAATGGTGGACTTGCCGACATTCGGCCGTCCAACCAGGGCGACCAAAGGCAGCATCGCGGTAACTCCTTAGTTTGCCAACCGGAAGGCGGTCAGCTTTCCATCAACGTTCTGCACCAGCAGAATCCCATCGGCCACCACCAGCGCGCCCCGGACGGGGTCACCGCCGGACTTGGCCCGGGCGGCGAACTGGCCGTCCTCGGTACGCAGCCAGTGTACGTAGCCCTTGTAGTCCGCGACCACCACGTAATCGCCCTGGATGACCGGGCCGGTCAGGGTGCGCCGGGCCAGCCCGGTCTGCGACCACATCGCGGTACCGCTGGTCTTGTCCAGGCTGAACACGCCGCCCTTGGCGTCGGTGACAATCACGTTGCCCGAGGTCAGAGCCACGCCGCCAGCACCGCCGTGATCGCGCGCCCACAGCGGACGACCGGTCGGGCCTTCAATGGCCATGGTCTGGTTCTTGAAGCTGCTGACGTAAAGCGTATTGCCTTCCAGCACGGGGGCACCGTCCACGTCGGACATGCGCTCCAGTTCGGTACGGCCTTCGCCGTTGGCGACCATCTGGTCCCACACGGTGCGGCCGTCCTGCATGCCCAGCGCGGCCACGCTGCCGTCATCGTTGCCGATGAACAGGACACCCGGGCCGGTAACCACCGGCGCATTGCCGCGCACCGTCAGGGCGGGCAGTTCACGCGGGTTGAACCACTTCTGGGTGCCGTTGGACGCGTCGAAGCCGGTGATGCGGCCGTCGTTGCTGCGCACGAACACGATGCCCTGGGCAATGGCCGGGGCGGAGATCACTTCACCCGGGACCTTGGCGCGCCACTTCTCGCTGCCGTCGTTGGCGTCCAGGGCAATGACCTGGCCGTCGAGCGTGCCGATCACCACCAGGCCTTCGCCGACGCCCGGACCACCGGACAGGCGCAGCTTGGGCTGCTTCTTGACCTTGGCCGGTTCGTAGGTCCACACGGTCTTGCCGGTCTGCAGGTCCAGTGCCTGCACACCACCATATATGGCAGCTGCGTAGACGCGGCCGTCGGCCACCACCGGGCCCTGGCGCACGCCAATGCGCTTTTCGCCCTTGCCGACGCCGGTGCTCCAGATCCTGTCGACCTTTAGGGTCGGCTCGAACTTGACCAGCTCAGCCGGTTCCTGCGCCTTCTTGGCTTCTGCGTCCTTGCCCGCGAACCAGCCCTTGACGGTGCTGCAACCGGACAGCGCCACACCCATGAGCACCAGGGTGGCAACGCGCTTGATCATGACCATCTGCTTCATTACGCCGACTCCGCAGGATCGGTGACCGTGCCACCGGCATCCATCACCTTGATTTCAAGCAGTCGCCGTTGCGGCGCCGCCACGTCCAGCGTCTTGAGCGCTTTCTCATACTGACCGCGCGCTTCGTCGCGCTTGCCGGCCGCCATCAGGGCGTCGCCGTGGATTTCCAGGCTGGCACTGTCGCTGGCCGAACCCAGCTGCTTGATCGCCTCATCGGCCTTGCCACCGGCGATCAGCAGGCGGGCAATACGCTGGTCGATGGCGGTCTTGAACTCCGGGTCGGCCTGGATGCCACGCAGGGTGGCCAGCGCCTCGTCATTCTTGCCGGCATCGACCTGCGCCTTGGCCAGCTGCATCGCTGCCAGGTCCGCATACAGCGAGGACTTGCCGCCTTCCAGCGCCTTCACGCCTTTGGCCGCTTCATCCAGCTTCTTGTCCTGCAGCTGCTTGAGCACCACCTGGTACTGCACGTTGGCATTGGCCAGCTCGTTGCCCTGCTGCTTCTGCCACCACTGCCAGCCGGCGATGCCGCCAATGGCAATCGCCACACCGGCAAGGATGCTCACACCATTTTTCCGCAGCCAGCCGCGGACGCGTTCACTTTGTTCGTGCTCGTCGAGCAGGTCGTCGATCGCCATGCGTACTCTCGCCCCTGCCCGTAAGGAGGGACCATTTGAATTGAATTGGAAATCGCAGCTCAGTGTGAAACTGGAGCCACGGAGCCGTCAGAGGATACCGTAAAGCGTGCCACGTTGGCTCGCTGGTACGGCGAAAGGTCGACGATAGCGCCGCCCTGCTGAACCTCGACCGCCGATGCGTTACCCAGCACCATGCGCGCCACCTGGCCGGGACTGAAGCTGCGCGACTCTCCGGATCTGATAAGCGCCTTTTCCACCGTGGTGCCGTCTGGAGCGGAGATGTCCACCCAGCTGTCGCCCTTGAACTGCAGGCTGAGGGTCCCGCCCGTGGCCGCCGGCGTGGCGGCATTGGCGGCCGGACGCGGCACCGGGGTCAGCGAGGCCAGGTATGGCGCAGACGGCTGCGGTGCCGGGGCCGCTGCCGGAGCCGCAGCAGCCGTTGCCGCCGGCTCGTCACCACCGGCCACCGGAACTGCCGCCGGAATGACATCCAGCGACGCCGTATTGGGGGTATTGCTGCCGGTGTCGAAATGGCCGCGGGTGGCGAACCACACGGGCACCGCCAGCACAGCGGTAATGCCGACGTAGAGGGCCCGACGGCCCAGGCTTTCGGCGATGCGGCGCGCGCGCGGGGTATGGGTGTGGCTGACCAGCTGCGGCGGCACTACCGGTCCGATGTGAGCCTGTTCTAGTGCGTCGCCGAGGTCGATCTTGAGCAGGCGCGCGTAACTGCGCAGCTGGCCGCGCACGAACACCGGGGCTCCCAGGCGATCCCACTGCTCGGCTTCGAGCGACTTCACCACCTGGACCGGCATGCGCAGGTCTTTCCCCACCGCTTCGAGGGACAGTCCAGCCGCTTCGCGCGCCTGACGGAGTCGTGCTCCGCATCCGGCCGCAGCGTCAAAAGCGTTCACAGTCTGGTCGTCAATCACAATGCTTCAACCCCGGGAATTAGGAGACGCGTCGTGCGGAAATTCGTCGCGAATTCGCTGCAGATAGCGACCCGATGCCACTGCGTCGCCCAGCTGCGCCTCGATATCAGAGGCAAGTTGTAACACGGAACGTGTGGCCGGTGCAGCCGACAGACGCCGTTGCACGAAGGCCCGGGCCTCGAAAAAGCGCCCCTGGGTGTACTCGTTGCGGGCCATCGATTCCAGCGCATAGGCATTGTCCGGGACCAGCACCAAGGCTTTGCGCAGGTCACGCACCGCACGCTCGGGCTGCCCGGCGCTCAGCGCACAGCCCCCCGCATTGGCCAGCGCGGCCGATGGGGTGGCATAGCCGGGTGCCGCCACGGCCCTGTCGAAGTACGGCAACGCCTCTGCGGGGCGGCCACGTGCACACAGCCACGCGCCATAGTTGTTGAGCGCATCACCGCGCTGCGGTGCGACCTCGACCGCCTTGCGCAGCAGTTCACCCGCATCGGCGTCGCGCCCCTGGGCGCTGGCCACCTGGGCCAGCAGCAGGTAGACGTCAGGGCGACTGCCATCCAGCTTGAGGGCCGCCCGCCCGCGCTTCTCGGCCAGCGGCAGGTCGCCCTGGCGCACCGCTTCGGCGGCCAGGGTGACATTGTTCTGGTACGCCACCCGGCGACGCGTATCCGCGTCATCACGGGCGGTGTACTCCGGAGCCACGCCCCGGATGTCATCAGGAATACGGACGCCCTGCTTGCCACAGCCAGCGAGTGCCAGCGCGACGAAGACAACGGCTGGCAATCGAAGGTCAGGCAGCGGCATTCCGGTTTTTCCCGCCCTGCAGAGTCTTGTTGAATTCGGCCTGTCGGCGCGTGCGGTCCATCACCTGGCCCTTGAGCTGGCCACAGGCAGCGTCGATGTCGTCGCCACGGGTACGCCGCACCATGGTCAGCACCTTGGAGTCCAGCAGGATCTTCTGGAAGGCGCGGATCTGGGTGTCGTCCGAGCGCTCATAGCGGGTGCCCGGGAACGGATTGAACGGAATCAGGTTGACCTTGCCTGCGTTCGACGTCTGCACGGCGTTGTCGAACTGGCGCATCAGCCGCGCCAGCTGGCGGGCGTGTTCCGGGGTGTCATTGATGCCGCGCATCAGGGTGTATTCGAAGGTGACCGATTCGCGACGCTTGTTGGCGCGCAGGTAACGCGCGCACGAGGCCATCAACTCGGCGATCGGGTACTTCTTGTTGAGCGGCACCAGGGTTTCGCGCAGCTCATCGTTGGGCGCATGCAGCGACACCGCCAGCGAGACATCGCTTTCGGCAGACAGCCGATCGATCTGCGGCACCAGGCCGGAGGTCGACAGGGTCACGCGTTTGTTGGCCAGGCCATAGCCCAGGTCATCGCGCATCACGCTCATGGCACGCACGACGTTGTCGAAATTCATCAGCGGCTCGCCCATGCCCATCATGACCACGTTGGTCAGGCGGCGCTGCTTGTGCGGAATGTTGCCCAGATGGCGCGCCGCCACCCACACCTGGCCGATGATCTCGGCGGTGGACAGGTTGCGGTTGAAGCCCTGGGTGGCGGTCGAGCAGAACGTGCAGTTCAGTGCGCAGCCGACCTGCGAGGACACGCACAGCGTGCCGCGGGTCTTGTCAGGGATATAGACCGCTTCGATCGCGTTCTTGCCATCGGTGCCCATGGCCAGCAGCCACTTGTGGGTGCCGTCATTGGAGGGCTTCTCGAACACGATGTTGGGCACGACCACCTCAGCGTGTGCGTGCAGCTTGGCACGCAACGCCTTGCCCAGATCGGTCATCTGGTCGAAGTCGGTCACGTAGTGGTGATGGATCCACTTCATGACCTGGTGGGCACGGTAGCGCGCTTCGCCGAGGGTTTCGGCGAAGAAGCGCTCCAGGCCCGCGCGATCGAGGTCGAGCAGGTTCTGTTTGCCAGCAGTCGGTGCGGTTTTCGGCAGCGGCTGGATGGCGGGGGACTGTACGACCTCGTTCACGGCATTACTCTCAGCGCGAAACCACTTCGGTCGCGGCGAAGAAGTACGCGATTTCAATCGCGGCATTCTCGACCGAGTCCGAGCCGTGGGCGGCATTGGCATCGATGGAATCGGCGAAGTCGGCGCGGATGGTGCCCGGCGCAGCGTCCTTCGGGTTGGTGGCGCCCAGCAGGTCGCGGTGGGCCAGCACGGCGTTCTCGCCTTCCAGGGCCTGGATCATCACCGGGCCGGAGATCATGAACTCCACCAGCGCGTTGAAGAACGGACGCTCCTTGTGCACGGCGTAGAAGCCTTCGGCTTCACGGCGCGACAGCTGCTTGTACTTGGCAGCCACGACCTTCAGGCCAGCCTTTTCAAAGCGGGCGTAGATTTCGCCGATGACGTTCTTGGCAACTGCGTCGGGCTTGATGATGGAAAGGGTGCGCTCCAGCGCCATGGGAGGTTCTCCGTTGGGCGGGCCACTGATCGGCCCGAGAGTAACATGAAAAAAACCCGCGTCAAAACGCGGGCTTAGCCTGATATACGTGCGTCAATTCTACAGCGTCCGCGCGCGGCATGACAACGGGCCGCATTCAGGTGGATAAGCGCCGGCCAACTGTTCTGCTGCGCCGCAGCATGCCAGCCGGCGTGCCCGGGTCTAATATCAAACAATCGTTTGATTGAACCCTGCCCGACCCATGGCCAAGCCCGCTCACTTCTCCACCAAGGACCGCATTCTGGGGGCCGCCGAGGAGCTGTTCGCCCAGCACGGCTTTGCCGGCACCTCGCTGCGCCAGGTGACCAGCCAGGCCGACGTCAACATCGCGGCGGTGAACTACCACTTCGGCTCCAAGGAAAACCTGGTCAATGAGGTGTTCCGCCGCCGCATGGACGAGATGACCACCGCCCGCCTGGCGCAGCTGGAAAGTGCGCGCCGCGACCACCCCGGTCAACTGCGCCCCGTCCTGGCCGCGTTCGTGGAACCGGCCCTGGCCATGGCCCAGGACCGCCAAACCGGCGGTGCCTTCGTCCGTGTCATCGCCCGCGCCTATGCGGAAAAGAACGACAACCTGCGCAAGTTCCTGTCCGACCACTATGGCCACGTGCTGCGCGACTTCGGCAAGGCCATCGCCGCCTGCGTACCGGAATTGAGCAAGGAAGAACTGTATTGGCGGCTGGACTTCCTGGCCGGTTCGCTCACCTATGCCATGGCCGACTTCGGGCTGATCAAGCGACCCGCCGGTGTCACCGAGGCGGCGCATCGTGCCCATGCCGCCCATGAACTGATCCATTTCGCCGAGGCCGGCTTCCGCGCCAGCGCAGCCGCCTCCCCCGCTTCCACCCCGTAACGCCGGGCTCTGCCCGGCTGAACCGACCACCAAAGGCTTATCGACATGTCCAATTCCCTGCTAGTTCGCCGCGCCGCCGTGCTGGGTGCCGGCGTCATGGGTGCCCAGATCGCCGCCCACCTGACCAACGCCGGCGTCGACACCGTGCTGTTCGACCTGCCCGCCAAAGAAGGTCCGGCCGATGGCATCGTGCTGAAGGCGATTGCCAACCTGGGCAAGCTCAGCCCGGCCCCGCTGGCCAGCAAGTCCTACGCCGAGGCAATTACTCCGGCCAACTACGAGACCGGTCTGGAACAGCTCAAGGACTGCGACCTGATCATCGAGGCCATTGCCGAGCGCATGGACTGGAAGCAGGACCTGTACAAGAAGATCGCCCCGTTCGTGGCCGACCACGCGGTGCTGGCCTCCAACACCTCGGGGCTGGGCATCAACAAGCTGGCCGACGTGCTGCCCGAGCAGCTGCGCCATCGCTTCTGCGGCGTGCACTTCTTCAACCCGCCGCGCTACATGCATCTGGCCGAACTGATTCCGGCCAACACCACTGACGCGGCGGTGCTGGAAGGCCTGGAAGCGTTCCTGGTCACCACCCTGGGCAAGGGCGTGGTGTACGCCAAGGACACTCCGAACTTCATCGGCAACCGCATCGGCGTGTTCTCGATCCTGTCCACCATTCACCACACCCAGCAGTTCGGCCTGGGCTTTGACGAAGTGGACGGCCTGACCGGCCCGCTGGTGGGTCGCCCGAAGTCGGCCACCTACCGCACTTCCGACGTGGTCGGCCTGGACACCATGGCCCACGTGATCAAGACCATGGGCGACACCCTGCCGAATGACCCGTGGCACCAGTTCTTCAAGTCGCCGAAGTGGCTGGACGCGCTGATTTCCAAGGGCGCACTGGGCCAGAAGACCGGTGCCGGCATCTTCCGCAAGGTCGGCAAAGACATCGTGGTGCTCGACCTCGAGAAGCAGGACTACCGCGCCGCTGACCGCACCGCCGCAACGGAAGTGGTCGAGATCCTGAAGATCAAGAACCCGGCCGAGAAGTTCGCCAAGCTGCGCGAAAGCCAGCACCCGCAGGCGCAGTTCCTGTGGGCAACCTTCCGCGACCTGTTCCATTACAGCGCCTATCACCTGGCTGACATCGCCGAAACCGCGCGCGACGTCGACCTGGCCATCCGCTGGGGTTACGGCTGGTCGCTGGGCCCGTTCGAAACCTGGCAGGCCGCTGGCTGGAAGCAGGTGGCGCAGTGGATTGCCGACGACATCGTGGCCGGCAAGAGCATGAGCAACGCGCCGCTGCCGGATTGGGTGTTTGACGGCCGCGACGGGGTGCACGCCGCCGAGGGCAGCTTCAGCCCGTCGCGCAATGCCAAGCTGCCGCGCTCGGCGCTGCCGGTGTACCAGCGCCAGCGCTTCCCCGACCCGGTGCTGGGTGAAACCTTCAGCCCGGGCGAGACGGTGTTCGAGAACGATGGCGTGCGCATGTGGCACGACGGCGACGGCATCGCCGTGGTCAGCTTCAAGACCAAGATGAACACTGTCTCCGACCACGTACTCAATGGCCTGCAGGAAGCGATCAAGCGCGCCGAGCAGGGCTTCCAGGGCCTGGTGATCTGGCAGCAGAAGGAACCCTTCTCCGCCGGAGCGGACCTGGCCGGTGCACTGGGCCTGCTGCAGGCCGGCAAGGTCGACCAGTTCGAAGAAATGGTGCACAACTTCCAGCGCACCAGCCAGGCCATCAAGTACTCGCTGGTGCCGGTGGTGACTGCAGTGCGCGGCCTGGCCCTGGGTGGCGGCTGCGAATTCCAGATGCACAGTGCCAAGAGCGTTGCCGCGCTGGAAAGCTATATCGGTCTGGTCGAAGCCGGCGTCGGCCTGCTGCCGGCCGGTGGCGGCCTGAAGGAACTGGCTGTGCGTGCTTCGCGGGCCGCCGGCCCGGGCGGTGACGTCTTCGCCGAGCTGAAGAAGACCTTCGAAACCGTGGCCATGGCCAAGGTCTCCAATTCGGCGGTCAACGCCCAGGAACTGGGCCTGATGCGTCCGACCGACAAGGTCGTGTTCAACAGTTATGAAGCGCTGCACATCGCCAAGGCCGAAGTGCGTGCACTGGCCGAGGGTGGCTACCGTCCGCCGCTTCCGGCACGTCGCATCCAGGTTGCAGGCGATGTCGGCATCGCAACGTTCAAGATGATGCTGGTCAACATGCTGGAAGGTCGCTTCATCAGCCCATACGACTACGAGATCGCTGTGCGCATCGCCACTGTGCTGTGCGGCGGCGAAGTGGATCGCGGCACCCTGGTGGACGAAGAGTGGCTGCTGACCCTGGAGCGCAAGCATTTTGTTGAACTGGCCCAGCAGGAAAAGACCCAGGCCCGCATCGCGCACATGCTGAAGACCGGCAAGCCGCTGCGTAACTGATGGCGTCCCGGGCGCGGACACCGTCCACGCCCGGTAGGTGCCGACCGTCGGTCGGCACGCCTGTCCCCTATTTGAAGAGACTATTTCAATGACCAAGCAGATCCAGGACGCCTATATCGTCGCCGCCACCCGCACCCCGGTGGGCAAGGCACCCAAGGGCGTATTCCGCAACACCCGTCCCGACGACATGCTCGCCCATGTCCTCAAGAGCGTGGTCGCCCAGGCCCCGGGCGTCGACGTGAACCGCATTGACGACGCCATCATTGGCTGCGCCATGCCCGAAGCCGAGCAAGGCATGAACGTGGCACGCATCGGCGTGCTGCTTGCCGGCCTGCCCAATACCATCGCCGCGCAGACGGTGAACCGCTTCTGCTCGTCGGGCCTGCAGGCCGTGGCCATGGCCGCCGACCAGATCCGCCTGGGCAACGCCGACCTGATGCTCGCCGGCGGCACCGAATCGATGTCGATGGTGCCGATGATGGGCAACAAGATCGCCATGGCCCCGAGCGTGTTCGACAACGACCACGTCGCCATCGCCTACGGCATGGGCATCACCGCTGAAAAAGTGGCCGAGGAATGGAAGGTTTCGCGCGAGGAGCAGGACGCGTTCGCCCTGGCCTCGCACCAGAAGGCCATCGCCGCGATCCAGGCCGGTGAGTTCAAGGATGAGATCAGCCCGTACGACGTGCGCACCCGCACCCCTGACCTGGCCGATGGTCGCCGCATCATCACGCGCGACCGCATCGTCGACACCGACGAAGGCCCCCGGCTGGATTCGTCCGCTGAAGGCCTGGCCAAGCTGCGCCCGGTGTTCCGCAACGGCCAGTTTGGTGGCACGGTCACCGCCGGCAACTCCTCGCAGATGAGCGACGGTGCTGCTGCGGTGCTGCTGGCTTCGGAACAGGCCGTAAAGGACTACGGCCTGAAGCCGCTGGCCCGCTTCGTCAGCTTCTCGGTCGCCGGTGTGCGCCCGGAAGTGATGGGTATCGGCCCGATTGCCGCCATTCCAAAGGCGCTGAAGCAGGCCGGTCTGACCCAGGACCAGCTGGACTGGATCGAGCTCAATGAGGCCTTTGCCGCGCAGTCGCTGGCCGTTATCCGCGACTGCGGCCTGGATCCGTCGAAGATCAACCCGCTGGGCGGTGCCATCGCCCTGGGCCACCCGCTGGGTGCCACCGGCGCGATCCGTACCGCCACCCTGGTGCATGGCCTGCGCCGCCGCCAGCAGAAGTACGGCATGGTGACCATGTGCATTGGTACCGGCATGGGCGCTGCGGGTGTGTTTGAGGCGCTGTAATGCGGTAGTGCCGGCCGCTGGCCGGCAATCCATTAAAGCAAAACGGGCGGCCTGCGGGCCGCCCGCTTTCATTTGTGCGTGGTTGCCGGCCAGCGGCCGGCACTACCCGATTGAGCGCTTCGCGCTCAATCTTCAGCCAGCATCTGCGCCAGCTTTTCGCGGGCCGGCTTGCCGAGCTTGTGGCTTTCCAGCGCGAACCGGATGGTGGCTTCGACCAGGCCCAGGTGGGTGCCGCAGTCGAAACGGGTGCCTTCGAAACGATAGGCGTCCACTTCTTCGGTCTTGAGCAGGGTCGCAATCGCGTCGGTCAGCTGGATCTCACCGCCGGCACCGGTGCCGGTGGCTTCCAGCAACTCGAAGATCTTCGGGCTGAGCACATAGCGGCCGACCACAGCCAGGTCGCTGGGTGCATCCTCCGGTTTGGGCTTTTCCACGATCTGCGAGATGCGCCCGTTCCGACCATCGAAGGCCTCCGTGGCGACAATGCCGTAGCTGGCGGTATTTTCGTGGGGGACATCTTCCACGGCAATGACGCTGGCACCGGTGGCCTCGTTGAGGTCGGCCATCTGCTTCAGCGCGCCGTCGCCACGGTTCCAGATCAGGTCGTCGGGCAGCAGCACTGCAAATGGCTCGTCGCCCACAACCGCCTTGGCGCACAGCACCGCGTGCCCGAGCCCCAGCGCTTCAGCCTGGGTCACGAAGACCGCGCGCACCCCGTTGGGCAGTACGTGCCGGACCAGTTCCAGCTGCTCGTGCTTGCCGGCGCGCTCGAGTTTCTGCTCCAGCTCGTAGGCCTTGTCGAAGTAGTCGGCCACCGCATGCTTGTAGCGGTTGGTGATGAAGATGAGGGTGTCACACCCGGCTTCGATGGCTTCGTCCACGGCGTACTGGATCAACGGCCGATCAATGATCGGCAGCATTTCCTTGGGGACGGTCTTGGTCGCGGGTAGAAAGCGCGTTCCGAGTCCTGCGACCGGGAACACCGCCTTGCGGATACGCTTGTGGGTCACTGCCTGTTGGCCTCTCGTGCCGGAAAGGGCACCACATTAGCCGACTCGACGTGATTTTCTTGTTGCAGCGGCGAGAACTCCGGCATCGTCGCGAACAGAATGCTGTTGATCGCATCGGTGTCGTAGTTGGCAATGGCTTCGCGCAGGCGCGGCAGGTTGCCCAGCACCTGGTCGCGCGCGAAGGTACGTACCCCCGCTTCCAGGATCTTCGGATGCGCGGTGGGGCGGTAGTCTTCGTCGGAATAGAACAGGGTTTCGTGCAGCTTCTCACCCGGGCGCAGCCCGGTATAGATGATGGCGATGTCTTTGTAGGGCTGCTTGCCGGCCAGGCGGATCATCTGCTCGGCCAGCACCCGGATCGGCACCGGCTCGCCCATGTCCAGGGTATAGATCGCCCCGTGCGACGCTGATGCGGCGGCCTGCAGGATGAGCTGGCAGGCTTCGGGAATGGTCATGAAGTAGCGGGTGACTTCCGGGTCGGTCACGGTGACCGGACCGCCCTTCAGGATCTGCTCGCGGAACAGCGGCACCACGCTGCCCGCCGAGGCCAGCACGTTGCCGAAGCGCACGGTAACGAAGCGGGTCTGGGTGGTCTTCTGGTCCAGGCTCTGGCAGATCATTTCAGCGTAGCGCTTGCTGGCTCCCAGCGCGTTGACCGGGTCGACCGCCTTGTCGGTGGAGATGAACACGAAATGTTCGATGTGTGCTTCCACGCAGGCCCGCGCCACCGTTTCGGTGGACAGGATGTTGTTGCGCACTGCTTCGCGCAGCTGGCGCTCCAGCACCGGCACCTGCTTGTAGGCAGCGGCATGGAACACCGCGTCGACCGGCGACAGCGACAGCGCATGGCGGATCACCGCCGGGTCGCCACAGTCGCCCAGCACCGCCTCGACCTCCAGCTCCGGGAAACTGCGATTGAGCTCGGCCTCGATGGTCAGCAGCAGCAGTTCGCTCATTTCCAGCAGCACGATCCGCCCTGCCCCGTGACGCGCGCATTGGCGGCACAGCTCCGAGCCGATCGAACCGCCGGCACCGGTCACCAGCACGGTGCGCCCGCCCAGCCAGCCGCGGATCAGCGACCAGTCGGGCAGGATAGGCTTGCGACCCAGCAGGTCTTCAATGGCCACTTCCTTGAGCTCGCCAGGCAGTGAATGGCCCAGCAGCACATCGTTGATCTTGGGCACGGTGCGGAACGGCACGCCGGTGCTTTCGCAGATGGCCACCACACGCTGCATGCCAGCGGCATCCAGCGAGGGAATGGCGATCACCAGCAGCTTGGCGGCGGTTTCGCGGACAATCGAGGGAGCATCGTCGAGCGTGCCGAGAATCGGCAGGCCCTGCAGCTTGGCCCCCTGCAGGTGCGGTGCGTCATCCAGCAGGCCCACGGGCTCGAAATCGCCCGAGCGGCGCAGGTCGCGGACCAGTGCCTCGGCCGCCTGGCCGGCACCGAGAATCAACACACGACGCGCGCTGGCATCGGTCTGCAGCGACTGGTAGTCCTTCCACGCGCGATACAGCAGGCGCGGCGCGCCAAGCAGGGCCGACAGCGCGAACGGATAGATAACCAGCACCGACATCGGCACGCCGGCGAAGCGCTTGTAGGCCAGCACCACCACAATGGCGAGCAGGCCGATGAAGCTGGCTTTGAAGATATGCAGCAGGTCGGCCACGCTGGCGAACCGCCATAGGCCCCGGTACAGGCCGACGCGCCAGAACACGATGGCCTGGATCACCAGCACCAGTGAGGTGTCCACATTCCAGAGCGGCAACGACGGTGCCTCGGCCAGCATCGAATAGCGGCCGGCGTGCAGCAGCTGCCAGCAGGCCCAGACCATGAAAAGGTCGTGGACGACGATGGCGGCGCGCGGAAGCAGACTGGTGAAACGGTCCTGCCAAGGCGTCATAAAATCAAGCAATCCTGTTAGTGGCGCATTCCCTTGCGCAGGAGTAGCCAAAGACCTGCTGCGAGGGTCAACCACGCAACGGCCACGGCAGCCTCCCACCTCGGCTGCAAATTAGTGCAAGCATTAAACACTGTAATGCTGAACAGACCAAAAACAAAGTACATTCCGGTCACAAACGCATGGCTTCTGCCACTTTTGACCGCGCGCTGATAGACGTGTTGCGTGTGGGGTTCCATCCAGCGTTGTCCCGAAAGCATGCGGGACAGCAGTGTGAAGCCAGCGTCCACGAGGAACGCGGTCAGCGGCACCAGCAGCAGCAACCAGGAGATGGGGGTGGCCACGCTGCCCAGGCAGACCAGAGCGGCAATGGCGTAACCCAGCGCACCACTGCCGACATCGCCCATGAAGATGCGACCGCGGGGGAAGTTGAACGGCAGAAAACCCAGGCAGGCGGCAGCCAGCACCGCCCCCGCCAGGGCCAGCGCTCCCGGCAGCACGCAGGCGAATGCCACCCCGGCCAGCACCGCCTGGGTGGTGGCAATGCCGTTGATCCCATCCATGAAGTTCCAGATGTTGATCAGGGACGTGGTGAACAGCAGCGCCAGCAGCGCCTGCACCGGGTTGTGCGTCGCCTGCCAGACCAGCGCCGCCACCAGCGCGGCGGCCACCACATGAACGAGCAGGCGGCGGACCGCCGGCAGCGGTCGATGGTCGTCCCACCAGCCGATCCCGGCCACCAGCACCAGGCCTACGCTGAACACCGCCAGGGTCACCCGGGCTTCAGGCCAGTACAGGGCCGCGGCCAGCGCCGACAGCAGCAGGGACAGCACGATCGCAATGCCACCACCGCGCGGGGTTGCCACGACGTGGCTGCGTCGCTCGCCGGGCTGGTCCATCAGGTTGCGCCGCAGCGCGTAATGGCGCGCACTCCAGGTGAGCCCCGCCGAGGTCGCCAGCACCGCCAGCAACCCCAACCCGCCAATCAGGCCCATGGTTCAGAGCACCGCGTAGTTCAGCAGCGGCTTGACCGTGCCCCACTCCTTGCAGCTGGGGCATTGCCAATGATGGGTGCGCGCGCCGAAGCCACAGCGGGTGCAACGGTACGCCGGATTGCGCACCAGCAGCTGGTCGGTGATGTGCTTGAGGTCATGCAAGGTGGCGGTCGAGTCAGCACCTTCGGCCAGGGTCAGGTCGATCAGTGCAGACTCGCCACGCACTGAAGGACGGTCCTTCAACTGCCGGCCCAGGTAGGCGCGCGCCGGCGCGACACCCTCCTGCTCTTCCATCAGCTGGGTCAAGGCCAGCACCGGGGCAATGCCGCGGTAGTGCTCGGTCATTTCCGACAGGAATGCGCGCGCGCCCCCCAGGTCCCCGACCTTGCGATAGTTCTGCATGAGCGGCTGCAACACCTCGGGCAGATACTCAGGGTCGTTGCGGGCAGCACGTTCGAAGGCGCGTACAGCGGCCTCGGCATTGCCTGAATCGGTTTCCAGGCGGCCTTCAATGATGCCGGCACGCACCGACATGGCATCGGCCTGGTAGGCACGTGCGATGGCCGCCCTGGCCTCGTCGATCTTGCCGGCACCGCGATAGCGCTCGGCCAGTTCGCACTCGAACTGCCCGACCAGCTTGCCCATCGGCTCGCCGGTGACTTCCTCATAGCGGGTGGCATTGTCGATCGCCTTTTCCCAGTCACGTTCGGCCTGGTAGATGCCGATCAGGTGCTTCAGCGCCTGCGGGGCACGCTGGTCGATCTGGGCCAGTTCCGTGAACACGGTCTCGGCACGGTCGAGCAGGCCGGACTTCATGTAGTCCTCGCCCAGCGCCAGCAGCGCCTGCACGCGCTGGGCGTCGCTCAGGTCGGTGCGGTTGACCAGGCCCTGGTGCAGGCGGATGGCCCGGTCGACCTCGCCGCGGCGGCGGAACAGGTGCCCCAGCGCGACCTGGGTTTCAAAGGTTTCCTTGTCCAGCTCGGCAATGTGCAGGAACAGCTCGATGGCTTTGTCCGGCTGTTCGTTGAGCAGATAGTTCAGGCCACGGAAATAGGTGCTGGAAAGCCGGCTGACCTGGTTGTCACCGTGGCGCTGGCCACCGCGCCGACCAATTACCCAGCCAGAAACCGCTGCCAGCGGCAGAAACAGGAAAAACCAGAACCACTCGGAGACGAATTCCATCGGCGCTCAGCGTCCGTCAAAAGAAGAAGTAGAAGGTGCAATCGGCGCGGCCGGCGTGACCGGAACCGCTTTCTGCGCCTTGCGCAGCTTGGAGTACAGCGGGACGACCATGCCCACCAGCACCAACCCGGCTCCGATCAGCACACCGGCCAGCAGGGCCACGGTGATCGCCAGCCCGGTGCTGGAGTGAATCTCGGTGAACCCGAGCTTGAGGGTCATTTCCTGCGAATTGAGGGCACCGACAATGAGCCCGGCGACCAGCACGGCCAACAGGATCAACAGACGTGCGATTTTCATGCGGCAGCTCCCATTCCGTTAGGGACCAAGAGTAGCGGACCGACGGTCCGCTCTACCAGCCTGCGGCGCGGCAGACGTGCAGACTCAGGCGGGGTCGCCTTCCAGCGGAACCACGGCGCTGACGCGCTCGCGCAGTTCCTTGCCCGGCTTGAAATGCGGGACGTGCTTGCCCGGCAGTGCGACCGATTCACCGGTCTTCGGGTTGCGGCCCAGCCTGGGCGGTCGGTAATGCAGCGAGAAACTGCCAAACCCGCGGATCTCGATACGATCGCCGCCGGCCAGCGAGCCCCCCATCATTTCCAGCAACGACTTCACCGCCAGATCGACATCGTCCGACTTCAAATGCGCCTGTCGGCGCGCCAGGATTTCGATCAGCTCGGATTTGGTCATTGCGGACTCGCTTCGAGGGATTCCAACCCTGAAACGGCCCGGACAGGTGTCCGGGCCGCTCAGGAAACTACTGCAACGGATAAGGCCGATTACTCGGACTTGTTACCGTTCAGCTGCGCGCGCAGCAGCGCGCCCAGCTGGGTGGTGCCGCCCGAAGCAGACTGGTATTCCTCCAGCACTTCGCGCATTTCGGCGTCGTCCTTGGCCTTGATCGACAGCTGCAGGGTACGGCCCTTGCGGTCCATGCCCACGAACTTGGCTTCCACCTTGTCGCCGACCTTCAGGAACTGGGTCGCATCGTCAACGCGCTCGTTGGCAACGTCGCGAGCCGACACATAGCCTTCGATGCCGTCAGCCAGTTCGATGGTAGCGCCCTTGGCGTCCACTTCCTTGACCACGCCTTCGACCTTCGAACCCTTCGGGTTGGCAGCCATGTACTGACCGAACGGGTCCTGCTCCAGCTGCTTGACGCCCAGGCTGATGCGTTCGCGTTCCGGATCGACGGCCAGGACGACGGCGTCCAGGTTGTCGCCCTTCTTGAAGTTGCGGACCACGTCTTCGCCGGTGGTGTTCCAGCTGATGTCAGACAGGTGCACCAGGCCGTCGATACCACCGTCCAGGCCGATGAAGATGCCGAAGTCGGTGATCGACTTGATCTGGCCCGACACCTTGTCGCCCTTCTTGTGGATGGCAGCGAAGGTTTCCCACGGATTGGCGGCAACCTGCTTCATGCCCAGCGAGATGCGGCGACGCTCTTCGTCGACGTCCAGCACCATCACTTCAACTTCGTCACCGACCTGCACAACCTTGGACGGGTTGACGTTCTTGTTGGTCCAGTCCATTTCCGAGACGTGCACCAGGCCTTCCACGCCCGGCTCGATCTCGACGAACGCGCCGTAATCGGTCACGTTGGAGACCTTGCCGAACACGCGGCTGTTGGCCGGGTAACGACGGGCGATGTTGTCCCACGGATCTTCGCCCAGCTGCTTCAGACCCAGCGAAACGCGGTTGCGCTCGCGGTCGAACTTCAGCACGCGCACGTCCAGCTCGTCGCCGACGTTCACGACCTCGGACGGATGGCGCACGCGCTTCCAGGCCATGTCGGTGATGTGCAGCAGGCCGTCGATGCCACCCAGGTCCACGAACGCACCGTAGTCGGTCAGGTTCTTGACCACACCCTTCAGGATGGCACCTTCCTGCAGCTTGTCCATCAGCTGCTCGCGCTCTTCCGAGTGCTCGCTTTCGACGACAGCGCGGCGCGACACAACGACGTTGTTACGCTTGCGGTCCAGCTTGATGAGCTTGAATTCCAGCTCCTTGCCTTCCAGGTAAGCCGGATCGCGCACCGGGCGCACATCGACCAGCGAACCCGGCAGGAACGCGCGGACATCCTTGATGTCGACGGTGAAACCACCCTTGACCTTGCCGCTGATGCGACCGGTGATGGTTTCGTTCTTTTCCAGGGCTTCTTCCAGCTCGTCCCACACCATGGCGCGCTTGGCCTTCTCGCGCGACAGGACGGTTTCACCGAAGCCGTTTTCAATCGCGTCAAGGGCAACCTTGACCAGGTCGCCTTCGGCAACGTCGATTTCGCCAGCATCGTTACGGAACTGCTCGATCGGCACGATGCCTTCGGACTTCAGGCCAGCGTTGATCACCACCACGTCGCCGCGGACTTCCACGACGGTACCGGTGACGATGGCGCCCGGCTTCAGCTTGGCCAGATTGGCCTGGCTGGCTTCGAACAGTTCGGCAAATGATTCGGTCATTTAGATTTACTCTGTTGGACACATGGGCAGGGGTTCCCTTCAAGGGTTCCGTGTACTGCCCGCCTGTTGGTCGACCCCGGGAACGCAGGTCGTGTGTTAAGTAGGAAAACCGCCACGCATCATTGCGGGACGGAGCTTGTGACGCTTTACGATGGTGCGACTACCGCCGATGGACTGGCGGCCTCCTCCTTGCAACGGATCAGGCACCCGAAACCGGAAGCAGATCCAGAACCCTGGCAACGACTTCGTCGATGCCGATTCCACTGGTGTCGATGACGACGGCATCGTCTGCCGGCTTCAGGGGCGCCACGGTGCGCTGGGCATCACGGGCGTCGCGGGCCATGATCTCGCGCAGGAGGTCATCAAAGTTAACAGAAACCCCCTTGTCTTTCAACTGCTTATGCCGGCGCTCGGCACGCTCCTCGGCGCTGGCGGTCAGGAAGACCTTGAATGGGGCATCGGGGAAGATCACCGTTCCCATGTCGCGACCGTCGGCGACCAGCCCCGGCTCGACCCTGAATGCGCGCTGGCGCTCTTTCAGCGCGGACCGGACCTCCGGGATGGCGGCAATGGCCGAGGCCAGCGCGCCAGTGGTTTCCAGGCGGAGCTCATCGGTAGCGTCCGTCTCATTGACCAGGACACGCAGCGCGCCGTCGGCGGTTTCGACGAAGCGGACCTTGGTATCGAACGTGCAGCGGACCAGTGCCGAGGCATCGGAGGTGTCGATGTCAGCCCAGCTGGCGGCCACGCCTACCGCCCGGTACAGCGCCCCCGAATCCAGGTAATGCCAGCCCAGCCGACGTGCGACAATGCGGCTGACGGTGCCCTTGCCGGCCCCGGAAGGACCGTCGATGGTAAGCACGGGGGGATGCGGATTCATGGGTTTCCCTGTGTGATGGACCCCCCATTCTAGCCCCTGCCCGACCCCTGCCGAGACCTTTTTGGTGCAACCACTTGAAAGGATGGAGAAAAGGCCGGTAGAATGGCGGGCTTGAACGAGCGTCACCTGCCGATTGTCATCTGCATATCGCGGCCGCGCTCCAACTGAATCCACGTTTACGCCGAGGTATGCAATGAAAGTCCTGTCCTCTCTGAAGTCGGCCAAGGCCCGTCACCGCGACTGCAAGGTCGTCCGTCGTCGCGGCAAGATCTTCGTGATCTGCAAGTCGAACCCGCGCTTCAAGGCTCGCCAGCGCTGAGCCATAGGCGGGTCACGACCATCGGTCGCGTCCTACCTGAATGAAAAACCGCCTCCGGGCGGTTTTTTGTTGCCGATTTTTGTTGTAATCGCATTTCTTGACACTGGGGAGTAGATCGAGATGAAGCGTTACCTGTCCACCTTGCCGTTGCTTGCCCTGCTGGCCTGCGCCAGCGCCAGCGCCCATGCCGATACCCTGCTGATCGACCGCACCAAGGAGCAGCCCGCCGCGATGGTGCCGGTGCGCGGCCAGACCGCCAGCCAGGTGCTGGCCACGTTCGGCGAGCCGAGCGAGAAGCTGGAGCCGCGGGGCGGGCAGAAGCGCCAGTGGCCGACCATCAACCGTTGGGTCTACCCGCAGTTCACCGTCTACTTTGAAAAGGCGAAGGTGATCGACGTGGTGGCCAACAAGGCCAGCGCCGAGGAAGTCGGTCCCAAGCCGCCGATCCGCTGACCCCTTACAGCCCGCGCCCACGCGCGGGCGATTACACCGAGACCATGAACGAAACGCTCCGCTTTCCTGCCGAATGGGAATCCCAGTCGGCCATCCTGATCGCCTGGCCCCACGCCGAAACCGACTGGGCTGACCGCCTGGCCGACGTGGAAGAAACCTACATCGCGCTGGTCGCGGCGGTCACCCGCTTCCAGCCGGTGCTGATCATCGTGGCCGACGATGACCTGGAGGCCTATGCGGATGCGCGCCTGCGCTCGAACCGCATCGACATGGAGCGCGTGCGTTTCGTCACCGCGCAGTACGACGACACCTGGCTGCGCGATTCGGGCCCGATCACCCTGCGCCGCGCCGACGGTGGCTTCCGCCTGCTGGACTTCCGCTTCACTGGTTGGGGCGGGAAGTTCGAGGCGAGCCTGGACGACCAGCTCGTCGGCGTGCTGCACGCCCAGGGCCTGTTCGCCAACGCAGAACTGCAGAGCATTCCGTTCGCGCTGGAAGGCGGCGGCATTGAAACCGACGGTGAAGGCACCTTGCTGACCACCTGGCGGTGCCTGCACGAGCGCCACCCGGACCGAGACCGCGCCTCGCTCAGCGCGGACATGGCCAGCTGGTTGGCGCAGGACCGCGTGCTGTGGCTGGACCACGGCTACCTGGAAGGCGACGACACCGACGCGCACATCGACACGCTGGCGCGCTTCGCCTCGCCGGACAGCATCGTCTACCAGGCCTGCGATGACAGCACCGATTCGCACTACGCCGAACTGCAGGCGATGGGCAACGAGCTTGCGGCCCTGCGCACCACCGCCGGCCAGCCGTACCGGCTGTTCCCGCTGCCGTGGGCACGACCGGTGATCGACGAAGGTCGTCGTCTGGCCGCGTCGTACGCGAATTACCTGATCCTCAACGGCGCAGTGCTGATGCCAGCCTACGGTGACGAAGCCGACAACGCCGCCCGCGATGTGCTGGCCCAGGCCTACCCGGACCGCGAAATCGTGCAGGTCCCCTGCCGCTCGCTGATCTGGCAGAACGGAAGCCTGCACTGCATCACCATGCAGTTGCCTGCGGGTGTGTTGGCCGCGTAAAGCGTGTCGGCATTCGAGTTGCTACGTAGCGCCGGGCTCTTGCCCGGCGCTTTTGGTTCTGGGCGAACAGCCTTTGGTTCATCGGTTTCCGTGTTTGGGCGTACCGGGGTGGGTTTGCGGGACACGCCGTAAACCCGTCCATGGGGGCTCGTAGAAAACATCCATGTTTTCTACGGTCCCGCAAACCCACCCCGGCACGCCCCAGACAGTTGGCCGGTGGCCACCGAAGATCAAAGGCACGTGCCCTGGCATTTCCCATGGCCACCGACCATGTATCGAGGGGCCGGCGGGTGGGGGGTACGGGACCGTGAAGGCACATGGATGTGCCGCCCGAGCCTAACGGGAGATTTAAGGCGTGTCCCGTACCCCCCACCCGCCGGCCCCAGGCACGTAGACCGGCAGCCGAGGGTTGTTCGCCCAGATCCAACAGCAGCCGGGCACCGCCCGGCGACACGCAGCCCGTGCAATCAAGGCAGTTGGCGCGCATTCAACCGACAACACACGGTGCTGATCCATCCGCGATAAACTGCGTTTTTCTGTCTGCAGGACCCGCATCGGATGAGCCCACGTCACCCCCTTACCGTCGCCCTGATCCAGGAGCGCAACCATGGCGATGCCGAGGCCAACCTGGCTGTGATCGAAACGCGTGTGGCCGAAGCTGCCGCGCAGGGTGCCAAGCTGGTCCTGCTGCAGGAACTGCATAACGGCGCGTACTTCTGCCAGCATGAATCGGTGGATGAATTCGATCTGGCCGAGCCGATTCCTGGCCCCAGCACCGAACGCCTGGGCGCGCTTGCCAAAAAGCATGGCGTGGTCATCGTCGGCTCGCTGTTCGAGCGCCGTGCCGCCGGCCTGTATCACAACACCGCCGTGGTGTTCGAGAAGGACGGCACCCTGCTCGGCAAGTACCGCAAGATGCACATTCCGGACGATCCCGGCTTCTACGAGAAGTTCTATTTCACTCCCGGCGACATCGGCTTCAAGCCCATTGACACCTCGGTGGGTCGCCTTGGCGTGCTCGTCTGCTGGGACCAGTGGTACCCCGAAGCCGCCCGCCTGATGGCCCTGGCCGGGGCGGAACTGCTGCTCTACCCCACCGCCATCGGCTGGGACCCGGACGACCAGCAGGACGAACAGAACCGCCAGCGCGATGCCTGGGTTCTCAGCCACCGTGGTCATGCCGTGGCCAACGGCGTGCCCGTGCTCAGCTGCAACCGCGTCGGCCATGAACCGTCCCCGCTCGGTGCCTCCGGCATCCAGTTCTGGGGCAACAGCCACGTGCTCGGCCCGCAGGGCGAATTCATCGCCGAAGCCGGTGGCGATGCCACCGTGCTGGTCTGCGAGGTCGACCTGCAGCGCAGCGAACACGTCCGCCGCATCTGGCCGTTCCTGCGTGACCGTCGCATCGACGCCTACGGCGACCTGCTCAAGCGCTACATCGACTGAACCCACAGGACCCCTGCCCCGTGACCGTGCACCTGCGCGACGCCCGCGACGAGGATATCGTCGCCATCACCGCCATCTATGCGGTGGAAGTCACCGACTTCGTCAACACGTACGAGTACGAAGTTCCCGACGCCACCGAGATGCAGCGGCGCATGCACGACATCGTCGGCCGGGGTTTCCCCTACATCGTCGCCATCGTCGACGGCCAGGTCGCCGGCTATGCCTACGCCAACACCTACCGCGCACGCATCGCCTATCAGTGGACCGTGGAAAACTCGGTCTACGTCGATGCCGCCTTCCAGGGGCGTGGCGTGGGCACCGCGCTGATGCAGGGGCTGATCGATGCCTGCGTCGCGCGCGGCTACCGGCAGATGGTGGCGGTGATCGGGGAACCTTCCAACACCGCCTCGATCAAACTGCACGAGCGCTTCGGCTTCCATCTGGTCGGCGTATTCCGTGGCCTCGGCCGCAAGCACGGCCGCTGGCTGGATACCGTGCAGATGCAGCGCGCGCTCGGCGATGGTGCCGACAGCGCCCCCTCCAATGAATGACGCAATGACCGACATTACAACGCAAGACAGTGGCGACAGCCTGTTCGCCGGGCAACCGGTCAAGGTCGTCGAACGCGAGGGCGTGCGCTACACCCTGCTGGGCACCGCGCACGTCTCCCAGGCCAGCGTGCAGGCCGTCGAGAAGGCCATCGAAAGCGGTCGTTTCGACGCCGTGGCGGTGGAACTGGATCCGCAGCGCCTGCAGGCATTGACCAACCCTGACGCGCTGGCCAAGCTGGACCTGATCGAGGTCATTCGCAAGGGCCGCGTGGCCCTGTTTGCTGCCAACCTCGCCCTGGCCGCCTACCAGCGCCGCCTGGCCGAACAGCTGGGCATCGAACCCGGTGCCGAACTCAAGCGCGCGGTCGGCCTGGCCAATGAGCGCAACCTGCCAGTGCATCTGATCGACCGCGAAGTCGGCCTGACGTTCAAGCGCGCATCGCAGCGGCTGGGCTTCTTCGGCAAGATCAAACTGGTAATGGGCCTGGGGGCTGGTCTGTTCGCGTCGGAAGACGTGGGCGAAGACGAAATCGAGAAGCTCAAGCAGGGTGACATGCTTGAAGCCAGCTTCGGCGAGTTTGCCAGCGAAAGCCCCGAGCTGTACGACACCATCATTGGCGAGCGCGACCGCTACATGGCCACTCGGCTGCGCGAAAGCCACAACCCGGCGCAGCGCGAAGTGCTGGCGGTGGTCGGTGCCGGCCATCTGGCCGGGCTGGCGAAGTATCTGGAAAGCGACACCGAGGCTCCCGGTCCGCTGCGTGAGTCGCTGGAGGCGGTGCCGCCCAAGCGCAACATACCGTGGATCACGCTGGGCATTCTGGCTGTAGTGCTGACCGGTATCGGCGTGGGCTTCTATCGCGGCGGCCTGGGCATGGGAACGGAACTGCTGGCGGTGTGGGCGATGTACACCGGCGGCCTGGCCGGGCTGGGTTGCCTGCTGGCCGGCAGTCATCCGCTGAGCATTCTCACCGCCATTGTGGTGGCTCCATTCAAGCCGTTCCGGTTGAGCATCCCCACCGGTGCGTTTGCCGCGCTGGTGGAAACGCGCCTGCGCAAGCCGGCGTATGAGGACTTTCTCAAGCTGCGTGATGATGCGCAGACGCTGAAGGGCTGGTACCGGAACCGGGTGACGCGGGTGGTACTGACCTTCATTCTGACCAATATTGGCAGCATGCTGGGCTTGTGGCTGACCGGTTTCCAGGTGTGGCACAAAGTCGGGGCGTAGCCCCGACTTTGTGCCGGCCGCTGGCCGGCAACCACGCAATCTTTCATGCATCCGGAGGTTGGCGGCCAGCGGCCGTCACTACCTGGCACGTGATCAGGCCGGTTCGATGACTTCCTGGCTGCCCTTCGGCGGCAACCCCCTCGCCCGCCGCACGATGCGGGCCACGCCGATGCTCATGTCATCCAGCATCGCGTAAATGGTCGGCAGGAACAGCAGGCTGACCACGGTGGAGAACGCCAACCCACCGGCAATGGCACGCGCCATCGGGTAGTACGGCGGGCCGTCGCCCAGCAGCTGGGTGTCGGTCAGCGAGATCGGAATCATCGCCAGAATCGCCGTACCCATGGTCATCATGATCGGGCGCAGGCGTTCACGTGAGCCCTCCACCAGCGCCATTGTGCGGGCCATGCCGCGCCGTCGCAGGTTGTTGATGTGCTCGATCATGACGATGCCGTTGTTCACCACCACGCCCATCAACACCAGGATGCCGATGAAAGACATGATCCCGAACGCGGTACCGGTGAGCCAGAACAGCCAGAACACCCCGAAGATCGAGAACAGCACGCCGCTCATGATCGCCGCCGGGAACAACAGCGACTCGAATACCGCCGCCATCACCACGTAGATCATCACCAGCGCGATCAGCAGGTTGAACATCATCTGCTGCATGGCTTCATCGTCGTCGCCGTAATCGCCGCCGTCGAAGGTGAAGTTGTAACCGGCCGGGAAGCTCATCGGCGTGAGGATCTCCTCCATCGCCTTGCGCCCTTCTGGCGCGGTCACCTTCTCGGCCAGGTTGGCCTTGATGGTCAAGGTGGTCTGGCGATTGGTGCGACCCACACGGGTGGCTGAAGGTTTGATGCTGACTTCGACCAGGCTCAGCAGCGGCACCGAGCGGCCGTCACCGGTGCGCACGGTGTAGCTGGCCAGGTCCTCCGGGCTGCTCTGCTCGGCACCCGCGAAGCGCACCCACACCGGCACCTCGCTGTCGCCGCGACGGAACTCGCGCAGCGGCGCACCGCGCAGGGCCAGCCCAACGAAGCTGGCGACCTGCTCGGCATTGAAGCCAAACGCGGCCGCACGCTCGCGGTCGACATGGATGGAGAGCTCACTGCCCTTCTCGCCATTGTCGATGCGCACGTCGCGCAGCTCCTTGCGCTGGGCCAGCAACGGCACCACCTCCTCGCCGATCTCCTGCAGCATCTGGGTGGAATCACCCACCAGCTGCACCTGCACACCCTGATTGCCGCCACCGCCGCCATCGCCGCCCTGGTTGCCGACAATGTAGTCGGCGCGCGCCGAACGCGGCAGGCCCTTGCGCAGGCTCTCCTGCACCGCCGCCATGTTGCCGGCGTGCTTCTCGTCCAGGGTGACGATGGTGCTGCTGCCTTCCTGCTCGCTGTACCAGGAATACACCTGGGTGATGTGCAGCTTTTCGCGGTTCTGGTCCAGGTACTGCTCGACCCGGGCCACTTCATCGGACATCTGCGCGCGGGTATAAGCGCCCTTCCAGTTGTAGCCGATGAACACGTCGGTGCCGCCCTCGCCGCCGAACATGTCGACCTTGGTCAGCTTCATCGGCACCAGGCTGATCAGCACCACCATGATGATGCCGAACACGCTCCAGCCACGATGTTCCAGCGTCCATTGCAGCACCTTGGCGTAACGGCGCTGCAGGCGGGCGATGACGCCGGTCTGCGAGTGCACCAGTTTCGGCGTCTGCATGCGTGCGGACAGCATCGGAATCAGGCTCACTGCCACCAGCCACGAGGCCAGCAGCGATACCGAGATGGTGATCGCGATCTGCGCCATGAAGATGCTGATGTTGTTGGTTTCGCCGAACAGATTCGGCACGAACACGATGCAGTGGCACAGGGTGCCGGCGCTCAGGGCAATGGCCACGTTGCGGGTGCCGATGATCGATGCCAGCCGCGGCTGGTCGGGCATGCGCTCGCGTTCCTGGTAGATGCTCTCAACCACCACCACGGCGTTGTCGACCAGCATGCCCACCGCCAGCAGTAGCCCCATCATGGTCAGGATGTTGAGGGTAACCCCGGCGAAGTACATGAAACCGAGGGTGATCACGAAACAGATCGGAATCGCCAGCGTCACCATCAGCGTGGAGGGCCAATGCCGCAGGAAGAAGAACAGCACCGTCACCGACAGCAACAGGCCGACCGCACCAGCTTCGGCCAGTTCCAGCAGCGAGGAGGTGACCGTCTTGCCCTGGTTGTTGATCACCTTGATGTTGACGTCGCGCATCGACGGCTGCTTGCGGATGGCCTCCACCTCGGCCAGTGCCGCGCGCGAGACCTCGACCAGATTGGCGCTGCGCTCCTTGTAGATGTCCAGGCCGACCGCCGGGTTGCCGTCGAGACGGCGACCATAGGACATCCGGGTCGGCTTGAGCCGGATGTCGGCAATGTCGCCCAGGCGCAGGCCCCTGGTGTCGATCACCAGGTCGCGCAGTTCCTGCAAATCGGTGATCTCACCCACGGGCTGGATACGCACGCGCTGGCCGTTGTCATCGATCTGCCCGGCCGAGATCGAGAAGTTCAGCGTGCGCAGACGCTCGCTGAGCTCGTTGATGCTCAGGTTGTGCGCGGTCAGGCGGTCGGCGTTGATCGCGATCTCGACCTCATTCGGCGGCGCACCCGAGATCTCAACCCGGGCCACACCGGGAATACGTTCGATGCGCCGCTTGAATTCGCGGTCCAGCATGTCGTAGGCACCGGTGAGGTCACTGCTGCTTGCCAGACGCACCTTGAGCACCGGTTCGTCGCTGCTGGACCACTTGAACACGTTGTAGCGCTGCAGGTCGTCGGGCAGGTCGGTACGGATCGCATCGATGCGCTCGCGCGCGTCGGACGCGGCAATGGCGATGTCGCGGTCCCAGTCGGTGAACTCGATGAAGATGCTCGCCCCTTCAGAGGTGGCCTGGGAGCGCATGCGCTTGATCCCGGTCATCGTTGCCAACGCTTCCTCGGTCGGCCGGATGATGGTGCGCTCCACCTCTTCCGGGGTCGAGCCGGTGTACGGCACCTGCACGAACAGGAACGGCGCGGAAATATCCGGCAGCGCCTCCAGCGGCAGCCGGAACGCAGCGATCAGCCCCACCACCACCAGTGAGACGAAGCACATGATGGTGGTGATCGGACGGCGGATGGAAAACTCGGCGATGCTCATGCCGGCTCCTGGGCGTTACCGCCGCTGATCGGGCCTTCGGCTGCGTGCGCATGCTGGCGACCGCGTTCGCGGTAGTAGGCATCGCCGCGACGGTCCAGCAGGTCATACACCACCGGAATCACCAGCAGGGTCAACAGGGTGGATACCAGCAGGCCGCCGATCACGGTGATCGCCATCGGCGATCGCACTTCCGCGCCCTCGCCCATCGCCACTGCCAACGGCAGGAAGCCGAACAGGGTGCACAACGTGGTCATGATGATCGGACGCAGGCGCGAGCGCGCCCCTTCCACCAGCGCCTCATGCTTGGCCACACCCGCCTCGCGCAACTGGTTGACCTTGTCGATCAGGATGATCGCGTTCTTGGTCACCAGCCCCACCAGCAGAATCAGCCCGATGAACACCACCACCGAAATGGGTTTGCCGGTCAGCATCAGCGCCAGGATCGCGCCGACCAGGGCCAACGGAATGGTGAACAGAATGACAAACGGGTGCAGCAGCGATTCGAACTGCGAGGCCATCACCAGGTAAACCAGGAAGATCGCCAGGCCGAAGGCGAAGATCAGCGAGCGGGCCGATTCGGCCAGCTCCTCACCTTGCCCGCCGATATGCATGCCGACGCCGGCACCCAGCGGATTTTCCGCCACCATGGCCTGCACCTCACGCACTGCACCGCCGAGGTCGATGTCGCGCAGATTGGCCGAAACCACCGCGACGCGGGTCTGGTCGGCGCGATGGATCTCGCTGGGACCGTTGGTCGCGATCACCTCAGCCACCGCATCCAGGGTGACCGGCCGCGCACTGCCAGGGTTCACGATCAGGCGACGGATGCTCTCGACGCTGGCGCGGTCGCCTTCCTGAGCGCGCACCAGCACGTCGATCTTGCGGTCGCGGAAGCTGTAGCGCGTGGCGACGTCACCGCGCACCTTCTTGACCACCACATCGGCGATCTGGCGGGTGGTCAGGCCCAGCGCACCGGCGCGTTCCTGGTCGAAGCGGATCTGGATCTCAGGGAAGCCCTCTTCCACGGTGGATTTGACGTCTGCATAGTGCGGGTTGTTGCGCAGCATCGCGGCCAGTGCCTGGCCGGCGCGTTCGAGCGTGACCATGTCCTGTCCGCGCAGCTCTACTTCCAGTGGCGTGGAGAAGCTGAACAATGCCGGGCGGGCGAAGTCGACCTGCACACCAGGGTGACCCTGCATCGACGCACGCAGGCGCTCGGTGATCTCCGCTTCGGTCCTGGCGCTGCCGCCGCCAGCCATCACCACGGTCAGCTTGCCGATGTTCTCGCCGCTCTCGGTGGGATTCGCATCCAGCCGGGTGCCGCTGCCGCTCACGCCATACAGCGACGCGATGCTGTCGTCCTTGGCATGCGCCAACTGCAGCTCACGCACCAGCGCGTCGGTCTGCTTCAACGGCGTACCGGCCGGCAGCTTGGCGGTCATCTCGAAGCGATCCTGGGCCAGCTGTGGAATCAGGTCCGCGCCCAGCATCGGCACCATCGCCAGCGTGGCAACAAACGCCAACGCGGCCAGTCCCAGCACCTTACCCGGGTGCGCCAGGGCGCTGGGCAGCAGCTTCAGATAGCCACGCTCAGCACCTGCATACGGCTTCATCGCCACGTCGCTGGCCTTGCGCATCACCGGACCGACCACGGCGGTCAGGCCGCGCCACAGTTTGATGATCACCCAGGCCACGCCGAACACACTCCAGCGCACCAGCGCACCCAGCCCGCGACGGCTGCCGGCGACCGGCTTCAGCCAGCGGCTCTGCGGCTGCCACGCGGCATGCGGGGCTTCTTCCGGGAACGCCAGCGGCGGGCGGCCTTTCAGCGAGCTCAGCATCGGAATCAGGGTCATCGCCACCAGCAGCGAGATCGCAATCGCAATCGCCACGGTCAGGGCCTGGTCGCGGAACAGCTGGCCGGCGATGCCGTCCACGAACACCAGCGGCAGGAACACCGCGATCGTGGTCAAGGTGGAAGCCACCACCGCCATGCTCACTTCGCGGGTGCCGGTGATGGCCGCCTGCAGAATGCCCAAGCCACGCTCACGCGCCTTGGCGATGCTTTCCAGCACCACGATCGAGTCGTCCACCACCAGGCCGGTGGCCAGCGCCAGTCCGCCCAGTGACATCACGTTCAAACTCAGGCCCAGCTGGCCCATGAAGAAGAACGTGGTGATGATCGACACCGGCAGCGACAGGCTGATCACGAACGTGCTCCAGCCGTCACGCAGGAACAGGAAGATGATCAGAACCGCCAGCAGGCCGCCGATCACAGCGTCCTTCTTGACGTCACTGATGGCGTGCTCGATGAAGCGCGACTGGTCTTCAATTGTGGTCAGTTCCGCATCGGCGGGAATCTGCGACTTGATCTGCTCCAGGCGCGTACGCAGTGCGGCGGCGGTAGCCACGGTATTGGCATCGCCCTCCTTGTAGATCGCCAGTTCCACCGCTTCGCGACCGCCCAGGCGGATGATCGCTTCGCGTTCCTTGTAGCCCTGGCGCACCGTGGCAACATCCTTCAACCGCACCGGCACGCCATTGGCGATGTTGGTGGAGCTGCTGCTGGATGCACTCTGCGCGGCCGAGGCTGCGGCAATGGCTGCATCCGAACCGGTGGATGCGGCAATCGCGAACATCTGCTGCATGGCCGCGTCGGCGGCGCTGCCGGTGCTGCTCTGGGTGGTCACCAGCAGGTTGCGGATGTCTTCCAGGTCGGCGAACTGATTCACCGTGCGCACCAGGAAGCGCTGCGAGCCCTCTTCCAGGCGGCCGCCGGAGATGTTGATGTTCTCTTCCTTGAGCCGCTTGATCACGTTGTCGATCGGCAGGTTGAGCTGGGCCAGCTTCTGCTGGTCGATGTCGACCTGGATCTCGTCTTCCAGGCCGCCGCCGACCTTCACCGCGGCCACGCCGGCTACCGGCTCCAGCTTCTTCTTCAGGTCTTCGTCGGCATAGCGGCGCAGCGCGGTCAGCTGGCGCACCGCATCGGCGTCACTGGCCGGGTCGGCCTTCGACGCGATGACCAGGCGCATGATCGGCTCGGTGGAGGGATTGAAGCGCAGCAGCACCGGGGCCTTGGCCTCCAGCGGCAGGTTCAGCGCTTCCATCTTGTCGCGCACCTCCAGGCTGGCCTGGTCCATGTTGGTGCCCCAGGCAAACTCCAGCACCACGTCGCTCTGCCCGGTGCGGGAAACCGACTTGAGCTTGCGCAGGTTCTTGACCACGCCCACGGCTTCTTCGACCGGTTCAGTGATCAGGGTTTCGATTTCAGTCGGGGCCGCGCCGGTGTATTCGGTGCGCACCGTCAGGGTCGGATAGCTCAGGTCCGGCAGCAGGTTGACCTTGAGGTTGCCCAGCGCAATCAGGCCGAACAGCACCAGGGTGAGCATGCACATGAAGATGGTAACGCGGCGGCGGGTGGCAAATTCCACCAGGCCGCCGCCGGTGCCCCGGCCATCATCGGCCGGGTGCGGTTCACTGCCGTGGTCATGCCCGGGCGAACTCATTGACGGTTCTCCGCCTTCTTCGGGGCGGCCTTGGCCGCAGTGGCGGCGGGCTTCTCGCCGATCACCTGCACGGCGGTGCCGTCACGCAGGGCCACCTTGCCGGCTGTCACCACCTTGTCGCCCATCGCCAGGCCTTCGCGGATCTCCACCCACGGGCCTTCGGCGTAGCCGACCTTCACCGGCACGCGCGCAACCTTGCCGTCACGCACGCGGAACACGGCCGGGTCGCCATCGTCGAGCAAGGCCAGGCGCGGCACCACCAGCGCGTCAGCGCGCTGGTCGTAGTCAATACGGATGCGGCCGAACATGCCCGGCTGCAGGCCGGTGGCGTCTTCGCCGAAACCGCTGACCACGCGGAAGGTGCCGCTGCCGGCATCCACCACCGGCGCAATGCGGTCCACAGTGCCGGGGAACGACTTGCCCGGCAGCGCATCGGCGACCAGGGTCACCGGCTGCCCGGGGCGCAGCGTGGCCAGTTCGCGTTCGGGCACGTTGAGCGTGGCTTCCAGCCGCGAGTTGTCGACGATGCGGAAGATCGGCGTATTGATCTGCACGAAGTTGCCGGTCTTGATCGAGCGCGAGGCGATCACCCCGGAGATCGGCGCGACCACCGTGGTGTAGGACAGCTCCAGAGTGGCCAGGCGGTACTGGGCGCGGGCGTTTTCCAGGTCGAAGCGGATCTGGTCGACGTCGGCAGCGCTGACCATCTGCTGGCCGATCAGCTTCTGCGCACGCTGGTAGTTGTTCTCCAGCTTGCGCATCTGCGCTTCGCTCTGCGCGACCGCGAGGCGTGCGCGGTCCGGATCCAGCCGGACCAGGGGCTGGCCGGCGCGGACCTGCTGGCCTTCCTCGACCAGCACGGCGAGGGCAACGCCCGAGGTCTTGGCCACCACCTGCGACTCGGCGCGCGCTTCCAGTGCCGCGGTGCCGGTGTAGCTGGCCGCGACCGCGCGGCGGCTGGCCGCCACCGCCTCGACCGGTACCGCCTCGGGGGCCTTCTCTGCCTTGGGGTCCTTGCTTTCGGCCGCCTGGGCGTCCGCTGGGCCGCCGGCTCCACAGCCGCTCAGCAACAAGGTGGTGGTGATCAGCAGCGCGGCGGCACAGGTTCCGGTGCGGCCGGGCAGGAAAGAAAGTCGCGACATCGTCGTGTCCCTGAGGAGGTGCGTGGGCAGGTGTGGTAGCAAAGTAATGCACCACGTCACGACAACACCATATCCCAAAGGTCATGGTGACCGCAGACAGGCTTGAAGGCGTTCCGATTTCAGCTAGATGAAATCGCAGGCTATACTCCGGGCAGTTCCGTACCCCACGCCGGAACGACCAGAACCCGTTTACCGGAGACATCATGCGCCCGCAGCCGCTCGCCGCTTGTCTTGCTCTGGCCGTCCTCCTGCCCCTCGGGGTTGCCGCCCAGGCCGCACCTGCTTCTGCTGTCCCCGCCGTACCCGCTGCCCCGGCTCCGGCCGCCGCACCGGCCGCCCCTGCCGCCCCCTCGGGGAATTTCGACAACGGGCGCACCCTGGCCTATACCTGCCAGGGTTGCCACGGCATCACTGGCTACAAGAACGCCTACCCCAGCTACCGGGTGCCCAAGATTGGCGGGCAGTCGGCGCAGTACCTGACCCAGGCGTTGACCGAGTACCGCCAGGGCAAGCGCCGGCATCCCACGATGCAGGCGCAGTCGATGAGTTTCAGCGAACAGGAGATCGCCGATCTCGCTGTTTACCTGTCCACCGCCAAGTAAGCACGCTCATGACGAAAGCCGCGCCCTTCAAGCGTCACGCCATCGCTCTGTCCGTTGCCCTGCTGCTGGCTGCCTGTTCGCAGTCGCAGGTTGAAAACAGCACGGATTCCGCCGCCGACCCTGGCCATGCCAGTGGCGAACACGGCTCCACCTCGTCCGCCGGCCTGCCCGCCGGTCGTATTGCCGCCGGTGAGGCGCGTGCCCAGGTCAAGGGCAAGGCGACCAACCAGAGCTGCATCGACTGCCACGGCGCCGACGGCAACAACCCGATCGACCCGACCTATCCGAAGCTGGGTGGGCAGTATGGGGATTATCTGGCGCACGCGTTGCAGGCCTATCGGGCCGGCGACCGCGAACATGCACTGATGACCCCGCAGGCTGCTGACCTGAGCGATCAGGATATTGCGGACCTGGCCGCATATTTCGGTTCGCGACCGAGCCAGTTGCGGGATCTGCACGGGTTGAAATGATCGCGCGGGGTGGGTGTGTCGATGACGCGCATGGCGCGTCACTACGCATCCCATCGCCCCAACGGAATCCCAACGACCCGTGCATCGCCGCGTAGGGACGCGCCATGCGCGTCCAACGGGGATCCGGCCGTGTTCGCGAAATCAGCTATCCAGCTCCTCCCACCGCGCGTACGCGGCATCAAGCTCGTTCTGTACGGCGGTCAGCTTCTGCGTGTGCGCGGCCATGTCCGGCGCGCTGCGCTGGTAGAACGCAGGGTCGTTCATGGCGGCGGTCAGCCCTTCCACGTCTTTTTCCAGCTGCTCGATCTTCGCCGGCAGCTGTTCCAGCTCGCGCTGGTCCTTGAAGCTGAGCTTGCGCCTGGCCGGCGCTGCCGGCGCGGTGCCGGCCGCAGCCGGAACCGGCGTGGCCGGCTTGGCCGCCACCGGCGCAACCGCCTGCGCGGACCGTTGCGCGGCATAGCGCTGCCAGTCGCTGTAACCGCCGACGTACTCGCCGACCACGCCCTCGCCTTCCATCACCATCGTGGAGGTCACCACGTTATCGAGGAAGTCACGGTCGTGGCTGACCAGCAACAGAGTGCCGGTGTAGTCGGCCAGCAGCTCTTCCAGCAGCTCCAGCGTCTCCACGTCCAGATCGTTGGTCGGTTCGTCCATCACCAGCAGGTTGGATGGCTGTGCGAACAGCTTGGCCAGCAGCAAGCGGTTGCGCTCGCCGCCACTCAGGCGGGTGATCGGCGCGCGCGCACGTTCGGGGGTGAACAGGAAGTCCTGCAGATAGGCGTGCACATGCTTGCGCTTGCCGTTGAATTCAAGGAAATCCCGGCCTTCGGCGACGTTCTCGATGGCCGTCCAGTCTTCGCGCAGCACCGCGCGATACTGGTCGAAATACGCGATCTGCAGATTGGTGCCGGCCACCACTTCGCCCTTATCCGGAGTGAGGTCACCCAGCAGCAGTTTGAGCAGGGTGGTCTTGCCGCTGCCGTTGGGGCCGATCAGGCCAATGCGGTCACCGCGCAGGATGGTGGTGCTGAAGTCCTTGACCATGCAACGCTCGCCGAAGGCGAACGAGATGTCCTTGACGTCGATCACCTTCTTGCCGGAATTCTCAGCCTGCGCCGCTTCCATCCTGACGTTGCCGCTCATCTCGCGGCGCTGCGAACGTTCGTTGCGCATCGCCTTGAGCCGGCGCACGCGACCTTCGTCGCGGGTGCGGCGAGCCTTGATGCCCTGGCGGATCCACACCTCTTCCTGCGCCAGCAGCTTGTCGAAACGCGCATTTTCCTGCGCCTGCGCATTGAGGCGCTCTTCGCGACGGCGCTCGTAATTGGCCCAGTCACCCGGCCAGCTGGTGACCTGGCCTCGGTCGATCTCGACGATGCGGGTCGCCAGGGCGCGCAGGAAGCGACGGTCGTGGGTGACGAACACCACGCTTCCGCTCCAGCTCTTGAGGAAAGCTTCGAGCCAGTCGATGGCTTCGATGTCCAGGTGGTTGGTCGGTTCGTCCAGCAGCAGCAGATCGGGCGCAGACACCAGCGCGCGCGCCAGCAGCACGCGCCGCTTCATGCCACCGGAAAGACGTCCGAACTCGGCCTCGCCATCCAGTTCCAGCTTGGTCAGCGTTTCTTCGACCCGCTGGTCCAGACCCCAGCCGTTGGCGGCATCAATCTTGGCCTGCACCGCGCCCAGCGCGTCGCCGTCGAAGACCTCGGCATGGCTGAGGTGATGGAACTCGGCCAGCCACTGCCCCAGTTCACCGAGGCCATCGGCCACCACATCGAACACGCTGCCGGCGGCACCGTGTGGCACTTCCTGTTCCAGCCGGGTGACCCGCACCCCCTGCTGCACGCGGACTTCGCCGTCGTCAGGCTTGTGGTCACCGGACAGCAGTTTGAGCAGGGTGGATTTGCCGGCACCGTTGCGACCAATCAGGGCGATGCGTTCGCCCGGCTCGATCGACAATTCGGCTTTTTCCAGCAACAACGGGCCGCCGACGCTGAAGTCGACGTTCTGCAGAGTAATCAGAGGCATCCCACCATTGTAAGCGCGAGCGCCTGCCGCCGTCGCCTAACGCAGCAGCGTCGCCAGCGCATCCGGCAACGGGCGGTGCGGATGCTGCACCTGCCAGAGCTGCCGCGACAGTGCCGGCAGCCCGGTCTGCACCACCTGCAGCCGGCCCAGCGCCAGCAGGTCAGCCACCGCGTGCCGTGACAGACAGGCCAGCCCCAGCCCGGCTGCGGCCGCCTGTTTGATGGCCTCGGTGCTGCCCAGTTGCATGCTGTCAGCGAAATGATGCAGGTGCGGCAGCAACCCCTGCTCCACCGCTTCGCGCGTCCCGGAGCCCGGCTCGCGCAGCAACCAGCGGGCGCTGCGCAGCGCCTCCACCGTCATCCGGGCCGACGCTGAAGCGGCGGCCACGATCACCAGTTCGTCCCGTTGCCAGGGCTGCACCTGCAGCCCGCTGGCATGGCACGGACCTTCAATCAGCCCGACATCCACCTCCAGCCGCTGCACCTGATCGACCACGTCGGCACTGTTGCCAATGTGCAGGTCCACCCCGACCTGTGGCTGCAGCGCCTGCAACGCCGCCACCCGCGCGGGCAGCAGGTAATTGCCGATGGTGGTGCTGGCGGCGATACGCAGCTGCAGGGGCCGGGCTGCGGCGCTCTGTTCCAGCGTGGACGCGGCCAGCAGCAGGGCGCGCGCCGGATCCAGCAAGGCCCGCCCGTGCGCGTTGAGCAGCAGACGGCGACCGGCCCGGTCAAACAGCGGGTCAGGCAACTGGTGTTCCAGGTCGTTCAACGCCGCGCTCACCGCCGACTGGGACAGCCCGAGCACCTGCCCGGCCGCTGTGGTGGTGCCGGCGTCAGCCACCGCCACCACCACCTGCCATTGCCGCAATGTCAGACGCAGCATGTTTCAACCCGCTTTTCAGGTAACTCATAACAATATTAGTCGTTTTACAGGTAAACAATGCGGGCGCAGTCTCGGCGGATCCTCTACTGATCGAGTGCCCAGGTGAACGTCTCCACCCTTCCTGCGTCCCCTTCTTTGCGCCAGCGCTGGCTGATGCGCATGCCAGGTCTGGGCCTGACGGCCACCGTGGCGCTCGTGGCGCTGGTATTGGGCGACCAGCCAGCCCTGCAGGCCCATGGCCTGAGCGCTCTGACCCTGGCGATCGCACTGGGTATCGGCCTGGGCAACACGCTGTATCCACGCCTGGCCGCCCACGCCGGGGCCGGCGTGGGCTTTTCCAGACAATGGCTGCTGCGCGCGGGCATCGTGCTGTACGGGCTGCGCCTCACCTTCCACGACATCGGCCAGGTCGGCATCGGGGGACTGCTGATCGACCTGGTGATGGTGACCAGCACGCTGCTGCTGGGCCACTGGGCCGGCACCCGGCTGTTCGGGCTGGAGCGCAGCAGCGCGCTGCTGATCGGTGCCGGCAGCGCGATCTGCGGTGCCGCAGCGGTGATGGCCGCCGAGCCGGTGCTGCGCGCGCGCGCCGAACAGGTGACGGTGGCGGTGTCCACCGTCGTGGTGTTCGGCACCGTGGCGATGCTGGTCTACCCGCTGCTGTATCAGCTCAACCTCCACCATGCGCTGCTGCCGGTCAGCGAGCACGCCTACGGGGTGTTTGCCGGCTCGACCATTCACGAGGTGGCCCAGGTGGTGGCCGCCGGTGGCGCGATCAGTCCGGCTGCGGCCGACACTGCCGTCATCACCAAAATGGTGCGGGTGATGCTGCTGGCCCCGGCGCTGGTGATGGTGTCGCTGCTGCTGGCACGGCCCCAGGCAGGCATGCCGGGTAAGCCGCGCGCGCGGATCGTGGTGCCGTGGTTCGCGTTTGGCTTCATTGCGGTGGCGGCGTTCAACTCGCTGCAGTGGTTGCCTTCCGCGCTGGTGCACGCGCTGGTGCAGCTGGATACCCTGCTGCTGGCCATGGCGATGGCCGCGCTCGGTCTGACCACGCATGTCTCGGCCTTGCGCCAGGCCGGGTTGAAGCCGCTGCTGCTGGCCCTGCTGCTGTTTGGCTGGCTGCTGCTGGGCGGCCTGGGCGTGAATCTGGGCGTGCAAGGGTTGTTGGCGTGAGCGCGACCAACGGTCGTGGCGCGCCGGACCGGCACACCGGGTAGAATGTGGCATGAACGAATTCTCCGAACTGCCCCTGTCAGCCTCGCTGGCAGCGGGCATCGACGCGCTGGGCTATACCCGCATGACGCCGGTGCAGGCGCAGAGCCTGCCCGCCATTCTTGAGCGCCGCGATGTGATCGCCCAAGCCCCCACCGGCAGCGGGAAGACCGCCGCCTTCGGCCTGGGCCTGCTGCAGAAGCTGGACCCGGCGGTGATCCGCGCGCAGGCGCTGGTGCTGTGCCCTACCCGCGAACTGGCCGACCAGGTCGGCAAGCAGATCCGCAAGCTCGCCACCGGCATTCCGAACCTCAAGCTGGTGGTCCTCACCGGCGGTATGCCGCTGGGCCCGCAGCTGGCCTCGCTGGAGGCACATGACCCGCACGTGGTGGTCGGCACCCCGGGCCGCATCCAGGAACTGGGGCGCAAGCGCGCGCTCAAGCTGGGGGGGGTCACCACGCTGGTGCTGGACGAAGCCGACCGCATGCTCGACATGGGCTTTGAAGAGCCCATCCGTGAGATCGCCGGGCGTACCAGCAAGGACCGGCAGACCCTGTTGTTCTCGGCCACCTTCCCCGACGAAATCCGCCAGATTGCGCGTGACCTGCTGCGCGACCCCCAGGAAGTGACGGTGGAAGGAGCCGACCACGCGCCGGCGATCCGCCACCTGTTCTGCGAAGTCGACCTCAGCAGCAAGCAGAAGGCACTGGCCGGGCTGCTGCTGAAGCACACCCCGGAATCGGCGGTGGTGTTCTGCAATACCCGCCGCGACGTGGATGAAGTAGCCAACTCACTGCAGCAGTTCGGGTTCTCGGCGCTGGCCCTGCATGGCGAGATGGAACAGCGCGACCGCGACGAAGTGCTGGTGCGCTTTGCCAACCGCAGCTGCAACGTGCTGGTGGCCAGCGACGTGGCCGCCCGTGGGCTGGACGTACAGGACCTGGCTGCGGTGATCAATTACGAGCTGCCCACCGACATTGAAACCTACCAGCACCGCGTCGGTCGTACCGGCCGCGCCGGTGCCACCGGCCTGGCGATCAGCCTGGTAACCGGACGTGAGCGCAACCGCGCCGATGCGCTGGAAGCGGCGCAGGGTTCACCGCTGGACTGGCAGAAGACGCCGCTGGCGACCGCGCGCCCTGCGGTGCTGCCGCAGGCGGCCATGCAGACCCTGCGCATTGACGGCGGCAAGACCGACAAGCTGCGTCCCGGTGACATTCTGGGTGCACTGACCGGCGACGCCGGGCTGTCGGCCAAGGTGATCGGCAAGATCGACATCTATCCGACGCGTTCGTATGTGGCAATTGCACGCGAGCATGTCGGCAAGGCGATTGCGCGGCTGGAAGCCGGCAAGATCAAGGGCCGCCGGTTCCGCGTACGAAAGATGTAAACCGGGTCGTACGACGTAGAGCCACGCCCTGCGTGGCTGCACAAGCCGGATCGATCATTGCCGCGAAGCCACGCAGGGCGTGGCTCTACGTCGGGCGGTAATGATCAATACACCAGGTTCGCCACCAGCGGCACGTCCGCGTCCCAGCGCTCGCGCCCGCCCAGGCCGGCCAGCTCCACCAGCACCGCCGCGCCAAGCACCTCCACCTGCAGCTGCCGCGCCAGCGACAACGCGGCCAGCAGGGTGCCGCCGGTGGCCAGTACGTCATCCACCACCAGCACCCGCGCACCGGCCGGCAACGCGTCGGCATGTACTTCAATGCTGTCCGTGCGGTATTCCAGGGTGTACTCCTGGCGCAGGGTGCGGCCCGGCAACTTACCCGGCTTGCGCACCGGCACGAAGCCCACGCCCAGCACCCGCGCCATGGCGGCGCCCAGGATGAAGCCACGTGACTCGATGCCCATCACCGCGTCCAGACTGGCCTCACGCCACGGTGCCACCATCGCATCAATCGCCGAAGCGAAGTCCGGCCCATGAGCGAGCAACGGCATGATGTCCTTGAACAGAATGCCCGGCTTGGGGAAATCGGCGATGTCGCGCAGGCGACCGGCCCAGGCAGGCACGGCGGCGGAAGAATCAGTCATGGCTCAGGTATCGCGAAGGGTGGCATAGGGTAGCGCGCCTGCCCCTTGCCCGGGCCGGCCAATGGCCCACACAGATTCAGGAACTGCACGACAGCATCGAGCAGCCGGCCTTGTTCAAGGCCCAGTCCGGGCGCTTCGCCGCATAGCGCTCAGCCCCTGGCTGAGCGTCGTACGGCCGACGAAGCAGCTCCTGCAATGCGTGCACCCCGGCAAGATCCCCCTGCTCGGCTCGCTCGATCGCTTCCTGCGCCAGCCAGTTGCGCAGCACGTAAAGCGGATTGGCCCGGTCCATGGCGGCGCGGCGACCGACCGGATCGAGGCCGTCAGCGCCAACACGTTCTGCATACCGCTGCAGCCATTCCTGCAGCGCCGGCAGCACTGCCTGGCGGCGCTCCGGGCTGTAGAACGCCGCCTCCAGCACCGCCACCGCAGGTGCGGCCGGGTCCAGCGCGGAAAGCGCGCGAAACGCCAGGGTCATGTCCATCTGGCCGTCCTGCAGCAGCTGGCGCCACTGTGCCATCAGCGCCAGGTCGTCATCGGTGCACGCCGCCAGCCCGAACTTCGCCATCACGTCGTCGCGCTCACAGCGGGCGTAGGTGGCCTGGAAAGCCGCCAGTCCCTCGTGCAGGTGGGCTACGTCGTCGAACAGCGGTGCCACGGCCTGCGCAAGCCGGGTCAGATTCCAGTACGCCACCTGCGGCTGGGTGCCGAAACGGTAGCGGCGGCCCTGCGCATCGGTGGTGTTGGGGGTCCAGTCCGGATCGTAGTCCTCGACCCAGCCATAGGGGCCGTAGTCGATGGTGAGCCCCAGAATGGACATGTTGTCGGTGTTCATCACGCCATGCACGAAGCCGATCCGCATCCAGTGCGCCACCATCACCGCAGTGCGTTCGCAGACCTGCGCGAACCAGCGCGCATCGCGGTCCTGCCCTGCCCCATCCAGCTCCGGAAAGTCGCGTGCAATGCAGGCATCGACCAGCTGTCGCAGCAGGCTGACGTCACCGCGCGACGCGGGCAGTTCGAAGCTGCCAAAACGCAGGAATGACGGGGCCGCCCGGCACACCACCGCACCCGGCTCGGCCTGCGGGTGGCCGTCGTAGAACATGTCGCGCACCACGGCCTCGCCAGTACCGACCAGACTCAGCGCACGGGTGGTTGGCACGCCCAGATGATGCATGGCCTCGCTGCACAGGAATTCCCGGATCGATGAACGCAGCACCGCGCGTCCGTCGGCCCCGCGCGAATACGGCGTGCGTCCGGCACCCTTGAGCTGCAGCTCCCAGCGCTCGCCCCGCGCGCTGACCAGCTCTCCCAGCGAGATCGCCCGCCCATCACCGAGCTGCCCGGCCCAATGGCCGAACTGATGTCCGCCATAGTTGGCCGCCCACGGCTGCATGCCGGCGTACAGTGCATTACCACCGAACACGCGGGGAAAGTCGGCGCTGTCGAGCAGGTCCTGGCCCAGCCCCAGGCGTTCGGCCAGGTCGGCCGAGTACGCCAGCAACTGCGGGGCGGACACCGGCGTGGGCATCACCTGCGACCAGGCCGCGCCACGCACCTCGCGCAGCGCCGGCCCCTCCACCGGGTCACCGGGAAGGTCGTGAAGGAACCGGTTGTCGAACTGCAGGGTGCGCGTGGTCATGCCAGAGAGATGGGGCCGCTCGACGTGATGGGCAAGTTCAGGCCGCGCCTGCGGCCAGGTCCATTGACCCGCCCTTGGCCTGCGCACGCTGGTACGCCGGGCGCTGCGCTATCCGCTCCAGGAACGACCGCAACCGCGGATACGCCGACAGGTCGCCGCCACGCGCCGTGGCCGCCTGCAGCGGGAAGCTCATCTGGATATCGGCGGCGGTGAAGCGTTCACCGGCAAACCACGGCGTGTTGCCCAGCTCGCGCTCCATCCACTGCAGATGCAGCTTGATCTGGGGGCCCACGAAACCTTTCAGCGCCTTGTCGGCGATCTGCCGGGCGATCGGCCGTGCGAAGAAGGGCATCGGGGCCTTGCGCAGGCGGGCAAACACCAGCGACATCACCATCGGCGGCATCGCCGAGCCCTCCGCGTAGTGCATCCAATAGCGGTAGCGCAGGCGCTCAGGGGACTGCAGCGGCACCGGTTCGGGCGAGAACTGGCGGGCACTGTCATAGCGGTCCACCAGGTATTCAAGGATCGCGCCGGATTCGGCCAGCACCAGGGTGTCGTCCTCCACGACTGGCGACTTGCCCAGCGGGTGCAGCTCGCGCAGCGCCTGCGGAGCCAGCCAGGTCTTCGGGTCGCGCTGATAGCGGACCACCTGATACGGCAGGTTCAGCTCCTCCAGCATCCACAGCACGCGCTGGGAACGGGAGTGGTCCAGATGGTGCACCTTGATCATCAGCAGGTCCGCAACGGCAAACCCTCATCCTACTGCGCGCCGATGAACGCACAAACAAAAACGCCGGAAGCTTGCGCTTCCGGCGTTGTGGCAACCTTTCGGCAGCAGGGGTCGGTTAGACCGCCTGCACCTGGTCAGCCTGCATGCCCTTCTGGCCCTGCACGGCGACGAAGGAAACCTTCTGGCCTTCCTGCAGCGACTTGAAGCCGGTGCCCTGGATGGCACGGAAGTGCACGAACAGGTCCGGGCCGCTTTCCGGGGTGATGAAGCCGAAGCCCTTGGCATCGTTGAACCACTTGACGGTGCCCATCTGACGATCAGACATTTACTAACTCCTGAAACAATAGTTGAAATAATCGCGGCCACCCGAGGAGTGGGAGCCGAGACTGAGTTGCAGGCGTTGGTAAAGCGGATCGATGAGCAGATCGTGAGATCAACTGCACCAGGCCACGATTCACGGTGACCCTAGCAAACACAGTGAGGGTGACGATACGCGTGTTTTCGGGAAAAAGCGATAGGTGCGACATTCAGACATTTGCGGCCCACCCTAGGCAGGGCAAGGATTTGCGCGCATCTGCAAGATTTCCTACCCCGTATTCAGATTTTTCCTAGCTGAACTTCGGCCAAATTCCTGATTCAAGATTCAGCAATTTTGGCCGAAGCGGGCAGTCTAAGCGCCGATGTGAAGGCACGCGGCAGCCCGCTGAGCGGATCGACGAACGCCAGGGCCTGTGCCAGCAGCTGTAACGGCGACGGCCCTGCGGCGGACGGTTCGTGCAAGGTCGGGTACAGGTCATCACCGAGGATCGGCGCGCCCAGCGCGGCCATGTGCACCCGCAACTGATGCTTGCGCCCGCTGTGCGGGTGAAGCCGGTACCGCCAGACCTGCCCCTGGCTTTCAATCAGCTCGATTCGGGTGCTGGCGTTCGGCGTACCCGCGGCTTCGACCATGCGGAAGAACGGCTCTCCGGGTACCAGCCGGCTGTGCCGCTGCAGGGGGAACACCTGCCCGGGCAGGGCCGGGGCCAACGCTTCGTACACCTTCTGGATTCGGCGTTCCCGGAACAACCGCTGGTAGGCGTCGCGGCTGGGGGGCCGGGTCGAGAACAGCACCAGCCCTGCGGTGAGGCGGTCCAGACGGTGCAACGGCACCAGGTCGCGGTTGCCGGTCCGCGCCACCAGCCGCGCCAACAGCGTCTCACGTACATATGCGCCGGCCGGGGTCACCGGCAGGAAATGCGGCTTGTCGGCCACCAGCAGATCCTCGTCCATGTGGACGATGGACTCCCGGCCGCAGACGGTCGGCTCATCAGCCACTTCGCGGTAGTACCGGATTTCCAGCCCGACCTGCCAGCGGTCGGTCGCCGCCAGTGCCCTGCCCTGCGCGTCCTGCACCCGGCCGCGCGCGAAGCGGTCCAGCCATTGCGCGCGGTCGATCCTCGGGAAGCGCGCGCACAGCCCGTCCAACAGGCAATCCCAAGGCCCTGCGACCAGTTGCAGCCGGCTTGCCGCCAGCGGATCGGACAGGGAATCGGACGTGTGCATGACCCACGCATTATCATGGCGCTCTTTGTTTACGGTACCCCCATGGCCCTTACCGCCACCATCCGCAAGGCCGAGCTGCAGATCAGCGACATGGACCGCGGCTACTACGCCAGCCACAACCTGACGCTGGCCCAGCACCCTTCCGAAACCGACGAACGCCTGATGGTGCGCCTGCTGGCCTTCGCCCTGAACGCCGAGGAGCGGCTGGAGTTCGGCCGGGGCCTGAGCGTGGACGACGAGCCGGACCTGTGGAAGCAGGACTACACCGGGGCGATCGAGCGCTGGATCGACCTCGGCCAGCCGGACGAGTCACGCCTGCGCAAGGCTGCAGGCCGCGCCAGCGCGGTGCAGCTGATCACCTACGGCGGCCGCGCGGCCGACATCTGGTGGGAGCGCAACGCCTCGGCGCTGAACAAGCTGAAGACACTCGAGGTCATGGACCTGCCCGGCGAGTTCGTCGAGCAGTGGGGCGCACAGATCGAGCGCAGCATGCGCTGGACCGTGCTGATCCAGGATGGCGAAGTGCAGCTGATGTCCGGGAACGCCGAGCTCAGCGTCGTTCCAACCTGGCGCAAGCCCAAGCCGCAGGCCTGAGCATGCTGGCATGAGCACGATCCGCAGCGATGTACTGGTGATCGGGGCCGGCGCTGCCGGCCTGATGTGTGCGCTGACCGCTGGCCAGCGCGGCCGGATCGTGCAGGTGATCGACCACGCCAACAAGGTCGGCAAGAAGATCCTGATGTCCGGCGGCGGCCGCTGCAACTTCACCAATACCGGCACCACCCCGGCCAACTTCCTGTCGGCCAATCCGCATTTCTGCAAATCCGCCCTCGCCCGCTATACGCCGTGGGAGTTCATCGGCATGGTCGAGCGGCACGGCATTGCGTATCACGAAAAAGAACTGGGCCAGCTGTTCTGCGACATCTCGTCCAAGCAGATCGTGCGCATGCTGGTCGACGAATGCCAGGTTGCGGGCGTGCAGATCCGCACCGACTGCGCGGTGACCCGGGTCGAGCGCGGCGCGGACGGCTTCCATGTACACAGCGCCCAGGGCCACTTCCACGCTGCCTCATTGGTGGTGGCCACCGGCGGGCTGTCCATTCCCAGCCTGGGGGCAACCGGCTTCGGCTACGAACTGGCCCGCCAGTTCGGCCACGACGTGCTGCCGACCCGTGCCGGGCTGGTGCCATTGACCCTGAGCGGCAAGCACCAGGAGCGCTTTGCCGACCTCAGCGGGGTCGCGCTGCCGGTGGCGGCGCGCTGCAACGACATGGAGTTCCGCAACTCGCTGCTGATCACGCACCGCGGCATCAGCGGCCCGGCCATCCTCCAGATCTCGTCGTTCTGGCAACCCGGCGACGACCTGCGCCTGGACCTGCTGCCGGGCCAGAATGCCGAGGAATGGCTGCGCAGCATGAAACGCGAGCGCGGCTCGGCGGAGCTGCGCACGGTGTTGTCGGAAGTGCTGCCGCGCCGACTGGCCCTGCGCTTGTGCGAGCACTGGCTCCCCGACCGCCCGGTCAAGCAGATCGACGAGCGCGAACTGCGTCAGGCCGCCAGTCTGCTGCAGGACTTCCCGCTGGTGGCCAGCGGCACGGAAGGGTACCGTACGGCCGAGGTGACCCTGGGGGGCGTGGACACACGCCGGGTCTCTTCCAGTACGTTCGAGTCGCAGCTGGTGCCTGGCCTGCATTTCGTGGGCGAGGTCCTGGACGTGACCGGCTGGCTGGGTGGTTACAACTTCCAGTGGGCCTGGGCCAGTGGTCGCGCAGCGGGGCTGGTGGTGTAACCGCGCTCACAATCCGCGAACGCCGGTGATGCACCGGCATGGACGTCGCGGCGCGCATCGTGTATCAAGATGGCACTTCGGGGAGTAGTGAATGCAGAACGCAAACGACATCACCGTCCGCCTGCTGATCGTGGACGACAGCGGCGAGAACGCCGAGACCATTGTCAGCACGCTGCGCAACAGCGGCATCGCGGTCCGCCCGGCACGGCCGCAGAACACCGACGAGCTGGCGCAGATCATCGGCAGCCAGCCGATCGACCTGGTGCTGGTGGCCCCGGCGCAGAGCATTCCGCTGCTGCAGGTGACCCAGCAGATCGCCGCCAGCGGCAAAGACATCCCGATGATCCTGCTGGCCGAAGCGGTCAATGAAAGCGAATGGGTGGAAGCCAGCGCCAACGGTTTCCGCGCCGTGGCCCTGCGCCACCGCCCCGAGCACCTGCTGGCGGTGGTGCGCAACGAATGGACCGACCTGCACGCCCGCCGCGGGCTGCGCCGGATCGAGGCGCAGATGCGCGAGACCGAGCGCCGCTGCGACGCGCTGATCGCGTCCTCGCGCGACCCCATCGCCTATGTCCACGAAGGCATGCACATCCGCGCCAACGAAGCCTACCTGGAGATGTTCGGGTTTGAATCGTTCGAGGATGTGGAGGGCATCTCGCTGCTGGACATGGTGGCCCCGCAACATGTGGAAGGCTTCAAGCAGCTGCTTAAATCGCTGAGCAAGGGCGAAGCGCCACCGCCGCAGTACCAGGTGGACGCGCGTAACCAGGACGGCGCGATCTTCGCCGCAACGATGGAATTCACCCCGGCCACCTATGAAGGCGAATCCTGCCTGCAGGTGGTGTTCCGCCGCCGCATGGAACTGGACACCGAACTGGCCCGCGAAGTCGAGGATCTGCGCCAGCGCGACCAGGTCACGGGCCTGCTCAACCGCCCGACCTTCATGGTGCACGTGGAAAACGCGGTGGCCCAGGCCGGTCGCAGCGAGGGGCGTTTCGGCCTCCTGCTGGTCGAACCGGACCATTACGCGCGACTGCTGCCCGACATCGGCCTGGACTCGGCCGACGCCCTGATTGCCGCGCTGGGCCGGGTGCTGGCTGACACGGTGGGCGACAAGGCCCAGGTGGCACGGTTTGGCGAACACAGCTTCGCGGTGCTGATGGAAGGTGGCTACGCCGAGACCGAGGGCCTGGCCGACCGCATCCGCGAGGCGTTTGCCGCACAGGTGTTCAGCATCGGCGAGCGCTCGGCGACGGTGACGGTGAGTATCGGTGGCGTGCAGGTGGGCGAAAAGATCGCCAGCATCGGCCAGGTGCTGGCCCGTGCCACCGAATGCCAACAGGCCGCATCTGAACTGGGCAATACCAGCCGCATCTTTGACCCGGCGGCCGTGGACCGGGTGGAAGAAGAACGCGTGCAGCGCTGGGTGGCTCGGATCAAGGAAGCGCTGGCGGGTGAAGGCTTCCAGCTGCATTACCAGCCTGTGCTGAACCTGCAGGGCGAACCACTTGAGCTGTACGAAGCCTATCTGCGCCTGGACAACAACGGCGAGTTGCTGAGCCCGACGGCCTTCCTGGGCATTGCCGAGGAACATGGCCTGCTGGCAGACATCAACCGTTGGGTGGTGGCGCACGCGATCGACGTGCTGGGCCAGCGCGAACGCGCGGGCCACGCCACGCACATGATGGTGAAGATCACGCCGGAATCGTTCAACGACCCCCTGATGGTGGCCACGCTGCGGCGCGAGCTGGCAGCGCACGGTGTGCCGGGCGAGCGCCTGTGGCTGCACGCGCCGGAAGCCAAGGTGTTCACCCACCTGCGCAACGCGCAGCAGTTCCTGGCCGACGTGGCTCCGCTGGGCATCCGTATCGGTCTGGAACAGTTTGGTTCGGGCCTGGATTCGTTCCAGCTGCTGGCGCACTTCCAGCCGCAGTTCCTCAAGCTGGACCGCGACTTCACCAGCGACTTCGCCCGCACCCGCGAGCATGCGGACAAGATCAGCGAGATCACCGCGCGCGCGCAGGAGGCGAACATCCGCACCTTGGCCGAGTTCGTGGCGGATGCCAATTCGATGAGCCTGTTGTTCAGTGCCGGCGTGGATTACGTGCAGGGTGAGTTCGTGGGGCCTGCGGGGCCGGCTATGAATTTTGATTTTGCGTGAGGTTTTAGTTTTGCGCGAAAGGCAGCGTTTTGGTTGTTACGTGCCGGGGTGACCAACAGGCAGCCCCGTTCCGCGACACGCCGTGAATACATCCGTGTAGGCTCGTCAAAAACATCCATGTTTTTGACGGTCGCTCCAGGGGCTACCTGTCGGCCTCCCCTGTCATGCATCGCGCGATGCGGTGCGAACGGCAACGGCCGTTTCGATTTGTCCCGCGTAGTGACACGCCATGCGTGTCATCGATAACGCATCCGAAGACCTTCGCCGCTGATTTTGATCTTCCGATGGCCACCGACCTTCTGTCGGGGGCCGGTCGGGGTGGGTTTGCCGGACCGTCAAAAACATGGATGTTTTTGACGAGCCTACATGGATGTATTCACGGCGTGTCCCGCAAACCCACCCCGACCGGCCTAAACACGGAAACCCGTGGAAACCGGCTGTACGCCCAAAACCAAGAGCAGCCGGGCAAGCCCGGCTCTACGAGAGAAAGATCAGCTCGTCAGATCAACCAGGTTCGGAATCGCAACATCGGTCGCCACGTCCGCCTCGTAATCCACGCCTTCGACGCCGAAGCCGAACAGGCGCAGGAAGTCGGCCTTGTAGCCGGCCAGATCGCTGATCTCGTACAGGTTCTCGTTGGTCACCTGCGGCCACAGCTTGAGCACTTCGGCCTGGACGTCCGGAGCCATTTCCTTGTAGTCCGCACGCAGGCGGCCCGCTTCGTCCACCAGCTCCACCGTGCGGCCGTCGGCCAGCAGCTGGTGGCGCAGGCGCTCGGTGGCGGTGCCAGTATCCTTGCCGCCGTAGACGATGTCGTACAAGGTATCGAGCTGTTCGATGCAGCCTTCGTGCGTGCCGCGTTCTTTCATCACCTTGAACAGCAACGACAGGTACAGCGGCATGGTCGGAATGGCCGAGCTGGCCTGGGTCACCACCGCCTTCAGCACCGACACGCGGGCGTCGCCGCCGATCTTCTGCAGCTTCTCGCGCAGGCCCAGCACCTTCTCGTCCAGATCCTTCTTCGCCGCGCCGATGGAACCGTTCCAGTAGATCGCCTGGGTGATTTCCTCGCCAACGTAGGTGAAGGCCGTGGTGGTCGCGCCTTCGGCCAGCACGCCGGCTTCCAGCAGCGCGTCGATCCACATCTGCCAGTCTTCGCCGCCCATCACCGCCACCGTGCCCGCGATTTCTTCCGCAGTCGCCGGCTGCAACGTGGTTTCGGTCAGCACTTCCTTGTCGGTATCCAGGCCACGCAGGGTGATCGGCTCGCCAATCGGCTTGAGCGTGGAGCTGATCACTTCGCCCGTGCGCGGGTGCTTGCGGCGCGGCGCGGCGAGGCTGTACACCACCTGGTCGACCTGGCCCAGGTCCTGTTTGATCAGCTCAATGACCTTCGCCTTCACCTCGTCCGAGAACGCATCGCCATTCACGCTCTTCGCGTACAGACCGGCCTGTTCGGCGTACTTGTGGAACGCCGCCGAGTTGTACCAGCCCGCCGTGCCCGGCTTGCTGTCGGTACCCGGCCGCTCGAAGAACACACCCAGCGTGGCCGCGCCGCTGCCAAAGGCAGCCGTGATGCGCGCCGCCAGGCCGTAGCCGGTGGATGCACCCAGCACCAGCACGCGCTTGGGACCGTTGGGCAGCTTCGGCTGCGCCTTGATGTAGTCGATCTGCTGCTTCACCGCTGCATCGCAGCCGGCCGGATGGGTGGTAACGCAGATGAAGCCGCGAACGCGCGGTTTGATGACCATGAACACCTCGAGGGAAACGGAGCGACCGCATAAGCAGCCGCGCAACCCCGAAATCGTAGTGCGCGGGGGCCATCTGCACAACCGACGCCCCGGTACGGTGGCGTGCAGCCAAAAGAAAAGCCGCGCAGGGCGCGGCTTCTCGGTAAACCTGCTGGAGGAGAGCCCCCTTCTTGTTGAAGGGGGCGCGCCAACGGCGCGGGGTTAAGGTGGGATGCGCGAACCGTAACGAAACGGAACCGCAGGTTCCGATTTGTTACGGCCGGCGTGCGAGCGCTTCCACGTCCTTCGCCTTCGGCAGCAGATCCTGCTTGCTCACGCGCAGGAAGCCAATGGTCAGCATCGGCACGGCCACCAGGATCGAGGACACCACCACGATCACCGCACCGATCATATGGGTTTCGGCCAGGCCTTCCAGCGATGTACCACCGTACAGGTACAGCGCCAGTGCCGACAGGAAGAACATCACCGCGGTGATCACCGTACGCGACAGCGTCTGGTTGATCGAGCGGTTCAGCACCTCCAGCGGTTCCACGCGCAGGCTGCGGAAGTTTTCACGGACGCGGTCGAACACCACGATGATGTCGTTGATTGCAAAGCCCATCACCGACAACAGACCGGCCAGCAGGTTCAGGTCGAACTCGCGCCCCATCAGCGACATGTAGGCCAGCGTGACCAGCAGGTCGAACAGGGCCACGAGGCTGGCAGTGACCGCGAACTTCCATTCAAAACGGAAGCCGATGTAGATCAGGAAGCCGGCCAGCATGAACACCGTGGCGTAAAGCCCGTTCAAGGCCAGGTCCTTGCCGATCTGCGGCCCGACGTACTCGTTGCGCAGGATCGTGGCCGGATTCTCGGCCGTGGTGATGGCCTTGAGCACGGCCTCGCCGGTGGCCTTGTCCTGGGCCGCCCCTTCGGCACCCGGGTCATGGGCACCGTGCGGAGCCAGACGGATCAGCAGGTCGGTGTTGCCACCGAAGCTCTGCACCTGGGCGTTCTCGAAGCCATTGGATTCCAGCTTCGAACGGACCTGCTCGACGTCCACCTGTTTGTCGAAGCGGGCTTCGATCAGGGTGCCGCCGGTGAAGTCCAGGGCGAAGGTGAAGCCCTTGACGCCGATGATGGCCACCGAGGCCAGGAACACCGCGATCGTGACGGCCATGGCGACATGGCGCCAGCGCATGAAGTCGATCTTGGTGTCGTTCGGGAGGATGTGCAGCGGAAACAGTTTCATTGTGCGTGTCGTCCCGTCAGATGGCCACGTTCTGGAGCTTCTTGCGACGTCCGTAGATCAGCGTCGCCAGCGCGCGCGACACGGTGATCGCCGTGAACATCGAAGCGAAAATACCGATGATCATGGTCAGCGCGAAGCCCTTCAGCGGGCCGGTGCCGAAGGCGAACAGCGCCACACCCACGATCAGGCCGGTCAGGTTGGCGTCCAGGATGGTGCCGCTGGCGCGCTCGTAACCGGTGACGATGGCGGTCTTGCCCGGTACACCCGCGCGCAGCTCCTCACGGATGCGTTCGTTGATCAGCACGTTGGCGTCCACCGACAGACCCACCGACAACGCCAGGCCAGCAAAGCCCGGCAGGGTCATGGTGGCCCCGAACAGCGACATCACCGCCACCACGATCAGCAGGTTGAACAGCATGGCCACCGAGGTGATCAGGCCGAACATGCGGTAGTACACCGTGAAGAACACCAGGGTGAACATGAAGGCATAGACCACGGCGGTTATGCCGCGCTCGACGTTCTCGGCACCCAGGCTGGGACCGACCACGCGCTCTTCGACGAAGTCCATCGGCGCAGCCAGCGAACCCGACTTGAGCAGCTTGGCCAGGTCTTCGGATTCCTTCTTCTCCAGACCGGTGGTCTGGAACTGCTTGCCGAACACGCCGTTGATGCGGGCCACCGAGATCACTTCCTCGTTGACCTTGAAACCACGCACTTCCTGGCCATCCACTTCGGTCACAGTCGGAACGCGCTCGGTGTACACCACCGCCATCGGCTTGCCGACGTTGGCACTGGTGAAGTCGAACATGCGCTGGCCGCCGATGGCGTTCAGGGTCACGCTGACCGCACTGCCGCCGTTCTGCTGGTCCTGGGTGGCCTGCGCGGCGACCATCTGGTCACCGGTGACGATCACGCGCTTGTTCAGCACGATCGGACCGGCACCGCCGCGGCGCTGGTAGACCTTGCCCTCAGCGGGAATGCGGCCGCTGTCGATGATCTCCTGCGCGCGCACCGGGCTTTCTTCCACCACCGCACGGTATTCCAGGGTGGCGGTGGCACCGATCATGCGCTTGGCTTCAGCAGTGTCCTGCACCCCGGGCAGCTGCACGACCACGCGGTCGGCACCCTGGCGCTGGATGATCGGCTCAGACACACCGAGCTGGTTGACGCGATTGCGCAACGTGTTGATGTTCTGCTCGATCGCGCCGTTGGCGATGCTGGTCAGTTCGGTATCCGGCACGCTGACCGTGATGCGGTTGCCGCTGACGTCGTAACCGAGGGTCGGCTGACCCTTGGCCAGCAGCTGGCGGGCCTTTTCGACCACGTCGGCCGCGGCCGACGGGCTGATCACCGCGACAATGCTGTTGTCCTGGCGGCGCTCCACCGACTGGTACGGAATGCGGGCATCGCGCAGGGTGGTACGCACGTCTTCGGCGTAGGCGTCCATGCGCTTGTCCAGCGCGGCCTTCTGGTCAACCTGCAACACGAAGTGCACACCGCCCTGCAGATCCAGGCCCAGCGTCATCGGACGGCCGCCCAGCCTGGCCAGCCAGTCCGGCACGGTGGACGCCAGGTTCAGCGCCACCGTGTAGTTCTCACCCACGCTGTCGCGCAGCAGATCGCTGGCAGCGGCCTGGGTCTTCAGGTCTGGCAGGCGGACAATCAGGCTGTCGCCTTCCTTCTCGGCACCAATGGTCGCGATGCCGGCCTGCTTCAGGTCGGCCACCACGCGGTCGCGCAGCGCGTCGTCGACCTGGCCGCCACGGTTGGCGGTGATCTGGACGGCCGCGTCCTTCTGGTAGATGTTGGGCAGCGCGTACAGGGTGCTGAGCGCCAGTACGATCAGGATGACGACGTACTTCCAGCGTGGAAATTCAAGCATTGCCAGGTTCCTGCGCGGTGCCAGTCCCGGCACCGCGGTTGGTCTTGGGAAAAAGGAAAATCAGACGGCCGACTTCAGGGTGCCAGCGGGCAGCACGTTGCCGACAGCGCCCTTCTGCACGCGGATGTTGACGTTGTCAGCCACTTCGATGGTCACGAAGTTGTCGCCGATCTTGGTGACCACGCCGGCAATGCCGCCATTGGTGAGCACTTCGTCACCGACCTTGATCTTGTCCAGCATCGCCTTGTGTTCCTTCTGGCGCTTCATCTGCGGACGGATCATCAGGAAGTACATGATCGCAATCAGGATGATCGGGAACAGCAGCGTGGTCAGGCCCATGCCCTGCGGCTGGCCGCCGGCGGCTTGGGCGTGGGCGGCGGGAATCAGGAAAGCGAGCAGGTTCATTGTGTGTCCTTGGGTTGGGAGGCGCCCTGCCCCGGGGGAAGGGTGTCGCCGCGAAACGGTGGGTCAGCCGCGAAGTATGCCACGGCCCAGTGGCTATTCCTTGGGCCAATTGGCACGGTCTTCAAGGCACCCCGGGTCAGTCCTGGCTGTCCAGCGGCGGTGTGGCCATGCCCCGGGCCGCATAGAAGGACTCGCGGAAGGCCGAGAAGGTTCCCGTCGCGATGGCCGCGCGCATGTCGGCCATCAGTTTTTCATAGTAGTACAGGTTGTGCAGGGTGCCCAGCATCGGGGCTAGCATTTCATTGCAACGGTCCAGGTGGCGCAGGTAGGACCGGGTGTAGCCGCTGCTGCAGGCATGGCAGCCACAGCCGGGCTCGATGGTGTCCATGTCGCGCTCATAGCGGGCGTTGCGGATGCGCACGGTCCCGGTGGAAGTGAAATAGTGGCCATTACGGGCATTGCGGGTGGGCATGACGCAATCGAACATGTCCACGCCCCGGGCCACCCCTTCCACCAGGTCTTCCGGACGCCCCACCCCCATCAGGTAACGCGGGCGGTCGGCCGGCAGGATCGGGTTGAGGTGGTCGAGCATGGCATTGCGCTCGTGCTCCGGCTCACCCACCGCCAGGCCGCCGATCGCGTAGCCATCAAAACCGATCTGCTGCAGGCCCTCGGCCGAGCGGCTGCGCAGGTCGTGATGGACCCCGCCCTGGACGATGCCGAACAGCGCGGCATCGTTGCCCAGTTCATCATGAGCATTGCGGCTGCGCTGCGCCCAGCGCAGGCTGAGTTCCATCGAAGTGCGGGCCACCTGCTCGGTCGCCGGATACGGGGTGCACTCGTCGAAGATCATCACGATGTCCGAGTCGAGCACCTTCTGGATCTTCATGCTCTCTTCCGGCCCCAGGAACACCTTGGCCCCGTCGGTCGGCGAGGCAAAGGTGACCCCTTGTTCGGTGATCTTGCGGCGATGCGCGAGCGAGAACACCTGGAAACCGCCGGAGTCGGTCAGGATCGGGCCATCCCAGCGCGCGAAGCCGTGCAGGCCGCCGTGGTCGGCGATCACGTCCAGGCCCGGGCGCAGGTACAGGTGAAAGGTATTGCCGAGGATGATTTCCGCGCCCAGCGCCCGGATCTGCTCCGGCAGCACGCCCTTGACCGACCCGTAGGTACCGACCGGCATGAAGGCCGGGGTTTCCACTGTTCCGCGCGGGAACGTGAGGCGGCCGCGACGGGCACGGCCATCGGTGGTCTGGAGATGGAACTGGAGTCGGGACATGGAGCAGATATCAGGCAAATAGTTGCCGATTATCGCTCATATCTGCCCAGTACGCCCGGTTCGGGGTCGCGTTGACACGCATGGCGTGTCACTACGCCGGGGTCCGTAGAGCCGGGCTTGCCCGGCTGAGCCGCCGCGGACCCGCCACGCAGGGCGGAGCCCGGTGCCACGTCAGTCCCCCCGTGGGAATAGCAGCATGGCATCGCCGTAGCTGAAGAACCGGTACCTCTCGGCAATCGCCGCCCGATACGCCTCGAACACCCGCTCCTGTCCCGCAAACGCCGATATCATCATCAGCAGCGTGCTTTCCGGCAGGTGGAAGTTGGTGATCATCGCGTCCACGCTGCGGATGCGGTAACCCGGGGTGATGAAGATCTGGGTTTCACCGGCATACGGCAGCAGTTCGCCGTCACGCATGGCGCTTTCCAGCGCGCGCACCACCGTGGTGCCGACGCCGATCACGCGCCCCCCCGCAGCGTGGGTCTGGCGCACCTGCTGCACCAGTTCCGCCCCCACGTTCAGCCATTCGCGGTGCATCACGTGGTCCTTGAGGTCATCCACCCGCACCGGCTGGAACGTGCCTGCGCCAACGTGCAGGGTGACATGCCCGGCGTTCACGCCGCGGGCCTTCAGCGCCGCAAGCAGGTCCTCGTCGAAATGCAGGCCGGCGGTCGGGGCGGCCACCGCCCCCACTTCGCGTGCGAAGACCGTCTGGTAGCGCTCGCGGTCATCCACCCCCGGTTCGCGCTGGATGTAGGGCGGCAGCGGCAGGCGGCCGGCGTGCAGCAGCCACTGCTCCAGGCTTTCCGGCACATGGAACTGGAGCACGTAGAATTCGCCGTCGCGGCCGAGCACCTCGGCCTCGCCACCGGCGTCGAGTGCGATCCGGCTGCCGGCCTTGGGCGACTTGCTCGCCCCGACCTGGGCACGCGCCTGCTGCGCGCCGAGCAGACGCTCGATCAGGATCTCCACACGGCCACCACTGGCCTTCTGCCCGAACAGGCGCGCGGGAATCACCCGGGTGTCGTTGAACACCAGCAGATCGCCCGGCTGCAGCAGGTCTGGCAGGTCACGGACCTGGCGGTGCTCGAACGCGGACGGGGCCGGCGGCACCACCATCAGACGGCTGGCCGAGCGCTCGGCCAACGGAGCCTGGGCAATCAGTTCAGGCGGCAGGTCGTAATGGAAATCGGACTTCTTCAAGGCGGCGGGCAGCAACAGGTCGAGAACGTCGCGCATTGTACGACTGGCTCCCGGTGGCAATGCACACGGCCGACAACGTCGCGCAAAATGCTGCTATGCAACAGTTTTCCACGGGGTTATCGCGCGAAAAAGCGCGTGCTAGCATCGAACCGGAAATCCGATGCACGAGCCCCGAAGCGCGCGCCTGGTCGCGCGTTTTGCATTTGCGCCGTGCCGCCATTCGTTTCAGGAGATCTGCAATGAGCTTCATCGAACGCCTCGCCCCGCTCCGCGCCCAGCCCGGTACCCGTCTGACCGCGGGCCTGGATGACGCCACCCTGGAGCGCCTGGTCGCGGGCCACCCGCAGCTGTTGGCCGCGGTCGACGCCGCCGCCGCCGAATTCGAGCGCGTCCGCGTCAGCCTGGACGACGTGCTGGCACTGGATGAAGGCGACCAGATCGCCGCCCTGCAGGAGGGCTTTGTCAATTTCTATGCGGACGACGCGGTGACCCCGTACGTGGCCCTTGCCGCCCGCGGTGCCTGGGTGGTGACACTGAAGGGAGCCGTGCTGTATGACGCCGGTGGCTACGGCATGCTTGGCTTCGGGCACACGCCGCCGGCCGTTCTGGAAGCACTGGCCGCCCCCCAGGTCATGGCCAACATCATGACCCCGCATCTGTCCCAGCGCCGCTTCATCCAGGCACTGCGTCGGGAGATCGGGCACAGCCGTGGTGGTTGCCCATATGCCCGCTTCATGTGCCTGAATTCGGGCTCTGAAGCAGTCGGCCTGGCCGCCCGCATCGCCGACGTCAATGCCAAGCTGCAGACCGACCCGGGTGCGCGCCATGCCGGGGCGAAGATCAAGCGCGTGGTGGTCAAGGGCAGCTTCCATGGCCGCACTGATCGCCCCGCCCTGTACTCCGACTCCAGCCGCCGCAACTATGTGCAGCACCTGGCCAGCTATCGCGGCGAGGACAGCGTGATCACGGTTGCGCCGTACGACGAGGCGGCGTTGAAGCAGGTATTTGCCGATGCCGCCGAGCAGCGCTGGTTCATCGAGGCGGTGTTTCTCGAACCGGTGATGGGCGAAGGCGATCCGGGCCGTTCGGTGCCGCCGGCGTTCTACGCTCTAGCGCGCGAGCTGACCCGCCAGCACGGCAGCCTGCTGCTGATTGACTCCATCCAGGCCGGCCTGCGCGCGCATGGCGTCCTTTCCATTGTTGACTATCCGGGCTTTGAAGGTGTCGACGCGCCGGATATGGAAACCTATTCCAAGGCGCTGAATGCTGCGCAGTTCCCGCTGTCGGTGCTGGCGGTGACCGAGCATGCCGCACAGCTGTACCGCAAGGGCATCTACGGCAACACCATGACCTCCAATCCGCGTGCGCTTGACGTCGCCTGCGCCACGCTCGGCCTGCTCACCCCGCAGGTGCGCCAGAACATCCGTGAACGCGGAGCCGAAGCGGTGCGCCGCCTTGAGCAGCTGAAGGGCGAGCTGGGCGGGCTGATCACCAAGGTACAGGGCACTGGCCTGCTGTTCTCGTGCGAACTCGCCCCGCAGTTCAAGTGCTACGGAGCCGGCTCCACCGAGGAGTGGCTGCGCAATCACGGCGTCAACGTCATTCACGGCGGCGAAAACTCGCTGCGCTTCACCCCGCACTTTGGAATGGACAGCGAGGAGCTGGAACTGCTGGTCCAGCTGGTGGGGCGTGCGTTGAAGGAAGGCCCGCGCCGGGAAGCGTCGCAGGCGGCGTGAACCACCCCGGCTCCGCCACAGCCGGGCAAGCCCGGCTCTACATCGTGCGATAATGGCGGCCTGCATCACCGGAATCACCCCGTCTTTCAAGGCGGGGCTTTTTCGTTTCCGCTGCAGCACTTTTGAACACAGGAATATCCAATGAAGTCCATTTGCGTTTACTGTGGCTCCAACGCCGGGAGCAAGCCCATCTACACCGAACGCGCCATCGCTCTGGGCGACCGCATCGCCCGCGACGGACTACGCCTGGTCTATGGCGGCGGCAACGTCGGCCTGATGGGCACCGTGGCCAATGCGGTGCTGGCCGGCGGTGGCGAAGTCACCGGGGTCATCCCGCAGCAGCTGGCCGACTGGGAAGTGGCTCACCGCGGCCTGACCGAACTGGAAATCGTCGGCTCCATGCATGAACGCAAGTCGCGCATGTTCGACCTGGCCGATGCCTTCGTGGCGCTGCCGGGTGGCTTTGGCACCATGGAAGAGATCTTCGAGATGCTCACCTGGCGTCAGCTTGGCATCGGCAACAAGCCGTGTGCGTTCCTGGACGTGGACGGCTTCTACGCGCCGCTGATCGGCATGATTGATCGCATGGTGGAAGAGCGCTTCCTGCACCCGGACCAGCGCGCCGACCTCTGGTATGGCTCGGATATCGACGCCATGCTGGACTGGATGCGCGCCTACCAGCCGGCGCAGGCATCGAAGTGGATCGACGAGAAGCGCCGCACCGGGTTGCGCTGACGTGGAGCGAGGCTTGCCCCGCTGGATTGCGTCAAACGACCCATGACGTAGAGCGGGGCTTGCCCCGCTGGAAGGTGATGCATCGCCTTCAGCCGGGCAAGCCCGGCTCTACGGTCATGCGCCCCGCCGGTCATGCGCCACCCCGACAGTCATGTGCCCCGCCGCCACATGCGCCGCCCCGACGGTCATGCGCCGCTCCGCCGGTCGTGCGCCGCGCACGGCGGCCACATCAACCGGTGACGAACGCGTCCATCGGCGCGGGGCGGCCCAGCAGGTAGCCCTGCCCGTAGTCGCAGCCCAGTTGCAGCAATGTCTGCCGCTGGGCGGCGTTTTCGATGCCCTCGCCCACCGTCTCGATGCCCAGTGTGCGCGCCAGCGACAGCACGCCCTGTACCAGGGCATAGGTGCTCTGCAGGTCACGACCGTGCAGGCCAGCAATGAAACTCTGGTCGATCTTCAGCGTGGAGATCGGGAAACGGTGCAGGTAGGACAGCGCCGAGAACCCGGTGCCGAAATCGTCCAGCTGCACCAGCACGCCGCGCTCGCGCAGGGTCTGCAGAATCCGCAACGTGCGCGGACCATCATCGAGCAGTGCCACCTCGGTGATTTCCAGGCGCAGGCGACGCGGGTCGGCACCGGCCGCCTCGATCAAGCCGAACAGACGCGGGGTGAAATCCGGTGAACGGAAATGCCGCGGGGACACATTCACCGACAGATAGCCTTCCCCGCCCTGGGCCAGTTGGCTGATCACATCTTCGTACAGCAGCCAGTCGACCTGCTCGATCAGGCCGCTTTCCTCGCCCAGGTCCAGGAACGCGCTGGGCAGCAGCAGTCCGCGGCGTTCGTGCTGCCAGCGCAGCAGTGCCTCATAGCCCATCACCGCACCGTCGCTGAGGCGCACGATCGGCTGGTAATACGGCACGAAATCACGATTGTTGATCGCCCGGCGCAGGTCGGCTTCCAGGTCCAGGCTGCGCAGCGCTTCCTCGCGCATGGCTTCGTCGAACACCGCGAAGCGGTCCTTGCCCTGGGCCTTGGCACGGTACATCGCGGCGTCGGCATCGCGCACCAGTTCTTCCGCATTACGGTACCGCGGGCTCCACAAGGCAATGCCCAGGCTGCCGGACGGGAACAGTTCACGCCCCTGCACCCACATCGATTCCTCCAGCGCCGACAGCATGCGCTGGGAAAACTCGCGTGCGGATTCCAGACCCTCCGGGCACAGCAGCAGAATGGCGAACTCGTCTCCGCCCAGCCGCGCGACCAGGTCATTGCTGCCGACCATGGACACGATCCGCCGTGCCACTTCGACCAGCATCTGGTCGCCAGCGGCGTGGCCGATGCTGTCGTTGACCAGCTTGAAGCGGTCCAGATCCAGGAACAGCACCGCAAACCCCGGCCCGCCGGGAAGCTGCGCCAAGTTGATTGCATCCTCGAGCCGGTCCAGCAGGTGCAGACGGTTGGGCAACCCGGTCAGCGCGTCGTGCAGCGCCTGGTGGGTCAGCCGCTGCTCGGCGCGCAGGCGCTCGCCGATCTGCCCCAGCAGCTGTTCATTCACTTCGGCCAGCTCACGGGTACGTTCTTCGACCCGCTTTTCCAGCTCGGCGTGGGCCAACCGCAGTTGTTCCTGGTTGCGCTGGCGGGCCAGGCCGTTGCCGATGTTCTGCGCCACGAAGGTGAGCAGGCGCTGGTCATGCACGGTAAAACTGATTTCCGGCGAGTAACTCTGCACCACGATCACACCGACGACCTCGTCGTCGCTGAGCAGCGGCACCCCCAGCCAGCAATGCGAGCGCGCACCGAACTCGTGCACGCGCCCGGCCGCACGCAGCGCATCAATATGCTCTCGCGAGGCCAGCAGCGGCTGCCGGTTGCGTACGATGTATTCGGTCAGGCCATGACTGAAAGGACGCGAGGGACGCGCCGCGTTGTACTCATCAACCGAGTACACGAAATCCAGGCCGGTGCCACCTTCATTGACCAGCGCGATGTAGAAGTTGCGCGCATCCAGCAGCGTGCCCACCACGCCATGCACCTGCACGTAATACTGATGCAGGGTTTCAGCGCTCATCGCCATTTCGGCGATGTTGAACAGCGCCAGCTGCAGCTTCTCGGCGCGACGGCGCTCGATCACCTCGTCCTGCAGGCTGTGATTGGCGCGCTGCAGCTCCACGGTGCGCCGTTCCACCTGGCGCTCCAGCTGCACCTGCGCCTGACGGCGGTCCATCGCGGTCAGGATGTGCTGGGCCACATAGCCCAGCAGGGTGCGATCGGCTTCGTTGTAGCGCACGCCGTGTTCGTAGCTCTGTACCACGATCGCGCCGCAGACGCGGCCGTCGCGCAGCATCGGCACGCCGAGCCAGTCCAGGCTTTCCGGCCCGCGACGCGGGTCGACTTCATCACTCAACGCGGCCAGCAGCTCGTTGGACGGCCCACTCAACGGCTTGCCATGGCGCAGCAGCGCGAAGGTCAGGCTGCGCGGCATCTCGTGTTCTTCGTAACTGCGGTCCGGGTCGGCCACGAAGCTGTCGCGCTGGTCGGCGAAGTACAGAAAACGGATTCGCCGGTGCACGTCGTCGTACTCGACGATGTAGCAGTTCTGCGCGTACATCAGCGAATTCAGCACGCGGTGGAAATGCCGCAGCATGTCGGTCATTTCCAGGTCGGCACCGGCCAGGTCGGCAATCTCGTACAGCGCCTGCTGCAGGCGTTTGGAATTTTCCAGCGACAGGATCTGTTCGCGCTGCCGGGCCATGACCAGCGCATCCTGCAGCGCCACCTGGGCCATTCGCCACCAGGCATCATCCGGAGCCTGGCCACCAGGCAGGTGCGCACGCACGGCCAGCATGCCCCCGTGATGCTGCCAGCGGCGCAGGGTCGTGTCACGAGGCAGGGGCGCGCCGAACAGCAATGCCGGCAGATCGTCCAGGGCCGCAGCGCCGTCAGGTTCGGCAATGCCCCCTTCGCCCAGCGCCCCGTCGGACCAGCCCAGCGCCACGCGGCTTTCTGCGGGCAACAACGCACACAACGTACGCGCCAACGCGGTGGACACCACCGCGCCACGCTCGGGATGCCCTGCGGACGTGACTACCTGGCTGGACAGCATGCTCATCTCTTTCTGACACCGGAGCCCCGGTGCCTCCCCTGCCCCCGAGCATAGCGCGACTGCCGGGGGGCAATGGAAGCCCATAACCCCAAAAGGCTCTTCCATACGTTGAAACGTGTGTCCTCGCCGTGATTCTCTCCGCATGTCCGCCGTCCTGTCCCTGCCCCCTGGCTATGCGCGCACGCATTCAGCGCTTACCCTGTGCGCTGTGGACGCCGCCGCCCTGCCTACCGATGAATCCCTGATGCAGGCCTGGGCCGCCGGCGACGTGCGCGCGTTCGAAGCCCTGTACGCGCGCCACCGCAGCCGCCTGTACAGCTTCCTGCTGCGCCAGCTGCGCGATGGTGCGCTGGCCGACGAACTGTTCCAGGACGTCTGGCAGCGGGTGATCGCCGCCCGTGCCGGCTGGCAGCCGGACGCGGCCTTCACCACCTGGCTGCTGCGCATCGCCCACAATCGACTCAACGACCATTGGCGCGCCGCCCGCCACCGCCCGGCGGCCCCGGCCGATGCCGAAGACCGGGTCAACGCAATGAGCGACCGCCACACGCCAGAAACCCAGCTGTCCGAGTTCGAGCAGCGCCGCCGCCTGCAGCTGGCCATGGAGCAGCTGCCCGATGACCAGCGCATGGTGCTGCAGCTGCGGCTGGAACAGGAGCTGAGCCTGGAAGAGATCGCGCAGGTCACCGGCGTAGGCCGGGAAACCGTCAAATCGCGCCTGCGGTATGCGATGGACAAGCTGCGCGGGGAACTGAGCCCATGAACCGCCCTGAACCGCTGACCCCTGAGGAGCGCGAACTGGCCCGCCTGCTGGGCCGGCCAGCCGCGAGCGCACCGTCCGCGCGGGTGGATGAGGCCGTACTCGCGGCGGCCCATGCGGCGGTGGCGGCCAGCACGCCGGTGGCCGCTGCGCCGGCGTCGCCCGGCCCAACGGCAGCCCGTGCGCCTCGCCGCCGTTCGCGGCTGCCCGCCGTGCTGGGCGTGGCCGCCTCCGTGGTGTTCACGGTGGGCATCGCCTGGCAGCTGAAGTTTGACGATCCGACCACCACGTCGGCTGCACCGCCGCCGGCAGTCGAGGTGACTGCCGAGCCTGCGGCACCATCAGCAGCACCGGCGCACGCGTCCGCCGCGGAATCCTCCGCAGCAGTCGCACCTGCACCGCCCAGCGAGGCCGCACCGCCGCCGGTCAAGCACCCGGCTCCTGCGCCGCCGGCACCTGCCGCCGCCACGGCAGCGCCGCCGGCAGCCGATGCCGCGGAGGTTGCCCCCGCCATCGCGCCAGCGCCGATGCCGGCTCCTCCTGCACCGGCTGCAGCACCGGCCGCTGCTGCCGCACCTGCGGCGGAAGAGCGCGTCGCGCTGGACACCATCCAGGTGACCGGCTCAAAGATCGAGACGCCACGCGAAAAGTCCGCCCTGCGCGCCCAGCGTGCCGCGCCGGCCACGTCGGCACGCAGCGAGACGCCGGCACCGGCTGCCGCGATGGCCGCACCCGCCGATTTCGGCGGGCAGCCGGGCCCGGCCGCTATCACCGCTGCCGTGGACGCCGACGCCCTGCTGCCACGTCGACAGTGGATCGAGCGCATCCGTGAGCGTCGTGATGCCGGCGATGTGCAGACGGCACGTGCCAGCCTGCAGCGCTACCTGCAGCATTACCCGGAAGTGCGGGTGCCGCGCGACCTGCGCGCGTTGCTCGATTCCTGAGCGTGGCCTACTAGAATGGTCGGCGATGCCCGATACACTCGCCCAACCGGTCAGCCACAGCCTGGACGTCAAGCACAGCCGCTTCATCGCGCACGCTGCGCCGATTGAAAGCGCTGCCGCGGCACTCGACTTCCTGCAGCAGGTGGCCGTGGCCGATGCCACCCACAACTGCTGGGCCTACCGCCATGGCCAGGATTACCGCTCCAGCGATGACGGCGAACCGGCCGGCACTGCCGGCCGCCCGATCCTGGCCGCCATTGATGGCCAGGGCTTCGACCGGGTGATGGTGGTGGTGACCCGCTGGTATGGCGGCATCAAGCTCGGTGCCGGCGGACTGGTGCGGGCCTATGGCGGCAGCGCCGCCGAATGCCTGCGCACCGCGCCGCGCGTGCCGCTGATTGCCCTTGCCGAGCTGGATGTTCATGCTGCGTTTGAAGATCTGGGCACGTTGCACGCCGCCGTGGCGGCGCATGCCGCTGAGAAGCTCGATGAGTCGTTTACCGCCCGTGGGGTCGATCTGCAGCTGCGACTGCCCGCCGACCAGGTGGAGCCGTTGAAAATCCGCCTGCGCGACGCCACACGTGATCGTATCCGCGTGCATCTGCGCACCGCCCCAGGGCCCTGTACATGACTGACACCTCCGCCACGCCCACCCCGCCCCTGCGCCGCCTTGGCAGCCTGGGTACGCTGTGGCCGTTCGTGCGCCGCCATATCGGCCTGTTCTCGGCCTGGCTGGTGGCGCTGGCAGTGTCCTCGGCGGCGACGCTCAGCCTGCCTCCGGCGGTAAAGCAGATGATCGACCACGGCTTCAGCAGCAATGGCGATATCAACCGCGCCTTCGCCCTGCTGTTCCTGGTCGCGGTGGTGCTGGCGCTGGCCACTGCCGCGCGCTTCTTTTTCGTTTCCATGCTGGGCGAAAAAGTCGTCGCCGACCTGCGCAGCCGCCTGTACGCCCACCTGATCAGCCTGGGGGCAGGCTTCCACGACCGCAGCCGCAGCGGCGAACTGGTCTCGCGACTTACCGCCGACAGCGAACTGCTGCGCAGCGTGATTGGTTCCACAATGTCGGTGGCCCTGCGCAGCAGCGTCACCGTGATCGGCAGCCTGACCATGCTGTTCATCACCAGCCCGCGGCTGGCCGCGTGGTCGCTGGTGGGCATTCCGCTGGCGATCCTGCCGATCCTCATTGGTGCCGCCCGCCTTCGCCACATCTCGCGCGCCAGCCAGGACCGCATCGCCGACGCCAACTCGCTCGCTGCGGAAACGCTGGGTGCCGTGCGCACGGTGCAGGCACATGCGCGCGAGCCCTATGAACGCGGGCGCTTCAATGCGGCGCTGGGCGAATCGATCAAGGCCGCGCGCCGCCGCATCACAGCGCAGTCGCTGGTCACCGCCGTCGCCATCGTGCTGATCTTCGGGGCCATCGTCGGTGTGCTGTGGCTGGGCGCGCACGATGTCATTGACGGCCGCATGAGCGCCGGAACGCTGGGCCAGTTCGTGCTGTACGCCCTGATCGGCGGCGGTTCGGTGGGCGCACTGGCTGAAGTCTGGAACGAACTGCAGCGTGCGTCGGGCGGCATGGGCCGGATTGCCGAACTGCTGCAGGAAGACGTGGAGATCACCCCGCCGGCCCACCCGCTGGCCCTGCCCGCCCCGCTGCGCGGCGAGATCCGCTTCAACGACGTGGTGTTCCACTACCCGCAACGCCCGGACACCGCCGCGCTGGATCACTTCGACCTGCATGTGCGCCCGGGCGAGACCGTGGCGCTGGTCGGGCCATCCGGTGCCGGAAAGAGCACGGTGCTGTCGATGCTGCTGCGCTTCCATGACCCGGCGGCCGGTGGCGTGGAAGTGGACGGCGTGGACATCCGCCAGTTCGACCCGGCGCAGCTGCGCGCGAAGATGGCGCTGGTGCCACAGCAGCCCACCCTGTTTGCCGCCACCGCACTGGACAACATCCGTTACGGGCGGCTGGAAGCCAGCGACGAGGAGGTGCAGCGCGCCGCCGAAGCCGCCGAGGCCGATGACTTCCTGCAGGCCCTGCCGGATGGCTACCTGAGCGAGCTCGGCGAGCGCGGCGCACGCCTGTCCGGCGGCCAGCAGCAGCGGATCGCCATTGCCCGCGCCCTGCTAAAGGACGCTCCCATCCTGCTGCTGGACGAAGCCACCAGCGCGCTGGACGCACAGAGCGAGCGTGCCGTGCAGCAGGCACTGGAGCGGTTGATGGCCGGGCGTACCACGCTGGTGATCGCGCATCGGCTGGCGACGGTGCTGAAGGCCGACCGGATCGTGGTGATGGACCACGGTCGCATCGTTGCCCAGGGCACCCATGCCGAGTTGCTGGCCGAGGGGGGCCTGTACGCTGAACTGGCGCGACTGCAATTCATCGATTGATGACGCCCCGGTAACGCCAGCGGTCGCATGGTGGCGCTACCCAACCGACCGCTGAAGGAGGTGCTGCATGTCGTTCCGCCAGTTCCCCGCCACTGATGCCAATGGCGAGACCCGCATCATTCTGGAATTCGTGTCGGACCAGGCCGATGGCGGCGAAAAACGGTACGAGCTCGATACCGGCGAACCACTCGAACGCGATGGCCGGCAGTATCACACGATCGATTGGTCGCTGACGTTGAACACGTAACGTCCAGGCCGATCCCGCGTAGGGGGCTCGCCATGCGTGTCTATCGAACGCTGACAGACCGCGAGGACACGCATGTGAGGTCACCCCACGTGGTCATTTAATCACCAGGGCTCTTGACAGCGTTGACTGTCGGGAGCTGCATGCAGTTATCCACACCTTTGTGCGCAGTTCATCCACACCCCCTGTGGATGAACTGCGGACCGCCTCAGCGCGACAGCACCCGACCGATGCCGCTGATGTCGATTTCCTGCGCCGCGTTCACCATCGCCTGTGGGTCGCTGCCCGCCACGAAGCCCATGCGGAAATGCACTTCACCCACCGGCGTGCGCGAGGAATGGATCGACGCCAGGCTGACCCCGTGGCGCTCGAACACATGCAGTAGTTCCCGCAGCGACCCAGGCCGGTCTTCCGGCAGATGCACACTGATCGCATTGCGCTCGGTGAGGTCCGCCAGCAGATACCCCACGCGCTCGAAGGTGTAGTTGCCTTCGGCCAGCTGTGCTTCGCCCTGGTGCTCGCGGTTCACCCGCAGCAACTGATGGCGGAAGTCCGCACGCGCGGCGTCATCGCCCTGCAGCACCTGCTGGTGCAACTGCTGCAGCTGGCCGAGCAGACGTTCCAGCATCGGGGCCACATGCGGGTTGCCGAACTGGATGTCCTCGTAGATCACCGGGTTCATCGACAGAATGCGCGCGATGATCGACGTATCCAGCTCGAACGAGGCCGAGCGGTACGGCATCAGCGCCGGCAGCGCGCCCAGCAATGGCGCGTACTCGCGCAGCACGCCGGCCTGGGCCAGATGGGTGGCATGCACCATCGCCTGCACCAGTGCCATCACCTGGTCGTGGTGTTCGGGAGTGGCCTGCACGCATTCGGCTTCCAGCGCCGCGCACAGCGCGTCCACCCAGGGCTGCCACAGGTTCAGCCGTGCCTGGCAGACCACCATCACCCGCCCCTTCAGAGTGGGAGCCTTGGGCGGTGCGGTCATCGGATGCAGTCCGACCACCTCGGCCTGTGATTCCAGCATGGCCGCCACCGGCGCACTCTTGACCGACGTAACGTCCAGCCACAGCCGGCCGGCTTCGCGTCCAGCCGAGCGCTCCACGTACTCGGCCACCAGCGCCGGCGTATGCCGGATCGGTGCCGAGAAGATCAGCACCTGGGCACGTTCCAGCAGGTTCTCCGGCGAATGCGAATCCGGATCGGTCGGGTCGTGCCCGATCACCTCCAGGCCCATGCGCTGCTCGAAGAAGCGCTGCAGCCAGCGGCCGTAGGCACCGGCACTGCCGACAATGCCGATCAGCGGGCGCACGCTCACGCCAGACGCTCGGCAACGAAGCGGTCGGGGAAGGCCAGTGCCGCGGGTGCGGCAGCCAGCACGTCGAACTCTTCGTGGTGGTTGGCCAGGGTGGTTTCCAGCGCCACATGGACCCCGGCGATGGCGCGCGAGATGGCCTGTTCGAACGCCTCCCCGCGCAGCAGGAAGGCAACCAGAAGCGACATCAGCACGTCTCCGGTACCCGCCACGTCCACCGGCAGGTGCGGCGAGGACCAGCGCCAGATCGCCTCGCGGCTGACTGCCAGCGTGACCAGCTGACCGGGTTCGCCGCCGACGCTGTGCGCCAGCACCCACTGCGGGCCACGTGCCAGCAGCGCCTGCGCAGCGACAATGGCGTCACCTTCTTCCAGACTGGGCAGCCCGGTCAGGCGATTGAGTTCGAAGGCGTTCGGTGTCACCAGCCAGGCGTGCGGCAGCAGGCGCTCAGCGAAAATGGTTTCCAGCCCCGGCTCCACGTAGGGCCCGGTGTGGGTGTCACCGATGACCGGGTCCAGGCAGTAGCGCAGCTGCGGCGAGGCCGGCAGCACCGCATCCAGCCAGTCGGCGAACGCCGCGCCGTTGCCGACGCTGCCGAAGTAGCCCGACACCAGCATGCGCGCACGCTGTGGCAGGCCGCGTTCGCCTGCCCCCAACAACAGGTCGGCGAACCAGTCCGCCGGCAGCACACGACCGCGCGTGGTGGCATAGAACGGCGCGTTGCTGAGCAGCGTGGTGGGAATCTCCGCCACGCGCACACCCAGCGCGCGCAGCGGCGGCACCGCCGCGCTGTTCCCGGCGTGGCCATACACCAGCTGTGACTGGACCGAGATGACGTCGACCGGCGACGGACCGTCCGGGCGCTGGCGGCGGCCATGGACGAGGTGGCTTTCGAGGGAATCGTTCATCGGGACATTTTAGGCCGTAGCGAACGCGAGTGCGTTCTCAAGAGCCGGCCTGCGGCCGGGCTGCCCAAAAAAAACGCCGGCATTGCCGGCGTTTTTCGTTTCCGATGGAACCAATCGTGCTTACGAGGTCATGCGGTCCCAGAAGCCCTTGACGCCATCCAGGAAGGTGGCCGACTTCGGCGAATGTTTACGTGCTTCCTCGCCGACGAAGGTGGCTTCGAACTGCTCCAGCAGCTTGCGCTGGTCAGCCGTGAGGTTGACCGGCGTTTCCACCACCACGCGGCAGTACAGGTCGCCTTCGCTGCGGCTGCGCACCGAACGCACCCCCTTGCCACGCAGGCGGAACAGCTTGCCGGTCTGGGTTTCGGCCGGGATGCGGATCTCCGCGTAACCGCCCAGGGTCGCCACGCGCACGGTGTCGCCCAGTGCCGCCTGCGAGATGCGGATCGGCACTTCGCAGTGCAGGTCGTCGCCATCGCGCTGGAAGATGTCGTGGTCGCGCACGCGCACTTCCACGTACAGGTCGCCCGGCGGCGTGCCGGTGGGGCCGGCTTCGCCTTCACCCGCCAGACGGATGCGGTCGCCGGTGTCGACACCCGCAGGCACCTTGACCGACAACACCTTGTCTTCCTCGATACGACCATTGCCGTGGCAGGTCTTACAGGGATTCTGGATGATCTGGCCGCGGCCGTTGCAGTTATGGCAGGCCTGCTGCATGGCGAAGATGCCGCGCTGGATGCGCACCTGACCATGGCCCTTGCAAACCGGGCAGGTTTCCACCTTGCCGTCTTCCGAGCCACTGCCATGGCAGTCATCGCACTCGGCCAGGGTCGGAATTTCGATGCGGCGTTCAATGCCACGCACCGCTTCCTCCAGGTCCAGCTCCATCACGTAACCGATGTCGGCACCGCGACGTGCCTGGCGCGGGCCACCGCCGGCACCACCGAAGATGTTGCCAAAGATGTCGCCGAAGATGTCGCCCATGTCCGGGCCGCCCGGACCACCGCCGCCCATGCCGTGCTCGAACGCAGCGTGGCCGTGGGCGTCGTACATGCGACGTTTGTTCGCGTCGGACAGGGTTTCGTACGCTTCCTTGCACTCCTTGAAGGAGGCTTCGGCCGCGGCATCGCCCGGATTGCGGTCAGGGTGGAACTTCATCGCGCAACGGCGATAGGCCTTCTTCAGTTCTTCTTCGCTGGCGGTGCGGGTCACGCCCAGCACTTCGTAATAGTCGCGCTTGCTCATAACTTCAATCGTTGTCCGGCAGTCGGGTGTCGCCCCCGACGCGCCGGGCTGCGGCGGTCAGGATCTGAGATGTGACAACGGGACGCTGACTGCGCAGCGTCCCGTGTCGCGTCTGGATCAGGACTTCTTGTCGTCCTTGACTTCAGTGAACTCGGCGTCAACCACGTCGTCGTGAGCCGCCGAACCGCCGTTGCCGGCCGACTCGCCGCCCGGGGCAGCGCTGCCCTGGTCAGCGGCCGACGCAGCGGCGAACAGCGACTGGCCGGCTTCTTCCAGCGCCTTCGACTTGGCCTCGATCTGGGCCTTGTCGTCGCCCTTCATGGCGGTTTCCAGGTCGGCCAGCGCCGATTCCACCTTGCCGATCACATCGCCGCCGACCTTGCTGCCGTGTTCGGTGATGGCGGTGCGGGTACCGTGAATCAGCGCGTCGGCCTGGTTGCGGGCCTGTACCAGCTCGTGGAACTTCCTGTCTTCTTCGCGGTTGGCTTCGGCGTCGGCCACCATGCGCGCGATTTCGTCCTCGGACAGACCCGAACCGGCCTTGATCTCGACCTTCTGTTCCTTGTTGGTCTTCTTGTCCTTGGCCGACACGTGCAGGATGCCGTTGGCGTCGATGTCGAACGACACTTCCACCTGCGGCAGGCCGCGCGGGGCGGGCTCGATGCCGGACAGATCGAACTTGGCCAGCGACTTGTTGAAGCGGGCCTGTTCGCGCTCACCCTGCAGCACGTGCACGGTCACCGCCGACTGGTTGTCCTCAGCGGTGGAGAACACCTGCGAGGCCTTGGTCGGAATGGTGGTGTTCTTTTCGATGATCTTGGTGAACACGCCGCCCATGGTTTCGATACCCAGCGACAGCGGGGTCACGTCCAGCAGCAGCACGTCCTTGACGTCGCCACCCAGCACGCCGCCCTGGATGGCCGCGCCCAGTGCCACGGCTTCATCCGGGTTGACGTCCTTGCGCGGTTCCTTGCCGAAGAACTCGGTCACCGCCTGCTGCACCTTCGGCATGCGGGTCTGGCCACCGACCAGGATCACTTCGCTGATGTCGCTCGAACGCAGGCCAGCATCGTTCAGCGCGATGCGGCACGGTTCGATCGACTTCTTGATCAGGTCTTCCACCAGCGCTTCCAGCTTGGCGCGGGTCAGCTTGATGTTCAGGTGCTTCGGACCCGACGCGTCAGCGGTGACGTACGGCAGGTTCACTTCGGTCTGCTGGCTGGTGGACAGCTCGATCTTGGCGCGCTCGGCGGCGTCCTTCAGACGCTGCAGAGCCAGCGGATCCTTGCGCAGGTCGATGCCCTGGTCCTTGTTGAACTCGTCCACAAGGTACTCGATGACGCGGTTGTCGAAGTCTTCGCCGCCCAGGAAGGTGTCGCCGTTGGTGGCCAGCACTTCGAACTGCTTTTCGCCGTCGACGTTGGCGATTTCGATGATCGACACGTCGAAGGTGCCGCCGCCCAGATCGTAAACGACGATCTTGCGGTCCTTGCCGTCACCCTTGTCCAGGCCGTAGGCCAGGGCCGCGGCGGTCGGCTCGTTGATGATGCGCTTCACTTCCAGACCGGCAATGCGGCCAGCGTCCTTGGTGGCCTGGCGCTGGCTGTCGTTGAAGTAGGCCGGCACGGTGATCACGGCCTCGGTGACGGTCTCACCCAGGAACGCTTCGGCGGTCTTCTTCATCTTCTCCAGCACGCGCGCGGAGATTTCCTGCGGAGCCATTTTCTTGGCATCGCTGGTGGCAACCCAGGCGTCGCCGTTGTCGTGGGCCAGGATCGAATACGGCACGTGCGCGATGTCCTTCTGGACTTCAGCGTCGGTGAACTTGCGGCCGATCAGGCGCTTGACGGCGTAGAAGGTGTTCTTCGGGTTGGTGACCGCCTGGCGCTTGGCCGAGGCACCCACCAGCACTTCGCCGTCCTTGGTGTAGGCGACGATGGAAGGCGTGGTGCGGTCGCCCTCCGCATTTTCGATGACGCGGGCCTTGCCGCCGTCCATGATCGCCACACACGAGTTGGTGGTGCCGAGGTCGATACCAATGATCTTGCCCATGGGGAGACTCCTGAAAGTTCTTATGTGCTGTCCGGCGGCTGCCGGGTTATGAATGGGATGTGGGGGATGGGTTTGTCACATTCAACCCATTCCGCGAACGCTGTGTTCAACCAGGGTTGCCGTAGAGCCGGGCTTGCCCGGCTGCACGGTTGATCAATCCCGTGCGACAACCACCAGCGCAGGACGCAGCAGGCGGTCATTCAGCAGGTAGCCCTTCTGGAACACCTGGACCACGCTGCCCGGGGCCGCGCCGGGGGCGTCGACCTGGCTGATGGCCTGGTGGTGTTCCGGGTTGAAGGGCTGACCGGTCGGGTCCAGCAGGGTCAGGCCGTTGTCGGCGGCGACCTTCAGCAGTTGCTTGTAGGTCAGTTCCAGGCCTTCGCGCAGCGGGCTGGCCTCGGTGCCGGCGGCATTCAGACCGGCGTCCAGGCTGTCGAACACCGGCAGCAGTTCGCCCAGCAGTTTTTCATTGGCGAAGCGGCGCGCCTGTTCCACGTCGCGGGCCACGCGCTTGCGCTGGTTGTCCAGGTCGGCGCGCTCGCGCAGCGACTCCGAGCGCAGCAGGGCGACCTCGTTCTGCAGGGCCTCCAACTGCTGCTGCAGCGAGGTGCCTTCGGCAGCGGCATCAGCCGGGGACGGGGTGGCGGTTTCGGGATGATCTTGATTCATGTTGGGGTCCTTGGCGGTCACTACCCGCCTCCACACCCCCTATGTGGGCGCGGCGGGCCGATTCAAGAGCCCGGGCCGCTTTCAGGTGCGGTCACGGGACAATCCACCCGCAGCCGGTGCGTCCAGCGCCGCCCCCAGCACCTGCGCCGTGGCTTCCACCAGCGGAATCATGCGGTCGTAGGCCATACGCTTGGGGCCGATCACCCCCAGCACGCCCAGCACCTGCCCCCCGGCCGAGTACGGCGCGGTGACCAGCGACACGCTTTCCAATGGCACCACCCCGGTTTCCTCACCGATGAAGATGCGCACGCCCGGAGCCTGGCTGGTCCGCTCCAGCAGCTGCAGTATCTCGCGCTTGCTGGCGAACACGTCAAACAGTTCGCGCAGCCGTTCCAGGTCGGACAGGTCCTGCACCCCCATCAACCGGGTCTGCCCGGCCAGCACGATATCGTCGGCCGGCGGAGCCAAGGCCTGCTCGGCCAGCTCCACACTATGGTCCAGCAGTTGCTCCATTTCCGACCGCGCCTGGCGCAGCTCCAGCAGCAGGCCGGTACGGATCTCGGCCAGGGTGCGGCCCGCGCAGTGGGCATTGAGGTAGTTGGCCACCCGCTCCAGCTCGGCCGGCTCCCAGGCACGACGTGGCTCGATCACCCGGTTCTGCACCTCGTTGTCGGCGAACACCAGAATGGCCAGCACCCGGCGTGTGTCCAGCGCCACGAAATCGATATGCCGGAACGCGAACTGCTCGCGGCGTGGCGCGCCTACCACGCCGACGAAATGGCTCATTGCCGACAGCAGTTCCGAGGCGCTGCCCAGCAAGGCCTGGGTGCCAGCGCCGCTGGAGAGCTCGCTGCGCAGGCGCTGCAGCTCGCCCTCGCCCGGTGGCTGCATCTTGACCAGGCTGTCGACGAACACCCGGTAGCCGGTGGCGGTAGGTACCCGCCCGGCCGAGGCGTGCGGCGAGCTGAGCAGGCCCAGGTCTTCGAGGTCGCCAAGAATGTTACGGATGGTGGCCGGACTGACATCCAGCCCCGCCAGTCGCGCCAGCGTCTGCGACCCCACCGGTTCGCCGTCCTGGATGTGGCGCGCGATCAGCGCCCGCAGCAGGTGGCGGGCGCGCGGTGCCAGCGGTGGCGAAGAAGCTTGCATGGAATCAGCCTGTGAGACGCCCGCCTTGATAATGGCTGGCGTGGACGTTGGCAAGTCATTGGAGTGGCCCCGCGCCCATGCTAGCGTTGCGCGGCTCAAGAACCCAATACCATGCTCAGACATCTTTCGATCAAGGATTTTGCCGTCGTCCGCGCCACCGAACTGGAGTTCGGGCCGGGCATGACCGTGGTTTCCGGGGAAACCGGGGCCGGCAAGTCGCTGATGGTGGACGCCCTCGGCTTCCTGTCCGGCCTGCGCGCCGACAGCGGCGTGGTCCGCCACGGGGCCGCCCGGGCCGAACTGTCGGCCGAGTTCGCGCCTGACGCCGACGCGCCCGCGCGCGCCTGGCTGCGCGACAACGAACTGGACGATGACGACCAATGCCAGCTGCGCCGGGTGATCCGCGCCGACGGCGGTTCCCGCTCGTGGATCAACGGCCGCCCCGTCACCCTGACCCAGCTCGGTGAGCTGGCCGGCATGCTGGTGGAGATCCATGGCCAGCACGACCAGCAGGCCCTGCTGGCGCGGCCTTCGCAGCTGGCGCTGCTGGACGCCTACGCCCGCAACGAGGCCGAGCGCAGCCAGGTACGCCAGGCGGCCGCCCGCTGGCAGGCGCTGGTGGACGAAGCCGAGGCGCTGTCGCGCCAGGGCGACGTCAGCGACCGCATCGGCTTTCTGGAACACCAGCTGGGCGAACTGCAGCGCGAGGACCTGGAGCCGGCCTCTATTGCCGGGCTGACCAGCAGCCACCGCCGCCAGGCCCATGCCGGGGCCCTGCTCACCGCCTGCGATGTGGCCGCCGCACGCCTGAATGGCGACGACGACACTGCGGTGTTGCAGCTGCTGCAGCAGACCCGGCACGAGCTGTCGCGGGTGGCCGAACACGACCCGCGCCTGGGCGAAGTGGACGCCCTGCTGGACGGGGCCGCCATCCAGCTGCACGAAGCGCTGGCCCTGCTCGACCGGGTGCACGGCGACCTGGATGCCGACCCGGAGCAGTTCGAGGACATCGAACGCCGCCTCGGCCGCCTGCACGACCTAGCGCGCAAGCACCGGGTGCCGATGGAGCAATTGGGCGAACATCGCGACGCGATGGAAACCGAAGTGGAGCAGCTGCGCGGAGCCGACGCCCGCCTGCAGGCGTTGGCGGGTGAGATCGACCGCGCCGCCGGGCAGTGGCAGGCCGTGGCTGCCGTCCTCAGCACCAGCCGTCGCACCGCCGCCGCCGAGCTTTCCGCCACCACCACCGCGCTGATTGGCGAGCTCGGCATGGGCGGCGGTCAGTTCCTGATCGAGATCGAACCCCAGACCGTGGCCAAGCCGGACCCGAACGGGGCCGAGCGGGTCGAATTCCTGGTGGCCGCCAACGCCGGCCAGCCGCCGCGCGCCCTGCGCAAGGTGGCCTCCGGTGGTGAGCTGTCACGCATCTCGCTGGCCATTGAAGTGGCCGCGCTGGACCTGGACGCGGTGCCGACCATGGTCTTTGATGAAGTGGATTCGGGCATTGGCGGCGCCGTGGCCGACATCGTCGGGCAGAAGCTGCGCGCCCTGGGCGAAAAGCGCCAGGTGCTGTGCGTAACCCATCTGCCGCAGGTGGCCTCCAAGGGCCATGCGCATTACCGCGTCAGCAAGGCTCCCGTGGACGGGATGACCCAGAGCGCCGTGGAGAAGCTGGACAGCAAGGCGCGCGAGGAAGAGCTCGCCCGGATGCTGGGCGGCGTGGAGGTCAGCAAGGAGGCGCGGGCGGCCGCGCGGAAGCTGTTGCAGGTGTGACCGGCGGGGTGACCCGGTCGTCCCGTCATGCATGGCGGGACCGGTAATTCCTGCATGCATGACGGATCCGGTAGTGCCGGCCGCTGGCCGGCAACCAGGCGATGGCACCGAAGGTCATGAGGTTGCCGGCCAGCAGCCGGCACTACCCGCGTCAAAAACGGCGTTGCCGTTATTTACGCTTCTTGCGCACGTATAGCACCAGCGAGTGCTCTTCCAGCTCGTAGCCGTGATCCGCTGCGATCTTGCGCTGCAGCTCTTCGATCTCGTGGCTTTCGAATTCGATGATCTTGCCGCTGTCGACATCGACCATGTGGTCGTGGTGACCGCCACGGTCCAGTTCATAAACAGCCTGGCCGCCCTCGAAGTTGTGCTTCAGCACCAGGCCGGCGGCCTCGAACTGGGTCAGTACGCGGTACACCGTGGCCAGGCCGATTTCATCGCCATGCTCAAGCAGCTGGCGGTAGATGTCTTCAGCGGTCATGTGGTGCTGGTGCTTCTGGGCATCCCGCTGCTCCAGCAGGGCCAGGATCCGCATCCGCGGGTGGGTCACCTTCAGGCCGACTTTGCGCAGGTCGTTGGTTTCCATAAGTCTCCGTTCATTGGCGATTTAGCGCCAGCTGCCTCGGATTGGGTCGCGGCGACACGCGGGGAGTGTATCATCGACTGGATTTCCCCAAACGCCCTTTCCGATGCGCAATCTCCTGCTGGTCGCCGCCGTTGCCCTGTCCACCACCGGGTGCGGCATCATCTACAAGCAACCCATCTATCAGGGCAACCTGGTCCGGGAACAGGCCGTCGGTCAGCTGCAGGTCGGCCAGAGCAAGCAGCAGGTCAACGCCCTGCTCGGCACCCCGTCCATTCCCGACCCGTTCCACGCCCAGCGTTGGGACTACACCGCCACCCAGCGGACCAACCGGGTGGGCACTACCGAGATGAAGAACTTCACCGTGTTCTTCGAAAACGACCTGGTCACCCGCTGGGAAGGCGACTTCTTCGCCACCCAGGACGCCCAGCTGGCCCAGGACACCGTCCGCCAGTTCGGCCGCAACCTGGCCAAGGACAAGAAGAAGCAGCGCGGGCGGTAAGCGTGGTTGCCGGCCAGCGGCCGGCACTACCGGGCGGCGCGACGGCGGCGGTTGTCCTTCGGGTCGGCCAGCAAAGGCCTCAACAGTTCCACCCGGTCCTGATCAAGCAGTACCTGGGTGGGACGGGCCAGCAGCCCGTGCACCGCCACTGCCGGGCAATCCGCACTGCCGGGCAGGTTCGCCGCCGCTACCGCGTCGGCCACGGTGGCCCCTTCAGGCAGCTGCAGTGACTGCCGTTCGACCCGGTCCGGCCATGCCAGCACCACCTCGACGCGGATCACCGCTCAGTCCTGGCTGTCGGCAACGCGGATGAAGTCGTTGACCATGCGGTCGGCCAGGCCCTGGAAACCCAGCGCCAGCGCCGGCCCGAGCAGGCGGCTGGTGGCTTCGAATTCCAGGGTGAGGGTGACCTTGCAGGCGTCTTCGGCCAGTGCATGGAACTCCCAGCGGCCATGCAACTGCTTGAACGGCCCGTCACGCAGCTGCATATCAATATGGTGTGGCCGCTGCAGGCTGTTCTCGGTCATGAACCAGGTCGAGAACGACCCCAGCCCCAGGTCCAGCCGCGCCACCACCCGGTCCGGGCTGGATTCCAGGACCTGCGAGGCCGAGCACCAGCGGAACAGGCGCGGGTAGGCCTCGACATCATTCACCAGGTCGAACATGCGGGCGGCGGAATGTTCAACCAGGGCACTGCGGCGGATGGTAGTCATACGTTGGCTTGGCTGACGAATCGACCACGGGAGGCCGGAATCGGAGACAATAGATAAATGAGCAAGAACAGCGCCAAGGATAAAGCAAAGAACGCGACGGCCAACAAAACCATCGCGCTCAACAAGCGTGCACGCCACGAGTACCACATTGAAGAGCGCTTCGAGGCCGGCCTGGCCCTGCAGGGCTGGGAGGTCAAGTCGATCCGCGCCGGGCGCGGCAACATCGTCGACGCCTACGCCTATGTGAAGTCCGGCGAGATCTACCTGATCGGCGCGCAGATCACGCCGTTGATCCAGGCCTCCACCCACGTGGTGGCCAATGACCGCCGCGAGCGCAAGCTGCTGCTGCACCGCCGGGAGATCGACAAACTGATCGGCAAGGTCGAACGCGACGGCTTCACCATCGTGCCCACCGCGATGTACTGGAGCAAGAACAAGATCAAGCTGGAAGTTGCACTGGCCAAGGGCAAGCAGACCCACGACAAGCGCGACGCCGCCAAGGACCGCGACTGGGCCATTGAAAAGCAGCGCGCCATGCGTCGCGGTAATCGCGACGCCTGAACCGTAATGCCCTATTCCTTACTTTCCCACGGCAGGAGCCGCGCGTGACCCAGACCCTCACCCCGGCCCAGCTGCAGGCAGACATTGCGGCATTTGAGTTCATCTTCACCGAGTTCAGCCGCACCATGGAGCCAGCTGCGCTGCTCAAGGTGCTGACCTACCTGCTGCGCAACGCCCAGCGCGAAGCGGCTGAAGCCGACACCCCGCTGCTGCAGGCCCGGATCGCCCGCCTGCAGACCCTGCTGGACCAGGTGCAGCCCGAAGCGCAGCGCCAGATCACCGCGCTGAAGCACGAGAAGAGCAACCAGCGCCGCGAGAAGGCCCGTCACCGCGCCGAGAACCTGCGCCAGCGGTAATCGCCTCCGCGCGCTTGATCCGGTCCACCCCGGCCCGATCCTCGCGCACGACCCGGACCGCACCGCCCGACTCGCGCGCACGACCCGGACCGCCCCGCCCGACTCGCGCGCACGATCCGGACCGGCGCGCCCGACGCTCGCGCACAATCCCCGTAGAGCCGGGCTTGCCCGGCTGCTCTTCGCTACCCTCCAAAAGGTGACTGTTCAGCCTTTTTGGCGTAGCATCCCACTATCGGGTAGGGCCACTGGCCGGTTTCGACCATCCAGCAGCCTGAAAGCCTTGCAAGAACTGAAGAAACCGGGGGTGCATTGGTTTCGACGGGGGTTGTGAAGTTACCTGGTGCATGCCGAGGGGGCAGCTTTCCTCGTAAATCCAGCCGCAAAAACCATACTTGCCAACGATCGCGAGTACACTCCGAGCTTCGCTGTCGCTGCCTAAAAACAGCTTCAGTTGTAGTTCCTCGGCCGACTAAGGCGGAGTCCCGAACCCACTTGTGTCCATGCTCGTCGGTGTAGGGTCATTATCATGGAATCGGCTGTGGTGGCTGCCCGTCAGTCACGGCCTAACCTAAAGCGGGCTGATCCTGGGGTGCGTTTCGCACACCGTACTGCTTCAGGACGACACCAAACGGTGAGCTAAGCATGTAGAACTGGGGATGGAGTGCCTTCGGACGGCGGTTCAATTCCGCCCACCTCCACCAACACAGGTTCGAAAGAACCTACGAAAAGCCCGGAATTCCGCGAGGAGTTCCGGGTTTTTTGTTTGTTCCCTAGGCCACTGACGTGTCAGGAAGTTCCGGTAGGGTCGCTCGCAAGACGACCGCACGGAACCTGCCCACACCCGGTAAGGCATGACAACCGTCGAAGCAGCTCCCACCCGGCACGGACCACTCGCACTGCCTTCGACCAACCACAATGGGAACGTATATGTTACCGTACTATGGTGACCTACGAGCTCAATGAACTCCTACTGGACAACGGCACGAGCCCATTCGGCAAATGGTACGGAGAGCTCGACTCCCTCGCCGCAGCAAAGGTGCGTGTAGCGCTGACTCGATTGGAACTTGGAAACCTCTCCAACGTCGCATGGTTTCACGGCATCGGGGAGTACAAGATCGATTGGGGACCCGGTCTGCGCATCTACCTTGCTAGAGATGGCTTGAAGATCATCATCTTGATCGGCGGCGGCACCAAGAAGCGACAACAGAAGGACATCGAAAAGGCTGTCACTCTCTGGGAAGATTTCAAACAACGAAAGGCATCAACGCAGAAAGGAACATAGACATGGCACTCACTCGCAATTTCAAGGAAACCGTGGCAGCGCGCGTGCAGAACGACCCCGCGTTTGCGCGAGCGCTGCTGGACGAAGCCATCACCCAGTTCGTCAACGGGCAGCCCGAGTCGGCCAAACTGGTGCTGCGCGATCTGGTCAACGCCACGGTGGGCTTCGAAGCGCTTGCTGAGGAAATCCACAAGCCCGCAAAGAGCCTGCACCGAATGTTATCCCAATCGGGAAATCCGACGATGAGCAATATTTCCGCCGTTTTCGCAGCCGTCAAACGCGCACTCAAGGTGGAAGTTCGCACCCAGATCGTGATGGCTCGAGGGTAATTTCCAGCGGCACATCCCTCTGCCCGTGGCAGCACCCGTCACCAGTGCTATCGTAGTACCCATCACCCGAACGAGACACGTAATGGATTACGAGACTCCTATCTGGACGGCGCCGCGCAAAGCCGCCCTGGTTGTTGAGATTCTGCAGGGCCGCACATCGGTGACTTCTGCCAGCGCCGAAGCGGGCATCCCCGCAAGCACTCTGTCGCAATGGGTTGAACATGGCATGCGCGGCCTGGAGCAGGCGCTCCAATCCCCCTAGCCAACGCTGCCCTCCTCCACTTCCCGTCCCGCCGTCACCGCAGATACGCGCACGCTGTATCTGGACCTGGATGGTGTCATGGCCGACTTCGATACCGGCTTCCCAGCCGTTTTAGGGTTGGACCACCGCCTACTGGAGGACGACGTGATGTGGGGGCACATCAACGGCCACGCGTCGTTCTTCCGCGACCTGCCGCCGATGGCCGGTGCGATCGAATTCTTCCGTGCGATTGTGCACCTGGACCCGGTGATCCTCACCGCCTGCCCGAAGAGCAACTACACCGTCGCCGCCACGCAGAAGCGTGCGTGGGTGCGTGAGCATCTGTCGCAGACCTGCCTTGTGCTGCCGGTACTGGGCGGAGCCAACAAACCCCTGTTCATGCATCGGTCCGGCGATGTGCTTGTCGACGACTGAAGTGCGAACTGCGCTGCCTGGAATGCCGCCGGCGGCGTTGCGGTGAAGCACAGCGGGGATTGAAGTGCTACTTACGACGGGATTGTGCTGGCTGGGATGCTGTAACCGTTCGACGATGACCCTTGGTCGGCAGCTCGACGAGGATTTCACCGTTCTTGGCACCCGACGGGACAGGCAGCGCCTTGCGATCATCGACATAGAATTCGATCGCCGTGGCCAAGCAGTCCACGGCGTTGGCCAACACGATGTCGATTGTGGCACCGCCCGTAATGGCCTCCGGGATGTCGCGGAAGGTCATGACGTAGTCGCCCTCCGTTCCGTCGATTCTGGCTGGGTAGCTCAAAGACATGAAGTCGTTCTCTGGCTCTCAAGCGGAGCCGGCTCGTGACGTTCTCACGCTTGATGCGCAGTATGCAATGCAAGTTCTTGTGCAAAGTGACGCCACGGCACTGTTAGGCCGTCCAGGCAGTACCATCACGCCGGGGTAGCGTCGGTCGACAGACGACGACCGATAACGGTGATCGGTTCGGTAACGCATGACCTCGAACGTAGAAGCGTGCCTCACGTTCAATGGTCATGCGCTACAGCAGTGATGATTTCCATCAGCAGTCGTCTGTCGACCGACTCTACCCGCGTCACAGAACGCCCCACCGCATCCCTTCGAGTCCGAGCATCTCCCAACATGTCCATGCGCGTCCCAGGTCCCTGGCGCGCCGCAGTTCATTCCAGCACATCCCAGCACATGGCGTTGCGGCGTTCGGGTTGATTGCGTCGTTTTGCGCGACGCTCGATTGCCACGCATCTCGACATGCGCAGAACGTCGCGAACTACGCAGAATGCACCAAGGCATCCGGTGTCATAGGTCATTAGCGACATATTTCGTGCTGCAGCACACAACGCGACGCCACCCGATAGACGCTGCCTATTTCCATTGCATCGCGGTGTCGCGCAGGCTTCCCGGACGGGGCGTCGAAACCCCTGCGAGTAAAGTGAGTGTGACCCGAGTCGGGAGGGTGGCTAATACAACACCCTCAATGGGGGAATACGCCCGCCGTTTTATCACTTTACTTGCACGGTTTCGAACCTCCCGACCCCTTGCCACCCCGGCAAGGGGAAATACCGGAAGGAGAATCACGATGCAGATGCAGTTCGCAGGCACGTTCGAAACCCCCAGCTGGAGGCACACCCCATGAGCAAAGATGTCGTGATGAAGGTACGCCTGCCGCACGAACAGCGCTGCCAGTTCCGCGAAGCCGCGCGCCGTTCCCACACCCACCCATCGAATGCGCTGAAGAAGCTGGTGCACGCCTACATCGAACTGGACGCCGAACCGACCACGGTGCAGGTCACCGTGACCGTCGACAAGGCAAGTGCCAAAACCGGCGCGTAACCCGCCGTTACGGGGTCGCGGCCGGCAATGCCTTCAGAATCGCCTCTGATCGCCGCTGGCCGTATCCCTTGCCGTACGAGCTGGAGGTCATGCCCATGACCGTCTGCGGTCGCTTCCGTCACCACCACAGCCACATCGCGGGTAAACGCATCGCGTCTGCGCTGCCGTTGCGAGCCCCGCGCGAATTTTTCTGATTAATCCTATTAAGCGCGCACCCGCCTGCGGTGATCGTACCCGCCCCTCCGCGCGGCATTCGTACGATGAATCCTACCTACCCAGCCTCCTCTGCCGCATTGGCCAGGTGCGCGACGGCACCGTTACTGCGCCGGGAACCCCTGCAGGCGTCGCCGCCGGTGATCCCCGGCCCTTCCCCGCTGCACCACCTGCATAACCGCGATGGCGTGGTGCCACCGATCGTGCTTGCGCCCTCACCCATCCCGTCAACGGAGGAACTGATCGGCGCACCGGCAGCGCAGTTCGAGACTCTGTCACGGATGCTGGCCGCGGGGCCTGTAACCCTGGATCTGCTGCACACGATCCTGGCCGCGGGAAACGCAGGCACGCCGCTGGCCTGTCTGCTGGCCGACGAGCTGACGTCGCGCTGCACCTTGCCCTCCACAATGGACGCCGACACGCAGGCCCTCTGGCGCGACGTGCTTCTGCACGCGCTGCGTCTGCCGACGGCGCAATGGGAACTGGCCGCATTGCCGCAGCGCTGTCGGCTGCAAGAGTGCGACGCGCAATCGCACCCTTTGCTGGCCGCATTGCGTGATGCGCTGCATCGTCCCTGCAGCATGAGCCGCATGCAATGGCAGAAGGTGCTGGCTGACAGTCCTGGCAGGGACAGCCGAACGCTGGCGCTGGACCTGCAGAAAGCGCAGCTTGGCGGTGCCGACATGTCACAACGCGAAGCATGGTCACGCGATCAATTGCAGGCACTGGCACCGGGCCTGGACCGCAACGCCGAGGATGCGGCATGGAAGGCCATGCGACGGAGTGAGCAGCGCGAAGGCGGACTGCTGGACCCGCGTATCGGGCTGCGGGTTCTGGTGGAATCGGGGCGGCTGGAGGTGGCCGCGCTGGGCGCGCGATCGCCGTTGGCACGGGCCGCAGGTGACACGGTGCCGTTGCCTGTTCCAGACAATTCCGCTGCCATCACGCTGGCCAGACACTTCACCGAGGTGGCACGCGCCGCCACACTGGCACCAGTGCCCACGATTCAGCCCCTGGGGCGCTACGACAGCGTCGCCCGCGCGCTGACCTCGCTGCTCAGCGTTCCCGGACAGCTTGCCGGCCTGCAGCACTGGCTGGGAGGTGGCTCAAGCGGTGCCTGGGTGAGCCTGGAGGAATGTGGACCCGCAGTAGACAGCTGCGAAGCGCCGGACCACGCACAGGCATTGGAGGCGCGCAACCTGGTCACGCGCGGCCTGCTCGGCCGTCGCACACCCGGCACGGCGCTGGCGCGGCTGGGAGGATGCCATGCCAATCGCCATTTCATCTCGGGATTGCAGCGCGAAGCCGCCGCACAGATCGCGCAGTTCATGCGCCGTCAGCAACCTGATGTGTTGACCGACGATGCAGTGATGCGCGCCTATACGCACCTGCTGGGCAAGGTGCCCGAGCCGGATGCGCCGATGGCAGCACCGGCTGCTGAGCCGCCCGCCGCTTCCTTCTTTCCCATGCCGTGGACACCTCCGCGCGCCCGTGCGGGTGCACTCACCGATGAACGGGCGGCAGCGCAGGCAGCGCATGCAGCGCCGGCCCCGCTGCCAGGCGTGGGGGCGCAGCTGTTCGGCGGGATACCCGGACATGCACCGCTGCTGTTGCTGCATGGCCTGATCGATGAGGTCCGCGCCGGCTCCTGGTGGCGGGCCCTGCCCGGTTACGTGGAGCGCTCGCCGCAGGGACTGCTGACCGGGATCACGGACCTGTTCGCACTGGCAGGCGTGCCACTGCACAACCGACCGCCCAGCCCAGATGCGCTGGAGCGGTTCTTTGCTTCGCCGCAGGGTCTGGCGCTGTTTGACAGCATCCGGCAGATGCCCGAGCTGGCCGACTGGCAGCGCGAACAGATCGAGCGCGCTGGCCCGGATACACATGTCTATCTGTTCATGCGACTGCTGCGCCAGTTGATGGGGCGTGTTCATGCGCACAGCCACCACCGTCATCCAGACGACGCGCCAACGCAGCAGGCCGCCCTGCATGCGCTGGCCCGCATCGGGGTGGCAGCGGGCGAGCTGCTGGTGCAGTACAACCCCGAAGCACCGGATGCCGGCCGCGCATACTTCAAACGGGCCCTGCGCATGACCCGCCCGAAGGCGGCCCAGGCCCCCACGCCGCTGACGCCGGAATTGATCGAACAGCACGCCAGGCGCGTGAGGCCACCGCTTCTGGGCTGCGCGCCGGTCGACACGCGCGAACTGCGCCAGTGGCTGGTGGACACCCCGCATCCCCTGCTGACCCTCACCACGTTCGAACGGCTGAGCGCCGCCGACCGCTGCCTTGCCCAGCTCGCGGTGGTGGTGACCCGCATGCTGTACGGCAGTCCACTGGACGATTGGCGATCCGCGCAGGCAGATGCCCACGACTGGCGGATACAGGCAGATACGTTGGCCGCACGCGATGCCGGGACACCCAGCTGGGAAGCCGGCGTGGGCGTGTACTTCCATGTCATGGCGAGCCAGCTGAAGGCATGGCTGGATCTGCCAGCGGGCCCGGTTCGTCCGCAGGATCTCCAGGACCTCTACGTCTACCTGCGCCGCCTGATACAGCCGCTGCACGAACTCTATGCGCTGGTCGAAGTGCCGTTGCAGGAGGCCGACCGCCACTACACAACGGCAAGCACCGTCTACCAGGCCTTCTTCAATGCGTCCGGCCGTGCCGTCTCCGCGGTCGGCGCGAACGCAGACGAACGCAGCCAGCCTGTCCCACGCCTGCTGCCGTCGGCGTGGCTGGCATCGCAGTCCGGCCACGCGCTGGCGGCGGTGGTCTGCCCGCCCGGTGCTGCCAGCCTGCAGGATGGTCTGGCATCGGTGATCCAGACCGCGCTGAACATGGAGGATGCCGTCACCGACGGGGGCCTGCCGCCGATCTGGTCGATGATCGTGCACGGCCCCCATGCACTGCAGCAGTGGCTGGACAGCAGCGAAGGCCGCAATGCCACTGCACAGTGGATGCAGGCGCTCAACGATGGAACGCTGGATACGCAGGCCCCGGTGGACGGTGAGGTCGGTGCGCAGCTGCTGCGCTCGGCGCTGTTGTCACAGCTGCCCCCGGGTGCCCACTCCTCGGTGCCATCTGCGCAGAACATCAGCGCGCAGTTCGCGCATGGCAGCGCACCGGTGCTTTCGCTGGCAGTGGAACTGACACGGCATGCCCCCTTGCTGCTGCGCCACCCGCAGCACGCGCTGTTGCTGGCCATCGCGTTGCTGCCGCACACCACCCCGGCCGACCCGGCCCGCCTGCCGTTGATGTTTCCACTGTGGCCGGCCGTCGCTGATACTTCGGCCGCGCCATCGCAAGGCAACAGCACCGGCGTGTGGGATCTGCTGGAGGCACCGGAACGCGACGTGCGCGAATGGCCTGCGCCGCCGCTGCTGGACACCCACGCCCTGCCGCCCTTGCAGACGCTGCTGAGCCGCTTCGGCCTGGAGGTGCTGCAGACAGCTGCGCTGAACCCGGCCGACCTGTGGGAACTGATGTCGCGCACACAGGCCTTTGCCCTTCTCGGCCAGCAGTTGCTGCGGCAGACTGATTGGGTGGGTGCGGAGGTCCGTAGCCCGCCCTCTCCCCAGGGCGCGCGGCAACTGGTGGCGCAGGCCCTGTTGCAGCACTACGTGGGCCGTGCGCAGATGGACGTCCTGCGCGCACGACTGAATGCTCCGGACATTGTCGACCGCACTTTCGCCGACATGCGGCGCGAGGTGCACGTCACGTTGAAACGACGGCACCCGGGGACCGAGGCGGCCGCCATCGGGCAGCTGGAGTGGCTGCTGCTTCGGGAACTCGACCAGCCAGCACTGCTGGTGACGGACGTCCCGGACTGGTTGCAGCCGGGCTCCGCCACCGGTCTGCTGTTCCTGCATGGCGTTGCACTGTTGGAGGCGATGCAGCCCGGTGCCAGCGCGCACGCCCGCTTTACGATGCTGTGTGCCCTGCCGGGACAGCTGGCCGGGCCGTCCGCACACGTGGGTGACCAGAATGCACTGCACGCGGCGTGGGCCCGCGCAATGCTGCGTCCAGCGGTGCTGCATGCCATCGCCCAGGGCCGCCTGCCTGGACTGAACCGCGTGGATGCCGTGACACCGGAACAGGCGCGGATGGCGCTTGACCTGCTGCAGGAGACGCACGAACGGCAGGCGCTGAACCTGGACAAGATCACGACCCCTGCGCCGCAGCGGCTGCAGATGGCCCAGCGCACCCTGATCGCAGCCGGTGTCGATCGCGCTTACTGGTCCCGCCCGTTCCATGAGTTGCCGGCGGGCCTGCTGGCCGCACACGGCATTGTCCCGTCCAGCTGGCTGCACGCCGAACGCGGCGTGGTGGGCCTGGTGAGCCCTGGAGCCGGCATGGTGGGTGGAAAGGAGATCGACACGCTGCTGACCGCGGATGACTCCCTGCAGATGCTGCTGGTGGCTGACGCCTACGTGTGGACGAACGGGCCCAGTACGCGGACGCAGTACGACGCCGCGTTTGCGGTGTACCAGCAGCGGGTCACTGAGGGACTGGCCGGGCTGATCGAAGACCTGCTGCGCGCACTGCCGGCGGCCGACCGCGCCGTGCTGGAACAGGGAACCTGCACGGCATTGCAGGTCACCGCCTTCGGGCAGCAGGCCAGGCAGGGGCTGTTGCTGAAGTGCGAACCCGCCAACACCGGCCAGCCAGCGGTGTACTTCGAAGTGCTGCCCAGCGCAGGGCTGATCCGGCGCGCGGTGGATGACGCCCGGCAAGGCCCGTGGGTGGATGCGCAAGGGTTGATCGATGGCAGCACGCCCGCCGTACGGGATGAACGCCTGACCCCGGTCAGTACGCTGGACCTGACGGCATCGCCGTACCGGATCACCCTCGGCGATGTGCAGTCGCTGCACATGGTGGCGCTCTCCTGCGCGCATCTGCTGCTCGACGACCGCATGAAGCAGATCAGCGAGGCGGAACTGAAGCGGTTGACCCGCTACGAAGCCTTGGTGGCACGCGAAAAGGAACTGCTGGAGGACATCGCCGAGTTCATCATTCCGTTCTACGCCTGCGGCCGGCACCTGATCCAGGGGGACACCTCGGTTGGTACCCTTGTCGGCTGCGGATTGGACCTGATCGGCGGCCTCGTCGGCTATTCGGCGCGTATCGTCGAAGCAGGCGGCGAACGCACGGTGAACTCCCTGGTCGCACACACCGGCGATGCGCTGCTTGCGTTCGGACGTGAACTGGCCGCCCAGAGCGGGCTGACGATGCTGGCCGACCTGGGCAGGGCGGCGCTGTGGCTGGGCAGCCGGGGTCTGGACAGCGCACTGCAGGCAGCGGGCTGGCTGCGGACGCTGCTGCAGCGCGAGTCCGAGCTTGGCACCGCTGCGCGTGCCGTGGACGACTGCGTGGCGCACGGTGCCGCTTCCACCGACCTGTACGACGTGCTGGATGATGAAGCAGCCACGCTGGCGATCGGCCGGGCCGGTGCGTCCCCGCCTGCCCTGTTGATCCGCGGCGATGGCGGCTGGTATCGCTACGACCCCATCGAGCGCGCCGCCTACGGGCCGGCGTTGAACAACGTGGCGCTGCACGCGCCCCTGCCGGCGCTGTTGCCTACCACGTCGGTGCAAGGCGGCATCCGTCTTCAGGTGGGCGCTGCCACCGATGCGCGGATTTTCGAGCGTAGCGATGGAGCCTGGGAGGTCTGGATTGACGGCACCCCGTACCTGCTGGACCCGGCCGACGGCAGCCTGTACCAGCGCGAGGTGCACGGAGGGCAAACCGGCGAAGTGCAGGAGTTGGATGCACAGGGCTGCCGGGTGCAGCGCGGCGTGGAGGCGATACCGCGGCCGGTGACCTGTGTTGCGCCGACCCGCCTGCGCTTCGTGCCCGACCGGCTCAAGGCCCTGCCGGACGATCCTTCGACGGATCAGCTGGGCCCCTATGCCTTCGGGTTCATCGAATACCAACCGGTAACGCTGTCGCTGCCAGGTGCGCCGGCCCTGGTGGAGGGAGAAGAAGACACCGTTCTGGAAAGCCTGCCCCTTCTTTGGCAGGAAACCCCGCTGCGGATAGGGCCGCGCACTGCCAATGAAGTGGCGCAGGTGATCACCCACCAGGGCCAGGCCTGCATGTGGCACACACCCCTGTCCAGACAGGGGCGTCGCATGCCCCCCAAGCTGGCACCACTGACCCCGGAAGAAGCCGAGGCCCTTGGCATTCCGCTGCAGGTCTCCTATCTGCCCCATATTCAGGGCTATCAGCGGCCGGGCGATACGTTGGGGCTGCCGCAACCGGTCAACCATGCGTTTCGCTTCGTGGTGAATGGTTACCTGCCTGTCATTGAGCTGGGCCCGATTGCCGCCGGCATCAACGACAGCCGCAAACTGCGTGGTGTGCTGATGTCGGTCGGCGGCATTCCCTCCATCGCCGTCGAGGTGGACCGGGGCGTGTACTACGCGGCTGCTGTGCCCCAGCGGCCCGAGGATGTACTGCACTTCACGCCGATGCAGGACAACACGGACATCAACCGCTATCTGCAGCGGTCGGAGCTGTACCGAATGCATCGCGAAAATCCGGAGTGGCAGCAGCTGCAGCGCAACATCCAGGAAATGGCGTTCAACTACCTGCGCCCCGGAATGAGCGAGGAGCAGCGCAAGCTGTACGGCACCTTTGATGAGTACCGCAGGTACTGCCAGCAGCACGGGCTGCACAACAGCTTGAATGACTTTTCTGAAAAGGTCGCGTCGGGCAATCGTGAGCAGAAGAGATTCATCGAACTCAGTCGTCTTCTGATTCCCGACTGGAAAGCGCTGCAGGGCTGTTCACAACAGGAGCGCCAGGCAGTGGCCGACATTCTCAACAAGATCATGCCTTTGCGTGGCAAGGAGTCGGAGTGGGTACCGCTGACTGCGGAATGCCTGGCCCAGCCAGAGACGGGGCAGCGCCTGCTCAAGCATGTGAACGGAGCCAACTTCGCGTTTCTCGAGGTGGAGACCACGGACGGCACCTTCGTCTTCTCGTCCCTGTCCAGTGGTGAGCGGGCAAAGAAAGTGCAGCTTACGGTGCCGGAGAACACCGGCACGATGACCTTCATTGATGCAGCGAAGGAGAAGGAGGCTCCGAGTGCGATGTTCAGCACCTTGCCAGTACTGCGCCACGACGGCGACAGCCGAACCATCTGGTTCGATCGCGGCGGCGACTCAGAGAACGTGGCCACCCGCAAGTTCCTCCAGGCCCTGAAGTCGGACGATCCGGGTATCCGCATCGATCCTGGCCAGATCAGGCAGATCAAGCTCTGGAGCATCCTGGGCCTGTGCTCCACCTGTGGAGGCCTGCTGATGCCGCGCCTGAAGCAGGAACTGGACGCAATGGGGGTACAGGCGGGCTTGTCGGTGCGGTACCTGATCGACTATGTGAAATGAGCCGTCAGATGGAAAAACCGCCAACCCGTGCATAGTCCCGCGGTGCCATCCGTGCGACCCTTGGAATCGTTTTCATGGAATGGAGGGATTCCGATGCAGTTGATTCAAACGGGCCGCACGTTGCGGCGGTTGCTGGCGTTCGCATTGGCCCTGGCCGTGCCCTGTGGTGCGGCGCAGGCCGAGGTACCGGGTTCGACCACCGAGCCGCTGCGGGTGATGTCGTTCAACGTACGCACCCCGGTGGATACCGAACCGGGGCGGCGCTGGGACGACCGCCGCGATGCAATGGTGGCGCTGCTGCAGGCGCAGAAGCCGGCGGTGGTCGGCACCCAGGAACTGGTGCAGAAGCAGGCCGAGTACCTGACCGCGCACCTGCCCGGCTACCGCTGGTTCGGCCAGGGCCGGCGCGGTGGCGAGGGTGATGAGCACATGGGCGTGTTCTATGACAGCGCCCAGCTGAAGGTGGTGGAATCGGGCGACTTCTGGTTGTCCGACACGCCAGAAGTGGCCGGCAGCATCACCTGGGGCAATCTGTTCCCGCGCATGGTGACGTGGGCATTGTTCGAACGTGTCGCCGATGGGCAGCGCTTCTACCTGCTCAATACCCACCTGCCCTACCGGGATGAAGATGAGCCGCGACGGGTAAAGGGTGCCAAGGTGATCGCGGCGCGGCTGCAGCAGCTGCCTGCGGGTGTGCCGGTGGTGGTGACCGGGGACTTCAACAGCGAACCCGGTAGCGAGACGTATGCCACGTTCACTGCAGCGCTGGAGGATGCGCGCAAGGTGGCGGCGAAGGTGGAGGGTCCGCGGCTGACCTTCCATGATTTCAGCGGCACCCCAAGCACCGAGCTGGATTGGATCCTGGTGCGCGGAGTGAAGGTGCTGCGGTTCGTGACCCTGGATGACAGGACCGGCGGGGTGTTGCCTTCGGATCATTTCCCGGTGATGGCGGAGGTGGAGATTCCGGTCACACGTTGATCGGGCAATTGCGTGGAGCCGGGCTTGGCCGGCCGCTTTTGCAGCGGGCGCGGCAGCCGGGCAAGCCCGGCTCTACGTGGATCGCGGCGAGCCAAAGCCAAGGTTACGGAGATCACGGCGGGTGACTGCGCAGGCGCTCAAGCGCACGGCACACCGCCAGGTGCTGTTCGCGGGCCTGGTAGATGCGTGCGCTGACGGCGAGGAACAGGCCGATTACCACGACACCGAGTTCCAGCAACGGGTCAGGCAGACGCGCGAACCCCAGCGTGACGGTCAATACGGCCAGGATCAACAGCACCACGACGCCCGCTGAAAGACTGGCCGCGCGCATGCGATTGTCTTCCCGGTATTGCTGATGCATCGGCACACTTCCTGTGATGGGGGTGCCTATTTAGCCTTGTGACTGCGGAGTACGGCAGAGGCAATGCCGTCAACGCGGAGTCCACCGGCGCGCGGTCGCGGGGAATGCCTACATCGCGGGGAAGGACGGCGTTGCCGTCCTTCCCCGCCCACTCAGCGCATGGTGCCGGCGATGGCCGGCGGCGTGGCATCACGCTGCTGGCCCCAGCCACCCAGTGCCTTGTACACACCGACCACGCTGACATTCACCGTCGACTCGGCCGCCGCCAGTGCATCGTCAGCGGCCAGCTGGGTGCGCTGCGCATCCAGCAGGGTCAGGAAATCCTCCGACCCTTCGCGATAGCGGATCTGCGCCAACTGCTCGGCACGCCGGGCGGCCTGCGCCTGCTCCACCACGATGCCCAGGCGCGCCTGCTGCTTGGCATAGCGCGTCAACGCATTCTCGGTGTCCTCCAGCGCCAGCAGGACCGCCTTCTCATACTCCGCCGCCGCGCCGTCTGCCTGCGCCTTGCTGGCACGCAGGCGAGCCTTCACGGTGCCGAAGTCGAATGCGGCCCAGCTGATCGACGGCGTCACCGACCAGGCCTTGTTGTTGCCGTTGACCAGACCGCTGGCATCGCCGGACAGGAAGCCGACGAAGCCGCTCAGGCTGATGCGCGGGAACAGGTCGGCAGTGGCGACGCCGACCCGCGCGGTGGCGGCCGCCAGGCGACGTTCGGCACTGCGTACATCCGCACGCTGGCGCAGCAGGTCGGTGGTGTCGCCAAGCGGCAGTGCTTTGGCGTAGGCCGGCACGTCCTGCGGCTGCAACCGCGCATCCAGTGCATCCGGGCGCTGGCCCAGCAGCACGGCCAGACGATGGCGAGACTGCACTTCGGCGACTTCCAGCAGCGGAATGTCGGCTTCAATCGCCTTCAACCGCGCGCGGCTGCTCTGCACATCCAGCTCACTGCCGGCACCCAGCTCCCAGCGCGCTTCGGTCAGGCGCTGGGTTTCGCGGAGGTTGACCAGGGTGCGCTGGGCCACGTCGATGCGCTTCTGGCTGCCACGCAGCTCGAAGTAATTGCGTGCCACTTCTGCTGCGACGGTAACCTGGGCATCGGCGAGGTTGTCCTGCTCGGCACCCAGATCGGCGCGCGCCGCTTCAGCAGCGCGACGCTGGCGGCCAAACAGATCCAGCTCCCAGCCGGCATCAAAGCCCAGCTGGTAGGTTTCACTGAACACACGGTCGCCGCCGACGGTGGCGTCCGGCTGTTTGCGGCGGTCGTAGCTGCCGCCGGCAGTGACGTGCGGCAGCTGGTCCAGACGCTGCTCGACGAACACCGCGCGCGCTTCACGCACACGCGCCATGGCGATGCGCAGGTCCAGGTTGGCTCCCAGTGCATCGTGCACCAGGCCCTCCAGCACCGGGTCATCGAACTGCGCCCACCAGCTGGCCACCGGGGATGCGCTGGTGAACACGTCGGCGGCGGCTCCCTGCAGGACCACCGGCTGTGCCGGTGGTGCCTGGTAGTTGGGACCGACGCTGACGCAGCCGGCCAGCAGCGCGCTGGTCACGGCCGCTGTCAACACACGAATCACCATGGCAGCACCTCACCCAGGTAGGTGAAGCTGCCGTTGGGACCGTCGGCCCCGATCAGCGCCATGCCGACGCTGGAACGCGCGCCTTCGCTGATCTCGATCTCGCCTTCGCCGCCGTTCATGTCGGTTTTCACGTAACCGGGGTGCACGGTGTTGACCTTGGTGGTGCTGTCGCGCAGTTCATAGGCCAGCTGCACGGTCCAGGCATTCACCGCGCTCTTGGAGGCGTTGTAAGCCGGAACCGCGAAGCCGTAGATCGGCGAACCCGGCTGGCTGTGCAGGGTCAGCGAGCCCAGGATGCTGGACACGTTGACGATGCGCCCGGCGGGTGCGGCCTTGACCAGCGGCAGGAACGCATTGGTCACCGCGACCACCGCGAACACATTGGTTTCAAAGGTGGTGCGCCAGGTGTCCAGGCTCTGCTGCGATGGGGCCAGCGACGTGTCATCGACCAGGATGCCGGCGTTGTTGACCAGGATGTCCAGCTGGCCGTGGCGCTCGGTTACGGTCTTTACGGCGGCCTCGATGCTGGCGCTGTCGTTGACGTCCAGCTGGATGGCTTCCACCGGCAGCCCTTCGGCCTGCAGCTTGAGCGCGGCGGCAACGGCGGTGTCGCGGTTGCGTCCGGCCAGCAGGGTGTGCACGCCGGCCTGGGCCAGCTGACGCACGGTCTCCAGGCCGATCCCACGGGTGGCACCGGTGACGAGGGCGATCTTCTGGGTTTCAGTCGTCATTTCAATAACCTCGCAGGGAATGGATTCAGTGATGGTGGACAGTGGGTGCGCCGTGGCTGACCAGCTGGCCGCCGCCCTTGCGGGTGACCAGCTTGCGCAGCGCCACGTAGAACACCGGGGTGAGGAACAGACCGAACAGGGTGACGCCCAGCATGCCGGCAAACACCGTGATACCCGTGACCGAACGCACCTCGGCACCGGCACCGTGCGAGAGCACGAGCGGAACAGTACCGGCGATGAAGGCGATGGAGGTCATCACGATCGGACGCAGACGCAGGCGGCAGGCTTCCAGCGCGGCTTCTACAATGCCCTTGCCGCCCATTTCCAGTTCGCGGGCGAACTCGACGATCAGGATCGCGTTCTTGCATGCCAGGCCCATCAGCACCACCAGGCCGACCTGCACGAACACGTTGTTGTCACCGCCGGTCAACCATACGCCGAACAGGGCGGAAAGCAGCGTCATCGGCACGATCAGAATCACCGCCAGCGGCAGCGACCAGCTTTCATACAGCGCGGCCAGCACCAGGAAGGCGAGCAGGATCGCCACCGGGAACACGATGAAAGCGGCATTGCCCTGGGTGGCCTGCTGGTAGCTCAGGTCGGTCCACTCGGTGGTCATGCCGGCCGGCAGCACCTGCCCGGCGATTTCGGTCAGCTTGTTCATGGCTTCCGCCGAAGACAGCAGGCGCGGGTCAGCTTCGCCGGCCAGGTCCGCGGCCGGGTAGCCGTTGAAGCGCAGCACCGGGTCCGGGCCGTAGGTTTCCTTGACGGTCACCATCGAGCCGATCGGCACCATCTCGCCACGGTTGTTGCGGGTACGCAGCTTGCCGATGTCTTCCACTTTGTCACGGAACTGGCCGTCGGCCTGGGCGATCACCTGCCAGGTACGACCGAACTGGTTGAAGTCGTTGACGTACGACGAGCCCAGGTAGGTCTGCAGGGTGTCGAACAGTTCGGTCAGCTCCACGCCCTGGGCCTTGGCCTTGACGCGATCCACTTCCGCATCCAGCTGCGGCACGTTGGCCTGGTAACTGGTGATCGGGAACGCCATGCCGGGGGTCTGCGCGACGGTACCCTGCATCGCCTGCACGGCATTCTGCAGCGCGCCGTAACCCAGGTTGCCACGGTCCTCGATGAACATCTGGTAGCCGTTGCCGTTACCCAGGCCCAGGATCGGCGGCGGCATCATCGCGAAGGCAAAGCCCTCGCCCAGCCCGGCGATCTTCTGGTTGATCTCGGCATTGATCTCCGCAGCGGTACGACCATTTCGCTCGTTGAACGGCTTGAGCGGAATGAACGCCACACCGGTGTTGGGCGTGTTGGTGAACTGCAGCGCGTTCAGACCCGGGAACGAAATGGTGTGCGCCACCCCGTCGGTTTCCTGGGCGATCTTGGCCACCTTGCGCAGCATTTCATCGGTGCGGGCGATGGATGAACCTTCCGGCAGTTTCACACCAGCGATCAGGTACAGCTTGTCCTGGGTCGGGATGAAGCCCGGCGGGACGATCTTGAAGATGAAGCCGGTACCGACCAGCAGCACCGCATACACCACGAACACCGCACCGCGACGCCCGAGGATCTTCGAGACGCTACGCTCGTACTTCTCCGAGCTGGACTTGAAGAAGCGGTTGAACGGACGGAACACCCAGCCGAACAGGCGGTCGATCAAACGGCTCGGCGCATCCTTGGGCGCACCGTGCGGCTTGAGCAGACGCGCGGCCAGCGCCGGCGACAGGGTGAGCGAGTTGATCGCCGAGATCACCGTGGAAATGGCGATGGTCACCGCGAACTGCTTGTAGAACTGGCCGGTGACACCGGACAGGAACGCCATCGGCACGAACACCGCGCACAGCACCAGCGCGATCGCGATGATCGGCCCGGACACTTCCTTCATCGCCTGGTGTGCGGCCGCGGTCGGCGAAAGCCCTTCCTCGATGTTGCGTTCAACGTTCTCCACCACCACGATGGCGTCGTCGACCACGATGCCGATCGCCAGCACCAGGCCGAACAGGCTCAGCGTGTTGATCGAGAAGCCCAGCACGTACAGTGCGGCAAAGGTACCCACCACCGACACCGGCACGGCGATCAGCGGAATGATCGAGGCACGCCACGTCTGCAGGAACAGGATCACCACCAGCACCACCAGGGCGATGGCTTCAAGCAGGGTCGATACCACGGCCTTGATCGAGTCGCGCACGAAGATGGTGGTGTCGTACACCGCTTCATACTTGACGTCGGCCGGGAAGGTCTTCTGCATCTCGTCCATGGTGCCGATCACCGCATCGCGGATCTCCAGCGCGTTGGCTCCCGGGGCCTGGAAGATACCGATGCCCACGGCGTTTTTGCCGTCCAGCTGCGACCGCAGGGTGTAGTCACCGGCACCCAGCTCAACCCGGGCAACGTCGGACAGACGCACCACTTCGCCGTCTTCGCCGGCCTTGAGCACGATGTCGCCAAACTCCTGCTCGCTGCGCAGGCGCCCCTGGGCGTTGATCAGGGTCAGGAACTGGCTGTTGGGCATCGGCTCGGCACCGAGCTGGCCGGCCGAGACCTGCACATTCTGCTCGCGCATCGCGCGCACCACGTCGCTGGCGGTCAGGCCGCGCGCGGCAACCTTGTCCGGGTCCAGCCAGGCACGCATGGCATAGTCGCCACCGCCGAAGATCTGCGCATCGCCCACGCCCGGAATACGGGCCAGCGCGTCCTTGACGTGCAGGCGGGCGTAGTTGCGCAGGTACAGGGTGTCGTACTTGCCGTTCGGCGAGGTCAGGTGCACCACCATCAGGAAGGTCGGCGACTGCTTCTGGGTGGTCACACCCTGGCGGCGCACGTCTTCGGGCAGGCGCGCCTGCGCCTGGGCGACGCGGTTCTGCACCTTCACCGCCGCATCATCCGGGTCGGTACCGGGGCGGAAGGTGACGGTCATCTGCAGCACGCCGTCCGAACCGGCCACCGACTTGATGTACATCATGCCTTCCACGCCGTTGATCGCTTCTTCCAGTGGCGTGGCCACGGTTTCAGCAATCACCTTGGGGTTGGCACCGGGGTAGACGGTACGCACCACCACCGACGGCGGCACCACTTCGGGGTACTCACCGATCGGCAGGATTGGTATGGAGATCAAGCCAGCGGCGAAGATCACAATCGACAACACCGCCGCAAAAATCGGCCTGTCGATGAAGAAACGGGAAAAGTCCATGAGGGGATTCCTGGGGTTTTCGCCAACGCCGGCATGCAGGCCCCCGCCACGGTCGTCACCGACCATGAAAAGAGCGCCCCGCATGAGACGCGACCGATGTAGAGCCGGGCCATGCCCGGCTGCACGTTATTTCAAAGCAACCGCGGATGCCGGCTTGGCTTCGGCCTGCATCGCCACCGCCTTGGCCTGCACCGGCATGCCCGGCATGAACACCTTCTGCACGCCGTCAATGATGACGCGGTCGCCGGCCTTCAGGCCCTGCTGCACGATGCGCAGGCCCTCGGCACCACGGCCCAGCACGATGTCGCGGCGCTGGGCAGTGTTCTTGTCGTCAACCACGTACACATACTTGCGGTCCTGGTCGGTGAGCACGGCCTTTTCATCGATCAGCATGGCCTCGAACTGGCCACTGCCGAGCAACTGCACGCGGGCGAACAGGCCCGGAGTGAAGGCGCGGTCGGCGTTGTCCAGCAGCGCACGCACGCGGATGGTGCCGGTGCTGCGGGTCACCTGGTTGTCGAGGAAGTCGACCTTGCCGGTGTGCGGATAGCCTTCCTCGCCAGACAGGCCGACCTTCACCGGCAATTCGCTGTCACGCTCGCTCGGGCGTTCGCCCTTGCGCGCCATCTGCGCGTAACGCAGGAAGGTGCCTTCGTCGGCATCGAAGTAGACGTGCACGGTGTCCAGCGACACCAGCGTGGTCAGCACGCTGGCGCTGTCGCCGGCGGTGACCAGGTTGCCGGCGGTCACCATCGCACGGCCGGCGCGACCGTTGATCGGCGCACGCACCTTGGTGAACTCCAGGTTGAGCGCAGCGGCATCTAGTGCCGCCTGGGCAGCCTGCACGGCAGCACCGGACTGGTCGGCGGCGGCGCGGCGCTGCTCCCAGGTTTCGGTCGAGATCGCCTGCTGGTCGGACAGCTTCTTGGCGCGGTCGGACTCGCTGCGGGCCAGGCTGGCCTGGGTGCGGGCACGGGTCAGTTCGGCGCGGGCACGATCGTACTCGGCCTGGTAGCTGCGGGCGTCGATGGTGAACAGCACGTCACCCTTCTTCACCTCTTCGCCTTCGGTGTAGTTGACCTTGTCGATGTAGCCGCTCACGCGGGGACGCAGCTCGACGCTCTGCACGGCTTCAACGCGGCCGCTGAAGTCGTCCCACTGGCTGACCGGCTTGATCAGGACCGGCGCGGCGGTGACCTGCGGCGGCGGCGGCGCGGCGGTTTCAGCGTGGCTGCCGCTGCAGCCGACCATCACCGCCAGGGCCAGGGCGGTCACGGTACCCAGCGCAATGCGCCGGACAATCGGAGTAGAGGAAGAAAGGTTCATGGGAATCATCCGTAGGGGGTGGTAACGGGGAAGCAGTTGCAACAGGGGGCGCATGTTCGGACCTCAACAATGGTTGAGGTCAAGCCATGTCGAGCGAGTTGTTCCAAGGCACCGGGCCGCTCATCTTCAGCAGGCCCTTGGGCAGGACGCTGTCACGCGTGTCACAGCGCAGGAACGGGCGGGTGTCGCGGCAGTCATCCAGCACCGACACCACGCGACGACCGACCGCCAGCGCGCTGGGCCATTCGGCGCAGGCATTGGCGGCATTCACCGGGGTACACACCGGGTGCGCCACTTCCAGCATCTGCGCACGCACGCCGACACCTTGTGCTTCTTCGTGCAGCACCTGCACGAACATGCGCAGCGCGGCCGAAGCCACCGAGGTGTCACCGTGACCGGCCCACGGGCGCATGCCGCACGGACTGCCGATGACCACGTAGTGGGCACCGCCGGCGCGCGGCTGCAGCAACGGCAGCAGGTGATGGGCAGCGTTGACGTGCGGCATCAGGTCGGTATGCAGGCGCTGCTGCAGCCAATCGGCGGACTTGTCCAGCAGCCTCGCCGAGCGCAGCGGTGCGCCGAGACTGGCGATCACAGCCGCAAGCGCACGCGGACGCTGGGCGATGCGTTCGGCCAGCGCGCGCGCCGAGCCGTCATCGGCCACCGAGCCCAGCATCGTCTCCAGGCCGGGCTCGTCAGCGAACTGCTCGCGCAGCGCGGCCAGCCGGCCGGGGTCGCGGCCGACCACCAGCACCGGGCTGCCGGCTTCCAGCAATGCGGCGACAATACCCTGCCCCACATTGCCGGTGCCGCCCAGCACCAGTACTTCGGGGGCCAGCGTCCCGCTCATGGGACTTTCACTCCCGCAACCGGGATAATCCCAATTCCAGCCAGTCGGCCGGGTTGGCGCGGGGCCAGGCGGACGGTGCCGCCGCGCTGGGCCCGGGGAGCCGGGGTGAAGTCGCGGAAAGCCTTATCGGAGAACGGACCCGGGCGCTTTTCAACGGTCATGGCCAGGTCCAGTGAGGTGTTGTGGCCACCGAAGATGTGGCCGAGAATGTTCCGCAGGCGCATGGCCAGGGTCCTTCAATTCGGGAATGGGGGCAGATTAGTCCTCAAACTCCCCCTTGATTAGTCCGGATTAAGGGGAATAATCGTCCCGTACCCGGCACAATCTTTCGGGCACTCTATTTCCATCCTCTGACCTGGACTCCGTCATGGCCCACGATCTCAACGACACGCTGATCTTTGTCAAAGTGGTCGAGCAAGGCAGCTTCATTGCAGCTGCGAACGCGCTCGGCCTGCCCAAGACCACGGTCAGCCGCAAAGTGCAGGAACTGGAAACCCGGCTGGGCGCACGCCTGCTGCACCGGACCACGCGGCGGCTCGGCCTGACCGAGGCAGGCTCGGTGTACCACGAGCACTGCCAACGCATCGCGCGCGAACTGGAAGAAGCCGAAGGCGCAGTCAACCAGCTGCAGTCTGGTCCGCGTGGCTGGCTGCGCTTTACCGTGCCCTACTCCATCGGCATCACCTGGATCGCACCGCTGCTGGGGCAGTTCCATGCGCAGTACCCGGAGATCCAGCTGGACATGCATCTGGGCAACGAGAAGCTGGACCTGATTGCGGGCGAAGCGGACCTGGCGCTGCGGGTGGGTGCATTGCCCGATTCAAACCTGGTGGCACGCAAGCTGGGAAGCCTGCGCACGCAGGTGTTTGCCAGCCCGGCCTACATCGAGCGCTATGGCGAGCCGCTGCATCCGGACGAACTGCAGTTCCATCGCATTCTGGCGATGCGCAAGGCGCGCAATCTCAACAACAACCGGTTCTTCTGGCAGCTGGGCGAAAACGGCGGCGATCTGCGCGATTTCCCGGTGAATCCGCTGCTGGTGGCCAATGATCCATCGGCGTTGAATGGCGCGCTGGTGTGCGGCGAAGGGCTGCTGCTGACCGGCGACGTGATGGCCAAGCCCTTCATCGAATCGGGCATGGTGCGGCGCGTACTGGCTGGCTGGACCGGGCCGGAAGTGGACTTCAACGCGGTGTTCGCCGGTGGCCGTCTGGTCTCGCCCAAGGTGCGCGTGTTCGTCGATTTCCTGGTGGAAAAGCTGAACTTCGACGCGAACTACATGCTCGCGCAGTGCCCGGCGGCGAAGCTGGCCAAGCAGCAGCAGACGCAGGTGGAAGCGGAGCTGCAGGAAACCGGCAAGCGGATTCTGGAGACGGTGACGGCGGGGTAATGCCCGTAGAGCCACGCCCTGCGTGGCTGCGCTTGATGTTGGATCGCTTCGTAGAGCCGGGCTTGCCCGGCTGCTGTTGGGTTCTTGCGAAAAGCCAGCCGGGCAAGCCCGGCTCTACAAAAAAGCCGCCTTTCCAGGCGGCTTTTTTGCGATGCGTTCGCGTCGCTGCAATAACCGCTGCGCGGTTATTGCTTCAACGGAATCACACGGATCTCAACACGACGGTTCTGGGCACGACCCGCATCGGTGCTGTTGTCGGCAATCGGGTACGCCTTGCCGGCACCCAGGGTTTCAATGCGCACCGGATCTACACCCTGCGCGGTCAGATAGGCGGCCACCGAATCGGCGCGCTCCTTGGACAGCTTGTTGTTGACCGCATCGCTGCCGATGCTGTCGGTGTGGCCCACCACTTCGATCATGGTCTGGTTGTACTCGCTCAGGGTCCTGGCCACGCCATTGAGCGAGCTGTAGAACTGCGGCTTCAGCGTGGACTTGCCGAAGTCGAAGGTGATGCCGTCCGGCAGGTTCAACGTGATGTTGTCACCCTGTCGCTGGACGTCGATCCCGGTGTTGGCGGTGCGCTCACGCAGAGCGCGCTCCTGGCGATCCTGGTATGCACCCACGCCGGCACCGGCGAGTGCACCAATACCTGCACCGACCATGGCGTGCTGGCGGCGCTCGGTGGCGCTGTCGCCGCTGAGAAGGCCGGCCGCGACGCCGATAGCAGTGCCGATCAACGCGTTACGTCCCGTGCGATTCTGCTGTTCGGTCGGGTTGCCGTACGGGTCACTCTGCACATAGGAGCCGCCCGTGGCGCAGGCGGTCAGCGCAGCGGCGGTCATCAGGGCCAGGGCCACATTGCGGGGTGCGGAAAGCTTCATGGTCGGTTTCTCCTTGGGTGCCACTGCGGCGGCGTGCGAACGGCCCAAAGAATAAACACGCGAGCGCGATGCCGGCATGATGAATCGGGCACGAGGGGGTGTTCTGTTCAGGTTGCTGTCTGGAGCTGGGAGCCGTGCTTCACTCGCCGCCGGTGCGGCGGTAGGCGGCCAACGCGGCATCCCGACCTGCGGCCAGATCGACAATCGGCAGCGCCGGATACGACGGCGCATGCTGCGCCAGCAGGTCCGGTGTCTGCCAGGGCGCGAAGCGTGCTTTGACCGGCAATGCGCCCAGTTCCGGCACCCACCGGGTGATGTAGCGGGCGTTGGGATCGAATTTCTGCGCCTGGGTCACCGGGTTGAAGATGCGGAAGTACGGGGCAGCGTCGGCACCGGTGCCGGCCACCCACTGCCAGCCCATGGTGTTGTTGGCCAGGTCGGCGTCGACCAGCGTGTCCCAGAACCAGCGCGCGCCATGCAGCCAGTGCTGGCGCATGTGCTTGCACAGGAAGCTGGCCACCAGCATGCGCACCCGGTTATGCATGTAGCCGGTGGCCCACAGCTCGCGAAGACCGGCGTCGACGATGGGGATGCCGGTGCGGCCCTGCTGCCAGGCGGCCAACTGGGTGGAATTGGCACGGGCCCACTGGAAGCTGTCGAAGCGCGGATTGAGATTGTGTTCCGGGGTTTTCGGGAAGTGATGCAGCAGGTGGTACGAGAACTCGCGCCAACCCAGTTCGCGGATGTAGCCGTCGATGTCCGCATCGCGGCCGGCGCTGCGCTCGGCTTCCAGCCGGCGCACGATCTGCCAGGGCGAGATTTCGCCGAAATGCAGGTGCGGGGACAACAGCGAGGTGCCGACCCGATCAGGCAGATCGCGCTGCTGGCGGTAGCCGTTGAGGGCACCGTCGACGAACACGTTGAGCGCCTCCTGCGCGCCAGCTTCGCCCGGCTGCCAGTGCTCCCAGAATTGCTGGTCCCAGTGGATCGTTGGCGTGAGCTTGAGGTCTGCCAGCGGCAGGCTGCGGGTGTGGTGCGCAGGAAGTGTGCCCGGCAGCTTCAGCAGCGCGGGAATGTGCAACCTCGTCAGTGCGTTGCGCCAGTAGGGGGTGAATACCTTGTATGGCCCGCCCTGCTGGGTGGCCAGGTCCCACGGTTCGAACATCAGGCTGCCGTTGCAGCTCTGGGCGTCGATGCCCTGCTCGCGTAGTTCACGTTTGATGGTGGCATCGCGCGGCTGGGTGGCCGGTTCGTACTTGCGGTTCCAGTACACCGCCTCTGCGCCGGTCTCGGCGATCAGTGCCTGTAGTTCGGCCTGGCTGTCGCCCTGGCGCAGGACCAGCGCGCTTCCGCGCGCCTGCAGATCGGCGTCAAGGGCGGCCAGCGAGCGGTGCAGCCAGGTGTTGGATGCTTCGCCCGGAGCCCAGCTGCCCTCTTCATGCGGGGCGTGGATGTAGACCGGAACGGGCGTGTGCCCCGCTTCAAGGGCGGCGTGCAGAGCGGGATTGTCCTGCAGGCGCAGATCACGGCGGAACCAGACCAGGGCTGACGACACGGGCGAAGACCACGGCGGAAAGAACCGTGATGATACGGATCGCGGGTGAAAAGTCCGGCATGGACCCGTTGCGCGAGCCGTGCTGGATTTGCCGGGTTTGTCGGGTGCCGGCGTGCGGGACATGCTTTGGTAGCGTCGGTCGACAGACGACGGCCGATAACGTCAATCGGTGCGTTGACGCATGGACTTCGCCGAAGGTCTCTCTTCGATCCCGGGTCATGCCTTCCCGGGCGCTGCACCGCGATCGGCGGTCGACTGGCGTGCCGCCCTACCAGTCCCCAACCCCATCCCATCCCCGTCCGAGTCCGAGTCCGAGTCGGAGTTCCCGATCCACAATGCCCCATTCGCGCCCCCGGATTTCCGATCCCGATCCAGCCCTCATCACCGACGATGAGGCAACACCGGTAATGACGCGCCATGCGCGTCACGCGCACCGTTCAACGGGGCGTGGCCTCGAATCGTTTCATCGCCTGGGTGATCAGCGCCCTGGCTTCGGCCGCATTACCCCAGCCGTTGAGCTGCACCGGATTACGTCCCTCGGGAAGGTCCTTGTAGACGCGGAAGAAAGCTTCGATGCGCTGGCGTTCAATCTCAGGCAGATCGTTCAGATCGCGGATGCCGGCATAGGTCGGGTCGACCTTGTCGGACGGCACACCGATGACCTTCTCGTCGTGCTCGCCCTTGTCGATCATCTTCAGATAGCCGATCGGGCGGAAGCTGATGATCACGCCGGGGTGCAGCGGCTCGCGGGTGAGCACCAGTGCGTCCAGCGGGTCGTTGTCGCCGGCCAGGGTGCGTGGCATCGAGCCGTAGTTGGCGGGGTATGCCACCGGCATGGACTGGAAGCGGTCGACGTGGACCAGGCCATCTTCCTTGATTTCGTATTTGGTGAAGCTGCCAGCCGGGATCTCAACGGCCAGGTTGGCAGATTCCGGGGCGTTCTTCGGTTGTGCGGCGAGGAACGGGTGCAGGACCGTGGGGGCAGCGAAGCTGGCACCGGTGAGCAGCAGCAGGGCGGTGGCGATGGCGGCAAGGGGGAGGAGGCGGTTGGGCATGGTTGGCTCCGAAAGGCAGCCGGGCAAGCCCGGCTCTACGTCATCAGGCCGGGCACCGCCCGGCGGTGGATCTTGAGGCCGGGCACCGCCCGGCGGTGGAACTTGAGGCCGGGCACCGCCCGACGCGGAGGTAGTGCCGGGCCATGCCCGGCAAGCGTAATCCCGGCGTGCATCATTCCCAGCAACGGTCGGCGCGGCCCTTCAGGGTCTGGTCGCGCGCGCAGTCGCGGGGGGCGATGCGGCCTTCGGTGAGTTCAGTCATGCGCTTGCTGCCATCGGCCTGGCGGTCCAGGCTGAAACCGTCGTACAGCCGGCCGGTGACGGTCCGTGCTTCGTAACGCAACTGCTGTGGATCGATCGTGAGCACCTGGAACAGCTGGGTGTCCTCGCCGACCGGAGCCATGCTCGCCCTCGCCTCGTCCGAGAGCCGGTACTGCTTCGGCCCGGCTACGGTGACCACGTACTGCGGAGTGGCCTGCTGCCCCTCGCCACGACGACCATAGGTATGGTCGTGACCCTGCAACACCAGATCGACCTTGTGCTTGAGCACCACCGGCAGGATGTGCTCGCGCAGCGCGGTGTTCTCGCGACCTTCGCGCGGGGAGTAGAACGGCTGGTGCAGCAGCACGATGGTCCAGCGCTGGGCATTGCCGGTCAGCACCATGTCCAGCCACTTCGCCTGCACCTGGGCAGTACCCAGGTCCAGCGCGGAGGTGCCGTCGAGCACCACGAAGCGTGCGCCCTGGTAGTCGAACCAGTAGGTGCTGGTATCAGCGGCATCGGTGCCGTTGCGCGGCAGCGCGAAGGTCACCGGCCAGTGCTTGCCGAGCACACGGCGTTCCTGCGGAGTGTCCTCGAACTCCTCGAAGTACTCGTGGTTGCCAATCGCCGGGGCCACCGCGGTCTCCTGCGGCAGCCAGCCGGCGGCGGCGAACCACTCGCCCCATTCGCTGTCGTCCTCACCGTCGCCGCCGCTGACCAGGTCACCGGCGAACAGGCTCAGGCGCGCCTCCGGCGCGGCCTTGAGTCCGGCACGCAGCACGCGCGAGACGTGACTGAGGTTTTTGTTCTGGGTATCACCGAAGTACAGCACGGTCAGCGGCTGCTCGGCGCTGCCGGCCGTACGCAGTTGGTTCCAGGCACTCCAGGTGTCCTTGCCCTGCACGCGCCACAGGTACAGCGTGTCCGGGGACAGGCCGGTGATGTCGACCCGGTGGTGATGCGAACCACCGTTCTCGGTCTGCAGTGCCGCCGTGGTGGCGGTCACCCGGGTGACCTTGCCCACATCCGGCGAGTCTCCCGCCACCACCCATTCCAGCACCGGGGCGCTCACCGTCGCATCCGTGCGCCAGGCCACGCCGAAGCCATGCGCGGCGTCCTGCGCCGGTGAGGCAACGATGCGGTCCGGGAAGCCGGTGGCGGCGTAATGGCGGTTGCCGGCCGGCACCTGGGTATTGGGTTCCACCTGGGTGGCGGTCTTCGCGCTGACTGCACCACTGCACAGCAGCAGCGCCAGGGTCAGCGCGTTCAAACATGCACGCATACACATCACTTCGTACACTCCAACGGCAGAGACAGTTGCCTGGCCACACTGGCCCAGTCAAACGCGACCACGCCCCGGTCGTCATGCACGGCGTACAGCGCGCCGTGCGGGAAGCGCGGCGAGGCGTTCTGGTCCATCCAGATGCCATCGGTGTTGGCCACCGTGTTGCCCTGGAACGCCCCCACATGCTTGAGCGTGTGGCGGTCGAACAGATGGAACACGCTGCGCTGCTTGCCCTGCTCGGTGGTGATCCACCAGCCGTCCTTGCCGCAGGCACGCAGCATCACGCCTTCGGCCTGGGCCTTGAACGCGTCACGACCGAAGGTGGTACCGGTGAACTTGCCTTCCAGGGTATAGACCTTGAACTCGCTGGCGTAGGTCTCGTCTTCTTCAGCGATCAGCAGGCGGTCATTGGCAGGGTCGCCCCAGATCGACTCGACCACGCGCAGCGCACCAGCTTCGGTGGTATCCCCAATACTCGATACCAGGTTGGCCTGGGCCTTGCCATCGGCGACCTTCATCGCATAGCGGCGCACGCGCTTGTCCAGCTCGGCCAGCGGCGGCAGGATGTCGTTGCCCTGCGCGTCCTCACCGGCGTCGTAGGAGTCGGTCACGTACACGTCAAAGCCATCAGCCTGCTTGTTGACCCACAGGCCGTACGGCTTGCGCAGATCATCTTCAGCAAAGGTGCCCAGCGGTTTGAAGTCCGGCAGCTGCAGCACCTGCACGCGATGGTTGTCGCGTTCCACGATCAGCACCAGGTCATCGACCACGGCGATCCCGTTGGGGCGGTCGAACTGGCCCGGCGCAGTGCCCAAGCTGCCGACGTCACGCAGATGCGCGCCGGTCTGCCCGTCATACACCACCAGCTTGTCGGTGGCCTTGGCGGTGGCAATCAGCCATACCTGCCCTTCCGGCGTGGTCCAGCTGGCCGGCGAGTCGATGTTGTCGTCCGGGGTCATCGGAGTCTGGAAGGCCTCGGCCACGGTGGCCACGCTGCGGCCGGTGGTGGCGGCGGCCGCATCCACCGCCGGCGTACCGGGAGTGGGCGCAGCGGCCGGCGTGCAGCCGGCCAGCAGTGCCGACGAGAGCAGGCTCAGAACGGGAAGCGACCGCATCACAGCTGCACCTTGAAGCCGAGGGCGTAGGTACGGCCGTACTCTTCATTCTGCAGGGTGCGCGAGCGCACGCCCTGATACAGCTCCAGCGGCTTGTCCAGCAGGTTCTGGGCTTCCAGGTACACGCTTGCATTCGAGGTGATCTTGTAATCCAGGCTGAAGTCGAGCTGGGTGTTGGGAGCCACATAGATGTCGAAGGCGCGGCTGTCGCCGAGCGTATCGAGGTATTCGCTGCGATACACCGCAGCAAGGCGGGTGCTGAACCCGGCCTTTTCATAGCCGACATGCGCGCTGTACACGTGCCTGGAAGCACGGGGCAGGGTGAAGTCATCGCCATCGCGACCGTCCAGGCCCGGATTGAAGTCCGTGTCCAGCCAGGTGCCGCTGGCACCGACCAGCAGGCCGTCCCAGCCGGCCGGCAGGAAGCTCAGCTGCTGCTGCCAGTTGAACTCGGCACCGAACACCTTGGCCTTGTCGCCGTTGATCACGCGGGTGACCTCGAAGTCCGGGTAGGCCGGATCGTCGTTGCTGACGGTGTTGACGATATAGCCATCGATCGACTTGTGGAACAGGCCCAGCGAGATGATGCCGGTGCTGCCGATGTAGCGCTCCATCGACAGGTCGATGTTCTTCGATTCGTACGGATCCAGATCCGGGTTGCCCAGGCGGACTTCCTCGTCCCCCCGGTTGTAGCCGATGCGCGGGGCGGCGTCGCCGAAGGACGGGCGCGAGACCGTCTTGTTGGCGGCCGCGCGCAATACCCAGTCACTGCCCGCATCGTAACGCAGGTGCAGGCCTGGCAGCACGTTGGTGTAGCTCTTGTCGGCGCTGATCGGGGTGACCGTGTAGCTGCGGCCGTTGCTGGCCACGTCGATGCTGTTGCCGCTGGACTTGACCTGGGTGTTCTCCACGCGCACGCCGCCGATCACGCGCAGCGAACCGATGTCCCACGTGCCCATCGCGTAGCTGGCGAAGATGTCTTCGCTCGCCGTGTAGTCCTCTTCCAGCGAGGTCATCGCATTGCCGCCGACGTCCTGAGGACGGGCGCTGTACTGGCTGCCGAACTGCGACCAGTAACGGCGCATGGCATCCGAGCTCATGCCCTGTCCCAGGCTGCCGCCACGGTGTTCGGGCGTGGAGGTGGTCCAGTCCGACAGCACGATTTCCGGACCGACGCGCAGTTCGTTCTCGTCGATGTTCACATCGCGGTCACGCCAGCGGCCGAGCAGGCCGAACCTGTAGCTGGAGCGGTCGCCATCGAAGCGGACATTGATCTGCGCACTACGCTCTTCGTCGTTCACCTGCTTGGGCGAAAGCACCACGCGGTCGAAGTCATAGTTTCCGTTGTCCATCCAGCTGGCATCGGTCAGCGTGTAACGCGGAATGCCGCTGCTCTGGTGCACGGTCGCGCCCAGGTCGTCGCCGTTGTACTCGAAGCGCGCTTCCATTTCGTCGTTGACGCGCTCTTCAGTGCGGGTGTAACCGACCTTGTAATCCACCACCGCGTTGGTGAGGCGGTTTTCACCGCCCAGGCTGGCAGCAAAAGTGTTTTCCTCCTTGGTGCGGTAGCGCATGCGCTTCTGGATCGCGTCGGCCGGCAGCTCGTCCACGCGGTACTGGTTGCCGCCCAGCGCGGTAACCTCACCATCGCCGAAGTTGAAGATGGTGCGCTGGCGGGTTTCCGCGTCGTCGAACTGGCTGTACAGGGTGCGCAGGTAGTAGCTGTTGCCCTCGCTGGGACGCCAGTCGAAGTTGAGGTTGGCACCGACGCGCTTGCGCTCGATCTCGTACTTGCGGTGCTGCAGGCTGATCGGGAACAGCTCGCCCTCTTCCAGGCCGTCGACTTCGTCGTACTCGACTTCGGTATTGTCCGACTCGAACTTGCGGTTCTGGTAGTTCACGCCCAGCGCCACGCCGAAGGTGTCGGCGAACACTTCGCTGTAGTTGAACGCCGCCTTCGGGCTGGTCTGGCCGGACAGCTGCTGGTGGCTGCCTTCGATCTTGCCGCGCAGGCTGCGACCGTCGCGGTCGAACGCAGAGGCGGATTCGACCAGGATCGCACCGCCGATGGCGTCGCCCGGCATGTCAGGGGTCGGCGACTTGACCACGCGCAGGCGCTCGGTCGAATCAGACGGAATCACGTCCAGCGGTGCGGCGCGGCTCGAATCTTCCGGGGTACCGATGGCAATGCCGTCGACGCTGACGCTGTTGAGGTTGGCATCCAGGCCACGCACCACCACGAAGCGGCCTTCGCCCTGGTCACGGGTGACGCTGACGCCCGGCAGGCGCTGCAGCGACTCGGCCACGTTCTTGTCGGGGTACACACCCAGCGAATCGGACGACACCGCGTCTTCAATGGCGTCGCTGCTGCGCTTGAGGTCCACTGCGCGGGTCTGCGATTCCAGCTGCGGACGGACCTCGATGCGGTCCAGGTCGGTGGCGTTGCCGCTGGCGGCAACGTCGCCGGCGGCCAGCGCGGGCGAGGTGGACATGACCAGCAACGACAGGCTGATGGCCAGCCCCAACGGCGATTTGTTCTGCACGGGAAGTCCCAACGGTGTAAAGATTGGGTCAGCACGGTATGTCCAGCAGGTTTCATGAACGTGACATTCATGCGCCAGGTTCAGAGGATTGCGACGCCGGTTCGCTAAAATGGCCTCCTCCCTGCCTTTGGTTGCCCCTGTCATGAAAATCGTTGAAGTCCGCCACCCGCTGGTGCAGCACAAGATCGGCCTGATGCGCGACGCGTCCCTGAGCACCAAGGACTTCCGCGAACTGGCCAACGAACTGGGCGAACTGCTGGCCTATGAGGCCACCGCCGACCTGGAAACCGAAGCCCACACCATGGCCGGCTGGGCTGGGCCGGTAACCGTGCAGCGCATTGCCGGGGCCAAGATCACCCTGGTGCCGATCCTGCGCGCAGGCCTGGGCATGCTGGGCGGCGTACTGTCACTGATTCCGGCTGCGCGCGTCAGCGTGGTCGGCCTGCAGCGCGATGAAGAGACGTTGCAGCCAGTGCCCTACTTCGAGCGCCTGACCGGTCGCCTGGAAGAGCGCGACGCGCTGATCCTGGACCCCATGCTCGCCACCGGCGGTACCCTGATCGCCACCATCGACATGCTCAAGCGCGCCGGTGCACGCCGGATCAAGGGCATTTTCCTGGTTGCCGCCCCGGAGGGCATCGCCGCCGTCCAGGCCGCGCACCCGGATGTGGAGATTTATACGGCCGCCATTGATGCGCAGCTCAATGACAAGGGGTACATCCTGCCGGGTCTGGGCGATGCGGGCGACCGTATTTTCGGCACGCGCGTGGTGGGGTGAGGCGGTTCAGACCGGGTCGATGACACGCATGGCGGATCTACGTGCACAGGATCATGGCTTTGACACGCATGGCGTGTCACTACGATCCTTGGTCGCCCGGTCATGGTGGTCGCCCGATTCGGTTTGGTCGATCGATTGCGTAATGACACGCCATGCGTGTCACCGCGGTGCCTGCGCCCTTACGCCAGCGCGCGCGCCTTCAACTCACCCAGTTCATGGGCAGTGGCAAACCGCCCCTTCTCATCGCGCACCACCTGCGCCAACGCCACCTGCGGGTCGTGGGTAAAGAACAGGTGCACGTTACGTGCCAGCTTGTCTTCCAGAAAGCTGCGCTTCTCATCGATCAGCAGCTCCGCATTGCGGTCGTAACCCATCGTGATCGGCACATGTACCCATGAGCGCCCCGGAATCAGGTCGGCACAGAACACGACACCACCCCGCGGCTGACCCTCCACCTGCTCCGGCCCGACAATTTCGGCCAGCATCAGGCCCGGCGTATGCCCATCACTGAAGCTGAAGCGCACGCTCTGCCCTAGTGTCTTCGAATAATGCCCTTCGACTATCTCCAGCCGCCCGCTGTCGCGCAGCAACTGCGGCAGCTCCGGAATGAAGCTGGCGCGATCACGCGGATGCGGTTTCAGCGCACGCGCCCAATGCTCCGCACCCACCAGGAAGGCCGCATTCGGAAACAACAGTTCCGGCTCACGCCCTTCACTCCACGGGGCCAGCAAACCACCGGCGTGATCAAAGTGCAGATGGCTCAGCACCACCACGTCGATGTCTTCATGCTCGAAGCCCGCCTCGCGCAGCGATTCGATCAGCACATGCCGCGATTCCTGCACGCCATAACGGTCGCGCAGCTTCGGCTCGAAGAATGCGCCGATCCCGGTTTCAAACAGCACTGTCTTGCCCGCCAGCGGGCTCGCCAGCAGCGCGCGACAGGCCAGTTCGATCCGGTTGAGATCGTCCGGTGCCGCCCATTTTTCCCACACCGCGCGCGGCGCATTGCCGAACATCGCGCCGCCATCGAGCTTCTGTGAGTTACCGCGGATCGACCATAGTTTCATGGGTAAATTATCCGGCGGCGCGCGTTAATAAATCGATAGGCGTGGCGGGATGGAACGTCCGCAGGGCGGGATATTGGGGACCAGCAGAAGGCGGTTTTGATTTCCGTTGGCCACCGACCCACTGTCGATGGCGGGTCGGGGTGGGCTGGAGGGGGCGTGAGCGGCATGGGTCGGGCGCATGCGCCCGACGGGTTGGGCAGGACGTCCAACCCCGGTCTTGCCGTGTGCGCAGGACTGCGCACACGTGCAAGCGGCGACCGAGCTTACATGGGTGAAGGCGCACTGCTTGCGAGGCACTGCCTCGCGTGCGACTGAACGCCCAGCCGCCAGCGGCTGGGCCGGGCCCCGGAGGGGGACTTGCAGCGTCCCCCGGAACGCCCATCCCGAGCCGCCTAACCAGGAATGCAGTGAACACCTGCTGTTCGCCAAGAGCCAACAGCAGCCGGGCAAGCCCGGCTCTACGGATACCATGCAATCGCAGGGTTACGTGGAGAATCCGCGCAATCCCGTATCAGGGGGAGTTCGTGATCGCGCCGGAGCCGACCGGGTTGCGGGGGTCGCTGCCGACGCTGAGCTGGTTGCTGGCGCGGTTCCATTCCACCGTCTGCAGGTTGCCCCAGACGTGGCTGGAACCGCGGCCACCTGCCGCACTGTTGCCTGGCAGGTCGATCTTGTGGCCCATCGCCTGCAACTGCTTCACCGTTGCCTCGTCGAAGGTGTTGCTTTCCGCCTCGATCACGTCCGGCAGCCACTGGTGGTGGAAGCGCGGCAGTGCCGCTACCTGCTGGGCGTCCAGGCCGTCGTCGTAGCCCAGCACCCCGAGCAGCACCATGGTGATGATCCGGCTGCCGCCCGGGGTGCCCAGTACCACCACCTTGTCCGACGACTCCATGAAGGTCGGGGTCATCGAGCTCAGCATGCGCTTGCCCGGCTTCGGCGCGTTCGCCTCATAGCCCATCACCCCGAACGCGTTCGGCGTGCCCGGCTTCAACGCAAAGTCGTCCATCTCATTGTTCAACAGCACCCCCGTACCCGACGGAATCAGGCCCGAGCCGTACAGCAGGTTCACGGTCTGGGTCGCGCCCACGCGGTTGCCCTGCCCGTCGATGATCGAGAAATGCGTCGTCTCATCGTCTTCCAGCGGCGTCGGGTTGCCCGACAGCAGGTCGCTCGGCGTCGCCTTCTCCGGATGGATGGTCGCCCGCAGGCCCTGCGCGTAATCCTTGCTGGTCAGCACCTTCTGCGGAATCTGCACGAAGTCCGGGTCGCCCAGGAAGAAGGTGCGGTCACGGAACGCACGGCGCATCGCTTCCACCACCAGATGCGTGCGGTGCGCCGCATCCATCTGCTGGATGTCCCAGCCTTCCAGAATCTGCAGCATCGACGCCAGCGCAATGCCACCGGACGACGGCGGCGACGCCGTGGTGATCTTCCAGTCGCGGTAGTTGAACACGATCGGTTCGCGCAGCTTGACCCGGTAGCCGGCCAGCTCGTCCGCCGTCCAGCGCCCACCCGCCTGCTTTACCCCGGCCAACAACAGCTTGCCGGTCTGGCCCTTGTAGAAGCCGTCAAAACCACCGGCCGCCAGGCGCTCCAGCGTCTGCGCCAGCTCCGGCTGCTTGAACACGTCGCCTTCCGCAATCGGCTGGCCGTTGCGCAGGTAAACCTCACGCGTTCCGGGATAACGCTCCATCACCTCGCGGCGCGACGCATAGCCCTTGGCCATGCGCGCATACACCGGGAAGCCGTCACGGGCGATCCGGATCGCCGGGGCCAGCGAGGTCTGCAGCGGCAGCTTGCCGTGCTTGGCTGACAGTTCCACCAGCGCTGCCGGCAGGCCAGGAATGCCCGCCGACCACGCACCGTTGACCGAGCGGTCGCGGTCCAGATTGCCGTTCTTGTCCAGGAATGCCGCCGGTGTTGCCGCCGCCGGCGCGGTCTCGCGCGCGTCCAGCATCACATCCTTGCCCGTGGCCGCATCGTGCAACAGGAAGAACCCACCGCCGCCCAGCCCGGAGCTGATCGGCTCCACCACCGCCAAGGTCGAGGACACCGCTACTGCCGCGTCGAACGCATTGCCACCCTTGGCCAGGATTTCCATGCCCGCTTCCGTGGCCAGGTGATGGCCACTGGCGATGGCCGCCCCATCCGGGTGCTTCGCCAGCGTGGTGGAGGCCGGCTCAGCCGCCCAGGCAAACGGGGTCCACAGCAGGACCAGCAACAACCAGCGACGCGACGGGGTTTTCATTCGGACGGAGACTCCACATAGAGTTCGGGATGATCACGCTGCAGCCCAAACAGCTTGGCCAGCAATTGTTCCTGGGTTTCCGGGATGTCCGGATCGGGATCGATGCATTCCACCGGGCAGACGACCACGCACTGCGGTTCGTCGAAGTGCCCCACGCATTCCGTGCAGCGTGCAGGGTCGATCACGTAGATGGTTTCACCCATCGAAATGGCCTGGTTGGGACAGGCCGGCTCACATACGTCGCAGTTGACGCAGAGCTCGTTGATTTTCAGCGACATGGCGTTACTCCACGCCAGTGCCGGCAAAGGAAAGCCGGCCAACGCCGTGGCGCTGGCCGGTCATCGGCGGCTTCCGCAGGGAAACCACCCGGGCCACGCCTGGAAGCGTGGCCGCCAGGGCACGGCTTACTTGGCTTCTACGAAAATGTACTCGGCACCGGTCGGCTGCACGATCGACTGCACGCGGGCGTTGTCGGCGGCCTGGCCAATGAACACCACGCGGACACCCTTCATCGAGTCCGCGCCGACGTCCTTGAACACGGCCTGGATCATGTCGGCCATCTTCGAGGAGGCCGACGAACCGAAGGCCAGCATGTTGCCCGGCTGCACGCCACGGGCCACGGCGGCAGTGGCACTTTCCACCTGACGGTCGTACTTGGCCTGGAACTCCGGATCCGATTCCGGCGAGAGGTAGTACAGGAACGGGCTGTTGGAAATGTTGCCCATGTTCTGGATGGCCACGGCCTGCAGGTACTTCTTCCAGCCCGCATCGTCGTCCTTGGCCGGGGCGACCAGCGCCTGCTGGGCTTCGGCGACCGGTGCGGCCTCTTCCTTCTTGCAGGCGGTGAAGGCCAGCGCGAACGACGCGATCAGCATGGCACGCATGGTGTTGTTCATGGGTTTCCTCCCTCTGGTAATGCTTGGAATGTGAATGACAGGGTGAGACAGATGTTACGACGCGCCCGCTTTCGCCTCGCGCACCTTGCGCAGTGCCTCCAGCACCGACGCCGGCACGAAGCCGGACACGTCGCCGCCCAGGCGGGCGATCTCGCGGACCAGCGACGACGAAATGAAGCTGTGCTGCTCGGCCGGGGTGAGAAACAGGGTCTCCACCTCCGGAATCAGATGGCGGTTCATGCTGGCCATCTGGAACTCGTATTCAAAATCGGACACCGCGCGTAACCCGCGCAGCAGGATGCCGCCCTGCACGGAGCGTACGAAATGTGCCAGCAGCGTATCGAAACCACGCACCTCCACGTTCCTGTGGTGGGCCAGCGCGTCGCGGGCCAGCGACACGCGCAGCTCCAGCGGCAGCGTCGGGCCCTTCGACGGGCTTTGTGCCACCCCCACCACCACCTTCTCGAACAATGGCGCGGCCCGGTTCACCAGGTCGATGTGACCGTTGGTGATCGGATCGAAAGTGCCCGGGTACACGGCAATGCGGCGGTTGGCCACGGTCATACGGCAGATACGCTGTTGTGATCTGGTGAAAGTGTAGCAGCGGCGCGCCGGTACAGGGCAAAACGGACCTCCCGGGTCCCGCCCTCGCGGTGCAGCAGCCACGGGGCCGGCACCACCGGCACCCGGTCGCCGGGCGACTCCAGGTACAGCCAGGCATCGGCGGCCAGATGCGGGCCCAGCCCGGCCAGCACGCCCTCCCACAGCCCATCGGCGAACGGCGGATCCACGAACACGATATCCGCCTGCCCCGCCGCGGACTGCGCCAGCCATTGCAGCGCATCGGCCTGCGCCACCTGGACCTGGTCCTGCGCGCCCAGCTTCGCCACCGATTCACGCAGCTGGCGGCACAGCGCGCCGTCGCGCTCCACCAGGGTGGCCTGCGCCGCCCCGCGCGACACCGCCTCCAACCCCAGCGCCCCACTACCGGCAAACAGGTCCAGCACCCGTGCCCCGCCCAGTTTGGGCATCAGCCAGTTGAACAGGGTCTCGCGGACCCGGTCGCTGCTGGGGCGCAGGCCTGGGGACATCGGCACAGGGAGTTTCGTGTTGCGCCATTTGCCGCCGATGATGCGGACCTGGCCCATCGGGGACGGTGCGGAGAAGCGTGGTTTGGTGGGGCGGTTCAATGTGGCAAGCCGGTGGATGAGTGTCCGGCCCTCATTTTAGGCGGGAACCGGCCGTTGATTTCCCATGGCCGCCGACCATACACGTGGTGTCGCAGCCGCGGGTTGTTCGCACGAATCCGACAGCAGCCGGGCAAGCCCGGCTCTACGTGGCGGTAGCAGCATCACAGGTGGGTTGAAAACGGGACAATCCATCCCTACCCCTTGAGCCAGCCGCCGCGCACTGCGCGCCATCGACCTCAAGGAGCATCGCCCCATGACCGAGCCAAGCCAGAAGCAGACCCTGGGTTTCCAGACCGAAGTTAAGCAGCTGCTGCAGCTGATGATCCACTCGCTGTACTCCAACAAGGAAATCTTCCTTCGCGAGCTGATCTCCAACGCCGCCGACGCCGCCGACAAGCTGCGCTTTGAGGCGCTGACCCAGCCGGCCCTTCTGGAAAACGAGGGTGAGTTGCGCATTCAGGTCAGCTTTGACCCCACCGCGCATACCCTCACCATCGACGACAACGGCATCGGCATGAGCCGTGACGACGCCATTGCCCACCTCGGCACCATCGCCAAGTCCGGCACCGGCGACTTCCTGCGCCAGCTCTCCGGCGACCAGAAGAAGGACTCCCAGCTGATCGGCCAGTTCGGCGTCGGCTTCTACAGCGCCTTCATCGTCGCCGACCAGGTGGATGTGTATTCCCGCCGCGCCGGCCTGCCCGCCAGCGAAGGCGTGCACTGGTCTTCGCGCGGCGAAGGCGAGTTTGAAGTTGAAACCATTGAAAAGCCCGAGCGCGGCACCCGCATCGTCCTGCACCTGAAGGATGACCAGCAGGACTTCGCCGATGGCTGGCGCCTGCGCGGCATCATCAAGAAGTACTCCGACCACATCGGCCTGCCAATCCAGATGGTCAAGGAACACCACGGCGAAGACGCGCCGGCCGAGGTTGAGTGGGAAACCGTCAATCGCGCCAGCGCGCTGTGGACCCGTCCGCGCACTGAGATTACCGACGCCGAGTACCAGGAGTTCTACAAGCACGCCGCGCACGACCATCAGAACCCGCTTGCCTGGAGCCACAACAAGGTTGAAGGCAAGCTTGAGTACACCTCGCTGCTGTACGTACCCGGCCACGCCCCCTTCGACCTGTATCACCGCGACGCGCCCAAGGGGCTGAAGCTGTACGTGCAGCGCGTGTTCGTAATGGATCAGGCCGAGCAGTTCCTGCCGCTGTACCTGCGTTTCATCAAGGGCGTGGTCGACTCCAACGACCTGTCGCTGAATGTCTCGCGCGAGATCCTGCAGAGCGGGCCGGTCATCGACTCGATGAAGTCGGCGCTGACCAAGCGCTCGCTGGACATGCTGGACAAGCTCGCCAGCGACAAGCCCGAAGTCTATGCCGGCTTCTGGAAGCAGTTTGGCCAGGTGCTCAAGGAAGGCCCCGCCGAAGACTACGGCAACCGCGAGAAGGTCGCCGGCCTGCTGCGCTTCGCCTCCACCCATGATGCCAGCGGTGAGCAGAGCGTGTCGCTGGCCGATTACATCGGACGCATGGTCGAGGGCCAGGACAAGATCTACTACCTCACCGGCGAGAGCCATACCCAGGTCAAGGACAGCCCGCACCTGGAAGTGTTCCGCAAGAAGGGGATCGAAGTGCTGCTGCTCACCGATCGCATCGATGAGTGGCTGATGGGTTACCTGACTGACTTCGACGGCAAGTCGTTCGTCGACGTCGCCCGTGGCGACCTTGACCTGGGTGCGCTGGAAAGCGCCGAAGACAAGCAGGCCCAGGAAGAAGCCGCCAAAGACAAGCAGGCCCTCGTGGAGCGGTTGAAGACCGCGCTGGGCAACGATGTTTCTGATGTGCGTGTGTCGCACCGCCTGACCGATTCGCCAGCCATTCTGGCCATTGGTGAGCAGGACCTGGGCCTGCAGATGCGCCAGATCCTGGAAGCCAGCGGGCAGAAGGTGCCCGACAGCAAGCCGGTGTTCGAATTCAATCCGGGGCACCCGCTGATCGGCAAGCTGGACCAGGAAACCGACAGCGGTCGTTTCGACGATCTCAGTCGCGTCCTGTTCGATCAGGCGGCGCTGGCCGCGGGCGATTCGCTGAAGGACCCGGCGGCCTATGTGCGGCGGTTGAACAAGTTGTTGTTGGAATTGTCCGCGTAAGGCATACCGACCACCGGTCGGTACCTCCCGGTGTGCACCGACCAATATCGGGGTGGAACCGGTAGCGCACGACCGTTGGTCGTGCGTCGCCGTCAGGCGCGCTGGTCAAACAACGTGCCAACCATCTCATCGGCCCGCCGCAGCACCATCGCGTTGGCCTTGAACGCCAGCACCTCACTCCGCGCGGCCACCAGGTCGGCGAGCGGCGCGGCAGGGTCTTCGACGGTGACGCCGACCGACGTCTGCACCCCACCGTCGGCGGCGGTACTGCGCTGCAGTTGGAGCCGCTGGGCATCTGCGGTTGGCAGGTTGGCGACGTTGTGCGCGGCCACCTGGATGCCCTGCTGGGCGGCGCGCATGCCACTGCCGGCAATGGCCAGGATGTTGCTCATGCGGCACCCCCCTGGACCGTCACGATGCGGTCCTCCGAGGCTGTTAACGGCACCCGGCCACGCAACTTGAATGCACGCGGGCCCGACAGGCCCGGGTGGTAGCATATCCCTCTGAATATCAGCACCTTTTGCCCATGCTCAGTTTTTTCCGCCGCAAGAAGCCCCAGGACGCGCCGCAGGACGCGCCCAAGACCCAGCATTATTCGGCCGAAGAGCTGGCGGCCGCGTTTCCCGCCGCCCCGGATGCTGCCCCCCCGGCTGATGTCGCAGCGCCGGATGCCCTCCGGCCGACGGAACACGCAACGCCGGATGCCGTTGTAGAGCCGGGCTCTGCCCGGCTGGAAGCCGATACATCACCGCAAAGTCGGGCAGAGCCCGGCTCTACGGCCCCCATCGCGGAACGTTCCCCGGTCGAAGCAGCCCCCATACCGGAACGATCCGCGGCCGAAACCGCCCCCGCGTCCGAACCGGCAGTGCAGCCCCCCGCCCCGGTCGTGATCGCCACCGAAATCGTCCAGGAAGCCGCCCAGCCGCTGGCCACACCGGAGGTCACCGACGAGGTTGCCCCGGCCGCGCCCGGCAAGACCGGCTGGCGCGACCGCCTTCGCAACAGCGTGTTCGCGCGCAGCGTGGGCAGCCTGTTCTCGCGCAATCCCAAGCTCGATGACGACCTGCTGGACGACATCGAAACCGCGCTGATCACCGCCGACGTCGGCGTCACCGCTACCACCGCACTGGTTGAAGGCCTGCGCAAGCGCATGAAGGCACGCGAGTTCGCCGATGCGCGCGCTTTGCAGGCTGCCCTGCGCGCCGAGCTGATCTCCATTCTGCAGCCGGTGGCCCAGCCGCTGGTGATCGACCGCACAGCCAAGCCGTTCGTGGTGCTGACCGTCGGCGTCAACGGCGTCGGCAAGACCACCACCATCGGCAAGCTGGCCAAGCGCTTCAAGGATGACGGCCACAGCCTGATGCTGGCCGCAGGCGATACCTTCCGCGCCGCCGCGGTGGCCCAGCTTCAGGCCTGGGGCGAGCGTAACGGCGTAGCCGTGGTCGCTCAGGGCCAGAACGCCGACGCCGCCTCGGTGGCGTTCGATGCACTGCAGGCCGGCAAAGCGCGTGGCACCAGCGTGCTGATTGCCGATACTGCCGGCCGCCTGCACACCCAGGGCGGGCTGATGAACGAACTGGGCAAGATCCGCCGTGTGCTTGGCAAGATCGACCCGGCCGCACCGCATGAAGTGCTGATGGTGATCGACGGCACCACCGGCCAGAACGCCTTGTCGCAGCTGCGTCAGTTCCATGCCGTAGTCACCGTGACCGGGCTGGTGGTGACCAAGCTGGACGGTACCGCCAAGGGCGGTGTGGTGTTCGCGCTGGCGCGCGAGTTCGGGATTCCGATCCGCTTTGCCGGGATCGGGGAACGCCCGGAGGATCTGCGCGTGTTCGATCCGGAGGCGTTCGTGGATGCGTTGTTGCCTGACGCGCTGGGCGGCTGATGGTGAGCGTGGACACGCGTGGCGTGTCCCTACGCGGGATTTCACTGATGCCCCGGACAGTCGCAATCAACGACGCCTTTGTTGGGCGGTTGCTGCCCTGGTTTGACGACCATGGGCGGCATGACCTGCCCTGGCAGCATCCGCGCACGCCGTACCGGGTGTGGCTGTCGGAGATCATGCTGCAGCAGACCCAGGTGGCCACGGTCATTCCGTACTTCCTGCGCTTCCTTGAGCATTTCCCCACCCTGCCCGACCTGGCTGCGGCCAGCAACGACGCGGTGATGGCGCAGTGGGCGGGGCTGGGCTACTACGCACGCGCTCGCAATCTACATGCCGCCGCGCAGCGCTGTGTGGAACTGCATGGCGGCGACCTGCCGCGCGACTTTGATGCACTGCTGGCGCTGCCCGGCATCGGCCGCAGTACCGCCGGCGCGATTCTGAGCCAGGCATGGAATGACCGTTTCGCCATCCTGGACGGCAACGTCAAACGGGTGATGAGCCGCTTCCACGGCATCGAAGGCTTCCCCGGCCTGCCGGCCGTGGAGAAAGTGCTGTGGGCGCTGGTCAACGACCATGTCGCCCATGTTCCCGAAGGCCGGTTGGCCGACTACACCCAGGCGCAGATGGACCTGGGTGCAACGGTCTGCACCCGCGCCAAACCGGCCTGCGTGATCTGCCCGCTGACCGAGAACTGCGTGGCGCGCCGCGACGGCCGGGTGGAGCAGCTGCCGACGCCGAAGCCGGGCAAGACCCTGCCCGAACGCGAGGCCAGCGCCCTGCTGCTGCGCGACGCGCGCGGCCACATTCTGCTCGGAAAGCGTCCGGACACCGGCATCTGGGCGCAGTTATGGACACTGCCGCAGGCCGACAACGGCCCGGCGCTGCAGGACTGGTTTGACGCCCACGTAGAGGGTGCGCTGGAACTGGCCGAGCCGCTGCCGGTACTGCAGCACACCTTCAGCCACTACCGCCTGCACCTGCAGGTGCTGCAGCTGGGTCCGGTCGCCCTGCGCGACGGGCTGGGCGACAATGACAACCTGCGCTGGGTCGCCCCGGCTGCGCTCGGTTCACTGGGCCTGCCGGCCCCGATCCGCAAACTTCTGCTTTCTCTTGAGTAATCCCATGTCCCGCACCGTTTTCTGCCAGAAAGAACAACGCGACACCGAAGGCCTGGACTTCGTGCCTTATCCGGGCGAACTGGGCCAGCGCATCTTCAACGGCATCGGCAAGAGCGCCTGGGCCGCGTGGCTGGCACACCAGACCATGCTGATCAACGAAAACCGGATGTCGCCGCGCAACCCGGAGCACCGCGCGTTTCTGGAAAAGGAACTGGAGAAGTTCCTGTTTGGCGACGGTGCGGAAAAGCCGGCCGGGTTTACCCCGGAAGAATGAGGTTGCCGGCCCGCGGCCAGCACTACCGGATTGCGTCTGGAGGAGAGCCCCCTTCTTGTTGAAGGAATCGCAGGAGCGATTCCTAACGTTGCGTAGCAACGGCCCGAAGGGCACCCGCCACGGATGGCGGGTGTAAGGGGGCGCGCCAACGGCGCGGGGTTAAGGTGGAATGCGTGGGCAACCGGTACCGAAGGTGCCGGTTGCCGGCCCGCGGCCAGCACTACCGAACCCGCGCGCCGTCAGGTCGTCGCTTCGCGCTCGGCGATGTCGGCCTTGCGGCGCTCCTTCTCCGACGCACGCAATGCCGGCACATCCAGCTTGCGGATGCTGCTGATGAAGCACGGTACGCGCGGTCCGCCGGTCGTGTCGCGCACCAGCACCTTGTCGAAGCGCGCGGACACCCGGCCCATCTGACTGGTCAGGCCGATCGCCGGCGCGTAGCTCAGGCCGTCACAAGGGCCACGCAGTTCCAGCAGGTAGGCCTCGCTGGGGCGGGTCCATACCGCCAGCGCGCTGTCGCCCAGCTCGGTCCAACCGTTGAGCGAACCGAAGTACTGCAGGTCCTGCTGCGGGGCACCGGCATGCGAACGGTACAGCTCGAGCTTGTCAGCGGTGCTCAGGCGACCGGTACTGGAACAGGCGGCAAGGGTCAGGCCCAGGGCAGCAACTGCAATCAGTGACTTCATGGCACACCTCCGTTTGTGATGAATGGACGGATCATGCACCGGATAACCGCCACCCGGCGCTGTCATGAACCCGTCATTCAGCTTCCAGATCAGACCTCGCTGTGCGCCAGCGCGTGCAGACGACCCTCGCGCAGCTCCAGCACGCGGTCCAGGCGACGGGCCAGGCTGCGGTCATGGGTGACCAGGACCAGACTGGTGTGATGGGCACGATTGAGCTCCAGCATCAGCTCGAAGACGGTGCCGGCGGTTTTGTCGTCCAGGTTGCCGGTGGGCTCGTCACCCAGCACGCAGGCCGGGCGGTTGACCAGTGCACGGGCCACCGCGGCGCGCTGACGCTCGCCGCCGGACAGCTCGCCCGGCTTATGGGTCAGGCGATGACCCAGCCCGACCGACTCCAGCAGCGCCTCGGCACGGGCCCTGGCATCGGCAACCTCGCGGCCATTGAGCAGCACCGGCATCATCACATTTTCCAGCGCGGTGAATTCCGGCAGCAGGTGGTGGAACTGGTACACGAAGCCGAGCGCGGCGTTGCGCAGACGGCCACGCTGGCCGTCCGACAGCGCCGACATCTGCTGCCCGGTCACGAACACTTCGCCGGCGGTCGGCGTATCCAGCCCGCCCAGCAGGTGCAGCAGCGTGCTTTTGCCGGCCCCGGAGGCACCGATGATGGCCACGGTTTCGCCGGCGGTGACGGTCAGGTCCAGCCCTTTGAACACCGGGGTCTGCATGCGCCCTTCAGCATAGGTCTTGGCCAGGCCCTGGGCCCGGATCACTTCGTCGCCGCGGTTGATCGGCTCATTCATAACGCAGGGCCTCGGCCGGCTGGGTGCGGGCAGCGCGCCACGCGGGGTACAGGGTGGCAAGGAAGCTCATGGCCAGCGCAACCACGGTGATGATGACGATGTCCGGAGTCTGCATGTCGGTGGGCAGGCCGGTGATGTAGTAGACGTCTTCCGGCAGCAGCTTGACCTGGAACACCGACTCGATCAGCTCCAGGATGCGTTCCAGGTTCAGGGTAAGCGTGATGCCGCCGACCACGCCGAGCACGGTGCCGATGATGCCGATCAGCGAACCCTGCACCATGAACACCTGCATCACTCCGCCAGGGGTCAGGCCGAGCGTGCGCAGAATGGCGATGTCGGCCTGCTTGTCGGTGACCAGCATCACCTGCGATGACACCAGGTTGAACGCGCCCATGGCGATGATCAGCGAGAGCAGGATGCCCATCACCACTTTTTCCATGCGCAGCGAGTGGTACAGGTTGGCGTTCTGCTGGGTCCAGTCGCTGACCCGGTAGGCACCGCCCAGCCCGCGCGCCAGGTCATAGCCGACGTCGAAGGCCTTGTCCATGTCGTGCAGCTTCAGGCGCACGCCGGTGACGCCGTCGGTGCGCAGCACGCGCTCCAGGTCGTCCATGTTGGCGTAGGCCACGCCACGGTCGATTTCGTTGTAACCGGCCTCGAATATGCCGCTGACAGTGAAGCGCTTGAGCCGCGGCATCGCCCCGACCGGGGTGCCCTGCACTTCGGCCAGAGTCACCAGCACGGTGTCGCCGACATCCACGCCCAGCCACAACGCCAGCTCCTTGCCGACCAGCAGGTTGTAGCTGCCGGGGGTCAAGCTGTCATAACTGCCCTTCTTGACCTTCTGGTTGATCACCGACACCGCCGGTTCCTGTGCCGGGTCGATGCCCTGCACGATCGCCCCCTGCACACGCGGACCGCTGAGCATGGCCTGGATTTCGATATACGGAGCAGCACCGGCGACCCGTGGGTCTTTGCGCGCCACTTCCACCGCATGCTGCCAGTCGGACATCGGCGCACCGTCGGTGGTGACCGTCGTGTGCGCGGTCATCTGCAGGAGGCGGTCGCGGATTTCCTTCTGGAAGCCGCTCATCACCGCCAGGGTGGTGATCAGCACGGTCACGCCCAGGGCAATACCCAGGATCGAGGCCATCGAGATGAAGGAGATGAAGCCGTTGCGGCGTTTGGCCCGCAGGTAACGCAGGCCGATAGCTACAGGAATGGGTTTGAACATGCAGGTACGCCGGACAATTCACGCTATGGTGCCACCGCCGGGCGTGAACGGGAAATGCAGTGGGCCCGCACGGCCAGTCGCAGTTCACGTCGCACCGGGGGTGGCAGGGTGTCTGGCCAGAACAAGCAGGCGTGGCGACGGCCGCCAGCGCGCCACCGCAGTTGCAGCAGCCAGCCACGGTCCTGCAACGAAAGCGCATCTACCGGCTCGCCATTGACGGTCACCGGAGCATCGCCGGCGCAGATGACGATGCGGCAGGCGGGCCGTCGGGCGTAGTGCCAGCCCTGCCCTGCGGCCCATGCGGTGCCCAGCAGAGTGGCTGGCCAGCGGTACGGCTCAGGCAGTCCGCTGCCCAGCACGGCCAGCGGCATCAACAGGGCCAACAGCGCATGCGCGGCGCACTGCCAGCGCGACGGACGCCAATCAAGCCGGCAGGGCGCGGATCTTTTCCATGAGCGGGACGGCGTGGGCATGCGGGCACTGTTCATATCCCATGAACCAGCGCCACAACTTATCGTCCTCGCAGTCGAGCAGGAACAGGAAAACCTCGCGCTCTTCGGTAGGCGCAGTGCTCCATTCGCGGTCGAGGTAGCGCTCGAACAACTGGTCCAGCTCGCGCATGCCGCGGCGGCAGCGCCAGCGGAGTTTTTTCAGGAGGGTCTGTTCGTCCATTTGCCGGTTTCGATCATTGCAGCGAGGACACGCATGGCGTGTCCCTACACGGTTGCGCCCCGTAGTGACACGCCATGCGTGTCACCGCGGTGCCGGACAACCCGGCCCATCATCAGGCGCGGCGCGCCATCATCAGCTTCTTGATCTCGGCAATGGCCAGCGCCGGGTTCAGGCCCTTCGGGCAGGTCCGGGCGCAGTTCATGATGGTGTGGCAGCGGTACAGCTTGAACGGGTCTTCCAGGTCGTCCAGGCGTGCACCGGTGTCTTCATCGCGCGAGTCGATGATCCAGCGATAGGCCTGCAGCAGGATCGCCGGGCCCAGGTAACGCTCGCCGTTCCACCAATAGCTCGGGCAGCTGGTCGAGCAGCAGGCGCACAGGATGCACTCATACAGGCCGTCCAGCTTCTTGCGGTCGTCCGGCGACTGCAGGCGCTCACGGTCCGGCGGAGCCGGAGTCTGGGTGCGGATCCACGGCTTGATCGAGGCGTACTGCGCGTAGAAGTGGGTCAGGTCCGGCACCAGGTCCTTCACCACGCTCATGTGCGGCAGCGGGTAGATCGGCACTTCGGCCTTGCCGCAGTCGGCGATGGCGCGGGTGCAGGCCAGCGTGTTGGTGCCGTCGATGTTCATCGCGCACGAACCGCAGATGCCCTCGCGGCACGAACGACGGAAGGTCAGGGTCGGGTCGATCTCGTTCTTGATCTTGATCAGCGCGTCCAGAACCATCGGGCCGCAGGCGTCCAGATCGATCTCGTAGGTGTCGGTGCGCGGATTGCTGTCGTCGTCGGGATTCCAGCGGTAGACCTTGAAGGTGCGCAGGTTCTTGCCGCCGGTCTTGGCGGGGAAGTGCTTACCCTTCGTGATCTTGGAATTCTTTGGCAGGGAAAACTCGGCCATGGCTGTTCTCGTTGGCTCAGGCGGCCCGCGCCCGAAGGCGCGGATGCTCGGTAGTCGGGATCGCGATCAGTACACGCGCGGCTTCGGCGGTACCACGGCAACCTCATCGGTCAGCGTGTACATGTGCACCGGACGGTAGTCGAAGCTGCACTTGCCCTTCTCGTCCACGGTCACCAGCGTGTGCTTGTGCCAGTTGACGTCGTCGCGGTCCGGGAAGTCTTCGTGCGCGTGCGCGCCGCGGCTTTCCTTGCGCTGTTCGGCCGAGTTGATCGTCGCCACTGCATTGAGCAGCAGGTTGTTCAGCTCGTAGGTTTCGATCAGGTCCGAGTTCCAGACCAGCGAACGATCGCTGACCTTCACGTCCTGGAACGAATCGAACACGGTGGCCATCTTCTCGCAGCCTTCCTTCAGCGTCTGGCTGGTGCGGAACACCGCAGCGTCCGCCTGCATGGTGCGCTGCATGTTGTCGCGGATCACCGAGGTCGGCGTGTCGCCGTTGGCGTAACGCAGCTTGTCGAGCAGGCCCAGCGCCTTGTCGCAGGCGTCCGAAGCGAGCGGCTTGTGCGCCGCACCCGGCTTGATGGTTTCCGCGCAGCGGTTGGCCACCGCACGACCGAACACCACCAGGTCGAGCAGCGAGTTCGAGCCCAGACGGTTGGCACCGTGCACCGACACGCAGGCGGCTTCGCCGATCGCGTACAGGCCCGGCACCACGGCATCGTTGTTGTCGCCGACCTTGCGCACCACTTCACCGTGGAAGTTGGTCGGAATGCCGCCCATGTTGTAGTGCACGGTCGGGATGACCGGAATCGGCTGCTTGTGCACGTCGACGCCGGCGAAGATGTGGGCGCTTTCGGCAATACCCGGCAGCTTCTCGTCGATCACGCCCGGGCCGAGGTGGGTCAGGTCGAGCAGGATGTGATCCTTGTGCTCGCCGACGCCGCGGCCTTCGCGGATTTCGATGGTCATGGAACGGGCGACCACGTCGCGCGACGCCAGATCCTTGTAGTGCGGTGCATAGCGCTCCATGAAGCGCTCGCCGTTGCTGTTGCGCAGAATGCCACCTTCACCGCGGACACCCTCGGTGATCAGGCAGCCGGCACCGTAGATGCCGGTCGGGTGGAACTGCACGAACTCCATGTCCTGCATGGCGATGCCGGCACGCATGGCCAGGCCGCCACCGTCGCCGGTGCAGGTGTGCGCCGAGGTGGCGCTGAAGTAGGCGCGGCCGTAACCGCCGGTGGCCAGCACCACACCCTGGGCGCGGAACAGGTGCAACGAACCATCGGCCATGTCCAGCGCCAGCACGCCGCGGCAGGCACCTTCTTCATCGAAGATCAGGTCCAGTGCGAAGTACTCGATCATGAAGCGCGCGTCGTGCTTCAGCGACTGCTGGTACAGCGTGTGCAGCATGGCGTGGCCGGTACGGTCAGCCGCCGCGCAGGTACGCTGCGCCGCCGGGCCTTCGCCGTACTTGGTGGTCATGCCACCGAACGGGCGCTGGTAGATCTTGCCCTCTTCGGTGCGGCTGAACGGCACGCCGTAGTGTTCCAGCTCGATGATGGCCGGAATGGCCTCACGGCACATGTACTCGATGGCGTCCTGGTCGCCCAGCCAGTCCGAGCCCTTGATGGTGTCGTAGAAGTGGTAACGCCAGTCGTCTTCGCCCATGTTGCCCAGCGCGGCGGAAATACCGCCCTGCGCGGCCACGGTGTGCGAACGGGTCGGGAACACCTTGGTCAGGCAGACCGTCTGCAGGCCCTTGGCGGCAAGCCCGAACGTGGCGCGCAGACCGGCACCGCCGGCACCGACCACGACCATGTCGTACTTGTGTTCTGTAATCTTGTAAGCGGACATCTAATCTGGATTCCTGTCTTGGTGCCTGGACTCAGGCAACGCCGAGCGCAATGCGGGCGACCGCAAAAACACTGACGATCGCGCCGAGCACGGCGATGAACTTCACCGTGGTCTGCAGCGCCAGGGCCAGCAGCGAGTTATGGATGTAGTCTTCCAGCACGACCTGCAGGCCAAGCTGGGCATGCCAGAACATGGCGATCAGGAAGCCGACCAGCAGCACCGCATTCCACGGCTTGGACACCGCTTCGGTGGCCGCCGCGTAGTCTGAACCCACCAGGCTCAGCACGAACACCAAGAACCACAGGGTCAGCGGAATCAGCGCGGTGGCGGTCAGGCGCTGGTGCACGAAGTGCTCGGTGCCGGTTTTGGCAGCACCCAGGCCGCGCACGTTCTTCAGCGGGGTACGGAACTTGCTCATGCGGCACCTCCGACGAACACATAGGCCCAGACCAGGGCGGTGATCACCAGCGAACCGATGACCGACAGCCAGCTGCTGCGCACGAAGGCGGGGATGCTGAAGCCGATGGCGAAGTCCTGCACGATATGGCGTATGCCATTGCAGAAGTGATAGGCAAACGACCACGTCCATGCGAACAGGAACAGCTTTCCATACCATGCACCGGCGTGACCGGTGAAGCAGTTCCAGGATTCAGGGCCCATCATCAGGGCGAGCAGGCCGCCAGCGATGATCAGGGCTCCAACAGACAGAAAGATGCCGGTCGCTCGATGAAGAATCGAGGTGGCCATCTGGATCTGCCAGCGATACACCTGAAGGTGCGGGGAAAGGGGACGTTCTCTGGCGGCCATTCGCTGGGCTCGTTGTCTCGGCTGGGCGGCGCAATGCCGCGTTGGCTCAATGCTGATCAGAAATCGATGCAGCGTCCGTTTTTCTCCCAATCGCCATACCGCACCGGATCGAGTCCGCCGCGGCCGCCAAATTCCGGAGCCGGTGCCGGGGTCGGGACGAGCGCATGCTCCTCCGGCACCAGCGGGGCTTCAGGTTCGACGTCGGGAGTGGGGGTTGTTTGGCCTATCATGGGTGGTCTCGCAACGCACAAATTTTAGACCCCGTTCACGTGCCTGACAACCTGCCCCTGCCATCCGATGGTCTTACCGGCGCGTTTACGCGTCTTTCCCGTCACCAACTGCTCAGCCTGCGCGGGCCCGATGCCGTGGTGTTTGCCCAGGCCCAGTTCGCCAACGATGTCACTGCCCTGCCCCTGCGGCACTGGCAGTGGAGCGCCTGGCTGAGCCCGAAAGGCCGCACGCTGGCGGTGTTCCAGCTGCTGCGGGTCGAGGACGATCACGTGATGCTGGTGCTCGCGGATGGCGACGTGGATGCGATTGCGTCGCAGTTGCAGCGCTTCGTGTTCCGCCGCAAGTTGAAAGTGGAACTGCGCAATGACCTGAACGTTGCTGGCAGCTTCACTGCGCCGGAGGCGGCCAGCGGGGCCGCGTTTGCGCAGAATGATCAGATCCTGGAACTGGATGTCGGCAGCGATGCACTGCCGCGCTCGCTGTGGATCGGCCCCGCAGAGGCAACGCTGGCCGAGGACGCGGGCTTTGCCCTGGCCTGGCGTCAGTCCGACCTGCGCTACGGACTGCCCCGGCTGGAGGCGGACCAGCTGGAAGCCTGGACACCGCAGCAGCTGGGCCTGGACCGGTTGAACGGCTACAGCGTGAAGAAGGGCTGCTACCCGGGCCAGGAGATCGTGGCGCGCACGCACTTCCTGGGCAAGGCCAAGCGGGCGCTGCAGTTGCTGCGCGTGGGCGATGGCGTGGCCAGTGGGGCGTCGGTTGAGCAGAACGGTGCCGCGATCGGTACCGTCGCCAGCGCGGCCGGTGACCTGGCGTTGGCGGTGTTGCCGTTGGAGCTGGCCGAAGGTGCGTTGAGCGTGGGCGGTGTGGAGGCGCACGCCGTGCCGTTGTTGGACGGGTTGGCGCGCTGACGGATGGTGGTGGACGCGCATGGCGCGTCCCTACGCGTAAATCCCGCCATTCGGTGAACCACCCCGGTGGTCTGCGTAGGGACACGCCATGCGTGTCCAACGCCATCCATCCTCACGCGTCGTGATTCAACCGCTCGCCAGATTCGGCATCAAAGAAATGCAGCCCCTGCGGCTGGATTGCCACCCGGATCGATTCCCCCACTGCCGGCAGCACCTGCGGTGCCACGCGCATCACCAGCGCCTGATCGCCATGGCGCATGTTGACGAAGATCTCGTTGCCGACCGGCTCAATGCCTTCAATCCCGGCATCGAAGCCACGCGCATCACCGGCCACCGCCGGCTGCAGATGCTCGGGGCGCACGCCGACGGCAATGGACTTGCCGACCCACGCCGCATCGACCGTGGCATCACCGAGTGGCGCACGCAGCGACGCCTGCGCCACCACCAGCCCTTCGCTGTCGCGTTCCAGCGTGCCGCGCAGCACGTTCATCGCCGGGCTGCCGAGGAAGCCGGCCACGAACAGATTGGCCGGGCGGTCGTACAGCGCCATAGGCGTGTCGATCTGCTGGATGATGCCGTCCTTGAGCACCACGATGCGCTGCCCCAGGGTCATCGCCTCGACCTGGTCGTGGGTCACGTAGATCATGGTGGTGCCGAGCTTGCGATGCAGCTGCGCGATTTCGGTGCGCACGCTGTGGCGCAGCTTCGCGTCCAGGTTGGACAGCGGCTCATCCAGCAGGAACACCGCCGGCTCGCGCACCAGTGCACGCCCCAGCGCCACGCGCTGGCGCTGGCCACCGGACATCGCCTTGGGCAGCTTGTCCAGCATCTCGGTCAGGCCCAGGGTCTGTGCCGCCTCGTTGACCCGCTTGGCGATGGTCGCCTTGTCGTGGCCACGCAGCTTCAGCCCGAAGGCCAGGTTCTCGGCCACGGTCATGTGCGGGTACAGGGCATAACTCTGGAACACCATGGCGATGTCGCGGTCCTTGGGGGCCACGTCGTTGACCACCCGGTCGCCAATGGTCAGGGTGCCACCGCTGATCTCTTCCAGACCCGCCACCATGCGCAGCAAGGTCGACTTGCCACAACCGGACGGCCCGACCAGCACCATCAATTCGCCGTCGGCCACCTCGAACGTGGCTCCCTGCACGGCCACCTGGCCGTTGTCGTACACCTTGCGCACGCCCTGCAACTGCACTTTTGCCATATCACCCATTCCAGTCCGCCCGTTCTCCGGGCTGTTGTGCGGAACTGCCTTCGGCCCTCCCGATGGCAGGTCGATGGCGTGGTGCCGCATGACGGCGACCACTGCAATCGAATACAGTCTGCGCATTCTGCCATGTAAACGTTTTCACGTGGCAGTATCCTTGGTTCGGTCTTCACCGGTGTGCGCGGATGAGACGACAGTCTCCCGATTGCAGCGGTGTTTGGCCCATGATGGGCGGGTACGCGCCTGTTCATGTTGCACTTGCAGCAATCGGACAGCGCCACCAGCAACACCCCCGAGAACATAGACGAGAAGCGATTGACAACGATGTCACCCGGATCTGAAACTCGAGCGATGCACGACACCCTCTTCCTGTTTGGCGCCACCGGCGACCTTGCCCAACGCTACCTGTTCCCTTCGCTGCTGCGCCTGCTGGGCGATGGCCTGTTGCCGGAAGACTTCAAGGTCCGTGCGCTGGCCCTGTCGCCTCACGACACCGAGGCGTTCCGCGAAATCCTGCGCCCGCGCCTGCAACAGGCCATGCCGCAGGCCAGCCTGGACGACATCCAGTCGCTGCTGCAGCGCATTGATTACCGCTCGGTCGACCTGCGTGACCCGCAGTCGGTGGCCGATTCGGTGCGCGACCTGGTGCACCGCCAGTGCGTGAGCTACCTGGCCATTCCGCCGGGCCTGTACATCTCCACCTGCGAGGGCCTGGCCCTGGGCGGCGCACTGGCCGCGCCGGCGCGCCTGATGCTGGAAAAGCCGATCGGCAGCGACAGCGAAAGCGCCGACCACATCCTGACCACCATCGGCCAGTGGATCGACGAAGACCGCGTGTTCCGCCTCGACCACTACCTGGGCAAGGCCGCGGTGCAGAACCTGATTGCGCTGCGCTTCGGCAACACGCTGCTGGAAGCAGTGTGGAACCGCAACTACATCGAGTCAGTGCATATCCTTGTGGCCGAAAGCGAAGGCGTGGATGGCCGCGACGCGTACTACGCGCGCTCCGGCGCGCTGCGCGACATGGTCCAGAGCCACATCCTGCAGCTGCTGTGCCTGGTCGCGATGGAACCGCCGGCGTCGCTGGAAGCCGACCGCGTGCGCGACGAGAAGGTCAAGGTGCTGCGCGCCCTGCGTCCGCTGGATGCCAAGCACGCCGCACGCGACAGCGTGCGCGGCCGCTACACCGCCGGCAGCATCAACGGCCAGCCGGCGCAGGCCTACCAGCCGCCGGAAGGCAGCGACGTGGAAACCTTCGCCGGGGTCACCGCGCATATCGACAACTGGCGTTGGTCGGGCGTGCCGTTCCATCTGGTCACCGGCAAGCGCCTGCCCGAACGCACCACGCGCGTGGTGGTGACGCTCAAGCCGGTCACCCACTGGCTGTTCGAGCGTCCGCATCGGGGCAACGCTACCCCCAACCGCATCACCTTCCAGCTGCAGCCGCAGGAAAATATCGAGCTCGGCCTGATGAGCAGCCTGGCCGGCCCGGAATGGGGCGCACTGGAACTGCACCCGCTGGAACTGGAATTGTCGGTACCGACCGGCCTGCACCGCCGCATCGCCTATGAGCGCCTGTTCCTGGATGCGTTCAATGGCAACCACGCGCTGTTCGTGCGCGATGACGAAGTGCGCGCGGCATGGGCGTGGATCGACAGCGTGAGCGAAGCCTGGAAGGCCGCACCGCTGCCGCTGCAGCCCTACCCCGCTGGCCAGTGGGGTCCGACCGAAGCGGCCGGATTCCTGCCCGCCGACGTGGACGCGGATGCCGGCCGCAAGGATCCCGCATGACCGTCGCCAGCCTTCCGGCGCTGGTCGCCGACATTGGCGGCACAAACGCCCGCTTCGCACTGGCGGATACCCAGCAGGCGGCACCGCTGCTGGCTGACACCGTGCGTGAATTCGCGGTGGCCGACTTTCCTTCTCTGGGTGACGCCGCACGGCATTACCTGGAACAGGTCGGGGCCGACGCCGACCGTGGCGTGTTCGCGGTAGCCGGCCGCGTCGACGGTGACGAAGCGCGCATCACCAATCACCCGTGGGTGATCTCGCGTGCGCGCACCGCACACATGCTCGGCTTCGGCCAGCTGCATCTGATCAACGACTTTGCCGCGCAGGCGATGGCGATCTCGCTGCTGCAGCCCAGCGACGTGGTGCAGGTGGGCGGCGCGGCGTGGGTGCCAGGCAAGCCGGGGCAGCCGCGCAACTACGCGGTGATCGGCCCGGGCACCGGGCTCGGCGTGGGCGGTCTGATTCTGCGCCACGGCCGCTGCTATCCGCTGGAAACCGAGGGCGGCCACGTCAGCTTCCCGCCGGGCACGCCGGAGGAAATCCGCATTCTGGAAATCCTGTCCGAGCAGTTCGGGCGGGTCTCCAACGAGCGCCTGATCTGCGGCCCCGGCCTGGTCAACATCCACCGCGCGGTGTGCGAGATGGCCGGTTTTGACCCGGGCCTGCTGCAGCCGGCCGATGTCACCGCGCGTGCGCTGCAGGGCGACCCGCAGGCGATGCGTGCGGTGGACGTGTTCTGCGCGGTGTTCGGTGCGATTGCCGGCGACCTGGTGCTGATCCAGGGCGCGTGGGACGGCGTGTTCCTGACCGGTGGTCTGGTGCCGAAGATGCTCGATTCGCTGCAGCATTCCGGCTTCCGTCAGCGCTTTGAACACAAGGGGCGCTTCTCTTCGATCATGTCGCGGGTACCGTCGCTGGCGGTGATGCACCGTCACGCGGGCCTGCTGGGGGCAGCGGCGTATGCTGCTGACATGGAACGCGACCTGCCGGGAGGCACCGCATGAACCGACTGGACACTACTGAACGCTTCGAACTGATCCGTCACGGCGAAGCCGATGCCTGGATTGAAGCGGTCGCCAACGAGATGGCGCAAAGCCTGAACCTGGACATCCGCGAAACCGGCCGTGCGCGCCTGCTGCTGTCCGGCGGCACCACGCCGGCACCGGTGTATCAGGCACTGGCCGAACTGGACGTGCATTGGGACCGGGTGGAAGTCAGCCTGGTCGACGAACGCTGGCTGTCGCCGAACGACCGCGACAGCAACGCCTGGCTGGTGCGCGAGAGCTTCCTCAAGCGTGCCGAGAGCGCGCACTTCGATCCGCTGGTGCGGGTCGGCAAGCCGATTGCCGAGTGCGTGTACACCGCGAATCTGCAGGCACAGCATTCGCAGTCGCCGACCCTGGCAGTGCTGGGCATGGGCAATGACGGCCACACCGCGTCGCTGTTCCCGGGTTCGAAAGACCTCGGGCGTGCGCTGGAAAGCACCCTGCCCTACGCGGCGCTGGACGCCACCGGTTGCCCGGGCGCGAACCAGTGGCCGCTGCGCATCACGCTGACCCCGCATGGGCTGCGCAAATGCCGCCAGCGGCTGCTGCTGCTGCGCGGCAAGCAGAAGCTGGAAGTGCTCAAGCAGGCGCTGGAAAGCAACAACGCCCAGCTGTATCCCATCCTCAACGCCATCGACATGGACGGCCCGAAGCTGCGCATCCACTGGTGCGACTGAGCCGTGACCATTCTTCCTTTATTGCGTTCCCCACTCATAGCCGGTAGCCAATGAGCCTGCATCCCCAACTTGAAGCCATCACCGCGCGGATCATCGCGCGCAGCGCCGCCTCGCGTGCGGCCTACCTGGCCGGCGTGGATGCCGCGCTGCGTGACGGCCCGTTCCGTTCACGCCTGAGCTGCGGCAACCTGGCGCACGGCTTTGCGGCCTGCGGCCCGACCGACAAGTCGCGCCTGCGCGGCGGCGTGACGCCCAACCTGGGCATCATCACCGCCTACAACGACATGCTGTCGGCGCACCAGCCGTTCGAGCACTACCCGGAGATCCTGCGCGAGACCGCACGCTCGCTGGGTGCGACGGCGCAGGTGGCCGGCGGCGTGCCGGCGATGTGTGACGGCGTGACCCAGGGTCGGGCCGGCATGGAGCTGTCGCTGTTCTCGCGCGATGTGATCGCGCAGTCGACGGCGATCGGGCTGAGCCATGACATGTTCGACACCACGGTGTACCTGGGTGTGTGCGACAAGATCGTGCCGGGCCTGCTGATCGGCGCGCTGGCGTTCGGCCATCTGCCGGCGGTGTTCCTGCCGGCGGGTCCGATGACCCCGGGTATTCCGAACAAGCAGAAGGCCGAAGTGCGCGAGCGCTACGCGGCCGGTGAAGCAACCCGCGAAGAGCTGCTGGAAGTGGAAGCGGCGTCGTACCACGGGGCGGGCACGTGCACGTTCTACGGCACGGCCAACTCGAACCAGACGCTGCTGGAAGCAATGGGTGTACAGCTGCCGGGCGCATCGTTCGTGAACCCAGGCACGCCGCTGCGCGATGCGCTGACCCGCCATGCGGCACAGCGCGCGCTGGAGATCACGGCGCTGGGCGACGACTTCCGTCCGCTGGGCCGGCTGATCAACGAGAAGGCGATCATCAATGCGGTGATCACGCTGATGGCGACGGGCGGTTCGACCAACCACACGATCCACTGGATCGCGGTGGCACGGGCGGCGGGCATCGTGCTGACCTGGGACGACATGGACGAGCTGTCGCAGCTGATTCCGCTGCTGGCGCGGGTGTACCCGAACGGTGAGGCGGACGTGAACCGCTTTGCGGCGGCGGGCGGCACGGCGTTCGTGTTCCGCGAGCTGATCAACGCGGGGCTGATGCACGCGGACCTGGTGACGGTGGCGGAAACCGGCATGCACCAGTACACGCAGGATCCGGCTTTGCGCGACGGCGCACTGACCTGGATCGAGGGCATCACGGAAAGTGCGGATCTGGAAGTGGTGCGCCCGGTGGCGGAGCCGTTCGAGGCCCAGGGTGGCCTGCGCCTGCTGCGGGGCAACCTGGGGCGTTCACTGATCAAGCTGTCGGCGGTGAAGCCGCAGTACCGGACAATTGAAGCGCCGGCGGTGGTGGTGGATGCGCCGCAGGTATTGAACAAGCTGCACGCGGCGGGTGTGCTGCCGCACGATTTCGTGGCGGTGGTGCGTTTCCAGGGCCCGCGTTCGAACGGGATGCCGGAACTGCATTCGCTGGCCCCGCTGCTGGGGCTGCTGCAGAACCAGGGCCGTCGCGTGGCGCTGGTGACGGATGGTCGTCTTTCGGGCGCGTCGGGCAAGTTCCCGGCGGCGATCCATCTGACGCCAGAGGCATCGCGTGGCGGTGCCATCGCGCGCGTGCGCGAGGGCGACATGATCCGCCTGGACGGCGAAGCGGGCACGCTGGAGGTACTGGTGGACGCGGCGGAATTCGCGGCGCGCGAGCCGGCACCGAACACGGCACCGGCAGGCCACGACATGGGCCGCAATCTGTTTGCGCTGAACCGCCGCATGGTGGGTCCGGCGGACCAGGGCGCGATCTCGATCTCGTGCGGCCCGGCGGCGGCAGACGGCGACATCTGGAACTACGACGCCGAGTACGAACTGGGCGGCGGCGCTTCGGCGGCGGCTGCACCGCATGAGGCGAAGGACGCCTGAGTTTTTCCGCGAACGGCGGCGGTGGGTTTCACTGCGGCGAGGGAACGGCGGGGGCCTTCCGCGACACGCCGTGAACCCATCCATGGGGGCTCGTAGAAAACATCCCTGTTTTCTACGGTCCCGGAAGGCCCCCGCCGTTCCCTCAAGACACATCGCGGCGCTTCAGTTTCGCGCTTCGGTAGCGCCGGCCGTTGGCCGGCCCACGCAATTCCGCAACGCCTGGCTCAGCCCAGCTCTTGCGATTCAACTGGACCAATTTCATGACCATCGCTGCACATCAACAACGCGCTGAATCCCTGCTCCACGCCGCCGGCATTCTGCCCGTGGTCACCGTGCACACTCTCGACCAGGCGCGCGCGGTCAGCGCGGCGCTGCTGGAAGGTGGGCTGCCGGCGATTGAGCTGACCCTGCGCACGCCGGTGGCGATGGAAGCGCTGGCGATGCTCAAGCGCGAACTGCCGGATGTGGTGGTGGGCGCGGGTACGGTGCTGACGGTGGAACAGATGCAGCAGGCCATTGATGCCGGCGCGGATTTCCTGGTGACCCCAGGTACGCCTTCGCACATGGCCGATGCACTGGCGGCGGCTCCGCTGCCGGTGGTGCCGGGTGCGGCGTCCCCGACAGAACTGCTGGCGCTCTACGCGAGGGGCTTCCGGGTGTGCAAACTGTTCCCGGCTTCGGCGGTGGGCGGGCTGGCGATGATCAAGGGGCTGGCGGGCCCGATTCCGGACCTGAAGCTGTGCCCGACCGGCGGCATCACCGAAACGACGGCGGCGGAGTACCTGGAGCAGAAGAACGTGGTCTGCATCGGCGGTTCGTGGATGGTGCCGAACAACTGGATCGAAAACGGCGACTGGGACAAGGTGAGAACCAGCGCCGCGGCCGCCGCGCAGATCGTCGCCCGCGTTCGCGGGCGCTGATCCGGGATCACAACGTCTGCGCGGGATCCACCAATCCGTACTGGCTCGCCATGCGGGCCAGGGCGATGTTGTCCTGGATGCCCATCTTCTCGAACAGACGGGCCTTGTGGGTGTTGACCGTTTTGGCGCTCAGGCTGAGACGCTTGGCGATGTCTTCCTGGCGCAGGCCCTGGGTGAGCAGCAGCGCGACTTCCAGTTCGCGCGGTGACAGGGTGTCGAACGGCGACTGGCTGCCTTCGACATTGGCCAGGGCGATGTTCTGGGCGATGCTGCTGCCCAGGTAACGTCGGCCCAACGCGGCGTCGCGCACGGCGCGCAGCAGTTCCTGGGCGTCACAGGCCTTGCCGATGTAACCGGAGGCACCGGCTTCAAGCAGGCGCTTGGGCATGGGGCCATCTTCGAGCACGGACACAATGACGACGCGGGTGCCGTGGTCGCCGCGGATCACCCGCTCGGTGACTTCCATGCCGCTGACACCGGGCAGGTGCAGGTCACACAGCACAACGTCGGGGCGCAGTTGGCGGATGTCCGGCAGCGCGTCCTCACCCGACTCGGCTTCGCCGACCACTTCGATGTCGGTCTCATTGGACAGAATCATCTTCATGCCGGTTCGCACCAGCGCGTGATCGTCCACCAGATACACTCGAATCGTCATCTACGCACCCTTGTTCATCCACTGCCTTCGGGGCAAGCCTAGCCGCGTGATATTGCGATAACAAGGAAACAGGCTCCCCGCCCGCGCCCCCGCGCGTGACCGCACATCCCCTTACAACGTCTGCGCCACAAGGCCTTGCCGCCTTCGTGCTGCGTTCAAACCGGGGCCATCACAGCATGTGAAATATGCCCCGGGATCATGCCGCTTCCGGCCCACCCGCTCCCCGGGTGGAACCCTGCCGCCGACGCCAGGGATGGCGGCGGCGGAACATCACAAGAAAACACCCTACCACCCAAACCAGTGCGGCACACCACCCGCCGAGGATGTCGGAGGGGTAATGCACGCCCAGATACACCCGCGACAGGCTGACCAGCCCGGCGAAAGTCACCCCGGCCACCAGTACCGGCCACCGCCAGCGGGTGTTCCAGGCCAGCAGGATGACGACCGCCGCCAGCGTAGCCGAGCCCATGGCATGGCCGCTGGGGAAGCTGTAGGTGCTTTCCGGGGCGATCGATTCCCACAGACTGGGGCGATCTCGCTGGAAGAACTGCTTGCTGCCGAGGTTGAGCAGGGCCGAGCCGATGAAACTGATCGCGGCAAAAGTGGCTTCGCGCCAGCGCCGGAACCCCAGCAGCGCCAGCACGATCAGGATGTCGCCGGGAATGACGCCCCACTGATAACCGATCTTTGAAATGAATACGAAGAACGCGTCCAGCCAGGGGGTCGACACAGCGTGCATCTTCCACAGCAGCGGCGCATCGAAGTGGAATTCCTCGAACTCATGCACTTCTTCGGCCAGCCCGACGAAGGCGGCCAACGGCAGCAGCACGCCCACGAACAGCAGCACGAAGCGCCAGGCGTTGTGGGCCAGCCAGTGGCGAACCCCGGCGGCCGCTTCCGGCGCGCCCAGTACAGGAGGCTTATCCTGCGCTTCGGACATAGGTGCGCTCGACGTATTCGTCGATCAGGGTCACGAATTCCTGCGCGATGTTCTCGCCACGCAGAGTGACCGACTTTTCACCATCGACGAACACCGGCGCAGACGGCGCTTCCCCGGTGCCGGGCAGCGAAATGCCGATGTTGGCGTGGCGCGATTCGCCCGGGCCGTTCACCACACACCCCATCACCGCCAGGGTCATGTTCTCGGCACCAGGGTGATGCACCTTCCACAGCGGCATTTTCTCGCGCACATGGTTCTGTACCACCTTGGCCAGCTCCTGGAAGAACTCGGAGGTGGTGCGACCACAGCCTGGGCAGGCCGTGACCAGCGGGGTGAACGCGCGCTGCCCGGTGGTCTGCAGCAGTTCCTGCGCGACGATCACTTCCTGGGTGCGCGACTGCCCGGGTTCGGGAGTCAGCGAGATGCGGATGGTGTCACCGATGCCTTCCTGCAGCAGCACCGCCAGCGCCGCCGACGACGCCACGATGCCCTTGCTGCCGATGCCGGCTTCGGTCAGGCCCAGATGCAGGGCGAAATCCGAACGCTGGGCCAGGTCGCGGTACACCGCGATCAGTTCCTGCACGCCGCTGACCTTGGCCGACAGCACGATACGGTCGCGCGGCAGGCCGAGGTCAACCGCCGTGTTGGCCGAATCCAGCGCAGAACGGATCAGCGCTTCGCGCAGCACGCGGCCGGCGTCCCAGGGCTTCTCCCGCTCGTTGTTCTCGTCCATCAGGCGCGCGGCCAGCGACTGATCGAGCGAGCCCCAGTTGGCACCGATCCGCACCGGCTTGTTGTAGCGGATGGCGAACTCGATCAACTGCGCGAACTGGGTGTCCTTCTTCTTGCCGAAGCCGACATTGCCCGGGTTGATGCGGTACTTGGCCAGGGCTTCGGCGCAAGCCGGCTCCTGGGTCAGCAACTGGTGTCCGTTGTAATGGAAGTCGCCGATCAGCGGCACGTCGATGCCCATCATCTGCAGCTTTTCCACAATGCGCGGAATGGCGGCAGCCGATTCGGGATTGTTGACGGTGAGCCGCACCATTTCCGACCCGGCCCGCCACAACTCGGCGACCTGCTTTACGCTGGAGGCGACGTCGGCGGTGTCGGTGTTGGTCATCGACTGCACCACCACCGGGCGTCCACCGCCCACGACGACCCCGCCGATGGACACGGCCTGGGTCTGGCGGCGGGTCCAGACGGTGGAATCAGAGGGTTCGGTCGGTTTGGTGACGGCGTCGTGCATCCGCGCATTTTAGCGCGCCGGGTTGTTGAATAGGGGGTGTTGTTGGGGGCGGCTCAGGTTCGGAATGGGGACGCGGTGCAGCCTCGCAGGGCGTGGCATTACGGGGCGATGGCGGCCCACTGGCAGGCGATGCGGCCGATTGTCGCAGGCGGTGCGACGCGTCAGCGCATACGATGGACACCGATGACCGGAACCGACGCCCCCTTCCTACGCACCCTGTGCAGCCTGCGCTGGCTGGCCGTGGCCGGCCAGGCCGCCACGATCCTGGTCGCGACCTGGGTGCTGGGGCTGGAACTGCCACAGAAGCCGCTGTGGGCCGGCGTGGTCGCACTGGCCCTGTTCAACGTGTATGCCCAGTTGCGCGTGCGCGACGAGGACAACACGGCACCGGCTACCGCGTTCTGTCACATCCTGGTGGACGTGACCGTGCTGACCTGGATGGTGGGCTGGAGCGGCGGCGTGGCCAATCCGTTCGGTTCGTTGTTCCTGATTCTGATCGCGCTGGCGGCGCTGGCCCTTCCCGCCCGCTGGACCCTCGCTGTGGCCGCCGCCTGCCTGATCGGCTATGCGATCAGCGGCGTGTTCGGGCTGCCTTTGCCGGCCGGCTATTTCAGCGCGATGGACCTGCACCAGTGGGGCGTGGTGGCCAACTTCCTGCTTTCGGCTGCCGTGGTACTCGCCTTCTCGACCCGGCTGGCGATCGCGCTGCGCCGGCGTGAACACGAGCTTTCACTTCTGCGCGAGCGCTTCGTGCGCAACGAGGGCATCGTGGCATTGGCCACCCATGCGGCGTCGGTAGCACATGAACTGAACACGCCGCTGGCCACCATGACCCTGCTCGCCGACGATATTGCCGAGCAGAGCGACAACGCCGAAGTCCGCGAGGACGTGGACACCCTGCGCGAGCTGCTCGTGCAGTGCCGTGAACGGGTGCTGGCACTGGCCCGGCCCGCCGCCGGGCAGCACCCGGGGCGCGATGCCGTGACCCTGCCACAGGTGCTGGAGCAGTGGCGGCTGGTGCGCCCGACCATCACCCTGGTCCGCAACGACGATGCGCCGCTGCAGCTGCCGCTGGACCCGGGCATCGGTCACCTGCTGATGGTGCTGCTGAACAATGCCGCCGACGCCGGCGAGCAGGCACAGCGGCCGCAGGTGGACCTGAGCCTGCGAATCGAAGGCGATGATCTGATCGGCGAGGTACGCGACTACGGGCGCGGCTTTGACGCGCGCCAGGCGGTGTTGCCCGGCACCTTGTTCAACAGCGGCAAAACCCAGGGCATGGGCGTGGGCCTGGCCCTTTCCCATGCCACCATCGAGCGCCTGGACGGCGAGCTGTGGATGCGACCGGCCAACGGGGCCGGCACCCGCGTCGGCTTCCGCCTGCCCCTGGCCGCGCAGGAGACCTCAGCATGACCACCCCGCCCCCCGTTGCCACCCACGGCCTGCTGGTCGACGACGACGACCTGTACCTGCGCACGCTGCAGCGCAGCCTGGCCCGCAAAGGTCTGGAAACGATGATTGCAAGCGACATCGCCTCCGCCTTGGTGCTGGCCCGCCAGCAGCCGCCGGCGTTCGCGCTGATCGACCTGAAACTGGGCTCTGAATCCGGACTGGCCTTGATCCAGCCGCTGCGTGCATTGCGTGAGGACATGCGCATCCTGCTGGTGACCGGCTATGCCAGCATTGCCACCGCGGTGGAAGCGATCAAACTGGGGGCCGACGACTATCTGCCCAAGCCGGCCACGGTGCCGATGATCCTGCGCGCACTGGGTGAGGAGGATGACGGCCCTGCCGATGACGGCGAGATGGAACCGCCTGACGCGATGACGCCGATCAGCCGTCTGCAGTGGGAGCACATCCAGCAGGCGATGCATGAAACCGGCGGCAATGTGTCGGCGGCCGCACGGTTGCTGGGCATGCACCGGCGATCGCTGCAGCGCAAGCTGGCCAAACGGCCAAGCCCGGAGCGCGACCCGAGCCGCTGATGCGCATGCGTGGTTGCCGGCCAGCGGCCGGCACTACCCTTCTCCGGATGGGCCCCGGTAGTGCCGCCCTCTGGCCGGCAGCCCCTCAGACCTTCAACTGACCAAGCAGCTCCAGCGTCACCGGATCGGTGATGTCATGCGCCTCACCCTGCAGCGCCGGCAGCAACTGACTCGCCAGCTGCTTGCCCAGCTCGACCCCGAACTGGTCGAAGGCGTTGATGTTCCACACCAGCGACTGCACGTACACCGCGTGTTCGTACATCGCGATCAGCGTACCCAGCGACTGCGGAGTCAGCGCATCCAGCAGGATCAACGTGCTCGGACGACCACCCGGATACTCACGGTGCGGGTCATCACTGCCCTGCCCGTTGGCCAGCGCCTCGGTCTGCGCAAGCAGGTTGGCCATCAGCGCCTGGTGATTCACCGTATACGGATCATCGTTGTGCACGCAGCCGATGAAATCGGCCGGGATCACACTGGTGCCCTGGTGCAGGGCCTGGAAGAAGCTGTGCTGCACATCGGTGCCGGCCCCGCCCCACCACACCGGCACGGTGTCGCTGTCGACCGGACGGCCGTCCAGCTGCACGCGCTTGCCGAGGCTTTCCATCACCAGCTGCTGCAGGTACGCCGGCAGCAGTGCCAGGCGCTGGTCGTAGGTCATCACCGCGTGGGTGGCGTGACCGAGCAGGTTGCGGTTCCAGATGTCGGTGAGCGCATGCAGCACCGGCAGGTTCTGGTCCAACGGTGCGTTGAGCGCGTGTGCGTCCATCTCGGCCGCACCGGCCAACAGCTGTTCAAAGCGCTCGAAACCGATGGCAAGTGCAATCGGGAAACCCACCGCCGACCAGAGCGAGTAGCGCCCACCCACCCAGTCCCACATCGGCAGCACACGGCCGGCGGCGATGTCGAAGGCTTTTGCGGCGCGTTCGGGATTGGCGCTGACCGCATACAGGCGGTCACTGCCACCCAGCCAGTCATGCAGGATCTGCCCGTTGAGCAGGGTTTCCTGGGTACCGAAGGTTTTGGAAATGAGGATGCCGGCGGTGGTGGCCGGGTCCAGCGCGGCCAGGGTGCGCTGCATGGCGGCGCCGTCGACGTTGGAAACGAAATGCACACGGAAGCGCGCGCCGGTCACCGGGCGCAGGGCATCGGCGACCAGGCGCGGGCCGAGGTCGGAGCCGCCAATGCCGACACTGACGATGTCGGTAACGTTGCTGTTTTCCAGCGCGGCGATCAGCTGACCCATCTGCGCACGCACCTGCGCGGCGGTGGCATAGGCCTCGCCGGCCACCGGGGCACCGCTGAGGTCACCGCGCAGGGCGGTGTGCAGGGCGGCGCGGCCTTCGGTTACGTTGACCGTTTCGCCGCGGAACAGGCGCTGGAAGCCGCCGGCGACGTCGCGCTCGGCCGCCAGTTGCAGCAGGGCGTCCAACGCGGCGCGGTCATACTTCTGCCGCGCAAAGTTGGCGTACAACGGACCGACCCGCAGCCCCAGCGACTGTGCGCGACCGGGTTCGGCGGCGATCAGTGCGGGGATGCTTGCGCCACGCAGGCGCTGGGCATGGGAGTGAAGCGGGTCGAATCCGTTGTGCTGTGTCATGCGGCCTGGGTCGGAATGCTGTCGTTGGTGTGGGAGATCTGGTTCTTGCCGTCCACATATACCAACTTCGGCTTGAAGCTGTCAGCTTCTTCTTCGGACATGTTGGCGAAGGCGGCAATGATGATGATGTCACCGACCTGCACGTGGCGTGCAGCCCCACCGTTGAGCGAGATCACGCCACTGCCGGCCTCGGCGCGCAGCGCATAGGTGGAGAAACGCGCACCGTTGGTGACGTCCCAGATGTGCACCTGTTCGAATTCACGGATGCCGGTGGCCTGCAGCAGGTTGTCATCGATGGCGATGGAACCTTCGTAGTTCAGCTCGGAATGCGTGACGGTGGCGCGGTGGATCTTGGTCTTCAGCAGGGAGAGTTGCATGGGGCGACACAACGGCAAAAGGAAAGCCGAATTCTAGCACCCGGGGCGGATACGACAGGGGCCTGCCCGGTTCAGGCACGTGATGGCCGTCGCTTCTGCGGTTGCACGATTTCCGTAGAGCCGGGCTTGCCCGGCTGCTGTTGGATTCAGGCAAACAGCCCTCGGTTCACGGCACCTCTGGCTTGGCGGCTCGGGATGGGCGTTCCGGGGGACGGCGCAAGTACGTCCCTGTAGCCTCAGTCGCCGCATCCATGCGGCTCATGCCCCCTCCAGCCCATCCCGAGCCGCCGTCGCCAGCGCGTCGGTGGCCAAGCAAGATCAAAAGCACGCGCAGTGCCCCTGTGGGATCGGTCGACAGACGATCGGCGTGAAACAGCCAACATTCGGTAACGAATGACCCCGGATCGACACCGCCGTTGATTTGGCATTTCCATCGGCCCCCGGCCGTCTGTCGAGGGCGGTTCGGGATGGGTTTGCGGGGGTGTGAGCCGCATGGATGCGGCGACCAAGCCCCCATGGATGGGTTTACGGCGTCCCCCGCAAACCCATCCCGGGCCGACCAAACACGGATACACGTTACCGCCGGCTGTTCGCCTGAATCCAACAGCAGCCGGGCAAGCCCGGCTCTACGGATCCCGTGCAACTGCATGGTTGACCGGACGGACCCTACGCAATCGCAGGATTGCCGCTCTTCGCGGAAAGAGATCAGAACTCGAGATTGTCGATCAGGCGGGTGGAGCCGATGCGGGCGGCGATCAGCGCAACGCGGTTGCCAACGTCGCTGTCGGCCGGCTCGGTCAGGTCCGGCAGGCGGATCACCGCGTAGTCGACCTGGAAGCCGGCGGCCTGCAGGGCGGCGGTGGCTTCGGCTTCGATCAGACTACGCGCCTTGCCGGCAATGAAGCCCTCGCGCATGCCCAGCAGCACCTGGTGAATGGTGGTCGAAACCGGGCGCTGCTCGCCGTTGAGGTACTGGTTGCGCGAGCTCATCGCCAGGCCGTCGTCCTCGCGGACGATGTCGCCGCCGACGATCTGGATCGGGAACGCCAGGTCCTCCACCAGCTGACGGATCACGGCCAGCTGCTGGTAGTCCTTCTTGCCGAAGGCGGCCACATCCGGCTGCACCTGATTGAACAGGCGGCTCACCACCGTGCACACGCCATCGAAATGACCCGGGCGGTGCGCGCCCTCGAGCAGGCTGCTGATGCCCGGGACATGCACGTTGGCCGCCAGTTCGACGCCAAACGGGTACATCGATTCCACGGTCGGCAGCCACAGCACGTCGCAGCCGGCCTGCTCCAACCCGGAGGTGTCCGCTTCCGGCGTACGCGGGTAACGGGTGAAGTCCTCGTTCGGGCCGAACTGGGTCGGATTGACGAACACGCTGGAGACCACGCGGTCCGCGTATTGGCGGGCCAGGGTGACCAGCGAGTAATGGCCCGCGTGCAGGTTGCCCATGGTCGGGACCAGCGCGACGCGCAGGCCCTCGCGCTTCCAGCCGTTGACGACGGCGCGCAGACGGGACAGTTCGGTGACGGTTTCAATCATGATGCGTAGGCGTGTTCTGCGTCGGGGAAGGAGCCGTCGCGCACGGCGTCGGCATAGGCACGGACTGCACCGGCGACCGAACCGCCTTCGGCAAGGAAATCCTTGACGAACTTGGGTCGGCGGTGGCCGCTGTCCAGGCCGAGGAAATCATGCATGACCAGCACCTGGCCGTCGCAGCCCGGGCCGGCACCGATGCCGATGGTGGGTGCGGCGATCTCGGCACTGATCTGGCTGGCAATCGGGGTCGGCACGCATTCCAGCACCACCAGGGTGGCACCGGCTTCGACTGCCGCCGCGGCATCGGCACGCAGCTGCTCGGCCGCGTCGCCGCGCCCCTGCACCTTGTAGCCCCCCAGGCGCAGCACCGACTGCGGAGTCAGGCCCAGGTGCGAGCAGACCGGAATTTCACGCTCGACCAGATGACGGATGATGTCCAGCTTGAAGCCGGCCCCTTCGATCTTGACCATCTCGGCACCGGCCTGCAGCAGCTGCAGCGAGGCCTCCAGCGCACGCTCAGGGGTGGCGTCGGCACCGAACGGCAGGTCGGCCACCAGCAGCGCCCGTTGCAGCACACGGGCGACCACACGGGTGTGGTAGACCATGTCGGCCACGGTCACCGGCAGGGTCGAATCATGCCCCTGCACCACCATGCCCAGCGAGTCGCCGATCAGGATCAGGTCCACGCCGTTGGCGTCGAAGGTGCGCGCAAAGCCTGCGTCGTAAGCGGTCAACATGACCAGCTTCTGCCCGTTGCGCTTGGCCTCGGCCAGGGCGGGAACGGTCCAGGGTTTGCTGTCTGCGTGGGTGCTCATGTACTGATAACCGGTGGCGATAAGCCCCGCATTATCCTCCTATTGACGCGATCCCGCTGGCCTCGATACGCATCACTGCATCCCGTACCCGGCCCCGCCCCGGAATCCGCGCGTCCGGGGCGATCTCGGCCAGCGGCACCAGCACGAACGCGCGCTCGTGCAGGAAGGGATGCGGCACCTTCAGGTGTGGCAGGTCGATCACCTGCTCGCCATACAGCAGCAGGTCCAGGTCCAGGGTCCGCGGGCCCCAATGCACGGCGGGGTCGCGCACACGGCCAGAGGCCCGTTCGACCTCCAGCAAGGCGTCCAGCAGCGCCGGTGCGGACAACCCGGTGTCCAGCAGCGCGGCCGCGTTGACGAAGGGCGGCTGGTCCTCGTTGCCCCAGGCGGGGGTGGAATACAGCCGCGACTGCGCCAACAGCGTGGTCTGCGGCAGCGCCGCCAGCGCGGCGAAGGCACCGCGCAGGGTCTGCGCGGCGTCGCCCAGGTTGCCACCCAGGCCAATGCAGGCCAGGGTCATGGCTTACTCGCCGGCCGGGCCACCGGTGCGCCGACGGCGGCGGCGACGCTTGCGCGGAGCCCCCTCCTCGTCCGGCGCGACCTCTGCCTGTACCGCTTCCAGAGTGGAATCGAGCTCGGCACCCGACTGCTGCTGGGCCTCGCGCCAGAACTGCACATCGGCTTCGTGCTCACTGGAGGCGACCTGGCGCAGCGCCAGGAAGTCGAAAGCGGCGCGGAAGCGCGGATGGGTCAGGGTGCGGACCACGCGCTTGCGCTGGCGCGAGCTGAAGCGGCCCTGCAGCAGCCAGATTTCCTGCATCGGCAGAGAGAAGCGGCGCGGCAGCGCGATGGTGGTCAGCTGGTGCAGGGTGACCCGGTCGGCCGCGCGACGCTGCGCCTCTTCCACTGCCACGCCCTGCTTCTGCAGGGTGGCCAGTGCGCGGCAGAACGCCGGCCAAAGCAGCAGCGCGAACAGGAACGACGGCGACACAGGTTCATCGTTGGCCACGCGCAGGTCGGTGCTGTGCAGCCCTTCAATGACCATGCGGCGCAGCGCGCCACTGCGATTGCTGCGCAGCGCGGCGGCACTTTCCGGGAACAGCACGTTCAGCAGGCCGTAGCGCTCCAGGCCCTCGAAACTGGCCACGCCGTGTCCGGACAGGAACAGTTTGAGCACTTCCTCGAACAGGCGCGCCGGGGCGGCTTCGGACAGCAGCCCGGCCAGGCGCGGCAGCGGCTCGGCCGTGGCCTGCTCGATCTGGAAGCCCAGCTTGGCGGCCAGACGCACCGCGCGCAGCATGCGCACCGGGTCTTCGCGGTAGCGCTGCTCGGGATCGCCGATCAGTTTCATCAGACGCGCCTGCACGTCTTCGAAGCCACCGGTGTAGTCACGCACCGAGAAGTCCTCGATGGCGTAGTACAGCGCGTTGCAGCTGAAATCGCGGCGCACCGCATCGTCTTCAATGGTGCCGTACACGTTGTCGCGTACCAGCATGCCGTTTTCCATCTCGCGGTCGCCACTGCCGTCGTCGCTGTTGGCACGGAAGGTGGCCACTTCGATGATCTCGCGGCCAAACACCACGTGGGCCAGGCGGAACCGGCGGCCGATCAGGCGGCAGTTGCGGAACAGCGCCTTGACCTGCTCCGGGGTGGCGTCGGTGGCCACGTCGAAGTCTTTCGGATGCCCGCCGACCAGCAGGTCGCGCACGGCTCCGCCCACCAGGTAAGCGCCAAAGCCGGAATCACGCAGCCGGTACAACACGCGCAGCGCATTGGGGCTGATGTCCTTGCGGGAGATGTTGTGCTGGTCGCGGGGAATCACGCGCAGACCGAACGAGGATGGTGCAGAGGAATTGATGTTGGCGCTTCCGGTTGAAGTTTCGGGATTGCCCAATGGCATCGTCGCCAATATACTAGCGCGCTGCGCCGCTCGCGACAAAGCACGCTCCCTTCGTCTAGTGGTTAGGACGTGGCCCTCTCAAGGCTAAAACAGGGGTTCGAGTCCCCTAGGGAGCGCCAATGTCGGCACGCAGGACGAAAAAACCCCGCCAAGGCGGGGTTTTTTGTTGCTCACCCGACCATCTGCTCCAGTTCCTTGCCCTTGGTCTCGTGCACATAGCGCAGCACGAAGAACACCGAGGCCACGGCCGCGGCCGTATACAGCCCGTAGGCCCCGGCCAGGCCGATCCCGGTCAGCAGCACCGGGAAGCTGACCGTAATGGCGAAATTGGCCGTCCACTGCGCCGCGCCGGCAACGGCCAGCCCGGACCCGCGGATCTGGTTGGGGAACATCTCGCCCAGCATCACCCACATCACCGGGCCCCAGGACATGTTGAAGAACACCACATAGGCGTTGGCCGCGACCAGTGCCAGCACGCCCATCTGGTCGGACAGCTGCAGCCGGCCGTCCACCAGCGAGCCGCTGGAGAACGCCACCACCACCAGCGCCAGGGTGACCGCCATGCCGGCCGAGCCCACCCACAGCAGCGGCTTGCGGCCGATGCGGTCGATCAGCACCACGGTGAGCAGGCAGGCCCCGATGCTGAGCGCGCCGGACAGCACGTTGATCAGCAGCGCATCACTTTCCGAGAAGCCCACCGCCTGCCACAGCACCGCGCCGTAGTAGAACACCACGTTGATGCCGACCAGCTGCTGGAACACGGCCAGGCCGATGCCGACCCAGACAATCCGGCGCAGCTTGCCGGTGCCCTTGTCGACCAGGTCGGACAACCGCGGACGGTGCTGGTCCTGGGACAGCGAGGCATCGATCTCGCCCAGCTTGGCCTGGGCCTCGGCCGGCCCATACAGGCGGGTCATCACCGCCAGCGCCTGTTCACGCCGTCCCTTGACCACCAGGTAGCGCGGGCTTTCCGGAATGACCAGCAAAAGCACCAGGAACAGGGCGGACGGAATGGCCTGCATCCAGAACATCCAGCGCCACGCGGCCTGCCCCAGCCACAACGCCTCGGTGGAGGCCCCGGCTGCACTGGCCAGCAGGTAGTTGCTCAGGAAGGCACAGAACAGGCCACTGATGATGGCGATCTGCTGCACCGTGGCCAGCCGTCCGCGATAGCGGGCCGAGGCGACCTCGGCGATGTAGGCAGGCGACATCACACTGGCCGCACCGACGGCAAAGCCGCCGATGACGCGCGCAATCACGAACGCGGTGGATGTGTGAGCCGCGCCTGCGCCCAGTGCCGAAACCAGGAACAGCAGGGCGGCGATGATCAACACCCCGCGCCTGCCCAGCCGGTCGCCCAGCCGGCCGGCAAAGAACGCGCCGATCGCACAGCCCAGCAGCATCGACGCCACCTCGAAGCCGATCCCGGCCTGGCTGGACTGGAAGGTCTGCTTCAGGCCGTCAACCGTACCGTTGATGACCCCGCTGTCGAAGCCGAACAGAAAGCCACCCAGCGTGGCCACGCAACTGATGAGGACGATGAAGGAGGTGTTTTCGCCGGGTGCGGCAGAGGCAGCAACAGGTATCGACATGGAAGGCCCTGGCAGAATGGAGACAGCGGACGGTCGGCGCGGCAGGTACAGATTAAGCGTGTTCTCACAGGCGTCCAGCGTCCGGCGGCGCGGGGGGCGGCGGGCCCCGTTCCACGCCCTGGCTGTCTACCGGTGGGCACGGCTATCTATACCCGGCAGACGGCAGCGGCGCATCGTGCACTGCGACAAAGCCTCAACTGTTCTAGAATTGTCCGGCTTACTGTCCGATTCCGACCCAGCCATGCCCTTTGTCGTCACCGAAAACTGCATCAAGTGCAAGCACACCGATTGCGTGGAGGTCTGCCCCGTGGACTGTTTCCACGAAGGCCCGAACTTCCTGGTGATCGACCCGGATGAGTGCATTGACTGCACCCTGTGCGAACCGGAGTGCCCGGTCAACGCCATTTTCCCGGAAGACGATGTACCGGCCGGCCAAGAGGGCTTCGTGGCCCTGAACGCCGAGCTGGCCAAGGCCTGGCCGGTGCTGACCGTGCGCAAGGACCCGCCGGCCGACGCCGGCGAGTGGGATGGCAAGCCGGGGAAACTGGAGTTGCTGGAGCGCTGAGGCAAAAAGGCACCTTCGGGTGCCTTTTTTGTTATCGCGAAGAGCGGCGGCCTCTCAATTTGTACGAGCCGGGGAGGCCCCCAGGCAGCCCCGCTCCGGGGTATCAGGGACCTGCGGTCCGAGATACCCACGTATTCCACCTTATCCCCCCGCCTTCGGCGCGCCCCCTTCAACAAGAAGGGGGCTTTTCTCCAGATGCATTACGGAATGCGGATCGGACGGCAGGAGCCGTTTTGGATCCAGGATCATGCGTTAACGGGTGTTGGGGATTTCACGGCGATCGTCTGTCGACCGATCCCACCGGGACAACCCCAAACACGGAAACCGATGAACCACCGGCTGTTCGCCTAAAAGCAAAAGCGCCGGGCAGAGCCCGGCACCACGTAGATCATGCAATCAAGCAAGCACCGCAGGATTACGGAGCCAGTTTGGCTTTCAGTTCGGCCAGCAGCTTGGTCGGGGCCGGGCCGGTGGCCGGCAGGCCGCGCGGGTCGACCGTGGAGACGTAAGCACCGGCTTCGACAGCCACCACGCGGACCAGGAAGTTGTTGTCTTCATAGGCCACGTCGTAGGAACCCAGCAGCTGGGCCTTGCTGGCGATGGTCACGCCCGGCATGGATTCCAGCACCGAACCGACCTTGCCGAACACTTCTTCCTTGCTGCCTGCCACATTGAAGCCAGCACCGGCAGCCGCCGGGTCAGCCGCCGGGCCCGGGGCCGGACGGGCGGCCTGCGAGGCCAGCGCCGGCACCTGTGCAGCCGGATTGCCCGGGGCATTCAGGTCCGGCGGAATTTCCAGCGGACGCATTTCCGGGGCCAGCGCGTAGTCGCCCTTCGCGCCACGGTTGAAGCAGCCGGTGGTGCCCAGCAGGGTGGCCGTGGCCAGGATCGCGTACGACAGCACGCGGGTGGCAGAAACGGATTGACGCATGTGAATCTCCAGGTTCAGGCCACTGCGTTTCAGTGGCTGGAAAGTGCTTCAAGCGCCCCGATGTCGGACGCCAGGTGTTCGGCTGCAGCATGGTGGGGCTCGGACAGCCGCAGCAGCGGAAGTCGGAGGCCATGGCCGATGCCGATCCGGTGCAGCAGCTCCTTCACCGGAATCGGGTTCGGTTCCACCCCGCAGAAGTCGTGGAACGGGTCCAGACGGGCATTCCAGGACTCGGTCGCCTCGCGCTCGCCGGCCGCTGCCAGGTCGCACATGCGCCGGTAGGCCCCTGGCAGCGCGTTGGAACCCACCGAGATCAGGCCGTCGATGCCCGACAGAATGGAGCGCGCCGCCGTGCCGTCGTCGCCGCTGAGGATCACGAAGTCCGGCGAACGCAGTGCCAGCAGCGCCTGCACGCGCCCGTTGTCGCCCACCGCCTCTTTGATGCCGACGATGCTCGGGTGGCTGGCCAGTTCCGCGACCGTTTCCGGCAGCATGTCCACTCCGGTGCGGCCCGGCACGTTGTACAGGATGACCGGCAGGCCGCCCTGGTCGGCCACCGCGCGGTAATGCGCGATCAGCCCGGCCTGGGTCGGGCGCACGTACGGCGGCGTCACCACCAGCGCGTGAGTGGCCCCATTGGCCGCCGCGCGGCGGGTCTGCTCGATGGTTTTGGCGGTGCCCGACAGCCCGGTGCCGGCGATGACCGGTACGCGGCCAGCGACGGTTTTCACCGCGCTGCGCAGCAGCTGGTCATATTCGTCGTCGGACAGGGTCGCCGCTTCGCCGGTGGAACCGGCCACCACGACCCCGTGAACGCCCCCCTCCAGTTGCAGGTGCAGCAGGCGCTGCCAACCGTCGGGATCCAATGCGCCATTGGCCTGGAAAGGCGTGGCCAGCGCGGTGATGAGACCGGAAAGAGACAAGGAACAATGCTCGGAAGAAGGGGAAAGGCAGGCCGCGCAAGTGCCGGCCGGATGCCTTCTGCATGTTACTTGCGGGCCGAAAGCGCGGGCAAGTATGCTGGACTCCGGCGAACGTGCCGTTCGGCACCGTTCAGACTCACCCTGCATTACCGGAACCCCCTTGACCGACTCCACGCCGCGGCCTGCGCCGACCGAAAACCACCTCCTGATCAACGCCTATACGACGCATCCGGAGTCCCCCCTGCTGCCTGTGACCCGGCGCATTGCCGACAGTGGCTGCAATCTGGTCGATGCCCGCTTGGCCACCGTTGGCCGCGATGTCTCGGTGACCGCCCTGGCCACCGGCTCGTGGGACGCGGTCGCCAAGCTGGAAGCGATGCTGACCCGGCTCGAACGCGAAGAAGGCCTGAAGCTGGTGTGGTACCGCACCGGGGCCAAGCAGGCGCAGTCCAACCTGCTGCCCTACATCGTGGAAGTGATCGCTGCCGACAAGCCGGGCATCCTGTTCCAGCTGGCCGACTTCTTCGACCGCCAGGGCATCACCATCGAAAACCTGCAAAGCACGCGTTACCGCGCCATGCAGACCGGTGCGGAAATGTTCTCCGCGCAGGTCACGATAGGCGTGCCCGCCAACATGCATATCGCCGCACTGCGCGACGATTTCCTGGAATTCTGCGACCACCTGAACCTGGACGCGATCATGGACCCGATGAAGTTCTGATTTTCGCGCGTCCATCACGGGCGCGCGGCGTTTCATGCAGTCGTAGCAGACGTACCCCAGGCTCCGGAACAAGGACCTCATGAACAACGGCGACACCCTGGACAGCACAACCCTCTCGCTCCCGCTGGCACTATCCGGCGGAGAACACACCACCCTCGGCGAGCTCGCCGGCCAGTGGTTGGTGCTGTACTTCTACCCCAAGGACAGCACCCCCGGATGCACCACCGAAGGCATCGACTTCAACGCGCTGCTGCCGAAGTTCAAGCGCGCCGGCGCGCAGGTGTTCGGCGTCTCGCGAGATTCGGTGAAGTCGCATGACAACTTCTGTGCCAAGCAGGGATTCAACTTCCCCCTGATCAGCGACAGCAACGAAGCGCTGTGCAGCGCATTCGATGTGATCAAACTGAAGAACATGTACGGCAAGCAGGTGCGTGGCATTGAACGCAGCACCTTCCTCATTTCGCCCGACAGTCGTATTGTGGAATCGTGGCGCAAGGTCAAAGTGGCCGGCCACGCAGAGTCCGTCCTTGAAGCCCTGAAGGCCGCGAAAACCCAGTGAGCTACCCGGTAACCCCCAATGGCCATCACCCTGCCCCGCAGGCCGTGATGGCTTGTCCCTGTTCTGCCACCAGGAAATGACGATGACCCGAGGCAAGCGCATCTACGTACTGGATACCAACGTGCTGATGCACGATCCAACCGCGCTGTTCAAATTCGAGGAGCATGATGTCTACCTGCCGATGCAGGTGATCGAAGAGCTGGACAACGGCAAGAAGGGCACCTCCGAAGCCAGCCGCAACGCGCGGCAGGTCAGTCGTTTCCTCAACGAACTGGTGGAGGCGTCGGGCCTGGACCACTTGGCCGACGGCATTCCACTGCAGCGCCCGAACGGGCTGCAGCTGCGTGGCAAGCTGAGCGCCGGCAAGCTGCGCTTCCAGACCAGCCACTTCGAAGCCGGCAAGAGCTTCGGCGCGGTGATTCCCGATAACGCGATCCTCGGCGCGATCCTGGCGCTGAAGGAACAGACCCCGGAGATTCCGGTGGTGTTCGTGTCCAAGGACATCAACCTGCGGATCAAGGCCGCCATCGCCGGCATCGCGTCGGAAGACTACGAGAACGACCGCGCGCTGGACGACTTCAGCCTGCTCTATACCGGTGCGACCCAGCTGCCGGAAGACTTCTGGAAGCAGCACACCGACGACCTGCGCAGCTGGAGCGACAAGGGCCGCACCACCTACGAGGTGCGCGCTACCGAAAGCGAGGACTGGCACCCGAACCAGTACGTCTACCTGCCCGGTGACGACGAAGTGGAAATGCGGGTGACCAAGGTCGAGGCAGAGAAGATCACCTTGTCGCTGGTCAACGACTACCGCACCGGCAGCCACGCCGTGTGGGGTATCAGCGCGCGCAACCGCGAACAGAATTTCGCGCTGAACGCACTGATGGACCCGGAGATCGACTTCGTCACCCTGCTCGGCACCGCCGGCACCGGCAAGACCCTGCTGGCGCTGGCGGCCGGCCTGGCCCAGACAATGGACCAGCAGCGCTACCGCGAGATCATCATGACCCGGGCAACAGTCAGCGTGGGCGAGGACATCGGCTTCCTGCCCGGCACCGAAGAAGAGAAGATGACGCCTTGGATGGGCGCGCTGACCGACAACCTGGAAGTGCTGACCCAGCCGCAGGAAGGCGGAGCCTGGGGCCGCGCGGCGACCAACGACCTGCTGGCCAGCCGGATCAAGATCCGCTCGCTGAACTTCATGCGCGGGCGCACCTTCCTGTCGCGCTATCTGATTCTGGACGAGGCGCAGAACCTCACCCCCAAACAGATGAAAACGCTGATCACCCGCGCCGGCCCGGGCACCAAGATCGTCTGCCTGGGCAACGTCGAGCAGATCGACACCCCGTACCTGACCGAAACCACCTCGGGTCTGACCTACGCGGTGGACCGTTTCAAGAACTGGCCGCACAGTGCGCATATCACCCTGCGCCGGGGTGAGCGTTCGCGTCTGGCCGATTACGCTTCGGAGGTGCTGTGATCCGCATGTCACTCCGTGCCCTGCTGCCGCTGGCGCTTGCTGCGCTGGCGGCCGCCTGCACGCCATCCAACATACGCCCGGGGGCCACGGTCTCCACAGCGGTCAAGACCGGCCAGTCCTGGGTGGTCACCCGTCCGGTGATCGCCGCCCGGGTGCTGGATACCTGCTCACGCCCCAGCCCCGGCCAGCCGCCGGGGCGGCTGAGCGGCTACTGGGCTCCCAGCCGCGCGCAGATCGAACAGCTGGAAGCGCAATTGCCCACACTGGAAGCGCAGGTGCCCAAGGTGGTCGATTTCGACCGCCAGTATGTCGGCATCGAAGTGGAAGGCCGCCAGCTGATCTACCTCAACGCGTTCCACCTGCCCGACCACAGCGAGATCGATCCGTCGCGTGAGGCGATCCGGGTCTGCGATGGCGGCGCGCAGTTCTGGGGTGCGGTGTTCGATCCGGCCAGCGGCGAGTTCTCGGATGTGCAGTTCAACGGCCCGCCGGGCGGACGCTGATCAGTTCATGAAACTCGCTGCTGCTGCAGCATGAGTATCCGCCTGCCCACCTGGGTGTGGATCGGTGCGATCGCCCTTTCCTGCGTGGCCGGCATGGTCAACGTGGTTGGCTTCCTCGGCTTCGAGCATCAGGCCGTCAGCCACATGACGGGCACCACCAGCCAGCTGGGCATGGCGCTGGCGCAGGGCGACTGGCGCGCGGTCGGCCATCTGTGGGGCCTGTTGATCGCGTTCTGCTTCGGCGCGATGCTCAGCGGCATGATCGTGCAGGACAGCACCCTGCAGCTGGGGCGTCGCTACGGCGTGGTGCTCACGCTGGAGTCGGTGCTGTTGCTGGTGGCCATTCCACTGTTCCAGCGCCAGCAGATCTGGGGCGCGCTGGCCGCAGCGATGGCCTGCGGCCTGCAGAATGCGATGGCCACCACCTTCAGTGGCGCGGTGGTGCGCACCACTCACCTCAGCGGCATGTTCACCGACCTCGGCATTGGCCTGGGGCACCTGCTGCGTGGACTGCCGCTGCCGATGCGACGGCTGACCCTGAGCGGGCTGATCGTCAGCGGTTTTCTGGCCGGTGGCGTGATCGGCGCGTGGTTGTTCATGCGCTGGCACTACCTGGCGCTGCTGGCCCCGGCCGCGCTGACCGGATGCACCGGGCTGGGCTATGTGCTGTACCGGCAGTGGACCCTGCTGCGCACGCGCTGAGCAAACACTGCACAATCGCGGCATGAGCCCATCCACTCCCGTCTCCGCCCTGACCATTGCCGGCTCCGATTCCGGCGGTGGTGCCGGCATCCAGGCCGACCTGAAGGCATTCGCCGCGCACCGCGTGCATGGCCTTTCCGCCATTGCAGCGCTGACCGCGCAGAACACCCGAGGTGTCACCGCGGTACACGTGCCGCCGCTGGATTTCCTGCAGGCACAGATCGATGCGTGCTTTGCCGACTTCGACATTCACGCGGTGAAGCTGGGCATGCTGGCCAATGCCGAGGTGATTTCACTGGTCGCCGACGCGCTGGAGAAGCATCGCCCAACGCACATCATTCTCGATCCAGTGATGGTGGCGACCAGCGGGGCCACGCTGCTTGAAGACAGTGCGCTGCACGCCCTGCGCACGCGGCTGCTGCCGCTGGCCACGCTGGTGACGCCGAACACGCTCGAGGCCGAACTGCTGCTGGGCCGGCGCATCACCAATGGCGAACAGGCCGAAGACGCGGCCAGCGCCCTGACTGACATGGGCGCAGGCGCGGTGTTGCTGAAGGGTGGCCACCTGATGGAAGGAAGCCGGGTGGTGGATCGCTTCTTCGACGGCGTGACCTTCGAAGCCTTCATCCATGCCCGCTTGCCGGTGGACGCACACGGCACCGGCTGCACACTGGCCTCGGCGATTGCAGCGCAGCTGTGCTGCGGCCTGTCGCTGGCCAATGCCTGCGAGGCGGCCATCGACTATGTCGCGCGCGGCCTGCAGGGCGGGTATACACCGGGCCGCAGCGAGGTGCTGGTACTGGATCATTTCGGCGCGGCGCGGCCGGCATGACCCGTTCGATACTGATTCCGGCGCAGGCCGAGGACGGGCACCGTTTTGAGCTGATCGCGCGAATTCCGGCACAGCCGCGCGCGCAGTTGCTGTGGTTGCCGGCGCTGGGGGTTTCGGCGCGCAACTACCAGGCGTTCGCGGACGCATTGGCAGCGCTTGGAGTGGCAGTGTTCCTGCACGAGTGGCGCGGCAACGGCAGCAGCAACCTGCGGCCGTCGCGCACGCAGGACTGGGCTTACGCGGAGATTCTGCAGCAGGACCTGCCGGCCAGCCTGGCGGCGGTGCGCCTTCATGGGGCGGCCCCGTTGATCATCGGCGGCCACAGCCTGGGCGGTCAGCTGGCGTGTGTGTTCGCGGGACAGCACCCGTCCGTGTTCGAGCGCTTCTGGCTGGTGGCGACGGGCACGCCCTACTGGCGGACTTTCCCGGCCCCGCGCGGCTGGCTGCTGCCGCTGGTATACCGGTTCCTGCCGTGGCTGGCGCAGCGCCAGGGCACCCTGCCCGGCCGTCGGCTGGGCTTTGGCGGCACCGAGGCACGGGGGTTGATCAAGGACTGGGCGCGGGTGGGGCTGAGCAATCACTACGCCGCGGCGGGCATGGCGGAGGATCTGGAGGGCGCGATGCAGCGGCTTCGGGGCCAGGCGCAGGCGGTGGTACTGGAACAGGACTGGTTCGCGCCGCCGGGCTCGATGCAGGGCCTGTTGGCGAAGCTGCCACAGGTGCGCTCGCAGTTGCAGGTGGTGTCGGCGTCAGCCCTTGGCACGCGTGCCGATCACTTCGCCTGGATGAAGTCACCGGAGGCCGTGGCGCAGGCACTTTTTCATTCATTTGAATGAAAGTCTTCACAAAGGCGTTGACGGATCGGGCCTCGATCCGCATAATTCCGCTCCTGTTGACGCGCCCGTAGCTCAGTTGGATAGAGTACCTGGCTACGAACCAGGCGGTCGGGAGTTCGAATCTCTCCGGGCGCACCATCAACAGGCTGACAGCTCCGCCGCTGTCTTCAGTAGTACAACGTGATGTAAATGCGCCCGTAGCTCAGTTGGATAGAGTACCTGGCTACGAACCAGGCGGTCGGGAGTTCGAATCTCTCCGGGCGCACCATTACATTCACGTACAACTTGACGATGCACATGCGCCCGTAGCTCAGTTGGATAGAGTACCTGGCTACGAACCAGGCGGTCGGGAGTTCGAATCTCTCCGGGCGCACCATCGCATCGCAAAAGAACGGCAGCCATCGGCTGCTGTTTTTTTTTGCCTGTTGGATTCGTGCGAACAGCCGGTGGTCACTTGCTTCCCTATTTGGGCGTACCGGGGTGGGTTTGCGGGACACGCCGTAAACCCATCCATGAAGTGACCCCCGAGACTTGGACTGCGGGGTCAGGCGGTCAGTTGGGCCTGTTCCCGGTACTTTACCGGGCTCAGGCCCTTCAGTTTCAACCTGATCCGCTCTTCGTTGTAGTACTTGATGTATTCCACCAGCCCGGCTTCCAGGCTCTCGATGCTCTCAAAGCTGTTCAGGTAGAAGAACTCCGACTTCAGCGTCGCGAAGAAGCTCTCCATGGCCGCATTGTCCAGGCAGTTGCCGCGTCGGGACATGCTTTGCTGCAGGGAGTGCTTCTCCAGCTTGTGGCGGTAGTTTTCATGTTGGTACTGCCAGCCCTGGTCGGAGTGGATCATTGGTCGCTCGTCAGGAGAAAGCTTCTTGATGGCCTCGTCCAGCATCTGACCCACCAGATCAAACACCGGCCTGCGCTTCATCTGATAGGCCACAATTTCGCCGTTGTAGAGATCCATGATCGGCGACAGATACAGCTTCATGCCTTGCACCTTGAACTCGGTGACGTCAGTCACCCACTTCTGGTTGGGCTGTTCGGCCTGGAACTGGCGGTTCAGTTCGTTGGGAACCACGATATTGGCGGCTCCCTTAAAGGCCCTGTAGCGCTTCACGCGCACCCGCGACTTCAGTCCCATCTCCCCCATCAGGCGCTGTACCCGCTTGTGATTGGTCCGATGACCCTGATTGGCAAGTTCCAGCGTCACCGTGCGATATCCATAGCGCCCTTGGCTTTGGTCGAAAATTGCACGGATGCGCTCGCACAGGTCTGCCTCGTCCTGATCCGGATGGGCCAGGACATGGTTCTGGTAGTAAAACGTACTGCGTGACAGCTCAGCCGCTTCGAGCAGAAGCGACAATGCGTGAACGTGCCTCAATCCTTGGACGGCTTGCGCTTTGCGTCTTGCGCCGCCTGCTCTTCCTGGATCAAGGCATCGAGTTTTTTTAGGTAGTCGGTCTCCGCGCGCAGATAGGCGACTTCCTTGAGCAACTCATCGCGGCTCATGTCCTCAGGTGGCTTGGATGAGCGGGTCTTTTTCATCGGCTTTGGGGGCGGCAAAGGGGCGGTGCCAGCGCTTGGGCACCGCCCTCAGCATACAGCCGCCGCCACTCTCCAACCGCGCCAGCACTGCCAATCTGGAAGTAAGTGGTGGCCTCTCGCGCGGACATGCCGTCCTGGCTCATCTTCGCCAAGACAGCCAGTTTGAATGCCAGATCATAGGACCGGGCCCGGCGGTGAAACCCGCGCCAGCCATGCAGCCGATAGGTAGCCACCCAGCGTCTGACCGTGGAGAACTCCAGGCCATAGGAACGGGCAATGGCTTTGACCGATGTGGAGGTATTGCAGGCCTCCTTGGCGACCTGCAGTTTGAAACGAGCGTCGTATCTATTCATGTAACCCTCGGGGTTGGATCAGGCGTCCAACTCCCGGGGGTCACTTCACCATGGGGGCTCGTCAAAAACATCCATGTTTTTGACGGTCCCGCAAACCCACCCCGGCACGCCCCAGACAATTGGCCGGTGGCCATGGGAAATGCCGAATCAACGGCAATGTCGATCCGGGGTCATGCGTTACCGAATGTTGGGGATTTCACGGCCGTCGTCTGTCGACCGACGCTACCAGGGTGACGTGCGTTTGATTTTCGATGGCCACCGACACACTGTCGATGGCGGCTCGGGATGGGCTGGAGGGGGCATGAGCCGCATGGGTCGGGCGCATGCGCCCGACGGGTTGGGCAGGACGCCCAACCCCGGTCTTGCCGTGTGCGCAGGACTGCGCACACGTGCAAGCGGCGACTGAGGCTACACGGACGTACTTGCGCCGTCCCCCGGAACGCCCGTCCCGAGCCGCCAAGCCAGAGAACCGATGACCACCGGCTTTTCGCATAGATCCGACAGCAGCCGGGCAATGCCCGGCGGCACGCAATGCGTGCAATCAGGCATCAGCCCGCGCGCGCAGCCACCGCTGCTGCCATGGCCAGACGATCTGCTTCGGCAGGAAGCTGCGGGCTCGGGCAGCGGTCGCCGGCGTGTGCGTCGTGGGCGAGCCAGTCATCCACTACTCCACCCAGCAGATCCAGCCGCAACGGCAGGGTGATGTGGTCTTCGCCGCGCAGTTCGATGTAGTGCACGCGGTCACTGGCGGCGGCCAGCTTGCGGCCCTGGTCCACGCGCACGTGGGCATCGTTCTGACCGTGCAGCAGCAACACGCAGGCGCGTGTGTCCGCCACTGCGCGGGCCACGTCGACCTGGTCCAGGTCGAGGTCCAAGCGTTGGCTGGCGGCGGCGATCACCGCGTTGATGTCCTGCCCGCCGTAACGCCAGCGACCATAGGCCGCCATCGCCTGCGCCTTCCATGCAGTGGGCTGCAGCGACATCAGGTGCGGGATCATGCTGCGGATTGCATCGCCCGCATTGGCGAACGATTCCATTGCCACCACGCCGGTGACCCGGTCGCCCAGTTTGTCCGCAGTGAACAGGGCCGTGGCCGCACCGTACGAAACACCGAACAGATACAGCGGGCCAACCACTTCGCCCTTGGCCTGCAGCGCGTCGATCACATCGATTACGTCGTCCGATTCAAACGTGCCGTAGCCCGAAGGGCCCGCCCCCGAATGACCATGGTTGCGCAGGTCGATGGTGACCACCCGGTAACCGCTCTGCGCCAGCTGCAGCGACCATGGCAGCATCGAATCGCCGTTCATCATCCAACCGTGCAGCAGTACCACCGTGCCGCGCGGTGCCTGCGGCTGGAACGGCGTGGGCATGCTCAGCTTCAGGCCGGTTTCCAGCGGCAGACCATTCTCATGCACCTGCGCGAGGTACTGGTACTGCACGCCGTACTGACCCGGGTCGAACGCACGCCAGAAGATCGGAATGCCGGCGCGCCCGGTGACCTCACCATGCCGGTTCGGCACGCTGTCCACCGCCGCGGCAATGCGCGGCATGTCCAGCAACGTGGAGACGCCGCCCGGCGCGACCAGGCGGTCACTGAGCGAGGTGGACGAAGCAGAGGATTCGATGGAGGAACAGGCCGCCAGCCACAGGCCGGCTCCGGCCAGCAAGGGCAGCAGGAGGCGCTTCATGGGGGTGTAGATGCATCGCGAGGGCCGGCCAGATTAGCGAGAGGCAGCCGGCCGCTCTACCGCAGTTCGATGACGAATCGATGACAGGGCGGAATGGGCGTAGAGCCGGGCTTGCCCGGCTGCTGTTGGCGCACCAAAAAGCAGCCGGGCAAGCCCGGCTCTACGGGGCACCACCGTCCCCCCAAAGGTCACAGATCGAAGCACCACCGCCACCAGAAAGGTCACAGATCAGGCCCTCACAGCCACTGCGCCATCTGCGTCCACCACGCCTCCATGTGCCCCGGCGCGCGCAGGCGCTCGCGCCACCAGCGCAAGGCCGCTCCCTCCTCACCGGTGCGCCATGCCAGCCAGAAGGTCTCGTCCGGCTTCGGTTCCTCCACCTCGCGCACCACCAGCCGGCCCTGCGCCACCGCGGCCTGCACATAGGGCTCGGGCAGGAAGCCAAAGCCCAGCCCGGCGCACTGCAGGCGGAACTTGCTCAGCATGTCCGGCACGGTCACCGTTTCCTGCCCCATCAGCAGGCCCACCGTGCGCGGGAGCAACCGCCGCGCCGAATCGGCCACGGCAATCGCGCAGTGCCCGGCCAGCACATCGCGACCCAACGGTCCAGAAACCGCAGCCAACGGATGCCCCGGAGCTACCGCGAACACAAACCGCACCACGCCCAGCGCTTCCACCACATAGCCACCGCCGCTGGGTCCCTCGCCCGCCGCCCCCACCAGCAGGTCGGCGCGACGGTCCAGCAGCGCCTCCCAGGTGCCCGACAGCGCCTCGCTGATCAACCGCACCCGGGTCTGCTCGGCCACCGCGCTGAAATCGGCGATGTCCTGCGCCAGCAACGCCGGCTGGAACATCGAATCCACCGCCAGGGTCAGCTCCGCCTCCCAGCCCGAGGCCACCCGGCGCACGCGCAGCTCCAGCTCGCGCGCCGCCCGCAGCAGGTGCCGGCCCTCCTCAAGCAGCGCCTGCCCGGCCTCGGTCAGGTCCGCGCGCGGCCCGACCCGGTCGAACAGCTGAACACCCAGGTCCTGCTCCAGCTTGGACACGGTGTAGGAAATCGTGGACGGCACCTTGTGCAGCGCCTTGCCGGCGGCCGCGAACGAACCGCGGCGGTCGATTGCATCCAGGATCTGCAGGGCATCGAGGCTGAGCTTGAGCATTCGAAATTTTCGATGATGGCTTGCAAAACTATCCGTTTTTCAAACCCCGAACGCAAGCGGATACTGGCCGCAACAGGAAAGGGACGGGGCCAACCCACCCCGGACCATCATCGAAACAGTCGAACACCCAGGAGAACATCATGCTGCAGATCCGCAAGAGCAACACCCGTGGCCAGGCCAACCATGGCTGGCTGAACTCCCAGCACACCTTCTCGTTCGCCAGCTACTACGACCCGCGCTACACCAGCTTCGGCCCGCTGCGGGTGATCAACGAAGACAAGGTGATCGGTGGCCAGGGCTTTGGCACCCACAGCCACAGCAACATGGAGATCGTCTCCTACGTGCTGGGCGGTGCGCTGGAGCACAAGGACTCGATGGGCACCGGCTCGGTGCTGCGCTACGGCGACGTACAGCGCATGAGCGCCGGCAGCGGGGTCAGCCACAGCGAGTTCAACCACTCGGCCGACGAAACCGTGCACTTCCTGCAGATCTGGCTGTTCCCGGAAGTCGAAGGCATTCCCCCGAGCTACGAGGAGACCCACTTCACCCCCGAGAGCAAGCGCGGCCAGTTGCGCCTGATTGTGTCCGAGGACGGCCGCGATGGTTCGTTGAAGATCCATCAGAACGCGCGCATCTATGCGGGGCTGTTCGATGGCGATGAACAGGCGAGGCTGGAGCTGGCTCCGGGTCGCGGCAGCTATGTGCAGGTGGCGCGTGGGCAGGTGAAGGTCAACGGCATCACCCTGGACACCGGCGATGCGCTGCAGATCCGCGATGAGGCGCAGGTGACTCTGGAGAACGGGCGCGATGCCGAGGTGCTGGTGTTTGATCTGCCGCTGTAATCGGCCGACAAAAATCGCAGGCAACAAAAAAGCCCCTGTTTCCAGGGGCTTTTCTGTAACTCTGGCGGAGTGGGAGGGATTCGAACCCTCGATAGAGTTTTTGGCCCTATACTCCCTTAGCAGGGGAGCCCCTTCAGCCACTCGGGCACCACTCCAGAAATCTGGCTTTCCTCGCTGCGGTGTTACGTCTCAGCGGGGGCGTGAAGAATAACGTTAATCACACCCCAAGGTAAAGCCTTAATTCGAAGAATCTTCACCGCCGGATACATTCGGCTGGTCGCCGCGCTGGATGCGCTCGTAGATTTCTTCGCGGTGCACGGCCACATCCTTCGGAGCGGTGATACCGATACGCACCTGATTGCCCTTGACGCCGAGCACGGTGACGCTGACGTCATCGCCGATCTTCAGGGTTTCGCCAACTCGGCGAGTCAGGATCAACATTGTTTTTTAGTCTCCAAGAACCGGTGGTTTTTCCCACCGGTTTGACGTCCAGCCAAGGAACGCCACGACAAAGGGAAAAGGATTAGCCATATTACCGTCTGGCCTCCCGACCCATCAAGGAGCGGAGGCTTCAGAATGTTCAGATACGAGGGGTCACCCAGTCAACGACCCCGGCAAGGGCCGAGGCAAGGGCGGGCCCGTCCTCACCACCACCCTGGGCGAGGTCCGGGCGGCCACCGCCCTTGCCCCCGATCTGACCGGCGATGTGGGACAACAGTTCCCCGGCCTTGACCTTGCCCATTGCGCTGCCGTTCACGCCCGCAACCAGGGAGACCTTGCCGTCCTGGGCACCGGCCAACACGATGACGGTATCGACCAGTTGCTGCTTCAGGCGGTCCATCGCATCGCGCAGGGCCTTGGCGTCGAACCCTTCCAGACGCACGGCCAGGATCTTCACGCCATTCACGTCCACGGCCGAGTCGCCGAGGTCGGCGGTAGCGCCGGCGGCCTGCTTGGCCTTCAGGGCTTCCAGTTCGCGCTCCAGCTTCTTCTGGCGCTCGCCCAGCTGGCGGATCTTCTCGATCACGTCGCTGGCGGAACCGCCCAGCAGCGCTGCCGCCTCGGCCAGCTGTGCTTCTTCATGGCTGACGTAGTCCAGCGCGCCCTGCCCGGTCACCGCCTCGATGCGGCGTACGCCGGACTGGATCCCGCTTTCCGAGGTGATCTTGAACAGGCCGATGTCACCAGTACGGCTTACATGGGTGCCACCACACAGTTCAGTGGAGTAGTCGCCCATCTTCAGCACACGCACGTTTTCGCCGTACTTCTCGCCAAACAGTGCCATCGCACCGAAATCCAGCGCTTCCTGCATGGCCATGTTGCGCACTTCGACGGCGTTGTTGACGCGCACCTGCTCGTTGACCTTGCGCTCGATCACCGCCAGTTCTTCGGCGGTCATCGGCTGGAAGTGCGAGAAGTCGAAGCGCAGACGGTCCGGCGCGACCAGCGAGCCCTTCTGCTGCACATGGGTGCCCAGCACTTCGCGCAGGGCGGCGTGCAGCAGGTGGGTGGCGGAGTGGTTCAGGATGGTCGCCCCCCGGCGCACGCCGTCAACCTGACCGCTGAGCACGTCGCCGACTTTCAGGCTGCCGTTGGCGATCTGGCCGACATGGCCATGGAACTGGCCAGCAAACTTCTGGGTGTCGGTAACCGGCAGCTGCACACCGTTGCCGGTGAGCGTGCCGGTATCACCGACCTGACCGCCGGATTCGGCATAGAACGGGGTCTGGTTGGTGAGCACGATGACGTCGTCGCCCGCCTGGACGCTGTCCACCGGACGACCGTCCTTAAGCAGGGCCACGACCGTCAGGTCATCGGCCTGCAGGCGGTCGTAGCCCAGGAACACGGTCGGCTTGAGGGTAGCGACCAGTTCAGCCGACAACACCACGCCGCTGTTGCCCTTGCCACCCTCCCGCGACTGGTCACGCTGGCGCTTCATGGCGGCATCGAAGCCGGCGATGTCGACCACCAGCTCGCGCTCGCGCGCGATGTCCTGGGTGAGGTCGAGCGGGAAACCATAGGTGTCGTACAGGCGGAAGGCATCTTCGCCCGGAATGACACCGTTGGTGACCTTGGCGGCGACGTCATCGAAGATCTTCATGCCCGAATCGAGCGTTTCAGCGAAGCGCTCTTCCTCGGCCTGCAGCGCACGCACCACGGTGTCGGCCTGGCCCGGCAGTTCCGGATAGGCTTCGCCCATCTGCTCGACCAGGGTCGGCACCAGCTTGCTGAAGAACGGCTGGCGCACGCCCAGCATCCAGCCGTGGCGCAGGGCGCGACGGATGATCCGGCGCAGCACATAGCCGCGGCCCTCATTGGACGGCAGGACGCCGTCCACGATCAGGAACGAGCAGGCGCGGATGTGGTCGGCGATGACGCGCAGCGACTTGTTTTCCAGATCGGCCATGCCGGTCAGTTCGCTGGCCTTGCGGATCAGCGCCTGGAACAGGTCGATCTCATAATTGGTGTGCACGTGCTGCAGGATCGCGGTCAGGCGCTCCAGGCCCATGCCGGTGTCCACGCACGGAGCCGGCAGCGGCACCAGGGTGCCGTCGGGCTGGCGGTCGAACTGCATGAACACCAGGTTCCAGATCTCGATGAAGCGGTCGCCGTCTTCATCCGGCGAACCCGGGGGGCCACCGGCGATATGGTCGCCGTGGTCATAGAAGATTTCGGTGCACGGACCGCACGGGCCGGTATCGGCCATCTGCCAGAAGTTGTCCGACGCAAACGGTGCACCCTTGTTGTCGCCGATGCGCACGATGCGCTCTTCGGGAATGCCGACCATGTCGCGCCACAGCGCATAGGCTTCGTCGTCGGTCTGGTAGACGGTGACCAGCAGGCGCTCGGCCGGCAGCTTCCACACCTGGGTCAGCAGTTCCCAGGCCCAGGCAATGGCGTCCTTCTTGAAATAGTCGCCGAACGACCAGTTGCCCAGCATTTCAAAGAACGTGTGGTGGCGGGCGGTGTAGCCGACCTGGTCCAGATCGTTGTGCTTGCCGCCGGCGCGCAGGCAGCGCTGCACGTCGGCCGCGCGCACGTAGCTGCGCTTTTCCGCGCCAAGAAACACGTCCTTGAACTGCACCATGCCGGAATTGGTGAACATCAGGGTCGGGTCGTTGCCCGGCACCAGCGGGGCCGACGGCACGATGGTGTGGCCCTTGCCCTTGAAGAACTCAAGGAAGTCGCTGCGAATCTGGGAGGTGGTGAATTTGGCGAATGCGGTCATGGTGGGGCTGGCTGTGTGCGGGCCGGTCGGTCCCTGACGCACGGCCCCTATGGCCGGGTGTCACCTGCAGGACCGCCGAAACCACCAAGGGTATCAGGCCCGGGGCCAATCCGGGCATGCCCTGCGGGCGTTGCATGACCCTGAGCCCGGTAGTGACACGCCATGCGTGTCAACGCGGACTGTCAGTCCTCGAGTTCGTACCGGGTCGCCCGGCGAATGCTGTCCCCGTCAAACCCCCGTCGCGCCAGCAGATCGGCCGCCTTGCGCCGCTGTGGCAAGTCTTGGGGGCCGCCCTCGCCAAAACGACGGCGCACCAGATCGCGGGCGTTCTCGGTCCAGTCACCCTCGAAGGTGTCCATGGCGGCGGCAATCTGGGTACTGTCCAAGCCGTGGGTGCCCAACTCGGCGCGGATGTGAATCGGGCCATAGCCCGTATTGGCACGCATGCGCACCAGATTCTCCGCAAAACGGGTGTCGTCCTGCCAGCCAGCCTCGGTCAGCTTGCTGACTGCCGCTTCGGCGGCGTCGGTCTCAATGCCGCGCGCGGTGAGCTTGCGGGTCAATTCCCTGCGCGAGTGCTCACGACGCACCAGCAGCCCCAGTGCCCGCTGGACGGGGGTCTGTTCGCGAACGCGCCGCTTCTTGCGGCCACCTTCCGGGCTGTCGGCATCGTGCATCGGGGTCTCGCAGGTGTGCGCCGTCCCTGGCGCGCCCCCGTCCGGGGGATGGGTTCCAAAGGGAAAAACTGCGGGGCAGCGCCTGCGTCACTGACGGCGCCGCCCTGCCCCGCAGGAAAACTTACGCTTCGTCGTCGTCGCCGTCGTCGTCGCCTGCCTCGCGGGCGGCTTCGGCCGGCTGGAACTTTTCGCGCAGCTCGGCTTCCAGGCGCTGGGCAACCTGCGGGTTGTCACGCAGGTAGCCGCGGGCGTTGTCCTTGCCCTGCCCGATGCGTTCTTCACCGTAGCTGTACCAGGCACCGGCCTTCTCGACCAGCTTGGCTTCTACGCCCATGTCGATCAGTTCGCCTTCGCGGCTGATGCCTTCGCCGTACAGGATCTCAGTGATGACCTGCTTGAACGGAGGGGCCAGCTTGTTCTTGACGACCTTGATCTTGGTCTGGTTGCCGATGATTTCATCCCCCTTCTTGATCGCGCCGATGCGGCGGATGTCGAGGCGGACCGAGGCATAGAACTTCAGCGCGTTGCCACCGGTGGTGGTTTCCGGGCTCTGGCCCGGCATCATCACGCCGATCTTCATGCGCAGCTGGTTGATGAAGACCACCAGGGTGTTGGAGCGCTTGATGTTGCCGGTGAGCTTGCGCAGCGCCTGGCTCATCAGACGGGCCTGCAGGCCCGGCAGCTGGTCGCCCATTTCGCCTTCAATTTCGGCCTTCGGGGTCAGCGCGGCGACCGAGTCGATGACCACGATGTCGATCGAACCGGAGCGGACCAGCATGTCGGCGATTTCCAGCGCCTGCTCACCGGTGTCCGGCTGCGACAGCAGCAGCTCGTCCACGTTCACGCCCAGCTTGGCAGCGTAGATCGGGTCCAATGCGTGCTCGGCGTCAATGAACGCCGCAGTGCCGCCCTTCTTCTGGCATTCGGCGATGGCCTGCAGGGTCAGGGTGGTCTTGCCGGAAGATTCCGGACCGTAGATTTCAACGACACGCCCCTTGGGCAGACCGCCGATGCCGAGTGCGATGTCGAGCATCAGCGAACCGGTGGGAATGGCTTCCACGGCTTCGATGACGCGGTCGCCCATGCGCATCACCGAACCCTTGCCGAACTGCTTTTCGATCTGGCTCAGTGCGGCGGTAAGGGCGCGCTTTTTGTTCTCGTCCATCGGAGAGGTCCTTGCAGAGGTCATGTCGTTGGAGGGGGTGTCTTTGGTTGATTTCTTGGCCACGGGGTCACTTTAAGGTTGGCGTATCGCACAGACTGAGATTCTGCCCGGCGTTCGTAAAAAAATTATCGGACATCCGTACCAACCTCAGCCAAATCAGAGAATCGCCACAAAAGACCGCGCGTTTGGAGCATGGAAGGAATCAGCGATTGGGGCGTAACAGCCCGCAATACAGCCCCTCAATGGCGAAATCCTGGTCAGGCAGGACTTCGATCGGTTTGTAATCGGGGTTGCGCGGCAGCAGGCGGATGCGGTCTTTGCCCATTTTCAGCAGCTTGACGGTGATTTCGTCATCGATGCGGGCGACCACGATCTGCCCGGAGCGCGCATCGCGGGTGCGGTGGACGCCGATGAGGTCACCATCGAAGATACCTTCGTCGATCATCGAGTCGCCCTGCACTTTCAGCAGGTAGTCCGGGGCGGGCGAGAAGAACACCCGGTCGAGCACCACGAAATCGTCGGAGCCGATGTCCGCGCCGATCGGCAGACCGGCGGCGACCCGCCCCAGCACCGGCAACCGCAGCACGCCGTCCGGCAGCGCCGGGGTGGGCAGTGAATCCGGCAGCCCCTCCTGCAGAGGCGGGGCCTGGACCAGCCGGATACCGCGGGCCTGGCCGGGAATGCGACGGATCGCACCGGCCTGCTCCAGCGCCTCCAGGTGGTACTGCGCGGCACGCACGCCCTTGAAGCCGAAGGCACGGGCGATTTCCGTCTGCGACGGCGGCGCGCCGTCGGTCTCGATACGCTCGGCAATCAACTGCAGGATCGCCTGCTGGGTGTCGGTGAGTTCCATGGTTAGTAGTATTACTACTAACGATAAGGGTGCGCAAGTGCACGGAACAAAAAAAGCGGAAAGAGACACCGCCATCTCAACGAAGGCACGCAGGGCGTGGCTCTACGGGTGGGTCCGGCACCGCGAGGACACGCATGGCGTGTCCCTACACGCGGCCAGCCACATCCCCGATGCACGTCATCCCGCGCGATCACCCGCCGCGTAGTGACGCGCCATGCGCGTCAGCCCGGTCCCCATCACCGGTTGCGCAGAATCGACACCAGGATCCACACCCCGCAGAACCCAGCCCCGATGAACCCGGCCACGCCCAACGCCAGCAGCCAGCGGCTGGATATCCCACCCACGCTGTGCATCACAATCGACGACCCGATGATCAGCGCCGCAGTGACGATTCCCACCACCAGGCGGTTCGCCGCCCGGTTCACCTGCTCGCCAAACCCTTCCAGCGCATGGGTTTCCACCTTCAGCTGCAGCCGCCCGCGCCGGGCCATCTGCAGCAGCCGACGCACATCACGCGGCAGGTCGCCGACCAGGTCGAGCGCGCCCATGAGACTGCGCCGCCCACGCTTGAGCAGGGCCGACGGCGCATAGCGCTGCAGCATTACCCGCTCCAGGTAGGGCCGTGCGGCGCTGGCCATGTCGAACTGCGGGTCCAGTTGCCGGCCCATCCCCTCCAGGGTGAGGAAGGTCTTGATCATCAGCGCCAGGTCGGCCGGCAGGGTCAGCGAATACTGGCGCAGCAACTGGGTGATGTTGCCCAGCATCAGGCCCATGTGCAGGTCCTTCAGCGGCACGCCCCGGTACTGGTCGACGAACACGCTGATGTCCTGCTGCAGGCGCGATTCGTCCACGTCCACGCCGCCGGCCCAGTCGAGCAGGATGTCGGCCACCGCTTCCGGCTCCTGGTTGACCAGCCCATGCAGCAGCTGCGCGACCTGAAAACGGCGCTGCTCGGAGATGGCCCCGACCATGCCGAAGTCAATCACCCCGATCCGGCCATCGCGCAGGTAGATGATGTTGCCGGGGTGCGGATCGGCGTGGAAGCACCCGTCCTCCAGCACCATCTTCAGCACGATCCGCGCCCCCGTTCGGGCCAGCTGCACGCGGTCCAGCCCGGCGGCATCCACCGCGGTGAGGTCGCGGCCCGGAATGCCGTCCACGAAATCCTGCACGTTGAGAGTTTCGCAGGTCCACTGCCAATGCACGCGCGGAATCAGAATGTCGGTTCGGCCCTGGAAGTTGCGCGCGATGCGTTCGGCATTGCGGCACTCGGCGGCGAAGTCGAGCTCGCGGCGCAATGACACCTGGAACTGCTGCACCACCTCGGCCGGCCGGTAACGCTGCAGGTCGGGCAGCCGCGCTTCGACGATTTCCGCCAGCCGGGCCAGCAGGCGCAGATCGGCCTCGATCACGTCCCGGATACCGGGACGGCGGATCTTCAGTACCACCTCACTGCCGTCATGCAGCCGCGCACGGTGCGCCTGGGCCAACGAGGCGGCGGCCATGGGCATCACGTCCAACCAGGCAAACACCTGTTCGGGCGGCGCGCCAAGGTCGGCTTCCAGCTGCCCACGCACCTGATCAAACGGCAGCGCCGGCACTGCGTTCTGCAGTTCGGAAAACTCGGCAATCCAGTCCGGCGGGAACAGGTCAACGCGGGTCGCCAGCACCTGGCCGAGTTTGACGAAGGTGGGCCCCAGGTCTTCCATGGCCCGGCGCACCCGCACCGGTGCGGTCATGCGCAGCATGTGCTGGGTGTCGTTCCAGTGCAGCAGGCGGCCGGCGCGTTCCAGCACGTCGGCCAAGCCGATGCGGCGCACCAGGTCGCCGAAGCCATAACGGATCAGGACCGAAGCGATTTCCTGCAGTCGTCCCAGGTCACGGACGGTTCCCAGTGTTTCCCACATCGCCACGCGCTCCGCTGCTTACACCCGCCCAGCATGTCACACCGGCGCGAAGATTCCGGTAAGCGCCTGCTGCACGGTCTGGCGACGGATGGCGTCGCGGTCGCCGTCGAAGTGGAACAGCTGCGCGCGGGCGTAACCGCCGCGCTGCTTCCAGGCGATCCAGACGCTACCGACCGGCTTGTCCGGGCTGCCGCCGCCGGGGCCGGCAATGCCGGTCACCGCCACCGCGATGCCAGCACCGGAATTGACCAGGGCGCCGGAGACCATCTCCATCACCGTCTCGCGGCTGACCGCGCCGAACTGCTCCAGGGTCTGCGCGCGCACGCCGAGCAGACGCTGCTTGGCTTCGTAGCTGTAAACCACCATGCCGCAGTCGAAGAACGACGATGACCCGGCGATGTCGGTCATGGCCTTGGCGATCCAGCCGCCGCTGCAGCTTTCGGCGGTGACCAGCTGCAGATTGGCCTGCTGCAGGCGCTGGCCGGTGGCACGGGCCTGATCGGCCAGGTCGGAGTCAGTGGGGACGGTCATGGTCATGTTGTAACCCGGATGCAATGCACGTGTCGTGTGCCCGATGGACGCGCATGGCGCGTCCCTACCGCAGGGACACGCCATGCGTGTCCACGAAATCCATCACCACTCGGGCAGCTTCTCGGGCAGCATCGCCTTGATCGGCGCACCGTCGGCACTGGCGGCAAGCTTCTCGGCCTCGGCAATGGGCAGGTCGACCTCCAGCAGCCAGCCCTCCTCGTCCACCCGCTCGCCGCGCACCACCTCCAGCTGGTGCAGGCGTGAGCGCAGGCGGCCGGCGCTTGGCGGAAGGCGCAGCTGGCCGGTGATGTGCTGCAGGCCCAGGCGCTTGCCGAGCACGCTCTGCAGCAGCTCAAGGCCGGTACCATCGCGGGCCGACATCCACACCCGTTCGCGGCGCGCCGGATCGGGAATGCCGTCCTGGGCATCGTGACGGGGTTCGGCACTGTCGATGCGGTCGATCTTGTTGAACACCAGCAGCTGCGGCAGATCGCCTGCGCCCACCGCGGCCAGCACCTCGTCCACCTGGGCGATGCGCTCTTCGCGGTGCGGGTCTGCCGCATCCACCACATGCAGCAGGAAGTCCGCCTCGCGCGCTTCGGACAGCGTGGAACGGAACGCCGCCACCAGTTCGTGCGGCAGATCGCGCACGAAACCGACGGTATCGGCCAGCACCACGTTGCCGCCGGGAATGGCGATGCGCCGTACGGTCGGGTCCAGGGTCGCAAACAGCTGGTCGGCCGCGTAGGCCTCGGCACCGGTCAAAGCGTTGAACAGGGTTGACTTGCCCGCATTGGTATAGCCGACCAGGGCCACGCGCGGCAGTTCGCTGCGCACGCGCGCACGGCGCATCTGGGTGCGCTGCACTTCCACTTTCTCCAGCCGCTTCTGCAGCTGCTCCACGCGCTTCTGCAGCAGCCGGCGGTCGGTTTCCAGCTGGGTTTCACCGGGGCCGCGCAGGCCGATGGCACCACCGCGCTGACGCTCCAGGTGGGTCCAGCCGCGTACCAGCCGCGTGGCCAGGTGGCGCAACTGCGCCAGCTCGACCTGCAGTTTGCCTTCGTGGCTGTGTGCCCGCTGCGCGAAGATGTCCAGGATCAGCCCCGTACGGTCAATCACCCGCCGCTCAAGGAAACGTTCCAGGTTGCGTTCCTGCACCGGGCTCAACGCATGGTTGACCAGGATCAGGTCGGCCCCGGTCGCGTCGGCGGCCGCCTTCACTTCGTCGAGCTTGCCGCTGCCGATCAGGATCGACGGATTGGGCCGGTCGATCCGCGCGGTCAACGTGGCCGCGATGCTGGCCCCGGCCGAACGGGCCAGGTCGGTGAATTCTTCCAGCACGTCTTCTTCCAGCTTTCCCGCATGGGGCTGGATCAGGAGCGCGTGTTCGCCCCGCTTGGAACGGTCAAACACGCATCACTCCGGTCTTGCCTGTTTCATTCAACGTCGTCATCGCCTTGGGCACCGTCGGTGCCGCCGTCATTGGACTGTACATAGCCGCCACCGGGACCGACCCGTACGTTACGCGCCGGCACCACGGTGGAAATGGCGTGCTTGTACACCATCTGGCTCACCGTGTTGCGCAGCAGGACCACGAACTGGTCGAACGATTCAATCGTGCCCTGCAGTTTGATGCCGTTGACCAGATACACCGACACCGGCACGCGTTCGCGCCGCAGTGCATTCAGAAACGGATCCTGCAGCGATTGCCCCTTGGACATTGCACACTCCTCATTATTGTTCTTATTGGGTAGCCCGGCGGCGGTCACGGCCCCGTCGCCCACCGGAATCATTGATGGTACACCGCCCTGAGGGCGTGAAGACATGGTTCAGGTCGCAGTAAATGCACTGACCGCTTCAGCCAGGGCTACGGCATCCAGATGGGGGTCGAACCAGCGCGCATCAAGCTCGCCACGCAACCAGGTGAGCTGGCGCTTGGCCAGCTGGCGGGTGGCGTAAATGCCTTTATCGCGGAAGTCGGCGGCCGTGCCCTGCCCGTCCAGATATTCCCAGGCCTGGCGGTAGCCCACCGCGCGCACCGCCGGCAGGTCCAGCGGCGCGGCCACGGCCGCCATCTGCGGCAATGCGCGCAGCGCACGCACCTCGTCGAGTAAGCCGTTGGCAAGCATCGCGTCGAAGCGGGTCTCGATGCGCTGATGCAGGGTGCTGCGCTCGCGCGGGGCCAGGATCACCTTGAGACAGCGCACCGGCAGCCGGTCCACGCCCGGGCGCTTCTGCCATTCGGAGATCGGGGTGCCGGTCAGCCGGTACACCTCAAGCGCCCGCTGGATACGCTGCGGGTCGGTGGCGTGAATGCGTGCGGCGGCAGCGGGGTCCACCTGCGCCAGTTCGGCATGAAGCGCGCCCCAGCCGCGCGCCTCGCCTTCTGCGCTGATGGCAGCGCGCAGCGCAGGGTCGGCCGCGGGCATTGGCGACAGGCCCTGCAGCAGGGCGCGGAAGTACAGTCCGGTACCGCCCGCCAGAATCGGCATGCGGCCGCGGGCAACGATGTCGGCCACCACGCGCGCGGCATCCGCAGCGAACTCGGCGGCCGAATAGGTCTGCCAGGGGTCACGCAGGTCGAGCAGATGGTGCGGGGCCTGTGCACGTTCGCTGGCATCGGGCTTGGCGGACCCGATATCCAGGCCACGATAGACCAGCGCCGAGTCGACGCTGACGATCTCACCGCCCAGCTGCTGGGCAAGCGCAATGGCCGTGGCGGTCTTGCCCGACGCGGTCGGGCCCATCACCGCGATCGCCAATGGCCGCTGGTCGACGGCCATCAATCCTCGTCCGGCCAGCGCGGCATCGCCGAGGCGGCGGCCACACGCGGAGCCGGCACCGCGTCCACCGCTGCCCAGACCTTGAGCGCGTCCACGGTGGCAGCCACGTCATGGACGCGCAGGATCATGGCCCCGCGTTGCGCGGCGATCAGATGCGCCGCCACTGAACCGGCCATGCGCTCGCGCGGCTGCTGACGGCCGGTGAGCTCGCCAATGCTGCGCTTGCGCGACAGCCCGGCCAGCATCGGCACGCCCAGTTCCAAGAAGCGTTCGGAGCGGGCCAGCAGGGTCATGTTGTGTTCGGTGGTCTTGCCGAAGCCAAAGCCCAGGTCGATGACCAGATTTTTCCTGGCGATGCCAGCCATTTCGGCCGAGAACATGCGCTCGGCGAGGAAACGATGCACCTCCGCAACCACGTCGTCATAGTGCGGCGTGTCCTGCATGCTGCCCGGCTCGCCCTGCATGTGCATCAACACCACCGGCACGCCGAGTTCGGCGGCGGCCGCCAGCGCGCCGTCCTGACGCAGGGCGCGGATGTCGTTGATCATGCCGGCACCGGCGGCCACGGCCGCACGCATCACCCCGGGTTTGAAAGTGTCCACGCTGAGCGGCACCTGGGTGCGTTCGGCCAGCGCCTGGATGACCGGAACTACCCTGCGCAGCTCCTCTTCCACCGACACCGGCGCGGCACCGGGGCGGGTGGATTCGCCGCCGATGTCGAGCAGATCGGCCCCTTCCGCTATCAGCTGCAGGCCGTGGGCCACGGCGGCCTCGGTGGTGTCGTGCGCACCGCCGTCGGAGAACGAGTCCGGCGTGACATTGACGATGCCCATCACGCGCGGACGATCCAGTCGCAGCACGCGGCCGCCGCAGTCCAGCTGGGGAGAAGTGTCGAACATGGGCCATCCACGAAGTACGCCAGCGCATAGTTTACGCCGGTGCCCTGCGTGGTTGGTTCGCAGCGTGGAGCCACGCCCTGCGTGGCTGCGCGGTGTCTGGCATGGTCGCAGCCACGCAGGGCGTGGCGCTACGGATGGGTTCCATGGGGTAATGCCACGCGAGGCGTGGCATTACTATCAGAAATCGCCGAGCTTGGCGTTGTCGGTCGGGTTGGCCAGCCACTCGGCCAGGTCACCGCCGATGGCAGTCACCACGCGTTCCAGCACATCACAGGAGCCCTTGAAGCCGCCGAACGCACCACCGCGGGAGACACGCCGCGCAGTCACCGTGGCCACCTCCTGGCCGTCATCGAGCAGCACGCCGCGCACGGTAGCGGACTTGAAGTGACCGCTGAAGGCATTGCCAGCGCTCTGCGCTTCCACCAGTTCCAGCTTCAGCACCCGGCCCTGTTCACCGAGCTCGCCACTGAATTCAATGGTGTTGCCGAACTTGGCCGCGTTGCTGCCCAGCGCGGTCGCCAGCTGCGCGCCCATGCGGCACTCCGCCTTGATGTTGTCGGCGATGTAGGCCGAGTCGGAGAACGGAACCGGGTCCTGCACCTGGACGGTGGCAGCGAACGCGGGCGACGCACAGCACAGCAGCGCGGCAGCGGCCGCGCGGATCGGATGACGCATGGTATTCCCCCTGGAATGATGACCACGGCCGCGTCATGCGACCGTGTCCGCGCATCGTGCCGATTGCGGCAGCTGCGCGCAAGGGAGATTCAGCGTTTGCGGCGCTTGTGATCCAGGTACAGGGTCTTGGCCACGCTGAGGCCGATGCCGAGTGCCACGCCGATCCCGATGCCGAGCAGGTAGTTTTCCGTGGTCAGGCCGATGGCGGCACCGGCGACCGTGGCGATCACCATTTCGGTGGTGTGCGAGATCGGGGTCGGGGGCGGTGGGGTGGACATGAGGAACTCCGGTAGTACCAGGCTTGCCCGGCATTGTGGAACAGCGGGGCAAGCCCCGCTCTACAAAAAAAGGAAGGCCGGGTTGCCCCGGCCTTCCGATGTCATGCGGTGGTGCTCAGTGCTGCTCGGCAGGACCGGCAATCGGCGGCACCGGACGGGCGTCACCGCCCTTGTCGTTGTTGCCACCTTCGCTCTTGTTGTTGTTCTTGCCCCAGCCCGCCGGCGGCGGCGGATCTCGGCCTTCCATGATGGCGTCGATCTGCGGCGCGTCGATGGTCTCGTACTGCAGCAGCAACTGCGACATCGCATGCAGCTTGTCGGCGTTGTCGGTCAGCAGCTGGGTAGTACGGGCGTAGGCCTTGTCCAGGATGGTGCGGACCACTTCGTCAATGCGACGGGCGGTGTCGTCGGACACGCTCTTGTGCTGGGTGACCGAACGGCCGAGGAACACTTCGTCGTCTTCCTCGCCGTAGGCGATCGGGCCGAGCTCGTCCGACAGGCCCCACTTGGTGACCATGTTGCGGGCCATCTTGGTGGCACGCTCGATGTCGTTGGAGGCACCGGTGGTGACCTTGTCGGCACCGAAGATCAGCTCTTCAGCGACGCGGCCGCCGTAGAGCGAGCACAGCTGCGATTCGATTGCCACACGGTTCATCGAGTACTTGTCGCCTTCCGGCAGGTACATGGTCACACCCAGCGCACGGCCGCGCGGAATGATGGTGACCTTGTAGACCGGGTCGTGCTCGGGAACCAGGCGACCGACGATGGCATGGCCGGCTTCGTGGTAGGCGGTGAGGGTCTTTTCCTCCTCGCTCATGGCCATCGAACGGCGCTCGGCACCCATCAGGATCTTGTCGCGGGCACGGTCGAAGTGATCCATGCGGACCTCTTTCTCGTTGCCACGCGCGGCGAACAGGGCAGCCTCATTGCAGAGGTTGGCCAGGTCCGCGCCCGAGAAGCCCGGGGTACCACGGGCAATGACCATCGGTTCAACGTCGTCGGCCAGCGGGAGCTTGCGCATGTGTACGCGCAGGATCTGTTCGCGGCCCTTGACGTCGGCCAGACCCACCACGACCTGGCGGTCGAAGCGGCCCGGACGCAACAGCGCCGGGTCGAGCACGTCGGGACGGTTGGTGGCGGCGATGACGATGACGCCTTCGCCCCCTTCAAAGCCATCCATTTCCACCAGCAGCTGGTTCAGGGTCTGCTCGCGCTCGTCATGACCGCCCCCGAGGCCAGCACCGCGATGGCGACCGACGGCGTCGATTTCGTCGATGAAAATGATGCACGGTGCCTGCTTCTTGGCCTGCTCGAACATGTCGCGGACACGGCTGGCACCGACGCCGACGAACATTTCCACGAAGTCCGAACCGGAGATCGAGAAGAACGGCACCTTGGCCTCGCCGGCAATCGCGCGGGCCAGCAGGGTCTTGCCGGTACCCGGCGGGCCGACCATCAGCACGCCGCGCGGAATCTTGCCGCCCAGCTTGGTGAACTTGCTGGGATCGCGCAGGAAGTCGACCAGTTCGCCGACTTCTTCCTTGGCCTCATCGCAACCGGCGACGTCGGCGAAGGTGACCTTGATCTGGTCCTCGCCCTGCAGCTTGGCGCGCGACTTGCCGAAGGACATCGCGCCCTTGGCACCGCCGCCGCCACCCTGCATCTGGCGCATGATGAACAGCCAGAAGCCGATGATCAGGATGACCGGCAGGAAATTCATCAGGATGGCCCCCAGCGAGATGCCGCTGGACGGTTCTTCCTGGACGATTTCGACGTTCTTGGCGCGCAGCACGTTGATCAGGTCACGGTCCATCGGCGCGGTGATGGTGGCCGGCTGGCCGCCCCGCGTGACGTAGGTGATCTGGTTGGTGCCGCTGCGCAGGTCGCCGCCAAAAGTGACCTTCTGGACATTACCGCTGTCCACCTGGTCCAGGAACTGCGAATAGGTGGCACCGGAGGCCCCCGCACCACTGGTCTTGGGCGAGAAGCTCTGGAACACGACCATCAGCACCACGGCCACGACCACCCATAGCAGGAGGTTCTTGGTCAAGTCGTTCATCCTCATTGGCTCCGTGGTTCCTCTAATGCCTGACGCGATTGGTATGGTCGAGCTTACTTGATCTGGGGACGTTTGCCCTGCCCCAGGGCATAGACCTCGGGCGAGCGCTTACGCGAGGCTTCAGGCTTGCGGATCACCACCTTGTCGTACCGCCGGCGCATTTCACGCACGTAGTCGTCAAAGCCCACGCCCTGGAACAGCTTGATCAGGAACGCGCCACCGGGCTTGAGATGGTTGTCGGCAAAGTCCAACGCCAGCTCGGCCAGGTGCATCATCCGCGGCTGGTCCACCGCGTCCATGCCACTCTTATTGGGGGCCATGTCGGAAAGCACAAGGTCCACCGGCTGGTCGCCCAGCATGGCTTCAAACTGCGATAGGACCGACTGCTCCCTGAAATCGCCGTGAAGGAACTCGACTCCGGCCAGGGGTGGCATCTCCAGGATGTCCAGGGCCAGGACCCGGCCGGTGTCGCCGATCTGGCGGCGGACCTGCTGCGACCAGCCCCCCGGGGCTGCGCCCAGGTCGACCACCACCATATGCGGCTTCAGCAGGCGGTCACGTTCGAGCAGTTCCTCCAGTTTGTAGGCCGCGCGCGAACGCATGCCCTCGGCCTGGGCCTTCTTCACGAAGGGGTCGGAAAAGTGCTCTTTCAACCAACGTTGACTGCTTTTGCTGCGCGTTGCCATGGGACTTGGGGCCTTGTGGGATGGTCATGATACCCTGATCGCCCTGATTAACCGTCCGTTCCTGAATGTCTACTGCCCTCACCTCCGCCCAGACCCGCTTCCTCCGCGGCCAAGCCCATGATCTGAAAGCCCTGCTGCAGATCGGCGGAAAGGGGATCACCCCGGCCTTCCTGGCTGAGCTGGAGGAGGTGCTGGAGCGCCATGAACTGGTGAAGGTGAAGGTGGGGGCGGAAGACCGCGATACCCGTGACGCGATGATTGCCGAGCTCACCGAAGCGTCCGGCAGCGCGCTGGTGCAGCGCATCGGCCACACCGCCGTGCTGTACCGCCCGAGCAAGGAACAGCGCAAGATCGTGCTGCCGCGCGGCTGATTGCGCCATGCAATTCAGCCACGAACTGCCGGATTACGCCTATGTGTTGCGCGCCGCCAGCGGCCGCAGCGCGACCGTGAATGACAAGGTGCTGGGGGCGAGTTTCATCGTCAGCCCTGACCAGCTGGTGGAGAACTGGCCGGTGGTGGTGGGCACGGCGCTGACCGTGGCCGATCTGGAGCCGGTGCTGGCACTGGGCCCGGAACTGATCGTGCTGGGCACCGGGGACACCCAGGTGTTTCCGTCGGCTGAAGTGCTGGGCCGCTGCCTGCAGCGCGGGATCGGGCTGGAAGTGATGAACAACCAGGCCGCTGCGCGAACCTTCAACCTGCTGGCCGCCGAAGGCCGAAAGGTCGCCGCCGCGTTCATGTTGGCGGGTTGATTCGGGGCGATCCGGCCCCTCCGCGGACACGCATGGCGTGTCCCTACCCGTTTTCCCACCCCGTTCGATCGCCCCCGTAAGGACACGCCATGCGTGTCCATCCAGATGCGGGACCGGTCAACGCGCTGGCAGGTACTGCTGCGGATCGACCGGCTTGCCGTTGTAGCGGATCTCGAAGTGCAGCATGTCGCGGGTGGTGCCGGTACGGCCCATTTCCGCGATCTGCTCGCCCGCCTTCACATTCTGACCTTCGTTGACCAGCCGCTTGCGGTTGTGGCCATAGGCCGACAGCCACTGCTCGTTGTGCTTGATGATGATCAGTTCACCGAAGCCGACCAGCCCGGCACCGGAGTACACCACCACGCCCGGCGCGGTGGCCCGTACCGGCTGGCCGCTGCTGCCGGCAATGTCGATGCCCTGCTTTGTGACATCCGATGCCACATAGCGGCCGACCAGCGCACCATCGGCCGGCCAGCGCCAGTTGATGTTGTTCTTGATCGGGGTATTGGTCGGCACCGGCGCGGGCGTCGGAGCCGGCGTGGTGGTGCCTGGACGCGGCGCGGTGACCACGGTGGTCGGGGCACGACCCGGGGTGCTGCCACCTGGATACAGGCGGATCTGCTGGCCCGGGTAGATGGTGTACGGCTCGCTGAGCCCATTCCACGCAGCCAGATCACGTGGGGTGATGTTGTGGATGCGGGCAAGCGCATACAGCGTGTCGCCCTTGCGTACGGTGGCGGTCTGACCCGGCTTGGCCACCGAGGTCTGAGGGGTGCTGTGGCCGCCACGGGAACCTGAGGATTTGACCACGGTGGCGGTGCCGCACGCACTCAGGGCGACGGCAACCGCCATCGCGGCGGCCAGCTTCAGCCCGGTATTCCAACACTGTGCACTCATGCGAATTTTGCCCTCCAGACAAGCCAGCCAATCAGCAGTACCACCAGCGCGGTGGCGATCCAGCCCAGCGGTTCGATCCAGCGCCGTAACGCCGCTTCGGCGCGCGCGCCACCGATGCGGATCACCGCCGCCAGCACGTACACGCGCTTGCCGCGCCCGATCAGCATGCTCAGCAGGTACTGCGGCATCGGCACGCCGACAATACCCGAGGCCCAGGTGAAGACCTTCATCGGAATCGGCATGAAACCGCCCAGCACCAGGAAGGTGAACACCGCCCACGGCGACTCGGCCATTTTTTCCTGCACGATGGCAATGCCACCTTCGATGCTGGGCAACATGCCAAGCGCCGCAAACAGCGGCTTGACCGCTTCAAAGGCGAAGTGCCCCAACGCATAACCGACCAGCGCGCCGGCCATGGAACCGGCCAGGCTGAGGGTGGCGAACCACCAGCCACGCCTGGGCTGGGCCACGCACATGGGGGCCAGCATCACTTCCGGCATGACCGGGAAGATGATCGCCTCAATGAAGCTCAGCACGGTGAGATAGGTGGGGGCGCGTTCGTGCGCGGCCCACTTCATTGCCCGCTCGTACAGCGGACCGAAAATCTTCATGAAACGCAGCTCCTTGAATTCAGTCCAGCATGCCAGACAGCAGGGGAACGAACGTGACCGGTGCCAATACCTCCTGCGCCACGCTCCCGTCTTCGCGGCGGGTGAGCTGGATCAGCGACTGCGCGCCAGGACCGCCGACCGGGGCGACCAATCGCCCGCCGACCGCCAGCTGCTCGATCAGTGCGTCAACCAGCGCCGGCGCGGCTGCGGTGACCACGATGGCATCGAACGGGCCGTGTTCGGCCCAGCCGATGCGACCGTCGTCGTGCTTGCTGCGGATGTTCATGCCCAACGCACGGAAACGTTTGCGCGCCTGCCGCAGCAGGTCGCCAATGCGCTCCACGGTGTAGACCTCCAGGCCCAGCGCGCCCAACACGGCGGCCTGGTAGCCCGAGCCAGTGCCTACTTCCAGTACCTTCTTCGGCGTGCTTTGCAGCACCGCCTCGGTCATGCGGGCAACCACCCAGGGCTGGGAAATGGTCTGGCCGTGGCCGATCGGCAGCGCGGTGTCTTCGTAGGCACGGGAGGCCAGTGCTTCATCAATGAACAGATGGCGCGGCACGACGCGGATGGCGTTGAGGGTGGCTTCGTCGGTAATGCCGCTTTCACGCAGACGGTCGACCAGACGGTCGCGCACACGCTGCGAGGTCATGCCGATCCCGACCGCTTCAGGTTGCAGGCGCAGACGCTGGCTCATGCCGGACGATCCAACGCGGCGGTCAGCCCGCCCACCCAGCTGGCCACCTTTTCCAGCGCCTGGTAACGGGTCAGGTCGACCTGGATCGGGGTGATCGAGATATGGCCACTGCGCACGGCGTGGAAATCGGTGCCGGGGCCCGAGTCCTGTTCCCGGCCGGCCGGGCCGATCCAGAACACCTCATTGCCGCGCGGATCGCGCTGCGGAATGCAGCCTTCGGCGCGGTGGCGGTTACCCAGCCGGGTCACCTCGAACCCCCTTACCTCGTCCCACGGCAGGTCCGGCACGTTGACGTTGAGGATGGTGTCTGCCGGCAGCGGGTCGGCTTTCAGGCGGGCCACGATTTCCACCGCGGCACGGGCAGCGGTTTCAAAGTGCTTCGGCTCGTGATTGTGCGAAACCAGCGACACCGCCACCGCCGGCAGGCCGAGGAAGCGACCTTCCATCGCCGCCGACACGGTACCGGAATAGATGACGTCATCGCCCAGATTGGCGGCATTGTTGATGCCCGACACCACGATGTCCGGCTCATAATCAAGCATGCCGGTCAAGGCCAGGTGCACACAGTCGGTCGGGGTGCCGGCGACCGCGCAGGTGTAGTGGTCAATGCGCTTGGTGCGGATCGGCAGGTCCAGGGTGAGCGAGTTGCTGGCCCCGGAACGATCGCGGTCGGGGGCGACCACCATGACGTCATGCCCGGCCTGGCGCAACACGCTGGCGAGCATCCGGATGCCCGGCGCATCGACACCGTCGTCGTTGCTGACCAGGATGCGCATCTCCGATTTAACCGCTTGATTTTTCAAGACTTCGATTCCATCACTCTGCTGCGTTGGCATGACCGGCGCTCCCCTCTCCCGGGATCACCCGCCACGCAAGTGCGTCCGCTATTGTGCCGCATGCAGGCAGATCGTCCTACCCTGCCGAAAGGTAGGCAGCGCCGATTCAGCACATTAGGCTGTATGCATGTCACATTCTGAAGACGAAGATCCGGCGGCCCTGTTCCGCGCGGCCATCGGTGCAGTGAAGCCCCTGCGCAAGCCGGTGGCGACCCCGCCCGCGACCCCGCGGCCCAAGCCGCGCGCCCGCATGGCCGAACAGGACGATGCCGAGGCCCGGGGCGAGTTCGCGCAGCTGCTGCGCAGCAGTTCGCCGCTGGAAGCCGGTGACACCGCCAGCTACCGGCGCGAGAACCTGCCGGCGCGGATGTTCCAGCGCCTCAAGCGCGGGCAGTACTCGGTACAGGACGAGCTGGACCTGCATGGAGCGACGGCGGCGCAGGCCGAGAACCTGTTGCGCCAGTTCCTTGCCGACGCACATGCACACGACCATGGGTGTGTGCGCATCATCCATGGCAAGGGGTTGCAGTCCGATGGCGGCGCGCCGGTGCTGAAGAATCTGGTCGACCGGCTGCTACGCCAGCGCAATGACGTGCTGGCGTTTCATTCGGCACCCCCGGGGCAAGGCGGGACCGGTGCGGTGCTGGTGTTGCTGGCGAACCGGTGATTGCGCATGGCGGTGGCTCGGGCGACCACGGATGGCGTTGACGCGCATGGCGATTGGTCGGTCGACCACAGATGGCTTTGACGCGCACGGCGATTGGTCGGTCGACCACAGATGGCTTTGACGCGCACGGCGCGTCACTACGACCCTTGGTCGCACGACCCGGTTGGTCCCGACCCGGTTGGTCGCTCGACCTGTAGGGACGCGCCATGCGCGTCCACGCAATGCTTATTCGGGCGATGCGGCTCCGCCCACGTCCTGCACCGGACCCAGCTCGTGCAGCACGGCGGTCGCATAACACCCTGGGGGCAGCGCGAAGCTCAGCTCCAGCACATCCGGCTGCAGCCACTGATGCTGCATCAACGCCGGGCGCAGACGCAGCGCGCGCCGCTCCTGCTTCAGGCGCGCGTCCTCCAGGCCGGCACGCAGCTGCAGTGACTGCTCGTCACTGATCGCGCCCAGTTCCAATTCGGCGGCCGCGCCGCTGCTGCGCAGCTCCCCCTCGCCCCACAACGGGCCGCTGGGGTGGATATCAAAACGCGCCAGGCGCTCGGCCAGCGCATCACTCCACGCTTCCGGACCGAACACGCTGCGGCTGCCATCAAGCATCCAGACCTCGCCGTCCAGCGCGCTGTCCCAGTTGCCCTGCTCGACCCGCGCCGCCAGCACCTGGTTGAACAGCGCCGAACGCGCCGCCGACAACAGCAATGAACGCTGGTCCTTGCGCATGCGCCGGCCCTGGAACATCGCAAGCGCGGCCGGCACGTTGCCGCCGTCGCGGCCGAAACGCTGCTCGCCGAACCAGTTCGGCAGCCCACGCACGGCGATCTGGGCCAGACGCGCGTCGATCAGACCCGCATCGCCCTGCACGTCACGCAGCACCAGCTTGAAGCGATTACCGGCCAGCGCGCCACGCTGCAGCTTGCGGTTGTGCCAGGTCGATTCCAGCACCTCGATCTCGGCATCGTTGAGCAGCGCCGGGTCCGGTGCGACCCGCTTGGGCAGATGCACGCTGAAGCGTTGCCTGGTCACCGCGTGCCGGTCTTTCATGCCGGCGTAGCTGACCCCCATCTCCGGCAGCCCGGCCCAGCGCGCGATCTGTTTGGCGACATGCACGGTGTTGGCCCCGCGCTTGCGCACGGTAAGCAGCAGATGCTCGCCCTCGCCGCTCGGCTCGAACGCCGGCAGCTCATCGACCTGGAAATCCTCGGGGACGGTGCGGATCTTCGCACTGAGCAGGGGCGCGCCAAACGCCAGCGGCAACGGAATCACAGCGCCACCAGCAGCACCACGGCCTGCGCGGCAATGCCTTCACTGCGACCGGTGAAGCCCAGCTTCTCGGAGGTGGTGGCCTTGACGCTGACCGCATCCAGCGCGATCCCCAGCAGCCCGGCGATGCGCTCACGCATGGCCAGCGCATGCGGACCGACCTTGGGCCGCTCGCAGATCACGGTGATGTCGGTGTTGCCGACCTGCCAGCCACGCTCACGCAGCAACGTGTTGCAGTGCTGCAGGAACCGGCTGCTGTCGGCATCCTTCCAGCGCATGTCCGACGGCGGAAAGTGCTGGCCAATGTCACCCAGCGCGAGTGCGCCGAGCATGGCATCGCACAGCGCATGCAGAATCACATCGCCGTCGCTGTGCGCCAGCACGCCGCAGCTGTGCGGCACGCGTACGCCGCCGAGCATGATGTGGTCGCCCTCGCCAAAGGCGTGGACGTCGTAACCCTGGCCGATACGGACCGGGGGAAATGCAGGGGTATTCATGACCTGAACCTAACGTAGAGCCGGGCTTGCCCGGCTTGGCACTACAAAAAGCCACCCGCCACTCACGATCCGCGGCGCGACAGCTCGAACTCAAAACGGGACAGATCAGCCGGCGTGGTGACCTTGAAGTTGTCTTCGTTGCCTTCCACCAGCAGCGGACGCAGGCCCTGCCGCTCCATCGCCATGGCTTCGTCGGTGATTTCCACCCCGGCGGCGGCGGCCTCCTGCAGCGCACGCGCCAGCTGATGCCGGCGGAACAACTGCGGCGTCAGTGCGCGCCACAGGCGCGCACGCGGCTCGGTGGCGTCGATGCCGCCATCGTCGCCAGCGCGCTTGAGGGTGTCGCGCACCGGCGCGGCCAGAATCGCACCGACCGGATCATTGCGCCCCACTTCCAGCAGACGGCCGAGGTCGACCGCGGCCAGATTGGGGCGTGCGGCGTCGTGCACCAGCACGAACTCATCCGCACGCACGTCTTCAGGCAGCGCCTGCAGCCCGGCCAACACCGATTCGGCGCGGGTGGCACCGCCGGTGCAGGTCAGGATGGGCTTGTCAGCCAGCGTCGCCCAACCAGGCCAGTCCGCGTCGTTCTCGGCTATGACCACCATGGCCCCGGCCACCGCCGGATGCGACAGCAGCGCTTCCAGGGTATGCGCCAGCAGGACGCGGTCGCCGGCAACGAGATACTGCTTGGGCGTGGCCCCGCCAAAACGGGTGCCCCGACCGGCGGCCGGCACCACCGCCCAGATGCCGCCCATCAGGGCACCTCCGGCGAGGTGCTGCCGGTGTCGGCACGGACCACGGCAGGTGCACGCGGCGCGGCGACCGGCGCGTTCTCCACCACCCGGTAGAACTTTTCGCCCGGCCGGATCATGCCCAGCTCGCTGCGCGCACGTTCTTCAATGGCGGCCTCGCCTTCCTTCAGGTCCTTGACCTCGGCAGCAAGCGCATCGTTGCGCTGCTGCAGGCCTTCATTATCGCGCTTCTGGCTTTCGACCTGGGCCTCGAGCACCATCACTTCACCCGAGTTGCCCGGGCCGAACCAGAAGCGGTACTGCAGCCATGCCAGCAGTACCGCGAGCACCAGCAGCAGCCAGCGCCAGTCGCGCATGGGATCAGCGCTTCAGCGAGACAAACGCGTCACGCCCGGCGTAACGCGCGCCAGCACCGAGAGCTTCCTCGATGCGCAGCAGCTGGTTGTACTTGGCCACACGATCGCTGCGGCACAGCGAGCCGGTCTTGATCTGGGTAGCGGTGGTGGCCACGGCGATGTCGGCAATGGTGGTGTCCTCGGTTTCGCCCGAACGGTGCGAGACCACGGCCGCGTAGTTGGCGTTGTGGGCCATGGCGATCGCTTCCAGGGTTTCGGTCAGGGTGCCGATCTGGTTGACCTTGATCAGGATGGCGTTGGCGGTGCCCGACTCAATGCCTTCCTTGAAGATCTTGGGGTTGGTCACGAACAGGTCGTCGCCGACCAGCTGCACCTTGCTGCCGATGCGGTCGGTGAGCAGCTTCCAGCCGCCCCAGTCGTTTTCGGCCAGGCCGTCTTCGATGGTGATGATCGGGTACTGCGCGGCCCAGTCGGCGAGGAAGTCGACGAACTGCTCGGAGGTCAGGCGCTTGTTCTCGCCGACAAGGTTGTACTTGCCGTTCTCGTAGAACTCGCTGGAGGCCACGTCCAGGCCCAGCAGCACGTCTTCACCGGCGGTGTAACCGGCCTTGCCGATCGCCTCGAGGATGGTGTCCAGGGCTTCAACATTGCTGCGGAAGTCCGGGGCAAAGCCGCCCTCGTCGCCCACTGCGGTGCTCAGGCCATGGCCCTTCAGCACCGACTTCAGCGAATGGAAGATTTCGGTGCCGGCGCGCAGCGCTTCGGAGAACGAGGTGAAGCCGACCGGCAGCACCATGAATTCCTGGAAATCGACGTTGTTGTCGGCATGCGCACCGCCGTTGATGATGTTCATCATCGGCACCGGCAGGGTCACGTCGCGGCCCTGGGCCAGGTACTGCCACAGCGCCTGCTTCTTCGACGCGGCCACCGCGTGGGCGTTGGCCATCGAGACCCCGAGCAGCGCGTTGGCACCCAGGCGGCCCTTGTTCTCGGTGCCGTCAAGGTCGATCAGGCGGCGGTCAAGGCCTTCCTGGTCGGCGGCATCAAAGCCCTTCAGCGCGGCGGCAATGGTGGTGTTGACGTTGCCGACGGCATTGCGCACGCCCTTGCCCAGGTAACGGGTCTTGTCGCCATCGCGCAGCTCCACCGCTTCCTTGGTGCCGGTCGAGGCACCGGACGGTACGGCGGCGCGGCCGAACGAACCGTCCTCCAGGGTGACTTCGGCTTCCAGCGTGGGATTGCCACGGCTGTCGAGGATTTCACGGGCATGGATGCTGCGGATCGCGGTCATGGCGGGCCAAATTCCAGTCAGAAAGGGAGAGCGCCACCTGCGGTGGCGCGTGAAACGTTCCGCGTGATTATTACCCAGCCGCGCGCGCGAAGCCACGCACGGCGTGGCCGCGCTTCAGCGCGCGGCTTTGCGCTGGCGGGCAGCGCTGATGAAACCGATGAACAGCGGGTGGCCGTCTCGAGGGGTGGACAGGAACTCCGGGTGGGCCTGGCAGGCCAGGAACCACGGGTGCTGGTCGCGTGCCAGTTCGACCACTTCCACCAGGGTGTCGTCCATCGACTTGCCGGCAATGACCAGTCCGGCGTCTTCCAGCTGGGTGCGGTAGCGGTTGTTGAACTCGTAGCGGTGGCGGTGGCGCTCGGCGACCACATCCTTGCCGTACAGCTCGCGGGCCAGCGTGCCCGGCTTCAGGCGCTGCTCCTGCAGGCCCAGGCGCATGGTGCCGCCGAGGTCGCTTTTGTCGTCGCGCTTTTCGACGTCACCGGTGGCGGTGCGCCATTCGGTGATCAGGCCGATCACCGGGTTCGGCGACTGGCGATCGTTCTCGGTGCTGTTGGCCCCTTCCAGCCCGGCCACATTGCGGGCGTAGTCGACCACGGCGGCCTGCATGCCGTAGCAGATGCCGAAGTACGGCACCTGCTGTTCGCGGGCGTACTTCGAGGTGAGCACCTTGCCTTCAAAGCCACGGTCGCCGAAGCCACCCGGCACCAGGATGCCGTCCACGTCCTGCAGCGCAGCCATGTCGGTGCCTTCCAGGTCCTGCGCTTCCAGCCACTTCAGGTTGACCTTGGTGCGCTGGCGCAGGCCGCCGTGCTTGAGCGCCTCGCCGACCGACTTGTAGGCGTCCTGGTGGTCCACGTACTTGCCGACCACGGCGATGGTGACCTCGTCCTCCGGATTCAAGGTGGCATCCAGGGCGGCCTGCCATTCGTGCAGGTCAGCCGGACCGGCCTTGTCGCCCAGCTTGAGCTGGTTGATGACGATCTCGTCCAGGCCCTGCTCGTGCAGGCCGAACGGAATGCGGTACAGCACGTCGACGTCCGGGACGCTGATGACGGCACGTTCGGAGACGTTGGTGAACTGCGCGATCTTGCGGCGCTCCGAATCCGGCACCGGCTGTTCCGAACGGCACAGCAGCACGTCCGGCTGGATGCCGATCGAGCGCAGTTCCTTGACCGAGTGCTGGGTCGGCTTGGTCTTCAGCTCACCGGCCGCCGCGATGTACGGCACCAGGGTGAGGTGCATGAAGAGGGCCTTTTCCGGGCCGCGCTCGGTGCGCACCTGACGGATGGCTTCCAGGAACGGCAGCGACTCGATGTCACCGACGGTGCCGCCGATTTCCACCAGGGCCACGTCGAAGCCTTCAGTGGCCTCGTCCATGCAGCGACGGATCTCATCGGTGATGTGCGGAATCACCTGCACGGTGGCACCGAGATAGTCACCGCGACGCTCCTTGCGGATGACGTTCTCGTAGATGCGACCGGTGGTGACCGAGTTCTTGCGGCTCAGACGGGTGCGCACGAAACGCTCGTAATGACCCAGGTCCAGGTCGGTTTCGGCACCATCGTCGGTGACGTACACCTCACCGTGCTGGAACGGGCTCATGGTGCCCGGGTCAACGTTGATGTACGGGTCGAGCTTCATCATTGTGACCCGCAGGCCACGCGCTTCAAGAATGGAGGCCAGTGACGCGGCGGCAATGCCTTTGCCGAGCGAGGACACCACGCCGCCGGTTACGAAAATCAAGGGAGTCATGGCTGCAAGCATCCTGTCTGGAAATGGAAAACGGCCACACCACCCCATCCCGGAAGACGGGTGGTGGGCAGGAAAGGGGTTTTCCGGTTCGCCAAGGAAGCGAGGGAGGTGGTGCGCAGGCGCAGGGCCGGCACCGGAGGGCATGTCCGCAGCGAGGTCGGGGCCGCCGTGCCGGTCATACGGACCGTCACCTCATGGCTGCCTGACTGGCGGCCGCACAGGGCCGACCCAGCCGATTCGCTGATCGAGGACACACACTACTCCCGGAAAGCCGTAGTTTACAGATTGAAGGCCGCCAGCCCAAGGGGGGGCGTGCGGCCTTCACATAAAAAAGAGCCCCGGCCAGGGGGCCGGGGCTCGGTACATGCAGGAGCGTGACGCTTACTTCTTCTTCCGCACTTCCTCTTCTTCTTCCTTCTGCGGGGCCTGCTGGCCCTTGGCCTTCATTTCAGCGGTGGCCGCCGCGCGGCGCTTGGCCTTGGCGTCGGCCTCCGCCTGCGCACGATCGGCCTGCTCACCCTGCTGCGGTGCGGGCTGGCCCTGTCCGGCGTTCTGGGCCAGTGCCAGCGGCACGGCCACGACGGCGGCGGCAATGGCAGCGATGGTCAGCAACTTCTTCATGGGGTCTCCTCCCGATATGGCTTCGGTTAGGGCCTCCGGAACACCCGGAAATCCACCTTGCACAGTGTATCGCGTCCATTTCGGCCGCCCCCTGAACGTATGGCGTGCAAAAAACCCGTCCAGACCGCACACTTCGCCGTCGCTTTGCGCTTTATGAAGACAGATGAACGCCCGTTATAACGCCGCCGATATTGAAGTCCTGTCCGGCCTGGACCCGGTCAAGCGCCGTCCCGGCATGTACACCGACACCGCGCGCCCGAACCATCTGGCGCAGGAAGTGATCGACAACGCCGTCGATGAAGCCCTGGCCGGGCATGCCCACACCATCGAGGTCACCCTGTACAAGGATGGCAGCTGCGAAGTCAGCGACGACGGCCGCGGCATGCCGGTGGACATCCACCCGGAAGAAAAGATCCCGGGCGTGGAGCTGATCCTGACCCGCCTGCACGCGGGCGGCAAGTTCAGCAACAAAAACTACACCTTCTCCGGCGGCCTGCACGGCGTCGGCGTAAGCGTGGTGAACGCGCTGTCCACCCTGGTGGAAGTGCACATCAAGCGCGAAGGCAATGAACACCGCATCACCTTCCGCAATGGCGACCGCGCCACGCCGCTGGAAGTGGTAGGCAGCGTGGGCAAGAAGAACACCGGTACCCGGGTGCGCTTCTGGGCCGACCCGAAGTACTTCGACACGCCCAAGTACAACCTGCGGGCGCTGCGCCACCTGCTGCGCGCCAAGGCCGTGCTGTGCCCGGGCCTGACCGTGAAGCTGCTCGATGAAGCGACCGGCGAACAGGACACCTGGTACTTCGAGGACGGCCTGAGCGACTACCTGAAGGCCGAACTGGGCGAGCGCGAGATGCTGCCGGCGAACCTGTTCGTGGGTTCGCTGAAAAAGGACACCGAGGTGGTGGACTGGGCAGTTGCCTGGCTGCCGGATGGCGAGCTGGTACAGGAAAGCTATGTCAACCTGATTCCGACCGCGCAGCACGGCACCCACGCCAACGGCCTGCGCACCGGCCTGACCGAGGCACTGCGTGAGTTCTGCGACTTCCGCAACCTGCTTCCGCGCGGCGTGAAACTGGCCCCGGAAGACGTCTGGGACCGGGTCTCGTTCGTGCTGTCTCTGAAGATGACCGACCCGCAGTTCAGCGGCCAGACCAAGGAGCGGCTGTCGTCGCGCCAGGCAGCCGGCTTCGTCGAAGGTGCTGCACATGACGCTTTCAGCCTGCTGCTGAACCAGAACGTGGCACTGGGCGAGCAGATCGCGCAGCTGGCAATCGAACGTGCAAGCGCCCGCCTGAAAACCGAAAAGCTGGTGGTGCGCAAGAAAATCACCCAGGGCCCCGCCCTGCCCGGCAAGCTGGCCGACTGCATCAGCCAGGACCTGTCGCGCACCGAGCTGTTCCTGGTGGAAGGCGACTCGGCAGGCGGCAGTGCCAAGCAGGCGCGCGACAAGGACTTCCAGGCGATCATGCCGCTGCGTGGCAAGATCCTGAACACCTGGGAGGTGGCATCGGGTAGCGTGCTGGCATCGGAAGAAGTGCACAACCTGGCCATTGCGATCGGCTGCGACCCGGGCAAGGACGACATCAGCGGGCTGCGTTACGGCAAGGTGGTCATCCTGGCCGACGCGGACTCGGACGGCCTGCACATCGCCACGCTGCTGACGGCACTGTTCCTCAAGCATTTCCCCGCATTGGTGGCGGCCGGCCACGTGTTCGTGGCGATGCCGCCGTTGTTCCGCGTGGACGTGGGCAAGCAGGTGTTCTACGCACTGGACGAAGAAGAGAAGCGTTCGCTGCTGGACAAGATCGAGCGCGAGAAGATCAAGGGCCAGGTCAGCGTGACCCGCTTCAAGGGTCTGGGCGAAATGAACCCGGAGCAGCTGCGCGAATCCACCATCCATCCGGATACGCGCCGCCTGGTGCAGCTGACCGTGGACGACGACGAGCAGACCAGCGCGCTGATGGACATGCTGCTGGCCAAGAAGCGCGCGGGCGACCGCAAGCAATGGCTGGAAAACAAGGGCGACCTGGCCTCGCTTGAGGTCTGAGTTCGCCGCGAAAAGCCCCGCTTCGGCGGGGTTTTTTATTGCCTGCTGGATCGTCGGTACTCGACGGTTTACGTGTCGCCGGGCGTTGCCCGGCTGCGGTTGGAACTGGGCGAACAGCCGGTGGTCATCGGTTCCCAGGGTTGGCGGGTCGGGATGGGCGTTCCGGGGGACGCTGCAAGTACGTCCATGTAAGCTCGATCGCCGCATCCATGCGGCTCACGCCCCCTCCAGCCCACCCCGACCCGCCCCGACAGATGGTCGGTGGCCATGGAAGATCAAAGGCCATCCGCATGATCCCATTGCATGAGGTCCGGCAGGGTCGGTCGCAAGACGACCGCCGTGAAATGCCCAACATCCGACAACGCATGACCCCAGATCAACGTTGCCGTTGATCTGGCATTTCCCATGGCCACCGACAATGCATCGAGGGGCCATCGGATGGGGGGTACGGGACCGTAGAAAACATGGATGTTTTCTACGAGCCCCCATGGATGGGTTAACGGCGTGTCCCGTACCCCCCATCCGATGGCCCAAAGCACGTAGACCGGCAGCCGAGGGCTGTCCGCCATAATCCAACAGCAGCCGGGCAATGCCCGGCGAGACGTAAACCGTCGAATGCCGACGCACTCCCGCAGCCAACAAAAAACCCGGCCGAAGCCGGGCTTTTCGCATGAAAAATCAACAACCGATCACGCCCAGCCGACCAGCTCGAACAGCTTGAGGATGAGGTAGGCGCAGCCGGCAGCCGCCGGGATGGTCAGGATCCAGGCCCAGATGATGCGTTCAATCACGCCGAAGCGCAGCGAACGCGGGTTCTTGGCGTAACCCACGCCCATGATCGCGGTCGAGATGCTGTGCGTGGTCGAGACCGGCATGCCGAAGTGCGCGGCCAGGGTCAGGATCGTCGCCGAGCTGGTTTCCGCCGCGAAACCGTGGATCGGGTGCAGTTTGACCATCTTGTGGCCCAGCGTCTTGATGATCTTCCAGCCGCCCGAGGCGGTACCGGCGGCCATCACCACCGCACAGGTCAGCACGATCCACATCGCGATGCCCTCGCCCGCGCTTGCGTCCGGGTGCAGGAAGGCCAGCCACGACGGCAGGTCATCCAACGCACCGGTGGCTTCCGCGCCGATCAACGTCATCGCGATGATGCCCATGGTCTTCTGCGCGTCGTTGTGGCCGTGGGCGAAGCCCATGTAGGCCGCCGACACGATCTGTGCCTTGCCGAAGAACGCGTTGACAATGCGCGGGCGGGCCAGACGGCCCAGCCAGCCGCCCACTTTGGCCATGCCGGCGATGATCGCCCACAACAGCATCATCACCACGATGCCCAGCAGGAAGCCTGCGATCGGCGAGGTGATCATCGGCAGGAACACCTTCCACAGCAGGCCCTTGTTCTGGGCCCAGGTACCGATGCGCTCGGACCAGATCAGCGCGTCCCAGTTGTTGTGGGCCGCGGCCAGACCCGCGCCGCACAGACCGCCGATCAGCGCATGCGAGGACGAGGACGGCAGGCCTTTCCACCAGGTGATCAGGTTCCAGATGATGCCGCCCAGCAGCGCGCACAGGATCACCTGCGGGGTCACGTCGACCACGTTGGTGTTGAGCAGGCCCGAGGCGATGGTCAACGCCACCGCCGTGCCGGTGAGCGCGCCGATGAGATTCATGAACGCGGCCAGCATCACCGCCCAGCCGGGCGAGAGCACCTTGGTCGCCACCACCGTGGCAATGGAGTTGGCAGTGTCGTGGAAGCCGTTGATGAACTCGAAAACGAGCGCAGCCAGGATCACGACCAGAACGAGGGTCAGCATGCTGGAGGCCCGTCAGCTGTTCTTGAGCACGATCTGGTAAGCCACCACGCCCGCCTCACGGCAGCGGTCAATGGCTTTTTCCAGGATCTCGAAGAATTCCTTGAGCAGGAACATCTGCAGGTTGTCCAGGCGACCGGAATAGATGTCGCGGTACAGCTCGAGCATCAGACGGTCTGCTTCGTTCTCCAGCGAGCGCAGTTTTTCATTCAGCGCGGTCATCCGGTCCAGGTTCATGTGGCGCAGGTCGGCCACCATGTCCACCACCACGCTCGCGGCCTGTTCCAGCATCGCCGCGCGCGGCGCGAAGTCGATGTGCTCCAGGTGGGTGGTCGCCAGCGAATAGCGGTCGGCGAACTTCTCGATCTGCTTGGGAATCTTGTACAGCGCCGACCCCAGCGCTTCGATGTCCTCGCGCTCGATCGGGGTCATGAAACTGTCGACCAGCGCCTGGCTGATCTTGTCCGACGCCGCGCGTTCGCGCAGGCGGGCCAGCTTGAAGGCGTCCAGCGCCGGCTGCCGGTCAGCGGCGCGCAGCATGGCGTGAAGGGCTTTGGCGCTGTCAGAAGCGGCCTGTGCGGCCTCGTCCAGCAGGGTGTAGAACTGCTTGCCGGAGCCGAAAATGGTCTGCAGAGAGAACATGGGGAAACCTGATTCGCCGTCGAGGAAGGACGGCACCGGGCGGAATTATGACGGTTTGATGTCCATTCCGGGTACTCCCGTCATCTTCACACCGGCTCCGGGCCGTGTGAACGACTCTGTTTGCACCCCTCCCCCGGCCTTTTGTTAAGATGCGCAGGCACCCTCGGGTGCACTCTATGGACGACGACCCTTACCCCCCGCCGCACCGCCGCGCCTGCGCGCCCCCCGGTAGCCGCCCCAGCTTGAACACACCCTCCTCCCTGCCACCAACCGGGGATGATGCCCGTGTTTGAACTTCTGATTGTCCTGGCCCTGATCCTGCTCAACGGCTTCTTTGCCATGTCCGAAATGTCGGTCATGACCTCGCGCAAGAGCCGGCTCAAGCAGATGGCCGCCACCTCCAAGCGCGCCGCCAAGGCCCTGGAGCTGTCCGAGAAGCCCGAAAGCTTCCTCTCCACGGTGCAGATCGGCATCACCCTGATCGGCATCCTGACCGGTGTGTACGGTGGTGAGTCGATCGGTACCGCCATTGGCCAATGGCTGAACGGGGTGTTTCCGTCGTTCGCCTATTCGGAAAAGGTCGGCATGGCGCTGGCGGTTGCGCTGATCACCTTCCTGACGCTGATCTTCGGCGAACTGGTGCCGAAACGACTGGCGTTGACCCGCTCCGAGGATATTGCCGGTCTGGTGGCCCTGCCGATGAGCGGGCTGGCCCGGATTGCCTTCCCGTTCGTGTGGCTGCTCTCGCACACCACCCAGCTGGTGCTGCGCCTGCTTGGCCTGGGCAAGGATGAAGCCGCGACCGTGACCGAGGAAGAGATCCGCATGCTGGTGGCCGAGAGCCACGAGGCCGGCGTGATCGACGCCCACGAGCGCGACATGATGAACCGCGTGATGCGCCTGGGCGACCGCACCGCCGACAGCCTGATGACGCCGCGCAACCGCATCGCCTGGCTGGACACCGCTGCCAGTGCCGAGAAAAACCTGGCCACGATGCGCGAGCATGAGTTCTCGCGCTACCCGGTGTATCGCGACAACGACCAGGACATTGTCGGCGTGCTGGAGGTGAAGAGCCTGGTCACCCGCCTGGCGCGTGCCGACCAGTCGCTGTTCCAGCAGCTGCGCGAGCCGCTGTACGTGTCCGAGTCCACACACGCGATGAAGCTGCTGGAGATCTTCCGCGAAGAACAGCAGTCGATGGCGCTGGTGGTGGACGAGTACGGCGAGATCCAGGGCCTGGTGACCATCAGCGACCTGATGGGTGCAGTGGTCGGCCGCCTGCAGTCGGTGGAGAACGTCGACGAAGATGCACTGGTGGTGACCCGCGAGGACGGCTCGTTCCTCGTGGACGGCTCGCTGTCGATCGAGGACCTGCGCGAACTGATGGGCAACGTGGAACTGCCCGATGCCGAGGACGGCGATTACTACACCCTGGCCGGCATGTGCATCCACTACTTCGGTCGCATTCCCCATGCCGGGGAGTACTTCGACTGGGCCGGCTGGCGCATCGAGATCGTCGACCTGGATGGCGCGCGCGTGGACAAGCTGCTGCTGCGCACGCTGGCCGAAGAGGAAACCGATGAGCTCACCGGCTGACCCGTCCCCGGACCAGAGCCGGCCCGAGTATCAGAACGAGGGTATCCGTACTCTGCTGGCGATGTTCGACCACGGCGACCCGGACGAACACCTCAAGCTCGGCCAGATCCTGCAGAACCTGCAGCAGAGCGCCTTCGGCGTGTTCCTGTTCGTGGCGATCCTGCCCGCGTTCATTCCCATTCCCGGCATCGGCGGTGCGGTCAGTGGACCGCTGGTGCTGCTGATCGGCGCGCAGATGCTGTGCGGCATGCGCCGTCCCTGGCTGCCCGGGTTCATTGCCAACCGCGGGCCGCGCCGCGGCACCATGCACCGCTTCCTGGCCCGGATCGACGGCGCGCTGCGTCGTCTGGACCGGCTGCTCAAGCCGCGCAACCCTGCCCTGCTGGTGCCCCTGCCCGCACATGCCTTCACCGGGCTGCTGCTGGTCCTGGTCGGCGTACTGTTGTCGCTGCCGATCCCGTTCACCAACTATCTGTTCGGCTTCCAGCTGCTGCTGTTCTCACTGGCCCTGCTGGAGCGCGACGGCGTGTTGATGGCGGTCAACTGGATCGGCGCGATTGCCGCCGTGCTGTTCTTCGGTTTCAGTTCGGGGCAGCTGGTGCAGTACCTCGGGGACCTGCTGCAGAAGTGGTTCTAGAAATACGCCCTTGCGCGCGCGGATAACCGGTAGCGCCGGCCGTTGGCCGGCCCAGGCGGTGCGTGGGCCGGCCAACGGCCGGCGCTACCGGCGTGGGGTCATTACCGCAGGTCGACCTTGCCGGAATCAGCCAATGCCGCCGGCTCGTCACTGACTGCCGACAACACGAAACTCAGCGCCTTGCCCAGCAGCGTACCCGGGCCATCCCAGTACTCAGCCGACTCGGCACGCACGTGAATGAGGCGCAGGTTGGGATCGTCCTTGCCGCCCGGGAAGAACAGCTTCATCGCCGGCGACCACAATTCCTCGATCTTGGCCCGGTCATCGATGATCCGCGCGGAACCCGCCACCGAAACATAGGTGTTCTTCGAGGGCGAGGCGTAGGCCACGTTGACCAGGGGATTGAGCGAGATCTCCGCCACTTTGGGGCTGTCGGCCGCGGTGGCGAACCACAGGTCGCCGTCGAACTCCACCTGCTGGGTGCCCAGCGGGCGGCTGTACAGACGCCCATCCACGCCGGTGGTGGTGAACATCGCGATGTCGACGTCGCGGATCAGCTCGGCCAGCTGTTTGATCTGCTCGATGTGGGTGTGGTGGCTCATGGTCGGGCTCCTGTTGCGGGAGCCCTGATGAGAACGTACATCGGCAGATGAGGGTGTGACCTCGTGGTCACGTCGCCTTCGCGGTGCCGGCCAGCGGCCGGCGCTACCACGTGGACGATGCGTCAGGCGGCCGTACTCAAGCCCGCGTCGCGCCAGGCCTGCATGGCCAGGCCGAACGAGCGCTTGCGCGCGGCGTGGTCGTAGATGTTGGCGGTGAGGATGAGTTCATCGGGCTTGTGTCGGGCCACGAACGCGGCCAACCCCTCGCTGACCTGACGCTGGTCACCCACCACCGCGCACGCCAGCGCGCTCTGCACGCCGATCTTCTCGTGCGGCTCCCAGAACGCCTCGATATCGTCGATCGGCGGCGGGATCAGGCCCGGCTTGCCCCGACGCAGATTGACGAAGCTTTGCTGCTGGGTGGTGAACAAGCGCCTGGCTTCAGCCTCGCTCTCGGCCGCCACCACGTTCAATCCAAGTACCGCATAGGGAGCGGTGAGGTACTGCGACCGGCGGAACTCGCTGCGATACACCGCCAGCGCCTGGTCCATCGCATCGGGGGCGAAGTGCGACGCGAACGCATACGGCAGGCCCAGTGCGGCCGCCAGGCGGGCACCGAACAGGCTGGAGCCCAGCAGCCACACCGGCACCGGAATGCCCGCACCGGGCACTGCGCGGACCGCCTGCCCGGCCTGCGCCGGCTCGAAGTAGTGCAGCAGTTCGCGGACGTCCTGCGGGAACTGGTCGGCACTGTCGAAGTAGCGACGCAGGGCGCGCGCGGTCGGCTGGTCGGTGCCAGGCGCGCGGCCCAGGCCCAGGTCGATGCGGTCCGGGTACAGCGAGGCCAGCGTGCCGAACTGCTCGGCCACCTGCAGCGGGGAATGATTCGGCAGCATGATGCCGCCGGAGCCGACCCGGATCCGCTTCGTGCCGCCGGCCACATGCCCGATCAGCACCGCGGTGGCGGCGCTGGCAATGCCGGGCATGTTGTGATGTTCGGCCAGCCAGTAGCGGTGATAGCCCCAACCTTCGGCAAACTGCGCCAGGTCGAGCATGTTGGCAAACGCCTGCGTGGTGTCGCTGCCCTCGCAGACCGGGGCCAGATCAAGAATCGACAGTTGCATGAAACCGTTCCATCAGGGGTATCCCTTTGTGATGGGGGCGGTTTCGGGCCGGGGACAGGGCCGCTGGCGGAATGCTGATTCCTGTAGGGACACGCCATGCGTGCCCGCCGGGTCAACCTGCGGGTTGGTCCACCAGCGGTTTCAGCTCGGGATCCAGCGCGACCCGCTCGTCGAACACGAAACACCGCCCTTCATACCCTTCCCCGCCCACGGCCTCGAAATAACCCAGAATGCCGCCGTCCAGCTGCAGCACGTTGTCCATGCCGTCATTGCGCATCCACAGCGCGGCCTTCTCGCAGCGGATGCCCCCGGTGCAGAAGCTGACCACGGTGCTGTCACGCAGCGCTTCACGGTGCGGGGCGAGGGCTTCGGGCAGGTCGGTGAACTTGGTGATCGGCAGGACCAGCGCATTGTGGAAGGTGCCGTACTCGATCTCCTGCACATTGCGGGTGTCGAGCATCACCACCGGCTTGCCGGCATCGTCGTGCCCCTGGCGCAGCCAGCGATGCACCGTGGCCGGGTCCACGGCGGGTGCGCGCGGGAAATCCAGCGGCTGGCCGTCGTCGATGCGGAAGCTGATGATCTCCGGCTTGACCTTGGCCTTGAGCCGCGCAAACGGCTGCATCTGGCTGTAGCTGGTCTTCACCCGCAGTCCATCAAAACGGATGTCTTCGGCCAGCGCGGCATAGAAGCCATCGATACCGGGCTGGCTGCCAGCCAGGAACAGATTGATCCCCTCCCCGGCCACCAGGATGGTCCCTCGCAGTTCGCCCGCCTCGGCGCGCGCCAGCAAGGTGGCACACAGCGCCTGCGGGTCGGCGATGGCAGTGAAGTGATAGGCGGCGGTATTGGCGATCATTCGCCCATTTTACCCGTCGCCCGCCGACGCCGCCTGCCCCACCCGCCAGTTGTTCAGCCGCGCAGCAGCACGAACGGCAGCAGCACCAGCGCGGCCGCCGCGAGCATGCCCAGCAGGACCAGCACCACGAATACCGGGCGAGCGCGCAGCAGGCTGCCAAAGGTTTCGGCGGTGCCGTCACGCAGGGCGGCCTGGCGCTCGGCCCGCACCCGTTCGCCCCGCGCCTGCTGGTACTGGGCCATCAGCGCCTTGGCGCGGGGCTGGTCAACGTCGTCGCGGACCCAGATGCCGCCCCACGAGATCCCCCAGGGGCTGGGCTCGGTGCGGTAATGGGCAATGCCTGCCTGGTCCAGCAGTGCGGTCACGTCTTCGATTTCATCATCTGCGACATTGCGCAGGTTGAGCAGCAGTTTCGACATGGGGCCATGATAGCGCCCGGCGATGCGCTACCCTTGCGTCCCCTGTAAACACCCGGTGCCGCCATGCGTCGTCTGCCGAAGTTCCTGATCACTCCCCTGCTGTTGTCGCTGCTGGCCGGCTGCACCCCACCCGGGCCGCCTCCGGGGGGCACCGTCGCCGCCTTCGAGAAGATCGACACCCAGCCGGGCACCGGGACCGAAGCCACGCCGGGCAGCACCATTTCGGTGCACTACACCGGCTGGATCTACGACGAACGCAAAGCCGACAAGCACGGCGACAAGTTCGACAGCTCGCTGGACCGCGGTGAGCCCTTCAGCTTCCAGCTGGGCCAGGGCCGCGTGATCAAGGGCTGGGACGAGGGCTTCGCCGGCATGAAGGTCGGCGGCAAGCGCACCCTGATGATTCCGGCCGAATACGGCTATGGAGCCAGTGGCGCAGGCCCGATTCCGCCGAATGCCTCGCTGGTGTTCGACGTGGAACTGCTTGACGTCAAGCCGCGCTGAACATGACCACACCGCAGCACCCTGCCCGTGTGGCGATCATCGGCGGCGGCCCGGCGGGCCTGATGGCCGCCGAAATCGTCCGTGCAGTTGGACATACGGTGGACCTGTACGAAGCCAAGGGTTCGCCCGGGCGCAAGTTTCTGATCGCCGGCAAGGGCGGACTGAACCTGACCCACTCCGACCCGCCGGCACTGTTCGTCAGCCGCTACCGCGAACGTGCGGACGCGGTCGGGACGTGGTTGGCCGACTTCGACGCCGAGGCACTTCGCCAGTGGGCACTGGGTTTCGGGGTTGAAACCTACGTCGGCACTTCCGGCCGCGTGTTCCCGGTGGACCGCAAGGCGGCCCCACTGCTGCGCGGCTGGGTGCGGCGGTTGAAGGAACAGGGCGTACGCTTCCACGTCCAGCATCGCTGGGCCGGCTGGACGGCGGACGGGGCCCTGCGCCTGGAAACGCCGGAGGGCGAGGTCAGCGTGGCGGCAGATGCCGTGGTGCTGGCACTGGGCGGCGGAAGCTGGCCGGAACTGGGCTCCGATGGTGCCTGGGTGGCCCCCATGCGCGCGCGCGGCGTGGATGTTGCCCCGTTGAAGCCCGCCAACTGCGGCTTCGATATCGAATGGACGGCTTACTTCCGCGAGCGCCAGGCAGGCGCGCCGCTGAAGCCGGTAGTGGCGCACTGGATCGGCCTGGATGGAACGCCGCATGCGCTGCAGGGCGAGTGCGTGATCACCGCGAACGGCATTGAAGGTAGTCTGATCTATGCATTGGCGGCCGATCTGCGCGATACGCTCGAAACGGACGGACAGGTGCAGCTTGAGTTGGACTTGCTGCCCGGGCAGACCGAGGCGCAGTTGCTGGACAAGTTGCGCAAGCCTCGCCAAGGCCGCAGCTTTGGCGAACATCTGCGGCGGCAACTGGGGCTGGGCGGGGTGAAATCGGCGCTGCTGTTTGAGGTGCTGGGCAAGCAGGCGGGGCAGCTGCCGGCCGAGGCCGTCGCAACGGCGTTGAAGCGGCTGCCGCTGTCGTTGCTGCGTCCGCGTCCAATCGATGAGGCGATCAGCACTGCGGGCGGCGTGCGGCTGGAAGCGCTGGATGAGGCGCTGATGCTGCGCGATCTGCCTGGCACCTTCTGCGCCGGGGAGATGCTGGATTGGGAAGCACCAACGGGTGGATATTTGTTGACCGCGTGTTATGCCAGCGGAGTTCGCGCAGGGCGTGGGGTGGTGGCGTTCCTGCAGCGGTAGTGCCGGTGTGCATCTGGCGGAGAGCCCCCTTCTTGTTGAAGGGGGCGCGCCAACGGCGCGGGGTTAAGGTGGAATGCGTGGGCAACCGGTACCGAAGGTGCCGGTTGCCGGCCAGCGGCCGGCACTACCGGTCTGCATCTGAAGGAGAGCCCCCTTCCTGTTGAAGGGGGCGCGCCAACGGCGCGGGGTTAAGGTGGAATGCGTGGGCAACCGGTACCGAAGGTGCCGGTTGCCGGCCAGCGGCCGGCACTACCGGTCTGCATCTGGAGGAGAGCCCCCTTCCTGTTGAAGGGGGCGCGCCAACGGCGCGGGGTTAAGGTGGAATGCGTGGGCAACCGGTACCGAAGGTGCCGGTTGCCGGCCCACGGCCGGCGCTACCAAAGCAGCCAGACATCCCTTCACGTCAGCGCGATTTGCTTGCCCGCAACGCTTGAATCCTTGCCGGCGGCTGGAACGAATCACTTCGGGCATCGCCCCAGAAATCATGGAACACCGCATGGTCGGGCACGCGGCGCAGCAGTTCGCCGGGGCTGAGGTAGCGGTACAGCGAGGCCAATGAGCGGATCTCCACCGGCGATACACGGCGCAGGATGTGTTCCGGCCCAAGTTCCGCCGGGTGCTGCAGCCCGGCCGCGCACAGCAGGTCACGCAGCGCGCGCAACGTGTTCTCATGATAGTTGTGCACGCGGCTGGCTTTGTCCGTGGCGTCCAGATGCCGCCAGCGGCTCGGGTCCTGGGTGGCGATGCCGGTCGGGCACTTGTCGCTGTGGCAACTCAGCGACTGGATGCAACCCAGCGCAAACATGAAACCGCGCCCCGCATTGCACCAGTCCGCACCCAACGCAATGGTGCGTGCGATCTCGAATGCACTGGTGACCTTGCCTGCTGCGCCAACCTTGATGCGGTCGCGCAGGTCCAGGCCAACCAGCGTGTTGTGCACCAGCAGCAACGCTTCGTGCATCGGCACGCCCACGTGATCGATGAACTCTGCCGGGGCCGCGCCGGTTCCCCCTTCTGCGCCGTCGACCACGATGAAGTCCGGCAGCAGCTGGGTTTCGTGCATGGCCTTGGCGATGCCGAACCATTCCCAGGGATGGCCGATGGCCAGCTTGAAGCCCACCGGCTTGCCGCCGGAAAGCACACGCAGCCGCTGCACGAACTGCAGCAGTTCCACCGGCGTGTTGAAGGCCGAGTGCTTCGACGGCGACACACAGTCGATACCCATCGGCACGCCACGGGTGGCCGATATCTCCGCGCTCACCTTGGCCGCCGGCAGCACGCCGCCATGGCCCGGTTTCGCGCCTTGCGAGAGCTTGATCTCGATCATCTTGACCTGATCGTGGTTGGCGTTGGCGACGAAACGCTCTTCGCTGAAGCCGCCATGCTCGTCGCGGCAACCGAAGTAACCGGAGCCGATCTCCCAGACCAGATCGCCGCCGTTCTCGCGATGGTAAGGTGAGATCGAGCCTTCGCCGGTGTCGTGATAGAAGCCACCGCGGCGTGCGCCTTCGTTCAACGCGCGAATCGCGTTGGCTGACAGCGAGCCAAAACTCATCGCTGAAATGTTGAACACGCTGGCCGAATACGGTTTTTCGCAGTTCGGCCCGATCAGCACACGGAAGTCGTGGCCGGCCACCTCGGTCGGGGCCAGCGAGTGGTTGATCCACTCATAGTCCACCGCATAGGTGCTGCGCAGGGTGCCGAACGGCACCACGTCCATCTGGTTCTTGGCGCGCTGGTAGATCAGCGCGCGCTGCTGGCGCGAAAACGGTACGTCTTCCAGGTCGCTCTGCACGAAGTACTGACGTATTTCCGGACCGATCGACTCCAGCCCGTAGCGGAAATGCGCCATGACCGGGTAGTTGCGACGCAACGTGCTGCGCTTCTGCAGCAGGTCCCAGGTGCCCAGCACCACCATGGCCAGAGACAACCCCACGCCCCAGTACCAGGCCGGCCACAGTGTGGCCAGCCACAGGCTGATCGGAAGCAGAAGGATGGCGAGCAGGTAGACCAGATACCGGTGCATGGCGTTCCTCAATCAACACATGCGGGGCAGTCTACCGCCCTTCGGGTCTAGAGCCGGTCGTCAACGACCTCGCGTGGCCACACCGACTTCACGTCGTACACCACGCCGCCCGGGCGCAGCAGCGCACGGATCGCGTCGGTGTTCATCTTCCGGAAACGGTCATGTGCCACCGCAAGTACCACCGCGTCGAACGCCTGCGCCTCGGGTAGGTCGACCAGCGTCACGCCACTGCCGGCAAGCGCGGCCGGCCCGACCCACGGATCCTGCACCTGCACCTGGGTGCCCGCCGCCTGCAGGGCCTGCGCCAGTTCCAGCGCGCGACTGTTGCGCAGGTCCGGGCAGTTCTCTTTGAAGGTCACGCCCAGCACCAGCACCCGCGCCTGTGCCCGCGCGGTGCCGCGCGCGTCCAGCAGTGACAGCACGCGCTCGGCCACATGTGCACCCACCCGGTTGTTGACCTGGCGCGCGGTGTGGATCAGGTCCGGGTGATAGCCCACGCTTTCGGATTTGTGCAGCAGGTAGTACGGGTCCACACCGATGCAGTGGCCCCCGACCAGCCCTGGGCGGAACGGCAGGAAGTTCCACTTGCTGCCGGCGGCGTCCAGGACATCCTGGGTATCGATCCCCAGCCGGTCAAAGATCAACGCGAGCTCGTTGACCAGCGCGATGTTGACGTCGCGCTGGATGTTCTCGATCACCTTCGCGGCTTCTGCGACGCGGATCGACGGTGCAGGCCAGGTGCCGGCAGTGATGATGCGTGCGTACAGCGCATCGACCACCGCAGCCACTTCCGGCGTAGAGCCGGAGGTGATCTTGCGGATGTCCGGCAGGCGGCGCTGACGGTCGCCCGGATTGATCCGCTCGGGGCTGTAGCCGCAGTGGAAATCCTGGTTGAAGCGCAGGCCAGAACCGGCTTCGAGCAGTGGCACGCATACTTCTTCGGTGGTGCCGGGATAGACGGTGGATTCGTAGATGACCAGATCGCCGGGCTTGAGCACACCGGCAATCAGCGTGCTGGCGCTGCGCAGCGGCCCCAGGTCAGGCTGCTCATGGACATCGATGGGTGTGGGCACGGTCACGATGTAGATCGTGCAGTCCGCCAGCGCGGCAGGATCAGCGCTGTAGCGGGCGTGCACGGCGGCGGCCAGTTCGTGCGCCTCCACTTCCAGGGTGTGGTCGTGGCCCTGCTGCAGTTCCAGCACCCGGGCGGTATTGATGTCGTACCCCAGTGTGGGCAGATGCTGGCCGAAGGCAACCGTCAAAGGCAGTCCCACGTAGCCTAGCCCGATCACGCCGATGCGCGCCTGCGCGATGTGGTCGGCCATGGAAAGGTTCGGTAAACGGGTTGCCGGCATGCGCATAGCCTATCGCGACATGGGCGTGACCACAAAGAACAAAGCCGCCGCCCGCGGAGAGTACGGACGACGGCCAAGGAAAATGGTCCAGCTGCGGTTACTACCCTTTCAGAACAACTCCAGGGTTGGCCCCGGAACCGGTCACAGCTGGTAGGAACAGACTACCCCCGGCGACGTGAGCTTCCCGTTACGACCCCAGGCTCAATGCGGCCGGCTCCAGCTCCCCGGAAACGCCGGTCCACAGTTCCAGCAGGCGCGCGAAACCAACGCGGCGCTCGCCGTTGACCGGAGCTGCAGCGGCAAAACCGTCCCAGGGTGTCTCAACGATGTCGGCCAGCACAGCGGGTTCGATCCGCGCCGAGGCCATGGTCCAACGTGGGAACTGACGGGTAGGCACCTCGCCTTGGGCCAGCTCCCGCAGGTGATGGTGGCTGCGTGCATTGAGCACCCGTGGGTAGACCGATCGCACGCCGTCTTCGGGGCCCTCGAGGTACTGCAGGAAGCGCACGCCGTCGAACATCAGCACACTGGTCACACCGGCCATGCGGTTGTGCGCGGACGCATCTGCAAGTATGCGGTCCATGTCCGCACCGCCGATTCCTTCGACTGCTTCGCTGACATAGGCGACCGCCCGCAGAGACATGCGCATACTCCCCCGTGAACCAGAAATGACTATGCCATGAAGACGGGAAACGGGGAACGCGATTTCGTGTGGCAGCGCAGCAGTCAGGGGGCCTGCACGCTGTAGCCGGCTTGCTTCAATCGTTCCAGGTAACCGTCGGATGACACCAGCAGGTAGACCGGTACTGTCGCAAACACCACCTTATGCTCGGCCAGGCCCTTCTGTGCCGCGCGCATCCAGGCCTTCGCCGCCCGTGCGTCCAGATCGCCGAGTCCACGCCGGCGACCAAACTCACTGCGGGTGATCGCGCCGACGCAGGCGTCGTATGCGCCGGTCGTCGAGAGCCGCTGCATGGCCTCCACATCCCCTACCGACCAGGCGTTGGCCCGCTCCACCAGCAGCGGCAACTCGTGTTCCACCCGGTCCATGGTGCGTTCCAGGCACTGTACGTCGTCCAGCGCATTGGCCTGCATCTCCTTCAGTGCCTTGCGCGGGTCCTCCACCTTGATCACCACCCGGGTTTCGACCGGCTTGAGCCCGTTCGCCTTGTAGGCCTTTTCCAGCGCCTTGGTGACAGGCGAGCGCTGTTCGAGCCCAACCTTGTCCAGCGCCGCCGCGTACAGGCGGGTGGCGGCCACCAGCGGCCGGTCCTTTTCGACCCCTCGGTCCCGGCCCAGGTAAGGTTGTTTAAGGCGCAGCCAGCGCGCGTAGACATCAGCCGGCAGGATCTGTTCCAGCCGACGCCCCTCGGGATCATGCGCGGCCTTCATCGCCGGCCGGATCAAGGTCAGCCGGCCAAAGAAGCCGACGTCGGCATCTACGGTCCAGCCCGGGCTGGACAGCACCGCATCGGCACTGGCGATCACTGCCTTGACCTCGTCCGCGCGCCAGTCGATCTTCTTCGGCAAGGGCGTGACCGTGCCAAGGATCCACAGCGTATGCCCGTTGGGTGCCGTCACCTGCCACAGGCCCGGGCCCGGTTGCACACCGGAAACAACGACCGGGGCCAGATCGACCACCTCGCCGACGGGCGGCGTTGCCGGCTGCTGCGCCGCGACCGGACCCGCCGCCGCCCACGCCAGCGCGGCGGCCATCCACCCTGCCCTCCATCCGCCCATGCCCTGCCTCCAGTTGCGGGGACGCCAGTGCGCTCAGACCCGAGCGTGCGCGCTGCGATACGCCTCCTCGAAGGGCCGGAAGTCATGTTCGGCCAGCGCGTTGGAACACCATTGGCTGACGCCCGGCAGCGCGCGCACGGCATCGATGTACCTTTGCACGCGCGGGGTCACCGGCACAGCATAAGTCACCAGGCGCATCACCACCGGCGCATAGAAGGCATCGGCAATGGTGAAGTGGTCGAACAACAACGGCCCATGGTGCCGGCCCAGCAATCGTTCCCACAGCGAGAGCAGGCGCTGCAGGTCGGCGACCACGGCGGGCTGTTCGCGCAGCACGCGCGCACCGACCTCTGGCAGGTGGGCCTCGATGTTCATCGGGAAGTGCTGCCGCAGGGCACCGAACCCGGCATGCATCATGGCAGTAGCGCTGCGTGCAAGCGCCCGCTCAGTGGCATCGGCAGGCCATAAACGACATTCGGGGAAGCGCTCGGCCAAGGTTTCGGCAATGGCCAGGGTGTCCCACACCACCTGGTCCCCATCCACCAGCACCGGCACCGTACCGGACGGCGACAGCGCCTCGGCCGCCCGTTTGAACTGTGAATCCGGGTCGAAACTGTCGAAGCGCAGCAGGACCTCCTCGAACGGGATACCGGCCTGGGTCATCAGCACCCAGGGGCGCATTGACCAGGAGGAATAATTTTTGTTGCCGATGTGCAGTTTCAGCATGGGCTGTGCGCTCTTCGTGGCAGATGCGACATGCTAGCGGGAAAACGGATCGGGAACTTCTACCCGGCGCGGGGTCAGGATTCAGCTACAATTCCCGCCGTCGAACCGGCCCGGGTGGCGAAACTGGTAGACGCATCGGACTTAAAATCCGCCGGGGGAAACCCCATGCCGGTTCGATTCCGGCTCCGGGCACCACTACTCACACGTTGCAACGTTCTTCATTGCATTCGAGATTCAGATCGCACGCGAGTAGCGCGCGGGTGACTCCACCTTGCCGAGGTAGCGGTCGAAGCACATCGCCAACAGGCGCAGCAATGGGCGTCCCTGTTCGGTGGCGCGGACCACGCCGTCGACGTATTCGGCAAGACCATCATGCTGCAGCGCCTGCAGCGCGATCAGCGCATCGCTGAAGTAGCGCTCGAAGTCCACGCCATGGCGCGCGGCCAGCGCATGCCCGTCCACCTCCCCCTGGCACATCAGCTGCCCGATCAGTTCCGCGCGCAACGCATCGTCGGCATCCAGGGTCAGCCCGCGCCACACTGGCAACCGCCCCGCATCCACCGCCGCTTCCCAGCCCGGCAGGTCGCGTGGGTTCTGGCTGTAGCTGTCGCCAATGCGGCTGATCGCGCTGGCCCCCAGCCCGACCAGATCGGTCTGCGCATGCGTGGTGTAGCCCATGAAGTTGCGATGCAGCTGGCCGGCGCGCTGCGCCCGCGACAGATCTTCTTCCGGCAGCGCGAAATGGTCCATGCCGATGTACTGGTAACCAGCCAGTGACAGCCGGCGCACCGCCAGCCCCAGCAGCGCCAGCTTCTGTTCCGGGCTGGGCAATGCCTCGTCGGGGATCTGCCGCTGTGCCTTGAACAGGTTCGGCAGGTGCGCATAGCCATAGATGGCCAGCCGGTCCGGGCGCTCGCGCAACACCGTCTCCAGAGTCTGCCCGAAGCCCTCGAGGCTCTGGTGAGGCAAGCCGTAGATCAGGTCCACGTTGACCGAGCGCAAGCCGAACTCACGGCACGCACGCAGCACTTCCAGCGTCGGCTCCACGCCCTGCTCGCGGTTGATCGCGCGCTGCACGGTGGGGTCGAAGTCCTGGATGCCCAGACTGGCGCGGTTGAAGCCCAGCGCCGCCAGCCCGGCGATATCGGCCCGGGTGACATGACGCGGGTCGAGTTCGATGGAGAAATCGCGGCTGGCGGCCTCGCTCAAGGAGAAGCGCTGGCGCAGGCCGTCGATCAGTTCGCGCATCTGCTCGGCGGCCAGGAAGTTCGGCGTGCCACCGCCCAGGTGCAGCTGGATCACCTCGCGGCTGGGATCGAACAACGGCGCGATCTGGTCGGCCTCGCTCAGCACGCGCGCCACATAGGCCACGCCCTTGCTGTGATCACGGGTGATCACCCGGTTGCAGCCGCAATAGAAGCACGGGCTGCGGCAATACGGCACATGCACGTACAGCGACAGCGCGCGTGCGCTCATGTTGCTTCCGGCGATGGCGGCGCGCAGCTGGTGCTCGCCGAAGCCGTCATGGAAATGCGGCGCGGTGGGATACGAGGTGTAGCGTGGACCGGGGCGGTCATGACGACGCAGCAGTTCCGGGTCGAACTGCCAGGCAAGGCCGGCGGCGGCGGGCGAGAAGGTATCCATGCGCACAGCCTGCGCGCACCCGCCGGCACGCGCATTGAGCCAGATCAATTGGCGGCCCGATCAGTCCTGGTTGGCCGCCCCTGCCCCGCCGCAATCCTCGCCGGCCACGTGCCCGCAGCCATCGCGCAGCTGCGGGCGACCGGCCACCGGAATCTGCGGCCAGCGCAGCATCTGATAGCGCCGCCAGAAGGTGTCGCCGATGCGCCGGGCCACGTCATCGGCCAGCTGCTGCATCGGTACGTTGCCACTTTCTGCGGTGGTCAGGCGGAACTGCACCAACCAGCGGTCGAACAGGTCGCGGTCCAGATGATCCATCGCCATGTGCTTGGGCATGGGCGCGCCGCTGAAGCGGCGGGTGCCGCGCAGCATGGCCGACCAGAAGTCGACCAGTTGCGCCAGGTGCGCATCCCAGTCGTGCACGCGTTCATTGAAGATCGGCCCCAGCCGCGGTTCCTGGCGGACCCGCGCATAGAAGTCATGGACCAGCCGGGTCACCTCCTCCTCGCTGCACAGGGTCAGCGACGCGAGCGGTAGCGGGTGGGGAGATGGGTCCAGCATGGGGGCCTCGGCAGCAGATGCGGCACAACGTCGCGCGGATGATGCGCCCCGCCTTGATCAGGATCAATGTGGCGCGCTGTCGCAGGGCCTAGTCTGCGCCCATGAACGATACCCCCGACACTTCCGCGACGGATCGCCGCCGGCTGCTGATTCGCCAATGGGGCGCGATCCTGTGGCCGAGCTTTGTCGCGGCGGGGTTGGCGACCATGGTGTTCTTCGCCTTTGTCGACCCGCTGCGCCTGCGCGACATCACCTTTCCGCAGCATTCGATCAGCCGCGAGATGGGCTACACGCTGGGCTTTTTCATGTTCTGGGCCGTGACCGCCGGCAGCAGTGCGGTCACCGGGTACCTGTTGCGGCCGTTGCGCCGTGACGACGACGACCTGCCATTGGGCTGAGCATGCCGCATCGCCTGCATCTGCACCTGGTGGATTCCACGCCGCCCCCCTCGCCGCCGGTATCGCCACCGCGCCTGCGCTGGCGCGCCCTGCTGCCAGCGGCCCTGCTGGCGGGCTTCTACCTGCTGCCCTGGCTGCGCTGGCACGGACGTCAGGCACTGTTGTTCGACCTGCCCGGCCGTCGTTTCGACCTGTTCGGACTGACCCTGTGGCCGCAGGACCTGGGCGTGCTGCTCGGCTTGATCGCCGTGCTGGCCACCTCGCTGGTGCTGCTGACCAATCTGGGCGGACGGGTCTGGTGTGGATATGCCTGCCCGCAGACCTTGTGGAGCGGCCTGTTCCGCCGGATCGAGCGGGGTTGCCAGCGGCATCTGCGCTCCCCGCGCCTGGCCGCCACGGTAAAGCACCTGGCTTGGGCCGGCGTGGCCTTGTGGACCGGCATCACCTTTGTCGGCTTCTTCAGCCCGATCGATCAGCTGGTGACCGGCCTGTGGCCGCTGACCTGGAGCGGCTGGGAAATCTTCTGGGTGCTGTTCTATGCGCTGGCTACCTGGGGCAATGCCGGCTTCCTGCGCGAGCAGGTGTGCATTGACCTGTGCCCGTACGCCCGTGTCGCGCCCCTGCTCAGCGATGCCGACACCCCGCAGATCTGCTACGACGCCCGCCGCGCCGAACCACGCGGTGCGCGTGCGCCCGGCCAGGGCGGGGTCGAGGCGCGCGGGCGCGGCCTGCTGGATCCGGTCAGCGCCAGCGACTACGCGTTCCGCGCCGCGCACCCCGCCCTGGCCGGGCCGATGCCGCGCTTCGCTGATGACCGGCTGGGTGACTGTGTGGACTGCCAGGCCTGCGTGGAGGTGTGCCCGATGCAGCTGGACGTGCGCAACGCACCATTGCCGGACTGCATTGCCTGCGGGGCCTGTGTGGATGCCTGCGCTGCGCAGATGCGCGCCCAGGGTTTCCCGGAAGGTCTGGTCAAAGTGGCCAGCGACAACGCCATGCGGCAGCAGCCGCAGCGCTGGCTGCGCCCGCGCACACTGGCAGCGTTGGCCACCCTCATGGTCCTGCTAGCGGTGGGTCTCCTGTAGCGACGCGCCATGCGCGTCGTAGAACGGCCAGAGATCCCGCGGACACGCATGGCGTGTCCCTACGAACGCTCGCTCCGCGAAGGCACCATCTGTGCCCTTCGCACAATCCCCAACTGCTCAATAATCAACGCCAGCTCATTGGTGACCTGCGTGCGGCTCCTGCCCTTGGGCACCAGGCGCTCCAGCACCTGTTGGTAGGTGGTCCAGAACTCCGGGCCGCAGCCATGCTTGGTGTAGCTGGCCTCCAGCTCGGAGCGCACGCCGTCAGCCAAGTCATTTCTGCCGTATCGCATACGACCTCCGTGAACTTGCCCTGCTTCGGTGACGAGCTACCCCTGTCAACGCGCTGTGTGGACCATAGCGCGCTTCACTCGCGGTTCACTTGAACTTTGCACGCTCTTCGCGACAAGTCAATTGCAAGCGCCAAATTGATGGCGCTCAGGATGAAGCGTTCAGGCATGTGAAATATTGTCCAGCGGTGGACGTTGCTGGAGCGCAGTCGCCCTTCTGGCACCACCGGCACGGACCGTAGTCCAGTGAGTGAGGAGGCCTTTGAGTGACTCTGGCCAATCAAACATGAAAAAGGAGGTACCCATGCAGGTGAACAGTAATGCCCGGGCCAGGATCATTCGACTGGGCCAGAACGACATCAACCGCTTTGCGGATGCCCTCGACAATCCCAAGCCGATCTCTGACCGTCTCGCAGTCTCTCTGAAGCAGCACCTGGAGAGACGACAGCATGACTCTGGAAGTGGCCGTAGTACCGTTCGATGGACGCCCAAGCCGCGCTGACTGCGACGCGGCATGCACACGCCGGGAACTCGTAGAGCCGGGCTTGCCCGGCTTCTCAACGTGCACGGACGCCGTCAGCCGGGCAAGCCCGGCTCTACAACAGCGATGTCCCCATCCAGCGCGAGCGCGTGGAGCGACGCATAATGCGCTGCGAACGACACACAGAATACGCGCGCGCTGCAGGTGAGTGAGACCATTGGCGTAACAGGGCTCTTTGTGGACGCCAAAGAGGACGCGGTGGCGTTCTACGAGCGGTTTGGATTCGAGCGTGCGGAATCTGATCCTCTCAAGCTTTGGTTGCCCATGACGGTGATCGCAACGCTGCTTGATGGGTGACGGAACGTTCGCGCATCGTACCGACCGACAAATGTTCGCCACAACGAACATTTTTCCAATTTTCGACTGAAATGTTCGATATAGCGCACATGCACCGTCTCGCCAGCCTCAACCCGCTCATGTTCGGCCGCGCCTATCGGGCGGAGCGCCGTGCGTTGGGCAAGACCCAGCAGGATGTTGCCGATCTGGCCGGCTGCCGCCGCCAGACCATTGCCGACTTGGAAGCTGGACGCAACGTGTGCCTCCTCACGATCTTTCGCGCCTTGGGGGCATTGGGCAAAGGGCTGTCCATCAACGATGCGCGTCCGGAAATGGAGCTGCTTCATCTGCTCGCGGACCCGGACGATGATGATTGAAGCGGTTACTTCGACGCGGCATGCACTCGTCGGGAATTTGTAGAGCCGGGCTTGCCCGGCTTCCCGACGCGCACGGACTCCGTCAGCCGGGCAAGCCCGGCTCTACAACAGCGATGTCCTCATCCAGCGCGACCGCGTGGAGCGACGCATAACGCGCTGCAAACGACACACGGAATTCGTGCACACAAGAATCACTGGCGCACATGTCGCGCCGGAATGCCGCCAGAAGCCGACCAAACTGGCGCATGATCTGCGCCAAAACACCGTTTTTCGAGCCATATGCGTCAACGATAGATGGAGCCTATCGAAATCGCGCGGAACGCAAGAAAACAGGCACTTCACATCCGTTTGCGCGTCCGGCAGTGTGAGCCTCGGAGATTAGAAAACTCCATGACGGCGATGATTGGATACCCCAGTCGGGAGGGCAGCGAATACAACACCCCGATCAGGGGAAATAAGCCTGCTCCGCTTCGCCGTTAGCGGTTTTCTAACCTCCCGACGCCTTTCCCATAGGGGGAAAGGCTTTTCCCGGGAGTCTGAGATGTACACGTTCTGGGCCTTCATCCATCGCTTCGAGCTGCCCACTCGAGGCCTTCGCTTTACGTCCCGCGCGCGCCTGCCGCCCTTCGGCGTTGCCTCTTCGCGCGCGCACACAAGACTTATAACGCCGGGCGCTGACCCGGCCATCTGATCGGCATGCCGCCGCGCCCTTGCTGCGCGCCGCATTGCCACTTCGTTGAACTCATTCGTTACCCAGTTTCGGGAGGATCCCATGTGCGAGCAGTGTTCCTGTGCAGGTTGTGTTGACCATGCGAATTCAGAGCGCCCTCAAAGCGGTCATGCAAACGGAGCGGCGCAGCCTGCGCCGCTGTTTCAACCCTCGGCAAGCATCCATCCGGGGCGCGTGTTGATGGACGACTATCTGCGCCCGGCCGGCATTTCCATTCGTCGGCTGGCGGATTCCATTCGAGTGAAGCGCGGTCGGTTGGAATCGGTCATTGGTGGCCGCAGCAGCATCAGTGCGGAACTGTCGCTGCGGCTGGGGCGTTACTTCGGTGACCCCCCCACGTACTGGCAGGATCTGCAGGCGAAGCACGACATGGAGATGGCGTATTGCGCCTGGGGCGAGGACATCGACCTGATCCGCCCGCGCGTGCGCTGGTAGGACGGTGAGGATGGGTCGCCACGTTTACGGTACGGCCCGGGTTTTCAGCTCGTGCGCAGCCCGGCCGGGACGGCGGGCTGTTGCGCAGAGTGCGGGGAGTTCGGGTATGAGCCTGGTGATGGTGCTGGAGATTGAGTCTGGGGTGACGCTGGACGATGTGGCGTTCACGCTTCGGTCGCTGGGTCTGCCGAGCGAGGTTGACCGGAATATCTGGGCTGGACTGCTGCCTGGGTGCAGGTGTGGATTTGGCTTCAAGCAGCACCCTGTTCCGCTTGCTTTAGGGGCAAGAGGCATGCAGGTGGAGTGGCGCGTGGGGTTGACGATTACGTTTCATTTTCGGGCGGCACATATGTTGCGGAGCCTGCATGAGATCTATCGGTTGATTGAGGTTTTCGCGAAGCAGCACCGGCATCGGTTTGTGTTGTCGTTTCAATACGAGCGCGTTTATGCGGTGCGGGACGAAGCCGGATTGGATCTAGTGTGGAAGATTTCGTAGAGCCGGGCTTGCCCGGCTGCTGTTCGCGCCAGATCAACGGCGGTGTCTATTTGGGGTCATGCGTTACCGGATGTTGGGTGTTTCACGGCCGTCGTCTGTCGACCGACGCTACCGGGTGTGCGCGCGAGACCGCAGATCATCGGCTGAAAGCAGCCGGGCAAGCCCGGCTCTACACAGCCCCCCCCTTGTTACGTCCGTTTGCCACCCGAGAACGAGTGGCAGACGGACGATTTCGCCCCCAGATCACGGGGTTTCGCCGACATGTATTTTCGGCCGGGCAATAAAAAACCCCCTGACGGATCAGGGGGTTTGATATGGAGGCCTGGGTCGGAATCGAACCGGCGTACGCGGATTTGCAATCCGATGCATGACCACTCTGCCACCAGGCCGGTGACTCTATAAAACAACACCCCGTGACCGGGGTGCTGTCAGATTCTGGAGCGGGAAACGAGACTCGAACTCGCGACCTCAACCTTGGCAAGGTTGCGCTCTACCAACTGAGCTATTCCCGCAAAATCAGGCGCGTATGTTACCGAAACCACCGTAAACACACCAGCCTTTTTACACTTTATTTCACATCCAGCGCCCTTGCCGGGGTGCCGATGCCCGCGTGCCACCGCGGAGAAAAACAAGGCCCCACAGGGGCCTTGTCGAAATCTGGAGCGGGAAACGAGACTCGAACTCGCGACCTCAACCTTGGCAAGGTTGCGCTCTACCAACTGAGCTATTCCCGCAGACTTGCTGCCCAACGACGTGTCGTCGAAGGAGCGCTATTGTGTCGGGATTCCTTCACGTCGTCAACATCTTTGATGACAGTATTCAGCGGTCAATGCGTAGCCCGCGCCGGTGAAAGTAGATCTGCTCGGCCGCCCGCCGCACCATGCCCGCGCCCAGCATCAGGTCCAGCGGCCAGTCCTGCTGCAGGTGGTCCATGGCCCAGCGCAGCGCGCGCTTGCGCCTGAATGTAGGCACCGTGCGGGCCGCCACGGCCTCGGGGGCCGGTCCACTACCCCGCAGATGCAGGCCAACGGCGTCACCCACCGTCCAGCCGTGCCGCCAGCCGGCGTGAATGCCGCCCGCCGACAGCGGTGACACCACCCCGGCCGCGTCGCCGGTCAGGATCACCCCGGGGGCGGCCAGCGGCCCCTGCAGCGGGCCACACGGAATCAGCCCCGCGCGGGTGGCGTCCGAGACCCGCCCTTCCGGCAAGCCGATCACGCTGCGCACGTGGCGTACGAACCCTTCGATGTCCGGCCGGCGAACCTGGACCGGGTCATGGCGCAGGGCCAGGCCAACCTGAACGCCGGTCGGGTTCTGTGCCGCCCAGCCGATGTAGCCCGGCGCGAAGCGGCGGCTGGCGAAACAGTGCAGCGCCCCACCCTGCGCCAGCCGTGCGCCGGCGAACTCCTGCTCAACTCCGAACAGGAAGTCCTGCACCTGCCCCAGCCCCGTGCGCTGGGCCACGCGTGAGCCAGCCCCGTCCGCCCCGACCAGGTAGCGGGTGCGCCCCGCCCCGGCCACCTGCCAGCTTTCGCCCTGGCGGTAGGCTTCGGTGAACGGCTGCTGCAGCCGCAGCTCAACGCGGTGCCGACGCAGCTCATCGGCCAGCCAGCGCATCAGGTTCGGTGTGTCGGTGGTCATGAAGTAATAGCCGGGGGCCGCCAGCAGCACATTGCGCAGGTTGGGTGCGTACATGCGCACCTGCTCGACCCGCTGCAGCAACTCGGCAGGTGCGTGCTGCAGCCAGGTCTGCTCCAGCGCTTCCTTCACCAGTATTCCGGTGGTGTGCAGCCGCGCACCGGGGTCGGCCTTGCGTTCCAGCACGCACACGCGCAAGCCGTATTGTGCGGCGGCCAGGGCGCAGGCCGCACCGGCAAAGCTGGCACCGGCAACCACCAGGTCCCAGTCGTAGGCAGAAGAAGAAGTCATGAACGTGTTGCCACTGCAGAAGGGACCTGCAAGGTGGCCGACGCACGCGGGCCGCCGATGTGGCGACGGTGAAGCGAACATGAAGTGCGCCGCGCAGGCATGAAAAAAGCGACCCGAAGGTCGCTTTTTTCTGTATCTGGAGCGGGAAACGAGACTCGAACTCGCGACCTCAACCTTGGCAAGGTTGCGCTCTACCAACTGAGCTATTCCCGCTTGGGAGGCGAAATTCTACAGCCAAATGCGGGGCTGTCAACAGCCCTTACGCCTTCTTTTTTGCTTTCGCGTTCTCACGCGCGGCACGTTCGTCCTCACGCAGGCTCGGCCACGCCGCATGCAGATACTGCAGGCCGGACCACAGCGTGAGCACGGCCGCGATGGCCAGCGTCCAGTCACCAATGTGGAACACCGGCTCGCCCATCCAGATGGCACTCACCGGGGTGTTCGGGGCCACCGAATACAGCAGGCACAACAACGCCACCATCTGCGCGGTGGTCTTGATCTTGCCGATCAGCGCCACGCGCACCTTGGCGCGCTGGCCGAGTTCGGCCATCCACTCGCGCAATGCCGACACCGCGATTTCGCGACCGACGATCACCGCCGCCCAGAACGCCATCCAAGGGGTGGGGTGACCCTGCACGATCAGGAACAATGCCACGGCCACCATCAGCTTGTCGGCCACCGGGTCCAGGAACGCACCGAATGCCGATGCCAGGTTGTAGCGGCGGGCGATCCAGCCATCGAGCCAGTCGGTCAAGGCGGCCAGGCCGAAGATCGCCGCGGACGCGAAATTGGTCCACGTATAGGGAAGATAGAACACCAGCACCAGCACCGGGATCATCACGATCCGCAGCAGCGTCAGCCAGGTGGGGAGGGTCAACGTCATCAGTTCTCTCTACTCGCCCGTTGCGGGGGGCATGGGCAGTCCATGAAGGTTAGCGTAGATGCGGGCGGCCAGGGCGTCATTGATGCCTTCCACCTTGGCAATTTCCGCTTCCCCTGCGGCTTTAAGCCCCACCAGCCCGCCAAAATGCTTCAGCAGGCTGGCGCGTCGACGCGGGCCGATGCCGGGAATGTCCTCCAGCTTGCTGGTCATGCGCGCCTTCTGGCGGCGACCACGATGGCCGGTGATGGCGAAGCGGTGCGCCTCGTCACGGACCTGCTGGATGAACTGCAGCGCCGGCGACGCGGCCCCCGGGCGTAATTCGCGCCCGTCCGGTAGCACCAGCGCCTCATGCCCGGCACGACGCTCCACACCCTTGGCCACGCCCACCAGCATGACCCCTTCCACGCCCAGGTCGGCCAGTGCCGCCTGGGCCTGGGCCAGCTGCCCTGCCCCGCCGTCAATCAGCAGCAGGTCCGGCAGCACGCCCTGCTCTTCCACTGCGCGACGGAAGCGGCGGTCGATGGCCTGGCGCATGGCGGCGTAGTCATCGCCCGGCTCGATGCCGCTGATGTTGAAGCGCCGGTACTGGCTGCGCACCGGGCCGCTGGCATCGAACACCACGCACGAGGCCACGGTGGCTTCGCCCATGGTGTGGCTGATGTCGAAACATTCCACCCGCTTGACCGGCTCGGCCAGGTCCAGCATCTGCCGCAGGTCCTCGCTGCGCGCATGCTGCGCGCTGCGGCTGGTCAACTCGCTGACCAGCGTGATCTGCGCGTTGCGGCTGGCCAGTTCCACGTAGCCGGCGCGTTCGCCGCGCACGTTCCACTTCAGCTGCACCTTGTACTCGGCCGACGCGGCCAGCGCGGTTTCGATCAGGCTGGCATCGGGAATCTCGCGGTCGAGCAGGATCTCGCGCGGCGGCGCGTGTTCACCGTAGTACTGCGAAACAAATGCGCCCAGCACTTCCTCGGCGCTTTCTTCGCCATTGGTGCGCGGGAAGAACGGGCGTGTGCCCAGGTTGCGGCCATCGCGGAACGACAGCAGCATCACGCAGGCGCTGGCCCCCTGGGTGGCGCAGGCCAGTACATCGAGGTCGGCGGCGCGGCCGTCCACGTACTGGCGGGTGTGCATGCTGCGCAGCGAGGTGATCAGGTCGCGCAGGCGCGCGGCCTGCTCGAATTCCAGCGCTTCACTGGCGGCCTGCATCTGGGTGCCGAGCTCGCGCGTCAGCTGGTCACTTTTTCCTTCCAGGAACAGCGCGGCGCGACGTACCGATTCGGCGTAGTCGTCGGCGGCGACCAGATCGACGCAGGGCGCGCTGCAGCGGCCGATCTGGTACTGCAGGCACGGTCGCGAGCGGTTGCGGAACACGCTGTCCTCGCAGCTGCGCAGCTTGAACAGCTTGTGCATCAGGTTCAGCGTCTCGCGCACGGCGGTGACGCCGGGGTATGGCCCGAAGTAACGCCCCGGCACCGCGCGCGGACCGCGATGCAGCGCGATGCGCGGCCAGTCCTCGCGGGTCAGCAGCACATGCGGATAGGTCTTGTCGTCGCGCAGGGAGACGTTGTAACGCGGCGACAGCGACTTGATCAGCTGGTTTTCCAGCAGCAGTGCTTCGGCCTCGGAACGGGTGACCGTGACGTCCATGCGCGCGACCTGCGACAGCATGGACATGATCCGAGCAGTCTTGGGCACGCCGTTGAAATAGCTGCCGACGCGATTGCGCAGCGCACGTGCCTTGCCGACGTACAGCAGGGTGTCGTCGGCGGCGTACATGCGGTACACGCCAGGCGCGGTGCTCAGGTGCGCCGCGAAGGCCTTGCCATCAAAGGCCGGGGCGGAAGGCTGGGTCATTCGCTTATCGGTACGTCACTCAGTACGCCGCTGACCGGGTCGAAACGCAGCACGGCATGGGCGTCGGTCTCGGCAATCCACACCGCGCCACCGCCCAGCGCAAGACCAGCCGGTCCGTGCAGGCGGCGCGGCAGCTCCAGCGTGTTCAGATCGCCGCCGCCCAGACGCAGGGTGCGCAGACGGCCGTTGCCGGCGTCGGCGATCCACAGCAACGGGGCGTCCGGGCTGAGCGCGATGGCCTGCGGATACTGCAGCTGTGCGGTGCTGCGCGGACCGTCCTGGTCGCCGAACGACCACGGCCCGTGCCCGACCAGGGTCTGGACCAGATCACCGCGCAGCTGCATGGAGCGGATCGACGAACCGAGTGCATCGCACACGTACAGCACCTGCTGCACGGCCGCCACCGCGGCTGGCTGCGCGAACGCGGCCAGGTGACCACTGCCGTCGCGCTCGTCGATCGCACCGGAGCCGGCGCGCCACTTCAACGTGCGCTGCCCCAGGTGGTAGCTCCAGATGCGGTTGTCGCCGGCCATGGCGATGTGCACCTGGTTGTCGGCGACCACCAGCCCCTGCGGATGATTCAGCGAGGCCTGGCGCGGGTCGTTGATCGCACCCTCGGCGGGTTCACCGGGACGGCCGTTGCCGCACAAGGTGTCGACCTGCCCGGTGAGCAGATGGATACGGCGCAGCGCGTGATTACCGGTGTCGGCCACGTACAGCCATTCGCGCTCCAGGGCCAGGCCCTGCGGACGGTTGAAGGCGGCCTCACCGGGGCCGCCGTCCATCATGTCGGCGGTGCCGAGCCCAAACTGGCGCAGCACCCGCCCGCCGTGACTGCATTCCAGGATGCGGTGATGGCCACTGTCGGCGATGTACAGGCGCTCGGTGGTGGCGATCAGCCCCATCGGGAAGCGCAGCGGCCCGCGCGGCTCGGGGTGCAGCTCGCGTGGCGCGGCATCGCCGTCCAGCGGACGGCTGCCCTGGCACAACGTGTTGAGCGTGCGCTCCATGTCGTCACCGAGGCCGACCAGCCGATCGACCTCACGGCCCTGCGCATCCAGCAGCACCAGGGTCGGCCAGGCGGTCACGTTGAAGCGACGCCAGCCATCCCAGTCCGCATCCAGCAGCGCGGGCGCGGTCAGGCCCTGCCGGCGCAGCAGCTTCAGCGCCTGCTCCGGTTCGCGTTCGTGGTCGAAGCGCGGCACCTGCAGCACCAGCAGTTGCAGGCGGCCCGGGTTGCGCGAGCGCCACTGTTCCAGCTCGGCCAGGCGCTGCGCACACCACACCGAGGCAGCATTGACAAAGGCCAGTGCGACCGGGCGGCCGCGCATTTCGGTCAGGGTGGACGGCGCGGCGTTGAGCCACGTGGCGAATTCCGGCAGGTCCTGCACAGGCTGTACGTTCATGTCCTGATTATGCCGGACTCGGCGTCATGCAACCGTCGTGCCAACGTCAAATTGTGGACGGTCGGTCCAGCCGGCGGAGCCACCGGTCATCGCCGGGCTCAGTGCTGCGCCGCCAGCCAGGCTTCGGCACGTTCCAGGTCTTCCGGGGTGTCGATGCCCGGGGGGAACGCGGCCGGCGACAGCGCCACACTCAGGCGGTAACCGGCCTCGAGCACGCGCAGCTGTTCCAGCGACTCCAGCTGCTCCAGCGTACCCGGCGGCATCGCGGCGAACTGGCGCAGGAAGCCGGCACGATAGGCGTAGATGCCGATATGCCGCAGCCAATGCGGGCCGGACAGGGTGTCCCGCGAGCGTGCGAAGGCATCGCGATGCCACGGAATCGGCGCGCGGCTGAAGTACAGCGCGTCCAGGTTCTGCTGGCGCACCACCTTGACCACGTTCGGGTCGAACAGGGTCTGCGCGTCTTCCACCGGGGTGGCCAGGGTGGCCATGTGCGCGCCGCTGTAGACCAGCGCCTCGGCGACGGCACGGATGCCCTCGGCGGGGGCAAACGGCTCATCGCCCTGCAGATTGACCACCAGGGTGTCGTCGCTCCAACCGGCCTGCTGCGCGCACTCGGCCAGGCGGTCAGTGCCGGAGGCGTGGTCGCTGGCGGTCATCGCCACGCGCACGCCTTCCAGCCCGGCCAGGGCCTCAGCAATGCGGTTGTCGTCGGTGGCCACCCACACCTCGCGCGCGCCGGCCTGCAGCGCACGTTCGGTCACGCGCAGCACCAGCGGCGTGCCACCGATCAGGCGCAGCGGCTTGCCCGGCAGGCGCGAGGCGGCGTAACGGGCCGGAATGGCAACAACGAAATCGACGGGCTGGCTCATGGGGGGACCTTCTTGGCAGTAACGCGGGTGAAAACCGTGGCGCTCAGCGCTTGCCGAGCTTGTCCACGCGGTCGAGCAGGCTGACCCAGAACGCCGCCGGCAGCTCAGCCGACAGCGGCACGGCGAAATGCCATTCATTGGCGAACGGCTTGCATTTCACCGCGTCCTTTTCGGTCATCAGCACCGGCAGTTCGCTGCCGAAACGCAGATCGGCCGGTGCATAGGCATGGTGGTCGGCGAATGCATGCGGCACCACGCCGATGCCTTCCACACGCAGCATGTCGAAGAAGCGCTGCGGATGCGCGATACCGGCGACCGCATGGACGCGCTGGCCACGGAAGTGCGACAGCGCCCGTGCACGGCCGCCACTGAGCGGCAGCGCACTGTCGATGTGCAGCTGCATGGACCATTCGCCGAATCCACAGGCGCTGACCGCCGCCGGGTCGGCGCTGGCCTGGCCCAGGTTGACCACACGGAAGTCGCACTCCTGCGCGCGGCTGGCAGGTTCGCGCAGCGGACCGGCCGGCATCAGGCGACCGTTGCCGTAACGACGCTGCGCATCAACAACTTCAATTTCCACATCGCGGGCCAGCCGGTAATGCTGCAGGCCGTCGTCGCAGACGATGATGTCGCAGCCCGCTTCGATCAGCGCGCGCCCTGCAGACACGCGGTCGGCATCCACCCGCACCGGCACCCCGGTCTTGTAGGCGATCAGCACCGGCTCATCGCCGCCCAGTGCGGTCGGCGTGGTGGCCTCGACCCAGCGCGCCACGTCGGCCTGTTCACGGCCGTAGCCACGGCTGGCCACGCCCGGCTTCCAGCCCGCTTCACGCAGGCGGTTCACCAGCGCGATGGTCAGTGGCGTCTTGCCGGTGCCGCCGGCGGTCACGTTGCCGATCACCAGCACCGGTACCGGCAGCGTGTACTGCTTGAGCCAACGGCGGCGGTAGAGGCGACGACGCAGCGCCACCACCGCGCCGAAAAGCGGCGCGATCAGGCGCACGCCCAACGGGACCGGGGTGCCGTCGTACCAGAACGACGGCGTCTGGGTGCCTTTGGCGGCCATCAGGGCTGCCTTTCGCGGAACTGCATGCTGTGCAGGTGCTCGTACAGGCCGCCCATGGCCAGCAGTTCGGCGTGCGTGCCGCGTTCGACAATGCGGCCGTGGTCCATTACCAGCACCTGGTCGGCATGCTCGATGGTGGACAGACGATGTGCGATCACCAGCGTGGTGCGCTCGGGCATCAGCCGCTGCAGCGCGTCCTGCACCAGTCGTTCGGATTCGTTGTCCAATGCCGCGGTGGCTTCGTCCAGAATCAACACCGGCGCGTCGCGCAGGATCGCCCGCGCAATCGCCAGGCGCTGACGTTGGCCGCCGGACAACAGCGCCCCGTTCTCACCGACCGGGGTCTGCAGCTGCTGCGGCATGCGCTCGATGAATTCCCAGGCGTTCGCGGCTTCAGCCGCGGCGCGGATCTGTTCGTCAGTCGCATCCATGCCGTAGGCAATGTTCGCGCCGACGGTGTCGTCGAACAGCATCACCTTCTGGCCCACCATCGCCACCTGCCGACGCAGGTCGGCCAGCGGGTAGTCGTCCAGAGGGGTGCCATCCAGAGTGATGCGGCCACCACTGGGTTCGTAGAAGCGCGGCACCAGCCGGATCAGGCTGGTCTTGCCACTGCCGGAACGACCGACGATGGCAGTGACGGTACCCGGCTTGGCCACGAAGCTGATGTCATCCAGGGCCACGCCGGTGTCTTCGCGATAGCGCAGCATGACGTGTTCGAACGCCAGTTCGCCGCGCGCGCGACCGATCTTCCTGGTGCCTTCATCGCGCTCCACCGGCATGTCCAGAATGCCGAACAGACGCTCGGCGGCGGCCACGCCGCGCGAGATCGAGGTCTGCACGCTGGTCAGGCGGCGCAGCGACGGAATGATGGCCATCATCGAGGTCATCAGGCCCATGAACTGACCGGCGTTGAGTCGGCCGGCCAGGGCTTCGCGGGTGGACACCCAGACAATGACCGCCAGCGCCAGCGCGGCCAGGAACTGCACGGTGCTGGAGGCGAACGCGCGGGTGGTTTCCACCTTCATGTTCAAGCCGAGCATGCGGTTGGCCAGCCGGGCGTAACGCGAGATCTCGTGCCGCTGGGTGCCGTGCACCTTCACTTCCTGCTGCGCGGCCAGCGATTGTTCGGCGGTCTGGGCCATGTTGCCCATGCCATCCTGGATGCCGCGGCTGATGCGGCGGTAGCGCTTGCCCACGACCGAGACGATGACGCCGATCAACGGCACCACCACCAGCATGGCTACGGTCACTTTGACGCTCATCTGCAGCATGACCACCAGCATCGCAATGATGGTGAGGGTGTCGGCCACCAAGGTCTTGAGCGCGTCGGCGCTGGCCTGGGTGACCTGTTCGGTGTCGTAGTTCAGGCGGCTGACCATCACCGGCGTGGCTTCGGTATCAAAGTGCGACGACGGCAGATGCAGGTATTTTTCCAGCACCTGCTCGCGCAGGTCGCGGACCACGCTGCGGCCGGTGCGGGCCAGGGTGTAGTCACTGACCAGCGTGGCCAGGCTGCGCATCAGGAACAGGCCCAGAATGGTCAGCGGCAGGATCACCGCCATGCGCGGTTCCGGGTTGACGAAGCCACGGTTGACCAGCGGGTCCATCAGCTTGGTGAAGTGATAGCCGGCCAGCGCTTCCACCACCATGGCGATCACCGCCGCCACCATGAACACCCAGTAGGCCTTGGTATAGCCGAGCAGGCGTTTGTAGATCGGCCAGATCGGTGCGTGTTGTTTGTTGCTCATGGAGTACGCACCTCCGGCGCGGTAGCGATGGCGATGCGACGGAAACCGAGCTGGCCCAGTGCATCCTGGGCAGTCACCACGGCCTGGTACGGAGTGCGGGCGTCGGCGCGCAGCAGCACGGTCTGCTCGCGGTCGTCACCGGCGACGGCCGCGATGGTCTGCTTGACCGACTCCACGTCGGTGCGCAGCACTTCCTGGTCATTGATGAAGTAACGGCCTTCGGCATTCACCAGCACGCTCAGGGCGCGCGGCGGCTCGCTGTTGTCCTGCTGGCTGGCGGTGGGCAGCTGCACCTGCAGGGTGGAACGTGCGTCGAAGGTGGTGGTGACCACGAAGAAGATGATCAGCACCAGGATGACATCGATCAGGGGCACCAGATCGATGTGCGGTTCGTCCTGGACCCGGTCGTTGCGGATACGCATCCGTCAGCCCTTGGCCGTGACGGGTGCGGCAGCAGCCGGCGCAGCCGGTGCGCGGGCGGCGGTGTTCATCACCCCCGGGCGGCCATCCAGCGCGTCCAGCAGCGCGGACGCCTCCATTTCCATTTCGATCACATAGCCGTTGATGCGGCCCTTGAAATAGCGGTGGAACATCAGCGCGGGAATCGCCACGATCATGCCGGTGGCGGTGCACACCAGCGCCTTGCCGATGCCGCCGGCCAGCTGGTTCACGTCGCCCACGCCGTGGTCGAGGATGCCGAGGAACATCTGGATCATGCCGATCACGGTGCCGAGCAGGCCCAGCAGCGGACCTGCCGAGGCGATGGTGCCCAGCGCGTTGAGGAAACGCTCCATGCGGTGCACGAGGTGCCGACCGGCATCTTCGATGCGTTCACGGATCTGGTCGCGCGGGCGGTTGCGCGCTTCCAGTGCGGCGGCCAGCAGTGCGCCCAACGGCGAGTTGGCCCGCAGCGACTGGATGTGGCTGGGGTCGAGCTTGCCGCGCGCGGCCCAGTTGCGCACTTCCTGGCCCAGCCCCGGGGGCAGCACCTCGTTACGCCGCAGGGTCCAGAAACGCTCCAGGACAATCGCCAAAGCCAGAACGCCCAACAGCAGCAGCGGCACCATCGGCCAGCCACCGGCCTTGACCAGTTCCCACACGTTTCAACCCTCCGGCCCACTGGCCGCCTGTTTGCTGGCCGATAGAATAGCAGCCGACCGCGCCTGCTCCGCGGCATCCCACCAACGGCGCTCGAAAACGCGTTGTTCACGCACCTGCAGGCCCTGCGGCCCCAGCCACACGCGCAGTGCACCGCTGTCGGCCGTGTTCAGCACCTCGGCCCCGGTTGCCTGCCAGCGTGCCACCACCTCCGGGCGCGGGTGCCGGAAGCGGTTGCCATGCCCGGCCGAAACCAGTGCCAGCTGCGGCGATACCGCTTCGACCCAGGCCGGGCTGGACGAGCCGGCACTGCCATGGTGCGGCACCACCACGACGTCGGCGCGGAGCGTGCCCGCGCTGTCGCGCAGCAGGGCGGCTTCCTCACGGTGGCCGATGTCGCCGGCCAGCAGCACGGCCCCGTAAGGAGTTTCAATCCGCAGCACGCAGCTGCTGGCGTTGCCGTCATAGGCGCTGCCCGGCGCGGGATGCAGCAGCTGGAAACGTACCGCGTCCCACTGCCAGTACTGCCCGGCATGACAGGCGGCCTCATCCTGCAGCGCCCCCGGCGGTGCCTGCACGGAAGCCTCCGGGAATGCCCGCCGTACCGCGCCCAGGCCGCCGGCATGGTCGCGGTCGGTGTGGCTGAGCAGCACCCGGTTCACGCGCGACAGCCCCATCGCCTGCATCGCCGGCACCACCACCCGTTCGCCGGCATCGAAGCCGCCCGCAGTGGCAGGGCCGGCGTCGTAGAGCAGCGTGTGGCGGCGGGTGCGCACCCAGACCGCCAGCCCCTGCCCCACGTCGATCACCTGCAACTCCACTTCACCCGCCCGCAGCCTCGCCGGCATCGGCCACAACAGCGGCAGACACAGCAGCGCGGCCGGCAGGCGCGCGCCGGCCGCGCGCGGCAGCAGCAGCCAGAACACGCCCAGCAACGCCAGCGGCAGCGCCCACGGCGCGGACTGCGGCACCCACCAGAGCGCCCACGGCTGCGCCGCCACCCGCCCGAACAGCTGCCAGCTGCTTTCGAAGCACCACGCCGCCAGCTGCCAGGGCCAGCGCCCGGCCCCGTCGACCAGCGCTTCCAGCGCAGTGCCAACCAGGGCCAGCGGCACCACCACGCTGCCCCAGCAGGGAATGGCCAGCAGGTTGACCAGCGGTCCAGCGCGCGACGCCTGCCCGAACATCGCCACGGTGAGCGGGGTCAGCGCCAGCGTGGCCACCGCCTGCGCTGCCAGAAAGCCGCGCACACGCCCCATCCGCTGCTGCAGGCACCACATCAGCCACAGCACCCCGCCGAAGCTCAGCCAGAAGCCGGGTGCCAGGACCGACAACGGGTCGAACGCCAGCACTGCCCACAGGGCCAGTGCCAGCACCTGCCCCATTGAGGCAGGCCGGCGTGAACACTTCGCGGCAGCAAGCACGGCCACCATCAGCACGGTGCGCACTGTGGGCAGCGCGAACCCGGCGACCGCCGCGTACAGCAGCGCCGCCAGCATTCCGGCAATGGCACCGGCCACATGGCTGGGACAACGCCGGGACAAGGGCGGCAACAGCCGCCAGCCCCGTGCAACCAGCCAGCCCGCCGCGAAGGACACCATGGTCACGTGAAGGCCGGAGATGGCGATCAGGTGGGTCAGGCCCAACGCGCGCAGGGTGTCCCAGTCCTGCGCGGTCAAACCACGCGTGTCGCCCAGCGCCAGGGCCTGAATGAAGCGGGCGCTTTCGCCCTGCACCTGACCGGCAATGGCGGTGGCCATGCGCTCGCGCCAGGCCGGCAGCCCGGTTGGCGGTGCCAACGGCCGGGCCTGATCGGGTGCGATCACCGAGCCGGTGCCGGCGACGCCCTGGAGCAGGGCGTGGCGTTCGGCATCGAAGCCGCCCGGATTGCGCAGGCCTCGCGGGGGACGCAGGCGCGCCTGCAGGCTCCAGCGTGCGCCGGCCTTTACCTGGTGCCGGGCACTGCGTGCGCCTGCGGTACGGGTGTCGTGCCAGTTCAGGACAAAGTCGCGGCCGCGCAACGCGGCCGGCATCGCAGCACTGTCGTCCACGCAAAACGTGAAGCGCGTGCTGCGTTCACCGTGCCTGGGCAGATCGACCACCTGCCCCTGCAGTTCACCTGCGCGCGTTGCCCCATCGACTGTCACCTGCGCGTCCAGCCGGGCATGACCGTGAAGCGCCGCCCAGCCCAGCCCCAGCAGCAACGCCCCGCAACACCGGCCGCGCGGCCAGCGCAGCCACGCCGCCAACCCCAGCACCGAGGCCGCGATCGCCCAGCCCGCAGGCAGCAGTACCGGTGCGTACATCACCGCGCATACCCCGACCAGCAGGGCCGCAGCGCAGGCTTTGCCAAACAGGGGAAGCGGAATCACGGACGCTGCCAGTCAGCCACAATCTGCCCATGCTCGGGGTTCACACAGAGCGCATACATCAGGGCTTGGCGGGTTGCCGTATCGGAAACTGCCGCCGCTCCGGGACAGAAAAGCCGAAAAGCAAAAAGCCGACCCAAAGGCCGGCTTTTCGTCTGTTGCCACTGCCACCACTGAGGTGGGAGTGGTGGGCGGTACAGGGTTCGAACCTGTGACCCCTACCATGTCAAGGTAGTGCTCTACCGCTGAGCTAACCGCCCGATTTCTCGCTGCGTCCGCCGTGTTTGCGTCGGTGCAGGCCGCGTATATTACGGATGCACCGGGGCAAGCGCAACACTTTTGTGAAGGTATTTCACGAGCGATCGTTCAGCCAAGGCTGGCCTCTTTCAACTGGCGGATCTGGTCACGCACATGGGCGGCGTCTTCGAACTCCAGATCGCGGGCATGCTGGTACATCTTCTGCTCCAGCTGCTGCAGCTTCCTGGCAATCTGTGCCGGCTCCAGCGTGCGGTAATCCACCGCCTCCTCGGCCACGCGACCGCCCTTGCCTTTGCCCTTGCCACGCGATTCCTTCTCGGCCGCATCCGAGCGCGCACCTTCCAGCACGTCGACGATCGGGCGCGCCACCGAACGCGGCACGATGCCGTGCGCCTCATTGAACTCCACCTGCTTGCTGCGGCGGCGATCCGTTTCATCGATGGCCGCCTGCATCGAGCGGGTCATGCGATCGGCATACAGGATGGCCTTGCCGCGCAGATTGCGCGCGGCGCGGCCGATGGTCTGGATCAGCGAACCGGTGGAGCGCAGGAAGCCTTCCTTGTCCGCATCCAGAATCGCCACCAGCGACACTTCCGGCATGTCAAGGCCTTCGCGCAGCAGGTTGATGCCGACCAGCACGTCGAACTTGCCCAGGCGCAGGTCACGGATGATCTCCACGCGCTCCACCGTGTCGATGTCCGAGTGCAGGTAACGCACGCGGATGCCGTGCTCGGTGAGGTACTCGGTGAGGTTCTCGGCCATGCGCTTGGTCAGCGTGGTGACCAGCACGCGGTCGCCCAGTTTGATGCGCTCGTTGACCTCGCTCATCAGGTCGTCGACCTGGGTGGCGACCGGTCGGATTTCCACCACCGGGTCGATCAGGCCGGTCGGGCGCACCACCAGTTCGGTGATTTCATCCCCGGCTTCGCGTAACTCATACGGACCGGGCGTGGCCGATACGTAGATGCTGCGCGGGCAGCGCGCTTCCCACTCTTCAAAGCGCAGCGGACGGTTGTCCAGCGCCGACGGCAGACGGAAGCCGAACTCCACCAGGGTTTCCTTGCGCGAGCGGTCGCCCTTGAACATCGCGCCGATCTGCGGAATGGTGACGTGCGATTCGTCGATCACCAGCAGCGCGTCCGGCGGCAGGTAGTCAAACAGGGTCGGCGGCGGCTCGCCGGCGGCCTTGCCGGTCAGGTGCCGCGAGTAGTTCTCGATGCCGTTGCAGTAGCCGACCTCGGCCATCATTTCCAGGTCGAACTGGGTGCGCTGCGCCAGCCGCTGCGCTTCCACCAGCTTGTTCTGCGCATACAGCTGCTCCAGCCGCTCTTTCAGCTCGGTCTTGATGGTCTCCACTGCGGCCAGCACGCGCTCGCGGGTGGTGGCGTAGTGGGTCTTGGGATACACGGTGTAGCGCTGCAGTTTGCGCAGGCTTTCGCCGGTAAGCGGATCGAACATGCTGATCTGCTCCACCTCGCCGTCGAACAACTCAATGCGCACCGCCTCGCTGTCCGATTCTGCCGGAAACACGTCGATCACTTCGCCGCGCACGCGGAAGCTGCCGCGCTGCAGCTCGTATTCGTTGCGGGTGTACTGGAGCTGGGTCAGGTGATTGATCAGGTCGCGCTGGTCAATGCGTTCGCCGGTGGACAGAATCAACCGCAGCGACAGGTAGTCTTCCGGCGCGCCCAGGCCGTAGATCGCCGAGACGGTGGCCACTACGATGGCATCCGGCCGCGACAGCAGGGTCTTGGTCGCGGCCAGGCGCATCTGCTCGATGTGCTCGTTGATCGAACTGTCCTTCTCGATGAAGGTATCCGACGACGGCACGTAGGCCTCGGGCTGGTAGTAATCGTAGTAGCTGACGAAGTACTCCACCGCGTTGTGCGGGAAAAACGCCTTGAACTCGCCGTACAGCTGCGCGGCCAGGGTCTTGTTCGGGGCCATGATCAGCGTCGGCTTCTGCACCTGCTGGATCACGTTGGCAATGGTGTAGGTTTTGCCCGAGCCGGTCACGCCCAACAAGGTCTGCTTGGCGACACCGGACTCGAAATTGGCGGTGAGCTTTTCAATCGCCGCCGGCTGGTCGCCGGCGGGCGAATACGGGGAGACGAGTTCGAAGCGGTCGCTCATGGTGCTGCCAGTACCCGGGCCCCACAGTATACCGGGGGGTTGGGTGACGGCTGGCTGAGGAACAGGACTACCGGCGGATACGCAGCGTGCTGATGGTGGGCCTTACGACCACGGCGCAAGGTGAGCCCTGCCCCGCTGGAGCTCTGACCATGCCGTCTGCCCCCCCTTTCCGCTCACACCCCCCACGCGGCTGGACGCTGCTGGAGCTGCTGACCGTGACCCTGATCGTCGCGCTGGCCTGCGCACTGGCGCTGCCAATGCTGAGCGGCGCGGTGACGCGCCTGGGGGCCGACCTGCTGCGCATGCAGCTGGTCACGGTGTTCAACATGACCCGCAACACCGCCATCACCCGCGCGGAAACGGTGGCGGTGTGCCCCAGTACGGACGGCAGCACCTGCGGCGATGAATGGGGACGCGGATGGTTGATCCATCGTGATCGTGGCACCGCCGTGGCCGACCCTGCGGCTGAGGACATCCTGCAGTTCCAGTCACCTGCCCGCGTTCAGAGCGTGCGGGTGCGGGCCAGCGCCGGCCGCTCGCGGCTGCGCTTCCAGCGTGACGGGCGCAGCGCCGGCAGCACGCTGACGGTAAGCATCTGCGCCGGCGATACGTTGCACAGCCGGGTCATCGTCAACAACGTGGGGCGAACACGCGCACGGCGGGTGCGCACGGCGGAGCCCTGTCCGCACTGAAAAGAAAAAAGCCCCGCATTGCTGCGAGGCTTTTTCCTGATCTGGCGCCCGAAGTTGGACTCGAACCAACGACCCCCTGATTAACAGTCAAGTGCTCTAACCGGCTGAGCTATTCGGGCGGGGTGCGCATTCTACCCAGCTTCCGCGGACGGATGCAAGATGCGCACAGCTGCCTTACCAGCAGCCCTCCACTGTGGCGTTGTCGGGCGTTTTACGGCCGGCCTGGTCGAGTGTCATGGTGCCGCACTTGTCTTCGGCCTGAGCGTCACCCGGTGCTGCGGTCAAGGTAAACGCAGACGCGCTCTCACCACCCAGGCTGATCGTGTAGCGCGACGTCCCGTCCCGCGGCGACTGCTCGAACGGCAGGGTGAAGCCTACATAGGTGTTCTGCACGGTGTGGTAGCGCTCCAGCAACTGCGCCACCTCCACCAGATCAGCCTTGGCCTGGGCACGGCGCGATTTGCGCACGTGGTCCTGGTAGGACGGCAGCGCCACTGCGGCCAGGATGGCCACCACCGCCACCGTGATCATCAGTTCGATCAGGGTGAAGCCGCGGACACGTGCGTGGAACGTCGGACGTTGCATGGAAAACCTCGGCACGAAGGGGATCATCGGATCTGACGCCAGGATTGGCGGCCACACGGACGCGGCAGGTACAGCGGGTCGGAACCCTGGGCACGAATCACGTAGGTGCACTGGTCTTCCCGGATCTGCTCGTCCACGGTGCAGGCCGGATCGGACGGGTCACACTTGTCGTCGTCACCCGGCTTGGGGGGCACGAAGGTGTTGGTGCCCTTCACCGGCGGCCCCATGGCCGACGCCCCCTCCTTGGTCAATGCAATGCCTGCACAGTTCTCGGTACAGATGGGGTCGCCGCCGGGGGTCAGACTCACGCCCGACATGCCACCGGCACCACTCAGCAGGTTCAACCGGTACAACCAGTTGAGGCCACCACCGGTACCGCAGATGGAGGTACCGGGGATGTAGGTGGTGAATGTCACGAACCCGCCCTGGATGTCCGGCGTGCCCACGTAGCGTTCCCCCTCCACGTTGTTACCGACCAGCAGGTCCACGAACCAGCCGCGGCTGGTGACGAACGACACCGCATTGGCGGTCACGTCGCGGGTCTGATAGTTGTTGCTGTCAAGACCCGTGGTGATCGTCTGCTGGATCAGGTTGGCCCGTCCGCCAACGGCGGAGCTCAGGTTGTCCCACACACCGTACAGGGTCTGCACCGGCGAACTGCTGCTGACCTGGTTGTCGTCGGCGGCGAAGTACTGGCCGGTGCCGAAGAACAGATTGACACCACCACCCGGTGCCGCAGTGACGCGGATGCCGCCCATGATCGGCTGGCGTGACCCGTTACGTTCGGCGGTGAACAGCGGCGCGCCGCTGAGCGCCACGCTCCAGTTGGCCGGGTTGGTGTCGGACAGGTCGAACTTCCACAGGTTGCCCATCATGTCACCGCCGTACACCGTGTCGGTGATGCGGTCGTTGTTCCTCAGCGCCACCGTGGCGATGTTGATCAGGCCGTTGCGGTTGGCATAGCCGGTACCGGTCGGCGACAGGCGCTTGAGCACCTTGCCGGTCTGGATATCGACCGCGTACAGCACCGCCTTGCCGCTGGTGGAGTTGACGCCGTTGCCGAACAGCGCGACGAAGCGCGGTTGCCCGTTGGCAGTGGTACCGGTCACCGGCACGACCACCGGCTTGCCGAGCACGAAGCCCAGGTCCGATTCGGTCTTGCCCGACACTTCCCACAGCACGTCGCTGGCGGCGAAGCTGGTCGGGTTGCTGACATTCAGGCCGAACACCGAGCCATTGCCGATCGCCGCCGCATTCGGAGCCTTGCTGGCACCACCGGCACCGGTGGTACCCACGACCACCGAGTGCCAGGCGTTGCCGTAGTACACGTCTGACGAGGTTACCGGACCATCCACGTAGTAACGATGGCCGTACTTGGGATTGGCCAGCTCACCGATATGCTGGAGCGCGGCCGACGGAATGAAGGCGAATTCCTCCTTGCCGCCATCGGTGCTGGCAGATGCATTGAAGGCGTGCAGCATGCCGTCGTTGGCCCCCACATAGACCATGGTCGGAGGGCCGTTGTTACCACGCTTGGCAGTCACGAAGGCGGTGTAAGCGCTACCCAGCGTGTCCCGCCAGCCCGTTCCGGCCCAGCTCCCGTAACCATAGCTGTCGCGGTTGGAGACGATCTCGGTGGTGGAATTGACGATGTCACCCAGCTTGACGGTGCGCGGACGCAGACCCGTGGCGTCGGTACCGCTGAGATAGCTGACCAGGTTGGCCGGCGTCCTGTTGCCGAACCAGGCCGGGATCGAATCACTGAAGCCCATGGCGGCCAGCTTCTGTGCGTTGTTGCTACCCGGCACGTTGGCCGCAGTGAAGGTGGCAGCATTGACCGCCGTCACCGTGCCATTGGTGGCGGTGGCAGTGGGCGTGGTCGCCATGAAGATCCTGCGATTTCCCGGGGTACCGGACAACCGACTTGAGGCCTTCCACAGCACGCCGCCATCGGTGCCATCCTCGGCCACACGGTTGGCAATCACGTCACCGGTCCAGTCATACGACCCTTCCGGCACGGTGAAGTGCGACGAGATGGTGAACGAGCCGGTGCTGATACGCGCACCCGAGCCGCCGCCACCGACCGGCGCATTGCCTTCGGCAGCGCTGTCGAAGATCGCTTCCAACGCTTCCTTCAGCTTGGTCGGATTGCGCGCCAGGAAGTAGTTGTCCGGCACGCCGGCGACCTTGCTGTCCCACTTCTTGCCGGCCGGGACACCGTACTTGGCGGCGTACCACAGCGGGCTTTCCAGCTGGCCAGCGGCACCGCCGGACGCCTTGTACTTCATGACGATCGGAGCCTGCCAGCGGCTGTCAGCCGCGTTGGTCGCGCTGAGCACCGAACCATCGACGTTACCCGGGCGCAGGGTCAGGCGCTGCACGCTGTTGGCCGCGTTCGAGCCGGAGATGGTGTAGCCGGTCAGCATCGCGTTGCCGGCGTAGGCCGACAGGTTCTCGATGCGGATCATCACCTCATCGGCAGCGACAGTGCCGTTGATGGTGCCGTTGCTGTTGCACACCCGGGTACCGGTGGCCGCGGCCACGCTCTTGGTGGCGTCGGCGCGCCAGCAGATGTTGTTGAAGTCGCCGGTATCCCCGCAGCTGGCACCCACGCAGTAGCTCATCATGGCCACGACGTCGTTGTCATGGTCATTGCCCCACAGCGAGTCTTCCCACACCAGCGAGAAGCTGCCGGCGGTACCGTCCGCCTTATAGGGGCGGCCATACACATAGTTCGGCGAGACCCGGGACTGCTTGGTGCCAATACCGACCGCACCGAGGAAGCAGCTGCGCCAGCCCGACGAATTGATGCCTGCGCTGCCGCTGTTGTTGGCCTGGCACAGCGGCGACAGACCGATCTTGGCTCCGCCAACATTCACCTCGAAGGTGGGCAGGTTCTCAGCCATGGCCACCGTATAGGTTGTCGCGGTGACCTTGTAGTTGGCAGGCTTGCCCTGCACGCCCGGGCGCAGGTCCGTGGTCGCAGCCGACTTGGCCAGGCCCGCCATCAGGTAACTACCCTCCATGGACGGAATGTCCGGGCAGATGCCGCGCACCAGGCTGAGGTTGTTGACCGTACGCCCCTGGCAGATGTCCTCGTGGGTGTTCAGCGAGGTATAACGAGGCGTTTCGCCGATGCGGCCGGCCATGTAGCTCTTGCCGGTCATGCCTTCGGCAACACCGATCGAATCGGTGGCGGCGGCAGCAGCAGCGAGGTTGGTCACCGCACCGATGTTGTCGCTGTCGAATGACGGCAGGCCCGACGACATCACCAGGATGTTGCAGTTGGCGCAATAGGAGTTGCCACCGTCGGCCGGCGCGCGGTAAGGGTCCTTCCAGGCGATATTGGTCGGCAGGCCACTGAGGTCGCCGCTGTCGCCGTACAGCTTGCGGTCCGCCGCCACATAGCGCAGTGCTTCGGCATACATTTCGGCCAGCGGGTTACCCCAGGCGCTGCACTTCTGCGAGCCGGTGCCCGGATCGGTCAGGCTGCCGTTGCCGCTGAAGCCCTGCCGATTGAGGATGGAGTAGTTGTTGCAGTCGTTCCAGTTGTTGTTCCAGTTCCACTGGTCGATCTTGAACGCGGAAATGGTGTTGATTACACCCTCGGAGACGGTGCTCGCCTTCAGGTAGCAGAACTGGCCGGTGGACAGGTCGATTTCATCGCCGGCGGCGCAGAACGTAGTGCCGTTGCCGGCGATCTTGCCGATGTTGCGGCGAACCACGCCGCCATCACGCGGGTTCGCCCAGGTGCCGGTGATCAGGCCAAAACGCAGACGGCCGCTTTCACCGTAGTTCTGCAGCACGCCGACCGGCTTGTAGCGGTCAGTGCTGCCGTCGTTGTACTTGCGGCAGAAGCCTTCATGGAGGGTGAGATTGGTGCCCGAGCACACTTCCACGCGCACCGTATGCGTAGTGGCGGACCCTGGTACATCGCCGCCGCTGCGGTTGGTGCCGCACTGGTTCAGCGAGGTGGACGCCCACTCGGTCCAGGCACCGCTGGCCACCAGCATCAACGGCGCGCCACCGGCCGAGGTGGTCGCGTTGCAGAAGGATTGGGTGCCGGTCAACGGGGTGAAGCTGCCGATGTCGTTGCCCGAGTACACCTTGACCCAAGCGTGCAGGTCGTTGGGGATCTGCGCGCGCTCGATCACCGTTTTGGTCAGGCTGTCGGTGGAGCGCTGCCCGCCGTACAGCACGCTGCGCATCACGTCCAGGCGACTCATGGTCACCCAGTTCATGAAGTTGCCGGACCACTGACCGCTGCAGGAGTGACCGTTGGTGCCACCGGCCTTGGCGGCGGCCTTGAACACGCCACTGCTGCTCTGGTAGCACAGTTTGGAATCAAAGTAACCGCCGTACTCGAAGGAATCCTTGTACGTGGTGTCCAGGATATTGTCGCCGTCCAGGTCGCTGTAGTCGCTGTACGCCTTGTTGAACAGCTGCTCGTCGCGCGACATCACCATCATCATCAGCGGCGGCTGGCTCTTCTTGGTGTACAGCGGTTCCTGCGCGATATCGTAATCACCGAGCGCCGCACGCAGCGGCACCACGATCGCAACGACGGCAGCCAGACCGGCCAGGACACCGCCGGCACGCAGCCAACCGGTGGAGGTCATCTTGAGGAAGCGGGGCTTGGTGGTCATGGGATGAAGATCGTGTCGATGACGGCACTGGCCGAGGCGTTGGTGGTCGAATCACTGGCCAGGGCCGTGATCTGGTAGATGTTGCTGGTGTCTTCGTTGTCCCGCTGCCCGGTTTCAAAGCCGGACTGGCCGCCGCAGCGGTCGATCCGGCGCGTGTAGCTGGCGGCGTTGCCGCTGGTGCCGTCGGCCCAGGTCAGCGGATCGTAGGTCGGGCTGCACAGTTCCTGGGTGGCCGCGTAGACGCCGGTATCGGTCAGCGCCGTTTCGATGTTCGCTTCCACCTGCCGGGCATCGGCCTCGGCGTTCTGGAACGCCTGGTTGGTGCGCAGGTAGTTGGCGGCCATGCGCTCCTGCATGCCGGTGACCTGCATGCCGGCGATACCGATCAGTGCCAGCAGGATCAGCATGATCAGGGCGACGTACAACACCGCGCCGCGCTGGGCGCGGGCTGGGCGGTGACGGGGAATTCGACGAGTCATGGGAACCTCAATTGCCATACAGGCGGTTACGGATCGCAACCGTGGTCTGGTAGACGCCGCGCATGCGTCCATCGGTGGGCGCAGTGAAGGTGACGCCCATCGTGGTCAACGCAGCGGCACCGTCGGCCTGGCGGGCCGAGGCACGGTCCGGGCTGGATACCACCATGCCCAGTTGCACCGCGCCGACGCGGCGCCAGGCCGCCGCGGTGTCACTCATCGACGCCTGCACCTGCTCAGCCGAGCCTTGGCGGTCGATGAAGCCTGTCGGCGACGTCGAGTTGAGCTGGCGATCCTGGCCATACAGCAGCTGCAGGTTCTCCACGCCCTCGACCATCGCCTCCGGCGCACCGGCCACCAGTGCCCCGCTCGGGGTCGCAGTGAAGCGCACGCGGTACAGCGAGGACTGGGCGTTGTCGGCGTCGTAGCCGACGTAGAACACGATGCTCTCGGCCCGGTGCAGCATGGTCTGGCCTTCCTTGTACACGCTGGTGAACAAGGACGTGTTGTTGGGCGCGTCTCCGAAGGTAACCGTGCCCCCTGCTGCGTCGACGGCGCGGGCCTGGAACACGGTCGCGGACATGCAGTCAGCCACGCCGTAAAGGCCCGGATCAGTCATGCCACTGCGCAGTACACCCAGTCGTGCGGGATCGAAGCTGAACACCGGGCGGCTACCGCCGGTGGAGGCGGTAATCGGCACGCCGTCCGGCATCAGGTAGCGCAGCGCGACAATGTCGCTGCCATCCACGCGGTTGCTCAGCGCGGCCGCGAGCTCGTCAGGCAGCGCCGGGCTATAGGCGTTTCCACCGATGCCCGGCGTGGCGGCGAGCGCAACCGTATCACCCGGCGCGGTCCCGGTCGCCTCATAGCCTTGGATCGATTGCATGAAGTTCAGCGACGGATGCGCGCCAGCGTTCAGCGTGGAGAACAGCGAACCGGGGTTCTGGATGGTGTGCGCCTGGTCGTTGACGCAACCGAAATGGCCGGCCATGCGCAGTTCGCGCTGCAGCGTGTCCATCGCGAAGCGGCTGTTTTCCTGGACCCGCGCCAGGCCTTCGGACAGCTGGTAGGACTGGCGGGACGCGGCGAACACCTGGACCACGCCCAGCATCACCACCAGGCCGATGACCATCGCGATCATCAATTCAACCAGGGACATGCCGGTCATCCGGCGCATCGGGAGCATGGAAGGCATCACAGGCGGGTACTCGCAGTGAAAGTGGTGTCTCCAGCGCCGTCGCGCCAGCGCTCGTCGCCCCAGCTGACATTGACGGTGACCTGGTCGCCGTTTCGGGTGACCGTGGCGCTGGCGTTCTCACCCAATGCCTTGCCCAGCCGGCAGCGCCATTCGGTCATCACCGCATCGGTGTCAATCGACGCACCGGTGGGCGACAGGCAGTCTTCGGCATCCACGGTAGCGGTGTAGTCGCCCACGTAACGACCAGCGGCCACGCGGTGCATGCGGATCTGATCCAGCAGCTCATAACTGAGGTTGGTGGCCTGGGTGCGGTAGTTGGCACTCTGCACGAAGCGCACGTTCATGGTCTGCAGCAGGGCAAAACCCAGCAGCCCGAAGCCGAGTATGACGATGGCGATCAGCACTTCGATCAGGCTGAAACCCCGGGAGTGCATCGGGCCGGAAAAACGGCGACGGCGGTTCATGCGCAGGTTTCCTTGTGCACCCGGACCTGTCCGGTGGGCGAAACGGTCAGGCGACGCTGCAGCAGCTGGTCGCCGCACTCGTCCGGACGCAGGGTGATGTCTTCGGCAGCATTGGCGCGGTTGCGGCCGCGCGCATCGAAACTGATGGAAAGCGACTCGCCCGGGACGGTCAGCATGTTCTCGCGCCCCTGGGCATAGCGCAGCACGGTGTCATCGGAATCGAAGTCGCCGCTGCGGTTGGTGTCTTCCCAGACCATCCAGCCGTCGGTCCACGCCGCACCATTGCACTCGGTGCCGTTGGTGGACGCGCAGACGCCGCCACCGCGGGTGCCCTTGATGGCCTCCGAGCGGGCCAGCGACAGGGCGGAGATCAGCTCATTGGAGGTCGTCGCCATGCGGTTGGAGCGCATGGTCGACTGGAAGCTTGGATAGGCAATGGCGGCCAGAATGGCCATCACCGAGACGGTGACCATCAGCTCGATCAGTGTGAAGCCCTTGGACAGGCGCAAAGACATGGGACGCTCCCCAGCGTGATGGCATGGACAATGAACGCCCCGCCGCCGGGCGGCAAGGGGCAGAGGGACGAACGGTCGCCCGGGGGCGACGGGCGTCAATGACTTGACGCCCCCCTGCCCCTGCCCGGCCGGCTCAGGTCAGGCCAGCACCCGGTAGCACGGCTGGTACTCGCCGGAGATCTTCATCCGGCGCTGTTCGACGAAGGCGCGCAGCAGCGCGTCCAGGGCCTGCATCATGTCCGGGTCACCGTGGATCTCGAACGGCCCGAACTGTTCGATGCGGCGCATGCCGTCTTCCTTCACATTGCCGGCGACGATGCCGGAGAAGGCCCGCCGCAGGTCGGCGGCCAGCGCGTGTGGCGGACGCCCATGGTGCAGGTCCAGCGCGGCCATCGCCTCATGGGTCGGCACGAACGGCTGCTGGTACTCCCACGGAATCTCGATCGACCAGTTGAAGAAGAATGAGTCTTTCTGGGCCAGCCGGTGCTCGCGCACGCGCTTGATCCCGGCCGACATCTGCCGGGCCACCGCCACCGGATCACCGATGATGATCTGGTAGCGCTCGGCGGCGGCATCGCCCAGGGTCAGGCGGATGAAGCGGTCGATCTGCTCGAAGTACGGCGCAGCCACGGTCGGGCCGGTCAGGATCAGCGGGAACGGCAGGTCCTTGTTTTCCTCGCGCAGCAGGATGCCGAGCAGGTACAGGATCTCCTCGGCGGTGCCGACGCCCCCGGCGAACACGATGATGCCGTGGCCGATGCGGACGAAGGCCTCCAGGCGCTTCTCGATGTCCGGCATGATCACCAGGTGGTTGACGATCGGGTTCGGCGACTCGGCCGCGATGATGCCCGGCTCGGTCAGACCGATGTAGCGCGTGGTGTGCTTGCGCTGCTTGGCATGGGCGATGGTGGCACCCTTCATCGGACCCTTCATCGCGCCCGGGCCGCAGCCGGTGCAGATGTCCAGCCCGCGCAGGCCCAGCTCGTAGCCGACCTGCTTGGTGTAGAGGTATTCGTCGCGCCCGATGGAGTGGCCGCCCCAGCAGACCACCAGGTTGGGGTCGCCCGGGTTGAGGATGCGCGCATTGCGCAGCAGCCCGAACACCGCATTGGTGATGCCCTCGGACGACTCCAGCTCGGCCGCGTAGGCCGGGCCCATTTCAATGGCCATGTAGGCCAGGTCGCGGACCACCGCGAACAGCAGTTCGGCCACACCTCGGATGATCTCGCCATCGACGAAGGCCATGGCCGGGGCGTTGACCAGGTCGATGCGGACGCCACGGTCCTGCTGGGCGACCTGGATGTCGAAATCGGGGTACAGATCACGCGCCGCGCGCGGGTCGTCCGAGGCACTGCCACTGGTCAGCACCGCCAGCGCGCAGCGCCGCAGCAGCTCGTGCATGCCGCCACCGGAGGCATCGCGCAGGCGCGCCACCTCGGCCCGGGACAGCACATCCAGCCCACCGCGCGGATAGATCCGCGCGTCCTGCACCGGCAGCGTGCGCGCCGGGGTTTCCGTAATCGTCATCGTCATTCTTTTCGTTTCCTAAGGTTGCCGACTGTACCGCTGCCCCCTTAAAAAGCAAAACGGCCGGGTTTCCCCGGCCGCTGGCGGTGGGCAGCATACAGCGCCCGCGCCCGCGGTGCACGCACCTTCGACACCGCGCGCCGCGTAGAGCCGGGCTTGCCCGGCTGCACTGACCGCCGGCACTTACGGCCGGCACCGCGCCCAGCCGGGCAAGCCCGGCTCTACGGGATGTGCGCCGCCAGGAAAAACGGCCGCATTCGCCCCGCCGCCCATGAAAAAACGGCCGGGTTGCCCCGGCCGTTTTCATTCACACGTCAAGCTCGATGGATCAGAACTTGTACTTCAGGGTCAGCTGCATCGACCAGCGCGACACACCGGTGTTGCCCTTGTCGTTGTTGTTTTCCTGGATGGTCGGGGTATCGGTGGAACCGGTGAAGTTGTAGATGTACTTGCCGGTTGCCGGGTCGATACCCGCATAGCTGGCCACACGAGCGGTCGAGTTGAAACCGTAGTCGTTGATGCGGCCCCACTTCTTGTTGAGCAGGTTGCCGACATTCATGATGTCGAGCGCCAGCTCACCCTTGTGCTCCTTCATGAAGCCCGGGAACTCCTGCGAAATGCGCATATCGAAGGTGTTCACGAAGCCGGTGCGGAAGGCGTTGGCCGGGGCGATCTGGCCCTGGTAGGCGGCCAGCTGCGGGTTCTTGGCCAGCCAGTCGAAGAAGGCCTGCTCCATCGCCGCGCCGCCGGTCCACTTGACGTCGCCCGGGCCGTTCGGCACGTAGAACAGGTCGTTGAAGTAGCCGTTGCCGGTGGTGGCAGCGGCATCGCCGTTCATGTCGTTGTAGTAGATGTAGCTGTACGGACGACCCGAACGGCCTTCGTAGAACAGACCGACGCTGGTGTTGTAATCGCCGAAGAACGCCTTCTTCCAGTTGATCGAGGCGGTCACACGGTCCTTGATCGCATAGCGCGAGTCATAGGCCACGTTCTCGTTGGCGGTGCCAATGAGGGTGCTGCCCCAGTTGGAGGTGTTCTGCGAGCTGGTCAGCGGGCTGACTTCCTTCGCGGCGGTGTAGGTGTAGGCCAGCGACCAGCCCCAGTTTTCCATCAGCGGCTTGTTCAGGCCGACGGTGAACTGACGGCTGCTGCCCTTGTCCGTGTTGCGGATCAGCATCACGTCGCCCATGTTGCCCGGGCGGTTGGTCTTGCCCTGCGCACCATTGGTGCCGTTACGGATCGAGCAGTTCACACCCGAGCACGGGGCGTAACCGGCGGCATTCCAGTACAGCTCACGACCGTCCTGACCAATGCGGGTGTAGCTGTTGCCATTGGCATCGGCCAGATCCAGACGTTCGATGTATAGGCCATCGTTGACCTTGGTGTACAGGAACTCAGCCGACGCCACGATGCCGTACCACGGCAGTTCGGTATCGAAGGCCAGGTTGGACTTCCACACCGACGGCAGCTTCAGGCCCGGCTCGACGATGTCGACGTTGTCACGCGCGGTGACAGTGCCGCCCGGGATGTACGGCGGATCGACGTTCGGGGTGAAGATCGGACCCGGGTTGTTGAGGGTGAATTCCTGGTAGTTGTAACCGGTGTTCTGGTAGGCACCGGCCAGCCACACGTTCGGAGCCGCGCCGCCGAACAGGCCCACGCCGCCACGCAGCTGGGTCGGACGCTCGGTGTCGAAGGTGTAGTTGAAGCCGAAGCGCGGCTGCACCAGCTTGTCATCCGGCATCACGGTGTTGTCGTAGCCGTAGGTCGACATGATGCGCGGGTTGTACAGCTTCTGGTCGCTGAAGTCCGGCATGTCGACGCGGACGCCGAGCTGCAGGGTCAGGTTGCTGTTGACCGCCCAGCTGTCCTGCACGAACAGACCGGTGTTCTTCAGCTCGTAACGGGCCGGGATGTCGTCGTAGCTGCCGCCCGGCAGCGGCGCGCGCACGATGTACTGGCTCGGGGTGCCGGCAGCGAATGCGTCCAGGTTGGCGAAGGTGTACACGCCATTGAGGTTGCGGCCGTAGTAGTTCAGCAGTTCGTTCTTGGAGTAGTCGAAGCCGAACTTGACGGTGTGGTCGCCGACGTACCAGGTACCGGCACCAAAGGCGCTCAGTTCCTTGGACTCGATGATGTTGACGTGGGTGTTCTGCTCGGTACCGAAGTACAGCGAATCATTGCCACTGGTACCGAAGCCACGGACCTGGATCTGCGGCAGGTTCGAGTACGGGGTGCGGACGGCCGAGTATTCCTTGTGCGCCAGCTTGAATTCGGTCGAGAAGTTCTCGGACCAGTCGCTGAACAGTTCGCCCATCCAGGACTCATAGGTCTTCGGCAGGTCGTACCAGAAGCTGCTCAGCGAAACCGCGCTGCTGCTGAGCTGCGGGAAGCGGGCCACGGTCTGTTCCATCTTGTTGTAACGGATGGCCGCACGGTGGTTGTCGCTGATGTTCCAGTCGATCTTGATCGCGTACTCTTCGATTTCGGTGTCGTTCGACGGTGCGCTCAGCGAACCGGCGTCGAAGCCGTAGCCGGTGGCGATCTGCTGCGCACGGGCGATGTCGGCGTCGGTGATGGTGCCCTTGCCGTACGGGGTGTCGGTCAGGCTGGTGCCCGGAGCCGAACGCTCCATCTTTTCGTAGTTGGCGAAGAAGAACAGCTTGTCCTTGACGATCGGGCCGCCCAGGGTCATGCCGTAGGTCTTTTCGTCGTCAAAGCCGTTGAAGCGGACGCCTTCCAGGTCCTTGCGGACCATGTCCTTGTCGCGGTAAGCGTAGTACACGGTACCGCCGAAGTTGTTGGTACCCGACTTGGTCACCGCGTTGATCACCGCACCGGTACCCCCGGCGATGGTGGTGTCGTAGTTGGCAACGTCGATGTTGATTTCCTGGATCGCATCCATCGACACCGGCTGACGCTCGGTCGGCAGGTTGTTGGATTCCAGGCCGAACGGATCGGCGGCGCTGATGCCGTCGATGCGGATGGCGTTGTAACGGGTGTTCTGGCCACCGACCGAGATTGCACCGTCAGCCTTGCTGACCTGCGAGATGCGCGGGTCGAGGCGGATGTAATCCTGGATGTTGCGGTTGGCCGACGGCAGCGAATCGATGGTTTCGCGGTTGACGTTGGAACCGGTACCCATCTTGTAGGCGCTGAACACGTCCGAGCCACCGGCCACGGCAACCACCTGCACCGCGTCGAGGTTGGTGGCGGCGACGTCGCCGGTCAGGGCGGCGTTGATGGTGTTGACCTGGTTCAGGTTCAGGTAAACGCCTTCTTCGGTCTTGGTGCCTTCACCCGGCTTGTTGATGGTGATGGTGTACGGACCACCCACGCGCAGACCGCGCGCAGCGTAACGACCCGAGGCGTCGGTGGTGGCACGGCTGACGGTGCCCGACTCGGTGTGCGTGATGGTGACTTCGGCACCGACCACAGGCGCGCCTGCGGCGGACGTGACCTGGCCGCCGACACCGGCAGAGGTGCTCTGGGCGAAGGCGGGGGCGGCAGCAAGAGCGGCCACGAGACCAAGGGTAAGCTTGGACATCCGGAGTGGGTGGGTCATTTTTGGGTAGCCTCGATGCGAGAGTGGCGATTTGCGGAGAAAAAACGCGCCCACACGGCCCCGTAGATGGCCGAATGGACTTAGATCTGGGTTCCCTATGCCGCAGGCTGGTTTCAGCCGCAACGGTTAACACTAGATTAACACGATAGCCTCGGTATGTGACGGTTTAGCGACAACGCGCACACCATCACAACGAAATCGTGACGCTTTCTTCACATCTGCCGTTCAGGAAATGCCGGCTCCTTGCCGGCAGGGCGGAAGGTAGCGGCCGTTCATGTCAGGGTGGTGACGCGAAAGGCAGCCGGGCAAGCCCGGCTCTACGTCGCAGCGCGGTGACCGGTAAGACGGTCAATGGGCGATATCGAACACTTGTCCGCGGTGTTCCACCCCGGCAGCCGACAGCAGCAGCACCGCCGCCTCCGCGCACTCTTCCGGACGCCGCGCCGTCTGGTCCTCGTCCAGCGAAAAGGCCCGCGCCCGCAGCGCGGTGCGCATCGGGCCCGGCTGCAGCCCGGCCACCCGCACCGGGCCGCCCGCCAGTTCGGCATGCAGGCTGGCAATCAGCCCGCGCAGCCCATGCTGGGCAGCCCCATAACCGCCCCAGTAGGCCTGCCCTACCCGCGCCGGGTCGTCCACGGTGAACACCAGCGCCGCATCATCGCGTTGCTTCAGCAATGGCAGGCAGGCCTGGGCCAGCCACGCCGGCGCGGTCAGGTTGACGTGCACGGCGCGCGCGAACGCGGCCGGGTCGGCCAGCTCGAACGGGGTCAGGCCGGCGAAGTCGGCGGCGCAGTACAACAGCCCGTCCAGCCGGCCCAGTTCGCTCTGCAGGCGCTCGGCCAGGGTGGCGTAGTCGTCCGGGGTGGCCCCTTCCAGATCCAAGGGGTACAGCAGCGGCTCCGGGCCAACCGCCTGGACCGCGCTGTAGACCCGGTCCAGCCGGCGCGGCTTGCGCCCGAGCAGCACCACGGTGGCCCCGGCGGCCGCGCAGGCGACCGCCGCGGCGCTGCCGAAACCTCCGCCAGCGCCGGCAATGAGAATGATGCGGTCGGCCAACGACCCGCTCCCGACCGCCACGGACGGGAGCGCACTCATCCGTGTGCGGCCTCTTCGACGATGCGCTTGAGCTCGCCGGCCTCGAACAGCTCCAGCACGATGTCACAGCCGCCGATCAGCTCGCCGTGGATGAACAGCTGCGGGAAGGTGGGAAGGTTGGAGAAGCGCGGCAGGTTGGCACGCACTTCCGGTTCTTCCAGCACATTGACCGTGCGCAGATTGACCGCGCCGGCGGCCATCAGTGCCTGCACGGCGCGGCTGGAGAACCCGCACATCGGGTACTGCGGGGTGCCCTTCATGAACAACACGAGGGGATAACGATCGACTTCCTGTTGGATCTGCTGCAAGACCGCCACCACACCTCTCCTGCGTTGCGGAACCATCCGACCCCGGGTGGTCGGATAGACTTACCCTGCGCCCATTGTAATGCGGTTGACCCCGCGCCGGACGTCTGTGTCCCACTCTCCCGGATCGCCATGCCCTTCGACCTGCCCCGCCTGCCCTTCGACCGCACCTCCCTGCAGCCGCATCTGTCGGCGGCCAGTCTCGATCTGCACCTGGGGCATCACCGGGCCTGCGTGGAGACGGTGAATGCGCGGATTGACGGCACCGAGCTGGCGGAACTGCCGCTGGAAGATCTGGTCCGGCAGAGCCAGGGCACCCTGTTCGACGCGGCGGCCCAGGCCTGGAACCATGCGTTCTTCTGGGACGGATTGCGGCCGCGCGGCAGCGCCGAGCCGCAGGGCCGGCTGGCGGAACTGATCGGCCGTCATTTCGGCGACCTGCGCCGGTTGCGCGAGGAGTTCGACCGCGCCGCGCTGGGGCTGTTCGGGTCCGGCTGGGTGTGGTTGGTGCAGCACCCCAACAGCACGTTGGCGGTACAGGTCACCCGTAATGCCGGCACACCGCTGGTGGGCCAGAGTACGCCATTGCTGGGATGTGACCTGTGGGAGCACGCGTACTACACCGACTTCCAGAACGACCGGGCGAAGTACCTGGAAGCGTTCTGGAAGGTGGTGAACTGGGACGCGGTGGCGGCGCGATTGCGGGATTGATCTCGCCGGTCACAGGGTCGCGGATCTCCGGTAGGCAGGTCACGACCGTTGGTCGTGACCCGCCGGATCAGGCGCGCAGCGAGTCTACGGCCGGGGCTACCTGGTCGCCGCGATCCAGCTGCTTGCCCACCGCTTCCAGCCCCGCCGCCAGCGCTGCGGCATCTTCACTGCGCAGAGTGGCATGCCCGACCTTGCGGCCATCACGCGGCTGCTTGCCGTAGTCGTGCCAGTGCCCGCCCGGCTGGGCCAGCACCGCCGTCGCGTCGGGCATCGCCCCAAGCCAGTTGAGCATGCAGGCATGCCCCAGCATCCGGGTGTCGCCCAGTGGCAGGCCGAGCACCGCGCGCAGGTGGTTCTCGAACTGCGAGGTTTCGCTGCCCTCGATGGTCCAGTGCCCTGAGTTGTGCACGCGCGGAGCCATTTCATTGGCCAGCAGTTCGTCGCCACGGCAGAACAGCTCCAGCGCGAATACACCGACATAGTCCAGGCGCTCGGCCAGGGTGCGTGCATAGCCGATGGCGGCCTGCTGCTGCGCCGGGCTCAGCACGGCCGGTGCCAGACTGGCCGACAGCACGCCGTCCACGTGCCAGTTGCCGGTCACCGGCCAGGCCCGGAACTCGCCGTCACGGCCGCGCACGGCGACCACGCTGACTTCGCGGTCAAAGGCCACGAAGCCTTCCAGAATCAGTCCGGTGCGCTCGACCTGTGCACCGAGCGCGGCCCAGGCCGCGTCAATGTCGGCTTCGCTGCGCAGACGGAACTGACCTTTGCCGTCGTAGCCCAGGCGGCGGGTCTTGAGGATGCACGGAAGCCCGAACTCCCCCGCCCGCGCAGCCAGTTCATCGCGGCTGCGGATGTCCGCGAACGGTGGCAGCGGAATGCCCAGCTCACGGAACAGGGTCTTCTCGCTCAGGCGGTCCTGCGCGACCGCCAGTGCATCCGGGTTCGGATGCACCGGCACGCGCTCGGCCAGGAAGCGGGCGCTGTGCGCGGGCACGTTCTCGAAGTCGAAGGTGACCACGTCAACCTTCGCCGCAAACGCGGCCAGGGCGGCTTCGTCATCGAATGCGGCCACCTGCAGCGGTGCCAGCTGGCCGGCACAGGCATCGGCCGCCGGGTCGAACAGTTCAAAACGCAGACCCTGCGGCGCGCCCGCCAGCACCATCATGCGGGCGAGCTGGCCGCCGCCCAGAATGCCGACAGTGCGGGTCATTGGCGCGGGTCGTCGTGGGCCATGACGTCTTCGGTCTGGCGCGAGCGGAAGGCGTCGAGCGCCTGGCCGATGGCTGGCTGTTCCGGGGCCAGCAGTGCGGCGGCAAACAGGGCCGCGTTGGACGCCCCGGCGTTGCCAATGGCGAAGGTGGCCACCGGAATACCGGCCGGCATCTGCACGATCGACAGCAGCGAATCCATGCCATTGAGGGCCTTGGACTGCACCGGCACGCCCAGTACCGGCACTGCGGTCTTGGCCGCGACCATGCCCGGCAGGTGCGCCGCGCCGCCGGCTCCGGCGATGATCGCGCGCAGTCCGCGTGCGCCGGCCTGTTCGGCGTAGGTGAACAGCACGTCCGGCGTGCGATGCGCCGAGACCACCTTCACTTCATAGGGAACACCAAGGGCATCGAGCTTCTGCGCGGCGTGCTGCATGGTTTCCCAGTCCGAACGGGAGCCCATGATGATGCCGACGAGCGGCACTGCGGGGTTGGGGGTCATTGGCCGTCACCTACCTTAAAGACGTATTCTAGCCGTCTTCCACGCAAGACGAAGAATCCATGGATCGCAAGCTGCTTGACCTGCTGGTGTCGCCGGACACCCGCCAGCCCCTGTCCCTGCTCACCGCCAAGGGCCTGGAGGCCCTCAACCAGGCCATTTCGGCCGGTGCCGTGACCAAGGCCGACGGCAGCCCGCAGAGCCAGCTTCTGCGCGAAGCCCTGCTGACCCGCGACGGCAAGCAGGTGTTCCGGGTCGATGACGGCATTCCGGTGCTGCTGGCCGAAGAGGCCATCGCCACTGCCCAGATCGCCGACTTTCCGGCGCAATGAGCCCTGCCCTGCTGCCGCCTGAAGCCACGCAGGTCGAGGCGGATGTGGCCCGCGCCCTGGCCGAGGACATCGGCAGCGGCGACGTCACCGCCGCCCTGCTGCCGGACCGGCCGGATCGCGCCTACCTGCTGTGCAAGCAGGACGCGGTGATTGCCGGCCGCCCCTGGTTTGATGCCACCCACCGGGCGCTGGACCCGGACGTGCGCATCGACTGGCGGGTGGCCGAAGGGGATGCGGTAAAGGCCGGCACCGTGCTGGCGACATTGCAGGGGCGTAACCGCAGCCTGGTCAGCGCCGAGCGCACGTCGCTCAATTTCCTGCAGACCCTCTCCGGCACCGCCACCACCACCGCTCGCTACGTCGCCGCGGTGGCTGGTACCGGCACACGCATTCTGGACACCCGCAAAACCCTGCCTGGCCTGCGCATGGCCCAGAAGTACGCGGTGCGCTGCGGTGGCGGCGGCAACCATCGCCTGGGCCTGTTTGACACGGTGATGTTGAAGGAAAACCACATCCGCGCCGCCGGCTCGCTGAGCGCTGCAGTGCATGCCGCGCGCGCGCAGTGGCCGAAGCTGCCGCTGGTGGTGGAGGTTGAGGATCTGGACCAGCTGCGCGAAGCGCTGGCGGTGGGCTGCGACCGGATTCTGATCGACGATTTCGATGCGGAGCTGCGCCGCGAGGCAGTGAAGATCGCCGCCGGGCGGATTCCGCTGGAAGTGTCCGGCAGTGTCGACCTGGCCGGGCTGCGGGCGATTGCCGAAGACGGCGTGGACTGCATTTCGATTGGTGGTCTGACCAAGCATGTGCAGGCAATTGATCTGTCGTTGAAGCTGGGCGATCCGCCGAAGGGTTGACGTTGTGCCGGCCAGCGGCCGGCACCACCCTGCCTTCACGAACCTGCCTTCACGAATTGCCCAACGCGGGTCTGCGACGCTCTGGCTACCCCCACCGGAGAACGCGCATGCGCCGGATGCTGTTGCCCGCCTGCCTGCTGCTCGCCGCCGCCCCCGTTACCGCGGCGGCGGCTGAAGTCTGCGATATTCCGCCCCGCTATGGACTGAGTCCGCTGGCGATCAGCATCGTCCGTACTGCCTGCAACGAACACCGCCTGTGGTACCGACCCTTCATCGACGGCGAAGGACGGGCCGCCAGCCTCGGCGTCAGCGAGGCCGAGCGCCTGTACCTTTCTGACGACGGCATGCCTGCGTGGCAGCGCGTGGTCGCCTACTGGCGCGACAGCGGCACGCTGGGCCCGATGGGCAGCCAGCCCGGCGCGACCAGCTGCATGCAACCGTTCGGTACGCGCTACACGGACAGCGACTGCCGTGCCTTCATCATCGACAACCCGTGGTCGGCAGCCTTCATCTCCTGGGTGATGAGCCGCGCAGGCGTGCCGGGTTTCACCCGCTCTCCGCGCCACATCGATTACATCCGCGCGGCATACGAGAACAGCGGGCCGTACCGGATGACCGACCCGGCGCAGGAAAAGCCCGCTCCCGGCGACCTCCTGTGCTACCTGCGCGACCGCGACGAAACGCTGAGCTACGCCGGCCTTGTGCAGCAGCTCAGCGGGGGGAAGGTGGAGAACTGGAAATCGCATTGCGAGGTGGTGATCGCGGCCAACATGGGCGGCGACCACACCCTTTACCTGATCGGCGGCAATGTCATGAACACGGTGGCGATGCGCAAGCTGCCGCTGGATCGTAGCGGCCGCATCCAGCTGCCGCCGGCCCGATCCTACGGTCCCTATGACAGCGGCTGCACGCCCGGCCGCGAAGACGAGTGCAATTTCAACCGCCAGGACTGGGCAGCCCTGCTGAAGCTGGTGGCGGCCTCGCCGATGGGAGTCACGCCCAGCGACGCGCCAGCACCGGCCCCCGCCCAGCCGGGCGTGCCGACAACCCCACCGCCGCAGAAGCCGACGTTCCCGCGTGTGGTTCCGCCGCGGCCGCAATCGCCACAATCGCCACAATCGCCTGCCAATCCGGCACCGCGTACGTCGCCGTAGGGCCACGTCCTACGTGGCTTGGTGGTGCCGAAACGGAGTGCAGCCACGCAGGGCGTGGCTCCACGTCGCTTGAAGTGAGCGGGAGCTGTCGCCATGTTGGTCGTTCCTGACACGCTACTACCGAGCCGCTGATGCCCAGCCTGATCCTGTTGATGATTGCCGGCGCGTTTGCCTATGCCTTCTGGAATTCCTCACGGGCGGCGGCCGAGCGCGCCATCGAGCTGGGCCGAAATGCCTGCCGCGCCGCCGATGTGCAGTGGCTGGACCAGGCCGTGCATGCCAGCAGCATCCGGGTGTGCCGCAAGGACACCGGCTGGCTGGGCTGGGAGCGCACCTACCGCTTTGAGTACTCGCACGACGGCATAGATCGCCATACCGGGCGCATGGTGCTGCGAGGCGATCAACTGGTGGCGTTCGTGGGCCCCTCCGCGGCACGGATCAGCGAGATCCGGCAGTCGCCGGATACGCACGGGGCAGAAGACGTGTAAACCAAGGTCGGTCGACCAACGGTCGACCGCTACCGATCAAAAAGCCGCCCACAGGCGGCTTTTTTTCATTTCACCACGCGCAGATGCGGACGGCCGCCGCTGGGCTTGGGTGGGGCGTCGTCCGGGGAGGGCGTGTCATCCGGCAGCGTATCGTCGTCGTCCAGGCTGGGCTCATGGCCCGGAATATCATCCGGCAGCGCCATGCCCTGCCCGGTTTCGCGGGCATAGACCGCCAGCACGGCCGAAATCGGCACCTGCACCGGGTGGCTCACGCCGGAAAAGCGTGCTGCGAAGCTGACCGAGGTGTTGTCGATCTCCAGCCCCATCACGGCACGGTCGGCGATGTTCAGCACCACCCGGCCATCCTTGATCGCGCTGGGCGGCACCTGCACGCCAGGCATGCCGGCGTCGACCAGGATATGCGGGGTGAGCTGGTTGTCGTTGATCCATTGCACCAGCGCCCGCAGCAGGTACGGGCGATGGCTGGTCATGCGGAATGTATCTTCAGTCATGGGGTGCGCCGGGCCATGCCCGGCTGATTATCAGCGTGAATACCGGTTACCAGTGTACGCGCACGGCCGGGCTGAGGTCACACAGGTAACTCGCGCAGCTTCTTTTCCTGGTCGGTCAGACTGCGGATGAAACCGGGGTGACGGAAAATGCGGTTGCCGTAGTCCTCAATGGCCTTGCCATCCTTGGGCAGCGCAATGTCCAGCGACTGCAGACGCCAGATGATCGGAGCCATGGCGCAATCGGCCAGGCTCATTTCAGGATTCAGGAAGAATTTGCTGGCCTTGAACAGCGGCACCGAGCCGGTCAGCAGCTCCTTGAGGCGCTTGCGGCCGGCCTCGGCCTGGGTCTTGTTGCCCAGTTGGATCGCCTGGACCTGTGGCACCCAGTCATGCTCGATGCGCAGCATGGCCAGGCGGATGCGGGCGCGGGAGAGCGGGTCAACCGGCATCAGCGGCGGATGCGGATAGCGCTCATCCAGGTACTCGCTGACCACCGAGGCCGCGTACAGCACCAGTTCGCGCTCCACCAGGGTGGGTACCGAATGGTACGGATTGAGATCGATCAGGTCTTCCGGCGGGTTCTGCGGGTCGACCGGCACGAAATCATAGGTCACCCCTTTGGCGGCCAGCACCAGGCGCACGCGGTGGCACAGGACATCATCGTTCGAGGAAAACAGCGTCAGGGTATTCCGCATGCGTACGCTCGCCGCCATCAAAGGCTCTCCAACGACCGAATCCGTCGGCCGTATCGGCGCTGCCGGCCCATTGCCGACAGTCGTCACAGGTCCCGAGTGTGCAACCCCCCATCACAAAAGCCAATAGGTCGAAGGGTTGGTGGGCGCGTGAAGCTCAGTGCACGTCTTTCCAGTATTCCTTCTTCAGCAGATACAACAGGAAGGTCAGGAAGGCCAGGAACAGAATCACCCAGACGCCCAGCTGCTGGCGCTTGAGCGCGGCCGGTTCGCCGGCATACTCGAGGAAATTGGTGATGTCCCGCACCACCTGGTCGTACTGGCCGGCGTCCACGTTCCCCGGCTGGACGATCTTCAACCCGGTTACCGGCGCATCCGCCCCGGGAGCCTCGGGCTTGCCGTGCACTGCGTGCTGCAGGCCCTGCATTTCCCATAGCGGGTTGGGCATGGAGGCATTCGGGAACAATGCGTTGTTCCAGCCGAGCGGACGGCTGGAATCCAGATAGAACGATTTGAGGTAGGTGTAGACCCAGTCGCTGCCGCGCACGCGCGATATCAGGGTGAGATCGGGCGGCATCTTGCCAAACCACTTCTCGGCCTCTGCCTTGGGCAGGGTCACACCCACGGTTTCGCCGATGGCCGCGCCGGTGAAGTTGAGATTGTTCATCACCTCTTCTTCGGACAGGCCCAGGTCCTTTGCCATGCGCGAATAGCGCAGGTACTTCAGCGCATGGCAGCCGGAGCAGTAATTCATGTACAGCTGCGCGCCGCGCTGCAGCGAGGCGCGGTCGCCCAGGTCATTGCCGGCCTGCAGCGTCTTGCCGCCCTCGGCGGCACCGGCCACGGTGCTGGCCAGCATCAGCGTGGCCGCGCAGGCCAGCGTTACAACGTAGAGCCACGCCCTGCGTGGCTTCGCGAAGCAATGGTCAGTCATGCAGGGTCACCCGGTCCGGTACCGGTTTGGTCCTGTCCAGCTTGGTCCATATCGGCATGGTGATGAAGAAGGCGAAATAGAGGAAGGTCAGCACGCGGCCGATGTAGGTCTCGTGCACATCGGTGCCCGGGCCGGACCCGATCACACCCAGCCAGATGAAGCACACCGCCAGCACCCCCAGCATGACCTTGGAGATCCAGCCACGATAGCGCACTGACTTGACCTTGGCCTTGTCCAGCCATGGCACCAGGAACAGGATGGCGATGGCCGAGAACATCACGATCACACCGCCCAGTTTGTTGGGCACCACCCGCAGCATCGCGTAGTACGGCGTGTAGTACCACACCGGTTTGATGTGCTCGGGCGTCACCAGACGGTTGGCCTCGGTGAAGTTGTCGTGCTCCAGGAACAGCCCGCCGAAGCCCGGCGCGAAGAAGATGATGAAGGCGGCAATGACCAGCAGGAAACCGGCCCCCACCGCATCCTTGAGTGTGTAATACGGGTGGAACGGAATGCCGTCGGCCGGCGCGCTGGGCGACCAGCGGTTGCCCTTGGGCCCCTTTTTGATCTCCACCCCATCCGGGTTGTTGGACCCCACTTCATGCAGCGCGCCGATATGCAGCACCACCAGCAGCAGCAGCACCAGCGGCAGGGCGATGACATGCAGGGCAAAGAAACGGTTGACGGTGGCATCACTGGGCAGGTAGTCGCCCATGATCCACTCGGTCAGGCCATTACCAATTACCGGAATCGCCCCGAACAGCGAGATGATCACCTTCGCACCCCAGAACGACATCTGGCCCCAGGGCAGCACATAGCCCATGAAGGCTTCCGCCATCAGCACCAGGTAGATCAGCATGCCGAGGATCCAGACCAGCTCGCGCGGCTTCTTGTAACTGCCGTACAGCAGCCCGCGGAACATGTGCAGGTACACCACGATGAAGAACAGCGAGGCTCCGGTGGAGTGCATGTAGCGGATCAGCCAGCCCCAGTCGACGTCACGCATGATCGTCAGTTCCACCGAGGTGAAGGCCTCGGCGGCGCTGGTCTTGTAGTGCATGGTGAGAAAGATGCCGGTCAATATCTGGTTGACCAGGATCAGCAGCGCCAGCGAACCGAAGTAGTACCAGATGTTGAAGTTCTTCGGCGCGTAGTACTCGCTGACATGCTTGCGGTACATCGGCATCAGGCCGGGCGCGCGCTCATTGACCCAGTCGGCCACGCCGGTGGCGGTACGGGAAAGAATGTTGACCATGCTCAAGCCGCCCCCTGCGGGTCAACGCCAATGACGATGGTGTTGTCGTCCTGGTAGTGGTGCGGAGGCACCAGCAGATTGATCGGGGCCGGCACGTCCTTGAAGACGCGGCCGGACATGTCGAAGCGCGACTTGTGGCAGGGGCAGAAGTAGCCGCCCTTCCATTCCGGGTCGTAGGGCTCGGGGCGGATTTCAGCGACCATTTCCGGTGAGCAGCCCAGATGGGTGCATAGCCCGACCAGCACCGAGACATCGGACTTGATCGAGCGGAATTCGGGATTTTCCTTCAGCACGTAGTCCGGCTGCTGGTCCTTCTCGCCGGATTCGGGGTCCTTCAGGCGACCGTCCAGACCGGGCAACGCTTCAAGGATGGCCTTGGAGCGCTTGACGATCCAGATCGGCTGACCACGCCATTCCAGAACCAGCCGCTGGCCTTCCTGCAATGCGCTGATGTCGGCGATCACCGGTGCACCGGCCAGTTTGGCGCGGGCGCTGGGATTCCAGGACTTGATGAACGGAACTGCTGCAAACCCGACGCCGACGGCACCCACCACCGCAGTGGTTGCGGAAAGAAATCGTCGACGACCAGTGTTGACTGGATCGTTTACCCCATCGTTGGCCATCCGGCACTCCGATATTGATTTAGGTAGCTTGAGGCTGCCAGTAGACCGGTGGGGGCCAGTCCACGTGAATCGGAACCGACTATAGCGGAACCTGACTCGGCGACACAACGAGTGCGGTTCCGAATTTCCGTGAACCTGCACCGTGAGCCACCGCGAGCCGCAATCATCCAGGCCAGGAGCCCCCTTGATGTTCAAGGAGGCGCGCCGACAGGCGCGGGGATAAGGTGGAATGGGTGGGCGCAGGTGGCAGCGCGATAGCCGCAACAGCGGCCTATTGCGTTGACGCCTGCGCGCCGCGGTAGCGGTCGGCCAGAAGCGCCACGCGCTTCACGTAGTACTGCGTCTCGCTGTACGGCGGCACGCCACCGTGGCGGTCAACCGCGCCTTCACCGGCGTTGTAGCCCGCGGCAGCCAGGGTCAGGTTGCCGTTGAAGCGCTTGAGCAGCCACGACAGGTACTGCACGCCACCGCGGATGTTTTGCGCCGCATCATAGGAATCGGTGACCCCGAAGCGACGCGCGGTGGGCGGCATCAGCTGCATCAGCCCCTGCGCCCCCGCACGGCTGACCGCCGTGGGGTTATAGGCCGACTCGGCGTGAATGACGGCGCGCACGATCGCCTCTTCGACCCCGAACTCGCGCGCGGCCGCGGCAATCTCGGCCTGGAAGGCGGTGGTGTTGAGCCGCACCGAACCGAAGTTCACCCCGGGGTTGGCCCCGCAGGCATAACAACGCTCGATGTAGCTGTAGCGGATGGTGCGCACCTGGCCCAGGCTGGCCACCTGGGCGGGCCGGGAGCTGGTGTAGTGGCGCACGCCATCCTTCATATAGGAGTAGACCTGCCCGGACACCACCTTGCCCGGCTTGCTGCTGGCTTTGGGGGCCGATGGCGCGGTCAGCACGGTCGCCGTCTGGGCCGGCGCTGCGCTGGCGGTGACCGCCGTGCTGGCGGCTGCGGTGTCGGCCTGGGCCGGGGTTGGGGTCGGCGCTGCCGCCACGGCGGCCGCGGTGGGAGCCGGGGCCGGCGGCGGGATATAGCGCTTGGGCGCGCTGCGGTCCGGGCGGTAGTTGCTGACCACGCTGCACGTCGCTTTTGGCACTCGCTTGCTGACGTAGCTGGGGATGCCGTCGTCGCCGACGCACTTGTACAGCGTGCCGGCACTGGCCGGCAGAGCGGTCAGTGCAGTCAAGGCCAGCGCAGCGATTGTCCCCACAATCCCCTTCATGGGGCGGAGTGTCCCCGTTTCGCAGCCCATTAACAAGTAGTGCCACGCCCTGCGTGGCAACCGCGCTCAGCGCGGCCCCGCCCCCCCCGGCCGGGACCGGGTACAATGCCCGGCTACCCTGCCTGCCCACCCGACTGGAATAAGCGCCATGACCGGGACGCCCGCCTCCGAACCCGTCGCTCGCCCCGACCTGATTCCCCTGCCCGGCTCACGCCCGCAGGTGAACGGCCCGGTGCGCGGCAAGCTGTACATCAAGACCCACGGCTGCCAGATGAACGAGTACGACTCGACCAAGATGGCCGACGTGCTCGCTGCCGAGGAGGGTCTGGAGCTCACCGACGACCCGGCTGAAGCTGACGTCCTGCTGATGAACACCTGCTCCATCCGCGAAAAAGCGCAGGAAAAAGTGTTCAGCCAGCTCGGTTACTGGAAGGCGCTGAAGAACAATGGCCGTGGCGTGATCATCGGCGTCGGCGGCTGCGTCGCCTCGCAGGAAGGCGAAGCAATCATCAAGCGCGCCCCTCACGTGGACCTGGTGTTCGGTCCGCAGACCCTGCACCGGCTGCCGGAGCTGATCCGGCAGCGCCGTGAATCGGGCAAATCGCAGGTGGACATCAGCTTCCCGGAAATCGAGAAGTTCGACCGCCTGCCCGAGCCGCGCGCCGAAGGGGGCTCGGCCTTTGTCTCGATCATGGAAGGCTGCTCGAAGTACTGCTCGTTCTGCGTGGTGCCGTACACCCGTGGCACCGAGGTCAGCCGTCCGTTCGAGGACGTAGTGGTGGAAGTGGCGCAGCTGGCCAGCCAGGGCGTACGTGAAATCAACCTGCTCGGCCAGAACGTCAATGCCTACCGCGGTCCGTATGGCGACGGCGAATCTGCCGACCTCGGCCTGCTGATCCGCACCATCGCCGAGATTGACGGCGTGGACCGCATCCGCTTCACCACCTCGCACCCGCTGGAGTTCAGCGACTCGCTGGTGGACGCCTACCGCGACGTGCCGCAGCTGGCCAACTTCCTGCACCTGCCGGTGCAGGCGGGCAGCGACCGCGTACTGTCGGCAATGAAGCGCGGTTACACGGCGCTGGAGTTCAAGGCCAAGATCCGCAAGCTGCGCGCGGTGCGCCCGGACATCTCAATCAGCTCGGACTTCATCGTCGGCTTCCCCGGCGAAACCGAGGCCGATTTCGAGAAGACCATGAAGCTGATCGAAGACGTAGGCTTCGACCAGAGCTTCTCGTTCATCTATTCACGCCGCCCCGGCACCCCGGCAGCGGATCTGGAAGACACGATCAGCGATGCGGAGAAGCACGCGCGGCTGTCGCGCCTGCAGGCCCGGATCAACGAGCAGGCGGCCGCGATCTCGCAGGCCATGGTCGGCACGGTGCAGACCGTGCTGGTGGAGGGCCCTTCGCGCAAGGATCCGAACGAGTTGACCGGCAAGACCGAAAACATGCGCTCGGTGAACTTCCCTGGGCAGATGCGGTTGGTGGGCCAGCTGGTGGATGTGGAGATCACCGAGGCTTACAGCAATTCGCTGCGTGGCCGGCTGGTGGTCGCCTGAGTCCAACCGCGCAGCCACGCAGGGCGTGGCTCCACAGATGATGACGTAGAGCCACCTGGTCACGAAATGATCACCCAGCTGCAGGCATTGCGGCACGTGGCGCGTGCGCGGTTATCCACACGTTTCTCGCGCTGCCGCCCACAGTGCATGTGGAAAACCCACCTGACCTTGACGCTTTTTTGACCAGCCCCTCACCTGCCTTGCGGCACTAGGGCTGCAGCCGACTATCCACAGGTTGCTGCACTGCCCTTGCACAACGGCTGTGGAGAACACGCGGTTGCCAGGAAACGCGTTACCCTGTCACTCCTTTCCTGATTCTGCGGCACCGTCACTGTGTGCCGCCGCATGCAATGACCGCACTGGCACACCGCGACTTCACCCTGGCCCCGGAAGACAACGAGCGCCTGGCCAACCTGGCCGGCCCATTCGACGAACACCTGCGACAGATCGAACTCAAGCTCGGCGTCGAAATCGCCAATCGTGGCCACGTGTTCCGCCTCAGCGGGCCCAAGGCGGTGGTAGCCGAGGCGCAGAAGCTGATTGAAGCGCTTTACGAGGAAGCGGCCGACACCGTGTTCGACAGCCACGCCATCCACCTGCGCCTGAACCAGGCCAATGTCGAGCACGTGGCCGAGCGCGCCTACGAGGCGCAGGAGGTCAGCATCAAGGTCAAGCGCGGCACCGTGCGCGGGCGCGGTGCCAATCAGGCCCGCTACCTGCACCAGATCACGACCCACGACATCAATTTCGGCATCGGCCCGGCCGGTACCGGCAAGACCTTCCTGGCCGTTGCCAGCGCGGTCGAGGCACTGAACGAATCGCGGGTGCAGCGCCTTATTCTGGTGCGCCCGGCGGTGGAGGCCGGTGAAAAGCTGGGCTTCCTGCCTGGCGACCTCACCCAGAAGGTCGACCCCTATCTGCGTCCGCTGTACGACGCCCTGTATGAAATGCTGGGCGTGGAAAAGGTGGTCAAGCTGCTGGAGAAGAACGTCATCGAGATTGCGCCACTGGCCTACATGCGCGGCCGCACTCTCAACGATGCCTACGTGATCCTGGACGAGGCGCAGAACACCACCATCGAACAGATGAAGATGTTCCTGACCCGCCTCGGCTTCGGCTCCACCGCCGTGGTCACCGGCGACCTCACCCAGACCGACCTGCCCAAACACGTCAAGTCCGGCCTGCGCGACGCCATTGAAGTACTGCGCGACGTGGAAGGGGTGAGCTTCACCTTCTTCGAGGCCCGCGACGTGGTCCGCCACCCGCTGGTGGCGCGGATCGTCGGTGCGTACGACCGCCGTGACCTGCAGCAGGTCAAACCGGACGCATGATGGCGGCAGGTCGCACGCGACATTGCGCGCGCAGGATGATGGCGTTGACACGCATGGCGTGTCACTACGACCCTTGGTCGGGCGACCGGTAGGGACGCGCCCTGCGCGTCAACGGGGCACCCGGGCCTCGCGGCGCGGCGCGGTTAGCGCGATACTGTTTCCCTTATTGCAGATTTACCGGAATTGAAATGACCAAGGGCCCCGTCCGCCTCGATGTCGCCGTCAGCTATGCCCTGCCCCGCACCGGCCTGCCGGCGGCGGTGAGCTTCCGCAAATGGGTGGCGGCGGCGCTGAAGGGTCGCATCCGCGAGGCCGACCTGGCCATCCGGGTGGTGGACGCCAAGGAAGGTCAGTCACTGAACCGGCACTACCGGGGCAAGGACTACGCCACCAACGTGCTCAGTTTTCCGGCCGAGGTGCCAGAAGGCCTGCCCAAGGGGGTGAAGTTCCCGCTGCTGGGCGACCTGGTGATCTGCGCCCCGGTAGTGGCCCGTGAAGCCGACGAACAGTCCAAGGCGCTCAACGCCCACTACGCCCACCTGACGGTGCACGGCGTGCTGCATCTGCTGGGCTGGGACCATGAGGACGACAAGGAAGCCGAGGCCATGGAACAGCTGGAGCGCGAGATCCTGGCCGATCTTGGCATTTCCGATCCTTACGCCGGCGAACGCTGAGCCCGCCACGGACCTGCGCCCGATGACCCTGCTCCGCGCTGCATGCCTGACCCTGACCGCCCTGCTGCCCCTGCCTGGCATGGCGGCTGCCGCCCCCGCCCCGCTGGACCTGCCGGCGCTGATCGAATGCCGCCAACGGGTCGCCGACTACGACGCCGTGGCCCCGGTGGTCGCCGACCCGCTCAAGGCGGTCGCCAACGGCCTGCAACCGCTGGAACAGCGCAACCAGTTCATGGCCGAGTACCGCCTGGCCAGCCCGATCACCGTGTTTGGCCAGCGCGCCGAGTACATCACGGTGTCCGGGGCAAGCATCATGGCCATCCTGGACGTGGCCGACCCGCGCCCGCTGGCCAAGGGCCTGAAGCTGGAGGACGGGGTGGACAACCCGGACAAGTTCATGGCGGGCCGCGAGGTGGTGGCCCGCGACGTCACCGACCCGCGCACCGGGGAGCCGATGATCGAGTCGATCATCCTCAGCGTGTCCACGGTCCAGAGCCACCCGGGCAAGACCTTGGCTGGCTGCACCTACAGCCTGGACCTGCCGGCTGAGGAGGAGGAGGAACCCGCCGCCGACGCCCCTCTGCCCCCCTCCGTGAATACGCCCGACGGCGAGCACTGACAGCACCCCACATCCTGCTAGACTGGGCCCAACGCCCGGTTCGCCGGGTGCCTTTTTTCCAGAGATGTCAGAAGACGACAGTAGTGGCTCCCAGACGGAGCAGAACGAAAAGAAGCGCAGCTGGCTGGAACGCCTGACCTCTGCCTTCTCCGGCGAACCCCACACCCGTGACGAACTGGTGGCGGTACTGCACACCGCGCAGGAAGACGGCCTCATTGCCGCCGACACCCTGCGCATGATGGAAGGGGCCATTTCGGTCGCCGAGCTCACCGTGGGCGACGTGATGATCTCGCGTTCACAGATGGTGTCGCTGCCGGTGCAGGCCCCGTTCCTCGAACTGATGAAGCAGGTGGTCGAGTCCGGCCATTCGCGCTTCCCTGTGCATGGCGAGAACAAGGACGAGATCCTCGGCATCCTGCTGGCCAAGGACCTGCTGCGCGGCGTGGTCGCCGACAACGGGCCCGCCAACGTGCGCGAGCTGCTGCGCCCGGCGGTGCTGATCCCCGAGGCCAAGAAGCTCAACGTGCTGCTGAAGGAATTCCGCCTGTCGCGCAACCACATGGCCATCGTGGTCGACGAGTACGGCGGCGTCGCCGGCCTGGTCACCATTGAAGACGTGCTGGAACAGATCGTTGGCGAGATCGACGACGAGCACGACGAAGCCGAAGACCATACCGCGCAGATCGCCATCCAGGCCGACGGCCAGTATGTGGTTGACGCGCTGACCCCGATCGGCGATTTCAACGAACGCTTCGGGGCCAGCTTCGCCGACGACGACTACGACACCATCGGTGGCCTGGTCACTGAAGCCATCGGCCACCTGCCCGAAACCGGCGACGAGCTCACCCTGGACCGTTTCGTGTTCCGGGTCGCGCGCGCCGATGCCCGCCGCGTGCAGGCATTCCATGTAACCGTGCTGCCGCCTGACAGCACCGACGAGGGTTGAACCACGCCATGCGGACCCTGCTGATGCGGTGGCCGCTGTGCCGCCTGTTGTTTGTGTTGATGCTGTGTGCCCTGTCCAGCCTGCCGATGGCGGCACTGGCGCAGGACACCGCCCCTGCCCCTGCTGCCGCTGAAACGCCGGCCGCAGAGGCACCTGCGCCGCGCATCGGCATTGTCACCATGCAGCCGGGCGAGATCTTTTTCGAACGCTTCGGGCATGACGCCATCGTGGTCGAAGACCCGGTCAGCGGACAGGCGATCTCGTACAACTTCGGCTACTTCGATCCGTCCGAGCAGGACTTCATCGGCCGCTTCATCCGCGGCGACATGATGTATTACCTGGTGGCGCTGCCGCTGGAGCAGGACCTGTCGTACTACGCGCAAACCGGACGCGGGGCCAACCTGCAGTGGCTCGACCTGAGCCCGGAGCAGGCGCGCACCCTGGCCGCTTCGCTGGCCGAACGAGCCAAGCCGGAAAACGCGCGCTACCGCTACGACTACTACACCGCCAACTGCGCCACCATGGTCCGCGATGCCATCGACGAGGCGCTGGGCGGCGGGCTGCATGCACAACTGTCCGGGCGCTCGCGTGGCAATACCTACCGCAGCGAATCGGTGCGGCTGGCCTCGCCGGCCCCGTGGATGTGGCTGGGCTTCGATGTTGGCCTCGGCCCGTACGCCGACCAGCCGCTGTCGCGCTGGCAGGAGGCATTCGTGCCGATGCGCCTTGCCGATGCCTTGCGCCAGGTGAAAAACAGCGATGGCCGCCCGCTGGTGCGGGCCGAGCAGGAACTGCTGCCGCACCGGATCGCCCCGGAGCCGGCCGAGTTCGCCCGGCGCTGGTGGCCGTGGCTGCTGTGCGGGCTGGTGCTGGCTGGCGGCGCGCTGGCGCTGCGCCAGCGACGTCGCCTGCTTGGCGGGCTGGCGCTGCCGTTGTGGCTGTTGTGCGGCATCGCCGGCGGGCTGCTGACCTTCCTGTGGGGCTTCAGCGCGCACCACGCGGCCTGGGCCAACCGCAACCTGCTGCAGCTGTCGCCGTTGTGCCTGCTGCTGCTGCCGGGTGCGATAACCCTGCTGCGCGGGCGCACCCCGCGCATGTGGTTCCGCGTGCTGCTGTGGACCGTGGCTGTACTCTCCGGGCTGGGCCTGGTGCTGCATTGGCTGACCCTGCAGCCGCAGGTCAACCTGCAGTGGATCGTGCTGCTGCTTCCGGTGCACGTTGCGCTGGCGTGGGTGCTGGGCCGCCGTGACCCGCCCATCACGGTCCGCTGACGCACCATGACGGCCATGGAACATAAAGATTCAAGCAATCCAGCCTGCGTCATCAACTGCGTTCATTACGACGACCAGGGCAAGCGCCACGACATTGCGCTGGATGCGATCAGTGATGTGATCGCCAGCGGCAACGGCTTCGTCTGGGTCGGGCTGTATGACCCGGCCGATGCCGTGCTGCTGAAGCTGCAGGAGGAGTTCGGCCTGCATGACCTGGCCATCGACGACGCCCGAAATGCGCACCAGCGCCCCAAGGTGGAGGCCTACGGCAACTCCCTGTTCGTGGTGGTGACCACCGCCCAAAGCGTGCAGGACCGCATCGAGTACGGCGAAACCCACGCCTTCCTCGGGCCGCGCTTCCTGGTCACGGTGCGGCACGGAGCTTCGCTGTCGTACGCGCCGGTGCGTGCGCGAGTGGAACGCGAACCGCACCTGCTGAAGATGGGGCCCTCGTACTGCCTGTATGCCGTGATGGACTTCGTGGTCGACAACTACCTGCCCATCACCATCGGCTATCGCGACACGCTGGATGCACTGGAAAAGGACATCTTCGCCGAAAACTACAAGCGCACCACGGTGATGCGCCTGTATGAACTCAAGCGTCAGCTCAACAAGATGCGCATGGCGGTGGCACCGCTGCAGGACGTCCTGGCCCAGCTGCGCCGCTATCCCGGCGACCTGATTCCCGATGAGGTCAAGCTGTACATCCGTGATGTGCATGACCATGCGGTGCGGATCAGCGATGTCATCGACACCCTGCGCGAGATGCTGGGCACCGCGTTGAGCGTGAACCTGTCGCTGGTCACGCTGGCACAGGGTGAAACGGTCAAGCGGCTGGGTGCGTGGGCCGCGCTGCTGGCCGCGCCCACCCTGATCACCAGCTGGTACGGCATGAACTTCGCGCACATGCCGGAGCTGGACAAACCGTGGGCGTACCCCGCGATGATTGTCGGCGTGGGCGCGGTGTGCGTCGGACTGTACCGGTTGTTCAAACGCGCGCGTTGGTTGTGACCGGCGTACCGACCAACGGAAGTACCTACCGCACCGGTAGGTAACGACCGTTGGTCGTGACCTCTGTCAGGCCACGTAAACCGTTTTGATGTTCATGAACTCATGAATGCCCTGCTCGGCCAGCTCGCGTCCAAACCCGGAACGCTTGCTGCCGCCGAACGGTAGCCGCACATCGCTTTTGACGATGGCATTGACGAACGCGGCACCGCACTCCAACCGCTTGGCCATTGCCTCGCCGCGTACCGGATCGCCTGACCACACGCTGCCCCCGAGGCCGAAGGTCGTATCGTTGGCCACCCGCAACGCCGCGTCCTCGTCTGCCACGCGCAGGATCGCCGCGACCGGCCCGAACAACTCCTCCTCGTACGCCGGCATGCCCGGCACCACCTGGTCGAGGATCGTGGCCGGGTAGCCGGCGTGCGTGCCGGCCACCGGCTCGCCGCCCAGCAGCACCTTTGCGCCCTTGTCCACACTGGACTGCACCTGCTTGTGCAGTTCCTCGCGAAGGTCGGCCCGCGCCATCGGAGCCAGCGTGGTCTTCTCGTCCTGCGGGTCGCCGTACACACGCTGCGCGGCGGCTGCCACGAACTTCTCTACGAACGCATCAGCAATGGCGTCCACCACGATGAAACGCTTGGCCGCGATGCAGGTCTGGCCGCTGTTGTCGAAGCGCGACTTGACCGCCGCTGCCACCGCCTTGTCGAGGTCAGCATCCTCCAGCACCACGAACGCATCGCTGCCGCCCAGCTCCATCACGCACTTCTTCAGCTGGTCGCCGGCATTGGCCGCAATCGAGCGCCCTGCCCGCTCGCTGCCGGTGAGCGTGACCGCCTTCACCCGCTTGTCGCGAAGCACGTCGGCGGCCTGCTCGTTGTTGATGTGCAGCACATCGAACACGCCCTCCGGAAGGCCCCCATCGCGGCACACCGCCAGGATCAGATCGGCGCACTGTGGCACGTTGCTGGCGTGCTTGAGCACGGCCACGTTGCCCGCCATGAACGCCGGGGCCAGGAAGCGGAATACCTGCCAGATCGGAAAATTCCACGGCATCACTGCGAACACGCAGCCGATCGGCTCGTAGCGCACATAGCTGCGCTGGGCCTCGGTGTCGATCAGTTGCGGCTTGAGGTAATCGGCGGCGTGGTCGGCGTAGTACTCGCAGGCCTGCGCGCATTTTTCCACTTCGGCGAGTGCCTCGGTCTTGAGCTTGCCCATTTCCGACGTCATCGCCTGCTGGAGGTCGACCTTGCGCGTGCGCAGCTGTGCCGCGATGGCGCGCAGCACGCTGCCGCGCTCCTGCAGCGAGCGTGCCGCCCAGAGTGGGAAGGCGGTGGCGGCTGCCGCCAGGCGCTGCTCGACGTCAGCGGCGCTGAGCAGTTCGTGACGGTAGGTGACCAGGCCGGTGGTGGGGTTGGTGATTTCGACGGTCATCAGGGGGCTCCGGAAGGCAGGCATCCAGTGTGCGCCGCTCTCCGTGAGCCGGATGTGGCCGGCGCTGGGGCCCGGTCTGGCGTGAAATACGTAGAGCCAGGCTTGCCCGGCTGCGTTTTGCGCGCCAACAGCAGCCGGGCAAGCCCGGCTCTACGGGTCCACGTCATCGGCGGCCGGGCAGCCCGTCCCGGGGGTCCACGTCATCGGCGGCCGGGCAGCACCGTCCCGGTGGTCCACGTCATCGGCGGCCGGGCAGCACCGTCCGGGGGGTCCACGTCATCGGCGGCCGGGCAGCACCGTCGCGCGGGTCCCCGTCATCGGCGGCCGGGCAGCACCGTCGCGCGGGTCCCCGTCATCAGCAACCAGGCAGAACGTGCCGCGGGCACCGCGCAGGCCTTACCCCTTCTGCGCCAGCTGCATGTCGCGCTGACGGCGCTTCTCGCTGCGTGCGGTGATGAACCAGCCGACCACCGCCGCAATCGACACTGCCAGCACCATCAATGTGGCCAGCGCGTTGATCTCCGGTTTGATGCCCATGCGCACCGAGGCGAACACCTTCATCGGCAACGTGGTCGAATTCGGTCCGGCGACGAAGCTGGCAATCACCACGTCATCCAGCGACAAGGTGAACGCCAGCAGCCAACCGGCCACCAGCGCCGGGGCAATGATCGGCAGGGTGATCTGGAAGAACACCTTCAGCCGGCTGGCACCCAGGTCCATGGCCGCCTCTTCCAGCGACCGGTCCAGTTCCCGCAGCCGCGAGGACACCACCACGGTCACGAACGACAAGGTGAAAGTGACGTGCGCGATCCAGATGCTGGTCACCCCCCGGCTCGGGAAACCGGGAATACCACCCATCGCCACCAGCAGGGTCATCAACGAAAAGCCCAGAATCACCTCCGGCATCACCAGCGGCGCGGTGATCAGTGCACCGAACACCGTCTTGCCAGGGAAACGCTGGAAGCGGGTCATCACCATTGCCGCCATCGTACCCAACACGGTGGCCGCGGTGGCGGTCCAGAACGCCACCTTCAGGCTGACCCACAGCGCATCCAGAATCTGCCGGTTGTTGAACAGCTCACCATACCAGCGCGTGGAAAAGCCCGACCACACCGTGGCCAGCTTGGACGCATTGAACGAATAGATCATCAACAGCAGGATCGGCAGATACAGGAAGCCAAAGCCCACCACCAGCACCGACCATCCCAACCAGCGGTTGCCGCGCACCATGCTCATGACAGCTTCCCTTCCAGCTCGCGCTGCTGGACCCGGTTGAACAGCAGAATCGGCACCAGCAACAACAGCAGCATCACCACCGCAACCGCGGAAGCAGTGGGCCAGTCACGGTTGTTGAAGAACTCGCCCCATAGCACCCGGCCGATCATCAGCGTATCGGGCCCACCCAGCATTTCCGGAATGACGAATTCACCCACCGCCGGAATCATCACCAGCATGCAGCCGGCGATGATGCCGCCACGTGACAGCGGCAGTGTGATCTTCAGGAACGCCTGCCAGGGCCTGGCTCCCAGGTCGTAGGCTGCTTCGAGCAGGCGGTGATCCAGTTTGACCAGATTGGCGTACAGCGGCAGCACCATGAAGGGCAGATAGCAGTACACGATGCCGATATAGGCAGCGGTTGGGGTGTACAGCAGATTCAGCGGCGCATCGGTGATGCCGATCTTCTGCAGAAGCTGGTCCAGCAGACCGTTGCGGTCGAGGATACCGATCCAGGCATACACGCGGATCAGAAACGAGGTCCACGACGGCAGCACCACCAGCATCATCGCGACGTTACGCGCAGCGGGCGACATCCGCGAAATCACGTAGGCCATGGGATAGCCGATCAGCAGCGTGAGCAGCGTGGCGATTACCGCGATCTTGATCGAGCTCAGATAGGCCAGCACGTACTGACTGTCCTTCACCAGCGCGACATAACTGCCCAGATTGAGCTTGAGCGAGAACGCGCCGTCCACATACTCCAGCAACCAGGTGTATGGCGGCGAGCCCACCTGGGTGCGCGCGAAGGAGATCATCAGGATGATCGCGAACGGCACCGCGAAGAACAGCAGCAGCCACAGGTAGGGCGCGGCGATCACCGCACCGCGGGTGCCCGGCAGCCAGCGCTTCAGCCCGGTGGTGTTCATGCGGTGAGCACCACGCCGTCGTTGTCGCGCCAGTGCACCCACACCGCATCGCCCCAGGTCAGGCCATCACTGGCCCAGCGCTGCGAGTTGGCGAAGTTGGAGAGCACCTTGGCTCCGCTGGGCAGGCGCACGTGATAGACCGAGTGGCTGCCGAAATAGGCGATGTCCTCGATCACGCCCTGGGCCTTGTTGGTCGCGCCTTCCGGCTCGTCCTTGCCGATCATCACCTTCTCCGGCCGCAGTGCGAACGCCACTTCCTGGCCTTCGTAGCAGGTGATGCCGTGGGCCACGTAGATCGGGGCCGGGAAAAGCGGCGTACGCACGGTGACGTACTCGGGCAGATCCTCGTCGATCACGCCCTCGAACAGATTCACCGAACCGATGAAGCCGGCAACGAAGCGGTTGGCCGGCTGCTCGTAGATTTCATCAGGCTTGCCGACCTGCTGGATCCAGCCGGCGTCCATCACTGCGATGCGGGTGGCCATGGTCATGGCCTCTTCCTGGTCATGGGTGACCATCACGCAGGTCACGCCCGAGTTTTCAATGATCGACACCAGCTCCAGCTGCATCTGCGAGCGCAGCTTCTTGTCCAGCGCGCCCATCGGCTCGTCCAGCAGCAGCAGCTTCGGTCCCTTGGCCAGCGAGCGGGCCAGGGCCACGCGCTGCTGCTGCCCGCCGGAAAGCTGGTGCGGCTTGCGCTTGGCCAGCTTGCCCAACTGCACCAGGTCGAGCATTTCGCCGACCCGCCTGCGGATGGCATCCTTGGCCAGGCCGTCCTGCTTGAGGCCGAAGGCGATGTTCTGCTCCACCGTCATGTGCGGGAACAGCGCATAGGACTGGAACATCATGTTGATCGGCCGCTGGTACGGCGGCAGCGCGTTGATGCGTTGCCCGTCCAGGTCGATGCTGCCGGCGGTGGGGGTTTCGAAGCCGCCCAGGCAGCGCAGCAGGGTCGATTTGCCACTGCCCGACCCGCCCAGCAGGGCGAAGATCTCGCCCTTGCGCACGTCCAGATTGACGTCGTCAAGGGCCAGGAAGCCGTCGAATTCCTTGCGCAGCGCGCGAATGGACAGATAGCCCGGCTCCAGGACCGGGATGACCTCGCCTTCCGGCTTGGCTTCAAAGGACATGGGCAGCAGCTCCAGGCGCGGCTACGGGACGTGGGCAGCCCATTCTAGCGACCTCGGGCGGCTGGGGGGATGACGGAACCGGCTGGTTGGGCCGATCGGACGCCTGGAATGCCCGAAATGCGTGAAACGCCCGGAATGCCCGGAATGCCCGAAATGCTTGAAACGCCCGGAATGCCCGGAATGCCCGGAATGCCCGGAATGCCGGTAGGGTCGCACGACAGTCGACCGGCGATGACGATCGGTCCTGCATTGGGGCATGACCACCAAACGAAGGCTTCGCTCGACTTGTCGGCCATGCGTCGCCGGCAGACGTAGATCCGCACAGAAAGCCCCACCCCCTATCGCCTGTCCATTTGGCAGAAAAGAGCTTGAGCAACCACAAAATCTCGCCATTCCCGACATCAAAGCTCACCCGACACATTTCAAACCAATACGAAAACTTTATTATCTAAACGCCAATCACAAAGCCGGATACCTGCGTTTCGCATTCCAAGCAACGGGTCACACATCCAGGTTCCGCATGATTGACGCAACAATCTCGCAGATCGAGAGTGGATCATCACCTCATCACCGAGAGAGAAATGAAGCACCCAGCAATCGTCCTCGCCTTTGCAGCAACGGCACTGTCGTCAAACAATGCGCACGCCCATGTTTCGGCCAGCATTCAACAAGACCACACAGAACCTGATGTAGTCGTGATCACTGTTACATACAAGAACACGGGACCACATGACGCTCTCATAAGAGAAGCGGATATGCCGCACAAGATGCGCGACGGAAGACTCTGGAGCAATGCATTTCAGGCCACGTCCAAACAAGGTGAGAGCGCGCGATACAATGGCGTCATCGTCAACCTGACACCAGAAGCGCAAAAATCGCGCATCACGCTTCGCCCCGGCGAGGAGAAGGCGATAAGCGTCAATCTCTCCCAGAACTATGACCTTCGCCCATCGACCGAGTACGAAGTAACACTGCGCGGATTTGAGCATTACGAACATGTAAACACCCCGACCTTCAGCACACCCAAGAGCATAAGAATAAGAACGGGATCAACAAGGGTACGGGGCCAGGGGCAAGCGCAGACAGAGCTGCCCTATCCCGGCACGCTCTGTCCTCCGGATAAATGCTGGAAATCCTCCAAGCCCTGCCTGCCGCCTCAACGATGGCGCAGGATGCCAGCGACTACGTGGATGGTCTTTACGAGCGCGTCCATGCACCGGGGGAAATCAAGTACAAGTTCAAGCAGACTCCGCGATACACCACCTGGTTCGGAATTCATGGCGATCCAAATGTGGAGAACAAGATCATGATTCCCTTGCAAAAGGGACGGAAGACTATGATGCGTATTTTGCGCTACCGGAAGATGCGCGAAAGCTGGCCGTTGACGCTCGAGACGTCGCGTCTGATCACGCATACAGCTACGAGTACTTTGTAGACAATCTAGACAATCAGGCGTAGCCGACCTGGCTCCTGATGCCAAATCATGCAATCGAAGGCCCACAGGACGTGGGCAGCCCATTCCAGCGAGCTGCGGCTACAACCGTGATACCGGAACCGGGCGGTTTACCGCGCCCGTGCCGCCTGGTTCGGGGGCCTGCTCCCAGCCCAGCCCCAGGCTCTTCTGCAGACCGGCATAGCGCACCAGCAGTTGCAGCCGGGCCTGGGCCAACGCGTCCTGGGCCTGCAGACGCTGGCGCTGCACATCAAGCAGGTCGATCTGCGATGCGGCCCCGGCCGCCCGGCGTTGCTGCATCAATGCGTCGGCCCGCTGCGCCGAGGCCTCCGCCCGGGTGGCCACCACCACCTGCTGCCGGGCGCTGCCGAACTGGGCCAACGCGGTATTGGCGTCCTGCAACGCGGCCAGCACCGTGCCTTCATAGGCGGCCAGACGCGCCTCGTTGCCTGCCCGAGCCTGCGCCACCTGGGCGCGGGTTTTGCCGAAGTCAAACACCGACCAGCGCAGGAACGGGGCCACGACCGTACTCACTGCGTCACTATTGAGGTCAGACGGGGAACTGGCCCCCATCCCGACGGCACCGAGCAGGTTCACCTGCGGAAAGTACGCTGACAGCGCCTGGCCGATCTGCGCCGAAGACGCCGCCAACTGGCGCTCGGCCTGGCGGATATCCGGGCGGCGCCGGATCACCGCAGCGGCATCGTCGACCGGCACCACCGCGGGCAACGACGGCAAGGGTCGGTCCGCGGCCAGCAGGTTGTCCAGCGCGCCGGGGGCGCGACCGGTCATCAAGGCCAATTGGTCGCGTGCTTCCAGCGCCTGCGCCTGCAGGCCGGGCAGTTGTGCGCGCTGCTGCTCCAGCTGGCCCAGCGCACGTTCCACCTGCAGGTCTGAATCCGCGCCGCGAGCACGCCGCTGCCGGGTCAGCGCCAGGCTGTGCTCGGCGGCGGCGATGTTGCTTTCGGCCAGCGTCTGGCGCTCACGCGTGCTGCGATATCCCAGATAGACCTGCGCCACTTCTGCCGCCAGCTGTACCTGCGCATCGGCGAGCTCGGCCAGGCTGGCGTCGGCCTCGGCGTTGGCCTGCTCCGCCGCACGTCGGCGGCGCCCGAGCAGATCCAGCTCCCAGCTGGCGTCCACGCCGGCGATGTACAGCTCGGTGTCGAGGTTGACGTCACCGAGCTGCTGGCGAATCTGCGCGGCCTCCTGCGGGCGACCATTGGCTTCGGCCGCTTGGGCCACGCCTTCGCCAATGCCGCGCACGCTGTCGTTCAGCGAATCGGGCATCTGGATGTTGGTGTAAGCCGCGACCGCACCGACGCTGGGCAACTGTTCGGCGCGGCGCTGCTTCACCAGCGCGCGCGAAGCCAGCAGTCGCGCCTGCGCCACGCGCAGGTTCGGGCTGCTGCGCAGCGCCTGATCCACCAGGTCATCCAGCACCGGGTCCTGCAATTCCCGCCACCACTGGCTCGGCGGCGCAGCGGCGGTGACGCCGGCATCGGCGGCGCGCGGCAACTGAGGCTGCTCGACGGCGTCCTTTGCCACGTCGGGCCGGACATAGTCCGGTCCGAGCATGCAGGCACCCAACGCCAGCGGCAGCCCCAGCGCGAACAGCCCACGGATCGGTTTGAGAGGGGTCACGGTCATCAATGCATCGCCATGGGAACGCCCTTGGGCAAGGGCTTGAGGAGGAACACCAGCGGGAAGGTCAACACCACGATCCCGCCGAAGATCCAAAACAGGTCGTTGTAGGCCATCACCAGCGCCTGCTGCTGCACTTCCTGGCCCAGAACCGCCATCACCTGGGCTCCATCGCCCAGCTGCTGGCCATACTGCTGCAGCGCATCCTGCGCGATCGGCGAGTTCGCGGTCACGCTGCTGCCAATGGCGTCCACGTGCAGCGTCATGCGCCGCTCCTGGAAAGTGGAGATGATCGCCAGGCCGATCGAACCACCGAGGTTGCGCGCCGCGTTGAACAGCCCGGAGGCGTCACTGGTGTACTCGCGCGGCACCGAGGTGATGGCCGCCTGGTTCAGCGCCATCATCGCCAGTGCCAGCCCGCAACCCTGCAGCAGCTGCCCCACCACGAAATGCGGTCCGATGCTGTCAGGGGTCAGGCCCAGGTTGACAAAACACGCCGCCGCGAAGCACAGCATGCCGGCGAACACCATGATGCGCACATCCACCGTTTCCAGCATTTTCGGCATCAACGGCATCAGCAGGATGGTTGGCAACCCGGCCAGCAGCAGCACGTAACCAGCCTGTTCGGTGTTGTAGCCGGCGATCGCCGCCAGGAACTGCGGAATCATGTACATGACCCCGAACAGGATCATGCCCACCGCCATCACCATCACGAACACCGCGCCAAAGCTGCGCTGGAACAGGATGCCGAGGCGGATCACGGGTTCGCGGCTGATGAACTGCGCGAGTGCCAGCAACGCAAAGCCAATCAGCGAGACGAAACTGAGCACGATGATCAGCGTGGACTCGAACCAGCGCTCGCGCTGCCCGTCCTCCAGCACCACGGTCAGCGCCGACAGGCCCGCGGTCATGCCCAGGATGCCCAGCCAGTCGGCACGCAGCAGACCGGCCCAGTCCGACTTCTCGTGTGGCAACCCCAGCAGCAGCAAGGCGACCAGGCCCGCACAGATCGGGACGTTGATGAAGAAGGCATAGTGCCAGCTCACGTTTTCGGTCAGCCAACCGCCCAGCAGCGGGCCGATCACCGGCCCCAGGATCACCGTCATGCCAAACAGCGCGGTGCCCAGCGGCTGCTGTGCCGGTGGCAACCGCGTGCCGACAATGGTCAGGGCGGTGGGAATGAGCGCACCGCCGGCAAAGCCCTGGCCGATGCGCCCGGCGATCATCATCGCCAGCGAGTCGGCCAGGCCGCACATCACCGAGAACGCAGTGAACAACGTCGCGCAGATCAGCAGGAAGGTCCGCAGCCCCAACGTACGCACGAACCAGCCAGTCAGCGGAATCATCACGATTTCCGAGACCAGGAAGGCCGTGGAGATCCACGTACCTTCGGTGCCGCTGGCCCCGACCTCGCCCTGGATGGTCGGCAGTGCGGCGTTGACGATGGAGATATCCAGCGTCGCCATGAACGAGCCGATGGTGCCTGCCGCCACCGCCAGCCAGGCGCTCGCGTCGGCTTTTTCAGCAGCGGCGCTGGCGGCGGTCGCGCTCACCTGGCCGCCCTTTCCTCGGCTTCTTCCTCGGTGCGCTCGCGCGCGTCACGTGCATCGCGGGTATCCACAGTGACCTCGACCGACATGCCGGGTACCAGCACCTTGCGTGCTTCCTCGCCGGCATCCACGCGGATGCGCACCGGGACACGCTGCACCACCTTGGTGAAGTTGCCGGTCGCGTTCTGCGGGGGCAGCAGGGCAAACTGCGCCCCTGTGCCCGGCGAGATGCTTTCCACCGTGCCGTGCAGCGTGGTTCCCGGCAGTGCGTCAACCTTGATCTTGGCCGGCTGGCCCGGACGCATCAGCCCCACCTGGGTTTCCTTGAAGTTCGCACTCAGATACAGCGAGGCTACCGGCACCACGGTCATGGTGCGGGTGCCGGCGGAGACGAACTGACCGACCTGCACGGTCTTGTTGCCGATGCGGCCATCAATGCGTGCGGTCAGTTCGGTGTCTTCGAACGCCACCCGCGCCTGGTCCGCGTCGGCCTGGGCCTGCTTCAATCCAGCCTGGGCCTGTTCCAACTGTGCGGTGCTGGCCTCGATCTGGCTCTGGGCCCCGTTGATCTGCGCCTGCGCCGCGTCGAACTGCGCCTGCGCCCGCTGCAGGTCGTGGCGCAGGCTCTCGATGTGCTCATGGGTATCCGCGCCGGAGGCAGCGAGCGGCGCGAAGCGCGCCACCTCGGCTTTCGCAAACGCCAGGCTGACGGCAGCGGCGGTCTTCTGGGTGCGGGCCTGCTGCAGTGACGCGCCCTGCCCCTGCACATTCGCCTGGGCTGCGGCGATGTCCGCCTCGCGGACGGCGATCACCGCCTCGGCCTGGTCCAACGTGGCCCGATAGGTGCGCGGATCGATCCGCAGCAGCGGTTCGCCGGCCTTGACCCATTGGTTGTCCTGCACCAGCACTTCGGTGACGTAGCCGTTGATGCGGGGCGCGACCGCCACTGCGTCGGCCTGCAGGTAGGCGTTGTTGGTGTCCTGCAGATAGCGCCCCACCAGCAGGTGGTACACCAGCCACGCCAGCAAACCGATCAGCACCACTACGCCGAGGATGATCAGGGTCCAGCGTACCTTGGGGTTTTTCAATGGCGACGGCTTCTTCTCGCTGTCCGCCTTCTCATCGTCGGGAGTCTGTTCGGGATCGGCGTCGTGCCGTGAGGGCTTGTCGCTCATCGTCTCGTCGCGGCTGGGGTCGTGGGAGGCGAGGCGCGCAAGCGCCCCATACGCAACGGTAGGGGAGCGGGTGCAGACAACAGGTGAAAAGCGACATCCATTGGGTTCCCCGCAAGAAAAAACCGCCGGCGTTGCAGCCGGCGGTTCATTTCATCTACGCATTGGATCCCTGTCTCAACGCCCGGTCTTCACCTCGGTCCACAGGCGGGTGTACAGCTTGTCCACTTCCGGCGGATTGACCGAATAGGTGAACATCTTCGCGGCCACGTCGGCCGGCGGGTAGATGGTGGGGTCGTTGCGGATCGCTTCGTCCACCAGCGGCGTGGCCGCGCTCACCGGGTTGGCGTAGTGGATGAAGTTGGTGTTGGCCGCGGCGACCTTCGGGTCGAGGAGGTAATTGATGAACGCATACGCCGCTACCGGATGCTTGGCATCCTTCGGAATGGCCAGCATGTCGAACCACTGCGGTGCGCCTTCCTTCGGAATCGAATAGGCCACGGTCACGCCGTTGTCGGCTTCCTCGGCACGGTCACGGGCCTGGATGATGTCGCCCGACCAGCCCACCACCAGGCAGGTGCCGCCGTTGGCCAGCGAGCCCACGTACTGCGAGGAGTGGAACTGTTGCACGTACGGGCGGATGCTCTTGAGCAGGTCGGCCGCCTTCTGGATCACCGCCGGGTCGTGGCTGTGCGGATCTTCACCCAGGTAATGCAGCGCGATCGGAATCATGTCCGCCGGGGTGTCGAGGATGGTGATGCCGCAATCCTTCATCTTGGCGATGTTCTCAGGCTTGAAAATCAGATCCCAGCTGTTGGCGATCTCGGTGCTGCCACCGAAACGCTCCTTCAGCATGTCGACGTTGTAACCGATGCCGGTGGTGCCGATCATGTACGGCACGCCGTACTTGTTGTCCGGATCCTGCTGCGCGATGCGCTTCATCATTTCCGGATCAAGATTGGCGAGGTTCGGAATCCTGCTCTTGTCCAGCGGCAGGAATACGCCGGCCTGGATCTGGCGACCGAAGAAGTTCAGCGTCGGCACGACCACGTCATAGCCGCTGTCGCCGGCCAGCAGCTTGGTTTCCACCATTTCATCGCTGTCGAACACGTCATAGGTCACCTTGATGCCGGTGGCCTTCTCGAAGCTGGGAATGGTGTCTTCAGCGATGTAGTCGCTGTAGTTGTAGACGTTGAGCACCTTGCTGTCTTCCGGTTTGGCACCGCCACCGCAGGCGCTGAGCAGGGAAACGGCAATGCCGAGGGTCAGGATTCGCAGCTTCATCGGGGTCTCCACGGGTCGAAGCAAGGTGGGGGAACCGGGTGGACCGGCAGGAACGGGGTCAGCCTAACGGCCAGGTACGCATTTTCCCAGCCCGGAAGGCCGGCGGCTACACATTCAGCAGCAGAAACTCGCGCTCCCAGGAGCTGATCACCCGGAAGAAGGTCTCGTATTCCTTGCGCTTGACCGACACGTAGGCGCGGCAGAAGCGTTCGCCCAGCATCTGCTGCAGGGCGGGACAGCCTTCCAGCCCGTCCAACGCCTCGCCCAGCGAGCGTGGCAGGTCGTAGCCCAGCTCCTTGGCGCTGCCACTGACCGGCGCGGTCGGCGCGCCCTGCTCGCGTATGCCCAGTAGACCCGCGGCCAGCGTGGCGGCCATGGCCAGGTACGGGTTGGCGTCCGAACCGGCGAAGCGGCTTTCCACGCGCATGTTTTCCTGGGTATCCATGGGTACGCGAAGGCCGCAGGTGCGGTTGTCGAAGCCCCAGTGGACATTGCTGGGGGACACTTCGCCGAACACCAGCCGGCGATAGGAATTCACGTTCGGCGCGAAGAACGCCATCGCCATCGGCACATACTTCTGCAGGCCGGCCAGATAGTGGCCGAAGATCGGACTGAACTCCTCACCGCCCACATCACCACTGAACACATTGTGCCCGTCACTGATCCGCAGCAGACTCTGGTGGATGTGCATGGCGCTGCCTGGCTCGGTCTCCATCGGCTTGGCCAGGAACGTGGCATACACGCCGTGGCGCATCGCTGCCTCGCGCATGGTGCGCTTGAACAGGAACACCTGGTCGGCCAGGTCCATCGCATTGGCATGGGTGAAATTGACTTCCAGCTGCGCCGCGCCGGATTCGTGGATCAGCGTGTCCACGTCCAGCTTCATCGCGTCGCAGTAGTCGTACATCAGGTCGAGGATCGGGTCGAACTCGTTGACCGCGTCGATGGAGTACGACTGCCGTGCGGTTTCCGGACGCCCGGAGCGCCCGGCCGGGGGCAGCAGCGGGAAATCCGGGTCGGTGTTCTTCTGCACCAGAAAGAACTCCAGCTCCGGCGCGACCACCGGGCGCAGGCCCAGCTCGGCATAGGCATCCAGCACCCGCCTGAGTACATTGCGCGGGGCCAGCTCGTGCGGCTCGCCATGCTTGGTATAGCAGTCGTGAATGACCTGCGCGGTCGGGTCCGTGGCCCACGGCACCATGCGTACGGTGTCCGGGTCCGGGCGAAGAATCATGTCCGAGTCCGACGGCGAGGTCAGCTCGTAGTAGTCGTCCGGAAACTCACCGGTCACCGTGGTCGCAAAAATGCCCTCGGGCAGCCGGGTACCGTAGTCGTGCGAGAATTTGTCTGCCGGGATGATCTTGCCGCGCGCGTTGCCGGTGATGTCCGGTACCAGACACTCCACCTCGGTGATGCGGCGCTCCTTGAGCCAGCGCAGCAATGCGCTCTCTTCCGGTGCCGGCGATGCGGCGGCGGTCCTGCGCGCGGTGGTGGCGGGTTTTCGCGGGCGCGGTCGGGTGGTCATGTCCGGCACGGTAACCCCGCCCGGGCGAGCCAGGCAAGCATCGGCGCGCTGACCTGCTCTTCGCGTCTGTTGCTGGCATGCTGTCGACATGAGCCACCCTCCTGCCCCTGCTGCATGACCCTGGCACGACCCGCCGGCCAGCCGCATGCGCCCAGCTGGTACGCCGCCAGCGTGCCGGACTTAGCTGTGCGCCCTGCCCTGCGCGGCGGCACCCAGGCCGATGTGTGCGTGCTGGGGGCTGGCTACACCGGGCTTTCCGCGGCGCTGTCGCTGGCCGAGCGCGGCTATCGGGTTACCGTGCTGGAGGCGCAGCGGGTGGGCTGGGGTGCTTCCGGGCGCAACGGTGGCCAGGCCATCGTGGGATTTGGCTGTGAAGTGGACACGCTGGAACGGCTGGTCGGCAAGATCAACGCGCGCGCGTTGTTCGACTATTCGCGCGAGGGCATGGCCCTGCTGCGCCGACGCCTGCAGCACTACCAGATCGCCTGCGACTGGCGCGATGGGCATGCCAGCGTACCGATCAATGCCCGCCAGGAGCGCGAGCTTCGGCGCGGCATGCAGCGGCTGGTGGAGCACTACGACTATCCGCTGCAATGGTGGGGCCGGGCGCAGTTGCGGGAGCAGCTGGACAGCCCGCGCTATCGCGGGGCGATGTTCGACGTTGCCAGCGGCCATCTGCATCCGCTCGCCTACGCCCAAGGCCTGGCCCGGGCGGCGGAAAGTCTCGGCGTCGTCATCCACGAAGCCAGTCCCGTGCAGCAGCTGCTGCGCGAACCCCGACCGCAACTTGTTACCGCCGAAGGCAGCGTCCGCGCCGACCACGTTGTAATTGCCGGCAATGCGTTGCTGGCTGGCATCGCCCCGGAGCTGGAGTCGCGGATCATGCCGGTCGGCACCTACATCGGAGCCACCCCGGCACTCGGAGAAGCACGTGCACGCGCCCTGATCGGCAATGACATGGCCGTGGCCGATGTCAGCTGGGCGCTGGATTATTTCAAGTTGAGTGCTGACCACCGGCTGCTGTTCGGCGGTCGCGCCAGCTACTCCGCCCTGCCCCCACCGGGCCTGCGTGGAGTGATGACCCGACGCATGCATCAGGTCTTTCCGCAGCTGCGCGATGTGGGGTTGGAACAGGTCTGGGGCGGGTTCGTCGACATTACCCGCAACCGCGCCCCGCATTGGGGCCGGTTGACCCCGAATGTGTATTTCGCCCAGGGTTTCTCCGGCCACGGCGTGGCCGCTACCGGCCTCGCTGGCGAGGTCATCGCCGCTGCCATTGCCGGGCAGAATGAGCGCCTGGACGCATTCGCGCGGATTCCGCACCGCCGCTTCCCCGGCGGCCGGCTGCTGCGCACACCGCTGCTGGTGGCGGCAATGTCCTGGTACAAACTGCGTGATGCGCTGTGGTGACTCTGGAACGGAATGACAGGACGCGACATGAAGTCAGGCGATGTGAAGCAGGGACTGGTGCTGGCTGGACTGTATGCCATGGCCTGTTGGGGGCTGTGGCACCTGTCGGTGGACCAGTTCTTCCTGCCGGCTGGACTGCGGGTAGCCGCGCTGATCGTGGTACCGCCGCGGCTGTGGCCATATCTGCTGCTGGGTGAGTACGCCTATTTCGCGCAACTGCGCGCGCCGATGGTGGGCACCTACGGGCTTGCATGGGCGGTGACGGGGTCGGCGGTACTGATGCCGGCCGTCATGGGCGTGGTTCACCTGCATCGGCACATGATCACCGCACGCAACGAACTCTGGCTGCCTTCGGTGGCGGCGCTGGCATCGGCCGTCACCTGTGTGCTGAAGCTGCTGTCCACCCACCTGCTGTGGCCGACGCCGCCGGACGCGCCGGTGCTGCACCAGGCGACCCTCTACCTGATCGGCGATTTCACCGCGATTCTCACCCTGGCCCCGCTCGCGCTGCTGTGGATCCGGCGCGGCGCGACGGTACGTTGGCCGCAGCGGCTTGCACCACGTACCGCCGCAGCCGCCTGCTTGCTGGCAGGCATGGGCGTGGCCGCTGGCCTGCTGCCCGCCGAGGCCATTCCGCTGCGGGCCAGCCTTCTGTTGCTTATGGCCCTGCCCGCCATTGCGCTGACCGTGCTGCACGGCTGGCGTGGTGCTGCTGTCGCGGTGCCGTTCTGGAGTGGCGTCACCGCCTTCACCATGCCGACAACCGGCCTGCCCGGCTCCTTCGATGGGACCACCTACAACTGGCAGCAGCACCTGGCGCTGTATGGCACTGCGCTGCTCGCACTGGGTGCCAGCCTCAGCCACTACCGCCGCAAGTACCGCGCGCACGCGCGCAGCGAACAGCTGGTTCTGGCGCAGGCCCGCGCCGCCCTGCATGCGAGCGAAGCGACGCTGCGCCACCGTGCGCAGCAGATGCGGCGGGTTGGCGATGGCATCGACCTGTCGCACACACAGATGGTGCAGTGGTTGCAGGCCCATGGGTATTCGCGACTGGCCGAGAGCCTGCTGCACACCGCCGATGTCTGCTCACGGCAGTTCCGTGCGCAGACCAGCATGGTGTACCCCGCCGCGCTGGAGCAGATCGGCCTGTACCTGGCGCTGCAGACCGGCGGCATCGGCCAAGAGTGGGAACGCACCTGCCGCGTACTGCCGCCGCGCTTCAGCGGGGACCCTTGCCGCCTGAGTGTGGACCTGCAACTGGCCGCCTACCGCACCCTGACCGACGCGGTATCGCTGCTGCTGGAGCATGAGCCGGGGCAGCTGCGGGTGCGGGTACGCTGCGGGAAGCAGCGTCAGATACAGGGCCTGGTGATGAGCCTGCGGCTGCTGGATCCCGCCCAGGCCATTACTGCTGCGACCACTGTGCTGGCGATTGAACGGCTCAGCGCGCGCATTCGTGCTTACGGCGGCCGGATCGAGTGCCGCGGCAACCACATCCGGGTGGTGCTGCAGGAACCGGCCCGGATGCCCGTCGTGCCGTAAATATCAGAATCGTTTCAAAGCCGTCAGTCATACGCGGGATTAGCCTTTATTTCACGCGGCGACCACGACATCCGTGCCGCGCGGACATTCAAATGCCCCGTGGAGGCAACCGGCGTGACGGTGGACGACTTACGTGTGTGCGGGTTCCAGAGCGATGAAATCGCCTATTACCAGGTCAAGGACTCAACCGGCCGGGTGCTGGTGTATTTCGCCAACGCCGGCCATCTATTCTGGGCCATTCCGGCCGGCGCGGTCTCTGCGCGTACCTCGCTGCCATCGTGGCGGCTGAAGACGTCCGAGGAAGCCGTTCCGATCGTGATCTACCGCAACCGGCGTTTCTCGCTGGTGTTGTATGACGACGGCAAGGTACCGGTGTGGTCGGTGGAGCTGCCGGGTGACGCGTAGAGCCACGCCAGGCGACACAATTCGTGAGTCTCAGTGAGAAATGTGAAGGCCTGCGCAGATTCAGAATCTGCCCCTAAAGTCCCCCGCTGGCTGGCCGCTACCAAACCTGACCCACCCGGAATCGAGCGAACCAAACATGCCGGCACTGTTGCAGGGCGCTTTTGACAGCAGCCCCGGTGATGCACTCCCCCAGCGCATTCTGCTGGTGGAAAACTCGCGCACATTCACCACCATGTTGAAGGAAGCCATCGAGCAGCGGCTGGAGCTGCCTGTGTCGGTGGCCACGAGTCTGGCAGAAGCCGGACGCCTGCTGGATGAGGAAGGCGGCTGGTTCCTGGTTCTGACCGGCCTGGTGCTGGCTGACGGCGACCGCGACCAGGTGGTGGACTTCTTCCTGTCGCGCGGGCTGCGCACGGTGGTGGTCAGCGGCGTCTACGATGAAGACCTGCGCAAGCGCGTGCTGCAACAGCAGATCATCGACTATGTACTGAAGAACACCCCAGGCAGCGTGGAATACCTGGTGTGGCTGGTGCAACGCCTGGAACGCAACCGCCGCATCGCCGCGCTGGTGGTGGACGACTCCATGTCTGCACGCATGTATGCGGCTTCGCTGCTGCGCATGTACGGGCACGACGTCTACGAAGCCGCCGATGGTGCCGAAGGGCTGAAGGCCATCGAAGCCCATCCGGCCATTCGCCTGGCCGTGGTGGACCAGGAAATGCCGGGCATGGAAGGTGTGGAGTTCACCCGCCGCCTGCGCACGCTGCGCTCGCGCGACAAGGTTGCCGTGATCGGCATCTCCGGCAACACTGACCAGACCCTGATTCCGCGCTTCCTGAAGAACGGCGCAAATGACTTCCTGCGCAAACCGTTCTCGCGTGAGGAATTCTTCTGCCGCGTCTCGCAGAACGTGGACCAGCTGGAACTGATCGGCACCCTGCAGGACCTGGCCACGCGCGACTTCCTGACCGGCCTGCCGAACCGCCGCTCGTTTCTGGAGCAGAGCCAGCGCCAGCTGCCGGCGCTGCAGCACAGCGGCGAGAAGGTGGCCGTGGCGATGATCGACATCGATCACTTCAAACACATCAATGACACCCACGGGCACGAGGCGGGCGACAACGCGCTGCGCGCGGTGGCCGCCACCGTAGCCGACCATGCGCGCAACCAGGACCTGATCGCCCGTTTCGGCGGCGAAGAATTCTGCCTGCTGGTGCCGGGGCTGGAGGAGGACGAAGCGCTGGGCTACTTCGAGATCCTGCGCCAGCGCATCGCCTCGCTGCAGGTGCATCTGGGCCCCACCATTCTGCGCATGACCGTCAGCATCGGTGTGTGCTGCCTGACTCCGCAACGCGACTCGCTGCACCTGCTCATTTCCGAAGCCGACCGCCAGCTCTATCTGGCCAAGGCCGGCGGCCGCAATCGGGTCAGCAGCAGCAACAGCGCCAGCCCCGTCCGGGTTGCCGAAGCGCTGCCTTGATCCAGATCAACGCAGGGGGGCACCCCCCTGCCTAGAGTGACTCCCAAAGGCAATCGCACAGGGAGCGCGACATGGCAGTTCTGGTCTGGCAGGACGACCTCAACACGGGGATCGACGTCATCGATCACCAGCATATGCGGATCGTGGAGATGCTCAATCATCTGCACGCGGCGCAGGCCAGCATGCATCGACTGGCGGTGGCCGAAGTGATTGACGAGCTGATCGACTACACGATGTCGCACTTCGCTTTCGAGGAAGAGCTGATGGAGGAAGCCGGCTATCCGTTCTGCGCCGCGCACAAGCGCGTGCACGAGATATTCGGCAAGCGCGTGCTTGAGTACCGCATGCGCTTCCAGGCCGGCGAAGACGTCACCGATGAACTGCGCAACATGCTGTCACGCTGGCTGTTCAACCACATCCGCGGTGACGATCAGGCCTATGCGCCAGCGGTGAAGGCCCATCTGAACAAGTTCGCACGCGAACACGAACAGGGCGGCTGGCTCAGCCGCACGGTCAAGCGGCTTTTTGGCTGAGCGCAGCGCGCCGGCTCATGGCCAGCAGCGCCAGCAGGGTGACAAGCGCGGTCAGGCACAGGTAGTACCCCACCGCCAGCAGACCAAAACGTTCGGCCAGCCACGTGGCCACATACGGGGCCGGTGCGGCACCGAGAATGCCGGCGATGTTGAAGGAAAGCGAGGCCCCGGTGTAGCGCACCTGCACGGGGTAGATTTCTGCCAGGAAGGTGCCGCAGGGGCCGTAAGTGAGCCCCATCAGGAACAGGCCCAGCGACAGGAATCCGACCACCATCCAGGGGCTGCCGGCCTGGAAAAGCGGCGCGAATACCACGCCGAAACCGAGGATCAACCCGCTGGCCACGATCATGGTGCGGCGCGTGCCCCAGCGGTCGCCGTACAGTGCAGACAGCGGAATCCCGGCGGCGAAGAACAGAATGCCGACCATCTGCATCAGCAGGAACTGCTCACGGCTGTAGTGCAGCACGGTGGTGCCGTAGCCCAGGGTGAAGACGGTCATCAGGTAGAACAGCACAAAGGTGGCAAACGCGCCCAGCGTGCCCAGCAACAGCGTCAGCGGGTGATGGCGCAACACCGTCCACATCGGCAGGCGCACGCGCTCGTTCCGGTCCAGCGCGGCCTGGAACTGCGGTGTCTCGTGAATGTTCAGGCGTACCCACAGCCCCACTGCGACCAGCAGCGAACTTGCCAGGAACGGGACGCGCCAGCCCCACTGGAGAAGGTCGGCATCGCTCATCAACCGCCCCAGCAGCAGGAAGATGCCAGCCGAGAGCAGGAAGCCAAGCGGTGCCCCCAGCTGCGGGAACATGCCATACCAGGCACGCTTGCCCGGCGGTGCGTTCTCGGTAGCCAGCAGTACTGCCCCGCCCCACTCACCGCCCAGGCCCAGGCCTTGGCCGAACCGGCACAGTGCCAACAGCGCCGGGGCTGCCAGCCCGATGCTGGCGTGAGTGGGCAGCAGACCAATCGCAACGGTGGAGACGCCCATGGTCAGCAACGCGGCGACAAGGGTGGCCTTGCGACCAATGCGGTCACCGTAGTGACCGAACACCGCCGAGCCGACCGGGCGCGCGATGAAAGCCACCGCGAAGGTTGCCAGCGACTGCAGCAGCGCCGCCCCTTCGCTGCTCTGCGGGAAGAACAGGTGTGGGAACACCAGAACCGCCGCAGTGGCATAGATGTAGAAGTCGAAGAACTCGATGGTGGTGCCGATCAGGCTGGCGGCCAGCACACGGCGAGGTGAATTGACAGGCGTTGCAGCGGCGGTGGTCGACATCGGGCACACAAGGAAAGGCAGCTGCCGGATTCTGCCACGCGGGTTGCTGTGCGCGGGGAGATGGTTGCAGGCGCAACCGTAGAGCCGGGCTTGCCCGGCTGCCGTTGATGGCGCGAAGTGCAGCCGGGCAAGCCCGGCTCTACGGCGTGGTATCGATTGGCGCGAAGCGCAGCCGGGCAAGCCCGGCTCTACGGACGGAACATCAATTCCCCAGATGAATCCAGGTGGCCTTCAGCTCGGTGTACTTGTCGAACGCATGCAACGATTTGTCGCGTCCGATCCCCGACTGCTTGTAACCGCCGAAGGGCGCGGTCATATCGCCACCGTCCCACTGATTGACCCACACGCTGCCCGCGCGCAGCTGCCGAGCGACGCGGTGCGCGCGCCCCAGGTCGCGGGTCCAGACCCCCGCAGCCAGCCCATACACCGAATCGTTGGCGAGCCGAAGGGCCTCCTCCTCGCGGTCGAAACCCTGCACCGCCAACACCGGGCCGAACACCTCCTCCCGTGCCAGGGTATGGCGTGCGTCCACTTCGTCGAACACCGTCGGCTGCACATAGCTGCCGCCGGCCACTACCTCGACACGCTTGCCGCCCAGCAGCAGGCGGGCACCTTCGGCCTGGCCGCGCGCGATGTAATCCAGCACGCGTCCCGCATGCGCGGCGTCCACCAGCGCCCCCATCGACGCCTGCGGATCCAGCGGATGGCCCGGCTGCATGTTACTGGCATGGGCCAGCACCCGGTGCACGAACTCGGCCTGCACCGACCGCTGCACCAGCAGCCGCGACGCGGCCGTGCAGACTTCGCCCTGGTTGTAGAAGATGCCGGTGGCAGCCGCCTTGGCGGCCGCGTCCAGGTCCGGCGCATCGGCAAACACCAGGTTGGGGCTTTTGCCGCCACACTCCAACCAGACCCGCTTGAGGTTGGAGCGCCCGGCGCACTGCAGCAGGGTACGCCCGACGGCGGTGGAGCCGGTAAAGGCCACCGCGTCGACGTCCATGTGCAACGCCAGCGGCTCGCCGGTGCGCTGTCCGTGACCCGGCAGCACATTGAGCACGCCGTCCGGAACACCGGCCTCGACCGCCAGCGCGGCCAGCCGCACCGCGCTTAACGGTGACCGCTCTGACGGCTTCAGGATCACCGAGTTGCCTGCCGCCAGCGCGGGGGCGATCTTCCAGGCCGCCATCAGCAGCGGAAAATTCCACGGCACAATCGCCGCCACCACGCCGACCGGCTCGCGGCTGACCAGGCCCAGTGTGTCCACGGCAGTCGGTGCGATCTCGCCGTACACCTTGTCGACCGCTTCAGCGGTCCAGCGCAGGCAGCGCAGCACACCGGGCAGGTCGTCATTGCGGGCGTCGCGCACCGGCTTGCCCATGTCCAGGGATTCGAGCAGTGCCAGTTCGTCCGCATGCTGCTCGATCAGGTCGGCCAGCCGAAGCAGCACCCGCTTGCGCTGTACGGGCGATGCCCGCGACCAGTGCCCGGCTTCGAAACTGCGGCGCGCAGCGACCACGGCACGATCCACATCGGCCGCAGCACAGTCGGCGACCTGGGCCAACAGCCGCCCATCGACCGGGCTGATGCAGTCGAAACACGCGCCGTCGGCGGCGTCCACATAGCGCCCGTCGATAAACGCCTGACCCTGCGGGCGCAGCGCGTCTGCCTGCTGTTGCCATTCGGCGCGGGTGCGCGCGGCACGTTCATGCAGGATGCTCATCAGCCCTCCAGCTGGACAATCTGGCCCCGTTATACCGGTTCCGTCACGGTACGCCGTGATGCAGCTGCGATAGAGTCGTGAGTACCTTGTTCAAGACCGGAGTGACCGATGGCGTCCGCGCAGACCCCGCTGTCCACGTTGTCCCGGCAGCGCCCCGATTCACTGGAGGCGTTCTGGATGCCGTTCACTGCCAACCGGCAGTTCAAGGCTGCACCGCGCCTGCTGGTTCGTGCCGAGGGGATGTACTACCACGACGTCGACGACCGCCCGATTCTGGATGGCGCGGCCGGGCTGTGGTGCTGCAATGCCGGCCATGCCCGCCCGCGCATTGTGCAGGCGATCCAGGAACAGGCCGCGCAGCTGGATTTCGCCCCGCCGTTCCAGATGGGCACGCCGCTGCCGTTCCTGCTGGCACAGCGGCTGGCGGCGCTGGCACCGGCCTCGCTGAACCATGTTTTCTTCACCAATTCCGGCTCCGAAGCGGTGGATACCGCGATGAAGATCGCGCTGGGCTACCACCGCCTGCGCGGCGAGGGCCAGCGCACCCGCTTCATCGGCCGCGAAAAGGCCTATCACGGGGTCGGTTTCGGCGGCCTGTCGATCGGCGGCCTACCCAACAACCGCAAGGCATTTGGCCCCCTGCTGGCCAGCACCGACTTCCTGCGCCACACCCTCGACCTGTCACGCAATGCATTCAGCCCCGGTCTGCCCCGCCACGGTGCCGAACTGGCCGAGGATCTGGAACGGTTGATCGCGCTGCATGACGCATCCACCATTGCGGCGGTGTTTGTGGAACCCATCGCCGGCTCAGCCGGCGTCATCCTGCCGACCCCGGGCTACCTGCAGCGGCTGCGCGAGATCTGCGACCAGCACGGCATCCTGCTGGTGTTCGACGAGGTGATCACCGGTTTTGGCCGGGTCGGCAACGCGTTTGCGGCGCAGCGCTTCGGGGTCACCCCGGACCTGCTGACGATGGCCAAAGGCCTGACCAACGGCGCGGTGCCGATGGGCGCGGTGCTGGTCTCCGACGCCATCCACAGTGCTTACATGCAGGGGCCGCCCGGGGCTATCGAGCTGTTCCATGGGTATACCTATTCGGCCCATCCACTGGCCTGCGCAGCAGCGCTGGCGGCGCTGGACACTTATGCGGCCGAGGGGCTGTTCGACCGCGCCATCGAGCTGGGCGAGTACTGGCAAAGCCGCCTGCACAGCCTGCGCGGGCTGCCCAACGTGATCGACATCCGCAACTTCGGACTGATCGGCGCGGTGGAGCTGGCCGCGCGCAAGGACGCCCCGGGCAGCCGCGGCTACGAGGTGTTCGAGCGCTGCTTCCGCAACGGTCAGCTGCTGGTGCGCTGCACCGGCGATGTGATCGCGCTGTCGCCGCCGCTGATCATCGATACAGACCAGATCGACCGGATCGTGGATGTGCTGGGCGAGATGATCCGGGCCACCGGGTGACCAGTACAATGGTCGGTCACGTCCCGCCCGCGTACCGGATTGCATGGAAATCGTCGTCAAAGAAGAACTCAAGGCCTATATCGACCCGCTGACCGCGGACGAGCATGAGGCGCTCGAACGCAGCATCCTGGCCGAAGGTTGCCGCGATGCGCTGGTGCTGTGGAACGACGTGCTGGTGGACGGACATAACCGCTACGGCATCTGCCAGAAGCACGGCCTGCCGTTCCAGACCGTGCAGAACACCCGTTTCCAGTCGATGGACGACGTGCATTTGTGGATGATCGAGCAGCACCTGGGCCGCCGCAGCGTGTCCGACTTCCAGCGCGGCGTGCTGGCGCTGCGCAAGCGCGACATCCTGGCCGAGCGCCATCGTGCCGAACAGGCGCTGCTGCAGCAGGAAAGCGACGGTGAGATTACCGAAGCGCCGGGCGCAGGCGACGAAGACAGCCCGCCTTGGGCTCCCGCGCCCAAGGTCAGCCGCGCTGACATGGCCCGCGAGGCACGCCTGAGCAGCAGCCAGGTCGGCATGATCGAGCGCATCCACAAGCAGGCCGCGCCGGAACTGGTGGAAGCGGTGAAGACGGGCGTGATCTCGATCAGCGCCGCCGCTGCGGTGGCCGACCTGCCCGAAGACGAACAGCGTGCGGCCGCCCAGGCGGGCAAGGACGAGCTGAAGCAGGCGGCCAAGCGCGTGCGCGAGGCCAAGCGCAAGCCGCGCAAGCCGGTGCAGGAGGTACTTGCCACGGCCGAAGCCGATTTCGAAGCCGACCCCAGCCGTGAAGCGGAGATTGCCGAGGCGCTGGAGGCGCTGGGCGAAGGTCCGGCCGAGCTGCGCCAGCGGGTGATTGCGCTGACGCTGGAAAACGACGCGCTGCGCAAACAGCTGGCGGCCCTGCGCGCTGCCAACACGTAATGGCTTGCCGGCCAGGGCCGCGTTCAGACGCCGACGCACACGTAGAGCCGGGCTTGCCCGGCTGCCGTCACCGCGCGCGATTTCAGGCAGCCGGGCAAGCCCGGCTCTACGCAAAGCCGAATCACCCCGCCCCGTGCAGGGCGCGATCATCTGACGGCCGATAGACTGGCCGCATGAATTCCATCTCCGCTCCCGACCCGCGCCGCGCCCAGCTGCGCCGCCTCAAAGCCATTGCGCTGCTGATGCTGCTGGCCATGCTGGCCGGTTTCGTCATCAGCCACCTCAACGGCGAGCGCGGCATCTGGGCCTGGGTCTCCGCCTTCTGCGAAGCGGCGGCCGTGGGCGCGCTGGCCGACTGGTTCGCGGTGGTGGCGCTGTTCCGCCGGCCGCTGGGTCTGCCGATTCCACACACCGCGATCATTCCACACAGCAAGGATCGCATCGCCGACAGCCTGGCCGTGTTCGTGCGTGACCAGTTTCTGGAACCGCAGGCGCTGCTGGCACGGCTGCAGGTGTTCGACCCGGCCAGCCGGCTGGGCAGCTGGCTGGCCGACCCGGTGCGCGCGCGGATGCTGGCCGACATGGCGCGCGGCTGGGCGCTGCAGGCCCTGGATTTCCTGGATGAGGCCGCGGTCCGCCGCAGCATCCAGGGCTTCGTGATCCAGCAACTGCGGCAGTGGAATGCTGCCGCCACTGCCGGTGAACTGCTGGGCCTGCTCACAGCCGACAACCGCCACCAGCGCGTACTGGACGAAGGGTTGACCCGGGTCAGCGAATGGCTGGACAGGCCGGCGGTGAAGGAACGTGCGTCCGAGCTGATCGTCCGCTACATTCAGCGCGAATGGCCGAAGCTGGCCAGTACCGTGAACTGGGTGAAACCCATCGACGAAATCGGCGACAGCCTGGCCGAGCGTCTGGCCCACGCGATCCTGGGCGAGCTGCAGCAGATCCTGGCCGAACCCGAGCACCCCCTGCGGCGGGACTACGAAACCTGGCTGGCCGACTACATCCGCCGGCTGCGCGAGGACCCGGACCTGGCCGCGCAGATCGAGCAGATCAAGCAGCGCGTGATCGAGCACCCGGCCGTGCAGGACTACGTGCAGGGGCTGTGGGCGCGCATCCATGCGGCGTTGCGGGCAGACCTGTCCAGTGAAGAGTCCGCGCTGGCCGGCCACCTGCGGCGCAGTCTGGGCGGCGTGGGCGAAGCACTGCAGAACGACCCTGCACTGCGCGAGGCGCTGAACCAGCATCTCATGGACGGGGCCGAGCGCCTGACCAGCCGGCTGCGCGAGGGGGTCACCACCCACATCGCGCAGACCGTGAAAGGCTGGGACGAGCGCCATCTGGTCGAGCAGCTGGAGCTCAGCGTAGGCCGCGACCTGCAGTTCATCCGCTTCAACGGCACCCTGGTGGGGGGGCTGATCGGGCTGGCCTTGCATGCGTTGACAGTGTGGCTGCACTGGTGACCGTCGGTTGACACTTTGACCGGGTGTTTTTGTGATGGGGTTCGCGTATTCTGCCGCCCATTCAGGAACACACAGGCTCACAGGGGGCCGCCATGAAACGGATCATCATGATGCTGGCGCTGTGCGCGCTGGCGGGCAGCGCCCATGCCCAGCGCGTGTACAAATGCGCAGACAAGGGCCAGACCATCTACCAGACCGTGCCCTGCCCACCCGAGCAGGACACCGGGGTCACCCGCCCGATCACCCGCGATCCCAACCTGACGTGGGCCGACAAGACCCGCGCCGAACGCAGCCTGCTGGATGCCCGCCGCCAGCAGCAGGTCGCCGCTGGCCGTTACCAGGAACCAGTGCGCGGTACCGTCATTGACGGTTCGATGGATCCGGAGAAGTGCGAAGACCTCAAGACCCGCTCCGAGATCGCCGAAATCTTCGGCCGCAAAACCCCGGACAGTGTCCAGGCCGACATGAGCAAGGCCTGCGCGAAGCGCTGACGCCGCTACCTCGCTACCGCGCGGATCGCGGCGACCAGCGCGTCCATCTGCGCGGGCGTGCTGAAAATGCCCGGGGTGGCACGCAGGCATGCGCCAGAGGCCAGGCCGTCGCGTGGCACGACGAACACGCCGGATTGTTTGACCATGCGCTCGGCAGTGGCGGCGTTGGCCGCCATGCCGGTCTGGCCGCGCAGGCGGAAGCCGGCGATGGCGCTGGCAAGGCGCTCGTCCGGTGAGGCCAGCAGCTGGATCCGTTCGTCGTCACGTACTGCTTCCAGCCAGCGGTTGCGCAGATGCAGCAAGCGTGCGCGCTTGTTGGCCACGCCAATGCGCTGGTGCAGGTCCAACGCCGCCGGCAACGCCATCACCGCAGCGAAATTCACCGTGCCCGTATGCACGCGGGTGCGCAGGTCGTCGCCGTCCGCTTCGCCCATGTATGGATCCAGATCGCGTACCCTGCCCCGCTTTACGTACACAGCCCCCAACCCCACCGGTGCGCCGATCCACTTGTGCAGGTTGATGCCGACGAAGTCCGCGCCGAGCTGGCGCAGCGGGGTATCGACCTGGCCGATTCCATGCGCTGCATCCAGTACCACATCCACCCCGGCGGCGCGGGCCATTGCGCTGATCTGCGCCACCGGCAGCAACATGCCGTTGCGATGGTTGACCTGGGTGAGCAGCAGAAGGCGCGTACGCGGGTGCTGCGCCAGCGCCCGCTGGTAAATCCCCACGATGCCATCGTGATCGAACGGCTCGGGCAAGGCGATGCGCACCGGGACCACGCCACGCCGCACCTGCAGCCATTGCATGGCAACGATCATGCTGTCGTAGTCGGTATCGGCGTACAGCACTGTGTCGCCGGGTTGCAGCCGGCGGTAGCCGCCGATCAGCACCTGCATCGCTTCGGTGGCACCACGAGTCAGCACCAGCTCGTCCGCATCCACCGCCAGCACCTCGGCCAGACGCAGTCGCGCCTGCTCGAACAGCGGCGGGAACGTGCGCCGTCCGAACCAGGCATTGCCGGCGTTCACCGTGGCGGTGGCCTGCTGATAGGCCTGCAACACGGGGCGCGCCATAGCGCCCCAGTAGCCATTGTCGAGCATGACGACCTCATCGGTGAGGTCGTACAGCGCGCGCACCTGCCCCCACCAGCCCTCGTCGCTGGCCAACTGGGCCGGGGTTCGACCGCCAGGCGCGGGCAGCACCGCCGGCTCAGCCGACATGGCGTTGCCCGCCATGCCGGCCGCCAGCGGCAGGGCCAGCGCCCCGCGCAGCAGGTGACGTCGTTGCCGGTCCATCAGTAACGGATCCGGTATTCGGCGTAGACGTTGCGACCATCAGTGTCATACGGCGCGTTCCGCGAGTAGATCAGGCCGCGGCTGGCCTGGAACGTGGCTTCGTCGGGATACCGGTCGAACAGGTTGTCCGCGCCGAGGCGCAGGGTCTGCTGATCGGTGACCTTGTAGCTGAGCGCCAGGTCGAAGAAGCTCATCGCACCAAAGCGCTGGAAGATGTCGCCGGTGGCATTGCCGGAAGAGTCGGTCCATGCCCCGTAGTATCGCAGCTTGCCGAGCACACTCCAGCGCCCGATCTCGTACTGGCTGCTCAGCGTGGCCTTGTGCTCGGGCAGACGCTCCTCGAAGATGCGGCGCTGGCTTTCATTGGTCGCCACGCCGGTGCGGCCACTGTCGACGGTGGTCTGGTTGTAGTTGTAGCCCAGCGTCGTGTTCAGTCGCCCTGCACCCAGACCGGTGACGTAGCTGCCCACCACGTCCACGCCCCGCGTGGTGGTATCGAAATCGTTGGTATAGAAACTCACCGAGGTGAAGCGCAGCGGGTTCGGCGTGCCGGCCGGCACGGCGTAGGCGGCCGACTGGCTGAAGCGATCGGTGACCTTGATGTCATACACGTCCACCGAGCCGGAGAAACCGGCATCGTTCTTCCAGGTCAGACCGAGCGAGGCGGTGCGCGACTGTTCGGGCTTGAGCGGTTGTGCGCCCAGTTGCACGGCCAGCGGGTCGCTCGGCGACAGGCGGCCGGTGGTAAACACCTGCAGGGTCACCGTATCCAGGCCCTGCTGGGTGCTCTGGGTGTACAGCTGACCCGGCGTCGGTGCGCGGAAGCCGGTCGACACCGAACCACGGATGGCGACATCCGGGGTGAAGGCAAAGCGGGTGGACAGCTTGCCGTCGATGCTCTCGCCGAAGGCCGAGAAGTGCTCGTAGCGGGTCGCTGCTCCCACCGTCCAGCGTGCGGTGATCGGCGCTTCCACGTCGATGTAGGCAGCGCGGCTGCGCTGGCTCCAGCTGCCAGCATTGGTGTCGCTGAAGCCGGGCGCGCCGTTGGCACCGCCGGCCAGTCCGGTCGCCGCGCCTGCGCCAATCGCATAGGACGCCGGGTCGCCGGCCTTCACCGCATAGAGTTCCTCGCGCGCCTCGGCACCGAAGGCGATGTTGATCGGCCCTTCGAGCGCGGATACGGGCAGCGAATAGACCACGTCGGCATTGACGTTCTTCTCGGTCTGCGACAGCCGCCCCAGATAGAACGAGGTCGGACTTTGCGGCCCGAGCGAGGCGTTGAGCGCGTTGCCCAGGGTGTAGTCAATCTCGTTGCGACCGTACGACGCGCTCACATCCCAGCGCCAGCGCTCGCCAATGTAGCCGCGCAGGCCAAGCACGGTCTGCAGGTCGTCCTGCTCGTTGCCGTACTGTGGACTGAAGCCGGTGGGATACAGCGAACGTGCGTCCCAGCCCGGGAACACGCTGCTTGGGTTGTACACCGAGGCGGTGCCGTCCGGGTTGCGCCAGTTGAAGTCGCTCATGCCTTCGCTGTGACCGAACAGGCCGAAGCCGTAAAGGTCCAGGCTGTCGTTGAGCGCCAGGTTGAGGTTGAAGCCGGCGCGTCGATTCTCCAGGTCCGGCTGGCCCCAGCGCTGCACCGGGTTGGGCACGTCCAGTTCCGGATGTGCGTTCTGGAAGGCGATGGCATCGGCACGCTGACGGCTGCGCGAGGTGGCATCGGACGTGTCCCAGTCGGCGAACAGCGACAGGCTGCCGGAATCCCCCAGTGCGAAGCCGTGACGGGCACCGAACTTGCGGCCGCGACCGTCGCCCTCGCTGTACTCGGACAGTCCCAGCGACACTTCGCCACCCACGCGATCGTCCAGGATGATGTTGATCACGCCGGCGATGGCATCGGAGCCGTACTGCGCCGAGGCACCGTCACGAAGGACTTCGATGCGCTGGATGGCGTGCACCGGAATCTGTGCCAGGTCCGGGCCCTGTGCACCGCGCGCGCCAAGCAATGCGGAACGGTGGAAGCGGCGGCCGTTGACCAGCACCAGCGTCTGGTCAGGCGAAAGCCCACGCAGCGTGGCCGGACGCACGAACACCAGGCCGTCGTTCATCGGCATGCGCTGCACCACGAACGACGGCACCAGCTGCGCCAGCACGTCATTGAGATCGCTCGACTCGATGGCCAGGATCTCTTCCTGTGAGAACACGTCCACCGGAGCCAAGGTGTCGAACTGGGTACGGTTGCTGCCGCGCGTACCGGTGACGACCATCGTGTCCAGATGGGTGGGGGCCGCGGCAGTCCCTGCAGGAGCGGTCTGGGCATGCCCTTCGGCAGCCATGACGAGAGAAACAACGGACACAACGGCAACCGCCAACGCACAACGCTTCACCAGCAACTCCAGGTCAACTCGAAAGGGGGACGCGTGGACCCTCCGCTCCGCCGCGCGGGGCGCAGTCTGTTCAGCTGGGATGTCGTGGAGATGACGACGCGCACCACATCAGATGACAGGCATCACCGGTGACTTGAAGATAGAAATGATAATGACTATCATTCGCTGCGACCCGGCATGTCGAATACGACAAGGCGGGACAAGCTCCAGGGATACCGCTGCGCCAAACAGTGGCTGGGCCAAGGAGGGCCGCCCTTGCTGCCTGCTACGCTCCGTAGTGGGCGATTGCCGTTGCAACTTCGACTTTGCAGGACCTTGTGGACAGCACGCCCGACGCACATTGGCTCGCCCCTGTGGGCCGCTTCTTCGCCCGCCCCTGGCTGGGCGTGCTCTCACGCAGTCTGGCGGCAATCTTCGGTGGTTATGCGCTGGCCGCGACCTGCTCGATGTTCTTCGCGGTGGCAATGCCGGCCGAGCGCTCGCAGGCCGTGCTGACCGGCATGCTGGTGGGCATTGTGCTGTGCGCCTGCGCGGCGCTGTGGGCGTTCGCCACCCGCACCGTGTTGCGCGCCTGGATCGGCATCGCCTTGCCCACCGCACTGTTCTGGCTCGGCACGCTGCTGCTGGAGGGTCGCGCATGAAGAACGGCTTCCGTCAGTCAATGGCCTGGCTGCACACCTGGACCGGCCTGCTGGTCGGCTGGGTGCTGCTGCTGATCTTCATGGCCGGCACCGCCAGCTACTACCGCGACGAGATCAGCCGCTGGATGCGCCCGGAGTTGCCGCGCAGCACGGTCAGCAGCGACGTGGCCGCGCAACGCGCGCTCGCCTTCCTGCAGCAAAAGGCTCCGCAGGCCGAATCGTGGAACGTCACTCTGCCCAGCCCGCGCAACCCGGCCATGCGCATGTTCTGGCGCAATCCCGAGTCGATGGTGAAACCGCCAGTTGAAGGCGAAAAGCGGCGGCGCGGCGGCGGTCGCTTCGGTGACGCCACGGTCGACCCGAACACCGGCGCGGAAGTGAGCGCACGCCAGACCCGTGGCGGCGACTTCTTCTACCGCCTGCATTTCGACCTGCACTACATTCCGGTGCTGTGGGCGCGCTACCTGGTCGGCTTCTGCGCCATGTTCATGCTGGTGGCGATCATCACCGGGGTGATCACCCACAAGAAAATCTTCAAGGACTTCTTCACCTTCCGCCCGGACAAGGGCCTGCGTTCGTGGCTGGACTTCCACAACGTCAGCGCGGTGATGGCCCTGCCCTACCACGCCATGATCACCTACACCGGCATCGTCACCCTGATGTTCATGTACCTGCCGTGGGGCATGAACAAGGCCTACCCGAACGATGAAGCGGCGTTCTACAGCGAAGCCTTTGCACGCATGGCCGACGTGGAAGGCCCTGGCGAAGGCAGCGCCACGCCCGTACCGATCCAGCAGTTGCTGGACAGCGCGCGGCACGAATGGAACGGCGCGGATGTGGGCAGCTTCGTCGTGTCCCGTCCCGGCGCCGCCAATGCGGTGGTGGACGTCTACCAGCGCGATGGCCGTCGCCTGTCCAGTGACGCACCTTCGCTGCGCTTCAATGCGGTCAGCGGCGAACTGCTTCAGGCGAGCCCGGTACCGGGCGGAGCCACCCAGACCCGCGGCGTGATGTATGGCCTGCATCTGGCCCACTTTGCCGATTGGGGCCTGCGTGCGCTGTTCTTCCTGTCCGGTCTGGTTGGCTGCCTGATGGTTGCCAGCGGCGTGGTGTTGTGGGCGGTGAAGGAACGGCCCAAGCATGCCAAGTCCGGCAGGATCGGCTTCGGCCTGCGCCTGGTCGACGCGCTCAACATCGGCGCGGTGGCCGGCCTGCCGATTGCGTTCGCGGCCTACTTCTGGAGCAACCGGCTGCTGCCGCTGAATCTGGCCGAGCGACCGGCCGCTGAGGCCAATGTGTTCTTTTATGCCTGGGGCGCGGCGCTGCTGGCTGCCTTCCTGTGGCCCAAGCGGCTGATGTGGGCGGCGCAGCTGTACGTGGGTGCCGCATTGTTCGCGCTGATTCCGGTGGTGAACGCGCTGACCACGCATGCGCATCTGGGCGTGACCCTGCGGACCGGAGATTGGGTGCTGGCCGGTTTCGACCTGGTAATGCTGGCCTTCGGCGCGATGCTCGCCTATTGCGGCCTGCGCATGCAGCGCTGGCAGCCGTCACTGAGCGCGGCTGAGAAGAAGAAACACCAGGCCGCTGCAGCGGCGGCTCCGAAACCGCCGGTGCCGGCGGAGGCCAGCGCATGATGCTGCTTGCCGTGACCTTGAGTTTCGCCGCGTTCACCGCGCTGTCGCTGGCGATGGAAAAACATCAGCTGGACCTGCACGGCAAGGCCGCTGCGAGCGCGATTGTGCGCACCCGCTGGCGCGTGCTGGGCTGGGCGCTGCTGTGCGTTTCGTTCGCGCTGAGCGTGATGGATCACGGTTGGGCCGCCGGCCCGGTGCTGTGGCTGGGCACGTTGACCATTGCAGGGCTGCCGATCGCGTTCGGGCTGTATCCGTGGCGGCAGCGCTGGTTGAAGCCGCTGGCATGCGGGTTGCCGGTGCTGGGATTGGTGGCTGCGGTGATGTGAGCGGCGGTCGTGCTCTACCGTAGAGCCGGGCTTGCCCGGCTGGGGTGCACGGGTAAAGCTTCAGCGGGGCAAGCCCCGCTCTACGTCACCGCCACGTGCATACGTCAACCGCCGCCCGCACTGGCACGGCGCATTTCTTCACGCGCCGTAGCGGCGCAGCTCCCACGCGCGGTGGATGCGCGGATTGCGCTGGAAATCCTCATCAATGGTATCGGCAGTGATCTCCTTGCACTGCGCGAACTCCTTCACCGCTTCCTCGTCCAGCTTGAAACGACGGAAGTTGTTGGAGAAGTACAGCACGCCTTCCGGAGTGAGCCGGTTGACCGCCGCCCGCAGCAGGCGCACATGTTCGCGCTGCACATCGAAATCATCGGCACGGGCCGAATTCGAGAACGTCGGCGGATCACAGAAGATCACGTCGAAACGGTGACGCTCGGCTTCCAGCCAGGCCAATGCGTCGGCCTGCACCAGAGTGTGCTGGCTGCCGCCCTTGCCATTCAAGGCGAGGTTGTCGGCACACCACTGCAGATAGGTGCCGGACAGATCCACGCTGGTGGTCGAAGCAGCACCGGCCACGGCGGCCTGCACGCTGGCCACGCCGGTGTAGCAGAACAGATTGAGGAAGCGCTGGCCTTCGGCGACCTGGCCCATGTGCCAACGCAACGGGCGGTGGTCAAGGAACAAGCCGGTATCGAGATAGTCGAACAGGTTCACCCGCAGCAGCGCGTCGTTCTCGCGAACCATGATGAACTCGCCGCGCTGCTCGAAACGACCGTATTTGCTGCCCCCCTTGCCGCGCTCGCGCGACTTCAGCGCGACCTGCTCGGCCGGCACCTGGAACACCTCGCGCGCGGCCGACAGCAGCTCGTTGCGGCGGCGGCGCACATCCACGTCAGGAATGGTGGCCGGCGCAGCGTATTCCTGCACATGCAGGAAGGTGCGAGCGGCACCGCCGTCTTCCTGATAGACGTCGATGGCGGCGGCGTACTCGGGAAGGTCGGCGTCGTAGACGCGGTAGCAGGTGACCTGGGCCTTGCTGCGCCAGGTCTTGTACTTGCGGATGTTCTTGCGCAGCCGGTTGGCCACCATCTGCGCACCTTCGCTCAGTTCGCGGGGCGCACCGCTGTTCTCGCGCTGCGGTACCGCGATCGGATCGCAGACAATCAACGCACACTCGATCGCACCATTGAACAGCTGGTACTTCTTGCTGGCGCGCAGGCCGGTGGCAAAGGCCAGGTCCGCGCTGCCGCACAGCAGGCTGGCGCGCCACTGCGGCACCGCACGCTTGAGTGCATCGCCAATGCGCCGGTACAGCACCGCGTCAGCGGCCAGACGCTCATCGTAGGGCGGGTTGCACACCACGCAGCCGGTTTCCTGCGGCGGCACCTGCACGTCGGCCACGTCACGCACCCCGAACCAGATGGCGTCAGAGACGCCGGCCACGTCGGCGTTTTCCTTCGCGGCGCGGATCGCCAGCGGGTCGATGTCGCTGCCGTGGATCACCTGCTTCAGCGCGGCGCGCCCGACCTGTTCGCGCTCACGGGCTTCGGTCAGCAGCGCCTTCCAGCTGTCGCGGTCGAAGCCGAGCCAGCGGCTGGGCGGAATACTGCCGTGGCGCTGCAGGCCCGGGGCGACGTCGGCGGCCATCAGCGCACCTTCGATCAGCAAGGTGCCGCTGCCGCACATCGGGTCGAGCAGGCCGCCGCCTTCGGCGTGGATCTTCGGCCAGTTGGCGCGCAGCAGGACGGCGGCGGCCAGGTTCTCCTTCAAGGGCGCATCGTTCTGCGCCATGCGCCAGCCACGGCGGTGCATGGGGCCGCCGCCGAGGTCGATGGAGATCGTGGCGCGTCCTTTGCGCAGTGAGAGGTTCAAACGCACGTCCGGGAACTCAACATTCACCGACGGCCGCTCCAGACCCTGCGCACGCAGGCTGTCGACCACGCCGTCCTTGACCCGCTGCGCGGCGAAGCGTGCATGGGTGATCTCGGTGCCGGAGACGTGTGCATCCACGGCCAGGGTCAGTTCCGGGGCGATATGCTGCTCCCAGGCGATGGCGCTGACCCCTTGGTACAGCGAGGCCTCGTCGGGGCAGTCAAATTCTGCGATGGGCCACAACACGCGGCTGGCCAGCCGCGACCACAGCACCACCCGCTGCGCCTGCGCCAGCTCGCCCTCGGCGTTCACACCGGAGATGGTAGCGGTAGCCTTGGGCAGGCCTAGCGCCAGCAGTTCGTCGGCGAGCAGATACTCCAGGCCTTTGGCGCAGGAAACAAAGAATTTCACGGGGGTGGGTACACAGGTCAGCGGACCGCGCATTGTACGTGACCCGGCAGCAAGCGCCCGGCAAGGAGTGCGGGGCGCGCGCCGTCTTCATCGCGCCGGGACCGTTGAACGACCTTGGACCCGCGTAGAGCGGGGCTTGCCCCACTGAAGCCTTATCGGTACGTCCCAGCCGGGCAAGCCCGGCTCTACGCCCCGCTGAAGCCTTATCGGTACGTCCCAGCCGGGCAAGCCCGGCTCTACGCCCCGCTGAAGCCTTATCGGTACGTCCCAGCCGGGCAAGCCCGGCTCTACGCCCCGCTGAAGCCTTGCCGGTACGTCCCAGCCGGGCAAGCCCGGTTCTACGTTGGCCACCGATTGCCCGGACGCGGCACCGCCCGACGTTTACAGCTCCGCCAGCAGTTCCTCGAAGGCCCGGGCCGAGGCCTCCACATGGCGCTCCAGGCGGTGACCGTCCTGCACCAGCAGCAGCCGCGCCGAGCGGGCCTGGGCCCAGGCGATCACGTCGGCAGCGGGAATCAGCTCGTCCTGCCAGGCATGCACCACGCTGGTCGGCACCCGCGCAGCGTCCAGTGCCGGCATCGGCCCCATCCGGGTCGGCGGCACCATCAGGAACAGGGCCTGGGTCGGCACCTGCAGCGACGCAATGGCCGAAATGTAGGCCCCAAGGCTCGAGCCAGCCAGCACCACTGGACCGCGGGCGGCAGCGGCCGCTGCCAGGCCGACCAGCCGTTGCAGGCGGGCCGGCACGTCTCCGACATTGCTCACCTCACGGCGGGCATCCAGGTCGGTGAAGTCCGGACGCTCATGGGTGAAACCCAGGCGTTCGGCGACCTCGGCCAGGGCGGTCACCTTGGTCGCATCGGGGCCACTTTCAAAGCCGTGCGACAGAATGCAGTGGCCGCGGCTCATGCCGGGACCGCGCGGGAAAAACAGGGGGAAGTGTTGGTTGCGCTCATGACCTGAATGCTAGCATCGTGAAATGCCCGACCGTACCCCGCCCCGTATCGACCTGCACCCGCTGCCCTACGTGGCGAAGCTGGCCGAACGTCCGCGCGAGGACATTGACCTGGTGGTGATCCACTGCACCGAACTGCCGGATCTGGCGATGGCCCGCGAGTACGGCGAGCGCGTGCTGTATGACAGCGGCAGCGGCAACAGTGGGCACTACTACATCGACCGCGACGGCAGGATCACGGAGTATGTGCCGGTGGACCGCACCGCCCACCACGTGAGCGGCTTCAATCCGCGCTCGATCGGAATCGAACTGGTCAACACCGGGCGCTATCCGCACTGGCTGGACTCGCGTCACCAGGCGATGGACGAGGACTACCCCGATGTGCAGATTGCGGCGTTGATCGATCTGCTGCAGCACCTGTGCGACACCCTGCCCGGGCTGCAGTTCATTGCCGGCCATGAAGCACTGGACACGCGGCAGGTTGAAGCCAGCGACGATGCCGAACGACAGGTGCCACGCAAGAGCGATCCGGGGCCGTTGTTCCCGTGGCCGCGGGTGCTGGCGGCGGTGCGGTTGCAGACGCTGGCTGCTTGATCCGCCATTGCGCTTTGCCGGGCGCGCCGCGACATCAATGACGCGCCGTATGGAAAAACGCGTCGCCACGCGCCCGGGCAACGAAATGCCCAGTTTAAGGGCCGGTGGCGACCGGACGGCTGGAGTCGCTGACCCAGCCGCTCCACGAGCCGGGATAGACACGTGCGCCGGTCAACCCGGCCACTTCCATCGCCAGCAGCAGATGGCACGCAGTCACGCCGGAACCGCACATCAGCACCACCTGCTTCGGATCATGCGTGCCGATCAGCGGCTGCAGTGCGGCGCGCAGATCCGCGGCCGGGCGCAGCCGGCCCTCATGGACGTTCAGGGCGAAGGGGCGGTTGACCGCGCCCGGCACGTGGCCCGCCACGGGATCGAGCGGCTCCACTTCGCCACGGAAACGCTCGCCGGCGCGCGCGTCCAGCAGCCAACCGGGGGCATGCTTGAGGCGGGCGGCGACCTCCTCCACCGAGGCAATCTGGTCGCGATCAAAACGGCCGGGGTACGCCGGCACACCGGCCAGCGCCGGTACGTCGGCGGTCAGCGGATAGCCAGCAGCCTGCCAGGCCGCCAGGCCACCATCCAGCACAGCGACCCGATCGTGGCCGATCAGGCGCAGCATCCACCATGCGCGCGCAGCCGCCATGCTGCCGTCGCCGGCGTCATACACCACCACCGGGGTGTCCGGGCTGATGCTCCAGCGACCGAGTCGGGCGGCAAACGCGTCGCTGTCGGGCAAGGGGTGACGTCCCTCGCCGACCTTGGTGAGGTCGGCCAGGTCCCGGTTCAGGTCGGCGTGGACCGCACCTTCGATATGCCCCTGGGCATATGCGGCGGCCCCGGACTGCGGGTCGGCCAGCGAAAAGCGGGCGTCCAGCACACGCGGCGCACTGGCTGTGGCACGCGCATCCAGCAGGCGCGGTCGCTCCTGGCCGAGCATGGCAGCCAAGGTGACGGCATCGATCAGCGGGGTCCATTCGGCGGGCGTGTTCATGCAAGCTGCTCCAGTCGGCGTCGCAGGTTGTACAGCATGGCGGCGGTGGCTCCCCAGATGCGCTGGCCGGGCCAGCCGTATTCCAGCACGTGGCGGATGCGTCCGCGATGCTCGATTTCCACCTGGTGCAGATTGGCGGGGTCGAGCAGGTAATCCAACGGCACTTCGAATACCTCAGCCACTTCGGCCGGTTGTGGAACCGGGACAAAGTCCGGGTCGATCACCGCCACCACCGGCATCACGCGATACCCGGTGATGGTGACGAATGGGTCGAGATAGCCCAGCGGCTGCACGCGATCCAACGGCAGCGCGATTTCTTCGTTGCTTTCGCGCAGCGCGGCGGCAACCGCATCGCGGTCATCCGGCTCGGTGCGCCCGCCGGGAAAGCCGACCTGGCCGCCGTGCTGGCGCAGAGTTTCGGTGCGCCGGGTCAGAATGACCTGGGCCCCACTGGCGCGCGGCACGATGCCGGCCAGCACCGCCGCTTCCACCGGTGGCCCGGGCGGCAGCAGGTCGATCAGTTCGCTACGGTTCCAGCCATCCCCGGACGGCGGCGCATCCAGCGGGTGCAACGCGCGCAGCAGGCGTTCGTGATCGGCCAGCGAGCCGTGCAGGGATTGCCGCAACTGCTCGCGCAGCAGCAGCGTGTGCTGCATGACGTGGTGCTGTTGCTCGCGGCTCATGTCACGCCACCCTGCAATCTCGTCCATGGTGCGCAGGCAGCCCGTACACAGCCCGACGCGATCCAGCGCGCAGATGCCGATGCAGGGAGTGGGTGGTGCATGGGGTGTCTCTTCCATGAAGTTCGATTTGCAACATTAGCGCATTGGTTGGTCGCGAACTGCAGCGTTTCAGTTGTTCCGTGTTGGGAGGGGGCCGGACGCCCTCGCTCCGGGACACGCCGCAAGTACGTCCATGTAGGCTACTCCACGGCTTGCTCGTATGCGCTGTCCTGCGCATACGGCAAGGCCGGGGTTGGGCCTCCTGCCCAACCCGTTCGGCGCATGCGCCGAACCCATGCCGTGGAGTGTCCCTCCGGAGGACATCCGGCCCCCTCCCTCAATGGATCGCGTGGTGCGGATCGGAGAGCAACAGCCGCGTGCGTTGTTGATCTCCTGTGGCCACCGACCTTCTGTCGGGGGCCGGTCGGGGTGGATTTGCGGGACCGTCAAAAACATGGATGTTTTTGACGAGCCTCCATGGACGGATTCACGGCGTGTCCCGCAAACCCACCCCGATCGGCCCAGGCAAGGGACCCGATGACCACCGGTTGTTCGCACGAATCCAACAGCAGCCGCGCAAGCCCGGCTCTACGCAAATAAAAACGCGCCGATGTTTCCATCGGCGCGTTCGGTGTTTCCGTAGCTGATTACTTGACGCTGACCAGCTTGATTTCGAACTGGACGGCGACGTTCGGCGGGAACGGGGTGCGCGGGTCAGCGCCGTAGGCCTGTTCCGGCGGCAGGGTGACTTCCCACTTCGAGCCGGCCGGCATCTGCAGCAGGGTCTCGCGCATGGCCTTCATTTCGACTTCGCTGACCTTGATCGACGGAATCTGCTGGGCCGGGCGGGCTTCCTGCGGACGGTTGCCGTACGGGAACGGACCGGCCACTTCCAGCTGCACGGTGCTGGCCTGGGTCGGCTTGGCACCCTTGCCGGCTTCGATGACACGGTACTGCACGCCGCTCGGCAGCGCCTGCACGCCGGCCTTGGCCTTGTTGGCGGTCAGGAACTGGGTGCTCTTGGTCTTGTTGTCAGCAGCGGCCTTGTCGTACTCGGCCTTGGCGGCCTGCGCACGACCCTGCTCGCGCTTCTGGAAGGCTTCAACAGCCGGCTTCAGCTGCTCGGCGGTGATCGCCGGCTGCTTCTTGGCGTAGGCGTCCTGCAGACCCTTCACCACCGAGTTGATGTCCAGCTGTTCACCACGCGCGGTGAGCTCGGCCAGGTTGTTGCCGTAGTCGTAACCGAAGTAATAGCTCAGCTTGCCCTTTTCGGACGAGGTGTCCTGGGCGAAGGCATTGCCCGTCAGGGCCAGGGCCGCGACAGCGACCGCGATAGCACGCAACTTCATCAAACATTTCTCCAGGGGTGGTAACTCAGGACGAATTTGGTCGCCCTGAGGCGACGGGTTAGGATAGCCGCCGCAACGTTGAATCGCCACTAACGACGCAGGCTCTGACCCGTCTGGGTTTCAAGAGTTCAATATCACTTTTTTTTAACGTTTTCCGGACGGTTTCCGTGGTTCACCTTCCCCTGCCCGTTCAGCTGCTGCAGCAGGTGTTGGCCGATAGCATCGACGCCGCCCTGGAGGCAGGGCTGATGGAGTATGTGCCCGCCGCCGGCGACGACCGGCTTTTGCCGGATCACCCCGACCTGCCCGACCAGCTGCTGGCGGCGCAGCAGCGGCTGCACCGTGCCTGGGACGCCCGCGAGCGCTATCGCCAGCGCGCGGTGCGCCTGGCGCGGCGCGCTGCTGAACGCGACGCGCGGCGCGCGCCGCCGCCCACCCCCGACCTCAAACCCGCCCTGCCTGCCGCCGCCGCCGCCATTCTGGCGCGGGCGAAGGCCAAGGCCGCCGGAAAGGGAAAGCCGTCCTGATGCCCCCTGCAACCAAGGCAGCGCCGCGCAGCGCGCGCATGCCCAAAGCCGACGTGGTGGAAATGTTCACCCGCCTGCGAGAACTCAATCCGCACCCGAAGACCGAACTGGAATACAGCACGCCGTTCGAACTGCTGGTCGCCGTCGCGCTGTCCGCGCAGGCCACCGATGTCGGCGTGAACAAGGCCACCCGCAAACTGTTCCCCGTGGCCAATACGCCGCAGGCGATACTTGCACTGGGCGAAGACGGCCTGAAGAAATACATTGCCACCATCGGCCTGTTCAACGCCAAGGCAAAGAACGTGATTGCCACCTGCCGCCTGTTGATCGAGCAGCATGGTGGCGAAGTGCCGCGCGACCGCGCCGCATTGGAGGCACTGCCGGGCGTCGGCCGCAAGACCGCCAACGTGGTGCTGAACACCGCCTTCGGCGAACCGGTGATGGCCGTGGACACGCATATCTTCCGCGTCGCCAACCGCACCGGCCTGGCCCCGGGCAAGGATGTGCGGGCGGTCGAGGACCTGCTGGTGAAGGTGATTCCGGCCGAGTTCCTGCTTGACGCCCACCACTGGCTGATCCTGCACGGCCGCTATGTGTGCAGGGCGCGCAAGCCGGACTGCCCGCAGTGCGTGATCCGCGACCTGTGCCGCTTCAGACAGAAAACCGTTGCCTGAACGCGACGGCGTGACTGCCATCTGCGCGCAATCGCGCAGTCATCTGGGTCTGGCATCAATGGCAGCCCTTGACGGCACCTGGCTCCGCGCCGGTGCCGCATTGTCTGGAACTGTCACATTTACGCAATCTTCACGATCTAGCCTGCGCAGCATCTTCCCACCTGCCTGCAAGGCTCCTCTCCATGAAACTGCATCGCCAACTCCTCACTGCGGCCGTGGTCGCCGCGCTGTACGTGCCGGCCGCTCACGCCGAAGTGGCCATCGACGTGATCGGTGGTTCGGAGATTACGTTTGAAGGCCTGGTCCAGGCTGACGGCAACTGGTTCGACAACGATGTAACCGACCTCAACGGCGGCGACGCAGGCAACGGCAAGGACAGCGAGTTCGAACTGCGCCGCGCCGAACTGGTGCTCAAGGGCAAGGGCCCGGGCAACGTGGAATGGGTCGTCGGTTATGACGCCAAGGCTGACAAGTTCCTCGATACCAACGTCAAGTACAAGCTGGGTGGCAACTCCAACCACTTCATCCAGGCCGGCCAGTTCAAGCAGCCCAACAGCCTGGAAGAACTGTCCAGCACCAAGAACAACGACTTCATCTCCAAGGCTGCGGTCACCAACACCTACGCGGTGGCCCGTCGTCTGGGGGGTGCCTACAGCTACGGTGACAACAACTGGTCGATCACCGCCTCTGCCTTCGGTCGCGAACTGACCCGCAACCTGGCCCATGGCAGCGGCTACGGCGCACGTGGCACGTGGGCTCCGATCAATGAAAAGGGCCAGGTCCTGCACTTCGGCCTGAGCTATGTCGACTACGACACCGACGCCGACACCCTGCGCGTGCGTGCCCGTCCGAATGCCGACCTTGCCACTGCGCGCCTGGTCGACAGCGGCAACATGACCGACACTGACAAGGTCAGCACCCTGGGTGCCGAAGCCATGTACATCGGTGGACCGTTCAAGGCCCAGGCCGAGTACTACACCAGCAAGGCCAAGCGCATGACGCGCGACAACTACACCAGCGACGGCTTCTACGTCAGCGGCGTGTGGAACATCACCGGCGAAACCTGGGGCTACAAGAGCGGCGTGCCGAGCACCGGCCTGCCGGACGAGCCGGGCCGTGGCATGTGGCAGCTGGGTGCGCGCTACGACTCGATGAACCTGGACGATGGCAACCTGACCGCCAACCCGGTCGCCGGTCGCCCGCCGATCGTCGACGGCGTGCTGGGCGGCAAGATGGACATCTGGACCGTGGGCGTGAACTACTACTGGCGCTCCAACACCAAGTTCATGCTGAACTACGTGATGGTGGACAGCAAGAAGTACAGCTCGACGTCGCGCACGTTCGTCAATGACGATCCGAACATCCTGGAAGCGCGTCTGCAGTTCTTCTGGTAAGTCCGGGTCGTCGTTTGTAATGGGAAGGGCGCAGCTTGGGCTGCGCCCTTTTTTCGTTTTCGATTTTTGGTAATGCGTTGCCGGGCGTTGAGCGCTTCCGTGCGGTCGTCTTGCGACCGACCCTACCCCACCCCCGCGGGTTGCCGTAGAGCCGGGCTTGCCCGGCTGCCTTTCGGCCAACAGCGCAGCGACTGTCACATTCTTTAAATGTGGCAGTCGCTGCGCTGTCACCAAATGGTTATGGAATGAGCGCCGGGCGGGACACCCCGCACCGTCATCCATCCCAGGAGCCACCCCGTGATCCACGCCTTCAAGTCGCGCCTTGCCGTTGCCGTCATCGCCGCGTCGTCCGTGTTTGCCGCCAATGCCGCCGATGTCACCGGCGCAGGCGCATCGTTCATCTATCCGGTCATGTCCAAGTGGTCGGCCGACTACAACGCCGCCACCGGCAAGAAGGTCAACTACCAGTCCATCGGTTCCGGTGGTGGTATCGCCCAGATCAAGGCCAAGACCGTGGACTTCGGCTCGTCCGATGCGCCGCTGAAGCCGGAAGAACTCGCCGCTGCCGGCCTGGCCCAGTTCCCGTCGGTGATCGGCGGCGTGGTGCCGGTGGTCAACGTCGCAGGTGTCGCCCCGGGCGCGCTGAAGCTCGACGGCCTGACCCTCGCCAACATCTTCCAGGGCAAGATCAAGACCTGGAACGACCCGGCCATTGCCGCTCTGAACCCGGGCCTGAAGCTGCCGGACGGCAAGATCACCGTTGTCCACCGTTCCGATGGTTCGGGCACCACCTTCAATTTCGTCAACTACCTCTCCAAGGTCAGCCCGGACTGGAAGAGCAAGGTCGGTGAAGGTACCTCGGTGCAGTGGCCGGCCGGCATCGGCGGAAAGGGCAACGAAGGCGTCGCCGCGTACGTGAAGCAGATCAAGGGCGGCATCGGCTACGTCGAACTGTCCTATGCCCTGCAGAACAAGCTGGCCTACACCGCCATGAAGAACGCCGCGGGCAAGATCGTGCAGCCGAGCGATGCCTCCTTCTCGGCAGCGGCGGCCAGCGCCGACTGGGCCAACGCCAAGGACTTCTATCTGGTCATGACCAACGCCCCGGGTGCAGAAGCGTGGCCGATCACCGCCACCAACTTCATCCTGGTGCAGAAGCAGCCCAAGAATGCCGCGGGTGCCAAGGCCAGCCAGGAGTTCTTCCGCTGGATCTACAAGAACGGCGACGCCCAGGCCAAGGCGCTGGACTACGTGCCGCTGCCGGACTCGCTGGTCCAGCAGATTGACACCTACTGGTCGCAGAACCTGAAGTACTGATCGACCCGGTCACGACCAACCGTCGTGACCTACCGGTGAATCCTCACCGGTGCAACGACCGGTAGGTGCCGACCGTTGGTCGGCACACACTGAACAAGGCAACGGTGCCGCCAGGTCCTCTCTCCCCCTGGCGGTACCCCGGGCGCGGATCATCTGATCCGCGCTTTTTTGTTTCAGGCACCCGCTGGACCGCCTCTCGCTTTCAGCCCGTTATCCGTGTAAGTCATTGTCCCAGCAAGAATTACCCTATGACCGGCGGGTGCGTCATACGGCTGTAACAAAAACATCATTTCATAGCAGCGTCAGCCGGCCAGCCCGGCCCTTTTCCCGCTATGGAGTGACGCATGAAACTGCAATCGGCCGGCTTCGCCGCCCTTTCCCTGGCCATCGCCCTGGGCCTGTCCGCCTGCAAGCCTGCTGCTGAAGGCCAGGCCACCGCCCCGGCGGCCGACGCCACCGCTGCCGCCCCGGCCGCTGGCGACAAGATCAGTGCTGAGATCTCCGGTGCCGGCGCATCTTTCATCTTCCCTCTGGTGTCCAAGTGGTCGGCTGACTACAACGCCGCCACCGGTGCCAAGGTCAACTACCAGTCGATCGGTTCGGGCGGCGGCATCGCGCAGATCAAGGCCGGCACCGTCGACTTCGGCTCCTCCGACAAGCCGCTGTCCAGCGAAGAGCTGGCCCAGGCCGGCCTCGGCCAGTTCCCCTCAGCGATCGGCGGCGTGGTCCCGGTGGTCAACATTGAAGGCCTGGAAGCCGGCAAGCTGCGTCTGAGCGGCGCGCTGCTAGCCGACATCTTCCTGGGCAAGGTCAAAACCTGGAACGACCCGGCCATTGTCGCTGCCAACCCGGGCGTGACGCTGCCCGACGGCAAGATCACCCTGGTCCACCGCTCCGACGGTTCGGGCACGACCTTCAATTTCTCCAACTACCTGTCCAAGGTCAGCCCGGATTGGAAGAGCAAGGTTGGCGAAGGCACCTCGGTGCAATGGCCGGACGGCGTGGGTGGCAAGGGCAACGAAGGCGTGGCTTCGTACGTGAAGCAGATCAAGGGTTCGATCGGCTACGTCGAACTGGCATACGCGCTGCAGAACGGCATGCCCTACGCCTCGATGCAGAACGCCGCAGGCAACTGGGTGCAGCCGACCGCTGAAACCTTCGCTGCCGCGGCCGCCAGCGCCGACTGGGCCAGCGCCAAGGACTTCAACCTGGTCATCACCAATGCCCCGGGCGACCAGGCATGGCCGATCACCGCCACCAACTTCATGCTGATGCACAAGCAGCCCAAGGATGCCAAGCGCAGCAAGGACACCCTGGCGTTCTTCAAGTGGGCCTTCGAAAACGGCCAGGCCCAGGCCAACGAACTGCACTACGTACCGCTGCCGGCGGAACTGGTGACCCAGATCGAAGGTTACTGGACGACTGAGTTCAAATAAAAACGCGGCCCTTGGGGCCCATTGCGTAGTGCCGGGCAAGCCCGGCTCTACAAAGCGTCATTCCCCGCATCGCACCACAACCCGGGCCCTCGCCTTTCCCATGAATGCCATCGCCCAGCCTGTACCTGCACCGTCCACGCGCGACCTGCGTGATGCCCGCAATGACAAGATCTTCAAAGGGGTGCTGGTCGCCACTGTTGTCTTCGTTCTGATTGCGCTGGCCTGCGCGGCACTGTCGATGCTGTGGGGCGGTCGTCACGCCCTGCAGGAGCAGGGCCTGAGCTTCTTCTATTCCTCCGACTGGAATCCGGTGGAAAACAAGTTCGGTGCGCTGGCACCGATCTACGGCACCCTGGTCACGGCGTTGATTGCGATGCTGATCGCGGTGCCGGTGAGTTTCGGCATTGCCTTCTTCCTCACCGAAGTGGCTCCGCGCTGGATGCGCGGCCCGGTCGGCACTGCCATTGAACTGCTGGCCGGCATTCCGTCGATCATCTACGGCATGTGGGGCCTGTTCGTGCTGGTGCCGGTGATGACCGAATATGTCACCCCTACCCTCAACGAAACCCTGGGCGAATGGCCACTGATCGGCCCGCTGTTCCAGGGTCCGCCGCTGGGCATCGGTGTGCTCACTGCCGGCTTCGTGCTGGCAATCATGGTCATTCCGTTCATCTCATCGGTGATGCGCGAAGTGTTCCTGACCGTGCCGACGCGCCTGAAGGAATCCGCCTATGCGCTGGGTTCCACCAAGTGGGAAGTCAGCTGGGACATCGTGCTGCCCTACACCCGCTCGGCAGTGATCGGCGGCGTCTTCCTCGGCCTCGGCCGCGCCCTCGGTGAAACCATGGCCGTGGCCTTTGTGATCGGCAACAGCGTGCGCCTGTCGCCGTCGCTGCTGGAACCGGGCACGACCATCGCCGCGCTGATCGCCAACGACTTCGGTGAAGCCACCGAGACCTACCGCTCGGCGCTGCTGCTGCTTGGCTTCGTGCTGTTCATCGTGACCTTCGTGGTGCTGGCAATTGCCCGCCTGATGCTGATGCGCCTGGCCCGCAAGGAGGGCAACTGATGTCCACCGCCGCTGATTCGCTGTATCTGCGTCGCCGTATCGGCAACGTCGTTGCCATCGCCCTGTCGGTGGCCACCGCGCTGTTCGGCCTGTTCTTCCTGGGCTGGATCCTGTGGACGCTGGCAGCCAAGGGCCTGGCTGGGATCAACTGGAACCTGTTCACCCAGATGACCCCGCCCCCGATGCAGGAAGGCGGCCTGGCCAATGCCTTCTTCGGCAGCGCGGTGATGTGCGCGCTGGCGATTGCCATCGGCACCCCGCTGGGCGTGCTGGCCGGGACCTGGCTGGCCGAGTACGGCAACGCCCGCAAGGCCGGCACCGTGGTCCGCTTCGTCAATGACATCCTGCTGTCGGCCCCGTCGATCGTGCTCGGCCTGTTCGTGTACACCCTGTACGTGATGCAGACCGGAGGCCAGTTCTCCGCCTTTGCCGGCGCGCTGGCCCTGGCCTTCATCGTGCTGCCGGTGGTGGTGCGCACGACCGATGAGATGCTGCGCCTGGTGCCCTCGCAGATGCGCGAGGCCGCCCTGTCACTGGGTATTCCGCAGTGGAAGGTGATCGTGCAGGTGCTGTACCGCAGCGCTTCGGCCGGCATCGTCACCGGCATCCTGCTGGCGCTGGCCCGTATTTCCGGCGAAACCGCCCCGCTGCTGTTCACCGCCTTCGGCAACCAGTACTGGAACAGCAACGTGTTCCAGCCGATGGCCAGCGTACCGGTGGTGATGAACCAGTTCGCCGGCAGCCCGTATGAATCCTGGCAGACCCTCGCCTGGGCCGGTGCCCTGGTACTGACCCTGTTCGTGCTGCTGGTAAGCCTTTCGGCCCGCGGCATCCTGCTGCGCAACCGTATCTCCCATGACTGACTTTTCCGCGGACATCGCCATGAACGATCTCTCCAACGCCAACCCGATGCGCATTGCGGTGCCGACCTCGCAGGTGGAACTGCATGCGGCCCCGACCAAGCTTGCCGCCCGCGGTCTGGACTTCTACTACGACAAGTTCCACGCGCTGAAGAACATCAATCTGGAGATTCCGGAAAAGCGCGTCACCGCGCTGATCGGCCCCTCCGGCTGCGGCAAGTCGACCCTGCTGCGTATTTTCAACCGCATCTACGCGCTGTACCCGAAGCTGGAAGCCAGGGGCGAAGTGCTGCTGGACGGCGAGAACATCCTGTCGCCGAAGTACCCGATGAACCGCCTGCGCAGCAAGGTCGGCATGGTGTTCCAGAAGCCGGTGCCGTTCCCGATGACCATCTTCGAGAACGTCGCCTACGGCATCCGCCACCACGAGAAACTGTCCAAGGCGGACATGAATGACCGTGTTGAGCAGGCCCTGCGTCAGGGCGCGCTGTGGGACGAAGTGAAGGACAAACTCAACCAGAGTGCGCTGGGCCTGTCCGGCGGCCAGCAGCAGCGTCTGTGCATCGCCCGTGCGGTGGCGCTGCGCCCGGACGTGCTGTTACTGGACGAGCCGACCTCGGCGCTGGACCCGATCTCGACCAGCCGCATCGAACAGCTGGTGGAAGAGCTCAAGCACGACTACACCATCGTCATCGTCACCCACAACATGCAGCAGGCGGCGCGTGTGTCCGACTACACCGCCTTCATGTACCTGGGCGACCTGATCGAACATGACCGCACCGAAGTGATCTTCTCGCAGCCGAACAAACAGCAGACCGAGGACTACATCACCGGGCGGTTTGGTTAAACGTCATCGCGCCGTTCAACATTCCAGCCGGGCATGGCCCGGCTCCAACTCCCCATCAGCCGGGCAAGCCCGGCTCTACGGAAACCGACATGAGCATTCCCAACGACCACATCGTCAAGAGCTACGACGAAGAACAGCAGCGGCTGGTGGCCGAGATCGTGCGCATGGGCGAGATGGCCGTCGCCCAGCTGGAAGCGTCGATGGACGTCATCGAAAAGCGTGATGACCACGCGGCCCAGCGCATCATCGCCAACGACGAAGCCATCGACGCGCTGGAACAGCAGATCAGCCACGACGTGATGCGCCTGGCGCTGCGCGGACCGATGGCCCGCGACCTGCGCGAGATCCTGGCCGGACTGCGCATTCCTGCCGACATCGAGCGCATTGGCGACTACGCGGCCAACGTGGCCAAGCGCTCGATCGCGCTCAGCAAGGCACCACCGCTGCCGCAGATCCAGGGCCTGCGGGCGCTGGGCCGACTGGCCGCGCAGCAGGTGCGCCGTGCCATCGAAGCCTACCGCGACAACGACGCCGTGGCCGCGCTGGCCCTTCGCGATGACGATGCCCGCCTGGATGCGCAGTACACCGCGCTGTTCCGCGAGCTGCTCACCTACATGATGGAAGACCCGCGCAACATCACCCCGTGCACGCATCTGCTGTTCATGGCCAAGAATCTGGAGCGCGTGGGCGACCACGCCACCAACATCGCCGAAAACGTGTGGTTCCTGGTGCATGGCGAGCAGGCGCTGCCGCCGCGTGAGAAGCGCGACGAGACCAGCAGCGCCGCGCAGATCTGACCGACCGCCGCGCAGCGCGATACATACCGTTACAGGCCGATACTGCGGTATCGGCCTTTTTAATTGCCTATTCAGCAAAAAAATCCCACTCTGGACCTGCGTTCCAACCGACGCGTTGCACACAGAGGGATTGCCATGAAACGACTGATCGCTGCCTCGCTCGCCCTGAGCCTGCTTGCTGCCACCGGCTCGGCCTTCGCCGCCCCCGGCCATCATGACGACCGCAATCGCCACGACCGTCACAACCAACACCATGATCGCCACAACGACCGCCGGGGCCCTTCACATGGCCACGCCTACAAGGCCCCGCCGAAGCGCGGCGGCTACCTGCCTCGTGACCACCGCGGCAGCTACGTGCGCGACTACCACCGCCACGGCCTGTACGCACCGGCACGTGGCCAGGAATGGCGCCAGGTGGATGGGCGATATGTACTGATTGCCGCTGCTACCGGCCTGATCGCCAATGTGGTGCTCAACGGCCGCTGAGCCGCGCTCCTGCATCATCCGATGTTCCCCGCCTGGCGCTATTGGGGCATGCTCCCTTCCGCAACACCCCGGCTGTTCCGGACCCTTCAAGGAGCTGTTCCATGAGCAAGACTCACACCCGCGTTTCCCTGCTGACCTGCGCCACGCTGGCGGGCGGCCTCGGCCTGGCGGGCACCGCCTCGGCCTTCTCGATGACCGACCTGGCCCAAGGCTACGCCCTCGCCGCGCAGGCCGCTCCCAAGGCAGACGCCAAGGCTGCCGAAGGCAAGTGCGGCGAAGGCAAGTGCGGATCCAGCCACGCCAAGCCGGCCGACAAGAAACACGCAGAGGGCAAGTGTGGTGAAGGCAAGTGCGGGGCCGACAAGGCCAATGCCGCGCCCAAGCCCGCCGCCCAGAAGAAGGGCAGCGAGGGCAAGTGCGGCGAGGGCAAGTGCGGTGCCTCGCACTGACGCCACGCCCCCGCGTCACCTCGCCCCACCGCCGCTGCCAGCAGCGGCGGTGGGGCTGGGTCTGCGCCGAGCGCTGCTGGACGACCTCGAAAGCGCCGCGCCAGGCGACCTGGATTTCCTGGAGTGCGCGCCGGAAAACTGGATCGGCCTCGGCGGGCTGTGGGCCGAACGCCTGCAGGCGCTCAGCCAACGGTATCCACTGACCTGCCACGGCCTGTCGCTGTCGCTGGGTGGCACCGCGCCGCTGGATCTGGCCTTCATCGACCAGGTGGGGGCCTTCCTGCGCCAGCACAGCGCCGTGCTGTACAGCGAACACCTCAGCTATTGCAGCGACGACGGTCATCTTTATGACCTGCTGCCGCTGCCGTTCACCGAGGAAGCTGTGCGCCACACCGCCGCGCGCATCGCCCAGGTGCAGGACCGACTGGGCCGGCGCATCGCGGTGGAGAATGTCTCTACCTACCTCACCCCACATGCGGCGATGAGCGAGCTGGACTTCACCCGCGCCGTGCTTGCCGAAGCCGACTGCGACCTGCTGCTGGACGTCAACAATGTGTACGTCAACGCCACCAATCATGGCTATGACGCGGCCGCCTACATCGATGGCCTGCCTGCGGAGCGTGTGGTCTGTATGCATGTAGCCGGCCACTACGATGAAAGCCCGCAGCTGAAGATTGACACCCATGACGGCCCGGTAATCGAACCGGTGTGGGCGCTGCTGCGCCAGGGCTGTGCCCGCTTCGGCCCGCGTCCGACCCTGCTGGAGCGCGACTTCAACTTCCCGCCCTATGCCGAGCTGCGCGAGGAACTGCACCAGGTGCGTCGCATCCTTGAGCAGGCACCCCGCCAGGAGGCGGCGTGAGCGATACCCTGCGCGCGCAACAGCATGCGCTGACCGCGCATCTGCGCGACCCGGAGCGACGGCCGGCTCCCGCCGGCCTCGATGACACCCGCCTGCAGGTTTACCGCGACCTGCTGTTCAACAATTTCCAGGCGCTGTTGGCCGGCAGCTTTCCGGTGCTGCTGCAGGTACTGGACACCACCGAATGGGACGCGCTGTGCCGGCGCTACTTCGCTGATCATCGCTGCAGTTCTCCACTGTTCACCGAGGTGGCCGCCGAGTTCGTGGGCTGGCTGCAGACCTGTGACGGCCTGCCGCGCCCGTTCCTGGCCGAGCTGGCGCACTACGAGTGGGTGGAGCAGGCGCTGCAGGGCAGCGCGGCCGCGCCGCTGCCGCCGGTGCTGCCCGGCACTGATCCGTGGACATCGGTACTGCAGGTGTCCGGTCTGGCCTGGCTGCTGGGATACCACTGGCCGGTGCAGGAGCTGGGTCGCGATCACCAGCCGCTGCAGCCGCCTCCGCAACCGACCTTTCTGCTGGCCCGGCGCGTGTCCGGTGGCGAGGTGGTCTTCGCCACACTCAGTGCACTGGCCTGGCAACTGCTGGAGCAGATCAACGCGGGGCCGCCGCGCACCGGCAGGGAGCACCTCCAGGCCCTTGCGGCGCAGCACGGCCTGTCCCCTGCACAGATTGAAACGGAGGGACGGGCATTGCTGGCGCAGCTACTTGCCGCTGACGTGATTGGACCCGCATCAGCGGCCCCATGAGAGGGGCGGCCAGGTGCCTCTGCTAAACTTCGGCCATGACCATTCCCCTGCCCCCGTCTGCAGCCACGCCCGTGGACGCTGCTTCCACGCCGTCCGTCGCCCAGCGCCAGATGGCCACCCGCTTCCGTGGTTTTCTGCCGGTGGTGGTGGACGTGGAAACCGGCGGTTTCGACTGCCACCGGCACGCGCTGCTGGAGATCGCCGCCGTGCCCATCGAAATGGACGACGAGGGCCTGCTGTACCCGGGCCAGACCGCCAGTGCGCACGTGGTGCCAGCGGAAGGACTGGAGATCGATCCGAAGTCGCTGGAGGTCACCGGCATCATCCTCGACCATCCGTTCCGGCTGGCGAAGAGCGAACACGATGCGCTTGACCATGTGTTCAATCCGGTCCGCGCGGCGATGAAGAAGTACGGCTGCCAGCGCGCGATCCTGGTCGGGCACAACGCACATTTCGACCTGGGGTTCGTCAACGCGGCGGTGAACCGGGTCGGTCACAAGCGTAATCCGTTCCATCCGTTCAGCGTGTTCGACACCGTGACCCTGGCCGGCGTAGCCTATGGACAGACCGTGCTGGCCCGTGCGGCGACCGCCGCCGGGTTGGGCTGGGATGCCAACGAAGCGCATAGCGCGGTGTATGACACCGAACAGACGGCGAAGCTGTTCTGCAAGATCGCCAACGCCTGGCCGCGACCTGCGGTGTGATTTCGAGTTGACGCGCATGGCGCGTCACTACAGGTCGCCCGACCACGGGTCGTAGTGACACGCCATGCGTGTCAACGCAATGTGGGGTCAACCGATTGCGGTTCTGTCGCGGCCTTCGCTCTTCGCCCGATACAACGCCCGGTCCGCACGCTGATACAACAGCATCGGCGTCCGATCGGCGGCGTCCAGCTCAACCAGACCGGCACTGAAGGTCACCTTCAGGCCCGGAATGCCCGCCCAATCCGGATGATCGTGGAACAGCCCGCGCAGTCGCGCGCACACATGCGCCGCTTCACCGAGGCGGGTATCGTTGAGAAGCAGGGTGAACTCCTCGCCGCCGGTACGTGCGGGCATGTCCGAATCGCGGCAGGCCGAGGCGATCAGGCGCGCCACTTCCACCAACACCACGTCGCCCACACTGTGGCTGTGGGTGTCGTTCACATCCTTGAAGTGATCGATGTCCAGTACCACCAGGCACAGCGGATGGCCACTGCGCTGCGAACGCGCGAAGTCGCGCGCCAGCGTCTCGTCGAAGGCGCGACGGTTGGGCAGACCGGTCAATGCGTCCTCGCGCGCCTGCCGTTCGAACTGCTCGGACTGCAGCTTCAAACGGTCGGCCAGCTGGGTCTTTTCCAGGTTCAGGGCCTGCAGGCTGGCGGTCTGCGCCTGCAGGTCGCGAGTGGCCTCGTCGACTTTGCGGGCCAGGCGCAGGTTGCTGGCCTTGTAACGGTCGATCAGATAGCGGTACAGCGCGATCAGCCCTGCCAGCAGCAACAGGCCGCCAATGATCTGCACGCTGCGGCGCTGCCACAGGAAGGGCTTCACCGTGAACGACCAGGTCGCTTCACTGCCGCTCCAGGTTCCGCCAGGATGCGCGGCGGACACATGCAGGGTGTAATCGCCCGGTGGCAGCCCGATGAACTCGACGCTGCGCTGCTGCCCGCGCTCGATCCAGCCGCTGTCCAGCCCATCCAGACGAGTGCGGTAACGGATGCGCTCGGACATCAGGTAACTCAGGCCCACGTAGCTGATGCTCAGCCGGCCACCGCCCGGTAACGCGTTGTGGTTGCTGCCCTGCCAGTGCAGGGGCACGCCATCGACCAGCACCGACTCGATCACCGCCGGCGGAGCCAGGCGCTCACGGAAGCGCTGCAGCCGCAGCGGATCCACCATGCTCAAGCCGCCTGCGGTAACCACCCAGAAGGTCCCGTCCTGACGCAGGATCGCCGACGGCCCGGAACTGCCGTTGGCCTGTGAGTTGGCCATGCCGTCGATTTCGTTGTAGTGCTCGACCTCGAGCCGGCGCTGGGTCCCGTCGGCCACGGCATTCAGCATCGCCATGTCGGTGCGCAATACGCCCCGGTTGCTGCTGACCCAGACATTGCCGACCCGGTCGGGCACCAGCTGGAACACCGTGTCGACCGGCATGCCCTGCTCCAGCCCGACCCGTGACAGGTGGTCGTCCTGATAGCGGTACAGGCCGCGATCGGTGCTGATCCACATCGCATCGCCCACCTGCTGGAAACCGAACACGCTGCGGCCCCCACCCAGTGCGCTGAGGTCGATGGCCTGCACATGGTCGCCGCGCAGCACGCGTACGCCCTCGATGGTGCCGATCCACAGAACGCCTTCGCCGTCATGCGCCAGTGCGGTGATCAGCCCGGTCGGCATGCCCGCCACCGCCGGCACGCTGACCCGGTTGGCCTCAATGCGCGCCACACCCTTCTGGGTGCCGGCCCACACCACCCCGCTGCGGTCGACGCTGATGGCGCGGATGTTGCCACCTGGCACCCCCTCGGCCGCGCCGAACTGGCGCAGGGTGCGGCCCTGTGCGTCCAGCTGGAAGATGCCGTCACCAAACGTACCCGCCCACAGGTCGTCGTTGCGGCCCTGGGCCAGGCTCAGCACCGAAGGCGGCTTGCCGCCGCTGTTGCGCAGACCGACCGGGTGGAACACGCCGTGGGTGTCGCGGCGGTCCAGGCCGCTGGCACTGCCCACCCACAGCTGGCGCTGGCGGTCTTCCAGCACCGTGCGCACGTAGTCGCCGCTCAGGCCGTCACGCTCGGTGAAGCTGCTGAACAGGGTTTCGCGCAGCCGGTACAGGCCGCCATTGGCTCCTACCCAGATGCTGCCTTCGGCGTCCTCGCGCAGGCTCACCACGCGCCCGCCGGGCAGGCTCAACCCGGTGGGCAGACGTTCCAGCCCGTGCCGCGACAGCCGCACCAGCCCCTGGTTCTCGGTGCCCAGCCACAGGTCGCCATGTCGGTCCTGCAGCATCGCGGTGATGTGCTGGATGCCGGTAAGCCGGTGCTGCAGCTCCGGCGCGCCATCCTGCATGCGGTAGATGCGGTCGCCGGCCACGATCCAGAGCACGCCGTCCGGTGCGCGGTACGGCCAGACCAGACCACGGCCCAGGCCGAAGCTTTCCGGCGCACGCCGCAGCACGCCGTCGGTGCCGCGCACCACCAGCCCGTCCAGGGTGCCCACCCAGACCCGATCCTGTGCGTCGACCACCAGCTTGGTGAAGCTCAGCGCCATCGGCACGCCGGGCGGCGGAGCCTCGTAGTGGAACTCGCCATCGGGGGCCAGGGTGCCGATGCCGTTGCCCTCGTACAACAGCCAGAGCTTGCCATGGCTGTCCATCTGCATGGCCTGTATCAGCACCTGCGGTGCCGGTGGCTGGCGCTCGAACACCTGCCACCGGCCATCCGCACTGCGCCGGGTGACGTTGCCGCGCGAATCGCTGATCCACAGCCCACCGTTCCGGTCCACATACAGCGCGCCTACGCCGTTGTCACGCAGCCCCGGGCGGGTGCTGCGGTCGAACACGGTGAAATCCAGGCCGTTGTAGCGCACCAGCCCTTCCCAGGTGGCGAACCAGAGGTGACCTTCCGGGGTCTGCGCGATGTCCCGCAGCGAGTTGTGCGGCAGCCCGTTGCGCGAGGTCCACACGTCGATGGCGTAGTCGCGCAGCGGCGGCGGCCCGTCCTGGGCCAGCACGGCCCCGGGCAACCCGCACAACAGGCACGCCAGCAGCAGCGCCATGAGCAGGCGCTGCCAGAGGCTGTCGGGTTGTACCGGCCGCCACCGGGTGTCGCGCCCCCTTTCCGTCATCCGCACGAACCGGACGAAGAACGGAAGCGAGACGTCACGCGGCCCGGGCAGCCGTGGGCAAAGGGCGCACTCATGCAGCAGATGCTGGCGTGGGGTTGCCAATAGTAGGCAAAACCGCGGCCATTTGCTTCGTGAATCTCAGCCCGGACGCTGGGCCGAGGCCCATGCCGGGGCCGGCCAGTGCACCACGGCCTCCAGCCCGCCCTGCGGGTGGTTACGCAACACCAGCCGCGCGCCGTCCTTCTCGGCCAGCGCGCGGGCAATGGTCAGACCCAGTCCAGCCCCTCCGGTCTCGCGCGAGCGTGACGTCTCCAGGCGCACGAACGGGTCGAACACCGCCTCCAGTTCGTCCTCGGCCAGGCCAGGTCCCTGGTCGCGGACCCGTACCGTCACCCCGTCGGCACCCTGCTCGACCCGCACCTGTGCGCTGTGGCCATAGCTGACCGCATTGTCGACCAGATTCGAGAACAGCCGGTGCATCGCCAGCGGGCGCAGCATCAGCACCGCCCCGCTGCCCTGCTCAAAGCGCGCCTGGGCACCGGCCTCGGCGCTGTCCTCAACGATGCTCTCCAACAGCGAATCCAGGTCCAGCGCGGCGCGCTGCTCGGCGCTCTCGGCACTGCGGGCCAGCTCCAGGCCCTCTCGAATCAGCGCCTGCATGGCGGCAAGATCGCCGATCAGGCGCTCGCGCAGGGCATCGTCGGTGACGTTCTCCAGGCGCAGCCGCAGCCGGGTCACGGGGGTCTGCAGGTCGTGGGTGATCGCCGCAAGCATCTGGGTACGCTCGCCCAGCGTGCGTTGCAGACGGGTCTGCATGGCATTGAATGCCTCGGCGGCGCGCTGCACTTCCAGCGGGCCGGTCACCGGCATCGGTTCGCGCTGCAGGTCATCGCCCAGTGCGGTGGCCGCCCCAGCCAGCCGCTGCAGCGGCTGGCTGGCCATGCGTGCGACCACGTAGGCCAGCACGCCGATCGCCAGTACCAGCAGGGTCAGGAACAGCGGGTCCACGGCCAGGATGCCGTTATGGGCCACAGCCGGCGACTCCAGGGCCAGCGACAGCCGGGTGCCGTCGCTCAGCGGCAACTGCACCGCCCGGCACTTGGGCGGAATGAAGGCCGGATCGCGCTCATGCGGCGGCTTGCGTCGGTTCTGCGGCGGCGGTGGAAGCAGTTCCTGAGCCTTGGGCAGGCAGGAGCGGAACGAGGTGAAGTGCACCGTGGCATGCGCCACTGCGCCGGGGCGGTCTTCCAGCACCGCCATGAAGGCCGCGTCCTCACGCCCCAGGCGCGCGTCCTCGGGAAGGCTGCGCACCGCCGGGCCGCCAACCTGCAGGAGGCGGCCGCGCAGCTCCGGATCACCGTCCAGCAGGTTGACGAAGCCCTGCAGCCGGTCGGCCAGGCGATTGAGGTTCTGCCGTTCGAACTCCTGCTGGCGCTTGGCACCGGCCAGCATGGTGGCACCAATCGCCGCCACGCTCATGCCCAGCAGCAGGATCAGGAACAGACGTCCCACCATCGAGGCGAAGAAGCCGCGCAGACGTTTCATTCCAGGGTAACCGCCGTCGCCAGCACGTAGCCCTCGTTGCGCACCGTCTTGATCAGCCCGTCGCTGCCGCCATCTCCCCCCAGCTTGTTGCGCAGGCGGCTGACCTGCAGGTCGATGGCGCGGTCCTGCGACTCGTAATTACGGCCGCTGCTGAGCGACACCAGCTGCTCGCGCGACAGCACTTTGTTGGCGTGGCCGACGAACACCCGCAGCAGGCGGAACTCGGCACCGGACAGCACCACCACGCGCCCGTCCGGGTCGACCAGATGGCGGTGTTCGAGGTCGAAAGTCCACTGCGAGAACCGCGCGCGGCGGATCGCCAGCGGCTCCAGGTTGGCCGGCAGTGCTTCGGTCCGGCGCAGCACGTTGCGGATCCGCGCCAGCAGCTCGCGCGGCTCGAACGGCTTGCCCAGGTAGTCGTCCGCGCCCATCTCCAGGCCCAGCACGCGGTCGATCGGCTCGCTCCGCGCGGTGAGCATGATCACCGGCGTGCTTGAGCGGGCGCGCAGATCACGACACAGGGTCAAACCGTCTTCGCGCGGCAGATTGAGGTCCAGCACGATCAGGTCCACGTGTTCGCGTTCGAGCACCTGGCGCATGCCGTGGCCGTCGCTTGCGGTGCTGACCTGGTAGCCGGCACGGCCCAGCTGCTCGGCCAGCAGCTGGCGGATGTCATTGTCGTCATCGACGATCAACAGGCGTTGCATCGTGGGTGTGGTCTCCATGCGGCCATGATCCCCTGTCGGGAGCTGAACCGCATCCTCGGGTTTGCGTCAACGTGTTTCAAGCGACATGCCTGATACACGCCGACATGTAGTTGCACGGCGGCGGTTACATCCGGTTACACGGCGAGCGTTGAGCCCCCCCGCTACGCTCTTCACAATGCTGACAACGCCGCATTCCGGCCTGCCGAGTTGACGACCATCGTGAAGCCCCGTCTGCCTACCATCCGTCGCGGCCGCGTGCTGCTGCTGTTCATCGCGGCCGTTGTGGTCGCCGGCATTGTCGCATGGACTCTGCGCAAGCCCGCCGCCCCCACCCTGGCCACCAGCCCGGTCACCCGGGGCGACCTGGAACAGACAGTCGAAGCCACCGGGGTCATCGACGCCTACAAACTGGTCAGCGTCGGTGCGCAGGCCTCGGGCCAGATCAAGTCGCTGAAGGTGCAGCTGGGCGACACGGTCAAGGAAGGCGATCTGATCGCCGAGATCGATGCCACCACCCAGCAGAACCAGGTGCAGAACGCCGAGGCGTCGCTGGAACAGGTGCGTGCCCAACGCGCCGTGCAGCAGGCCAGCCTGCGCGAGGCCGAGCTGGAGTTTGCACGGCAGAAGCAGATGCTGCAGGCCGAGGCCACCTCGCGTGCCGAGTACGACACCGCCGAGGCCCAGCTCAAGACCGCGCGTGCGCAGATCCAGTCGTACGACGCGCAGATCAAGGGGCGCGAAACCGAACTGGGCACCGCGCGCGCCAACCTGGCTTACACCCGCATTACCGCGCCGATGGACGGCACCGTGGTCGCGGTAGTAGCCGAGGAAGGTCGCACCGTCAACGCCAACCAGACCGCGCCGACCATCGTGATGCTGGCGCGGCTGGACCTGGTGACCGTCAATGCCGAGGTGTCGGAAGCCGACGTGGTCAAGATCAAGGCCGGCATGCCGGTGTACTTCACCACCCTGGGCGACCCCGACCGCAAGTACCACGGCACCCTGCGCCAGATCAATCCGGCTCCTTCGTCGATTGCCAATGACAGCTCCAGCAGCTCCAGCTCGTCCAGTTCCAGCTCCAGCTCGGCGGTGTACTACAACGCGCTGTTCGACGTGGAAAACCCGGACGGAACGCTGCGCATCGACATGACCGCGCAGGTTTCGGTGATGCTCAAGCAGGCCAAAGGCGTGCTGACCGTGCCGTCGGTGGCGCTGGGTCCGAAGACCCGCGATGGCCAGTACATGGTGCGCGTGGCCAATGCCGATGGCGTGCCGGAGCCGCGCAAGGTCAAGATCGGCATCAACAACGGGGCCAACGCTGAAGTGCTGTCCGGCCTGAAGGAAGGCGACAAGGTCGTGGTTGGCGAAGGCGGCACCGCCGCCAGCGGCAGCAGCAGCAATCGTGGCCCGCAGATCCGCATGGGCGGCCCGGGCATGGGGCCGCGTCGATGAAGGGCCCCGCCTCCGCCACGCCGCTGCTGCGGCTGCGCGACCTGCGCCGCGAGTTTCCCGCCGGCGATGAAACCATTGCGGTGCTGCGCGACGTCAATCTGGACATCGCCGCCGGCGAGATGGTGGCCATCGTCGGCCAGTCCGGCTCCGGCAAGTCGACGCTGATGAACATCCTGGGCTGCCTGGACCGCCCGACACGTGGCAGCTACCAGGTGGCCGGGCGCGAGACCGGGCGCATGCTGCCGGACGAACTGGCCGAACTGCGTCGCGAGCACTTCGGTTTCATCTTCCAGCGCTATCACCTGCTCGGCGACCTCGACGCACGCGGCAACGTGGAAGTGCCGGCGGTGTACGCCGGCAGCCCGGCACCAGTGCGCGGTGCGCGCGCCGAACAGCTGCTGCAGCGGCTGGGGCTGGGCGACCGCATGCAGCACAAGCCCGGTCAGCTGTCCGGCGGCCAGCAGCAGCGTGTGTCGATTGCGCGTGCGCTGATGAACGGCGGCGAGGTGATCCTGGCAGACGAACCGACCGGTGCGCTGGACACCAGATCCGGTGAGGAAGTGATGGGCATCCTCGGCGAGCTGCATGCCGAAGGCCACACCATCATCATCGTCACCCACGACATGAGCGTGGCCGAACACGCCCAGCGCATCATCGAGATCCGCGACGGCGAGATCATCGCCGACCGCATCAACGACAAGGCCCCGCACTACCGTGCGCAACGCACCGCCACCGTGGCCGCCGGCAAGGGCAACAGCTGGCGGGCGGCCCGCGACCGCTTCACCGAAGCGTTCCGCATGGCCCTGCTGGCGATGAACGCACACCGCCTGCGCACCTTCCTGACCATGCTCGGGATCATCATCGGCATCGCCTCGGTGGTTTCGGTGGTGGCCCTGGGCAACGGCTCGCAGCAGCAGATCCTGCAGAACATCAGCGCACTGGGCACCAACACCATCGACGTCTACCCCGGTCGTGGCTTTGGTGACATGCGCTCGGGACGTGTGCAGACGCTCAAGGCCAGCGATGCGGATGCGCTGGCAAAGCAGAGCTACATCGACAGCGCCACGCCCAGCGTGTCCTCGTCGGTCACCGCCCGCTATCGCAACCAGTCCGCGACCGCCCAGGTCAGCGGCGTGGGTGAGCAGTACTTCCGGGTCAAAGGCGTGACCCTGAGCGCCGGAAGCTTCTTCCAGGAAGACGCGATCAAGGGCCTGGCCCAGGTGGCGGTGATCGATGAGAACACCCGCACCCAGTTCTTCCCCAACGGCGAAGATCCCATTGGCCAGGTGATCCTGCTCGGCAATGTGCCCGTGCGCGTGGTCGGCGTGGCCAAACCGCAGAGCTTCGGGTTCGGCGGCAGCACCAACCTCAGCGTCTGGGTGCCCTACACCACGGTGATGTCACGCATGCTCGGCCAGAGCCATGTCTCCAGCATCACCGTGCGGGTGGACGACGCCACCCCGATGGATGCCGCGCAGGCGGCCATTTCCAGGCTGCTGATCATGCGCCATGGCACCGAGGACTTCTTCCTCAGCAACAGCGCCGAGATCCGCCAGACCATCGAGCAGACCACCCGCACGATGACGCTGCTGATCAGTGCCATCGCCGCCATTGCGCTGCTGGTGGGCGGGATCGGGGTGATGAACATCATGCTGGTGTCAGTCACCGAGCGTACCCGTGAGATCGGCGTGCGCATGGCAGTGGGCGCGCGGCAGAGCGACATCCGCCAGCAGTTCCTGATTGAAGCGGTGCTGGTGTGTCTGCTCGGCGGCCTGCTGGGTGTGGGATTGTCACTGCTGGTCGGCTGGTTGTTCGGCAGGTTTGCGCCGGACTTCCAGATGCTGTTCTCGACGGCGTCGATTGTGGCGGCGTTTGCCTGTTCGAGTCTGATCGGCGTGGCGTTTGGTTTCCTTCCGGCTCGCAATGCAGCCCAACTTGATCCCGTGGAGGCGTTGGCCCGCGAATGAACATGTCCCGTATTCCGATGCAAACCGTACTGGCTGGCTCCCTGGCTTTGCTGCTGTCGGCCTGCGCCAGCACCGGTCACTACCAGGTGGCTGCGCCGACCGTCCCGGCTGCGTATGGCCGTGGTGATTCACAGATCAATGCGCCCACCGAAGCCAGCGCGGCCGGCAGCGACATCGCCCGCACCGACGTACGCCAGGACACCTGGTGGACCGGCTTCCAGGACCCGCGCCTGGACCGGGTGATCGCGCGGGCACTGCAGGCCAACACCGACCTGGCCTCGGCCGGGCTGGCGGTGCAGCGTGCACGCCTGCAGGCCGGGCTGGCCGACAACAACCTGTGGCCGCAGCCCTCAGGCAGTGTCAGCACCAGCGGCAGCCGCGCGATCGACCAGAGCGCGGACTGGAACCGTGGCAGCTCCGCCGGCGTCTCCCTGCAATGGGAGATTGATCTGTGGGGCCGCCTGCGCACGCAGCGTGACATCGCCCAGTGGGAAGCACAGGCGACCGAGGAAGACCGGCAGAACACCGCCCTGCTGGTGATCAGCGACGTGGCGACTCAGTACTGGACCCTGGCCTTCCTCAACCAGTCCATTGCCGCCGGCCAGGCCAACCTGGAACGGCTGGAACGCACCCGTGAACTGGTGCAGGCCCGGTTCAACGCCGGCGCGGTGTCGCGCCTGGAAGTCCGCCAGGCCAGCCAGAGCCTGGAGGCGCAGCGCTCGGCGCAGAGCGCGCTGGAGCAGCAGCGGGTGGTCGCGCGCAACGCGCTGACCGTGCTGCTGGATGGCCAGCCGTGGCCGCAGGAAGACGAACCGCAGGTACTGGAAAGCATCGGCAGCCCGCCACTGGCCGAAGGCCTGCCGGCCGAGCTGCTCGGCCGTCGGCCCGACCTGCGTGCGGCAGAGCTGCGCCTGCGAAACAGCCTGAAGAACATCAAGGTCACCGCGACCAGTTACTACCCCGCCCTGAGCCTGAGCGGCGGCGTCAACAGCAGCGCGACCTCGCTGTCGGACGTGCTGAAGAATCCGGTGGCAACGCTGGGGGCCGGGCTGTCGTTGCCATTCCTCAACATCCGCCAGGCGCAGCTGGATACCAAGGTGGCTGGAACGGATTACCAGATAGCCGCCAACAGCTTCCGCAGCACGTTGTACACCGCGCTTTCCGAGGTGGACAACGCGTTGTCGGCGCGCACCCAGTTCGCCGCGCAGGTTGCGGCCTCGCAGGCGTCGTATGACGAAGCGGTGGAAATCGAGCGGATGTACGAAGTGCGTTACCGCGTAGGCGCGACCGATCTGCGCACGTGGCTGGAAGCGCAGCAGACCCGGCGTGATGCGGAATTGTCGCTGGCGTCGGTGAAGCAGCGGCAATTGATCAATGACGTGACGCTGTTCAAGGCATTGGGGGGCAGCGCGGGGTGATGGATCGCTTCGGCCTGGTCTAAACGCCGGTCAGGTTTACCTGACCGGCGTGGAATAGGCTTCGGAGGTTTGTGCCGCGCTGCGCGCGGTTGACGCGCATGGCGCGTCACTACGAATTGCTACGCGCGCAGGACGATCGCGCCGTTCGCCGGGCACGCCCGGCGGGGCTTCGGACGCGCATGGCGCGTAGTGACGCGCCATGCGCGTCACCCGACCTTTCCCGATCGCGCCTCAGCCGCGCTGGCGCACCGCTTCAAACAGGCTCACGCCCGCGGCCACCGACACATTCAGGCTTTCGATGTCGCCCGGCATCGGAATCTTGACCAGGCCGTCGCAGTTTTCACGGGTGAGGCGGCGCAGGCCGTCGGCTTCGCCGCCCAGCACCAGCGCCACGTTGCCCCTGAGGTCAAGCGAATACAGCGAGGCAGTCGCCTCGCCAGCCAGGCCGTAGATCCACACGCCCTGCTTCTGCAGGTCTTTCAGGCAGCGCGACAGGTTGGTCACCGCCACCACCGGAATGCGGTCGGCGGCACCGGCCGAGGTCTTGCGCACGGTGGCATTGACCGTGGCCGACTTGTCCTTGGGAATGATCACCGCCGTCGCCCCTGCGGCAGCGGCACTGCGCAGGCACGCGCCCAGATTGTGCGGGTCCTGGACTTCGTCGAGGATCAGCAGCAGGGCCTTGCCTTCCGCAGCGGTCACCAGCCCTTCCAGCTCGTTTTCGCTGTAGGTACGAGCGGCGGCATAACGCGCGGCTACGCCCTGGTGGCGCACCGAGCCGCCCACGCCGTCGAGTGCCTGGGTGTTGACCCGGCGCACATCAATCCCCTTGCGGCGCGCGTTTTCCTCGATCTCGGTCAGCCGCGGATTCTTCGCGCCGGCCTCGATCAGCACTTCGCGGACATTCTCGGCATCGTTTTCAATCGAGGAGGCGACGGCGTTGACGCCGACGATCCACTGGCTTTGTTTGCTCATTGCAGGGGGCGGAACCGGTCAGGGGGTGGTAATGGTAGAGCATCGGCGGCGGCCGTGCCGGAGACGCCGGCCGGGGCTCCGGAGGTAGAGCCGGGCCCTGCCCGGCTGCGGGATGTCACCGCGGCCAACGGGCGGTATCGTGGTCCGGGTGCTGACGGGACACCAACGTGGCCAAGCGTTCGGCATCCGGATCGTCCTCGGCCAGAATCACTTCCAGTCCGTCCAGCCGGTCCACGAACGGCAGTTTGGACTCGATGCCGTACTGCACGGTCGGCGGCAGCCGTTCAGGCTGGTCGAAGGCCCCGGCGGCCACGGCCATGCCGTCGTCGCCCTCGTAGGTGAGCGGAGTGCCGCAGTCGGCGCAGAAGCCGCGACGGAAGTGGTTGGAGGACTGGAAGCGGCGTGGCTCACCCCGGGTCCACTGGAAATCCGCGCCGCGCACCGACACCAGTGGCGCGTAGTAGGCACCGAACGCCTTCTGGCACATGCGGCAGTGGCAGATGGAGCGGTCTGGCAGCGCGCCGCGGACGTGGAAGCGGATCGCGCCGCACTGGCAGCCGCCGGAGAATTCGGGAACGGGGTTCATCGGTGAGGCCTCCGTTTCGTGGCGTACCGACCAACGGTCGGTACCTACCGGGGTTCATGCGGTTGCCGGCCAGCGGCCGGCACTACCTCAATATTTCTGCTTCTGCCGCTTGGCCGGCTGCCCACGCGGCGGCAATTCCGGCACCGAATCGTCCTTCTCTTCAACCAGCCGGAAGTCAATCTTGCGTTCCTCCATGCTGGCCTTCAGCACCAGAATGCGCACCCGGTCACCGAGGCGGTAGCTGGTGCCGCGGCGCTCGCCGGTCAGGGTCTTGCGGGTGGCGTCGAACTGATAATAGTCGTGCGGCAGCTGGGTCACGTGAACCAGGCCATTGACCTTGGACTCATCCAGCTCCACGAACAGGCCGAAGCTGGTCACGCCGCTGATCACGCCGTCGAACTTGCCGCCCACGTGCTTTTCCATCCACGCCGCACGGTAGCGTTCGTCAACCTCGCGCTCGGCCTCGTCGGCACGACGCTCGCGCTCGGAGCACAGCAGGGTCAGCTTGGCCATTTCGCGCTGAGAGTACAGGTACTTGTCTACCGGCTTGCCGCTGAGCGCGTACTTGATCGCACGGTGTACCAGCAGGTCCGGGTAACGGCGGATCGGCGAGGTGAAGTGCGCATATGCATCCAGCGCCAGACCGAAGTGGCCCAGGTTCTCGGCCGAATACACCGCCAGGCTCTGGCTGCGCAGCAGCACCGACTCCAGCAGTGCCGCATCCGGGCGCTCGCGCACCTTCTTCAGCAGCTTGGTGTAATCGCCCGGCTGCACCTTGGCATACGGCGGCAGGCTCAGCTTGAACTCCTTCAGGAACTCCTGCAGGTCTTCAAACTTCGATTCCGGCGGCTTTTCATGGTCACGATACGGGGCCGGCACGTGCTTGCTGATCAGGTAGCGCGCCGCCTGCACATTGGCCGCGATCATGCATTCCTCGATCAGCTTGTGCGCGTCGTTGCGCACCAGCATGCCGGCCTGGGTGACCTGGCCGGTGTTGTCGAGAATGAAGCGCACTTCCGAGCTTTCAAACTCGATCGCGCCGCGCTTGGTCCGGGCCTTGGCAAACACCTTGTACAGCTGGTGCAGACGTTCCACCTGCGGCAGCAGGGGGCCGATCGCCGCGCGTGCGGCCGGATCGTTCTCGCCCACCGCCTGCCAGACCTGGGTGTAGGTCAGGCGTGCATGCGAATTCATCACTGCTTCGTAGAAGCGCGAGTGCGCCACTTCGCCATCGCGGCCCACCTGCATGTCGCACACGAAGCACATGCGGTCGACCTTGGGCATCAGCGAGCAGATGCCATTGGACAGCGTCTCCGGCAGCATCGGCACCACGAAGCCCGGGAAGTACACCGAGGTGGCGCGCTTCTGCGCTTCCTCATCCAACGGGGTGCCGGGGCGGACGTAGTTGGAGACGTCGGCAATGGCCACGATCAGGCGGAAGCCGTCTTCGTTCGGTTCGCAGTAGACCGCGTCGTCGAAGTCCTTGGCGTCCTCGCCATCGATGGTCACCAGCGGCGTGCTGCGCAGATCGACGCGGCCGCCGATCATGCCTGGCTCCACCGTCAGCGGCACCGCGGCGGCTTCGTCCAGCACTTCCTGCGGGAACTCGAACGGCAGCTCATGGCCGTGGATGGCGGTTTCCACCACCAGCGACGCGGTCAGCTTGTCGCCCAGCACGGCGATGATGCGGCCGATCGGCGGCCGGCGCGTGTCCGGAGCCTGGGTCAGTTCGCACACCACCAGCTGGCCATCGCGGGCGTCGCCGGTCTGGTCGGGCGGAATCTGCACGTTGCGCTGGATGCGCTTGTCGTCCGGCACCACGTAGCTGATGCCGAACTCGACGCTGAAGCGGCCGATCAGGCGGGTCATGCCGCGCTCCAGCACGCGGGCGATGCTGCCCTCGCGGCGGCCACGGCGGTCGATGCCGGTCACGTTGGCCAGTACGCGGTCGCCATGCAGCACCTTGCGCATTTCATACGGGGCCAGGAACAGGTCGTCGCCCCCTTCCACCGGGCGCAGGAAGCCAAACCCTTCCGGGTTAGCGATGACCACGCCGGTGATCAGGTTGGTGGCCTGCACCGGGGCAAAGCCGCCGCGGCGGTTCTGCACCAGCTGGCCGTCGCGGACCATGGCACCCAGGCGCTTGCCCAGCGCATCGGCGCGGTCGGGTTCGGTCAGGCCCAGTTGCACGCCGATCTCCTCGGCGGTCTGCGGGCCGTCGCAACGGTCCAGAAGCTGCAGGATCGCCTCGCGGCTGGCAATGGGCTGCGCGTAGCGTTCAGCCTCGCGCGCGGCGAACGGGTCGTCATAGCTGGATGCGGCCGCCTGCGGATGCGGATTGCGGCGGGTGGGTACGGGGGCCCCAGTGCCCGGCTTGGGGCCGGCACGCTTGCCACTGCGCGGCGGGGCGGGATTCTGCAGGGATTCGGGCATCCAGGGCGGCAGCTTGCCGGGCTTGGCAGCAGCGCGGGACTTGCCCGACGGACCGGCACCCTTCTTGGGGGCCGGAGACTTGGGGGCTTTCGCGCCCCGGGTCGGTTTCTTTGTTTTCATCGACCTTTATGGTAACCGCTGACGGTGTGCATAACGGGTCATCGGCAACCCGCATGCAGGTTTGTGAAAAAATTGCAGAAAAGAGTTGACAAGTGTCCCTGACATGCCCAGAATTGCCGGCTCTGGAACGCCCAGGTGGCGGAATTGGTAGACGCACTAGTTTCAGGTACTAGCGGGTAAAACCGTGGAGGTTCGAGTCCTCTCCTGGGCACCAACGTTAAAAACCCGCGCAAGCGGGTTTTTTCGTTTGTGGTGTTTATCGAGGGCACTCACCTTGACTCTGAAAAATGCCCCCTGTCGTGCCGGGCCATTCCCGGCATCACCCCTACGGGTCGACGATCCAGCACCGCATAACGCTTCAACAGCATCTGCCGGGCATCGTCCGCCACGGCCTCACTGCCCTGCCCCGCAGGTTTGAGCCTTCCCGCAGTCAGCGCCTGCACCGGCGTCATCACATAGAAGTCCGAGATCCGGTCCCAGAAGCGCACGCCCAGCGCCACCCCGGCGCTTTCCGGAATGAGCCGCGCCTCGCTGGCGGCATGATGCATCTGCAGGTATTCGATGTGATGCTGATCTCGGCCACGCGCCGATTGCCGTCTCCCAGCAGCGACATCTGGCCCATGGGCGAGAGTCCGACGAAGGCGGCGCGCACGTGGGGATCGTCATTGCAGCTCCGGGCGGCTCGGTCTTCGGTTGGGATCGCGCAGCCATGCAGGGCGTGGCTCTACGAGGGGTCGCTTGCGAGTATTTTGGGCTGCGCCGAGCTGGTCAAGCTGCGACGGCAAACGACGCTGCAGAATCCGTTGACAGCCACAGAATGCTTCCGCATAATTCGCGGCCTGAAATGCCCAGGTGGCGGAATTGGTAGACGCACTAGTTTCAGGTACTAGCGGGTAAAACCGTGGAGGTTCGAGTCCTCTCCTGGGCACCAGAATTCATGATCAAACCCGCGCAAGCGGGTTTTTTCGTTTCTGCGCCACGCAACGTTAAGCCGGTGATGGTGCTGATTGCGAAATGTTGTTGACACATTCGAGGTTCTCCCGCACAATTCGTCTCCTGAGTCGCCCAGGTGGCGGAATTGGTAGACGCACTAGCTTCAGGTGCTAGCGGGGGCAACTTCGTGGAGGTTCGAGTCCTCTCCTGGGCACCATGACTCAGTAAATGATCAAACCCGCGCAAGCGGGTTTTTTCGTTTCTGGCATTTGGCATATGGGGGATACCGCTGACACGCATGGCGTGTCACTACACGGCATCACTGCAATGACGGGAAATTGAAGGGATGACCCGACATCACCGGAATGGCGGGGACCGGTAGCGTCGGTCGACAGACGACGGCCGTGAAAGACCCAACGTCCGGTAACGCATGACCACGGATCAAAATCTGACGCTCAGGGTGCCAGCGCCCCCTCACCACCGCAGGCGCATCCAATGCTCTCGTACACCCCGGTACCGTCTCTGCCGTTTTGGCATGCCGCCGGGGTATTTCTTTGCGTGGGCTTTGGCTTGGCCTTCAGGCGACCGCAGCTCATAGTTACTGGCTGAGCAACTTGCTCTTCTGAGAGTCAAATTCGGCCTGAGTCAAGATGCCCTGCTCCTTAAGCTTCAATAGTTTGGTCAGCTCATCGGCCACTGAAAGGACTTGGCCTGCAGAACCATTCGTTGCTGCTGGCTCCTCAACGACGCTAGCGATCTGAGCTGCCGTGGGGCGGAAGACGCGTTCGACGGTCAGCGACTGCGCAGACCCGTCACGCATCACATCGAGTTGATAAGTGGGTGCCTTGGTCGCTTTTGCCAAACCGTCCAGGAAGTCGCTATCGGTCTTGAACTTTTTCCCTGCCACCGAAGTGATGACGTCTCCTACCCTGAGTCCAGCACGGTCCGCAGCGCCATCAGGTGTCACCTCTGCCACCTCATAGACAGCACCCCTACCACGAGGAGCGACCTTCCCCATAACTCCTAGCACAGCGTGGTTGGGAAACGTTGTTCCCGCCGGGAATGAGCCGCCCGCCCCGATCAGGAAGTTCATGATGCCATTGTGGAAATCCGGCCCAGAGAAAGGAGCGCGTTGCATTTGGCCGAACGCCATCTGCGTTTCCATCCAACCAGAGACCTGCACCCTTGAGAGACCGGACAACTCACTCACGTTGAAACGGAAAAAGCGGCGCGGCGGCGTGGAGTAGCTATTTCCCAGCAGCAGCTGCCCCATGATGGATTGCCCCGTGGTCATGGGCGACTCGCAAACGACTTCTGTATCGCTGCTGCTCACGACTGTCCACTGGACGTCCATGCACTTGCTGGACAAGCGAGACACCGCAACAGACGCCTTGCCGGGGAACACGGCCTCCGGCGTTCCGCTCGGCGTCACAGCAAACGTCTGGGAGCCTGCCGCACCGAACGGCAGGACCATGAAGCAGACCAACAGGGCAAACGTGCGTATCGTCATTTGCGCTCCCCCTAGAGCAGTCGACGTCAGGCATCGAGGCAATACTACCGTCTCCTAGCAGGATTTCATCAGCGGACCAGCCGGGCGGGTCCGCCCGGATCTGGGAACCCGGTCGCTTCCCATCAGCGCATTTACCAACGCTCTGAATTGGTTAGAAAAAACTAACCCTCAGGAGGGATGTCCGCACGATCTCACCCCAAAAGTCGAACCTTGGATATGGTCTGGCTCTGGCATCCCCTCGCATGCCGGTCGCCCAGTTAGCCACGCGGCAACTCCTTTCGGTGAAGTGGGAGTCGTGCCAGCCGTACCGTCGCACACCTGAGCAGCCATCTCATCGTGCTACGGATGGCCCGTGCCGTAGCGGCCAGGCCGATCCGGAATCTGGCACACAGATACCCCACCCGCGCGGTGCGCAGGGACGTTGAGGATTTCATTGTGTTGCCCGTTGTACAGGACAGTGTTCGCGCGTCCGGACAGCGCGAACGAGTTGAGGTTCATGCGGACGCGCATGGCGCGTCCCTACGCGTTAGTCGCGCGCTCGTTGCGCGTCGCCTTCTTCGCCACAGGCTGCCTCGGGCTGGCCCATGCCCATCGCATTCGCCGCATCGTCGGACGCATCGAGGATCGCGCTACTCCGCAACTTCGTATCCATCGCGCGCGACGCCTTTGCAAGCTCCACCAGCCGTGTCATGAACAACCGGACCGCCTCCGCCGGTGCGTAATCCAGGCTCTTGGTCACGCCTTTGAAGTCGCGGCGCAGATCGTCTTCCACTCGTGCACGTAGCCAGACCGGCTTTCTCATAGGCGTGCCCTCCGCCGAAATTGCGGGTGATGCATGTACGAACGTTGTGTTTGCATGGCAAACCTCCTGCAGAGTGCGACCCCCACCGGAATGGCGAGGGGTCGGGAGGTTAGAACCGTGAAATCCAGCAAAAAACGGCGGGCATATTCCCCCCTCGCGGGGGTGTTGTATTAGCCACCCTCCCGACGCAGGACGTACGTTTCCCACGCAGGACAACATTACTGAGTTTCGGAGATTCTACGCTCCGGGGCCTACCCTGCAGGAAACAGATGCCGATAAAAATAGGCATTTGCGCCACAATCGTGGCGGGTTTTTGGCGCACAGGCAAATGCTGCGACGCAATTGGCACGGTTGGATTGCGGGAGGCTTGTGGGAGTAGTGCGGTGCGCGCAAAGGTGGTGCGGGTGTCGCGCGTTGGTGGATGTTTCAATGTGTGACGTGCGTGCGCGTTTATCAGGCATGCAATGGAAAGCCGGGAGTGGTGTCCGCGTCGCATGCGTCACCTCGGGCCACGCAGGGAGCGCGTTTCGATCAGGGGGTCATGCGTTAAAGAATGTTGGTCATTTCACGGCGATCGTCTGTCGACCGATCCCACCATTTCTTCAAGCATTTCCATCAGCCGAGCATCCCGGAGATGTCCAGCACCGATGGTGGTGGCCAGCATCGCAGTGATGCCTGCCGCTGCCGCTGCCGTTGCTGTTGCCGTTGTTTTTCCGTGGCCGCCGACCAGGTGTCGGGGGGCCATCGGATGGGGGGTGCGGGACCGTTGAAAACATGGATGTTTTCGACGAGCCCCCATGGATGGGTTAACGGCGTGTCCCGTACCCCCCATCCGATGGCCCCAGGCACGTAGCCCCGCAGCCGAGGGTTGTTCGCGCGAATCCAACAGCAGCCGGGCAAGCCCGGCTCTACATAAACCGTCGAATGCCGATCAGTGGCCGCCCGCGGAGGCGGCACCCGCGCCGGCACCAAACGGCGGCTTGGCCAGCCACAGGAAGGTGATGATCGCCAGGAACACCCAGCCCAGCAGGAAGAAGATGTCGTTGAAGCCCATCTGCGAGGCCTGGTGGTTGATGATGTTGTTCAACGCCGCTGCGCCATGCTGCAGGTCGCCCTGCCCCATCGCTGTTACCTGCTCCTGCATGCCCGGCTGGTACACCGAGATGTGTTCGGTCAGATGCGCGTGGTGCTCCTGCGTGCGGTGCGCCCACAGCCATGTCGTCAGCGAGGCCGCGAAACTGCCGCCCAGCGTACGCAGGAACGTCGCCAGACCCGAGCCCGCCGCGATCTCGCGACCGTCCAGGTCCGACAGCAGGATCTGAAGCACCGGCATGAAGAACAGCGCCACACCCACACCCATGATCAACTGCACTCCCGCCACGTGGGTGAAGTCCACCTGCAGGTTGAAGTTCGAACGCAGGAAGCTCGTGAACGACAGGAACACGAACGCGAACGACGCAATCATCCGCATGTCGAAGCGCGACGCGTACTTGCCCACGAACGGCGTCATGATCACCGGCAGGATGCCAATCGGTGCTGTCGCCAGCCCCGCCCAGATCGCCGTGTAACCCATGTCGCGCTGCAGCCACTGCGGAATCAGCAGCGACACGCTGAAGAACGCCGCATACGCCACCACCATCGCCAACGTGCCCGCACGGAAGTTGCGATGCCGGAACAGGCGCAGGTCCACGATCGGGTCCTTGTCGGTCAGCTCCCAGATCAGGAACACCGCCAGCGCCACCACCGCCACGCAGGCCAGCACCACGATCTTCGCCGAGGCAAACCAGTCTTCGTCGTTGCCCAGGTCCAGCACCAGCTGCAGCGCGCCCACGCCGATCACCAGCGTGATCAGGCCCACATAATCCATCTTCGGCTTTTCAATATGCTCCGGACGGCCCTTCAGCTGGTTGCCCACCACCAGCGCCGCAAAGATGCCCAGCGGCACGTTGATCAGGAAGATCCATTCCCAGCTGTAGTTGTCGGTGATCCAGCCGCCCAGGATCGGGCCGCAGATCGGTGCCACCACCGTGATCATCGCCAGCAGCGCCAGCGCCTGTCCGCGTTTCTCGCGGGGATAGATCGACACCAGCAGTGACTGGGTGATCGGGTACATCGGCCCGGCCACGAAGCCCTGCAGCGCGCGCGACACCACCAGCATGCCCATGCTCTGCGCCAGGCCACACAGCAGCGACGCCACCACGAACGACAGCGTCGCCCAGATGAACAGCTTGGTTTCGCCGAAGCGACGGCTCAGCCAGCCGGTCAGCGGCAGCGCAATGGCCGTGCTCACCGCGAACGAGGTGATCACCCAGGTGGCCTGCTGTGAGCTGGCCCCCAGATTGCCGGCGATGGTCGGCAAGGACACGTTGGCAATGGTGGTGTCGAGCACCTGCATGAACGAGGCCATCGCCAGGCCAGCCGTACACAGCGCGACATTGGCCGGCCGGAAGGCACCGGCCGCCGACGGCGCGCCCGGCGTGCCGGGCGCGGTAGGAGCTTGTGCTGACATCGTTTCGGTCTCAGCTCGCCTTGGCCTGCTGCGGCAGGTTGGCCTGGATGATGGTGTGGATCATGTCGTCAGCGCTGTGCAGCTGCTTGGCGTACACATCGGTGTCGAACACCTGGCCCTTGGCCGCCTCGGTCGGCAGCACCGCGCCCTTCTGGTCGCGCAGGCTCACTTCGGCCTTCATCGACAGACCAATGCGCAGCGGATGTTCGGCCAGCTGCTTCGGGTCGATGGCGATGCGCACCGGCACGCGCTGCACGATCTTGATCCAGTTGCCGCTGGCGTTCTGCGCCGGCAGCAGCGAGAACGCCGAACCGGTCCCCAGGCCCAGGCTGTCGATGCGGCCGGTGTAGTGCACGTCACCGCCGTACAGGTCCGACTTCAGCTCCACTTCCTGACCCAGGCGCATGTGGCGCAGCTGGGTTTCCTTGAAGTTGGCTTCCACCCACATCTGCTCGGTCGGCACCACCGCCATCAGGGCGTTGCCCGGCTGCACGCGCTGGCCGACCTGCACCGAGCGACGCGCCACATAACCGGTGACCGGTGCGACGATGCCGGCGCGGGCGTTGTTGAGGTAGGCCTGGCGCAGCTGCGCCGCAGCGGCCTGCACGTCCGGCTGGGTTGCGATCACGGTGTCGTCGACCAGCGCACGGCTGCGCTCGAAGGTCTCGCGCGAACCGGCCACGGCCGCTTCGGCGGCAGCCAGTTCGTCACGGGCGTGGGCCAGTTCTTCGTTGGAGATCGCACCGGTGGCAGCCAGGTCCTTGCGGCGGGCGAAATCTTCGCGCACGCGCTTGAGGGTGACGTTGCGGGCATTCAATTCGGCCTGCGCGCCTTCCACGCTGCGATACAGACCGCGCACTTCACGCACGGTCCTGGCCAGGGTGGCCTCGGCCTGCTGCAGCGCCACTTCGGTGTCGGCCGGGTCCAGCTGCACCAGCAGCTGGCCACGCTCGACGCGCATGCCGTCGTCGGCGTTGATCGCCACCACGGTGCCGCTCACCAGCGGGGTGATCTGGACCTGGTTGCCCTGCACGTAGGCGTCATCGGTTTCTTCAAACCAGCGGCCAAACATGAAGTACCACAGGGCGAACGCGGCCAGCAGCAGGACCACGATGACCACAAGGCCGCGCAGCAGCTTGCCGCGGCGGGACGGAGCTGCCGGTGCGGCAGCGGGAGCAGAAGTCTGGCTCATGAACGTTGTCTCAGGAATGCGTGGAATCAGTGGGTGCGGCAAGCGTGGCGGTGTCACTGGACGGGGTGAATCCGCCGCCCAGCGCCTGGCTCAACTTCACCGAAACAAGAATCTGGCGGGACTGCAGCTCGGCCAGGCGCTTCTGCGCGACCAGCAACTGCTCTTCCACCACCAGCACATCGAGGTAGCTGCCAATGCCGGCGCGGTAGCGCTGCTCGGCCAGGTCCTGCGCGGCCTGCGCGGTGTTCAGCGCCTGCTGCTGGGCCGCGGCCTGGTCGGCCAGCGAGCGCACTGCGTTGACCTGGTCGGCCACCTCACGCAGCGCCCCCACCACCGACTGGTTGTAGTCGGCCACGGCCAGGTCGTACTGCGCGTCGGTCTTGTCCAGGTTGGCACGCAGGCGGCCGCCGTCAAAGATCGGCAGGCTCAGCGCCGGGCCGAGGAAGGCGAAGGTGGAGCTGCTCTTGAGCAGCTGGTCGACTTCACTGTTGACCACACCGCCGAGCGCAGTGAGGTTGAGGCTCGGGTAGAACTTCGCCTTGGCCGCATGGATCTCCTTGCCGGCCGCTTCCACGCGCCAGCGCGCGGCGACGATGTCAGGGCGACGGCCCAGCAGTTCGCTCGGCAGCACGCCCGGCAACTGCAGCGCCAGCGGGTTGAGCGGCTGCGGACGTTCGATCTGCAGCCCACGGTCCGGGCCCTGCCCGACCAGCGCGGCCAGCGCGGTGCGGGCTTCGTCGATCTGCTGCTGCGCGGCCTGCAACTGCTGCTGCGCGGCCGGAATTCGGGTCTCGGCCTGGCGCACCTGCAGGTCGCTGTCGATGCCGGCACTGCGGCGCTGCTGGGTCAGCTTCAGGGTCTTCTGCGCGCGCTCCAGCTCGCCATTGGCCACGTCATGCAGCTGCCAGGCGTAGCCGAGCTGGGCATAGGCCTCGGCAATGGCGGCCGACAGATCCAGCCGCGCGGCCTGTGCGTCCACCTCGGCGGCATGGCCGCTGTCCACGGCCGCTTCCCATGCGGCGCGCTTGCCGCCCCACAGGTCGATGCCGTAACTGAAGCTCAGATAGCCCTGCACGCTGCCGGCATAGCTGCCGCCCATCTCGTCGCCCACCATGGACTCGGGGAGCCGCACACCGGTGTAGCCCGCCGAAGCGTTCAGGCTGGGCAGGCGGTCGGCACGGGCGCTGCCGATCTGCGAACGGGCCTGGCGCAGGCGGGCATCGGTGGCATCCAGGCCTGGATTGTGCTGCAGGCCTTCGGCAATCAGCGCGTCGAGCTGGGAGTCACCCAGCGCACGCCACCAGTCGGTGGCCGGCCAGCCGGGCTGGCTCAGATCCTGCCCGGCCAGGGTGCGCTGGCTCTGCAGGTGGTCGGGATCAAGCAGCTGGCCCTGCGGTTGCAGGCCGCCGGTACTGGCGCAGGCGGACAGCGCCAGCGCCAGTGCGGCCGGCAGCAGGGGCTGCAGCCGAAAGGTGCGGAAAGTAGAAGTGGTCATGGCGTCGTCAGGGAATCGCGAACACGGGTCAACAGGGAAAGCAGCTGGGCACGCTCATCGGCGCTCAAGTCACGCATGGCGTCATTGATGGTGGCTTCGCCGCGCAGCTTCAGCCGGGCCCACAGCGCGCGGCCCTCGTCGGTCAGCACGATCTGCAGCGCCCGCCGGTCCTGGGCGTGCGGCTCACGGCGCACGCAGCCCAGGGCTTCCAGCTTGTCCAGCAGGCGGGTCACCGCGCTCGGCACCTGGTCCAGCGCCTGGGCCAGCTCGTTGGCAGTACACGGCGCGCGGAACGACAGCACCTTCAGGCCCAGATAGTGGGTGAAGCCGATGTCCAGGTTTTCCTCGGCCATCGAGATGTCGAGCTGGCGCATCAGGCCGTCGCGGACCTGACGCAGCAGCAGACCGAGGCTGGGCGGGGTGGTTTCGGGGCAGATCATCATGGGTGCGCACTTTACTTCCATCCAATATATTTCTCAATGGAAATATTTAAGCTGGAAGCAAATACCCTTCCCGTTCATTCAGGACTGTGACGACGAGGGTCTATTTCTTCACATGGCTTGGCATCCCCCTCCGCATCCGGATAATCGACCGCCTGCGAGGGCGACAGCCGTCGCCGTCCTTTGCCACAGGTAACAATCCCGCATGACCGATCTAGCCCGACCCGTGTTCCACGGCTTTGAACAGCTGCCCCTGCGCGAGTACGCCGAACGGGCGTACCTGGATTACTCGATGTACGTGGTGCTGGACCGCGCCCTGCCGTTCATCGGCGACGGGCTCAAGCCGGTGCAGCGGCGCATCATCTATTCGATGAGCGAGCTGGGGCTGAACGCCGCCTCCAAGCCGAAGAAGTCCGCGCGCACCGTCGGTGACGTCATCGGTAAGTACCACCCGCACGGCGACAGCGCCTGCTACGAAGCGCTGGTGCTGATGGCACAGCCGTTCTCGTACCGCTACCCGCTGATCGAGGGCCAGGGCAACTTCGGCTCCAGCGACGACCCGAAGTCGTTCGCGGCGATGCGCTACACCGAGTCCAAGCTGACCCCGATCGCCGAAGTGCTGCTGGGCGAGATCAACCAGGGCACCACCGACTGGGTGCCGAACTTCGACGGCACCCTGGAAGAGCCGACCTGGATGCCGGCGCGCCTGCCGCACCTGCTGCTCAACGGCACCACCGGCATCGCCGTGGGCATGGCCACCGACGTGCCGCCGCACAATCTCAACGAGATTGTCAGCGCGCTGCTGCACCTGCTAGACGACCCGGACGCGAGCATTGCCAACCTGTGCGAGCACGTGAAGGGTCCTGACTACCCGAGCACGGCGGAAATCATCACCCCGCTGGCCGACCTGCGGCAGATGTACGAAACCGGCAACGGCAGCGTGCGCGCGCGCGCGACCTTCACCAAGGAAGGCAACAACATCGTGGTGACGGCCCTGCCGTTCCAGGTTTCGCCGTCGAAGGTGATCGAACAGATCGCCGCGCAGATGCGGGCCAAGAAGCTGCCGTGGCTGGAAGACCTGCGCGACGAATCCGACCACGCCAATCCGGTGCGGCTGGTGCTGCTGCCGCGTTCCAACCGTGTCGATGCCGAACAGCTGATGGGCCACCTGTTCGCCACCACCGACCTGGAGCGCAGCTATCGCGTCAACATGAACGTGATCGGCATGGACGGGCGTCCGCAGGTGAAGAACCTGAAGATGCTGCTGAGCGAGTGGCTGCAGTTCCGCCAGGCCACCGTGACCCGCCGCCTGAACCATCGCCTGGAAAAGGTCGAGCGTCGCCTGCACCTGTTGGAAGGCCTGCTGGTGGCGTTCCTCAACCTGGATGAAGTGATCCACATCATCCGCACCGAGGACGAACCCAAGGCGGCGCTGATCGCGCGCTTCGGGCTGAGCGAAGACCAGGCCGAGTACATCCTGGAAACCAAGCTGAAGCAGCTGGCGCGCCTGGAAGAAATGAAGATCCGTGGCGAGCAGGACGAGCTGGCCAAGGAGCGCGACAAGATCCAGTCGATCCTGGACAGCAAGGCCAAGCTGAAGAAGCTGATCCGCGACGAACTTACCGCCGACGCGAAGAAGTTCGGTGACGCCCGCCGTTCCCCGCTGGTGCAGCGCGGCGCGGCCCAGGCCATCGACGAAACCGAGCTGGTGCCGAGCGAACCGATGACCGTGGTGCTGTCGGAGAAGGGCTGGATCCGTGCGGCCAAGGGCCACGACGTGGACCCATCCACGCTGAACTACCGCGAAGGCGATGCACTGCTGGGCGCGGTGCGTGCGCGCAGCACGCAGCAGGTGGCGTTCCTGGACAGCGAGGGACGCGCCTATTCGACCGCGATCCACACCCTGCCCTCGGCACGCGGCAACGGCGAACCCCTGACCGGCCGCTTCTCGCCGGCCGCCGGCAGCGCCTTCATGACCCTGGCCAGCGGCGAGAACAACACCCGCTTCGTGCTGGCGTCCTCGCACGGCTATGGCTTCGTGACCCGCTTCGAGAACCTGGTGGGCCGCAACAAGGCCGGCAAGGCGATGCTCAACCTGACTTCAGGCTCCAGGGTGCTGACGCCTTCGCTGGTGGCCAATCCTGATACCGACCGGATCGTGGCGGTGACCAGCTCGGGCAACCTGCTGGCGATTCCAGCCAGCGAGCTGCCGGAACTGGACAAGGGCAAGGGCAACAAGATCATCGAGATACCCAAGGCCAAGCTCGCCACCGAGCGCGTGGTGGCGGTGGTCGCGGTGTCGCCCGGCAGCACCCTGCTGGTGCGCAGCGGCGCGCGCACAATGAACCTGTCGTTCAAGGATCTGGAGCCGTATCTGGGCGCGCGTGCAACGCGCGGCCATCTGCTGCCGCGCGGCTGGCAGAAGGTGGAAGGCTTGAGCGTGGAGTAATGGAAATGGCCGGGGAAACCCGGCCATTTTTTTGCGTTGGACATTACCAACGTCTGACCATGGACCGCGCGGTCGCCTGACGTAGAGCCGGGCTTGCCCGGCTGCTCTTCGTTCCGGAGTCATGAACCCGTCGGCGCGGCTTCGGGGGCTTTCAACGTCGGTTGCGGCGGAGACGGGTGGTTACGGCGCGGTAGGATGCTTGTGCCGCGCGTTGCGCGGTTGCCGGGCAAGCCCGGCACTACGAATTGCTACGTGCGCAGGTCGATCTGGATATTCCCGCGATCAATGCGCGGCGGTGCCCTTGGCTTCGATCTTGCTGGTCTGGTACAGGGCCAGGCCGATGCGCTTGATCAGGCTCAGCTGCTGTTCCAGCCACCAGGCGTGATCTTCCTCGGTGTCCTTCAGCTGCACCAGCAACATGTCGCGGCTCACGTAATCCTGGTGCTGTTCGCACAGCTTCATGCCGGCGGCGAGGTTGTTGCGCACGCTGTACTCGGTGTCCAGGTCCTTGCGCAGCATCTCTTCCACGGTTTCACCGGGCTCGAACGCGTGCGGACGCATGTCCGGGTTGCCGCCCAGGAACAGGATGCGTCGCAGCAGCGCGTCGGCGTGCTGGGTTTCCTCTTCCATTTCATGGTTAAGGCGTTCGTACAGCGCGAACAGGCCCTGGTCCTCGTAGCGACGCGAATGGATGAAGTACTGGTCGCGTGCTGCAAGCTCGCCGCGCAGCAGTTCCTTCAGGCAGGCGATGACGTCCGGGTGACCTTTCATGGGGGGGCTCCTTGTGAATCGATGCGCGCATGGTGCCCTATCTTTCGTGGCGGTGATCTAATCGGAATCAGTCGCAGTTGCGCTCGCAGCCCACATTCACGCGTCATCGACAGGCCCTACAATCGGTCTTCCACCGGAGGGGAGGTCGCGGGATGCGTCGTTGGCTGAAGCGGGTGCTGGGGTTGGTACTGCTGTTGGCGGTCGTCGGAATTGCCGCGGTCTGGTGGCTGCTGCGCGGGAGTCTCGCTCCACTGGACGGGGAACGCACGCTCAGCGGCCTGCAGGCTCCGGTCACCGTGCAGCGCGATGCGCTGGGGGTGGTCACCATTGATGCCGCCTCTCCCTCCGATGCGATGCGTGCCCTGGGGCAGGTGCATGCGCAGGAACGCTACTTCGAAATGGACCTGATGCGGCGTGCCGCAGCCGGCGAGCTCGCCGAACTGTTCGGGCCGGCCGCGGTGGACGTGGACAAACGCATGCGCCTCCACCGGCTGCGCGCTCGCACGGACGCGCATCTTGAGACGGCCATGGGCAGCCAGGCGGCTGTGTTGCAGGCCTATGTGGAAGGGGTCAATGCGGGCGTGGACGGCCTGCGCGTGCGGCCCTGGCCCTATCTGCTGCTGCGCCAGGCACCTGCGCGCTGGAGCCCCACCGATTCGGTGCTGACCGGGCTGGCCATGTACGCCGACCTGCAGGACCCTACCAACCAAACCGAACTGGCCATGACCCGGATCCGCGATGTAGTGCCGCCGGCGCTGTATGCGCTGCTTGCACATGACGGCAGCGAGTGGGACGCGCCGCTGTTCGGGGAGGCACGGGGTAATGCGGTGTTGCCGGGGGCGGATCAGCTCAATTTGCGTGAGGGCCAGCGGCCCTCACCTACCGGTGCAGAGTCATCGCCCGGTGCGCCAAGCGCGGCGCTGCAGGACGCGGATGTGAAAGGCAGCAACAACTTCGCGGTGGCGGGGGCGCTGACCGCGGACGGCCGTGCCATCGTCGCCGACGACATGCACCTGGGCCTGCGTGCGCCAAACCTGTGGTTCCGGGTGCGGCTGCGTTACCCCGACCCGGCCGCGGCTGGCGGCAAGGTGGACGTCAGCGGTTTCTCGCTGCCGGGCCTGCCGGCGATTGTGGTCGGCAGCAACGGACATGTGGCCTGGGGCTTCACCAACAGCTACATCGACACCGCCGATTTCCAACCGGTGGCGGCGCATGCGCCGGGTATCCGCATCCACAATGAACGCATCCGCGTGGCCGGACAGGCCGACGTCGTGCTCCGTGTGCGTGAAACCGAGTGGGGGCCGATCCTGCACGAACGCCCGGACGGCAGTGGCCAGGCGTTGCGCTGGACCGCGCAGCAGCCAGGCGCTGTGCGCCTGGATTTCGCCGAGATGGCGCGCGCCGGTGACCTTGACCAGGCGCTGGCCATCGCCGACCGCGCCGGCATTCCCACCCAGAACCTGGTGATCGCGGACCGCAGTGGCCGCATTGCGTGGCGGCTGCTCGGCGCACGACCGGACCGGATGACAACCTGCCCGCCCAATGGCTTCAACAGCGCTCTACCGGCAGATTGCGCGCCCTGGTCGATCCGCAGCGATGCGTCCCCGGCGTTGGTCGACCCGCCCACACATCGGCTGTGGACCGCCAATGGCCGTGTACTCGACGGCGAGGCATTGGCGGTGGCGGGCAATGCCGGGTACGACCTCGGCGCGCGTGGCCGGCAGATCCGCGACGACCTGTTCGCGAAGGAGCGCTTCACCGAACAGGATCTGCTGGCGATCCAGCTCGACGACCGCGCGGTGTTGCTGGAGCGCTGGTACACCCTGCTGCGGCAGGTGGTGAGCAACAGCGAAGACCCCGCACTGAAACGGTTGGAAGCCGCCACGCGGCAGTGGGAGGGTCGCGCGTCCATCGACTCGGTCAGCTATCGCATCACCCGCAGCTTCCGTGGCCGGGTGCTGGAAGCGGTCTCCGAGGGGCTGCTGGCTCCGGCCAGGGAGAAACTGGGTGACACCTATCTGGAGCCGCGGCTGGCGCAGCTTGAGGGCGTGCTGTGGCCACTGGTCACTGAGCGTCCGGCGCACCTGCTGCCGCCGCCGCACGCCAGCTGGGACGCACTGCTGGGCGACGCCGCGCGCGGGCTCGAAGACTCGCTGACCGAACACGGCCCGGACCTGGGCAAGCGGATCTACGGCGAACTCAACACCGCGGCGATCTGCCATCCGGTCAGCCGCGCCCTGCCCGCTTTCACAAAGCGCTGGCTGTGCATGCCAGCCGACCCGTTGCCCGGCGACAACAACATGCCACGCGTGCAGGGTCCATCGTTCGGTGCGTCACAGCGGATGGTGGTGTCACCCGGCCATGAGGCTGACGGCATCATCCATATGCCGGGTGGACAGAGCGGACACCCGCTGTCGCCCTTCTGGGGCGCGGGGCATGAGGATTGGGTGCAGGGCAAGCCGACGCCGTTCCTGCCCGGCAAGACCACGCATAGGATGACGTTGAAGCCGCGGTGATCCGCATCGCCGGACAGAAGTCACGACCAACGGTCGTGACCCACCGGATCATCCGGCATCCCGGGTAGGTCACGACCGTTGGTCGTGACCGTGAACGTTGCGACGCTCGATCAGGTTCAACAACGGCCCGGTCATGGCGGTGGTCACCAGCGCCATGATCACCAGCACGGCAAACAGGCGGTCACCAAGCAGGCCGAGCTCGTAACCCAGGTTGAGCACGATCAGTTCCATGAGGCCACGGGTGTTCATCAGCGCCCCCAACCGCCACGCTTCACGCGTTTCCAGCCCCGCGCTGCGCGCAGCGCTGAAGGTGCCAAGCAGCTTGCCCACCGTCGCCACCGCGATCACCAGCAGACACAGCACCAGATCGCTGGCCTGCAGCGCATCGGCACGCATGCGCAGGCCGGTCATGGCGAAGAACAGCGGCAACAGCAACGTGACCGCGAAGGGCTCAACCTTTGCGATCAGCAGCGTGCGCAACTGGGTATTGGCCGACACCGCCACACCGGCGGCAAATGCACCGAACAAGGCATGGATGCCCAGCACTTCGGTGACCAGCGCACTGGCCAGAGCAAGCAGCAGCACGCCCAGCAGCCAGCGTCCCTCGCTGCCCGGCTGCACCGTCCGGCGCGCGAACCATGGTTTCACCGCGCCCAGCATCAGCGCGATGAAGGCCACTACGCACAGCAGATTGACGCTGGCGGTGAGCCAGCCGGTGGCCTGCGCGGCAGCCACGATCAGCGCCAGCAGGCACCACGCGGTGGCGTCGCCGAGCGCAGCGCAGGCGATGGCCGTTTGTCCCAACGGCGTGTGGGTGATGCCGCGGTCGGCCAGGATGCGCAGCAACACCGGGAAGGCGGTGATGCTCATGGAAATGCCGACGAACAGCGCGAACGCGGTGAAGCCCACGCCTTGCGGTCCATGGTCGGGGTAGAGCCAGATTGCGAGCAGCACGCCGAGTACGAACGGCACCGCGATGCCGGCATGGCTGACGGTGAAGGCGAAGCGGCGACGGCCGCGCAGCGCCCCCAGGTCCAGTTCGGCTCCGGCCACCAGCAGGAACATCAGCACGCCAAGCTGGCTGAGCATGCCCAGCGGCCCCAGCGAGCTGGCCGGGAACAGCGCGCCGTGCAGGCCGGGCAGCAGGCTGCCCAGCACCAGCGGGCCCATCATCAGGCCGGCGGCCATCTCGCCGATCACCGCCGGCTGGCCCAGGCGCCTGAGCAGCGCGCCGGCCGCTTTGGCCACCACCAGCAGCACCAGCAACTGCAGCAGGAACAGGCCCAGCGGCGAGGCCAGGTGATGCGCCCAGTCGCTGCCCACGACCTTTTCGGCCTTTGCGGCGATCGCGGGCACGCCCGGACCGGCGTAGCGCGCCAGTGCCAGGCCGATGGCCAGCGGAACCCCGGCCCAGGCCAGATAGTGCCAACCCCATTTCATCGGCCGTGACCCGCCTCCGGTCTGCGCATCCATGTACGTTCCCCTGCGTGAGCGAGGATGATAGCGCGTCGGTAGTGCCGGCCGCTGGCCGGCAACCGCACGATGCCGGGGTTGCGTGGTTGCCGGCCAGCGGCCGGCACTACCTACACCAAGGCCTGTTCATGCACCCCGGCCACCGCGCGGCCGGACGGATCGGCCATGGCAGCAAAGCTGGCATCCCAGGCAATCGCGGCTGGCGACGAACAGGCGATCGACTTGCCGCCGGGCACGGTCTCGGCCGCGGCCTGGGTGGGGAAGAACTGCTCGAACAGGTGGCGGTAGTAGTACGCCTCCTTGGTCTGCGGCGGGTTGTGCACGAAGCGCCTGTCGGCTGCGGCCATGACCCGGTCGCTGACCTGGGCTTCGGCGTGCGCCTTCAAACCGTCGATCCAGCCGTACCCTACTCCGTCACTGAACTGCTCCTTCTGCCGCCACAGGATCGACTCGGGCAAATAGCCTTCGAACGCCTCGCGCAGCACCGCCTTCTCGATGCGGCGTGCGCCATCACCGCCCTTCCCGACCATCTTGTGCTGTGCATCGATGCGCATGGCCACATCAAGGAACTCGCGGTCCAGGAACGGTACGCGCGGCTCCACGCCCCAGGCCATCATCGACTTGTTGGCGCGCAGGCAGTCGTAGTTGTTCAACGCATCCAGCTTGCGCACCAGTTCTTCATGAAACTCACGGGCATTGGGCGCTTTATGGAAATACAGATAACCACCGAAGATCTCATCGCTGCCTTCGCCGGACAGCACCATCTTCACGCCCATGGCCTTGATCCGCCGCGCCAGCAGGAACATCGGCGTGGAAGCGCGGATGGTGGTGACGTCGTAGGTTTCCACATGGCGGATGACTTCGGGTAGTGCATCCAGCCCTTCCTCGAAGGTGTACTCAAAGCCGTGATGCACGGTACCCAGCGCCTCGGCGGCAATGGCGGCGGCGGCCAGATCGGGCGAACCCTTCAGGCCGATGGCGAACGAGTGCAGACGCGGCCACCAGGCTTCACTCCTGTCGCCATCCTCGATGCGATGGCGCGCATAGCGTGCGGCCACGGCGGCGACCAGCGAGGAATCCAGGCCGCCGGACAGCAGCACACCATACGGCACGTCGGTCATCAGCTGGCGATGCACGGCGCGCTCGAAGGCTTCACGCAATGCGACGCGGTCGGCTTCGACACCTTCCACGGCGGCGTAGTCTCGCCACGGACGCTCGTAGTAGCGCGTGAGCGTGCCGGTGGCGCTGTCATACCAGTGGCCGGGCGGGAACTGCGCGGCATCGGCGCAGGTATCGACCAGCGATTTCAGCTCGGACGCCACCACCAGGCGACCGTCCTGGTCATGCCCCCAGTACAGCGGCACCACGCCGATGGGATCGCGCGCGATCAGCACGCGCTGCTGCTCGCGGTCCCACAGGGCGAAGGCGAAAATGCCGTTGAGGCGGTTGAGGAAGGATCCGGGCGCATCTTCGCGGTACAGCGCGTTGATGACCTCACAGTCCGAGCCGGTCTGGAACGCATACGGCTGGGTCAGTTCGGCCTTGAGTTCACGGTGGTTGTAGATCTCACCGTTGACCGCCAGGGCCAGGCCGCCATCCTCGGACAGCAGCGGCTGCGAGCCACCGGCAGGGTCGACGATGGCCAGGCGTTCGTGTACCAGCACGGCACCGGCATCGACATACACCCCGCTCCAGTCCGGGCCACGGTGGCGCTGGCGTTGCGAAAGATCCAGCGCACGTCGGCGCAGGGCGGGAAGATCATCGCCGGCCTGCAGGCCGAACATTCCAAAGATCGAACACATGGGAACAGCTCCTGATGATGGGGGAATACACGTGTTGCGGGCATTCGACCGGCCACCCAGGCCCGGATGTGAAAAACCCGGACCACAAAAAAACCCGCATCGACCGATGCGGGTTTTCTGGTTTCCGGGCGTCTTTCTGGTTCTAACCCTGGTCGCAGTCCCGCATCGGCCGCGCACGATTATTCGCGCGCAGGTTATTGCGGTTGTTATTGACGACGGTGGTCAGGGGCGAGGCCATGGGTCGAACGTACCCGGAAAATTTCGGGCGTGCAACTGTTGCTGTCGCAACTTCCTCGCTCTCCCGTAGAGCCGGGCTTGCCCGGCTGCTGCTGGGTTCGTGCGAAAAGCCTTCGGTTCACGGAATCCTTGGCTTGGCGGGTCGGGATGGGCGTTCCGGGGGACGGCGTGAATCCGTCCATGGAGCCTCGATCGCCGCATCCATGCGGCTCACGCCCCCTCCAGCCCACCCCGACCCGCCATCGACAGTGCGTCGGTGGCCATGGGAAATGCCAGATCAACAGCGGTGTCGATCCGAGGTTATGCGTTTACGAATGTTGGAGATTTCACGGCGATCGTCTGTCGACCGATCCCACCGGGGCATTACCGGTCCCACCGGGGGACGCGCGGATTCTGATCTTCCATGGCCACCAGCGCTCTGTCTGGGGCGTGCCGGGGTGGGTTTGCGGGACCGTCAAAAACATGGATGTTTTTGACGAGCCCCCATGGATGGGTTTACGGCGTGTCCCGCAAACCCACCCCGGCACGCCCAAACACGGATTCACGTGACCACCGGCTGTTCGCCTGAATCCAACAGCAGCCGGGCAAGCCCGGCTCTACGGAGATGGGATCAGGCCAGCAGGCGCTCGATCAGGCGCTGGTAGAGGGCTGGGAGGGCTTGGAGGTCGGCGACGGAGACGTTTTCGTTGACCTGGTGGATGGAGGCGTTGACCGGGCCGACTTCGATGCACTGCGCGCCGAGCGGGGCGATGAAGCGGGCGTCGGAGGTGCCGCCGCCTGTGCTTTCCTCGGGTGCCTTGCCGGCGAATTCGCCCAGCACCTCGCGCGCCACGCTGCGCAGCGTGCCTTCCGGGGTATAGAACGGCTCGCCACTGCGATGCCACTTCAGCGTGTAGTCCAGCGCGTGCGCATCCAGCATCGCGGTGATGGCGGCTTCCAGTTTCGGCGCGTTCCAGTGCGGGTTGTAGCGCAGATTGAACAGCACCTGCAGTTCACCCGGAATCACGTTGTTGGCACCCGTGCCCGCATGGATGTTGGAGACCTGCAGGCTGGTGGGTGGGAAGCTCTCGAAACCATCGTCCCAATGCCGTGCGGTCAGCGCCGCCAGTGCCGGTGCGGCCAGATGGATCGGATTGCGCGCCTTGTGCGGATACGCCACGTGTCCCTGCACGCCCTTCACCGTCAGCGTGCCCGACAGGCTGCCGCGCCGCCCCACCCGCAGCAGGTCGCCGAGCACCGTCGTCGAGGACGGCTCGCCGGTAATGCACCAGTCGATGCCCTGCCCGCGTTCGCGGAACAGATCCGCCACCCGACGCACGCCATCCATGGCGTCACCTTCCTCATCGCTGGTCAGCAACACCGCCAGCGTACCCGGATGGTCCGGGTGGGCCGCGACGAACTGCTCGGCCGCCACCACGAACGCCGCCACGCTGCCTTTCATGTCAGCCGCGCCCCGCCCGTACAGCACACCGTCGCGCACCTGGGGCACGAACGGATCGCTCGCCCATGCCTCACGCGGCCCCGGCGGCACCACGTCGGTGTGGCCCAGCAGCACCAGGACCGGTGCACCGCTGCCGTGGGTCGCCCACAGGTTGTCGACCTCGCCCAGGCGCAGGTGCTCGCAGCGGAAGCCAGCGGCCTGCAGGCGTCCAGCCAGCAACGCCTGGCAGCCGGCATCCTCCGGCGTCACTGAAGGACGCGCGATCAGATCGCAGGTGAGTGCGACGACGTCGTTCACGCGCCTACCCCGAACCGCTGCTTGAATCCGTTGTCGCTGAAACCCTGACTGACCTTCCCGTCCGCGCTGACCACCACCGGCCGTTTGATCAGCTGCGGATACTCGCGCAGCAGCAGCTTCCACTCCGCATCCGACGCGGCGGCCTTCCGGTTGTCCGGCAACTGCCGCCAGGTTGTGGACGACTTGTTCACCATCGCCCCCAGCCCGCCGAGGTGTGACGCCCATTGCAGCAGCGTCTCCGGCGACGGCTTGGTGTCGCGGTAGTCAACGAAGGTATAGGCCACACCGAACCGGTCCAGCCACTTGGTGGCCTTCTTGCAGGTGTCGCAGTTTTTCAGCCCGTAGATGATGGTTTCACTCATCCCCGGATCATACCGCATGCCATCTGCGCCCTACTCCAGCAAGGTGCCCAGCAGCATGCGCTGCCACGAATGCAGCCCGCCCGGCGATGGCAGCGCCGGCCCCAGCAACGGACGGCCGCAGGTATCGACCAGGCATGCCAGCTGCTCATGCATGAACACGTGCAGGGCGTCCATGCTCCGGCCAGGCAGCGTGCCCAGCGGGGTGGTCAGCGCCACGTGCCGGCACACCGTGTCCAGATCCAGCACCATGCGTGCCCGATCAGGCCCGGAAAGAGGAAACCGGCTTTGCTGCACGAGGGTCATCGCCATGTCGGCCACATCCAGTGCCACGTCTCTCTGCGCCCGGGTTGAGCGTGCTGATTCCGACAACCCCGAAGCCACAGTCCCCAGCCGACCCAACGCGGCCCCCTGTGCCGACTGCGGGCTGTCCTGGCGGGATGCCTCGGAGGTAGCGGCACGCGCGGCGTGGGCCGCCCACGACATAGGTGCGGCGCGCGGGGCCAGCTCGGGTGGCGCGTCCGGGCAGCGCTTACCCAACCACTCTGCGTAACGCTGAGGCACCGACCCGAGCGGGTCATCGAACCGGTTCGACGCGGCGGACGCCCGAACCGCGTCCTTGACCTGCGCCGCGTCCGCCAGGCGCGAACCCGGGGAGTTCAACTCGTCGATGCAGCGCTTGATCAGCAGCGCGATGCGCTTTTGCCGAACACCTGCGGTCACCAGCCCGGTCCGCGCTTCTTCCTTGGCCAGACTGTGCAGATAATGCATGGCATGTTTTGCCAGCAGTCCCAGCGACCCGCTGTTGCAGGCCTGGAACAGATCTGGCCGGGTCTTCATGACCTCGTGCAGGGAACCCACCAGCAGATCCGCCGAGGTGCACTGGCGCAGAGCCCCATCGTCGTCCCGCAGTTGCAGTTCGGATGCACGCAGGGTGCTGACCAGCCCGAACGTCGCGTCCGCGCCGCTCAACGCCGCCCGCTCCACTGCAAGCAATCCGCGATGGAAGCGGGGAGCCAGATGCGCGTAGATGAGCTCGGCGCACCGCAGCTGCACTGGAGGAAATGTCATCAGCTCGCCAAGATGGAACATGATCACGCCGCAGGTTTCCAGCGCGATCTGTTCACGCCGCAGAATCAACGTGGCACAGAGCTCCACCGCCCGGGCCAGCGCGGCACGGTCGATCTCTGACCTGTCACGGCTGCGCCAGACACAGCACAGCACCTTCAGGGCCTTGCCCAGGGTACGGTCATCGATCCTTGCATCCGCGTGATTGCTGCAAGCGGCGCGCTCAAGCACAACGTTGAGGCGCGCCTGCTGGTCGATCAGACCCTGCAGGTTGCCGCGGTTGGCGATGCGCTCGTACAGCACGATCACGGTCTCCGTCGGTAGCGATTGAGCACGCGACGAATTCAAGCTGCGCGAAAACGTGTTGGTCACCGTAGTCGGTGCAGCACTACCTGGCGCGATCGTGACGGGGACGTCGGGGACAAGAGGCGGAAAATCTACTGCTGCTGTCTGCGCAGCGGAGGTAACTGAGCGCATGGGTACCTTCGGTCGACGGAAGCGGGGCATGCATCGAAGTCGATGCAGTACCGAGCTTAGCCACGCTGCCGGGGTACAGCGCACCGAAGATCTTCAGCTGTGAGCCGGTTGGCGAAGCGCCACGTTTTCACCGTGGCGCTTGCGACATTCAGTCGGCCAGTCCGCGCAGCAGGTCGTTGACACTGGTCTTGCTGCGTGTTTTCGCATCGACCTGCTTGACGATCACCGCGCAGTACAGTGAATGCGTGCCGTCCTTGCTTGGCAGTGACCCGGACACCACCACGCTGTAAGGCGGAATGTAGCCATAAGTGACTTCGCCGGTGGCGCGGTTGTAGATGCGGGTGCTCTGGCTCAGAAATACACCCATTCCGATTACGCTGTGGTGACCGACCACGACGCCTTCGACCACTTCCGAGCGTGCGCCGATGAAACAGTGGTCTTCAATGATGGTCGGGCTGGCCTGCAGCGGCTCCAGCACGCCGCCAATGCCGGCACCGCCGGACAGGTGGCAATGCTTGCCGATCTGCGCGCACGAACCCACCGTGGCCCAGGTGTCGACCATGGTGCCCTCGCCCACGTACGCACCAATGTTGGTGAAGCTGGGCATCAGCACGACGTCCTTGCCGAAGAAGCTGCCGCGACGGGCGATCGCGCCCGGCACCACGCGCACGCCGGCGCGACGGAACTTTGCTTCATCAAAGCCGGCAAAGCGCGACTCGACCTTGTCCCAGAACGGAGCCGGACGCGCGTCCACCACGCCCATGTCGTTGACGCGGAAATACAGCAGCACCGCCTTCTTCAACCATTCGTTGACCTTCCAGCCCCCATGACCGTCCGGCTCGGCGACGCGGAATTCGCCGGTTTCCAGGCCGTCGATGACGCGATTGACCAGTGGCTTGGTCGACCCCTCGATTTCGTGCAGGGTCAGCGTGGCACGGCGCTCGAAGGCGCTTTCAATGCCGAACTGCAGTTCTTCCACGCCCGGCGTGGCCGGCTTGCGCAGGGACTTGCGGGCGATGGTTTCGGCACGCTTGGCAGCGACTTCAGCCGCACTGGCGGCCGCCTTCTTCACCGGCGCTTTCTTCACGGCGGCCACGGCCTTCCTGGCTGCGGGCTTTTTCACGGCCGGGGCAACGGCAGCAGTCTTTTTGGCCGCTGCGGTCTTCGCGGCGGTCTTCTTGGCAGGCTTGGTGGCCATCAGGGGGTATCTCCGGCTTTTCGATCAGGATCCAGGCAGGTCAGCATTGCGTCACGCAGCAGCTGCCGGGCGGTTTCAGTCAAGGGTTGGTCGTGCTCGTCACTGATCACGAACATGTCTTCGGCGCGCTCGCCGAAGGTGGCAATGCGTGCATCATGCACACGCAGGCCCTGGTTGCGCAGCACGAATGCCACGTCGGCCAGCAGGCCGGGACGGTCCGGGGCCACCAGGCTGAAGCGGGTGCTGCCCGCTTCGTTGTCGCTGGCGTCGCGGAATTCGATGCGCGGGGCGAAACGGAAGTGCCGCAGCTGGCGTGGAATGACGCGCCGCGAAGGACGCAGGCGGGTCAGGTCACCGGACAGCGCCTCGCGCAGCGCAGCTTCCAGGCGCGGCGCGTCTCCGTCAGCGAAGCTGTCGGCCGGGGTTACCTCGAAGGTATCGAAGATGGTGTCGACCGGGCCGTCCAGCACGCGCGCGCGATGGATGCCGTAGCCCTTGCGGTCCAGGGTCATCACAATCGCCGCAAACAGGCCGTCGCGGTCGGGCGAATGCACGAACACTTCCAGCGCGTGATCGTCCGGGGTGATGCGACGCACCTTCACCAGGGTCTGGCCCTGCTTCACCGGCACCAGCGCGGCCGCCTGCCAGGCCAGCTGTTCCGGGCGCAGGCGGATGAAGCTTTCGTCCGGCATCACCGCGAACTGACGGTCAATGGTGGCATCGTCGTAACCACGCTCACGCACCAGCGCGCGTACCGAATCGCGGGCTTCCTGCACGCGCTCGGCAGCCGGCATCTGGTTTTCCAGGCCATCGCGCAGCGCACGCCGCGCGGCGAAATACAGGTCGGCCAGCAGACGGTCCTTCCATGCGTTCCACAGTTTGGGACTGGTGCCGGCGATGTCGGCGCAGGTCAGCAGGTACAGATAATCCAGGCGGTCACGACTGGCCACCAGTGAGGCGAAGCGATGGATCACGTCCGGGTCGGAGATGTCCTGCTTCTGCGCGGTCACTGACATGCGCAGGTGCTGCTCGACCAGCCAGGCCACCAGTTCGGTATCCGACGTACTCAACGCATGGGCCTGGCAGAATTCACGCGCATCCACCGCGCCCAGTTCGGAATGGTCGCCGCCACGACCCTTGGCAATGTCGTGGAACAGACCCGCCAGCAGCAGCAGTTCCGGCTTGCGCAGACGCGGCCAGACCTCATGCGCGATCGAGAAGCGCTCGTCAGCGCGGCTGCTGGCGAACAGCCCGATGTTGCGCAGGACCATCAGCGTGTGCTGGTCCACCGTGTATACATGGAACAGGTCGAACTGCATGCGCCCGGATACCTGCGCGAACGCCGGGATCCACTGCCCCAGCACGCCCAGCCGCGCCATTCGCGCCAGCGTATCGACCGCACGCGGGCTGCGCATCAGCGCCATGAACTGCTCGCGCGCCTGCGCGCTGGCCTGTGGGTAGGCCGGCAACTCGACCAGCGATTCGGCCAGCGCGCGCGCGGTCAGCGAATGCAGGCCGCGCACTTCGGGGTTGTAGGCCCAGCTGGCAAACAGCGCGAACACCTGTTCGATATCGCCCTGTGGCCACTGCGGATCATTGGCGGCCAGATACCCCCGGCGCAGCGAGAAACCGACGCTGACCGGCTCGGGCAAGGCTTCACCGTCGAACTGTTCTTCGAAGCGCTGCAGCAGGCGGTCGCTGATCCGCCGCACCACGGTGGCGCTGCGGTAGAAGCCCTGCATCATCTTTTCGACCGCCAGGCTTTCCACGTCGTCGTGGAAGCCCAGACGCGCGGCCAGGGTCTTCTGGTAATCAAAGCGCAGGCGCTCTTCGGGCCGGTTGGCGACCAGGTGCAGGCCAAAGCGCAGCTGCGCCAACGCACAGCGCTCACGACGCAGAGCGGCCGCTTCGTCCAGCCCCAGGTGGCCCAGCCCGACCAGGGCTTCCAATTCGCGCACACCGAACGCGCGCAGGGCCATCCAGCCCAGCGTATTGAGGTCCCGCAGCCCGCCCGGGCCGTCCTTGATGTCCGGCTCGAGATTGTCGGCGGTGTCGCCGAAACGCTGGTGCCGTGCCAGCAGCTCTTCGCGCTTGACGACGAAGAATTCACGCGGCGGCCACAACGCATCGTCATTGATGGCACGCTTCAACGCCTGCCGCGCAGCATCGTCCGCCACCAGGGGGCGTGATTCCAGCAAGGCAGTGAATACAGTCTGGTCGGCACAGGCTGTCACGCAGTCCTGCGCCGAACGCACCGCATGACTGACCGGCAGGCCGCAGTCCCACAGCAGCGCGAACAGGCGCGCCAGCGCGCCCTCATGCGCGTGCTGCGCCGACGCCTCGCCCAGCACCAGCACGTCGATATCCGAGCGCGGAAACAGCTCGCCGCGACCATAGCCGCCCACCGCGAACAGCGACAGACCGGTGCCGACCGGCAGGCAGCGCTGCCAGGCAAGGCGGATCAGGTGGTCGGCTGCGCGCGCGCGCAGCGCCAGCAGGCGCTCGATGTTGTCGCCCTGGTCGAAGCGGCGGTACAGGCGCGCATCGGCCTGCTGCAGGCTCTGCCGGGCCAGCGCCGCCCACTCGGGGTCGGCGACGGCATCGGCCGGCGCGTCCAGGACAGGGCTCGCCGGCAACATGCTCAGACCTGCGATTCGCCGGGCGCGAGGGTCAGCACGTCCACGCCGGTCTCGGTGACCGCGATCATGTGCTCCCACTGCGCCGACAATTTGCGGTCCTTGGTGACCACGGTCCAGCCGTCCGGCAACACCTTGTTATAGCGGGTACCTTCATTGATCATCGGTTCGATGGTGAAGGTCATGCCCGGCTGCAGCACCAGCCCTTGCCCCGGGCGACCGTAATGCACCACCTGCGGTTCGTCGTGATAGACCTTGCCGATGCCGTGGCCGCAGTATTCGCGGACCACGCTGAAGCGCTCGCCTTCGGCCAGGCTCTGGATGGCGTGGCCGATATCGCCCAGGGTTGCCCCCGGCTTCACCGCGCGGATGCCGGCCCACATGGCCTGGTAGGTCACATCGACCAGGCGGCGCGCCATCACCGACGGAGTGCCGACGAAGTACATGCGGCTGGTGTCGCCGTGCCAGCCATCCTTGATGACGGTCACATCGATATTGATGATGTCGCCGTCCTTGAGCACCTTGCCTTCGCTGGGGATGCCATGACAGATGACGTTGTTGACCGACGTGCACACTGTTTTCGGGAAGCCGCGGTAGCCGACATTGGCCGGAATGGCTTTCTGCACGTTGATGATGTGGTCGTGGCAGATGCGGTCGAGCTCTTCAGTGGTCACGCCCGGCTTCACATGCGGGGCGACGATGTCGAGCACCTCGCTGGCCAGCCGGCCGGCGATGCGCATCTGTTCGATTTCCTGGGGGGTTTTCAGATTCACGCTCATGGGAACCATTATCGCTGATCCGGGGCCAGTCTGAACGGGCCGCGGCCCAGCCGGTCATCCCTCCCGGCCCGGCAGCGGCGGTAGCCTGAACGTAAAAGATGTGAAAACCGGCCAGATATCCTCACGTTTCACCCACGACCGCGCATTTATAAGGAACCGGCGTCCCCTCGACGCGCCCCCCCCGGCCCCACGGCGGTATCGACTCGTTCATCCAGGACCCCCGTCCAAGGAGAAGACCATGCGATCCCTGCGACCTGTGCTGTTCAGCTTCACCCTGCTGGCCCTGGCCTCCCCTGCCCTGGCCGCTGATACGACCACGTTCAACGTCCGCATCATCATCACCAAAGCGTGCACGATCACCGCGGCAGCGGCCACCGATGTCGATTTCGGCTCGGCACTGTCCACTGCCACCACGCCGTCCAACGCGCAGGGCTCGGTCACCGCCCAGTGCTCGGCACTGACGCCCTACACCATCGCACTGAACGCCGGTGCCAACGCAGCAACCGCCAACGACGTCACGACCCGGCGCATGATCAACACCGATGCGGCGGTTACCACCAACAACTACGTCGGCTACCAGCTGTACTCCAATGCCACCCGCACCACCGTCTGGGGCGCGACTGCCGGCACCAACACCGTGGCCGGCACGGGCAATGGCCTGGCGCAGGCGTATCCGATCTACGGTCAGGTGGCCAATCCGAGCGTGAACAACGCCGCGACCGGTAACTACCAGGACACCGTCACCGCCACCATCACCTACTGAGGGTGCCATGTCGGATCTCGAACGGAGCCGCGCGCGGCGTTCCGGAAGGCTTGGCTATGCCTGCGCATGGGTGGCGACACTGATCGCCGGCAGCACCCATGCCGCCAGCCTGCAGGTCGCCCCGACTTCGCTGCAGTTGACCGCCCGCCAGAACGCTGAGGCACTGTGGATCAGCAACAGCGGCACCGCGCCGGTGGATGTGCAGGCAAGAGTATTCCGCTGGACCCAGCGCGACGGCCGGGACGAGCTGGAGCCCACCACCGACTTGGTGGTCAGCCCGCCGATGCAGGCATTGGCGGCCGGGCAACAGCAGTTGATCCGCGTGGTCCGTGCCGATCCGCAGCCCCCGCCGGGCCAGCTCGCCTACCGGATCATCGTCGATGAAGTGCCCCCCCTGGACCCGAAACGTGAAGGCATGCAGTTCGTGCTGCGTTACTCGCTGCCGGTGTTCGTGCAGCCGGATGGCAATGCGTCCGACAAGCCTGAACTGCAGGCATCCCTGCTGACCCAGGCCGACGGCTCCCTGGCGCTGGAAGTGCGCAACCTGGGCACCACCTATGCACAGCTGGCCGACCTGGCGATGGGTACGCCCGAGCGCCCGCAGGTGTTCAAGCCTGGCCTGGTCGGCTACGTGCTCAGTGGCAAGACCATGCGCTGGCCCCTGGACATCACCGCAGCGCGCCTGAATGGCGCGACCCTTTCGGCAAAGATCAATGGCGCTTCGCAAGCCACGCCGCTGCCTGCGACCCCGCCGGCTCGCTGAGGCCTGCATGCGCGTCGCACTGGCTGCTGCTGCGGTCTCGCCCGGAATGCTGGCCGGATCTGCCGGTGCCGCCACGGCGCCGGCAGACAGCGGCGCGGAGATCGGTGGCTTGGCGGCCGCCGACGACGTGATGCTGCCGCCGCCGACCCCATTGACCGCGCCGCAGACGCTGTATCTGGACGTCATCCTCAACGGCACCCCGCGTGGGCTGCTGCCATTCACCGAATCGGCCGGCCAGCTGCGCGCCGACCCGGCGGTGCTGCGCCAGCTCGGATTTGGCGCGCGTGGCGACGCACCGGTCCCGCTGGAACAGATCAGCGGCGTGGTGGTGCGCTATGACGCGGCGATGCAGACGCTGGCACTGGAAGTGCCGCTGGAACAGCTGGACCTGCCCGTCACCGAGCTCGGCCAGGCGCGCGAGACCGCCCCGGTCGCCAGCGCCTCACCCGGCGCACTGCTCAACTACGACGTGTATGGCAGCCAGAACGAGGATGCCGGCAACCTGGCCCTGACCGCCGAGGCACGCGTGTTCGGCGTGGGCCGCGGCGTGCTTCGCAGCAGCCAGTTGCTGCGCATGTATGAGGAGGGCAATGGCGACGGCTGGCGCGGCCAGAGCGTGCGCCTGGACAGCCGCTGGGAACTGGATTTTCCGGAGCACGCACTGACCCTCACCGTGGGGGATTTCTTCAGTGGCTTCGTCGACTGGAGCCGGCCGGTGCGGATGGGCGGCATCCAGATCGGCCGCAACTACGGCCTGCAGCCGTATCGGGTGCTGACTCCGACGCCCAGCTTCCTGGGCGAGGCTGTGGTGCCCTCCACAGTAGAGCTGTATGTGGATGGTCTGCGCCAGTACAACGGCGAAGTGCCGGTTGGCCCTTTTCAGCTGGGTGCACAACCCGGCATCAGCGGCACCGGCAATGCGCAGGTAGTGATCACCGATGCGTACGGCCGCATGCAGACCCTCGACTTTTCCTTCTACGGCACCCAGCAGTTGCTCGCCGAGGGCCTTTCGGACTGGTCAGCCGGCATCGGTCGAATGCGCCGTGATTACGGCATTCGCTCATTCTCCTATGACGACGCCACGGTCGGCAGCGCGACCTGGCGGCGCGGGGTGAGCAACCGGTTTACCGCCGAACTGCATGCCGAAGGCGGAGGCGGCGTCGCCAGTGCAGGTGCCGGCGGCTGGTGGCAACTGGGCCTGGCCGGCGTACTCAACGCCTCCTACGCGCACAGCCGCGGCGACGGCCGCGATGGCGGCCAGTGGTCGCTGGGGTACAGCTGGAACAACCGCGTGTTCAACCTCAATGCGGCCACCCTGCGCACCCACGGTGACTTCCAGGACCTGGGCAGCCTGCAGGGCGCGCGCCCACCGGATGTGACCGACCAGGTCACCGCCGGGGCAAGCCTGGGACGGCTGGGTTCACTCAGTGCCAGCTATCTGCGCCTGTCCTATCCGGACGGCGACGACCGCCGCTACGCCAGCGTGTTCTGGAACCGCACGTTCTCCGAGCGCTGGTCAGCCTATGCCTCGTTCAACCAGAACCTGGACGAGAGCGCCGACCGCAGCATCTACCTGTCAGTGTCAGCCAGCCTGGGACGCAACCGCCAGAGCAACCTGGCCCTGCAGCGCAACGGCGACCGCAATCTCTACACGGTGGATGTCTCGCAACCGGTGCCCGGCGACGGCAGCCAGGGCGGTTATGGCTGGCGGGTGCAGGCGCGGCATGGCGACGATGGCACCGGCGGACTGGCCGAAGTGGGCTGGTTGAACCGGGTCGGACGCTATTCGGCCGGTGCCGCGCGCCAGGGCGACAGCACCTTCGCCTACGCCAATGCGAGTGGCAGCGTGGTCTGGATGGGCGGCCATGCGTTCGCCGCACGTGAGGTGCCGGACGCCTTTGCGGTTGTCTCCACCGATGGCGTCGCCGGCGTTCCGGTGCGCCTGGAGAACCGCCCCATCGGCGTCACCGACCGCAATGGTCTGCTGCTGGTCACCCCGCTGCTGTCGTGGCAGCGTAACCGGCTGTCGATCGACACCCTGGACCTGCCCGCCGACATGCGTGCCGAACGCGTGGACACCCACGTCACGCCCAGGCAGAGCGCGGGTTTGGGAGTCAGTTTCGGATTGCGCCGCACCCGCTCGATCACGCTGGTGCTGAAGGATGTGCAAGGTCAGCCGTTAGCCGCGGGCAGCCAGGTGCGCCTGCCCGACCAGCGCAGCGCCACCGTGGGCTACGACGGCGAGGTGTACCTGGAAGACCTGCCCACGCGTGCGCGGCTGGAGGTGGACACCGCTGAGGGCCGATGCAGCGCGACGGTGCCACTCGCCGATGCCGCGGGCAGCGCGCCGGTACGCCTGGGCCCACTGCGCTGTCAGCCCGGTGCCTTGCCATGAACCTGAAGGCGCTGCTGGGCATGCTGCTGATGCTGGCCGGGGGAATGATGGCCGGCACTGTGCGCGCCGACACCACCTGCACGACCACCACGCCGGTGACGGCCGCATTTGGCAACGTGGCCAATGCTGCCGGCAGCCCCACCGTGACGTCCACCAGCTTCACCATCACCTGCAACACCGCCGCGCTCAGTCTTCTGGCCACCGCATCGGTCCGCGCCTGCATCGGCATCGGCATCGGCACCTCCGGGGTGGCCATTTCGCCGCTGCGGCGGATGACCAATGCCAATGGCGACCCGATGTCGTTCCAGCTGTTCACCAGCGCCGCCTACAGCACCATCTGGGGGCTGACCCCCGGCACCACGCCCGGCCCGCTGGTGGTGGACCTGAACTATTCGGTGCCGCTGATCACCGGCGGCAGCGGCGCGGTGACAGTGACCATCCACGGCCGCATCCCCGCCAGCCAGACCCTGGCGGCGGGCAGTTACAGCACCAGTTTCAGCGGAGCCGACGTCCGCCTGCAGTACGCCTACAACGAAGTGCTGCTGGGCACCGCCACCGCGCCCGCGGCCTGCACCACCACTGCCGGCGTGGCCGGCAACAAGACCGCCACCGGCGGCTTCCCGTTCACCGTCACCGCGACGGTGCTGCCGCAGTGCAGCGCCTACGTCACTACCGACATGGACTTTGGCAGCAATGCAGGGGCGATCACCGGCAACATCGATCGCACCTCCACCATCGGCCTGACCTGCCTGAACCGCACCGCCTACACCATCGCGCTGGACAACGGCCTGTACGCCAACGGCACGGTCAGGCGCATGCGCCATACCACCAACAGCGCCTGGTTCATTCCCTATGAGCTGTACCGGGAAAGCACGCGCAGCCAGCGTTGGGGCAGCACCGCCAACGTCGACCTGGTCAGCGGCACCGGCACCGGCAGCGCGCAGGTGCTCACCGTATACGGCCGCGCGCCGCCCACCAGCGGCGCGGTCGCCGCCGGCAGCTACAGCGACCAGATCAAGGTGACGATCACCTACTGAACGCTCAAGCGCACCGGCTGCGGGCCGATACCGATGGCAGCCCTTCGCCTGCTGCCCGCGCCCATGCCCCTCCACCCGCTCCTGCCGTGCGCTGCCCTGCTGGCCGCCGCTCTGCCTACACTGGCCGCTGCGCGGTCGGCGGAGCCTGCGCCTGCTCCACTGCCCTTGCGCATCCAGCTGAAAGTCGTGGACGCCTGCCGCCTGGAACCGGGCTCCCAGGCAGACGCGTGTGCAACCGCGCATCGGCGCAGCACCCCCGACGCCCCCGCTCCGCCGCAGGTACAGGCGTTGACACCCCCGGTGGATGCGGGTCCCGACGCTCGGCGCGCATGGCACACGCTGACCTTCTGAGGCGGCTGGTCGCCGGCCTGATACTCACTGCCAGCAGCGCCTCGCACGCGCTGGAGGTATCGCCGCTATCGGTTACGCTGGCACCTGGCCAGCGCGATGACAGCGTGTGGCTGTACAACGACAGCGACCGGCCCTGGCACGGCCAGGCCCGCCTGTATCACTGGGCACAGAGCCCCGAACACGAGCGGCTGGAACCGGCCGTAGTGCTGGCCGTCAGCCCTTCTGAACTGCACCTGCCCGCACATGGCCGGCAGCGGGTCCGGCTGGTCTGGTCCGCCGCCAGCCCCGCCACCGAGCAGAGCTACCGGCTGGTCCTGCGGGCCGGGCAGGACAGCCCGGCGGTGCAGATTTCGCTGCCTGTGTTCATCGCCGGTGCCGAATGGCGGGCCGGCCCGGCGATGGCGGCCAGAGTTCTGGCGGGCACCGGCCCGGCGGTGCTTGAGCTGTACAATGGCGGCCCTCGACACGCCCGCCTTTCCGATCTGGCCTTCATTCCCAGCCGTGGTGCAACCCTGCCGCTGCTGCCCGGCCTCGCCGGCTACGTGCTGGCCGGCCAGACCCGGCGCTGGCCACTGCCCGATCCGGCCGAGGCCTATGCAGACGGGCATTTCAGCGCCCGCCTGGGCCACGACGATCCGGTCCTGCTGCCCCCACTGGACCCTGCAATTGCACCTGACATCGGCAGCGGGCTATAATCGACTGGATTTCCCGCGCCCTCGTGCGCAGGAACCCGCCAACACCGGGCGTCACCGGTGAATACACACCTGCTACTGCCATTCGTGCCGGGGTGCTCCGCAAGGAGTTCGGTCACGGAAGCAGCAGGGAAGCCCAACCCCGGAACCTCCCGCCTCGCGGCGGACCGCCCATTCCCTTTCCCGTGGCGGCCGGTTCCCCATCAGGAGTTTTGCAATGCCCCAGGTCACCATGCGTCAGATGCTGGAAGCCGGCGTCCACTTCGGCCACCAGACCCGTTACTGGAACCCCAAGATGGGCCAGTACATCTTCGGCGCCCGCGGCAAGATCCACATCATCAACCTGGAAAAGACCGTTCCGCTCTTCAACGACGCGATGAACTTCATTTCCAGCGTTGCGCAGAAGCGCGGCACCATCCTGTTCCTGGGCACCAAGCGCAGCGCCCGCGAATCGATCCGTGAAGAAGCCGAACGTTGCGGCATGCCGTACATGAACCAGCGTTGGCTGGGCGGCACCCTGACCAACTTCCGTACCGTCAAGCAGTCGGTTGCCCGCCTGAAGGAACTGGAAGCCGGCGAAACCGACGGCACCTTCGACAAGCTGGTCAAGCACGAAGTGCTGGGCCTGCGTCGCGAGCGTGACAAGCTGGAAGCCTCGCTGGGTGGCATCAAGGACATGAACCGCCTGCCGGACGCCATCTTCGTCATCGACATCGGCCACGAAGACATCGCCATCAAGGAAGCCAAGAAGCTCGGCATCCCGGTGATCGCCGTGGTTGACACCAACTACAACCCGGAACTGGTCGACTACGCAATCCCGGGCAACGACGACGCCATCCGCGCCGTGCAGCTGTATGCCCGTGCCGCCGCCGACGCCGTCCTGGAAGGCAAGGCTGCTGCTCCGCACGCTGCCAGCGTCCGTGAAGAAGAGTTCGCCGAAGCCGCCGCTGAAGAAGCCAAGCCGGCCCGTCGCGCTCCGGCCAAGAAGGCCGCTGCCGACAAGGGCACCGAGGCCTGATGACCGCCCGCGGTGGGTGCACGCACCCACCGCGCCCTGTCTGCTGCCGCAGGCGCGACAGGGTCTTTGTCACACGGGCCGGCCACCATGCCGGCCCAACCCCTTTCTTATGTGAGGAATTCCCGTGGAAATCACTGCTTCCCTGGTCAAGGAACTGCGCGAGCGCACTGGCGCCGGCATGATGGAATGCAAGAAGGCGCTGGCTGAAAACAACGGCGACATCAACGCTGCTGCTGAAGCTCTGCGCAAGTCGGGCGCTGCCAAGGCCGACAAGAAGGCTGACCGCGTGACCGCTGAAGGCCGTCTGGGCCTGGCCCAGGACGGCGGCAAGGCCGTGCTGGTCGAAGTCAACTCGGAAACCGACTTCGTCGCCAACGATGTCAACTTCAAGGCGTTCGTCGACGCCGTCGCCGCTGCCGCCCTGGCTTCCGGCGCTGCCGACGTGGAAGCACTGAAGAGCGCCCCCGTGGCTACCGGCGGTACCGTGGAAGAAGCCCGCGCCGCAGCAATCACGAAGCTGGGTGAAAACATCCAGATCCGTCGCCTGGTCAAGGCCGAAACCACCGGCAACATCGGCACCTACGTGCACACCAACGGCAAGGTCGGCGTGCTGGTCGAACTGATCGGCGGCGACGTCGAGCTGGCCCGTGGCCTGGCCATGCACGTGGCCGCCATGAAGCCGCCGCACAACAAGGCAGCCGATGTGCCGGCCGAGTTCGTGGCGAAGGAAAAGGAAATCGAACTGGCCAAGATGTCCGAGAAGGACAAGTCCAAGCCGGCCGAGATCCTGGAAAAGATCATCAGCGGCAAAATCAACAAGATCGTCAACGACGTGACCCTGTACGGCCAGTCGTACGTGCTGGACGGCGACAAGACCGTCGAGCAGGTCGTGACCGCCGCCAAGGCCGACGTGGCCGGCTTCCAGCTGCTGGTCGTGGGCGAAGGCATCGAGAAGGTGGTGGAAGACTACGCCGCCGAAGTGATGAAGCAGGCCGGCCTGGCCTGATTCTCGCCTTCAAGCGATAACGAAAAAACCCGGCTTCGGCCGGGTTTTTTTTGTGCCCGGCTGCTGTTGGTTTTTGGCGAACAGCCGGCAGTCATCCGTTCACTGTTTTGGCGGCCCGGGGCGGGCGTTCCGGGGGATGCTGCAGGTCCCCCTCCGGGGCCCGGCCCAGCCGCTGGCGGCTGGGCGTTCAGTCGCACGCGAGGCAGTGCCTCGCAAGCAGTGCGCCTTCACCCATGTAAGCTCGATCGCCGCTTGCACGTGTGCGCAGTCCTGCGCACACGGCAAGACCGGGGTTGGGCGTCCTGCCCAACCCGTCGGGCGCATGCGCCCGACCCATGCGGCTCACGCCCCCTCCAGCCCACCCCGACCCGCCATAGACAGCTGGTCGGTGGCCATCGAAGATCAAAATCAACAGTGGTCCCGGTCCATTGTCATGCGTTACCGGATGTTGTCCGTTTCACGGCGATCGTCTGTCGACCGATCCCACCGGGGTCACGTGCTTTGAATCTCCCATGGCCACCGACCAGCTGTCTGGGGCGTGCCGGGGTGGGTTTGCGGGACCGTCAAAAACATGGATGTTTTTGACGAGCCCCCATGGGTGAAGGCGCACGGCTTGCGAGGCATTGCCTCGCGTGCGACTGAACGCCCAACCGCTGGCGGTTGGGCCGGGGCCCGGAGGGCGGTTTACGGCGTGTCCCGCAAACCCACCCCGGCGCGACCAAACACGGGAACCGATGACTACCGGCTGTTCGCCAAAAGCCAACAGCAGCCGGGCAGAGCCCGGCGTTACGTAGCGCGTCGAATGCCAGCAGTAAAATCAGGGCTTGGTCTGGAAGGTGACTTCTTCGTAGGGCTGCACGACCACCCAGCCTTCGCCGGCGAACTTCAGCTGCAGGCTTTCGCCCGAACCGCGGCCCAGCAGGGTGCCCAGCGAGATGTCGGTGACGACCTCGGGGGTGAGCGTGCCCGACCAGGCCACTGTTGAATTCGGGTCGGTGAAGATCGGGCCCGTCTGCGCGCTCACCGGCAGGGTCATGGGTTCGTAGTGCGAAGTGATCGCGACGATGCCGTGGCCGCTCAGACGAATGTTGAACAATCCGCCCGCCATCATCCCCGCCACCTTGCGCATCATCGTGATCTGCGAGTCGATGCCGTCCTCGAAGGCCAGCACGTCGTTGCCGTTGACGAACACCGAGTCGCCCTCCAGGCGCAGCAGGGTGATCTTCTTGCCCATGTCGGCCAGATAGACCCGGCCCTGCCCTTCGGCCTTCATCAGGCGCAGGCCCTCGCCCGTGGCCAGCTTCTTCAGCAGGTTGCCCACGCCGCGCTCCAGCACGCCCTCGCGAGTGAACTTCACCGCGCCCTTGCGTGCCACCATCGCGCCCGACTTGGCCCAGACCCGGCCATCCACCCGAACCTCCAGCATGTACGGACTCTCCAGCTCGAAGGCATCCGAACTGAGATCCTTTTCCTGCGTGGCAGCCAGGAATTCCTTGAGCGACTTCACAGCCATGGGCAGCAACTTCCTTTTAAGTGAGTGCGCGCATGGTACAGGTTGGGCGGATGTGTTAACAAAGAGATCAGGCGGCCACCCCTCCCTCAAACCAGGGTGACGAACCTCACGTTTTCGGACATGGCAAGCACTACAGCTCAAATCTGTGACATACTCCATGTATTCTTGCCACATCATCTCAGTGTTCCTGCCATGTCTCCCGAGCTGACTGCCGCCCTGGCGCTCTGCCGCAACCTGCCCTCGCCGCCCGGAATTGCCCTGCGCATCATCGAGCTGGCCCAGAACCCGGAAGCGGACATCACCACCGCTGCCGACATCATCGGCATCGACATGGCGTTGAGCGCGCGCATGCTGCGCATCGCCAATTCGCCGCTGTATGCCAGCCGCCGCCGGATCGAAAACCTCGGCCAGGCGCTGACCATGCTCGGTCTCAACGCCACCGTCAGCCTTGCCCTGGGCTTCACCGTCACCCGCGACCTGACCGCCCCTGGCCAGGGCCAGGACGTGCGCGAGCGCGCCTGGCGGCGCAGCATCCTCAGCGCGCTGGCGGCCAGTCTGCTCGGCCAGGCGCGCGGCCTGCGCAAGGCCGAGGAACTGATGCTGGCTGGCCTGCTGCAGGACATCGGCATCCTCGTGCTGGCGCAGAGCGAGCCGGACCGCTATCTGCCCGTGCTGCGCGCCGCAGCCGACAACGACCAGCTGCTGGCGCTGGAGCGTGAGCAGCTCGAGTGCACCCACGCCGAGGTCGGTGCCTGGATGGCCGAACAATGGGACCTGCCGCGCTATCTGGTCGACGCCATTGCCCGCAGCGAATCGCCCGACGCCACCGAAGACAAGTTCCAGGCCTGCGTGGCCGTCTCCGGCGCGATCGCCGACATCTGGCTGAGCGCAGACACCGACACCGCGCGCGAACAGGCCCTGCAGCGCGTGCACGACACCCTGCAGCTGGACAGTGCCCAGTTCGACCAGGTGCTGGCCCGGATCAGCGAGGCCCTGCCCGACATCGGGGCGCTGTTCGAAACCACCCTGACCTCGCCGCTGCGCGTGCAACAGCTGATCGACCATGCCCAGGAGCTGGCCACCCTGCGCAACCTGCGGGAAATGCAGGACGCGGCCATGGCCCGCCAGCGCGCCGATGAGTTCGAGGCCCGCGCCAACCGGCTGGCCGAGCAGGCCCACCGCGACGCCCTCACCGGCGTGCTCAACCGCCGCCAGCTTGAAGCCGTGCTGGAGCAGGAGTTCAACCGCGCCACCCGGCACGGCTGGCCGCTGTCGGTGGCCTTCATCGACCTGGACGACTTCAAGAAGGTCAACGACGCCCATGGCCACCTGCTGGGCGACGAAGTACTGCGCAGCTTTGCGTCAAAGCTGCAGGAACAGCTGCGCAGCAGCGACACGGTGGCGCGCTTCGGCGGCGAGGAGTTCATCGCGCTGCTGCCCAATACCACCGAAGCGGTGGCGCTGGACGTCGTCCGCCGGGTGCTGGCCAACATCGTCAACACCCCCATGGCTGATGTCGCCGGCAGCCCGCTGTACATCACCTTCTCGGCCGGCGTCGCCACCCAGGGCGGCTATGAGCGCTTCGCCGAGGTGCAGGATCTGCTCAAGGCGGCTGATGACGTGCTGTACCGGTCCAAGAGCCTGGGCCGAAACCGGGTCATCGCCCGCTCCCCGGATACCGCGCCCGCCTGAACAGGCCTGGAAGGCGTCGCGGTTGATGGTGCCGCGGCGCAACAAAATTTCTACGCCGGTTGACGCCGCATCCAGTAGAATTTCCGCGTTTTCCACGCATCCAGAGGCCGTCATGTCCAATCTCACCTATCGCCGCATCCTGCTGAAACTTTCCGGGGAGGCGCTGATGGGAGATGAGGACTATGGCATCGACCCCAAGGTCATCAACCGCCTGGCCCGTGAAGTGATCGAGGCCCAGCAGGCCGGTGCCGAAGTGGCACTGGTGATCGGCGGCGGCAACATCTTCCGCGGGGCCGGCCTGGCCGCTGGCGGCATGGACCGTGTCACCGGTGACCAGATGGGCATGCTGGCCACCGTGATCAACGCACTGGCCATGCAGGACGCACTGGAAAAGCTCGGGGCCAAGGCCCGCGTGATGAGTGCGATCAAGATCAACGACGTGTGCGAGGACTACATCCGCCGCCGCGCCATCCGCCACCTGGAAAAGGGCCGTCTGGTGATCTTTGCCGCAGGCGTGGGCAGCCCGTTCTTCACCACCGACTCCGGTGCCGCGCTGCGCGCCATCGAAATCGGGGCCGACCTGCTGCTCAAGGCCACCAAGGTTGACGGCGTGTACGACAAGGACCCGAACAAGTACAGCGATGCGGTCCGCTTTGACAGCCTGACCTACGACGAGGTCATCACCCGGGGTCTGGAGGTCATGGACACCGCCGCCTTCGCCCTGGCCCGCGACAGCGACCTGCCGCTGCGCGTGTTCGACATGGGCCAGCCCGGCGAACTGCTGAAGATCCTGCACGGCGAGAACATCGGCACCCTGGTGCGCGGCCGCAACAACGCCTGATCGGCGCTTCCGGGTACCGACCAACGGTCGGTACCTACCGGCGGAGGCAGCACCCCGGCAGGCGCCGACCGTTGGTCGTCGCGGCCCCTGCCATCCGTACCCGGCCTTGGTTCACCGGATTTCGCCTATAATCGCCCGATTCTCTGTGACATCCAGGATTCGGGCGATGCTCAACGACATCAAGAACGACGCGCAGACGCGCATGGCCAAGAGCATCGATGCTCTGAAGCATACCCTCACCTCGGTCCGCACCGGCCGCGCTACCCCGGCCCTGCTGGACCGCGTCGTCGTCAACGCCTACGGCAACGCCTCCACGCCGCTCAACCAGGTCGCGTCCATCTCCAATGCCGACGCCCACTCGCTGCTGGTCACGCCGTTCGACAAGGGCATGATCAAAGAGATCGAGAAGGGCCTGTACAACGCGGAGTTCACCCCGAACACGCTGGGCCAATCGATCCGCATCAACATGCCGCCGCCGACCGAGGAGCGCCGCAAGGAGCTGGCCAAGCAGGTCAAGGGCGAAGGCGAAGGCACCAAGGTCGCTGTCCGCAACATCCGTCAGGATGCCAACAAGGCGATCGCTGCGCTGTTGAAGGACAAGGCGATCAGCGAAGACGACAAGAAGCGCGGCGAAGACGACATCCAGAAGCTGACCGACAAGGCCATCAAGGACGTCGACAGTGTCGTGGCCGAAAAAGAAAAGGAACTGCTGCAGGTCTGAGCCCATGTCCCAGGCCCCGACCCCTGCTGCCGGCGTGCCGCGCCATCTGGCCATCATCATGGATGGCAACGGGCGCTGGGCACAGAAGCGCCGCCGTCCGCGCGTAATCGGCCATCGTGCCGGCGCGCGCGCGGTCAACCGCACCATCGACTTCTGCCTGGAGCGCGGCGTGGCCGCGCTTACGCTGTTCGCGTTCTCCAGTGAAAACTGGGGGCGGCCGAGCGACGAAGTCGACGCACTGATGAAGCTGTTCCTCAATGCGCTTGACCGCGAAGTGGACGAACTGCATCGGCGTGGCGTTCGCGTACGCTTCATTGGCGAACGCGAACGCTTCGGTGCCGGGTTGGTCAGCCGCATGCAGCTGGCCGAACAGCGCACTGCCGACAACACCGCGATGACCCTGAGCATTGCCGCCAGTTATGGCGGCCGTCAGGACATCGCCCGCGCCGCCCGCGAACTGGCCGTTGAAGTGGCGGCCGGCCGCCTGCTTCCCGAGCAGATCGACGAGGCCCTGCTGGGCAGCCGGGTCGCCCTGGCCGACCTGCCGGCACCTGATCTGTTCATCAGGACCGGCGGCGACACCCGCATCAGCAACTTCCTGCTGTGGCAGCTGGCGTATACCGAACTGTGGTTCACCGACGTGCTGTGGCCCGAGTTCGATGCCACCTGCCTGCAGCAGGCGCTGGACGCCTATGCCTCGCGTGAACGCCGCTTCGGTCTGACCAGCGCCCAGATTGCCGCCCTGGCCACCGAGACGTCCCACCCATGACCAAAACCCGAGTCATCGCCGCGCTGATCATGGCGCCGGTTGCCATTGCGGCCATTCTGCTGCTGCCGACCCCGTGGTTGGCCGCCGCCGCCGCCGCCGTGTTTCTCATCGGCCTGTGGGAATGGCTGAAGCTGGCCCAGGTCGAAGATACCCTGGCCCGCACCGTGCTGCTGGTACTGAACCTGGTGCTGATGGTGCTGATCGTGTGGGCCGACGCCGGCACCCTGGTGCTGTACCAGATTGCCACCCTGGCCGGCATTGGCTGGTGGCTGCTGGCCCTGCTGTGGCTGCGCTTCTTCACCTTCGGGGCGGAACCGGGCAGCCATGCGCGCACCCTGAAGCTGCTGGCCGGCTCACTGGCGATCGTGCCGGCATGGGCAGCGCTGGTGCTCATCCATGCCAGCAGCGACAACGGCCACCTGTGGCTGCTCACCGCCCTGGCCATCGTCTGGGCGGCAGACTCGGGCGCGTACTTCGCCGGGCGCACCTTCGGGCGCACCAAGCTGGCTCCACGGATCAGCCCGAACAAGACCTGGGAGGGCCTGGTCGGCGGCCTGCTGGCCGGCCTGCTGGTCGCGCTGGTGTTCGGCTGGATGGCCGGGGCCACCTCCGACCACCTGCTCGGCCTGGTCGTCACCACCGTGGTCGCGGTGTTCGCCTCCGTGCTCGGCGATCTGTACGAGAGCCTGATCAAGCGCCACGCCGGTGCCAAGGACTCGGGCCACATCATTCCCGGTCACGGCGGCGTGCTGGACCGCATCGACGGCGTCCTCGCCGCCCTGCCGGTATTCGCGCTGGGCAAGGACATCTTCGGGTTCTGAGCATGCACAGCCCTACTGCCCTTCGCCAGGTCGCCGTATTTGGTGCCACCGGCTCGATCGGTGCGTCTGCACTGGATGTGATCGCACGCCATCCGGGCCGCTACCGCGCCACCGTGCTGGCCGCCGGCACCCAGGTGCAGGCGCTGCTGGCGCTGTGCGTGGCGCACCGACCCGATCACGCCGTCATTGCCGACGAAGCCGGCTTTGCCGCCCTGCGCGACGGACTGCGCGCGGCCGGCCTGTCCACCCAGGCCCATGCAGGCCCGGATGCACTGGACCAGCTGGCCGCCAGCGACGCCTGTGACACGCTGGTGGCGGCCATTGTCGGTGCCGCCGGGCTGTCCTCGACCCTGGCCGCTGCCAGCGCTGGCAAGCGCATCCTGCTGGCCAACAAGGAATCGCTGGTACTGGCCGGCGAGCTGCTGATGCAGCGCGCCACCGCCGCCGGTGCCGAGATCATTCCGATCGACAGCGAGCACAGCGCCATCTTCCAGTGCCTGCGCTCGCGCGATGCCAGCCTGGACCAGGCCGGCGTGCGCCGCATCCTGCTCACCGCCTCCGGCGGTCCGTTCCGCGGCCGTTCCCGCGCCGAACTTGAGCAGGTCACGCCGGCCCAGGCTGTGGCCCACCCGAAGTGGAGCATGGGCCCGAAGATTTCGGTCGACTCGGCCACATTGATGAACAAAGGCCTGGAAGTGATCGAGGCCCATCATCTGTTCAACGTGCCGGGCGAGCGCATCGAGGTGCTGGTGCATCCCCAAAGCCTGGTGCATTCGCTGGTGGAGTTCATTGACGGTTCCACCCTGGCCCAGCTGGGCCTGCCGGACATGCGCACCACCCTGGCAGTGGGGCTGGGCTGGCCGCAGCGGATCGAATCGGGCGTGACCGGGTTGGATCTGTTGACCCAGGGCCGGCTCGATTTCGAGGTTCCCGACACGGACGCCTTCCCGTGCCTGCGGCTGGCGTGGCAGGCGATGGCGGCCGGTGGCACCGCACCCGCCATCCTGAACGCCGCCAATGAAGTCGCGGTTTCAGCGTTTCTTCAGGGGCGAATCGCTTTCCTGAACATCCCGGCACTGGTCGCTAACGCCCTTTCAACACTCCCGGCGGGCCCGGCCGATACACTGGAGGGCCTGCTGGCCGCCGACCAGCGCGCCCGCCAGATCACCCAGACCGCCATCGACACGCACTGAATGCCCTTCCCGCCTCTTACCCGCGACGTCCAACATGGGTGAATTCATCGGTTCTGTCTGGTGGATGATCGTCAGCCTTGGAGTGCTGGTGACCTTCCATGAGTTCGGTCATTACTGGGTGGCCCGCCGCTGCGGGGTGAAAGTGCTGCGCTTCTCGGTCGGCTTTGGTCGCCCACTGTGGATGCGCCGCAACCGCGCGGGCACCGAATTCGCCATTGCCGCCATTCCGCTGGGCGGTTACGTGAAGATGCTCGACGAGCGCGAGGTCGAGGTGCACCCCGCCGAACGCGGTCAGGCCTTCAACCACAAGAGCGTCTGGCAACGCATTGCAATCGTGGCCGCCGGCCCGCTGGCCAACCTGCTGCTGTGCGTGGCGCTGTTGTGGGCGATGTTCGTCATCGGCAAGCAGGACTACTCGGCCACCATTGGCCGTGCCACCGGCATGGCGCTGGCCGCCGGCCTGCACACCGGCGACCGTGTGCTGGGCGTGGACGACCGTGACGTGGTCACCGCCGGCCAGGCCAGCATGGCCCTGACCACCGCCGCCATGGACCGCCGCGATGCCCGCCTTACCGTACTGGATGCGCAGCAGCAGGTCCGCACCCGGGTGTTGCCGCTGTCACAGCTGCCGGCCGGCTTCGATGAACGCTGGGTGCCTGCGCTGGCCGGACTGACCTGGCAGTTCCGCATGCAGCCGGCCCTGGTGGAGCGTATTGAACCCGGCCACCCTGCTGAGGGCGTGCTGATGCCCGGCGACCTGCTGCTGGCCGTGGACGGGGTGCGCATCGATTCGGCCGAACAGGTGCCGGCCCAGGTCCGAGCCCTGGGCGAGCGTGGCGGCCCCGGCATGATCGAGGTCCAGCGCGGCCCGGACCGGATGGCACTTGAAATCACCCCGCAACAGGGGAAGGACGCGCGCGGCCAACCGACCTGGCAGATCGGGGTGGGCTTCCCGCAGAGCAGCGCGCCGGTGTACGACACCACCCTGCAGTACGGCCCGCTGGCCGCCCTGCCCGCCGCGCTGCGCGAAACCGCCCGCGCCACCAGCGATTCGCTGGGCATGATGCGCCGCATGATCACCGGTGCCGCCTCGCTGCAGAACGTCTCCGGGCCGGTCACCATTGCCCGCGTGGCCAATGTTTCGGCCCAGCGCGGGCTGGACTGGTTCCTGTGGTTCCTGGCGGTGATGTCGCTCAGCCTGTGCATCATCAACCTGCTGCCGATCCCGATCTTGGACGGCGGGCACCTGCTGTATTACCTTATTGAGTTGGTCAAGGGCAGCCCGCTGAGCGAGCGCGCCATGGCAGCAGGTCAGTACATCGGCCTGGCATTGCTGGCCGGCCTGATGGGATTGGCGTTCTACAACGACATCCTGGGGCTGGCCTCGCGATGAACTTTTTCCTTTTGTCGTCGTCTTATGCGCCGGCATCCCGCAACATTGCATTCGACTCCAACCGGACGTGACATGACGCGACTCCCCAACCGCCGCCTGCTTGCCCTTGCACTTGCCGCCGGTTTCGGCGTGCCGGCCCTGGCCCAGGCAGCCGAGCCCTTCACCGTCAGCGACATCCGTGTCGATGGTCTGCAGCGCATCACCTCCGGTACCGTGTTCACCTACCTGCCGGTGAACCGGGGCGACACCGTGACCGACAGCAAGGTCGGCGAATCGATCCGCGCCCTCTACAAGACCGGCTTCTTTGAAGACGTGCAGCTGCAGCGCCAGGGCGACATCCTGGTGGTCACGGTCAAGGAACGCCCGGCGATCAACAAGCTGACCGTCACCGGCAACAAGGACATCAAGAGCGACCAGCTGCTCAAGGGTCTGAGCGACATCGGCCTGAGCGAAGGCGGCACCTTCGACCGCCTCAGCCTGGACCGCGTGACCCAGGAACTGCGCCGCCAGTACAACGACCGCGGCAAGTACAACGTCGAGATCACCCCGACCGTGAGTCCGCTGGACCGCAATCGCGTTGACATCACCATTGCGATCAAGGAAGGCAAGGCTGCCAAGATCCAGCACGTGAACCTGGTCGGCACCGAAAAGTTCGCCTCCGAGGACATCCTGGAAACCTGGGAATCCAAGGAGCACAACTGGGCGTCGTGGTACCGCCGTGACGACCAGTACTCCAAGGAAAAGCTCTCCGGCGACCTGGAAAAACTGAACTCCTGGTACCTGGACCGTGGCTATGTGGATTTCAGCATCGACTCCACCCAGGTGTCGATCAGCCCCGACAAGCGCGACATGTTCATCACCGCCGGCGTGACCGAAGGTGAGCAGTACAAGATTTCCGAGATCAAGGTCACCGGCGACACCATCCTTCCGCAGGAAGACGTGGAGCGCATGGTCATCCAGAAGCCGGGAGACACGTTCTCGCGTGCGTTGCTGGAATTCAGCTCGGACACCATCACCAACTCGCTGTCCAACATCGGCTACGCGTTCGCCAAGGTGAACCCGATTCCGACCAGCAACCGCGCCGAGCAGACCGTGGCGATCAACATGCAGGTCGTGCCGGGTCCGCGGGTGGGCGTGCGCCGCATCATTTTCAAGGGCAACACCCGCACTTCCGACGAAGTGTTGCGTCGTGAAATGCGCCAGTTCGAGAACAGCTGGTACTCACAGGCCGCGATTGACCGCTCGAAGATCCGTCTGCAGCGCCTGGGCTACTTCGAATCGGTGGACGTGGAAACGCCGGCGGTCACCGGCAGCAACGACCAGGTCGATGTGGTCTACAACGTGAAGGAAACCACGTCGGGCAGCTTCGTGTTCGGCCTGGGCTATTCGCAATCCTACGGCATGACCACCTCGGTGCAGCTGTCGCAGAACAACTTCCTGGGCGGCGGCAACCGCGTCTCGGTCGAAGCGTCGCGCAGCAGCTATCTGCAGCGTTATGGCTTCAGCTACACCAATCCGTACTTCACCGATGACGGCGTGTCGCTGGGCTACAACCTGTCCTGGCGCGAACTGGATTACTCCGACTTCAACACCGCGCAGTACAACAGCACCAACGGTGCCGCTCAGGTGGTGTTCGGCGTGCCGATCACCGAGAACGACACCGTCTCGCTGATGGTGGGCATCGACAGCAACCAGATCACCACGTACCCGGGCTCCACCCCGCAGTCGATCATCGACTACATCGATGCCATCGGTCAGCGCACGTTCCATTCCTGGCGCACCGAGCTGGGCTGGGCGCGCGACACCCGCAACGACTATTTCATGCCGACCCGTGGTACCTACCAGCGCGTCGGCCTGGAAACCACGCTGCCGGGTTCGACGGTCGAGTACTACAAGCTCAACTACCAGATCTCCAAGTACTGGCCGATCATTCCGTCGCTGGTCATCAACACCCGCGCCGAAGTGGGCTACGGCGACTCCTACGGCAACGACACCACCCGCGTGATCACCAACCCGGACGGCACAACCCGCACGGTCACTGCGTCGGGCCTTCCGTTCTACGAGAACTTCTACGCCGGCGGTACCAACTCGGTGCGCGGCTTTGAGGACAACACGCTGGGTCCGCGTTCGGAACCGACGTACTCTTACAGCCGTGGCCAGCCTCTGGGTGGTTCACTGAAGACCGTCGGTTCAGTCGAAGCCTACTTCCCGCGCCTGTTCGACAGCCCGTCGGCCCGCGTGTCGGCCTTCGTTGACTTCGGTAACGTGTACACCGGCGTGGACAACTTCAAGGCCAACGAACTGCGCGTCTCCACCGGTGTGGCCCTGCTGTGGCGCGCCCCGGTGGGCCCGATTTCAATCAGCTATGCCTTCCCGTTGAAGAAGGAAGATGGTGACGAAATCGAGAGGCTTCAATTTACCTTCGGCGGTCAGTTCTGACCGACGAAGCTAAATACCCAAAGTCTGCTTCGCAGACTTTGGGTCCCCACGCTGCCTCCTATCCCCGCGCCTGTCGGCGCGCCCCCTTAACAAAAGGGGGCTGTTCCACCAGACGTGTTACGAGACGCCGGGCATTGCCCGGCGTTTTGCTTTTGATCTTCCTTGGCCACCGACGACCTGTCAGGGCGGGTCGGGGTGGGCTGGAGGGGGCGTGAGCCGCATGGGTCGGGCGCATGCGCCCGACGGGTTGGGCAGGACGCCCAACCCCGGTCTTGCCGTGTGCGCAGGACTGCGCACACGTGCAAGCGGCGATCGAGCTTACATGGGTGAAGGCGCACTGCTTGCGAGGCACTGCCTGGCGTGCGACTGAACGCCCAGCCGCCAGCGGCTGGGCCGGGCCCCGGAGGGGGACTTGCAGCGTCCCCCGGAACGCCCGCCCCGACCCGCCAAGCCAGGGAACCCGTGAACCGAGGGCTGTTCGCGGGAAAATTGCATTGACCAGGAGGGCAACATGACCGAAGTCACGGCACACGGTAAACTTCCGGCGTGAATACTCCTACCTATACCGCCCAGCAACTCGCCGAGCAGTTTGGCCTGCAGGTCCATGGCGACGGTGCCACCGCCATCCAGGGCGTGGCCACGCTTGCCCATGCCGGCCCCGGCCAGCTGACCTTCCTGGCCAACCCGCGCTACCGCAGCCAGCTGGCCGACAGCCAGGCCGGCATCGTGGTGTTGCGTGCCGACGACGCCGATGCCGCCCCCCGCACCGCGCTGGTCGCCAAGGACCCGTACACCACCTTCGCCAAGATCGCCGCGCTGTTCGACATCGCGCCGCTGCGCGAACCCGGCGTCCACCCCAGCGCCATCATCGACCCGGCTGCCGAGGTCGCCGCCAGCGCCCATATCGGTCCGTTCGTCACCATTGGTGCACGCAGCGTGGTCGGCGAGAACTGCATCGTCGGTCCCGGCAGCGTAATCGGTGAGGACTGCACCCTCGATACCGGCTGCGAACTGATCGCGCGGGTCACCCTGGTCACCCGCGTCAAGCTCGGCAAGCGCGTCCGCGTCCACCCCGGTGCCGTGCTCGGTGCCGACGGCTTCGGACTGGCCATGGATGCCGGCAGCTGGATCAAGGTGCCCCAGCTCGGCGGCGTCCGCATCGGCGACGACTGCGAGATCGGGGCCAATACCTGCGTCGATCGCGGTGCGCTGGAAGACACCGTGCTCGACAACGACGTGCGCCTGGACAACCTCGTCCAGATCGCCCACAACGTCCAGATCGGCGCGCACTCGGCCATCGCCGGCTGCACCGGCATTGCAGGCAGCGCCAAGATCGGCCGCTACTGCCTGCTCGGCGGTGCCGTCGGCGTCGTCGGCCACCTCGAAATCTGCGACAAGGTCGTCATCACCGGCAAATCGGTGGTACGCAATTCCATTACCGAGCCGGGCGAGTACTCCTCCGGCACCCCACTGACCGACAACCGCACGTGGCGCAAGAACGCCGCGCGCTTCAAGCAGCTTGATGCCCTGGCCCGTCGCATCCTGTCTGTAAGCAAGGAGAAGGAATGAGCCACGAACAGAAGCTGCCGGACATCACCCAGATCCAGGCATTGATCCCGCATCGCTACCCGTTCCTGCTGGTCGACAAGGTGATCTCGATCGACTACGAGAAGCGCACCATCGTCGCCACCAAGAACGTCAGCATCAATGAGCCGTTCTTCCAGGGCCATTTCCCCGGCCAGCCGATCATGCCCGGCGTGCTGATCATCGAAGCCATGGCCCAGGCCGGTGGCGTGCTCACCCAGCTCACCCTGGGTCGCGATGCGCAGTCCAAGCTTTTCTACATGGTCAAGGTCGACAAGGCCCGCTTCAGCCGCCAGGTGGTGCCCGGCGATGTTCTGGAAATGCATGTGGAAATCAAGCGCGTGATCCGCAACATGGCGGTGTACGACTGCGTGGCCAAGGTCGACGGCGAAGTCGTTGCCTGCGCCGAAGTGCTGTGCGCCGGCACCCGCGAATGATCCAGGCAGGAGACCTGCAATGACCGACAACGCTCCTCTCATCCACCCCACCGCGGTCATCGACCCGTCGGCGACGTTGGCTGCGGATGTGCGCGTCGGTGCGTTCTGCCTGATCGGCGCCGACGTCATCATTGGCGAAGGCACCGAGGTCGGACCGCACTGCTCGATCCACGGCCCGACCCGGATCGGTCGCAACAACCGTTTCATCGGCCATGTGGCCGTCGGCGGCGAGCCGCAGGACAAAAAGTACGCCGGCGAGCGTACCGAACTGGTGATCGGCGACGACAACGTGTTCCGCGAATTCGTCACCCTCAACCGCGGCACCGGTGGCGGTGGCGGCATTACCACCATCGGCAACGGCAACTGGATGCTGGCTTACACGCATGTGGCACACGACTGCCATGTCGGCAACAACTGCGTGTTCTCCAACAACACCACCCTGGCCGGCCATGTAACCGTGGGCGACTACGTAATCATCAGCGGCTTCGCTGGCGCACACCAGTTCTGCCGGATCGGCGCGCATGCCTTCCTCGGCATGGGTGCGCTGACCAACGGCGATGTGCCGCCCTTCACCATGGTCGGCAGTGATTCGCTGGGCCGTCCGCGCGGCATCAACAGCGAAGGCCTCAAGCGCCGCGGCTTCGATGCCGAGCGTATTGCCAGCATCAAACGCGCGTACCGCACGTTGTACGTGGCGGGCCTGCCGCTGGCCGATGCCAAGCTGCAGCTGGCCGAACAGGCCAAGAACAGCGCCGACGTCAAGGACCTGCTCAACTTCATCGAACAGGCCGAACGGCCGCTGCTGCGATGACCGGCAGCGGCGGGCACGTTGCCGCGGTTGCTGCCCTTGGGTCGGCACCGCTGAACGCGGCAGTCGACGCCCTGCCCGGTCCGCTGTCCGGCCAGGGTCGACCACTACGGATCGCACTGGTTGCCGGTGAAGCATCCGGCGACCTGCTCGGCGCAGGGCTGATCCGCGAACTGGCACAGCGCTTCCCGAATGCCGAGTTTGCCGGCATCGGCGGCGACGCCATGCGTAATGCTGGCTGCCTGACCTGGTTCGATGCCAGCGAGCTGGCGGTAATGGGCCTGACCGAAGTGCTGCGCCACCTGCCGCGGCTGCTGAAGCTGCGCAAGGAGTTCCGCGCCCGCGTGCTGGACTGGCAGCCGGACGTGTTCATCGGCATCGACGCACCTGACTTCAATCTGGGCGTGGAGCGCTGGCTGAAGGAACGCAGCATCCGCACCGTGCACTACGTGAGCCCGTCGGTGTGGGCGTGGCGGGAGAAGCGCGCCGAGAAAATCGGCGCGAGCGCGGACATGGTGCTGTGCCTGTTCCCGATGGAACCGCCGATCTATGCGAAACATGGCATCGACGCGCGCTTTGTCGGCCACCCCATGGCCGACGACATTCCGCTGCACAGCGACCGCGAGGCCGCACGTGTGGCGTTGGGCCTGCCATCCAATGCCAAGGTGCTTGCGGTGCTGCCGGGCAGCCGCCTGGGGGAGATCAGCAAGCTGGGCCAGGCGTTCTTCGAAGCGGCCTGGCAGGTTTCCGAGCGTATTCCGGGGCTGCACGTGGTAGTACCGGCAGCCAACCCGGCGTGCCGACGCCTGATCAGCGAACAGCTGTCGCGCTCGGCGTTGCCGGTGGCGTACTCGCACGTGCTGGACGGTGAGGCGCGCACGGCGATGATCGCGGCCGACGTGGTGGTGCTGGCGTCGGGCACGGCGACGCTGGAGGCGATGCTGGTGAAGCGGCCGATGGTGGTGGGCTACCGCGTGGCGGAGCTGACCTATCGGATCGTAAAGGCACTGGGCCTGATCAAGGTGGACCGTTTTGCGTTGCCGAACATTCTGGCTGGCAAGGACCTGGCCCCGGAGCTGATCCAGCACGATTGCGTGCCGGATCAACTGGCGGCGGCGATCCTGCAATGGTTCGACCATCCGCAGCGCGGCGCGGACCTCCAGCCGACCTACCAGAAACTGCACCAGCAACTGCGTCAGGACGCGTCGGCGCGTGCGGCCGATGCGGTGGCTGAACTGCTTCATCGACCCGTGCAGGGCGGCACGGCCGCATGAGCCGTCGTCACGCAGCGGAAGCCTCGCTGGCGTTGTTCGACGGTGCGGCGCTGGCGACGGTGGCCCCACGCTTCATCGCAGGCGTGGACGAAGCCGGTCGCGGTCCACTGGCGGGCCCGGTGGCGGTGGCCGCCGTGGTGTTCTGCCCGGACCGCCCGCGCCTGAACGGGCTGGACGATTCCAAGCAGCTGACCGCACTGCGCCGCGACGTGCTGTTCGACAAGATCCAGCAGCGCGCATTGGCTTTCCATATCGTGCTGGTGGACGTGGACGAGATCGACACGCTGAACATTTTCCAGGCCACGATGGCGGGCATGCGACGCGCGGTGGAAGGCGTGGCGCACGTTGCCCAGTTCGCACGCATCGACGGCAACAGGATCCCCAAGGGCCTGCCCTGCCCGGCCGAAGCGCTGGTCGGCGGCGACGCACTGGACCGCGCGATCATGGCCGCCTCGATCCTGGCCAAGGTCAGCCGCGACCGCTACATGCAGCAGCTGCACGAGCAGCATCCGCACTACGGATTCGACCAGCACAAAGGCTACGGCACTCCTGCCCACCTGGCCGCCCTGCGCGCGCACGGCCCCTGCCCCGCCCACCGCCGCAGCTTCGCCCCGGTCCGCGACTGCCTTTCTCCCGCACTCGCGTAGAGCCTCCGTACCCCCTACTCCGAGCACTACGTAGAGCCGGGCTTGCCCGGCTGCTGTTGGATTCAGGCGAACAGCCGGTGTTCACAGCGTCCCTGGTTTGGCAGGTCGGGATGGGCGTTCCGGGGGACGCTGCAAGTCCCCCTCCGGGGCCCGGCCCAGCCGCTGGCGGCTGGGCGTTCAGTCGCACGCGAGGCAGTGCCTCGCAAGCAGTGCGCCTTCACCCATGTAAGCTCGATCGCCGCTTGCACGTGTGCGCAGTCCTGCGCACACGGCAAGACCGGGGTTGGGCGTCCTGCCCAACCCGTCGGGCGCATGCGCTCGACCCATGCGGCTCACGCCCCCCTCCAGCCCATCCCGACCCGCCACGACAGGGTGCCGGCGGCCAACGAACATCAAAATCAACGGCGATCCGATCCATTGTCATGCGTTACCGGAGGCTGGCCGTTTCACGGCCGTCGTCTGCCGACCGACCCTACCGGGCGCGCGAACGGGATTTGATCTTCCGTGGCCTCCGGCCAACTGTCGAAGGGCCATCGGATGGGGGGTACGGGACCGTCAAAAACATGGATGTTTTTGACGAGCCCCCATGGATGGGTTCACGGCGTGTCCCGTATCCCCCATCCGATGGCCCCAAGCACGTAGACCTGCAGCCCAAGGCTGTGGCTCTGGCCTCTGGCTGCAACCTGACTGTCAAGACCTTGTCCGGGTGCGCCCGCGCGGCTACCCTGACCGCGCATTACATTGGCCCGGCATGTCCACTTCCCGTTTCGTACATCTTCACGTCCACACCGAGTTTTCGCTGGCGGATTCGACCATCCGTGTCCCGGCGAAACCGGATCAGGCTGACCCGAAAAAGGCCAAACAGGCGAATCTGCTCAGCCGCGCCGTCGAACTGCAGTTGCCGGCGCTGGCCGTCACCGACCTGAACAACCTGTTCGCGCTGGTCAAGTTCTACAAGGCCGCCGAGACCGTGGGTATCAAGCCCATTGCCGGGGCCGACGTGATGATCGCCGAAGAAGGCATGACGCCGTGGCGGATGACCCTGCTGTGCCGTGACCGCGAAGGCTATCTCAGCCTGTCGCGCCTGCTCACCCGCGCCTGGATGGAAGGGCATCGACCCGAAGGCGGCGTCGCCGTGCATCCGGACTGGCTCAAGGCCGGTAGTCACAACCTGTTTGCCCTGGCCGGTCGCGATAGCCTGGCCGGTCGCCTGGCCGGCGAAGGCCGGCATGACCTGGCCGAACAGCAGCTGGCCGACTGGCAGCGCGTGTTTGGCGATGGCCTTCACCTGGAACTGACCCGCACCGGGCGCGAAGGCGAAGAAGCCTTCAACCAGTTCGCCCTGATGGCCGCCGGCCAGCGCGGCCTGCCCGTGGTGGCCAGCAACGACGTGCGCTTCCTGCGTCCGGATGACTTCAGCGCGCACGAAGCGCGCGTCTGCATTTCCTCCGGCCGCGTGCTGGATGACCCCAAGCGCCCGCGCGATTACAGCGAGCAGCAGTACCTGAAGTCGCCCGAGGAAATGTGCGCGCTGTTCGCCGACATTCCCGACGCCATCGACAACACCCTGGCGCTGGCTGAACGCTGCAACGTGGAAATGCGGCTGGGCACCTACTTCCTGCCGAACTACCCGGTGCCCGACAACGAGACGCTGGACAGCTGGATCTGCAGCGAGTCGCGCAAAGGCCTGGAAGCACGCCTGGAAAAAAATCCACTGGCCGAGGGCAAGACCCGCGAAGATTACTTCGAGCGGCTGGAATTCGAGCTGTCCACCATCATCAAGATGGGCTTCCCCGGCTACTTCCTGATCGTGGCCGATTTCATCCAGTGGGGCAAGAACCAGGGTATTCCGATTGGTCCCGGCCGTGGCTCGGGTGCCGGTTCGCTGGTGGCGTGGGCGCTGCAGATCACCGACCTCGATCCCATCCCGTACAACCTGCTGTTCGAGCGCTTCCTCAACCCCGAACGCGTGTCGATGCCCGACTTTGACATCGACTTCTGCATGGACCGCCGCGACGAGGTCATCGACTACGTCGCACGCAAGTACGGACGCGAGCGGGTCAGCCAGATCATTACCTACGGCACCATGGCCGCCAAGGCCGTGGTGCGCGACTCCGGGCGCGTGCTCGGCTTCCCGTATGGTCTGGTCGACGGCGTTTCCAAGCTGATTCCCAACATCCTGGGCATTTCGCTCAAGGACGCCATGGGGGAAGGCAAGGATTCGGAGATGGCCTCGCCAGAGCTGATCCAGCGCTACCAGTCCGAAGACGAAGTGCGCGACCTGATCGACCTGGCGCGTCAGCTCGAAGACCTGACCCGCAACGCCGGCAAGCACGCCGGTGGCGTGGTGATCGCACCCGAGCCGCTGGCCGAGTTCTGCCCGCTGTTCGCCGAGCACGACGAAGGCGGCCGGGGCCGCAACCCGGTTACCCAGTTCGACAAGAACGACGTTGAAGAAGTCGGCCTGGTGAAGTTCGACTTCCTAGGCCTGCGCACGCTGACCATCATTGACTGGGCGGTGAAGGCGATCAACAAGCGGCATGCCCGTGCCGGCATTCCGCCGGTGGACATCACCGCCATTCCGCTTGATGACGCGCCCACCTACAAGGACATCTTCGCCAACGGCAACACCGGTGCGGTGTTCCAGTTTGAATCCTCGGGCATGCGCCGCCTGCTGAAGGACGCGCGCCCCGACCGCTTCGAAGACCTGATCGCGCTGGTGTCACTGTACCGTCCCGGGCCAATGGATCTGATTCCCTCTTTCAACGCGCGAAAGCACGGCCAGGAAGAAATCATCTATCCCGATCCGCGTACCGAAGCCATCCTCAAGGACACCTACGGCATCATGGTGTACCAGGAGCAGGTGATGCAGATGGCGCAGATCGTCGGCGGCTACTCACTGGGCGGCGCGGATCTGCTGCGCCGCGCGATGGGCAAGAAGGTGCCGGCGGAAATGGCCAAGCACCGCGAGATCTTCCGTGAGGGTGCGGCCAAGGGCGGTGTGGACGGCCCCAAGGCCGATGAAATCTTCGACCTGATGGAGAAGTTCGCGGGCTACGGCTTCAACAAGTCGCACGCCGCCGCGTACGCGCTGGTCAGTTACCAGACCGCCTGGCTGAAGCGACACTACCCGGCCGAGTTCATGGCCGCGACGTTGTCATCGGATATGGACAACACCGACAAGGTGGTCGGCTTCCTGGCTGAAGTGCGCAACCTGGGCCTGACAGTGCTGCCGCCGAAGGTCAACGAGTCGGCGTACATGTTCGAAGCTTCCAGTGCCGACACCATCCAGTACGGCTTGGGTGCGATCAAGGGCGTGGGTCAGGGCGCGTGCGAAGCGGTGGTGGACGAGCGCATCGCGAACGGACGCTACGAATCGCTGCTGGATTTCTGCATGCGCATCGAGTCCGGCAAGCTCAACCGTCGCACGCTCGAGGCGATGATCAACTGCGGCGCACTGGATGGGCTCGGCAAGAACCGTGCCTCGCTGATGCTTCAACTGCCAGAAGTGCTCAAGGCCACCGACCAGATGTCACGCGAGAAGGCCTCGGGCCAGAACTCGCTGTTCGGCGCGCCGGACCCGGTCAGCACCGCGATGCAGCTGGACCTGCCCGAAGCCAAGGAATGGGCGCTGGCGCAGCTGCTGGAAGGCGAGCGCGAAACGCTGGGCTTCTACCTCAGCGGACATCCGTTCGACCCCTGGGCAGAGGACGTCAAGGAACTGGTCGGCACCGATCTGGGCATGCTGGAAAAGCTCATTCCCCCTGCCCGCCCCAGCAAGGACGGCGAGAAGCGCGCCTGGCGCCAGGAAACCCCGGTGATCCTGGCCGGGCTGGTGGTCGGCGTGCGCCGCAAGGGCGAAAGCCAGATATTCATGCAGCTCGAAGACGGCCGTGGCCGGGTTGAGTGCAGCGCCTTCTCCGACGGCCTGGCAGAATTTGGCCACCTGATGACCAAGGACCGCATCCTGGTGGTCAAGGGTGGCCTGCGTGAGGACGAGTTCAACGGCGGCTACGCGCTGCGCATCCGGCAGTGCTGGGATTACGAGGAGATCTGCGCCAACTACGCGACCCGACTGTCGCTACGCCTGGACCTGCGTCAGGGCGGCCCGGTCTGGACCCGCGTGAACGCGCTGCTGGACCGCCACCGCCCCGGCCGGACCCCTCTGCGCCTGGACCTGCTGCTGGGCTCACCGCAGGGACCGGTGGCCGGCATGCTGGATGTGGGTGGCGAGACGGCCGTACGCGTTGACAGCCAGCTGGTGGACGCACTGCGTGCCGACCCGGCGGTACGCACCCTGAAGGTCCGTTACAGCCCACCGTGGGCCAATTGACCCACCAAACGACTGCGTACGGGGTATTTCGACGCATTCGGCTACACTTTCCCTCTTTACTTCACGACGGCTTCCGATGAATCCGAACTATCTCGACTTCGAGCAACCCATCGCTGATCTGGAAGCCAAGATCCAGGAGCTGCGCAGCGCCAGCGCCGGCCCGGCGGTCAATGTCGAGGCCGAAGTGCACGCCCTGCAGGACAAGCTGCGGGTGCGCACCGCGCAGATCTTCCGCAACCTGACCTCGTGGCAGGTGCTGCAGCTGGCGCGCCATCCGCAGCGACCGTACACCCTGGATTACATCCGTATCTTCTGCGACGAGTTCCAGGAGCTGGCCGGCGACCGCGCCTTCGCCGACGACAAGGCGATTGTCGGCGGCCTGGCCCGTATCGGCGGCCGCCCGGTGATGCTGATCGGCCATCAGAAGGGCCGCGACACCAAGGAGAAAATCAAGCGCAACTTCGGCATGCCCAAGCCGGAGGGTTACCGCAAGGCACTGCGCCTGATGAAGATGGCCGAGCGCTTCGGCCTGCCGGTGCTGACCCTGATCGACACCGCCGGCGCCTGGCCGGGCATCGACGCCGAATCGCGCGGCCAGTCCGAAGCGATCGCCCGCAACCTGATGGAAATGGCAGAACTGAAGGTGCCGGTGATCTGCACCGTGATCGGCGAGGGTGGCTCCGGCGGCGCGCTGGCGCTGGGCGTGGGCGACCGCACCATCATGCTGGAGTACAGCGTGTATTCCACCATCAGCCCGGAAGGCTGCGCCTCTATCCTGTGGAAGGACGCCGGCAAGGCCAAGGAAGCGGCCGAACAGCTGGGCCTGACCGCGCCGCGCCTGAAGGGCCTGGGCCTGGTCGACAAGGTCGTGCGCGAGCCCACCGGCGGCGCGCACCGCAACCCGACCGCCATGGGCAAACGCCTCAAGGCCGTGCTGCTCAACGAGCTGGACGCGCTGGAGAAGCTGTCCACCGAAGACCTGCTGCAGAAGCGCTATGAGCGCCTGCGCAGTTATGGCGCGTACGAAACCGCCTGATCGGCGGCGTCGGTGGCGTAACAAAAAACCGGGCCCTGCGCCCGGTTTTTTGTTGTTTGGAAATTTGATCGGAACCGTATCCCGGCAGCGCCGGCCGTTGGCCGGCCCAAGCGATACCGTGGGCCGGCCAACGGCCGGCGCTACCGCACCCCGCTCAAAACGGCTTGGCCAGCACCAGCCACACCGCGCCGACGAACAGCACCAGCGGCAGCTCGTTGAACAAGCGCAGCGCGCGCGAAGACGGCAGCGCCCTTCCCTTCACCGCGCCCTTCAGCAGGCGTCCGGTCCAGGTGAAGTACACCAGCAGCAGCACCACCAGTCCCAGTTTGGCGTGCAACCAGCCGGCCGCGCCCGGCGCGACCATGGTCGGGAAATCCGGGAACACCCGGTAACCCAGCCAAAGCACCACGCCAAGCACCAGCGCGATGCCGAACATCATGTGCCCGAAGCGATACAGGCGCAGCCCCATCAGCTGCAGACGCTCCACCACCGGCAGCTGCCCGGCGGTCTCGCTCAAGTTGACCAGGATCCGCGGCAGGTAGAACACCGACGCCATCCACGCCACCACGAACACCAGGTGGAAGGTCTTGACCCAGTAATAGGACTGCATGCGCTTGCTCCGGCGGCGGGCGTGGATTGTCGTTCATTTTCACCCATTCCCCCGATCCGCGCATGCGCGACGCTTTGACGCATGCCGGTCCGCTACCATGGCGTCCGTTTCCGGATTTCCCTGCGCGCGCATGACCAAGACCTATGACCACGCCTACTTCCAGCGCTGGTACCAGCCTGACCAGACCGGGGGTGCCGCGCGCCTGGCACGCAAGGTGGCGCTGGCCGTAGCCACGGCCGAGTATTACCTGGAACGCCCGATCCGCACCGTCCTGGACATCGGAGCCGGTGAGGCAGCTTGGCGTGCACCCCTGCTGAAGCTGCGCCCGCGGGTGCAGTACATCGGGTTCGACAGCAGCGAGTACGCCGTGCAGCGCTTTGCGCGCAGCCGCAACCTGCACCCGGCCCGGGTAGGCGACTTTGCCTGGCTGCGCCCGTGCCCGCCGGTCGATCTGCTGGTCTGCGCCGATGTCATGCACTACGTGCCCAGCCGCGAGCTGCGTCCCGCCCTGGCGGGGTTTGCCGAGCTCACTGCCGGGGTGGCCTTCCTGGAGGCGTTCACTGCGGAGGACGAGTTTGAAGGCGATCACGAGGGCTTCCAGGCCCGTCCGGCGAGCTGGTACCGTCGGCATCTGAAGGCCGAAGGCTTCACTGCCCTGGGCTCGCACTGCTGGCTGTCGCCTGCCTTGGCCGGACACGCAGCGGCGCTGGAACGCGGTGGGTGAACGTTTACCGGGCGGTCGTTCAGCGGGGCAAGCCCCGCTCTACGGAGGCGTATTAAGGTGGCAGCTTCTGCTTTGCGGTATGCTGCGCGGCAACATATGACCATACATATTCGGACGCCATGCTCTACCAGCTGCATGAGTTGACCCGCAACATGCTCGCCCCGTGGGTGCACCAGGCTCAGGCCAATGCCAAGTTCTTCGCCAACCCGGGACACTGGTGGTCGCAGATGCCGGGTGCTGACCGCCTCGCGGCGGTGAACGAGTTGTTCCATCGCATCGGCAAGGATTACGAGAAGCCCGAGTGGGGCATCAACGAAATCGAAGTCGATGGCGAGCGCGTGCCGATCGTGGTCCACGAAGAGGTCAGCAAGCCGTTCTGCAAGCTGCTGCGCTTCAAGCGCCACAGCAACGAAGCCGACCAGCTGCATACCATGCTCAACCAGCCGTTCGTGCTGGTGGTCGCCCCGCTGTCGGGCCACCACGCCACGCTGCTGCGTGACACCGTGCGCACCCTGCTGCGCGATCACCGCGTGTATGTGACCGACTGGGTCGACGCGCGCATGGTGCCGGCCAGCGAAGGCGAGTTCAGCCTCGACGATTACATCGCCTACGTGCAGGAGTTCATCCGCCACCTGGGTGCCGAGAAGCTGCACGTGGTCAGCGTCTGCCAACCGACCGTGCCGGTGCTGGCGGCGGTGTCATTGATGGCCAGCCGGGGCGAGACCACGCCGCGCACGCTGGTGATGATGGGCGGGCCAATCGATGCGCGCTGCAGCCCCACCGCAGTGAACAACCTGGCTACGCAGAACCCGCTGTCGTGGTTCGAGAACAACGTCATCCACACCGTGCCGCCGGGCTATCCGGGTGCCGGCCGTCAGGTGTATCCCGGCTTCCTGCAGCATGCCGGATTCCTGTCGATGAACCCCAGCCGCCATTTCAGTTCGCATTGGGACTTCTATGCCGACCTGGTGAAGGGCGACATGGAAGATGCCGACGCCCACCGTCGTTTCTATGACGAGTACAACGCGGTGCTCGACATGCCGGCACGCTACTACCTGGACACCATCCGCGTGGTGTTCCAGGAGTTCCTGCTGCCGCGCGGCGAGTGGTTTGTGAACGGCGAACGGGTGGATCCGGGTGCGATCACCGGTACCGCACTGCTCAGCATTGAAGGCGAGCTGGACGACATTGCCGGCCTGGGCCAGACCGAAGCCGCGCAGGCCCTGTGTACCGGTATTCCGGAAAAGCACCGCGAGCATTTCATCGTGGAAGGGGCTGGTCACTACGGCATCTTCAGCGGCCGTCGCTGGCGCGAAACCGTGTACCCGAAGGTGCGTGAGTTCTTTGCCGCGCATGCACAGAAGGCGGCCAAGCCGAAGAACGTGACGCCGATCCGCAAGAAGGCCGGCTGACGGGGGTATCGACCAACGGTCGATACCTACCCGGCAGGTGATGACCGTTGGTCATCACCGCCTTACAACCGCACCAGCAGATGCTTGGCCATCTGCCCGTGCAGGTACCCCACCCCACGCGCCAGGTGCATGGTGCAGAACAGGATCACCACGCCGAGGATGGCCAGCATCGGCGTCGCCCACACCGGCAGCAGCAGCATTTCGCCGTCAATGTAGATTCCGGGGCTGCCTTCCAACGCGAAGACCGCGGCCACCGGTGCCCAGATGAACGCCAGCGACACCGACAGCAGCGTGATCGCTACGGTGAAGTACACAATACCCAGCGGCAGCATCAGCACGAAGTACAGCATGGTCAGCCAGGTACGCCCATCGGTGAACATGTCACCAATGCGCTGCAGCCAGGTGCGGCTGCGGTCGGCATAGCGCGGTCGGCGCGGCATGCGCTCGCCCAGCAGCACTTCCACCAGCCGCCCTTCCAGCAGCGCCAGCCCGCGCACCGAGCCGAAGAACAGCACGGTCAGCGGAATGCCGATGATCAGGATCATCAGGCCCAGCGACAGCGACAGCCCGGTGATGACCCACATGAAGAAGAAGATGCCGGTGGCCAGCGACAGCAGCATGTAGAACAGCGACCCATACGTGCGCGGCTCCAGTGCGACCCCGAAGAAACGCGCCAACGCCGAGCGGTGCGGTACCGGTGCGTCGGACAACGCCTCGCCTGCGCTTGCTGCCGTTGCAGCCGCCGCACTGGCACCGGGTTCGCTCGCCGGCACTACCCGTGCGATAGGCCGCACGCTGGCACTGGGCGTGCGCAACGCACGGTTCACGGTGATCTCGGTTTCGCGGTAGATCTCAGCCACTTCCTCCGGCGCGCCGTAGCTGCCGGCGACGTCGGCAATCACCTCCGCCTCGCTGCGGCCGGGCTGCGCCGCCAGTTCCGAGCGCAGGTACTCCTCGGCGTCATACAGCGCGTCCTGCACCATCGCCGGGTCGGCGTCGTGCAGCGCTGCGCGCAGCTGAGCCAGATACTGCGGAATGGTGGTGGGCAGGCCTGCACCCGCCGTGGTCTGTTCGTTCATTGCAGTACCCCCTCCAACACGGAATCGACGGAATCGCGGGTCGCGCGCCAGGCGGCCGTCCACTGCGCCAGCACCTCGCGGCCCCGCTCATTGATGCGGTAGTAACGCCGTGGTGGCCCGGCCACCGACGGTTCAATCTGGCTTTCCAGCAGCCCGGCGGCCTCCAGGTTGCGCAGCACCGGGTACAACGCACTCTGCTTGCCGCTCAGCACGCCATCACCCACCCGTTCCAGCTCCTTGGCAATCAGGTAGCCGTAAAGCGGCTCGCCGGCCCGGGCCAGGACTGCCAGCAGTGCCAGGGACACGGTGCCGGCGCTGAGCTCCTTCTGGAACTTCTTCAGATGGGCTTCGTGCTCGCTCATGACGGTCTCCGCTAGCGTGCAGTCCACACTAGTGTGAACTCAGCTATAGCGAACGTGCCGTTAGTCACCCTGCCTGCGGGCAGGGGCCGCTGGCAGCCAAGCGGGCAGATCGCGCAGAATCGACACATGTCCTTCAAAGGGTCCTCCATGTCGCCACGCCGTCCTGCCCTGCTCGCCTTTGCCCTCGCCTGCCTGCTGCCGGGCATCGCCAGCGCGGCCTCGCCCTACCGCAGCGCCAAGCAGATCCTGGACGCCTCGCCGGCCAGCGACTGGCGCACGCCGGATCCGGCCAACCTGCTGGTGATGAATCTGGCCTCGGGCCAGGTGGTGATCGAGCTGGCCCCGGCGTTCGCGCCGCAGCATGTGGCCAACATCCAGACGCTGGCGCACGAGCACTTCTGGGATGGCGAAAGCATCTACCGTTCGCAGGACAACTTCGTGGTGCAGTTCGGTGATGCGGATGCGGACGATGCGGCGAAGGCGAAGCCGCTGGGGAGCGCCAAGCGCAAGCTGCCGGCGGAGTTCCAGCGCGACAGCAAGGGCTTGAAGGTCACAGTGCTGCCAGACAAGGACGGCTGGGCCGACCACACCGGTTTTGTGGACGGCTTCCCGGTCGGCCAGGACACGGACGATGGAAAAACCTGGCTGGCCCATTGCTACGGTGCGCTGGGCGCGGGCCGCAACAACGACGAAGACAGCAGCATCGGTGCGGAACTGTATGTAGTGACGGGGCAGTCCCCGCGTCAGCTGGACCGCAACATCACCGTGGTGGGCCGCGTTTTGAAGGGCATGGAGCTGCTCAGCGCCCTGCCCCGCGGCCCGGCCCCGATGGGCTTCTATGCAGATACATCCCAGCGTACGCCGATTGTCTCGATCCAGCGCGTGAGCGACCTGCCGGAGGCGCAGCGTCCGACCCTGCAGGTTTTGCGCACCGATTCGAAGACCTTCGTGGACACCGTCGAAGCACGCCGCAACCGCGTCGACGATTTCTACAAGCGCGCGGCCGGGCATATCGACCTGTGCAACATTCCGGTGCCGGTGCGGTAGGCGTTTCCCTTTTTGCGTGATTGCACGATTTCCGTATTGCCGGGCGCTGCCCGGCTGCGGTTGGTTCTGGGCGAACAGCGGGCGGTCATCGGTTCTCTGTGTTGGCGGATCGGGATGGGCGTTCCGGGGGACGCTGCAAGTCCCCCTCCGGGGCCCGGCCCAGCCGCTGGCGGTTGGGCCGGGGCCCGGAGGGCGGTTTACGGCGTGTCCCGCAAACCCACCCCGGCGCGCCCAAGCACGGGAACCGATGAGCTACCCGCTGTTCGCACAAATCCAACCGCAGCCGGGCAACGCCCGGCGACACGCACAGCGTGCAATCCACGCTATCAGCGCTGCGAAACCGCGACGCTGCCGAGGATCAAGGCGCCGGCGATCAGCATCGCCAGGGTGACCGGTTCGCCGAGGAACAGCCAGGCGAATGCGGCACCAAACAACGGGATCAGGTAAGTCACCGTCGAGGCGCGGGCCGGGCCGATGCGGCCGATCAGGCGGTAGAACATCAGGAACGCCAGGCCCGTGCACAGCACTCCCAATGCCACCGCGCAGGCCCAGGCGTTGAACGGCACCGCCGCCTGCGGCCAGTGGGTGATCGCCATCGGCAGCATCCACAATGACGCGCAGCCCAGGGTGGCAGCGGCCGCCGCCGCCGACGGCAAGCCGGTCATGTGGCGCTTCACCAGATTCACGCCCAGCCCGTACAGCAGCGATGCCGTTGCACCCGCAATCACCGCCGCACCGATGCTCAGCCCGCTCACCTTCGCCGTGGCCAGCACCACCACACCGGCAAAACCGACCAGCAATGCAATGGCCCGGCGCATGCCGATCTTCTCACCGAAGAAGAGAAACGCGATCAACGCCGCGAACAATACCGTCATCGCATTGCAGATCGCCCCGATCGCCGCTGGCGCACGCTCGGCCGCGTAAGCAAAAAGCACGAAGGGCAGCGCCGAATTGATCAGGCCGATGGGAGCCAGCCACAGCCAGCGCCGCGCCGGGAACAGCGCGCGCGCCTTCCACAGGAACGGCAGCAGCACCAGCGCGCCGAGTACCAGCCGCACCTCCACCAGCGCGTACGGACCGAACGACGGCACCGCCACCCGCATGAACAGGAACGAGCAGCCCCAGATCGCGCCCAGCAGGGTCAGCTCCAGCGGCGTGCGCCAGTCGCGACTCTGGCTGGCCGCGAGGTCCGCGCTCATGCGCCACCCCGGAGGCAGTTACACAAGGCAATCAAGGGGCTGTGCAGCAACATGGCGAGGGCTCCGGAGTGAGAATTACAGCATCTGCCTGTCGCCAAGCCCTTGCAAGCGCGTAGTATCACTGCCAGCCACAAATCAGATTTGGGTCTTGCCGATGATCCTTCGCCCTGCCCTGCTGCCCGCCCTGGGGGTGTTCGCGGCCGCCGCCCGCCACCAGAATTTTGCCCACGCCGCAGAGGAGCTGCACCTCACCGCCAGCGCGGTCAGCCACCATGTGCGTCGGCTGGAGAGCCTGCTTGGCACCGTGCTGTTCCAGCGCCAGGCACGCGGCGTGCGGCTCACCGCCGAAGGCCGGCAGCTGGCTGACGCAGCCGCTGCCGCGCTCAGCGACCTCAATGCCGTCGCCGCCAATCTTCACCCGCAGGCCGACGTCGTACCGCTGCGGGTCACCACCATCCGCTCGCTGTCCTATTGCTGGCTGATTCCGCGGCTGCCGCGCTTCACCCACCAGCATCCGCGCCTGCGCATCGAACTGCAGACCAGCAGCGAACTCACCCGCTTCGACGAGAACGGCCCCGAGCTGGGCATTCGTTATGGGCTGGGGCAATGGCCTGGGCTGACCGCGCATCATCTGATGGACGATGAACTGTTTCCAGTTGCGTCGCCGGCACTGCCCGGCGTATCGGCGCTACGCGAACCGGCACAGATCGCGCAGCTGGCATTGGTCAGCGACATGTCACCGCAGGGCTGGCGTGACTGGTTCCGTGCCGCCGGCGTGCGCGGTCTGGACCTGGCCACGCCGCACGTGTTCAGCGACAGCACCGACGCCATGCGCGCGGCGGTATATGGCATCGGTGCAGTCCTTGCGCGCAAGCACATCGCCCAGCCCTATCTGCAGCGCTACGAACTGGTGCGCCTGCCGGGACCGGCACTGAAGGCCCGCTATGCCTACTACGTCGTGCACGCCGAGCACCGTCCGCTCAGCCCGGTGGCCCTCACGTTCATGGATTGGCTCAAGCGCGAGGCGCAGGATGATCGCACGCCGATTCCGGCGTTGCCGGAGGAATTGATGGGCCGGCCGGTTCCGTAGTCCATCATCACCCATTCTTGTCCGCCCGCTGGCTAGGCTGGAACTCCCGACTCCCCCGAGAACCTCCCATGGCCTTGTTGCGACTCCGAATCACCGGCACCGAAGACGACGCCCGTGCGATCAGTGATCTGTTGCAGAGCATCGACGGCATCGAGCACGTCGAGGAAACCGATGACCTGATGCCGCACATGGACGACGATGATTCCAGCTCCGCCGGCCTCTCCGACGACATCGGCCCGGGTATTCACGAACTGGAAGTGGAAGTGGGTAACGAGTACACCACCCAGCGCGTGCGCGATGCGGTGGAAGCACTGGCAGGCGAGCTGGATGTGTTCGTCGAGTACGAATACGACGAGGGTTGAGGCTCGGCACGACCAACGGTCGTGCCCTACCCCCAGCCAGAACATTGCAATCAACCCGGTAGGTATCGACCGTTGGTCGATACCTCAGGACACCTTCCGCGCCCGCCGCCAACGCCGCCACAGCACCAGCACACCCCATAAGAACAACCCGCCGACCACCGCCACCGGCACCAGGGCCGCGACCGCACGTATCAGGAAAGCGATGCTCTCGGTGAAGATCGTTCCCGCGTCACCAAAGGCTTCACCGATGGCGCTGCGATTACGTTCACCCGACGGTGCATTGAAGCGCACGGTCACCAGTTGCGTGTCGATGCGGCGACGCTGGTTGGCCGCGTCCTTGTTGGCCTGCTCCACGCCCGCTTCGATCTCGGACAGTCGCTGGGCGATGACCAGCAGGTCGGCCATTTTCACGTCCTTGCTGTCCTGATACGCCAGCAGACGCTCGTGTTCCTTCTGCAGCCGTGCCTTGGTCAACGCCGTGTCGGCCACCTGCTGCGCCAGATCCTCGGCCTGGGTGTTGCGGGAGGCCACTTCGCCGCCCTCGCCGGCAAGGCTGATCAGCGGTTCCACGCCTTTCGGGGCAACCCGGAAGCGCACCGAGCCCGACGGATACTCACCGCCCTGCTGTTCCACCTGCAGCACCGCGCAATCGCCGAAGCGCGAGGACTGGCAGGCCTCGGCAATCTGCTTGACCCGGGGCCCGATCTGCGCCGCTTCAAGCTTGATGTTGAGGGTGTGTTCGTAGGCCAACATCGCGCCTTCCGGCGACGCAATCGTGGCCCCGGCGGCCGACGCATCGCCCGGCATTTCATGCATCGTCTTGCTGCAGCCGGCAATCGCCAGCACCAGCATCCCTGCCATGGCGCAGCCGCGCCAGGTCATCCCTGTTCTCACATCCGTGCTCCATCAAAGTGAGTGATATTCAAACCTTCCAACTCCAGATCCGGCAGGCAGCGCACATTCACCGCCGCCATCGCCTGACCACTGCGCGGGTCCACGCCCTCGCTGAACGGTGCGATCCCGCAGGTCGCGCAGTAATGATGGTCCAGATGGTGCTTGTTGAACTGATAGGTGCCGAGCCGCGCTGGGTCCGTGTTCAGGGTCAGCGCCGTCCGCGGCGCGAACCACAGCAGGCCGCCGCGACGGCGGCACAGCGAACAGTTGCAGTCGACCACGTCGACAATCGGCTCGGCGGTATCGACGGTGAACGCGATGTTTCCGCAATGACAGCTTCCCTGATACTGCATGGCACCACCCCGCCGGTCTGGAAGGGCTTCATGGTAATCCAATGGCACGGTCGCAAATGGCCCGGTCGGCCTATGCTCCGGGATTACCCCAGCACAGGATCGCCGATGCGCCAGCATCTTCTTGCCCTTGCCCTGATTGCCGCCCTCGGTGGCTGCCAGCAGGCCGACGCCCCCACCGCCCCGGCGGCTGCCGAAACCGCTGCTGCTGCCGGTGACGCCGCCGCTGACGCCGCGTTCGCCGACCTGTCCAAGCGTGCCCTTGACACCTGGATGCAGCTGTCTCCGGTCAGCGCGACCCAGATCGGCGACCACCGTTACGACAGCGAGATCGACGACCTGAGCGCCGCCGGTCAGCAGAAGACGCTGGCCGCCTACAAGGGCCTGCTGGCCGATCTGGACAAGGTGGACGTGAGCAAACTCGGCCGCGAGAACCAGGTGGATGCTGCGATCCTGCGCAACCAGCTGCAGTCGGAAATCTGGAACGCCGAAGTGCTGCAGTCGTCGAAGTGGGACCCGCAGCTGTACAACGGCCTGGCCGGCAGCGCGCTGTACGGTCTGATGGCGCGTGAGTTCGCACCGCTGCCCGAGCGCCTGAAGTCGGCGACCGCGCGCATGGAGAAGCTGCCGCAGATCTTCGCCCAGGCCCGTGAGAACCTGGACCCGGCCCGGGTGCCGAAGATCCATGCCGAAACGGTGGCCAAGCAGAACAAGGGCATCCTGAGCATCGTCGATACCTTCATCACCCCGCACATCGGCGAGCTGCCGGCCGAAGACGGTAAGCGCCTGCAGGCCGCCATCGACGGATTGAAGAAGGCCGTGGCCGAACAGCAGACCTGGCTGGACACCACCCTGGTGCCGAATGCCAAGGGTGATTTCCGCATCGGGGCGGAGCTGTACGACCAGAAACTGAAGTTCGCCCTGAATTCATCGCTGTCGCGCGCCGAGATCGGCGAGCGTGCCCGTGCCGAACTCAAGCGCGTGCGCGGCGACATGTACGGCATCGCCCAGACCGTATTGAAGGACAAACCGGGTGCCCCGGCACTGCCGGCCAACCCGACCGACGAACAACAGCAGGCGGCGATTGAAGCGGCGCTGGAACTGGCCTACGCCGAGAAGCCGGCCCGCGACAAGGTCGTGGAAGACGCCAAGGCCGCCCTCGCCCAGTCGACCGAGTTCGTGCGCAAGCACGACCTGATGACCCTGCCCGATGCGCCGGTGGACATCATCCTGATGCCGGAATTCCAGCGTGGCGTGGCCGTGGCCTACTGCGATTCCCCGGGCCCGCTGGACAAGAACCTGAAGACCTTCTACGCGGTGTCGCCGATTCCGGACGACTGGACCGACCAGCAAGTGGACTCGTTCCTGCGTGAATACAACAGCCGCATGATCCACCTGCTGAGCATCCACGAAGGCACGCCGGGCCACTACCTGGAAGGCTGGCACTCGGGCAAGTTCCCGTCCACGCTGCGCGCGGTCCTGCGTTCGGGTCTGTTCGCCGAAGGCTGGGCGGTGTACACCGAGCGCATGATGCAGGAGCAGGGATACCTGGACAACGACCCGCTGTTCCACCTGGTGCAGCTGAAGTTCTACCTGCGCACCATTTCCAACGCGATCCTGGACCAGGGTGTGCACGTGGACAACTGGACGCGTGAGCAGGCCATGCACCTGATGACCCACGATGCGTTCCAGCAGGAAAGCGAAGCGTCGGGCAAGTGGGTGCGCGCGCAGTTGACCTCGGCGCAGCTGCCGACTTACTTCGTCGGTGCACAGGAACACTTCGACACCCGCAAGGCGGTGCAGGAGAAGCAGGGTGACAAGTTCAACCTGAAGGCCTACCACGACCAGATGCTGTCCTACGGCGCACCGCCGGTGCGCTTCGCGCGCCAGCTGATGCTGGGTCAGCCGATCGAGTAAGGCAATGGAAAACGGCCCGGCAGTGACCGGGCCGTTTGTTTAGCGCGGACACGCATGGCGGACTTACGTGGGCAGGATCATGGCGCTGACCCGCATGGCGTGTCACTACGATCCTTGGTCGGGCGACCCGTAGGGACACGCCATGCGTGTCCACGTGGTGCCGGACCCATCATCAATCCCCGTCCGCCGCCACGAACCCTCCGGTCTGGCGAGCCCACAGCCGCGCATACAACCCACCGGCGGCAATCAGCTCGGCGTGCGTGCCGGTTTCCACGATACGCCCCTGGTCCATCACCACCAGACGGTCCATGCGCGCAATTGTGCTAAGCCGGTGCGCAATCGCAATCACCGTCTTGCCGCCCATCAGTTCGTCCAGGCTGTCCTGGATGGCCGCTTCCACTTCTGAATCCAGCGCCGAGGTGGCTTCATCCAGCACCAGGATCGGCGCGTCCTTGAGCAGCACGCGGGCAATGGCAATGCGCTGTCGCTGGCCACCGGACAGCTTCACGCCGCGCTCGCCGACGTGTGCGTCGTAGCCGGTGCGTCCTTCGCCATCGCGCAGGGTCTCGATGAAGGTATCGGCACGCGCCTTGGTAACCGCCGCGCGCAGTTCATCCTCGGTGGCATCCGGGCGACCGTACAGCAGGTTGTCGCGGATCGAACGGTGCAGCAACGAGGTGTCCTGCGTGACCACGCCGATCTGCCGGCGAAGGCTTTCCTGGGTGACGGTGGCGATGTCCTGGTTGTCGATGCGGATGTGCCCGCTCTCCAGGTCGTACAGCCGCAGCAGCACGTTGACCAGAGTCGATTTGCCGGCACCGGAGGGGCCGACCAGGCCAATCTTCTCGCCAGGCTTCACCGCGAGGTTCAGTCCGGCAATCACCCCACCCTTCTTGCCGTAATGGAAATGAATGTCTTCGAAGCGCACGCCGCCAGCACTCACCTGCAGCGGAACCGCATCGGCGCGGTCCTGCACGGTGAGCGGCTGGGAAATGGTGGTGATGCCGTCCTGCACCGTGCCGATGTCCTCGAAGATGCCGTTGATGGTCCACATGATCCAGCCGGACATGTTGTGGATGCGGATTACCAGCCCGGTGGCCAGGGTGATTGCGCCCACGGTGATGTCGCCGCGGCTCCACAGCCACAATGCCAACCCGCACGTGCCGGCAATCAGGAAACCGTTGACGATGGCGATGGTCAGGTCCATCCCGGTGGTGACCCGGGTCTGGCGACGGTGCTTCACCGCCAGCTCTTCAATCGCCTCGGCCACATAGGCCTGCTCGCGGCCGCCGTGGGCAAACAGCTTCAACGTGGGAATATTGGTGTAGCCATCGACGATCCGCCCCATCGCCTTGGATCGCGCTTCGGACGCAATCCAGGCGCGCTCCTTGGCGCGCGGTACGAACACCCACATGATCACCACATAGGCCGCCAGCCACAGCACCAGGGGAATCATCAAGCGCCAGTCAGCCTGCGCGAACAGATACAGCGCGGTGCCGGTGTAGACCAGGATGTACCAGAGCGAGTCGACCATCTGCACCGCCGATTCGCGCAGTGAGGTGCCGGTCTGCATGACCCGGTTGGCCATGCTGCCAGCAAAGTCGTTCTGGAAGAAGGACAGGCTCTGGCGGACCACGTAGTTGTGCATCAGCCAGCGTGAGCGGTTGCTCAGACCCGGCACGATGGCCTGGTTGACCAGCAGGTTGTGCAGGCCCACCAGCACCGGGCGGGCGATCAGGGTGATCGCCGCCATCCACAGCAGCGTGTCGGCGTGCCGCGTGAAGAAGCTGGCGTCGGGCTGTTCACTGACCATGTCGACGATGCGGCCGAGGAAATCGAACATCGCCACTTCCACCAGCGCCAGCAGCAGGCCGGCCACCAGCGTCGCCAGCAGTACCGGCCACACCGGGCGCAGGTAGTACAGGTAGAACGCCGCCACATTGCGCGGCGGCATGCGCGCATCCACCGGTGGGAACACCGGAATCAGCGATTCGAACCAGCGGAACATCCTGTCATCTCCAACAACACATCTGCGGCCGGTCATTGTAGTGCCGGCCGCTGGCCGGCAACCTCAACCCACCTTCACGGAGCAGGCACCAGCACCAGATCCTGGAAATCAAAACTGAAATCGGTCAGCGAGGAAATCGCCTGCATGCGCACCTCGCGCACCTTGCCATCCGGGTCCAGGCTGAAATTGACGAACGCATCGGCATTCAGCGAACGGTCGTCCCAGCGCACGATGAAGGTATCGTGCTGCCAGTGCTCCAACCGGCCCGTCAACTGGGCGGTCTTGTCGAATCGCAGGCGCAAGCCACCGTTGGCCGTTTCAACGTGCACGTCACCGTACCACGCATCCCGGTAACGGCCGGCATACTTCACCAGAGGCAGTGACGGTTTCGACTTCGGATCACGCGCGGCCAGGTGCGCGGCCCAGCCTTCGTCGGCTTTGTCCTGCGCCTTGGCCACCGCCGCGGCATAGGCGGCCACCCAGTCGGTGGGCGTCTGCGGCTTCAGGTAGGCATCCAGCACATCCAGGGTGATCGCATTGAAGGCCGCACCCACTTCCTGGTTGGTCAGCACCACGATGCCCAGCTTCTGCTCCGGCACCAGAGTGACCCGCGAGACCATGCCCGGCCAGCCACCGGTATGCCAGACCAGCTTCTGCCCGCGGAAGTCGCTCAGGCTCCAGCCTTCGCCATAGCCAGCGAAGTTCGGCCTGGCCGCCGCCAGCTGCGGCACCGCCGGCTCGGACACCACCTGCGGGGTGATCACCTGCCACATTGCCTGCTGGGTCTTGGGCGTGAACAGCGGCGTCCCATTCTCCAGCGTGCCCTGGGCCAGCTGAACGTTCATCCAGCGCGCCATGTCGTGCACGCTGGAATAGATGCCGCCAGCACCGGCGTTGTTGGACCAGGTCAGCGGGGCCACCGTGCGCAGGTCACCGAAGTCGTACTTGGCGTGGCCGACCGCCGCCTTGTCGCCGGCACGCAGATGGTCAGCGTTGTAGCGGGTGCCGGTCATGCCAACCGGGGTGAAGATGTGCTGCTGCAGGAAGTCGGCATACGTCTGCCCGGATATCTTTTCGATCACCTGCTGGGCGACGGCGTAGAGGATGTTGTCGTAGGCATAGCGGTCACGGAAACCGCCCTTCAGCGGCACCTTGCCCAGGCGTTGCACCACCTCGGCATTGCTGTAGGTGGTGGTCGGCCAGAACAGCAGGTCACCCGCGCCAAGGCTGAGCCCGCTGCGGTGCGAAAGCAGGTCGCGGATGCGCATCTCGCCGGTGACATACGGGTCGGACATGCGGAACGACGGCAGGTGGTCGATCACCCGGTCGTCCATCTTCAACTTGCCCTGCTCGGCCAGCAGATTCAGCGAGGTCGCGGTGAAGGCCTTGGTGTTCGACGCAATGGCGAACAGGGTATCGGCCTGCACCGGGTCCAGCTTGCCGTGTTCACGCACGCCGAAGCCACGCTCCAGGACCACCTGTCCATCCTTGACCACCGCCACCGCCACGCCGGGTACATCGAACTGGGTGCGCACGCGTTCCACGGTGGTCTCCAGCCGGGATTCCAGTTCAGTCGGCGCGGTGGCCGATGCCAAAGGTGCGCACGCCAGCAGCACGACGCCTCCAATCCATGATCTGTTCAAGCAGTGTCTCCACGGGGCTGTAACCGGAATGTCGAGGCCGCATTCAGCGCCCTCCTTTCGCACGATGGTAACGCGCACCACCGCACGCTCGCCTGTGCCAGAAGCCCGCCCGGAGTTGCCACCATGACCGCCCCTGCAGCCAGCGCCATCATTCCCTGCCTGCGCTACCGCGACGCGCACGCCGCCATCGTCTGGCTGGAGCAGGCGTTCGACTTCAAGCCGCAGGCGGTGTACGCCGACGGTGCCATCGTCTACCACGCCCAGCTGGTCTACGGCGGCGGCATGGTGATGCTGGGTTCGGTGGACAACGGTGGCGAGTGGGGCAAACTGACCGTACAACCGGACGAGATCAACGGCCGCGAAACCCAGAGCGCCTGTGTGATCGTGGGCAACCCGGACGCGCACTACGCGCGCGCGGTAGCCGCCGGAGCCAGGGTGGTGATCGACATTGCCGACCAGGACTATGGCGGCCGCGGCTACGCCTGCCGTGACCCGGAGGGTCATCTGTGGTGGTTCGGCAGCTATGACCCGTGGCAGGCAGGACATCCGACCGCATGACGACCGTTGCCCGCACCATCCGCACCGGGATTGGCGGCTGGGTGTTTCCAGAATGGCGCGGCGGAACGTTCTACCCGGTCGGGCTGCCGCAGCGCGAGGAGCTGGCGCATGCGGCCACGCAACTGGGTTGCATCGAGATCAACAGCACCTTCTATCGCGCACGGAAACCTGCGGTATATGCGCAGTGGCGCGAGCAGACACCGCCCGGATTCCGCTTTTCGGCCAAGGTTCCACGCAGCCTCGTCCAGGGGCATGACCTGGCTGCAGTTGCCGCGCGCGCCGATGGCTTCATCCAGGGCATCACCACCCTGCAGGACCGGCTGGGCCCGCTGGTCTGGCAGTTCGGCGAACAGCACCCGGCCGGCGCACAGGAATTCGGCCGCCTGCTGGAAGGCCTCCCGCGCGAGGCGGACGGACGCGTGCTGCAGCATGCGCTTGAGGTGCGCAATCCGACCGCCTGGACCCGCGAACTGATCGAAGTCGCGCGCGCGCATCACGTCGCGCTGGTGTTCAGTGGCTCAAGTGACCACCCCAGCTATGCGGACCCCACCGGCCCCTTCATCTATGCGCGGTTGATGCAGTCACGGGCCAACATGCGCGCCGGTTACCCGCAACGCGTGCTCGAGCAATGGGCGCTACGTGCACTGCGCTGGGCGCGCGGCGAGGACAATCCCGACCTGCCCCATCTCGGCCGTGACGTAACCCCCGAAGCCCCGTGCGAGGTCTACATCCTGTTCATCGGAGCTGCGAAACAACGCAATCCCGGTGCGGCAATGGCGCTGCGCGACCAGCTGCGCAGCGTTGGCGGGTAGTGACCAGTCACCGCCGGGACAGACTCTGGTCCACTTTCCACAGCAGCGCGCCGAGGGCAGTAAAGGCCAGCGCCATCGTCGCTATGTTGCCCAGCAAAGCCTTCCACCCCAGCACCGGCCAGTCCAGGAACGGGTACGGATACTGCCCGGTGCGCTGACCCAGCAGCAGCGCCCACCCCAGATAAGCCACGGGGACCAGCAAGGCCAGCAGCAGTTGCCGCCAGTGCAGCCCGCCATGCTCGCCCAGCACCCAACCCAGCAGGTACAGCACCGGGACCGCGTAATGCAGGCCGACGTCGGCCCACCACTGCAGCCCTTGCGGGTGCCACAGCGTGCGCAGCAGCAGCACGTAGACCAGCCCGGTGATGGCGATGTACAACGCCACCGCTGCGCGCGGACCGGGACCGGCCACCCCGCCCGCATCACCGCAGGCACGCGCCACACAGACGATGGCCACGCCGATGTTGCTGAGAACGGTGAAGTACCCCAGGAAGCGCCACGCCGCAGTGCCCACGCCAGCAAGGCCGCCGCCCGCGGGCATCAGCAGCACGAACTGCAGCACCAGTGACAGCAAGGCGACCAGGGCCGTCAGCCCGGCCAGATACCGGGTCATGGTGGAAGGGGCGCGCATGGTGTTCCTCGCGATGGTTAACGCGCACAATACTCGCATGCCGATGACCGATACCCGCAAAGCGCTGCTGCAAATCCATTTCTGTGTGCTGTTGTGGGGCGTCACCGCCATCCTCGGCGTCTTGATCAGCCTGCCCGCGCTGCCGCTGGTGTGGTGGCGCATGCTGCTGGTGGTGGCCATGCTGGCGCTGCTGCCGCGGGTCTGGCGCGGCCTGCGCCAGCTCTCTCCTACTCTGCTGGCCGGTTACTGCGGGGTCGGCGCGCTGGTCGCGCTGCACTGGCTTACCTTCTATGGCGCGGCGAAGCTGGCCAACGCTTCGGTGGCGGCGACCTGCATCGCACTGGCCCCGGTGTTCACCGCCGTGATCGAACCGTGGGTGGCCAAGCGTCCGTTCCGGCTGCGCGAGCTGGCGTTCGGCATCGCGGTGCTGCCGGGCGTGGCTCTGGTGGTCGGCGGGGTGCAGGATGGCATGCGTCTGGGCGTGCTTGTGGGAGCGCTGTCGGCGCTGCTGGTCGCCGTCTTCGGCTCGCTCAACAAGCGTCTGGTCAGCCACGCTGACCCGCTCACCGTGACCGCGGTGGAACTGGGCGCGGGCACGCTCACCCTGACCGTGCTGGCCCCGCTGCTGCCGTTCCTGCTGCCGGCGCTGGCCAGTCCGTTGTGGGTCGTACCCAACCTGCGCGACAGCCTGTTGCTGCTGACCCTGGCTGGCGTCTGCACACTGCTGCCGTTCGCGTTGGCGCTGGTGGTCCTGCGCCACCTCAGCGCTTACACCGTGCAACTGGTTACCAACCTGGAGCCGGTCTACGCCATCGTGCTGGCCGTCGTGCTGCTGAACGAGCAGCGCGAACTCACGCCACTGTTCTATGCCGGCGTGGCGATCATCGTCGGTGCAGTGTTCCTGCATCCGCTGTTGAACCGGCGCAAGCCGGTGCAGCATCCGGAGATTCTGGGGACGGCTGAGGCGCGGAATATCGCGGAGTAAGGCAACGCGCCGGGCATTGCACGGCTCTGCATGTCGGTGATTTGATATCCGGGCGCGTGGCGACGCGTTCATCGAATCGGTGCTTTATCTGCGTCCTGGCGCGGCTCTATCTCGTTGGCCAGTACCAGGCGGGGGCGTCGAGCAGGCCCTGGCCGCGCAGTGTGGTGCGGCTCATCTGCTTTTCCAGCGCGATCAGGTTGCAGTCTGGCGCTTCCTCGAGCGCGGCAATCAGGCGGCTGGCGTGCGACACCACCCACAACTGGCTGCGTCCGGCGGCACCGATGATCAGCCGCCCCAGCGCCGGCAACAAGTCCGGATGCAGGCTGGTCTCGGGTTCGTTGAGCACCATCAACGGCGGCGGTCGCGGCGTGTGCAATGCCGCCAGCAGCAGCAGATAGCGCAGCGTCCCGTCGGACAGCTCGGCTGCCGCCAGCGGGCGCAGCAGTCCCGGCTGGTGGAACTTCAGTGACAAGCGACCATCGTGCTCGTCGATCCGCACCTGCGCACCGGGAAACGCGTCGTCCAGCGACTGTTGAAGCGCGTGCCCGTCGCCACTTTCGACAATGGTCTGCCACGCGGACGCGAGGTCATGCCCGTCGTGACTCAGCACCGGTGTACGGGTGGCCAACCACGATTGGCGGGCGGGCGCATCGCGGTCGGTGCGCATGTGGTCGTAGAAGCGCCAGCTTCGCAGGGTTTCGCGCAGGCTCAGTACCTCCGGCATGCGCTGCGGATCGGCCACCTGCGTGAACAGGCTTTCGAATGGCGAAAGGTGCGCCTCCATGACCCCCCACCCGCGCCCCTCCCTACGGCGCACCATTCCCCCCTGTCGCTGCACCAGTACGTTGCTGTTGCGCAGAAACGGACCCGCCCACACCGACTCGCACTTGATCTGGGGGTCCAGCGAGAACATGGACGCGTGCGGTGTCGGATACCCCAGATCAATGGCATAGCCGAAATCGTCGCCAGCAAAGCCCAGCCGCAACGCCACGGATTGCAGCCGACGCGCAGCCCCCTCGACCGCGACCTCGCCCTCGCGCATGCCGCGCGTGAGCGTTTCCGGCCCGGCCCACAGCACCGATCCCAGCCCTCCTTCATGCGCCAGTGCTGCTGTCACCCCCTGGCGTGCGGTGTCCGCCAGCAGCCGAAGGGCACGGTACAGGCTGGACTTGCCACTGCCGTTGTCACCCACCACCAGGTTCAGACGCGCCATCGGAATCACCAGATCCTGAAGCGAGCGATAGTTGGAGACGGCCAGGGTCTGCAGCATTCGATCAGCCCACGACGACGCGGTCGCGGCCGTTGCGCTTGGCCTGGTACAGCGCGGCGTCGGCGCGGGACACGGTCTGGTCGACGCTGTCGCCGGCTTTGTGCGCCGCCACGCCGATGCTGATGGTGACCGGGAACCCAAGCGGCAGCTCGGCCACCGCCATGCGCAGGAAGTCGCACTGCAGCTCGGCGGTGCGCAGGTCGGTGTCGGGCATCAACACCACGAACTCCTCGCCGCCGTATCGCGCGGCCATGCCGCGTCCGGAGAAATGCGCCCGCAACAGCACGCCCAGTTCGGCCAATACCCGGTCGCCGGTGGCATGGCCGTGAATGTCATTGATCTGCTTGAAGTGATCGATGTCCAGCACTGCCACGGCGGTCTGCCGCGGCTGGCCATCGGCGTCCAGCAACGAGGCCTCCAGTGCCACCGCCATGGCGCGGCGGTTGGGCAGGCCGGTCAGCACGTCGGTGCGGCTCTGTTCGGCCAGATCGGCGTTCTGGGCCAGCAGCAGGTCGTGGTACTCGTTCAGCAGCCGCTCGTAGTCCTCACGCTCCAGCATGTGGGTCTGGATGTCCTGGGCGAAGCGGCGCAGCTCCATCACCAGCATCACCTGCCGCGACAACGCTGCAAGCGCCTCGGTCTGATCCGTGTCCAGCTGATGCGGCTGCGGGTCGAACACGCACAGCGTGCCCAGCGGATAGCCGTCGTTGCTGATCAGCGGGGCACCCGCGTAGAACCGCACATGCGGTGCGCCGGTGACGATGGGATTGTCATGGAAGCGCTCATCAATGCGTGCGTCTTCGATCACCATCACCTGCTGCGGCTGCAGGATGGCATGACCACACATCGATTCGGCACGCGGCAGTTCGGCCGCCTCGGTGCCCTGGATGGACTTGAACCACTGCCGCTCGGCATCGATCAGGGTCACTGCGGCCATGGAGGTACCGCACACCGCCTTGGCGATGGTGACCAGGTCCTCGAAGGACTTTTCCTTGTCGGTGTCGAGAATGCGGTAACGGTACAGCGCGTCCAGGCGCAGCGCTTCATTGGAAGGCTTCTCGGGCTTGATCATGCAGCGGGTCGAAATCCGGGAGCTGACCGCAGTCTAGCCTGAACCGCATGACGGGGCGTTAGCGCCCCGTGCATGCCCGCAACCAGTTACCAGTCCAGCTGCTTGGGCAGCAGACCCTTCAACTCGGCATCGGTCAGGTTGCGCCACTGACCGGGCTTGAGCGCGCCGATCTTGATGTTGTCGATGCGCACACGGCGCAGCTGGGTGACCCGGTAGCCGAAGGCGGCGGCCATCAGGCGGATCTGCCGGTTCAGACCCTGCTCGAGGGTGATGCGGAAGCCGAACTTGGCAATGCGCGAGGTGCGGCACGGCAGGGTGGTTTCATTGTGGATGCGCACACCGCGCGCCATGCCACGCAGGAACTCATCGGTGACCGGTTTGTTCACTGCCACCAGGTACTCCTTCTGATGGCCGTTCTCGGCGCGCAGGATCTGGTTGACGATGTCGCCGTTGCTGGTCATCAGGATCAGGCCTTCTGAATCCTTGTCCAGGCGGCCGATCGGGAAAATGCGCTGCTCATGGCCGACGAAGTCGACGATGTTGCCCTTGACCGCGCTTTCGGTGGTGCAGGTCACACCCACCGGTTTGTTCAGCGCGATGTAGACATGGCGGCGGCCCCCGGCCTTCTTCGCCTCGCGGGCACGCAGCGGCTGGCCGTCGACGAGGACGACATCGCCCTCGCCGACCACCGCGCCGGTGCCGGCGGCAATGCCGTTGACAGTGACGCGGCGTTCGCCGATCAGGCGGTCGGCTTCACGCCGGGAACAGAAGCCGGTTTCGGCGATGTGTTTGTTGAGTCGGGTGGTCATCCCGTCATTATCCGGGAAAACAGCGTGCCGGGCATGGCCCGGCCCTACCCGGCGTCGCAGATCTGATTGCGGCCTGCACGCTTGGCGCTGTACATGGCGTGGTCGGCACGACGCAGCAATCCGGCCAGGTCGTCGCGGCCCGGGTGCCACACCGCCAGGCCGATGCTGGCAGTCAACCCCAGCCCCTCCAGGCCCAGCGTGGGCGACACGCTGGCAACCTGCTGGCGCACGCTTTCCAGTCGCGACAGCGCCGCAGCATGACTGGCTCCCGGCAGCAGGATCAGGAACTCCTCCCCCCCCATGCGCACCACCTGGTCGTCCGCGCGCACCGCCGCGCGGAGCGCGCGCGCGACCGCTACCAGCACCCGGTCACCGGCTTCGTGGCCAAACCGGTCATTGATGTCCTTGAACAGGTCAATGTCCAGGAACCCGATCGCCAGCGGCTGCTGCTCGTGCGCCGGCCGGTCCAGATGCCGGGCCAGCAGGCGCAGGCCGGCACGACGGTTGGGCAGACCGGTCAGGCCATCGGTGTCAGCCAGCTGCCGCATCTCATCGCGCTGCTGGCGCAGCCGGCCCAGGCGCAGGTTGAGCGCATACGCCGACATCATCAGGAACCAGGTGGCCGACAGCTGCAGCGCCTCGATCCGGTAAGCGATCAGCCAGTGCGCCTGGACCAGGTCGGCCAGCATCATCACCCACCAGGGCAGCAGCGCCGACAAACCCGCCAGCGCGTAGTAGTCGCGGCGGCGCAGTGCCCACAGCCCGACCCCGAGACAGACCAGAAGGCCCAGCTGAAACACGTGCTCCAGCACATCGGACAGCCAGATCAGCCCGCTCACGCCTGACCACGGCACGCACAGGGCGGTCGCTACACCCGCCCACAGCACCAGCTGCTGCCCCAACCGCGAGCGCGGCCACAGGCGGTCGCCGCCGTTGAGCCGCCACAGCACCGGCAGCAGCATCCCGAGGGTCACCGCACTGAGCGCGATCAGCCACCACGAGGCGCTTTCGTACACCGGCAGCCAAGGCTCGGGGTAGCCGCTCAGCCCGCCCAGCACCGCCTGCCACAGCACGAACACCAGGCACACCACCACATAGATCAGGAAGGAGCGATCCTTGGCGGTGACGTAGCCCATCAGCGCGGACAACGCCAGCGCGATCGCCACCGCGATGCAGGACACGCGCACCAGCAGGCGCGCGGTGTCGTTCTGCTGGACCGGGCTGGGAGCCCCGAGGCGCACCGTCGGCACCCAGTACGGCTTCAGCGGCGTGGACCAGGACACCACGATCGGCTCATGGTCACCTGCCTTGGGCACCACCACCATGCCGATGCCGGCGCGGAAACGCGAATCGCGGGTGCGGGCATCGTGCATGTTGCCGCAGATCTGGCGATCGCCGTGGCTGATCCGCACCTCGCCGGTAAACACGCCAAACACGTCCACCGCCTGCGGCTGGCCGGACCAGCCTTTTACCGGCGCCGGAACCTCGAGAAATTCCTGGTGGCGGGCCAGCATCTCGGGCGAACAAGCCCGCTGCGGCGTCCGTTCGTCCGTGGCTGCGCCCAGCAGCAGCACATCGCGGCCGGGTTCGGGGGCATGCGCGAAAGCCTGCAGAGGCACCAACAGGGTCAGCGCGAAAAGAAGCCATAGCAGGCCGGGTGGCCCCCGCCTGCCTTGCTTGAACCCCACCCTGCCTTTCCTCACGCCACGGCCCCGCCTGCTGCCGACACACCCTGCGCGCGCCGTCCCCGACGACCATTATCGCAAGATCTGCTGCGCTGCAACCGGCACCTTCGGTGCCGGTTGCCCACGCATTTCACCTTAACCCCGCGCCGTTGGCGCGCCCCCTTCAACAAGAAGGGGGCTCCTCGCCAGACGCAATCCGGTAGTGCCGGCCGCTGGCCGGCAACCAGCACCTTCGGTGCCGGTTGCCCACGCATTTCACCTTAACCCCGCGCCGTTGGCGCGCCCCCTTCAACAAGAAGGGGGCTCCTCGCCAGACGCAATCCGGTAGTGCCGGCCGCTGGCCGGCAACCGGCACCTTCGGTGCCGGTTGCCCACGCATTTCACCTTAACCCCGCGCCGTTGGCGCGCCCCCTTCAACAAGAAGGGGGCTCCTCGCCAGACGCAATCCGGTAGTGCCGGCCGCTGGCCGGCAACCAGGCATGTCAGGTGCGCCAGCGGCCGGGCAGCGCCCGGCTCTACCGGGTGTCCGACGCCGTCCGCGCCGCCCACAGCGCCGACTGGGTCATCTTCTCCAGCGCCATCGGCCGCTCCACCGCATACCCCTGCAGCCCGTCCACCCCCAGCGCCTGCAGCTGGTCGGCCACCTCATCCGACTCCACCCATTCGGCAACCACCGTCATGTGCAGCTCGCGCCCGATCTCGGTAATCGCCCGGACCGTGGCCCGGCTGACCGGATCCACGTCCATGTCACGCACGAACATCCCGTCTATTTTCAGCATGTCCGCTGGCAACTGGCGCAGGTAGCCGAACGAGGAAAGGCCCGAACCGAAATCATCCAGCGCCACCCGGCAGCCGCGCGCCTTCACCGCCTCGACGAAGCTGCGGGCCTGTTCCAGGTTGCTGATCGCCGCGGTTTCGGTAATTTCGAAACACAGCTTGCGGGCCAGGCCGCGGTTGCGCTCCAGCAGGTCGCTCACATAGGCCAGGAAGCTGGGTTCAGTGATCGACTGCGCCGACACGTTCACGTTGCACAGCCCCAACCGCTGCACATGCCCGGGACAGACCTGCAGGTGGCGGAACAACAGACCCAGCACGTGCCGATCCAGTGCCATGCCCATGCCGTAGCGTTCCACCGCCGGCATGAACTCGCCGGGCGAGTGCAGCTGGCCGTCGCGCCCGCGCAGACGCACCAGCACCTCGTAATGCAGAAAGGCCGGATCATCGCGCCAGGCGATGCGCTGCGCGAACAGCAGCATGCGGTTCTCGGTCATTGCCGCGGACACGCGCGCCAGACGCTCGGCCTCGCGTCGCCGCTCTTCCAGCGCCTCACGGGTTTCGTTGTAGAAATGCACGCGGTTGCGGCCGGCCTGCTTGGCGGCATAACAGGCACTGTCGGCAGCGCTCATCAACCAGTTCACATCGGCCACATCGGCGGTGATTTCCACCACGCCGACGCTGCAGCGCACCTGCGGCGCGCCTTCGCCCTGCACTGCGCCGGCCTGGCCTAATGAACGCATCACCCGTTGCAGCACCTGGCGGGCATCTTCCTGGCCGGCGTGGGCTAGGAACAACGCGAACTCGTCGCCGCCCATGCGGCCGACCCAGTCACCGTCGCGGACAGCGCTCACTAGATACTCAGACAGGTTGCGCAGCAGCTGGTCACCCGCAGCATGGCCGAGGCCGTCGTTGACCAGTTTGAAGTAGTCAAGGTCGATGTAGCACAGGCTGTGCACGCCGCCATGGCTGCGTACGTTCAGCAGCGCCTGCTCCAGCCGTCGCTCGATCTCCCGGCGATTGATCAGTCCGGTCAGCGGATCGTGGCTGGCCTGGTGCTCCACCTCACGTGCCAGCGCATGATTCTGCGACACATCTTCTATCATCGCGAAGACCCGCGGCGACCGGTTGGGGGCGTGCACCAGGGTGCCGCTGCTGCGCCCCCACAGCAGGCTGCCGTCGGCGCGACGGAAGCGCAGCTCGGCCGGGCGCAACTGCTGTGGCCAGTCGATGCCACCCATGGCGGTCTGGGCCAGCTCCCCTTCCACCAGCAGGTCGGGCAGGCCCAGGCCCAGCAGCGCATCACGCCGGTAACCGAGCATGTCGGCCGCACTCTGGTTCGCTTCAACGATACGCCCGTCCACGTCCAGCTTGAGCATGCCGATGGTGGACTGGTAGAACGCGGCGCGGAAACGGCTTTCCTTTTCGATCAGGTCGTTGCGCACGCGCCGCGACAACAGGACCGCCACGACAGTAATCAACAACACCGACAGACCGCCCACGGCCAGCGTCGTGATCCGCACCATGGAGGCGGTATTGAGCAGCGCCTGTGAGAACGCATTGGCCTGCGCCTGCAGGCTGCGGTCCACGGCCTGCAGGTGCAGCAGCATGGCCTTTTCCACGTCTGGCGGGATGCCGCCGCTCTGGTTCATGGCCTCGGCCGCATCGGCGATCTGCTGGATCTGCAGCAGGCCCTCGTCGGTCTGCCGCCAGAAGTGCACCGCTTCGCGGAAGTAAGCCTGTCTACCCAGATAACGGAAGGACAGAACGAGGCGCCGGATGTCGGCCGAAGCGTTGCGCCCCTGTTGCAGCCCACGACGTGCGCGCGCCAGGTCCATGTCGTCCTGCTCCATGGCCAGCCGTGCATCCAGATCGCCCAGCGGCACCGCCAGTGCGGCACGGGCGTCGGCCAGATTGGCCGGGTTTCCAGACTCGATGTAGCGCGCCAGCGAAAAGGTGGCACGCTGCTGCCCGCGCGACCAATGGCTCTGCCCGACGATCCAGGCCGTGGATGCCGCCTGCAGTTCCTGGATCAGCGCGGAGATACCGACCAGCCCGATCGCCATGCCGGTCAACAGCACGAACCGCAGTGTCAGCCCCTTTGTCACCTGCGGTACCGCGTTGCCACCTCCTTCTCTATTACCGCCTCCCCGCATGCGCCCTCCTGTCCTGTCGTCGCTGGTTGCGATTCCAGGCCGGCCTGCGCCCGCCGACGCCTGCCCGCCCTCCCAAGCACGCCATACCCCCTGAGGCTATGTCCGGGGATGTTGAGGTGGTGCGAAAACGGGCTGAACGAAAAACGCCAGCCCTGGAGCTGGCGTTTTTCAATGCGTGCCGACTGACCTAGGTACCTGCCGTCGGAACTTATCGGGGTCAGCGCGGTCCGCGCGGCTTGAAGCCGTCGCGGCGCGGCGGCCGGTCGTTGCCGCCCGGACCGCCACGATGGCCACCCGGCTTGCCCGGACCGCGACCAAACTTCGGCTTGGCCGGCGGACGCGACGCCGGGGTCAGGTCTTCACCCGGCTCCACACGACGCATCTGAAGCTGCTGACCAGACACCCACACCTTCTTCAGGTGGGTCAGCAGGTCGCTGGGCATCTCGGCCGGCAGGTCCAGCACCGAGAAATCATCGTGGATATCGATGCGGCCGATGAAGCGGCTTTCCAGACCAGCTTCATTGGCGATCGCGCCGACAATGTTACCCGGCTTCACGCCGTGCACGTGGCCGACTTCGATACGGAAGGTTTCCATGCCGGCTTCCGGCGCGCCGCGCGGGGCGATATCGCGACGCGGAGCGCGCTCAAAACCACCGTCGTTCTGGCCAAAGTCGCCTTCTGGACGCGGACCACGCACGGCGCGGTCGTCATCGCGGCGCGGGCCGCGTTCGAAACGCGGCTCGAAACGGGCCGGGCGCTCACCACGGTCGGCACGCTCATGGCGCTCGCGCGGTGCGCGCTCTTCACGCGCGCCGCGCACCGGCGGGGTCAGCAGGAACGGCGAATCGCCCTGCAGCAGCTTGGCCAGCGCGGCGGCGATGTCGATGGCCGGCACATTGTTCTCGCCTTCAAAGCGCTGCAGCAGGTCGCGGTAGAAGTCGATATTGCCGTCAGCCAGCGCATCGCTGATGCGGCTCATGAACTTGTTCACGCGGGTGTCGTTGACCGCATCCACGCTCGGCAGCTGCATTTCTTCGATCGGCTGGCGGGTGGCGCGCTCAATGGCGCGCAGCATGCCCTTTTCGCGCGGGGTGACGAACAGGATCGCCTCGCCGCTGCGGCCGGCGCGGCCGGTACGGCCAATGCGGTGCACGTAGCTTTCGGTGTCGTACGGAATGTCGTAGTTCAGCACGTGGCTGATGCGTTCCACGTCCAGGCCACGCGCGGCCACGTCGGTGGCCACCAGGATGTCCAGCTTGCCTTCCTTGAGCTGGCCGATGGTGCGTTCACGCTGGGCCTGCTGCATGTCGCCGTTGATCGCAGCCGCAGCCAGCCCACGGGCCTGCAGCTTCTCAGCCAGTTCCTCGGTGCCCGCCTTGGTCCGGGCGAAGATGATCATCGCGTCGAACGGTTCCACTTCCAGAATGCGGGTCAGCGCATCCAGCTTGTGCAGCCCGCTCACCCACCAGTAGCGCTGGCGGATGTTGGCCGAGGTGGTGGTCTTGGCAGCGATGGTGACTTCGGCCGGGTCCTGCAGGTAGGTCTGCGCGATGCGACGGATCTGCGACGGCATGGTGGCCGAGAACAGGGCCACCTGACGGGTCTCCGGCAGCTTCTTCAGGACCGCTTCGACGTCGTCGATGAAGCCCATGCGCAACATTTCATCGGCTTCGTCCAGCACCAGCGTCTTCAGCTCGGACAGGTCCAGGGTGCCGCGATCCAGATGGTCGATCACGCGGCCCGGAGTACCTACTACCACGTGGACGCCACGGCGCAGAGCCGACAGCTGCTGGCCATAGGGCTGACCACCGTAGACCGGCAGCACACGGAAGCCAGGAATCTTGGCCGAATAGGTCTGGAACGCCTCGGCGACCTGGATGGCCAGCTCGCGGGTCGGGGCCAGCACCAGCACCTGCGGCTTGGTCTGGTTGAAGTCCAGGTTGGACAGCACCGGCAGCGCGAAGGCGGCGGTCTTGCCGGTGCCGGTCTGGGCCTGGCCCAGCACGTCGCGGCCTTCCAGCATCGCCGGAATGGTGGCGGCCTGGATCGGTGAAGGGGTTTCGTAGCCGACGGCGGCGACCGCCTGCATCACAGCGTCGGACAGGCCGAGGTCTGCGAACAGCAGCGGCGCGGAGGATTCTTGGGACATGGGGAACTCCAAAGGCACTGCCGTAAACCTGGCAGTGAGATAAAAAAGGGGATGGTCCGCGCTTTGGGCGCCCTTTCTTATCGCGTGCCCTGGCGCTGCTCGGTCGGAGTATTACTCTCGCTCAGGGCGCGATCATACCCTAACGACCCTGAACAGCGTGTACAGCTTTCCCTATGGATATCGATCTGGCGCGTGCTGGCGCACAATACGCGCCCTCTCACGACCCGGCGCATTGCCTGCGCCCCTTCACAGGATACCCGCAGCATGCAGATTCTTGAATTCGACCTGGATGGCGAGTACGTCGAGCTGAAACAGCTGCTCAAGCTGGCCGACCTGGTGACCAGCGGCGGCGAAGCCAAGATGCTGATCGGCGACGGCCAGGTTATGGTGGACGGGCAGGTGGAGCTGCGCAAAGCCTGCAAGATCCGCGCGGGCCAGCAGGTGCAGTTCGGCGATACGGTGATCAACGTGTTGGCCGACCCGGAGGCGTGAAGCCCGGCTGCGGCGTGTGACGACCAACGGTCGTCACCCACCGGGCAGATGCCGACCAACGGTAGGTCACGACCGTTGGTCGTGACCCATCAGCGCTGGGTGAGGTGCGCGGCGATCAGCTTGCGAAACGGCACCACGCCCTGCGCCAGGCGCAGACCCGCCCGGCGCAGCACCCGCGCCGGCAGGCGGTCATCGGTGTACAGGGTGGTGATGACGTTGGTCGCCTCATACAACGGACGCGCCGCCAGCCGGTGCCCCCGTTCGTAGCGGGCCAGGCCCACCGGCGCGGCGATGTCAGTGCCGCGTTCGGCGGCCGTGCGCAGCACCGCCGCCAGCCGGTCCTGGCTCTGCAGGCCGAGGTTGAAGCCATGTGCGGTGACCGGATGCATGCCCACCGCCGCATCGCCGATCAGGGCGCAGCGTTCTCCAACGAAGGCATGCGCAAACACCCCGACCAGCGGATAGGCAATCGGTTTTGCCACCGGCTTCATGTTGCCCAGGCGGTACTCGAACAGGGTGCTGATGCGGGCCCCGAAGCTGTCCTCGTCCAATGCCATCAGATCGGCAATCTGGCGCGGCGGCAGCGTGATGACGGCCGAGGCCAGATCTCCATTGAGCGGTAACAGCGCCATGGTGCGCCCGTAGCCGAACCACTCCCACGCGGTGTGCTGGTGCGGCACATCGATCTGCATGCGGCAGACCAGCATGGATTTGCCGAAGTCGCGCAGCTTCGCGCCAATACCGAGCAGCCGGCGGGTGGCCGAGAATCGGCTGTCAGCGGCCACCACCATGCGTGCCTGCAGGCGGCGGCCGTCGCTGAGGGTTACGGTGCTGTGGGCCGGTCCGGGCACGACTTGCCGCACGCTGGTCTGGTCGATCAGCTGCAGCCCTGGCTGGCCCTGCACGCTGTCCCAGGCGGCACGGCGGATCAGGTGATTGGGCACCAGCCAGCCCAGGGCTTCGCCGTGGTGCTGGTCAGCGGCAAAGGTAAGCGCGAACGGCGAGCTGCCGTCCATGACCCGTGCATCGCGCAGGTCGGAAATCTCGGCCGGGTCCAGCCGATCCCAGACCCCCAGCTGTTCGAGGATGCGCCGCGACGCGTGCGTGAGCGCGATCTCGCGGCCATCGAACGCCGCCTCGGCCAATGCCGCACGCGGCTGCTGCTCGACCAGGGCAATGTTGAGTCCGCTGCCGGCCAGCGCGCGGGCAAAGCACAATCCCGTGGGCCCCGCCCCCACCACCAGCACGTCAACGGTGTCGACCTGCGTCGCTTCGGTGGTGTCGTACGCGCCCTGCGCCTGGGTTGCGGTGTCCGGCATGAATCCTTCCTGATGACGTGTGCACACCGAGCTTAACGCCCTGCCCCGCTCCTGCCCTTGATCTGGATCAGCGCAGGTTCGTGGACGTTCACGCCAGCGCGCGCAGCAGCCCCCACACCAGCAGCACGATGCCAGCCAGCGACACCATCCACACCGCGCTGCGCAGCACCGGAATGCCGGCGGCATACAGCGGCACATAGACCAGTCGCGCCCAGAAATAGAGCTGCGCGGCCAGGGCGGTCAGCCCGTCCTGACGCTGGGTCAGCACCACGGCCAGCACGGCAGCGGCAAAGAACGGGAAGGTTTCCATGAAGTTGGCCTGCACCCGCAGTAGACGCGCCGCCAGCTTTCCAGGCGGTGGCGCCTCGCCATCGCGGGCGGACACATTCCAGGCCAGTCCGCGCTCTCGGGTGACCGCGAAATCAGCGATCAACAGCTGGACCAGGCCCAACACGATCGACCAGCCCAGCATCTGCACTTCAATACCCATGACAGCTCCTTCAATCAGGGAATGCAGCGGCGGTCAGGGTGCAGCAGCGCGCACGCTGTAGCCGGCCAGGCGCCAGACCTTGTCCTCGTCCAGACGGAACGAGACCAGCTCGCGCACAGGCTGGGGGCTGTTGGCGAACTGGGTAGGGAAGCTGACGTTGATGTACAGCCCTTCCGGCACGGTGGCCCCCGGACCGTACTTCACCCGCGTCACCACCGGCTGGCCGCGCGAAGTCAGCGCGCCCAGGCGCTTGCGGTCGGCGGCCAACTGGTTGACGAAGGTCTGCTCGGGCACCGCCTTGCGGGCCACCGCCGATGCGCCCTTCCAGGCCTCGGCTGCGCGGTTGCTGTCCACCAGCACCGCGATCTGGCGCGCCGCGGCACTGAGCTGGTCGTCCTGTTCCTTGACCTGCTTCTGCTGCGCCGGGGTCAGGGCCGGGCGAGCCGGCGTGGCCGCAGTGGCCGGTGCGGCGGCTGAAGCCGCGGACGGGGCCGGGCGCGCCGGTGCCGGTGCGGGAGTGGCCGGGGCTGGCGTCTGGGCCAGCGCGGCAACGGGAAGCAGGAGCGACAGCAGCAACGAAACGCGCATCGGTTCACCATCCAAGTGAAAGGTGGCCAGAGTCTAAGCTACCCGCGTTAGTACGCCGTCAGTTGCGTTCGGCGGCCTCTGCTGCCGGCTGTGCCGCTTCACTGGCGGTGCGTTCGGCCAGCGGGTCCTGCGGTTTGCCGGCCGGCGGCGGCAGCAGCGTGGAGACGTCAATCTCCGACAGCGGGCTTTCCGCCGGGCAGGTCTCATCCGGGAAGCCGAAGCGCTGCTTCAGCGCCTGCCCGCACGCGGTGACCGCTTCCAGCTCGCTGCCTTCCTGCTTGCACTCCTGGTCGAAGGCAACCAGGAACGCGTCTTTGCGGCGCACGAAATCGTCGCCGCACTTGCGCATCTGCCTGATCCGCTCCAGGTCGTCCTGCACCGCATTGGTGCCGTCCAGCCCGAACTGGCGCAGTTCATCGGCACTGAGCAGGCGCAGACTGCGGTTGGGCACGGTCATCATCAGGTCGGCCACGCCCACCGCCACGCCGTTGCGCTGCAGGTAGTCCTTGACGTTGTCATAGACCTCCTGCAGTTCGCGGTTGAGCTCAGCACGCGAGGTTGCCTTGGAGCTGATCCGCATCATCCGGTGGATGCCCACCTTGCCGGCCACCAGGCGATTGTCACCGGCGGCCAGCACGAACACGCAGGCGCTGTGGCAGACCGAGCCTTCGCGCACCCAGATGGTCCAGCGCGATTCTCCGATGCGGTCGCCGGCCACGATCGCCGCTTCGACCTGGCCGCCACTGGAATCCAGATCCAGGATACGGCTCTGGATGCGTTGCGCTTCGGCCACCAGCGCGGTGCGCGCCACCAGTTCGGAGAACCCCGGGTTGATCTTGCCCACATAGCGCAGCCGTACCAGGCCGCGTTCGGCACACGGGGCCACCGCCGCGTCCAGGCTGGCACGGTCCAATGCTTCCAGGGCAATGCCATCGCCCGTTTCGGCGGCGTAGTCGGTATCGCAGCTGATCCAGGCCTTGCCATTTTCCAGCGCGACGTCCGGCCAGCCCTGCTCGCCGCGGCGCGGCGGCGGTGCCACTGCTGGCGGCGCGTCGGCGGCATTGATCGAGACCATGTTGTTGCCATCCACCGCCGGTGCCCGCCCGGCCTTCTCGGCGGCGTTCACGTTGCCCGGGTTCTCCAACTGGCTGCAGGCCACCAGGCCCAGACACAGCAACGGCAATCCCCACAACTTGAGCAACATGAATACCCGGTTCCCGTTCGATGGCGTGCCAACGGCGACACGTGAAGACACAGTCTAGTGCCAGCGGTGGGCCGCGCGGGAACCTGCCCTGAACCACACGGCCAGCGGTGCCCATACACGTCCGAAAACGGCGAGCCGAGGCCGGATTCCGGGCATAGACTGGCTCCCATGGACACCGCCCTGCCCCTCGACTACGCCGCCTGCGAAAGCGCCCGCCTCGCCCGCGACGCGCGCTTTGACGGTGTGTTCTACACCGCCGTGCGCAGCACGGGCATCTACTGCCGGCCGGTGTGCCCGGCCCCGCCGCCGAAGCCGCGCAATGTCGATTACTACCCTACGGCGGCAGCGGCAGCCGCCGCGGGCTTCCGACCCTGCCTGCGCTGCCGGCCGGAGCTGGCACCTGAAGCGCAGGACGCACTGCATAACGAAACCCTGCAGCGCGCACTGGCCCTGATCCATGACGGCTACCTGCAGGATGCGGCGGTGGCCGAGCTGGCCGCCCGCGTGGGGCTGAGCGCCCGCCAGTTGCAGCGCCTGTTCGTCGCCCGGCTGGGCGCGGCACCGGCGCAGATCCATGCTACCCGCCGCTTGTTGCTGGCCAAGCAGCTGCTGACCGAAACCGGGCTGCCGGTTACCGACGTGGCCATGGCTGCCGGCTACAACAGCCTGCGCCGCTTCAATGCCGCCTTCCTCGAGGGCTGTGGCATGCCACCTACGGCGATCCGCCGCCAGCGCGGCGCACTCGACGAAGGCGCGCTGACGCTGCGCCTTGGATACCGCCCGCCACTGGATTTCCCGGCGATGCTGGCCTTCCTTCGACGCCGTTGCATTCCCGGCATCGAGCAGATTGGCGATGACCGCTACCAACGGGTGATCGGCCCCGCCGAACGACCCACGATCGTCACCGTCACCGCTGATCCGCGCCGCCCCGAACTGCTGCTGCAACTTGGCCAGATCGATCCGCGCGACATTCCCGGCGTGGTGCGCAGGGTGCGCCGCATCTTCGACCTGGACGCCGATCTGCGCATGGTCCACGCCACCTTCGCGCAGGAACCGCTACTGGCGCGTGGCGTTGGCGAGCGCCCCGGCCTGCGTGTGCCCGGCGGCTGGGACGGTTTCGAGGTGGCGGTGCGTGCGGTGCTGGGCCAGCAGGTCAGCGTGGCCGCCGCGATCACCTTGGCGCGGCGCGTGGTGGACCGCTTCGGCGGAGTATTGACCGGCATGCCGGAGGGCCTGGACCGGGAGTTCCCGACACCGGCGCAACTGGCCGACGCGCCGCTGGAATCCATTGGCCTGCCACGCTCACGTGCCGCCACGGTACGCGCCGTCGCCGCAGCGGTGGCCGAAGGCCGGCTGGACTTTGCCGCCGGCCAACGCCTGGACAGTTTCATCGAGCGCTGCGTGGCACTGCCCGGAATAGGACCGTGGACCGCACACTACATCGCGCTGCGGGCACTGGGCCTGCCCGATGCGTTCCCGGCCGGCGACCTGGTGCTGCAGCAGGTGCTGGGCGAAGGCACGCGCCTGAGCGAACGCGCCACAGAGGCCCGCTCGCAGGCGTGGCGGCCCTGGCGCGCTTACGCGGTGCTGCATCTGTGGCACCTGGCCACGCCCACTGTTACCACTTCAGGAGATGCAACATGACCCTGCTCTATGACACCTTCAACAGCCCGATTGGCGCGCTGACCGTGGCCGGCGACAGCCAGGGCATCCATCACATTCTGTTCGAGAACAACCGCTACGACGCCAAGGGCCGAGAACGCTGGCAGCGCGATGCGCACGCGCTGCGTGATGCGCGCACGCAGCTGCTGCAGTTCCTGCACGGTGAGCGCACCACCTTCGAGCTGCCGCTGGCACCGCATGGCACCGACTTCCAGTTGCGTGTGTGGAGAGCCCTGGCGGATATCCCGTTCGGCCAGACTTGGAGCTATATGCAGCTGGCCCGGCACATCGGCCAGCCGACCGCGAGCCGTGCGGTGGGTGCGGCCAACGGGCGCAATCCGCTGCCGATCGTGCTGCCGTGCCACCGGGTGATCGGGGCCAGCGGTGCGCTGACCGGGTTTGGCGGTGGCATTGAGACCAAGGCCGCGCTGCTGGAGCTGGAAGGCCGGGGCACGCCGCTGCTGGTGTGATGTGCCATTGGTTGTCTTCGCGCGGTCACCGGTGCCGCCTATGATGGTGGGATGATCTCTGTCCGCCTGACTCTGGCGATTGCCGCCACCCTCGCGCTGACCAGCTGTGCCAGCACCCCGTCCACCGTGCCGGCTGCGGCCGCCTCCGCGAGCAACACGACGCTGCCCCCGAAGCTGCTGCTGATCTCCATCGACGGCCTGCGTGCGGACATGCTCGACAAAGGCATTACCCCGAATCTGTCGCGCATCGTGCACGACGGCGTGCGCGCGCAGTACATGCGGCCCTCGTATCCGTCGCTGACCTTCCCGAACCACTACACCATCGTGACCGGGCTGCGTCCGGACCACCACGGCATCGTGCACAACAGCATGCACGAGGACGAACTGGGCAGCTTCAAGCTGAGCATGCGCGAGGCGGTGACCGATTCGCGCTGGTGGGGCGGCGTGCCGATCTGGGTAGGTGCGGAAAATGCAGGCTTGCGCACGGCGATCTGGTCGTGGCCGGGCAGCGAAGCGGCGATCCAGGGCGTGCGCCCGACCCAATGGCGGATCTACGACGGCAGCGTGCCGCTGCCGGACCGCGTGGACGAGGTGCTGGGCTGGGTGGCGCGTGATGATGCGCAGGCCCCGCGGCTGGTCACGCTGTACATGGAAAACGTGGACCATGAGGGGCACCAGCATGGACCGGACTCAGCCGAGTACGCGGCGGCGGTAAAGGATGCCGACGCTGCGGTGGGCCGGCTGCTGGATGGCCTGCAGGCACACGGCATTGCGGACAGCACCAACGTGATCGTGGTGTCCGACCACGGCATGGCGCTGGTGCCGGAGGGGCAGACGATGGCGGTGGAAGACATGGTCGACCCATCGCTGGCCAAGGACGTATCGGTCGGCCAGTCGGTAGGTTTCGCACCGCTGCCGGGCAAGCATGCACAGGCAAGGAAGGCGCTGCTGGGCGCGCACGCGCAGTACGATTGCTGGACCCGCGAAACGCTGCCGGCGCGGTGGGAATACGGCTCGAACCCGCGCATCCCGCCGATCGTCTGCCAGATGCACGAAGGCTGGAACGCGATGCGCCGCGACCGCATCCAGGAAAAATCAGGCGAACGCGGCTCGCACGGTTACGACAACGCCCTGCCCTCGATGCGCGCGGTGTTCATCGCCCGTGGTCCGTCGTTCAAGCAGGGCCAAACCCTGCCCGGCTTCGACAACGTCGACGTGTACCCGCTGCTGACCCGCCTGCTCGGCATTCCGGCCGCCCCCAACGACGGCAATCCGGACACACTGCTGCCAGCGTTGAAGTAACCGCGCACTGCACTGGGTTGCACGCGTTCCGTATCGCCGGGCGTTGCCCGGCGGCTGTTGGATTTGGGCGAAAAGCCGGTGATCATCGGTTTCCGTGTTTGGGCGCGCCGTGGTGGGTTTGCGGGACACGCCGTGAATACATCCCTGTAGGCTCGTCAAAAACATCCATGTTTTTGACGGTCCCGCAAACCCACCCCGGCACGCCCCAGACAGATGGCCGGTGGCCACGGAACATCAAAACCCATCCGCAGCGCCGTTGGAATCGGGAATGCCCCGGTGGGATCGGTCGACAGACGATCGCCGTGAAACGGACAACATCCGGTAACGCATGACCCCAAATCGACATGGCTGTTGACGTGGCATTTCCATGGCCACCGGCGCACTGTCGTGGCGGGTCGGGGTGGGCTGGAGGGGGCGTGAGCTGCATGAATGCGGCGATCGAGGCTACAGGGACGTACTTGCGCCGTCCCCCGGAACGCCCATCCCGATCCGCCAAACCAGGAATCCCATGGCCACCGGCTGTTCGCCCAAATCCAACAGCAGCCGGGCAGAGCCCGGCTCTACGCAGCCCCCCCCAAAAAAAAACGCGGCGCAAGCGCCGCGTTCTTCTCAACAGATCCTGATGAGGGATCAGCTGGCCTTCGCCACAGCCTTCTTGGCAACGGCCTTCTTTGCCGGGGCCTTGGCCACGGTCTTCTTGGCGACCGGCGCAGCTGCGCCCACGGCCACCTTGCTCACGCTGTGCGAGCGCGAATTGCCATAGCTGGCGTTGTAGCGCTTGCCCTTGGCGGTCTTGCGGTCACCCTTACCCATGTCGTCAACTCCTTAAAGTCTGAATACTGATTACCCCGTACGGACACGGGTTCGGCAAGCCGGTCTGTTTTGACCGCCCTGCGCACGATCGGGAAGCCTATCACACGGCCTCAATGCGCACAGCTGGCGTCGTGTACGTGGCCATGATTCAGGCGCAGATTCACCAGGTGCGCCACCCCCACCAGCACCCCACCCATCGTCATCACGATGGCGTGCGGTACAGCCGAATGGTGCAGCGGGTCGTACAGCAGCCCTGCCCAGAGGGCCGTCAGACCCGGTACCAGGAAGCCCAGCGCGCGCAGCGCGCCGTGTCGCCGGTAGCCCCAGACCAGGCTGAACAGCCCCAGCAGGGTCACAAAGCACACCAGCGCCAGCTCCACCCCGTCGCTCATCCAGACCGACATGCCCAGCGATGGTGCCGCGGCCAGCAACACCGGCAGCACCGCGCAGTGCACTGCACACAGCAACGAACCGGTGGCACCGAAACGATCAAGCAGATGGCGGAGACGGGCAAACAGGGGCATGACTTCCAGCAGGGTCGGCGAGGCGATATGGAATAATATAACATCAATCCTGACGCACACCTCTTGCCGGTGTTCCACCCTCGTCACCCACGGTCCCAGAACGGGCCGGAACTGACAGGAAAGCTGCGCCAACTCATTGATACATTGTAACAATTTGACTGACGGACCCCATTCCATGCGCTCTCCCCGCCCCCTGCTTACCCCGCACGCATTGTCCCTCGCGCTGGCCGTTGCCCTGGTTCCCGCCCTCGCCAGTGCAGCGGAAGACAACGGTCATCCCGACCGCCACCTGACTGAACTGACCACGGTGAAGGTCACCGCCTCGCCCCTGCAGGGTGACGCCGAATCGCTGGCGCGTCCCGTCGACGTGCTGGCCGGCGAGCGCCTGGACGAGCAGAAGGCCGGCACGCTCGGCGACACCGTCGCCAAGCTGCCTGGCGTGCAGAGCACCTATTTCGGTCCCGGTGTGGGCCGTCCCATCATCCGCGGCCAGGAAGGCCCGCGCGTGCAGGTGCTGTCCAATGGCGTCGGCAACATGGACGCCTCCACCGTCAGCGCCGACCATGCCACCAGCATCGAGCCGTTCCTGGCCGACCAGATCGAAGTGCTGAAGGGCCCGGCCACCCTGCTGTTCGGCAGCGGTGCCATCGGCGGCGCGGTGAATGTCGTGGATGGCCGCATCGCCAGCGAACTGCCCGACCGTCCGCTCAGCGGCCGCGCCGAACTGCGTGGCAACTCGGTCAATGACGAACGCAGCGGCATGTTCCGCCTCGACGGCGTCAGCGGCAACGTCGTACTGCACGTGGACGGCCTGGTCCGCAACGGCGACGACTACCGCATTCCCGGCTACGCCGTGATTGATCGCCTGGAAGACCACAGCGGCCACGATCACGACGAAGCCGACGCCGACGCCGACGAACCGCGTCGCGGCCGTCTGGATAACAGCTCCATCCGTACCCGCGCTGGCGGCGTCGGTGCCACCTGGCTGGGCGAAGGCGGCTACTTCGGAGCGTCTGCCAGCACTTACCGCACCAACTACGGCATTCCCAATGGCGCACATGTGCATGCCGAAGGTGACGACCATGATCACGACCATGACCATGGTGATGAAGAGGAAGAAGGCGACGAGCACGATGTGCGCATCGACATGGTGCAGAACCGCTTCGACATGAAGGCGGGCATCTACAACCCGGTGTCGTTCCTGAAGAACATCAACCTGCGTGCGGGTTACACCGATTACGAGCACACCGAACTGGAAGCCGGCACGCCCTCGACCCGCTTCACCAACCGCGGCATTGAAGGCCGCCTGGAGGCCACCCAGCAGCAGATCGGCGGCTGGGATGGCGCGTTCGGTCTGCAGTTCGGCAATAGTGATTTCGGTGCCCAGGGCGAAGAAGCCTTTGTGCCCAATACCGGTACCGAGAGCCTGGGCGTGTTCGTGCTGCAGGAAAAGCAGTTCGGTCCGCTCAAAGTCGAACTGGGCGCGCGCCAGGACAAGGTCAAGCTGGACCCCACCGGCGACTACCGCAAGCGTGATTTCGACGCCACCAACCTGTCCGCTGCCGGCATCTGGAAGCTCACCGACGGCGTGGACCTGCGCTTTGGCATTGACAGCTCCGAACGTGCGCCGACCACCGAAGAGCTGTACGCCGCCGGTGCGCATATCGCCACCCGTTCCGTGGAGATCGGCGACGCCAACCTGAAGACCGAACGCGGCCAGCGCGTGGAACTGGGCATCCACACCCACAGCGACCTGGTCGACTTCTCCGCATCGATCTACCAGACCAAGTTCAAGGACTTCATCTACCTGGCTGATACCGGCGTGGTCGAAGACCTGCCGGTGCGACTGTGGACGCAGCAGGACGCCACCTTCAAGGGCGCTGAAGCCGAGGCGCTGTTCCACCTGTTCGAAGGCGGTGCCGGTGACTGGGACCTGCGCGTGTTCGGCGACTACGTGAAGGCGGAGCTGGATGGCAGCGGCAGCCGCAGCGTCAACATCGCGGTGCCGCACGGCGACCACAATCACAACTACACCGTTGACATCGCAAACAGCGGTTACCTGCCGCGCATCTCGCCCGCGCGCGTGGGCGCGGACCTGCGCTGGTCGAAGGACGGCTGGCGCGCCTCGGTCGGTGCGGTGCGTTACAGCAGCCAGAAGGATGTGGCCCAGAACGAAGAACCCAGCGACGGCTACACACTGGTCGACGCGCACCTGGCCTACCGCTGGGACCGCAACGACAGCAACAGCTACGAAGTATTCCTGGACGGCAACAACCTGACCAACCGCGAAGTGCGCCCGCACACCTCGCTGTTGCGCGACTACTCGCCGCTGCCGGGCCGCGGCGTGGCGTTCGGCATCCGCGCGTATTTCTGATCCCTCCCTGGGTCTTTGGTTACACCTTCAGGGGGCCGCAAGGCCCCCTTTTTTATGTGGTCGGCACGCGCGTGGCATCGTTGGGAGGTGGCTTTGGAACGTGGTTATGCGGTCAGGTGGCGTCGGTCGACAGACGACATTCTTCTGAAGCAGGCGGTTGCGCGTTTCGCGTAGTGGGACAGGTGAGGTTCAACGTCGCACCCTCGCTGTGAACCCGGTGGGGTCCATGCGTTAAAGCAGCGACGAGTGTTATCGGCAGACGTCTTACGACCGTCTCTACCAGTGCACGCATTGCGGGGGGGGCCAGTAGCCCGTGGTAACCGTCGCGACGGGTGCACCCGCGGCGTGACCTGGCCGTACAATCGGGCTGCCTCCCTGCTGGAGTATCTGCATGGCCGCTGCCTCTCCTGCCCCGCGCATGCACTGGGGTCTGCTGGTTGCCGCGTCCGCGATCCTGATGGTGACCATGGGCGTTCGCCAGACCTCTGGCCTGTATGTGGACCCGATCCACCGCAGCACCGGGGTCAGCATCGTCGAGATCAGTTTCGCGCTGGCCGTCGGCCAGTTCGTCTGGGGGGCCGTTCAACCAGTGTTCGGCGCGGTCGCCGACCAGCGCGGCGCGTGGCCGGTACTGCTGGCCGGTACGGTGCTGCTGGTGGCGGGTCTGTTGCTGGCCCCGCTGCTGACCAGCCCACTCGGGCTCAGCTTTACCCTCGGCTTGCTGATGGCGGCAGGTGCGGGGGCCGGCAGTTTCTCGGTGCTGATCGGGGCCACGGCGCACCGCCTGCCTGCGCAGAAGCGCTCGTTTGCGGCCGGCCTGATCAACGCCGGCGGCTCACTTGGCCAGTTCGTGTTCGCACCGCTGGTGCAGTGGGTGATCAGCAGTGCCGGCTGGGCGCGGGCGATGTGGGTGATGGCGGCTGCGGCTTTGCTCTCATTGCCGATGGCCTGGCCACTGCGACGGCGTCCGGGTGACCATGCGTTGACCGCCGCTGACGAAGGAGGCCTGCGCGCGCAGCTGCAGGTAGCCGCACGCAACCGCAGCTACTGGTATCTGCATATCGGCTTCTTCACCTGCGGGCTGCATATTGCGTTCCTGGTGACCCATCTTCCTGGCGAGATTGCGCTGTGCGGCCTGTCGCCCACCGTGGCGTCCACGTCGATCGCGCTGATCGGGCTGTTCAATATCGCCGGCAGTTTGTTGGTGGGGGCGCTCGGGCAGCGCTATCGGATGAAGTACCTGCTGTTCTGGATGTATGCCAGTCGTGCGGTGATGATCGGGGTGTATCTGCTGGCACCGCCGACGCCGCTCACGTTCTATCTGTTTGCGGCTGCTTTGGGGTTTACCTGGCTGGCGACGGTGCCGCCTACGGCCGGACTGGTGGGGAAGCTGTTTGGGCCGCGTTATCTGGGGACACTGTTCGGGTTGACCTTGTTGTCGCACCAGTTGGGTGGGTTCTTTGGAGCGTGGCTGGGTGGATTGGCGCTGGCGCATTCCGGCAGCTATGTGTGGATGTGGTATGCGGATATGGCGTTGGCCGCGGTGGCGGCGTTGGTGAATCTGCCGATTCGCGAAGCGCCGTATGGATGTCATGCGGTGGGTGCGCGGTGATGGGTGTGGCATGCCGGGTTGGACGCATGATTTTTGATTTGAGGGTCATGCGTTAAAGAACGTGGCGGATTTCATGGCCGTCGTCTGTCGAACGACGCTACCGGGACCACGGGTTTTTGATTTGCCATGACCACCGACACACTGTCCTGGCGGGTCGGGGTGGGCAGGAGGGGGCGTGAGCCGCATGGGTAGGGCGCATGCGCCCGACGGCGGCCGGCTCCACCCAGCGTCCCCCGGAACGCCCATCCCGCCCCGCCAAACCAAGGGATCCGTGAACCGAGGGCTGTTCGCACGAATGCAACAGCAGCCGGGCAACGCCCGGCGATACGGAATCGCGGCTTCACGCGGTTTTACCGGTTGGGTCGGCTTGATGCGTTTTCGGACTCCCAGGGATAGCGGAGCGGACAGAACTGTCCGAAAATAGTGCATGACCACACAACGCGCCGATGCCGCCGCCCGCCGTGCCCTGATTCTGGATGCCGCCGACGCGGTGTTCGGCCAGCACGGTGTCACCGCCCCGCTGGATATGGTGGTCGAGCGAGCCCAGGTGGGTCGCGCCACGCTCTACCGCAACTTCCCCGACCGCGCAGCGCTCATCGAAGCCTTGCTCAAACGCGCCGTCGTCCGCATCGAACGCCAGGTCGAACGCCTCGGTGATCGCGACGATGCATTGTTCCAGGTACTCGACGGCATGGCCTCGCGCCTGGTCCACTCACCCGCCCTGGCCGACTACTGGCGCGCTGTTGACCCCGATCATCCGCCCATGGCCGCCGCCCGCCTCGCCGTCCGCGAGGCACTCAAGGTCCCCATCCAGCGCGCCATCCACGCCGGCCTGTGCCGTCCCGATCTGCAGCCCGCCGACATCAGCCTGATCTCCAGCATGCTGGGGGCTGCCCTTCGCGGCAAAACCACCGAAGAACGCCAACACCTCGCCGCCCGCGCCATGGACCTGCTGCGTGGGGGCCTGCACGGTCCGTCCCGCGAGCCGGCTGGATGAGTACCTACCTCAAGCCGGTTCCCGACTGGGAAGAACACGAAAAACCCACCTTGCCCGGCTCAGCCTCGATGCCATGGCATCCGCCGCATCGTCGCCTCGCCTATGCCGCCGTTGCGCTGCTGGTCGCTATCACCGGTGGCCTGGGCAACGCGCTGGTCACCGCCAACCTGCCCTTCCTGCAGGGCCAGTTGGCCCTCACTCCTGCACAAGGCAGCAGCCTGGTCGCCGCCTACGCCATGGTCAATGTGACCGCCAATCTGCTCGCGTTCAAATTCCGCCAGCAGTACGGCATCCGCCTGTTCGCGGAAATCGGCCTCGGGCTGTATGCCGCCCTGGCCGTGCTGCACCTGTTCGTCGGCAGCTTTGAAACCACGCTGCTGATGCGCGCCGCCAGTGGCTTCGCCGGTGCCGCCTGCACCACGCTCGGTACCCTGTACATGCTGCAGTCCCTGCCCCGCCGCTACACCGGCAACCTGCTGGTGGTCGGGGTCGGTCTTTCGCAGCTGGCAGTCCCCCTGGCCTGGCTCGTGTCGCCCGGTCTGGTCGACACCGGCCAGTGGCACAATCTGTACTTCTTCGAAGCCGGCCTGGCCTTGTGTGCGTTCGCAGCCGTGGTGCTGCTCAAGCTGCCGCCCGGCGCGCAGATCAAGGCGTTTGAACCCCTGGATTTCCTGACCTTCGCCCTGCTCGCCCCGGCGGTGGCGCTGCTGGTGATCGTGCTTGCCCAGGGCTATGTGCGCTGGTGGCTGGATACTCCGTGGCTGGGCTGGGCGTTGATCGCTTCCATTGTCCTGGCCAGCACCGCCTTCATCATCGAACACTACCGCCGCAATCCGCTGCTGCAGACCCGCTGGCTGGCCAGTCTGCCGGTGCTGCACTTCATCGCCGGTGCCTTCGTGCTGCGTTTCCTGACGGCAGAGCAATCGTATGGGGTCATTGGCCTGATGCGTCAGCTGGGCATGGGGCCGGACCAGATGCGGCCCTTGTTCGCGGTGATTCTGGCCGGCGTCATCACCGGCATCGCCACCAGCGCGCTCACGTTTGGTCCCAAACGGATCATCGCGCAGATCCTGATGGCCATCGCACTGCTGGGCACCGCGGCACTGCTCGATCAGAACCGCACCAGCCTGGACCGCCCGCACGACTTCTTCCTGAGCCAGTTCCTGGCCTCGGTAGGAGCCGGCATGTTCATGGGCCCGCTGATCATGCTGGGCATCACCCAGGCACTCAAGCAGGGCGTGGACCACATGATCACCTTCCTGGTCACCTTGTCGATCACCCAGACCCTGGGCGGCCTGGCGGGTTCGGCGGTGCTCAGCAGCTACCAGCTGCACCGCGAGCAGGTCTATTCCAGCGCTCTGGTGAACCAGCTCGATCCGGCCGACGGCGTGCTGGCCCAGCGCCTGAAGCAACAGCAGCAGCTCTATGCCGGCGTGGTCACCGACCCGGTGCAGCGCGTGGCCCAGGGCACCGCCCAGCTGGCCCAGGTGGCACGGCGCGAAGCCAACGTGCGCGCGTTCAATGACGTGTTTTCACTCAGTGGGCAGGTAGCGTTGGGGTTCCTGGGCTGGCTGCTGCTGTTGTCGGTGCGCACTGCGGTACTCAAGCAGTGGCGCAAGCGTCACCCGCCCGGTCCTGTTTCCTGATGAGTCCGAACATGTCTTCGCAACCGCCGCGCCCCGACGACGACAACGTCAACCCGCCCCCGCCCACCGATGCGGCCCCACCGGCCACGCCGGCCGTCGCCACTCCGCCGAAGTACATCACCCCCAGCCGGCGCGCGGTCATCATCATGGTGCTGGTCGCGCTGGCGGGCAATGCGCTGATCCTGCGAGCGTGGTCGCTGTGGCCGTTCCAGACCAGCTGGGAAACCACCGACAATGCCTATGTGCGCGGGCAGATCACCGTACTGGCTCCGCAGGTCAGTGGCTACGTCACCGAGGTACTGGTGAAGGACTACCAGCACGTGAAGCAGGGTGATGCGTTGGTTCGCATTGACGACCGCATCTACAAGGAAAAAGTCGCCCAGGCCGAGGCCGAACTGGACAGCGCCAAGGCCGCACTGGCCAATTCCGACCAGACCCAGGCGCAGGACCGTGCGCAGATCGCCGCCGCGCAGGCCAATCTGGCTGCCGGGCAGTCCGAATTGAATCGTTCGCGCAATGAGCTCAAACGCTATGAGGAACTGGCTGCGCAACAGTTGGTGGCCTTGAACGACCGCGACAAGTTCCGTACCTCTACCCAATCGGCGCAGTCCGCCGTGCAGCAGTCGCAGGCACAGATCCGCATTGCTGAAGAAACCCTGACCTCCACCCAGGTGGCCCGCAAAGGATTGGAAGCGCGCGTGGCCACCGCGCAGGCGCAGCTGGAGCTGGCCCGTATCGACCTTGCCAACACGGTCATCCACGCACCGCGCGACGGTCAGGTCAGCGAGGCCTCGGTGCGGCTGGGCCAGTACGTCACCGCCGGCTCGCAGCTGCTGTTCCTGGTGCCGGACACCTTATGGGTGGTGGCCAATTTCAAGGAAGGTCAGACCTGGAAGATGCGGATCGGCCAGCCCGCCACCTTTGCGGTGGATGCCTTTGATGGTCAGCGGTTGACCGGGAAAGTGGAACAGATCGCGCCCGCGACCGGCTCAGAGTTCAGCGTTCTGCGGCCGGACAATGCCAGTGGCAATTTCACCAAGGTGGTGCAGCGGTTGCCGGTGCGGATCGCGATTGATCCGGATCAGGAACTGGCCCCACGGTTGCGGCCGGGGATGTCGGTGGTGGTACGGGTGGATACGGCTGTGACGTCGGACCGGTGAAAGACCCGTGGAGCCACGCCCTCCAAGCCTGCGAACGGTGTCAGACCGCGCAGCCACGCAGGGATTACGTGCGCAGGATCATGGCGTTGACACGCATGGCGTGTCACTACGATCCTTGGTCGCCCGATTTGGGTGGTCGGGCGGTTTTGTAGGGACGCGCCATGCGCGTCCGGCGAGTCACCCGGCGCAGCGTGCGCAGAGGCCGTGCACTTCCAGCGTCTGGGCCTGCGGTTGGAAGCCCAGTTCCTTGGCGCGTTTTTCCAGCTGGCTGACAATGTCCTTGTCCTCCAGTTCCACCGCGCTGTGGCAGCTGTTGCAGATCAGGAACGGCACCGAGTGCTGGGCGCTGCTGGGGTGGTGGCAGGCCACGAAGGCGTTCACCGACTCCAGCTTGTGCACGAAGCCATTGGCCATCAGGAAATCCAGCGCGCGGTACACGGTGGGGGGCGCATCAGCACCCACGCCCTTTCCGTTGCGAACCCATTCCAGCAGCTCATATGCCTTCACCGGCTTGCCGGCCTCGGCAATCAGCCGCAGCACGTTGGCGCGGATAGGGGTCAGGCGCAGTCCGCGTTCGGCGCACACGCGCTCCACCACCTTCACGAAGTCGGACGCGTCGTGAACGTGATGATGCGGAGCGGTACAAGCGGTCTTGGCGGACATGCGCGGTCTCCTGGGGTCAGGCCTTCGATACTTTAGTGAGGGCGACGTCGATCCGCTTCAAGGCTTCTTCACGCCCGGACAGGAACACGGTCTGCGAGATATCCGGGCTGACCTGGGTGCCGGTGATGGCCACCCGCAGCGGCTGTGCGACCTTGCCCATGCCGATCTCCAGCGCCGCAGCAGTGTCGTGTAGTGCTGCGGAAACTCCTTCCAGGGTCCAGGCCGGCAGCGCCGCCAGCAGTTCGCCGGCCTTGCCCAGCGCGAGCTCGGCACCGGGCTTGAAGTGCTTGGCCACCGCCGCTTCGTCGTATCCGGTCAACGGCTGGAACCAGACCACCGCCTTCTCGGCCATTTCCTTCAAGGTCTGCACGCGGTCGCGCAGCGCCACCACGACGTCGGCCGGTGCCGGTCCGGCAGCCAGATCGACGCCCAGCTTGTCCAGCTGATAGATCAGGTGCGGCGCGATGGCGGCCGGGTCTTCCGTCTTCAGGAAGTGCTGGTTGACCCAGCCCAGCTTGGCCATGTCCAGGCGCGAGGCCTTGGAATTGCAGTTGCGCACGTCGAACAGATCGATCAGCTCCTGGCGGCTGAACAGCTCCTGGTCGCCATGCGACCAGCCCAGCCGGGCCAGATAGCTCAGCAGCGCGTCGGGCAGGTAGCCGGCGTCCTTGTACTGCATCACGTCGGCCGCACCGGTGCGCTTGGACAGTTTGGCCCCCTGCTCGTCCAGAATCATCGGCATGTGCCCGAACTTCGGCACCGGCGCGCCGATGCCCTCGTACAGGTTGATCTGCCGGGGGGTGTTGTTGATGTGGTCATCGCCGCGGATCACCTCGGTGATGCCCATGTCCCAGTCGTCGACCACCACCGCGAAGTTGTAGGTAGGGAAGCCGTCCGGGCGGAAGATCACCATGTCGTCCAGCTCGCTGTTGGCGATCTCGATACGGCCCTTGATCAGGTCGTCGAATACCACGGTGCCGTCGAGCGGATTCTTGAAACGGATCACCCGGTTCGGGTCGTCCTTGTACGCCAGGCCCAGCTCGCGCGCGGCCCCGTTGTAGCGCGGCTTTTCCTGCCGGGCCATGGCGGCCTCGCGCATGGCATCGAGCTCTTCGCGGGTTTCGTAGGCGTAGTACGCCTTGCCGGCGGCGATCAGCTGCTCGGCCACTTCCTGGTAGCGGGCCACACGCTGGGTCTGATAGATCGGGCCCTGGTCGTAATCCAGGCCCAGCCAGTCCATCGCCTCCAGAATGGCGTCGATCGCCCCCTGGGTGCTGCGTTCGCGGTCGGTGTCCTCGATCCGCAGCACGAACTCGCCGCCACGGTGACGCGCCTCCAGCCAGCAGTACAGCGCTGTGCGGGCCCCGCCGATATGCAGGTAACCGGTGGGACTGGGGGCGAAACGGGTGCGGCAGGTCATGGCAGGCTCAGGGCGGGCAACGGAATCACGCTGATTTTACCCGGCCCGGCCGGCCAGCGGGGCGGCGGCAGCAGGCTCGTCCTCCAGCAGCTGGTTCCAGCCGCGCTCGCTGGCCAGCTCCAGCAGCTTGATCGGGTCGATCTCGCGCAGGGAAAACAGCGAAGGTGAGGAGAACGGGTCAGGGCGGGTGGCTCCATACATCTCCGCCAGGGTCTCGGTGCCTTCCGCCGCCGCCCCGGGGGCGAGCGAGCTGAAATAGCGCGAACCAAACAGCTCGCGAAGGCCCCGATTCAACTTGGCGGCGTTGGGGTACACCTGCAGCCCGGTGTTGGGGTCCAGGTGCATGAACTCGGACTTGACGATGGATTGGCCGTTGCGGATCTGCCGCACGGCAAGCAGCATGTTGTGATTTGCGCCGCTGAGGAAGAACAGGGCATCCTTGCGCAGCCCTTCGAGGAACTTCGCTACTTGGTTGTAGCCGATTCTGGCCTGCGCCGAGGTCGTGCCTGCCTTCAGTTCTGCGCCTTGGGCGTCGGCCACCAGGGCGAGCAATTCCGCGCCGATGCCTTCGGCAGGTTCGAGCATGGCCTGTCGCAGGTTGGAGATCAACGCCATCTCCTTGCCCTTGGCAATGGCTACCGCCATCACCCGCGAGAAGCCGGTGCACAACCCCATGCCCCGTCCACTTCGGGTTTCAAGCAGCGACTGCGACAGCGGGAAGAAGCGTCCACCATTTGTTTTTACCGACTCGCTCACAGCTGCTTCCATGCGCAGTACAGCCTCCTGTCGCTGCATGCGTTGGAGATTGGCGATGATGGCCGCCAGGGCCCCGCGCGGGACGGGTTCCAGACGTCCCGAAGCAAACAGCTGCTCCATCTTTTCCAGCGACTCTGCCTCACGCGCTGCAATGGGAAGCTCCACCCGTTCCCAGTGGGTCCATCCCCACTTGAACGCGGCCCCGGCCGCCGTCTTGAGACCGGATCCCGCTGCGGGCGGAAGTGCACTGTCCAGCGATTGCGTCGAACGCACCATTTCCCGTTGCAGCGCACTGCGGAAACTGTTCTCCACCGATGCACTGCGCATCGCCTGCGCGCTGTCCCGGCCACCGCCACGCAGGCCCACCTCGGAATGTGGCTCCCACAGGCCTTCGGCATTCAGTCTCACCGGGTCGTGGTGGATGGCTGCAGCGCTGGGATTCTTCAGCCGCCAGGTGCCGTAGGGCTTGTCGAAGAACACCTCATACACCTTGCCCGCCTGGCGGATGTAGTGTTTTCCAGCGTAATGGTAGATACCGCTGTCGGCCGGGCGTGCCCCCTCCACCACCAGACCGGCCGGCTGTGCATAGCGTTCGCTCAGGCGCGCCAGCGGATCAACCGTCGCGGCCTCGGCCACCGCCTGCACCTGCGGCACCACCCGCCCGCCCTCGCGACTGGCCAGACCGGCGGTGCGGGCGAAGGCCATGCTGCCGCCGTCCATGGCCAGCGCGAACACGCCCCAGCCAGCGTCTACCGCACCCTTTTTGCGCTCCGTCTCGGTTCTTCCGTCCACGGCCTCTTCGGCCCCCATCAGCACCTGGATCAGATCGACACCAATCGCGAACGGCAGCAGTTCGGGAACGAACAGCGCGCCCAGACCCAAGGCGAAGCCTGCCTCCTGCAGCCGGTCCATGACCGAGGCTTCCAGCACTTCGCGGTCAGCCGCCAGCACGGTTTTGCCGTCGCTGACGGTGCGCTCCTGCATCCGCGTGGCCGTGGCTTCAAACAGGTCACTGCCTTCGATCGCCAGCGCGCTGCGATTGCCCTGGAACAGATCGGCCTGCGCCGATTTCAGGTCCGTGCTTACCCCATTGGAGAACCAGCCGTCCTGCAGATCAGCCAGGTCGAACGCACCTTCCAGCCACTGTCGTCCCTGCTCGCAGGCGACCACCCGGGTAAGCCACGCATCAAGCTGCTCACCGCTGGTGAACTCGCGGAACGCCACCTGGTCGCCAGGCGCGTACAGCAGCACCGGTGTCCAGTCGGGGTTGTCCAGCCGCAGCAGCGTGGAGCGCATGCCATACAGACTGACCCAGCTGACGCGCGTGCCGCTGGCCAGGTGGCAGCGGTACGCCGGGTCGCTGGCCTGATGCTGCATCATGTAGCCGGTGGCGGACAGGGCCAGCTGCAGGCCGCGTGCGGACAGCGAGCCTTCCGCGAACTGCTGCCAGGCGGTGAACATGTACACGCCGCGCAAGGTCGCCACCACGCTGCCGCGGTGGTGATCCCAGAACGTATCCACCGCTTCCAGGTAGGCGTCACGCAGGTCCAGGTCGCGCACGGTTTCGATGAACTGCCCGGGCAGCAGGTCAGGGCATTCGGTGTCCTGGTCGAAGGTGGTGGTGGTCACATTGGAGTACAGGCCCAGGTCGGACGTACCGGGCTTTCCATCCGGGTAACCCATCGCCTTGGTGAAGGCACAGTTCACCAGATTGCAGGCACCGGTCTTCTGCGCGGCGCTGTGCACGAAACCACTGGGCGATTCCCGGCTGGGCGTGCCACCGGAGAACTGCACCAGCGACCACTGCTCGGCGTCGATGACCACGCCATGGTCCCGCAGGATGGCTTCTGCCAGCCGGTCGGCAACATAGGGGGCGAGCAGCGGAAACGTACCGGTGACCAGGCCACGCGTGGTGCCCAGCCAGGCCAGCCAGCGCGCATCCTCCAGCTCGGCATTGCGCAGCACGCCCTGGGCGACCATGCCGCGCTTGCCCAGCCAGTGCGCCCCCACCACCTCGTAAGGTTCCACGGCAGACGTAGCCAGTCGCTCATGCGTGGCCACCAGTGCGGGGACCGGCACCGGCGGCGGCAGGAAGCACAGCTGACGGTCCAGCGCGAGATACTCCTGGCGTGCCTGCGCGGCGGGAACCGTGGTCTTGGCGGCATGGCGCAGCTGCAGGCTGCGCAACGCCAGCTCGTCGCGGAACAACTGCAACAGCAGATGCGCATCCACCGCCGCACCCAGCTGCACCGGGCCGTCCCCCTTTGCCCACCGGTTGTGGTCACCGACCGCCACCCAGCGGTGCAGCTGCGGCTCCACTTCACCCCGCAGCTGCTGCAGCGCAGCGTCCTGGGAAGCGAACTGCTCGACGATCGGCAACCGGCTCGGTGCAATCACCAGCACCGCTCCAGTGGCGCGCTCGGGCGACGGCAGGCTCTGGACCAGCAGCAGGCCGTACAGCGGCACCTGCCCGCCGCCGGCGGGTCGGGCCTGCAGCGCATGCACCCTGATGTCCTGCCCGGGCAGGGCCAGCGCGCGTCCCAGCGGTTCCAGCCCGAAGCGGGTCGGATAGCGCAGCAGGGTCTGCAGCAACCACGTGCCGGCCTCGTCCAGCCGGCCCATGGCGTCCAGCAGCGTGCCCGCTCCCTGCAACCGCTTCTGCATTGCATCCACATAGGCCTGTGCCTCCGGCTGGCTGCCGTTCTGCCGGCACGACGCAACGAAACCCTCGAAACGACGGCCGAAGCTGCCCATGTAGTCGCGACCGCGAATGGCATCGTTGAACTGCGTAAGGCTCACCAGCTTGCACTCCTCATCAGGGAAGTAGGTGCTTGGCACCGGCAGCCCGCTGCCCTGACCCGCCATGGCCAGCCCGCTGTAGTACAGGCCGGTGCGAGCCATGTCGGTCTCCGGTTTCAACACCGTCGCCGAGACCAGGTCATGGGAACTGACCATGTCGCTGCGCACACGCCCGTCGGGGTAAGGACGGTAAAGCGGAAACAGACGGGAATCGGGCTGCGCGAACTGGGCCTCCCACTCGGCCCAGCGCGGATAGGTCCTGAAGGTATTGCGGTAGATGGCCGACGGCACCACGGTGTTGTTGGTGACCTGGCGGATGTGCTGTACCAGTTCGGCCTCGATGTGCTTGTCCAGCGCGGGCAGCCAGTTGCCAACCAGCTCCAGCCGGATGTCGGAAAACGCCAGATTGCGCAGCGCCGTGGCCAGCGCCACCTTCTGCTGCGCCAGGGTGGTACCGGGCCGCGCCAACCAGCGGGCGATCTGCATGCGCGCCGTGGCCAACGATACGCGGTCCTCGTTGCCCGCCATCACATCTTCCGGATCCGCCGGCGCCGTCGGCATCGTCTCCACCGCCTCGGCCAGCCGCTTGCTGGCCGCCCCCAGGGCGCTGTGCTGCGCCGCATCCTTCCTGTCGCCGGCGTGCTGCAGTCCCAGCAGGCCGTGCAGGCCCGCTGCCGCGCGGCGCACACGCGAAGGTGCGGCTTCACTTGTGAAAGAACCAGGAGGCACATACGCCAGCACCTGGCTGACCAGGTCATTGGCGATGAGGCGCTGCTGCACCTGTTCCGCGCGGTCGGCAGGTTCGTGCGGCGCGGCATCCTGCAGCCGCAGACGAAGGTCCTGCCACACGGTGCGTTCGCCGTCCACATCGACCACGCTGTCGAGCAGTGCAACCAGATCATCGAGGGGCGGCAGCGTCGCATTGCCGGAAGGCCGGACAGGGGGCGGCAGGTCACTGCCGCTGCCCTGGCCGCTCAGCAGTGCCCAACCCCAGCGGATCATCGCCAGCCCGGACATCGCCATGCCGGCCCCCAAGGTCACCAGTGCGTTGTCGCCGAGCCGCGTGGCGCATGACGCGGCCATGCGAGCTGCGGGTGCCTCTGGTGCCTCTGGTGCCTCTGGCACCGCCAACGGCGCGGCGACGGTATTGATGTCACTGCCACGTGCCCGCGCGCCGGGTGCCACTGCGGCCTCCAGTGGCAACGGCGGTGCCGGCACGATGCCCACCGGAACCGCACGCACATGGGTCAGCTGCCGGGGCGCATCGAGTGACGGGCTGACCGGCGCGAACAACACGCGCCCGGTCCGCATCAGCACCGACAGCTGCTGCCAGTGCTGAGGCAGTTGCGCAATGAACCCGGCCATGCCGCGCAGGGCGGTCTGCGGCCGCGGCAATGCGCGCTGTACCTGCCACAGCAACGCGGTCACCACGATGGCGGTGACCGGATCGACCCTCAGTGGCGGGACCAGGCGGTCATCGGCGTCTTCCATCCAGCGTTGAAGCGCGGCCAGGCTGTCGCGCAATGCCGCAGGCAACGCAAGCACCAGCGCATCGAACTGCGCATGGGTACGCAACATGGGCAACCAGCGCATCAGCGCAGGCAACACGACGCTCGCCTGCCGCCAGTTGCCGTTGCCGGCCAACTGCGCCAATGCGGTCAGCGCCGCCACGTTGGGGGCCGCGTGCGACAGCGTCCTCCACCCCAGCTGCCCCAGACCCGCACGCAATGCGTTCAGACCCAGCGCCTGCGGCAGCTCCCGCGCAGCCTGGCGTTGTTCCAGCACGGCCCGGTACTTCGCGGTGTAGTGTTCGCGTTCGACCTGGTTGCAGGCCTGCTGCCAACGTGTCTCGAGCATGGCGGCAACCGCAGCGGCGTGCGGATCACCGGTGGACCTGATCGCGTCCAGCAGCGCCTGTTCCTCGATGCTGCAGGGCTGCTTTACGGAAGGCGGCACCGGGGCGCGGTTACCGACATGGCCCAGCGGCAGCCCACTCGCTGACGTCGACGCGCGCGCTGACGTGGCGCGCGTCATGACGTTGGAACAGGAAGGGGCCGCTGCGGTGTCCGTCGAAAGTGTCATGGCCGGAAATCGAGAGTGGATGTTTCCGCACCGTATCGATTTGCAGGCGGCGCGCCACTACCGCCTTGCTACAGCTGCACTGGCGCGTCGACGGCCTGGTCAATTACGACGTTGCGCGCGCCCCCAACGCGTACCAATCGATCCGACGGGTGATCCACATGGCGGCGGCCAGCACGCCAAACAGCAGCAGCGAGCCCATCAGCAGCGCGTTGTTTTCCGACACCAGCAATCCGTACAGGGCACCGTACAGCACCGTCAGCATTGCGGCGAAGCCCATCCCTCGCAGTCGACTGCGCAGCACGCCGGTCAGGTACACGGCCTGCAGACCAATGCAGGCCGCCGCAGAGACTGCATACGCCATCCAGAACGGAATATGCTCGGAAAGACTCAACAGCAGCAGGAAGAAAATCGCCAGCGCCAGGCCCACCATCAGGTACTGCAGCGGATGTATGCGCAGGCCCTTGATCAGCTCGAACAGGATGAAGCCGACGAAGGTAAGCAGGATGAAAAGAACCCCGTACTTGCTGGCGCGATCAGCCTGGGTGTAGATGTCCACCGGGTTGACCAGTTCCACGCTGACCGCTTCTGGCTCGCTGTCGCCACTGCCACGCAGCTGACGCTGCGCCTGCGAGGCCAGCGAGGACACCGACCATTGTGCGGTGAAGCCCTGCGCACCCACAGTGCGCTGGTTGGGGAGGAAGCTGCCGCCAAAGGAAGGGTGCGGCCAGCTCGACTGAACGGCGATGCGGCTGTCATCGCCCACCGGCACCACGGCCAGCGAACGGGTGCCATCCAGCACCAGGTCCAGATCCACTGTGCTGGCTGCCAGCACACCGCCGGCGGTGTCGCTGAAGCCACGCACCGGCACGTGCAGGCCCTTGCCCATGCCGGTCACATCGCCCAGCCCCGGCTGAAGGCCCAGCGTCTGCCCGTCCACCATGAGCTTCGGCGAACCCACCAGCCCGCGCACGTCGGCAATGCCGACCACCAGGTAGGGCTGTCCGTACACACGGCCTGCACGCACCGGATAGTCGTCCTGGCTGAAGGACGCGCGCACTTTGGCCTTCCAGCTGTACACCGGCACCCGGAACAGACCAATCCGGCGCTCGTCCGGCTGCATGCTGCCTTCCACCACCAGGCTCGACGGCATCTGCAGCCAATAGCTGTCCTCCACCTGGGTTTCGATCTTCTTCACCCCGGCCGCGTCCACGGTTTCCACCTGGCGGCTTTCCCGCCACGGCACCACCCGGATCGGCCCGGTCAGGGTCTGCGCGCCCGCCCGGCTCTGCGCCACGCGCAGGTAGGCCTCGTCGCGATAGGCCTCGCGTTCGCTGATCACGCCCCGGATCATCATCAAGGGAATCAACAGCAGCAGAATCAGTCCGCCCACAATGGCGAACCGCAACAACATGTGCAAAGACTTCATCACCCGTCCTCGGTTTGGGAGGGTCTCAGCGTCGCCGCCACCGGTGTGCAGGGATTGAGCCGAACATGAAGTCAGAGTGAAGCGTAGATCCCCGCCCTTGGGGCTGGCCGGGCAAGCACGGCTCTACATGATCCAAAGCGAGGCCAAGGCGCCGCCGCCCTCACGATTGACCAGCGTCACCCGCCCCCCATGCAGCCGCGCCACTTCCTGCACGAACGACAACCCCAGCCCCGAGCTGCGCTGGCCGGTGGCCGGCCGCGCCAGCGAGTAGAAGCGTTCGAATACGCGCGTCAGCGCATAGTCCGGCACGCCGCTGCCACGATCAGCCACATGCAGCACCACGGCGTCTCCGTCGCGCGCCGCACTGAGTTCCACGGTCGAGCCTGCCGGTGAAAAAGCCAACGCGTTCTCCAGCAGGTTGTTCAACGCCTGCCCCAGCAGCCAGGCATCGCCTGACAGCATCAATCCATCGGCGTCGCACAGGGCTACCTGTACGCCAGCCGCCTGCGCGCGCACCGCCACTGCCTCCGCCGCCGCCTGCAGCAGCGGCTGCGCCGCGATGCGCTCGCGCTTCTGCAGCCAGCCGTGCTGTTCCACTTCGGCCAGCGCCAGCAGCTTGTCGATGGTCTGGGTCAGGCGCTGCTCCTGGCCCTGGATGCTGCGGGCGAAGTGCACGCGGTCGGCCTCGGGCAGCGGCTCCTGCAGCAGCTCGGCTGCGCCGCGAATGGCCGCCAATGGGCTTTTCATCTCATGCGTGAGCGACTGCACGTACTGCTCCACATAGGCCTTGCCCTCGAGCTTGCGACGCATGGTTTCCAGCGCGCGCCCCAGGTCGCCGATCTCGTCGCGACGCGGCGGCGGCGGCGGCACCGGTTCCCCCCGACTGACCGCCTGCGCATACCGGTTGAGCCGCCCCACCCCGTGCATCAGCCAGGCGGTCATCAGCAGCCCGATCAACGCCGACAGCCCGATCAACCACACCCCGCGCTCGATGATGGCGCGCTGACTGGCGGCAATGAAGGGGTCGATGCTGCGGTTGGGCTGGGCCAGGCTGAGCACACCGATCAGGGTGCGGCCATCGTCCGGGTCGAAGACCGGGGCCGCCACGTGCATCACCGTGCGGGTGGTGTCGCCCGGCGTTTCAGGGCTGGAACGCGCCCCATACTCGCCGCGCAGGGTGCGATAGACGTCGTTCCAGCGCGAGTGGTCACGCCCGATATCCTGCCCAGCGGAGTCGTACACGACGATGCCGCGCGCGTCGGTGATGGTGACCCGGTAGTCCAGTGAGCGCTTGGGGAAACGCCACACCATCGCCTTGGGGTCGCGTCGCTGCGCACGCACCAGGTCCTGTGCGAACGCGCCCTGGGCGATCTGCCCGGCCTTGAGGTCGGCGGCGGCCATTTCAGCCAGCACGTTGGCCGCATCCACCAGGGTGGCTTCCATCGCCTGCCGTACACCGGGCTTGACCTCGTTGACGAATACCCGCATCACGAAGAATGCTGCGATGCCGACGATCAGGAAAAACCCAAGGAACAGCTTCAATCCGAGGCGCACGCTATACCTCCAGCGCGTAGCCGACGCCACGATGGGTGCGGATCGGGTCCGGGTTGGCCCCCGCCGCACGCAGCTTGCCGCGCAGGGTTTTGACGTGCGTGTCCACGGTGCGGTCGGCGCTTTCCGCAGCGCTGTCCCAGCCTCGGTCCATCAGCTGGGCGCGGCTGAGAATGGCCCCGGGGCGCTGCAGCAGCGCCGCCAGCAGGGCGTATTCGTAGCGGGTGAGGTCCAGCAGCTGGTCGCCGTAGCGGATGCGGCGCCCTTCGCGGTCGATCGCGAAGTGCCCGTGCTGCTGCCAGCCCTGCACGTGATCAGCGGGCACCGCCCGGCGCAGGCGCGCCCGCACGCGGGCCACGAGCTCCCGCGGCGAGAACGGCTTGGCCATGTAGTCGTCGGCCCCGAGCTCCAGGCCCAGCACGCGGTCGATCTCGTCGTTGCGGGCGGTCAGGAAGATCACCGGCACCTGGCTGAAGGCCCGCAGCGCGCGACACACCTCGAATCCGCTCAGGTCCGGCAGGCCGACGTCGAGCACCACCACGTCCACCGCCTCGGTGCGCAACAGTTGCAGCGCCTGGCTGCCCAGCCCGCAATGCCGGGCCTGGTAGCCCTCGCTGCGCAGGGCATACAGCACGGTGTCGGCAATAGCGGACTCGTCTTCGACGACCAGGACGGCAGGGGGGGAGGCATTCATGCGCGCAGCATAGCCGCTGGAGCCTGCGCCCCGTACACTGCGCGCATGAATTACCACCACGCCTTCCACGCCGGCAACCATGCCGATGTGCTCAAGCACATCGTCCAGGTGGCCCTGCTCGATGCCTTCAAGCGCAAGGACAGCCCGTTCTTCGTGCTCGACACCCACGGCGGTGCCGGCCGCTACCTGCTGACCAGCGAGGAAAGCCGCAAGACCCTGGAAGCCGAGAACGGCGTGATGCGGCTGATGGCCCAGCCAACGCTGCCGGCGGTGGTCGAGCGCTACCTGAAAGCCGTGCAGGCCGACAACCCGGTCGGTGCGCTGGTGAACTACCCGGGTTCGCCGCTGCTGACCGCCCAGACCCTGCGCGAGCAGGACCGCATGGCGGTGTGCGAACTGCAGGACGCCGAAGCGGCCACGCTCAAGGCCCTGTTCGCCCATGACAGCCGCGTGGCGGTGCTGCAGGCCGATGGCTACACCCAGAACAAGGCGCTGCTGCCGCCCAAGGCCAATGGCGCAAAGATCGGCCGCGGGCTGGTGCTGATCGACCCGCCGTACGAAGCACAGGACGCCGAGTATCAGCGCATCCTGGCCTCGGTCGAGGAGATCCTGGGCCGCTGGGCCCAGGCCAGCTTCGCCATCTGGTTCCCGATCAAGCAGCGCCGCACGGTGCTGCACTTCCTGCGCAAGGCCTGCGCGCTCCCGGTGAAGTCGGTGCTTACAGTAGAACTACTGGTGCGCCCGGACGACTCGCCGTTGAGACTCAACGGCAGCGGCATGCTGCTGCTCAACCCGCCGTGGCAGTTCGACCAGGTACTGGCCCCGGCCATGCCGGTGCTCAAGCAGCATCTGGGCGAAGCGGGTGCCAGCACCCGTCTGCAATGGTTGAAGCAGGCCGAGTAGGCCTGGACACCCCGTGTGAGTGTTTCGTTCACGGAACGCGCCCCTGGGAATGCGAGAATCCGAAGACCACCAAGGAATCACCGGTATGGCTACCCGTAACCGCATGCCGCCCTGGCACGAGATCTTCAAGGCCCCCAGTGGGCACGAACTGCTTATCCGTCCGATCCGGCCGGAAGACAGCGCGCCGTTGCAGGCATCTTTCAGTCTGTTTGGTCCGGAAGAAATCCGCGACCGCTTCCTGCAGTCGGTGACCGAGCTGTCGCCGGACACCACCCAGCGCCTGACCCATCCCAACCCCAAGACCGAAATCACCCTCGTGGCCGCCGAATCGGTGCCCGCCGGTGAAGCGGTGGTGGGCGCGGTGGCCCGCGCCTCGATCATCTCCGGTACCCGCGACGCCGAGTACGCCATCCTGATCAGCCGCTTCCTGGTTGGGCAGGGCCTGGGCCGGCAGCTGATGCGCAAGCTTGTGAAGTGGGCGCGCGGCAAGTACCTGGACCGCCTGTACGGCGATGTGGCTGAGGAGAACGTGCCGATGAAGCAGCTGGCCGCTTCGCTCGGGTTCAAGCCCATGCCACACCCGCAGGGCACGCCCGGGCTGGTGCGGATGGTCTTGGAACTGGATTCGTAACGACACGAGCGTGATCCGGCGGTCTGCTAAAATCGTCGGCTCATGTCTCGTATCTCCTACCCCGCTCCGCCGCTGCCGCGTACCGGCCAGCTCCGCGCCTGGTGGCGCGCTCCCGCTTCGGCCACCGCGCTGGCGTGGCACATCGCCCGCGCCGCGCAGACGCACGACGGCCCGTTGCTGGTCATCGCCCGCGACAACCACGGGGCCAACCAGATCGAGGCTGATCTGCACACCCTGCTGGGCGCGGATGACAGCCTGCCGGTCGTGGCGTTCCCGGACTGGGAAACGCTGCCCTACGACGCCTTCAGCCCACACCCGGACATCATTTCCCAGCGCCTGGCCGCGCTGCACCGCCTGCCCTCGCTGAAGCGCGGGATCGTGGTGGTGCCGGTGCAGACCCTGCTGCAGCAACTGGCTCCACTCAAGTATGTGATCGGCGGCAGTTTCGACCTGAAGGTTGGCCAACGCCTGGACCTGGATGCGGAGAAGCGCCGGCTTGAAGCAGCCGCCTACCGTAATGTGCCGCAGGTGATGGACCCGGGCGACTTCGCGGTGCGCGGTGGGCTGCTGGATGTGTTCCCGATGGGCGCGGATGCACCGCTTCGGGTGGAACTGCTCGACGAGGACATCGATTCGATTCGTGCCTTCGACCCGGAAAGCCAGCGTTCACTCGACAAGGTCGACGCCGTGCACATGCTGCCGGGCCGCGAAGTGCCACTGGATGACCTCAGCGTGTCGCGGGTGCTGGGCACCCTGCGCGAGCGCTTCGACGTCGACACCCGGCGCAGCGCGTTGTACCAGGATCTCAAGTCCGGGCTGGCACCGGCGGGCGTGGAGTACTACCTGCCGCTGTTCTTCGACCAGACTGCCACCCTGTTTGATTACCTGCAGCCCAAAGCGTTGCCGGTGATCGCAGCCGGCGTCGGCGAGGCTGCTGCCGCGTTCTGGGCGCAGACCCAGAACCGTTACGAGCAGCGCCGCCATGACGTGGAGCGGCCGCTGCTACCCCCGGCCGAACTGTATCTGTCGCCAGACGCGCTCAATGCACGGCTCAACACCCTGCCCCGCATTGAAGTCTGGAACAGCGACCACCCGCGCATCGCCGACGCGCAGCCCCTGGGCGACCAGCCGCTGCCGCCGCTGCCGGTCGCCGCGCGCGACGCGCCGGCCGGCGAAGCGCTGAAGTCCTTCCTCGGCCACTACGCGGGTCGCGTGCTGATCGCTGCCGATTCGCCAGGCCGTCGTGAAGCGCTGCTGGAAGTGCTGCAGGCCGCCGAACTGAAGCCGCCAGTGGTGGCGGATCTGCCGACCTTCCTCGCTGATGCGAAGATCCGTTTCGCGATCACGGTCGCCCCGCTGGAAGACGGTTTCGCGCTGGACCAGCCGCCCCTGGCGGTGCTCACCGAGCGCCAGCTGTTCCCCGAGCGCGCGGGCACCACCCGCCGCAGCCGCCGCGTGGGCCGTGAACCGGAAGCGATCATCCGCGACCTCGGCGAGCTGACCGAAGGCGCACCCATCGTCCATGAAGATCACGGCGTCGGCCGCTACCGCGGCCTGATCGTGCTCGACGCCGGTGGCATGCCCGGCGAATTCCTGGAGATCGAGTACGCCAAGGGCGACCGCCTGTACGTGCCGGTCGCCCAGTTGCACCTGATCAGTCGCTACAGCGGCGCGTCGCCGGAAACCGCACCGCTGCATTCGCTGGGCGGCGAACAGTGGACCAAAGCCAAGCGCAAAGCGGCCGAGAAAGTCCGCGACGTGGCCGCCGAGCTGCTGGAGATCCAGGCACGCCGGCAGGCCCGCGCCGGCCTGGCCCTGCACGTGGACCGGGCCATGTACGAACCGTTCGCGGCCGGTTTCCCGTTCGAGGAAACGCCGGACCAGCTGGCCGCGATCGAAGCCACGTTGCGTGACCTGGCCAGCAGCCAGCCGATGGATCGTGTGGTCTGCGGTGACGTCGGCTTCGGCAAGACCGAAGTCGCCGTGCGCGCGGCCTTCGCCGCCGCCAGTGCCGGCAAGCAGGTCGCGGTACTGGTGCCGACCACGCTGCTGGCCGAGCAGCACTACCGCAACTTCCGCGACCGATTCGCCGATTACCCGCTGAAGGTGGAAGTGCTGTCCCGCTTCAAAACCACCAAGGAAATCAAAGCCGAACTGGAAAAGGTGACCGCCGGCACCATTGACGTCATCGTCGGCACCCACCGGCTGCTGCAGCCGGACGTGAAGTTCAAGGATCTGGGCCTGGTCATCGTTGACGAGGAACAACGGTTCGGCGTGCGCCAGAAGGAAGCCCTGAAGGCCATGCGCGCCAACGTGCACCTGCTCACCCTGACCGCCACACCGATTCCTCGCACGCTGAACATGGCCATGGCCGGGCTGCGCGACCTGTCCATCATTGCCACTCCGCCGCCGAACCGGCTGGCGGTGCAGACCTTCATCACCGCCTGGGACAACGCGCTGCTCAAGGAAGCGTTCCAGCGTGAGCTGTCACGCGGCGGGCAGCTGTACTTCCTGCACAACGATGTGGAAAGCATCGGCCGCATGCAGCGCGACCTGGCCGAACTGGTGCCGGAGGCGCGCATCGGCATCGCGCACGGGCAGATGCCCGAGCGCGAGCTGGAACGGGTGATGCTGGACTTCCAGAAGCAGCGCTACAACGTGCTGCTGTCGACTACGATCATCGAATCGGGCATCGACATCCCCAACGCCAACACCATCATCATCAACCGCGCCGACCGCTTTGGTCTGGCCCAGCTGCACCAGCTGCGCGGCCGCGTCGGCCGCTCGCACCACCGCGCGTATGCCTATCTGGTGGTGCCGGACAAGCGCGCCATGACCCCGGACGCGGAAAAGCGCCTGGAAGCGATTGCCTCGATGGACGAGCTGGGCGCAGGCTTCACCCTGGCCACCCACGACCTGGAAATCCGCGGTGCCGGCGAACTGCTGGGTGAAGACCAGAGCGGGCAGATGGCCGAGGTGGGCTTCAGCCTGTACACCGAGCTGCTGGAACGCGCGGTGCGCAGCATCCGCCAGGGCAAGCTGCCGGACCTGGACAGCGGCGAGGAAGTGCGGGGGGCGGAAGTCGTGTTGCACGTACCGGCACTGATTCCGGACGACTACCTGCCCGACGTGCACACCCGCCTGACCCTGTACAAGCGCATCAGCAGTTCGCGTGACAATGCCGAGCTGCGTGAGCTGCAGGTTGAAATGATCGACCGCTTCGGCCTGCTGCCAGACCCGACCAAATACCTGTTCGCGATTGCCGAACTGAAGCTGCAGTGCAACGCCCTGGGCATCCGCAAGCTGGAACTGGGCGAAGCCGGTGGCCGCATCGTGTTCGAGGCCAAACCGCAGATCGACCCGATGGCGGTGATCACCATGATCCAGAAGCAGCCCAAGCTGTACACCATGGATGGCCCGGACAAGCTGCGCATCAAGGTGCCGTTGCCGTTGCCGGAAGATCGCTTCAATGCGGCCAAGGCGTTGTTGATGACGTTGACGCCGGGTTGATCGCATTGCCGGTGGGCGATCACGACCAACGGTCGTGATCTACCCTTTCGCCCGGTGGGTCACGACCGTTGGTCGTGACCCACACCATCACCAGATCACAACGCGCTTGTCGTCGGAACGCACCATCGCGTCACCGGCCTTGCACTCGAACGCCGCCGCGAACGACGGCATGTTCGACGGCGCGCCGTTGGCACGGAAGTTGGCCGGCGCATGCGGGTCGGTGTTCAGACGCACACGCAGCTCACCGTCGGTGAAGTTGCGACGCCACACGGTGGCCCAGTTCATGAAGAAGCGCTGATCCTGGCTGTGGCCATCGACCTCTACATTGGCCTTCGGGTCTTCCTTCAGCGCCATCTGCAGCGCGTCGTACGCCACGGTCAAGCCACCCAGGTCGCCGATGTTCTCGCCCAGGGTCAGCTTGCCCTTCACGTTCACGCCCGGCAACGACTCGTAGCCGTCGAACTGCGCGACCAACTGGTCGGTGCGGCCGGTGAAGGCCTTGCGATCGGCGTCGGTCCACCAGTTGTCGAAGTTGCCGTTGGCGGCGAACTGGCTGCCGGAGTCGTCGTAGCCGTGCATCATTTCGTGGCCGATCACCGCGCCGATGCCACCGTAGTTCAGGGCGGGGTCGGCCTTGGCGTCGAAGAACGGAGCCTGCAGGATCGCGGCCGGGAACACGATCTCGTTCTTGGTCGCGTTGTAGTAGGCGTTGACGGTCTGCGGGGTCATGCCCCACTCGGTCTTGTCGACCGGCTTGCCGATCTTGTTCAACATGTAGCGGTAGTTGAACGCACGCGCCGCCTGCATGTTGCCCAGGTAGCTGTCGGCATTGGTTTCCAGGCCAGACCAGTCACGCCACTTGTCCGGGTAGCCGATCTTCGGGGTGAAGCTGGCCCACTTCTCCAGCGCCTTCCTGCGGGTGTCTTCGCCCATCCAGTCCAGCTTCTCCAGGCGCGCCTTCAGTGCGACCGAGAGGTTTTCGACCAGGTGCTGCATCTGCACCTTGGATTCAGCCGGGAACACGGCGTCGACATACAACTGGCCGAGGCCTTCGCCGATGGAGGTGTTGACCGAGTCGAGCACGCGCTTCCAGCGCGGCTGCATTTCCTTCTGGCCACGCAGGGTGGTGCCGTAGAAGTCGAAGTTGGCCTTCTCGAAGTTGCTGCTCAGATAGGGCGCTGCATCGTCGACGGTGTGGAAGCGCAGGTAGGCCTGCCAGGTGCTGGCAGGCACGTCGGTCAGCATCTTGTCCACTTCGGTGAAGAAGCCCGGCTGCGCCAGCGAGAACTTCTGTGCGGCCGGCACCTTGAGGGTGTCGAACAGCGCGGTCCAGCTGAAGTTCGGGGTCAGCTTGTCGGCTTCGGCGGCGCTGAGCGGGTTGTAGCGGTTGGCCGGGTTGCGCAGGTCGATGCGGGTCATCGAGGCCTTGGCCAGCCGGGTTTCGAAGTCCATCACCGCCTTGGCATCGGTCTTGGCCTGGGCGGCATCAATGCCGGACAGGGTCAGCACCTGTTCGATGTAAGCCACATAGGCATCGCGGATCTTGGCCTGGGCATCATCGAAGTAGTAGCCACGCTCAGGCAGGCCGAGGCCGCCCTGGCCGACGTAGGCGATGACGTTGGCCGAATCCTTGTAATCCGCATTGGCGAACAGCGAGAACAGCACGCCCTGGCCCTGGGTCTGGCTGTCGCGCAGGTACTGGGTGATGGCGGCGGTGTCGTTCAGCGCGGCAATCTTGTCCAGCTGCGGCTGCAGCGGCGCGATACCGGCGGCCTCGATCTTCGCCTCGTCCGAGCCGGTCTTCCAGATGTCGCCGATCTTGGCTTCCACGGTGCCGGCTTTGGCCTGGCTGGCGGCGGCCTGCTGCACCAGGGCGTGCTGCACTTCCAGCGAGCGCTCGCGCAGGATCTCGAAGCTGCCCCAGGTGGTCTGGTCGTTCGGCACCGGGTTGGCCTTCAGCCACTTGCTGTTGACGTAACCATTGAGGTCGGTACAGGCGGCAATGGCCGGGTCAAGGTCGGCGCTGTTGAGCGAGATCAGCGGGGTCTTGATCTGCGACAGATCAAACGCCGCCTTGGCCGGGGTGGCGTCGGCGGCGGGGGCGTCGGTCTTGCCGCAGGCGGCAAGCGAGGCGGCGATGGCAACGGTCAGGCCCAGCGGGGCCAGCTTGGTAAAGGTCATGCGTCACTCCGGCTGCAGTTGGAAGCATTGCCCGCAGAGCGGGCAATCTCACAGCGTAACGCGGGTGGTGCGCAGGGCGGACCGGCCAAAGGTCACAGCGTCCCGTAGTGACACGCCATGCGTGTCATCGGGGTAATGATCTGCCGTAGAGCCACGCCCTGCGTGGCTTCGCGGTGCCAAACGCAGTCGCAGCCACGCAGGGCGTGGCTCTACGGGGCAATCACCACGGATCGAGAGGGTTACCTGGCCTTACCCTGATTCGCCACGGCCTCTGCTGCCTTGCGCGCCGCTTCCGGGTCGCCCAGATAACGGAACGACTGCACGGTAAGGTCGTCGTTCAATTCAAACAGCAGCGGAATGCCGGTCGGAATGTTCAATTCCAGAATGGCTTCCTGCGAAACGTTGTTGAGGTACTTGTACAGCGCACGCAGCGAGTTGCCGTGGGCGGTGACCAGCACGGTCTTGCCGTCCTTCAACTGCGGCGCGATCGAGTCGAACCAATACGGCAGCACGCGCTCCAGCGTGGTGGCCAGCGACTCCGTAGCCGGCAGCGCATTGCGGTCCAGGCCGGCGTAACGTCGGTCGTGAATCGGGTGACCCGGGTCTTCCAGGTCCATCGGCGGCGGCGGGATGTCGTAGGAGCGACGCCAGATCTTGACTTGGTCCTCGCCGTGCTTGGCGGCGGTTTCGGCCTTGTCCAGGCCCTGCAGGCCGCCGTAGTGACGCTCGTTCAGGCGCCAGCTCTTGCTGACCGGCAGCCAGTCCTGGTCCAGCTCGGCCAGGGCTCCCTGCAGGGTGTGGATCGCGCGCTTGAGCACCGAGGTGTGGGCCACGTCGAACTGCAGGCCTTCTTCGCGCATCAGCTTGCCGGCGGCGGCGGCCTCGCGGCGGCCCTGCTCGGTCAGGTCCACGTCCACCCAGCCGGTGAAGCGGTTGTCCAGGTTCCACTGGCTCTGGCCGTGGCGCAACAGTACGAGTTTCCGGGTCACTGCAGTATCTCCAACAGGTGGCAAGGCAGACCGCCATTGTAGCGGCAACCCTGACCCCTGCCCCGCTCAGGCGTGCGGGTGGCCGTGGTGGCCCTGGGCGTCGGGTCTGGCGCGGGAGGAGCCATGGTCGTGCGCGTGGCCGGCATGGTCGTGGCCATGCGCATGATCGTGTCCGTGGCCGTGCGTTGGTTTGCCGTCGGCGCAATCGTCCCCGCAGTGGTCCACCTCGACCTGCAGGGTTACGTGGTCGATGCCAAAGGCTTCATGCAGCGCTGTGCCAAGCTGGCGGCGCAGGCCATCGGCGTCCACGCCCTCGGCCATCACCACGTGCGCGGTCAGCGCCGGCGTGCTGGAGGCCAGCGCCCATACGTGAAGGTCATGAATGTCACGGACATCGGGATGCGCACACAGGCGGGTGCGCACCGCATCCACCTGGATGCCCTTGGGGACGCCTTCCAGCAGCACGTTGATGGCTTCGCGCATCAGCACCCAGGTGCGCGGCAACACCCACAGCCCGATTAATACCGCCAGAATGGGGTCAATCACCTTCCATCCGGTCCAACGGATCAGCAGCGCGCCCATGATGACCGCCACCGAGCCGAGCATGTCGGCCCAGACTTCCAGGTAGGCCCCTTTCACGTTGAGGCTTTCACCGCTGCCCGCGCGCAGCAGGCGCATCGAGATCAGGTTGATCGCCAGCCCGAAGGCTGCGATCACCAGCATGCCGGTGGAGGCGATTTCCACCGGCTGGCGGAAGCGCGCGATGGCTTCCCACAGAATGTACGCAGCAACCACGAACAGCAGCGCGCCGTTGATCATCGCGCCCAGCGCTTCGAGGCGTGCATAGCCGTAGGTACGGCGCGCGTCCGGCGGCCGCCGGCCCAGCCGCACCGCCACCAGCGCGATCATCAGCGCCAAAGTATCGGTGGCCATGTGCGCCGCGTCGGACAGCAACGCCAGGCTGTTGGTCCAGAACGCGCCCATCACCTCCACCAGCAGGAACGTGCTGGTCAGCCCCAGCGCCCACCACAGCGGCCTCTCGTGGCGGATTTCGCTGGGTAGATGATCGTGGTCGTGACCCATGGCAAAAGCTCCTGTGCAAGGCTACAGGCTAGCGCGGCGGGGCGTGAGGAGACTATTACGGTGTTTATAACATTGCAGGAGTGACGCGCTCTGCCGCGACCAATCGTCGCAGGTGCGTGAACTTCGCCTACATCTTTGCGGCCAGCCACCGATACTGATGTTTTGAGTCACAGGTCACAGTTCCGTGCAGACGATATCGATGGACCGCGCCAGCCAGGCGTTGATCGCCGCCTGGCAGCTTTGCCTGCAGGACGCTGGCCCGGAGGCGGTGACACTGATGCAGCAGCTGGGGCCTGACGTGGCTCCCGGCCTGGCCGAGCACTTCTATGTGGTGCTGCTGGACGACCCCCGCGCGGCACGTTATCTCTCGCATGACCAGGTCCGCCAGCACCTGCAGCCGTCGATGCAGCGGTGGCTGCAGCAGTTGCTGACGACCACGCCCGCCACGGTATCGGCCAGCGTGGCCGCGCAGCGGGTGATTGGCGATGTCCACGCCCGTGTCGGCATTCCGGTAGACCTGGTCACACGCGGGGCACGCATGCTCAAGCGGCACCTGTTCGCCGCACTCCAGCTGCGCGCCCCGAGTGCCGACATCGCCTTCCAAGCCATCAATGCCGTCAGTGCGGTGATCGACATCGCCATGGAGGGCATGACCCTGGCCTATGCGTACGCACGCGAACGCTCGGCACGGACCGACTCGGCGTATCGATTGTTCTCACTGGTGCAGAATGTCAGCACCGAACGCGAGCGCCAGCGTGCGCTGCTGCTGGATTGGGAAAACGGGTTGCTGTATGCCATGGCCAGCCAGCGTGCAGAGACGGAAGGCGCCTGGCTGGCCGAGTCAGAATTTGGACTGTGGTTCACCCACAAGGGCCGTCCCAGTTTCGGCGAAAGCAGCGAAACCCAGCAGATCGACGCACTGATCAAGCGCATCGACGCGCGCCTGCCCGATGCTCTGACCCACAGTGATTTCCGTACCCGCATGCGCGCCCTGCTGCACATCCGCAAGAAGCTGGAGCAGATCCGCACCCTGCTGGGCATGCTGTTCGAGCGGGTGGGCGAACTGGATGCCGGCAGCGATGCCCTTACCCATCTGCTCAACCGGCGCTTCCTGCCCACTGTGCTGCGCCGGGAGATTGAACTGGCGAGTACTTCGCACACGCCGTTCGCGGTGCTGCTGCTGGACCTGGACCACTTCAAGGTGATCAACGACACCCACGGCCACGACGGTGGCGACCGCGCCCTGCAGCACGTGGCCGGGCTGCTCAGTCAGTTCACCCGTGGCAGCGATTACCTGTTCCGCTACGGCGGCGAGGAGTTCGTGATCGTGCTGGTGGCCGCTACCGTGGACCAGGCGGTGTCGATTGCGGAGAACCTGCGCGGACATATCGCGCGTAGCCCGCTCACCCTGCCCAGCGGCCAGGAACTGGCGCTGACCGCCAGCATCGGCGTTGCCGCGCACGACGAGCATCCGGATTTCGAGCATCTGATGGCGCGTGCCGATGCCGCGATGTACGAAGCCAAGAAGCGCGGCCGCAACCGCGTGGTGCTTGCGAGTGACGATTTGCCGCCGGCTCCCGATCGGCGCATGCAGCATCGGCGCTGACCCGCCGCACGTATTGATCGGCCGTAGAGCGGGGCTTGCCCCGCTGGACGTATTGATCGGGTCGTAGAGCGGGGCTCGCCCCGCTGGACGTATTGATCGGGTCGTAGAGCGGGGCTCGCCCCGCTGGACGCTGGCCGCGAAAAGCAGCGGGGCAAGCCCCGCTCTACGGTGCAAGGGTCGGTCGTGGCATCCCCCAAACGGGGGATACGGCCCACGCGACGGCATCAAATAATAGTAAGTCGCAATTGCCATGCCATTCTCAACTACATTCACGATGTCTACCGCCCCGTCTCCTGCATCGCCTGTGCGGCGCACCACCTCCCGCCGCAAAGACAATGCCCAGCTGTGGGCGCGCGGGCTGCTGGCGCTGATCGGCGGCTATGCCGTGGCGGCGGCCTGGGCCGACGGCCTTGCGCGCCTGCTGCCGGGCAGTCCCGCTGACGCCGCGCTGGTCGCCACCATGGCCTCCTTCGTAGTCCACGCGCTCGCGGCGATCTGGACTTATGCCGCGCGCAGCACCTTGCGTGCGGTACCTGGATTGACCGCGGCGATCACCCTCGGCGCAGCGCCGGCCGCACTGCACGCGCTGGGGTTCGCATGAGCCTGCGATTCCGTCAGTCACAGGCGGTGCTGCATACCTGGTCCGGACTGGTGGTCGGCTGGGTGCTGTACCTGATCTTCATTGCCGGCACCGCCAGCTACTGGCGCAACGAGCTCACCCGCTGGATGCAGCCGGAACTGGGGCTGCCGGCCGCCTCTGACGTCGCGCTGGACCAGGCACAGCGCTTCCTCACGCACACCGCGCCTGACGCCGCACGCTGGTCGATTGATCTACCGGGCTCACGCAGCAACGCCACCACCGTGCGCTGGCAGCCCACGAACGCGCCCGAGCCGAAGCGCGGCCAGCCCAACCCCTGGCAGGCCACGCTGGATGCCGCGGGCAACCCGGTGCAGGCACGCGACACCCGCGGTGGCGACTTCTTCTATCGCCTGCACTTCGACCTGCACTACGTGCCGGCGCTGTGGGCGCGCTGGTTCGTCTGCTTCTGCACGGTATTCATGCTGGTGGCGATCATCAGCGGGGTGATCACCCACAAGAAGATCTTCGCCGACTTCTTCAGCTTCCGCCGTGGCAAGGGCCAACGCAGCTGGCTGGACGGCCACAGCGCGCTGGCGGTGCTGTCGCTGCCGTTCCATCTGATGATCACCTACACCGGACTGATCACCCTGATGACGGTGTACATGCCGTGGGCGGTGCAGGCGAATTTCGGCAGTCGCGATGCGTTCTTCGCCGAGCTGTTCCCGCGCGAGGCCAAGGTGCAGCCTGCGGGGCAACGCGTGGTGATGCCGGCGCTGGCAACGCTGATGGAAAGCGCGCAGCGGCAATGGGGCAATGGCCATGCCGGTTCGGTGCTGGTCGACCATCCCGGCGACGCGGCCTTGCGCATCACCTTCCGCCGCGACAGTGGCGACCGCATTGCCGACAACGGCGAGGCGCTGCGTTATGACGACCAGGGCGCGCTACTGAGCCCGGTTGCCGAGCGCTCGGCGGGGGTGTTTACCCGCGACGGCATGATCGGCCTGCATGCGGCGCGCTTCGCTCCCACACTGATGCGCTGGCTGTTCTTCCTGTCTGGCGTGGCCGGCACGCTGATGGTGGCCACCGGGCTGGTGTTGTGGACGGTGAAACGGCGCGAGCAGTTGCCCGACCCCACCCAGCCGCCGCGCGCGTTCCGCTTCGTTGAGCGCATGAACATCGGTTTCGTTGCCGGCCTGCCACTGGCGATGCTGGCGTTCCTGTGGGGCAACCGGCTGTTGCCGGTCGGTCTGGACGCCCGCGCCCAAGCCGAGATCAGTGTGTTCTTCGCCGCGTGGGCGCTGTGCCTGCTGCATGCCAGCCTGCGGGTGCCCCGCCGCGCATGGGCCGAGCAACTGGCGGTGGCGGGCGGGCTGGCGCTGCTGCTGCCAGTGTTCAACCTGCTGGCATGGAACGGCGGACTGTTCAGTGCGTTGGCGGCGGGCGATACCGCCAAGGCGGGCATCGATGTCGGCCTGGGCCTGCTCGGCACGGCGCTGCTGTGGGCCGCACGCAAGGTGCATCGCCACGTGCCTGCGGCGCGCCGGGCCCGGATGCCGCGCGGCAGCGCCTTGAACGCCAGCGAGGCCAGCGCATGACCGTGGTGGCGTGGCTGCTGGCGATGCTTGGCTTTACCGCTCTGGCGCTGTCGATGGACCGCCACCATCGCGACGTGTTCTCCGCACTGCCATCGCCATTGCAACGCCACTGCCTGCGCGCGTCCGGCTGGGTTGCGCTGCTGGCGTCGGCCAGTTGTTGTGTCTTCAGCTGGGGCCTGGCCTACGGCGTCATCGCCGGGCTCGGCGTGCTCGCAGCTGCGGCCGCTCCCCCCTTGTTTTGGCTCAGCTATCGGACCGCACCGCGTGCGCGTCCTTCGCCAGGCGCTACGCCCGCCCGCGCCCCGCGCGATTCCGCTTCCTGATTTCCGTTACCCAGAGGTCTCCATGATCCGTGATTCCCTGCCCGGCGCACCGCGCCGGAGTACCCTGGCGCTGTGCCTGGCGCTGGCTGCTGCGCCTTCGCTGGCATTGGCGCAGAGCGCCGCCAATGCGCCGACCACCACCGAGCTGGACAAGGTGCTGGTCACCCAGCGCACCGAGGGCTACCAGGTCTACGGCACCAACACCGCCACCAAGCTGCCGCTGACCCTGCGCGAAACCCCGCAGTCGCTGGCCGTGTTCACCCGCCAGCGGATCGAGGACTTCAACCTGATCACCATCGCCGAGGTGCTGCAGCAGACCCCCGGCGTCACCGTGCAGTCCTATGACAGCAACCGCACGCTTTTCAACGCGCGTGGTTTTGCCATCAACAACTTCATGTTCGACGGCGTACCCACCAATTACACCACCGGTGCCGGTGGCAACTCCATCCTGAGCGACACCTCGATCTACGAGCGCATTGAAATCGTGCGCGGGGCCAGCGGCCTGGTCACCGGGTCGGGCAATCCGTCGGCCACGGTCAACATGGTGCGCAAGCGACCCACCGACACCTTCCAGGCCAGCACCAGCCTGAGTGCAGGTTCCTGGGATTACCGCCGCGCTGAAGTGGACGTGGGCGGCCCGCTCACCTCGGGCGGACGCGTGCGCGGTCGCTTCGTCGGGGCCTACACTGACAAGGAAAGCTGGGTGCGCTTCCAGCACGACACTTCGCCCAGCCTGTATGGCGTGATCGAGGCCGACCTGACCGACAGCACCCGCCTGCGCTCGGGTATCGACTACCTCAAGACCGCCTCGGATGGCGGTGCCTGGAGCGCCTCGCCCCTGTACTTCCGCGACGGCAGCCGTGCGGTGATGCCGCGCTCGTACAGTGCCGGCGCACGCTGGAACGAATGGAACCGCGAAAGCACCAATTACTTCCTGACCCTGGAGCAGCAGCTGGGCGCGGGCTGGAGTGGTCGCATCGCCTACAACCACCGCGCCACCGACACCGACTCGCTGCTGCTGGCCGGCTCCAACACCGGCAACTGGGCCGACCCGTTAACCGGCCTGGGCCTGCGCATTGCCGACACGTACTCGGTGTCGGAAACCCGCGAAGACGCCTTCGACCTGTATGCCTCCGGCCCGTTCCACCTGTTCGGCCGCCAGCACGAACTGGTGGTGGGCGTGAGCCACTACGACCGTGACCTGGACACGATCCGCGCCGGCATCAGCTCGCGCCCGTACAACGTAGCCGCCTTCCCCAGCATCTACAGCTGGGACGGCAACATCGGCAAGCCGACCACGTTCAATTACGGCATCCCATCCAGCACGGTGAACACCACCGAGACGGGCTACTACGCGGCCGCGCGCCTGAACCCGATCGACCCGCTGAAGGTGATCGCCGGCGTGCGCTACTCGGACTACCGCACCACCACCGACAACTACGACGTCAACGGCGACTTCACCGGCCGCAGCGCACGCACCACCGCACACGAACCGACGCCTTATCTGGGCGTGCTGTATGACCTGAGCAGCAGCATCACCGCCTTTGCCAGCTACTCGGACGTGTTCCAGGCAACCGCCCTGCGTGACGTCAACAACCAGCTGCTGGATCCGGTCACCGGCAGCAACTACGAGTACGGCTTCAAGGGCGAGCTTTTTGGTGGCCGCCTGTACGGCTCGCTCAATGGCTTCTACATGAAGCAGGACAACGTGGCCACGCGCGACCCGGCCGGAGCCGACGTGATCCTGCCCGACGGCGGCGTGCCCTACATCTCCAGCAAGGGCATCGAGACCAACGGTGCGGAGTTCGAGGTCTCCGGCTCGATCACCGACCACTGGAGCATGACCGGAGGCTACACCTACGCCTACAGCACCAACCCGGATGGCAGCCGCTTCGCCAGCACCAGCCCGATGCAGCTGGCGCGCTTCAACACCACGTATCGTCGCGGCGACTGGATGGTGGGCGGTGGTTTCACGGTACAGAGCGAGATCTACCAGCTGCAGCCCATTCCCACCGGTCGCTACACCGCGGCCGGTGCGCCGATCACCGCTACCGGCAAGATGCGCCAGGGCGGCTACATGCTGTTTGACCTGATGGGCCGCTACCGCATCAACGACAACATGAGCATGGGGGTTACCGTGACCAACGTGTTCGACAAGGTGTATTACCGGAATGTGGGCTTCTTCAACTCGGGCTACTGGGGTGAGCCGCGGCGGGTGTTGTTCAACCTGCGCGCGACTTTCTGATGGAAGCGGGCGCGGCGTCCTGGTTGGATTGGACGGCTGTGGGGCACGTTGACACGCATGGCGTGTCACTACGTAAGATGGCGTTCTTTGCTGTTGGAACTGCCCGTGACGTTGCGCCCGGTATTGGCCGCTGCTCTTCTGCTCGCGGCGGGATTCGCCACTTCCGCCCGCGAGCTCGCCGCTCCGGCTGAACACGTTGATGCGGACGGCCCCTATGTGTTTCTGACCGGCGACGGCCATCAGGCGCAGTGGGTGTGCGACGACCATGTGGTGCGGCGGGATCTGCCTGCGCGCAGCCCAAACACAGTGGTATTGCCCGAATGCGGGTATCCGCATGCGCTGGAAATCGGTCCACTGCTCGCCCCCGCGCCTGCACAGTTGCCAGCGGTGCCATGCATCGTGGCACTGTCCGACATCCATGGCCAGTACGGCCTGCTGGTGCAACTGCTGCGCGCGCATCACGTGATCGACGACCAGGACCGCTGGTCTCTGGGCACCGCCACCCTGGTGGTGGCGGGCGATGTTTTTGATCGTGGGCCGCAGGTCACTGAAGCCTTCTGGTTGTTGTACAGCCTGCAGCAGCAGGCGACCGCTGCCGGCGGCGCGGTGCACTTCGTGCTGGGCAACCACGAAACCATGGTGCTGTACCGCGACCTGCGCTACGTCAACCCCAAGTACCTCAAGAGCGCACGCCTGCTCGGCCGTACCTATCCGGGGTTGTATGCCGCCGATTCGGTGCTCGGGCAATGGCTGCGCACCCGCCCGGCGCTGCTGCAGATCGGCGACACCTTGTTCCTGCACGGCGGTATCGCGGCTGAGAATGTCGACCTGGTGCAGGCACTGGAGGCCACCAATGCGCTGTACCAAGCCTCGCTCGGCCTGCCGCGCGAACAGGTCAAGGCGGCTCCGGACAGCGCGCGCCTGTTTGATGGCAAGACCAGTCCAATCTGGTTCCGCGGCTACTTCGACGGGCGCATGGATACCGCCCAGGTGGATGCTCTGCTGAAACAGCTGGAGCTGAAGCGGATCGTGGTCGGACACACGTCGATGCCGCACGTGAGCACGTTCCATGGTGACCGCATCATTGCGATCGACAGCAGTATCAAGAACGGCGAGAACGGGGAGCTGCTGTTCATTGAGGACGGAGTGCTCAGCCGTGGTTTGCTGGATGGTTCGCGGGTGCCGTTGGCCGAAGGGGTGATCGGAACTTCGGATTGATGTAGAGCGGGGCTTGCCCCGCTGGGCGTACCGACCCACCCGTACAGCGGGGCTTGCCCCGCTGATGACGCCGCGCAAAAAGCAGCGGGGCAAGCCCCGCTCTACGCAAGCGTTCCCGACATCCCGGGCAATGTCGGCGTTCCCGACAATCGCAGCGTTCCCCGATCAGGTCACTGCCAAGGGGTTGCACGTCATGCGACACATGTCGCACACTTGCGACACCGCATCTACCAGGCACCCGCCATGGTCCGCCCCCCCACCCCCTCCAACGCCGAACTGGAACTACTCAAGTGCCTATGGCGACTGGACGCCTGTAGTGCCCGCGAACTGCACAACGGCATCGCCGCCAGCTTGGACTGGTCCTACTCCTCCACGCGCAAGACGCTGGAGCGGATGGTCGACAAGGGGCTGGTGACGGAAACCAGCGAACACGGCCTCAATGTCTACCGGGCGCAGGTCGGCAAGGTCGCCACGCTGGCAGCCTTGAGCGCGGATTTCGCCCGCCGCGTACTGGAACTCGACGGCGCGCTGCCGGTGCAGGCCTTCGCCGACAGCCGCCTGTTGAGTGAACAGGAACTGCAGCAACTGGAGGCATTGCTGCACGCCCCTGAACCGGATGACGCCGCATGAGTGCGCTGCCCCCGCAGACCTGGATGCTGCTGTCGCTGGGTAGCGTGGCCAGCGCCGCGTTTGCACTGGCTTTGGGTCGCATGCTGCAGCGACTGTGGCCGCAGGCGGTGTCTACCCCGGGCGTGTGGTTCGCGGCGTGGTGTCTGGCGGTCCTTCCTCCCCTGCTGTCGCTGCTGCTGGCAGGCTTGGCCCCGGTCCCGCTGGCGGCACTGCCAGTTGCGCTGCCCCTTCCGCTGGCGTTGGACAACCCTGCGACCACCCTCGGCGCAGTCGCCTCACCTGGACGGGGCTGGTCCTGGCTGGGGGGGTTGTTGATGGCGACCTGGCTGCTGGGTTCGGCACTGGCGCTGTTACGCCTGCTCGCCGGAAGCTGGGCTGCGTACCGGGTTGTGCGCGACGCATCGGAGGTGATGGCAACGTCCAACTGGCCCGGCCCGGCAAGCACGCAGCAGGCGCTTGCCCTGCGCGCGCAGGGCATCAAGGTACGCCTCACTTCACACGCAATGACCCCGTTCGCTGTGCGCTGGCCGCGACCAACCATCGTGCTGCCCGAGAGTGCGCTGCACCACTTCAGCGACCTTCAGCTACGCCTGGTGCTGCGGCATGAAGCCGCGCACCTGGAGCGTGGCGATCCGCAACGCGCCGGCACGATGGCAATGGTCGGCGCGCTGCTGTGGTTCAACCCCTTCGTGCGGCATATCGCTGCTCGTGTGCAGATGGCCGCCGAGCTCCGATGCGATGCCATGGCACTGGGCGGCGATGCCGCCGCCGGCCGCAGTTTCGCCGTTGCCTATCTGGGCGCGCTGCGCCTGGCCGGGCACGGCAGCGCGCCCCCCCCCGGCGACCGCGCTGACCCACCGCGACATGGCCGGCCACCAGCTGCGCCTTCAGCACATGCTGCGGGGTGGCAGCGCGATACGAACCTCGTGGCCAGGTCGTATCGCCGTGCTCGCTGCACTGCTGGTGAGTGGTGCCGTCATGACGGTTGTGCAGGCGGCCGTGCTGTCACCGGCTCCGCTGCCTCCGTTGACCTCCCTCAGCAGCATGCGCGTGGCGATGGCACCGGCATCGATCTCTCCCCTGGCGGCAGCGGGGCAACGCTTCAGTGCGCCGTTGGGGCAGGTGCGCATCACCAGCCACTACGGGGACAACGGCGGCATCCGTCAGCGCGCCCACCGGGGCACCGATTTTGCCGCCCGCGTGGGCACGCCGGTGATGGCACCGGCCGATGGTGTCGTGGTGGCTGCCACCCCTCACTACCCCGAGGGAGATCAGTACGGGACAGTGGTGGTGATTGATCATGGGAACGGTTGGCAGAGTCTGTTCGCGCACCTGGACAGTACCGGGCTGCTGCCGGGCCAGCGTGTGCGGCGCGGTGAGACGGTTGCGCTCAGCGGACGCACTGGGCGCGTGACCGGGCCGCATCTGCACTGGGAACTGTTGTTCAACGGTGAGCGGGTGGATCCGTTGAAGCACCTGCAGTAGCGCGGTTCGCGGCAGCGGGGCAAGCCCCGCTCTACGACGCCCGTGCCTGACAGCGGGGCAAGCCCCGCTCTACCTCATTCATTTTCCTGATCTGCACAGGAGGTTGTTGCATGCCTGCACGTTGCCCTGCCCTGCTGGTGTTGCCCGCGTTAATGGCCGCACCCGCTGCCGCTCAATCGCCACCCGCCACCGAACTGGACACCGTGCAGGTGCAGGTCGAGCGCTACGACGCACGCCGCGATGACGGTGCCACACGCATCGTGTTCGATGCGAGCGCGCTGCGCCAATACGGTGACACTGCCCTGCTGGATGCGCTCAAACGGCTGCCCGGCGTCAGCGTGGTGCCCGGAGCGCCTGGCCGACCCGGTGGCGTCAGCCTGCGCGGACTGGGCAACGGGTACACACAGATTCTGATCAACGGACAGAAGGCACCGCTGGGCTTCGATCTGGATTCGCTGAGCCCGGACATGGTCGAGAAGGTCGAGATTCTGCGCGCGCCTACCGCCGACGTGCGCGGCGAAGCCATTGCCGGAACCTTGAACATCGTGCTGGTCTCCGGTGCCGAACGTGATGCCGACACGGTTACCGCGAACTGGAGCATGAACAGCGGCCGCAGCACACCGTCCGTATCCTGGCAGCGCAGCCGCCACAGCGAAGGCCGCAGCCATACGATCACCACCACTGCCACCCGCCGTGCGTTTCTGGTGGAGGAAGCCGCCACTGAAACCGCGAATGATGCCTCAGGTCAGCCCACAGCGCTCCGCCAGAGCGCACTCCGCGCCCGCGGCACCCGGGAAGCGCTGGTGGTCACCCCCAGCCTTGAACTCACCTTCGACAACACCGATACACTGGCCCTGCAGGCCTACATCGACGCCAGCCGCTTCCAGCGCCACATCGATATTGACTGGCGCACCCGGCTGGGCGAGCCACTGCTTCACACCCAGTACCAGCAACAGACGACGATAGATCTGATTCAGGCCAACGGCAGTGCGGAGTGGACGCATGCGCTGGATGCCGGCGGCAGCTTCAGCAGCAAGTTGGCGCTGGGTGGCAATCACGAACGCTACCGCTATCGCGAACAAGGCCAGGACGCGCAAGGCCAGCAGAATCTGGACGACCACACCGACGCACGCCTTAATGTTCGCAACGCCAACAGCACCGGCAAGTGGGCACTGCCCTCTCGGGGCCGGCACACCTTGCAACTGGGTTGGGAAGCCAGCCTGGACCAGCGCGACGAGGAGCGGGTCCAGCAGCTGCGGCCCATCGTGGGTCTCCCCGGCAGCATCAGCGACCTTTCCTTCGACGCCCAGGTCGGGCGGCTGGCGCTGTATGCGCAGGACGACATCGAAATTTCCCCACGCTGGTCGCTGTACCTGGGCACGCGCTGGGAGCACATCAACACGCGCAGCAGCGGCAGTGGTTTCGATCCTGTCCGGCAGACCGACAGTGTGCTCTCCCCCATTCTGCAGTCACGCTGGAAGCTGCCAGGCAATGGTGATCGTCAACTGCGCCTTGCACTCACCCGGACCTACAAATCGCCGACGTTGGGTTCGTTGATTCCACGCCCGTACACCTCCACCAACAACAGGCCGTTGAATCCTGACGAACAAGGTAATCCGGCACTGCGGCCTGAACTTGCGACGGGTGCCGACCTTGCCTACGAGGTGCAACGAAAGAACGGGGTTCAGTGGAGCATCGGCGGCTATGCGCGACGCATCCACGATGTAGTGCTGACCGACGCCACCTTGCGCGATGGACGATGGGTGGCAACGCCACGCAACGGCGGGGCGGCGCGCAGCTGGGGCGTTGAGATGGATGCGAAAGCACCGTTGCACGCGCTGGTCGAGGACGCGCCGGATATTACGCTGCGCGCCAATGCTACCTACAACGACTCACGGGTGGATGACGTGCCCGGGCCCGACAACCGATTGGATGGGCAGCTGCGTTTCACCGGTTCAGTGGGCGCGGACTATCGGATCGATTCGCGTTGGAGTACCGGGGCCAGCTACACGTGGCGCGGCGGCGATGCCACGCGGGTGAGTACGTGGCAGACGGATATGGAAGGGTGGAATCGCGAGCTGGATGTGTATGTGCTTCTTGCCTTCGGGTCGCGCAACAAGCTGCGGCTCGGCGCTGGCAACCTTCTGCATCCGGACACACGTTCAGGTCAGCGCCTGCAGGATGAGAATGGCACTCAACAGTTGCAGCGCGTACGCCGGATCAGCGCGACCTGGCGACTGCAATGGGAACTGTCGTTGTAGAGCGGAACTTGCCCCGCTGATGACGACGCGCAAAAAGCAGCGGGGCAAGCCCCGCTCTACGACAGCCGCGGCCCGTAGTGCCGGGCCATGCGCGTCATTCCGCCACAAACGCCATCCCGTACCGGCGCGCCATGTGTGTCATCCCATCGCCACCACCGTTCCACACCATGCCTTAAGGCGTGGACGGCACCGGCGTACGCTCAGGCACCACCACGACCCGCGGCCGGCTCGGCAGAGAATGCCGCAGAATCCGCCAGATCACCTGCCCGAACTGCTTCGGCAGCGACCCGGTGTTGTAGTGCTGGCCATAACGCTGGCAGATCTCCCGCACTTCCACCGCAATGGCCGCGTACCGGTTGGCCGGCACGTCCGGGTAGAAATGGTGCTCGATCTGGTGGCTCAGGTTGCCGGTCATCAGGTTCATCACCTTGCCGCCGGCAATGTTCGACGAACCACGCAGCTGGCGCAGGTACCAGTGGCCGCGCGTTTCATCGCGCACGCATTCCTTGGGGAAGGTTTCCGCGTCAGCAGTGAAGTGGCCGCAGAAGATCACCACATAGGTCCACACGTTGCGGATCAGGTTCGCCGCCACGTTGCCCAGCAGCACCGGCAGGAAGAACGGGCCGGCCAGCGCCGGGAACAGGATGTAATCCTTGAACACCTGTTTGCCGACCTTGCGGCCCACCGGGCGCGCCTGCCGCAGCAACTGCCTGAAGGTCATCTTGCCGGCCAGCAGGCGACCGATCTTGAGGTCCTGGATGGCGATGCCCCATTCGAACAGCAGCGCGAACACCACCGCAATGAACGGCTGCATCAGATAGAACGGACGCCAGCGCTGTTCCGGGAAAATGCGCAGCAGGCCGTAGCCGATGTCATCGTCCAGCCCGCGCACATTGGTGTAGGTGTGGTGGCGGAAGTTGTGGGTCTTGCGCCAGTTGTCGGCAGTGCCGACGATGTCCCATTCGTAGGTACTGCCCTGCAGTTGTGCGTCGCCCATCCAGTCGTACTGGCCGTGAATGACGTTGTGCGCCAGCTCCATGTTTTCGAGGATCTTCGACAGCGCCAGCAGTGCCACACCGGCAATCCACGCCGGAATCAGCACGCTGTGCACGAAAGCGCCCAGGAACAGCAGTGCGCGCCCGGCCACGCCGGTCCAGCGTACGCCGGCCACCACGCGGCGGATATAGCGGGCATCGGCGGCACCCAGGGTCGCCATGTGGCGCGCGCGCAGCGCATCGAGTTCGTCGCCGAAGGTCTGTAGTTCGTTGGCCGACAACACGCGGTTTTGCACGGAAGACATGCTCAAAGCTCCAGAATCAGATCGGTGCTGGCGCTGTTCACGCACAGCCTTACTTGCGTGGCCGGTTCGGTCGCGTGTTCGCCAGTCAGGGTGTTGCGGGTGACCCCGCTGACCTTGCCGCAGACACAGGTGTTGCAGATACCCATGCGGCAACCGCTGGCCGGGCGCAGGCCCTCGGCTTCCAGCGCGGCCAGCAGCGCGGTGCCACGGGGCAGTTCCAGGGTGCGGCCGCTGCGACGCAGCTCGACCTGCACGGTGCCGGTTTCGGCGGCCACGTCGCTGGCCGACGGCGGGCTGAAGGCTTCGGCCTGGAAGCCCGCCACTTGCGCCTTCAGGCGGATGCGCGCGCTTTCCACAAAGCCAGCAGGGCCACAGGCCATGACCTGCGCACCGCCCAGATCGCCCAACGCGCCAAAGTCGTAGTCGCCCACGCGCAGGGACGGATGCTGCGGATCGCGCGTCAGCGCCAGATGCACGCGCAGGTTCGGATGACGCGCGGCCAGGGCGTTGAACTCGTCCACGAAGCACAGCGACTCGCGGGTCTGCGCCCAGTAGACCAGGTCCACACGGTCCGGTACCCCGGCCGCATCCAGCTGGCGCAGCAGCGCGCGCATCGGCGTAATGCCGCTGCCGGCGGCCAGCAGCACCAGCGGTGACGTGGGCAACCTGGACAGGGTCATCTCGCCAAAGGCCGCGCCCAGCTCGAACACGTCGCCGGGCTGCGCACGGGTGGCCAGATGCTGGCTGACTGCGCCACCGGATACGGTCTTCACCGTGATCGCCAGGGTGCCATCGTCCAGCCGCGTCGGGCTGTAGCTGCGGCTGAGCCGGCGTCCGTCGACCTCCACCCCCAGATTGATGTGCTGGCCCGGCAGCAGCCCTTTGAAATGCCGGTTCGGCCGCAGCACCAGCGTCACCGCATCCGCGCTGGCGCGCTCGCGGGCCACCAGTCGGGCGCGTGCACGGCGCAGGGTCCAGAGCGGATGCACCTGTCCCGCCCAGAAGTCGAACAGTTCTTCCGACACCCAGTTGCGGGGCAGCAGCGGATTGCGGCGGCGGACGGCGGGACGGACTCGAGCGTTCATGCCGCCACTATACGACCGAGCATACAGGTGTGTATACACTTGTATATCGCGCGGACCAGCTATGATTCATCTGATGACCGCCCAGCCCTCCCTGACTGCCACCGACCTTGCCGTATCAGCGGCCGATGAGACACACCCGGCGCGCAAGGGGGCGATCTCCCGCGATGACCTGTTGGCCGCGGCGCTGGCGCTCATCGGCCCGCATCGCAGTGTCTCCACCCTGAGCCTGCGCGAAGTGGCACGCGAAGCCGGCATTGCGCCGAATTCGTTCTACCGCCAGTTCCGCGACATGGACGAGCTGACCGTCGCCCTGATCGATCTGGCGGGGCGCTCCCTGCGCACCATCATCGGCCAGGCGCGGCAGCGCGCCGCTTCCTCCGACCGCAGTGTGATCCGGGTGTCGGTGGAAACCTTCTTCGAACAGCTCCGCGCCGATGATCGCCTGCTGCACGTGATGCTGCGCGAAGGCAGCGCCGGTTCTGACGCATTCAAACACGCCGTCGAGCGCGAACTGAACTACTTCGAAGAAGAACTCTGCGTGGACCTGATCCGTCTTGCCGCCGCCGACAACGGCGCGGTGCTGCACGAACCGCATCTGGTTGCGAAAGCCATTACCCGGCTGGTGTTTGCGATGGGAGGCAGTGCGCTGGACCAGCCGCCGCAAAAGGACCCCGAGCTGATTGATCAGCTGTCGCAGATGCTGCGTATGATCATCACCGGCGCGCGCACCATCGCCGGCAACCCACCAACGCGATAAAAGAACGGCCAGCTACACGCTGGCCGCTGTATCCCGGTAGTGCTGGCCGCTGGCCGGCAACCAGGCAAACCTGTGCATCAACCGGTTACGGATAACGCCGCTCACAACGGCGCTCAACCACCCGATCGCCATTTTTGGACTGCTGGTTACCCTGGATATGACGACCCGCTGCGCCACCGGCGACGGCACCGGCCACGGTAGCCACCTTCTTGCCGTTGCCCCCACCCACCTGGTTACCCAGCAGGCCACCAGCGACCGCTCCAATGGCCGTACCGGCGATTCGATTGGGGTCCTTGCTGTTGCGTTGGACTTCCACGTTATGGCACACCACCTTGCTGCCATCGTTGAAACGTCGGCCTTCGTCTTTCGGACCGTAAGTCTGCGCCGAAGCTGCAGTGGAAATGGCCAGCAAGGTGCCCAGGCACAGCATCTTGAGTTGGGTCTGCATGGTCGACTCCTGTGGGTGGGAATGCGAGCAGTCTCGGCACCGCGCCCGCAAGCGACCGTGAAAAACAGTGACGGCGAGGTCAAACTGCCAGCTCCGATTCAGCCTTCGCCAGCTTCGACCCCGCCCCCCGCTACTCCACGGGACCCACCTCAGCATCAATCGGCGTAGGGTCAGCAGGCTCTTCAGCCAGAGGGATGTAGTCAATCTTGATACTGGATACTTTTCCGTTGATTCTTCCGCCGTAGTGATAGATCTTGTAAGTGTCAGTCGTTGCATTGATGTCCAGTGAGTGAACGCCCAGATGGTTGAAATTCACCCGCGCCTGGATACATGTGAACCCCTCGTTTTCCTTCATATCCCAGTTTCCGAACAGGCAGACATTCATGCCCGCCCGTGCCTGATGAAGGATCACCGAACTGATTTCATCGTTCGCGCACCCTCCTCCCAGGTTCCAGTTACGGTCGGGCGACAACATCTCGGTACATACGACATTGCCATTCAAATGCTCATGCTCCATGAACGTTGCATAGCCATTGGTCGTGCTGTTGTACGGCCGGACCCACGCACTGGAAATACTTCCATCCAGACCCTCAGGTCCGTACTTGATGATCTTCCAGTTTTCCGACGTGACAGATTTATCGAATGAACTGATGGTTTCGGGCAGCAGGATATCGTTGATCACTTCAATCGTCGCATAGCCCTGGTTTCCGTTTTGATCATAGTTGCCGTAAACGCTGATGAAGGTATCGCGCTTTGCCTTCATGATTCTCAATGACCGGGCTTCGTCGTTCGAACATCCGTACTGCTTCATGCTGAACCTGATGTTGTTGGTACCTATCGGAACATTGCATACCACGTTCTGGTAGCCGCTGTTTCCTTCGTAGAACACGATCTCCGAATCAGAGAAATCAATCGGCGTGGTAGGCAGCTCATGACCCACGATCAAGGGGATCGTACGCACCAGCCGATCTCCGCCACTCGTAATGGCCCGGACGTCGGCGGACTGCGCGTCAACGTTGTAATCCACCCGCATCAACGCGCCATTGGTCAATGCACCGGTCTGGAACACGGGAACCGAGCCGAATCTGCTGGTGGGATAGAACCCCTGCTCAGCATGATGGTGTCCGGCGAATATGGCGCTGACACCGTACCCTTCGACGAGCGCCTTGATCTTGGAATCATAATCGCCCGTGGACCATCCCAGGCGCTTGTGCATGTTGATGAAAATGATCAGCCCAGCCTTGCGGGCTTCACGGAGATCACCTTCCAGCCAGCGCACCGACCGATCGATCTGATAGGTCACCTCGTCCAGAAAGCCCAACTCAACATGTGACTTGAAGGACGTGCTGTAGGCGGGGTAGTTGTTGAGCTGGATGAAATGCAACCTGCCGATGGTGACTGAGTATGAAAGACTCCCTCGAAGCAGCTCATCGCTGAACTTCCAATCGACGTTTACCGGGTGTGCCGAGGTGGGATAGATTTCCCGGACCCACTTTACAATGTCACAAACACTGTCGCGTGCGCAGCCATTATTGGCACAGTCGCCCACGTTGTTCTCGTAGTCGTGATTCCCCAGACCAGGAAGGAACAGGGGCCCGCTCGCGCGCCCGTTCATCAGGGGAAACAGCGCCTGCAACGGTCTCCGCTCGCGACCATGACCGAATTCGGTGAGGTCGCCATTGATGAACATGGGCACGTAGTAGCCGACGTCACGCATTGACGCGACTTTGGCGAAGGCCAGCCGCAGCCGCCGCTCCGACTCCGCAGCGTCCTCATGTCCGCCGTCACCCACGTCAATGCGCGGATACTGCGTGTCGGCACCGACCAGGAAGTGCCCTTGTCGCGTGCCCGCCGCCCAGCCGGGCGTGATGTATTGCGCGTACGAGCGCGTGTCAGAGGTGGCAGCGCAGCCGTCGTTCAGTGTTTCGGGACGTTCGACAGGACTGCGGGAAAGTGGGTCGAATGGTTCCTGCGCACCGGCATGCAGCGAGACGCAAGCAACCAGCAGTATTACAGGCCAGATCGAAGAGCCGAGAATGCGGTTCATTTCAGTCCCCCGGCAAAGCGCAGCCTTGCCCGCCCTTGGCCGGCAGACCTCATGCGGCTTTACCCATGGCGTGACACCCCCGATGGGCGAAGTTGTAAAGTCACGACAGTTAAGGCGCCATGAAGTCATACGCCCGGGCAGGAGTCGGTGCCCGGGCACGGTCTGGAAGCCCGCTTCCCGTGCCTGCAGTCAGTGCTGCGCCAACGCGTACTTCTTCTCGCCCGCCAGCACCGCCAATCGCACCGGCTGTGCATTCGCACCCTTCTGCGCCAACCGGTTTTCCGGCGGCGGCAGCGGACAGGTCGCGTAATCGGTGTAGGCACAGGGTGGGTTGTAGGCACGATTGAAATCCAGCGTGACGGTACCGTCTGCAGCGACCGCTTCCGTGTGCAGATAGCGGCCCACGCCATAGGTCTGCCGTCCCGTGGTCTGGTCCTGGAACATCAGGTTCAAACCTTTTGCAGGATCACCCAGCGCTTCCAGTCGCCACTTCCGCCCATCCTTCTCGAACACCACGTAGCCCGGGTTCGGCGACTTGCTGACCTCGCCAATCACGCTGGCAATGGGCAAGGTCCTCCCCGCCGGGTGTGCAACAAAGCGGGCCGGCAAGCGCCAGGCTTCATCGGCGGGAAAGAACTCCAGGCCGGCAAACTGCACGCGCGCCGGTGCATCGGCATGCCGCACCCGCAGGGCCAGCCGCTGGCCACGCCTGATCGCGGTGATCTGCCCCTTGCCCTGGTCATACCCCAGCTTGGTGCCCCCACCCTTCCCTTCCGGCACCAACCGCACGTCACCCTGCAGCGGCTTGCCGTCGGCGGTAATGCGCACTCCCTCAGCGGCTTTGAAATACAGCCCATCAGCGCGTTGCTCCAGTTGGCCGAGCCGGTCCGGTCCGATTGCCAGGCGAATGGGGTTGTCCTTGCCTGCGCCCACGTTCTGGCGCTCCGCTTCAATCCAGTGCAGTCCAATCAGGCTGACCCAACCGTCGGGCCTGCGCAGGTCGGCTGCACGTTGCTGCACCCACTCGGCGTGTTCCCGCTGGAAGCGGCTGGGTGCCGGTGCAGCCGCGGACGCTTCGGCCACCACCCCATCCGCAGGGCTGCAAGCGGATGCGGACACGGCCAACATGACGGACAGGACGAGCGTGTGAGTCTTCATGCAGTTCACCAGTGTTTGGAGATGCCAACGTGGAGGTAGCGCCCGTACGACTCATGCAGCGCGGTAAGGTAATTGCCGGAGGCGTTCAGCGGCGGCTCCTCATCGAACAGATTGCGTGCCCCGACTTCCACTGCGGTGCCGTTGAGCCAACCGTGGTTGAATTCCTTCTTTACCGACAGCGCCCAGCGCTGGGTCGACCCCACCACATAGGGCCTGCGGTCCGAGTACGCCCCTGCCGTCACACTGTCGATGTAGTCATCGCGCAGGCGCACGGTCCAGTCCTGCAGGTTCCAGATCAGCGTGGCACTGGCCCGCCATTCCGGCTTGGCCCCATTGATGCCGACCTCGTTGGCCGCGCCCAGGTCGGGGGCGATGATGTTCAGCTGCCCGCTGGCGACAGCGACGGCCACCTGCTGCACCTCGATGGGCTTGCGCTGGGTGTATTCCTTGAGCTGGCTGACGCTGACCAGCAAGGCGAAGTTCCCCCATGCGGTCTCTGGCAGACGCCAGTTGAAGTTGTAGTCCACTCCGGATGCTGTCAGCGGACTACGATTCTGATAGCGGGTGTAGACGTGGGTCACCACGCCCACCGGTGCCAGACCGGATCCCTCGAACTGCGCGATATCCTCAGCCGTCACCGCCGCGCGTACCACGTTCGGGTTGCTGCTGCCTTCCACCACGCGCAGGTAGGCATCGTAGAGCAGCTCCTCACCCAGCGTGCTGATGGGGTTTTCCACCTTCACCTTCCAGGCATCCACGCTCAGGCTCAGCGAGCCCAGCGAATCGGGCAGGAACCGTGGCTCGAACACAGCGCCCCACGAGGATTGTCGTGTGGTTTCCGGCTTCACGTCGTCGCCGTAAGACGTCACCGTGCTGACCGAAGGCTTGACCGACGAGCCGCTGCTGAAGGCGTTCAAGCAGGCGCTGTAATCGGGTTGTACCCCCTTGCTGATCAGGGCGTGGCAGCGGACGGCATCGTTGTTGAAGCCAAAACCATAGGTCGGTGGCGAATTGACCAGCTCCAGGCCTGGAGCGCGGAAGCCGCCGCTGACAGAGCCTCGCAGCAGCACGCTGTCGTTGACCTTCCACGCCGCCGCGAACTTCGGCTTTGCCACCTGTCCGGCGTCGCTGTAGTCCTCATACCGACCCGCAATCTGCAGGTCCAGCGACTGCACCAATGGAATGTTCTGTGCCGGCGAGATCAATGGAACCGCCAGTTCAATCAGCGCCGACTTGACGTTGCGGCTGCCATGCACGTCCGGACGGGGGCTATGGGTGAAGAAGTTGCTGGCCGCGACGGTGCCGGTGTACCAGTCCGTGTAAGGGCGGCTGCCGTCGATGTTCTCGTCTCGATCATCCTCGCGGCTTTCATAGCGGTACTCCACGCCTGCAGCCAGGCCGATGTCGCCGGCATACCAGGTGATCACGTCGGGACGATTGATCTTGAAGTCCCACAGTGCCAGTTCGGCGGTCCCTTCCCGGGTAGCCTCGCCAATGAACGACGAGGTGTCATAGGGGGTGGCATCCCCCACGCGGATGCTGGCTGGATCACCGCCGCTGAATGGATTGTAGGCACTGGCATCGGTACGGTTCACAGCCTCGATGAAGGCATCGGTCAGCCCGCCCTGCTGCGTATCCTTGCTGCGCGACCGCGAGTACAGCAACGCGGTCTCCCAGTTCCAGCCACCCTCGGTCCAGCCGCGCAGACCCAACAGCACGCGCGATTGATCGTTTTCCACCTCGACTTTGCGAATGCCCGAATCGGCGAACTGGTAGTTGAGCAGACGAATGGCATCGGCTCCGCGCAGTGACTCCGGCACCCAAAAGGCGTCTGGCCGGATATGCAGCAGAAATCCATCGCCGCCGAAGCCGGATTCACTGCTGACCCAGGATTCAGAGCGGGCGCGGTAGTAGCCCAGCTCACCGAACAGCTGCACGGAGTCGGTGAGGTCGAATCGCCCACTGGCGAATACATTGCCCTTCTTGATCGCCGGGGACGAAGTGATACCCGGCTCTGCCGCTGAATCGTAGTGATAGCGCGTAGGTACGGCACCAGACACCAGGGCACCGGTAACGGGGTTGACCGACCAGGTACCGGTGCGGCGTCCATTCGCATAGGTTTCGAAATGCCCCCATGGGGTGCGCGTACTGAAGCCCGTCGTACCGTTTGGATCCGGCACGCTGGTACCGTCGCCGAGCGGACGACGACCATCCGTGGCCGTGAACCACGCATCGGAATTGAGCTGGGCCGTGCGTTTGGAGAAGCCATACAGCACCGAGAGGTTGCCGCGACCTTCGGCAAAATCACTGCCGAAATAGCCGTCCAGCGAGATGTCCTCGCGGTGACCATCGGTGACCTTGCCGTAGTTCAGCTGGATGCCACCGCCATCGGCCAAGTTGCTCGGCATCACCAGGTCGACCACACCGGCCACCGCGTCGGATCCGTAGATGGAGGCGGCGCCATCCAGCAACAGATTGATGCGCTCCAGGCCGAAAGTGGGAATGGCATTGGCGTTGTACGTGGTGTCGTCACCGCTGTTGCTGATCGGGTGCTGTACGGTGCGACGACCGTTGAGCAGCAGCAGGGTGTATTTCGATCCGAGTCCGCGCAGGTTGATCGAGCCCACGTCCCCGCGCGCCACATTGGAGTTGCGCCCGGCATTGGTGGTGCCCTTTTCGGTTACCGCCACGTCGCCAAACTGCGGAAGGCTGCGGAACAGCTCGTTGCCATTGGTGGCCCCGGTAGCATCGATCTGCTCACGGTCCACCGCGACCACCGGCAGCGCCGCCTGGGCCCCGCCGCCGGCGATCTGCGAGCCCAGCACCGAGACCTTGTCCAGGGTGCGGGCACCTGCGCGATCGTTCGCCTCAACGGTTGCAACCGCGTCCTCCTCGGCATACGCCGAAGGTGCCAGCAGGGTGCACAGCGCCAGCACCAGGTGGCGGCGATAAAGAGGCACAGCGCGATGAACGTGGCGGGCGGGCTCGGCCTTACTGCGCAGGTTCTGCATACGCGCCTCGCACGATGCGGCCTTCCAGCTTCTGCTCGTCCTTCACCAGGTTGTAGAGCGGGCATGTGGCTTCAACCGACTGACGCAGGGCATCAATCTCCTGCGCCGAGGCTGGCGATTCGATCCGCACTTTGTAGTGGATGTCACTGAAGCGCGCAGGCGTGGTGACGTTGCTGCCGAAGCGCGGGCTCAGCTGGCCATCCACGGTGAGTTCCAGCGAATCCAGCAGCACATTCCGCGATGCGGCCTGCACCTCGAAGATGTGGGTCAGGCAGGTGCCGGTCACGCCAAGCAGGTGCTCTTCCACCGTCGGTGCCAACCCGTAGCCCAGCAGTCCGGGCGCACTGTCGTGCAGTTGCTGGTGGTAGCCGTCCTTGCCAAGGAACACGCGACGCAGACCGGTGCGCGGCTCGACATGGGCGCGTGCCACCAGGGTTTCGGGCTCGGAGGGCTTCTTCTTGCCGTCCGCCGGCTTCACCTGGCGGGCCAGCACGGCCGGCCGCTTCTCTTCGGTGATAAAGTCGCGCAGACCCGGCGGCTGCTTGGGATCACGGGTGGCGGGACTCTGCACATAATCCACCTCTGCATGACTGACCTGGTGCGGCTGGGTGACCAGATCGATGGCGGAAGAGTTTTCGTGCACGGCACGCTTCAGCGCCTGCAGCTGGGCTTCCGTGGCTGGCGAATCGATATAAGCCACGTAGGAAAGGTTGTTCGGGTACGCCAGAGTCTGGCTCTTGCGCTCGGGAATGCTGGTGAACACCACATCCAGGCCGTCCAGCGGCAGGCCCTGCACCGCCGCCTGCACCACGTATTCGTCAGCCACGGCACTGGCCAGCGTGCCCACCAGCGAGTCCCAGGAGCCGGCACCCAGATTGTAGCCGGCGTAACTGCGGCCGCTGTCGCTGATGTACTGGAACTCGCCGGTCTCCCCGATGCGCAGGCGGCGCACGCCCGAGCGGCTTTCCGCGGTGACCTTGGCGTGGATCGCGGTCGGCGCGCCGGGTTGCGCCTGCTGGGACTGGATGGCGGCGTGTTTGGCCGCGAGGTAGTCGCGCAGCGGCGAAGCGGTGCCTTCGGCTGAGAAGGCCAAGGGGGCAGCGAGCAACAGCACGGCAGACAACGCGGTCGCGCCAATCACTTTGGCGGAAGCTACAGAACGGACGGCGGACATGGGCAGGCGGGCTCCGAAGGCGATCATGAACAGGGACCCACTCTTTCATGTCGCGCCGCCGCATTAAAATAACGGTTGGGCATTCCGATATTCGCCATCGCCGGTCAATTGGTTTCGAGGGAATCCTGCCTGGATCGGCCGTGCGGCGCAGCGCTGTGGGACACTCAGATCATCTTCGGAGCCATCCCAGCCATGCGGATCGAACAGCGAAAACCTGCCATGACCTTTCGAATGACATCGGCAGCGCTCGCTGCTTTGATGGCCATATCGCTTGCAGGATGCGCGGCAGTGGGTCCGGTTACGAGCCTTCCCATTGAAGGCCCTGTGCGTGTGGGAGAGGTGGCGACGGTTGATGGCCCCAGAGTCCGGCCCGACCGCGTCATCGAAGACAGCCGTTGCCCAGCCGACGTTCAATGTATCCAGGCCGGCCGCGTGATCGTCAGGGCAACAGTGCTCGGTGGCGGTTGGTCCAAGGAGATTGACCTCACGCTGGGAATTCCGGTCCCCGTTGCCGATGGCATGTTGACGCTGGTGGATGCCACGCCCGTGCCGATCGGTGGGGAAACCGCCGCGTCCGACGCCCGCTTCACGTTCAGGTTTCAGGGCGGTCGTTAGTGCCTTTCGGCCACGTTCCACTCCTGGCTGAGGCCTCGCGGACTTACTTCTCGAACGTCACATCCAGGCGAATGGTTCTGTGCAGCGCGCGGCCCGCCCCGCCGCCGAAGAAACCGTGGTGTTTCCCCAAGGAGGCCCCCAAGGGGGCTTTCTCGTATCGGCGGAACAGAAATTCCAGCCACGCAGGTGAGGTGACCCCCAAAAGCTGGACATGCGGCTAGGGCGTGGCGGCCTGGGTCCGGAACTCGACCGGACTCATGCCATTAAGCCCCAGTTTGATGCGTTGGTGATTGTAGTACCGGATGTACTGAGACAGGCCCTTGTTGAGCTCTTCAATCGAATCAAATCGGTTCAATCGGAAGTACTCCGCCTTCAAGGTACCAAAGAAGCTTTCCATGGCAGCGTTGTCGTAGCAGTTGCCCTTGCGTGACATGCTCTGGACGATTCCATGGTCGGCCAGCAGGGATCGGTACGTCGGGTGCTGATAGTGCCAGCCTTGGTCAGAGTGCAGCATTGGCTTTTCATCCGGTCCCAGGCACTGGAATGCTTTTCTCAACATACTCGTGATCATGTTCAGGTTTGGGCTCTCGCTGGTCTGGTACGCCACGATTTCCCCGTTGAACAGGTCCATGACGGGCGACAGATAGAGCCGCTTGCCAGCGACGTTGAACTCTGTGACATCGGTGACCCACTTCTGATTCGGCTTGGCGGCCTCGAACTGACGGTCCAGGATGTTCGGCGCAACGACACCTACCGTGCCGCGATGGGCACGATACTTCTTTGCACGCACGACAGACTTCAGGCCCAGCAGGCCCATCAATCGCTGCACGGCCTTGCGATTGATTGATTCGCCCTTCTTCCTGAGTTCTGCGGTAATCCGCCGGTAGCCATAGCGGCCTTCATGGCGATGGTAGATCTCCGCTATCTCGCGCTTCAGGCAGTCATGCGTGTCAGGCCGATCCATCGCCTCCAATTGGTAGTAGAACGTGCTGCGGGACAGGTCAGCCGCTTCGAGCAGATGTGACAACTGGAACTCATGCCTCAATCCTTGGACGGCTTGCGCGCAAGTGCGCGCTCTGCCGCTTGCTCTTCCTGGATCAAGGCATCGAGTTTTTTTAGGAATGCATTCTCCGCGCGCAGATACTCCAGCTCCTCGGCCATCTCCTTGGGAGTCATGTCTTCAGGTCGCTTGGGGACGGCAGGCCTTTTCTTCATTCGGGGACGATCTCGGGGCTGGGTCAGGGCGCTCACACCCCCCAAATCATACCGATCGCGCCAGGTCTTGATCGCCGTAGCGCACCCGATCCCGAATTTGACCATTGCCTGTCGTGCTGACAAGCCGTCCCGCTCCATCCGTTTGAGAACCGAAATCTTGAACTTCGTGGTGTAACGGCGCGGACGCCCCGAGAAGCTCTCGCGGCCGTGCTGGCGATAGGTTTCTATCCAGCGATGAACCATCGTCCGGTCCAGGCCGTATGCGTCAGCCAGAGCCTTTACCGGGACGGAGCCTGCGGCTCCCTCCCGGGCAACCTTCAATTTGAAACGTCTTTCGTATCGAACCATGAGGTAACCCCAAAAGTTGGACGGGAGTCCAAGTTCTGGGGGTCACCTCAAGGGCGTGGCTCTACAATACGGATCCAGCCTGCCCTGATGGACCCCGCGTGACCCAGAAGCCCGTTGAACACACCCCGCTGATGAAGCAGTTCTTCGCAGCCAAGTCCGACTATCCGGACCTGCTGCTGTTCTTCCGCATGGGGGACTTCTACGAGCTGTTCTACGACGACGCACGCAAGGCAGCGCGGCTGCTGGACATCACCCTGACCCAGCGCGGCAGCTCGGGTGGCGCGCCGATTCCCATGGCCGGCGTGCCGGTGCATGCCTACGAGGGTTATCTGGCCCGGCTGGTGGCGCTGGGCGAATCGGTGGCGATCTGCGAGCAGATCGGCGATCCGGCGCTGGCAAAGGGGTTGGTCGAACGCAAGGTGGTGCGCATTGTCACCCCGGGCACGGTGACCGACGAGGCGCTGCTGGACGAGCGCCGCGACACCCTGCTGATGGCGCTTTCGCGCAGCAAGCAGGGCTATGGGCTGGCCTGGGCCGACCTGGCCGGCGGGCGCTTCCTGGTCAACGAGGTTGATAGCGACGATGCGCTGGAAGCCGAACTTGCCCGCCTGGAGCCGGCCGAACTGCTGGTACCGGACGAAGAGAACTGGCCGGACTTCCTCAAGCACCGCAGCGGCATCCGCCGCCGTGCGCCATGGCTGTTCGATGCCGACAGTGGCCGTCGCCAGCTGCTGAGTTTCTTCAAGCTGCACGACCTGACCGGCTTCGGGATCGACGACAAGCCACGGGCCACCGCCGCTGCCGGCGCGCTGCTTGGTTATGTGGAAGAAACCCAGAAGCAGCGCCTGCCGCACTTGACCGCGATTGCCACTGAAACCGCCAGCGAAGCCATTGCCATGAACGCGGCTACGCGCCGACATCTGGAACTGGACACCCGCGTTGATGGCGACACCCGCAATACCCTGCTCGGCGTGCTCGATACCACGGTGACGCCGATGGGCGGCCGCCTGCTGCGGCGTTGGCTGCATCGCCCGCTACGCCTGCGCGAGGTGCTGATACAGCGCCACGACGCGGTGGCCACGCTGATTGACCGCGGCGCGGACGGCGACGTGCGCGATGCGTTCCGTGCGCTTGGCGACCTTGAGCGCATCCTCACCCGCGTGGCACTGCGCTCGGCGCGCCCGCGTGATTTTTCAACCCTGCGCGACGGCCTGGCACTGCTGCCGGACGTGCGCGCCGTGCTGGCCAAGCTGGACTCCCCTCGCCTGCAGGTGCTGCACGCCGCATTGGGAGAGCACGACGAATGTGCGCACCTGCTTGCCACTGCCATTGCCCCAACCCCGCCACTGAAGCTCAGCGACGGCGGCGTGATTGCCGAGGGCTTCGATGCCGAACTGGACGAGCTGCGTCGCCTGTCCACCAACGCCGACCAGTTCCTGATCGACCTGGAACAGCGCGAGCGCGCCAGCAGCGGCATCGCCACGCTGAAGGTCGGCTACAACCGCGTGCATGGCTACTACATTGAAATCAGCAAGGGGCAGTCGGACAAGGCCCCGGTGCACTACACCCGCCGCCAGACCCTGACCAATGCCGAGCGTTACATCACCGAAGAACTGAAGTCGTTCGAAGACAAGGTACTTTCAGCGCGCGAGCGTTCGCTGTCGCGCGAGAAACTGCTGTACGAACAGCTGCTGGACACGCTGGGCGCAAATCTGGAACCACTGAAACAGTGCGCCGCCGCATTGAGCGAACTGGACGTGCTGGCCGCGTTCGCCGAACGCGCGCAGGCGTTGGACTGGGCGCGCCCGGAACTGGACACCGCGCCCTGCCTGCGCATCGAACGCGGCCGCCACCCGGTGGTGGAAGCGGTGCGCGAACAGCCGTTCGAGCCGAACGACCTGGACCTGCATCCGGACCGTCGCATGCTGGTGATCACCGGCCCGAACATGGGCGGTAAGTCCACCTACATGCGCCAGAACGCGCTGATCGTGCTGCTGGCGCATATCGGCAGCTTCGTGCCCGCCAGCCGCGCGGTGATCGGCCCGATCGACCGCATTCTGACCCGCATCGGCGCGGGCGACGATCTGGCGCGCGGGCAGTCCACCTTCATGGTGGAAATGTCTGAAACCAGCTACATCCTGCATCACGCGACCGAGCATTCGCTGGTACTGATGGATGAGATCGGCCGCGGTACCTCGACCTATGACGGCCTCGCCCTGGCCGATGCGGTGGCGCGCCACCTCGCCTACCAGAACCGCTGCTACACGCTGTTTGCCACGCACTACTTCGAGCTGACCGCGCTGGCCGACGAACAGCATGAAGGCGGGGCCAGTGGCATCGCCAATGTGCACCTGGACGCGGTGGAGCACGGCGAGCAGCTGGTCTTCATGCACGCAGTGAAGGACGGCCCGGCCAACCGCAGCTTCGGCCTGCAGGTGGCGGCACTGGCCGGCCTGCCGCGCGCGACGGTAGCCCAGGCACGGCGGCGCTTGGCCGAGCTGGAGCAGCGCGGCGGCGAGACCGTGGCCGCCACGATGGCCCCGCAGGCATTGGATGCGCCGCAGCAGTTCGGGCTGTTCACTGCGCCGTCGAGCAAGGCGCAGGAAGCGCTGGCCGCGATTGATCCGGATGAGCTGACCCCGAAACAGGCGCTGGAGGCCTTGTACCGGTTGAAGGGGTTGTTGTGAGGTCACGACCAACGGTCGTGACCTACCGCCGGGCCCTCCGACATGCATGGGATGACGGTAGCACCCGACCGTTGGTCGGGTGACCGGCCGCAGGCCGGGTGCGTGAAGCCTTCGCATGGTCTTCGTATACGCGGCGTTATGCTCCGCCGGTCCCCCACCCCTGGACCCAAGGAGTCGATCGTGAATACGCAATCGCTCACTGCTTCGCTCTTCTCGCAGCTGCAGAGCGGGCCCGCCCTGCAGCGGGTTTCCCAACAGCTCGGCATGGACAGCGGCCAAGCGTCGCAGGCGATCAGCGCCGCCTTGCCCCTGCTCATGGGCGGCCTCGCCAACAACGCCAGCCAGCCACAGGGGGCGCAATCGCTGCTCAATGCGCTGCAACGCGACCACCTGGGAAGCGGAGGCGGCGGCTTCGACCTCGGCGGGCTACTTGGCTCCGTCCTGGGCGGCGGCACCGCTACCCCCTCCACCAACGGAGCGGGCATCCTGGGTCACGTATTCGGCAGGCAAACGCCCCAGGCGGCCAGTCTGCTGGGGCAGAAAACCGGCCTGGACAGCGGCCGTTCGGGCCAGTTGCTGATGATCCTCGCCCCTATCGTAATGTCGTTCCTGGCCAAACAATTTGCCCAGCAGGGCAACGCCAACCAGCTCAGCCAGGCCCTCGGCGAAGAGAATCGTCAGACCGGGGGTGGCGGCATCGGCGACCTGCTCGGTGGCGTTCTTGACCAGGACGGCGACGGCAAATTCGGCGTCAACGACGTGCTGGGCCTGCTCGGCGGCAAACGCTGAGCCTTGGGTGGTCGGGTCGCCTTCGGCCCGGCTACCTATCGATAGACGCCATCTATCGACACTAAAGAATCAATCGATTTTACCTATCGACGGACGTTCACTATCGTCAAGGCACTCCCACACGCCTTGTTCGCGAGGCCACTCCCTCTCTCGCCAGTACACAGGTAGATACCGATGAAAAGCGAAGCCAAGTGCCCCTTCAACCACGCCGTCGTCGGCGATGCCACTACCAACCGTGACTGGTGGCCCCAACAGCTGCGAGTGGATCTGCTCAACCAGCATTCCGCCCGCTCCAATCCGCTGGCTGCGGATTTTGACTACCCTGCTGCGTTCGCCAAGCTCGACTATGCCGCGCTCAAGGCGGATCTGAAAGCCTTGATGACCGACTCGCAGGACTGGTGGCCGGCCGACTTCGGTCACTACGGCGGCCTTTTCATCCGCATGGCCTGGCACAGCGCCGGCACCTACCGCATCGGTGATGGCCGTGGCGGTGGCGGTCGCGGCCAGCAGCGCTTCGCTCCGCTCAACAGCTGGCCGGACAACGTCAGCCTGGACAAGGCGCGCCGCCTGCTGTGGCCGATCAAGCAGAAGTACGGCCAGGCGATTTCCTGGTCCGACCTGCTGATTCTCACCGGCAACGTGGCGCTGGAATCGATGGGCTTCAAGACACTGGGCTTTGCCGGCGGCCGCCCGGACACCTGGGAACCGGACCAGGATGTGTACTGGGGCCGCGAAACCACCTGGCTGGGCGGCGACGTGCGCTACGCGCATGGCTCGGAGGGTGTGGTGGAAGACCACGGCGTGCTGGTGTCTGACGATGATGCCGACGGCGACATCCACTCGCGCAAACTGGAGAACCCGCTCGCCGCCGTGCAGATGGGCCTGATCTACGTAAACCCCGAAGGCCCCGACGGCAACCCGGACCCGCTGAAGGCGGCGCTGGACATCCGCGACACTTTCGGTCGCATGGCGATGGACGACGAGGAAACCGTCGCGCTGATCGCCGGCGGACACAGCTTCGGCAAAACCCACGGTGCCGGCCCGGCCGACAACGTCGGCCATGAACCCGAAGCGGCCGGGCTGGAAAGCCAGGGCCTGGGCTGGGCCAACAAATTCCGCAGCGGCAAGGGCGGCGACACCATCACCAGCGGCCTGGAAGTGACCTGGACGCGCACCCCGGCCAAGTGGAGCCACGACTTCTTCCAGATTCTGTTCGGGCACGAGTGGGAACTGACCAAGAGCCCCGCTGGCGCGCACCAGTGGGTGGCCAAGGATGCAGAGGCGGTGATTCCCGACGCGCACGATCCGTCGAAGAAGCACCGCCCGACCATGCTCACCACCGACCTGTCGCTGCGCTTTGATCCGATCTACGAGCAGATCTCGCGTCGCTTCCTGGCAAACCCGCAGGCGTTCGCCGACGCGTTCGCGCGTGCATGGTTCAAGCTGACCCACCGCGACATGGGCCCGCGTGCACGCTACCTCGGCCCGGAAGTGCCGGCCGAACAGTTCCTCTGGCAGGACCCGCTGCCGGAAGCGCCGAAGACCCCGATCAGCGCGCAGGACATCGCCACGCTGAAGCAGCAGATCGCCGACAGCGGTTTGAGCGTGGCCGAGCTGGTCTCCACGGCGTGGGCCTCGGCGTCCACCTTCCGCGGCTCGGACAAGCGTGGTGGTGCCAACGGTGCGCGTATCCGTCTGGCCCCGCAGAAGGACTGGGCGGTGAACCAGCCCAGGCAGCTGGCCAAGGTGCTGGCTGCACTGGAGAAGATCCAGAGCGGATTCAAGGGCGAGGTGTCGCTGGCCGACCTGATCGTGCTCGGTGGTGCGGTGGGTGTGGAAAAGGCCGCCAAGGCCGGTGGACACGACGTCACTGTGCCGTTCACTCCGGGCCGTACCGACGCCAGCCAGGAGCAGACCGACGTGGAGTCGTTCGCCGTGCTGGAACCGGCCGCCGATGGCTTCCGCAACTATGTGCGCGGTCGCTTCAGCGTGCCGGCCGAAGCGCTGCTGATCGACAAGGCGCAGTTGCTTACCCTGACCGCGCCGGAAATGACCGTACTGGTGGGCGGCCTGCGTGTGCTGGGTGCAAATGTGGATGGCAGCAAGGACGGCGTGTTCACCGACCGTCCCGGGACGCTCAGCAATGACTTCTTCGTCAACCTGCTGGATATGGGTACGCAGTGGAAGGCGAAGGGCGACGGTTACGAGAGCAGCGGCAAGGGTTCGTGGACCGGCACCCGTGCCGACCTGGTGTTCGGTTCGAACTCAGTGCTGCGCGCGTTGGCCGAAGTGTATGCCAGTGCAGATGGCGAGAAGAAGTTCGTGCAGGACTTCGTGGCCGCCTGGGCACGGGTGATGGAGCTGGACCGGTACGATCTGCACCGGTAACCGGGGTGTTTGGGGCGCACGACCAACGGTCGTGCGCTACCGGGGCTGAAACCATGGGCATATCGGCACCATGACCCGGTAGCGCCGGCCGTTGGCCGGCCCAGGCGGTATCGAGGGCCGGCCAACGGCCGGCGCTACCGAGGCGTCAAAGATCGTCGGCAGCCGGGCAGAGCCCGGCTCTACAGAGCGTCGAGGTCACCCAGCGCGCGGATCAAACGTCGTGCGCGTTTATCCGGCCGGTGCTCCGGGGCCTGGAAGCCGTCGCGCATCGCCACGCGCTGGGCGCGCTGTTCGGCGCGGCGGGCTTTTGAATCCTCGCTTTCCGCATACAACTGCTGCGCCACCGGCGCGGGGCCGCGCTGGTCACTCAACCCCAGCACTTCCACCTCGTAACGTTCTTCACCGCGGCTGATCTGCAGCTGCTCGCCTACCCGCACCGCGCGGGATGATTTCGGGCGCTGGCCGGCCACGTCAACCTTGCCGGTTTCAATGGCCTGTTTGGCGAGGCTGCGGGTTCTGAAGAAGCGGGCCGCCCACAGCCACACGTCCAGGCGGACACTCGGCACGGGTACGGAAACGTCGGTTGTCAAAGGGGCGCTACTCCGTTCGTTTGTTCAGGGGTCGTGGGTTGGACGGGTCGCTGCGGCAGCCGATGCCGCCGATCAGCGTGGGCACGCCAGCATCAAGGTCCCGGCGCTGGGTGCCCACCTGGCATTCGGGACGGTCCATCGGCCGCACCTGGGTGTCGCGCAGGCGGTCTGTAGACGTACATGCGGCCAACGCGAGGGCAATCAAGAGGGCAGTTGTCGGCTTGCGCATCGCGATATCCCACTGACAGGCGTGGTGCTAGTGTGCGCCTGACCCCGCTCGATTTCCTTCACACATGGCCAAAGCGCCGCTTGACCTCACCACCGGCCCGATCGGGCGCAACCTGCTGTTATTCGCCCTTCCGATTCTGGCCGGCAACATCGCCCAGTCGCTGAACGGGTCGGTGAACGCGATCTGGGTCGGGCGCTTCCTCGGCGAGGCGGCGCTGACCGCCACCGCAAACGCCAACAACATCATGTTTTTCCTGATCGGTTCGGTGTTCGGCATCGGCATGGCGGCAACCATCCTGATTGGCCAGGCGATGGGCGCGAAGGACACCGCCCAGGCGCGCCGTGTGATGGGCACCAGCGCGACTTTCTTCATCGGTCTGTCAGCGGTGATCGCCTTGGCCGGCTGGTGGCTGTCACGACCGCTGCTGGCGGCGATGGGGACACCGGCCGCTTCGCTGCCTTTGGCCGAGGCCTACCTGCGCGTGATCTTCCTGGCCATGCCTACGCTGTATGCGTTTGCGTTTCTGAGTTCGGCGCTGCGTGGCGTGGGCGATTCACGCACCCCGTTCCGCTTCCTGCTGGTGTCGGTGCTGCTGGATATCGTGTTCAATCCGCTGCTGATCTTCGGGCTCGGGCCGTTCCCGGAACTGGGCATTGCCGGTGCCGCGTGGGCCACGCTGATCGCGCAGACGCTCTCGCTGACCGGCCTGCTCTGGTACATGCGCAACAAGCGCCATGTGCTGTGGCTGGGTCGCAAGGACATGGCGTTGTTCAAGGTGGACCTGGAGATCCTGCGCGCACTGGTGGTGAAGGGTGTGCCAATGGGCCTGCAGATGGTGCTCATCTCGCTGTCGATGATCATGATGATGACCATGGTCAACCACTACGGCACCGACACCGCGGCGGCTTACGGGGCATCGCTGCAGTTATGGACCTATGTGCAGATGCCGGCGATGGCGATCGGCGCGGCGTGTTCGTCGATGGCGGCGCAGAACGTGGGCGCGCAACGCTGGGATCGTGTCCGTGGCACCGCACGCAACGGCGTGCTGTTCAACTTCGCACTGACCGGGCTGTTGATCCTGCCGCTGATTCTGCTCGACCGGTATACGCTGGCACTGTTCCTGCCCAGCGGCAGCGAAGCGCTGGATGTGGCGCGGCACTTGAACCACGTCGCGATCTGGTCGTTCCTGTTCTTCGGCGTGAGCTTCGTCATTTCCGGCGTGGTGCGGTCGACCGGTGCGGTGATTCCGCCGCTGCTGATTCTTGCGGCTTCGCTGTGGGGCGTGCGGGTGCCGTTTGCCGAGCTGATGCAGGATCGCCTGGGGGCCGATGCGGTGTGGTGGAGCTTCCCGGTGAGTTCGCTGTGCGCGATGCTGCTGTCGCTGGCGTATTACCGCTGGGGTGGCTGGCGCAAGGCGCGCATGCTGCCGAGCCATCGTGAGGAGGTGGCCGCTTCGCCGGCTGAAGTGCCGGCGCAGCCGCCCTCGCCAGTGGCAGATCCGGATCCCGTTGCTGGGCGGTGATTGACGCGCATGGCGCGTCACTACGGACGATCCGCGTAGTGACACGCCATGCGTGTCAAACGGAACCGATCACCGCGCGCAATCCACATACGCAAACGGCCACCCGAAGGTGGCCGTTGCGGGACAACGTGCGTTGTCGGGAATTACTGGGCCTTCTCGGCGGCCAGGCGGGCAGCCTTGGCCTGCGCAGCGGCAGCCAGATCTTCCTTGATGCGGGCAGCCTTGCCTTCCAGACCACGCAGGAAGTACAGCTTGGCACCGCGGGCCTTACCACGACGCTTCACGTCGACCGAGTCGATGATCGAGCTGTGGGTCTGGAAGACGCGCTCGACGCCGTAGCCGTGCGAGATCTTGCGGACGGTGAACGAGGAGTTCAGGCCGGCGTTCTTGATTGCGATGACCACGCCTTCATAGGCCTGGACGCGCTCACGGTTGCCTTCCTTCACCTTCACGTTGACGACGACGGTGTCACCCTGGCTGAACTTCGGCAGCTCGCGGGAGATCTGGGCGGATTCGAAGTCCGAAAGGATGGATTTGTTCAGCTTGCTCATGGGTGCACCGAAATTGTTCGGGTGGGTGTGTCGTTTCGACAACGTGGGCTCATGCAGTCACCGGATTGCGCTGCACGTTTTTTGTATGGATCCACCAAGGGGCATGAATGGCCCTTTGGGAATCCGCGATTCTAGCTGGTTATCGGGCGATTTGGTAGTGCCGGGCTTGCCCGGCATCACGGGGCCCGTCAGCCGGGCAAGCCCGGCTCTACGCCTTCACGGGCTTCGGCCAGCAACTGCCGGTCGGCCTTGGACAGCTGGCTTTCGTCCAGCAGGTCCGGGCGGCGCAACCAGGTCCGCAGCAGCGACTGCTGGCGGCGCCAGCGGGCGATGGCGGCGTGGTTGCCCGAGCGCAGCACGTCCGGGACATCGCCCCATTCATGTTGCGCCGGCTGGCTGTAGTGCGGACAGTCCAGCAGGCCCTGCGGGCCTTCAAAACTGTCCTGGGCGGCGGATTCGGCGTCGTTCAACGCGCCCTCCTGCAGCCGGGTAACCGCATCGACAATCACTGCCGCGCCCAGCTCTCCGCCGGACAGCACGTAATCGCCGATCGAGATCTCCTCGGTGACCTCGGCCGCGAGGAAGCGCTCATCCACGCCCTCGTACCGACCACACAGCAGGATCATGCGCGGCAGCGCGGCCAATTCGCGCACCTTGGCCTGGGTGAGCGGTTTGCCCTGCGGGCTGAGGTAGATCACCGGAGCCGGGGCTGGATCGGCCGCTTTGGCCGCCGCCAGACAGGCCCTCAGCGGCTCGATCAGCATCACCATGCCCGGCCCCCCCCCGAACGGACGGTCGTCCACCCGACGGTAATTGCCCTCGGCGTAGTCGCGCGGATTCCAGCCGTGCAGATCCAGCAGGCCGCGCTCGGCCGCACGGCCGACCACGCCCAGCGACGCCGACTGCGCCATGAATTCCGGGAACAGGGTAATGACGTCGATGCGCATTGAACTAGAACTCCGGGTCCCAGTCGACCACGATCAGGTTGGCCTCGAAATCCACCGACTTGACGAAGTCCGGCTGCACGAACGGAATCATCCGCTCGCGACTGCCCTGCACCACCACCACGTCGTTGGCCCCGGTGGAGAACAGATGCGACACGCGGCCCAGCTCAACGCCGTCCACGGTTTTCACCTGCAGGCCTTCGAGGTCGATCCAGTAGTACTCATCCGGCTTCGGCGGCGGCAACGCGCTGCGCGGCACGGAGATTTCGGTTCCGATCATGGACTCGACCACATCGCGGTCGGTCACCTCGGGAAACACCGCCACAATATGCTTGCCGGACGCTTTGCCGCGCACGCCTTTGACGGTGCTCTCCTGGCCAGCGGGAGTCCGCAGCGTCCAGGGCTGGTATTGGAAGATGGCGGTACGCGGCTCGGTCCAGGACTCGAGCTTGATCTCGCCTCGCACACCAAAAGCGCCGACAATCCTGCCCAGCAGGATCCGGCGCTCGGTATCTTTCATCTGCGTATGCCGACGGGCCGTGCCAGGCACGGCCCTTCAGGATCAGGCCGCAGCGGCCTGGGCCTTGGTCGCTTCCTTGTACAGGTTGCGGACCTTGTCGGTCATCTGGGCACCGTTGGCGACCCACTTGTCGACCAGCGGCAGGTCGAGCACGATGCGCTGCTCGGCACCCTGTGCCACCGGGTTGTAGTAACCGACGCGCTCGATGTTGCGGCCATCACGGGCGCTGCGCGAGTCGGTCACGATGATGTGGTAGAACGGACGCTTCTTGGCGCCGCCGCGGGTCAGTCGAATCTTGACCATGGTGGTATTTCCTCTGTAGCCCAGTCGCCAGGATGGCGCGGTAAGCCGGCGATTATAGCGGGGGTGGCCGGGCATTCCAAGCCGGGGTAGACACCCAAGATGAATGGGAGAGGTCCACGTGTGCGTTGGCGCACCCCCAACGGTGGCGCGCTACCGGCAGGGCACGACCGTTGGTCGTGCCGGCAGATCACCCCAGCGGCTGCCAGGGCGTCTCTGCCAGAAGGCCCAAAGCCCGGTCACATAATGCTTCCGACCGCGCGAACCCCACCCCGTCAATGGCCGCCAACGGCCACACCCCGGCCGCATTGCAGGCAACCGCAGCATCAAACCCGCCCAGGTCCGCCAGCCTTACCGCCTCCAACACCGGCACCCCGCCCCACCCGGCCTGCAGCAGCCGTTCCTGGGTACCCCGCAACGCCTCGGCCTGCGGCCACACCACTTCATCGCCGCGCCCGAACAGCACATTCCAGGTACTGCCCTCGCTGACCCGACCCTGCGTGTCCAGGAACAGCGCATCATCAAAGCCGGCCTGCAGCGCCTGCCGCCGGTGCTGGAACAACGCAAAGGTGCCCACGTGCTTCAGCTGCGGCATCTCGCGCTGATACACCACGCTGCGCACGCGGCGCGGTGTCGCCGGCAGTGTGACCGGCGCGCTCACCGCCACCAGCACATCCACCGGCAGTACCTGCAGCGGCTGGCGGAAGTCGAAAGCGCGTGCAAACACGGTGACCCGAACCGAGGCATCCACCACGCTTTCCGCCTGCAGCGCAGCCAGAATCAACGCCTGCACCTGGCTGCCGTCCAGCGTGTTGCCGAACAACTCGTTGGTGCCCTGGCGTAAACGCCGAAGATGCAGGTCCAGACCCTGCACCGCGCCATTCCGCACCTGCAGCGAGGTGAAGTGCCCGTAGTTCACCACTGCACCGGCGAGGTCGTCGGCGGTCGCCGGCCGCCCGTTGCAGTAGTGCTTCATGCCAACAGCGCCCGCGCGTCGCGCCACAGCGTGTACAGCACGTCGGCAGCAGGCCCGCTTGACGCCATCCACGCCGACTGCCCGGCCCAGGCCTGCATCGCATCGATGCGGTGCTCGCGGTTGGCCTGCGCGCGCATCGGTGCGGTCATCCCACGCTGCACCGGATACGGCTGCGGCGGTGGCGCATCGGCAGCGGCGGCCGCACGTACATACGGCGTGGCCAACCCGCGTCCCAGCCGTCCACTGAAGGCACGCGTGGGCCAGGTGTCTTCCGGTTCTGCTTCGGACAAGGCCTGCGACCATGCCGGATCAATCGCGCATTCGGGCGTGCGCAGGAAGGCAGTACCGACCTGCACTGCGCTGGCTCCGAGCATCAGCGCGGCGGCCACACCGCGACCGTCGGCAATGCCGCCAGCGGCAATCACCGGCACCCGCAGGTGGTCGGCCAGACGCGGCAGCAGCGCGAACAGTCCCACCAGTTGCCGTTCGGCTGCGTCCGGATCGAACGCACCGCGATGGCCGCCGGCTTCAAAGCCCTGCGCCACCACCGCATCGGCACCGGCCTGTTCGGCCGCGCGGGCTTCGGCCAGGGTGGTCGCGCAGGCGAACCACGCAATACCGGCATCCTTCAGACGCTGCACCTGGGCCGGTGAGAACACGCCCATGATGGTGGACGCCACCGCTGGGCGCGCCGCGATCAGCGCGTCGAACTGGGCATCGAAATCGGCGGGGCCGGCGTCACCGGCGCTGGCGGATACCTCCGGCCCCCACTGCGAGAGGAACGCACGGGTGGCGGCTTCGGCCGTGGCATCGCGGGCCGGCAGCGGGTCGGGAATCCACACGTTCACCTGCGCCGGGCCCGTCGATTGCGCGCGGAAGTCGTTCATCCAGGCCACGATGTCCTGCGGCTGCGACAGCACCGCGCCCATCGCGCCCATGCTGCCGGCATTGGCCAGCACGGCCGAAAGCGTCACCGGACAAGCACCCGCCATCGGGGCCAGCAGGATGGGGCTCTGCAACGAAAAACGCCGACAGAAGCTGTCGGCGCGTTCAAGAATTCGCGGGTCGCTCATGCGTGACGCACCGTAAGGGAATCTACCCCAGAGCATACGCCGCCACCGCAGGACGCGCATGGCGCGTCCCTACATGACCGCCAACCGCGCGCCCCAAAACCGGGCGACCATGGATCGTAGCGACACGCCATGCGTGTCAAAGCCATGCCCCTGCGCACGTAGGTCCGCCATGCGTGTCAAAGCCATGATCCTGCGCACGTAAACCGGCCTCAACGGAACGGCAGACCGCCGCGGCCGCCCATGGCCCCCATCATGCCCTTCATGCTGCGCATCATGCCCTTCATGCCGCCGCCGGCCATCTTGCTCATCATCTTTTCCATCTGCTGATACTGCTTCATCAGCTTGTTGACGTCGGCCGGGGTCAGCCCCGAACCGCGCGCGATGCGGGCACGGCGCGAACCATTCAGCAGGCCCGGGTTGCGGCGCTCCTTCTTGGTCATCGAATTGATGATGGCGATCATGCGCGGCACTTCCTTGCCCTGGCTGACCTGCTGCTTCAGGTGCTCCGGGATCTGGCCCAGGCCCGGCAGCTTGTCCATCAGGCCGCCGATGCCGCCCATGTTCTGCATCTGCTCCAGCTGGTCGCGCATGTCGTTCAGATCGAACTTCTTGCCCTTGGCGACCTTCTCGGCCAGCTTCTGCGCCTTGTCCTTGTCGACCTGCTGTTCGACCTGCTCCACCAGCGACAGCACATCGCCCATGTCCAGGATGCGACTGGCCATGCGATCCGGATGGAACACATCCAGGCCGTCCGGCTTTTCGCTGACACCGACGAACTTGATCGGCTTGCCGGTGATGTAGCGCACGCTCAGCGCGGCACCGCCACGGGCGTCACCATCGGTCTTGGTCAGCACCACGCCGGTCAGCGGCAGCGCTTCGCCGAAGGCCTTGGCGGTGTTGGCCGCGTCCTGGCCGGTCATGGCGTCTACCACGAACAGGGTCTCAGCCGGGTTGATCGCGGCGTGCAGCGCCTTGATCTCGACCATCATCGCTTCGTCGATGGCCAGGCGGCCGGCGGTATCGACCAGCAGCACGTCCACGAACGACTTGCGGGCGTCGTCGATGGCCGCGCGCACGATGGCTTCCGGCTTCTGGTCGGCGCTGGACGGGAAGAACAGCACGCCGACCTGGTCGGCCAGGGTCTTGAGCTGCTCGATGGCGGCCGGACGGTAGACGTCGGCAGACACCACCATCACCTTCTTCTTGCGCTTTTCCTTCAGGTGCTTGGCCAGCTTGCCCACGGTGGTGGTCTTGCCCGCACCCTGCAGGCCGGCCATCAGAATCACGGCCGGGGCCGGCACGTTGAGGTTCAGGTCGCTGGCGGCCGCGCCCATCACCGTGGTGAGCTCGTCGCGCACGATCTTGATCAGCGCCTGGCCCGGGGTCAGCGACTTCAGCACTTCCTGGCCAACGGCGCGCACCTTGATGCGCTCCACCAGGGCCTGCACCACCGGCAGCGCCACGTCGGCTTCGAGCAGCGCGATGCGGACTTCGCGGGTGGCCTCGCGGATGTTTTCCTCGGTGAGGCGGCCGCGGCCACGCAGGCGCTCGATGGTGCCGGAAAGGCGCTGGGTCAGGGACTCGAACATGGATGCAACCTGTTCAGAACGAAAGACAGAGAGACGGACAGTATAGCGGGTCCGTCGGACCGGCCCGCGCCCCGGACACCCGGCCGCACCCGCGCCCATCGCCACCATCCCGGGGGTATGCGAAACTGACACGATGACAATCGTTCTCATCGCGACCCTGCTGTACCTGACCGCCACCGCCCTGCTGGTGCGCGCGGTCGCTCGCGATGACGCCGCGACCTCGCCCACCTGGCTGTGGCCGGCGCTGCCGGCGATGCTGCTGCACGGCGGCTACCACGCGCTGGTGGCCATCCGCACCAGCGGCGGGCCGGACATGCATTTCTTCGCCGCGCTGTCGCTGGTGGGCCTGGGCATGGCCTGGCTGACCTCGCTGGTGGGCGCGCGCGGGCGCATGGCTGCGCTGGGCGTGGTGGTGTTTCCAGTGGCCGCCGCCCTGCTTTGCGGTTACCACGCCTACGGCCATGAACCGAGCCGGGCGCTCGGCTGGCAGCTGGCCACCCATGCCTGGCTGGCGTTGCTGGCCTACGCCACGCTAAGCGTGGCCGCGTTGCTGGCAATCATGTTGTGGCTGCAGGAACGCGCCCTTCGCCGGCGTGATTTCCGCCCCTGGCTGCGCGCCCTGCCGCCGTTGGCGGATCTGGAATCGCTGCTGTTCCGGGTGATTGCGGTCGGCTTTGCGCTGCTCACGCTGACCCTGGTGACCGGGGTGCTGTTCGTGGACGACCTGCTGGCGCAGAAGCTGGTGCACAAGACCGTGCTCAGCGTGCTGTCGTGGGTGGTGTTCGGGGTGCTGCTGATCGGCCGCCGCCGCTATGGGTGGCGTGGGGCCAAGGCCGTGCACTGGACGCTGACCGCGATGGTGCTGCTGGGGCTGGCATTCTTTGGCAGCCGGTTTGCGATCGAGCTGGTGTTTAATCGCGGCTGATGCGTCGTGCCGACCAACGGTCGGCACCTGCCCATTGTCTGCAACCGCCCGTAGAGCCACGCCCTGCGTGGCTTCGACCACATTTGGTACCGCGATGCAGCCACGTAGGGCGTGGCTCCACGGATTCGCAGGCATCGCCGTGGCGCGCCATGCGTCCCATCGACGGGCATGGCCCGTCGCTACGCGGCCTCAATGGCCTCGGACAACCGCTCCACCGCAATCACTTCCATACCCTTCACGCTGCCGGTTTTCGGCGCATTCGCCTTCGGCACAATCGCGCGCTTGAAGCCGTGTGTGGCCGCCTCACGCAGACGGTCCTCACCGTTGGGCACAGGGCGAATCTCCCCGGACAACCCGACCTCACCAAACGCAATGGTCTTCTCCGCCAGAGGCCGGTCCTGCAGCGATGACAGCACCGCCAGCAGCACGGGCAGATCCACCGCCGTTTCCTGCACGCGAATGCCGCCTACCACATTGACGAACACGTCCTGGTCGCCCACCAGCACCCCGCCGTGACGGTGCAGCACCGCCAGCAACATGGCCAGCCGGTTCTGTTCCAGGCCCACCGCGACCCGGCGTGGGTTTGAAAGCGGGGACGCATCCACCAGTGCCTGCACTTCCACCAGCAACGGACGCGTGCCCTCGCGGGTGACCATCACGCAGCTGCCCGGCTGCCGGGTGCTGCCACCGGACAGGAAAATGGCCGATGGATTGGACACCTCTTTCAGGCCCTTCTCGCCCATCGCGAACACGCCCAGTTCGTTCACCGCGCCAAAGCGGTTCTTGAACGCGCGCAGCAGGCGGAAGCGGCTGCCGCTTTCGCCTTCGAAGTACAGCACTGCATCCACCATGTGTTCCAGCACGCGCGGGCCGGCAATGCCGCCTTCCTTGGTGACGTGACCGACCAGAAACACGGCGGTGCCGGTTTCCTTGGCGAAACGCACCAGCCGCGCCGCACTTTCACGCACCTGGCTGACCGACCCGGGCGCAGCGGTCAGTGACTCGGTCCACAAGGTCTGTACTGAGTCGGCCACGATCAACCGTGGCTTGGCCTGGCTGGCGTGCTGCAGAATGGCTTCCACCTGGGTTTCGGCCAGCGCGTTCACCCCTTCCAGCGGCAGGTCCAGACGGATCGCGCGGCCGGCCACCTGCGACAGCGACTCCTCACCGGTGATGTACAGCACCGGCAGGTTCGCGGCCATCTTCGCCACCGCCTGCAGCAGCAGGGTGGACTTGCCGATGCCCGGGTCGCCGCCGACCAGGATGACCGCGCCTTCCACCAGCCCGCCACCCAGCACCCGGTCGAATTCGCCGATGCCCGTGGTCACCCGCTGGTGTTCGGTGTGCCGCACGTCCTTGAGCGCCATCACCTTGGGCGCATCAACCTTGCCGGCCCAGCCAGAGCGGCGCGAGGCCGGCGACTTCGCGGCGGCAGCACTTTCCAGGGTGATTTCGCTGAGCACGTTCCAGGCCCCGCATTCGGTGCACTGCCCCTGCCACTTGCTGTATTCCGCGCCGCATTCGCTGCAGACATAGGCGGTGAGCCGCTTGGCCATCCTCGATTCCACTTCCGGTTCATCTTGTGTGCCGCAGGATAGCCCACCCGCGTCGCACCACCTAAGACGCTGGAACCGATTTCACTCAAGCTTTGGCCCGCCCGGCCGCTACCGGGAACGGGCTCCTGCGCCTTCTCCCACTATTTTTGTTCAGGCTTTCAGATGACCGGCACCTACAGCCAGAGTCTTGTCGTGTTCTCGCTGCTGGTCGCCATCCTGGCCTCCTACACTGCCCTGGACATGGCCGCACGCGTGGCCAACACCGAAGGCAAGGTTGCCCGCTGGTGGCTGGCCGGCGGTGCGGGCGCGATGGGTCTGGGCATCTGGTCGATGCACTTCATCGGCATGCTGGCCTTCGATCTCGGCATTCCGATGGGCTACGACCTGGCCATCACCCTGTATTCGCTGGCAGTGTCGGTGGGTGCCTCCGCGTATGCGCTGTGGCTGGTCTCGCACAAGATACTGCCGTGGTACCGGCTGGCGGCCGGTGCGGTACTGATGGGCCTGGGCGTGGCGGCCATGCACTATCTGGGCATGTCGGCGATGCGCATGGAGCCCGGCATTGATTACCACATGGGCTGGCTGGCGCTTTCAATCGCGATTGCGATTGTGGCTGCCGGTGCCGCCTTGTGGATTGCGTTCCGGCTGCGCTCGGAAACCCGCCACCCGATGCTGCTGCGCGGCCTCGCCTCGGTGGTAATGGGCTTGGCCATCATCGGCATGCACTACACCGGCATGGCCGCCGCCGAGTTCCCGGCGGGGGCCGTCTGCGGTGCCGTCGGCGAAAATGGCGTCGACAGCAAATGGCTGGCCGTGCTGGTCATTGTGACCACGCTGGCCACCCTGGGCATCGCACTGATTGCCTCGGTATTCGACCGCCAGATGCGCGCGCGTACCGGCCTGCTGGCCGAATCGCTGGCGCAGGCCAACGAAAAGCTGATGCAGGCCGCCCTGCACGACCCGCTCACCCAGCTGCCCAACCGCATGCTGCTGCAGGACCGTATCGAGCAGACCATCGAAAAAGCGCGCCGGCGCAGCTTCCCGTTCGCGGTGATGTTCTGCGACCTGGATGGCTTCAAGGCCATCAACGATGCCTACGGCCACCAGCTGGGCGACAAGTTGCTGGTGGAAGTTTCCCAGCGCGTGTCCGGCCTGCTGCGCACGCAGGACACCTTTGCCCGGCTGGGCGGCGACGAGTTTGTCATCGTGTTCCAGATCGATGAACCAGAGGACGCCGCGGTGGTTGCCGAGCGCATTCTGGCCAGCGTAGCCGAGCCGTTCTTCATTGATGCGCTGGAGCTGCATGTCAGCACCAGCATCGGCATTGCCCTGTACCCGGACGACGCCGCCAGCGAGCGCGAACTGATGGCGCACGCCGACGCCGCGATGTACCACACCAAGGACACCGGCCGGAACGGCTATACGTTCTTTACCGAATCTCTGCAGGTGTCCGCCAACCGCCAGCTTCGCCTTCTGCAGGACCTGCGCCGGGCCATTCCGCGTGGCGAGCTGGTGCTGCACTACCAGCCCAAGTTCCTGGCTGCCGGTTCGGACATCATCGGGGCCGAGGCGCTGGTGCGTTGGCAGCATCCGGAGCTGGGACTGCTGTCGCCCGACACTTTCATTCCGATGGCCGAACGCAGCGGGTTGATCCTGCCCTTGGGCGAATGGGTGCTGGACGCCGCCTGTGCGCAGCTGCGGGCATGGCACGACGCCGGGCATGACAGCTGGACCATGTCGGTGAACCTCTCACCGGTGCAGTTTGCCTCCAACACTTTGCTGGATACCGTACGCGAGACCTTGGCGCGGCACCAGCTGGAAGCGCGCTTCCTGACCCTGGAAGTGACCGAGACCACGGCGATGAAGGACGTGGAGGCCAGCCTGCAGATTCTGCACGGGCTGACCGACATGGGCGTGCATATCTCCATTGATGACTTTGGCACCGGGTATTCGAGCCTGCTGTATCTGAAGCGCATGCCGGCGACCGAATTGAAGATTGATCGCGCGTTTGTGCGTGAGCTGGAAGACAACAGTGAGGATGCGGCGATTGTGTCTTCGATCATCGCGCTGGGGCGGTCCCTGCAGCTGCGGATCGTGGCCGAGGGTGTGGAAACGGCTGGGCAGCAGCAGTATCTGAACCAGCTGGGGTGTGACCTGTTGCAGGGGTATCACCTGGGCAAGCCGATGGATGCCGCCGCGTTCTTCCGTAGTGCCGGGCCTTGCCCGGCACCGTGAACCGGCGGATTTCGGGAACGCGTGGCACCTGCGTGTGCCGGTGAAAGGGTTTCGATCTGGTTCGCGTCGTTAAAGAACGTTGGGCCGTTCACGGCCGTCGTCTGTCGACCGACGCTACCCCAGCCCCACGCCCGATCTGCAATTTCCATGTCGTTTCGTTGATCGCGATTCGGGACGCGTTCCGGTCCGCATTGCGCGATCCATCCGGGGCGGCCGCCAGGTAACCCCCGGAGGGACACTCCACGGCATGGATGCCGTGGAGTAGCCCCCATGGATGGGTTCACGGCGTGTCCCGGAGCGGGGTTGCCTGGCGGCCGCCCCAGCACGGAACAATTGAAGCGCCGCCGTTCGAGCTGACCCGCAAACAAAAAGGCCACCCTCGCGGGTGGCCTTTCTGCATGAACCGGTACTTCAACCTCAGTGCATCATGTGCACGTTCATGTTGTGCATCACCCACAGGGTGCCGGCCACGATGATGCCGATGACCACCACGGTGAAGGCCGCGGCGCTGACGTTCCAGCGCTGTTCCGACGAGCGGTCCAGGTGCAGGAAGAAGATCAGGTGCACGAAGATCTGCAGGATCGCCGCCACGATGATGATCACACCGGTGGTGAACGTCGGCAGACCGCCCTTCATCACTGCCCAGAACGGGATGATGGTGAGGACAGCGGCCAGCAGGAAGCCAACCAGATAGCTCTTGACGCTGCCGTGGCTTTCGCCACCCACGCCGTGCCCATCGTGATGGGCGTGATTGTCGTGTGCCATTACAGCGCTCCCTTCAGGTAGACGACGGAGAACACGCCGATCCAGATCAGGTCCAGGAAGTGCCAGAACAGGCTCAGGCACGCCAGGCGGGTCTTGTTGGTTGCGGTCAGGCCGTTCTGCTTGATCTGGATGAACATCACCAGCAGCCACAGCAGACCGGCGCTCACGTGCAGACCATGGGTGCCGACCAGCGCGAAGAACGCCGACAGGAACGCACTACGGTCCGGGCCGTAGCCCTCGTGGATCAGGTGCTGGAACTCCCAGACTTCCATGACCATGAAGCCGAAGCCCAGCAGCCAGGTGATCGCCAGCCACAGGTACATCTGGCCCACCTTGGCCTTGTGCATGGCGATCATGCCCAGGCCGAAGGTCAGCGAAGAGACCAGCAGCAGCGTGGTTTCCCACGCGACGAAGCTCAGGTCGAACAGTTCCTTGCCGGTCGGGCCGCCATCGGTACCGCCAGCCAGCACGATATAGGTCGCGAACAGGCTGGCGAAGATGAGGCAGTCGCTCATCAGGTACACCCAGAAACCGAAGACGGTGTTGCCGCCGGTGTCGTGGTGCTCGTGGTCGTCATGGCCATGGGCCGCCGCGTGCGCGGCATGCCCATGGTTCAGGGTGGAGGTATTGCTGCTCATGCCTTGAACTCCGTTTTCACCAGACCCTGCGCCTGCAGGTGACGGCGGTGCTCATTTTCGATCCGCTCAACTTCGGCGGCCGGCACGTAGTAATCCGTGTCCTTGTCGAAGGTGCGCCAGATGTAGGTGCCGATCATGCCGATCATGCCGACGATGGCCAGCCACCAGATGTGCCAGATCATGGCAAAGCCGAAGGCCAGGCTGAAGGCACCGATCACCACACCGGTACCGGTGTTGCGCGGCATGTGGATGTCGCTGTACTTCTCCGGACGCGGCCAGGCCTCACCACGCTGCTTGCGCTCCCAGAAGTCGTCCAGTTCGGTGACCTTGGGCAGCATGCCGAAGTTGTAGAACGACGGCGGCGAAGAGGTTTCCCACTCCAGCGTACGGGCGTCCCACGGGTCGCCGGTCAGGTCGGCGGTCTTCTTGCGGTCGCGGATCGACACAGCAATCTGGATCACCTGGCACAGGATGCCCAGGCCGATGATCGCGGCACCCATGGCGGCGACGATCAGGAACGGCTGGTATTCCGGGTTCGGGTAGCTCTGCATGCGACGGGTCATGCCCATGAAACCGAGCACGTACAGCGGCATGAAGGCCACATAGAAGCCGATGAACCAGCACCAGAACGCGCGCTTGCCCCAGGTTTCGTTCAGGCGGAAGCCAAACATCTTCGGCCACCAGTAGGTGATGCCCGCGAACATGCCGAACACCACGCCGCCGATGATCACGTTGTGGAAGTGCGCGATCAGGAACAGGCTGTTGTGCAGCACGAAGTCGATGGCCGGAATGGCCAGCATCACGCCGGTCATGCCGCCGATGGTGAAGGTGACCATGAAGCCGATCGTCCACAGCACCGGGGTGGTGAACTGCACGCGACCGCGGAACATGGTGAACAGCCAGTTGAAGATCTTCACGCCGGTGGGAATGGAGATGATCATCGTGGTTATGCCGAAGAAGGCATTCACGTTGGCACCCGAGCCCATGGTGAAGAAGTGGTGCAGCCACACGATGAACGAAAGCACGCCGATACAGGCAGTGGCGTACACCATGCCCTTGTAACCGAACAGCGCCTTGCGCGAATACGTGGCAATGACTTCCGAGAACACACCGAACGCCGGCAGAACCAGGATGTACACCTCCGGGTGACCCCAGATCCAGATCAGGTTGATGTACAGCATGGCGTTGCCGCCACCGTCATTGGTGAAGAAATGCGTGCCCAGGTAACGGTCGAGGGTCAGCAGCACCAGGGTGACAGTCAGCACCGGGAAGGCGGCGATGATCAGCACGTTGGTGACCAGCGCGGTCCAGGTGAACACCGGCATGTGCATCAGCTTCATGCCCGGGGTACGCATCTTCAGGATGGTAATGAAGAAGTTGATACCGCTCAGCGTGGTACCCAGGCCTGCGACCTGTAGACCCCAGATGTAGTAGTCGACACCGACCCCTGGGCTGTACTCCTTGCCCGACAATGGCGGGAAGGCCAGCCAACCAGTCTGCGCGAACTCACCCACGCCCAGCGAGATCATGATCAGGCCAGCACCGGCCACGAACAGCCAGAAGCTCAGCGAGTTCACGAACGGGAAGGCCACGTCGCGTGCGCCGATCTGCAGCGGCACCACGACGTTCATCAGGCCGGTGATCAGCGGCATCGCCACGAAGAAGATCATGATCACGCCGTGGGCGGTGAAGATCTGGTCGTAGTGGTGCGGCGGCAGGAAGCCTTCAGCGCCATTGACGGCGATGGCCTGCTGGGCACGCATCATGATGGCGTCGGCGAAGCCGCGAAGCAGCATCACGAAGGCCACGATGAGGTACATGATGCCGATCTTCTTGTGATCGACCGAGGTGAACCACTCTTTCCAGAGATAGCCCCACAGCTTGAACTTGGTGATGACCGCCAGCAGGAGCAGACCACCGATCCCCGCGCCAATCAGCGTGGTGATGATGATCGGGTCATGCGGGATGTCAGCGAATGTCAGTTTACCCAACAGATTCATGCTTATTCTCCCGAGCCTGCGTGGCCGGTGTGACCGGCGGCGGCGTGCTCGTCTGCAGTGTGTTCGGCGTGCTCGGCTGCCGGCATTTCGTGGCCTTCATGGCCTTCATGGGCGGCGGCGTCACCGTGCGACATGCCCTCGTGGCCCTTGGCCTTGTGGTCCATGCCGTAGTGGTTGTTGTCGCCCATGTGCTTTTCGACGACCCAGTTGAACAGACCGGTTTCGGTGGTACCGAAGTAGGTCACCGGGTGCCAGTCGTGGTTCTTCTCAGCCACCAGCGCGTTGAAGGCATCCTTGTTCAGGCTGCTGCTTTCGGCGCGCACCTTGGCCAGCCACTGCTGGTACTGCTCTTCGGTGACCGAGTGGGCCGTGAAGTGCATCTTGCTGAAGCCCGCGCCGCTGTAGTGCGAGGACATGCCCGGGAATTCGCCGGTCTCGTTGGCGATCAGATGGAGCTTGGTCTCCATGCCGGTCATCGAGTAGATCATGCTGCCCAGGTGCGGGATGAAGAAGGCATTCATCACCGAATCGGACGTGATCTTGAAGTTCAGCGGGGTATCGACCGGGAACGTGATTTCGTTGACCGTGGCGATGTTTTCTTCCGGGTAGATGAACAACCACTTCCAGTCCAGCGAAATGGCTTCGATCACCACCGGCTTCTTGTCCGATTCCAGCGGACGGTACGGATCCAGCGCATGCGAGGAGCGCCAGGTCAGCACGGCCAGCACCAGCACGATCATGCAGGGGATCGACCAGACGACCACTTCGATCGCGGTGGAATGCGACCACTTCGGCTCGTAACGGGCCTTGGTGTTGGAAGCGCGGTACTTCCAGGCGAAGGCCAGGGTCATGATGATGACCGGCACAACGACCAGCAGCATCAGCACCGTTGCCGTGATCAGCAGGGTTTTTTCGTCCTGGCCGATCTGGCCCTTCGGGTCAAGAATGGCCGAGTTGCAGCCCGTGAGGAACACGGACAAAGCAAACAGCAGGCCCGGACGCAGGAAGCGCCCAAGGGTTTTCAACGGAATCATCGGTCGATCCAATTGCGTAGGGAATGCCAGGTCAAGCGCACCCACCCCGGCCAAGACCGGATGGACGTACATGTCAGCCCTATAATTTTATGCCGTCACGCACCATTTAAGAAGAGCGTTGACAATGATCCGGCGCAAGAATGCCCCTTTTTCTGCTGCGACACGTTGTCGCACGGGGGTGCGCGCAGGGGCCGCAGGGGGCCTGGAGCGACCGCGCATGATGTTGTATAGACATGAATGGGTCAAGCGGCGCGGATGTTGCCGGATCGGCCCGTTGCGAATGACTCGCATCTTTCGACGGTAAAATTGAACAACGACAGGTACGGGCCATGCCTGTCGATCGGACGGCCCGGGACCGCGATGACACGCATGGCGTGTCACTACCGGGATCCCGTAGAGCCGGGCTTGCCCGGCTGAACCACCGACCATCCCGTAGGGACGCGCCATGCGCGTCCGCCGGACGACCCGGCACCCCGATGACACGCATGGCGTGTCACTACGCCACCATCGACAACACCCACGTAACCAGACACACATACGCCAACAACCCCAAACTGGCCGCCAACGTAGACCGCAGAATCGCCGACTCCTGCCCCACCAACTTCACCGCCGCCGCCGCAATGGCAATCGACTGCGGCGACACCAGCTTCGCCATCACCCCGCCTGCCGTATTGGCCGCCACCAGCAACGCTGGGGCCACCCCGATCTGCTCCGCGGTGACCGCCTGCAGATGCGCGAACAAGGTATTGCTGTTCACCACCGACCCGGTAATGAACACGCCCATCCAGCCGATCACCGGCGACAGCACCGGGAACACCCCACCGGTTTCCGCCAGCGCCAGCCCGATCGTGGAAGACGCCCCGGAATAGTTGGTGATGTAAGCCACCGCCATCACCAGCGCCACGGTGGCCAAGGGCTTCCACATCTCCCGCCCGGCCTGCGCCAGCTCCTGACCGGCAGACCGCAACCCGAGCTTCGGCGACAACAAAGCCGTCAGCAACGCGGCGATCAGGATGGCCGTACCCGCAGCGCCCAACCAGCCGACATTCCACACCGCCGGCAACGTATGCGCTTCGGCCACCAACGGCGGCAACTCCTGCACCCGCTGGTGCAGCAGCCCAACCGGCAGATGCAGCACCGTACCGGCCAACGCCCCACCCGCCGCGAACAACCCTTTGAACGCCGGCAGGCTCCACACCAGAATGGTGGCGGTCAGCAGGTAGAAGGGCGACCACGCCAGCAGCACTTCTTTCAGGGACCAGCGCTGCGCCGACACCGGCGGCGCTTCCGCCTCACGGTAGATCCGCTTCGGCTGCCAGAACTGCATGAACCCCGCCAGCGCCGCCATGCCCGCCAGCGGGCCGACGATGTCCACCAGCTCCGGCCCCAGCAGCAGCAACACCGCCGTCTGCACGCCACTGAACACCAGGCCCACCACCAGCAGCACCGGCCAGGTCTCACGCACGCCGCGCCAGCCATCCAGCAGCATCACCAGCGCTGCCGGCAGCAGCGCCGCGCACACCTGCACCAGCGGGACCAGCTTCCACGACATCTCCTGCAGCGGCACCCCGCCCTGCTCTGCCCCCACCAACACCGGAATGCCGATGGCCCCATAGGCCCCGGCTGCACCGTTGGCGATCAGGCACAGCATGGCCGCCTTCAGCGGGCGGAAGCCCAGCTCCACCAGCAGCGCCGCACAGATGGCGATGGGCACGCCGAACCCCGCTGCCCCTTCAAGGAAACCACCGAAGCAGAACGCGATCAGCAGCACCTGGATGCGCTGGTCATCGGAAATGGTGGCGATGCTGCCGCGAATGACTTCGAACTTGCCGCTGCGGATGGCCAGCTTGTACAGCCACACCGCCATCAGCACGATGAAGCTGATGGGGAAGATGCCGTTGGCGATGCCGAGCAGCGCTGCGCCGGTGATTTCGCCGAGGGGCATGCCGAAGCCGAACGAGGAGACGGCGATGGAGACGGCTACGGCGAGGAGTGCGGCGGTGAGGCCTTTGAGGCGCAGGACTGTCAGGGCTAACAGGAAGACCAGGACTGGGAGTGCGCCCATCAGGGCGGACAGGTAGGTGTTGCCTAGGGGGTCGTAGTTCTGTTGCCACATGGGATTGGGGTTCCGTGCGGTTTTTTGGGAGCAGAACGGTGAGGGAGCAACCGGGCAAGCCCGGCTCTACGCTACCTTGTTCGGGCAGGGGCGGCCTTCGGCGAAGTCGGTGAGGTTGCCCAGGGTGATTGCCGAGATTTCCTGCAGGGCTTCTGCGGTGAAGAAGCCTTGGTGGCCGGTGACCAGTACATTCGGGAACGTCATCAGGCGCTGGAAGACGTCGTCATCGATGATCTCGCCGGAGAGATCCTGGAAGAACAGCGCGCTTTCCTGCTCGTACACGTCGATGGCCAGATGACCGAGATGGCGGGACTTGAGAGCGCGGATCACCGCGTCGGTGTTCACCAGTCCACCGCGTGAGGTATTCACCAGCATGGCACCGGGCTTCATCAGGGCCAGCGAGGCCTCGTTGATGAGGTGATGGGTATCCGGAGTCAGCGGGCAGTGCAGCGACACGATGTCCGAGCGGGCCAGCAGCTCGGCCAGCGGGACCATTTCGCCGATCCCGTCGAAGGCGGAACTGGGGTACGGGTCATAGCCCAGAACATTGCAGCCCATGCCTTTAAGAATGCGTGCCGTGGCGAGTCCGATCTTGCCGGTGCCCACAATGCCGGCCGTGCGGCCGTACAAGGTGCGGCCGAGCAGGCCATCCAGCATGAAATTGCCTTCGCGTACCCGGTTGTAGGCCCGGTGGGTCTGCCGGTTCAGGGTCATGATCAACGCCAGAGCATGCTCGGCCACGGCCTCCGGCGAGTACGCCGGCACGCGGGCCACGAACAGGCCCAGCCGCTCGGCGGCGGCCAGATCCACGTTATTGAAGCCCGCGCAGCGCAGCAGTACCGCGCGGATGCCCTGCCCGTGCAGTGCTTCAAGCACCGGGGCGTCCAGACGGTCGTTGACGAACACGCAGACGGCTTCGCTGCCTTGGGCCAGCGTGGAGGTGGTGAGGTCCAAGCCTACGTCGAAGTAGGCGAACTCGAACCTGCCCTCACCGCCGGCATGCTGGTTGGCGGCTTCCAGAAAGTGCCGGTCGTAGGGGCGTGCGCTGAAAACGGCAGTCTTCATGGGGTGGCCTCTGGGGGAGCAGCTCAACAGTAACCCAGATGGTAGGGGCCGTTCCCCAGTAAATGATGTCAAACCGTGACCGGGGGCACGTTGAGGCTGCAGGTTCTGGACAGAGCCCGCCTCTGCCTGACTGCTGTCGACTGATCATCGGCACCCATCGGTGCCTGGCTGCGGTCGACTGATCATGGGCGTCCACGTAAAATCACCGCGCGCGGATCCGGTAGCGTCGGTCGACAGACGACGGCCGTGAAATGTCCAACATCCGGTAACGCATGAATCCCAATCGAAACCGCCGCTGCTCCGACACGCACGACGGCTGATCACCCAGCGCCAAAAGCAGCCGGGCAAGCCCGGCTCTACGATAGCTTCCACACCAGTTCCAATCCGGATTCTTCCCGCACTGCGTAGATGCGCTCGTACTGAAACGACAGCACAAAGCGGTGCGGATGCTGCTTCGCGAACACCTCGATCAACCGATAGATCTCATGCAGGCTCCGCAACATATGCGGTGCCCGAAAGTGAAAGGTTACCGCCAACCCCACGCTCCACTCCACCTGCATGCCTCTTGCCCCTAAAGCAAGCGGAACAGCGTGCTGCTTGAAGCCAATCCCGCACCTGCGCCCGGGCAGCAGCCCACCCCAGATATTCTGGTCCACCTCGCTCGGCAGATTCAGCGAGCGAAGCGTGAACGCCACATCAGACTTGGTGCACACCCGTTGCAGACGTCTCCGTCCCCGCGCGGAAGCGGCTGACCGTTGCGTTTGATGGGTGCATCGCTCTTGTAGAGCCGGGCTTGCCCGGCTGATGGAGTCCGTACACGTTGGGAAGCCGGGCAAGCCCGGCTCCACGAAACTCCGCCGCTTCAGTTCAAGTCTCCAGTAGTACTACAGGCAGCACACCGGTGCTTTCGCCAATGCCCCGGTGTTCAGTGCGGGAAAGGCACTCCCGCCGGGCAAAGCGCACATCGAGCCCATTCCGCTTCACCGGCACCATTGACCACGTGGATGTGGAGATCTATCCGGAGAAGGCCACCGCCACCTCAGGGTGACGGTGGCGCGTACTCGAAGCGCAATTCCCGGCGGCCTTCCAGCACCGCTGGCTGGATGGGTTCCTGACCCACGCAGCCACCTGCCACCTGACGGTTCTCCGCCATGTCGGGCAAACCGCAGTTGCCTGTGCTGGTGATGTCCAGCTGGGGTAGCAGGTAACGGGCGAAGTCTTCGGTTTCTTTACGTGCCTGCGCACGACCGAGCTTGGTAGCCTCGGCGCTGTATCTCAGCTTGATGGCATACAGGCGGTCCACCATGAATACCATGACCGAGTGGTAGCGCTTGCCGTTGTCTTTATGGACGTAGGTGAAATCGGCCTCGTAGGCCGTTACCGCGCTTGGGCGCGGCTGACGTCCGGCGCGAGTGGAAACGCCGGCATTGAGCGGAACGCTGAACGTGGACAGTGGACTCAGGGGCGTGCCAGTGAAGGACTCCTTCCACGCTGCGACGAGATTGTTGCGCTCGCTGGCGGCCAGCTGGGCCACCTGCTCTGCCTTCAATACACCCATCGGATAGAAGTACACGTCCATCCAAGCGCTTTCATCGCCTACGCGGTGGAAGCGCACGGAAGCGCCGTACTCCGGTTCATCGTAGCGATGCTCGCTCAACATCTCCCAGCCGACGGGGACCTTCAGCGGGTACACCACGTGGGATTCGCGCAGGTAGCCGCCGAGGAAGGGGGCTGCATCTTCCTCGTCCGGGAGCGTCATCGGCTCACCGCCCTCTGCGTTGCAGGCGTCAGCAGTTTTCTTCTCCACGTACTCGCGCAGGGTGCCGGCACGCTGCTGCACAATCAGCGGCTCCAACGCCGGCACCACCCACTTGGCATCCTTGACCAGGTAGTTTCCGTACATGCGCAGCACGCTTTCCACTGCCGCCAACTGGCGGGGTGTTTCGTCTGTACCTTCCCCATGCTCGATCTGCCAGGCCACGTTGCCGGCCATCATCTGCAGCAGCAGCTCGTCCGCGAGCGCCGGGCGGTCGTCGGCGCGAAGGTCCAGCATGTTGCACACGTTCACGGTGTAATCGGGCGTTTCCACGATCCAGCGCAGCAGCCAGCGGCGCATTTCCAGCGCTTCGTCGGCCAGCGGTGCAGACTCCAATGCGCGGGTGTAGCGCACGGCTTTGGCCGCGTCGGTTTCGGCCTGCGCGGGTGCGGAAGCGGAGGTGGTTGCTGCGGCCTGCGATGCGGGCACAGCCAGTACGGCCAGCGGCAGGGCAATGCCCAGCGCCAGGCGGTGAAGCCATACGGTAGTTGCCATCTTCCTTGAATCCCCTTAAGCCACCGGGAGTGGCTGTCTTGGGACCAAGCGTAGCAGGACCTTTGAGGACGAGGGGAGGCACCTTGAACCGAAGGTCGAGGCAATGAAGGTTGCGGCAAGCCTTCAGAAGTGGCCGCCACTGCCGATACCTACGTGTAGATGCACCGCAACGCCTGATAACGAAACACGAAAGGGGAAAAATGGATCGCGCCGGCGAATCCGTCCTCTATCAACCCGTAAGAAAGGAGTCTTACCCATGAACATTGAGTGGCGATGCGTAAACCTGAGCTGTGGACACACGAACGTGCAGCCGATTGAATCCATCTCCAAGCCCGAAACGCTACTCGAGATGAAGATTGCTCTCCCTACCTCACGCCCGTACAAAATTGACCCTACGATTGTCACGTGCCGCCGCTGCGGAACCCGCCAGTCAATTGAACTACCCGCATGAACGTAAAGGTGGACTCCCGGCCTTTGAATGATCAAGAGCGGTTCCTGGATCAGTGGGCCGCAGAATCCCTGCGGTCCAATATTTCCACGGCAAACGCCACGCTCAGCCAGCTACTTACGCTCAGCACCGCTCTTACCGGTTCAGGCGTCTACTTTCTGAATGACAAAGTTCTTCCATCTTGGGCGCTAACGTCGACATTGATCGGACTATTCGTTTCATTGATAGCGTGCATGATCGCGAACCTTCCATACCGGAAAGTAGTGGACATCTCTGACGCCCAAGAGTTTGAGATGCACAAGAAGTCCACCTTGGAGAACAAGCTTTTCAAGATAAAGCTGTGCGCCTTCTTGATATCGTTCTCCTTGCTCATAGCGGGCACTGGCGTAATCACCAAATCGATCACGCCTGCCACTCACAGCACCCAGCCACTCCAGTACCGAGCCGATACTGACCAGCCAACGGACGCGGAAGCGGCCCGCCCGGCACGGATTTGCAATGACCCACTGAATTCCTGCCCAGGTGTTACTTTCCCCTAAGGAGACACCGATGAGCGAAATGATGGAGAAAGAGATCAAGGGCCGGACCGCGCGGCGCAAGTTAGCGCTGGTCCTTGAGATCATCCAGTGCAGGACCTCGGTGGCGGCAGCCAGCCACCAGTTCGACCTGCCCCCCCCCCGCAGAGTTCGAAAGCTGGGTCGGTAATCCCCCCTCACGCTTCAGTAGCCCGACGAATCCTTCGCAGGCGGCGTTGTCAGATTCGGGCATTCATTGGGCGGAGAACTCCACGCTCCATTTGCCATCACGCAGCGAGAAGATGCTGGAGTCCCGGGTCATGCAGAACACCGGTGCCTGTGTACTCACGCGCATGGGCCTGCAGTTGAATGGTGCATCGCCCACATGATCCCAGTCGTTCTTCTGGGACGAGAAGCTGTATAACTCCCAGTCGCCGCCAAACGCATTCATGTTCCATCGGGAGGCCCAGCCGGAGGTCGCGGTATCCATCTGCACGTCCCATATCACGTAGGGCGGGCGGCCAATCTGCTGCCAGGTGTCGCCCTTGTCGGTGGAGTAATACACCTTGGAGAAGGCACCCTGCCCCCATAAAGCGGACACCACGCCGGTGGTGGGATTGACCCGCAGCGTGGAGGTTCTTGCCCGGGGAGGAATGGCCTTCCATTGCCCAGACGCCAGATTCAGGCGCTGCGGCGTGTTTCCCGCCAGCACATAGTAGTCGCCATTCACTAGCTGTCCCTGCGGACCCGGCCACGCCCACATCTCATTGATGTCCATGGCAAATTCGCGCGAAGGCTTCAGGTCCGCCAGATCATCCGCCCGTGCCACAAGAATGCGCAGGCGCACCGTCCTGGGCACGAACGGCATGTTGAGGATGGGATTGGGAACCCGGATCGCGCCCTCCTTGAAGGGATCGGTATTTTCCAGCGTGGTCACCACCCAGTAGCCGTCAGTGTGGTCGATATCCAACACCGACTGCTTGCTGCCCAGTGCCACCAGCTCCATCCAGGTGGCACCACCGTCGCGGCTTTCGCGGATATGCCCATCATCGCTGCCCGCCACCAGGCGACCGTCATCGGCCTCCACCGAGGTGATCTGGCGCAGCGTATCCATGCCCACATTGCTCCAGTGACCGTCGGGCGTCCGCTTTCGCAGCTGGCCGAAATCGGCGGGGAAATACAGGGTTCCATCCGGCAAGGAAGCGGGTTCATCCTGCACGGGCAACGTAACCGTACGAGCCAGGCGCAGGAATGCGTCCGGGTCCCTGGCGGACAGCAGCGCATTGATGGTGGAGGGTTTGTTGACCCTGCGATCATGGGCGATCAGCAGGTCGCCTACGAGCCCCAGCCCGGAGCCGACGTAGGCCCTTTCCATCGGAGAAGACATCGCCATGTCCATCGGAATGGGCGCGGGGTCCACCAACTGCGACGCGAAGATACGGGACGCGGCGGCCACCGCGTCCTGGCGGCTGGCGTGCGCAATGGGCAGCATCACCGTGTTATAGCCGCCGACATCGACAGCCACATAGTCGCCCAGGTCCGTGACCCGGCCTGGCTTGATCTCAAAGGTGGGGCCGTTCTTCCACTTCAATCCGCCCCAGCCAGTGATGCGGTAGCTGCCCGCGGGCAGCCAGTCGCCAATGGCCTGCATCTTGGCCACGGCGGGGACGTCCGCCGCCATGGAGATGCGGATCTCACTCTTGCTGCCGACCGGGCTGACCGCCAGCGTATCCTGCCCGCCCTTGGAAAAGGACATGTAGGCGTAACCATGGGTGGCTACGAGCTTGGCGGGGTCTTTCGACGCACCGGACGCGATACAAGGCACTGCAGACAACACCACCACCGCCAACATCCAGCTGCGCATGCGACTTCCTCCTGAAGTCCGGTCACACCGACCGGCAGGTGACAACAACCTTTGGATTGGGCTGAATCAACTGACCGCGCGTCGCTCCCCAGCGGTGCGCGCTGGTGGAGATGGTAATGGGCGGGACGGGCGGCGTGAAGGGCAAAAAAAAGCCCCGACCAAGGGCGGGGCTTTCTTTCTGAAACTGGTGCCGGAAACAGGAGTCGAACCTGCGACCTACGCATTACGAATGCGCCGCTCTACCAACTGAGCTATTCCGGCTTAGCAGGTAATTCTAAGGTGACGGCCCCTCAGGGTCAATCTGCTCAGCCCCTTGGCCCGCACGATTGCACTGAACAGCCACCCGGCGTTGACGCTTTCGACCGTAGAGTGGCGTAGAGCCTTGCTGGAACTGCCTGATGCCCCTGCGCAACCGCTGCCGTGGCCTGCTGCTGGCCCTGATCCTGAGCCCCCTTGCCGCCGCTGCCGCACGGGACGGTGCCCCACCCTCCCCGCCCGACCAGCACTGGCAGCCGCTGTTCCAACAGGTGCAGCGCGCCCACCTGTTCTCCGACCAGAAGACCTTCGCCGATGCGGTGCCCAAGGGTGACCCGGCCGCGACCGTCGCGGAATGGGAACGCGCCCGAACCCAGCCTGGATTTGACCTCGGCACCTTTGTAGGCGAGCACTTCACCGTGCCGGGCGATGCCAAAGTCTACGTCCCGCCAGCAGGCCAAACCCTTCGCGCGCACATCGAAACCCTGTGGCCGCATCTGACCCGCTCCACGCCGGATATCGATCCGAACGGCTCACTGCTGCCGCTCCCCAAGCCCTACGTAGTGCCGGGCGGCCGCTTCCGTGAGGTCTATTACTGGGACAGCTACTTCACCCTGCTCGGGCTGGCCTCCAGCGGGCGCTGGGAGCAGGTGCGCGACATGGTGGACAACTTTGCCTGGCAACTGGACCAGTACGGGCACATTCCCAATGGAAACCGCAGTTATTACCTGAGCCGGTCGCAGCCGCCGTTTTTCAGCTTGATGGTGGATCTTCTGGCGACGCATGAGGGCGATGCGGCGTATCAGCGGTATCTGCCGCAGTTGCGCGCCGAGCATGCGTTCTGGATGCGGGGTTCAGAGAGATTGGCTCCCGGCTCAGCGAGTGAGCGGGTGGTGCGGATGAACGACGGCAGCCTGCTCAATCGCTACTGGGATGCGCGAGCGGTGCCGCGCACAGAGTCCTGGACGGATGATCTGGCTACCGCTGCGAAGGCTCCGGAGCGCGCACCATCGCAGGTGTATCGCGATCTGCGTGCGGGGGCGGAATCGGGCTGGGATTTCAGTTCGCGCTGGCTGGTGCATCCGGCGGAGCTGAGCAGCATTCATACCACGCAGATTGTGCCGGTGGATTTGAACAGCCTGCTGTTCCATCTGGAGAAGACAGCAGCGCGTGCGGCTCGGGCTTCAGGTGAGCGTGCGGTGTCGCGTGACTTCGAGCGGATGGCGAAGCAGCGGCGGGAAGCGATCAATGCGCTGCTGTGGGATGAGCGCCAGGGCTGGTATGCAGATCGGGATATGGAGCGTGGGACGCCTCGGCCGGCGCTGACGGCGGCGGCGTTGTTCCCGCTGTGGCTGGAGGTCGCGGAGCCTGCACAGGCAAAACGTACGGCAAACGCGGTGGAGGTGCAGTTGCTGCGCGAAGGTGGGTTGTTGACCACCACCGAGAACACAGGGCAGCAGTGGGATGCGCCGAATGGGTGGGCACCGTTGCAGTGGGTGGCGGTGGATGGGTTGCAGCGGTATGGGCAGGAGGGGTTGGCGCGGCAGGTAGGTGTGCGGTTTTTGCGGACGGTGCAGCGGGTTTATGAGCGGGAGGGGAAATTGGTGGAGAAGTATGTGGTGGAAGGTGAGGTCGGCGGGGGTGGTGGTGGGGAGTATCCGTTGCAGGATGGGTTTGGGTGGAGTAATGGGGTTGCGTTGGCGCTGTTGGATCGGTTGTGTGCGGAGGGGAAGCGGTGTGAGAGTGCGGGGGATGTGGAGTGATGTTGGTTTTTTTGTGAAGAGCCGGTTTCGGTTTGAGGTCATGCGTTACCGGCTGTTGAGGATTTCAGGGCAGTCGTCTTGCTACCGACTCTACCGGGATACAGACCGGGCGATGCAGTACTGGGCGGCGTAGTAAGTTCCTAGAACGACCAAGCTGGCGGCGGGGATGCCGCCGCCGAAGCGGTCCCAGGCTAGTGCACAGTCACTGATTACGAAGAGAATGGCTCCTGCTGCTGCGAAGCGCGGGCCGCGTGCGAGGGCCAGTGTGGCCATCAGGGCAAGCACAAAGACGTAGGCGACTACGGGGATTTTCAGTTCCCCGGGGAGCAGCGGCCACAAGCCGACGAGGTTGCTGCCGGCAAAGAGGGCGAGCAGCGCGGCGGACAGGATGAGTGCCCTGCCCGCTTTGAATCCGGCGCGGAAGGCGACGATGTAGCACAGGTGCGCGAGCAGGAATGCGACCAGGCCTGGCACGAACGCGTCGAACGGCAGCATCAGTGCGATGTCGCCGATACAGGAAAGCGCCATGCCGGCGAGGATGGCGCGGCGGTAGCCGGGGTTTCCGCCGGCACGCCAGGCGATGGCGGCGATCAGCAGTGTGGTCAGCGGCTTGGCAACGTAGTGCAGCCAGCGGCCGTCGCCGTCCAGCGACGCGCCGACGATGGCGGCTATTGCCGCCACAATAATCGGCACGTCGCGGCGCAGGTTCATCGCGCCTTCCACAACTCGGCAAGGCGGTCGGGCTTGCCCGCAATGCGCTCCAGCTTTGGGTACTGCAGGCCGCCCTGGTAGTCGATGCGTACCGTGTCGATGCGGTCGAAGCTGCGTACCAGCAGGGAGATCGGAGCTTTGTTGGTCTTGGCGTCGGCTACGGCATCCTTGAGCACTTCGCCTTTGAAGACGCGGCCGTTGACCGCGAGCACCGTCATGCCCGGGCCCAGGCCGGCGTTGAACGACGGGCTGTCCCACAGCACGTCAGTGATCGCACCGCTGTCGCCCACCGCCAGGCCGAGCGAATACAGCAGATTGGTGTTCTTGCCACGCGTCTGCTGGGCTTTGAAGGCTTCGTTCGGGGTATCGGTGTAGACCAGCTTCCAGCCGGCCGCTTCCAGGCCGCCGATGAGCGGACCGTGGCCATCCAGGCGTTCGCGCAGGAAGCTCGCCCAGTCATACGGGGCGATACCGTTCAAGGTGTTCACCACGTCCTCGAAGGTGTAGGTGTTCACGTTCCAGTCGCCGTCGCGCATGCCAAAGAAGGCCTTGGCGAAATCATCCAGGCTGCGCTTGTTGCCGGTCAGAGCGCGCAGCTTGCCTTCCACGTCCAGCCATACCATCTGTCCGCCGGAGTAGTAGTCCTCGCTCATCTGGTAGTTGCGGAAGGCGAGCGCGCGGCGCTGGGCGATGGTGGGGTCGTTGGTGGTGTCCTGCAGGTTGCGCCAGGCCAGGCCGGGGCGACCGCGGTCGTAGGTGGCGGCCACGTTGGCCAGCATGTCGCGGGTCTGGTCCACACTCCACAGGCCCGAGCGCGCGGCCAGCACCTGGCCCCAGAACTGGGTCTGGCCCTCATAAAGCCACAGCAGGCTGTCGCCCATGGGCACGTTGAAGTTGGCGGTGGTCAGGTCGGCACCGCGCCGGTACTTGCCGTTCCAGGAATGGTTGAACTCGTGCGGCAGCAGGTCGCGGCCGAGCCAGGTGCTGTCCCATTCGGTGAAGTAGCCGGTGTCGCCGCTGTTCTCGCTGGAACGCTGGTGCTCCAGGCCGATGCCGCCGAGCTGGCTGGTGAGTGCGAGCAGGAACTCGTAACGGTCGAAGTGGCGTGCGCCGTAGAGCTTGTAGATCTGCTGCACCAGCGCGCGGTGCTTCTGGATCTGCTCGGGCTTGGCCTCGAGCGACCTGGCGTTGTCGGCGAACACGTTCAGGCGCACCGGTACTTTCGCGCCGGGGTCGAGGTCGAACTGACGGTAGTGCTGGCCGGCGAACAGCGGCGAGTCGACCAGATGGTCGTAGCTGATCGGCTTGAACACCACGGTGTCGCCGTCGCGGCGCTCGGTTTCCAGCGCGGTGGCGTACTTCCAGCCCGGCGGCAGGGTGACGGTTGCCTGGGCCTGGATGTTGCGGGTGTTCACGCCGGCCGGATACAGCGAGTTGGCATTCCACTGCAGGTTGAGGATGTCGGGGGTCATCACCACCCTGCCCTGCGTGCCGCCCTGGGAGGACATGAAGTTGAAGTTGGCGACGACGTCGGTGGCACCCTGCGGCACATTCACGGTGAAGGCGTAGACGTTGTACGGGTCGCGGGTCCACGTGAGCGGCTTGCCGTTGGCGGTGACCTGCAGGCCGGCGAGTTTGTCGATGGGGCCGCTGGGGGAATGCGCGCCGGGCAGCCACTGCGGGTACAGCAGGGTCAGTGGACCGGGTTGGGCCGGGATGGTGGCCTTGACCTTGAAGATGCGGCGACCGATGTCACGCGCGTCAACGTCGATGCGCAGGGTGCCGGGGAAAGGAACGTCCTGGGGCGATGGGGTTTGGGCGTGTGCGCCGACGGTGGTGAGCAGCAGGGCGGAGAGGACGGCGGCGCGCAGGAGCATCTAGGTGGAGTCCGGTGGGGCTGAATCCTTGATGCTATTCCTGTGGGGGGACGTGTTACATGGCCGAAGGTCATGCCTTCGTCGCACGGAGTGGTGTTATCGGCGGTTGACTGTCGTGCGACCCGCGCCCCCGTAACCATGACACACCGCATCGACAAACGCGTCGCCACGCGCCCGGGCAGCAAATTGCCGATGCCCCAGCACGTAATGCCACGGACGGCTCGCTCAGGAAATCAAACGCAGCCGCAGTTCCTTCGGCAGCGCGAACACCATCGACTCGGGCTCACCGTCGAGCTCGCCGACACTGTTTGCACCAAGCTCGCGCAGGCGCGCAATCACCCCATCCACCAGCACCTGCGGTGCAGAGGCACCCGCAGTCAGGCCGATGTGCTGCTTGCCCACCACCCACGCCGGATCAATCTCGTGGGCACCATCAATCAGATAGCTTTCCACGCCCTCACGGATGGCCAGCTCACTGAGGCGGTTTGAATTGGAGCTGTTCGGCGAACCGACCACCAGCACCAGGTCGCAGCGCTTGGCAAGGTCGCGCACGGCGTCCTGGCGATTCTGGGTGGCGTAGCAGATGTCGTCGTTCTTCGGGCCCTGCATGGCCGGGAAGCGTTCGCGCAGGGCGTCGATGATGCCGCGCGTGTCGTCCACCGACAGCGTGGTCTGGGTGGTGTAGGCGAAGTTTTCCGGCTGGTTGATCTGCAGCGTTGCGACCTGCTCCACGTCTTCGACCAGATAGATCTGGCCGGTGCCAGCTTCGCGGTTCCACTGGCCCATGGTGCCTTCCACTTCCGGGTGACCGGCGTGGCCGATCAGCACCACGTCGCGGCCGGCACGACAGTGACGGGCCACTTCGAAGTGCACCTTGGTCACCAGCGGACAGGTGGCGTCGAACACCTTCAGGCCACGGCGCTCGGCTTCCTGGCGCACGGCCTGGGACACGCCATGCGCGCTGAAGATGACGGTGTTGTTGTCCGGCACTTCGTCGAGTTCTTCGACGAAGATCGCGCCGCGCTGCTTGAGATCGTCCACCACGAAGCGGTTGTGCACCACTTCATGCCGCACGTAGATGGGCGCGCCCAGCGTTTCGATCGCGCGCTTGACGATCTCGATCGCACGATCGACACCGGCACAGAATCCACGCGGGTTGGCAAGCAGCACATCCATCAGACAGGTCTCCCGGCCAGCGCCGGCTTGATGTTACGGGTTGGCATTATCCGCCTTTTTGGCGGACTTGCCGTCAAACAGGCCGAACACAGCAATACCGATGGCACCGACCACGATGGCGGCGTCGGCAATGTTGAACGCGGGCCAGTAATGGTCACCGATGTACCACTGGATGAAGTCCACGACGTGACCATGCACCTGGCGGTCGATGACGTTGCCAATGGCCCCGCCGATCACCAGGGCGTACGGGGCGGCGCTGCGCCAGTGGCCGCGCGGGGTACGCGACAGCCAGAACGCCATCAGGCCGCTGATGCCCACCGCCAGCGCGGTGAAGAACCACAGCTGCCAGCCACCGGCGTCGCTCAGGAAACTGAACGCAGCTCCGGTGTTGTAGGTGCGGTACCAGTTCCAGAAGCCGTCAATGACGGCCACCGGCTGGAACTCGGGCAGGCTGGACAGCACCCACGCCTTGGACCACTGGTCCAGGCCGATGATGGCGGCCGACAGCAGCAGCCACACCAGCGCATTGGGACGCACGCGGGAAGCGCTCATCAGAACCACCTGCGGTCTTCACCGGCACCGTCGACGTTGCTGGCGCAACGACCGCACAGTTCCGGGTGGGCGGCGACCACGCCGATGTCGGCGCGGTAGTGCCAGCAGCGCACGCACTTCTGCTTTTCAGTCGGCTGGGCGCTGACAAACACCTCGTCGGTGGTCGCCGGACGCACGCTGACGTCGCCACTGATGAACAGGAAGCGTAGCTCGTCGGCCAGCGGACCCCAGCGCGTGGCGGTTTCCTCATTGGCGGCGATGGTGATCTCCGCTTCCAGCGCGGCACCGATGGCCCCGTTGGCGCGCATCGGCTCCAACACCTTGGCAACCTGCTCACGCACGGCCAGCAGCTGGTCGAAATCGGCGGCGTTCAGCGGTGCATCGGCGGGCAGCGCGGCCAGGCCCTCGTACCAGGTGGAGAACAGGACGTTGTCGCCCCGCTTGCCCGGCAGGTAGCCCCACAGCTCGTCGGCGGTGAAGGTCAGGATCGGAGCCACCCAGCGGGTGAACGCTTCGGCGATGTGGTACATCGCGGTCTGCGCCGAACGACGGCCACGCGAATCCACCGGCATGGTGTACAGACGGTCCTTGGTGACGTCCAGGTACAGCGAGCCGAGGTCCACGCTGCAGAAGTTCAGCAGCAGCTGCACGATCTCGGCCATGTTGTAGGCCGTGTACGACGCCTTGATCTTCTCCTGCACTTCCCAGGCACGGTGCACGATCCAGCGGTCCAGCGCGACCATGTCGGCCGGTGCAACCAGATGCTGGGCCGGGTCGAAACCGTCCAGGTTGCCGAGCAGGAAGCGCGCGGTGTTGCGCAGGCGGCGGTAGGCATCCGCATTGCGCTTGAGGATTTCCTGCGACAACGACATTTCGTTGCTGTAGTCGGCCGAGGCGATCCACAGGCGCAGGATGTCCGCACCCAGGGTCTTCATGATTTCCTGCGGCTCGATGCCGTTGCCCAGCGACTTGGACATCTTGCGGCCGTGCTCGTCCACGGTGAAGCCGTGGGTGAGGCACTGCTTGTACGGGGCATGCTTGTCGATGGCCACGCCAGTGAGCAGCGAGGACTGGAACCAGCCGCGATGCTGGTCCGACCCTTCCAGGTACAGGTCGGCCGGCTTGCCGAAACCACGCGCCAGCAGCACACCTTCGTGGGTGACGCCGGAGTCGAACCACACGTCGAGAATGTCGGTGACCTTCTCGTACTGCGCGGCTTCATCGCCAAGCAGCTCGGCGGCGTCCAGCGAGTACCACACGTCGATGCCTTCGGCCTGCACGCGGTCGGCGACCTGGTTCATCAGCGCCACGGTGTTGGGGTGTGGCTCGCCCGTTTCGCGATGGATGAACAGTGCAATCGGCACGCCCCAGGTGCGCTGGCGCGAGATGGTCCAGTCCGGACGGCCTTCGACCATGCTGGCGATGCGTGCCTTGCCCCAGCTGGGGAACCAGCCGACGGTGTCGATCGCAGCCAGCGCGTCCCGGCGCAGGTTGGCCTGCTCCATCGAGATGAACCACTGCGGGGTGGCGCGGAACACCAGCGGGGTCTTCTTGTGGCGCCAGCAATGCGGATAGCTGTGCACGATCTCCACGAACGCCAGCAACGCGCCGCTGGCACGCAGCACGTCGATGATCGGCTGTTGCGCCTTCCAGATGTGCTGGCCCGCCAGCACCAGGTCACCGGCAGGCGGGGTCGACGGCAGGTACACGCCCGCGCCATCGACCGGATTGATCTGGCTGGCGTTGTACTTCTCCACCAGACCGTACTTCAGGCACACGGCATAGTCTTCCTGGCCATGGCCGGGGGCGGTATGCACCGCGCCGGTACCGTCGGCGTCGGAGACGTGGTCACCGTTGAGCAGCGGGATGTCGCGCTCGGCGTAGAACGGATGCGCCAGCAGCAGGTTTTCCAGCGCGGCACCGGTGGCATGGCCATGCACCACCACGTTGTCCACGCCATAGCGGGCCAGCGCGCGCTCGGCCAGTGCCGAGGCCAGCACCAGCCAGCGCGGCTGGCCGTTGTGGGCCGGGCCTTCGACCAGCGCGTATTCGATCTCCGCGCCCAGCGACACCGCCAGCGAGGCCGGCAGCGTCCACGGGGTGGTGGTCCAGATCGGCACCGCCACTTCCACGCCCGCGGGCAGCGTTACGCCGAAGGCGGCGGCCAGCTGCTGCGAATCACGCGCGGCGTAGGCCACGTCGATGGCCGGCGAGGTCTTGTCCTGGTACTCGATTTCGGCCTCGGCCAGCGCCGAACCGCAGTCGAAGCACCAGTACACCGGCTTGGCACCGCGCAGCAGGTGACCGTTGGCGACGACCTTGGCCAACGCGCGGATCTCATTGGCTTCGAAGTCGAAGCTGAGCGTCTTGTACGGGTTGTCCCAGTCGCCGATCACGCCGAGGCGCTTGAAGTCGCGGCGCTGCAGGTCGATCTGCTCTTCGGCGTACTCACGGCACTTCTGGCGGAAGGCGACAGCGTCGAGCTTGGTGCCAACCTTGCCCCACTTCTTTTCCACCGCGATTTCAATCGGCAGGCCGTGGCAGTCCCAGCCCGGCACATAGGGCGCATCGAAGCCGGCCAGGTAGCGCGACTTGACGATGATGTCCTTGAGGATCTTGTTGACCGCATGGCCAAGGTGGATCTGGCCGTTGGCGTACGGCGGGCCGTCGTGCAGCACGAACAGCGGGCGACCCTGCGCGTTCTCGCGCAGGCGGGCGTACAGGCCCTCGTCTTCCCAGCGCGACAGAATGCCCGGCTCGCGCTTGGGCAGGTCGCCGCGCATCGGGAATTCAGTGGCTGGCAGATGAAGGGTGGCTTTGTAGTCCTGGCTCACGCAGTGGCTCGCAATCTGTGTTCGGAAAGGATGTGACGGGCCTGGTCGGCGTCACGGTGCATCTGGTCGGTCAACGCGGCCAGATCATGGAACTTCTCTTCATCGCGCAGTTTGGCGACGAACTCAACTTGAATGTGCCGACCGTACAGGTCGCCCTGGAAGTCGAACAGGTGTGCTTCCAGCAGCGGCTCCACGCCTTCCACGGTGGGGCGGGTGCCGAAGCTGGACACCGACGGCCACGGCTGGTCGAACACGCCGTGCACCCAGGTGGCATAGATGCCGACCAGGGCCGGCGTCTTCGGGAAGCGCAGGTTGGCGGTGGGGAAACCCAGCGTGCGGCCGAGCTGGCGACCACGCACCACCCGGCCCCCGATCGCATACGGACGCCCGAGCAGGTCGCCGGCGTGGGCGAAATTGCCCTCGCGCAGCAGCTGACGGATGCGGGTGGCGGAAATACGCTCGCCGTGCAGATCGACCGGGTCGATCGCGCCGGCGGTGAAGCCGTGCTGCTCCCCCATCGCCTGCAGCAGGGCCAGATCGCCCCGGCGGCGGTTGCCGAAGCAGAACTGCGGACCGATCCAGACTTCACGCGCGCCGAGCCGCTGCACCAGCAGCCGCTCGACGAAGGCTTCGGCCGACATCGCCGCCATGCGCGCGTCGAAACGCAGCAGGCCGATGGCGTCCACCCCCAGTTCGTTCAGACCGGCGACCTTGTCGCGCGCCAGGGTCAGCCGCGGCGGCGGCTCGCCCTGGGCGAAGTACTCGCGCGGCAGCGGCTCGAATGCCACCACCACTGCGGGCACGCCCAGCGCGCGGGCACGCGCGACGGCGTGGCGCACCAGCGCACGATGGCCCAGGTGCAGGCCGTCGAACGCGCCGATGCAGACCACGCTTCCGTGCGGGAACAGACGCCCGCCTTCGATGCTTCTGAACAGCCTGCTCATCTACTGGAATTCCGGCCCACCCAGGCCAACGCGTTGATTGGTATGACCGGCAAGTATAGCCGGGGCGTCAAGGGTCAATGTTCGCGCAGGTGGCGGGGGCGGAAGCCCATTGCAACCAGCGCCACCAGATAGGTGAGGCCGCCGCCGCCGACCAGCAAGGCCAGGTTGCCGATCCGGTGCCACTTATCCATGCCGGTGAAGCCGGGCATCGTGTACAGCAGCGCCAGCAGCACCGCCACCATGGCCGCGCAGGCCAGCACCAGGCGGGTCACGTAGCCGGCCCAGCCGGGCTTGCGCTCATACACGTCGGTCTTGCCCAGCCAGTACCAGAGCAGGCCAAGGTTCAGGTAGCTGGACATGGCACTGGCAATTCCGAGGGCCAGATGCAGGCCGGGCTGCTTGCCCAGCGCTGCCATTACCCCCTGGGCCTTGAGCGCATCCGGCACCATCAGGTGATACAGCACTGCCAGCAGGGCGAAGTTGAACACCATGTTGGCGACCAGCGCGGCAATGCCGGCGCGGACCGGGGTGCGGGTGTCCTGGCGGGCGTAGAACGCCGGCAGCACCACCTTGAGCAGGGCAAAGGCCGGCAGGCCGGCCGCCAGGCCATACACCGACAGCGCGGTCATGCGGGTGTCGAAGGCGGTGAACTGGCGGTACTGGAACAGCGTGGCGATCAGCGGCTCGGCCAGCAGCACCAGGCCAAGCATGGCCGGCACCGCGATCAGCAGCGTGGTGCGCAGGCCCCAATCCAGCGCGTTGGAGAAACCGGCCTTGTCGGTGCTGACATGGTGGCGGGCCAGCGCCGGCAGGATTACCGTGCCCAATGCCACCCCGAATACCCCCAGCGGAAGCTCCAGGAAGCGGTCGGCCAGCGACAGCCACGACTGCGAGCCGTCGGTGAGCTGGGCGGCGATCACGGTGTCCAGCAGCAGGTTGATCTGCGCCACCGAGGAGCCGAACAGGGTTGGCACCATCAAGGTAAGAACCTTGCGCACGCCCGGGTGCCTCCAGCCCCAGCGCGGCAGGGTCAGCAGGTTGATGCCCTTCAGCGAGGGCAGCTGGAACAGCAGCTGCAGCAGGCCGGCCGCCAACACCGCCCAGCCCAGCGCCAGGATCTGCTTCTCCGGGGTACCCCCGAGCTGCGGGGCCAGCCAGAGTGCGCCGGCGATCATGCACAGATTGAGGATCACCGGGGTCAGCGCCGGCATCGCGAACTTCTGGAAGCTGTTGAGCGCGCCACCGGCCAGGGCCGTGAGCGACACGAACAGCAGGAACGGGAAGGTCAGCCGGAACAGGTCGACCAGCAACCCGTGCTTGACCGGGTCGGTATCCACCCCGCTGGAGAACAGCGAGGCCAGCTGCGGGGCGAAGATCAGGGCCAGCGCGGTGACCACCATCAGCACCCCGCCCAGGGTGCCGGCCACGCGCGACATCAGTTCGCGCAGTTCGGCGTGCGGGCGGGTCTCCTTCACTTCCGTGAACACCGGCACGAAGGCGGTGGCGAACGAGCCCTCCGCGAACAGCCGGCGCAGGAAATTGGGGACCCGGAAGGCCACCCAGAAGGCGTCGGTCACCGCGTTGGTGCCGAACGTGGTGGTGATGACCTGGTCGCGGACCAGGCCCAGGACGCGGGAAATCATGGTCATGCTGCTGAACGACAGCAGCCCGCGCAACATCCTTGGTGAACTCACCCGTGTTCCCTCTTGACAATTGACTTGACGTACATTTTTCGAGCCATCATACTTTCCAGCTTGCTGTTCCCATTACACCGATTTTTCAGGAAACCACCACTGTGGCCAATATCAAGTCCGCCAAGAAGCGCGCCAAGCAGACCGTCGTGCGCAACGCGCGCAACACGGCTCAGCGTTCGATGCTGCGCACCGCTGTCAAGAAGGTGATCAAGGCTCTGGATACCAATGACGCCGCCGGCGCCGAGGCAGCCTTCGCCGTCGCCCAGCCGATCCTCGACCGTTTCAGCTCGCGCGGTCTGATCCACAAGAACAAGGCCGCTCGTCATAAGAGCCGCCTGACCGCCCGCATCAAGGCCCTCAAGGCCGCCTGATACGGCGTGGTTGCTGCTGGATTGCCGGGCATGGCCCGGCACTACGGCAGAACGCAAAAGCCCGGCATTGACCGGGTTTTTTGTTGTGCGCGCGATCAGCCGGGCAGAGCCCGGCTCTACAACAGCGCCACAGAAAAACCCGGCCGTGGCCGGGTTTTTCACGTGTGCGTGGAGGCACTCAGAGCGCATCGCGCGCATCAGCCTCTTCTTCTTTCTGGCGATCAAAGAACGCCATCACCTGGGTCATGATTGGCCAGGTGCCTTCACGGCCCAGCGCCGAAACCAGGAACCACGGCTGGGTCCAGCCCAGTTCGGCGACCACCTGCTCAGCAGCGGCCTTGGCCTCGTCCTCGAACATCAGGTCGGCCTTGTTCAGCACCAGCCAGCGCGGCTTGTCCAGCAGTTCCGGGTCGTGCTTGGCCAGTTCGCGCTCGATGGCACGCACCTGCTCAACCGGCGAAATGCCTTCCACGCCACCTTCCATCGGGGAGATGTCCACGAGGTGCAACAGCAGGCGGGTACGCTGCAGGTGGCGCAGGAACTGCGCACCCAGGCCGGCACCGTCAGCCGCGCCTTCGATCAGGCCGGGAATGTCGGCAATCACGAAGCTGCGGTAGTTCTCCACCCGCACCACGCCTAGGTTGGGATACAACGTGGTGAAGGGGTAGTCGGCGACCTTGGGGGTGGCAGCGGACACGGCGCGGATCAGGGTGCTCTTGCCGGCATTCGGGAAGCCCAGCAGACCGACGTCGGCCAGCAGCTTCAGTTCCAGCTTGAGCAGGCGCTCCTCGCCCTCCTCGCCCGGCAGCGCCTGGCGCGGCGAGCGGTTGGTGGAGCTCTTGAAATGCATGTTGCCCAGGCCGCCGCGGCCGCCCTTGGCGACCAGCAGGCGGTCATTGTGCCGGGTCAGGTCGCCGATGACTTCGTCGGTGGCCACGTTGATCACCACGGTGCCAACCGGCACGGTGATGGTCAGGTCTTCACCGCCCTTGCCATAGGCCTGGCGGCCCATGCCGTTCTCGCCGCGCTGCGCCTTGAAGATGCGCTCGTGGCGGAAGTCGACCAGGGTGTTCAGGTTTTCGTCGGCGCGGATGTACACGCTGCCGCCGTTGCCGCCGTCGCCGCCGTCCGGGCCGCCCAGCGGGATGAACTTCTCGCGACGGAAACCGACGCAGCCGTTACCGCCATTGCCGGCAATGACCTGGATTTCTGCTTCGTCTACAAGTTTCATGATTCTGGATGCCAACTGGAGGCGGCGGGCGCAGGAATGGCCCACCGCAAAGTCTAAAAGATGCCCGGCCGCCATGCCGGGAAAACATGTGCCGGGAAAACAAAAGCCCCGCTGAAAGCGGGGCTTTTGTCGGCAGCCCCACGCGCCAGGCGCGGGTGTCTGCGTATCGCGAAGATCAGGCTTCGGCGACGACGCTGACGGTGCGACGCTTCTTCGGGCCCTTCACCGAGAACTCCACCTTGCCGTCGATCAGAGCGAACAGGGTGTGGTCACGGCCCAGGCCAACACCGGTACCCGGGTGGAACTGGGTGCCGCGCTGACGCACGATGATGTTGCCGGCGTCGATGGCCTGGCCACCGAAGATCTTCACGCCGAGGTACTTCGGGTTGGAGTCGCGACCGTTGCGCGAGGAGCCTACGCCCTTTTTATGTGCCATGACTGCTTCTCCTTATTACTTGCTGCCACCGGCGACGCCGGTGATCTCGATTTCGGTGTAGTACTGACGGTGACCCTGGCGCTTCATGTGGTGCTTACGGCGACGGAACTTGATGATCCGGACCTTGTCAGCACGACCCTGGGACACGACCTTGGCGGTGACCGAAGCGCCCTTCAGCGCGTCGCCCAGCTTGATGCCGTCGCTGTCGCCCAGCAGCAGGATGTTGTCGAACTTGATCTCGCTGCCGACGTCGGCTTCGAGCTTTTCAACGCGGAGGGTTTCACCCTGCGCGACGCGGTATTGCTTACCGCCGGTGACCAGTACTGCGTACATGACCAGACTTCCTCTGTAGTTATTGTGGTCTTGGACTGCCGCCATCGAGGGCGGACAGAAGCGGGATTTTACGCATTCACCCCAGTCCGGGTCAACCCACCCCCCGCTCTGACGCCACCGGGCCTGAACCCCGTTCAGGAAACCGTCTGATTGGGTCGCACGGGGTGAGACGGGGGGCTGGCAATGTCGCCGATTGCCCCCAAATCCCAAGCTCGGTAGGCTGACCGATTGGCGTCTTCAGCCTGCCCTCTGCCCCACTACGGATCCCCCATGGCGATGGATTTCATCCGCATCCGCGGCGCGCGGACGCACAATCTCAAGAACATCGATCTGGACCTGCCCCGCGACAAGCTGATTGTCATCACCGGCCTGTCCGGCTCGGGCAAGTCCTCGCTGGCCTTCGATACGATCTACGCCGAGGGCCAGCGCCGTTACGTGGAGTCGCTGTCGGCGTATGCCCGGCAGTTCCTGAGCGTGATGGAAAAGCCGGACCTGGACCATATCGAAGGCCTGTCGCCGGCGATCTCGATCGAGCAGAAGTCGACCTCGCACAACCCGCGTTCGACTGTGGGCACGATCACCGAGATCTACGACTACCTGCGCCTGCTGTATGCCCGCGTCGGCAGCCCGCGATGCCCGGACCACGGCTACCCGCTGGAAGCGCAGACGGTCAGCCAGATGGTCGACCACGTGCTCACCCTGGACCCGGAGCAGCGCTACATGCTGCTGGCCCCGGTGATCCGCGAGCGCAAGGGCGAACACGCCCAGGTGTTCGACCAGCTGCGCGCGCAGGGTTTCGTGCGCGTGCGCGTGGACGGCGTGCTGCATGAAATCGACGCGGTGCCGCCGCTGGCGCTGCGCCAGAAGCACACCATTGAGGCCGTGATCGACCGCTTCCGCCCGCGCGAGGACATCAAGCAGCGTCTGGCCGAAAGCTTTGAAACCGCGCTGAAGCTGGGCGACGGCATGGTCTCGGTGCAGTCCCTGGACGTGGAAGGTGCCGAGCCGGTGCTGTTCTCGTCCAAGTACTCCTGCCCGGTGTGTGACTACTCGCTGCCGGAGCTGGAACCGCGTCTGTTCTCGTTCAACTCGCCGATCGGTGCCTGCCCGGGCTGCGACGGACTGGGCCTGGCCGAGTTCTTCGACCCTACGCGGGTGGTGGTACACCCGGAGCTGTCACTCTCGGCCGGCGCGGTGCGCGGCTGGGATCGCCGCAACGCGTACTACTTCCAGCTGATCGCATCATTGGCCAAGCATTACAGGTTCGACGTCGACGCGCCGTGGCAGAGCCTGCCCGAAGACGTGCGCCAGGCGGTGCTGTACGGCAGCGGCGATGAAACCATCACCTTCACCTACTTCACCGAAGCCGGCGGGCGCACCCAGCGCAAGCACCGCTTCGAAGGCATCATTCCGAACCTGGAACGCCGCTACAAGGAAACCGAGTCGGCGGCGGTGCAGGAAGAGCTGGCCAAGTACATCAGCGAACACGATTGCCCGGACTGCCACGGCCAGCGCCTGAATAAGGCCGCGCGCAACGTGTTCGTGGCCGACCGCGCGCTGCCGGAACTGGTGGTGCTGCCGATTGATGAGGCGCTGAAGTTCTTCAGCACGATGACCCTGCCCGGCTGGCGCGGCGAGATCGCGGCCAAGATCGTCAAGGAAATCGGCGAACGGCTCGGCTTCCTGGTCGACGTGGGCCTGGATTACCTCACCCTGGAGCGCAAGGCCGACACCCTGTCCGGCGGCGAGGCCCAGCGCATCCGCCTGGCCAGCCAGATCGGTGCCGGCCTGGTCGGCGTGATGTACGTGCTGGACGAGCCGTCCATCGGCCTGCACCAGCGCGACAACGAGCGCCTGCTCGGCACCCTGACCCGCCTGCGTGACCTGGGCAACACGGTGATCGTGGTCGAGCATGACGAAGACGCGATCCGGCTGGCCGACTACGTGCTGGACATCGGTCCCGGCGCGGGCGTGCATGGCGGCGAGATCGTCGGCCAGGGCACGCTGCAGGACATCCTGGATGCACCTCGGTCGCTCACCGGCCAGTACCTGTCGGGCAAGCGCGCCATCGAAATTCCGGCCCGCCGGCACAAGCCGAACCCGAAGATGACCCTGCGCCTGCGCGGGGCCAGCGGCAACAACCTCAAGGGCGTGGACCTGGACATTCCTTCGGGCCTGCTGACCTGCATCACCGGCGTGTCCGGCTCGGGCAAGTCGACCCTGATCAACGACACCTTGTTCTCGCTGGCCGCCAACGAGATCAACGGGGCCTCTCACGCGATCGCACCATACAAGTCGGTCGATGGCCTGGACCTGTTCGACAAGGTGGTCGACATCGACCAGTCACCGATCGGTCGCACGCCGCGCTCGAACCCGGCCACCTACACCGGCCTGTTCACGCCCCTGCGCGAGTTGTATGCACAGGTACCGGAAGCGCGTGCGCGTGGTTATTCGCCGGGCCGCTTCAGCTTCAACGTGCGCGGCGGCCGTTGCGAAGCCTGCCAGGGCGACGGTCTCATCAAGGTGGAAATGCACTTCCTGCCGGACGTATACGTGCCGTGCGACGTCTGCCATGGCAAGCGCTACAACCGGGAAACGCTGGAGATCCTGTACAAGGGCTACAACATCAACGACGTGCTGGAAATGACCGTCGAAGATGCACTGAAGCTGTTCGAACCGGTGCCGAGCATCGCGCGCAAACTGGAAACGCTGGTTGACGTGGGCCTGAGCTACATCAAGCTGGGCCAGAGCGCGACCACGCTTTCCGGCGGTGAAGCACAGCGCGTGAAGTTATCCAAGGAACTGTCGCGCCGCGATACCGGGCGCACGCTGTACATCCTGGACGAACCGACCACCGGCCTGCACTTCCACGACATCGAAGCACTGCTCGGCGTGCTGCACAAGCTGCGCGACGAAGGCAACACGGTGGTGGTGATCGAACACAACCTGGACGTGATCAAGACCGCGGACTGGATCGTCGACCTGGGGCCGGAAGGCGGCCACCGCGGCGGCACCATCCTGGTCACCGGCACGCCGGAAGACGTGGCCGCTCACCCGCATTCGTACACCGGCCAGTTCCTGGCCAAGATGCTGCCTTCGACCAGCGCGCGCCCTGAGCGACCGGCCGCCGTGGCCAACAAGCCCGACGCCCGCCCACCGCGCAAGGTGAAGCCGGAGAAGCCGGCCAAGAAGGCGGCCGCCGCCAAGACCACCGGCAAGGCCAGCAAGAGCAGCCCTGCCACCACGACGAAAAAGAAGAAGGCCTGATGAGCAGCGAACACACGATCCTGGCCCGCGTACCGATCAGCGTGCGCTGGCGCGACATGGACAGCATGGGCCACGTCAACAACGCCAAGTACATTTCCTATCTGGAAGAGGCGCGTGTGCGCTGGATGCTGGGCGTGGAAGGTGTATCGATGACCGACCGCATCGCGCCGGTGGTGGCCGCCACCAATGTCAACTACAAGGCCCCGATCGTGTGGCCGGATGACATCGTGGTGGAGCTGTTCGTGGAGCGCCTGGGCAACAGCAGCGTCACCATCGGCCATCGCATCGTTGACCAGAAGAACGAGGCCACGCTGTATTCGGACGGCAACGTGGTGGTGGTGTGGATGGATACGCAGACCGGTCGCAGTGCGCCGTTGCCGGAAGCAATTCGCAGCGCCTGCGGGTAAGGCGCAACGACCAACGGTCGTTGCCTACCGGACTCGTGCGATATCGGCAGGTGCCGACCGTTGGTCGGCACACCGCCGGCGACGTCAATCCGTCATCGCGCCGCGCACCCGCAACATCCCATCCACCTTGCGGCCGTCTTCCAGGCTCAGCTGCAACGGTACGTCCCTGCCTTCGGCCAACTTCACCGCCGGCTGCATCAGCATCAGGTGCAGCCCACCCGGCTTGAGCTCGACGCTCGCCCCAGCCGCGATCGGCAGCCGCTGCACTTCGCGCATCCGGCTGACACCATTGACCACCGTGGTCTCATGCAGCGATACGTCGCCGAACGCCTTGCTGCCCGCGGCGACCACGGTCACGGCCTGCGTGCAGCGGTTGTGGATCACCCCATAGCCCGCCGCCATCGGCATCTGAACCGAGGGCGGCGGCAGCCGCACCCAGCCCTGCTCCAGCACCACACAGGCCGGCTCGGCCGCCGATGCTGCACCCGCACACACTGCCAACAATACGCCCACGAATGGTTTGGTTATCATCGCCTCAGTTTTCCGTCCGCAACGAGACCGCAGCATGACGACGCTTATCGAGGTGATCAACCACGGCCCCATCCGCGAGCTGCGCCTGGCGCGGCCACCGGTGAATGCGCTGGACACCGAACTGTGCCGGCAGCTGATCCACGCGGTTGAAATGGCGATGGCCGAGGACGCGCACGGGGTGATCCTGTCGGGCAGCGAACGCATCTTCACCGGCGGCATGGACGTGCCGCACCTGCTCTCGCACGGCGATGACAAGCACAAGCTGCTGGACAGCTGGAACGCGTTCTTCGGTGCCGTGCGCACCATCGCCGAAAGCCGCATTCCGGTGGTAGCGGCGATCACCGGCCACGCGCCAGCCGGCGGCTGCGTGCTGTCGCTGTGCTGCGACTACCGGGTGATGGCGCGCAGCACCGACCCGGCCCGCCCGTATGGCATCGGCCTGAACGAGGTACAGGTGGGACTGGTCGCACCGGAGGGCATCCAGCGCCTGCTGCGCCGCGTGGTGGGTCCGCACCGCGCCAGCGTGCTGCTGACCACCGGCGCGCTGGTGCCGGCCGAACAGGCGCTGGAGATCGGGCTGGTGGATGAACTGGCCGACGGCGGGCAGGTGGTCGGCCGCGCCTTGGCCTGGCTGCAGCAACTGCTGACGTTGCCGCGCCAGCCGATGCAGTTGACCCGCGCCATCGCCCGCGCCGACCTGCACGAGGCACTGGCCCCGGAACTGATCCAGCTGGATCGGTTCGTGGAGGCCTGGTACGCGCCGGATGCGCAGAATGCGTTGCAGGCATTGGTGGCGCGGATCGGGAAAGGGTGACGGTCTGGCACGACCAACGGTCGTGCCCTACCGGGCCTTGCACCATCGGTAGCACACGACCGTTGGTCGTGCGACGGCGGCGCAATGCGCCGGCCGGTATAATTCCCCTCCGTTTCACCACCAGGCCGCCGCCTTGTCCCAGCCGCAAGAACCCGTCGTTTCCGAGCTGATCGATCTGCTCTCGCTGGAGCGGCTGGAAGACAACCTGTTCCGCGGCCAAAGCCGCGACATCGGCACCAAATACGTGTTCGGCGGGCAGGTGCTGGGCCAGGCACTGTCGGCGGCGCAGGCCACAGTGGAAAACGGCCGCCATGTGCATTCCCTGCACGCCTACTTCCTGCGCGCCGGCAACATCGACCACCCCATCGTCTATGACGTCGACCGGACCCGCGACGGCGGCAGCTTCTCGGTCCGCCGGGTCACCGCGATCCAGCACGGCAAGGTGATCTTCTTCTGCGCCGCCTCGTTCCAGCAGGCCGAAACCGGGGCCGAGCACCAGCATAAGATGCCGGAAGTGCCGCAGCCTGAAGACATCGAACCGAACCGCCCGCTGCCGCCGGAAGCACTGGAGCGGCTGCCGATCAAGGTGCAGCGCTGGCTTTCCCGCGGCGGCCCGTTCGAGTTCCGCCACGTGTATCCACGCGATGAACTGCACCCGCCCAAACGCCCGCCGTACCATCAGGTGTGGCTGCGCTTGAACGAAAAAGTCGGCGACGCGCCGGAGCTGCACCAGGCGCTGCTGGCCTATGCCTCCGACTTCCACCTGCTCGGCACGGCCACCTTCCCGCATGGCATCAGCTATTACCAGCCGCACGTGCAGATGGCCTCGCTGGACCACGCGATCTGGTTCCATCGCCCGTTCCGCGCCGACGACTGGCTGCTGTATTCACTGGACAGCCCCAGTGCGCAGGATTCGCGCGGCCTGGCGCGTGGTCAGTTCTTCAACCGCCACGGCGTGCTGGTCGCCAGTACCGCGCAGGAAGGCCTGATCCGCGTCGTGGAAGACAGCAACGCTGCAGCAGCCGTGCCGGCCAAGGAGTAACCCCATGCGTCAGATCTTCAGCAGCCAGCGCGTGGAAACCGTGGAAGGTGTGGCCAACCTGCTGCGCGAGGCCGGCATCGAGGTGCGCATCACCAACGGCCGTTCGTACCACAGCAAGCGCAAGGGCCAGTTCAGCTATCTGGAAAAGAGCGTCACCGCCAACCAGCCGACGCTGTGGGTGGTGCATGCCAACGATCAGCCGCGCGCCCGCGAGATCCTGCGCGACGCCCGGCTGCTCGACACCACCCGCCGCGACCACCCCACCGCCGAATACGCGTTCCGCCCGGAAGCCGCTGAATCCGCGCCGGCCCGCAACTGGGGCTGGCGGATCCGCATCGGCCTGCTGCTGGTGATCGGCGCGGTGGCCATGTTCATCACCATGCGCCACCGCAGCGCCCCGCCGCCGGCACCGCCGGTACCGGCGGTGCAGCAGCAACCGCAGCCCGCCCCGGCACCGGAAGAAGAAGAGGTCCGTGTGCGCATCACCCCAGCCAAGCAACCGTAAGCCCGGCCGGTCACATTTCCCGCCGGCTCGCGTCATGATGGCATCACCCGCTGGGGAAGGACGCCATGACGCCGGACACGCTGATCGCCGAACACCCGCTGACCTTGACCCTGGAACGCGAGCTGCCTGCCGCCGCCCGGGGCTGCCAGCAGTCCTATGGCCGTATCGTGCTGGCCTGCCAGAACACGGTCACGGCCATTGCACTGGCAATCACCCGCGATGTGCAGGCCAGCGAGGACATCGCCCAGGAGGCCTTCATCAAGGCCTGGCAGCAGCTCTCGCACCTGCACAACCACGCCAGCTTCCTGCCCTGGCTGCGCCAGATCACCCGCAACCTGGCCCGCGACTGGCTGCGCGCCAACCGCAACCGCCCGTTGTCGGGCGAGGCGGCGGAGATCGCCATCGGCATGGCCGCCGATCCCGGTCCCAGCGCACCTGAGCACCTGCAGCGGGTGGAGGAGGAGCTGGCCGCCGAAGACATCATTTCGGCGCTGCCCGAAGACAGCCGCGAGACCCTGCTGCTGTACTACCGCGAAGGCCAGAGCTCGCAGCAGGTTGCCGACCTGCTGGGGCTGAGCGATGCGGCGGTGCGCAAGCGGCTGTCGCGCGCACGCGCCACGGTCCGCGAGGAAATGCTGCGTCGCTTCGGCGAGTTCGCGCGCAGCAGTGCGCCGAGTGCGGCGTTTGCCACGGCGGTGGTGTCGATGGTGATGGTGGCCGCGCCCGGTACCGCCAGTGCGGCCGTTCTGCTCAGCACCAGCCTGGGCGGCAGCAAGTTCGGGTTGGGGGGTGCCAGTGTCACGAGCGGCACCGCCGCCGCCTCGTTGACGGCCGCAGCGGAGCACAGTCAGTTGTTGGTGACGGGCCATGCCATGAGCACGCTGGTCATTGCAACGGCGGGTGCCGTGGCACTCAGCTATCTCGGCGGACGCTACCTGCTCTCGTTTGCCGAGCATCCCGACGAACGCCGGCAGATCATGCGGTTCGTGCACTCCAGCACCGCCGTTTCGCTGGTGGCCTGCCTGGCGACCCTGGTGCTGACCGTCCTCCATGCCCCGCTCTGGATCGCCTTTGCCGCTGCGTTGTCCGGTGTCTGCGTGGTCAACTATCAGTGCCTGGTGACGCTGCAGCGAGTCATGAAGCCCATGATTGCCCGCGACAATGCGCGGCGCGGGCGTACTGGAACCAACTGGTGGTATGAGTCCATGTACGGGCGCACCGGTGTGGTGCTGCTGAACATCCTGACGCTGGGCATCGTGGCCGCGGTGGTCATACTCAAGGTTGGGTGATGCGGGGCGCTGCCCGGCGCGCGGAATTCTGCCAGCGTAGTGCCGGGCTTGCCCGGCAATGAACAACGCCGGTCAAAGACCGGCGTTGTTGGGCTTTTAAAAGCAGCCGGGCAAGCCCGGCTCTACGGAAAGCAGCCGGGCAAGCCCCGCTCTACGGAAAGCAGCCGGGCAAGCCCGGCTCTACGGTGCGTGCGCGTTGATCAATCAGCGCGCCGCCGGTGCCGGCGGTTTGCCACTGCGGGGTCCGCCGAACGGCGACTTGGCGGCGTCGAACTCGGCCTTGCTCAGCTGGCCGTCCTTGTTGGCGTCAGCGGCGGCAAACCACGCGTCACGGTGCTGCTTCATGCCCAGCTCGCGGTCGGCCTTGTCCAGATAGCCGTCCTTGTTGAGATCCATCTTGTCGAAGCGCTCGGCCAGGCGCGGGTCGGCCTTGGCTTCCTCGCGGCTGATGCGGCCGTCCTTGTTCACGTCCAGCTTGGCCATGCGATCGTGCATGCCCGGGCCACGGCCGTGGCGCTTGCCGTGCCAACGCGGCATTTCCTCGCGCGACAGCTTGCCGTCCTTGTTCGCGTCCAGGGCGTCAAACTTCCCAGCCAGGCGCGGGGCCTTGGCGGCTTCGCTGCGATCGACGAAGCCGTCGCCGTTGGTATCCAGCTTCACGCGGGCCGGCGCGGTACCGGCAGTCGGGGTATCGGCGGCCACCGCCAGGCCGGCAGCGCCGGTGGTCATCAGCAGGGCCAGCAGCAGAAGGGGTTTGCGGTTGCGCATGGAATCACTCCGGTATCAGGGGTTGGCTGTGCGGTGCGTTGGCACCCACGCCAGGGAAAACGCGCCAGCGTCCGCCGCGTTGACAGTTGCACCGGTCGTGTTCATGTAGCAGACAGTCGCGGCGGCTGCGACAGCGCGGCGCTATGCTGTGGGCATGGCAAGACACGGCGACCGCGACGACGAGCTGCGACTGTTCCAGACCGGAGACCACCCCTGTGGCTACTGGCCGGACCGGGCGGCACGCGACCTGGTGCTGGATCCGCATGATCCACGCCTGGGGTCGCTGTACCCGATGGCATTGAGCTGGGGTTTCCGCCGCTCGGGCGACCTGGTCTACCGCCCACATTGCGCCGCCTGCCACGCCTGCGTGTCGGTGCGCATTCCGGTGGCACGCTTCGCGCCGGACCGCAGCCAGCGCCGCTGCCTGGCCCGCAACGCCGACCTGGAAGTGCGCATCGTCGCCGCCGAGCAGACCGACGAACAGTTCGCGCTGTACCACCGCTACCTCACCCATCGCCATGCCCAGGGCGGCATGGACGACCACGGTCCGCACGAGTTCCACCAGTTCCTGATCGGGCAATGGTCGCAGGGCCGCTTCCTGGAGATACGCATGCCGGCGCACGACGGACGCCGCGGCGAGCTGCTCGGAGTGGCGGTCACCGATGTGACCGCCCAGGGGTTATCGGCGGTGTACACCTTCTTCGACCCCGACCAGGCCCACCGCGGCCTGGGCACCTTCGGCATCCTGCAGCAGATCGCCTGGGCCCGCCGCGAGAACCTGCCGCACCTGTACCTGGGCTACTGGATCCGAGATCATCGCAAGATGGACTACAAGCGCCGCTTCCGCCCGCTGGAAGCCTACGACGGCCGCCGCTGGCACGACTTCGACGACGATCTGGACGGGCGCTGACGCGGGCCTGCAATGCACGCAGGTAAAATGGGCGGATGAAAACCCCTGCCCTGCTCTTTGCCCTGGCCCTGCTCTGCAGCGGCTGTGCCCAGACCCCGAACCGGACCGCCGCCATGCCTGACACCCGTGAGGCACCGCTGCGCATTGCCACCTACAACACGTCGCTGTACAGCGACGAACGCGGCGGCCTGATTGCCGAGCTGGAAGGCGACAGTGCGCACGCGCGCAAGATTGCCGCCGTGCTGCAGCAGGTCCGCCCGGACCTGGTGCTGCTGAACGAGTTCGACTTCGACCACGAACACCGCGCCGCCGACCTGTTCCAGCAGCGCTACCTGGAAACCGCCCAGCCCGGCGGCGGCGAGCCGCTGAAGTACCCGTACCGCTACCTCGCCCCGGTCAACACCGGCGTGCCCAGTGGCCTGGACCTGGACAACAACGGCGAAGTCGGCGGCGAAGGCCGCTTGCGCGGCAACGATGCCTGGGGCTACGGCCTGCACCCGGGCCAGTACGGCATGCTGGTGCTGTCGCGCTACCCGATCGACGAAGCCAAGGTGCGCACCTTCCAGTTGCTGAAGTGGAACACCCTGCCGGGGGCGGTGAACCCGGTCGACCCGCGCACCGGCAAGCCGTTCTACAGCGCCCAGGTGTGGTCGCAGCTGCGCCTCTCCTCCAAGTCGCATTGGGACGTGCCGGTGAAGACCCCCGAAGGCGTGGTGCACGCGCTGGTTTCGCACCCCACCCCGCCGGTGTTCGACGGCCCGGAAAAGCGCAATGCCCAGCGTAACGGCGATGAACTGCGGCTGTGGCAGCACTACCTGTCCGCTGGCGACAAGCCCTGGCTGTGCGATGACCGTGGCCAGTGTGGCGGTCTCGCACAGGACGCGCGCTTTGTGATCCTGGGCGACCTCAACAACGATCCGGTGGATGGCGATGGCCAGCACGATGCCATTGTCGAGCTGATCGAGAATGCGCGTGTGCTGCGCTACCCCACCCCGCGCAGCGTGGGTGCCGAGCAGACCAGCGCGTCCTATGCAGCTGCAGGCATCGTGCGCAAGGGTGCGCCGTTCCACGCCACCGGTGATTTCGGCCCCAAGGCCGGCACCATGCGGTTGGATTACGTGCTGCCCTCAACCGGTTTCGAGTATGTGAGCAGCGGCGTGTTCTGGCCGGCCAATGAAAGTGCCGAAGCGAAGATTGCCGATGGTAGTGACCACCACCTGGTGTGGGTGGACGTGCGGTGATGTAGCCGCGTTGCGATAGACCATCGGGGGATGCCGCCGGGTAACCCCCGGAGCGACGCTCCAAAACATGGATGTTTTGGAGCAGCCCCCATGGATGGGTTCACGGCGTGTCGCGGAGCGGGGTTGCCCGACGGCATCCCCGCACGGAAAAACAAAGACGCCGCCGTTCGCGCGATTACGAACGCAGTTCGATCTGGATCGCCTCGGCCGCCTCACGCGCGATCTTCCGCGCCTCATCAATATCAGCGCCACGCGCCAGGGTCACGCCCACGCGGCGGTGGCCATGCACGCTCGGCTTGCCGAACAGGCGCAGCGCCGAATCCGGGTGCACCAGCGCCTGCTCGACGTTGCTGAAGAACGGCACGCCCTCGCCGTGCGCCAGCATCGCGCAGGATGCGGACGCACCGCTCTGGCGGATGACCGGGATCGGAAGACCCAGAATCGCCCGCGCATGCAGCGCGAACTCGCTCAGATCCTGCGAGGCCAACGTCACCAGCCCGGTGTCGTGCGGACGCGGCGAAACCTCGCTGAACCACACCTCGTCGCCCTTCACGAACAGCTCCACCCCGAACAGGCCCCAGCCCCCCAGGTCGTCGGTGATCGACTGCGCAATCTCTTCCGCCCGCGCCAGCGCGCGCGGCGACATCGGCTGCGGCTGCCAGCTTTCGCGGTAATCGCCGTCCTTCTGCCAGTGCCCGATCGGCGCGCAGAACGAGGTACCGCCCGCATGCCGCACGGTCAGCAGGGTGATCTCGTAATCGAAATCAATGAAGCCTTCCACGATGCAGCGCCCCGCACCGGCACGGCCGCCGGTTTGTGCGTAGTCCCAGGCCGGCGCGATGTCCGCCTCGCTGCGCAGCGTGCTCTGGCCCTTGCCCGAGGACGACATCACCGGCTTCACCACGCACGGCAGGCCAATCGCCGCCACCGCCGCGCGGTACTCCGCCTCGGTGTCCACGAAACGGTACGGCGAGGTGGGCAGGCCCAGCGTTTCCGCCGCCAACCGGCGAATGCCCTCGCGGTCCATGGTCAGGCGTGCCGCACGTGCGGTCGGCACCACCCGCTGGCCGGTTTCCTGCTCCAGCTGGACCAGGGTCTCGGTATGGATCGCCTCGATCTCCGGCACGATCAGGTGCGGCTGCTCCTGCGCGATCAGCGCGCGCAGCGCCATCGCGTCCAGCATGTCGATCACGTGCGAACGGTGCGCCACCTGCATGGCCGGGGCGTTGGCATAGCGGTCGGCGGCGATCACCTCCACCCCCAGCCGCTGCAGCTCGATGGCGACCTCCTTGCCCAGTTCGCCCGAGCCCAGCAGCAGCACACGGGTGGCGGAAGGAGACAGCGGCGTACCGAGCGTGGTCATGGGGCGTTCCGAGGGGTCTGAGGGACGGGAGGCCATTTTAGGCGGTCCCGCCCGGACCGGGGGCAGTTGCAGGCCTGATATCAATTTGATATCACTATAGGAAACCACCCACCCAAGGATGCCCCGCCATGAAGGAAAAACCCGTCCGCTCCCTTTCCGGCCTGCCGTTCCTGCTGGCCGTGCTCGCTCTGTTTGCCGTGGCCGTCTGGATGTTCGTCGCCGGCGCAGAGCGCGGCAACGTCAATGGCGGGCTGCTGTTCGGTGGTGTGCTGCTGGCCCTTGTCGCCCTGCTCAGCCTGACCGGCCTGTACACCGTGCAGCCCAACCAGGCCGCCGTGCTCAGCCTGTTCGGCAAGTACGTGGGCACGGTCAAAGACAACGGCCTGCGCTGGAACAACCCCTTTTTCAGCAAGAAGAAGGTCAGCCAGCGCGTGCGCAACTTCGAGAGCGGCAAGCTCAAAGTCAACGAGCTGGACGGCAGTCCAATTGAAATTGCTGCCGTCATCGTCTGGCAGGTGGTCGATGCCTCCGAAGCCGTCTACAACGTGGACGACTACGAAAGCTTCGTGCATATCCAGTCCGAGTCGGCGCTGCGTGCGATGGCCACCAGCTACCCCTACGACCAGCACGAAGATGGCCAGCTGTCGCTGCGCAGCCATGCCGCTGAAATTTCCCAGCACCTCAAGGACGAATTGGCCGAACGTCTGGCCGACGCCGGCGTACAGGTACTCGACGCACGCATCAGCCACCTGGCCTACGCCCCGGAAATTGCCCAGGCCATGTTGCAGCGTCAGCAGGCCAACGCGGTGATCGCCGCCCGCACCCGTATCGTCGCCGGTGCGGTGGGCATGGTCGAAATGGCGCTTGCGGAGCTGCAGAAGAACGGCGTGGTGCACCTTGATGAAGAACGCAAGGCGCACATGGTCAGCAACCTGCTCACTGTATTGTGTTCGGACCGGGGCACCCAGCCCATCGTCAACGCCGGCTCGCTGTATTGAGCCGGCTGTACTGAGCCTTCCGCATGACTGAAAAGAAAGCCTACCCGCTGCGCATCAATGCCGACGTCCTGGCGGCGGCGCAGCGCTGGGCCGACGACGAGCTGCGCAGCCTCAACGCGCAGATTGAATACGTGCTGCGCGACGCACTGCGCAAGGCAGGACGCCTGCCGAAACCCACCCCGACGCCGGAGAGCAAGGAATGAGCAAGCGCTGGAGTTATCTGACGGTAGAAGTGAAGCCCTCCTGGACAGGCATCAGGCAGGAAGACATCCAGAACGAGCTCAACCGCAATGGCGCGTTGGGCTGGGAGCTGGTCAACGTCGTGCTGCCGCCGTCGTGGGGCAAGGCGCTGCTGGTCTTCAAGAAGGAGCAATGACATGCGCGCCCTGCTTGCGACGATCACGCTGCTGGCGTCGGTGACGATGAGCGCCCACGCCGCCAGCCCCGAACAGACCGCCAGCCAACTGCTGGACCACCTGCAGGCCGGCGACATCGCCGCGGCCGAAGCCATGTTCACCCCGGAGCTGGCCAAGGACGTTCCCGCACCCCGTCTGCAGAGCCTGTGGCAGCAACTGGGCGGGCTGAAGTCACGCGGCCCGGCACGGGTGGTGGAACAGCACGGCATGCCCACCGTCCTGCAGCCGCTGCAGCTGGGCGCGGGTCCGTTCAACGTGGTCATCAATGTCGATGCGCAAGGCCGCATTGCCGGCCTGTTCTTCCTACCGGTGCAGCCGGCCGCGCCACCGCCGCCACCCGTGCCCGCCGACGCGACCTACCGCGAAAGCGAGGTTCAGATCGACAGCGGCAAGGGCGCACTGCCCGGTACGCTGGCGATGCCAGCGGGCAAAGGGCCGTTCCCGGCGGTAGTGCTGGTGCACGGTTCCGGCCCGCAGGACCGCAACCTGACCATCGGCCCCAATCGTCCGTTCCTGGAGGTGGCGCGCGGACTCGCCGCGCAGGGCATTGCCGTGCTGCGCTACGAAAAGCGCACCAAAGCGCGCCCGCAGGACTTCAGTGGCGACTTCACCGTGGATGACGAGATCACCGATGACGCGGTCGCCGCCCTCGCGCTGCTCGCTTCAACGCCCGGCATCGATGCGCGGCATCTCTACGTGATCGGCCACAGCCAGGGCGGCATGCTGGCCCCGCGCATCGCGTCCCGTTCCGGCAAGGTGGCCGGTGTGGTGCTGTGGTCGGCACCGGCGCGCTCGCTGCTGGACCTGATGCCCGAGCAACATCGTTACCTGTTCAACCTGGACGGGCAGATCAGTGCGGAGGAACAGGCCGTACTGGATCGACTGGATGCGCAGATCGCCGCGGCACGCGGCACTGAACCGGCAGCGCCCGCTGCGTTGCCGCTGGGTCTGCCGGCACACTACTGGCGGACGCTGGAGCAGGTGAACCCGGTTGCCGATGCCAAAGCACTCACACAGCCGATCCTGGTTCTGCACGGGGGCCGCGATTTCCAGGTGATAGACACCGACTGGAAGCTCTGGTCACAGGCGCTGTCCGGTACCGCGACGCTGCACCACTACGATCAACTGAACCATCTGGGCATCGCGGGTAACGGTCCTGGCTCGATCGAGGAATACAACCGCCCGGGGCACGTGGAGACGGCACTGATCAACGACGTGGCGCGTTGGATCAAGGCGCAGCCATGACCGCGCCGCGGGAGTTGCTGGACGCGTTGAGGGGCAGCCGGGGAAGCCCGGCTCTACGGCCGGGTGGATCGGATAAGCTGGCGGCATGCGTAGCTTCCCTGCCCTGCTGACCAACACCGCCGATATCGAGCTGTGGCCCGGTGGGCTGCTGCGCGCACGCAGCAACGCCGACGCGCGGGCCTTGGCGCAGGCGCACTGGGTGCTGCGGCGCAAGGGCGATGGTCGCTACCTCGCCGTGGTGAAGGCGCAGGGCGTGCTGCCACTGGTGCCGCACCTGATGCGCGAAGCCGGCATTGACGAGGCGCTGGATGCGCTGGAGCGCCTTGAACAGGGCCGCAGCTGCGGACCGCAGCAGACCGCCCTGCTGCCGCTCAGCGGACTGCAACTGCGCCTGGAACAGCTGGGCATCGACGCGGAACAGTATGAAGCCGATACCGGGCTGGCCCTGGAAGCTGAGCCGGCCCAGCTGCGCCTGGCCGGGTTCGACCGCTACCGGCGGCCGTTGTGGCTGCAGCACGGTACTGCGCTGGCCTGGCGGCGATTGCAGCAGCACGCGGCCGAGGAGGGCATCGCGCTGCAGGCGATCTCCGGCTACCGCAGCCATGACTATCAACTCGGCATTTTCGAGCGCAAGCGCGCGCGCGGGTTGAGCGTGAAGGACATTCTGCAGGTCAATGCCGCGCCGGGTTACAGCGAGCATCACAGTGGGCGCGCGCTGGATATCAGCAGCCCGGGCGAACCGCCGGCCGAGGAGAGTTTTGAGGCGACTGCGGCGTTTGGGTGGTTGCAGGAGAACGCGGAGGAGCATGGATTCCGGCTGAGCTATCCACGCGACAACCCACACGGCATCGTGTACGAGCCCTGGCACTGGTACTGGCAAGGCGCGTAGAGCCACGCCCTGCGTGGCATCGACCCCAATTTGACATCGCGCAGCCACGCTGGGCGTCGCTCTAGGACGAATCCTGCATCCCAACGTCGGGGAAACCCCTATTTCGATTTTGTATAGCTGGCGTTAAGCTTCGCGAATCATCCAAGGGGAATACCGCGCGTCATGGAGGACAACAGCCCGTATCAGGCCAGCCACGCAGCGCCTGCCGACAAAACCGACGAACGACTGCGTGCCAATCGGATTCCGCATGAGATTGGCGGACCGGTCAAACATCTCTGGGTGCTGGCAACGGTGCTTGGGGCGATTTCGCTTCTGGTGAGCGTGGTGCGATTCGGTCCGCAGTATGAGGCGTTCCGCGACGGCAATATCAGCCTGCTGATCATGGTGATTGCGGTCGGTGCGACCGCGGTCGACGGTATTCTCTACCTTGCTGCCGCGTGGGGAGTCCGCCGCTACAGCCGCGTCGCCGCCTGCCTGTTGCTGGGCTATTACCTGCTGGGTCAGACGCTGTCACTGCTGTTCACCGAACGCTCCGTGCTGGTCGGCCTGCCCTTGGCCGTGATCATCGCCTTCATGATGATCCGCGGTACGCGTGCAACATTTGCCTACCATCGTCACGCCGCACAGGAAGCACGCCGCCCGCCGCGCGGCCGGCTCAGCGACGACCCGTTGTTTGCCCAAAAGCCGTAGTGACGCGCCATGCGCGTCAGCGCGATTATCGGTCGTTCGACGGACACGCATGGCGTGTCCCTACGAGGCATCAATCCTGCGACCGGTTGGTCGCCGTCTTCGGCACCTCGCTGAAGTCCGCGATGCGCCACAGATACAAACTGGCGTAGGTGCGATAAGGCCCCCACTTCTCACCGCGTTCGGCCAGTGCCTTCGGGGTCAGCATCAGTTCGGCCTTGTCGACCCGCTGCGCGCCCTTGCGCACACCGAGGTCGTCGACGGGCAGGATGTCCGGCCGGCCCAGGCGGAACATCAGCATCATCTCCACCGTCCAGCGGCCAATGCCGCGGATCGGTACCAGGGCCTCGATGATGGCGTCGTGCTCCATTACCGACATCCGGCGCAGGTCGGGGATCTCGCCGGCAGCCTCACGCCGCGCCAGATCACGCAGGGCCAGCGCCTTGTTGCCGGATACGCCGCACACCCTCAGTGCGGCGTCATCGATCCGCCCCAGGGTATCGGCATGCAGGCGTGTGCTGCCAATGGCCGTCTCGACCCGGCCCACAATGGTGGACGCGGCCTTGCCACTGAGCTGCTGGAACAGAATTGCGCGGGCCAGCGCATCGACCGGGTCGAAGGACTTTCCCCAGCCCGGGGGTGCCTCGATCGGCCCCAGCCGCTTCATCCATGCGCCCAGGCGGCGGTCGCGTCGGGCCAGCCAGTCGTGGGCCTGCTGCACATCGAAGCCGCGGCGGAAGCGGGGCATGGTCAGCGCCTCAGCGCATTGAGACCGTACACCACCCAGCCGAGGATCAGCGCGCTGCCTCCGACCGGGGCCAATGAGGTCGGCAACTGCCAGAGCGCGCCGCCGACCAGGCTGCCGGAGAACAGCAGCGTGCCCAGCAACAGCACATACAACGCCAACCGCCCTACCCGGTTCTGCTGGCTTGCGCCCAGCACCGCAAGTGCCACGCCATGGCCGAAGGCATACAGCGCCGCGGTGCTCACGTGCGACTGCGCCAGTGCGTCACTGATGCCGTGCGAGGCGTAAGCCGAAAGCCCGACCGCGGTGGCCGCAAGCAGCCCGCCCAGGCAGGCCAGCAGCGAAGGTTTGCGCGCGCGTCGTTCCAGATTGAGCATGGTGGAATTCCTTCTGCCAAAAAAAACGCGCCGCAGTGAGCGGCGCGTTTTGAGGTCATGCGTTACATCGCATCAACCGCTGGGTTATTTCACAGCCCAGTAGATGTCGTAGGTGCCGTCCGCGGTGAACGACTTGTCCACGCCATCCTTCCAGGTTTCGTACGGACGGTCGATGACTTCGTTGCCGCCGGTGACAGCCCAGGCGCGCAGGGCGTTACGGGCGATATCCAGACCCGCCATGTGGCCGGTGTAGGCAGCATGGGCGGAGCGGTGCGGAGCCACGTGCACGTACTTGACCGGTGCGCCGCCGTCGATCTTGACGGTCAGCTGCTCAGCCGTAGCACCTTCGGCACCCTTCTTCTTCACCGGCTGGGCGATGTCGAAGGCGTACTTCTCCTGACCGAAGTCGGTGGTGATGATGCGGAACGGACCGGCGGCTTCGAGGTTGTTGGCCTCCATCACACGCTTGATCCATTCCTGGTTGTCCTTGATCGACTTGGTGATGGTTTCCTGGCCGCGGTCGACGTTACCGGCGGTCACCACCAGCAGGTCTTCGGCCGGGACATCCACGATCGCCAGATCGGTGAGCGGAGCTTCAGCGGTGCGGTAGTCGATGTTCGGCACGGTGGCCAGCATGTTGGCCATGCGCGACAGACCCAGCTTCAGGTCGTCACCGATGTGACGGCTGACGTACAGGCCGGCGTAGCGACCGAACAGGTCGAAGCCGTACTTGACGCTGTAGTCCTGGGTGATCTTGACGTTGCGGCCACCCTTGCCGGTCGGCTCGAGGGTGAAGCTGGTCTTCTTGTCGTGCCCCTTGCTGGCGTCTTCGATGGCGATGGCCACGCGCTTGCCAGCTTCGGATTCGGTGATTTCCCAGCTGCCCTGGCCCAGCGACGCTTCCTTGGAGGCGTAGTCCAGACGGGCACCCACGCCAGCGGCGGGGCCGGAGTACTTCAGTTCAACGGCGGGATCGCGCAGGACGAGCGGGTTCCAGTCCTTGAAGCGGCGCAGGCTGTTGACCGTGTCGAACACGATCGTCATCTTGCGGTTGGTCTCGATGCTTTCGGAAATGTGGCGTTCGCCCGGCAGCGCCACGCCAATGATGACGAACAGGCCAGCCACGATCCCCAAGGCGATCAGGAACTCGATAATACGGGTCATTCAGGAGTCTCCGGGGCCGATCCCACGGCCGGGTTGATTGAAGCGAAGCGCCAATCCTAGCAGGCTTCGCGGGTGTTATGGATCAGGATTGGCGCACCGGTTTCCATGCCGGCAGCGGTTTTGTACAGACAAGGAGCGGAAAGATAGCGCATCGCGCACGTCCGCACGTAGGGGGACGGGGAATTTCTTCCCTCGCTCGCACCTGAATGAATTCCAACTGGCCTTCAAAACCCTTGCCCTGCAAGGATTGTGCCGTGGCGGACCCGGCCGATTCAGACAAGCTGCAGTTCGAACGCCTTCAGCACTGCGCGGGTGCGGTCGCGCACGCCGAGCTTGGAAAGAATGTTGGACACGTGGTTCTTGATCGTGCCCTCGGCCACGCCCAGCGAGTTGGCGATCTCCTTGTTGGAGAAACCGCTGGCCATCAGCCGCAGAATCTCGGTTTCACGGTCGGTGAGCGGGTCCGGGCGGTCCAGGCTGACGAACTCGTTGCGCATGTGCTCCAGCCCGGACAGCAGGCGCTGGGTCACTGCCGGCTGCACCAGCGAGCCACCCTCGGCCACCGTGCGGATGGCCCCGACCAGCTGCTCCAGGGTGACGTCCTTGAGCAGGTAGCCCTTGGCCCCGGCCTTGAGACCGGCCAGCACCAGCTGGTCGTCGTCAAACGTGGTCAGGATGATGGTCGGCGGCAACTGATTGAGGCGCGACAGCATCTGCAGCGCCTCCAGCCCGGACATCACCGGCATGCGCATGTCCATCAGCACCACGTCCGGCTTCACCTGGGGGACCAGGTCGACCGCCTGGCGGCCGTCGGCGGCTTCGGCCACCACCTCGATCCCGTCATCCAGTGCCAGCAGCGAGCGGATTCCCTGCCGCACCAGGGTTTGGTCATCGACCAGGCAGACGCGAATCATCACAACGCTCCTTCAAAGGGTGCCAGCATCAGCACCGGCACGCCGGGGACCGAGGCGCGCAGGCGGAAGCCCTGGCCCCGGCGGGTTTCAATCTGCAGTTCACCACCACATTGCTGCAGGCGTTCACGCATGCCGCGCAGGCCGTTGCCGACCACGATACCGTCAGCACCCACTCCATCGTCATGCGCCTCCACCACCACCTGTCCTGACTCCTCGCAACGGACCTGGATCCACAGGTTACGGGCCACGGCATGGCGGACGGCATTGGTGATGATTTCCTGGGTGCAGCGCAACAGCACATGGGCGTGTTCAGGGTCTTCCACGCTCAGCGGCTCTTCGATGTCCAGATGGATGTTCAGCGAGGGCACCTGCTCGGTCAGCGGGCGCAGCGCGGCGGCCAGGTCGATGGCCCCGCTGTCTCGCAGCTGGCTGACCGCCTCGCGCACGTCGGTCAGCAGCAGCTTGGCCAGGGTGTGGGCCTGGTGGATGTGCTCCTGGGCCTGCCCTTCGGTGATGTGGCCGGCCACTTCCAGGTTCAGGCTGAGCGCGGTCAGGTGGTGGCCGAGCAGGTCATGCAGCTCGCGCGAGATGCGGGTGCGCTCGTTGACCCGGGCGCTCTCGGCCAGCAGCACGCGGGTGGCGCGCAGCTCGGTATTGAGCCGGCGCTGTTCCTCGCGCGCATCGGTCTGCTGGCGAGCGACCAGGCTGGTCACAAAGATGAACATCGAGAAGCCGCCATACAACAGCGACTGCATGATGGCTTCAAACAGCGAGAACGGCAGGAACAGGTAGTACACCGGGGCCACTGCCAGCTGGCTGACCAGCAGCCAGATCACCCCCACGCGTGCCGGCAGCATCCACGGAATGACCCCGGCGGCCACCATCATCAGGATGCTGCCCAGCCCCGAGCCGCTGAGGAAGCTGACACCCAGCGCGCAGATCGTCAGCAGGACCAGGATGGCGCGGTCGTACCAGGCCGAGTGACCGCCGTTGCGCAGGCCACGGGTCAGCCACAGGTAGCCGCCGCCGAAGGTCAGATACGCCACGAACAGCAGCAACGCCGGCAGGTCCACCCCGCCGCCGTGGCGCAGCAGCGCCTCGTACTGGGAATAGACCAGGGGCAGACCCAGCATGACCCAGGTGAACAGGCCGGCCAGTCGCAGAACTCGGGTTTGGCTGAGGTATCCCAACATGGCTGCATCTTAGGCTGAACCTGCGCCCCTGCACCCGGGCAGAAGTCATGCCTTGCCTGTGACCCGACCGGCCGGCCATGCAATAATCCGGCGCAGGGTTCCTTCGGGAACCATCCGCGTTACCCCACGGAGTCACAATGTCGATTGTCATCCGCGACGTGCGCGAGCACGAGCTCGATTCCGTCCTGGCCCTGAACAACAACGCCGGCCTGGCCATCCTGCCCCTGGATGCGGCCCGCCTGCGCCTGTTCTTCGAGACCGCCGAATACTTCCGGGTTGCCGAACGCGACGGCAACCTGGCCGGTTTCCTGATCGGTTTTGGCAGCGAAAGCCAGCACGACAGCAGCAACTTCGCCTGGTTCAAGCAGCACCTGGACAGCAAATTCTTCTACATCGACCGCATCGTGGTGGCCAGCCGCCGTCGTGGCGGTGGTGTGGGCCGTGCGTTCTACGCCGACGCCCAGAGCTACGCCGAACTGCGCTACCCGCAACTGACCTGCGAGGTGTTCCTCGACCACGGGGCCGACGCCGCCCTGCTTTTCCACGGCAGCTTCGGCTTCCGCGAGGTCGGGCAGAACACCATGCCGCACGTGGATGTGCGGGCCAGCATGCTGCTGAAAGACCTGTGCAGCTACCAATGGGTGCACGACACCTACGGCGACACGCTGCCGGACGTGCCCTGGGTGGGCCAGCGCCGGCTGCCGCTGGGCGCGCAACGACCGACGGGGACCTGAAGTGGCGGCGAACATGGATTTTGAACAGGCCGGTGAGCTGAAGATCGGCCAGGTGGGTATCGCCAACCTGCGCATCCGTACCCTGGATGTGGAGCGACTGACCCGGGAAATGCACGAACGCGTGGCGCGTGCGCCCAAACTGTTCGGGCGCGCTGCGGTGATTCTGGATTTCGGCGGTCTCAGCCGCATGCCCGACGCGGCCACCGCGCAGTCACTGCTGGACGGTCTGCGCAGCGCCGGCGTGCTGCCGGTGGCGCTGGCCTATGGCAGCACTGAAACCGACCTGCTCTCGCAACAGCTGGGACTGCCGCTGCTGGCGAAGTTCCGCGCCCAGTATGAGCGCGCCGAGGCCGAGCCGGCTGCCGCGCGTGCGCCGGCCCCGGCGCCGGCCGCCGAGCCGGCGCGCCCTGCCCGTGCGGTCGCCGCACCGGCTGATGCGGCCAATGCGCCGCAGCCGGGTCGCATGCAGACCACCAATGTGCGCTCCGGGCAGCAGCTGTACGCGGAAAACTGCGACCTGACCGTGATGGCCACGGTCGGTGCCGGTGCCGAGGTCATTGCCGACGGCAGCATCCATATCTACGGTACGCTGCGGGGCCGTGCCCTGGCAGGTGCCCAGGGCAACACCACGGCGCGCATCTTCTGCCGTGATTTCCACGCTGAACTGGTCGCCATTGCCGGCCATTACAAGGTACTGGACGATGTCCCGGACAACCTGCGCGGCAAAGCCGTGCAGGTGTGGCTGGAAAACGACCAGATCAAAATCGCCGCGCTGGACTGACGCGGCAACTCAAAAATAAAAGAATCAGGAGAAGTGCTTTGGCTGAAATCATCGTAGTCACCTCCGGCAAGGGCGGCGTCGGCAAGACCACCACCAGCGCAAGCCTTGCCTGCGGCCTGGCGTCCAAGGGCAAGAAGGTGGCGGTGATCGACTTCGACGTCGGCCTGCGCAACCTGGACCTGATCATGGGCTGCGAGCGCCGCGTGGTATACGACTTCGTCAACGTCGTGCACGGCGAAGCGACCCTCAAGCAGGCCCTGATCAAGGACAAGCGCTTTGAGAACCTGTACGTACTGGCCGCCTCGCAGACCCGCGACAAGGACGCACTGACCCAGGAAGGCGTGGGCAAGGTGCTGAAGGACCTGGCCGCGGACGGTTTCGACTTCATCATCTGCGACTCCCCGGCCGGTATCGAGAAGGGCGCATTCCTGGCGATGTACTTCGCCGACCGCGCGGTGGTCGTGGTGAACCCGGAAGTGTCGTCGGTGCGCGACTCGGACCGCATCATCGGCTTGCTGGATTCGAAGACGCACAAGGCCGAAAGTGGCCAGAATGTGCCGGCCTTCCTGCTGCTGACCCGCTACAGCCCGGCGCGCGTGGAAACCGGTGAGATGCTGAGCATCACCGACGTGGAAGAGGTGTTGGGGCTGAAGGCGATCGGCGTGATCCCCGAATCCGGGGATGTGCTCAACGCGTCCAACAAGGGCGAGCCGGTGATCCTGGATCCGGAATCGGCTGCTGGCCAGGCTTACGACGATGCAGTGTCACGCATCCTGGGCGAAGAGCGTCCGATGCGCTTCACCACCGTGGAGAAGAAGGGCTTCTTCAGCAAGCTGTTCGGAGGATAAGCATGGGCCTGTTCGATTTCCTCAAGACGAAGAAGACCACTGCCGAAACGGCCAAGAACCGCCTGCAGATCATCATCGCGCAGGAACGCAGCCATCGTGGCGGCCCGGACTATCTGCCGCTGCTGCAGCGCGAGCTGCTGGAAGTGATCAAGAAGTACGTCAACATCGACGCCGACGCGGTGAAGGTGGACCTGGTCAAGGACGGCGAGCACGACGTCCTCGACATCTCCGTGGCCCTGCCTGAGGGGCCGCAATCGTAACTTGACCTGCCCCGCCCTCTCCTTCGGGAGAGGGGCGGGAGAGCGGCGATTGAAGCACTCTGCATGAGTACCGTTACTGCCGAAGCCGAACCCTGCGTCACCCGCGTGGGTGAGATCCGTTTTGACGATGCCGCGCAGTTGCTGGCGGCGCATGATCTGCGCCTGCATCGGGTGGACGATGGTGCTGTCATTCCGGGCAGCTACTGGGGCGAGCCGGAAGCCGGCATCATCGGCAGCGATGTTTACGTGCGCGACGACACGCCGGTGCACTCGATGCTGCACGAAGCCTGCCACCTGATCGTGCTGCCGCCCGAGCGGCGCGCGCTGGTGCATACCGACGCCACCGACTCGGTGCCGGAAGAAGACGCCACCTGCTACCTGCAGATCGTGCTGGCCGGGCAGCTGCCCGGCGTGGGCAGTGACCAGCTGATGGCCGACATGGATGCGTGGGGGTATACGTACCGGTTGGGGTCGACACGGGCGTGGTTCGAACAGGACGCCGAAGATGCGAAAGCATGGTTGATCGAACGCGGGTTGTTGCCCGCGTAAAGCGCGTCGCTATGCAACGTCACTCCACCAACGGTGGGGTGCTACCGGTAGATACCGAACGTTGGTCGGTATGCTTTTTACCCGCCGGCCAATGCCCGCAAGGTAATCCCCACGATGTACGCCAGATACGTCCCGGTCGCGTAGCCCATCGTACCCAGCAGCACGCCCACAGGGGCCAGCGACGGATGGAATGCCGCCGCCACCACCGGCGCTGAAGCCGGACCCCCAATGTTCGACTGCGAACCAATGGTGAAATAGAAGAACGGCACGCGCAGGGCCAGCGCCAACGCCAGCAGCAATGCGATGTGCACCAGGATCCAGATCAGGCCCAGCGCAAACAGCCACGGCCGCTGCAGCAGAGCCAGCAGATCCATCTGCATGCCGATGCAGGCAATCAGGAAATACAGCAGCAGCGAACCCAGCTTCGAGGCCCCTGCACCCTCGAGCGTGCGCGCACGGCTAAAGCTGAGCGCCAGCCCGCAGGTCGTGGAAATCACCACCACCCACACGAACGGCGCGTCCAGGCTGAACTGCGACGCCCACGCCACGTGCCCCTTGAACCAGGCCGAGACAGGGCCGGCAATGGCATGCGACAGCCCCACGGTGCCGAACGCCACCGCGACAATCAGCATCAGGTCGGTGAGGCTGGCCACACGCTCGTGCTCGGCCTGGAACTTCTCGATGCGTTGCTTGAGTTGATCGATGCCGGAGGTGTCGGCACGGGTGATCGCATCAATCTGCGGCGCGCGCCCGGCCAGGAAGATCAGCACCGCCATCCAGACGTAACCGACGCCGACATCAATCACCGCGAACTGGCCGAAGGTGGTGGCGTTGACATCAAACACTTCGCGCATGGCCAGCATGTTGGCCCCGCCACCGATCCAGCTGCCGGCCAGTGCGGCCATGCCAGCCCAGGTGTCGCCAGCCACCGTGGAGGGATGGATCCAGCGCATCACCACAAAGGCAACCACGGCACCGATCATGATGCTGATCGAAGCCCCCAGGTACATCAGGATCAGTTTGGGGCCAAGCTTCAGGATGCCTTTGATGTCCACGGCGAGCGTGAGCAGCACCAGCGCCGCCGGCAGCAGGATGTCGCGCGCGACCGGGTTGTAGAGCTTGGTGTTGTTGCCGTCGATCAGCCCGACGGTGTTGTAGATGCCCGGCAACAGGTAGCACAGCAGCAGCGCGGGCACGAAGGTGTAGAAGCGCTTCCATAAGCCGGCAGGGCGCGCGGCGGTCCAGAACACGACGCCTAATGTTGCAGCGATCAGGCCGAAGACGACGATATCGTTCTGGATCAGGGGCATGCGGGTGCGTCTCGGGATGGATTGCGCAAAATGTGGATCGGGGCGCTACGTAGAGCGGGGCTTGCCCCGCTAGCCGGGCAAGCCCGGCTCTACGAATGCAAAAGCGCCGCCCTTGGGCGGCGCTTCCTACATCACTGGCCGATGTGCTGCTTCAACCAGCCGTTCACCGTGTCATGCCACTGCACGCTGTTCTGCGGCTTGAGCACCCAGTGGTTCTCGTCCGGGAAGTACAGGAACTTCGACTCGATGCCCTGGCGCTGGGCTGCAGTGAACGCGGCCAGGCCCTGCTCAACCGGGATACGGAAGTCGAGCTGGCCGTGGACGATCAGGATCGGCTTCTTCCAGTTGGCGACATGGTTGACCGGGTTGAACTTCTCGTAGTTGGCTGCCTTTTCATACGGCGTGCCACCCTGCTCCCACTCGGTGAACCACAGTTCTTCGGTGGCATAGCCCATCATGCGCTGGTCAAACACACCGTCATGGTTGACCAGGCACTTCCACGGCTCGTTCCAGTTGCCGGCGATCCAGTTGACCATGAAGCCGCCGTAGCTGGCACCCAGCGCACAGGCCTTGTCGCCGTTGAGGAACGGGTACTGCTTCTGCGCGGCGGCCCAGCCCTTCTGCAGGTCTTCCAGCGGACGGTCACCCCAGTGCTGGCTGATGGCATCGGTGAAGGCCTGGCCGTATCCGGTGGAACCATGGAAGTCGATCATCACCACGGCGTAGCCCTGGCCTGCATAGGTCTGCGGATTCCAGCGGTAGCTCCAGCCATTGCCGAAGCTGCCCTGCGGGCCGCCGTGGATCAGGAACGCCACCGGGTAGGACTTGCCTTCCTGGTAGTTGTACGGCTTGACCACGTAGCCGTGCACGGTTTCGTTGTTCCAGCCCTTGAACTGGAACTGCTCGTAATCACCGAAGGCCACGTCCGGCAGCATCTGGCTGGCGCTGGGGGTGATCTCGCGCGGGGTGCTGCCGTCAGCCTGCGCGACCACGATCTGGTCACCGCTCTTGAGGCTGTTCTTCGTGTAGGCCAGAGTGTTGCCGGCGATCACCGGCGAGCCAATGCTGCCGCCTTCGGCGACGACGGTGGCCTTGCCGGTGGCGATGTCGATGTTGAACAGGCGGTGTTCGCCGAGGTCATCGGCGGCGGTGTAGAAGCTGCTGCCGTCGGCCGACAGCACGATCTCGCCGGCCGAACGGTCCCACTGCGGGGCGATTTCGCGGGTCTTGCCCGAGGCCAGGTCCAGCGCGATGACGCCGAAGCGGTCGGCCTCAAAGCCCGGGCGCTTCATCGCGCGGTAGTACAGGGTGTTGCCGTCGGCGCTGAACACCGGGCCAGCATCCCAGGCCGGGTTGGCGGCAGTCAGGTTGACCGGTGCCTGCTTGCCTTCCGCATCAAGGCGGTACAGGTCGAAATTGGTCGACCACGGTTCCTTCGGGCCCTGCACGCGGATGCTGGCGACCAGGCTCTTGCCGTCCGGTGCCCAGGTGTAGTCGTCGTTGCCGCCGAACGGCTTGGACGGTGCATCGCCGGCCAGGGTGGCGCTGATCGCGGAGGCACCCTTGACCGCAGCGGCCGTGCCGGTCGGCAGCGGAGCCACGAACAGGGTGTTGCGGCGGCCGTCATTCCAGGTGTCCCAATGGCGCACGAACAGGCTGTCGAACACCTCTCCGGTGTTCTTGCGCGCCTTGTGTGCGGCCAGCTTCTTCTCGGTGCAGGCCAGGTCCGAACCGCAGTCCTGGAACACGCCGGCGCTGAACGCCACGCGGTCGCCGTTCGGCGACAGCTGGTAGCTGTCCACGTCCACCGGGAAGTCGGTCAGCTGGCGCGGCGTGCCGCCACCCAGCGGCATCACATACAGCTGCTGGCTGCCGTTTTTGGCGCTGAGGAAGTACACGCTCTGCCCATCGGCCGACAGCGCGGCGGAATTGACGTTCCAGCCGGCCGGGGTGAGGGCCTTAGGCGGGGCGGCATCACGGGTGCGCAGGTTGCGGATGAACAGGCCGGTGCTGGCCTTGCTGTCCGCGCCCATCACGCGCTTGGCGAACACCACGTTGCCGCCATCGGCGGTCAACAGCGGGGCCGACACGCGGTCCAGGGCGACCATGTCGCGCACATCCAGGCCACGGGTGGCGGCCGCGACCGGCAGCGCGGTCAACAGGCTCAACGGCAGCAGGGCGTAACGAAGCTTCATCGGGTTCTCCGCACAACGGCAAAACGCCGATGGTAGTGTCCCCGCCCCGTGCCACGCAAAGGCCACTCGTCACGATGGCCTGAACGAAAGAGGAGCCCCCCTTGAGTCAAGGGGGGCGCGGCGAAGCCGCGGGGGATGTGGGTGGTGGTGAAGAGGGGGCCCGCACTTTGCGAAGCAAAGTGTGGGGCTGTTGCGGAATACGCAACAGTTACCCGCGCTTGCCCGTGCGGTAGATCAACCACCCCACCAGGAACAGCACAGCCAGGCCGATCCACTGCGCCGCCGGCAGGCTGAACGGCACCGCCAGCACATCCGCGCGGCCGCTCCACACGATCGGAATGGCAATCGCGATACCCATCAGGGCCTCACCGGTGATCAGGCCCGCGGCGAACAGCACGCCCGGCTTGTGCACGCGATCACGACCTTCCTCGTCGTCGGCGCGCACCTTGTGGAAGCGTTCGACCAGATAGGAGATCAGTCCGCCAAGGAAGATCGGCACCATCAGTTCCAGCGGCAGGTAGATGCCGATGGCCGCGGCCAGCACCGGCACGCGGAAGCGCGAGCCACGGGCCTTGAGCCAGCTGTCAAAGGCGATGATGACCGCACCGATCACCGCGCCGATGGCGATGAAGTCCCACGGCAGCTTGCCGCCGAACAGACCACGGGCCACCGACGCCATCAGGTTGGCCTGCGGGGCCGCCAGCGAGTTGGGGTGTTCCGGGGTCGGTGCGCCGATGCCGTAGGCGGTCGCCAGCAGATTCAGTACCGGGGCCATGATGAGCGCGCACGAGAACGCACCGATGCCCAGCATCAGCTGCTGCTTCCACGGGGTGGCACCGACGATGTAGCCGGCCTTCAGGTCCTGCAGGTTGTCACCGCCGACCGCGGCGGCGCAGCACACCACCGCGCCGATCATGATCGCGGCGACCGCACCCAACGGCGCGCCGCCGGTGCCGACCGGCTTCAGGCCATCGGCCCCCAGCAGCACCACCAGCACCGCCGAAGCGAACAGGATGGTGGAGATGGTGATGCCCGACACCGGGTTGTTGGACGAGCCGATCAGGCCGGCCAGATAGGCCGACACCGACACGAACAGGAAGCCAGCCACGATCATGATGAGGGTCATCGGGATCGAGACGTGCCACTGGCCGACGATGGCCTGGTACAGGGCCAGCAGCGGCAGCACGAAGGCGACCAGCGCCACCAGCATCCACTTCATCGGCAGGTCGCGTTCGGTGTGTGCCAGCACCGGGCCACCACTCTTGCGCGCGGCGGCAAAGCCGCTCTTGACGCCGCTGAGCAGCGACTTGCGCAGCGAGATCAGGGTCCAGATGCCGCCAATCAGCATCGCGCCCACGCCGAGGTAGCGCATCTTGGCGCTCCACAGCGCGAAGGCGGCATCGGTGGACGAGGCGGTAGCGATCGACGCGGCCAGCGCCGGGTCGGAATTGAGGAAGAACGCCTGGTACAGCGGAATGGCGATGTGCCAGGTCAGGATCGAACCGGACACCACCACGATGCCGACATTCAGGCCGACGATGTAACCCACGCCCAGCAGGGCCGGCGACAGGTTGGTGCCGATGAAGGCGGTGACCTTGGAGCTGCCCACGTACGCCGAGGTGGCCCAGGCATCCGGAATCAGGCGCATGCCGCTGGCGGCGGCGACCTTGACGACGGCACCGATGACAGCCGAGAGGCCCAGGATCTTCAGGCCCGGGCCGGGGTTTTCACCGGCCTTGAGCACTTCGGCCGCGGCCTTGCCTTCCGGGAACGGCAGCGGGTCTTCGACGATCATCGAACGCCGCAGCGGCACCGAGAACAGCACCCCCAGCAGGCCACCCAGGCCGGCAATGCCCAGCACCCACCAGTACTTGAAGTCCGGCCAGTAGCCCATGATCACCAGCGCGGGAATGGTGAAGATGACGCCAGCGGCAATCGACGAGCCGGCCGAGGCACCGGTCTGGACGATGTTGTTTTCCAGGATCGAGCCGCCGCCCAGCAGGCGCAGCACGCCCATGGAGATGACGGCCGCCGGAATGGCGGTGGCGATGGTGAGGCCCGCGAACAGACCGAGGTAGGCGTTGGCAGCCGACAGCACCACGGCCAGGACAATGGCCAGCGCCACCGCACGGACAGTGAGCTGCTTGGGCGCAGCGTCGTGATTCATGAAAGCCCCTGTAGGGAAAAAATCTGGCCCAAGCTAGCCTTCATGTCCGGTCAAGTCCAGTGTCAGCCGTCAGGCTGACACGGGTAGTGCCGAAGGGCCTGGCAGGAGCCGGGCCCAACGTCGCGGAGCGACGGCCCGAAGGGTGCCCGCCAGGCATGGCGGGCATAACGCTGGCCGGCAACCAAGCGGCCCCAGAATCGAGCGCGCCCGGCATTGCGTGGTTGCCGGCCAGCGGCCGGCACCTCAAGTTATGTTATATCCTATCTCGCCAACGCCAGGCAGCACCCACCTTGTCCCCCTCCCCCCGCCTGACCTCCATCGACCAGCTGCGTGGCACGGTGATCGTGCTGATGCTGCTGGACCACGTGCGCGAGACGTTCTACCTGCACCACCAGGTGCCCGACCCGATGCCGGTGGACACGGTGGAACCGGCCTTGTTCGTCAGCCGCCTGCTGGCCCATCTGTGCGCCCCCGTGTTCGTGCTGCTCACCGGCCTGTCGGCCTGGCTGTACGGCAGCGGCCAGCAGGATCCGCGCCGCGCGGCGTCGGCCTTTCTGCTCAAGCGCGGCCTGTTTCTGATTGCGCTGGAACTGGTGGTGGTCAACTTCGCCTGGACCGGCCAGTTTCCGCCCAGCGTGATCTACCTGCAGGTGATCTGGGCCATCGGGCTCAGCATGGTGGTGCTGGCCGGCCTGCTGTGGCTGCCGCGCGCGGCGCTGGCGATTGTTGCCATTGGCTTGATCGCCGGCCACAACCTGCTCGATGGCGTCCACGTTGACGGCAATGGAGCCTGGGCGGTGCTGTGGAAAGTGCTGCACCAGCGCGACTGGATCGAGGTCGGCGAAGCGCTGCGCCTGCGCCTGCGCACGTCCTACCCGGTGTTGCCGTGGTTCGGGGTGATCGCCCTGGGGTATGTGATCGGGCCATGGTTCATGCGAGGCGGCGACGCACAGGTGCGCCAGCGTCGTCTGCTGTGGGCCGGTAGCGGCGCGCTGCTGGGCTTCGCGCTGCTGCGCGCGCTGAACGTCTACGGGGACAGTCCGTGGCAGGGCTTTGCCGAGACAGCCGTGACCGTGATGAGCGTCTTCAACGTCACCAAGTACCCGCCGTCGCTGCTGTTCCTGCTGCTGACCCTGGGAGTGGGCCTGTTGCTGCTGCGCCTGTACGAGCAGCCTGCCGTGGCCCGGCGGCTGGCTCCGCTGGCCGACATCGGGGCGGCCCCGATGTTCTTCTATCTGGTGCATCTGTATGTGTTGAAGCTGCTGTATGTGGCGGCCGTGGCGGTGTGGGGCGCGAACCACGGGACGTACTTCGGGGTGAACCAGGTGTGGCAGTTGTGGGCGATCACCTCGGTGCTGGCGGTGGCGCTGTATTGGCCGACGCGGGCGTTTGCGCGGTTGAAGGCGCGGCGGAAGGACCTGGCGTGGCTTCGATACCTGTAACGCGGCCACGACCCACGGTCGTGGCCTACCGGGTGCCGACGGTGTACCGGGGGAATGCCGGATCTGGCGTCATGGGGTGCCGGGTCGGGTCGAAGCCACGCAAGGCGTGGCTCTACGGGCTGTTGGGGTGATAATCGCGGGCTGTTTGTGTCGCTTCCGGCCCGATGACCACCCCTGCCCTGCCCGCCTCCGACGACTTCCTCGGCCACCCCAAAGGGGTCTACGTCTGCTTCTTCACTGAAATGTGGGAGCGCTTCTCGTTCTATGGAATGAAGGCGCTGCTGCTTCTGTACCTGACCAAATACCACCTGTTCGGCGACAAGGCCGGGCTGGACCTGCTGGGGGCGTACGGCGGACTGGTGTACTGCATTCCCGTGTTCGGTGGGCTGCTGGCAGACCGCTGGCTGGGCATGCGCAAGGCCGTGGTATTCGGTGGCGTCCTGCTGGTGCTGGGACATCTGGGCATGGCGTTTGAAGGGCATGCGGCAACCCGGGTCAACGGCGAGGTGGTCCGCGACACCACGGCGCTGGGCGTGACCTACCTGTCGCTGGCGCTGATCATCATGGGCGTGGGCTTCCTCAAGCCCAACATCTCCACCATCGTCGGCAAGCTGTATCCGGAGAACGACCCGCGCCGCGACTCGGGTTTCTCGCTGTTCTATGCCGGCATCAATCTGGGTGCGCTGTTCGCCTCGCTGGTCTGCGGCTTCCTGGGCGAGGCGTATGGCTGGAAGTACGGCTTCGGCGCGGCCGGCATCGGCATGGTGGTGGGGCTGGTGATGTTCCTGTGGGGACAGAAGTACCTGCACGGCCATGCCGAACCCAGCGACGCGGCTGGGTTGCGCCAGCGCGTGCTCGGACTGCCGCGCGAAGGGCTGATCTACGCGGCGGCGGTGCTGGGCGTAGTACCGGTGGCGGCGCTGATGTGGGCCGCCGCCAATGGCGCATTCGCACTGGGCGGTGAAATCAGCCTGGCATTGATGTTGATGATCGTAGTGCTGGGCGCGGTGCTGCTGTGGTTCGCCTGGTTCACCGGTACCCGCTGCACCCCGGTGCAGCGCCAGCAGATGATCGCGCTGATGGCCCTGATCTTCATGGCGCTGGTGTTCTTCACCCTGTACGAGCAGACCTATGGTTCGTGGGTCACCTTCACCGACCGCATGCTCACCAAGGACCTGGTGCCGGCACTGGTGATCCAGGGCGGCACGCCGCTGCCGTGGTCAATCGCTTCGCTGCTGCTGGCTCCGTTGGGCTTCGTGGTGGCGGCCCGACTCTCGGAACGCAACCCGGCCTCATCAGCTCCACGTACGGTGTTCATCGCCATCGTCGCGCTGATGCTGGCGATGCTGGTGCGCGACTGTCTGGTGATTCCGCAGACCGCCGGCTCACTGACCTACCTGGGCGGCCTGTTCCTGGTGGTGCTTGCCCCGCTGTTTGCGGCCCTGTGGGCGTGGCTGGACCGGCACCGCCTGGACCCGTCCAAGCCATTGAAGTCGGCCTACGGCCTGGTGTTTGCCGCACTCTCGTTCGTGCCGCTGGCACTGGCTGCACAGCAGGTCGGTGCGACCGGGCAGATGGCCAGCGTGTGGTGGCTGGTGCTCGCGTACCTTGTGCTGGAAATCGGCGAGATGTGCCTGTCGCCGGTGGGCCTGTCGGCCGTGACCCAGCTGGCCGCACCGCGTGTGGTCAGCCTGATGATGGGCACCTGGTTCCTGGCCACCGCGTTCTCGGAAACGCTGGCCGCACTGTTTGGCAAGCTGGCCGCGATCGAGGTGCCGGAAGGCCAGACGCTGAACATCGCCAATGCGGCGGCCAGCTATGAACATCTGTTCTGGCTGCTGATGTGGATCGGGCTGGGCTGTGCGGTGGTGGCGCTGCTGAGCGCACCGCTGCTGCGCCGGATGATGCACGGGGTGCGGTAACGCCGCACCCCGTAAACATCGATTACGGCTGTGCGGCCACCGCAGCGGTCTGCCCGCCCAGGCTGCGTGACAGGAACGCCAACAGCTTGCTGTAGTACTCACGGCGATGCGGGTCGGTGTAGAAACCGTGGCCCTCGGTGGGGTAGTACAGCGACTCCACCGGCACGCCAGCCCTCTTGAGAGCAGCTTCCATGCGACGGGTGTGCTGTTCGGGTGCACGCTCGTCTTCACCGCCCGCGGCCAGGAACACCGGCACCTTGATGTTGGCAGCCAGATTGACGGGTGACACCTCGCCCAACTGCGCGGGATTGCCCAGCCAGTCCTTCAGGAAGGTTTCGCCCGAGCCAGTGCGCTGGATGTCACCGCGGCTGAACATCATCGGCAGGTCGTATACACCCACGTAGCCGGCCGCACACTTGTACAAGCCCGGTTCGCGGGCCGCGCCCATCAGCGCGGCATACGCACCGTAACTGGCACCATAAATGCAGATGCGCGACGCATCGGCGTGGCCCTGCTCGATCGCCCAGCGGGTGGCGTCGGTGACGTCATCCTGCATGGCACGTCCCCACTGCTTCGCACCCGCTGCCTGGTAGGCACGGCCGAAGTTGCCCGAGCCACGGAAGTTCAGCTGCAGCACCGCGTAGCCGGCGGCCGCCAGCATCTGCGCTTCGATGTCATAGCTGCCATCGTCGAATACCCCGAACGGCCCCCCATGCGGCAGCACCACCATGGGCTGTTTGCCGCTGCTGCCAGCAGGTGTGGTCAGGTAACCATGCAGCTGCAAGCCGTCGCGTGCCTTGAACGTAAATGGCTGCACCTTGGCGCTCTTGTCCGGATCAATCCACGCACTGCGGCTGATCAGGTGTTCGGCCTTCCTGGCTGCCGTGTCGAAGATGTAGAAATCACCGGGGTTGCGCCCCGACCATGCCTGCACCAGCACCTGCTTGCCGTCGCGGGTGCTGGAGGTAATGAATACGGCGTCGCCACCGAAGGCCGCTTCCAGACTGCGGTACAGGCGCGCGTCGGCTGACTGCTCGTCAAAGAAGCGCGTGCGCGGTTTGTCGCCCAGGTAAAGCGCGCCGACCGGTATGCGGGTGCCAGGCCTGTAGATCAGCCGGTCCGGGTCGACGGTGGGGTCGCGCAGTAGTTCCGTGCGCTTGTCGGTAAGCGGATCCCAACTGACGATGGCGTCGGGGCCATTGGCCTGCTCCACCCGCAGGTAAGCCTGCTTGCCATCTTCCGAGAAGCCCAGCGCGCGCTCGATGCGCTTGTTGGCCCCTTCGTCGTTGATCAGCAACCAGTTGCTGGTGCTCGATTCGCGGTAGTAGAGCTTGTTGTTGTTGTCGGCCCCGGAGCCGTGCGCGAAGCGGATCTGCCCCTGTGCGTCACTGACGAAGTCGGCATTGCGCACCGGCGAACGCGCCACAGTCACGCGCCGGCCACTGGTGATCTCCAGCCGGTCCACGCGGGTGAACGGATCTTCGCTGAACGGCCAGATCGAGACCAGTACGTTGCGGTCGTCCTGCGGCACGGTGTCGATCAGGAATGCGGCCACGTCTTCGACCTTCTTTGGCTGGATGCGGGTACCCGGGCCCTTGCTCTCCACCCGGTAGCCGACCAGCAGTTCGCCGCGGCCGCCATTGGCGTTGATGGCATACAACTCACCGGTCAGCCGCGGCTCGTCCAGCGAACCGAATTTTTCGGCCAGGCCGATCAGCACGCGTTCGTTGTTGGCCCAGCTGAAATGACTGGCGTGATTGTTGCGCGGCGGCACGAACGAGCCCACCACCTTGCCGGTGCTGCGACTGAGAATGGCCAGCGCGGTCCGGTCTTCCATCGGCACCGTGGCGGCGTAGTAGTCGCCACCGGGCGAGAGCTTGATATCGGTGAACGTGTCGCGCTTTAGATACTGATCCAGGTCCACCGCCATGGCCGATGCCGCCGGCACACACAACAGCGCCGCGACGGCCCATGCCGCCAAAGTCGAGTAACGCATCCTTCCCCCTGTAGAGCCGGACGCCTTGTCCGGAATGGTCAATTCTAGGCAGATGGGCACGGGCGGAACCAGTACGCGTGTCGGTTATGGCGAGGCGGCGGTGCCTGTTGCCGTGGCGGTCTCCCCACCCAGCGTCTGCGCCAGGAACGCCAGCAAGCGGCTGTAGTACTCGCGCCGGTGCTCCGGCGTGTAGAAGCCGTGTCCCTCGGTCTTGTAGTACAGCGCTTCCACCGGCGTACCCGACTTTTTCAGTGCCGCCTCCAGCCGCCGGGTGTGGGTGATCGGGGCGCGTTCGTCCTCGCCACCGGCGGCCAGGAACACCGGCACCTTGATGTCGGCTGCCCGCGCTATGACCGAGCGGGACCCGAGATCCTTCTGTTCGCCCACCCACTCGCGCAGATATACACGACCGGTCTTGCTGTCGCCGGTATCGCCGCGTGCGTACATGAGTGCCGGGTCATACACGCCGACGTAGCCGGCCGCACACTGGTACAGACCGGGCTCGCGGATCGGCCCCATCATGGCGGCATATGCGCCGTAGCTGGCCCCGTAAAGACAGATGCGGGTCGGGTCGGCAATGCCTTGTGCAACAGCCCAGCGGGTGGCGTCGGTGACGTCATCCTGCATGGTGCCGCCCCACTGCTGCTTGCCGGCCACGGTGTGGGCGAAGCCATAGTTGGAGGAGCCGCGGAAGTTGATCTGCAGCACCGCATAGCCGGCATCGGCGAGCATCTGCGTCTCTCGCTCGTAGCCGCCGTCGTCGAACACCCCGAACGGTCCGCCATGCGGCAACACCACCAGCGGCAGGCCCTTCGCTTCCTTGCCATGCGGCACGGTCAGGAACCCGTGCAATGCCAGGCCATCGCGCGCCTTGAGCGACACCGGCTGCACCCGCGCGGTAGTCTCTGCGTCGATCCAGTGGCTACGGCTGGTCAGCAGGGAGGCATGCTTCTTGACCGTGTCGTACAGATAGAAGTCACCCGGGTTCTGCCCGGACCAGGTCCGCACCAGCACCAGCTGGCCATCACGGGTGCTGGAGGTGATGAACAGTGGCGATTTCAACGCGGCCTCGAGGCTGCGGTACAACCGCGCCGTGCTGGAACCCTCGTCGAAAAAGCGGGTGTGCGGGCTATCCCCGAAGAACAGCGCCCCGACCGGAGTACGGGTACCCGGCTGATAGATGATCCGGCCCGGATCAACCACCGGGTCGCGCAGCACGGTTCTGCGCGCATCGGTCTTCGCGTCCCAGGCCACGATGGCGTCAGGCCCTTCAGCCTGTTCCACCAGCAGGTAGGGCTGGCCGTCCGCGCCGAAACCCACCGGCACCTGCGCCCGCCCGGTGCGCGAGGTCTCGTGCACAGGCCGCCATTCCGCGCCCGGGTCGCGGTAATACAGACGACTGACCCGGTCGTCAGCAAAACCTGTGGCGAAGCGCACCTCGCCCTGCGCATCGGTTCGGAAGGTCGCGCGGGGCACTGGCGAGCGGATCACGAGCGTGCGCTTCCCGGTGGCCACATCCATCCGTTCCACCTGGGAAGACGCTTTCTCGGAAAACAGGCTGACCTCGATCAGCGCGCTGCCATCGCCCGCAGGTGCCGCTTCCATCAATTCGGCCGCCATGCCCCACGCCAGCCGAGCTTCGGCATGGTTGCCCGCCGCCATGCTGCCCTTGCGATAGCCCACCAGCAGTTCACCGTCCTGGCCATCGGCATTGATGCCGTACAGCTCACCGGTCGCCTGCGGCGCATCAAGGCGGCCGAACTTCCTGGCCAGCCCGATCACCAGACGCTGGTCGCTGACCCATTCGAAGGTATCGGCATGATTGTGCTTCTGAGGCCGGAACGCCCCCACCAGCTTCATGTCGCTACGGCGCAGTATCGCCACTGCGGTGGAGTCCTCCATCGGCACGGTCGCGGCCAGATACTCGCCCGTTGGCGACAGCTTCATTTCGTTGAAGCTTTCCTCGCGCAGGAAACGCTCCAGGTCCACCGCGCCGGCCCCCGCCGGCAACCAACCGCACACCGTACCCAGCAGCACGGCGATCATCGTCTTGCGCATCCATTTCCCCCCGGGACCGGACCCCATGTCCGGGAGGGATTCTAGACCCGCACCGGGGCCGCGCAAAAGAAAAATGGCACCGCTTGCACGGTGCCATGAGTGGCCTGCACTGACGGAGAGAGGTATCAGTGCACGCCGCGGAACGCGAGGCTGAGGGCCAGCACCGACAGGATCACCGCGATGGTGCCGTCGAGGATGCGCCAGGTGCTGGGTTTGGTGAACAACGGGGCCAACAGGCGTGCCCCCAGGCCCTGAGCGGTCAGCCACAGGCAGCTGGCAGTGACCACACCAGCGGCAAAGGCCATGCGCTCGTTGCCGAAGTTGTCAGCGATCGAGCCGATCACCATCATGTCGAGCCAGAAGTGCGGGTTGATCAGCGAAAAGCCCACCGCAGCGGTCAGCACTGCACGCCGCGACGTATTGTCACTGTCATCCATCTGAAGGCCACCGGTGCCGGCCAGCGCGCGTCGCGCCGACTGCCAGGCGTACCACGCCAGGAAGGTCACGCCGCCCCACAGCACCACGGTGGTCAGCCACGGCAGCGCGCGGGTCAGGGTGTTCAGGCCGGCCACGCTGGCGAAGATGAAGATCGCATCGATCGCCGCACAGGTCGCCACCACCGGCACGATGTGCTTGCGCAGGATGCCCTGGCGCAGGATGAAGGCGCTCTGCGCACCGACCACCGCGAACAGGCCAATGCCAGCGGCTGCGCCACTGAACCACGCGGCCAGACCGGGGCCGGCGGAGATGATGGAGAACATGGGAATACCGCCTGTCTTGCTGTGTGGTGGTGCCTCGCCAAGGCGTACAGCACCGGATGGCGCACATTGTCGCGCCGCAACATGAAAAAGTAGAGCTAAACTTGCTAAACCATCTTTAGCGGAACTTAAGACGATGCGGATCGATCATGCGCAGTTGCGGGCCCTTGCCGCGGTTGTCCGCGAAGGTAGTTTCGAGCGCGCCGCGCAGTCGCTCAATGTGACCGCCTCGGCCGTCTCGCAGCGGGTCAAGGCGCTGGAGGACCGGGTCGGCCGGCTGCTGGTGAAGCGCTCCTCGCCGGCCGTGGCCACGGAGGAAGGCCAGGTGCTGGTGCAGCTGGCCGAGCAGACCGCGCTGCTGGAGCACGACGCGCTGCACCGAATGGGCATCGCCGACGAGGACCTGCCGCAGGCCAGCATCCCCGTGGCGGTCAATCACGACAGCCTGGAAACCTGGTTCACCGAGGCCGCGCTGCGCTTTGCCGAGCAGACCGGCACCACGCTGGACCTGCGCCTGGAAGACCAGGACCACACCGTGGCGCTACTGCGGCAAGGGGCGGTGCTGGGCGCGGTGACCACCCTGGACGAGCCGGTGCAGGGCTGCCAGATCCACCCGCTGGGCAGCATCCGCTATGCCGCCACCTGCACCCCGGCGTTCCACGAGAAATACTTCGCCAAGGGAGTGAACGCGCAGTCGCTGGCCCAGGCCCCGGTGCTGGTGTTCAACCGCAAGGACGACATGCAGGCACGGTTCGCCCGCCGCCTCGCCGGGGAGGAGCTGCCAATGACGGCTCCAACCTGGTGGATTCCGTCTACGCGTGCGTTCGTGCAGGCCAACCTGGGCGGGCTGGGCTGGACCATGAATCCGCTGCCGCTGGTGAAACGACACCTTGAGGCCGGGCGGCTGGTGTTGATGAAGCAGCGCGCGTGGGAGGACGTGCCGCTGTACTGGCAGCACTGGAAGGGCGACGTAAAAACCATGGCGCTGCTGACCCGGGCGGTGTTGGCAGCCTCTGGCGGGCTGGTGCGCAAGAAGCGCTAGCCTTTGCGCGGCTGGGCCGCATGGCGTGCCTTGCGCTACTTCATGCACGCCTGGACGACGCGGCGAACCCGCCGTTCTATATGTCGCCTGGACGGTGCCGCGGCCCCGCCCTTGTAGAGCCGGGCTTGCCCGGCTGGACGGTGCAGCGGTGGTTCAGCCGGGCAAGCCCGGCTCTACAACGGCGGGCGCGTCGGGCCGCAGCCGCCGGATAGCGCGGGCTGCGGATGGGGTGCAGCCACGGAGAGCCTGGCTCTACGTCGCCCGGGGCGGGTCCCGGCGGGTGCGCCATGCGATGCTGCGTTGCACCAAATCCGTACCATTTAAGGCTAAAATTACGCCCAGGATGCGCCAAACGGTTGTTTCTTCACGCTTCTTCCCCAAGGCGTGGTCATCCTCCCCCCATCTCCCCCTAAGAGATATCCATGAAAAAGTTAGCCAAGGTCATCCTCGGCCTGCTCGTGCTGTTGCTGCTGGCAGCGGCCGTGTTCCTGTACTGGCCCCTTTATCAGCGCTCGGTCCCGGCGGCGGCAAACGACAAGCCGGTCGACGTCGTGCTAGTCGGCGGCGGCATCATGAGCATCACCCTTGCCACCTTCCTGCAGGAACTGCAGCCGGACTGGAACATCCAGGTCTATGAACGCCTCAATGGCGTGGCGCTGGAAAGCAGCGACGGCTGGAACAACGCAGGCACCGGGCATTCGGCCTTTGCCGAACTGAATTACACCCCGGAACTGCCTGACGGCAGCATCGAGACCAAGCGTGCGGTCGGCATTGCCGAGCAGTTCGAGGTCTCGCGCCAGTTCTGGTCGCACCAGGTGAAGGAAGGGCGGCTGAGCCAACCAAGCGATTTCATCAACCCGACCCCGCACATGAGCTTCGTCTGGGGTGATGAGAACATTGCCTATCTGCACAAGCGCCAGCAGGCGCTGTCCAGGAACCCGCTGTTCTACGGGATGCAGTACTCGGAAGATCCGGCACAGATCAAGGCCTGGGCCCCGCTGCTGATGGAAGGGCGTGACCCGAACCAGAAGGTGGCTGCGACCTGGATGCCGCTGGGCACCGACGTGAACTTCGGCGTGATCACCCGCCAGCTCACTACCGGCCTGCAGCGCAGCCCGAACTTCAAGCTGCACCTGGAACATGAAGTGCGCGCCCTGCGCCAGAACGACGACAAGAGCTGGAACGTGACCGTGGCCGACCTGAAGTCGGGTACGGAATCGACGGTGAAGTCGCGCTTTGTGTTCATTGGTGCAGGCGGCGCGGCGCTGAAGCTGCTGCAGCTGTCGGGCATTCCGGAATCGAAGAACTACGCGGGCTTCCCGGTCGGTGGTCAGTTCCTGGCGTTCAAGAACCCGGAGATTGCCAGCCGTCACAGCGTGAAGGCCTACGGCATGGCCGAGACGGGTTCGCCGCCGATGTCGGTGCCGCATCTGGACGCGCGCAAGCTGGACGGCAAGCCGGTGGTGCTGTTCGGACCGTTCGCGCTGTACAGCACGAAGTTCCTGAAGCACGGTTCGTGGTTCGACCTGTATTCGTCGGTGAACCACAACAACGTGGCGGGCATGCTGGACGTGGGTCTGGAGAACCTGGATCTGGTGAAGTACCTGATGGGCCAGGCACGTCTGGAAGATGCCGACCGCCAGGCTGAACTGGTGAAGTACTTCCCGACCGCCAAGCGCGAGGACTGGGAACTGGTCACCGCCGGCCAGCGCGTGCAGATCATCAAGAAGGACCCGGAGAAAGGGTCGGTGCTGCAGTTCGGCACCGAAATCGTCACCGACAAGGACCACACGATTGCGGCCCTGCTGGGTGCATCGCCGGGTGCCTCGACCTCACCGCCGATCATGCTGGACCTGCTGAAGAAGGCGTTCCCGGAACAGATGGCAGCCGGCTGGGAAGCGCGCCTGAAGGAAATCGTGCCGTCCTACGGGCGCAAGCTCAACGACAGCGCGGCACTGACCAACGAGATCCGCGGCCAGACCAGCGCAGCGCTGAACCTGCCGTTCCTGGAAGTGCCGGCGGACACCAGCGCGGCCGTGATGCTGACCCCACCGGCTGCGCCTGCGGCTCCGGTAAAGGAAAAGCGCAACGCGAACGAAGAGATGCAGGCGCTGTAATAACAGTCGCCTGATGTGGATCTCTGCAAACCGGCTTCCTTCGGGGAGCCGGTTTTCTTTTGGGCGCGGATGGCTTCCTTCGCACGTGGATGGCTCCCGTAGAGCCGGGCTTGCCCGGCTGCTGTTGGTTTTTGGCGAACAGCCGGTGGTCATCGGTTCCCGTGTTTTGGCGGGTCGGGATGGGCGTTCCGGGGGACGCCGCAAGTACGTCCCTGTAGGCTTGATCGCCGCTTGCACGTGTGCGCAATCCTGCGCACACGGCAAGGCCGGGGTTGGGCGTCCTGCCCAACCCGTCGGGCGCATGCGCCCGACCCATGCGGCTCACACCCCCTCCAGCCCACCCCGACCCGCCATCGACAGTGCGGCGGTGGCCATCGAAGATCAAAATCAACGGCGGCCCCGATCCATTGTCATGCGTTATCGATTGTCGGGGCTTTCACGGCGATCGTCTGTCGACCGATCCCACCGGGGCATTCCGATTCCACCGGGCAGTGTGGATGGGTTTTGATCTTCCTTGGCCAACGGCGAACTGTCTGGGGCGTGCCGGGGTGGGTTTGCGGGACCGTCAAAAACATGGATGTTTTTGACGAGCCTACAGGGACGTATTCACGGCGTGTCCCGCAAACCCATCCCGGTGCGCCCAAACACGGAAACCGATGACCACCGGCTGTTCGCCTGAATCCAACAGCAGCCGGGCAAGCCCGGCTCTACGTACCGCATGCCATCGCATGGCTTAAGCGACATTGTTAAATTCTTGTAATTAGAATGCGAACGATTTACATTTGCACCCCGTTGTGCCCTCCCCTTGGGCTTTTCGAGACCTTCGCATGTCCTTACGCGCTGCTTCGCCCCGCTCTTTCCGTCGCGCCCCGCTGGGGGTTGCCCTGCTCGTCGCCCTCGCCGGCACCGCTCCGGCTGTTGCCCTGGCGGATACCGCCGCCGCCGATGCCAAGACCCTCGACCAGGTCAACGTGGTCGGCACCCAGGCTGCTCCGTCAAGCACCACCCGCCTGCCCATCACCCTGCAGGAAACGCCGCAGTCGACCAGCGTGATCGGCATTGACCGGCTGCAGGACGAAGCGCTGTTCTCGATCAACGATGTCATGCGCAATGTCACCGGCGTCAGCGTGTCGTTCTACGACACCCAGCGCCCGCTGTATTACGCGCGCGGCTTCACCATCACCGACTTCCAGGTCGATGGCCTGCCCACCTACAGCGGCTCCACCAACCAGGAGTACGACACCGCCTTCTACGACCGTGTCGAAGTCATCCGCGGTGCCAACGGCCTGCTCAGCGGTGCCGGTATTCCCTCGGCCACCGTCAACCTGCTGCGCAAGCGCCCGGGCAAGGAATTCGATGCCTCCGTCGCGGTCAGCGCCGGCAGCTGGGACTTCCGCCGCATTGAGGCCGACGTCAATGCGCCGCTGACCAGCGACGGACGCTTCCGCAGCCGCGTCGTGGCCGCCTACACCGACCGCGATCTGTATTACGACCGCTACAAGGAAGACAAGATGGCCGGCATGGCGGTGCTGGAAGGTGACCTCACCGACTCCACCACCGTCACCGTCGGCTACCAGCGCCAGGACAACAACCCGGTCGGCTCGACCTGGGGCACGGTGCCGTTCTTCAACAGCGACGGCACCTTCGCGCACCTCCCGCGCGAAACCAACATGGCCCCGAAGTGGAGCTACTGGCAACGCGAAACCAGCACCTTCTTCAGCAATCTGGAGCAGCGCTTTGGCGAGAACTGGCTGCTGAAGCTCAACACCGCCTACACCCGTGGCAACGTGCAGAACGTACGCGTGTACGGCAGTGGCTACCCCGACCCGGTTACCGGTGCCGGCATGTACCTGCTGGCCGGTGCCGGCGACGCTGAAGACACCCGCAAGGGCGCGGACCTCTATCTCTCGGGCAAATTCCCGGCGTTTGGCCGCGAGCACGACGTGGTGATCGGCGGCAGCTGGAACAATCTGGAAGCAACCACCTGGACGCTCACCTCGGTAGCCAACTGGCGCTACAACATTCACGACATCCGCACCTGGGACGGCAACATTCCCGAGCTGAGGGCCAGCCGCACCGGTGCCCGCCGCATTGCCCACACCAGGCAGAGCGGCGTGTACGCCTCGACCCGTCTGCGACTGGCCGACCCGCTGTCGCTGATCGCAGGTGCACGCTTGAGCCGCTGGGAAACGCTGAGCCGCAGCTACAACGCGGCCGGTGCCTATACCGGTACCAGCGGTGCCTACAAGGTTACCGATGAAGTGACGCCGTACGTCGGCCTGGTCTATGACATCGTGCCGGATTTCTCGGTGTATGCCAGCTACACCGAAATCTTCAATCCGCAGAATTACAAGGATCGCAACGAGAACCTGCTGGCTCCGGTGGAAGGCTCCAACCTGGAAGCCGGCATCAAGTCGCAGTGGTTCGACGGCAAGCTGACCGCCAATGCGGCCATCTTTGAAGCCAAGCAGGACAACTACGCGGTGCGTGACATGAGCCTGCCGGACGGTTCGCTCAGCGACGGCAGCTCCGCCTACATCGGCGTCAACGGCACCAAGTCGCGCGGCTGGGAAGTGGACGTCAATGGCGAGATCCTGCCGGGCTGGACGGTCAATGCTGGTTTCACCCACGTCAAAGTGACCCGCGCGGCGACGGACCTGCTGTATGCGAACCCGCCGGAAGACCTGCTGCAGCTCAACACCAACGTGCGCCTGCCGGGCGTGCTGGACCGCCTGACCCTCGGCGGTGGGGTCCAGTGGCAGAGCAAGGTCGAGGGCTACAACATTCCCTACCCGCTGGGAGGCACCCGCACCGTGACCCAGCCGTCGTACATGCTGGTCAACCTGCACGCCAACTATCGCATCAACGACAGCTGGACCGCCTCGCTCAACGTGCGCAACGCGTTGGACAAAACCTATTGGGCCAATCTGGACTACAACAACTACGGCGAGCCGCGCTTCGTTTCGGCCAGCCTGCGCTGGGCGTTCTGATCGATTGCCGGGGTTGCGTTTGTCGGGCATGGCCCGGCACCACGGTTTCCGTTTGGCGGACGGGGGACGTCACGTAGAGCCGGGCGTGCCCGGCTGCGGTTGGATCCATGCGAAAACAGCAGCCGGGCAAGCCCGGCTCTACGAATCGCACCAATCGCACCGATTGCACCGCTCACACCGATCACACGGATCTGCCGATCGTTAACCTGAACAGGGCCCGCCATTGGCGGGCCTCTTTTTTTGCTGCAATGCGGGTTGCATCGCCAGTTGTAATTATGCCGTAATTACGCCAACACCCTCGGGATGACTGCAATGACCCCCAGCTGGGACAGCAAGGCACGCGGCCGCCAGGCCCGTCTGCAACGGGCGGCGGGCTTCGCCCGCGGCCATGAGGTTGCCGCCGGCGACGTGGTGCAACTGCTGCACGCAGTACTGGAACCGGGCGACAAGGTCTGCCTGGAAGGCAACAACCAGAAGCAGGCCGACTTCCTGGCACAGCGCCTTGCCGAGCTGGATCCGGAACGCGTGCATGACCTGCACATGGTGCAGTCGGTGCTGTCGCTGCCCTCGCATCTGGATGTGTTCGAACGCGGCATCGCCTCGAAGCTGGACTTCTCCTTCTCCGGCCCACAGTCGGTACGGCTGGCCAATCTGGTGGCCGAAGGGCGCATCCAGATCGGGGCCATCCACACCTATCTGGAACTGTTCGGCCGCTACTTCATCGACCTCACCCCGCAGGTGGCGCTGGTGGCCGCGCAGGCGGCCGACCGCCACGGCAACCTGTACACCGGCCCCAACACCGAAGACACCCCGGTAATTGTCGAAGCCACGGCCTTTGGCGGCGGCATCGTGATTGCCCAGGTCAACGAGATCGTCGACACCCTCCCCCGCGTCGATGTTCCGGCCGATTGGGTCAACTTCGTGGTCCAGGCTCCGCGCCCGAACCATATCGAACCGCTGTTCACCCGCGACCCGGCACAGATCTCGGAAATCCAGGTGCTGATGGCGATGATGGCCATCAAGGGCATCTATGCCGAATACGGCGTCAACCGGCTCAATCACGGCATCGGCTTCGACACCGCCGCAATCGAACTGCTGCTGCCCACGTATGCCGAATCACTCGGGCTCAAGGGAAAGATCTGCCAGCACTGGGCGCTTAACCCGCACCCGGCGTTGATCCCGGCCATTGAATCCGGCTTCGTGAAGTCGGTGCATTCGTTCGGCTCCGAGCTGGGCATGGAGAAGTACATCGCCGCGCGTGGCGATGTGTTCTTCACCGGTGGCGACGGATCAATGCGCTCCAACCGTGCCTTCTCGCAGACCGCTGGCCTGTATGCCTGCGACATGTTCATTGGCTCCACGCTGCAGATCGATCTGCAGGGCAACAGTTCCACCGCCACCCGCGATCGCATTGCCGGCTTCGGCGGTGCACCGAACATGGGCTCGGATGCGCGCGGCCGCCGCCACGCCAGCGACGCCTGGCTCAAGGCCGGACGACAAGCCGCGCGCCCGGGCGAAATCCCGCGTGGACGCAAGCTGGTGGTGCAGATGGTGGAGACCTTCCGCGAGCACATGGCCCCGGCCTTCGTCGAGCATCTGGATGCCTGTGAGCTGGCCGAGCGCGCACAGATGCCGCTGCCGCCGGTAATGATCTATGGCGACGACGTCAGCCATGTGCTCAGCGAAGAAGGCATCGCCAACCTGCTGCTGTGCCACACCCCGGAAGAACGCGAGCAGGCGATCCGCGGGGTCTCCGGCTACACCGCCGTGGGTCTGGGACGTGATCGCGCCATGGTGGAAAACCTGCGCGACCGGGGCGTGATCCAGCGCCCGGAGGATCTGGGCATCAACCCGCGCGATGCCAGCCGCGACCTGCTGGCCGCACGTTCGGTGAAAGACCTGGTGCGCTGGTCCGGTGGCCTGTACGACCCGCCCAAGCGTTTCCGCAACTGGTAAGGAGCGCACATGGAAACTCTCGACTATCGTTTTGACGGCCGCACTGCCGCGCACTTCCCGACCCAGGCGGTGCTGGTCGGCGTGCTGGCCTCGGGCAACCTGGAAGTGCTGCTGGAACCGGCCGCTCTGGACGGCGCGATGCAGGTCCGCATCATCACCGCGGCGACCGGTTTCGGCACGATCTGGCAGGCGGTGATCGCCGACTTCGCCTCGCGCCATCCGCTCAGCAACGTGCAGGTGTCGATCAACGACGCCGGTGCCACCCCGGCCGTGGTGAGCCTGCGCCTGGACCAGGCAGTGCAGGCGCTACGCGAAGGAGCTCCGCAATGAGCCGCACCCAACGCCACAGCTATTACGAAGCCGACGCCCGCGAGCGCATTGCCGCTCTGCTCGACGCCGGCAGCTTCAACGAGTTCCTTGGCCCGGCCCGGCGCATGACCAGCCCGCATCTGGCGCAGTTGGACCAGCCCGCCGCCTTCGACGACGGCATCGTGGTCGGCAGCGGCACATTGCGCGGAAAACCGGTTCTGATCGCCGCCCAGCAGGGGCCATTCATGGGCGGCGGCGTGGGTGAAGTGCACGGAGCCAAGCTCACCGGCCTGCTGCAGCGCGCGGCGCAGACCCGCCCCGATGGCGTCCTGCTGCTGCTCGACACCGGCGGCGTGCGCCTGCACGAAGCGAATGCCGGACTCATTGCCATTTCCGAGATCATGCGCGCCACGCTGGCCGCGCGTGCGGCCGGCGTACCGGTAATTGCGCTGATAGGCAGCGGCAACGGTGCCTTCGGCGGCATGGGCATCGTCGCGCGCTGCTGCAGCACGGTGATCATGTCCGAAGAGGGCCGCCTGTCTTTGTCTGGCCCTGAAGTGATTGAAACCGTGCGTGGCGTGGAAGAGTTCGATGCGCGCGACCGTGCACTGGTCTGGCGCGTCACCGGTGGCAAACACCGCTATCTGATCGACCAGGCCCAGGTACTGGTGGCCGATGCCATGGATGCCTTCGCCGACGCGGCTTACAACGCGCTGCAGCCGGACACCACGAGCACGGACACCGACGCAGTCCTGCACGCGCTGCAGGCACGGCATGCCGCCCTGCAGGCCCGCGTGCAGGCCTGGGGCGACTGCCATGACGGGCTGGAGATCTGGGCCCGGCAAGGCATCGCCGAACCGGAAAGGTTGCCGCTGCTGGACACCGACGCTTTCCTTGCCGCCACCGCCGCCCGGAGCCTGCCATGACCGTTGCGCTGCAGACCCTTCTGGACGCGCTGTTTCCGCTCGGCCACGCCATCACCGTCAACGACGCGGTGCTCGGTGGTACCGCACGCACTGACGATGGCGTGGTCACCGTGATCGGCACCAGCGACAAGATCGAAGTCGGCGTGGACCACGCGCTGGCATTGGCCGATACCGTGCTGACCAGTACCGCCGAACATCCGCAGCGACCCATCGTGATGCTGGTGGACACGGCCGGGCAGCGCCTGGCACGCCGCGATGAACTGCTGGGCATCAATGGCTACTTCGCGCATCTGGCACAGACGCTGGACCTGGCGCGTCGACGCGGCGCAGTGCTGGTGACCCTGGTGTACGGCGAATCGGTCAGTGGCGGCTTTCTGTCGTTCGGGCTGATGGCCGACCATATCCATGCCCTGCCCGACGCCCAGGTGCGGGTGATGGACCTGCGCGCCATGGCGCGGGTGACCAAGCAGCCGCTGGAGAAACTGCAGGCGCTCAGCCAGAGTTCGCCGGTGTTTGCGCCGGGCGTGGAGAATTACGTGGCGATGGGCGCGGTGGAATCGCTGTGGCCAGATGACCTGGCGCAGCATCTGCTGCAGGCGTTGCGCACCCCGGCTGCTGGTGATCGCCGCGCGGCACGCGGTGCCGAGCGCGGCGGCCGCATGCTGGCCGCGAAGGTGGCCGCTGAAGTGGCCCACGGCAATGCCTGACCGGCCCGCCCGCCACACGCTGGTCTGGCTGTCGGCAAAGGCCGACTGGCGGGCCGACGTGGCGGCGCACGACCCACGCTTGGCGCAGTGGTTCGCGCAGAGCTGGCCGGCGGTGGTGGCGCGCCGCGCCGCCGATGATCCCGATCCGCGTTTGCGGCTGGGCGTGCCGCTGCCACCAGCCGAGGGCAAACAACGGCTCGCGCTGCGCGTGCCGATGACCGATGTGGTGAAGGTGCAACCGCCGGTGTCACTGCAGGCGGTGCTGGCGCAGCCGCGGGTGGGTGCCGCTGCGGATTGGTCGCTGCCGCTGCAGGCGCTGCATGCAATTGCACCGGCACGCGTGTTCGGTGCCTTCGCCTGGCAGTTTCTGACCGGGCTGGAATATGTGCACGCCCGCTCGGACATCGACCTGCTGTGGCAGCTTGAAGACCGCGAGACGGCCGATCAACTCGTCGCGCGCCTGCAGGCCTGGGAGGGCACCTTCGCGCGGCGCGTGGACGGCGAGCTGTGTCTGCCTGATGGCGGCGCGGTGAACTGGCGCGAGTACGCCAGCGACGCCCGGCAGGTGCTGGTCAAACGTGTGGATGGGGCGCTGCTGGCGCAGCGCGACGATCTGTTCCAGCGCGTTGAGGTAAGCGCATGAACGCGCTGGGGAATGCACCAACGGCAGCCGGGCAGAGCCCGGCTCTACGAATGGTGTATTCCGTCTACACCGTGCCACGAATTGTGCATGCGGCCGATACCGTGCCCCGGGCGGTTCACCGGATCGACAGCGCGCGGCTGGGGCGGCTGGCCATTGAGAGCCTGCATACCGAGCTGGCGTGCGCGCCCAAGCCGGGGCTGGTGACGCCTTTCAGTACCGGCAGCCATGACGACATGGACGCGGGCACGTTCCTGCGCAGCTTGTTCGCGCTGCGCCACTACTACCGTCAAATCGCCTGCGCTGGTGCACAGGATGCGCCGTTCGAGACACTGCGCGCTCTGGGTATCGCCGCCGAAGCGGCGATGCTGCGTGCCACAAACGGCGTGAACACACATCGTGGCGCGATCTTCAGCCTCGGGCTGCTGGTGGCTGCGGCCGCACGCGGCCGCGCGCATGGCGGCACGGCACTGGCGGCCGAACAGGTCTGCCTGCAGGTGAGGAATTGGGCTGACGGCCTTACGCAGGCTCCCCTGAACGCTGACAGCCCGGGGCAGCGCGCACGTGCGCGGCACCGCGTCCCCGGCGTGCGCGAACAGGCCGCCGACGGTTTTCCGCTGCTGCGCGAGCTGGCCGTCCCTGCGCTGCGCACTGCGCGGGCTGAGGGTCTACCACGCGAGGCCGCGCTATGCCACACGCTGATGCAGCTGGTGGCGGTGGTGGATGATCTGAATCTGCTGCATCGTGGCGGTGCCGCCGGGCTGGCCTGGGCAAAGGCCGAAGCGGCGGCATTCATGCACGCAGGCGGTGCGCACGCTGCCGACTGGCGACAGCACCTGGCCCGGATCGACGCCGGTTTCGTGGCCCGCCGTCTCAGTCCCGGTGGCAGCGCCGACCTGCTGGCCTGTGCCTGGTTCCTGCTGCAGCAGGAGGGCGCATGAGCCTGGCCCTGCTCTGCCCCGGTCAAGGCGCACAGCATGCGGCGATGTTCGACCGCGCGCGCCACTACCCTGCTGCACGTGAGGTCATGGCCGCCGCATCCGCGGTACTGGGGCGCGACGTGGTGGAGTCTGCGGGCGCGGACGATCGCTTTGACAACGCGCAGGCGCAGCCACTGGTGTGTGCCGCCACGCTGGCACAGTGGCAGGCGCTTCGCGACGCGCTGCCGGTGCCGCTGCTGGTGGCTGGCTACAGCATTGGCGAGCTGGCCGCACATGCCATCGCCGGCAGTATCGATATAGCCGGTAGCCTGCATCTTGCCGCGCAGCGCGCGCGGCTGATGGACGAGGCCAGCCCACCTGATTCCGGTCTGCAGGCGGTGCTGGGGCTGACCCGCGATGGCCTGCATCCGTTGTGCGAATCACACGGGGCCTTCATCGCCATTGCGAACGGCAGTGACCATTTCATCGTCGGCGGACGCTGGCCGACGCTGCACGCACTGGCCGAAGCAGCGCGCGTGCAGCACGCGGAGATCCGCCCGCTGCCGGTACATGTACCAGCGCACACGCCGTTGCTGGCGGAGGCCAGTAAAGGCTTTGCAGATGCACTGGCCCACGCCGGGTTGACTGCGCCACAACTGCCGTTGCTCGCGGGCATTGATGCGCGCCTGGTGCGCGAATCCGGCGTAGCGCTGCACAGTCTGGCTGCACAGCTGTCACAGACCATCGAGTGGGCGCAGGTGATGCGCCATGCCTTCGAACGTGGCGCGCGGGTATTCCTGCAGCTGGGTCCGGGCACGGCCTTGGCGCGCATGGTGGCTGCTGCCTACCCCTGCTGCGAAGTGCGCGCGGTGGAAGAGTTCCAGCACCTGGACGGTGCGGCGGCCTGGGTGCAACGCGCCCTGGACCGTATGTAGTGCCGGGCTTGCCCGGCAAGCCATGTAGTGCCGGGCAAGCCCGGCAATCGTTACCCCGTGGATGGCGGTCCCCCATCCGTGCAGTACGCGAGTCAGGTGTCTGGGAGGGCGCATGAGTCCACAAGTCGCAACGATCATCGGTCTGGTGATCATGTTCATCATCGCTACGGCCCTGCCGATCAACATGGGTGCGGTAGCGTTCGCGTTGGCCTTCATCATCGGGGGCATCTTCGTCGGCATGGAAGGCAAGGCCGTCCTGGCCGGCTTCCCGGGTGACCTGTTCCTGACCCTGGTCGGCATCACCTACCTGTTCGCCATCGCACAGAAGAACGGCACCATTGACCTGCTGGTGCACTGGGCGGTGCGGGCGGTGCGTGGACGCATCGTGGCGATTCCATGGGTGATGTTCGTGGTCACGGCCCTGCTGACGGCATTCGGTGCGTTGGGTCCGGCCGCGGTGGCGATCATCGGTCCGGTGGCGCTGCGTTTCGCCAAGCAGTACAAGATCAATCCACTGCTGATGGGCCTGCTGGTGATCCACGGTGCACAGGCGGGCGGGTTCTCGCCGATCAGCGTGTACGGCAGCATCACCAACGGCGTGGTGCAGAAGGCGGGACTGGAAGTGACCGAGATGGCGGTATTCCTGACCAGCCTGGGCTTCAACTTCATGATGTCGGTGATCTGCTTCTCCGCGTTCGGCGGAATCGCGCTGATGCGTCGGGGTTCGGTCACGGTGGCCGGTGGCGAACTGGCGCTGGCGGGCGGGCCGCAGGCGTCGTCGCGGCAGTTCGCGATCGAGGGCCACGGTGCGCTGGTGTCGGCGGGCGGTGGAACGCTGTCCAACGATCCGGATGCGCTGGAAGCAGTTGGCATCACCCGTGAACGCCTGTTGACGCTGGTGGGACTGGTCGGGCTGGGCGTGGCCGCATTGATCTACAACCTCAACGTGGGTCTGGTGTCGATCACCGTGGCGGTGGCGCTGGCGCTGCTGTCACCGAAGAGCCAGAAAGGCGCGGTGGACGGCATCAGCTGGTCAACGGTGCTGCTGATCTGCGGTGTGGTGACTTATGTGGGTGTGCTGGAGAAGGCGGGCGCGGTGGATTTCATCGGCAACGGGGTGTCGGACATCGGTATTCCGCTGCTGGGGGCGCTGCTGGTCTGCTACGTGGGCGGCATCGTGTCGGCCTTTGCGTCATCGGCCGCGGTGCTGGGTGCGACAATTCCGCTGGCGGTGCCATTCCTGATGCAGGGTCACCTGGGCGCGGCCGGCGTGATCTGCGCGCTGGCGGTGTCCTCCACCATCGTGGACGTGAGCCCGTTCTCGACCAACGGTGCCCTGGTGGTGGCGTCAGCGGCGAAGGAGGAACGCGAATCCCTGTTCCGCCAGTTCCTGATCTACAGCGGCCTGGTCGTCGCCTTCGGCCCCCTGCTGGCCTGGCTGCTGTTCGTCGTCCCGGGCTGGATGTAACTCAACGTAGAGCCGGGCTTGCCCGGCTGCTGTTGGTTCGTGGCGAACAGCCGGCGGTCATCAGTTCCGTGGGTTGGCGGATCGGGGCGGGCGTTCCGGGGGACGCTGCAAGTACGTCCATGTAAGCTCGATCGCCGCTTGCACGTGTGCGCAGTCCTGCGCACACGGCAAGACCGGGGTTGGGCGTCCTGCCCAACCCGTCGGGCGCATGCGCCCGACCCATGCGGCTCACGCCCCCTCCAGCCCACCCCAACCCGCCATCGACAGTGCGTCGGTGGCCACCGAAAATCAAAAGCACGTACTCCGGGTAGCGTCGGTCGACAGACGACGGCCCGGAAACCCGCAACATCCGGTAACGCATGACCCCAAAACAACGGCGGCTTTCGCTCCCCAACCCGAAGCGCGCCAACCCACTACAATTCCCCCATGGCCATCGCCCCCGCCCCGCGCTCCCCCAAAAAAAAGGCCCCTCTCTATGAAGAGGTCGCTGACCATGTGCGCGAGCGGATCTACGACTACCGGCTGCCACCTGGAGAATGGATTGACGAGCCCGCCCTGTGCGAGGAACTGACGATCAGCCGCACGCCGCTGCGCGAGGCGCTGAAGCTGCTGGCAGCCGAAGGGCTGGTGCAGATCGATGCAGGACGCGGAGCGCGGGTCACGCGGCTGACACTGGAAGACCTGAACCAGCTGTTCCCGGTAATGGCGATGCTGGAAGGCCGTTGCGCGCATGAGGCGGTGAAGAACATCGACGACGCCGGCGTGCAGCAGTTGGAAGACCTGCATGCGGCGATGGAGGCGGCGGCGGCGGAAGGCAACATTGCCGAGTATTACCGCAACAACTACCTGATTCACGAGACCGTGCAGCACTACGCGGGCAATCCTTGGCTGATCCGCATCACCCATGACCTGCACCGCATTCTGAAGATGCACCGCGGCCGCCAGTTGCTGGCCCCGGGGCGGACCGCGCAGTCGCTGGCCGAGCATCGCGAACTGATGGAATGCTTCCGGCAACGCGATGCAATGGCCGCCGGGAAGACCATGGAGCGGCATCTGTTGAGCCAGGGGCAGGCGCTGGCGGCGTATGTGGCTGCGGGAGGATTGTTGAACGTGCCCGCCCCGCTGCCGACCGAAGGCGGTACCTGATCTCTCCGTACACCCGACCTTGTAGGGACACGCCTTGCGTGTCCTCGGGGTGCATGTCTGCGCAATGGACACGCATGGCGTGTCCCTACGGGATCCTGCCGGGTGGGTCGAAGCCACGCAGGGCGTGGCTCTACGTCGGTCGGGTCTCGCGCAGGGTCCACAGCGCCGGCAGCACCACCAACGCGACCACCGCGATCATCGCACCGGGAGCTCCTGCCCAACCGGTCTGGCGCACCAGTAGTTCAGCCAGCAAGGGCGTTGCCCCGCCGAAGAACGCGGTGGCCACGGTCACACCCAGCGCGAGCCCGCTCAACCGCCCCTCGCCGGGGAACTGCTCGGCCGTGGCCGGCGCAGCGACTGCACTGACTCCACCTGCCAGCGCGGCCAGCACCACGGCCCCCACCGCGATCTGCGCCACCCCGCCTTCGCCCATCAATGCGAACATGCCGAACGGCAGCAAGGCCGACAACACAGCCAGCGCGATCAGCAGCGGCCGCCGCCCTACCTTGTCTGACAAGGCCCCGAACAACGGGGTGACGACAATCACGGCAACCGCTGCCACCGTGGACAGCCATAAGGCGGTTGCCTCGCTTACCGCACTGATCGACCCGAGGAAGGCCGGCACATAGGTAATGCCGACGTAATAGGTGATCGAGCCCAGCGCGGAGATCGCGAAGGTGCGCGCCACCGCGCTGCGGTGAAAACGCCAGGTGTCGCGGATGGGCGACTGCGGCACGGTGCCGGCGGCGCGCTGGCGTTCAAACTCCGGCGACTCATGCATGGTCGAACGCGCCAGCAGGATCACCATCGCCAGCGCCGCGCCGATGAAGAACGGGATGCGCCAGCCCCAGCTGTCCAGCTGCGCCGGGCTGAGCAGGGCCACGGTAAGCGCCGACACCAGCACCGCCAGCAGTGCGCCGACTTCGCTGGCTGCCGATGCCAACGAGGTCACCAACCCCCGGTGTCGGGACGGCGCGCTTTCCAGCAGGTACGCGACCACGCCGGTGTATTCGCCGCCCACCGAAAAGGCCATCACGCAGCGCAGCAGCAGCAACAGCCCGCCGGCCGTGCTGCCCATGCTTTCGTAAGTGGGCAACAACGCGGTGACCAGCATCGCCACCGCCATCAGCAGCATCGACGCCAGCAGCATCCAGCGCCGGCCGATCCGGTCGCCCAGGTAGCCGAAACACAAGGCCCCCAGCGGACGCATCAGGTAGGCCACTGCAAAGCCGCCCAAGGTAGCCAGCAGTGCGTTGTCACCGCCACCGAAGAACACCCGTGACAGCACCGTGGCCAGGTACAGAAACAGCGTGAAGTCGTACCACTCCACCACCGTGGACAGCCCGGCCACCCACATCGAGCGGGTCCGTGGCACCGGCCCGTGATGATCCACCCCCATGCGTACTCCACCCGGCAAGAACTGCGCCCGAGCCTAACGCGCATGTTGTGCAGGCGGTGCGTTCAGTGCGCGATCGTGCCGCGGCGATAGTGCAGCAGTCGGCCCCGACCGGGTGCATCGCCTTCGTCGTCGAACAGGCCGTACTGCTCGTGCACCACATACCCCTGCCCGGCCATCGCGCGGGTGAAGCTGCCCACATTGCCGCGACCAGGATCGGTGAGCAGCAGTTCGGCACCCGGCTGCGCGTGCCGCTCCATCATCGTGGCGATCTGCAACGCATGGCCGCGTTCGTAGAGCACGTCGCTGCCGATGATGAGGTCGAAACGTCCCAGCGACAGGTCCGGCAACTCCCATGGCAGGTCGCGGTAGTGGACGGCCGGAAGATCGTTCAGGCCGGCGTTGTAGGCCAGGAAAGACTCGGCGAGCGGATGGTGGTCGCTGGCGACCACGTCGGCCCCCCGCCGGGCCAGCACCAGGCTGGACAGTCCCAGTCCACAGCCCAGCTCCAGAATGCGTTTGCCGGCCACGTCAAAGCGGCTCATTGTCTCGGCCATCACCCGCCCCGCCGGCCAGACCTGGCCGAAAAGGCTCCACAGCGAGGAATGGATGCCGGCGCGCTCGGCGCGGCCGGTGGCATCACCGAACTGCTGCAGGTCGGAAAGCGCACGGATGCGGTAGTCGTGGTCGCCCACGGTGACAGTCATAATGCGGGTGGTATAGCCCGGCATGTGCGCTCCTGCGACACGGAGGGTGCGTGATCCGCAACAGGCGGAGGACCCGGAAGGGAGCGAAGCGGGCGACCGCAAGGTCGCGCAGAACGCGCGTAGCGACGTAGTACGCGCACCATCGTACAGCACGCGGCGGGCGCGACCGTGAACGCGCCCGGGCACGCTCAACGCAGGATCTCTCCCTCGTCCTCACCGTCCCAGTAATGGATGCGCACGGCGCTGACCCGGATCAGCACCAGCCCCGGCGTATCCACACCCTGCTCGAACCAGCGCTTCAGGTCGCTGACCCAATGCTCTTCCATCAGCGTCCTGCTTCGGATCACCATGCCCCGGCCCTGCACCGTCACGAACAGCGGCGGCTTGCCCAGCAGCGACTTGTTGCCGGTAAACGACAGTGCCACCTTCGGCTCGCGCATGATCTCGCCGACCATATCCGCCGACTCGAGCGCAAAGAACCAGCTGTCGCCGTCGTACTCGACGTCGCCGTTGTTGCTCATCGGGCGCGCAGCGATCTCGCGGTCGTCAGCGTGCGTATGCAGCAGGCAGAAGTCGATGTGGGCCATCTTCTTCGCCAGCTCGGGCAGGGTCAGGGTCGTCATGGGGGCTCCGCAGCAGGCAGTTCGATGCGCCCAGATTCGGGCCATCCGCGTGACCACGCCGTGCACGGCACACGCGCTGTCGTTCACACGCCTCACGGCACCTGGACGAACACCGGATTGGAGTGGAACCACAGGTCCTGCCAAGGGTCTTCGCCGGCCACATCGGCAAGCGCCACGCGCTCGCCGCTACTGTTGCCACGGGCCCGGACGAAACCACCTGCCGTGGGGACAGGCAGCGACCAACCCACGCTGATCCAGTCACCCTCACGCTGCCAATCGCTGGCAGCAAAGTAGCGCGACTGCATTGTCAACTGCCCGTCGGGGCCCTTCCCACCCACAATCAGTTCGATCAGCTTCAGGGCCGGCAGGTCGCCATTGGCGTTCATGACCTTCGGTACACGCACACGCAGGCTGATCTGCAGCGTACCGCCGCGCGTCACGGACAGCGTATCTCCCAAGGTCGCGTCCTGCGCGCCATCGCCCACACGCAATTCAAGCCTGTCGATCAGATCACCGGTTACCGCGAAAGTACGGCCGTGGCGCAGACTGTCCAGAATGTCATCGGCTTGCGGCCGGGCCCAGACGTAGGTCTTGCTGTACTCGCCCGGGTCGTAGTCGCGGCCACCGTCGCGCACGTTGACGTGCGAGTCGGAGCTGGCGGTGATCCAGAAGCGCAGCCCGTCGGCCAGCATCTGGTCCCAGATGCCACCGACCTGCGCGGTCATCTGGTCAAAGCCGCCGTAGGTGGGCGCGTCCGCATTGCGGTACAGACCGCGCTCGCTGCGGATGCCCTGATGGCCGGGTGCGCCTTCCATGCCCACCAGTACCTGTGGGGCAGCGGCGTGCCAGCTGCGCAGTTCTTCCGGGGTAACCTTGCCCCAGACACCCACGCCAGTGGCTGTACGTGAGGGATGGTTGACCAGCATCAGCGGTTGCGGCTGCAGCCCCCGCAGGTAGGCCAGCGCGGCCAGCATATGCTGCTGGGTATCACGGCTGCCCTGCAGCGGCTCGCTGCGGCTGTAGTCGCGTTCGGCGGTGACCAGCTGGTCACGCTCGTCCGAACCAGGGGCGATGATCAGTGAGGCATGCTCGCCGGCCGGCACGTCGAACTCCATGCCATTGAACTGGATCACCTCCGGCACGTCAGCCCGGGCCTGCAGCAGTGCCGGATAGGCGTGGTCGCGAGTGACGGCTGAATGCCCGGGGCCGCCGTGGTCGGTGTGGACCATCCAGCGCAGACCAAAGGCCTTGGCCTGGGCTGCATTGCGGCTGCGGCTGTAAGAAGAGTCGCCGCCGCGGATCGGGGTCGGCGGTGTAGTGCTGCGATCCCACTCCACGCTCCATTCGCTGTGGACGTGGTGGTCGCCGGCCAGCCACTGGCGGCCGTCCCCGGTTGTGGTGTCGGCAGACAACGCGGGCGCGGATGCGGCCAGCAGAGCCAGCGCAAGCAGTTGCTTCATTGCGGGTACCTCACGGAAAGCGTGCAGGCGACGCGCGGACCCTCTCCGATCCGCACGCCACCCACACTGGAACGATGGATCAGAAGTCGGCGCGCAAGCCCAGGCTGATACGGCGGCCCGACGCTTCGTACATGGTCGGGAAGGACGGATCCATGGTGTATCCGCTGGTGATCTCGTCGGTGAGGTTGATGCCCTTCAGGCTGATCTTGATGTTGTCGGTAATGCGGTAGCCGATCGAGACGTCCATCTGGCCGTAGGCATCGCGGTAGATCGGGTACAGGTTGTAGCCTATCGACTCGACGTACTCGTCCTTGTGGTTGTAGGAAACGCGGGCGTCGAAGCGCTCGTTTTCGTAGTAGGCGGTGAAGTTCCAGGTCTTTTCAGACAGGCCCGGCATCGGGGTCTTGATGCCCAGGTCGGATTCCCCGGCCAGCGAGCTGTCGAGCATGGTGTAGTTGGCGTTGATACCGAAGCCTTCCAGCCACGGGGTAAACATGCCCAGCGGCATCTGCGCCACCAGCTCGATGCCGTCCACCTCATAGGATCCTTTCGCATTGACCGGCTGGTATACGTCAAAGTCATAGATGCCGTTGAGACTGCCATTGGCGTTGTATACGGCCACATCCTCGACCATGCCGGTCAACGAGTTGATCACCACGCCGTCGATGTTCTTGCGGAAGTAGCTGGCGGCAAACAACGCGCCGTTATCCAGGTACTTTTCCACGCCCACTTCCCACTGCTTGGCATACGTCGGCTTCAACTCCGGGTTGCCGTCGGTGAAGCGGTACGAGCTCCAGCTGGCCGTACGCTTGTAGGCCACGTCGGTCAGTGCCGGGCGCATCATCACCTTGGATGCGGCCGCGCGCAGCAACAGGCCCGGCGACAGTTCGGCAGTCATGTTGAAGCTGGGCAGAAGATCGTCGTAGCTGCCATCCTTGGAGACCGGCGTATCGGTGTAACCGGTGCTGCCGTCCGGACGCTGGATCGGGTGGAAGCCGAACGAATCGACCTTGGTGTCCACGTAGCGGGCACCGGCATTGATGGTGAATGGCACGCTGCCGACGTCGAAGGCGAAATCAGTCATGGCGTAGAAGCTCATCACCTTCTCGTCAACCTGGTAGAACTGGCCCGGATCGAACGGGGTGTAGAAACCGTCGTAGCGGAACGCACCGCGCGCGTACTCATTGGACACTTGCTGCCAGTCCAGGCCCTTGTGCGAGTAGCTGCCACCGGGAACGATGTCGCTGATCGACTGCAGCGGACTGTCGGCCAGGGTGCGCGTGTTCACCCAGGCTGCGCTGCCGGCGGTCGGGCCGGTGATCTTGGCCTCGCCATACTGGCGCTCCTTCGAGCGGTCGGTGTAGCGCGCGCCGAACTTCACCGTGTGCAGTGCTGGCAGGAAGGCCAGATCCAGCAGACGGGTCACGTTGACCTGGGCGGCGTACTTGTCGTCCTTCACCTTTTCCAGCGTGGTTTCATAGGCTTCAAACAGGTACTTGTCCGAGGCGTTGTACATGTCGATGCTGCCCGGAGCACTGCTGGGAATCGTCTCGCCGCTGTCGCCGGTCCAGCGCGTACGCGACGGCGCATAGGCGACGTGCTTCAGGTTCGAGTAGTCCGAGGTCTTCTCCGCGCCCGAATAGCCCACCAGCGCGTCGACGTACCAGCTGTCACCCTTCCAGTCCAGGGCCATGCTGTACTGACCGTAGTCGGTCTTGTTGATCCGTTCCTTGCTCAGCATTTCATGCTGGGTGGCGGTGTAGGACACATCACGCAGCACCACCATGCCGTACTGGGACAGCGTGTCGGCGTCGTACTCGTGGATGGTGTCGAAGGTGCTGCGGCTGGACGCTGAGTAGGCCGCCGCGTCGTACTCATCCTCGGTGCTGTCATAGCCGCCGACCATGGCATCGAAGGTCAGGCTGAAGTTGTTGCCGGGCTTGTACTGCAGCGAACCGGTGGCACCCCACTTGTCCTGCTCGTTCAGGTACACGCGGTCGCCGACCTTGTCCTGGAACACCACGCGGTTGGTCTGGTCCGAATCATTGCGGTTGGTGATGTTGACCCCGGCGTCGCGCAGCAGCACCGACTGGGCCTGGGTGCCACGGGTACCCGAGGCGGTCAGGAAGCGCGAGGACGGACGAAAATTGATGCCCGAGGTGGAGTCGGTACGGTTGGTGCGCTTGGACTGCGAGTACGACACCAGCGCGCCCCAGTCACCCCACGTATCGGCGGCAAGAAACGCAAAGCGCGGGTCGACTTCCTCGGAGATGCTGTTGTGCGCGCCCTCGGCCGAGACCACCAGCTTGCGTTCGTTGTAGTCGAACGGGCGCGCGGTGGAGATCTTCACCGAGCCGGCGATGCCGCCCTCCTCATCCGCCGCAGTCGGCGACTTCTGCACCGTCACCTGCTGGATGATCTCCGAGGCGAACATGTCGAACTCCACCTCGCGCCCACCACTGCCCGAGGCCGTGGCCAGGTCGTTGATCGACACGTGGGTGTACTCGGACGGCAGACCGCGCACGTTGACCTTGGTGCCCAGGCCCTTGCTGCGCTCGATGGTCACGCCCGGTACGCGTTGCAGTGCTTCGGCCAGGTTCTGTTCCGGGAAGTCGGCCACGTCGGTGGCGACGATCGAATCAGAGAAGCCCACGGTGGCGCGCTTGATGTCCACGGCCTGTTCCAGGCTTCGGCTGTAGCTGCCGGTGACCTGGATGGTCTCCAGATTCTGCGCCCCTGCCCCACCGGCCGGTGCAGCAACGTCTGCCGGCTGCGGCGCGTTCGCCGCCACCGCAATGCCGGCAGGTGCCACCGCGCTGGAGGTCGGTGCCGGCGACGCGCTGTCCTGCGCCTCGATGGTTACGGTGGTGGCATTGAGGTAGCGGTAGCGCAGGCCGGTACCGGCGAGCAGACGGCTCAGTGCAGCGTCAGCGCTGAGGCCGGCCGGCACGCCCGGAGTGCGCGGATTACCCGCGCTCTGGGCGTTGTAGACGAACTGCAGGCCGGTCTGGCGCGACAGCGCGTTGAGCGCGGCGTCCAGCGGCTGCGAGGCGATCGCCTCGCTGGCCACGCGAGCCGGTTCGGCAGCGGCCGCCGTGGCGGTGACCTGCAGGGCAAGGGCAATGGAAAGGAACAGTGTGCGGCGCATCGTGGGATCCAGTGAGGGAATGGCGGTGGTCGCGGAACGGGGTTGTTCCTGCTTTCCCCAACTACGAGTGCGCAGCGCGCGGATCGGGCACCGCTTTTTCAATGAATTTTTTCTTACAGCGCCATCGTGCTGCGGGCACGTACGCGTACGTGGATGCCGTCGGCCGTCTGTTCGGTGATCAGCGCCGGCTGCTGGTCCAGGAACGCGCGCAGCGAGGCGAGGTCATCCACGCGCAGATTGCCGGTAAGACGCAGTGCACCGGCCTCGTCGCTGACGTGCAGGCGTACCGCGTTGCGGCGGTTGAAGCGATCAGCCACGTCGCGCAGGGGTTCATTGCGGAACACGGCGCGCCCGTGCCACCACGCGGTCATGCTGGCCGCGTCTTCGTTGCTGATCTGCACGCGCTGGTCGCGATAGTCGACCTGCGCCGCCTGCCCCACGCCGAGGTTGGCCAGCATGCGACCACGCCCGCCATCACCACGCACATGCACGCGCCCCTCACTGACCCCGATGCGCGCCTGTTCGCGCAGCAGTGAGACATCGAAGGTCGTACCGATATCGGTAACCTGCAGGCCAGCGGCATGCACGGCAAATGGCCTGCGATCCGGAGCGACCACGAAGCTGGCCTGACCGCGCTCAAGCTCTACGCGCCGCGCCAGCAGCGTCATCCGCACCGACACTTCACTTTCCGCATCGAGGTGGACGACAGTGCCATCCCACAGCGTGATCTGGCGCGGCACGCCATGCGCGGCCACGAAATGGTCAGTGCGCGGCAGCGCCAGCAGGGCTCCCCAGCCCACCGCGAGCATCATGCTGGCGGCCACGGCAACGCGCGGCAGCCAGCGACGCTGCTTCACTGAAGATGTGGCTGCGGCGCTTCTACGCGGCGACAGCTGTACCACGTTGTGTGCGTTTTCCGGCAGTGCGGGGGCCGCCAGCAGCACGTCCAGGTCGATCGGCATGTCACGCAGTGCATCGCCCAGCGCCCCGGCCACTTCGCTGATCGCCATGTACTCGCGCAGATGGTCGGGCGAGGCCACCAGCCACTGCATGAAGGCACGCTGCTGCGCGGCGCTGACCGTACCCTGGCGCTGCAGCGCATGCCAGTGGGCAGCGGCGTGGGTCAGCGCTGAAGGATGTTCGGTGGGCCCGGTCATCGCAACGCCACCGGCTCGGCCATGCCCCGCCGGCACACCGCCAGGCCGCGCACCACGTGCTTCTTGACCATGTGCGGCGAAACGCCGAGGCGTTCGGCAATCTCTTTGTAGCTGAGCCCGTCGCGGTACTGCATGACCAGTACCGCGCGGGTGTGCTCGGGCAGGCTGGCCAGCAGCGATTGAAGGTGCTGGCGGCGCTGTTCGCGTTCGGCGGCGTCTTCCACGCATTCCCCGCTGGCCAGGCCTGGACCCAGCTGTTCGATCTCGTCGATGGGAAGGGTCGACCAACGCCGCCGTGCCGCCTGTTCGCGCGCCAGGTTCTGCGCGACCGTGAACAGATACGCCTCGGGATTGGCAATGGGCTCGCCCGCGCCTTCATGCGCACGCAGCAGACGCAGGTAGGTTTCCTGCACCAGGTCTTCCGCGTCCTGGCGCGCGCCACGGCGCACAAAGAAGCCGCGCAGCACCGGCGCGTGATCTTCGAACATGCGTGCCAGGCGCCGTCTTGCCTGTTCGGCCACCTGTGTCGCCTCGCCCCTTAAGTGGGCAGCACGGTAGGCGATGCAGATGACGGGACGGTGACGGTTCAGACCCCGACTCCGGCGCGGCACTTGACAGCACGGCACGGACCGGATCATAGTTAATTAACGAATTAGTTAACCAATAGCCATGGACCGCATCTTCGAAGCCCTGGCCTCCAGTGCCCGCCGCCAGATCCTGGCCTACCTCAGCGGAGGTGAGCTGAGCGCGGGCGAGCTGGGCGAACGCTTTGATTTCAGCAAGCCGGCACTGTCCAGCCACCTGCGCATCCTGGAGGAAGCGGGACTGATCGAGCGCGAAAAGCGTGGCCAGTTCGTGTACTTCCGTCAGGTCCCCGAGCGCCTGACCAACACCCTGTTCACCTGGGCCGCAGAGGTGTGCCCGGTGGGCGGCCCCCTGCAGCGCGAAAGCCGCGCCCGCGCCCGTTCCCGCAAGAGCCCTGCCGAAGGCTGAGGAGGCCAACATGCCCGGAGTGACCCGCATGGACCGTTCATTCCCCGGCATCAGTCTGCCCTCCCACGGCGGTGGCAGCCCGGTCGAGGTTACCCTGATCACCCAGCTGGGTATCGGAGCCGGTGACCAGCTGGTCCGCGACGCCGCCATGCGCCAGTCCGCACATCCGCGTTTCATTGATGCGCTGGACGAGCCATCGGCGCGGCTGGGCGGCATGCACATGGCGCAGCAGGATCCGTCCTCGCTGTACTCATTCGCGGTGGGGCCGCAGGGCCATCCGTTCCACCGCCATGCGGCCCCCCGCATGTTCACTGCGGTGTCCGGCAGTGGCGGCGCGCAGCTGCGCTTTTCCACTGCGTCGGATGCGCAGCTGGACGCCGATCCTGCCGCGTTCCTGCATGCCTTGCGGTTCATCGATGTTCCGCCGGACTGCCTGTTCACGGTGCGCTTCGGCAGCGGCACCTGGCATCAGTTCGTATCAAAGCGCGCGCCGCATCCGGCGTTGTTCGCCTTGTCGTGCCATGCCAACGATCACACCGGTCCGCTCAACGACGCGCAGCGCGCGCGGGTGGAGGCCGACACCGCCGACATTCCCAGTCTGACCGACACGCTGCCGCCACACCTGCAGGCGCTGCTGGCGCAGATCGACCCGCACAGCGTGCCCAGTGTGAGCCTGTCGCTGCATGCACCGGCGCGTTCCTGGGCTGGCCGGCTGTGCGCTGCGACCCGCGACCCGATTGGCCGCCTGCGCACCGCGCTGCATGGGCTGCGGCCGATCCGTGGTTACGTCAGCCGTCCGCCCACGGGTTATGCGGTCAGCCACCATCCCGCGGCACCGGAGGATTCGCTGCTGCAGCAGGCACTGCCCGAAGGCAGCCATCACCAGGACTACGTTTCACTGACGTTGCCGGCGCACGCCCTGCCCGGCCGCTCCGCGCGCCGCACGCTGGAGGCGGTGCTGGAGGGTTTCATGCTCAATCCACCGCCCGGCGTGGGCCAGTTGATGGCCCTGCGCAATGTGCTGGTGGCCCCGCTGCGGCTGCGCACGTCGCCACTGGGATGCCCGGTGTCGTCGCTGCTTTCAGAAGACCGCAGCCGGCTGTTCGCAGGCCGCTTCCCGGTGCTGGGGCAGCAGGTGGGCGCGGACGACCGCAGCGCGGAAGTGCTGCTGGGTGCCGATGACCGCCACCTGCGGTTCCGTTCGTGCGTGCGGGCAGAGCGGCTGGATGATGGCCGGGTGCGGGTTTCGCTGGGCACGCGGGTGCGCACGCACAATGCGTTCGGGCGCTTCTACATGGCGATGATCGACCGCACCCACCGCCGCTACATCAGCCCCGCCCTGCTGCGCATGGCCGTGGCGCATGCGCTGGCACCGGAGTTGACCGGGGCGTCCGGTGCAGCCACGCAGGGCGTGGCTCTACGCGGGATTGTCGGCGTTCGGTAACGTCACTCGTCTGCTGGGGCCACCCGCCGCCGCAGGGTGAACACGGTGATCTCCGACGGCACACCGATGCGCGCTGCAAACCCGGGCCACAACCCGGCCCCGTTGCTCACATACAGTGACATGCCGTCCACCGCATAACCCCCGGATACGAAGCCGCCATTGGCACGTTTGACCAGCTGGTCCATCCCGACGATATGCCCGCCATGGGTATGCCCGGACAGCTGCAGCGTGACACCTTTGGCAGCATTGGCACGCGCCTGGTTCGGGCGATGGTCGAGCAGGATCACCGGTGCGGTCGGATCGGCACCGGCCAGCGCCTTGTCCAGGTCGGGCATCGGCAATCCGTAGCGCGCGGCGACCGGGTCGGTGACGCCGGCAATGGTCAGCTGCGCACCATCGCGATGGATCACGGTGTGGCTGTTCTCCAGCACAAGCATGCCCAGCTTGCGGAACGCCGGCATCCATTGCGCGTACTGGCCGTAGTACTCATGGTTGCCGGTGATGGCAATGACGCCGTCGGTAGCCTTGAGCTCACCCAGCGGGCGCACGTCATTGGCGCGTGCGGTGACACTGCCATCCACCAGGTCGCCGGTGATCACCACCAGGTCCGGCTGCTGCGCGTTGCTCTCAGCGACCACTTTGGCCACCCACTCGCCGGTGAGCAGGCGGCTGGCGTGAATGTCGGTGAGCTGCAGCACGCGGTAACCATCAAAGGCCGTGGGCAGATCCTCGATGGCGACATCCACGTGGCGCACCTTCGGCACCGCCATGCCCTGGCTGATGCCGTAGGCCGACAGCAGCAGGGCAAACAGGCCGACCGATGGACGCAGCCGCGGGCGTCGCAGCGCGTTCGTCGCACGCGGAGCGCGCAGCAGGCGTGCCACCAGCAGGGCGACGTCCAGCACGATCAGGAACAGCGCCAGCAGCAACAGCGCGGTGAAGCCGGTGGCCAGCACGGCAATGGCGGCCTTGGGAATCTCCGGCGAGGCCATGGTGCCGGCAAAGCGGGCCACGATCCGATGGTGCAGGGCCAGGGCGATGACCAGCAGGCCCAACGGGCCGCGCAACGACAGGGACAGTTTCAGGGGCCAGATGACACGCCACACCACGTACAACGCAAGCAGCAAACCGACAACACTCAGCACAGGCAGTTCCAGGTCCGGGGGGGAGATGGCCGATGAATAGGCCAGCGTGCATGTTTAGCGGAATCTGGCGGCGGGCGCTACCTGGGGCGCATTTGCGAGCGCAGGATCATGGCTTTGACACGCATGGCGTGTGTACGTGCACAGGATCATGGCTTTGACACGCATGGCGTGTCACTACGATCCTTGGTCGCCGGGTTGGGGGGCGACCGGGTTTGGTGGGTCGAGCGACCTGTAGTGACACGCCATGCGTGTCAACGCGGTGCGCGGCCGGCCGATCATTTCTGGTTGTGCTTCGCTGCCGCCCGGATCAAGGCCTTGAAAGCCGTGGCATCCAGCGTCTCGCCCTCATGCAGGTCGATGGCGCGGCGGGTGTTGCCGTCCAGGCTGGCGTTGAACAGACCCTTGGGGTCCGGCAGCGACGCCCCTTCGGCGAAGGTCAGCTTCACGGCCTTCTTGTACGACTCGCCGGTGCACAGGATGCCGCCATGCGACCACACCGGCACGCCGCGCCATTTGACCTCTTCCAGCACGTCGGGGACGGCGGCGTGGATGAGATCACGCACATGGGCCAAGGTGGTGCCGCGCCAGTCGCCCAGTTCGGCGATTTTCTTGTCGATCTCGGGAATACGGGTGCTCATCAGGTGCTCCTTTCGCCGTTTCATTCATGGCCCGGCAAGGCACCGGCCTGCTTCACCCAGGCCACGAACTGCGCCTCGTCCAGCGGTTCATCCTCGAATACATGCAGGTAGCGCACTTCCTGCTGTTTCGATTCCACCGGCGGCAAGGGATCCAGCGACGTACCTTTGAAGAAGGCCACCTTCAAGTACTTGCTGATGCAGTGAAATGACAGGAACCAGCCCTGCCCCTCCACGCCATACCACGGTGAATTCCACTTCACCGCCTTGCGTACCTTCGGCACGTGGGCAGTAATCAGCGCGTCCAGTTGCCGGGCACGCGCCTGTTTCCAACCGGGAATCGCATCCAGATACGCCCGGACAGGACCTTCACCCTCCCCCTTGGCAATCTGCGGATTGTCGCCCGCCAGCAGGCGTACCTTGCCGGCGGCGGGCGCGGAACTTGATGAACGCGAGACCTTGCGGGTGCCACTCGTTGCCATGTCTTTTCCGCCATGGAAGTCCGTTGGCGTTATAGACCGCCCGGCCGCCGAAAACAACTCGGCGCACCATCCCCGATACCGAAAAAATACTGGGAAAAACACCGGGGTTTACCGATGCGCCGACGCTACGGGGCCGCCAGCATGGCAGCACTCACCCCGCGACGAAGGCAGATGCTCATGGCAACCAAAGCGGCCAGAACCGCCAAGCCCACCAAGCCGGCGAAAGCCCCCCGCCCCAACATCCTGGTGATCTTCGGCGACGACATCGGCATACCGCAGATCAGCGCCTATACGCGCGGACTGATGGGCTACCAGACCCCCAACATCGACCGCATCGCCAACGAAGGCGCACTGTTCACCGATTCCTATGGGCAGCAAAGCTGCACCGCCGGTCGTGCCTCGTTCATTCTGGGTCAGGAGCCGTTCCGCACGGGCCTGCTCACCATCGGCATGCCCGGCGACCCGCACGGTATTGCCGACTGGATGCCGACGATTGCCGACGTACTCGGTGCAGAAGGCTATGCGACCGGCCAGTTCGGCAAGAATCATCTGGGCGACCAGGACCAGCACCTGCCGACCAATCACGGCTTCGACGAGTTCTTCGGCAACCTGTATCACCTGAACGCCGAAGAGGAACCTGAAGGCTACTTCTATCCGAAGGATCCGTCGTTCAAGAAGAAGTTCGGCCCGCGCGGCGTGATTCACTCCAAAGCAGGCGGCAAGATCCAGGACACGGGACCGTTGAACAAGGCGCGCATGCCGACCGTGGACGAGGAGTTCCTGGAGGCTGCGCAGACCTTCATCAGTGACGCGGTGGAGGACGACAAACCTTTCTTTGTCTGGTTCAACACCACCCGCATGCATGTGTTCACCCACCTCAAGCCGGAGTCGGATGGACAGACCGGCAAAGGCCTCCACGCTGACGGCATGGTGGAACACGACGGACATGTGGGGCAGCTGCTCGACCAGCTGGACGAGCTGGGCATCGCCGACAACACCATCGTGGTCTACACCACCGACAACGGCGCAGAGATCGCACTGTGGCCGGATGGTGCGATGACCCCATTCCGTGGCGAGAAGGGCACCACCTGGGAAGGCGGCATGCGCATTCCGATGATGGTGCGCTGGCCCGGCGTGGTAGAGCCAGGCACGGCCTACAACGACATCATCTCGTTGATCGACTGGTTCCCCACGCTGTGTGCGGCGGCCGGCGTGGACGATGTCGTGGGCAAAATGAAGAAGGGCTACAAGGTCGGCAAGAAGACCTTCAAGGTGCATCTGGACGGTTACGACTTCGGGCCGTACTTCAAGGGCAAAGTGGACGCCGGACCGCGCCAGGCGCTGTATTACTTCGACCAGGGCGGCAACCTCAATGCGGTGCGCTACGCGGACTGGAAGGTCAGTTTCGCAGTGGCCAGCCATGGCAACATCGCCACCGCCTCGCGCAAGGTGACCTCGTGGGCCACCATCTCCAACCTGCGCATGGACCCGTACGAGCGCGGCATGGAAGAAGGTGGTGGGGCCACCGGCTTCCTGGCCCAGCAGATGTGGCTGCTGGTCCCCATCCAGGCACAGATCAAGGCGTTCTTCTCGGATTTCACCGACTACCCCTACCAGGCCGGCAGCTCGCTCAACCCCAGTGGCATCAACTACAGCCTGCTGCAGCAGCAGGACGCGCTGAAGCGGCTGAAAGAACTGGAAACCCTGCGTACCAACTGAAGCGCACCGCCCCGGGCTGGCTGAACGGCAGCCCGGGGCCACCGACCCGGCCCCTTGCGCCGGGCCGGAACCGGGCCTATAAATGAGCAATCACTCATTCAATGTTCCGTTATGGCCCGCCCGCTCAGCGACGAGAAACGCGATGCGATCCTGACCGCCGCCGGCCGCCTGGTGGCGGCACAGGGCGTGGCCGCGTCGACCGCGCAGATCGCCAGGGCCGCCAAGGTCGCCGAAGGCACCGTGTTCACGTACTTCGAGAACAAGGATGTGCTGCTCAATGCCTTGTTCGTGCGGCTTGAGACGCGTCTGGCAGCAAACATCGGGGATGCCTTCCCGGTCGAGGCCAGTGCGCAGGATCAGCTTCAGCACGTGTGGGATGCGCTGGTCCGTTGGGGGCTGCAGTACCCGGATGACGCCAAGGCGTTGCGCCAGCTGAAGGTCTCAGACCGCATCAGCGACAGCACCCGCCTGCACTGCGAAGGGCTGTTCGGCGGCATGCTGCAGGCGCTGCGGCGCAAGTTGTCCGCACATATCGACCCGGACCGGCTGCCGTTTTATCTCGGCCGGGTTCTGGTCAACCTGCTGGACACCACCCTGGATGCAATCACCGCCCAGCCTGAGCAGCGCCAGTCGCTGCAGCAGGCCGGTTTCGACCTGTTCTGGAAAGGCATCCAACGATGACTTTATTTGCCCCAATAAATGAGCGCCTACGCACTCATCTCAAGCGTCGCACCGTTCGTGTGATTGTTGTTGTCTCCGCCCTCACCGTTCTGATCGGGATGACCGTTACCGTGCCTATTACCTCCTACCCGCAGTCGCCACAGCAGTTCGACGACCAGTTCCGCAATGCCGCGCCCAGACCGAAAGAATCGCTGGGCACCACGCTGAAGCTGTTCTGGGACTTCTTCTTCAACCGCCCGGACGGCACCGTACCGGCCAGTTCACCACCGGTGCGCGTGCTGACTCCGGAGGCGCTGGCCAAGGCCCCGGACCGCAGCGTCTACCGGTTGGGGCACTCCACCCTGCTGATCAAACTGCGGGGCGGATGGTGGCTGACCGACCCGGTGTTCTCCGAGCGCGCCTCGCCGTTCCAGTGGATCGGGCCGAAGCGCTTCCATGCGCCGCCGATTGCGCTGAAGGATCTGCCGCCGATCCGTGGCGTGCTGCTCTCGCACGACCATTACGACCATCTTGACCGGGCCACGGTGAAGTACCTGGCGAATCGCGCCGACGTGTTTCTGGTGCCGCTGGGCGTCGGCGACCGCCTCACCCACTGGGGCGTGCCGGCAGACAAGGTGCGCCAGTTCGACTGGTGGCAGGAAACCGAGGTGGATGGCCTGCGCTTCGCATTCACCCCCACCCAGCACTTTTCCGGCCGCGGCCTGCGTGACAGCAACCGCACGCTGTGGGGCTCGTGGGTGATCATCGATGACGACCTGCGTGTGTACTTCAGCGGCGACACCGGCTACTTCGCCGGTTTCAAGGACATTGGCGAGCGCTACGGTCCGTTCGACGTCGCCTTCATCGAAACGGGTGCCTATGACGCCAAATGGCCGTACGTGCACATGCAGCCCACCCAGACGGTGCAGGCGCACCAGGACCTGCGCGCGCGCTGGCTGGTGCCGATCCATAACGGCACGTTCGACCTGGCCATGCACACCTGGGACGACCCGTTCGAACAGGTCAGTGCACTGGCGACGCAGCGCGGCATCGCCCTTTCCACGCCGGAAATGGGTGAGCGACTGGACCTGAACGCACCGCACCCCGGCCGGCCGTGGTGGCGCACGATGAAGGCGACGGCGTCCGCGCCGCTCCAGCCCGTGGGCCAGCGCTGAGCACACCGATTCTGAAGCGCTGGCAGCGAGGGCCTGCTGGCGCTGCGTTATCATGCGCAGTCCAGGAACACACTTCCCTACAAGGACGCACATGCAGATCGATATCCGTCAGATTCCCGCCACCGGCTGGACCCCGCAGACCCTGCCCGAGTTCCCCTGCTGCCCCATCCCGCAGTTGGAGGACCTGGCCGAGGTCGGCCGTGAGGCCGGCGGTATCGACGCACTGATGGAGTTCCTGCAGGGTAGCTTCGCCAGCACCCTGTTCGCTTTCGGGCAGGTGCTGCGCGAGCAGTTGCCGGCGACCGACCTGCAGCTGGAAGCCGCTGCTGTCAGTCAGCTGTTCCAGGGCAGCAGCACGGTGGTCGTGCACCACGGCAACCTGGTGGTGGACGGCGACCTGCAGCCACCTTCCGCCCTGCTGGTCACCGGCGACCTGACCGTCAACGGCATCCTCCGGGACACCGGCAACGTAGCCGTGCTGGGGAACCTGCACTGCCATAGCGTGGGCTCGGAAGCCTGGTTCATCGTGGGCGGCAATTGTGTCGCGCGTGATTTCGTCTACGGCGATTACAACGACAACATGTTCGAGGTACTGGGCAGGATCCAGGCACGCGCTGTGGTCACCAGCGACCACGCGATCTACGCGGAAGAAGGCCTGCATGTCGCGCACGAACCCAGCGAACCCGGCGTCAACTGGGAAGCGGAAGTATTCGACCTTTGGGATGCCACCCATTGCGAGGAACTGCTGGCGGCAGTCGGGACGGAGATCCACACGCTGATTCCGGTCGCCAAGTTTGACGCCATGGAGGACGCATGAGCGTCCCCCGACCCGCCATGGCGTGCGCGCAGGCGCACTCGTACTGAGCTTTTACTGATGTCTTCACGTCCGTCTGTTGCTTACGTGCTGCCGCTCTCACAGGAGGCGGTAGCGTCGTATGTGGAAGACGGATCGATTCCGGCCGGTGCGCTGGAACGTGCCGGGCTGTTCGCCGCAGCCCTGTGCCTGCGCAGCCGTCAGCCCGAAGGGGCCTTGAGCGCCATGCTGGAGCAGGCCTGCGTACTGTTCGCCGCACAGCCCGAGCACGTGCCGGCGCAGTTGGCCGAACTGCGCGCCGGACTGCCTTCCACGGTGCAAGCGTGGCAGCAGGCATTGGCCGCGCAGGACCGCGTGCTGGCTCCGGCATCCATCCTCGAGCAGCATTCGGCGGCCGAAGCATTCGATGCCGAGGCGTTTCAACAGGCCTTCGACAGCACCTTGAGCCCGCACACGGTGCGCTTCTATACCGAGGCGGCCTATCAGGACACCAGCGAGACGATCGCCAGCGGCGAGCATGCGCCGATCTACATCGAGCGCGACCACGACTACACCGACGACCAGGCGCGCGCCCTGCGCGCCATCGTCGCCAACGATGACGAGCACATTGACCTGGACGCCTACGCCGGTGCCGGCAAGACGCATCTGGTGCTGCAGCTGCTGGCCGGGGCGACCCGGCATTTCACCTACCTCGCGCCACGCCCCGGCCAGGTGCAGGCGTTCCGCGAGCGACTGGGCACGCAGGCCTCGGTGGCACTGCTGTCGCAGATCGCGTTCGCCAACCAGGTGGCGGCCGATGCGCATCGTCGTGGCGTGCTCAGCACCGACTTTGCACCGGCCTACCAGGTCAGTCGGTTGTCGTTTGCCGAGATTGTGAGCCGTATCGGGCTGCAGCCGATTGGCCGCACCCCCGCAACCAGCGTGTTGCGCATCGCCTTCGATGGCATCGCCAGCTGGTGCCGTTCCACCTCCGCACAACTCGAAGCGCGTCACTTCCTGCGCGCGGTGCCTTACGCGATGCTGGATGCTTCGCCCTTCATCACCGCTGCAGAGCACGTCTGGCGCTGCATGTTCAACCCGACCCTGCAGAAGGGCGGCCTGCTCAGCCTGACTCCGGACCACATCGGCAAGTGGCTGGCGCAGCACGATGCGCGCATTCCCGCACGCTGGGGCACGCTGCTGATCGACGAGGCCCACGACCTCAGCCCGGCCTGGAAGCAGTTGCTGTCCGGTTACGAAGGCGCGGTAATCAGCCTGGGCGATCCCAATCAGCGCCTGATCGGGCGTGCACCGCGATTTGCCACCGGCATGGCATTGGAGATCAACCAATCCGTGCGCCAGGGCCGCTACGTCGAGCAACTGGTCAACGACACGCTCGCCCTGGACGCAACCGGGGTGTACCAGCAGCCATTCAGTGGGGCCAGCGCACATGCCACCGTGTCGGCCACCTACACGCGCTGGGACGAAGTGCCCACTGAAGGCACGCAGATGTACGGCAGCACCTGGCGGCTGCTGGAAGAAGCGCAACGGCTTTCCGCTGCAGGGGCCGCGTTCGGCATTCATCCCGAATCCCTGCGTCAGCTCGCGCGCGAGGTGGACCGCGCCGCAGATGCGTACCGCGAACTGACCACCCACGGCGGAAGCAGCCGGCGCTGGGAGGACCTGCTGACCGAATGGGACGAGCAGCAGCTGCCACAGGTATCGCGTCTGTTCATGCGCGGCTACAACCGTGCGCATTTCGATGTGCTGTGCGAACGTCTGCAGCCGCATACGCAGGCTCCCCTGCTGCTGATGCTGGTAGAGCACAGCAAGAACACCGAGTTTTCCCAGGTGGCCATGGCACCGTGCTGCTTCCGCACCGGCTTTGCCCGCCGCTATGCGCACAACCCGGTACGTGCGGCGTATACCGCGATGACCCGCGGTTCACGCCAGCTGTGGCTGCCGGAGGGTGCGCTGGAAGACCTGCAGCAGAGCGTGGCGCGGTATCACGACCGGCGCAAATGACGCCTGATTGATGCGGATGGGGGTGCCGTAGCGCCCCCCCCTGCGTGGCTGCACATGTCCGACACCGCGAAGCCACCCAGGGCGTGGCTCTACAGACGCGACAGCAGCAGCCGCGCCTGGGTGCCCCAACCCCCGATCAGCACGTCGGTACGCCCGTCACCGTTCAGATCGCCCTGCCCCATGCTCCAGCTGCGGCCGACGGTAATGCCCGGCACAGCATCCAGCGTCACATCGGTGAAGTTTCCGGCACCGTCGTTCTGCCAGGCGCGCAGCTGCAACGGCACGAAGCCCGGCACCTGGATTGCGCCCACCAGCAGGTCCGGAGCGCCATCGTCGTTGAAGTCCACCACGGTGCCGGCCCAACTGGAGAACGTGTGCCTGGGCAGACGCTCTTCTGTTTCATCGACAAAGCGTCCATTGCCATCGTTGACCAGCAGCCGGGTCTGCGGATATTTCTCCCAGCCCCCGTTGTTACTGGTGATGTTGAAGTACAGGATGTCCGGCTTGCCGTCACCAGTCACGTCGGTGACATGCACTTCGCGGGTTTCCATGGGTACGCGCAGGTCAAGCTGCTGCGAGGCATCAAGGAAACGGCCGCTGCCGTCGTTCAGCAGCAGCCGATTGGGATGGCTTGGGCTGGCCAACAGCACGTCGAGATGGCCGTCGCCGTTCATGTCAGCGATGGCAACGCCTTCGGTCTGGTCGTCGCCTGCCGGGAGGTGCGTCGCGCTGGCGTCGATGAAGTGACCCGGGCGTTTGGGATCATTGAGGAACAGCAGGTTGCGCGCCGGTTGCAGGCCTTGAGGGCTTTCGCCGGTGCTGCCGATGAAGATGTCCGGATGACCGTCACCGTTGAGGTCGCCCACAGCCAGCCCATTGCCCTGGCTGTGCGCCGGCAGGCGGTTGCTGACATCGGTGAAGCCGCCCTGGCCGTCACCGAAGAACAGCTGGTGCTGTTTATCCGCTTCGGCTACGAAGACCACGTCGATGTTGCCGTCGCCGTTGAAGTCGGCCGCGCGTACGTGTTCGTTGTCGCGCGCGGTGGTGCCAAATGCATCGGGCATGTAGGTCAGCTTACCTGTACCGTCATTGCGGTACAGGCGGTTGACGCCGTGTTCCACCGACACCACCACATCCAGATGACCATCGTTGTCTACATCGACGAACACCGAATCGGTGGCGTGCAGTTGTGGAGCCATCGGCACGTGGGTGGCGGTGGCGTCGGTGAAGTACTTCGACGGAGCCTCGTGGATGAGGTCGAAGGCGTGGGTGGCCGGGTTGGGGGCCGCAGACGCTGCAGCGGTTGCCGCCGGCTGCTGCGCGCAGCCGGAAGCCAGGAGAGCGGCGGTCAGTGCGGTGATGCGGAGGTGCATGAGTGTAAGGCTCCAGCATTGCATGGCCCCGCTACCATAACGTAGAGCCACGCCCTGCGTGGCTTCGACCACGTTTGGCACCGCGCTGACACGCATGGCGTGTCACTACAGGGTCGCCTGACCACGGGTCGTAATGACACGCATGGCGTGTCACTACAGGGTCGCCTGACCACGGGTCGTAATGACACGCATGGCGTGTCACTACAGGGTCGCCTGACCACGGGTCGTAATGACACGCATGGCGTGTCACTACAGGGTCGCCTGACCACGGGTCGTAATGACACGCATGGCGTGTCACTACAGGGTCGCCTGACCACGGGTCGTAGTGACACGCCATGCGTGTCATCGACCAACCCTCCGCCGTCGCCTCAACGGCCTACACGCGCCGCCAGATCCGCCGGATACCGATCGCCCACAATCTGAATCTGCTCCAGCGCCTGCCCGATCCGCGCCAGCGCTTCGCCACTCAACTCCACCTCCGCCGCACCGAGGTTTTCCTCCAAGCGATGCAGCTTGGTCGTTCCCGGAATCGGCACAATCCACGGCTTCCGCGACAGCAACCACGCCAGGGCAATCTGCGCCGGCGTCGCCTTGCGTGCTTCCGCAATCTGCGCAATCGCATCCACCAGCTGCTGGTTCGCAATGCGTGCCTCCACTGAGAAGCGCGGATTGTTGGCGCGGAAATCACCGCTCTCAAACGTGGTGCTGGCATCGATCTTGCCGGTGAGGAAGCCACGCCCCAACGGGCTGAACGGCACAAAGCCAATGCCCAGTTCCTCGCACACCGGTAGAACATCCTGCTCCGGCGCGCGCCACCACAGCGAGTACTCGCTTTGCAGCGCCGCCACCGGCTGCACCGCATGTGCACGGCGAATCGAGTCCACACCGGCCTCGGACAGCCCGAAGTGGCCCACCTTGCCTTCGGCAATCAGGTCACGCACGGTGCCGGCTACGTCTTCCATCGGAACCGCCGGATCCACGCGGTGCTGGTAGAACAGGTCGATGCGCTCGGTGCCCAGGTTGCGCAACGACTGCTCGGCGACCTTGCGGATGTTGGCCGGACTACTGTCCACCCCAGCCTGTGCGTTGCCGTCCTTGAAGCCGAACTTGGTGGCGATCACCACCTTGTCGCGGAACGGGGCCACGGCCTCGCCGAGCATCTGCTCGTTGAGGGTGCCGTAGGCCTCAGCGGTATCGAACAGGGTCACGCCGCGCTCGATGGCATCACGGATCAAACTGACCGCAGCAGGTCGGTCCAGCCCCTGGCCGTAGGCAAAGCTCAGACCCATGCAGCCAAAGCCGAGCGCTGCAACCTGCGGACCATTGCGGCCGAGTGTGCGTGTCTTCATGGTTCATGCTCCTGGTGTGGTGAAGACCACCAGTCTGCGCCGATCGTCGCCCGGCGATAAGAGCGCGAAACCTGAATGCACTTATGCACCACGCTTATAAGAGGCTCTCATCCAGCGAGGCCGGATCAAACTCGGGCTCCCTCAGGTAAAGGCAGAGGTCATAGGGAGCAGAAGGCGCAAAAAAGGGCCTCGCCGACAACGACATACCCGGCTGGGCCGTGGACAACCACTCATCGAGCCAATCCGCCATCGCGAGTAGATTCTCCAGACGACCGGCTATCCAGTGGTCGTCGATCACGGCGACGTCCCATGTGCCGATCTCCAGGTAGTCATAGGGGCCGAGATTGCAGTGGCACGATACCCAGTCATGCTCCGAATCCATCGCGTAGCTGCGGACTGCCGAGGAGAACGCCCTCAGTCCGCTGAGCGAACCGGTGAGCTCCCATCGCTTGGCCTCGTGATTCAGTTCGTAGTAGAAGCCCAGCTTTCGCCATTCGGCACGGAACCGGTCATCTGAGAAGTGTTTCATCCTCGATTGTCCTTGTCGGCGTCCTGCTCTTCCGGCCCTCGGCGCGTGCGCGTGATCATACGATCGGTGTAGAACCCGCGCGGCCCGGTGTTTTTGAGATCCTCGTGCTGCGGCGGCACGTTCTCCGACAGGAACAGATACGCGATCCAGCCCAGAAACGGCACCAGCACCACCACCGTGAGCGCACCTTTCTCCAGCCAGTGACCCGGGCGCGTGTGAAGACAATACAGGAAGTACGCGCTGAGCGCGTAAGTGATCGCGAGAATGACCTTTACCGGGGTATCCATGCCTGCCTCCTCCGTTTGCCAGACAAAGCTTTCTGTTGTGCGGGCCTTCACTTCAGCAGCTTCCCATCCTCCCTCGCCCGCCGGAACTCCCACTCCCGCCGCAGGGTTTCCCAACCATAGTGCCGCAGCTGCAGCGCCGCAACCGGCCGCTCGGCGGCGATCTCGTTACGATAAGGCTCGGTGCTGAACTCCCACACCAGCGGAAGAGCGCTGTCGCCCATCTTCTTCTGGAACGGGCCGACACCCATATGTCGGGTCGGAATCTCCCGTCCTTGCGCATCCAGCGGCACCACACTGGTCCAGATGCCTTCTGGTGCCGCAGGCTGGACGCGCTCATTCTGCAGCATGATCCGATGCGGTGCCGGCATGGACACGCGCACGCCAGGATTCACCTTGGACGCCTCGCCGGGCTTGATGACCTCCGTGCCCACCCAGCGGTGGACCTCGACATCCACGGTCATGCGGATGCGATCCAGCGCCTGTCGCTGCTGTTCAGTGGTGTTCAAGGGCAGGCGGAACGGGAATGACGGCGACGTCTCGGCGACCTTGTGCCGTCCTTCCATCTGCATTGAAGAAAAAATACGCACCGCCTCCAGTTCCGGCACCGGCTTGCCGTCGCGCCCGAGCAGGGCCACCGAGCGTGGGCGCACGGTCAGGGTGGGTTCGAGTACAGAGGAGACCAACGATGCCGGACCCAGCCGAGCCTCCGCACCGATGGCCAGCTGGGTGCGACCGGAATCCCGATTCGGCAGCAGCGCAAAGCGCAGGCTTTTCTCGAAGGCCGGCAGCGCGTCCGCCGACACCATCCAGGCATCCAGCTGGGCCTCGACCTCCTTCGAGGCGGCATAGTCGTCAGGACGTCCGCTGGGCGCGCTATACGGCGGCCGCGCGAGCTCGTCGGTGACCGACGCCACCTGCTGGCGATATTGCTCGGCGGTCATCGGTTCCAGGAAGGGTTCGTAGGCCAGATCGGCGACGTGGCTGGTTTCCGTAGTCGCCGGCAAGCCGCGCGCCGCATCACGATGCAGCGTTGTACGGGTTTCCACCGGCATGCCGTCGCTGCGACGCACCGCCTGCCGCCCGGTGCCCTTCAGCGCTTTGCCACTGACGGTGAAGTCCAGCACCGCTACCTCCGGGGTCAGCGCAACCACCTTCTGCTCCACCGCCACGGTGCCATGCGCCTGCGACTGTGCGGTACGACGATGGGTCTGGCCGACCTGCCACTGTTCCGGCACGTGCTGCGGCAGCATGGCCAGCACATTTTCGCCGGACAGCTGCCACTGCGTTGCGTCCGGCATCTCCGTTACCGCCTGCTCCCAGACGCGCGTGTTCACGGGCGACAGCACACCCGCTTCGTCCTTGACTGACACCGTGGTGCGGAATCCGGACGCCAAGGCGTCCAACATCGGCTGCACGCCGGGCTCGCGCTGATCTAGGTCGGTCACCCGCTGCTTGCCATGGCCCATCACCTGATACTCGGCCCACAACGGCTGAACCGTGACGGTCCGACCGCCCTTCGCAGCGGCATCCACCTTCACACGTTGCAACGTCACCGAATCGATGCCGGACTGCATGGCATCGTCATGCTGGATCCGCTGCAGCGATGCATACACCGACTCGGCTGCAAGGGCGATTACAGGGCTGCCCACCAGGGCGGTCGCCAACACTACAGAAACAATAAAACGCACGGGACTTCCTGTCGTTCTCGCTCCAGATGGGCTTGCATCATAGAGGTTGCGTCGGCAGTTGCGCCAACTGCAGCCGGGCAAGCCCGGCTCTACGGGAGGTCTCAGAATTTCAGGCGCACGCCACCATTGACCACGAAGCCATCCAACGGTGCCCATGCATCCACTGTCCACTGACCGTCTGCAGCACGTTGCGGCCGCACCATCGGGTTGTAGCCGGTCTGGCGCACGTTGAGGATGTTCTCCAGATTGAGGAACAGGCTCACCTTGCCCAGCACGATCTCACCCAGCGCGCCCAGTTCCACATACGGCCGGCTGCGACGCCGCCAGGGATTGTCATCCAGCGACTGCACACCGGTGTAGTACGCCTCCAGGCCGATGCGGCCCTTGCCGTGCTGTTCCCACATCGCCACCAAGCCGGCGGTGTGGCGCGGCGTCAGCGCGACGTCGCGGCGGCCGGCTGCGTCGTCCGTCGGCTCGGTGGAGTCGGTGTAGACATAACTGCCCGTCACCGTGATGTCCTGCCAGCGATAGCGCAGCAGCAGTTCGCTGCCGCGCGTGCGGGTGGTTCCCCCAGCATTCATCAGCTGCACCCGCTCACCCGGCGCGGTCGTCGAGTCCACCAGCCGCACCGCGTGGTCAATGTTGGATGCGAACAGACTCAGGTTGGTCTCCCACGCGCCCTGCGCATAGCCCACGTCGATCGAACCGGTGGTTGCGGTTTCCGCTCGAAGCCCCTGCAGCGGTTCAAGGCGCGAAAGACCGGCGGCCTCGATCTCTTCAACGAATGGCGTCGGCGCGAAGAAACTCTTGCCCACCGATGCGCGCAGCGTCCAGGCCTCGGGATGGAACAGCAGCGAGAGACGCGGACTGAAGTGGCCGCCGTACTCGCTATGGTCATCCCAGCGTGCGCTGCCCGACAAAATCAGATCCTCACGTAGCGTCTGATCGGCCTGCACGAACACCGCCGGCACCGTGTAACGGTAATCAAATTCGGGGTATGCGCGCGAACGGTAGCGGTCTTGCTGCCCAGCCAGGCCGGCCAGCCAGCTGGTGTCGCCGAAGCCAGAAGCGTAAGTGACCTCGGCGAAGCCGGTCTGATGGGTATCGTTGTCCAGCGCGTCGCCATACTGATGGCGGTGATCCGTGGTCATGGCCGAGGCGCGCAGCTGCAGCCGGTCGGTTTCCCGCACCGGCAGTTCCACCACGGCACCAGCGTCGTAGCGTTCGGTGCGCTGGTTCAAGGGGAATGGCTGGCCATCCGGCACCACCGCGCCAGGCAGGGTGCCGCCCAGGCGGCTTTCGCGGGTGGCCCCTGCGGTCAGCAATGCACGCGCGCCGCTCTCGGATTCCCAGAACAAACGCGGCCGCAGCGTGCTGCGCTCGTATCCCGGCATGTCCACCCAACCGTCGTCATCCAGGTCCTGGCGATCCTGGCGGTGGTAGCCACCGACGACGGAAAGGCCCCAGTGTTCACTGAGCGGTCCAGCGGTGTAGGCGGTCACGTCCTGCCCACCCCGACTGGTGGCGTTGAGCAGCAATTCGCTTTCGCGCGTGTCGCGCGGACGCCGCGAGATCAGGTTCACCACCCCACCCAGCGCGGCTGGGCCATACAGCGCCGACGCGCTGCCCTTGATGATTTCCACGCTGCCCAGGTCGGTGGGCGGAATCTGCAGCAGGCCAATGGAGGAAGACTGCCCACCGTACAGCGGCAGGCCATCGGCCAGCAGCTGGGTGTAACGCCCGCTGAGGCCCTGGATGCGGATCGTCGACGCGCCCATGCCCGGCGAAGTGTTCTGCACGCGCACGCCGGCGGTTTCGGCCACCAGCATCGACACGTTGCCGGGCGACATCAGCAGCTTCTCTTCAATTTCTTCGCGCGAGACCACGTCCACGCGGATCGGCTCATCGGAAACGCGGCGACCGGAACGGGTCGACTGCACAGTCACCGTGTCCAGTTCGGTCGCATCGTCGTGATCGTGGTGGTCGTCATGCGCCTGCGGTGGCTCATGCGCCAGTACCGGGGCGGAGGACAGCAACACGGCGGCAAGGGCGAGGGACAGCAGGGAAACGGGCGGAGCACAGGTCATGTCGTCAGGGCGGCGGTGCCGCGCGGTGGCGAAGTGGCCCGATGTTGTAAACCTTGAAGGAACTACAAGGTCAAGCCGCCCGCTGCGGCTGCAGCGCCTCCAGCACCCGGCAATCCGCCACCCGGCCGCCCGGACAGTTACCGATCATGCGCGCCAGCTCGCCCTGCAGCGCCTGCAGGTCCTGGATGCGGCGACTGATATCGGCAATGTGCTGTTTCACCACCTCGTCGACCGAGCTGCACGCGTGCTCCCGCTGCTCGCCAAAGGCGATCAGCTCGCGGATCTGTTCGATGGAGAAGCCCAGTTCGCGGGCACGGCGCACAAACCCCAGCCGGCGCAGGTCCTGTGCGCCGTAGTGCCGGTAGTTGCCCTCCGAGCGAAGCGGCGGCTGCAGCAGGCCGATCTTCTCGTAATAGCGGATGGTTTCGGCCTTGGTGCCGGTCTGGCGGGCCAGCTGGCCAATGGTGAGGGGCGCGGACATGGGGCTTGACCTTGTAGTGGCTACAGGGTTGATAAAGGCGTCCTGACTGAATTTCAACCCCGGACCCACCCGGAGGGAGCCTGAACATGGACCACTGCTGCGGACACAAGCGTCAGGAACTGGAGACGCTGGCGCTGCACAGCGCCCAGCGCCGGGTGCTGCTGGCGGTGCTGGCGATCAACCTGGCGATGTTCTTCATTGAGTTCGGGGCCGGGCTGGTGGCGCGCTCCAGCGCCCTGCAGGCCGACGCGGTGGACATGCTGGGAGATGCCATCGTGTATGGGCTGAGCTTGTGGGCAGTGAACCGCGGGCCGCGCTGGGAGGCCGGGGCCGCACTGGTGAAGGGCCTGCTGATTCTGGCCTTCTTCGTTTTCATCGTGTTCGAGGTGATCAACAAGCTGGTCAACGGCGTACCACCTTCCAGCTCCCTGATGCTGGCGTTCGGCGGACTGGCGCTGGCGGCCAACCTGGGCTGCCTGGCACTGCTGTGGCGCTTCCGTCGCCTCAACATCAACATGAAGAGCACCTTCGAGTGTTCGCGCAATGACGTGGCCGCGAACCTGGGCGTGCTGGCCGCCGCCGCCGGCGTCGCGCTGAGCGGACGCGGCTGGCCTGACATTGTGGTGGGTTCGCTGATCGCGCTGCTGTTCCTGCGCTCGGCGATCCGGGTCATTGCCGAGGCGTGGCCCGCATGGCGTGCGGCGCGTTGACCGGGTCCGGATCGCCGATGACGTAATTGACCCATTAGAACGGGCTGAAAGCTCGCTGTTTCGGTCGTAAGTAGCGCGTTCACAGCGACGTCCGCCACCCTGCCCGGCTCGCTGCCACGATGAGCCTGCATGAGTGGATTGCCCGCCGTCATTGCCTTGGGTGCTGCCGTTGCCTTGTTCCTGTATGCACTGCAGGGCTTTACCCGCGAGCTGCGCGCCAGCGGTGAAAGCCTGTTGCGCACCGCGCTGCAGCGGCTGTCCGTCCATCGCTGCCGGGGCTTCCTGGCAGGTGCGCTGGCCACGGCGGTGGTGCAGTCCAGCAGCGCGGTCACGGCGTTGACCGTGGCCCTGGTGGATGCGTCACTGCTGTCGTTCCGGGCGAGTCTGGCGGTATTGCTGGGGGCGAACGTGGGCACCACCGCAACGGCCTGGCTGGTGTCGTTCAAGCTAAGTGGCCTGGGGCCCGCGCTGATCCTGCTGGGTGCGTTGGCGACCTCGCTGCCGCCACGACTGCGCGAGATGGGCAGACCGTTGTTCTATCTGGGGCTGATTCTGTTCGCGCTGGACCTGATGGCCGCGCAGGTACAGCCGCTGCGCGACCAGCCGTGGCTCAACAGCTGGCTTTCAGCAGCCAGCGCACCGTGGCTGGGCGTACTCAGCGGCCTGCTGATCACGGCACTGGTGCAGTCCAGCAGCGTGACCACCGGCGTTGCCATCCTGCTGGTGCAGCAGGGCATGCTGCCGGCTGAAGCGGCCATCCCCATGGTGGTGGGGGCCAATGTGGGTTCAACCTCGACGGCATTGATCGTCAGCATGACGCTGGGTGCGGTTGCACGCGCTACGGCACTGGCCAACCTGCTCTTCAACGCTGTGGGCACACTGATACTGCTGCCGTTCCTGGTGCCCTTCTCGCGCGCCGTGGTGGCATTCGCCAGCGACCCGGGCATGGCCGTGGCGCTGGCTCACCTTCTCTTCAACGTGGGGATTTCAGCGTTGTTCCTGCCGATGCTGGGGCCGCTGTCGAACCTCGCAGCATCAGCTCAAATTCCAGCGTCTGCTGCAGCGGCACGTCCACCCGATCAATGAGGGCCAGCAGCAGGTGTACCGCGCGTGCGCCGATCTCCCGCATCGGCTGGCGCACCGTCGTCAACGGCGGCGTGAGGTAACGGGACGAGGCCAAGTCATCGAAGCCGACAATCGACACGTCATCCGGCACGCGGATGCCCAGCTCCCGGCAGGCCGCCATCGCCCCCAGCGCCATCTGGTCGCTGAAACAGAAGATTGCGGTTGGTGCGGTTTCGCCGTCCAGCAATGCAAGCGTCGCCGCGTGGCCCGATTCAAGGGAAAAGTCCCCCGGCGCAATGCTCAGACTACGCAGGCGCTTGCGCGCCTTGGCGGCAGTCCTCACACCTTCCATCCGTTGCTGGTGCAGCGGGTTGTCGGTCGGCCCGCCGACCACGGCAATCCGCTCGTGCCCCAGCCCATACAGATGATCCATGACAGCGCCCGCAGCGGCGGCATTGTCGATGTGCACGCTGGGAATGCCCACGGCCGGGTCGAACTCGCACCCGTTCACCACCGGCGCAGCGTCCCCGAGCTGCTGGACGATCTCGCGCGCGGTTGGCGGCAGGCGGTGCCCCAATACGATCAGGCCGTCGGCCTCGTTGCGCCGGAGCATCTGCGCGTAGCGCTCCTCGCGCTCGGGCAGATGCTGGGTATCCCCCAGCAGCACCGCGTAGCCCACCGCCTGCGCCGCGTCCTCCGCGCCCTGCAGGATCTGCGCGAAGAACGGATTGGCGATGTCCGGCACAGTGACCAGAATCTTGCCGCTGCGCTGGGTCTTGAGGTTGCGGGCCACGGTATTGGGCACATAGCCCAGCGCGGCGACCGCCTGCTCGATGCGCGCGCGCGTGGCCGGCAGGACTTTGTCCGGCCGCGAGAGCGCCCGCGACACCGTCCCGGCCGAGACGCCAACGTGCTTTGCAATGTCGTAAATGGTTGCCATGGCGTTAGTTCCCCCTTCCGCTGTGCACTGCACAACAGGTCTTCCGCAAGCCGCTGCTAGGATAATGCAATCGATTGCATCGAGGGCGAAACACGTTGAAGACGCTCAAGGGTCCAGCACTGTTCCTGGCGCAGTTCATCGGCGACACGGCTCCTTTTGATCGGCTCGACACGCTGGCCGGATGGGCCGCGGGGCTGGGCTATTCTGGCGTACAAGTGCCGACCAGCGCGCCGCACCTGTTTGATCTGGCCCAGGCCGCGCGCAGCCAGACGTACTGCGACGACCTCGCCGGCATGCTGGCCGGGCACGGCGTGCAGATCACCGAACTATCCACTCACCTGCAGGGCCAGCTGGTCGCGGTCCACCCGGCCTACGACAGCCTGTTCGACGGATTCGCGCCCGCCGACAAGCGCGGCGATCCTGTTTCCCGCCAGGCCTGGGCGGTGGAGCAGCTGAAACTGGCCGCCAGGGCCAGCCAGCGTCTTGGCCTGACCGCGCATGCCACCTTCTCCGGCGCGCTGGCTTGGCCCTACTTCTATCCCTGGCCGCAACGCCCGCCGGGTCTGGTGGACGAGGCCTTCGACGAGCTGGGTCGCCGCTGGCGGCCGATTCTGGACACCTTCGACGAATGCGGCGTGGACCTGTGCTTTGAGATCCATCCGGGCGAGGACCTGCATGACGGCGCGACCTTCGAGCGTTTCCTCGACGTGGTCGACCACCACCCGCGGGCGAAAATTCTGTACGACCCCAGCCATCTGCTGCTGCAGCAGATGGACTATCTCGGCTTTATCGACCGCTATCACGCGCGCATCGGCATCTTCCACGTCAAGGACGCGGAGTATCGCCCCAGCGCGCGCAGCGGCGTGTATGGCGGCTATCAGGACTGGATTGATCGTCCGGGGCGGTTCCGCTCTCTGGGCGACGGCCAGATCGACTTCAAGGCGATCTTCTCGAAGTTCGCGCAGTACGACTTCCCCGGCTGGGCAGTGCTGGAGTGGGAGTGCTGCCTGAAGCACCCGGAAGACGGCGCTCGCGAAGGCGCGGCCTTCATCCGCGACCATCTCATCCGCGTAACCGAACGCGCCTTCGACGACTTCGCCGACAGCGGCACCGACCCGCAATCACTGCGCCACATGCTGGGAATCTGAGCCATTACCGCCCTGGGAGGGGTAGCCATGACGCACACCATGTCGCGCTTGGGCGCGATGATGTTTCTGCAGTTCTTCATCTGGGGAGCGTGGTTCGTCACCCTGGGCACGTATCTGGTGCAGGGGCCGTTGCAGGCCAGCGCCAGCCAGGTGGCGACGGCGTTTCTGAGCCAGTCCATCGGTGCGATCGTGGCCCCGTTTCTGGTCGGTCTGATTGCCGATCGCTACTTCGCGGCGCAGCGCATTCTCGGTGTACTGCACCTGGCCGGTGCCGTGCTGATGTGGTTTGCATCCACGGCCACCGACTTCAACACGTTCTTCGCCTGCGTGATGGGCTACATGCTGCTGTTCATGCCCACCCTGGCCCTGGCCAACAGCGTGGCGATGCGGCACATGCAGTCGCCGGAGAAGCAGTTCCCGCTGGTGCGGGTGGCTGGCAGCGTCGGCTGGATCGTGGCCGGCGTGCTGATCGGCTGGCTGGGCTGGGAGCAGGCGCACCGGCTGGAGCTGACCTTCCGGATGGCGGCGCTGGCATCCCTGCTGCTGGGCCTGTATGCCTTCTCCCTGCCGCACACGCCACCGCTCGCACAGCAGCGCGATGCCGGACTGGGCAAGATCCTCGGACTGGACTCGCTGCGCCTGCTGAAGTCGCGCTCGTACCTGGTGTTCTTCCTCGCCTCCATCGCCATCTGCATTCCGCTGGCCTTCTACTACAACTTCACCAATCCGTACCTTAACGATCTTGGCGTGCGCGGCGCGGCCGGTCTGCAGTCGCTGGGTCAGGTGTCGGAAGTGCTGCTGATGCTGGCAATGCCGTTCCTATTCGTGCGGCTGGGCGTGAAAACGATGCTGGCGGTGGGCATGGCCGCGTGGGTGGTGCGCTATGTGATGTTCGCCTATGGCGACGCGGGCAGCGCGTTCTCCCTGCTGGTGATCGGCATCGTGCTGCACGGCATCTGCTACGACTTCTTCTTCGTCACCGGGCAGATCTACACCGACGCCCATGCAGGGCCTGACGCGCGCAGCAGCGCGCAGGGTTTCATTACCCTGGCGACCTACGGGGTAGGCATGTTGATCGGCACTTTCCTGTCCGGCGCGGTGGTCGAGCACTACACCACGGCGGCCGGCCCGGACTGGGAAAAAATCTGGCTGTTCCCGGCCGGTGTCGCGCTGCTGGTGCTGATCGCCTTCCTGCTGCTGTTCCGCGACCGCCCGGTCGTGGCCGCCGCCTCCACCACGCCCTGAGGACACACACCGATGCCCAAGCTTGGAATCGCCATCATCGGCACCGGCATGATCGGTGCGGTGCATCGCCGCGCGGCGATGCTGGCCGGAGCGGAGGTGCGCGGCGTGGTCGCGTCCTCACCGGAGCGCGCGCGTGAGGTGGCGCAGGCGTGGAATGTGCCGCACGGATATCGGGACATCGAGGAGGTGGTGGCCGATCCACAGGTCCAGGTCGTGCACGTGTGCACGCCGAACCACTTGCACCGCGCGATGGCCCAGGCCGCGCTGGAAGCGGGCAAGCATGTGATCTGCGAAAAGCCGCTGGCCACCTCCCTCGATGACGCCCAGGCATTGGCCGCACTGGCCCGCTCGACCGGGCTGGTTGCGACTGTTCCCTTCGTCTACCGCTACCACCCGGTGGTCCGCGAAGCCCGCGCGCGTATTGCGCAGGGCGAGCTGGGACCGTTGCACCTGATCCACGGCAGCTACCTGCAGGACTGGCTGCTGGACCCGGCCAGCAACAACTGGCGGGTGGATCCGACGCTGGGCGGCACCTCGCGCGTGTTCGCCGACATCGGCTCGCACTGGTGCGACCTGATCGAGTGGGTCGGCGGCGAGCGATTCGTTGACGTCAGCGCGGCGTTTGCCACCGTGATTGCCGAGCGCGGTGCCACTACCGGGCAGAGTTTCACCACCCCGGCTGCTGGCGGTGCGAAACAGGCGGTGACCAGTGAGGACGTGGCCGCCGCCATGTTCAAAACCGGTGCTGGCACGCTGGCCTCGCTGACGGTCAGCCAGGTCTCGGCCGGGCGCCACAATCGGCTGTGGTTCGAGATGGATGGAGCCAAGGCCAGCGTGGCCTTCAACCAGGAAGACGCCGAGCGGCTGTGGATCGGGCACCCGGACCAGCGCGAGGAGATCTTCGTGCGCGGACCCGGCGCAGGCAGCGCCGAACAGCGCCGGCTGGCGGTGTTCCCGTCCGGGCACGCGCAAGGCTACGGCACCTGCTTCGAGGCGTTCGTGGCCGATACGTATCGCGCCATTGAGGGCGAGCAGCCCGAGGGCCTGCCTACCTTTGAAGACGGCGCGCGTTCGGCGCTGATCGTTGATCGTGTCATCGCCTCGGCCAGGTCTCGCGCCTGGACCGCCATCAGCTGAATTCCACCAGGAGTGCTTGATGAAGACCCGTACACGCCGGACCACCACCCTCGCGCTGCTGTTGCTCGCCGCCCTGCCCGTTTTCGCCGCTGACGTCACCGGCGCGCAGAAACCCATCGCGGTGCAGATGTACACATTGCGCAATGCCGGCTCGCTCGACCAGCAGTTGAAGATCGTCCACGACGCCGGCGTGCATGCGGTGGAGACTGTCGGCACGCAGAACGTCAGCGCCGCTGAACTCAAGCAGTTACTGGACCGCTATTCGATCAAGGCGATTTCATCGCATACGCAACTGGCCGACCTGCGTAAGGACCTGGACGGCGCGATCGCCTTCAATCGAGCAATCGGCAACACCACCCTGGTCGTGCCCTACTTGAACGAGAATGACCGCCCGAAAGATGCGGCCGGCTGGACCGCGCTGGGCAAGGAACTCGGCCAGCTCGCAGCACAGGTGAAGGCCCAGGGCATGCGCCTGGCCTACCACAACCATGATTTCGAACTGGTCGACTTCAATGGCAAAACGGGGCTGGAACTGCTGTTCGGTGCGGCCGGCCCCGATCTGCAGACCGAGCTGGACCTAGCCTGGGTCGCGCGTGCGGGTTATGACCCGGCGGTGATGCTGAAGAAATTCAATGGTCGTATGTTCGCGGTGCACGCCAAGGACAACGCGCCAACGGGCCAGAACAAGGACGAGGGCGGCTTTGCCGCTGTCGGCCAGGGCGTGCTCGATTGGAGTGTGATCCTGCCGGCGGCAGCGGATGCCAAAGTGCAGTGGTACATCGTCGAGCATGACCAGCCGCGTGATCCGGCCAAGGTAATCCAAGCCGGTGCCGACTACCTGCAACAACACCTGCCCGCCCGCGTAGTGCGCTAGCCCGCCAAGGAGTTCCTGCTGTGAAAGCTATTCTGTTGTCTGCTGTGACGCTGTGCGGTTCGGTGCTGGCACCTGCCGCGTGGTCCAAAGACGATCCGGCGGCGGGTGCGAAGCTCTACAGCGTGCACTGCGTGGCGTGCCACGGGGCCAATCGGGCGGGGGTTCCGCCGACATTCCCGGCGCTTACCGATGTGAGCAAAAGGTTGGATGCTGCGCAGGTCAAGGACAAGATCAAGAAGGGCGGTGGGTTGATGCCGCCGTTTGCGCAGCTGTCCGAGCAGGAAGTCAGCGACATAGCCAGCTATTTGGCGAAATAGTCTTTTGGCGCCGCGAAGCCACGCATGGCGTGGCTCTACACAGGCATCATGGTGATCTGACACGGGAAGGCCACGCAGGCGTGGCGATGCGTCCGGGTGCCGAGGTTACAGCTTGCGGACCCAGATGTTGCGGTAGCTGACCTTGGATGCGTGTTCCTGCAGGTACAGGGGCGCGCAGTCGTGCGGGGCGTACGAGGGTGCGCCGATGTACTCGGTCTTGCCGGACACCACGGTGTCGTTCTGCACCAGTACGCCGTTGTGCAACACGGTGATGCGCGCCGGCGAGATCAATCCACCACCCGGCGAGAAACGTGGGGCCTTCCAGATGACGTCGTAAGCCTGCCACTCACCCGGGGCGCGCGAGGCGTTCGCCAAGGGCATCGCCTGCTTGTAGATCGAGCCGGCCTGGCCGTTGGCATAGGTGGGGTTCTTGTAGCTGTCGAGCACCTGCAGCTCATACAGCTCCTGCAGGAAGATGCCACTGTTGCCGCGGTCCTGGCCCTCGAAGCCTTTGGTGTCGACAGGCGTGCGCCACTCGACGTGCAGCTGGATGTCGCAGAACTTCTCGCGGGTGCGGATGCCCTTGCTGCCCGGCACGATCGTCATCGCGCCATCGGCCACTGTCCAGGGCACGCGACCGCCCTGCTCCGCCTCCCATGCAGACGTGTCTTTGCCATCGAACAGCACGACCGCATCAGACGGCGCACCGCCCGGAGGCGTGGCCACGATCGCGGGTTCGGGCGTCCAGGCTTCCGTCAACGCAGGATCGCGCGCGGGGTCGCCTTTGGTCGCAGCCAATGCAGGGGCGGACGCCAGCAGGCAGGCCGCCATCAGAAGGGGTCGGGTCATCGTGTTCCTGGTCAAGTGGAGAGTCGAATCGTGGTGATCTGTCAGCTGGTCGCCCAGGCCGGCGTGCCGGCCACATACGCCAGGTCGCCGTCGTAGCGGCCTGGCACAGCGACGTACTGCAGCACTTCGGTCGCACCGGTCTTCGACGTGAAGAAACCGAAGATGGTCAGCTGCTTGAGCATGGTGAAGTAGTGCGCCTTCGCCTCTGCCGACTCTGCATTGCGTGGACCGGCGTTGGCAGTGTGCTTCTTGGCCTCGGCATCCACGGCGCGCAGCAGCTCGCTGCGGGCCTGCGGGGTCAGCGACACAAACTGCCCGCCGGCCCGCTTGTCGATGTCGGCCAGGCCGGCACGGAATGTCGCCTGCTGCTGGGCGGTGTAACAGTCGGCAACGAACGTCGCCATGAACGCGCCAATGCCTGTGTCTTTGGCTCCCGGCGTCTTGGTCCTTGGCAGGATGGTGTCGGCAATCTCGTCCATCAGGGCAATGTCGGCCGCCGAGAACGCGGTCTTCGCCCCCGCCGCCGGTGCCTGCCCGCTGGCCAGCGCCGGCAGGCCGATCATGGCCGCGCCGGTGGCGGCAACGATCATCTTCAGAAGTTCGCGACGGTCCATTACAGGTTCCCCGCTTTCAGTTCGCGCACCGCATGGTCGGCGGCGCGGGCGGTCAATGCCATGTAGGTCAGTGAGGGATTCACGCAGGCGCTGGAGGTCATGCAGGCCCCGTCGGTCACATAGACATTGGGCGCGTCCCAGACCTGGTTGTGCTGGTTCAGCACCGAGCTCTTGCGATCACGGCCCATGCGCGCGGTGCCCATTTCGTGGATGCCTTTGCCCGGCGCGTAGTCGTTGTCGAACATCTGCACGTCCTTTACGCCAGCGGCCTCCAGCATCTCGGCGGCATCGGCGGCCATGTCCTTGCGCATTGCCAGCTCGTTGGTGCGCATCGAGACATCCATCGCCAGCACCGGCAGGCCCCATTTGTCCTTCTTGTCCTTGTCCAGGCGGATGGTGTTGTCGTGGTGCGGCAGCATTTCACCGAAGCCGGTCATGCCGATGCGCCAGTCACCTGGCACGGTGAGCGCTTCTTTCAGGTCCGCGCCAATGTTCATCTCGGCGATCTCGCGCGACCAGCCGTTGCGGCTGGCACCGCCCTGGTAGCCGAAGCCACGCCGATACCCGCGCTTGTCGTCGGCGGTAACGTTGCGGAAGCGCGGAACATAGAACCCGCAGGGACGGCGACCGAAGTAGTACTTGTCATCGTAGCCTTCGACGCGACCGGAGGCCCCGGCCCCGAAGTGATGGTCCATCACGTTGTGGCCGAGCTCGCCGGACGAAGACCCCAACCCACCTTCCCAGACATCGGTGGCCGAGTTCATCAGCATCCAGGTCGAGTTGAACGACGAGGCATTGAGGAAGATGACCTTGGCGGTGTACTGGTAGGTCTGCCCGGTTTCCGCATCGATGACCTCCACGCCACGCGCGCGCTTGCGGTCCTTGTCGTACAGCACTTCCTTGACGATGGAGAACGGCCGCAGGGTCAGGTTGCCGGTCTTCATCGCCGCCGGCAGCGTTGCCGCCTGGGTCGAGAAGTAGGCACCAAAGGGACAGCCCAGAATGCACTTGTTGCGATACTGGCAGTTGACCCGCCCCTGCTCCGGCATCGGCTGGGTGATGTTGGCGGTGCGCGAGTGGATCATGTGCCGGGTGCCGCCAAAGGCTTTCTTGATCCGCGCAGCCACGTCTTTCTCGACGATGTTCAATGGGATCGGCGGCAGGAACTCGCCATCCGGCAGCACGTCCAGCCCTTCGCGGGTGCCGGCGATGCCGGCGAACTTCTCCACGTGGTCGTACCAGGGCGCGATGTCGGCGTAGCGGATCGGCCAGTCGGTGGCGATGCCGTCCTTCTTGTTCGCCTCGAAATCCAGGTCCGAGAACCGGTAGCTCTGCCGGCCCCACAGCAACGAACGGCCACCGACGTGATAGCCGCGGAACCAGTCGAAGCGCTTGGTCTCGATGTAGGGCGAATCTTTCTCGTCGGCCCACATGCCCTCGAGGTTTTCGACCAGGCCGTAGTCGCGCATCAGCACCGGGAAGTCGGCTTTCATCGCTTGGGTCGGTCGATTGCGGTGCGGGAAGTCCCACGCCTCCTTCATCGCGTTTACGTAGTCCTTGACGTGCTCGATGTTGCGGCCACGTTCAAGCATCAACACTTTGAGACCTTTTTCGGTCAGTTCCTTTGCCGCCCAACCGCCACTGATTCCCGAGCCAACAACGATGGCGTCGTAATGATTGTCTGCCATGGGTCTACTTCACCTGGGTGGATATCATTTCAAACATCGCAGAGGCGGATCGCCTCGCGCAGCGAACCGACGGGATCGGGCGCCGTAGGGATGAACTCCTGGGCCAGATAGCCATCGAAACCGGTGCCGCGGATCGCGCGACAGATGGCGGGATAGTTGAGCTCCTGCTGGTCGCCGATCTCATGTCGGCCCGGCACGCCCGCCGTGTGGTAATGCTTGAAGCAGGCGTGATGCCTGCCGATGGTGGCGATGATGTCGCCCTCCATGATCTGCATGTGGTAAATGTCGTACAGCAGACCGAAGTTGTTCGAGCCGAGCCGCTGGCACAGCTCCACGCCCCACGCCGAGTGGTCGCACAGATAGTCGGGGTGGTCGACCCGGGAGTTCAGCAGTTCCATCACCAGCACCACGCCGCGCTTCTCGGCATGCCCGAGGATGCGCTTGAGGCCGGTTTCAGCATTGGCCAGGCCCTGCTGGGGATCCATACCGTTACGGTTGCCGGAGAAGCAGATCAGATTCCGGTAGCCGGCGTCGGCGACCAGATCAATGTGCCGCGTGTAACGTTCCACCAGTTGGTCGTGGAACTCGCGGCCGGCGAAGCCCTTGGTCAGGCCAAGCTCGGCACCGTTGCACATCGAGCTGTCCACGCCATGCGCTTTCAGGGCGGGCCAGTCTTCCGGCCCGACCAGATCGATGGCGGCGAAGCCGATGCCCTTGACCGTCTGACAGAGCTCGGCAACGGACAGCTTCGGGAAGGTCCAGCGGGCGACGGAGTGCTTCAGATTGCCCTTCAATGGGGCACCGGCCGCAGACGCGGGCAGTACTTTCGCAGCGCCAAGGCCTATACCTCCGGCGACCGCCATGCGCAGCGCCTCGCGCCGCGTGAACCCAGGTGTCGCCGTTGGCCGGCTCGAATCAATGGACATTCGCCCACCGGCCTCCCAACCGGTATCAAACGCAACGATTCACTGCAATGCAATCGATTGCACCATACGGCACTAAATCGATCCAATGAAAGACGCAGCGCACAAAAATGCATCCTGGGGGGCACCGAGCAGCCCTCTCGGGCTGCTCGGATGCATCCCCTTCGTAGAGCCACGCCCTGCGTGGCTGCGACGGCTACCGCAGGACGGTCGAATCGCCCACCATCCTGCCAACGTCGCGCTCTGCACCGATCACAGACATTTTTTGCTTGGTAACCAACTCAGAAACGAAAGCGTGGCCCGACTTCAACCTTCGATCAAACTCTTCAGTCGTGTACAAGACTGGACGGACAGCCCGCACCAGATCAACGAATCCCACGTCTCCGAGCACCAGCAGATCAAAGTCGCTGCCGGACATTTCTGCGCCGCCTGCCACCGAGCCGAAGATCCAAGCCATGGAGACGGGGGGGAACCCAAAGGCTACGACTGCACCTCGGCGCGGAACGCGATCTCGATCAGTTGCTCAGGGAACGCAAGCGCGGAAACGCCAATGAGGTTGCTGGCCACCTGCGGGACGGGCTGGCCATAGACCGCAGGCCGAACCTTTCCGCTGGCCGCGAATGCCGCCGGCACGTCGATGACGAACAGGGTTTCCTCCACGACGTCTGCCAGCGAACCTCCCAACTCGGCCAACAGAACCTGTGCGTTCTCGTAGGTGCGCTTCATCTGCGCTTCCATGCTGTCGAAGTTGGCAGGCTTGCCGTCAGCATCCAGTGTGGCCGGGGCCACCAGTTGCCCCTCAGGAGTGTGAGAGAGCTGACCTGACACGAAGATGGAGTTTTTCACACGGACAGCCTGGACGTAGCCGTAGGCCGACTCCCAAGCCACGCCGAAACTGGCAGTCTTGCGGTTGGATGTATTCATTGCGGTGTTTCTCCCAGGGTGAAAGAGCCAGTCTGGCTACCTCCCCAGCGCCCCGCCTGCCCCGAAAGAGTGACTACGAGGTCTTTGCCCGGCCCGTGAGCTGGCGCTTTCCCGAGAGTGCTTCATAGACGCGATGTCATGCGATTGCTTCAATCGGAGCTAAAAAGCGAAGCCCCGGACTGCTCGGGGCATTCCGGGGCTTCGTCAGAAGACAGCGTCCGTTCCAGCGATCAGAACGGAATATCGTCGTCCGCAAAATCATCCATCGGCGGAGCCGACTGCTGCGGCTGCTGCTGCGGGCGCTGCTGCTGGCCGTAGCCACCGCCGCCACCGCCACGCTGGTTGCCGCCGCCACCGCCGCCGTACTCCTGACGCGGGGCCTGCTGGCGCTGCGGACGGTCGCCGCCGTAGTTGCCGCCACCGCCGCCACCACCACCGCCGCCTTCACCGCGGCCGCCCAGCATCTGCATTTCGTCGGCAATGATGTCGGTGGAGTACTTCTCCACGCCGTCCTGGCCGGTGTACTTGTCGTAGCGCAGGCTGCCTTCGACGTAGACCGAGCTGCCCTTGCGCAGGTATTCGCCGGCGATCTCGCCGAGCTTGCCGAAGAACACCACGCGATGCCACTCGGTGCGTTCCTGCTGGTTGCCATCCTTGTCCTTGCGGACGCTGGTGGTGGCCAGGCTGATACGGGTGATGGCCATGCCGCCCTGGGTGTACTTCACGTCCGGGTCGTTGCCGAGGTTGCCGACCAGGATGACTTTATTGATGCCGCGCGCCATAGAGTTGTTCTTCCGTTGCCTATCAAACCATCTTAGCATTTCCGCCCGGTCCGGCCCGTCAGGGAACCCCTCGAACAGGGTCGGCGCAGACCGCAAAGCAGCGTCATACTGTTACACGGTAACACAAGGAGCCTCCCTTCAGCCGTCATCAGCGCTCGCGGAAGGCCTCGCCGCCGTGCTGCTGCAGGGGGCTGAGCAGGTAATCGATCACCCGCCGCCGCCCCGTTTTGATCTCCGCGCTGAGGTTCATGCCAGCGGTCAACCGCACCTGCACGCCGTCCACCTGCAGGGTCGCGCGGTCAAGTCGGATCCGGGCCGGAAATACCAGACCCAGATGCTCGTCCTGCAGCGCGTCGTGGGAGACGGTCAGCACCCTGCCGGTCAGGTAGCCATAGCGCGTGTAGGGAAAACTCTCCACTTTGAGGGTGACCGGCTGCCCCGCGCGGATGAATCCGATGTCCTTGTTGAGGATGCTGGCTTCCACCTCCAGGGGTTCTTCGTTCGGAACCACCACCAGCAGTGGCTGCGCCGGGGTAACCACGCCGCCCAAGGTATGCACCGCCAACTGCTGGACCGTCCCCGACACCGGGGCGCGCAGCGTCATCTGGTGGTCGCGCTGACCGCTGCGGGCAAGCTCGGGCCCGCTTTGACCCATCTGCTCCCGGGCCACGCGAGCGCCGTCGAGCGCCTGCTGCTGGAAGTCGGTCACCAGCACCCGCAGCTCTTCTTCAGCGGCCAGCAGGGCCGATCGCACCTCCTGCACACGGTTGCGCTGGGTGGCCAGATCGCGTTCGCCGGCGATGCGCTCCTGCTCGCGCAGGAGGTAGTCGTGCCGCCCAACGAAGCTTCCCTCCAACAGCCGACGGTAGTCATCGGCCCGCAGCTGCGAGATCCTCACCGATGCCTCCATCGGTGCCACGGCACCCTGGGTCGTCTCCAGCTCCGCGCGGCGCTGGGCCACCATCGCCTGGAGACTGTGGCGACGGGCCTGAAACGCGTCGTACTGGCTGCGGGCCAGCGCGCGCTCCGCCTGCACCCGATCCGCGGGAAGATCAGGCGTGGCATGCAGTTCCGGCAGCGTGCCGGTCGCCAACGCATGGCCCAGCGATTGCCAGCGCAAAACGCTCATGCGCGCGTTGAGCAGCGCGTCGCCGGCCTGGGCAACGGCCGCGCCGGTGCCAGTGGCATCCAGTTCGATCAGCACCTGCCCCGCCTGCACCTGCTGCCCGTCCCGTACCCGGATCTGGCGCACCACCCCCACTTCGGCCGGCTGCAGCACCTTGGTACGCGAGTCCACCACCGTGCGGCCCGGGGCCACCGCGACAATGTCCAGCTGACCCAGGCTGGCCCACAGCAGCGCCAGGCAGAACAACCCGATGATGATCCGCGCCGTCCAGCGCGCGGTGGGTGAAGCCGGGGTCTCGATCAGCTCAAGGTGCGCCGGCAGGAAGGCACGCTCGTCCGCGTCGCGCGGCGGCCGTGCCAAGGCATCGCGCTGCGCCCAGCTGCTGCGGAGCACCTGCACCTGGCGCGCCAGGAACATCCTCACGCCTTCAATGATGTGTTTCATGCGTCCGCCCGCTGCAGCCGATGCAACTGCGCGTAGTGGCCCTGCGGCCGGTCCACCAGTTCCGCATGCGTGCCGTTCTCCACGATCTGGCCCCGATCCATCACCACGATGCGGTGTGCATGTCGCACCGTGGAAAGGCGATGGGCGATGATCACCACGGTGCGCCCCTTGCAGATCTCGCGCATGTTGGTCATGACCGCATGCTCGGATTCATAGTCCAGCGCACTGGTGGCTTCGTCCAGAATCAGAATGCGCGGGTCCACCACCAGCGCGCGTGCGATCGCGACGCGCTGGCGCTGGCCGCCCGACAACCCTGCGCCCTGTTCACCGATCCGGGTGTCGTAACCTTCCGGCAAGGCGGAAATGAACTCGTGCGCCCCGGCCAACGTGGCGGCCCGGATCACGCGCTCAAGCGGCATGCCCGGATCGCTCAATGCGATGTTCTCGCGCACGCTGCGGTTGAACAGCACGTTCTCCTGCAGCACCACGCCGAGCTGCCGGCGCAGCCACGCAGGATCGGCCAGCGCCAGATCCTGGCCGTCCACCAGCACCCTTCCGCGCTCTGGCGTGTACAGCCGTTGCACCAGTTTGGTCAGCGTGCTCTTTCCCGATCCGGAGCGACCGACGATGCCGACCACTTCGCCAGGCCGGATGTCCAGGTCCACCCCTGCCAGGATCTCGGGGCCATCCGGTCGGTAGCGGAAGCCGACCTTTTCGAAGGTGATGCGTCCGCGGATGGGCGGCAGCGCCAGCCGGCTGCCGGGAATCTCGGTACGGGTGTTGAGAATGTCCCCCAGCCGCTTCACCGAGATGCCGACCTGCTGGAAGTCCTGCCACAGCTGGGCAAGGCGAATGATCGGTGCCGCTACCTGGCCGGACAACATGTTGAACGCGATCAGCTGGCCCAGCGAGAGCTGCCCGTCGATGACCAGTCGCGCGCCCCAGAACAGAATGGCCACGCCCACCAGACGCTGCACCAGCTGCACGCTCTGCTGGCCCAGCGTGGCGGCCTTGATCAAGCCGAAACCCGCGCTGACGTAGCCGGCCAGCTGGTTGTCCCAGGTCCGGGTGACACGCGGTTCCACTGCGCTGGCCTTGACCGTTCCGATCCCGGTCATTGTTTCCACCAGGAAGGACTGGTTGTCCGCGCCGCGCGCGAATTTCTCGTCAAGACGCCGACGCAGCACCGGGGTGATGGCGGCCGATATCAGCGCGTAGACCGGCAGCGACAACAGCACGATCAGAGTCAGCCACGCGCTGTAGTGGAACATCACGGCCAGGAACACCACCGTGAACACCAGGTCCAGCACCGACGTCAGCGCCTGACCGGTCAGGAAGTTGCGGATGTTCTCGAGCTCGCGCACGCGGGCGATGGTGTCCCCTACCCGTCGCGATTCGAAATACGCCAGCGGCAGTGCCAACACATGCCGGAACAACCGGGCCCCCAGCTCCACGTCCATCTTGCTGGTGGTGTGGGCGAACACATACGTGCGCAGTCCGCCCAGCACGACATCGAACACGGCAATGGACGCCAGCCCGATGGCGATCACGTCCAGCGTGCTCAGCCCGTGGTGCACCAGCACCTTGTCCATCACCACCTGATAGAACAGCGGAGTGACCAGCGCGAACAGCTGCAGGAAGAAGGACACCACCAGCACTTCCAGCAGCATCCGCCGGTACTTCACGACGGCCGGGATGAACCAGCTGAAGTCGAAGCGCGCCAGCTCGCCCAATACCGAAGCGCGTGAAGCCACCTGCAACAGCCGGCCCCGGTAGCGCCGCAGCAGCGTGTCCAGGTCGACCGTCACCGCCCGCTTCAGCTGAAGGTCGTGAATCAGCGCCTTTTCGCCGCTGATCCGCGCGATCACGAACGCGTCGCCCTCCTCCCCCAGCGCCAGCGCCGGCAGGCTGGCCATCGTCAATCGTGAAGGAGCGGTTGCCACGACCTTCGCCTTCAGCCCCAACCGACGCGCCGCCAGCACCAGGGTCGCCTCATCCACCGGCGCGTCGCCCAGACCGGCCTCATGCGCCAGATGTGTCGAGTCTGCCGCCAGGCCATGGAACTGGGCCAGCAGCGCCAGCCCTTGGAGCGCCAACGGAGGATCGGCGGCCCGATCGTCCGCCGTCGGCACGGCGGCGGCGCGTGGCATGCGTGGACTGGAGTTTTCGATCATCGAGATTGCATCACCCGTTTCAATGCGCCCAGTGCGCCGTGGTGCAGCTGGGATATCCGTCCCTTGCTCACGCCCCATTCCGCGGCCAACTCAACGAAAGGGGTGAACTCGAAGTAGTGCCTCACAATCAGCGCCCTGTGCCGCGGCGACAGCTGCTCCAGCGCGCCGCACAGCCGCATGGCCATCTGTCGGTCTTCCGCATAGCTCAAACCATCATGTGGGTCGAGCGAGGCAGCCTGCGCCGCATCGTCAAGCAGAAAACCCAACCCCAGGCCCACGATCGACCCGACCAGCGTGTCGAACGGGTCTTCATCGGCCACCTGCAGGGTCTCCAGCCGCTCCTGGTAGCGCCCGGGGTCTGCCGTGCCCAGGATGGCCCGAAGCCCGTTGAACACCGACCCCCGCACCCGCGCCATGGCGTACGCCTGGAAGGCGATGCCTCGCCCCGGGTCGAAGCGGTCGATCGCTTCCAGCAACCCGAGGTTGGCGTTCTGCACGAAGTCTTCGCGGTCGGCCGACAACCGTGGAAACCGGCGATGCACGCGACGCGCCAATGCCGAGGCCCAAGGCGTATAGCGCTGGTAAAGCGCCTGGCGTGCTGCTCCGGCGCGATCCTGCCGTAGCTGCCGCCACAATGCGTCCTCACCGTCCCGGCTGTCGGCCGCGTCCATGTCAGTTCCAGTAACTGCCCAGCAACGCTTTGGAAAGCAGCACCCATCCATCGATCAGGATGAACAGCAGAATCTTCAACGGCAGGCTGATCGTGGTCGGTGGCAGCATGATCATGCCCAGCGCCATCAAGGCCGCCGCCACCACCAGATCGATCAGCACGAACGGCAGGAAAATCACGAAGCCGATCTGGAACGCCGTTTTCAGCTCGCTCAGCAGGAATGCGGTTACCAGGTGACCAAAGCGGATGTCCTCCATGGTCTTCGGCTGCGGTGCCTTGGCCATCTCGATCACCGCGCGCAGGTCCGACTCGCGGGTCTGCGAGACCATGAATTCGCGCAATGGCCGGCTGCCCAGGTCGATCGCCTGCTGTGCAGTGATCTGTTCGCTCATGTACGGCGCGATCGCATCATGGTTCATGCGGTCCAGCACCGGCGACATGGTGAAGTAGGTCATGCAGATGGCGAGGGTGATCACCACGCTGTTGGGTGGCGTCTGCGGAATGCCGAGTGCGTGCCGCAGCAGCGACAGCACGATGATGATGCGCGTGAAGGCCGTCATGCCGATCATCAGCACCGGAATCAGCGACAGCATCGTCAGGATCACGAAGTTGCGCAGCGCGGGCGAGTAATCCTGCTTCAGCACCTCGGCCACCGCCTCACCGGTCGGGGTTGCCAATGCCGCACCGGACACCAGCACCCCCGCCGCCATCGCCAGGCCAGCCCAGATCCGGCGGTCAATGCGCATGCGGAACCTCCACGACCTGGGCGGTGGTACCGCACTCAAGCACGTCGAACACCCGTGCGCCATCGCGCACCCGGTACAGCCGCGTGCGCGGGCTCAACCGCAGCACCTGTTCCACGCGCAGACCCTCGGGGCGCGCGGCACCGGGCATGGGCGCGCTTGTCCAGCGCCGCAGCCAGCCTTTCTGCCGCGCCACCCATAAGGCGGCCACCGCCAGCGCCAGCAGCAGCACCGTGATCAGCAGCGGGGCGATCAGCGCGCTGCCGACCCCGGCCGGCTCGGCCTTGAATGGAATCCGCTGGGCCGCCGCCAGCAGCGGAACGAACCCTGCCGTCATGCGATCTCCAGGATCCGCACGCCGAAGTGGTCGTCCACCGCCACCAGTTCCGCCCGGGCCACGGCCTGGCCGTTGAGCATCAGGGTCACCGGTGCTTCCAGCACTTCGTTGAGGGCGACCTCATCGCCCACCTTGAGTCCGAACAGGCGGTCGACGGACATCTCCACGGTCCCGATCTGCGCGCTCAGCGCCACCTGCACGTGGCGGATGAGGGCGATGCTGCGCTCCGTGGTGGGCGGATCCGCCATTGCCTCGGTGCGCACGGCTTCCAATACGTTCGAACGTTCCATCATGACTTTCCTTGCTGGTTTTCCACGCTGAGACAGCGGAGCGCCTTCCGGCCTCCGGACGAATGCAGGCTGGCGGTGAAGACGATGGCCCCGTCGGCCGCGTGCACGCGTACCCGGGTGTCTTCGATACGGCCGGTGATGAGCGTCTCGCCCACGCGCAGCGAGCTGGCCACGTCGATGCCTGCCGCGCCCAGGTCCAGCGTCGCGGTCAGGTGGGCGGCGGAGGACAGCAGCGCGGCGCGGCGCGAGGCGAGCGGCGCGGTCGCCGAGGCCACCGACGGCGGCACCATCGCATCGCACAGCCGAAGCGGCAGGTAGAGCACGGCGCTGATGCCGGGCAGGTCCAGTTCCACGCGGATCACGCCGTGCCGGGCCGCCAGCTGCGGCAGCGCCGGCATGGTCGCGCTGCGTGCCTGCGAGGCACCCAGTTCAAGCAGCAGGTCGGCCAGCGCGCGGCGGCCGATCGCCTCTGCGATGGCGTGGCCCTGCCCGCTCGGCACCGCCGCCAGCGCGGCACCCAGTGTGGCCAGCGAACCCATCGTCACCGCCAGGTGCAGATCGGTCTCCGCGCACGACCACCACTGCCCGTCACTGGCGGTGGCGTCTACCGGCTGCAGCTGTGCGTCACAGGCACCGGGTTCGGCCGCCCATTGCGCGCACCAGCGCTGCAGCCGCTGCTGCACCGACGTTTCAATGCGCTGCCGGCGCTGCGCGCCATGGCCACGGAAGGCGAGCACCGTCATCAGCCACCCCGCGTGCTGTTGTACAGCTGTTCGATCATTTCATTGCTGACCGTCATCACCCGCGAGCTGGCCTGGTAGCCGCGCTGGATGACGATCATGTCGGCGAACTCGCGGGTCAGGTCCACGTTGGACATCTCCAGGCTGAAGCCGCTGATGCGGCCATAGCCGGTATCGCCGGGCCGCCCGATGTCGCGCTGCTGCACCGTGGCCCCGGAAATCAGCCGGCCGCCTTCCAGGTGCAGCGCGCTTTCATTCGGGAACAGGGCCAGTGCCACCTGCGGTCCGCTGCGCTTCTCCGTTTCCGAGTAGGTCAGCTGCAGAACACCTTTTTCGTCGAACTGGATGCCGTTCACCGCGAGGATGCCGTGGCCGTCCGTCACCTTGGCCGAGAGGCTGCTGGTGGTGCCGCTCAGCGAGGTCATGCCGGTCAGCGTGCCCGGTGTGCCGAAGTCCACACGGATGGTCTGTGCGCCGCCCGGGCCCTGCAGCACCACGTCCAGGGTGGAATAGCCGGCCAGCGGCGTGCCATCGGTACGGAAGCGCACCTCGCCGGTCCCCACCGCCTTGCCGTCCGAATCGGTCACCGTCACCAGGAAACTGCCCGGGGTGACCGACGTGTTGTTGGTGAACTTCACCGCCAGCACCCGCGACGCACCGGCTGCGTCGTACACGGTCACCGCGTTGATGTTGGTGGTGGTGGACGACGGCGCGATGTTGCCGGTGATACGCACTTGGCTGGTGCCAGCCGCTGGAATGTTGCGGTACGTGTCCAGGTTGATTTCCACCAGGTTGCCGCTGCTGTCCAGCCCCATCACCTGGAAGCCGTTCACACTGTCCACCAGCAGGCTGTTCTCGTTGAAGCGGAACTGGCCGGCGCGGGTGTAGTGGAATTCGCCGGCCGGGTCGCGCAGCACGAAGTAGCCCGAGCCGTTCACCGCCAGGTCGGTGGCGTTCTCGGTCTGACGCAGGTCACCAGCCTGGGTGCGCATGTCGTCGCCGGTGATCCGCGACCCGTAGCCACCGTCCAGATTGCTGAAAAAGGCATCGCTGCCGCGGAACCCCGGAGTGTTCATGTTCGATACGTTGTTGGACACCGTATCGAGGCTGCGGGAGAAACTGAACATGCCGGAGAGGCTGTTGAACAGGGCCTGGAACATGGAAGCCGCCTGGGTCAGGGTTTGACGAGGGAGATCTGCGACAGGCGGATGCCCGTGCTGACCGAACCGGTGGAATCACGCACGCTGAGTTCCGGCCCGGCGCTGCCGAAGGCCACGGCCACGACCGTGCCGGAGCGGGTCACGCCCAGATTGGTCATGTCCACCTGGCGGTTGAGCAGGCCCACGGCCTGGTCAGACGCGCTCATGGCCAGCATCGAGGCGGTGTTCTCGCTCAGCTGGCGCGACTGCTCCAGCGCGGAGAACTGCGCCAGCTGGGCCAGGAACTCGCGGTTGTCGACAGGCTCCAGCGGGTCCTGGAACTGCAGCTGGGCGAGGAACAGCTTGATGAAGTCTTCCTGGTTGATGGTGCTGCTCTGGGCAAGCGCCGCGTTTTCCTGCGTGCCCATCGAGCCTCCAATCGCGTCAACGGCCATCTCGGTGTCCTTGCGGGTGGGAGGGAAGCGCGCCCGCGTGCCAGAGCTCGCGGGCATTGATCAGAATGCGGTTCAGCGGCATGCCATTCGCCTGGGCGAAAGCCTGCAGCTGGTTGGCCAGCGCGGTCTGCGCGTCAGCGTCAAGCCGGTAGTCGCGAATGCGCACGGTCAGGCCGTGCAGGCCGGATTCAGTCCAGCGCGCCAGCCGCGCCTGCCACTGCTCGGCAAGCTGGGACAGCAGCGCGCCGGTTTCGGCCGGCGAGGTGCGGGCGGCAGCAGCAGCACGCGGTGCCGTGGCATCCACACGGACGATGGCGGCGGGCAACATCGCCGATTCGGCGGCCGTGCCGGAAGATGTCATGTTCAGGAGTGCGATGCCGGGGGGCGTGATCTGGCCTGCGCGCGCCGACGCGGCGTAGCCGGTCGCGGCGGCCGGCGGCACGCTGCCATCGTGCAGCGTGGTGAGCTGCAGCAGCTGCGATAGCGTGTTGTTCGCCGTGAGCTGCCAGGGCAGCAGCATGAACAGGCCACGGTCGCTCTCGTCGCTGTGCGTGGCTACGTCGGGGTGCTGCGACTCGCCGGCGACATTCGTGTCAGCCATGGGTGCATCAGCGACGGCATCGCGGAAGTCGCGCGCGCTGCGCTCCGACGCCGGGGTCACCCGCACCGGCGCGCGCTCTGGAGGCATTGCTGGCTGCTGCAGACTATCGATCATCAGACAGACTCCCGGGCACGGTGCGCAGCTCCGCAAGGGTGTCGAACAGCCGCTTCTCGGCGTCGTCCCGTTCGCGTGCTTCCACCCGCTCACGGCGCTCGCGTACCGCCTCGCGCATGCGGTGTGCCTGCTCGTGCTCTTCGCGCGCCACTTCGGCGGCCTGCTCCGCGTGCTGCTGCCGGGTTTCGCACTGGCTGACGCCGTCCCACGCGGCATCGGCCATGCGCGCGGCCGCCTGCAGCCGCTCCAGGTCCAGCACCGGTTGTTGCATCCAGCCCAGCTGCTGCGCTGCCATCTGCTGGGCCTGCTGGCGTGCGGCTGCGGTGGCGGCTTCGGACTCCGCCTGCGTGCGTAGTGCACCCTGCCGGGTCATCGCGGCACGCTGCTCGCCGAAGTCGCGCCAGCGTTGGAGCGCGATCAGGCCCTGGCGACGCCCGCTCACGGGGTGCCTGCCTGCAGGGCGGCGGCCAGTCGCTGGAAGGCGACCTCGCGCGGCGTGGCGTCCTGCGGCGATTGCCGCAGCACGGCGTCCAGCAGCGGACGGCGGTCGATCACCCGGTCCAGGGCCGGATTGGCTCCACGCTGGTGCGCGCCTAGCTCGATCAGATCGCGCGCGCTTTCATACAGCGCCAGGTCCTGCCGGGCCTGCCGCGCCAACGCCAGTTGCTCGGCGCTGGCCACCGCGTCCAGGGTGCGGCTGGCACTGTGCAGAATGTCGATCGCGGGATGGTGTCCCCGCGCCGCCAACTCACGCGAGAGCACGATGTGCCCGTCCAGGATCGCGCGCATGTGGTCGGTGATCGGCTCGTTCATGTCATCGCCTTCCACCAGCACGCTGTACACCCCGGTGATGGAGCCACCGGCCTGCAGCCTGCCGCAGCGCTCCAGCATCCGGGGCAGCTGGGCAAACACCGACGGCGTATAGCCGCGGAACGTGGGCGGCTCACCCACCGCCAGCCCGATCTCGCGCTGTGCCATGGCAAAGCGGGTCATCGAGTCCACCACCAGCAGCACCGAACGGCCGCTGTCGCGGAAGTACTCCGCCACCGCGTGCGCGGCATGCGTCGCATGCACCCGGGTTACCGCCGGCTCGTCGGCGGTGGCCACCATCACCACCGAGCGACGCAGTCCCGTCTCGCCCAGCGAATGCTGCAGGAAGTCGCCTACCTCGCGCCCACGCTCGCCAATCAGCGCCAGCACGGTGACATCGGCCTTCACTTCCCGGGCCAAGGCCCCCAGCAGTGTGCTCTTGCCCACGCCACTGCCGGCGAAGACGCCGATGCGCTGTCCTTCCCCGAGGGTCAGCAATGTATCGATCGCGCGGACGCCCGTGGTCACCGGCGCGGTGATCGGCGCGCGATGCAGGGGATTGATCGGCGCGCGGCGCAGTGCGTGGCGGCGCTCCAGCACCAGCGGGCGGCCATCCAGCGGTTCGCTGAACGCGTCCACCACCCGGCCCAGCAGCGCATCGCCCACCGGCACATCCAGCGACCGTCCGCAGGCGCGGATGCCCTGCCCTGCCGCGATACCGTCCACGGTACCGAACGGCATCAGCTGCGTGCGTCCCTTCCGGAAGCCCACCACCTCACACAGAATGGGCGCGTGCGGTGCCCCGCGGTCGATATGACACAGCTCGCCGACGCCCACCTCCGGTCCCAGCGCCTCGATCACCAGGCCGTTGTAGGAACTCACCTCCCCCAGCCGACGCACCATCGGTGCGGCGGCGACGGCTGCGAACAGCGCGTCGGCGTGTGCGTTCATGCGCGTGCTCCCGTGTGCGCCAGCCCGTCCAGGAATGCCTGACGCAGCGCATCCAGGCGCACGTCCAGGCCGGCATCATCGATGCCCAGCGGGCTTTCGATCCGGCACTGCCCCGGCAGCAGGCGGGCGTCGCCTTCAACACGGATTCCGGCACCCACCAGCGCATCCGCCAGCGGGGCATCCGCGGGAGCCAGGCGCACCACCAGTGGACGCTGCTTCTGCTCCGACAGCGCCTGTTGGCACACTTGGCGCACCCGTTCTTCCGCCGGCATCTCGGCCAGCACCCGCATCAGCGCGGCGTAGGCCAGCTGCGCGGCCGTCTGCAGCAGTGCGTGCTCCATGGCCTGCTGCTGGCTGACCAGCTGCTCGCCCCAGCCCACCAGCCGCGTGCGCTCCGCCTCGAGCGCCGCCAGCGCCTCGGCGTGACGGGCACGGCATTCGCGTTCCGCGGCGTCCACGGCGGCGTGGATCTGTTCTGCGGCCTGCTGCATGCCCTGCGCGTGCCCCAGGCGCTGCGCTTCGGCCAGCACATCGCGCCGTTCCTGTTCCCGATCAACCACCAGCACAGGTTCCATCGCGGTGGCAGGCACCGCAACCGCATGGAAATGCGCGCCCAGGCGCGTCACCCGTTCGTCCCCGGCAGCGACACGTTCAATCATGATGACAGCCCCGGCGACGCCAGATACACCGCCTCGGCCTTGAGTGCCTGCGCCAGGCGCGGCGGCAGCTGCGGCACCGCCGCCAGCTCGCGGGCGACGTTTGCGGCGCGTGGCCGCTCCAGCAGCGATACGCAGAACGACCGATCCACTTCACCCCACGCGGTCAGCACCCGCGCGTACCACACGTCGGGCAGCCGGTCGGCCAGGCCCATCAACTGCTGCACATCCAGTGACGTACCGCTGGTCAGGCCGGCGACCTCATCGGCCAGCAGGGTCTGTGCCACGTCGGCCAGCGGCACGCCCAGCCGTTCCAGCTGGTCGCGCAGACCGCGGATGCGGGCAGCCGCAGCCTCCGGCAGCGAGGCCAGCACCGCACGCTGGTCGGCCGTAGCCAGGGTGGCCAGCATCAGGGCACACATGCGTTCGCCGCGCGCACTGCTCATGGCGTGCCGCCCTCGGCCAGCCAACCGCGCATCTTGGCGACCACGGCCTCGCGTTCCTTCGCGCTCAGGCGCTTGGGTCGCTTCTGCACGGCCAGCATCAGCACGCCGCCCAGCAGCGCCCCCCCGGCGGCGATCAGCGCCCAACGCAGCCACGACGACGTGGACCGTGCCGGCAGCGGCGACATCGTGGATGCACCGCGGCCCGCATCGCCGTCGACCACAGGTGCCGGTACGCTGCGCTCGGCGGCGACATCGTTCCAGCGGCCGCCGCGGCCCAGCCGGGACACTTCCAGGCGGTCACCGCGCGATTCATTGATGCCCACCGCAGCCGCCACCAGCGAACGGATGCGTTCGACCTCGCTTTCTTCCAGCGTCGGCGGGACGATCACCGCCACTGCCAGCGACTCGATCCGGCCCGGAGCGCGTGCGATCTCCTGTCGCGCGGTGCCGTGCACGAAGCTGGTCTCCTCCTCGTTCTGGTTCTGGCTGCCATCGCCGCCAGCCGAGTGTTTGACGCGCTTGTTCGCCAGCACGCCCGTCCCGTCCGCGCCCGGTGCCAGCGGACGCTCGTTCACCTCACGCACGCTGTCGAAATTGAGCGTGGCATCCACCGACACGCGGAACTCGCCGTCATGCAGCACCTGGCCCAACAGGTCCTCGATGCGCGCCTTCAACCGGTTCTCCAGGCGCAGGTCTTCTTCCGCATGACCCAGCAGGTCGGTATCCGCCGTGCCGTCGTTGCTCGCACCGGCGAGCAGCGCGCCGTCGGAATCCAGCACCGACACCTGCGTCGGCGAGAGACCTTCCACCGAGGCCGCCACCAGGCTGCGTACGCCGTTGATCTGGTTCCGGCTGAGCCGCTGGCCCGGTTGCAGCGCCAGGGCCACCGACGCCTTGGAATCGTCATGCTGATCGGCGAACAGGCCCGGGCGGCGGATGGTCAGGTGCACCCGGGCGCTGGAAACGCCCGGCAGCGCGGCAATGGTGCGCTCGATCTCACCCTGCAGCGCACGCTGGTAGTTCACCCGCTGCGCGAACTCGGTCACGCCGAAGTCCGAATCATTGAACAGCTCGAAGCCCACGTGGCCGCCACTGGGCACGCCTGCCGAAACCAGGCGCATGCGCGTGTCGTACACCGTGTCGGCATCCACCGTGATGCCTGCACCGCCATCAGTGATGGTGTGCGGCACCTTCCATTCGTTGAGCGAGGCCACCACCTCGGCGGCATCACGTTCGTTCATGTTGCCGAACAGCAGCTGCTGCCGCGGCGTCAGTACCCACCACAGCGCGGCGACGGTGAGGCCGAGCAACAACACCACGCCCAGGATCAAGGTGATGCGGGCGGGTCGCTGCAGGGCGTGATAGAAGTTCGAGGGGTTCATGGATTCGGCTTGGCAGAAAAAGAATTCAGCACATCAGAGCTGGATGCGTGCCAGCTCCTGGTACGCCTCCACCAGCTTGTTGCGGACTTCCGCAGCGAGGCTCAGGTCCAGCCGGGCCTGTTCCAGCGCGATCATCACTTCGTGCACCGGCACGTCGCGGCCCGCCGCCAAGGCGCGCACGCCGGTTTCTGCCACATCCAGGCTGTGCTCCACGCGGCCCAGTCCCGAGGCCACCCAGCCGGAGAAGTCCGCGGTCGGCGTGGCCGGCGGGTTGATCGACAGGGACATGCCCTGCTCCAGGCCCACAGGTGCAATCGCGTGCAGTGTCATTACTTGGCTCCGATTTCCAGGGAGCGCAGCATCATGCTGCGCAGCAGGTTGAACGAACGGACGTTGGCCTCGTAGCCCCGGCTGGCCGTCATGAGCGTGGTCATCTCCTGCACCAGGTCCACCTGCGGGTAGCGCACCTGACCGTTGCTGTCGGCCAGCGGATTGCCCGGGTCATGCACCATGCGGGTCGCGACCGGGGCCTGCTGCAGCACGCCGGGCTGGCCCAGCCACTGGCCGAACTCACTGGCGTTGCCCACCTGCCACAGCAGGGCGTCCTGGCCGGCCGGCACGGCCACGTTGGCCGCGGCGATGTTGCGGCTGGCCGCATCCAGGCGCAGCCGCTCGTAGCTCAGACCGTCGCGCGCGACATCCAGTACGGCATCGATCGGCATGGTCAGTTCCTCCCGACCACGGCCAGGCGCATCAGCCCGAACTGGCGGCTGAGTGCCTCGGTCAGCGACTGGAAGCCCGCGCCCGCACCAACCATCTCGCTGACCTGCTCGTCCAGGTTGAGCGGTGTGTCCAGCGGCCGGATGGCGGGCTCACGCACGTCGTGCACGGCCTGCGCCAGGCCTTCGCCGTGGCCGTCCATCGCAGCGTCCAGCATCAGCTGGTACTGCGAGAAATCCGCGCGCAGCGCCAGACCGCCGGACACCGACGCATTGGCGATGTTGGAATTGGCGATCTCCGCGCGGGTCTGGTACATGCCCAGGGCCAGCCGGATCGCATCGATGGTGGTATCACTCGCAGACATCAGCGTGAACTCCTGTAAGCACTATTGAATGACCAGCTCGCCGTCCAGCGAGCCCGCGGCCTTGACCGACTGCAGAACCGCGATGACGTCGCGCGTGCTCAGGTGCACGGCGCGCAGCGCGGCGATGAGGTCCGAGACCGTCGCCCCTTCCGGCACCCGCACCAGCGGGGCCTCGGGCTCGTCGGCCTTGATCGAGGTGCTGGGCACCACGGTGGAGGCAATACCCTGTCCGGGCCGGTAATAGATGCCGTCCGGCTGCGACACCTGGTAATCGGTGCGGATCTCCACGCGCAGGCCGGCGTGCGAAATACCCACCTGGCCGAGGCGCACGTCACCCCCGGCGACCACCGTGCCGGTGCGTTCGTTCACCACCACGCGTGCCGGTCGTTCCTGCACCACGCTCAGGCTTTCGATGGCGGCAATGCGCTCCACCAGGTTCGTCGGCGGCGCAGTGAATGCCACCGTCACCTTTCCAGCGTGCTCGGCGCGAACCGCCACCGACGGGTCGGCACTGCGGATCACTGCAGCAATGCGCGTGGCATTGGTGAAGTCCGGCTCGTTCAGCAGAATGCTGAGCTCGCGGCCCTGCCCCGTCACCTGCAGCGGTGCCGCCTGCTCCACGCTGCCACCGGATGGAATCCAGCCGACCGTGGGGTGATTCTTCTGTAACGAAGCGGTTACGCCCTGGAACTGGTAGCCGCCGACCGAAATCGCGCCCTGCGCCATCGCGTACAGCCGGCCGTCGGCCGCCATCAGCGGCGTGAGCATCAAGGTGCCACCGGTGAGGCTGCGGGCATCGCCCGAGGACGCCACCTGCACGTCCAGCATCTGCCCGGGTTCGGCGAACGCCGGCAGCTTCGCGGTCACGATGACCGCCGCCACGTTGCGGCTGGCAATGTCGCCCTCGTCCACGTTGACCCCGAAGTTGCGCAGCGTATTGGCCACCGACTGCACGGTGGCGCGGTTGCGCTGCGAATCGCCGGAGCCGGAAAGCCCGAACACCAGGCCGTAGCCGGTGAGCTGGTTCTCGCGCACCCCGGCCACGCGGGCGATGTCCTTCACCTTCACCGGGGCGGCCAGCACCGCGCCGGGAACGACGAGGGCGAGCAGCAGGAGCCATGCGGTCGCGATTCTCACATCAACCTCAGCCACTTGAAGAAGCGATAGATCACGCTTTGCCGCTGCGACTCGCTGACGACGCCCACGCCGTCCAGTTCGAGTTCCGCGTTGGCGATCCGGTTCGACCACACCGTGTTCTGCGCACTGACGTCCTGCGGTCGGACCAGACCCTTCAGCCGGATCCGCTGGCTTTCGCCGTTCACCGTCAGCGCCTGGACGCCTTCGATGCGCAGGCTGCCATCGGGTTCCACCGCCACTACCTGCACCGACACCTGGGTGCGCAGTTCGCCTACCCGGGTGGTCTGCGCGCCGCCTGAGTTGCTGCCGCCAATGCCCAGGTCCGCGTTGTAGTCGGTGGTGGGCGTGCGCAGGCCCGCGTTGAGCTCCAGCCGGCTGGAGGCATCCGTCGCCGCCTGCGATTTGGCCCGTGTGGCCTCGGCCACGTACACCGTGATCACATCGCCCACCCGGTAGGCGCGATGGTCCGCAGCCAGCGAACGGTAGGCTCCCGGCTCCACCAGGCTCTGCGCCGGCGCCGCGCACGGCACCAACAGCAGAAGCAATCCGGCAACACATGCTTTATTCATCGATCATCACCTCGGCCGGCGCGCTCACCCGCCCACGCACGGCCACCTGTGAACCCTGCGGGCGCACGCTGATGCGCTCGCCCACCATTCCGTCGTCCAGCGCCATGCCCGGAAGCACGATCCGCACGGCACCGCGTTCCACCGCCAGCGTCACGGGCTGCTGCGCGACCACGTCCGGCATCGGCACGAAGTCTTCGCGCAGCACCGGCGCGCCGCGCCGTGCAGCCCGGCGCAGTCGCTGGCCCTGTACCTCCTGCAGCGAGGTCACCGGCTGGCCTTCGCAGCACACCAGGTTGACCTGGGCCGGAGCGGCCAGCAGCGCGTCGCTGCCGGTCGCAGCGGTGTAGTCGCTGCCATAGGTGAGCACGCTGCGCGTATCCTCCGCGGCCAGCCATACCGTCACCGTGCGCCGGTTGCCCTGCGCGTCGCTGACCCGAACCGGTACCGAGGCGCGCGGCCGCGGCCAGCGCCCGCCGATCTCGCCCACTTCGATGCGGGTCTCCGCGCCCATGCCGGCCACGTCGGCCACACGCCCGACCACCGCGACCGTGGCGCTGCTGCCGCTCACGCGCAATGCCGTCTGCACGGTTTCCAGGGCACGCGCCGCCACCGCGTCGCCGGGAAGCGGGCTGGCCAGCGCGGAGGCGAGTAGCAGCGTCATCATGATCAGCGGCGCAGGTTATTGATGGTTTCCAGCACCTGATCGGCCGCCTGCAGCAGGCGGGCGTTCAGCTGGTAGGCGCGCTGTGCCATCACCAGGCTCGACATCTCTTCGATCATCTGCACATTGGCCAGCTCCACATAGCCCTGCTGCAGCTTGCCGCTGCCCGCCTCGCCGGCGGTCACATAGCTGGGCGTTCCCGCCGCGGCAGTGGCGATGAAGCGGTTGTCGCCCACTGCCTGCAGCGCGTCGGCGGCACCGAAAACCGCCAGCTCCACCGTTCCCAACTGGGTGCGCTCGACCTCGCCCGGCATCAGCGCGGACACCTCACCGGCGGCCGAGATCTGCACCTCGGTGGCATCGCGTGGAATCTGCGGCGCATTGGCCAGTCGCGCCCCCTGCAGAGTGCGCAGCGTGCCGTCGCTGTCCAGGCGGAACTGGCCATCGCGCGTGTAGGCCATGCTGCCGTCTTCCAGTTCCAGCTCGAACAGACCGGCACCGTTGATGGCCAGGTCCAGCGGATTGCCGGTCGACTTGACGTCGCCGGTGCCGAAGTCCGCCAGCGTGGCGGTGATGCGGGTACCGCCGGGCAGCGCCTGCATCGGATCCGTCGATACCGTGGCGTCCAGCGACACCGGCGGTGCGATGGCTGCGGCAGGGCTGGCCACGTCGGCGAAGTTGACCCGGCTGCGCTTGAAGCCCGGTGTCTGCATGTTGGCCACGTTGTTGGAAATCACGTCGATCTGCTTCTGTTCGCTACGCAGACCACTGGCGGCAATGTAAAGGGCGTCGATCATCGAAGGCTCCGGACTCAGTTGTTGCCAAGGTTGTTGATGCCGCGATCCAGCATCTGGTCGTAGGTGCTGATCGCACGGCGCACCGAATCGATATGCCGGGTGGTTTCCATCAGGCGCAGCATTTCATCGGCGGCGTCCACGTTGGCGCGCTCCAGCGCACCCTGCACCACCTGTCCATTCCAGGCCTGCAGCTCACCGCTGTAGTCGTAGGTGCCCGCGCCCAGCGCCGATACGGCCGCGCGTTCCGGCGTGCTTACCAGACGCAGCTGGTCGACCTCGCGGTCGTCGGCCCAGATGCGACCTTCCGCGTCCACGCGCACTGTTGCGTTCTGCCCGCCCGGAATGACGATGGCACCGGACGACCCCAGCACGGTGTCGCCCTGCGCGGTCAGCAGCTGCCCGGACTCGCCCAGCTTCAGCGCGCCGGACCGCGCCAGCAGGGCGCGTCCGTCACGTTCCACGACGAAGAAGCCCTCGCCGCGCAGTGCCAGATCCAGCGCTCGGCCGGTCTGGGCCAGGCCGCCGTCACGCGCGTCGGTCATCGTGCGCAGCCCCGCCGTCTCGGCGAAATCCGGCACCGTGCGTTGCGCGCGATAGCCGGGCGTGTGCGCGTTGGCCACGTTCTGGCTGATGGTCGCCATAGCGCTCACGTCGTTGGCCAGGCTGCGGCTGATGGCTTCGAGGGTGTTGGTCATGGCCTGCCTCAGTGGGACTGGATCGCGGCGAAGGAGCGTACCGGCAGCGTGGCCGGCACTTCATTCAGGCCGAGCACGGCCAGGTACGGCATGGAGCGCACCAGCAGCGCCCGCAGCGAGCGGCGCGCGGGCGACGGGCACAACAGCACCGGCACCAGGCTGCGCCCCATCATCGATTCGGCCTGGCTCGCCAGGTTCTTCATGAAGCCATCAAGCTGGTTCATGTCCCCGAACAGCGTGCCCGGCCGCCCATCCACCGGCCGCAGGTTCGCCAGCAGGGTGCGCTCCAGCTCCGGGGCCAGCGTCATCACGTGCAGGTCCCCCTGCGCGTCGCGCAGGCCCTGGCAGATCGCCGCCCCCAAGCGCTCGCGCACGCGCTCGGCCAGTTCATCGGCCTGCTTCGTGGTCCGGCCGGCGTCCACCAGCACTTCCAGAATGGCCTCCAGATGGCGGATACTCACCTGCTCACGCAGCAGGTGCTGCAGCACCTTCTGGATTTCCGAATAGGTCAGCACGCCCGGCACCAGCTCTTCCACCAGCGAGCCCTGCTGCTCGCGCAGCCGGTTGACCATGCGCTCGGCCTCGGCCCGGGTCAGCAACTCCGCGCAGTGGCGCTTGATCAGCTCGCTGAGGTGAGTGATCACCACCGTGTCCGCGTCCACCAGCGTGTAGCCGGCACCGCGCGCATGCTGGCGGTGTTCCTTGCTGATCCACTGCGCCGGCAGGCCGTACGCGGGGTCCTTGGTTTCCGGCCCTTCCAGACGCGGCCGGCTGCCACCGGGATTGATCGCCAGCACCCGGTCGATGGTCAGCTCGCCCTGCCCGGCCCGCGTGCCCTGGAAGTGAATTTCGTAGCCGTTGCCGCGCAGGTCGGCGCGGCGCGAGGTATGCACGCGGGGCACCAGGAAGCCCATGTCCTGCGCGAACTGCCTGCGTACGTGGGCGATGCGGTCGGCCAGGTCGCCTTCCGCGCCGAGGAAGGTGTCGGCCAGCTCCGCGCCCAGGCGGATCTCGATCGGCTCGATGCGCATCCAGTCGCCGGCCTCCTCCGCGCCCTTGGTGGCGGTTGCCACCGCCTCGGCGACGAGCTCTTCGGCGTCGTCCACCTTGGCGCGCATCGCCGCCCAGGCCAGCCCGCCCAGCACCAGCAGCACCGCCATCACCGGCAGCTTGGGGAAGCCCGGCAACAGCAGCACCAGCAGCAGCACCGCACCCACGATGGCCAGCGCCTTCGGGTTGGCCATCACCTGGCGGGGAATTTCTGCGCCCAGCTGCGCGTCGGCCGCGGCGCGGGTGATGATGATGCCGGTGGCCACCGCGATCACCAGCGACGGAATCTGGGTGACGATGCCATCGCCGATGGTCATCAGGGTGAAGTGCTGCACCGCCTCGCCCCAGGGCAGGCCCAGCTGGGCAATGCCGATCGCAAGGCCACCCACGATGTTGGTCAGGATGATGATGATGCCGGCGATGGCATCGCCCTTCACGAACTTGGTGGCACCGTCCATCGCACCGTAGAAGTTCGCTTCCTTCTCGATCTGGGCACGGCGGTGGCGGGCCTCTTTTTCGTCGATCAGCCCCATGTTCATGTCGGCGTCGATGCTCATCTGCTTGCCGGGCATCGAATCCAGCGTGAAGCGCGCGGCCACCTCGGCCACGCGCTGCGCACCCGAGGTCACCACCACGTACTGCACCACCACCAGGATCAGGAACACCACGATGCCGACGATGTAGTTGCCACCGATGACGAACTCGCCGATCGCGTTGATCACGCGCCCGGCGTCGCCGCCCTCCAGGATCAGGCGTGTGGCAGACACATTCAGCGACAGCCGGAACAGCGTGGACAGCAGCAGGATGGTCGGAAAGGTGGAGAACTTCAGCGGCGTGTCGGTGAAGAAGGTCACCAGCAGGATCAGCATCGCCATGCTGATGTTCACCACCAGCAGGAAGTCCAGCAGCATCGGCGGGATGGGTACGAACAGCACCACCAGCACGCCGATCACCAGCGCCACCAGGGCGAGGTCGCGGCGGCCGCTCCACATCTGGGCCATCAGCATCTTCATGCGGCGGCCGCCTTGCGCTTCCACAGCGTGCGGTACACCGGGGCCAGCTCGCCGTACAGCGCCTCCGGCACGGTGTGATCGATATCGCAGTCACGGTAGAGCGCACGGGCCAAGGCCGGAACGCGCATTACCGGCACCTGGTGCCGCCCGGCCAGACGCCGGATCATCGCGGCCAACGTGCCGGCTCCTTTGGCGATCACCACCGGGCCGACCATCTTTCCCGGCCGGTAGCGCAGCGCCACCGCATAGTGCGTGGGGTTGGTGATGATCACGTCGGCTTCGTGCACCCGCGCCAGCGCCCGGGTTTTGCGCAGCAGCTCGCGGGACTGCTGGCGGCGTTTGGACTTGATTGCCGGGTCGCCGTCGCGCCGCCGCACCTCGTCGCGCACCTCGCGACGGCTCATGCGCATCTTCCGCATGTACTCGCGGCGGGTGAACAGCAGGTCCACCAGTGCCGCCAGGCCCAGCACCAGCAGCACGTAAAGCGAGGTCTGCACGAACATGTCGCGGAACAATCCGCCGATCCGGTGCGGCAGCACCTGCACCACGGCTTCCGCCAAACCACGCGCCTTCCACGCGAACACGGCGCACACCGTGCCCAGCAGCACGAACTTGGCGCTCATCTTGCCCAGCTCCCACAGCGTGCGCATGGAGAAGATCCGCTTGAACGCGTTGGCCGGGTTCATCCGCTTGAAGTCCGGCTTCAGCGGCTGGGTGGTGAACATCGGGCCGGTCTGCAGGACGTTGCCGAGCACGCCGGCCACCACCAGGGCCAGCACCAGCGGCAGCACTGCCTGCCCCAGCGGCGCATACACCGACGCCGTCCAATGCGTGAACGCCCCATCCAGTGCGGGTGCGTTGCCGGCCAACTGCAGCATGCGCCGCGTGGCGTCGGCAAGGGCCAGCGCGATGCCGCCCACTGACATTGCCAGCGCCAATGCGAACACAATGAGAACCAGCCCGCCGGACACATCCGCGCTCTTGGCCACCTCGCCGCGCTCCCGCGCCTGCTCCAGGTGGTGCGGTGTGGGCTGTTCGGTCTTGTCCTGGTCCGGCTGGCTCATGCGCCCGCTCCCAGCATGGCGGGGATGCGCTGGAACGCATCACGGTACATGCGCTCAAACAGTGCAGGCACAAAGGGCAGCGTGGCCATCATCATCACCAGCGCCACGATCATCTTCAGCGGCAGGGCCAGGAAGTACACATTGGCCTGCGGCATGGAACGAGTGGCGTAAGCCGCGCCGATGTCCACCGCCAGCAGCGCCAGCACCACCGGGGCCACCACCACCAGACCCAGCAGGAAACTGCTGCCGAGCAGGCCAAACAGGCCGTCCGGATGCAAGCGCCCACCCTGGCCCAGCGGCAGCACGTGTGCGCTGGACACCAGCATGCGGTACAGATCCAGGTGCAGGTCCAGAGTGAAGAACAACACCGTACCCACCAGCATGAGCATCGTGCCCAGCAGCGACTGGGTTTCGCCCTGCGCGGCCGGGTTGAACAGCACCGCCGCGCTCGCGCCGGCCTGGATGTCGATCAACCAGCCGCCCATGTGCAAGGCAGCCTGCGGCAGCATCACCGCCAACCCGAAGGCCAGCCCCACCATCAGCTCGCCCGCCAGCATCGCCACCCAGCCCACCGCGCCGCCCTGCGGCGGCAGCATCTGCAGCGGCTGCGCCTGCACCGTCAGCCACGCCAGCACCATCGCCAGCACCACGCGCACCATCGGCGGTGCCCAACGCAGCGGCGTAAGCCCGGTCATGGCCGTAGCCGGCAGGTAGCGGACCATGGCCAACAGAAACTGGCCGGCGAAGGCGTGCAAGGCGTCCAAACTACATTCCCGCCGCCGCGGCAAACATGCGTTTCGCCAACTCCACCGCGACCGACAGCATCCAGCCGCCCATGGCGACACAGACGATACCGACCACGATGATTTTGGGAACGAACGTAAGCGTCATTTCCTGCACCTGGGTGACCACCTGCACGATCGAAATCAGCAGCCCCACGACAAGCGTGGACAGCAGCACCGGTGCCGACATTTTCAATGCGGCAATCAGCGTATCGATGAGCAGGCGCATGGCGAAATCAGAATCCATCTGAATGCTGCGCGTTGTTTAATGCGGTGAAAGGGTGTGGCGTAGTCGTTGCGCGAACTCAGCCACCGGCACGGCGGGTAATCCGCCAGCCTGGATCAGCTCGCTCAACAAAGCTTCGGAAGCTTCCGTGTCGCCGCGATTCTGCAGCAACAGGCTGCGCGCATAGCGCGCGGTAATCGAGTTTCGGTCCAGGCGCAAAGCGCGCTCGATGGACTGTTCGGCCCCGGCGTCATCACCACGCAGCACGGCCACCAGGGCCAGCCCACCATGTGTGTCGCCAAAGTTGCGGTCTACGGCGTAGGCCTGCTGATAGCTGGCGTGCGCGCCCTGCGCATCACCCTGTAGCAGCTGCGACCAGGCAAGCGCATGCCAGGTGCCGATATGTTCCGGCATGGCGCGCGTTGCACGGGTCAGCACCGCATGCGCCGCTGGCAGATCGTTGCGCAGCATCAGGCACTGGCCCAACCCGGACAGCGCACGGCCCGAGTTGGCGTGACGCTGCAACGCTCGTTCGTACAAGGCCTGTGCGTTGTCCCACTGGCACCGCCACAGCGCCAATGTGGCGGCCACAAGCAGTGCTTCGTGCTGGTCAGCATCCAGTTTCAGCGCATCTTCTGCGGCACTACCAGCTGCGTTGAAGTTACTGCTGTCAAACAGCGCCAGCGCGAGGACGCCGGCGGCCTGGGCGTCGTTTGGATCCAGTTTCACCGCATGCTGCAGATACTCCAGCGCCTGCGTATGGTGCTGTTCGGCAAGCGCGATACGCGCAGCCAGAACAAGCAGCGAAGGCACCCCGCCATGCGTGTTCAAGGCGGCTTCCACAATGCCCCGTGCGTGCTGCGGTTCGCGCAGGCACAGGTGGCAGAACGCACGGTCATGGGCGATGGCCAGATCATTGGGGCTGCCGTCTTCCAGCGCCTCCAACACCGCCAATGCTTCCGCATAGCGACCGGCCATCATGGCCAGCCGAGCGCGTCTAAACTCAATGGAAACAACAGCTTGGATGCTTGCAGGAAGCGAGGCCAGCACCGCCTCGGCCTCCTCGAACTCCCCGAGGGACACCAGCTCGTCTGACAGTTCGCACGCAATTTCCGTATTGCTTGAATCCGCTGCGAGGTAGCCTCGCAGACGTGCCGCACGCACACCCTTGCCTTCCATGTCTGGAACATCCCTGGCATGACTCATTGCGTCGCCAACGCGCGACTGCGCACTGGCCCCCTTGTACGACGTTCTGCTGCGGTCCGACGAACCAATCCGGGTCCGGCGGTGCGTGGATGAAAGTACCGCTGCGGATTCGGCAGTGTCAAGGGCGTGTCAAGAGAAATTCCAAATATCGATATGCCGTCACAGATTTGGATAAATCTGGAGGGTGAAAGGAGTTGGTGCCCTGAACTTCATTGACGGTGGGCTTGGGCATGGGCTAGAGGTGATTCACTGCCTGCAGTTCCTGACTGTGTTCAGCCAGGGGGCGGGTCAGCCGAAGTTGACGTCGACCTCGCTCCCCACCAGCACTCCAAGAACTCCTGCGCCGAACACCATGCGTCATGGAAGACGGAAGAGAACTGGCTCGGCAATGAAGTCTCGCCAATTATTACCAATCATGTACCGGCTGTTCGCAACCAAACGGTAAGTTGCTCGAGCGAACACCAAGGCAAACACACCGGGAAGCTTATGCTCCGCGCTTCCGGAAAGTTTAAAGATCCTTTGCCCGCCAGCCTCAACTGTAACCAAAGCAGGAATCTCTCCTTGGACCGGCCACACTTCCGTAGACATTCATGAGCCGCTTTGCGCGTAGCGCCGTTCAAACTTTACAGGGGCCAGGTCGCCAGCGGAACCATGCCGACGAACTGGGTTGCAGAACATCTCGATGTAGTTGAACACGTCAGAGTGCGCTTCGTGTCGGGTCGGGTAGATCCCTCGCTTGATCCGCTCCCTCTTCAGTGCACCGAAGTAGCTCTCAGCCACTGCATTGTCGTGGCAGTTCCCGCGCCGGCTCATGCTCGGACCTATGACGGTTGCTTCAGCAGTGATAGCCAGCCGCTACCAGTGAACTGGCTGCCTTGATTCGCCGTTATCCCTTGGCGAAGAGCGCCTCGCTTCTTGCCTTCCGAAGCCACTGGTACAGGCTATGGGAAGAGACCCCGAGCCGCTTGGCAACCTCCGCAACCGCGAAGCCCCTTTCGGTCACCTGCTTGACCGCCTCGGCCTTGAATTCATCCGTGTACTGCTTGCTCGCCATAGACACCTCTCTCGTTACCATTGATTATGGCTCTGAGTTGTCTACGAAATCCTGGCCGGTCCACCTGTTGTACTCAAGCATGTACAGATCACGAACCTCTGTTAGAAGACTGTGCGCGGTCTTAGCATCCTGAACTAGGTACCCCCCTCCACTGTTGATCACAGACACCACCTCCTCGTTCCCGGAGCGAGCACTGTCAATCGCGGCATTCAGCGCACCTATCACCCTCTCATGATAAGCAGGATCTTCCGAAGTAACGCCCGCGAGTTGATCCATCGCCTCTTCAACTGACTCCTGACCGATGTCGCCAGCAAAGATGTTCTCCAACTCGACGATCCAGCTAGCCGGACCGATCATGTCGCCTACTCCTTGAAATTGTTGCATCGAAACCAGATCTCGCAGCTCAAGTTGCCCCATGAATGACGGTGGAAGTCGGGCCGATCGGTTAACGAACCACCTTCGCTACATGAAGATCTTCCGCATCCCGATGCAACCGAGCTCGAACGTAGAGGCCAGCAATCAAATCGAAGTCACCGTCGTCACTACGCATGTCGACCTAAAAGACCTCCGAAGGGAACAATCCAAAGGCCATAGCCTCCTCTCGCAACACTGAAATGTTGTTCGAAAGAAGCTCGCCTGGCATCACCCCGCCAATACCGCCTTTGAAAGTGACCAAGTAGTTACCATCCACGTGTCGCTGAACCGCAAAATCCGGTGTTCCCTGAGTGACCAACGTCAGCCTCCTGCTTGCCAACTGATCAGTCAGCTCGCCGGGTTCAACCCACACGACGCAACTACCGTGCGAGTAAAGAGTAAATCTCTGACCCTGCAGGTACTTCTTCAATTGCTCGGCGACCCACGCCTGTTCCGGCACGATGCTCGGCCGCCATGAAACCCCACGCAATACGCCGCTCATGCTATCCCCGCTTCATCCGCAATCACCTCTGTCCACAACGCAAAACGCGGCAAGGCACCACCACAATTCGTGCACCCGAGTGAACCTTTCGCTGTGGCGTCGCGCATAACCCGCCACCAATCATCCATACCCAAATACAGATCGCTAATAGTTGGATTCGCAATCCATTGCATTGAACCGCAAGTGCCGCAGACCACCCGCTCGATCTGAACTCGCCGCCATCCTTCGTCAGTTGAAATCAGGCTAATGACCTCCCACCATTTGATGAACTGGCTGCGGCGACAAATCCCCAACAAGAACTCAGCGCTATGCGCCCGAGTGAACGCCAATCTAGACGCAACCCAACTTCGCGTCTCGGGATGGTGCACGGGCCTGCCGGCCCAAGTACCAGAGTCAATGACAGCATCCCACTCAGCGTCATCTAGCAAGAATATCTGCCGCCCGTCAAGAATCATTTCATCGTGCATGCACTTACCTTTCAAGGATCCGGTGACCAGCGACTGAATCTTTCACTTCCGAATTTAACAAGAAACTCGCTTTCCGTGGACGTTTTAAGCGTCTGCTTAAATAACAATGACTCCGGCACCAGACCCGTGTAGACAACGCCGTGCTCACCTGCATAGTACTTCGCACGCTCGATGTCGGTAGTGGTCGACATGAAGGTTCGACGAAGGCCGAATTCTCGCTGCATCTCGTCGCCTCTAATTGCGTGCTCCTCCACAAATCTAGCCTCAGAACCGAAGATCCTTATCCACTTCTCATGGATCTTGCTTGCATAGTTCATGGCACCAGGAATTGACCCTGTCTCGTAGAAGCCGTCGATCGCAGCATCGCTAAGGAGATGCCCGGTCTCGACGTGTAGATCCTGTGCCGTCTGGCACTTAACACCCCGATACACGCGGATCATCCTCTCACCGTTTTCCGCGAACTCGGCGACCCCGTGGGTGGCTCCGGCGACCGCATCGTCAACCATGCCGCCGCCCTCCGCCGCCTCGCGGGCAAGCATCTGTGCAGCGGCACGCGCGGCTCCCCGCTCGGCGACCTCCGCAGCATCACCTGCGAGCCGGCCCACGAAACCTGCCTTGCTAAGAGTACTAAAACCACCAGTGGCCGCAGTTTCAAAGCCAAAAGTCATTACACCCTCTGCCTTGCTAGCCAGGAGTGAGTCCCACCATTTACCAAGTTCCTTCCACATTCCGCTCGCGACCGCTTCCGGATGGTCGGCAATGAACCCAATGTTGCGATCGATAGTCCGTCCGTACTCGGCATCGGTCATGGGGTTCACCCCCGTTTTCACGGACACTTACAAGAAGGCCGATCCAGGCCATGAGGAGTGTTCATGTCGAAGCGTAGGAAGTTCAGTGCCGAGTTCAAGCGTGGTGTGGTTGAGCAGGCCAGCCAGCCCGGCGTCAGCTGTGCCCAGGTGGCCCGGGAGCTGGGGATTCGCGACACCCTGTTGACCCGCTGGAAGCGCGAGGCACAGAGCCCGGGATCTGCTGCCTTCGGCGGCACCGGCACACCGCGGGATGAGGAGCTGGCCCGCCTCAAGCGCGAGCTGGCGCGGGTGAAGAAGGAACGGGATTTTTTGCGAGAAGCGGCGACGTTCTTTGCAAAGGGATCGTCCTGAGATATCAGGTGATCCAACGTTGCCGCGATGAGTTTCCGATTCGGCTGATGTGCCGCTGCCTGAAGGTATCGGCCAGCGGCTACTACGAGTGGAGTGCGCGTCCTGCCAGCGCCCGGCAGGTGGACAATGAGCGCTTGGTGGTACGGATGCGTGAGCTGCACGAGGACAGCAGGGGTACGCTGGGAGCTGGCCGCATGCGCGAAGACCTGGCTGAGGAGGGCGAGACTGCCAGCCTGAACCGGGTGGCGCGCTTGATGGCAGCCTTTGGCCTGCCGGGCTGGCCCCGGCGCAAGCGTCGCGGACAGCGTGCCAGCCCGGCCCTAACGCCTCCGGGCGTGAGCAACCTGCTTGAGCGCGATTTCGTCGCGCTGGAGCCGGAGACCAAGTGGGTCATGGACATCACGGAGATAAAGACCCAGCAGGGCAAGCTGTATCTGTGCATCGTGCTGCATCTGTACAACCAACGCATTGCGGGATGGTCGATGCACGATCGGCAGGATCGCCAGATGGTGATACGGGCCGTGCAGATGGCGGTGTGGCAGCGACAAGGCAGTCACGAGGTGATCCTGCATTCAGATCGGGGCAGCCAGTTTCGCAGCGGTGACTACCAAGGATATCTCGCCGCCAACAGCCTGATCTGCTCAATGAGCGCGGTGGGGCATTGCGGTGACAACGCTGCCTGCGAAGGCTTCTTTGGGCTGCTCAAGCGCGAGCGGATCTATCAAACGAGCTACCCAACACTGGATGCGGCACGAGCGGATGTGTTTGACTACATCGAGCGACGCCACAACCCTAGGATGCGCAGAAGGGTCGCCAGGCAGGATCAGAAGGTTGCAGCTCTTTTCGAACAGTCCGTGATATCGGGGTAGAACCCGCGACAGCGGATACACCGGCGCGGACTCCCGAGCAGAGCTGAAGAACTGTAAAGCCGCCTTCCTGATTGCACAGAAGCGCGGCAAGGTGAAGGCGATCGGGAACGCAAGGGAGCGGCGATACCAGGAGCGCTGGGAAACCTGGAAAGACAGCCTGCGCGCGAAGGTGGAGCATCCCTTCAGAGTCATCAAGCGCCAGTTCGGGTACACCAAGGTCCGCTATCGCGGCTTGGCGAAGAACAACGCTCAGGTGCTGACCCTGTTTGCCCTGTCCAATCTGTGGATGGCCTGCCCTCTGTGGAATGCCGGAAGGTCACTGGCAGGCATGCTAATCCGCAACAACCATCCTTGAAATTCTCAGGTCAAGATGCTTCTCAGCAAATGCCTCGTACTCGGTTTCAGATCGGAGCACGGAGCCAACATCTGCAAGTCGAACCCGAGGGAGCTCAACACCAACTTTGCAATTGGTACACCATACCTTCATCCAACCATAATCTCCGCGCGGCGGACCAAAGTGCTGGTACTCCAATCCCACATGGGAGCAGTTAGGGCAAAGTGTACTGCTGTATCTATCAAAGGAAGAAGGCAAGTGCTCGAACCATGCCCAGTATTGCTCCGAACTCAACATCACCGAAACTCCTCGAGTCGACCTGAATTATTCTGAAGATAGTACTGCCAAAACGCGTCTTCCGAAGCGTACGCCCCCGCCTCATTCAGCTCCAGCTTCAGGTTATCATCCGTAATGCCGAATGTCTTATTCTGCATGAAGTGCATTCTCTCGTGACCGAGCGTCTTCACCAGATCCTCCGTACTCCTGAAGGCCTCAGGATATAGATACAGGATGCCCTTCGGATGCGCATACCCCGCGACTGGCCTGCCGATGTAGGAAGCATCGCGAATGATCTTGATGTTTATACCGCTAAGACCGATGCCGCCGTCTTTCGCTGCCTGACGCACCATCCGCATTTGCATGGGAACCTTCAGTTCGGAAAACGCACCGAGGTTCTCGACTCGCCTGAACATTCCACCAGTAACTTCAGCAGGCGCCTTTACCTTTAGTACATCTGACAGAGCAGTCACGCCTTTAGGCAAGCTGACAATCATGGCTCCTGCCTTAGCCAACCTATCTTCATCAGACAGCGCGCCCCACTGCTCCCATGCCATCCCAGCAGTTGTCAACGGGTTTGTGGTGAGCAGTGCGCCCATGCCCGCCGCTACCTTACGCCGCTCTTCTCCATTCGTGAGCAACCTGAGCGAATCCACTCCGCCAGACACCACCTCATCCGTAACGCTGTTGATTGCATAGACCACCGATGCAAGGGCGGCCTCTGGCGCCGAACTCGAGTTATCAATCGACTGCCTAGAGCTCTCTCGGATGCCATTGATCCCATCCTTGATGGCAACCAGTGCATAGTCAGAAACGGCCGCATTGAGCTCAATGATCGAAGTGACAGGCGCGAACATCCCCGAGATAGCCTCCTTGGCAACGTCGCCGATGGTCGGAGCTTTTGGGATCGGGATGGGCGCGGAAAGCGACCGAGTAAGAATCGGAGGAACCGGCGAGTTCTGTCGATAAGGGTAGGGATCCACCTCAATGGAGTTCTGGCCGTTGAGCGCACCGACGCCGATCTCATTCCCTCGTCTGCGGTCAGAGAGGACCATTTCACGCGAAGCTGCCTGCTTGGCCCAATAGTCCCTGACAAGAGGAATATCGGCCGCAGCGACACCCGCATCCAGAAAATCCTGGTTGGTCACGCGCACCTGCACTGCCGGCATATCAGTGACATTGAGTGAGCTAATATCTGCCCAACCGTTATCAAGACCGATCGGCCCGTCTCCAATACTCGCAGTGGCGAAGGCAAACTTGTCAGCAGCGCTTGTTCCAGCAACCGACCACTCTCGCTTGGACACATCGTACCGAATGGAGGCACCCACAATGGCAGTACCGAGCGCGTTCCCGAATGCGTCAGCAGCAACTGCGCCGTAGTTGATATCGTTCGATATGCCGAATGTGCGGCGGGTATGCAAGCTCACTACTCCACCGACCGCGTTGGCGAAGGTGTTTCCGGCGATACCATTGGGATTGTCCAGGGTGTTTGATACCCCAAGCTTCTGATTGATCTTTCCGGCCACGACGGCGGTGACAGCACTGGCTGCTATTGCTCGCCAGCTGAAGTGCGTGTCCGACACCCCAGCGATGGTTCCCCCTATGTAGCCGCCCAACGCCGCCGCTGCACCTCGGGCAGCGACCGCGCCGTAGTTAGCCGCCATGCTCGTGTAGGTGTTGCCCTCGATCAGCTCTCCCACCGGCGCGCCGCCGCCGAAGACCCCGCCCGCACCGGCCGTCACCATTGCACCAATTCCACTAGCCACCGCACTGCGTAGGCTGAAGCTATCCACAACTCCCAACGATTTGCCAACCGCTTGACTTGCGATACTGCCAGCCATGCCTCCCGCAAATGCTGCGCCAGCGACCGCCGCACCCGCTGCCACGGTGCCAATTGCAGCACCACTTACTGCAATACTCCCAGTAAGCACTGCGGCACCGGTCGCCATGACGCCGCCCGCCATCAAACTCGGTGCCAGCACCGCAAGCGCCGCCCCGGCAGTGAACACAGCGGCCACCACAGCCACAACGGCCATCAACACCATCGCAAACCCGTTGCAATTCTCCTTAGGCGGCGGCTCGATGTACGGCAGGTTCGGCGACGTGCTCCCTATCGCCTCCTGCGGGCTGAACGGCTTGAACGTGGTCGCATCGTTAGAGGTGACTTTCACCTCCGGCACCACAAGCGTCGTACCTGCAGTCAGCCCACTGTCATCAGTGATCGCATTGGCTTCGGCCAGCACGTACCAGAGGTTGGCATTGCCATACATGCGCTGGGCGATGTCGCGCAGGGTTTCACCTGCCAGCACAGTTGTGCGGGTACTGCCGCCAGCATTGTTGCTCTGGTAGGCAGTCAACCTGCCCACCACATCCACTTCGCCGTTGCGCTTGCCTGAGGCAACCAACTGGCCGTTTACATAGGCGTAGAGCTGGTTCTGGGTCGCCTGCCCGGCATCCTGCAAAAAATGGCCGTTGGTCAGTGAACCTTCGCGTCGCTGCGAGATGTTCCCGGTGCCGTCATAGTGGAAGTAACGAATCCGGTCGTCCAGCGTGCCCAGGTTGCTGGCCAGCGGAGTGTTCTCGCGCACCGCCGAGCGCCTGCCCCAGGCGTCGTAGCTGCTGTAGCTGCTGGACGCGCGGAAGTTCTGGTTGCTGCTGGTGCCCTGGATGCGCGATTCCAGATAGCTGTCGCGGGCCTCGTACGAATACACGTAGCGATGCGTATAACCCTTCGGGTCGCTGGCCTGGGCACCACTACCCTCCTCGTGCAACGAGTACTGATAGCTGTAGCCACGCAGGCGACCGGCGGCATCGTAGCCGAAGCCCGAGTAGTCCACCCGGGCCAGGTCCTGCAGACTTGAGAGCTGGGTCACCTGCGCCACACCGCCATCGCCCTGCGCGGTGGCCGTCCAGTCCACCTGCCGGCCCTTGATGGCCTGCGAGAGGATCCGTCCATCCGCGTCATAGCTGAACACCTCGGCGTGCTTGAGCCAGCCGGAGATGTTCACGCCGTTGCGCAGGGTACCGGCGTCGAAGTAGCTGCGCTGCTCGGTCACCCGGCCGGTGGCGTCATAGCTGTAGCTGTCCTGCATCGCGCCTTGTTCCGCGCCCAGCGCCGTGGCCTGGAATACGCGGATGCGCTGCCCGCGCTCGTCATACTGGGTGAGCTCGGCGACCTCGGTCTGTCCTTTGAGGTAGCGGCGACGGATGGCGCGGCCGGCGTCGTCGTAGTCCAGTGCGTAGCTGATGTCGGCGTTGCCCAGCACAATCTGCCCGTCCACCATCCGGCCATTGGCCACCTTCACCCGGTTGGCCGCGTCGTAGTCGTACCAGTAGACCTTGAACGGCTCGGGCATGTCGTACGGATCGTTCGGATCCGGGTCAACGAAGTTGCCGGTGGGGTCCAGGTCGCCTTCGCGCTCGAAGTTCCAGCTGAAGTCGTCCATCCACACCGCATGGCCGCCGCTGCGCCCGGCCACGCCACCCACCGACATGCTCACCGCGCCCGGAGGCACCTGTTTGTTCACGTACGACGAGTGCCAGGCACCATTATCGCCGTCGTTCACCCGGTTGCCTTCCACGTCGGCAATCACATTGCCTTGTGCGTCATAGAAGCGCAGGAACACCGCGCCCCAGCCCGTACCCGCGCTGGAGGCACCCTGCTGCACGTTGGCACGCGCATTGACCCAGGTGCCGGCGCGTACCGGCATCGTGGCGCTGTGGATCGCCTTGGTATCGGCGTCGCGGTTGAACTCCAGTGAGCCGCCGTTCTCGTAGGTCCAGGTTACGCCGTCTTCAAGGTTCCAGGCCCAGGGGCCGTCCAGATTGCCGTTGTACGGCGAGGACGCCCAGGTGAAGTCGTCAACGAATACGGGGTCGCCGCCGCTGTTGCGGTAAGCCCAGGCACCGATGGACATGTACGCCGCGTCCCAGGGCACCTCAACGGTTACACGCGAGTCGTACACCGCGCCGCCCGATGCATCTTCCACCACATTGCCCATCGATCGGAAGAGCTCGTTGCCGGCCGCGTCGTACCACTGGATGAATACCGCCGCCCCTGCCTCATAGGCGCTGGAAGCGCCCTGTTCCACCCGCGCCGAGGCGGTGATCACCTCGCCCGGCTTCACCTCCACCCGTTGCTTGTTGATCAGGGTGGTGTCGCCGGTCAGGTTGAATTGCGCGCGCAGCTGGCTGTTGCCTTCACCGCCGTTGACCACGCTCCAGCCGTCGCCGAGGGTCCAGCCGTATTCACCACCCTCAAAGTCGGGGTTGGTGATGCCGTTGATCTCGATGCCCATCGAATCCGCGTCATAGGCCGAGCGTGCCAGCACGCGGCGACGGTTGCCGGCGGCGTCGTAGTCGTAGTTGAGCTCCAGCAGGCGACGGTTGTTGCCCAGGTCGCGCTGGGTGACCTTGGTGATGCGGCCATGCGCGTCGTAGCTGACGCGGGTGATGACGTGCAGCAGCTGGTTGTTGGCATCAAAGGTGTACGCCTCTTCCACCGTGCGGTTGCCATTGGCGTCGTACTCGTAGCGGAACGCGTTGCGACCTTCCTTCAGCTCCTTCAGCGCACCGGAGCGGTAGTAGCTGTAGGTGCGTGCGGGGTCGTCCACCACCGGATCGGGTAGGCCCAGGCCGGTCTGGTCCGCGTCCAGCCCGTATTGCTCCCAATCGCGCTCATACCAGTAGTCATTCACCGGGGTGGCGTACTGGCGGCCCTGCTCGGTCCACTTGCTGTTCTCACCCAGCAACTGCCCGGTCTGGATGTCGTAGGTGTAGTCGTAGTCCGCGCCGCTGAGGTCGTTGTGGTCGATGAGCCGCCCGAAGTAGTCGTACGACCAGGTCAGCTCGTCCAGGTGGACGGTTTGGCCCTCGTCGTCCACGGTGGTTCTGCGGCCGTCGGCCTGGCGGCTGTTGATGTCCAGGGTCAGCGTGCTGGATCGGCCATTGGCTCCGGTAGCCACAATCTGGATCGGCTGGCGCTGTACGCCATGCAGCGTGCCGCTGAGGGTCGCGGTGGAGCCATTGAAGCTGAGCCCGGTATGGTCCTCTGGCGATCCGACCTGCACCCACTGGAACCCGCCATTGCTGACCAGGCCATCGTTGTCGGGCTCCTGCACATACGTGTACACGTAGGCCGAGTACGCAAGACCCTGCCCCTGCATGTCGATGAAACTGCCTGCGGGCAGCTGGTAGCTGAAGGGCTGTCCTGCGGTGACCGATTGATTGAACAGGCCGTTCGGCGTTGCCGGGGCACCGCTGTAGTAGTTGTCGTACTGCGCCTGGCTGACCACGTCGATTTCCGCCGTGGTGGACGCCGTTTTGCCGCTGCTGCTGGTGGCGGTGTAGGTCAGACGATACCGCCCCACCTGGCCCGCACTGCCGGTGACGGTGCGCGTGGTGGCGTCGTAGCTGAAGCCTGCCGCCTCGCGGTACAGGGCCAGCGCGGCGTCCCAGTATTCGATGCGGACGGACAGCGCGGGTACTTCACCGTCCGCGGTGGTGAACGCCCCGGCCGGTATCACATGGGTGAACGACTGGCCGACCACGCCTACCCGCTCGGCAATCAGCCCGCCATTGAACACCGGCAGGCCATCGGCGGCCAGACTGGGGTCGGAAAGTGCATTGGTTTCCCGGATCTTGTTGCCCTGGGCGTCATAGCCGTAGGACATCGCGACACCGGCGGCGGTCAGGCTGCGGGTCAGCAGGCCACGGCTGTCGTAGTCGAAGGTGTTGACGTAGCCCAGTGCATCGGTGACGCGGAGGCGATTGCCGTTCTGGTTCAGGGCGTAGCGCTCGCGGGTCGCCTTGCTGCGGGTCAAGCCGTCTGCTTCGCGCAGGAAGTCACCTTGCGCGATGACGCGCCCGCCGGTGTCGTACTCCAGGAACGTCACGTAACCCAGTGGGTCCTGGGTGTAGCGCTTCTGCCCGAAGGCATCGTAGGCCAGCTGGGTGCGCTTGCCGAATGCGTCCTCCGCATACGTCTGGCGGCCGGCCACGTCATAGCCACTGCGGGTCCAGTTGCCATTGGCATCGCGGGTACCGGTGAGGTGGCCAGTGAGGTCGTACTCCCACAGCAGCTCCGGTGCCAGCATTTCGACGCTGCCATCTTCATTCAAGACGCGGACGGTTGGCTTGAGCTCGCGGGTCAGCTGATTGCGCTGGTTGTACTCGTAGTAGGTGATGTTGTTGAGCGCGTCGGTCAGCGTGAGCACGTTGCCCCAGGCGTCGTAGCTTCGCTCGGTCAGTGTGTAGTCGTTCTCCTGGTCGGAGTTGCCGGCGGTGTACTGACGCAGCAGCTGCCCCTTGTGGTCACGCTCCATGCGCGTTTCCACCTGGACCAGCGTGCCGGTGCTGTCACGCACGGCATGCCGTTCGGCGGTCACGTTGCCGGCCAGATCAAAGCTGTAGTAGCGCCAGATGCCGCCCTCTGCGTTGGTGGCGGTGAGCCGGCCGTTGTCGTCGTAGACGTACTGGGCGTCAAATAACTCTGTAGCCAGGTTGGCGTCGAGGCGACTGTCCTTGGCGATGATCTCGCCGAAGCCGTTGTAGCGCACCTGCGAAGTGGCGTCCGCTTCGATGCCCAACACCGCCCCGCCCTCGCCTTGGTGCAGCTCACGGTAGACACGACTGGTCAGCTGCCGCCCGGCGCGGTCATAGGTGGCCTCGTTGACCACCAGCGCCCAGCGGCCAGAATTGCCCTCCAGGCGCGAGCGCGTGGACAGCACGTGGTCGGCCGCGTCGTAGCTGCGCGCATACAGGGTGCCGGCAGCATCCCGCTCCAGCACGTTTCGACCCTGCCAATCGTAGAGCGTGGTGTGGACCTGGTCTCGCGCCGAGGCCACGGCGAGTTGCCCGGCCTCGACACCGTCTGCATAGCGTCGCAGCTGCACCACGTTGCCGAAGGCGTCGTAGGCCATGGTGCTGTAGGGGGATGCGCGTCGGTACAGGGCTTGGCTGCCCAACCCCACGGATGTGGCGGCCAGCAGCTGGTCGGCGTTGCCATTGACCACATCGCGCTCGCTTTCGCGGACGGCGGTTACGCGGCCTTGGGCGTCGTAGTAGGTCTCGGTGCGCTGCCCCTGCACGGTGGCGGCAATGGCGCGGCCGTTGGCGTCGTACTCGGTGGTGGTTTCGACGAACTGGCCGTCGGCGGGATTGCCGATACTCTGGCGTTCGCTGACACGGCGGCCGAGGGCGTCGTAGCTCCATTCGGTGACCCGGTCATGGCCCCAGGTGGTGGGAACCTTGTTAGAGCCGGGCATGCCGTCGTAATCCCAATACCACTGGGCTTCGGCCAACTGGGTTTCACGAATGAGGTCACCCTGGGCGTTGTACTCCCATAGGGTGATGAAGCCTTCGGAATCAATCTGCTTGATCCTGCGGCCGGCGGCGTCGTAGAAGTACGCGTTCTTGTTCCAGCGGGTGTAGGTGTAGCTCAGAGATTCAAACTGCCCGGGCTGATAGACGTAACCACCCGGCTCTTCGATCAACTTGCCTTCGAACACCATGTCGCCATACGCGTCGTACTTGAACTTTGTCGACGCGCCAAAGAGGTAGTGCCACTCTTCGTCCCAGGTATCCTGCCTGTACGTAATCTCCGACACCAGAAGTTTTCGGCCAGCACTGTCGTAGTAGGTAGCCAGGATGCGATCACGGCCCTGCTCCGGAATGAGGCGCGTGGCCACATCCCCTGACTGCAGCACCACGCCCGGAACGGTCGCAATCGCGTTGGCGTAGCGGCGTAGTTCGATCTGCTCGCCTGCCGTGTTGTAGGTATACGCGGTGACGTAGCCTTCCGCATCCACCTCAAACTGCAGCTGGCCGGCACTGTTGTAGGTCTTGTAGCTGTAGTTGCCCAGCACATCCTTCTGCATCACCGCCCGGCCGAGCAGGTCATAGGTGACCTCCACCGTGGGGCGCACCCCGGTGGCGACCAGCTGGCCGCTGGCGTTCATAGCGCCCGCATCAGGGAAGCGGGTACGCACCTGCAGGCCGCGGTTGTCGTACTCGTACTCGGTGACACGCTGGGTGCCCGCGCCAGCATCCTCGGTACGGCGGATGACGTTGCCGAAGATGTCGTAGGCATTCAGGGTGACGACGGAGCGCACCACGGTCTGCACGCTTCCGTCCACGCCCGCGATGGACACCGCCACCAACGGGCTGGTCTCGCTGATGCGTCGGCCGCCGGCGTCATAGGCATAGGTCCAGGTGGCCTGATTCTTATCGGTGTACTGCAGCAGTTGGCCCAAGGCATCGTAAACGTAGCGCTCGGCGGCGTTCAGTGCGTCGAAGCGGGCGGTGACGCGGCCAGCGGCGTCAAACGCCTGTCGACTGATGCGCACATCCTGTACGTCAGCCAGCCAGGCCACCAGCTCGGCTTCGGTCCAGTCACGGTTCTCCGCCAGCTGCCCATACCGGCGCGTTTCCACCTGCTGGTCCAACGCATCCAAGCGCGCTTCAACCACGGCACCATCCGGACCGATCTGGAAGCGCTCGCGCCCGGCACTGTCGTAGATGTGCCGGGTGACCCGCTGGGGCATCTCCTCAAGCGGGGTGCTGTGCCAGTTGGCCGCAAGGATGGAATCCAGCAGCTGCGGCAGGTTCGCCCAGCTTGCCGGACCACCGCTGTTGGTGGGGCTCGATGCGGCGAAAGTCGGGTAGTACCAGTCCGGAAACACGCCGTAGTCGATGGTGGACGTTACCCGGCCAGCGGCGTCGTAGACGTAACGTTTCACGCGGGGAGCGTTCACCTTGCCGTCGTAGGCATTCGGTGCGTCTTCCGAGTGCGCCCAGGTGATCACTGCGACCAGACGCCCGGCGGCGTCATACAGGCGATCCACTGCGTGGTTGTTGCCCTTGGACGGGTCGATAAGCTCGCCAAGCGACTCCAGCGTCACCGTGCCGCTGGCGATGCCGGCATGCGGGGGCAGTACCTGCGACTGCACGATCCAGGTGCCGACCACCCGGCCCGCTTTGTCGTAGGACGTGCGCGAGATGGCCCCGGCGCTGTCGATGTGGGCCAGCTCGCGGCCGGCACCGTCGTAGAGGTACGAATCGATCCGGTCACGGCTGTCATCGGCATTGATCGCGGCCAGGATACCGTTTGCATCCAGCGCACCACTGTCCAGCGCGGCACGCTGGGCCGCGCTCAGCAGCAGCCCTTGCGCATAAGTGCGGGTCTGCACCACATTGCCCTGCGCGTCCCGGATGGATCGGGTGACCGCGCCCGCGGCATTGACGCTGATCACCTGACGGCCATCGGCGTCGTAGCGGTAATAGGCCAGATGGTCGCGCGCGTCATCGGCGACCATGCGCGCACGGATCTGCGCCTCGCTGGCGGGCAGCGCCAGACCCTGCAGGTTGATCGGCGTGGCGTACTGACGACTGGAAGTGACTTGCCCCGCCGCGTCGTAGCGCTGCTCGGTCACGCCACCCAGCTCGTCAATGCTGAGCAGCAGGCGACCGGCCTCGTCGTAGGCGTAACGGGCCACACCCCCGCCAGCGCTCTGCCGCGCCACCACGTTATCGTTGAGGTCGTAGGTGTACAGCGTGGCCAGGTCCAGGCTGCCGGCCGCGCGCACTTCGCTGATCCGGCGCCCCAGGCCGTCATAGACGTACAGCGTGGTGGTGGCGGCCGCGGTGCCCTCGCCCTCGGTGACGCTTAGCTGGTTGCCCAGCCCGTCCCAGCTGTACTGGGTCTTCAGCGCCAGCCCCATGGGGTCGATGGTGCTTTCGAGCAGCCGGCCCTCGCGATCGTACGCGAACACCGTCTGCACGCCGGTGCCGTCGGTGACGGAAACCTGGCGACCCTGGGCATCGTAACCGTAGGTCCAGCTGGCTGCCACGTCGTGAATGAGCGTGCCGGTAATGTCATCCCACTGGGAGCCATCATCCACGCGGGTAAGCACCCGGCCGCGCGCGTCGTAGGTGTAGACCGTGCCGGCGCCGGTGAGGTCGCGCTTCTCAACCAGGTTGCCGCGAATGTCGTACACGTACTGGAGGCGTTCGTCGAACTCGCCCTCCACAGCGTCCTGCCGGCTGAGACGGTCGCTGATGAGTCGACCATCCTGGTCATAAGTGAACCGCTGCACGTAGCCGTCCGGCCGGCGGATCTCCACTTGCTCACCATGTGCGTTGTAGACGGTGACCAGTTGCAGCCCCTGCGGCGTGGTCAGGGTCATGCTGCGGGCCGCATCGTCGTAGGCGAAGGTGGTGACCCGGCCCAGCGCATCAGTGGTGCTCAGGGTACGACCGTAGGCGTCGTACCGGGTGAGCGCCCGCTCCAGACGCCCGCTGACCGTGCGGGCGACTTCCACCTGACGTCCATTGCGGTCGTAACCGAACTGCGTGATACGGCCCTTCGCATCAGTGCTGGAAATGACTCGCCCGAATGCGTCGTACTGCGCGGTAGTGGTGCGCTCCAGGCCGCCCACGTCCTCGGTGGAGGACACTGCCAGCCCTCTCCGGTCGTAGATGTACCCGGTCACCTTCCAGTCAGAGGCGGACACCTGCTGCTCAACCCGGACCACGTCGCCGAAGGCGTTGTAGCCGGTGCGGGTGGCCATGCCTTCCGCGTTGATCTGCTCGATCAACCTTCCTGCGCGGTCGTAGTGGTACTGGCGGCGGCTATCGACCGTCGCCACGAACTGCAGCACCTGCACGGCGGCTTCGGCCTGCTGGCGGCCAAACGGCGGTTGCAGGGTGATATGGCCTGCGTAGCGTATGGTTTCCAATGCCTGGCCGAAGGCCGAATAGCGGGTTTCCTCCACTTCGCCCAGGGCATTGCGCAAGCCGTTCTCGTCGGCGACGCCGTGGATGGTCTGGGTCAGGCGACCGGCAGAGTCGTAGAAGTACCAGGTGCGGTTGCCTTCCGCATCGATGCTCTCGATGCGCTGGCCGAGCGCGTCATACACATGCCGCACGCCATACTGCGCGAACAGCGCGTCGAGCTCGCTTACCTGCATGGCCGGGTCATATAGTGCCGCACCCGCACCATTGAGCTCACCGATCAGGTTGCCAAACGCGTCGTAGCGGCGCGCGCCATCGCGCACGTCGTTGCCGGCGGCATCGGTTCGGGTGTGCAGCAGATGACCCTGGGCATCGTAGCTGAAGAGAGTAACCACGCCTTCCGGCGATACTTCAATAACCAGCTGGCCCATGGCATCGTAGCTGCGCAGCGTGGTCCTTGCACCGCCCTGCCTGGCCGCCGCCAGCAACATGGAGAAGCCCTGCTGCAGCGCCGCGCCGGTGACCTGCAGCGCGTAGGCCACGGTGCCGCGCTGGTTCCTGGCCTGATCGTAGATGTATTCGGTGAGGTAGCCTTCGGCATCGAGCAAACCGACCAGGTTGCCGCGGCCGTCATAAAATTCGCGGACGGTCGCGTCGCCATCACTGGGCTGGGGGCGCAATGCGGCCAGATCGCCCTGCGCCAGGGCGGCCGCTGGACTTGCTGTTGCATAAGCGATGGTGGCTGTACGGCGACCGGCGGCGTCGTACTGGAACTCAGTCAGGTAACCGGCAGCATCCAGCCGCCCCACTTCACGGCCGGTGCCGTCATACAGGTAGCGCTGCGTGCGCGCCGTATCCGGGGTGCCTGCAGCGTCAGTAGTACGCGCCTGCAGCAGCCGGCCAGCGCCGTCGTAGGTGTAGGCGGTGATGGTGCCGTCCGGGCCTGCTTCCTCCAATGACCGGCCCAGCGCGTCGTAGCGGGTGGTCGCCGTGCGATCCTGCGCCGACGCGCCCGGTCGCACCTCACTCAGACCTGTGGGAACGACGGCATCATTGACCAGCCACGCCGTGGTGGACACGCGGGTGGCGAAAGCGATGGTGGACACCACCCGGCCCAGCCCATCGCGGACGAATTCCAGCACCGCACCGGTGGAATCCACCTGACCGCTCAGCCGGCCGGCGGCGTCGTAGAAGAAGTAGGTACGACCGCCGTTGGCATCCTCGCTGGCACGCAGCTGGCCGGTGGCGTCGTAGTAATGCCGGGTCTGCCGGGACACCCCGCTGCCGTCCAGCAGCGATTCGGTGACTGACAGAAGTTGCCCGGCTGCATTGCGCAGCTCGGTGCGCAGCAGGTCATTGGCGGTGCCGTCGCCGGCAATCCCCGCTTCGATACGGCTGCTCACACTGCTGCCGGAGTCCTGGTAGGTCCAGGTGGTGCTGCGCAGCGGCCGTACCTGTTCCGATTGGCCGGCCGGGGTCCAACGCTCCTGCACCAGCTCGGCCAGCAGCCGGCCCATGCCGTCGTAGGCGTAGCTGACGGTCTGGCGCACGGCACCGTCTGCCGCGCTCTGGCCGCCGGGGTTGCGAACCACGGCCTTCTCACGCAACAGCCCCTGTGCGTCGTAGGCGAAGTCGGTGATTTCAGTGCCGTCGCCCAGCAGCCCGCTGCCGTCCGCGGCCACGCGATCAAACGCCTGCGACTGGCTCAACCGGCCGCGCAGGTCATAGCTGTACTGCGTGAGACCACTGTTCGTCCGCTGCCACGTCGTGGCCCACGCCTCCAGGGAGGCCAATGTACGGGTGCCATCGAAGCCTGCACCCAGGTAACGGCGCTCGCTGGCCAGCTGCCCCACCCCGCTGCCACTGGCGTGGTAGGTGCGCTCGATCACTTCCCCGCTCTGCCCCACCACGAAGCGGATGCGGTTCTGGGCGTCATACAGATAGGTGGTGGTCGCCCCGCCGGAGGCCGTGGCACCACCGTCGGCACCATCGGCGTCCAGCCCGCTGTACAGCGTTTCCGAGGCCAGCTGATGCGTGGCCGTGTAGGTGCGTTGCACAGCCGTGGCCGCGCTGCCACTGGCCGGATCCACCGCCGTCCATTGCCACAGCAGGTTGCCATGGGTGTCGTACTGGTAGTCCACCCGGGACAGCACCTGCGCGCCGCGCTGGGTGAGCGCCTGGACCAGGTTGCCGTCCGAATCGTAGGCGTAATGGCTGACCGTGCGCTGGCCATCCACGGCCGGCGATTGGATCTGGGTCAGCTGTCCCTGTGCGTCGTGGAAGTACGACCAGGTGCGTCCGCTGTCATCGGTGATGTCGGTGCGGCCCGCCGCCACGTCGTAGGCATAGGTCAGGGTGACGTGGGCACCCGCTGTGTCGCCCGTAGTGACGGTGGCGACACGGCCGGCTGCGTCGTAGGTGTAGCTCACCACGCTACCATCGCCCTGCCGCACCTGGCTGATCTTCAGGCTGGTGGTATCGGTGTAGGTGTACACCGTGCGGTAGAGGTAGCCGTCATTCGCCGAAGCGCTGGTCCCGTTCCAGGTGTCCTGGTCGCCGATGCCGTCTTGAGGCGTCAGGTCGACCAGCACACTGGTGAGCCGACCGATGCTGTCGTAGCCGTAGCTGACTTGGCCAAGCAGTACGCCGTTCTCACGGGTAGAGAGGCCCGATAGCCTACCGCTGCCGTCATAGGTGAACACTATGGCATCCGTGGCGGTGCCTGCAGAGGCGTCCTCGCTGCGGATCTCGGAGATGCGGCCGGCCACGTCGTACAGCACCTCCCAGCTGGCGGGATCCTGCCCGTCGCCGCGAAGGTCGCGGATGCGGATCAGGCGACCGCTCAGCGCCGCATCGGCATGGTCGGCATAGGTCTCCTCGCGCCGGGTGCTGCCTTCGATGTAGGTCCAGGTGCGTGCGCCGGCGGCATAGGTGAGCGTGTCGTGCGCGCCATCGCCGGTGGTCGACCGGTAGCCGCCATTGCCGTCGTAGGTGAAATCCTGGAAGGAGCCATCGCCCACGTGCAGACGCATGACCGAGCCACTGGCGTTGAGCGCACCGGAGAGCAGTTCCACGCGGCGCTCGAAGCCGGTCAGCCAGCCATCGTCGCCTACCTGGCTGGAAAGACCCTGGCTGTTGTACGTGCGGAACTGGCCGATGGCCATGCCACGGAACAGCAGCTGCTCGTCCTGGCTGCTTAGCACCAGGTTGCCGTTGGCTACGTTGACGTAGTGCCGGTCGTTGCCTTGGGCACCCAGCCGATCCGACCCGGTCAGCCCCAGCCCGTTGTGCAGCGAACTGTTGAACAGCCCTAATCCGTTCCCGGAAATCACAGCAACCATGCCCTGCCCTCATGTGGTGAACGGGGCCATCCGTCGGCCCCCTTCACCCCGTATCCCAAGCCGGGGCAACAAGTTTAGGGGGCGCTGTACGACTCGATCCGCGCCAGAACGTCCTCGGGACTGATGGATGCCATGTGCGCCGCATGCACGCAGGCATGCTGCTGCCAGAACGGTCCATACTCGTGGGGGTGCGCAACGCTGTAGAGCCCGACCACCGGAATGCCGAGCGCGTCGGCCATGTGCACACTGCCGGTGTCCAGGCTCACCACCAGCGACGCGCGGGTCAGCAGGGCCGGCCAGGTGGTGGGAGTGTCCTGCCCGCGCAGGTCGTGCACGCCGGGCGGCCAGGGCTGCGGATCATGCTCGCGCGCCTGGGCCGGGCCGATCAGGGCCACGCGATAGCCGCGGTCGAGCAACGACTGCGCGACGAGGGACCAGTTCGCCATGGGCCAGCGCTTGGCGGGATGGTCGGCCCAGGTGCTGAGCAGTGCCCAGCGGGCGGGCGGCAGCAGCGCCTTTGCCTGCCCCAGTCCGTGTATGGGAATGGGCACCCGCACCGGCTGCGTGCCCGGACCCAGCGCGTCCAGCCACGCCACCGTGCGATGGGTGCCCGGTTGGAAACGCGGACGAAGCGTGCGCACCGGCACACCGGGTGCATGCCGGAACGCCACAGGCAGATCGCGCAATGCGGTGAAGTGGCGAGGCAGCAGACCGGAGACGATCACCGGGGCCTGCTTCAGCGCGGCCCCGATCGCGGGCAGTGCAAGCAGCAGGTCGCCCAGGTGCGCGCCGTGCAGATTGAACTCGATGGGCAGCGGCGCGTCCGTGCCTGCCGCGCTCATGCGGAAACGGATTTGATGAACGACTCGAAGCTTTCCCGGTGTGCGTCGTTGGCTTCCAGGCTGTCCACCAGGGTATCCAGCATGGGCTGCCACTGGCTGTACTCGCGCAACTCCGGGCCGAGCTCATTCAAGAGCACGGCGCGAATCACGCGACGACGGGCGGCCCGCATGGCCACGGGGTCGGTGAGGTCAACGCCGCGTACCAGCGTGGCCACTTCGGTACGCAGATTGGCGGACGCGGGCGCAGCCGGCTGCGACGACGCCTTGCCGCCGACCGGTGTGCCGGTGCGGCCGCCACGCTGGGCCAGTTCGGCCCGCATGGCGGCGATCAACGGTGAGGGAAGCGAAGTGCGGTCAATCGGCACGGCAGACTCGTGAGGGGATCAGTTGGCCCGACCATACCCGGTCAGGAAGATCGGTGCCGTTGTTTCCATCTGGGGCACCGCCTCAGCTGTCACCGGCGGCGACGTCTCGGCCAGCTGATCGCGCAGCCGGCGCATGTCGATGGCCAGTGCTGCGTTGGTCTGCGGCTGAGCCAGGCCGTGGGCCAGCTCGCGCACGGTGTCGGCGGCCCGGTCCTGGGCGGCGGCATGCAGGGCGCGAGCGTAGGCACCGAGTTCGTCCTGGCGTTCCAGCAGTGGGGCGAGGACCTCGACTGCTTCGGTCTTACGCTCCTGCGAGAGCAGCAGCTGACCGTACTGGAAGCGGGCGGTGGCCAGTGACGGGTCGGCCTGCAGCACCTGACGGAAGCCAGCTTCGGCACGGTCCATCAGGCCCAGCTGCGCGTGCTGGCCGGCGAGCATGTAGATCGCGCCAGTGTTGGTGGGGTCTCGCTCGAGGACTGTCTTCAGCAGCACCAGGCCGTCGGCTTGGCGCTGGGTGTTGATGGCGTCGATAGCGAGGCGGAGGAGTTCTTCGTTGTCTAGTTTTGTGTAGTCCACTCTAAAGCTCCGTCAGAATCATCAACCAACTCAAACAATAAAGCGGTAGCGCTGCATGCATGTGCCGCCGTCTATCGCATCCAACCGCTCCACCCCGCACAGCCCCAACAATCTCTTACGGAAGATCGCGAAGGGCGGATTCTTCCTTGGAGCACCCTGACACTGCGCGCTGACCACGAATGACGTTGTACCCGAAGAAGCCGTCTCGCACTTCGAGCATGAAGCTCTCTCCGGGCTTGACCGACGACAAGTCCACGGCGCTTGGTACGTAGCGAAGCGTGGGCGAAGGAATATCCGCCCCGCGAGGCAAAGACACATTAGCCTTCAGCAATCGCTGACCAGCTCCATTCCCTGGAGTACGCGAATCAAGAACGAAACACTGACTAGTTCGCTTGGCACCCATTCGGTTCAGGACGGATGCGTAGCCAAAGAATATTTCGCTCATGAGAAACCCCAAGAGTGTAGCCCCAACCACGACAACAAGAAAATTCCTGGAAAACTCCCCCTCTGAACTGCTGGCGCACCGATCACGAACCGCCAAATACGAAATCAACAGCCCCACCGAGCCAACCCAAATCAACGGGCGAGCGACGCTTACCCATGTTATTGGAATAAACAAGATCCAACGAGCGTAGAACATCGGCCCGCAAATCAGTACCGCAACAGCAATGATCGAAGCAATTACAACCAAGCCAACGCTTTGTTTCATCTTAGAACCGTGCAGCATGCTCACTTCTGGGGCATGCCCCAGTAGTGGCGGACATTCTTTGGATCAGAGTACCACGGGACCTTTACTGACTCTGCAGGAGCTGCAACTCTTGCATTCATCGGCACCTTCTCATTGGCCTTCGGCTGTGGCATACCCCAATAATTTTGAGCGTACTTCTGATCCATCGGCCAACCTGGGCTCTTGTCAGAGGCAGCGACTGGATTGCTCGTAGTAGCCCGCACTTGAGTGTCGGCCTGTGGCATTCCCCAGTAGTGCTGAGCGTACTTCTGGTTCATTGGCCAACCGGAAGTATCGGGCTGATAGTCGAGATCCCGGATGCTTGGACTGGCGAACAGGTTCCAACCCCAGGCACCCGCAATTGCACCGCCTGCAGCAAATACTGGCACAGCGTAAGGTGCGAAGGGGCCAGTCGAAGAACCAACCACTACGCCTCCCAGCGCCCCACCCGCCACTCCTCCGCCCCATGTTGCCAAGGCTCCACCCGTAGCATCCGTAGCTACCGCAATTGTAGCAGCAAGCCTTTTCTCTTCCGGTTTGGAGTAAACGTACGCGGCGGAATCCACCACCATGGCCGCATTTCCAACGACTGCAACCCCCTTCAGAGCCCCGGAGTAGCGACCGATGGATTCGGTCAGCATTTTGGAGGTTTCTGCGTAGGGACCGTAAATCTTGCTGGAAGTCTCGAGATCGCTATTGAGGATCAAGGAGATTCCATGCCGATTCACACCTTCCTTCGTCCAAAGCCCTGCCACCGCCGGAGCTTGAGCTCCTCGGGTGATGACCGTTTCAATCTGACCGGTCGCAAAGTTCACATTGTTTGCGATCTCACTGAGATCGCTGAGACCCAACCCACTACCAGAGGCATGTGACGTGCCCAAGGAGAAGCCCCGATTAACCAGCCCAGGCAGGTTCGAACGTGTGGGTGCGGACGACGCGCCCATCATCCGCCATTGCCCAATGCCGTTGGGACTTGCACCATAGCTATTCCACCATGCTGGCCTGACGCCAGCCACCTGCGCCGGAGCCGGACGCTGGCTGCGCTGCAGATCAACCCACATCTTGTTTGCACCATCCCAGCGATAGAAGTACCAGCCCTCTCCGTAAGGCCGAGCCGTAACCGTGTCTAGCGTCGGAATGTACTCTGCACTACGACGGTACACCACGTCGCCGATGGGCGATGTACCAGCTACTTGAGAATCCACGTCGATCGGCATGGGAGAAACATCCCCAACTTCGCTGCCGGACAGGGCTGAGCGCTGTATCGGAATTCCCTCCCTTACCGGCGCGGATGCTCTCGGGCCTGCCATCGAGGACACGGCGGAGTTGCCAAGGGCATTGCCAAATGCGTCAGCGGCGATACTGCCGTAGTTGATGTCACCACCCAGCCCGAACTGGCGACGAGTGTGCAGGCTCACCACGCCACCCACCGTACCGGTCAGTGTTTTGTTGGCGATCGCTCCGGCGGCTGAATCTCCGAAGGGAGAGCCAATGGTGCTGTTGATCTTCGCCGACACCACGGAACTCACAGCCGAGGCAGCGACCGCCCGCCAGCTGAAGTGCGTATCCGGCACACCAGCGATCTTCCCGCCCACGTAGGCACCTACTGCGCTGGCTGCGCCGGCCGTGGCCATCCCGCCCACAGTCGCAGAGCTCCCAACGCCGGCGGTCAGCATGGAACCGATACCGCCCGCCACCGCACTACGCAGGCTGAAGCTGTCAACCACCCCCATCGCCTTACCGACTGCCTGGCTGGCGATGCTTCCCGCCATACCGCCAGCAAAGGCTGCGCCTGCGACGGCAGCTGCGGCCCCCAGCATGGCCGTGCCCGTCACCGTTACCGTTCCGGCAAGCACGGCCGCGCCTGTTGCCATCACGCCGCCTGCCGTCACGATGCCCAGAGAGGGGGCCATCGCCGCAATGGCCGTCAAGGCCGCGCCCGCCGTAAAGATGGTCGCAACCACGGCCACCACTACCATCAACACCATTGCAAACCCGTTGCAATGCTCCTTCGGCGGCGGCTCGATGTACGGCAGGTTGGGCGCGGTGTTACCGATCGCTTCCTGCGGGCTGAACGGCTTGAACGTCGTCGCGTCGTTGGCGGTCACCTTTACTTCCGGAACCACCAGGGTGGTACCTGCGGTCAGGCCGCTGTCGTCGGTGATTGCATTAGCCTCCGCCAGCACGTACCAGAGGTTGGCATTGCCGTAGACTCGCTGGGCGATGCCGCGCAGGGTTTCACCCGCGAGCACCGTGGTACGCGAGCTGCCTGCCGCGTTGTTGCTCTGGCAAGCAGTGAGGCGTCCCACAACGTCCACTTCGCCACTGCGCTTGCCCGAAGCCACCAACTGCCCGCCCACGTAGGCGTAGATCTGGTTCTGCGTGGCCTGGCCGGCGTCCTGCTCGAACTGCCCGTTTTTCAGCGAACCCTCGCGGCGCTGCAGGATGTTGCCGGTGCCGTCGTAGCTGAAGTAGCGGATGCGGTCGTCCAGCGTGCCCAGGTTGCTGGCCAGCGGAGTGTTCTCGCGGACTGCCACGCGGCGCCCCCAGGCATCGTAGGTGCTGTAGGTGGTGGACGCACGGAAGTTCTGGTTGGTGCTGTGGCCGGTAACACGGGCCTCAAGGTAGCCGTCACGTGCCTCGTACGAGTAGATGTAGGTATGCGTGTAGCCCTTCGGGTCGCTTGCCGCCGCGCCGCTTCCGGCCTCGTGCGTGATGTATCGGTACGAGTACCCCATCAGGTTACCCGCCCGGTCGTAGCCCGAGTAGGTCACCGTGGACAGGTACTGCAGGCTCCGCAGATTGGTGGTCTGGAACGCGCCGCCGTCGGACTGCGCGGCTGCCGTCCAGCCCACTTCCCGTCCCATCACGATCTGCTGCTTGATCCGCCCGTCGGCGTCGTAGGTGAACGTTTCCCCGTGCTTGAGCCAGCCGGAAATGTTGACCCCGTTCTGGGTGCTGCCGTTATCGAAGTAGGTACGCTGCTCGACCACCCGGCCCACGGCGTCATAGGTGTACGCCTCCTTGAGGGCCGCCTGGCCGCCACCGCCCAGCTCGGTCGACTGGAACACGCGCAGCCGCTGCCCGCGCTCGTCGTACTGGGTCATCTCCGAGACTTCCACCAGCCCACTCAGGTAGCGACGCCGGACGGCACGGCCTGCCTCGTCATAATCCAGGGCGTAGCTGATGTCGGCGCTGCCCAGCACGATCTGCCCATTGGCGTTCATCTTGCCGTTGGCAACCTTGACCTGGTTGTTGGCGTCATACTCGTACCAGTAGTCCTTGGCTCCCTTCAGCGTGTACGGATCGCTCGGATCCGGATCCACGAACGTGCTTCCGGGGTCAAGCTCACCTTCGCGCTCGTAGTTCCAGCTGAAGTCGTCCATCCACAGCGGCTTGCCGGCGGCACCACCGCCCATGCCGCCCACGGACATCTCCACAGCACCCGGCGGTACGCGCTTGGTCACATAGGACGAATGCCATTCCCCGCCAGACCCGCTGTCTACGCGGTTGCCTACCTCCTCAGCGATGACATTGCCATTGGCGTCATAGAAGGTCAGGAACACTGCGCCCCAAGCCTCCCCTGCACTGGATGCACCCTGCTGCACATTGGCGCGCGCGTTCACCATCGAGCCGGCCTGCACCGCAACCCGGTCGTTGTTCACCGCCCGGGTCGTAGCGTCCCGGTTGAACATCAGGGCACCGTTGTATTCGGTTGTCCAGCTCACCCCAGGCTCGTACGTCCAGCCTGACGCGCTCGCCAGATCGCCGTTGTTCGGCGAAGCGCCCCAGGTGAAGTTGTCGATGAACAGCGGGTCGCCCCCGCCGCTGCGGAACGCCCGGGCACCGATCGACATGAACACCGCGCCGGGCGGCACCTGGTCCCGGACACGGGAGTCGTAGATGCTGCCGCCAGAGGCGGAGTCCACCATGTTGCCTTCGGAGACCGAAAGCGGATTGCCTGCGTAGTCGTACCACTGGATGAAGACGGCGGCCCCGGCCTCACCGGCACTGGACGCCCCCTGGTCCACGCGCACCGAGGCGGTAATGGTCTCACCCGGGCGCACTTCCACCCGCTGCTTGTTCACGATGGTGGAGCCACCGGTGAAGCTGTACTGCGCGCGCAGGGTGCTGTTTCCTTCGCCACCGTTGACCACCGACCAGCCCTCGCCACGGATCCAGCCGTAGTCGCCCGACTCGAAGTCCGGGTTGGTGATGCCATTGATATCGATGCCTGGAGCCGTCGCGTCGTAGGCCGTATTGGCAGAGACGCGTCGACGGTTGCCCACCGCATCGTAGTCGTAGCCCAGCTCAAGCAGGCGGCGATCATTCGCCTCGTCATGCTGGATGACCTTGGTGATGCGCCCGTGCGCGTCATAGGTCACGCGGGTCACCACGTGAAGAACGGTGCCATCCGCATCGCGCGTGTACGCCTCTTCCAACGTGCGGTTGCCCGCGGCGTCGTAGTCGTAACGGAACCAGTTCTGCCCCTCCCTGAGCTCCTTCAGCGCGCCGGAACGGTAGTAGCTGTACTCGCGGGCCGGGTCGTTGAGCAGTTCCGGCGGCAGGTCGTACTCGACCAGCCCGGAATCCATCCCGTATTCCTGCCAGTCGCGCTCGTACCAGTAGTCGTTCACCGGGGTGGAGTACGACTTGCCCTCCTCCGTCCACTTGCTGTTCTCGCCCAGCAGCTGACCGGTGACCGGGTCGTAGCTGTAGTCGTAGTCGGCACCGCTGAGGTCGTTGTGGTCCTGCAGGCGACCGAAGTAGTCGTACTTCCAGGTCAGCTCGTTGAGGAAGACCACCTCACCTTCGCTGTCCACCACCGTCTGCCGGCCCGAGGGCTGCTGGGCGATGATGTTCAGGGTGACGGAGGTGCTACGACCGTTCGCTCCCTTTGCCTCGATCGTGACCGAGCGGGTGCCCACGCTACTCATCGCGCCGGACAGCACGCCCGTGGACGGATTGAAGCTCAGCCCGGAATCGTCCTCGGCCGAGCCCACCGCCACCTGGATGCGTTCGGTGACCGTCCGCCTCAACTCCGCGTCGTAGGTCGAGACAGTCTTGGTGACGTACGCCTGGTACGTGATGCCCTGCCCCGGCGCTTCCGTGAAGGTGCCGGAAGGAATCTGATAGCTGAACCCCTGGCCCGGTGCGACCACCTGGTTCAACAGCCCCAGATTCGCCTTGGGCGCGTTGCTGTAGAAGTTGTTGTAGGCGGTCTGCGAAACCGAGTTCACCGTAGCCGTGGTCTGGACGGTTTTCCCGCTGGCGCTGGTCGCGGTGATGATGATGCTGTAGGTGCCCGTCTGCGCCGGGATGCCGGTCACCGTGCGGGTCTGCGGGTCGTAGGTGAACCCGGTGACGTCGATTTCAGCGGTGCTGCTGGATTTGTACGTTACCCGCACCGTGATGCTGGGCTGCTCGCCATCCGAGGTGGAGAAGGCTCCCGCGGGGATGGTGAGCGACACGGACTGACCAACCAGGACCGGCTGGCTGCCCACGATGCCGCCGTTGAACACCGGCACGCCATCGGCGGCCAGGTTGGCGTCCGAGAGCGCATTGGTCGCGCGGATCTTGTTGCCCTGGGCATCGTAGCCATAGGACATGGCCACGCCAGCGGCGGTCAGGCTGCGCGTGACCAGCCCGCGGCTGTCGTAGTCGAAGGTGTTCACGTAGCCCAGCGCATCGGTAACGCGCAGGCGGTTGCCGTTCTGGTTGACGGCATAGCGTTCGCGGACCGCCTTGGCCCGGGTCTGTCCGTCGGCTTCGGTCAGGAAGTCGCCCTGTGCGACCACGCGGCCGCCCTGGTCGTACTCCATGAAGGTGAGGTAGTTCAGCGGGCTCTGCGTGTAGCGCTTCTGACCGAAGGCATCGTAAGCGCTATAGGTGCGGTTGCCGGTGGCGGTTTCGCTGTAGATCAACCGGCCGCTGGCGTCGTAGCTGGAGCGCTGCCAGTTGCCGTTTGCGTCGCGGGTGCCGGTGAGCCGGCCCAGCGCGTCATACTCCCACACGGTCTCAGGCTTTTCGAAGGTCTGAACGCCGTGGCTGTCCACGACCTTGACCTCGGGCTTGACCTCCCGAACGATCTGACTGCGTTCGTTGTACTCGTACCACGTGGTACCGCCGCGCTGGTCGGTCGCCGACAGTACGTTGCCCCACGCATCGTACGTGCGACCGATGGTGACCTCGCCATTGGCACGATCGTCGTTGCTCGGCAGATACTGGGTGATCAAGTTGCCGCGCAGGTCGTACTCCATACGCGTTTCGACATCCACCACCTCGGTATCGGAGATGCGGACCGAATGCACTTCCTTGATCGCCCGCCCGGCACGGTCATAGGTGTAGTGACGCATGACGCCGCCTTCGGCGTTGCTTGCCACCAGGTTGCCCTGTTCGTCGTAGACATACTGGGCAGCAAAATCGCTGGTGGCCAGCGACGAATCCAGACGCGTGTCCTTGGCGATGATCTCGCCGAAGGCGTTGTAGCGGACCTGCGAGGTGGCATCGATTTCCACCGCAAGCACCGGGCTGCCCTCGCCCTGGTGCATTTCGCGCGACACCTTGCTGATGACCTGGCGGCCCACCTTGTCATAGATCGCCTCGTTGACCACCAGCGACCAGCGACCGGAGTTTCCGTCCAGACGCGAGCGCGTCGCCAGCAGGCGGTCGGCTGCGTCATAGGTGCGGGCATGCAATGTGCCGGTAGCATCGCGCTCCAGTACACTGCGGCCCTGCCAGTCGTATAGGGTGCTGATGACCTGGTCACGGCTGGACGCCACGCCGACCTGACCCGGATCGGCACCATCGGCGTAGCGGCGCACCTGCACCACGTTACCGAAGGCGTCGTAGGCCATGGTGCTATAGGGCGATGCGCGGCGGTAGAGCTGCTGCGACTGCAGGTTGACACCGGTGGAGCCCAGCTGGATGTCCGAGTTGCCTTGGACCACGTCGCGCTCGCTCTCGCGCACCGCTGTGACCCGGCCCAATGCGTCGTAGTAGGTCTGCGTCCGCTCGCCCAGCACCACGGCTGCCGTGGCTTGTCCATTCGCGTCGTACTCGGTCAAGCTCTCCACGAACATGCCGTCGTCGGGATTGCCGATGAACGTGCGCTCTGCCACCTTGCGACCCAGGACGTCGTAGTCCCACTCGGTAACGCGGTTATGGCCAGCGAAAAGCGGATCAAAGGGAGACTGCGCCTGGAATGACTCCCAACCGCCTCCGCCGCCATTGCCGTCGTCTTCCGGCGGAGCGCCATCACCCGCGAGGGCGTACTGGGTTTCGCGAACAAGGTTGCCCGCCACATCGTAATCCCACGCCGTCACGTACCCAGCGGCGTCGATGCGGTGACTGCGACGCCCTGCGGCATCGTAGAAGTAGCGAACCTCGGCCTCGCCCTGCTGCAGGTTTACGTAACCCTCTTCGAGGTAGTACCCCTCTGCATCGGTCGTACTGCGCTCGGCGATGACGTCGCCGTAGACGTTGTACTCGAACTCCGTCGTCTTCCCGTAGTTGGGCTCAAGCCCTTCACCCCACATACTGGGACGCATGTCGACCTGTACGACCTGCCACTTGCGACCGGCCACGTCGTAGCGCGTGAGGATCAGCCGATCCTCGCCCGGGCGGGCGACAATCATCGATTCCACGTCGGCGGAAGTGGGGGCTGAGCCGGCGGAAATCGTGACGGGCGATGCGTACCGCATCAAACGCGTCTGCTGCCCCAGCGCATCATAGCCGTACTCGGAGACGTAGCCCTCCGCGTCGATGTCGAATCGTACGCGGCCCGCACTGTCATAGGTCTTGTAGCTGTAGTAGCCCAGAACATCACGCTGCATGACGGCGCGGCCCAGGGCGTCATAGGTCACCTCGGTGGTGGGCCTGACGCCGCTTGCCTGCACCTGACCATCGCTGCCCATCGCGCCGGCATCGGGGTAGCGCGTAAGCACCTGAAGACCACGATTGTTGTACTCGTATTCCGTTGCACGTGCGGTCGCGGTGCCCAGGTCCTCGATGCGTCGGGTGACGTTGCCGAACACGTCGTATTCGATCACCGTTACGATCGAACGCACCGTACTGCTCAGATTTCCGTTCACATCTGCCCGCGCCACCACGACCTGCGGGCTTGTCTCGCTGGTGCGGTTTCCAACCGCGTCGTACTGGTAGGTCCAGACCGCCTGATTCTTGTCCGTATACGAAATCAGCTGTCCAACGGCGTCGTAGACGAAGCGCTCCACCGCCTGCAACGCGTCGTAACGTGCAACAACGTTGCCCGCCTCGTCGTACTCCTGGCGCGTGACCCGAACGTCCGCGATGCCGGCAAGATGCGCTGAAAGCTCGGCCTCTTCCCAGCTGCGCACCTCGATACGTTCGCCATACTGCCGGGTCTCGACCACCTGCCCGAGCGCATCGTAGATGTACTCCTGGACCAGGCCGTCTGGCCCGATGCTGTAATGCGTTCGGCCTGCGGAGTCCCTGATGTACTGGGTCTTGCGTTGCGGAAGGTCATCAACCGCACCGCCACTTTCCTGGTCCAGCCAGTCAAGAATCGCGGGAGCGGTGTACGCGTCCCCCGGGGCTGCCCTCCCGGCCGCCATGCGGGTCGGCCAGTAGATCTGCGGTGACACTCCGTAGGTGATCTCTGCTACCAGCCGGCCGGCCGCGTCATAGACCATGCGCTCGATCTGAACCGAGTTCGCGGCCTGGGTCCAGTACTCCTGGGCGTTGGTCCGCACATAGGTCAGCTTGAACTGGAGCCGCCCTGACGCGTCGTACAGGTACTCGGTCCGCGAGTCTCCCGTATTGATATGATCGAAGTAGTAGTACCCCTCCGACGTTTCCCCCCGAACCCCGCCGGCGGCGAAATCTGCATGAAGGCTCCAGGACAGCGGCTGCGCGGTGCGCTGCTGCGCCACCAGCAGCCCGTACGAGTCATAGCTCGATTCCGTGTAGTACCCGTAGGGATCCAGGTGGCCGATCTGCCTGCCGGCTCCGTCGTAGAGATAGGAATCCAATCGATCACGCGCGTCGTCGGCAGTGATTGATTGCCGGATCGCGGCCTCCGAAACCGCGCCATCGGACAGGGCTTGGCGCAGGCTGCCATCCAGCGTGAGGCCGTTGGCATACGCCCGCACCTGCGAAACGTTTCCGCTTACATCAAAGATGCGAACGGTAACGCCGCCGGCACCGTCGATGACTACGGTCTGACGACCGTCGGCGTCGTACTGGTAGTAACTCTGACGATCACGTGCGTCGTTGGCGGAGAGATTCGGCCGGATACTGGCTTCGGTGGTCACCACCCCCAACCCGACCACGGGAATCGGCGTGGCGTAGATGCGGGACGACACTCGCTGCCCGGCGGCATCGTAGCGATACTCGGTGACCGCACCCCGCGCATCCACCGTCAATACAACCCGGTTGGCCTCGTCGTAGACGAAGCGTGTCACCTGCTGCGCCGCATCTTCCGTCGCCACGACATTGTCATTGGCGTCGTAATAGTAAGTGGTGGTCAGATCCAGACTGCCTGCGGCCCGGACCTCACTGGTGCGCCGGCCAAGGCCGTCGTAGGTATAAGCGGTCACCGTGGCAACACCGGTGCCGGCCGCCTCGGTCACGGTCAGCTGGCGGCCCAGGCCGTCCCAGGTGTACGTCGTTGTGAGCGCGGCCCCGTCCGGATCCAGAACAGACTCAAGGAGACGACCATCCCGATCGTAGCGCAACGCCGTCTGGACGCCGGCCGCATCGGTAATGGTCAATTGCCGACCCTGCCCATCGTAGCGATAGGTGGTGCCGGGCAATGGGGTCAGCGTCCGGACGGGATCTTCCCAGCCGTCTCCATCGGTGTCTATCCATTCCTCGGTCCATGAGGCAACGGCCCGCTCGATGACACGCCCCCGCGCGTCGTAGCGGTACGCGATGTCGCTCGTTCCTTCCGTCGCGAGCAGGAGCATTCCGCGACGGTCGTACTCGAAGTAGCTCCCACCATCGCGCAGATCATTCTCGCCAAACTCGTCCGCAATCAGACGCCCTTCGCTGTCGTACTCGAAGCGCTGCCACTTCCCGTCCTGCCGAAGGATCTCAACCGCTTGTCCATGCAGATTGTAGGTCGACACCACCACCAGCCCTTCCGGCGTGGTCATGGTCATGCTGTTCATCTGGTCGTCGTGCACGAACTGCGTCACACGCCCCAGCGCATCCACCTGGCTCACCACACGGCCCCAGGCGTCATAGGCCGTCTCAGCCCGCTCCACGCGGCCGGACACCGAGCGCTCCACCGCCACCTGGCGGCCCATGCGGTCGTAGCCATAAAAGGTTGCCGTGCCGCGCCCGTCGGTGCTCTGCGTCACCCGCCCGAAGGCGTCGTACTGGGCGGTGGTGATCCGGCCCAGCCCGGTGGCGTCCTCGGTCAGCGAGGTACGCTGCCCGCGTGCGTCGTACCCGCTTTCAGTCACCCGCCAGCTGTTGGTGCCGATCTGGTCCTGCTGCTGCACCAGCTGGCCGAACGCGTTGTACGCCATGGTACTGCGGTAGCCTTCCGCGCTGATCCGCTCGGTCACCAGGCCGCGACGGTCGTACTTGTACTGCTGGCGGCTGTCGATGGTGGCGATGTACTGCAGCGCCTGGATCGCCTGCGCGGCCTCCTCGCGGCCGAACGGCACGCCGATCAGCACCCGGCCGGTGTAACGGATGGTCTCGCGCGCCTGGCCGAACGCGTCGTAGCGGGTTTCCTCCACCTCACCTTCGGCGTTGCGCAGACCGTTGGCGTCTTCCACGCCATACACGGTGTGCGTCGGACGGCCAACGGCATCGTAGAAGTACCAGGTGCGGTTGCCTTCCGCGTCGATGCTCTCGATGCGGCGGCCCACGGCGTCATAGATGTGGCGGATGCCGTACTGGCTGTACAGCGCCTCCAGCTCGGCCGCGTCCATCCCGCTGATGTACAGCGCGGATCCCTCGCCATTCAACTCGGCCACCAGGTTGCCGAAAGCGTCGTAACGCTTCACCGCATGGCGTACGTCGTCCGTATCGGCCGCCGAGGTGGTGTGGATCAGATTGCCTTGGTCGTCGTACTCGAAACGGGTCACACGCCCTTCCGGGCTGACCTCCACGCTCAGCTGCCCCATCGCGTTGTAGCTACGCAGCGTGGTGCGGACCGAACCGCCGTCCTGGGCCAGGCCGCGCAGCACCGCGAAGCCGGCATCGGCCTGGCTGGCGTCCAGCTGCAGACCATAGCTCTGCACACCGCGCTGGTTGCGGGCCTGGTCATAGATGTACTCGGTGAGGTAGCCCTCGGCATCCAGCTGGCCGATCAGGTTGCCGCGGCCGTCGTAGTAGTTGCGGGTAACCGCATCGTCCAGGGTGCTCTGCGGACGCAGGTCATCCAGCGTGCCCGGCGCGCGGTCTGCAACGGCCGTTGCGGTGGCGTACACCACGGTGCGGGCCAGGCGGCCGCCGGCGTCGTAGACGAACTCCGTGAGGTAGCCGGCAGCATCCAGCCGCCCTGCTTCGCGGCCGGCCGCGTCGTAGAAGAAGCGCTGCACCCGGGCGGTGGCGGCAGTGCCCAGCGCGTCGGTCGCACGGGTTTCAACCAGTCGACCGGCTCCGTCGTACAGGTAGGTGGTGATGCCGCCTTCACCATCGATCTCGCTGATCTTGCGGCCCAGCGCGTCGTACTGGGTCAGGGCCGTCCGGTCCTGCGCGGTGCCCACTGGCACCACCGTGGACAGGTCCACCGGCACCACCACCCCGTCCACCAGCCAGCCGGCGGTGGAGATCTGGGTGGCATGCGCGGTGGTGCTGACGATGCGGCCGAGCGGGTCGCGCAGGTAGGTCACCACGGTACCGGTGGCATCCACCTGCCCGGCCAGTTGGCCCTCGGCGTCGTAGAAGAAGTAGGTGCGCGCGCCATTGGCGTCTTCGCTGGCACGCAGCCGGCCGGTGCTGTCGTAGTAGTGGTGGGTGGTGCGGACCGGGCTGCCGCCCGCCACCAGCGACTCGGTCACCGCGATCAGCTGGCCGGCCGCGTTGCGCACCTCGGTGCGCTGCAGGTCGTTGCCCGTGCCGTCGCCGGCCACGCCGGCTTCGATGGTGGTCCGCAGCGTGCTGCCCGAATCCTGGTAAGCCCAGGTGGTGGTGCGCAGGGTGACGGTGTCGCTCAACGTACCGCCGAAGTAGCGGCGCTCCTGCACCACCTCCGACAGCAGCCGGCCCATGCCGTCATAAACGTAACTGACCGCCTCGCTCACCGCTTCGCTGTCATCCAGCCGTCCCTGAGGGTAGCGCGTGATGACCTTCTCGCGCAGCAGGCCCTGCGCGTCGTACACGTAGTTGACCACCTCGGTGCTGTCGTCCAGCACCCCGGCTCCGGTTTCGTCCACCTGGCTGTAGCCACGGGTCTGGTTGAGCCGGCCGCGCAGGTCGTAGCTGTACTCGGTCAGGCCGCTCTCGGCGCGGCGCGCCTCGGTGGCCCAGGCTTCCAGATCGGCCGTCGTATAGTCGCCGCTGTAACGCTCACCCAGGTAGCGGCGCACCGATTCCGGCTGCCCTACCGCGGCCCCGCTGGTGGCGTAGCGGGTTTCGGTTACTTCACCGGTGGCGCTGACGGTGAAGCGCACACGGCCCTGCGCATCGCGCAGGTAATGCACGGTGGCACCGCCCTGCGGCGTGCTGGCACTGCCCGCGCCATCCGCATCCAGGCCGGTGAAGACGGTTTCCGAGGCCAGCTGGTTGTTGGCCGTGTAGGTACGCTGGATCGCCGTGGCTGCGGACCCGTTGGCCGGATCAACCACGTTCCACTGCCATACCAGGTTGCCCTGGGTGTCGTACTGGTAGTCGGCCTGGCTCAGCACCACGCCGGCCCGCAGGGTCTGCGCCTGCACCAGGTTGCCGTCGGTGTCATAGCTGTAGTGGCTGACGTCGCGCTGGCCTTCCACCGCCGGGCCCTGCACTTCGGTCAGGCGGCCCTCGGCATCGTAGCCGTAGGTCCAGGTGCGCCCGCTGGAATCGCTGACGTCGGTGCGGCGGTTCACCGGATCGTAGCTGTAGGTCAGAGTCTGGCCGATGCCGTCGCTGTCGTCGGCGTTGTCATCGCCCTGGGTCACTGAAACCACGCGGCCCTCGGCGTCGTAGCCGTAGCTCACCAGGGTGCCATCGCCTTGGCGCACCTGGCTGATGCGCAGGCTGGTGTCGTCCACGTAGCTGTAGACGGTGCGGTACAGGTAGCCGTCATTGCTGGCGGCATCGTTGGCGTTCCAGGTGTCCTGATCGCCTGCGCCATCACGCGGCGTGAGGTCCACCAGCACCGAGCTGAGGCGGCCGATGCTGTCGTAGCCGTAGCTCACCTGGCCGATCAGCACGCCGTTCTCGCGGGTGGAGAGCGTGGCCAGCCGGCCGGCGGCGTCGTAGGTGAACACCAGTGCATCCGGGGTGGCCCCGGCGCCGGTGTCCTTGCTGCGCACCTGGGTGATGCGGCCAGCACCGTCGTACAGCACGTCCCAGGTGGTGGGGTTGGTGGCGTCGCCGAGCAGGTCGCGGATCCGGGTCAGGCGGCCCTTCAGGGTCGCGTTGGCATGGTCGGCGTAGGTTTCCTCGCGACGCGAGCTGCCTTCCACATAGGTCCAGGTCTTGCTGCCGGCGGCGTAGGTCAGGGTGTCGTGCGCCCCATCACCGCTGGTGGACTGGTAGGTGTTGCCGCCCGTGTGGGTGAAGTCCTGCCAGGAACCGTCGCCGGTGTGCAGGCGCATCACGCTGCCAGCGGCCCCGACGGTGCCGGAGAGCAGCTCGATGCGGCGCTCGAATCCGGTGACCCAACCGTCGCTGCCGGTCTGGCTGCTCAATCCCTGGCTGTTGTAGGTGCGGAACTGTCCGAGGGTCATGCCACGGAACAGCAGTTGCTCGTCCTGGCTGTGCAGGATCAGGTTGCCGTTGCTGATGTTGACGTACTGGCGGTCGCCGCCCTGCAGCCCCAGCCGTGCACCGCTGCCGAGGCCAAGCCCGACCTGCAGCGACGAATTGAACAGACCCAGACCATTCCCTGCAATTACTGCGGCCATCACGCGCCCCTTGGGTTGGAGAAACGCCGCACGTTTTCTGCGGCTTATCTCTCTTTATCCAAGGGGGCGCGAAAGAGTTTAGGGGGGGGCTAGATCAACGCGTGAGTCAAACGCAGTTCCGGGCTGGTGCCACCGGCCAACGGCAGGTGGGACTGACTGGACCCGTACGTCGCAGCAGCGGGCAATGCCATCGCGGAGACCAGCGACTGCAGCTGCGCGCTGCCTTCTGCCGGCAAGGCCGACACGATGCTGGAGGCATCCCACACGGTGCCGTCCGCGAACCAGACCTCGTCAATGGCGGTCGGCCAGCCATCCGGGTCCTCCGGAAGGAAATCGACCAGGGTCAGGCTGTCATCACTATCCGCCAAGCCCATCACCACGTTGCGGCCATCACGGGTGAGCACGATCTGGTCGGCCGTGATCCCCTCGCCGAACTGCACCACGTCCCAGTACACGCCGTCCGGGTCCTGGCTGATCACCTGGTCCTGACCGGAGCCCCGCGAGAACACGAACAGGTCGTTACCGTCGCCGCCGTTCAGGACATCGTTGCCGGCTCCACCGTCGAGCACGTCGTCGCCCTCGCCGCCTTCCAGCACATCGTCACCGTCGCGACCGAACATCAGGTCATTACCGCCGAGACCCTGGATCAGGTCGGCGTTTGCCGTGCCGTACTGGTACTGGTCGTTCTCCGTGCCCACCATCTGCACGGCGTAGATGTCGCCATGGCTCCATACCGTGCCGTCATCGAAGGTGACCTGCTGGATCGGGTTCGGGTCGGTGAAGAACTGCTCCACGGTGACCCAGTCGCCGTTGGCATGCTGCAGCACCAGGTCGCTGCCACTGCTCACCACGGTGACGTCCTGCGCGGCAACGCCCGTGCCGAATTCAATCACATCCACATCCGCCGCGTCGGCGTCGGCCGCGCTGCTTTCGATGGTGTCCTGGCCCCATCCCTGCTGGAAGCGGAAGGTATCGCTGCCGCGGCCACCATTGAGGCGGTCGTGGCCGGTGCCGCCGTCCAGGATGTCGTCGCCGTCGTAGCCGAAGACGATGTCATTGCCGCCGCCGGCATCAATGGTGTCCGCGCTCTGGCGGCCGTGGATATACTGTGCGGCCGCCGTGCCCTCCTGCTGCGCGAGGATAAGATCGTCCACCGACCAGCGGGTGCCATCGGCGAAGCGCACTTCGTCCACGACGCGGTCGCCATCCTCTCCCACCTGGGAGAAGAACCCGCCAACAGTAATGCGATCGCCCGTGGTGCGGTGGGTGAGGATGAGGTCCTGCGCGGTGCTGGTGACGACGAGGTCGGTCGTCGCCGTTCGCGCAGCGAAGAAGATCCGGTCGTGTCCGGATCCGTCGAAGAGCGGCACCGTACTGCGGATCACGTCGCGGCCCCAGCCGCTTTCGAAGTAGTAGGTATCGTCTCCCTGGCCGCCGTTGATCATGTCATCGCCGGCCCCACCTTCGAGCAGGTCATTGCCCAGCCCGCCCATCAGCGTGTCCTTGCCGCCGAGGCCGACCAAGCGGTCGCCACCGTCGGAGCCGTACAGCGTGTCACCCTGCGCGGTACCGGTTACGTTGGTGAGAATGGACCGCTGCACATCGAACTCAGTGCCGTCCGCGAACTTCAGGGACAGAGACGGGAGCGACCAGTGGTAGTACTCGACGACAATACCCCCGTCGGTTCCCAGCAGCTTGATCATCAGGTTGGTGTCATCGCTGAGCACCAGCACGTCGGAAGCGTCGATGCCTTCGCCGAACAGAATGGCGTCACTGCCATACATGTACTGGGCGTTGATGGTGTCAACGCCATCACCGCGTGTCCAGTAGTAGGTATCGTTGCCAGAGCCGCCACGGAGGAGGTCGTTGCCCTTGCCCCCGTGCAGAAAGTCGTCGCCGTCGTCGCCTTCCAGCTGGTCGTCCCCGTCGCCACCGCGCAGCGTATCGTTGCCGTCTCCGCCCATCAGCAGATCGTTGCCGGTACCCCCGACCAGGAGGTCGTTGCCGGCGTAGCCATAGATGTAGTCGTCGCCACCGCCGCCATCCAGGGTATCGTCCAGATACGTGCCTTCCAGGGTCTGGTTGTCATCGGTGGGGAGGTTGGCGCGACGATTCAGCTCCGCATAGTCGAAGAAGGTGCCATCGGCGAAGCGCACGCCGTCGAGGTGGTAGGTGTAGTAGGAATTGTACGTGTTGAAGAAGTCGACGATGGTGATCACATCGTCTGGATAGCCGTCGATCCGCAGCTCCAGCGCATTGCCGGCCCGGTTGGCCAGCAAGGCCCCTGGCGCAATTCCCGCGCCGAATTCGATGATATCGGTGCTCGGTTCGTCATACCGGTAGCGCATGTTCTGGATGACATCCACGCCGAAGCCCAGCTCAAAGCGGTAAACGTCGTCCCCGTTACCTCCATCCAGCAGGTCATTGCCTGTGCCACCGATCAGGATGTCGTTGCCATCCCCCCCGTACAGGGTGTCATTGTCCGCATCGCCGGACAGGGTGTCGTTGCCGGCCTCGCCGTACAGGGTGTCGTTGCCACCGCCGCCACTGATCACGTCGTCGCCGACCGAGCCCCGGAGTTCCTGGCCGCTGTCATTGGGCTGCATCGCCATCTGCATCAACTGGGACACAGACCAGGTCACGCCGTCGGCAAACCGCACCTCATCGATGGTGAGGTCAAAATACTGACCGAAATAGGAAATGGTGAGTTCGTCCGCTCCGGCCGAGAGCACGAGATCGCCGTTGACCAGTGACACTGTAAACATACTGGAAACAAGGCCATCGGTGAACTCGATCACGTCGAAGCTGTTCGGATCCCAGTCTTCGTTGTAGATGCGGTCGACGCCAAAGCCCGGGCCGAATCGGTAGATGTCGTTGCCCTCGCGGCCCATCAGAGTGTCGTTTCCGCTGCCGCCGATCAGGATGTCGTCGCCGGCTTCGCCAACCAGGTAGTCGTTGCCTTCGCCACCGACCAGCAGGTCGTTGCCCTCGCCGCCGTAGAGGGTATCGTCGCCCTCTTCGCCATCAAGGCTGTCATTGCCGGCACCGCCGTAGAGCGTGTCGTTTCCGGCCCCCCCCAGCACAATGTCGTCGCCGCCGTTGGCAGTGATGTAGTCATTGCCGCCACCACCGTCCAGCGTCTCGGCTTCGTCGCTGCCGTACAGCCACTGGTCTTCATCGGTTGGCTGGTTGACCTGGTGAATGATGCCAAGCCGGTCCCAGAACGTGCCATCGGCGAAGCGGATGCCGTCAATGGCGTAACTGTTTCCGTAGCTGAAGTGATAGTCCACGATGATGCGATCATCGGGCTGCCCCACCACGGTGATCACCAGGCTGTCGCCCAGGCGCTCCAGGCGAATGTCTTCGGGCGCGAATTCTGCCGTGAACTCGATGATGTCCAGCGCGGAACTGCCGTTGCGGAAGTTCTGGATGGTGTCCTGGCCGAAGCCGGCGCTGAAGCGGTAGATGTCCGCCCCCTCCCCACCCTGCAGCGTGTCGTTCCCGCTGCCGCCGATCAGGATATCGTCACCGGCATCGCCGCGCAGATTGTCGTCACCGGCACCGCCATCCAGCAGATCGTCACCGTCGCCGCCGTAGAGCCAGTCATTGCCGTCGCCGCCGAGCAGCGTGTCATTACCGCCGTAGCCATTCAGGGTATCGTTGCCGCCCCCCCCGTCGAGGGTGTCGCCTTCCTCGGTGCCGTACATCGTCTGGTCGGCGGCGCTGGGCATCCAGGAGCGCGCCAGAAGGCTCTCGCCAGTCCAGACCACGCCGTCGGAGAACCGGATCTCGTCGATCAGCGTCGACGAGGTGACGCGTTGCTCCCAAAGGTTGACCGAATTGCCGTTGCCATCGTCCAGAATGAATCCGTAGCCGTCCGCACGTACGGTGAACTGAGTGGAGACCAGTCCATCGACGAACTCGATGACGTTCACGCTGTTCGGGTCGTCATCGTGGTTGAAAATGTAATCGCTGCCGAAGCCCGGCCCGAAGCGGTAGGTGTCGTTGCCGGCATCGCCCCAGAGGTTGTCATTGCCGGCTCCGCCGACCAGGATGTCGTCGCCGCCACCGCCATACAGATAGTCGTCGCCGCCCAGTCCTTCCAGAAGCTCCGCAACCTCCGTGCCGCGCAGGGCTTCCGAGTCTTCAGTACCGGTAAGGGGAATCGGGTCAGACATCGTGCGGTCCTCGAGTTCGGCAGTGGATGACGGGACACGCGGCTCCTTTCGACGCAGCACCTCCCTTTCCCACCACATCCCTGAAAGCGGCAAAAGGTTTAGCCCCTTGGCATGAACGTAAATGTTAGGTTATAACATCACCCTCACGTCATGCCATGGAAGACCCATGCCCGTCATCCGTTCCACGCTTCCCGCCAGCATCGCCCTCGCCCTCCTCGCCTCCAGCCTGGCCACCGGCACCGCCCACGCCGAAGCCGCCCCGCCCACCACCTCCCTGGATGCCATCCATGTCACCGGCATGACTGAAGACGCGAGCAAGATCGCCTCGCCGGTCAGCGTGATCGGTGCTGAGCGCATCCAGCAGTCCGGCGGCAACCTCGGCGAAGTCCTGGATAACCTGCCCGGCGTGCGCGTCGATTCCTTCGGGGCCGGGGCGGGCCGCCCGGTGATCCGCGGCCAGACCGCGCCGCGCGTGAAGGTGCTGTCCGACAGCTCCGCCGTGCTGGATGCCTCGGACATCTCACCCGACCACGCCGTCACCGTCGACCCGCTGCTGGGCGAGCGCATTGAAGTGCTGCGCGGCCCTGCCACCCTGCTGTACGGCGGCGGTGCCATCGGCGGCGTGGTCAATGTGCTGGACAACAAGATTCCCGAGCGCCTGGCCGAGAACGGGCTGGAAGGCCGCCTGCTGATCCGTGGCAACACCGTCGCCGATGAGCGCGTGGGCGCGGCCGCGATCAGCGGCCAGGTGGGCCAGCATCTGGTTCTGCACGCCGAAGGCTCCTACAAGGACGCCGACGACTACCGCGCGCCGGACCTGGACGAATCGCGCGTGGTTGCCACCTTCAGCCGCTCCAGGAACGGCAGCGTCGGGGCCAGCTGGGTCACCGACAACGGTTACGTGGGCGTGGCCTACTCCTACCGTGAGGACGACTACGGTCTGCCCGGCCACAACCACGAGTACGAAGGCTGCCACCCGCACGGCAGCGCCCTGCACTGTGGCTCGCACGACCATGCCGACGGGGACGACCACGACCATGATCACGAGCACGACCATGAGCACGTGGCCGCGATCAACCTGACCAGCAAGCGCTACGACCTGCGTGGCGAGTACCGCGACCCGTTTGCCGGCATCAGCCGCGTCCGCTTCCGTGCCAACTACACCGACTACAGCCACGACGAGATCGACGGCGAAGAGGTCACCACCACCTTCGCCAACAAGGGCTACGACAGCCGCGTGGAGCTGGAGCACGTGCCGCTGGGGGCCTTCAGCGGCGTGTTCGGCATCCAGCATTCGGACACCGAATTCAGCGCCACCGGCGTGGAAGCCTTCCTGCCTACCGTGGACACCCGCTCCACCGGCGTGTTCCTGGTCGAGCATGTGGAAGTGAACGACCAGTGGCACTTCGAGCTGGGCGCACGCCATGAATGGCTGAAGCACCAGCCGCGCAGCGATGCCCGCAACCGCCCGGCCTTCGACGACACCGCCAGCTCGTTCTCGGGCGCGGCGATATGGTCGTTCACCCCGGACACCTCGCTGACCTTCTCGCTGTCGCGCTCGCAGCGCCTGCCGCACGCGCAGGAACTGTATGCGCGTGGCATCCACATGGCCACCAACACCTACGAGTGCGGCCTGCTGCCCAGCGCGTTGACCTGTGGCGGTGCGACCAATGACGCCAGCTACACCAAGGAGACCTCGAAGAACGCCGAGCTGACCCTGCGCAAGAGCGAGGGTCCGCTGACCTACAGCCTGGGCGTGTTCGCCAACAACGTGGACAACTACATCTACGCGCGCACCCTGGACCAGTACGAAGCCTTCCGCCTGATCAAGTACACCCAGGCCGACGTCGAGTTCCGCGGGATGGAAGCCGAGCTGGGCTACCAGTTCACCGACGCGGTGTCGGCCACCCTGTTCGGCGACCGTACCCGGGCCCGCTTTGCCGACGGCGGCGGCAACGTGCCGCGTATTCCGGCTGCCCGCTTCGGTGGCCGCGTGAACTGGGCACTGGGCGCGTTCGACACCGAGCTGGAGCTGTACCGGGTCAATCGCCAGCGCGACATTGCCGATTACGAAGTGGAGTCGCCGTCGTACGACATGGTCAACCTGACTGTGGCCTACACCGTGCCCAACACCAACGCCCAGGTGTTCCTGCGCGGCACCAACCTGGCCAACGAGCAGGTCTGGAACCATGCCTCGTTCCTGGCCAGCACCGTTCCCCAGCCTGGCCGCAATGTCAGCCTGGGCTTCAGCTACCGTTTCTGAGCATGGCCACTTCGCTCTATGAGCGCGTTGCCCGCCTCCACGGTCATCGGCCGTGGGGGCAGGTTCTGGACGCCGGCACCGGGCCGGCGTCCATCCGTTGGCTGGAATCGCTGGGCAGTGAAGGCTGGACGGCGGTGACCGGTTCGGAGCGGATGCGCGAGAAATCCCACGCCGCTTTGCAGCAGCCGATTCGTGAGCAGGATCGTCTGCTTACCGGCAACTGGATGGATCCTGCGCTTTTGCAGGACGAACAATTTGATGTGGTGCTGGCGGATTACCTGCTGGGCGCGATTGAGGGCTTTGCGCCTTATTGGCAGGACAAGCTTTTCCCACGCCTGCGTCCGCTGGTGCGCGGCCGGTTGTATCTGATTGGCCTGCAGCCGTATGTGCATGGCCTGCCGGATACCGATGCGGGCCGCCTGATCAACGAGATCGGCCGCCTGCGTGATGCCTGCCTGCTGATGGCCGGCGACAGTCCCTATCGCGAGTATCCGTTGGACTGGACGCTGCGGCACCTGGAAACCGCCAGCTTCCGGGTGGTGGATGCGCTTGTGCTGCCCATCACCTACGGCGCGCGCTTCATCCAGAGTCAGCTGGCGATGTGTACGCAGGCGGCGAACAAACTGCAGGATCGTCGGCTGGCGGTGTCGCTGCTGCAGCATGTGGCCGAGTTGGAAGCGCGAGCGTTGGCGGCCAGCCGTCAGCTCGGGGGCCTGGCGCATGGCAATGACTACATGGTGGTTGCAGAGCCGGCCTGAAGGGACCATCGCGCATGCACAGTACGCCGCCGCCGTCGCCCCCTGCACGTCCACGTGTTCACGCTGAAACCGTAGCGGGCGATGGCCTGCAGACCATCCGCACGTTGTGCGAACAGCGTGGGTTCGTGTTCACCGCCATGCGCCAGCGCGTACTGCAGGTACTGGCAGATGCCGCCACGCCGTTGAAGGCGTACGCGGTGCTGGAGGAGGTTCGCCGTTCCCAGCCCAACGCCGCCCCCACCAGCGTGTACCGGGCGCTGGACTTTATGCTGGGCCAGGGCTGGGCGGTGCGGTTGAATTCGATCAACGCCCATCTGTATGTGCCACCGGGATCGCCGTCGCGCTGTACGTATCTGGTGTGCGAGGCGTGTTGCAGCGTGCAGGTGGTGCATGGGGCCGAGACTGGGGCGAACTGGATCGACCAGGCGCGCATTACCGGCTTTGTGCCTGCGTCAAACAGCGTGGAGATTTCGGGCCGCTGTGCAGGGTGCAGGATGTCGGACTCTCCCCGGGGCTCTTAAACGCACAGACTCGCTCCGTAGAGCCGGGCTTGCCCGGCTGCTCTTCGCACCGCGCCAAAAGCAGCCGGGCAAGCCCGGCTCTACGTCATGGCACCGCGCATAGAGCAGCCGGGCAAGCCCGGCTCTACGTCAATGTCCCCGTACGGTCACAGTGGCGATTCGCCCCCGCGCATCAACGGCCCGCACCGCGCCCGGCTCTACATCACGGCGACTCAATTACTTCACGCACCACCCGCGCCACATCGGTGTTGTCGACATACCGCCCGTCGTTCAACCCCACATGCTCGCGGTACCCCGCATCCACACCCCGCACCCGTGCACCAAACCGCTCTGCCCCGACGCCCTTGGCCCAGAGCGGCACCAACGCGTTCGAGTGATTCCCGGTCGGCCGGAACGTCATACCGGGCATCTTGCCCTTGCCGTGATTCACCACCGGGGCGAATGCGACGCGCTGGGCATCGGTGCCCATGGGCAGGCTGTTGTCGTGGTCGGTGGTGACGATAAGTAGATTCCGCTCCCAGCCGCCATTGGCCTCAACCCAGGCCACCACCGCTTCAACGGCCTTGTTGAAGTCCACGGTCTCCTCGATCAGCCGCCCGTACTGAGGCTGGTCGGTGCACTCCCCGTAATACCACTCGGTACCGCAGGCACTGGTATGAGCCGCCCAATCGGTCGCCCCGCCCTCCACCATCAGAAACAGTCCCTGGTCCGAGCGGCGCTTGAGAAACTTCAGCGCGCCGGTGGTCATCGTGGCCAGGTCTGGAACCGACGCGATCCTGCGTACGCCCGAGGGCTGCTTGGCATCGTCACCCAGCACCGCATCCTGACGGGCCTGCTGCAGCGTGTTGGCAACCTCAGCTACTCCGATCAGCGGACGATCCGCCGGCAGCTCACCTGCAGCCAGACGGTGGAAATCCGTACGACTACGGATCAGCCGCCACGGACCAGACGGGTTGCCGCCCACGGTCGTGCCAACCTGCAGCTGCTGCCAATCCTCCTGCGATACGTACTGCCACTGGGTGTCGCAGCCATCCAGCGAGTTCGCCTTGGGCACTGCCGGACAGGGCCTGCCGCTGACATCAAACCCCGGCCCACCCGCACCCATGATCAGGTCCATGTGCCCTTGCGACAGCATCTGGTGCGCCAGCGCGTGGTAGTTGTTGCGCGACTCGTTCTGCGCGGCGAATGCCGCCGGGGTGGCGTGCGAGAACGGCACCGTGGTCACCACGCCAGTGGCCATTCCGCGGCGCTTGGCCCACAGCGCGCTGTAGTCCACCGGCTGGCCGTTGTTGTTGAAGTTGATCGCGTTGTTGTAGGTCTTCACCCCTGAGGACAGCGCCGTACCAGCGGCGGCGCTATCCGTCGCCACAGACGCGAGGTACTGGTAGCCCACGAACGGCAGGTCCTTTGCAGGCACTTCAGTGGCATCCCAGGCACGCGCGGGGTCATAGGTGATCGACTGGTTCGCCTCGCCGGTGGGCTGGCTGCTGCTGTTGAGCGGGAAGGTGGTCACACCGAAGCGCTGCGGGAAGCTGGCATACGGCACGCCTTCGCGGCTGCCGTACTGCCAGTACGCGGCCGCGTCCCAGGTGCCCCACCCCGCTCCGTCGTTGATCATGACGATGATGTTCTTCGGCGCGGTGCTGGTTGCGCCCGAGCGAATTGACGGCGCGGACTGGCAGGCGACAAGCGCGGTGGCGAGCAACAGGAGCGAGGCGCGCTTCACGGAAGCAGGCGAAGCGAACCGGGTCTTCATCAAGGTCATCGGGGCACGGTGATAGACAGATCAATTCATTGTTATACCGTAACATTATGACCAGGATATTCCAGCGTCGCTGGCTAGAATCCGCAGCATGACCAAGGAAGAGATCTACCTCAGCACAGACGTCGAGGCCGACGGCCCCATTCCCGGCCCGTATTCAATGCTCAGCTTCGCATCGGCCGCCTACCGGGCCGACAAGACCCTGATCGGCACCTTCTCCGCGAATCTGGAGACGCTACCGGACGCCAGCGGCCACCCGGACACCATGGCCTGGTGGGCAACCCAGCCCAAGGCCTGGGCGGCGTGCCGTACCGCTTGCGAAGCGCCCGAAGCGGCCATGCGGCGGTACGTGGCATGGATCAGGACGCTACCCGGCAAGCCGGTGTTCGTCGGCTACCCGGCCGGCTACGACTTCCTGTTCGTGTACTGGTACCTGATGCGGTTTGTCGGAGAAAGCCCGTTCTCGCACTCCGCGCTAGACATGAAGACCTTCGCAATGGCGCTGATGAAGTCCGACTACCGCGCCGCAACCAAGCGCAACATGCCCAAGCGCTGGTTCGACAAACTACCGCATACCCACGTGGCCCTCGATGACGCCATCGAACAGGGCGCACTCTTCTGCAACATGCTGAAAGAACGGTAGAGCCACGCCCTGCGTGGCTAGCTCCAGACAGCAGAACGCCTCCGAAAGGAGGCGTTCTGCTTTGAATCAAAGTTCTCGGTCTGACCTTTCGGTTCGATGCACCTCCATAAGAGGCTCAGCACCGATAATTCCATCCATACCGGGGGATAGAGCTGTAGGGCGCGCTGGACGATAGGCATGGCCCATTCTGGCGTATGGCGCAGCTCCTCACGATTCCCAGGGGTCGAAATCACCCCCTTACGCAAGTCCAACACCAGCTTGAGACCACCGTTCTGTTCGTCCAACGGGACCGAGTTGTCGTAAACACGAAGCGTGGTCAACCCGTCCATCAAGGAGATCAGGTTCTCCCGTGACCGTTCATATCTAGCGCGAATAAGATCCGCGGCAACGTGATGCCCGCCATTTTCGACCCGATTCGCCACGCGCTTGATATGCAGGTCAGCGCTCTCCAGTCCACAGAACCACATGGTGACTTCGTGGCCCTCCATTGCCTCGCGAATGAGGGATGGGATCGTGTTTCCACCCAAAGTTGTTTCGAATGCATAGTCGTCATTCGATGCCATCGCATGGACCAGACGACTCTTTCCTACCTCCCACGCGCGCGCGTTGGCCATGCGCTGGTCCCAACCAGCCAGCTTGAGCCTCTCAGCCACTGCGTCGGGATTGAACCAATCTGAATCCTGTTCGCGGAGCATCGTCCCGAGCAGCGAACTCTTCCCCGCACCGTTCACACCTGCAAGCACCATTATCTTCGGCATGATTCAGAACACCGGTCCGAGTGCAATTTTGCCCTGACGCGGTGGACTGTTGATCACAGCCTCCAGCGACTTCCCATCCTTCAGTACGGCAAGCCGCTCATCCCACTCATCCTGAATTCGTGCCAGAAGAAGCGCTTTCGCAACGCCGTCAGCGGCGATCTCCCCATCGGAGCTTCCGGTCGCAAGCTCGACCAGAAGTTCATACATTTCGGCCGACAAGATGACAGCCTCATCGCGCAGATGCCCAGGAACCACGACCGCCGGAAGCTTTTGGACCCACGTCATGACGCCGGACCAGCCTTCTTCTGCAATCTGGACTTTCGTCATTTTGGGAAGATTCGACAGTCCGACCTTAGTCATTGCCGCGTCTACCATCTGATCGGCCGTCTCAGGAGACGCTTGCGACCTTGCCTCCTTGCCCGTGGACTCGAAGGCTTCGGCAAGAGCGTTGCGCCCGGGGGAATGGATCGGCTTCATGGCGGGCACTTCGCGTTCAATAATCTGATTCATGCTGCACCTGTAGTTGATAGATGATGTTCGGGCTTCAATTCCATGATCCTTTCGGCACACCGCCGCAGTAATCACTTTTGAACCATCTTTTCTGTAAGAAACATCCGATTTGTTGCAAATCGAACTGCATCCTCGCCGCGTGCACTCGGCGAGGCGCAGACGTGCGCGTCAGGGGGAACGTTTCGCTGTCTGCCGGGTGACCACTTCCGGTGCCGGGCGCACGGTGAGGCCGATGCCACCGGGGATCGGATGCGGGATCAGCACGTCGCCGATGCGGAAGCCGGCGACATGAAGCCACATGCCGCGCAGCTTGATGCAGGGGATTCGGATGCCATCGGGATCATCGCCATGGGGAGCGAGCGATTCGACGCGGATGCTCTTGGGACGCTGGACATGCAGGGGACGCTTGGGTCGTTTTTCTTCGGACACGGAATTGCTCCTCGGGAAGTCACCCCTCGCCGGGATGGCGAGGGGGTCGGGAGGCTGAAACCCGTTAGAAATTGCGAAGAACGGTGTGGCGTATTTCCGCGAAGGTGTTGCATTTCGCCACCCTCCCGACCATGGAACATTTGGCATCGCATTTCTAACGGAGGTTTCAGACTCCACGGCTTCACCATGCGCAATACAGCGAGCGATTGGAAACGGCGCGCGAGCAAGGATAGGTCGAGTGCAACGGATGCGTGCGATGAGATGACGCGGATGCCATATTTTTTCCGTCTTCCGTGCCGATTGCGTACGTTTCGCGACGGTTTATTGACGACGTGGCGTTCGGACTTTTCTCGTAGCCCGTTCGCTGCATGCGTCGCGAATGGCGCGGAGCGCGTGATGGGGGCCCACCGGGCCCAAGCGCGGCGAACAGCGCGATCGTCCTGTGCACGTAGAAATTCGTAGTGACACGCCACGCGTGTCAACCGCGCAAAGCGCGGCACAAGCGCCCGAAGACACATCAATTCCGCCCCCATGCCCGCCGCCGACGTTTAGCCCCAATCGAAGCCATGCGTCAGGCGTTCATGACCCCGGGACGAAGAGCAGACGCGCATGGCGCGTCTCTACGGGATATCCGCCGTATCCCCGCCCCACAATGAATTCAGACGCCCCCGCCCGCCTCATGGCATCATTTACCCTGTCGTCCCTGCCCTGCCCGCCATGACCATCCGCGGCAAAGCCACTTCACTGGATATCGCCCATCTGGCCGGGGTGTCGCAGCCGACCGTGTCGCGGGCGCTGCGCGGCAGTCCGATGGTGAACCCGGAGACCCGGGAGCGCATTCTGCGCATTGCCCGCGAGCTGAACTACAAGGTGGACAAGAACGCCTCCAGCCTGCGCCTGCGCAACGCGGGCACACTGGCGCTGCTGTTCTTCGAAGACCCCACCAACGACGATTCGCTGATCAACCCGTTCTTCCACGCCATGCTGGGGTCCATCACCCGGGCCTGCGCACTGCGCGGCAACGACCTGCTGGTGTCGTTCCAGCAGCTGTCCACTGACTGGCAGGCCGATTACGAGGACAGCAACAAGGCCGACGGCATCATCCTGCTGGGCTATGGCGACTACCACGAGTCCCGCGAGCGCTTGCAGCGGCTGGTGGAGCAAGGCACCCACTTCGTGCGTTGGGGCGCGGCCCTGCCGGACCAGCCAGGGGTGTCGATCGGCTGCGACAACTTCCAGGGCGGGCATGACATCACCGCGCACCTGCTGGACCAGGGCTGCCGGCGGATTGCCTTTATTGGCCATGCATCCAGCCATTACCCGGAATTCGAGGAGCGCCATCGCGGCTATGTGGCGGCGATGACGGCACGGGGTGTGGCTGCTGTGCCGGCGCTGCAGCGGGATGCGATTACGACCGAGCAATCGGGTTATGAGGCCTGCCTGGCGTTGTTGGCCAGTGGCGAACGGTTCGATGCGTTGTTTGGGGCCAGCGACCTGATTGCGATTGGGGCGATGCGGGCGTTGCGCGAGGCCGGGCTGCGGATGCCGCAGGATGTGGCGCTGGTGGGGTTTGACGACATTCCGCTGGCGGCTTCGGTGTCGCCGACGCTTTCGACCGTGCAGCAGGATACGAAGCAGGCCGGGCAGCTGCTGGTGGAGAAGCTGCTGGCGTTGATCCAGGGCGAGAAGGTGGAAAGCCAGACGATTCCGGTGAAGCTGGTGGTGCGGGAGTCGTCGTTGGCGGGGCGCGCGTAGAGCCACGCCCTGCGTGGCTTCGACTGCGTTTGGCACCGCGCAGCCACGCATGGCGTGGCTCTACGGTCGTGGGTACCGGCCTAGCATGTGCTGCAGGTTGAGGAAGAGGAAGACAGGCAGCGCCGTTGCCGTCCAGATGGCGGCAAAGCCACCCCACAGCCACGCGTTGCGGCCCATCGCGCGAGCGGCAAGGCCCAAATGGCGCGCGGTGTTGAGATTAATCACCCACATGGGCAGCAGCAGCCAATCGGCCTCGTGCCCCTGCTCCGCAAGCACCAGCGACACGCCCAGAAAAGCACAGAACGAACCTAGCCCCCAGACCAGTGCGGCCGTCAGATGCCGCTGCGCGAGTGCTTTCGGACTCTCGCGAACCACAGAACGCTGTTCCACCCATCCCCCTGATGTCCATGTGGCACCGCCACAGCCTTTCACCTTAACGCAGCACCGGCTCCACATCCACGATATCCACGCCAGCCAGCCGCCCCAGCCACTGGTCGAACCAGGGCTTGTGTGAGGCTCCCACCACGGACAGCACGCGCGCGCCCGGGCGCTCGCGGAAGGTCTGGGCCACGTTGGCGACCATGCGCAGGTTGCGGATCTCCCAGCCATTCACCCACTTCTGCGGTGACTGCAGCGGCGAATGCGCCTTCAACGCGGCGGAGACATTCACCTCGGCCAGGGTGTTCAGGCGTTCCGGGTCATTGAGGTAGCGGTACAGCGGCAGCAGGTCCTTGCCCTTGGCCATCTCATCTTCCTCGGCGATGTGCTTGTCGAGCTCGGCACTGCCGGTCTTCCACGCGGCTTCCATCTCGCGTGCGAAGGCCTTGCGGTCGGACAGTTTGAGGTTGTCGCCGGTGTGGTCGTCCACCGGGTAAACGCGGGGATGGCCCAGGCGCGCGGCCAGCTGGGAAGCAATCTGGTAGCTCTCGCTCTGGCGGGTGGCGATGCCTTCCAGCATCGTGACCAGCGCCGGGGTGAGGCCGTCGCCGGGCTGGCGCTCGCTGGCGGGCAGTTGCAGCCATTGCACGTACGCCGAGGGGCGGTCGTTGGCGGCCAGGAACCAGGCGGCCAGTTGGCGGCGCTGCGCGTGGGTGGGCTTGGCCGGCCAGTCCGCCAATGCGGCATTGACCCGTTCCAACGCAGCAGGTACCTGCAGGCCGGTGGCGGCGCGGGCATCGTCGGTATCCGCGCAGTAGTCATCGCCATACACGCTGGGGTGGCGTGCAGCCAGATCGCACTGTTCGCCGTCGATGTTCTCGATGGTGATGATGTCGGGCTTGTAGGCGGCAAGGCGGGCCAGCAGCGGTTCGAGTGCGCCGGGCTGGATGCCGCCCTTTATCTCACTGAGGTGGACGCTGCCCAGCACCAGCACCTGGGTGCGTGGGCCGGTCATCTCGCGGTCGAGGGTGGTCAGGTCGACCGGGGTGGCAGCGACCGCTGGAAATGCGAAGGTCAGCGCCAGGGCCAACCAGATGTTGCGTGCCTGCATGCCCTGCCCTCTTCTTTTCCCTGGAAGCCTGCAGTGTGCGGCAAGGCCAGCTCAGCCACGCGTGCCCTTGGTCAGGGTGCCGGTCGAACGGGATTGTTCGGGTCGGAAAAATCTTCCAGAATGTTCTGGATGCCCTGCCAGGAGAGTTCGAAATGCAGGGAAGTACCGGGATTCACCACCACGCCGTATCCCGGCGGCACCTGCTGGAGCAGGCGATACATGGTCACCTTGCCCGTATACGGAGCCTGTTGCGTATAGATGCCCATGCGACTGTCATCGGTGAACGCGGCCAGATGCAGTACGCCCTGCTTCTCGAACAGCAGCGGGTCCAACCCCGTGCCGTCCTCCTCGACGTAACTGCCGCTTAGCACCGTGACCTCCACCGGTAGTATTGCCCTGATGAAGGCCCCCCGTGTGGTGGTTCCCTCTGAGGCAGACTTGATCAGCCTTTCAACCAGGTTCTGCGGGGGAAGTTCAATCATGGCCAGTCCTGGCGTCAGCGGGAATGGCCATTGTAACGGTGGTGGGGTGAGAAGCCGGCCAACGGCCGGCGCTACCGGTTCACATCAGGATTACCGCGCCTGCAACCGCTCAGTACGCGCCTTCTGGTCGGCCATGGCCTTGTCCAGTTCGGCCTGCAGGGCCTTCTGCTTCACCGGGGCGTCCAGCAGGTACACCTTCACGCCGTGGGCAGGCACCTCGGCCTTCAGGCTGCTGGTCACCTTCACCGTACCGCTGCCCAGCGCGTCGCGCCAGCTGCCGGGCTGCAGATAACGGGTGACCTCGAAGCTGCTGGCGGTGTCGCCCTTGTTCAGCAGCACCAGCGCGGTCTGGGCGGTGTCGCCGTGCTGCAGCACGCGGTAGAACACGGCCTGATCGCCCTGCAGGCGCTCGTTGACCTGCAGGCCGCGCTGCAGCGCCGGGGTGTTCTGGCGCAGCAGGGAAATGCGCTGCAGCGGCCCGAAGATCGGGCTCTGCGGCGCGGCATCCACCCGCTGCTGGCCGAAGTAGGCACGGTTGCCGGCGTGTTCGGCGCGGCTGCGCATGAAGCCGGTTTCCGAGCCGTAGTACAGCACCGGAATGCCGCGCGCGGTGAACAGCCAGTTGTGCGCGTCGATGAAGCCGGCGTCGGTGGCGTCCAGGCGGGCCATGTCGTGGTTGTCGTAGAAGCTCATCAGCTCGTACGGGTTGGCATACGGGCCACCGAGCAGGTGCAGCGGCTCGGCCAGGGCTTCAAAGCCCTTCTGCTCCTTGCCGAACACGCTGGACAGCGCGCCGCGCAGCGGGAAGTCGAGCACGCTCACGTTGGCATTACTCGGCCAGGTGTGCTCGGCAATGGTGGCGGCGTTGTAGTCGAACGCCTCGCCGAACATGAACATGCCCGGATGCTCGGCGCGGATGCGCTTCACGAACTCGTTCCACCACGGATGCGGCAGCCAGCCGATGGTGTCGATGCGCAGCGCGTCCACGCCCTGCGCGGTCCACTGCAGGTAGGCACCCACCAGGTAATCCATCACCGCCGGGTTGTTCTGGTTGAAGTCGCCCAACTCGGCCAGGTTGCCGTCGAAGATGGAGCCCTTGTCGGCGTCCACCGGACCGATGTTGTTGTAGAACGCATGCAGCGGGTTGTGCTGCGGGTCCAGCTGCTGCGGCGGCAGGTTCTGGTGGTCGGCAATCAGCTTGCCGTCCTTGTCGAAGATCTGGCCGAACTGCGGCTGCTTCACCGGCATGGTCCAGGCCGGCGAGCCGTGGTTGCCGACGATATCCAGCACCACTTTCAGGTTGGCATCGTGCAGACCGCGGGTGAGCCCGGCGAAGTCCAGGTCGGCGCTGGGCAGATGTTCGTCGAGCTTGTAGAAGTTCACACCCCAGTAGCCGTGGTAACCGGTCTTGCCGCGATCGGTCAGGGTGCTGGTGCAGCTGATCGGCTTGCTGCCGGTGAACGCTTCATCCGGATTGTCGATGATGGGCGTAATCCACACCGCGCCAAAGCCGAGCTTGCGGATGTACCCGGCATTGTTGAGCACGCCCTTGAAGTCACCGCCGAGATAGCCGATGTTGCCATCCACCTTGTCCGGGCACGGCACCGGAATGTCGAAGGTGCGGTGCTTGCCGCCCTGGTCACGATGATCGTTGGATGGGTCACCGTTGACGAAGCGGTCGGTGACCACGAAGTACACCGCATCGCTGGCAAACGGCTCCAGCGTGCCCACATAGTCCGGGCGCGGCGCGGCCTGCGCGGCAGTGGCAATCAAGGCCAGCGAAACACCCAGCGACAACTTGGCAAACGAACGCATCACGCACCCTCCTGATGGGCCGGCACGCGCAGCACGCACAGCCCGGCAACGAACAGACTCACTCCCCCCAGCACCAGCACGTGCATGGGGTTGCCGCCCAGCCACGCGCGCAGCGCGAAGCCCAGCGCGCTGGCGGCGACCAGCTGCGGAATGACGATGAAGAAATTGAACAGGCCCATGTAGATGCCCATCTTCGCGGCTGGCACGCTGTCAGACAGCAATGCGTACGGCAGCGACAGGATCGAGGCCCAGGCGAAGCCGACCCCGACCATGGACAGCAGCAGCCAGGTGGGATCCTTGATGAACATCAGCGAGACCAGGCCGAGACCGCCCAGCCACAGGTTGACCAGGTGACTCCAGCGCAGGCCCAGCGCGCGCACCATCAGCGGAATCAGCAGCGCGGCCAGCGCGGCGAAACCGTTATAGGCACCGAACAGCACACCCACCCAGTTAGCACCTTCATTGTAGGCGGCCGAAGCGGGATCGGTGGAACCAAAATGCGTGCCGGCCACCGCGGCGGTGGTGTATATCCACATCGCAAACAACGCGAACCAGGAGAAGAACTGCACCCACGCCAGCCGGCGCATGGTCGAGGGCATGCTGCGCAGGTCGTCGACGATGGTGGCCAGCATGTGTGGGCCCGGCACCAGCCGCGCCACGCCCAGCAGCACGCCATATGCGGCGCACAGACCGGCCAGCACGTACAGCATCTTGTCGCCCTGCTTCCAGGCGATGGCAACGGCCAGCGCCACACCCAGCGCGATCCAGCCGCCAATCTGCGCCAGCGGGGGCGGCCCGGCCAGCGGCGCGCTCTGCTGCGCGACCGGCGGCTCGGCGTCGTCGAAGGCCGCCAGTTCGGCCGGCGAATACTCGCGGGTGCTGAACACGGTCCAGGCAATGGCCGACAGCAGCACCGCCGCACCGAAATAGAACGCGTAGCGTACGGTCGGCGGCACCTCACCGGGGGCGGCGGTGTTGGCCACGCCGAAGTGCGCGAGGATGAAGGGCAGGAAGCTGGCGACAATCGCCCCGACGCCGATGAAGAAGCTCTGCATCGCATAGCCGGTGGGACGCTGGCGCGGGGCCAGCTTGTCACCGACAAAGGCGCGGAACGGCTCCATCGACACGTTGATGCTGGCATCCAGCACCCACAGCGTGCCGGCGGCGATCCACAGCGTCGGCGAGTTCGGCATCACCAGCAGCGCCAGCGTGGTGAACACCGCGCCGAACATGAAGTACGGGCGGCGGCGGCCCCAACGGGTCCAGGTACGGTCGGACAGATAGCCGATCACCGGCTGCACCAGCAGGCCGGTCAGCGGTGCGGCGATCCACAGCCCGGGCACCGCGTCCATCGGCGCGCCCAGGGTTTCGAAGATGCGGCTGGCGTTGGCGTTCTGCAGGGCGAACCCGAACTGGATGCCGAGGAAGCCAAAGCACATGTTCCATATCTGCCAGAACGACAGCGTCGGCTTGGACGGCCGCGTCACTTCGCAGCCTCCACCGCCGGCACCGGCGACAGCAGCAGCGCGCTGACCTTGGCGCTGTTGAGCACGCCGTCGCGCCCACCCTTGCCGCCGTTGTACTGGGCGAAGTGCTCCAGCGCGCTCATGTTGAAGCCCTGTTCCAGGCTGAAGCGGCAGTTACCCTTGGGCACGTCGAACTCGGCGGCGGTGGAATCCTGCTGGCCGACGCTGTGCGGCATCACCACGGTGGCACGCTGTACCGGCTTGCCGGCGCAAGTCACCACCAGCTGCTTCACGGCGGCGGTGACGCCGGTGTTGATCGGGCCATTGGGATTGTCATAGCGCAGGCGTACGCGCACGCGGGTGGGTGCGGTGGCGTTCCAGCTCCACTTGCTGGCCCCGGCCAGGCGCTGCTGCGGGCCCAGGCAGGTCATGGGGCTGTGCAGGGATTCCAGCTGCGGGCCGCGCTGGGTGAGGCTGAGGCAGTGCTGCAGGCCGTCTTCGCGCACGGTCAACGCGCCCTTTGCGGTGGTGGCCTTGCCGTCCAGCCACAGCACGTGGCCGGCAGGAACGGTCACGCTCCAGCCCTTGCCGCGCTTTTCCGCTTTGGGCGCGGCGGGCGTTGCCGGAGCAAAGCCGTCGGTGGGCGCATCGGCCAACAGCGCCGGCGCGGTCACCGGTGCCGGGCCGGGCACGGCCTTCAGCTGCACGGTCACCACGTTGCCCTTGCGGGTGGTCTTTTCGGCCACCAGCAGCGCACCGTCCAGCTTGCGCGGGCGCTTGAGCACGTAGCGGGTACGTCCGTCGTTCAGTTCAATGCTCTTTTCCTTGCCGAACAGCTGCGGCACCAGTGCCACCGGCAGCTTGGGTGCAACCTTGCCGTCTGCTTCGACACCGAACACGCCTTCCAGCACCATCGACAGATAACCGGCCACCGACCACAGCTGGCGCGGCGAATTCACCACCGGGCCGCTGAGCGCGCCCTCGTCGACATGCACGGCAAGACGACGCATCTCGAAGTTTTCCATGTTGGAACCGGCCAGCGCGCTGCCGCGCATCAGCGATTCAATCTCGCGCTGGATGCGCACCACGTCATCCACATGCCGCGCTGCACGCAGCGAATAGGCGCTGACGAACGGCCACACTGCACGGTTGTGGTAGATCGGCTGCTGCGCTTCCTGCGGCCACACCACCGGGCTGCCACCTTCCACGGCCGGGTAGTTGGCCAGGGCGCGGCGCGCACGCTCCTGCGGGAACACATCGGCCAGCACGCCCAACGAGATCGCCAGCAGGTCGTACTTGGCATAGTCCACCGGGTGTGCGGCTTCGCCGATGTAGCTCATGTACTGGCCAGCGTCTTCGCGCCAGAAGCGCGCGTCGATCTGCGCGGCCAGCGCGGTGGCCCACTTCGCATACTCGTCGGCGCGCGCGTCGCCGTGCTGGCGGGCGAGCTTCTCGGCCAGGCGCAGCGCCTGGTAATGCAGCACGTTGGTGGACAGCGAATAGCTTTCACCAATGAAGCGCACGTCGTTGCGGGTCCAGTCCGGATAGGTCTGCTCGCGCCAGTCCAGGAACGAGGTCTCGCCCTTGTACAGGCCAATGCGCTCGTCGAAGACCATGGCGCGGTCCTGCGCCAGCGTGCCCTGCAGCGCCTGCCAGGCCTGGTCGGCAAAGGCGGTGTCGTCGAGCAGATGGCGCGCGGCCAGGAACCACACCACGCGGTCGCTGCTGATCGGCCAGCTGCCGCCAGAACCGGTGTCCTGGGCGACGAACAGGCCGGGGGTACGGCCGTCGCGGGCCTTGGACAGCTTGAACTGCAGCGACTGACGGGTGCGCTGCGGGTCCAGCCGGGCCAGCGCGAGGTCGGCGGCGAAGCTCACGTCGCGGGTCCACACGTATGGCCAGCGCTCGCCGGTCTGGAAGCATTCGCACGGCACCGGCTTGCCGAAATTGAAGGACGGGTCGCGGATCGCATCCACGCGGTCGGCGTCCATCTCCTGCTGGGCCAGTGCGAACAGCGCGTCGAACATCACGCTGCCGGTCTGGCTGCGCATCGGCTGGGCGGAAATGGCCACGGGCTTGCCATCGGCACTGAGGGTGAAGCTGCCATTGGCAGCGGTGGCGGCACGCGCGGTGCGGCCATCGAAGGTGAGGTCTTCCGCTGCGGCGGTGGACGTCAGCGCTGCCCCAAGGGCAGCGGTCAGGCAGATCATCTTCAGCATCGAAAGCGGCGGACCGGCTTGCGCCCGTCGGCCTCCCTCCCTTATTGCGCGCGTTATGGGTCAGCCGCAGGTAGCGCGGCCATCGCGGCCCCCTCCCAGGGTGCCTGCCTGCATGGTAGGCGACGACCGTTGGTCGTCGCACCTGCGCGCGGTCATGCCGCCGCATTTGCATACGTATTCATGGCGTGACGCCCGGAGTGCCGGGCCAGCGTGGCTATAGTCCGGGGTCAGTTTTCGGGTGACCCTGGGAGGGGAATGCCAATGGGTGTGCGGTTGATGCGACAGGGTTTCGGTGGGTTGCCCGCCAAGAGCAGACACGCATGGCGTGTCACTACGCGGGAACTCCAACGTCGCTTAGGGACACGCCATGCGTGTCCATCCTGGCTGGCGGCGTCGCTGCTGGCGCTGAGCGCCACCGCCCACGCCGAACCGGTCACCGTGGCCAGCGCCACCTCGCCGGACAAGGTACTGAAGGTCTCGCTGCAGCTCGATGGCGGCATGCCCAGCTACCGGGTGGAGCGCTTCGGCCAGGAGGTGGTGGGCAACTCGAAGCTGGGCTTCCAGCTGCGCGACGGTCGCCTGGACCGCGACCTGGCCGTGCTCGGCCAGACCAGCCGCAGCGTCGATGAAACCTGGGAGCAGCCCTGGGGCGAGCGCCGCGTCACCCGCAACCACTACAACGAAATCACCGTGCAGCTGGGCGAGACCACCGGCGCTAAACGCCGGCTGGACGTGGTGTTCCGGGTCTACGACGACGGTCTGGGCTTCCGCTACCGCTTCCCGGAACAGCCGAACCTGCGTGAGGCGATCATCGATGACGAGCTGACCGAGTTCGCCATCACCCCGGCGTCCACCGCATGGTGGATTCCGGCCGGCGAGCCTATCCACTACGAATACCTTTACCAGCGCACCCCGCTGGACCAGCTGCCGCTGGCACATACGCCGATGACCCTGCGCAGCAGCGAGGGTCTGCACGTCTCGATTCACGAGGCCGCACTGGTGGACTACGCCGGCATGTGGCTGCGCCGCACCGACGGCCAGCGCCTGCGTGCACAGCTTTCGCCTTCAGCAGAAGGCTGGAAGGTACGCCGCTCCCTGCCCTTCAACACGCCGTGGCGCACCCTGCAGATCAGCGACACCGCCGGCGGGCTGGTGGAATCGAGCCTGATCCTCAACCTCAACGACCCCAATGTGCTGGGCGATGTGAGCTGGGTGAAGCCGTCCAAGTACCTGGGCGTGTGGTGGTCGATGCACCTGGACGAGGAAAGCTGGGCCACCGGGCCGAAGCATGCGGCCACGACGGCGAAAACAAAGAAGGTGATCGACTTCGCGGCGAAGCACGGTTTCCGCGGCGTGCTGGTGGAAGGCTGGAACCCGGGCTGGGATGGCATGTGGGTCGGCAACGGCTACGACTTCGACTTCACCCGCCCTACCGCGGATTTCGACATTGAAGCGCTGTCCGCCTATGGCGCGAAGAAGGGCGTGCACCTCATCGGGCACCATGAAACGGGCTGTGCGATCGAGCATTACGAAGACCAGCTGGACGCGGCACTGGACCTGTATGCGCGGCTGGGGGTGGACTCGTTCAAGAGCGGCTACGTGTGCGACGACGGCCAGGTGGACCGGCGCAATCCGGCGGGCGGCCCGCTGTGGCGCGAGTGGCACGACGGCCAGTTCATGGCTCGCCACCATCTGAAAGTGGTGCAGGCAGCCGCCAAGCGCCATATCGCGGTGAATCCGCATGAGCCGATCAAGGACACCGGGCTGCGCCGCACCTATCCGAACTGGATCACCCGTGAAGGCGCGCGCGGCATGGAGTACAACGCCTGGGGCCAGCCGCCGAATCCGCCGGAACACGAGGTCAACCTGGTGTTCACCCGCATGCTGTCGGGGCCGATGGACTACACCCCTGGCATCCTCAGCCTGAAGGGCCGCCACGGCCAGGCCATTCCGAGCACGCTGGCACGCCAGCTGGCGCTGTATGTGGTGCTGTACAGCCCGATCCAGATGGCCGCCGACCTGCCTGAACACTATGAACAGCACCGCGAGGCCTTCCGTTTCATCGAGGACGTGGCGGTGGACTGGGACGACACCCGGGTGCTGGATGGCGAGGTCGGCGACTACGTCACCATCGTGCGCAAAGACCGCAACAGCCGCGACTGGTTCCTGGGCAGCATCACCGATGAATCCGGCCGCGTACTGCCGGTGTCGCTGGGCTTCCTCGAGCCAGGCGTGCGCTACCGTGCTGAAATCTACCGCGACGGCGAGGGAGCAGATTTCCGCAGCAATCCGTTCGCGTTCAAACGCGAGGTGCGTGAAGTCACCAGTGCCGATGCGATGACGTTGGTGTTGGGCCCCGGTGGTGGTCAGGCGATCCGGTTCAGCCCGATGTGAAAGCGCAACGACCAACGGTCGTTGCCTACCGGGTCGACATTCCGGTAGCGCACGACCGTTGGTCGTGCGGGGCCACCGCGATGTAATCGCTTACAACGCCCACATACGCATTGAATACGTATGCAGGGTGATTCGCTTCAAAGGCGCGCTGCCTACCATAGCGGCGCAGTCAACGGCCACCGTGCCGTGACACCTGTCTCAGTTCATCGGGCAGCTCACAATCCGTTTGGCAACATTGCCTGGGAGGGGAAAATGTTGAACCGCAAGCGCAGCGCGCTGAGTATCGCGCTGGCCGTCGCCCTGTCGCCGTCACTGGCGCTGGCTCAAAGCACCACCACCGAAACCACCGCCACCGGCAGCCAGGCGGTTGACCTGGACACCGTGCAGGTCACCGGCATCCGCCGCGGCATCGAGAACGCCATTGCGATCAAGCAGGACGCCACCTCGGTGGTGGAAGCCATTTCCGCCGAAGACATCGGCAAGCTGCCGGACGTGAGCATTGCCGAATCGCTGGGCCGCCTGCCCGGCCTGGCCGCGCAGCGCGTGGCCGGTCGTGCCCAGGTGATCAGCGTGCGTGGCCTGTCCCCGGACTTCGCCACCACCCTGCTCAACGGGCGTGAAGTGGTCAGCACCGGCGACAACCGCAGCGTTGAATTCGACCAGTACCCGTCGGAACTGGTGAACGGTGTGACCGTGTACAAGACCCCGGACGCGGCACTGGTAGGCCAGGGCCTGTCCGGCACCATCGACATGCAGACCGTGCGTCCGCTGTCGTTCGCCGAGCGCGTGATCGCCGTCAGCGGCCGCTACCAGAAGAACTCGCTGGGCAAGGCCGCGAACGTGGATGCCTACGGCAACCGCTTCAGCGCCAGCTACATCGACCAGTTCGCCGACAACACCTGGGGCATCTCGCTGGGCTACGCCCACAGCGACATGCCGATCCAGGAAAACCAGGTCGGCCTGTACGAGCCCTGGACCACGGAGCAGACCAACCAGGGCAACCGCCCGGGCGTGGCCGCAGGCACGTACTTCTCGGACGGCATCAAGGCGCTGCGCCGTACCGGCAACAACAAGCGTGACGGTTACATGGCCACGATCCAGTTCCGTCCGTCCAATACCTGGACGAGCACGCTGGACGCGTTCCACACCGAAGCCGAGCAGATCGACACCGCCAACCAGTTCGAGGTCAACCTCAGCAACTACAACGGCGGCTATGATCCGGGCCTGTTGATCAGCAACCCGCAGGTGAACGGCAACGGCAGCTTCACCGGCGGCACCGCCAGCGGCGTGTACCCGCTGGTGCGTGGCATGTACAACAAGCGCAAGGACAAGATCGACGCGTTCGGCTGGAACAACGAGCTGACCTTCGACAGCTTCAAGATCACCGCCGACGTGAACTACTCCAAGGCGACGCGCGACGAGCTGAACCTGGAAAACAACCTGCAGCTCACCCCGATGCCGCAGCTGGATACGATCGGACTGACGATCAACCCGAACGGTTTCTCGCAGATCCGCCCGGGCCTGGACTATTCCAATCCGGAAGCGCTGTATCTGACCAACACCATTTACGGCTCCGGCTACGGCAAGGTGCCGCAGGTGGAAGACCGTCTGAAGGGTGCACGCCTGCAGGGCACGTTCAACATGCCGGAGGCGCTGTCGTCCTGGTTCCAGGACATCGACGTGGGCGTGAACTACGCCGACCGTCGCAAGGAAAAGACCCAGGCCGAAGGCAACATCCTGCTGGGTGACCAGGGCGACGCAAACGTGGGCGGCGACCTGCAGTATTCCCCGGTGAACCTGGGCTTTGCCGGCATCGGCTACATCCCGGCCTGGAACGTGCCGGCGGCGGTGGACCGCTACATGGTCTTCAACCCGGTCACCAACCTGGATTACCTGATTCCGAAGTCGTGGGTGGCGCAGGAAAAGACCACCACCGCGTGGCTGCGCGCCAACATCAACACTGACATCGGTGAAGTGGGCCTGCGCGGCAACATTGGCGTGCAGATGATCCGCACCGACCAGAGTTCGCAGTCGAACTACTTCGACCGTTCGCGTCCGGCCGGCCAGGAAGTGCTGCCGATCGACGAAGGCAAGACCTACACCGACTGGCTGCCGAGCTTGAACCTGGCCTTCATGTTCCCGCACCAGCAGACCCTGCGCTTCGCAGTGGCCAAGCAGGTCGCGCGCCCGCGCGTGGACCAGATGCGTGCGGGCCTGGAATTCGGCGTTGACACCGCCACCGGCAAGCCGGGCGGCAGTGGCGGCAACCCGCTGCTGGATCCGTGGCGTGCCAACGCGATCGACCTGTCGTACGAAAAGTACTTCGGTGAGAAGGCGTATGTGGCTGCAGCGGTCTTCTACAAGGACCTGAAGAGCTACGTCTACACGCAGTCGGTGGACGACTACGACTTCAGCAACCTGCTGGCCAGCTATGTCATTCCGCCGGGCATGACTGCCCCGCTGCTGACCACGGGTACGTTCTCGGCCCCGCAGAATGGCGAAGGCGGCACGCTGAAGGGCCTGGAGCTGACCGCTTCGTTCCCGCTGGACATGCTGACTGAAACGCTGCGTGGTTTCGGCGTGCAGGCAAGCGCGACGTTCAACGACAGCGACATCAAGATCATGGATCCGGAGAGCGCGTCGTCGGTGGGCACCGATCCTATCAGCCTGCCGGGCCTGTCCGAGCGCGTGTACAACTTCACCGCGTACTACGAGCGCAATGGGTTTGAAGCCCGCGTGAGCCAGCGTCGTCGTTCGGACTTCATTGGTGAGATCGGCAACTTCAACGGTAACCGCACGCTGCGCTACGTGGTGGGCGAGAACGTGACCGATGCGCAGATCAGCTACACCTTCAGCGACAGCAGCGCGATGAAGGGCCTGACCCTGCTGCTGCAGGGAAGCAACCTGACCAACGAGCCGTACCGCACCTACGCCGGCACGAAGGACCGCCCGCTGGAGTACATCGAGTGGGGCCGTACCTACATGCTGGGTGTGAACTACAAGTTCTGATTACCGGTTTCATCGCGTGACCCCAAGACCCGCTGCGTAACGCAGCGGGTTTTTTGTTGGTTGGATCATGCGAACAACCCTCGGCTCACGGGCTCCCTGGGTTGGCGGATTGGGATGGGCATTCCGGGGGACGCTGCAAGTACGTCCATGTAAGCTCGATCGCCGCATCCATGCGGCTCACGCCCCCTCCAGCCCACCCCAACCCGCCCCGACAGAGGGTCGGTGGCCAAAGAGCTTTGGTAGCGTCGGCCGACAGACGACGGCCGTGAACGGCACAACGTCCATTAACGACGTAGCCCCCAAATGAAACCGACGCTCTTCACGGAACGCACAAAAAAAGGGCGAGGTCTCCGCCTCGCCCTTGAAAATTCACCACCGGAAAACTTCGCGCATCACCCCAACCGCAGGCACACCATCGCGTGCGCGGGCAACACCACCTGGCCATCGTCAATGCCGCCGGCATCCGGACCCGGCACGTTCAATGCCGTCCACGCCCCCGCCGGCAACGGCGCAGACACCGCCTCCACGGAAAGATTGAACGCCAGCAACAAGGTCTCGCCTTCGTGCCGGCGCTCGAACATCAACACCGGTTCAGCGCTGTCCAGGAAGTGGATATCACCCAACAACAGCGTCGGCATGGTGTGGCGCCACGCCAGGAACTGACGGAAGGCGTTCAGTACTGAATGCGGGTCATGCTCCTGCGCCGCCACCGAACGTGCGCGGTGCTCGTCGGAGATCGGCAGCCACGGCTGGCCGGTGGTGAAGCCGGCCTGTTCGGCATCGGTCCACGGCAGCGGCGTGCGGCAGCCGTCGCGGCCCTTGAAGTTGGGCCAGAAGGTGATGCCATAGGGATCCTGCAGCGCTTCGAACGGTACATCCGCTTCGCCCAGACCGAGTTCTTCGCCCTGGTACAGGCAGATCGAGCCACGCAGCGAGCACAGCATGCCCACCAGCATGCGCGCCAGGCGCGGGTTGGCCGGATGGCCACCCCAGCGGGTGACGGCGCGCTCGACGTCGTGGTTGGAGATCGCCCAGCACGGCCAGCCTTCGGTCATCGCCGCTTCCAGGCGCGAGACCGTGCTGCGGATGTAGTCCACGCTGTAGTCGTCCACCAGCAGCTCGAAGCTGTATCCCATGTGCAGGCGGCCGGCGCTGGTGTACTCGGCAGTGGTGGCAAGCGAGTCTTCCGAGGAAATCTCGCCCAGTGCCACCGCACCGGGGAACTCGTCCAGCAGCGCGCGCAGCTTGCCGAGGAACGGCAGGTTCTCGGGCTGGGTGTTGTTGTAGTAGTGGTACTGATAGGCGTACGGGTTGTCCGGGCTGAAGCCGCGGCCCACGCGCTTGTCGGCCGGCTTGGGCGGATTATCGCGCAGCTGGCGGTCGTGATAGCAGAAGTTGATCGCGTCCAGGCGGAAGCCGTCCACGCCACGCTCCAGCCAGAACCGCACATTGTCCAGCGTGGCCTGCTCCACCTCGGGATTGTGGAAGTTCAGGTCCGGCTGGTCAGCCAGGAAGTTGTGCAGGAAGTACTGCTCGCGGCGCGGTTCCCACTGCCAGGCAACGCCGCCGAACAGCGACATCCAGTTGTTCGGCGGGGTGCCGTCTTCACGCGGGTCGGCCCAGACGTACCAGTCCGCCTTGGGGTTGGTGCGGTCCTGGCGGCTCTCGTGGAACCAGTCGTGCTCGATCGAGGTGTGGCTGAGCACCTGGTCGATCATCACTTTCAGGCCGAGGCCGTGGGCCTTGGCGAGCAGGCGGTCGAAGTCGTCCAGGTTGCCGAACAGCGGGTCCACATCGCGGTAGTCGGCAATGTCATAGCCGAAATCGGCCATCGGCGATTTGAAGAACGGCGAAATCCAGATCGCGTCCACGCCCAGCGCGGCAATGTAGTCCAGGCGCTCGATGATGCCGGGCAGGTCGCCCACGCCGTCACCGTTCGCATCCAGGAAGCTGCGCGGGTAAATCTGATAGATGACGGCACCGCGCCACCATGGAGTGTTCGTCATCGAGGGCCCCCCTCCGGGCTTCCATAAGGCACCGCCAGGGGGTGCCGGATCATGCCCGACAAGCTTAGCGGCGGCCCCTGCGAGGTGGTGCCATTTGCATACGTATTCACGCCGGGACGGCCTATAATCGGGCTTACGCCTGAAAGTACGACCGCATGACCATCACTGAAGACACCCGCTCCGCGCTGGGCCTGGCCCAGATCCAGACGCTGGCCGCGCCCGACATGGCCGCTGTGGACGCACTGATCCGCCGCCGCCTGTCCTCCGATGTCGTGCTGATCAACCAGATTGCCGACCACATCATTTCCGCCGGCGGCAAGCGCCTGCGCCCGATGCTGGTGATGCTGGCCGGTCATGCGGTGGGCCAGGCCGGTCCGGAACACCACCAGCTGGCGGCGATCATCGAATTCATCCACACCTCGACCCTGCTGCACGACGACGTGGTGGACGAATCCAGCCTGCGCCGTGGCCGCAGCACCGCCAACGCACTGTGGGGCAATGCGCCCAGCGTGCTGGTCGGCGACTTCCTGTATTCACGCAGCTTCCAGTTGATGGTGGAACTGGACCGCATGCCGGTGATGCGGATCCTGGCCGACACCACCAACCGCATCGCCGAGGGCGAAGTGCTGCAGCTGCTGCACGTGCACAACCCGGATACGGACGAAGCCGCCTATCTGCGCGTGATCGAGCGCAAGACCGCGGTGCTGTTTGCCGCCGGCACCCGCCTGGGCGCGCTGGCCAGCGGGGTCGATGAAGCCACCCAGCAGGCGCTGTACGACTACGGCATGCACCTGGGCTACGCGTTCCAGATCGCCGACGACGTGCTGGATTACTCGGCCAACGCCGACGAACTGGGCAAGAACCTGGGCGACGACCTTGCTGAAGGCAAGGCCACGCTGCCGCTGATCCACGCGATGGCGCACTCGGACGACACCACCCGCGAGCGCCTGCGCGAGATCGTGCAGAACGGCGACGCCTCGGCGATGCCGGAAGTGCTGGCGGCGATCCATGCGACCGGTGGGCTGGAGTACAGCCGCCAGCGGGCTGAGGAATATGCCGCTGCTGCTGAGCGTGCGCTTGATGGGCTGGCGGACAATGATGCCGTGGCCGCGCTGCGTGGGCTGGCCCGGTATGCGGTGCAACGTTCGCACTAAGCCCGTTTCCGGGATCCGATTCTGGTAGTGCCGGCCGCTGGCCGGCTCCTCGCATATCCAACACCGCGTGGTGCCGGCCAGCGGCCGGCACTACCGGGTCATTACCGCTTGTCGAACAAGCCCTCAAAGAACGAGTCCAGGCTCTTCCACGCCCGCTTCGCCGCCCGCGCGTCATAGGCACAGCCCGGCGGATTGTTCGCATCGGCCTCGGCAAAGCAATGCACCGCGCCGCTGTAATTGGTGAACTCCCAGTCCACCTTGGCCGCATTCATCTCCTGCTCGAAGCCGCTGATGTCTTCAGCGGTCACGCTCTTGTCGTCGGCCCCATTGAGCACCAGCACCGAGGGATGCGTGCCCCCCGCCTTGGCCGGCAGCGGTGAACCCAGCCCGCCGTGCAGGCTGACCAGGCCGGCCAGTGGTGCGCCGGCACGGGCCAGTTCCAGCACCGTGGTGCCACCGAAACAGAACCCCACCGCGCCGATCCGGCTGGCATCCAGCGGGGCCTTGCCGGCTTGTTCCTTCAGCACCTCCACGGCCTTCAGCGCGCGCGCGCGCAGCACCGGGCGGTCGTTGCGCAGCTTGGTCGCCACAGGACCCGCCTCGGCGTCGGTCTTCGGGCGCACGCCCTTGCCGTAGACGTCGGCCACCAGCACCACGTAGTCGTCGCCGGCCAGCTTCTTGGCCTTTTCAAGGGCCGAGGCATTCACGCCCTTCCAGTTCGGCACCATCACCAGGCCGGGGCGCTTGTCGTTGTCTTCGTCGTCATAGACCAGCACGCCGCTGAAGGTAGTGCCGTCGTGCTGCCATTCCACGGGCTTGGTCTGCATGGCCGCCCAGGACGGCATCGCCGCCATGCCCAGTACCAGTGCCGCACCCCACTGCCATTGCTGCTTCATGCGCCTGCTCCTTCGGGGAAAGGTGCACTGTAACCGCAAGGGATGCAGGTCACGTCACGACCGGTCACGGGATGACGCAAATCCCGTAGAGCCACGCCAAGCGTGGCTTCGACCAGGCCCGATTTCACGCAGCCAGGCAGGGCATGGCTCTACGGCCCAATCAGGCACCGCGTGGACACGCATGGCGTGTCCCTACCCGGATGCGGCCCGCGCGGGTCTCTCGAACGGGCATCGTGCAGATCCGGCACGAACGCATTGTGATTCAAAGGTCCGGAAACCCCTGTAGGGACACGCCATGCGTGTCCGCGCGGTGCCTGCGATCAGGCGACCCCAATCCCGGCAATCGCGGTGATCGCGTCCGGATCAAATCCGGCCAACTGGGCAAAATGCCGACCACGCGCCACGTAGTCCTTGTACACGCCATAGCTGGGCGCGCCGGGCGACAGCAGCACCACCCCACCCTGCCCGCCCAGCGCGTCACAGGCAATCCGCATCGCCTCATCCAGATCTGCCGCCGCGTGCAAACCAAACCGCCCGGCCTCGGCCAGCGGCTGCAGCAATGCATGAATGCGCGGACCATTGGCCCCCATGGTGACGATCTCCACCGGCGGTACGTCATGCGCCATGTGCTGCATGAAATCCTGCCAGTCCAGGCCGCGGTCATGTCCGCCCACCAGCAGCGCGATGCGCTGGCCGGCAAAGCACTCCAGCGCCGCCAGACTGGCGTGCGGCGTGGTGCTGATGGAATCGTTGACGAAGCGCAGGCCGTCGCGCGTGCCGATGGTCTGCAGCCGGTTCGGCAGCGGACGGAAGCTCTGCACCGCAGGAGCCAGCGCCACTGCGTCCAGGCCCAGCGCCTCGACAGCCGCCAGCACCGCACACAGGTTGCCGCGGTTGTGCCGGCCGGGCAGCGGCGTGCTGGCGGTATCGAACACCGCCTGCTCGCCGCGATACACCCACTCGCCGCGCATGTGCCAGCCTTGCGGCTGGTTGAACCACACCACTTCGCTGCGCGGCAGCTGCAACGAGGCCAGATGGGGATCAGCCGCATTGAGCACGGCGATGCGCGGCGCGGCTTCGGTGACCAGTGACAGCTTGTCGGCGATGTAGCGCGCTTCGCTGCCGTGCCAGTCAAGGTGTTCGGGGAATAGGTTCAGGACCACCGCCACCTGCGGGTGCGCGCCACTGCGCCCGACCTCGCCGGTCTGGTAGCTGGACAGTTCCACCGCCCAGTACTGCGGAGCGGGCTGCGGTTCCAGCACCTCCAGCAGCGGCAGGCCGATGTTGCCAACCAGTCCGGTGCGCGCCCCACCGGCACGCAGCAGGTGCGCCAGCAGCGAAGTGGTGGTGCTTTTGCCCTTGGTGCCGGTCACGCACACGGTATCGCGCACGGTGCCGTCAGCGTCAGCATGCTCGGCAAACCACAGCGAAGTGCCGCCGATGAACTGCGTGCCCTGTGCAGCAGCCTGCTGGGCGGCCTCGCCATACGGGCTGATGCCGGGCGACTTGATTACCACCTCGAACGCCGCCAGCGTTTCACCGCTGACATCGCTGCGCACGGTCAGCGCGCCCTGGGTCTCAGCGCGCGCCGTTTCCGCTTCAGCCTCCGGGCAGAACAGGGTCAGCGGCAGGGACGGCAGACGCTGCCGCAGTACCGCAAACGCGGCCCGCCCCTCACGCCCCCAGCCCCATAACGCAACCCGCTTGCCGTCAAGCTGCGAAATTCGCACGCAGGCGCTCCCAGATCGCCGCCGGAATACGATGTTCGCCTTCCAGCACCAGCAACGGCTCAATCTTGAGTTCTGCCGCGTCCAGCTGCGGCTGGATCTCCTGGATGAAGCGCTTCACCAGCACGTCTTCGCTCCACTCCGGACGCGCCGCCAGGGTGGCCATCGCGGCACGCGATTCGCGACCTTCGCCCACGCATTCGAACGGTTTGTGGTCCTGGAACTCCAGCAGCGCATCAAAGCCACCGGCCTGTTCGGCGTCATCGAGCAGGTTACGACCGAAGATGCGCACCAGACGGGTCTTGGGCATGAACGGAGCCAGCGCCAGGAACACGAAGTGACACTTCGGGCATACCCCACACCAGCGGTTCACCGGACGCTCGCCCAGGATATGGAAGTTGCGGTTGCAGCTGGAAAAATGCGCGTCGTAGAAATCGTTCTTGGCAAACTGCCGCGCCACCGCCAGCTCGGACAGCGGACGCAGCAGCGAGTAGTAGTGCAGATCCGCGGCCACGTGCTTTTCCAGGTGCTCGCCGAAAGCCTGCTCGAACGCCCAGCCCTTGGACCACTGGTGGTTCACCTCACCGGTACCGGGAATCTGGCTGCCATAGCTGGCCGAGCGTTCGTTGGAGAACACGACCTGGTTCACGCCCTGCAGCAGCGCGGCCAGGGCCATGATCGCCGAGTTCACCGCCGTGACCGGAATGTGGCCGTTCCACGCGCCCTGGCGATTCAGATCGAACAGCTCGGGGGCCAGCACGCGGCCGATGTTCAAGGTGGGCAGGCCGGTGCGCTCGGCACAGGCGCGGATCAGCTGCGAGCCGCCAATCCAGGTGACCGTCTCCTCGATACCCAGCGCACGCAGCGCCTCAATGCTGACCAGTGAATCCTTGCCGCCACCAATGGCGACCAGTGCGTGCTCACGCAGGCCGGCGGCTGGCGCGGCCACCGCCTCGCCCTGCACCGGCAAACGGAAGCGACCGCGCAGGTTCAGGCCGTTGCGGTAGGCAAATTCGCCCAGGCCATTGAGATACACCATTTCCACCAACGCGGCGGTATCGGCGTCGATGGCGTAGCTGTCGATGCGCACTTCGTCGGGCACCGCCGCCTTGTAGTAGCTGACGCCGGCAAACAGGTGCAACAGGCGCAGCGCCTGCGCCACCGCCTGCGCGCGGGCACCGTCCAGCACGAACGGCGCACCGGGTATGGTGACCGTCTCAACCAGCTCCGGGCCATTGTCGAAGGCATAGACCAGCTGGGCCACACCCGTGCTTTCATCCAGCGTGCAGCGGACAAAATGGAACGTGGCAACCTGGTGTTTGTCGAAAGCAGTCATGGCATATCCGGTGAGGCGAGGCGTTTTCGCGGCGGCGCGCGAAGGCGTTCAGGTGAAAGGTGCGGCGCGCAGTCAGGGCGTGTCATCAATCACGTCCTCGCGCGGCAGCGCACGCTGGTTGTAGATGTTGGCCATGACGTAACCGTAGGCACCGGCATCGGCGATCAGCATCACGTCGTCCGGCGCGGTCGATACCGGCAGGCGGCGGCGCTTGCCGAACACATCGCTGGACTCGCAGATGGGGCCAACTACGTCGAACATCGCCTCGGCGTAACCGCCCAGACGGCTCAGGTTTTCGATGTCGTGCCAGGCGTCATACAGGGCCGGGCGCATCAGCGTGTTCATGCCCGCATCCAGGCCGACCCGGCGGATGCCGTCCTTCTCCACCACCTGGGTGGCGGTGGTCAGCAGCACGCCGGCCTCGGCGACCAGATAGCGGCCTGGTTCAATCGCCAGACGGAACGCCGGGTGCACGGCCTTGACCTCGGCCAGGCCGACCGCCCAGGCGTCCAGGTCGAACGGCTCGTCGTCGGCACTGTACGGAATGGGCAGGCCACCGCCGATGTCGATGGTTTCCACGCTGCCGATGCGGCGCGCGAAGCCGGCCAGTTCGTCGCACATCAGGCGCCAGTGCTGCGCGGTTTCCACGCCGCTGCCCAGGTGAGCGTGCAGGCCGACCACGCGGGTGCCGAGCTCGGTCGCCAGGCGCACGAACTCATCCACGCGGGCAATCGGCAGGCCGAACTTGGAGTCCTTGCCGCCGGTGCGGACCTTGGCGTGGTGGCCTTCGCCACGGCCCAGGTCCACGCGCAGCCACAGTTCGCGGTTACGGAACAGGTCCGGCCAGCGCTGCAGTGCTTCCACGTTGTCCAGGGTGACGGTCACACCCAGCGCGAAGGCGGCTTCGTACTCGGCGCGCGGTGCGAAGCTGGGGGTGAACAGCACGCGACGCGGCGACAGCGCCGGCAGCGTGTTGAACACGTGCTTCAGCTCGCCATGCGAGACGCATTCCAGGCCGAAGCCTTCCTGCTCCAGCACTTCCAGGATGGCCGGGTGGCTGTTGGCCTTGATCGCGTAGTAGCGCTGGTCAATCGGCTTGATCGCCGCCAGCGCGCGGGCGCGGGCACGCACCGTGGGCAGGTTGTACACATAGCGTGGCGTGCCGGCCTGGGCCAGCTGCAGCAGGTGCTCGCGCTGGCCCCGCCACCAGGCGGTTTCGCGCGGGCGGATGGTGCCGGCGATCTCGCGCCAGCGGGGGCCGAACACCTCGCCCTCCTCCACCGGCATCGCGCCGCTGTCGATCAGCTCGGCGTGCAGGATCGGCAACAGGCCGTCGGCGTCGGCTTCGTCGATGACGAAGGTCAGGTTCAGGTCGTTGGACGACTGCGAGATCATGTGCACGCGCTCGCGGCCGAAGGTGGCCCAGACGTCCGACAGCTTGTGCAGCAGCGAACGCATGCCGCGCCCGACCAGGGTGATGGCCGCGCACGGCACGATCACCTTGACCTTGCAGATCTGCGACAGGTCGGCCGACAGCGCGGCCAGCACATCGGTGCTGACCAGGTTTTCAGACGGGTCCAGCGACACGGTAACGTTGGTTTCGGCCGAACCGATTAGGTCGACCGACAGGCCGTGCTTCTTGAACAGCCCGAACACGTCGGCCAGGAAGCCGACCTGCTGCCACATGCCAATGCCTTCCATCGACACCAGCACGATGCCGTTGCGACGGCTGATCGCCTTCACCCCCGGCACCGGCGCGGCGTTGCCGTCGATGCTGGTTCCCGGCAGTTCCGGGCGCTCGGTGTCGAGGATCGCCATCGGCACGCCGGCGTCGCGGCACGGCTTGATCGAGCGCGGGTGCAGCACTTTGGCCCCGGTGGTGGCGATTTCCTGGGCCTCGTAGTAGTCCAGACGGGTCAGCAGGCGCGCATCCGGTACGTCTTTGGGGTTGGCGCTGAACATGCCCGGCACGTCGGTCCAGATTTCCACCCGGCTGGCACCGAGCAGCGCACCGAAGTACGCCGCCGAGGTGTCCGAACCGCCACGGCCCAGAATGGCGGTACCGCCGTCGGCGTGCTGGGAAATGAAACCCTGGGTGATCAGCATGCGGGTCGGTTGCGCGTGGAAGCGCGCGGCCCAGTCGGCATCGGAACGCCACTGGCAGTTCACCGACAGGCGCTGTGACCACTCACTCTGATTCGGCTGCGGCGGCAGTGCCTGCAGCCACTGGCGCGCGTCCATCCAGCCAAAATCCAGGCCGCTGGCGCGCAGGTAGGCCGCACCCAGAGTGGAGGACAGCAGTTCACCCTGGCCCAGCACGTCGGCCTGCCAGTCCAGCGGACGGGCCGCCGCGCGCGGATCGTCCAGCAGGCCCTGCAGCGCGTTCAGGCGTTCGTCCAGCGCGCTGGCATCCAGCGACAGCTCGGCCAGGAACTCACGGTGACGGACCACCAGCGCGTCGACGCGGGCGCGGCTGTCGGCGGCACCGTCGGCAATGGCGGTCAGCTCATTGGTGACCCCGGACAGCGCCGAGACCACCACCAGCACGCGCGCGCCGGTTTCTTCCGCACGTTTTTTCGCCAGCTTCCCGATCGTGTCCCAGCGGTGACGACGCGACACGGAGGTGCCGCCGAACTTCAGTACGATCCAGCGATCGACAAGGGGGGAAGCTGACATGGAGAAGGAAATATAGGTAATGGAGGGGGCTCGCCCGGCGCACCGGGACGAACCTCCGATTCTATGCCAAGCCCGGGCCCTGCTGGGCCACCGCCCTGCCCCGGCGGCAGTGCGGCGGCCCACTTGTTAAGCTGCCCGACCGTTCCCCCGATTCTGGCCACCATGTCTTCGCGTCGTTTTCTGCAGTTGGATGTGTTTTCCCCCTACCCGGGTGCCGGCAACCCGCTGGCTGTGGTGCTGGACGCCGAAGGCCTGGACGAGACCCGCATGCAAGCCATTGCGCGCTGGACGCGACTGCCGGAAACGACCTTCGTGTTCGCCGCGCAGGCACCGGGCAGCAGCTACCGGATCCGCATGTTCAGCCCGCAGAAGGAAGTGCCGTTCGCCGGCCACCCCAGCGTGGGCACCGCGCACGCGGTGCTGGAAGCCGGCCTGGCCGCGCCACTGGACGGCGTACTGGTACAGGATGGAATCGCCGGGCAGTTGCCGCTGCGGGTGAGCGGAGAAGGCGCGCAGCGCAGCATCGCCATCCGCACCCCGCGCGCATCGGTGGCCGAAGTGACCGGTGCCGACGACCCGCGCCTCCAGGTGGCATTGCACGGCTGGGCCCTGGGTGCACTGCCACCGGCGCGCATGGACGGTGGGCGCAGCTGGTGGGTGGTGGAACTGGCGGAGGAAGCGACCTTGCGTGGCCTGGCACCAGACTGGGACGCGGTTGCGCAGCTGGCCGAGAGCACCGGCAGCATGGGCGTGTTTGCCTATGCGCGCAGCACCGATGCGGCGTATGGCCTGGCGGTGCGCGCCTTCGTCGGCAACGGCCGGCGCTTCGAGGATGCGGCGTCGGGTGCCGCCAATGCGGTACTGGCGGCGTGGCTGGACAGCCGCGAGGCAGTGCCGGGGAACGGGCGGGACTACGTGGTGAGCCAGGGACGCGAGGTCGGGCACGATGCCAGGCTGCATCTGCATATCGATGCAGAAGGCGACGTGTGGTCGGGCGGGCAGGTGCAGACGGTGATCACCGGCACGATTGACTGGTGAACCCGTAGGGACGCGCCATGCGCGTCCTCGCGGTGATCGCGGACACGCATGGCGTGTCCCTACGCGATGCCCATGCCCATGCCCGATACCGGGCATGGGCGCATGAATCAGCTGGCCAGCTCGGCCTTCAAACTGATCGGCACCGCACTCAATGCCTTGGAAACCGGGCAGTTCTGCTTGGCGTCGTCAGCAATACGGCGGAACTCGGTTTCGTCGATACCCGGCACCACGGCCTTCACCGACAAGCTGATCTGCGACAGCTGCGGACCGCCCTCCATGGACAGGTCCACCTTGGCCTCGGTGTCCAAGGTGGTCGGCGGAAAACCCGCTTCGGTCAGCTTGGCCGACAGCGCCATGGTGAAGCAACCGGCATGCGCGGCGGCGATCAGCTCCTCCGGGTTGGTGCCCTTTTCTTCGCCAAAACGGCTGCTGAAGGCATAACGGGTATTGTCCAGCAGGCCACTCTGCGGCGTGCTCAATTGTCCCTTGCCTGTCTTCAGGTCACCTTCCCAGTGTGCTTTGGCGTGACGCGAAATGCCCATGTGATCTGTCCTCTGCGGGGTGAATGGCGAACACAGCGTAGACGGTGGCGCGTTAGCGTGGCGTCGGTCCGGCGTGTCCGCCCAACCCCTCTGGCGCGCCCCACCCCGGTCGTGCCACCCTGTTTTCAGGGCATGACCTGATGCACTGCAGTAACCGCACATGCAAAAAAACCTGAAATTTATGCGTCTGCCTATTGGCGGCGCAGGTGACTTGCCCTACATTTCGCTTGCCGACGGGGTTCGGCGCGACCAAACAACCAACCGTTACGGAACAGGAAACCATGGCAAAGACCGCTAAGAAGGCTGCCCCGAAGAAGGCAGCGAAGAAAGTCGCAACGAAGGCAGCCGCCAAGCCGGCCGCTCCGAAGCCGATCAAGGAAGTGCTGACCAAGTCCGGCCTGGTTGCACACATCGCTGAAGCCTCTGGCGTTGTCGCCAAGGACGTCCGCGCCGTGCTGGCCTCGCTGGAAGGCGCAGTCGCCTCTTCGGTGCACAAGAAGGGCGCTGGCAGCTTCACCCTGCCGGGCCTGCTGAAGATCACTGCCGTCGCCGTTCCGGCCAAGCCGAAGCGCAAGGGCATCAACCCGTTCACCAAGGAAGAGCAGTGGTTCGCCGCCAAGCCGGCCACCACCAAGCTGAAGGTGCGTCCGCTCAAGAAGCTCAAGGACGCCGCGCTGTAATCTGCGCGCTTCCAGGCAACACCGGAACGGGACGGCCATGGCCGTCCCGTTTCATTTGTGGCGCGCCTCGCCCAGCGAAACACAGCGTTGCCAGAAGCCGGCGGCCCCTGCGGGTTCCCCGCCAAGCCGCGGCCCACGGTGCTCTTCCGCCGCTGCTTGTGGCTGAAACGCAGAGGGTGGAACACTGCGTGCAGCCGCGCCTGTCGCAGCCAGGCACCGCGCCACCTATGGTGGGCATGTCCCCACCGCTGCGTGCCGCCATGACAAGTTCCTCCCAGCGCTACCGCATTACCGTTACCCCGATCGAAAAAGATGGGTTGCAGTGCAGTGGTCGCTGCACCATCGAACTGGAACACCGCGCCCAGCAGGACTGGATGCGCCTGCTGGAAGCAGCACGCCGCCAGAGCGGGCTCAGTGGCGATGAGCGCGCCGCCGCCGTGGTGGCCACTCAGCTGCTGCTGGATCTGGCCCGCCGCCATGCAGACGAGCCTGGGCACCCGTTGACCGCATTGCAGCCGCAACTGGATGAGGTGCTGGCGGCGCTGGACGCGATCCAGCGCAGCTGACGCACTGCGAGGGCCGGCCAACTGCTGGCATCACCGGGGGCGCGACGACACGTACCTCCGGGTGGTTCGCACGTTATGCTGCGTGGGTGGTGCCGGCCGTTGGCCGGCCCAGGCGGTATGTGATCGCCAGCCAGCCGGGCAAGCCCGGCTTTACCTACGGGTCCGGGGAGTGTTTACGATGCGTCGAGTTCTGGTTCTGCTGCCATTGCTGTTGGGCGGATGTTCCTGCCAGCCGGAAAGTGCGCGCGTGCCCGAAGCGCAACCGGCGGTGCCGGCGGCCTCCGCAGCCGATGCAGAGCCATCAGCCAGTGATGAAACCGCCAGCGCCGAACTGCAGTCCGCACCGCCGGTACTGAGCGCGGTTGCGGCCGGCGCAACGGACGAGTCCACCACCGTGCACCAGTACGTAACTGCGCTGCTGGGTCCGGACCGGGCTGTTTCGGACGCGTATTGGACCGGCGGCAGTGCCGGCACCCGACCCGACGACCAGGTGCTGCGCGCCATCCCCGATCTGCGCTCGTTGCGGGTAAAGACCTCCTCACCCATCGCGCTCGACAGCGCCCAGCCCTCGCGTCTGCGCGAAGTTCCGGTCAAGGTGCGGGCGATGACCGCAAACGGGACGCTGAACTACGAAGGGTGGTACCGGCTGCAGCCGCGTGCCGATGAAAGCGGGTGGGAGATTGTCGGGGCATCGGTGCAGCCCGTGCTGCGCTGATTGCTGTGGCGCAGCCACGCAGGGCGTGGCGCTACGGAACCCCCGGTAGAGCCACGCCCTGCGTGGCTGCCATGAAGCCCGGATTCATCCAGAAGCGCTATCGTGGCGCTTCATCATTCACAGCCTCGCCGCCATGACCCTACGCCCCCTGCTGCTCCGCCTGGCCGCCAGCGCCGCACTTGTCGCCGCCGCCGTCGGCGCACAGGCCGCCCCAAGCATTTCCGGCAAGGAACTGTCGGTGGGTGCCGCCGATGTCCAGCACTATCTGGACGGCAGCTTCCCGCGCACGCAGAGTGCTTTGGGCGGCCTTATCAACATGACCATGAGCCATCCGCAGCTGACGCTGCCGCAGGGCAGCCGGCTGGATCTGGGCTTTGATGTCGCCGTAGCCACCGCCGGTGGCGCGCCGGCACCGCTGGGCAAGGTGAAACTGAGCAGCGGCCTGCGTTACGACGCGCAGACCCAGGGCTTCCATCTGGACCAGCCGTCGGTGGATGACTTCACCCCGGTCAACAACGGCGGCCGGCTGGATTCGAACACCCGTAGCCTGCTCAACGCGTTCCTGGTCGACTATGCCCGCCGCGAGCCGATCTACAAGATCGACCCGACGGTAGCCGCCGTGCTCGGCGCACTGCAGGTTCAGTCCGCCCAGGTGCGCGACGGCAAGCTGGTGGTGACATTCAACCAGAGCCTGGGCTCCATCGTGCCCGCAGGCATGCTGGGCAACTGAAGGTAGTGATGGCCGCTGGCCGTCAACCTCCTTCGGCCGGATCCGCCTGGAGCCGGCCAGCGGCCGGCACTACCCGCCCAAGCGCTCAGCGCTTGGGCTGAAGCATCGTCCCGGTGCACTTCTTCGCACCACAGCGGCATTCCCAGATCTTCTTCAGGCGGGCGGTGTGGCGCTCGGCCAGCACGATGCCGTAGTTGTAGGTCAGCTCCTCACCCGGCTTGATGTCGCGCAGCGCCTCGATGAACACCTTGTCCTCGCGTCGATTGTCGCCGTCGGCCTCCTCGATCACCGCTTCGCAGTTGGGATCGCAGCTGTGGTTCAACCAGCGCGCGTCGTTGCCCTTGTAGTTGGCATCAATGACGTAGTCGTCGTTCAGGGTGAACAGGAAGGTGTGACCGCTTTCCACATCCCCGGTATCATCAGCGTCCACATCGGCGTGGCTGCGCAGCAGGCCCTTGTACTGGATGACCCGCTCGCCGGCCTTCAACGGTGCGACAGCGAAAACGCCGTTGCCGTGGATGGCGGACTTGCGGGCTTGGATCTTCTTGGGCATCAGGCTGGCCGTTGCATTGGAGAGTGACGATTCTCTCCCGCCCAGCCGAAGGTTTCCACCACCTGAACAGGATGGGTTGGATGCCGGGGCATAAAAGCGTACAATTTCAGTCCGCTTTACAACCCTCCCCTTCCCATGCTTCGCGTCACCAAGCTCACTGATTACGCCACCGTGGTGCTTTCCGTGCTCGCCGCCCGCCCGGGCGACGTCCTGAGCGCCACCGAGCTGGCCGAATACGCCAGCCTGGAACCACCCACGGTCAGCAAGCTGCTTAAACCACTCGCCCAGGCCGGGCTGGTGGAGGGCCTGCGTGGGGTGCGCGGTGGCTACCGCCTGACCCGTCCGGCCGACCAGATCAGCCTGTTCGAGGTGGTGGAAGCCATGGAAGGTCCGCTGGGCCTGACCGAATGCGCGCACGACCACAGCCAGTGCGGCCGCGAACTCAAGTGTGGCGCGCGCAGCAGCTGGCGGATGATCAACGACGTGGTGTCTGAAGCGCTGCGCAAGGTCAGCCTGGCCCAGATCCTGCCCCCTATTCCCGTTGCAGACGCCCCCCGCCGCATTGCGGCGGATGTCGTCTCCTGATCCACAGGCAGCCCCCATGGCCACCGAAATTGTCGACACTGTCGCCGCCGGCGACACCCCCAACCGCGAGATTCATGAGCAACTCGGCCGCAAGTATTCGGCCGGCTTCATCACGGATATCGAATCAGACTCGTTGCCGCCCGGCCTGGACGAGGACACCATCCGTGCCTTGTCGGCCAGAAAGGACGAGCCGGAATGGATGACCCAGTGGCGCCTGGACGCCTACCGGCACTTCCTGACCATGCCGATGCCGAACTGGGCCAAGCTGCAGATCGCCGCCATCGACCTGCAGGCGCTCAGCTACTACTCCGCGCCGAAGGGCCCGAAGTACGCCTCGCTGGATGAAGTACCCAAGGAACTGCTGGACACCTACGACAAGCTGGGTGTGCCGCTGCACGAGCGCGCCAAGCTGGCGGGCGTGGCCGTGGATGCGGTGTTCGACTCCGTGTCTGTCGGCACCACCTTCCGCAAGGAACTGGCCGAAAAGGGCGTGATCTTCTGCTCGATGTCCGAGGCCATCAAGGAACACCCGGAACTGGTGAAGCAGTACCTGGGCAGCGTGGTGCCGGTGGGTGACAACTACTTCGCCGCGCTCAACTCGGCGGTGTTTTCCGACGGCAGCTTTGTGTTCATCCCCAAGGGCGTGCGCTGCCCGATGGAACTGAGCACCTATTTCCGCATCAACGCTGGCCACACCGGGCAGTTCGAGCGCACCCTGATCATCTGCGAAGACAAGGCGTACGTGTCCTATCTGGAAGGCTGCACCGCGCCGATGCGCGATGAAAACCAGCTGCACGCCGCGGTGGTCGAGCTGGTCGCGCTGGAAGACGCGGAAATCAAGTATTCCACAGTGCAGAACTGGTACCCGGGGGACGAGAACGGCGTCGGCGGCATCTACAACTTCGTCACCAAGCGTGCCGAATGCCGTGGCGCGCGCAGCAAGGTGACCTGGACCCAGGTTGAAACCGGTTCGGCGATCACCTGGAAGTACCCTTCCTGCGTGCTGCTGGGCGACGACTCGGTCGGCGAGTTCCACTCGGTGGCGCTCACCCATCATCGCCAGCAGGCCGACACCGGCACCAAGATGATCCACATCGGCAAGCGCACCAAAAGCAAGATTGTCAGCAAGGGCATCAGCGCCGGCCGTGGCCAGAACACCTACCGCGGCCTGGTCAAGGTGGACCGCAATGCCGACGGCGCGCGCAACTACACCCAGTGTGATTCGCTGCTGATCGGCAAAACCTCCGGCGCACACACCTTCCCGTACATCGAGGTCAAGAACCCGAGTGCGACGGTGGAGCATGAGGCTACCACCTCGAAGATCTCCGACGACCAGCTGTTCTATTGCCGCGCACGCGGCATCGACCAGGAAAACGCGGTGTCGATGATCGTTGATGGCTTCTGCAAGCAGGTATTCCGCGAACTGCCGATGGAGTTCGCGGTGGAAGCCAAGAAGCTGCTGGAAGTGTCGCTGGAAGGCTCGGTCGGTTAACCCACCGCACGCCTTCGTCTGAATTATTGATTGCCACGCAGGGCGTGGCACTACGGGATTTGTCACATGTTGAAGATCGAAAACCTGCACGCCCGCATCGGCGAGAAAGAAATCCTCAAGGGCCTCTCGCTCGAAGTGAAGCCGGGTGAAGTGCACGCCATCATGGGCCCCAACGGTGCCGGCAAGTCCACGCTGGGCAACGTGCTGGCCGGCCGTGACGGCTACGAGGTCAGCGAAGGCAGCGTGCAGTTCGACAACGCCGACCTGCTGCAGCTGGAACCCGAAGAGCGTGCCGCCGCCGGCCTGTTCCTGGCCTTCCAGTACCCGGTGGAAATCGCGGGCGTCAACAATACGTACTTCCTGCGTGCCGCGCTCAATGCACAGCGCAAGGCACGAGGCCAGGACGAACTGGATTCCATGCAGTTCCTCAAACTGGTGCGCCAGAAGCTGGCCGTGCTGCACCTGAAGGACGAACTTCTGCACCGTGGCGTCAACGAAGGTTTTTCCGGTGGCGAGAAGAAGCGCAATGAAATCTTCCAGCTGGCCGTGCTGGAGCCGAAGCTGGCGATCCTGGACGAAACCGACTCCGGCCTGGATATCGACGCGCTCAAGAGCGTGGCCGACGGCGTCAACGCGTTGCGTTCGGCGGACCGTTCGTTCCTGGTCATCACCCACTACCAGCGCCTGCTCGACTACATCAAGCCGGATGTGGTGCACGTGCTGGCCGACGGCAAAATCGTGCAGAGCGGCGGCCCGGAACTGGCGCTGCAGCTGGAAGCCCACGGGTATGACTTCCTGAAGAACCGCGTGGTCCCGGAGGCGGCGGTCTGATGAGCGCGCTGCTCGACTCCCTCGCCAATGGCTTCTGCGGCAGCGATGCGCGCCGCGCCGAGCTGGACGCGGCCCTGCAGGCCGGCCTGCCCGGTCCGCGCAGCGAAGCCTGGAAGTACACCTCGCTGCGCCAGCTGGAACGTCGCAGCTTCAGCCCCGCACCGCTGAGCGCTCCTGCGGTGGACGCCAGCCTGCTGGCCGACATTGCGTCGCCGCGGCTGGTGTTCGTCAATGGTCGTCCGGTGCAGGCCCTGAGTGACCTGACCGGCCTGCCGGCGGGCGTCCAGGTGCAGACCCTGTCGTCTGCTCTGCAGAATGGCGAAGAAGCCCTGCGCTTCCTCGGCCGCCGCTTCGAGCGCAGCGAGGAAGTGTTCGCCCGCCTCAATGCGGCGCTGGCCGATGAAGGCGTGCTGGTGCGGGTGGAAGACGGCGCGCAGGTGGATGCCCCGTTGCAGCTGGTCTTCATCAGCGCCGCGGGCGACGCCGACCTGGCCTGGCACCACCGCCACCTGATTGAACTGCGCCCGGGGGCCACCTTGGGCGTGGTCGAGCACCACCTGCATGTGGGCGATGCCGCGCACCTGGACAACACCCTGGTCCACGTGCACCTGGCACAAGACGCCGTGCTGTCGCACGCCCGTGTACAGGCCGACAGCGCCAAGGCCACCACCCTGCTGCGCACTGACGCCGTGCTGGCCCGCAATGCCCAGTACCGCCGCATCGATCTGGAACTGGGTGCGGCCTTGAGCCGGCATGAGCTCAACGTGCGCCTGGAGGGCGACAACGCCCAGCTCACCGCCAACGGCGTGCTGCTGGGCAATGGTCGTCGCCATGTGGATACCCGCCTGGGCATCGAGCACATCGCCCGCGACACCAACTCGGAAATGCTGTGGCGCGGCGTTGCCGCCAACCGCAGCCGGGTGGTCTTCCACGGCGGCATCCACATCCGTGCGGGTGCCGATGGCACCGATGCCAACCTGTCCAACAAGAACCTGCTGCTGTCGGCCGACGCCGAGATCGACACCCAGCCGACGCTGGTGATCGACGCCGACGAAGTGAAAGCTGCACATGGCGCGACCGTGGGCCAGCTGGATGCCAACGCGCTGTTCTACCTGCGCTCGCGCGGGCTGCCGGCACCGCAGGCTCAGGCCCTGCTCAGCGCCGCGTTCTGCCATGAACCGCTGAATGCACTGGACGCACGCCTGACCGAACAGCTGCGCCGCCAGCTCGACCTGGCCCTGTCCCAGGCAGGCGTGGCATGAACCTGTCCACCCCGCGCCCACTCGGCGACACCGTCAACGCGCCCGACTGGGACCGCGTGCGGCTGGACTTCCCGCTGCTGATGCGGGAAGTGCACGGCAAGCCGCTGGTGTACTTCGACAACGCCAACACCGGCCAGAAGCCGGTGCAGGTGATCGGCGCGGTGGACGAGTTCTATCGCCGCTACAACGCCAACGTGAGCCGCGCCGTACACGCGCTGGGCACCGAGGCCACCGACGCCTATGAAGGCGCGCGGGCCAGGCTGGCGCGCTTCCTCAACGTGCGCGCCAACGAGCTGGTGCTGTGCAGCGGCACCACCTTTGCCATCAATTTGATCGCGTATTCGTGGGCGCTGCCGCGACTGAAGGCCGGCGACGTGATCCTGGTTTCGCGCATGGAGCACCACGCCAACATCGTGCCGTGGCAGCTGGTGGCCCAGCGCACTGGCGCGACCATCCGCGTGGCCGAAATCACGCCCGACGGTGCGCTCGATCTGGACGCGCTGCGCAAGGCGATGACGCCGGAGGTGAAGCTGCTGGCCGTGGCGCACGTGTCCAACGTGCTGGGCACGGTCAACCCGGTGCGCGAGATCTGCCGGGAAGCACGCAAGCGCGGCATCATCACCGTGGTCGACGGCTCGCAGGCGGTGCCACACCGCAAGGTCGACATTCCGTCCATCGGCTGCGACTTCTACGCCATCACCGGCCACAAGATGTGCGGCCCCACCGGCACCGGTGCGCTGTGGGCCAAGCGCGAGCACCTGGACGCAATGCCGCCGTTCCTCGGCGGCGGCGAGATGATCAAGGAAGTCAGCTTCGAGGGCACCGTGTTCAACGATGCCCCGCACAAGTTCGAAGCCGGCACCCCGAACATTGCCGGTTTCATCGGCCTGGGCGTGGCGGTGGATTACCTGCAGTCGCTCGGCCTGGAGCACGTGGAAGCGCGCGAAACCGAACTGCTGGCGCACTTCACCGAAGAGCTGAACAAAATCGAGGGTCTGCGCATCTTCGGAACCACACCGGACAAGGCGGCGGTGGTGTCGTTCCTGATCGACGGCGCTCACGCCCACGACCTGGCCACCCTGCTCGACCTGGAAGGCGTCGCGGTTCGTTCCGGGCAGCACTGTGCGCATCCGTTGCTGCAGTACTACGGTGTGGCTGCCACCTGCCGCGCCTCGCTGGCGTTCTACAACACGCACGCGGAGATCGAGCGCTTCGTCACTGCGTTGAACAAGGTGCGTAAGCTGCTGGGCTGATCAGCTTCCGGTAGCGCCGACCGTTGGCCGACCCAGGCGATACTGAGGGCCGGCCAACGGCCGGCGCTACCGGCTACATCTGCCGGCGCGCTTCTGACCGGTGGATGAGGCCATCGCTCCCGTCTCGCGCGACGTAGCCAGCGTCCAGCAGCAGAAGCCGCAGCCGCCACGCCCGCTGCCAGTAACAGCGCCCGCGCCAGAGCCAACTGGATCATCCCACCGCCTGCACGGCCGCAACCGGCGGCCGATGCCTCCGCGCCGGTGCAGCAGCAGACCTCGGTTGCCGCTGCTCCGCCCAGTCCACCACTGCCACCCGAGCCCAGCGAGGCCGCGCCTGGACGTGACAGCTGGTAAGGTCGCGTAATACCACGGCTCGAGCGCTTCTGTCGCTACCCGGCACCGACCTTGCGGCACCGGTCGAGCTTTCCTTCCCGGTTGAATTCTTCATGCGCTGAGCCCGTGCTACTGGGCTTCGATGGTGCGTGCAATCTGCTTTTCCAACAGTTCCGTCGCCCGCTCCGGCCGGCTGGCCTGCGCACGCTGCGCAGCCAGGTGCGCTTCCAGCAGCAACTGGTAACGGGCGGCGTCATCCACTTCCACTTCTGCGGCCACGAATCGCCGCGTCGCATGCAGGTACAGTTCCTGCGCGTCCCCCAGCACGCGTGCCCGTTCACGCCAGCGTTCAACGGCCGCCTGCTCGTTCGGCAGCGCCTCGTAGTGTGCGATCAATCGCTTGATCGCCTTCAGGTCGCCAGCGCGTGCCGCCTGCTCAACCGCGCTCTGCTGCCGCGACTCCAGCGGGCCGGTTTGATTGCCGCCGGTGCAGGCGACAATCACCAAGCACAGCCCGCCCCACATCATCCTTTTCATCACACTTGCCCACGCTGGAAACAAACGCTGCCTGTCCGGAAGACGGGCTCATAAGCCCTCCTGGTGCCTGCCCTGCGGCAAGCTGCTGCAGACGAGCCCCGGGCAGGCAGCGCTGACATCGTAGGGCGACGCAGCGGTGCTCCCCAGCCGGGCATTTCATCGCCATTCGGGTTTGCGGCGCGCGGCGGGCGAAAACCGCCCCGATCGCGCACACCATTTGAAATGCAGCCTCGTTTTCCGGCCCATCCGCGCCATCGCACGGGGACGATCCCCCTTCGCCGCGGACGCTTTCTTGTGACGCTTCCAGCTCGGCGTGCGCATTGTTCTAAAATGCAGGGAATGAGCACCCTGACCTTCCGCGCCGCCACCGTGGCCGACATCCCCGCCCTGATCCACCTCGTCACCTCGGCCTACCGGGGCGATGCCAGCCGTGCCGGCTGGACCACCGAAGCGGACATGCTGGACGGTGCGCGCATCGACGCGCCCGGCCTGCAGGCCGACATCGAGCGCCCGCGCAGCACGGTACTGCTGGCCGAACGCGAGGGCGTGCTGGTGGCATGCGCGCATGTCGCCGACGAGGGGGGCAAGGGATACTTCGGCATGTTCTCGGTCGACCCGGCCCAGCAGGGCGGTGGCATCGGCAAGCAGTTGATGGATGCCGCCGAAGCGCATGCAGCCCGCGAATGGGGGGTGCCGGTAATGCAGATGACGGTCATCGACATCCGCGACGAGCTGATCGCCTTCTACGAGCGCCGCGGCTATGCCCGCACCGGGATCAAGAAACCGTTCCCGTATGGAGATGAGCGCTTTGGCATTCCCAAGCGCGACGACCTGCGCTTTGAAGTGCTGGAAAAGTCGCTGGTGGCGCAGCCATGAGCGAGACCTGGACCTTCGTCTGCGCCACCGCCGAGCTGCTGCCGGGCGAAATGAAGAGCACCTTCGACGAGGTCACCGGCACCCCGATCGTGGTGTTCAACCTCGACGGCGAACTGTATGCGCTGGAAGACCAGTGCACGCATGAGGAGTTCGAGCTGTCTTCCGGTACCTTCAACACCGGGGAAGGCAGCATCGAATGCGTGCTGCACAGCGCGCGCTTCGACGTGCGCGACGGTCGGGCGCTGTGCGCACCGGCCTATACCCCGGTCCCGAAGTTTCCGGTGAAGCGCGAGCACGACGGGGTCTGGACCCGCGACGACCGCGATTGAGTGATCCGTGTTGATGTGAGGCCGTGAAGCCACGCAGGTCGTGGCTCTACGAGGACGATTTGTCACGCCTCGTAACGGATGCGAATCATTATCGTTTGTGTTATCCTGGCGATTCCTTTCGCCTGTCCCCGCCTGTCCGATGGCTTCTGCCGCTGACACTGCCCTGCCTGCACGCCTCATCGCGCTGGTCTCCAGTGCGGTGGCCGCCTTGTGCCTGCTGGTGGCGCTGGGCGGCGGCGGTTCACCGCTGCAGGGTGCGGCGGCCTCGGGTTCGGCACTGACCCAGGCTCCGGCACCCGCCCAGAGCGGCCAGCCAGTACCGGTGGCCATCGACAGCAGCGCCCACGGCAGCCAGCGCGGCGAGGCTGAATCTGAAGCCGGACAAGACGACGCCGCGCTGGTCTCGCACCCGCGCGGATGGGACCTGGCAGCGTCCTCCCCGGATCGTGTGGCGATGTCCCACACCGGGCTGACCTTCCCCCCGCGTTTACGGCGCTTACCACCGTCCCAGGCTCCGCCCGTCGCCGCCTGATCTGCCGCGCTGCGATCTGCGGCGCTGACCCGGGCCGCGCCCGGCGCTTTTCCAGTTTCCGTTACCGCTGTCCCACGCCCCACGCGCATGGCTCCCCCGCCCGTGCGCGCGTGCCGGCATCCGCCCCTCATTGCAGACCATCCACTCATGATCAAGAGCCGCAAGCACGCCTCCCCTTCCCGCAGCGCCACCGGCCTGGCCACCGCCAGCCTGGTCGCCGGCCTCAGCCTGGCCACCCTGCCGCTGGCCGCCCAGGCCGACGCCAACGATCCGGCCAAGACCCTCGACCAGATCGACGTGCACGGCGTGCGCGGCTACAAGGCCGAGAAGCTGTCCTCGCCCAAGTTCACCCAGAGCCTGCAGGACACCCCGCAGACCGTGCAGGTGATCACCAGCGACCTGTTCAACCAGCAGGGCGCGACCACCCTGACCGAAGCCCTGCGCAACAGCCCGGGCGTGGGCACCTTCTACGTCGGTGAGAACGGCAACACCAACACCGGCGACAGCATCTTCATGCGTGGCTTCGACACCTCCAGCAGCATCTTCGTCGACGGCGTGCGCGACCTCGGCTCGATTTCGCGCGATGTGTTCAACACCGAGCAGGTGGAAGTCAGCAAGGGCCCGGCCGGCACCGACAATGGCCGATCCGCGCCGACCGGTGCGATCAACATGGTCAGCAAGCAGGCCAACCTGCACGATTCGCTGGCCGGCACCGTCTCGGTGGGCACCGATGACCAGGCCCGCACCACCGCCGACTGGAACCAGACCCTGGGCGCGACCAGCGCGCTGCGCCTGAATGCCATGTGGCAGGACAACGACCAGCCCGGCCGCGACCACGTCAACAACAAGCGCTGGGGCATCGCGCCGTCACTGGCCTTCGGCCTGGGCACCAACACCCGCTATTTCCTGAACCTGCTGTACGTCGACCAGGACAACATTCCCGACGGCGGCGTGCCGACCCTGGGCCTGCCCGGTTGGACCCCGCAACCCACGCTGGAACAGCTGGCCGGGCACCCGGTGGATCAGGAGCACTTCTACGGCACCCGCGCCGACCATGACGACGTGACCGCCAGGATGGCCACGTTCCGGTTCGAACATGACTTCAACGACAACCTGCGCCTGACCAACACGGCACGTTGGGGCCGCACCGAGCAGGACTACCTGCTGACCGCCTTCATGGGCACCGGCACCCGCGGCGCGAACGGTGCGCCGACCGGCAACATCCGCTACACCGACCGCAACAACCTGGACACCTACACGATCGCGCGCAGCCTGCCGACCTTCAAGGACCAGGAAAACACGATCCTCACCGATCAGCTCAATCTGCGCGCCGACTTCGCCACCGGCGCGGTGCGTCACACCCTGAGCACCGGCCTGGAATTCACCCGCGAGGAACTGGAAAGCTTCGGCCAGGCCGCCACCGGCGGCACCACCTGGTCGGCGGCCAACCTGTACAACCCGGACTGGAACGCCACCGGCCTGACCTGGGCGCACAACGGCGCGAACAGCTATGGCAAGACCACCACGTCGTCGGTGTATCTGTTCGACACGCTGGCCTTCGGGGACAGCTTCCTGGTCACCGCCGGCCTGCGCGCGGATCACTACAAGACCGAATACCAGAGCGCGTCGGTGTGTGGTGGCCGCGGCCCGGCCTGCGGCAGCAACCCGGCAGGCACGGTCATTGCCAACCCATCGCTGGAGCATTCGGACACGCTGTTCAACTGGAAGCTTGGCGCGGTGTACAAGGTGGGCAGCGTGGTAAGCCTGTACGCCAACTACGCCCTTTCGCAGCAGCCCCCGGGCGGCAGCAACTTCGCCCTGAGCAGCTCGGCCAGCAGCGCCGACAACCCGCGCCTGGACCCGCAGAAGGCCAAGACCTTCGAGGTCGGCACCAAGTGGGCGTTCCTGGACGACGCACTGGCCTTCAACGTGGCACTGTTCAAGACCGAGGTCAGCAACGAGATCAACACCCAGGTGCTGGATGACGCCGGCAACCCGACCCAGACCGGCAGGAAGTCGGTGCAGGGTATCGAGGTCTCCACTGTCGGCCGCATCACCGACAACTGGTCGGTGTCGGCCGGCTACAGCCATCTCGACACTGAAGTGGAAGAAGGCGCGAACGTGGCCGCCGACGGCACCCGCAACCTGACCTATACCCCGGGCGACACGTTTACCGGCTGGACCACCTACGTCCTGCCGTTCGGACTGACCGTGGGTGGCGGCGTGCGCTACGCCGGGCAGATGCATCGCGGTACCGATGGCGCGGTCGGCACGCCGGCGTTCACCAAGTCTTACACGGTGTATGACGCGGTGATCTCCTATGCCTTCAACGACCGCCTCTCGCTGCGTTTGAACGGCTACAACCTGTTCGACAAGGCGTACGTGGCCGCGATCAACAAGAGCGGGTACCGTTACACCCCGGGCGCGCCGCGCAGCTTCCTGCTCAGCGCGGACTACCGCTTCTAAGGGCTCCTGCCATGCTTCTGCACGTTCCGAACGTTCTGCGTCCCGACGAACTGGCCCACCTGCAGCAGGCCCTGGCCGCTGCCGACTGGACCGACGGCCGCGAAACGGTCGGTGTGCAGGGCGCGCAGGTCAAACGTAACGACCAGCTACCGGATGCGTCCCCGCTCAAGGCCGAGCTGGGGCGCATCGTGCTGGCGGCGCTGGAACGGCATCCGCTGTTCTTCGCCGCCGCCCTGCCCCTGCGGATCCTGCCGCCGCGCTTCAACCGTTACCAGGGCGGTGGCGAATATGGCTTCCATGTGGATGGCGCGGTGATGCGCCAGCAGCTGGATGGTCAGCTCACCCACCTGCGCTCGGACGTGTCGTGCACACTGTTTCTGGCGGATCCCGAAAGCTACGACGGGGGCGAGCTGATCATCAGCGACACCTATGGCGAGCACGAAGTGAAGCTGCCCGCTGGGGACCTTGTGCTGTATCCGTCCAGCAGCCTGCACAAGGTCAGCCCGGTCACCCGCGGTGCGCGGGTGGCGTCGTTCTTCTGGGTGCAGAGCATGGTGCGTGATGACAGCCAGCGGCGGGCGCTGCTGGAGATGGATACCGCGATTGAAAAGCTGCGGGTGACCGGGGCGGATGCATCGGCGGTGCTGAAGCTGACCGGGGTATATCACAACCTGCTGCGACGCTGGAGCGAGACGTAAGCCGGGCGCGACGACCAACGGTCGTCGACTACCATGCATTGATGTAAATTATTCCTATTTGCATCTGCGTTTCAATCTCACTACAATCCGCGCCGCATCCTGAAAGGACTCCCGCGTGCGCCACCCACATCGCCACCGCTGTTTTGCCCCCGCCATGCGCGGGCAGCGCCCGGCGTTGGCGACGGTGCTGGCGTGGCTGGCCCTGCTGTCGATGCTGGTGGCCGGATTGCCCTTGCTGGGCCACGCCCCCAATGCGGCCGCGACCACGCTGCAGCAGCCCGCAGAAGAACGGCGCGGTGGCGAACTGGCCGAAGAATCGCCGGCCAAGCTGCGCCGCGTTTCCAGCGCGCGCCCCGCCGCCCAGGCCGAACGCGACCCAGCGCCGGTTGAATCCTTTGATGCGCTGATCGCCACCCTGGCCGATCTGCCGCCCCACGTCATTCCCGCCATCGATTCGGCGCCGGCTGCGCCGCTGCCTGCGGTGCCCGGGCTGCGCGTCCAGCGCGGCCAGGCACCTCCGCAGGGCTGATTGCCCGCACCCGGCGCGTTCGCGCCGGCCTGGCCCGACCGCTGCGCTCGGGCGCCTGCTCCCCTGATCTGTTTCCGTGCTGTGGCCCTCGGCCCCGGCCTTCCCGCGTTTGCACCCTTTGCAAGGAAATCTGCCATGGCCCAGCGCCATCGTCGTCGCACGTCCCTGTCCCGCTGCTCGTTGAGCATTGCCCTGCTCAGCGCCTTGAACGCCCCGGCCTTCGCGGCCGGCAACGCCGCCGGTGATCCCAAAACCCTGGACCAGGTGGTGGTCACCGCCTCGGGCTTCGAACAGAAGATCACCGACGCCCCGGCCAGCATCAGCGTGGTCAGCCGCGAAGAACTGAGCAAGCGTCCGTACACCAGTCTGGTCGACGCGCTGCGCGACGTGGAAGGCATCGACGTGGGCATGGAAACCACCGACAAAAACGGCCGCGCCACCATCTCGATGCGAGGCATGCCGTCCGAATACACCCTGGTTCTGATCGACGGTCGCCGCCAGAGCAACGTCGGCCAGTTGTACCCGAACAATTTCGGCGGCGGCCAGTTCGCCTATCTGCCGCCGCTGGATGCGATCGAACGCATTGAAGTGGTGCGTGGCCCGATGTCCACGCTGTACGGTTCCGATGCCATGGGCGGTGTCATCAACATCATCACCCGCCGCAACCAGGACAACTGGCACGGCTCGATCACCCAGGGCTTCACCGTGCAGCAGGACGACCAGTTCGGCGACGCGCGCACCACCGACGTGTACCTGACCGGTCCGCTGGTCAAGGAACGCCTCGACCTGGCCGTGCGTGGCAGTTACTACGACGCCAAGGCCTCCAACCCCGAATGGGACGCGCTGACTCTGCCCGACGGCACCCTGTGGGAACGCAGCATCGGCTTTGGTGGCGGCGGCAAGGCGGTGGCCAACACCAACTGGAACACCGGCGTACGCCTGGCCTTCCATATCAATGACGACCACGACCTGTCGCTGGACTACGACGTCTCGCGCCAGAAGTACGACAACAGCGAAGGCCAGACCGGCACCCTGGACAGCGCCGCCAGCCTGTGGCGCGTGGGCAACGCCACCATTCCCAACCCGAACGGCACCGGCACCATTACCCGCCGCGTGGTGCAGCCGCGCGTGGGTTACACCGCCTACCAGCGCTACGAGCGTGACCAGCTGGCGCTGAGCCACACGGGCCGTTATGGCTTCGGCACCTGGCAGACCACGCTGACCCACACCACCAGCAACAATCTGGGCCGCTCGCTGCCGCTGACCCTGGACGAGCGCGCCGAGCTGCAGACCCTGTGGAACGACGTGTGCCGTCGCACCGGTGCCGCCAACTACTGTGCTGCGGGCCGGACCAATGCGCTGACCGCGCTCAATGCCGATGAGGCCGCACGACTGAACGCGTTTCTGCCGCGTCCGCTGCGTACCATGGAGCTTGAAGGCTATGTGGTCGACACCATGCTCGACATGAGCTTCGGTACGCACAAGCTGACCGTGGGCGGCCAGTACAACGACACCGACATGATCGACGGCGTGTTCGGCATGGACGGTGCCGGCTACCGCGACAACGTGAAGCAGCAGCACCGCATGTGGTCGGTGTTCGCCGAGGACAACTGGGCCCTCACCGACGCACTGACCGGCACCGTGGGGGTGCGCTATGACGACCACAACATCTTCGGCAGCCACGTCAGCCCGCGTGCCTACCTGGTGTGGAACGCCAGCGACACCTGGACCTTCAAGGGCGGCGTCAGCACCGGCTACAAGACCCCGCGCCCCGACCAGTTGTTCCCCGGCGTGACCGGCTTCGGTGGCCAGGGCGTGCTGCCGCTGGTGGGTTCACCCAACCTGCAGCCGGAAACCAGCACCAACTATGAAATCGCTTCGTACTACGAGGGCGAGCGCTGGGGCTTCAACGTCACCGGCTTCCTCAACAAGTTCGATGACAAGATCGCCAGCGGCGGCACCTTCCCGAACTGCGAAGTGGCCCCGGCCGGCAGCGGCTACTGCGTGGACGTCGGCCCGGGCTGGGCCGCGCTGGGCTACAGCACCTTCAGCCAGAGCGTGAACATCGACAAGGCTCAAACCCGCGGTGTGGAAGCAGCGGCGCATGTCGACCTGCTGGACAGCCTGCAGCTGCGCGGCAATTACACATATACGAAGTCCGAGCAGACCAGTGGCGTGGACAAGGGCAAGCCGGTCGGCGGCACCACCACCCCGGCCAAGCACATGGCCAACGCCAGCCTGAACTGGCAGATCAACGATGCGGTGAGCCTGTCGCTGATCGGCGAAGGCCGCTATGACCGCTATCGCGACACGCTGGTGACCAATGTGGGTGGAGTGGCTTCCTCGCAGGTGCGGTATTACGAGGACTACACGATCTTCCACCTGGGTGGCAGCTGGAACATCAACCCGTGGCTGACCTTGAATGCACGGGTGAACAACCTGTTCGACAAGGATTTTGTCTCGCAGTCGTGTGTGCTGATCAGCGACAGCGAGTTCAACTGCGTGGACGATTACGCGACCAAGGACCAGCGGCGCAGCTATTGGATTTCGTTGAACGCGAAATTTTGAGGATCTCCTTACCTGATGGATGGCTTCGGCCGGTCTAAACGCCGGCCGGGTTAACGCAACCGGCGGCCGACCGTTTTCGGACGGTTGTGCCGCGCTTCGCGCGGTTGCCACGCATGGCGTGGCACTACGGGAATCCGGGGCACCGACGGTAGTGCCGGCCGCTGGCCGGCAACCACGCAATCCGCGCAAACGCCGCCCATCAATTGCGAACCATTCTCAACAATGGTCTAATCCGCGTCTGAATTCCCGAGCGCGTCGCCTTGGCCATCCCGTCTTCCAGCGTGCAGCAGCAACAGTCCCGCGGCTTCTGGCTGCGCACCCTGCACCAGTGGCACTGGATCAGCTCGGCGGTGTGCCTGATCGGCATGATCCTGTTTGCCGCCACCGGCCTGACCCTGAACCACGCGTCGAAGATCGAGGCCACCCCGCAGGTGGTCAACCGCCAGCTGGAGCTGCCGGCCGACCTGTTGGCAAGGCTCGGCACCCATGAAGACGGCCACGCCCCCATCCCGCGCCCGGCCACCCGCTGGCTGGACCGTGAACTGGGCATCTCGATCGGTCGCCGGCCGGCCGAGTGGTCGCCGGAGGAAATCTACCTGTCACTGCCCCGCCCCGGTGGCGATGCCTGGCTGAGCATCGACCGCGAAAGCGGTGCGGTGGAATACGAATCCACCACGCGCGGCTGGGTCTCGTACTTCAACGACCTGCACAAGGGGCGCAATGCCGGGCCGGCCTGGGGCTGGTTCCTGGACATATTTGCCGTGGCCTGCCTGGTGTTCTGCATCACCGGCCTGTTCCTGCTGCACCTGCATGCCCGCCAGCGCCGCATGACCTGGCCGCTGGTCGGCGTGGGCCTGATGGTGCCGCTGCTGATCGCCCTGATCCTCATCCATTGACCTGCCCTACGGAGCCGCACCATGCGCGTTACCCTCACCATCGCCCTGAGCGGCCTGCTGGCTACCTCACCGACCTATGCCACCACTCTGGACATCAACGTCGAGCTGCCCAAGCTCAACGTCGCCGAGTACCACCGCCCCTATGTAGCGGTATGGCTGGAGGGGGCCGACCAGAAAGTCGCCGCCAATCTGTCGGTGTGGTACCAGCAGACCGGCAACAGCGAAGGTCACGGCACCAAGTGGCTGCCTGACCTGCGCCAGTGGTGGCGCAAGAGCGGCCGCACGCTGACCGTGCCGGTTGATGGCGTCACCGGGCCGACACGTCCGGCAGGTAACCATGCGCTGTCGTTCTCGTCGCAGAAGGCCGGGCGTGGTCCGTCGCTGCAGTCGCTGGCACCGGGCAACTACACTCTGGTGGTGGAAGCCGTCCGCGAAGTCGGCGGCCGCGAACTGCTCAAGATTCCCTTCACCTGGCCGGCCACTGCCCCGCAGTCCGGCAAGGCGCAGGGCAGCACCGAACTGGGCCTGGTGACGTTGTCGGTCAAGCCCTGATTGACCGCCCTTCCCCACCGGGAGGGGCACCCCTCATCCGTACATGGAGTTTTTGATGAAGCGCTCGCTTGTCCTAGCTGCCGCCCTGGCTGCCGCACTTCCGTTCTCTGCCTTGGCCCACAAGGCGTGGCTACTGCCCTCGCAGACCGTGATCGCCGGCAACAACCCGGCCATCACCGTCGATGCAGCGGTGTCCAACGATCTGTTCTACTTCAACCACGTGCCGCTGCGTCTGGAGAGCATCGTCATCACCGCTCCCGACGGCACCACCGTGCAGCCGCAGAACGGCGCGACGGGCAAATACCGCAGCGTGTTCGACGTGGAGCTGACCCAGCAGGGCACCTACCGCCTGGCCTCGGTCAACAGCGGGTTGTCGGCGACGTGGGAAGAGAACGGCCAGCCGAAGCGCTGGCGCGGCACCCCGGCCACTTTCGCCACCGAGGTGCCGAAGAAGGCCAAGAAGCTGCAGGTCGCGCAGTCGGTGAACCGCGTGGAAACCTTCGTCACCAATGGCACCCCGAATGACACCGCGCTGAAGCCGACCAAGCAGGGCATCGAACTGGTCGCCGTCGGTCACCCGAACGATCTGGCCGCCGGTGAAGCGGCGAAGTTCCGCATTCTGGTTGATGGCAAGCCGCGTGCCGGCCTGGCCGTGGAGATCGTCCGCGGTGGTACCCGCTACCGTAACGCACAGGACGAGATCAAGGTCACCACCGACAAGAAGGGCGAGTTCTCGGTGACCTGGCCGGACGCCGGCATGTACTGGTTGGAAACCAGCAGCGAAGACAAGAAGACCTCTCTGAAGCCGGCGAAGACGCGGAAGTTGAATTACGTCGCGACCCTGGAAGTGCTTCCGCAATAAATCCTCCGGATTTATTGCCCGCGCATTCCACCTCATCCCCGCGCCGTTGGCGCGCCCCCTTGAACACCAAGGGGGCTTTCCTCCAGACGGACCACGGTAGTGCCGGCCGCTGGCCGGCAACCAGGCAATATCGCAACGTTCATGACCTCCGCTTCCCCCGACATCGCCCGCCTGGGTGGCCACACCATGGGCACCACCTGGCAGGTCACCCTGGTGACCGCGCCCGACCGCGACCTGCACCCGCTGCATGCAGGCATCCAGGCGCAGCTGGACACGGTGGTGGCGCAGATGAGCACCTGGGAAGCCGGCAGTGACATCTCCCGCTTCAATGCCGCGCCAGCAGGCACGGCGCTATCGCTGCCGGAGCCGTTTGGCCACGTGCTGCGTGCCGCCCTGGACATCGCCTCGCGCAGCGGCGGTGCGTTTGATCCGACGGTCGGTCCGCTGGTCGCACTGTGGGGCTTCGGCGCACATGCGCATGCCCGGCGTGTCCCCGATACGGAAACGCTGGCCGCTACACGCATGCGCTGCGGCTGGCACCGCCTTTCACTGGACGGTAATCAGCTCACCCAGCCCGGCGGCCTGGAACTGGATCTTTCCGCCATTGCCAAAGGCTTCGCGGTGGACGCGGTCAGCACCTGGCTGCGCGCACACCAGGTCCAGGCGGCATTGGTGGAAGTGGGTGGCGAACTGCACGGTTACGGCACCAAGCCCGACGGCCAACCGTGGCGGGTGCTGGTGGAATCAGAGCCCGACGCCGATGCGGCCGCCGACCATCCGCCACGCGTGCTGGCGCTGGATGACCTCGCCGTCGCCACGTCCGGTGACCGCTGGCACCACTATGCTGCCGATGGCGTGCAGTACAGCCATACCCTGGACCCGCGCAGCGGCGCACCGGTGACCCGCGCCGCAGCGGCGGTCACTGTCGCCGCCGCCGATGCGATGCATGCCGATGGATGGGCCACTGCCCTGACCGTGATGGGCCTTGAGCAGGGTCTGGCCTTCGCGGGCGAACACAACCTGGCCGCACGCTTTGTCGCCCGCACGGCAAGCGGGATGGAAGAACACCTGAGCCCGGCGTTCCAGCGCCTGCTCGACGCACAACGGTCGGCCGCATGAGCCGCAACGTACTGGGCAACCTCGCCGTCGGCGTGCTGCTCGGCGTTCTGGCCTTACTGCTGCTGCAACTGCATCTGTCCGAGTCGTGGTGGCAGGCGGCCCCCCTGGACTCGCACTGGCGCTGGGCCGTCGGCAGCGTGCTTGCCTATGCGGCATTCTGCGGCTGGCTGTGGTGGCGCGGACGCACCCGCGACGATGCCACCACCTGCAGCGATGCCCTGCTGCTGGTGTGGGCCAGCCAGACCGGCTTTGCCCAGCAGCTGGCCGAACGCAGCGCAGAAGCGCTGCGCGCTGCCGGGTTGCCGGTGCGGCTGCGCGGACTGCACCAGCTGGACGCAGACCTGCTGCAGTCCAGCACGCGCGTGCTGTTCATTGCCAGCACCACCGGCAAGGGTGACGCACCGGATCATGCGCTGCCGTTCCTGCGCAAGGTGATGCCGCAGTCATTGGCGCTGCCTGATCTGCACTACGGCGTGCTGGCGCTGGGTGATCGTAGCTACGGCCACTTCTGCGCGTTCGGCCATCAACTCGATGCCTGGCTGCGCAGGCGCGGCGCGCACCCGCTGTTCGATACCGTCGAGGTGGACAATGCCGACCCTGCCGCACTGCGCCACTGGCAACAGCTGCTGGGGCAACTGGGCGGCAACCCGACCGAACTGCCAGACTGGACTCCGGCACAGTACCAGCCGTGGACGCTGAAGGCTCGCGGCCAGGTCAATGCCGGCAGCCCCGGTGCCGCGACCTGGCGGATTGATCTTGTGCCGGCGGATGGCGTGCTGCCCCGTTGGCAGGCCGGCGACGTGGTCGAGATCGGCCCGCAGCATGCGCCAGCCGAAGTCGACACATGGCTGGCCACACATGACCGCGACGGTACGCGGGTGATCGAAGGCGTGCCGCTGCGCACGCACCTGGCGCGTTCGCATCTGCCACGGCTGCCCGAGTCGGTGCCGGCTGACGATGCCGCGCTGGTGGCCTCGCTGAAGCCTCTACCGCATCGCGAATACTCCATTGCCAGCACCGCGGCTGAAGGCCAGGTCACGCTGCTGCTGCGCCGCCTGTTGCGTCCGGATGGCACGCCGGGGCTGGGCAGCGGCTGGTTGTGCGACTACGCCACTCCCGGTGAATGCATCGACCTGCGCTTCCGATCCAATCCGAATTTTCATGCGCCTCCCGTGGATGCACCGCTGATCCTGATCGGCAACGGCACCGGCATCGCAGGTCTGCGCGCCCACCTGCAGGCGCGGGTGGAAGCCGGTGCGCGACGCAACTGGCTGTTGTTCGGCGAGCGCACCGCCGCGCACGATTTCCATTTCGGCGACGATCTGCAGCGCTGGCAGCGCGACGGATTCATTGCACCACTGGATGCGGTGTTCAGTCGCGACGGCGGCGAGCATCGCTATGTGCAGGATCGCCTGGCTGCGCAACTGGACACGCTGCGGCAATGGGTGCGGGAAGGTGCCACGATTCTGGTCTGCGGCAACCTGCAGGGCATGGCACCGGCAGTGGACGCGGTGATCGAGCAGGCATTGGGGCGCGATGGCAAGGAGGCGTTGATCATGGCCGGGCGGTATCGGCGCGACGTCTACTAATCGCCGGGCGTTATCGGCGCGACGTCCACTAGTAGTGCCGGGCTTGCCCGGCAACCCGGTATCCCGGCAGCGGGGCAAGCCCCGCTCTACGCATCCACCCGGATCGCCAACAACTCCCCGCCCCCACTCAACGCATAACGCCGGCGCTCTCCCGCCGCCAACCACGCCGTATCCCCGGCTGCCATCGGCGGCAACCCCGGCTCCCCTTCAAACTCCGCCTGCCCCGCCAGCAGGTGTACTGCCCATGCGGTACCCGGCTCGGTGAAGAAGAACATGCTGCCGACCAGGGGACGATGCAGCAACTCAGCACGTAGTGCATCACGCTTCCACATCAGATTGAAATCATGGGTCACCCCATCGATCAGCTCGCCGGTAATGGCTTCCTCACCGGCAAATCGCAATCGATCATGCGGCGGCAGCAGGGTATGCAACCGCCCATCGGCAAACCGCAGCCGAACCCCCTCCCCGCGCAGCAGCACCAGCTCGCGCTCCACTCCGGGAAACGCAGAGAACGCCGCGTCCTGCTCGATCTCGGCAATCGAAAGTCGCACCTGCCAGTCCTCGCCGTCGGGCACGCGCAGAATCTCCCGCGTCCAGCCCAGGCCGTTGCGCCAGCGCTCGCGGCGGTATTCAAACGACGGGATGACGCGGGTGCTCGCGCCCAGCACGGAAGATTCGCTCATGCGGCCATTGTGCCGCAGCGCGCGCTCAACCGGCGCGGCCACCGCAATCCGGGGCCAGCAGCCGTGAGTGCTTCAGCCACTCCTGGTCCGGATAGTAGGCAAACACAAACGCCCCGTTGCGCAGGCTGTTGATCAATGGCTTGGCCACGGTCAAGCGCACTGCCGGGCAGCCCAGGCTGCGCCCGAGCCGCCCCTGCAACTGCGCAACGGAGGGATTCACGTACGGCGCGCCATGCATGACGATGGCGCGGTCGCGCGCGTTGTCGTTGAAACCGGGCTCCAGTCCGTCCAGGCGCAGCGAATAACCGTTGCCGCCCATGTAGGTTTCCCGCGCGGTGAACCCACCGAGGCTGGACATGAAACTGCCATCCCGGTTGGAGAAGCGCTCGGTGCGGTTGCTGCCACTGTTGCGACCGTGCGCCACCCACTCCTGGTAAAGCAGCTTCTGCTGGGTGACATCGAACACCCACAGGCGCTGCTCGGTGGAAGGACGCGAGTAGTCGATGACGGCAAGACGGGTCGGGTCGACCGCGGCGTTGGGCTGGCGCAGGGCGCATTGCAGCGCCGTGGTGGCCAGCTGCAGCACCTTGCGATCTGCCGCCGGCGCGGCACGCGCGAGAGCCTCAGCCAGTAAAGCCGGGCTCTGTCCGGCTTTCTGTCCCGCATTCGACCTCGCCTGGACCGGCCCACGGCCGGCGCTACCGGGCTCGGCAGCGGCCGGCCCGGCCAATACCAGTCCGGTCAGCAACAACGTCAAGGGCAGGCGCACATACATCGCTACAACGTGGGCGCGCCGGCGTCCGATTCCAACACCGGCTGCAGGTTCTGTTCATCCGCCACCGGGCGGACTGCCGGCAGGCTGGTCACCAACAGCGTGGTGCCCGGCACCAGCGCCCTGTACAACTGCTCGGCGAAGGCTGGCGGCAGCGCCATAGGCAGGCTCGGCGTAGCCAGCAGGTCCGGGCTGGCATTGCCTGCGCTTTGGCCCAGCAACGGGTAGGCGGTCCAGCGGTGCAGTTTCTGGGTGGCATCCAGCGGACTGGGCGTTTCGGCAAAGCCCTGCTGCATGACGAACAGGGTGGTGCCTTCAAAGGCGGGAAGCGCCTTGGCCTGCAGCTTCGATTCGCCAATCAGCACGCCGTCGCGCAGCACATACAGGCGCTGGTCATGCAGGCTGACCAGGATGCCGACCTGCCCGCTCGGGGCAGCGGCGTCATTCCAGTAGTGATCTGGCGCATCCGTGGTTTCCGGCAACGGCTTGCCGATGCTGTTCACCGGGGCCAGCACCGCCGGGTACGCCAGGCTCATGGGCGCGCTCTTGGCGTCGGCCACCACCACGGTATCTCCGCGCTTGGTTTCACCGAACAGCTTCTGCGCGAACGCCTGCGGAAGGCGCACGCAACCATGCGAGGCAGGATGACCGGGCAGATTGCCGCCATGCAGGGCGATGCCGTCCCAGGTCAGCCGCTGCATGTAAGGCATCGGCGCGCTGTTGTAGAGGTTGGACTTGTGGTCCTTGTCCTTCTGCAGAATGGTGAACACCCCGGTGGGTGTTTCATGCCCGGGTTTACCCGAACTGATCGTGCTCAGGCCGATCGCGATGCCATTGCGGTACACGTATGCACGCTGCTCGTCGAGGCTGACCACCAGCACGATTGGACCGGCGGGTGAGATTTCCGGATGCCAGAGGAATTCGCCCGGCTTGAGGTCGGTGGGACCGCGCGGCGTTTCAGTGGAGGCCGGCGCAGCGGCCCAGGCCGGTGCGGCGGCGAGCGCGAGCATTCCCATCGAGGCGTTGATAAACGTGCGGCGTGCAATCATCGGTTCGATCCTTGAGGGCTGATGCCACGCTAGCATGCCCACCGTCCACGACGCGCATGGCGCGTTGCCACGTAGGGACGCGCCATGCGCGTCTCACTGCGATCCATGCGGACGTCCAACACCCCAAAGACAAAATTGCCCGGCCACACATCCTGTGTAGACCGGGCAATCAGGTACATCCGTGTCGGCTTCCCGCCTTCCCCCTGTGCATCCTGCCCAGAATGGGTGCCGGCCATGCTCCCTGCACTCGGCCGTATATCCGCCAATAACCGTTCCCGGGTCAGGAACCACCTTCCGGGTGGAACCGCGCCATTCCCTGGCCGCAGCCTCCGTGCGTGCCTCGTCCCTGCGGCTGTCGGGGTGACCGCGGCGTCCTGCCGCAGCCACCGTTGACGGGCGTCCTGCCTGTCGCGACCAATCCCCTTGTAATCCCCTACGTCAGCGCCTTGGTACGGATGCCGGCACGTCCTGCCTGGACGGTGCCACTGTGGGTGCCTGCCTGGTGCCCACCGTCATCCGCTGTCGGTTCCGTTCGACTGTTGCTGTCCCTATCCCCTTCACCCGGGTCAGATCCTCGACCCGCAGGAAGGGACCGTGTTGGCGCCGGTATGTGACGATCGCCTGGGCCTTGACTGGCCCGACATTCGTCAATCCTTGTTCCAGCGCCGTCGCATCGGCGGTATTGATGTTGACCCGCTCTGCCGTCCACGCAGCGCCGCTCAACAACAGCCCCAGCACGAGTGCGTTACACGATCTCCAAAGCCCCACCGTGTAGCTCCCTGTGGCCCGGCACCGGCAACGACCGGCTCATCCCGTCGGTGCTGCGAGTGTGCCCCGCCACATGCAGCCATCCTATCGTCCACATCGCCTTCACACAGCCGGCCAAATACCCGATGTGATGTAGGAAAATTCCTACACGACGGTCAGGCGTAGAATGTCGGGACTAGACCCATGCATTCGGAGCTTCAGATGGACAGCGCCAAACTCGGCCAATACGTCAGTGACAAGTGGGACAACGAGATCGTCCCGCAATTGGTCGAATACATCCGCATTCCCAACAAATCGCCGATGTTCGACGCCAATTGGGTCGCCAACGGCTATATGGAACAGGCGGTGACCCTGATGGAGAACTGGGCCAAAGCCCAGAAACTGCCGGGGCTGCAGGTGGAAGTGGTGCGGCTGGAAGGCCGTACCCCGCTGATCCTGCTGGAAATTCCGGCCACCGGTCCGGAAACCGGCGACGACACCATCCTGCTGTACGGCCACCTGGACAAGCAGCCGGAAATGACCGGCTGGGACGACGACCTGGGCCCGTGGGTGCCGGTGCTGCGTGGCGACAAACTGTACGGTCGCGGCGGTGCCGATGACGGCTATGCCATCTTCGGTTCGCTGGCTGCCGTGCTGGCGCTGCAGGAACAGGGCCTGCCGCACGCGCGCTGCGTGGTGCTGATTGAGGCCTGCGAGGAATCGGGCAGCTACGACCTGCCGGCGTACGTGGACCACCTGGCCGACCGCATCGGCAAGCCGTCTCTGGTGGTGTGCCTGGACTCGGGCTGCGCCAACTACGACCAGCTGTGGTGCACCACCTCGCTGCGCGGCCTGACCGGCGGCAACTTCTCGGTGAAAGTGCTCAACGAAGGCGTGCACTCCGGCGATGCCTCCGGTGTGGTGCCGTCCAGCTTCCGCCTACTGCGCCAGCTGCTGTCGCGCATTGAAGACGAGAACACCGGTCGCATCCTGATCGACGGCATGCACGTGGAAATCCCGGCTGAACGCCTGGACCAGGCCAAACGCGCAGCTGACGTGGTGGATACCGCCATCTTCGACAAGTTCCCGCTGGTGGACGGCCTCAAGCCGATGGCCGATGACCTGTCCGAGCTGGTGCTCAACCGCACGTGGCGTCCGGCGCTGTCGGTCACCGGCGTGGACGGCATGCCGCCGCTGGCCTCGGCGGGCAACGTGCTGCGCCCGCATACCGCAGTGAAGCTGTCGCTGCGCCTGCCGCCGACCGCGGATGGCAAGGCCTGCGGCGAACTCCTCAAGGAAGCGCTGCTGCGCGACCCGCCGAACGGCGCGGAAGTGAAGCTGGACCTGGAGAAGGCCTCCTCCGGCTGGAACGCACCGGCGATGGCTCCGTGGCTGACCCAGGCCATCGATGACGCCAGCCAGACCTTCTTCGGCAAGCCGGCCATGTACATGGGCGAAGGCGGCTCGATTCCGTTCATGGGCATGCTGGGCGAGAAGTTCCCCGGTGCGCAGTTCATGATCACCGGCGTGCTCGGCCCGCACTCCAACGCGCACGGCCCAAACGAGTTCCTGCACATTCCGATGGGCAAGCGGGTCACCGCCTGTGTGTCGAAGGTGATCAGCGAGCATCATGCGGCCAGCCTGCGCGGCGAAACCAGCGGTTCGCCGGTGGCCGCCGACAGCGGCACCCGTCACGGTGGCCACGGCTGCTGCTGAGCGGTGACGTAGAGCCGGGCTTGCCCGGCTTTCCGTAAAGCCGGGCAAGCCCGGCTCTACAGGAGCGATGCGAAGCCGGTCATGGTCCGGCAGTGCGTGGACGCGCGGATGGACGCAGGCTTTTGATAGGCTGCGTCCATCTTCCGCAGGAAACCGCACGATGGACGGACTGTTCGGCAGCACCAGCTGGCTCTACATCATTCTGGTCGGCTTCTTCGTCGGCCTGTTCGGGCGCTTCTTCATGCCCGGCAACAACCGCATGGGCTGCCTGCTGACCATCGTGCTGGGCATCGTCGGCGCACTGGTCGCCGGCTGGTTCGGTCAATACATGGGCTGGTACGCCGCGGGCGAACCGGCTGGCTTCATCGGTGCCACGCTCGGTGCCATCGCCGTACTCGCCGTGCTTCGCCTCTTCAGCGGCGGCAAGCGCTGACCCTTCCATTACGCATTTCCCATGAACGATCCTGCTTCCGACCCGCAGCGCACCGCGCTGCGGCTGCACTGGGCCCGCACCGCGCTGGCCGATGACGCCACCCAGCTTGACCGCGCCTCGGTCGATGCCGGCTTCCGCAGCTACTGGCGTGCCACCGGCACGCGTGGCAGCCATATCATCATGGACTCACCGCCCGGGCTGGAGGACGTACGTCCCTGGCTGCGCATGCACGATCTGCTGGAACCTCACGGGGTGCGCGTGCCGCGGGTGCTGGCGCGCGACGAAGCCCAAGGCTTCCTGTTGCTGGAAGACCTCGGCGGCCCCACCCTCGCCCGTGTCCTCACTGATGCCAGCGCCGATGCCTGGTTCGACGCCGCGTTCGACCAGCTGATCCGGCTGCAGTCCATTCCCGTACCCGACGACCTGGGCGTGTTTGGCGAAGCCCTGCTGCAACGTGATGCCGGTCTGTTCGACGAATGGTTCCTGCAGCGTCACCTCGGCCTGCAGCTGGACTGTGGCGAAGTTGACGCCCTGCAGCTGGCCCAGCGCCGGCTGATGGACAACGCCCTGCAGCAACCCCAGGTGCTCACCCACCGCGATTTCATGCCGCGCAACCTGATGCCCGTGGAGGGCGGACCGGCCGTCCTCGACTTCCAGGACCTGGTCCGCGGCCCCATCGCCTACGACCCGGTCAGCCTGTTCAAGGACGCGTTCCTGAGCTGGCCGCTGGAGCGCGTGGACGTCTGGCTCGCCCGCTATCACGCCAAAGCACTGGCCGCCGGCTTGCCCGTGCGCCCTTGGCCGCAGTTCCTGCGCGACGCCGACTGGATGGGCATCCAGCGCCACCTGAAGATCCTCGGCATTTTCGTGCGCCTGCGCGACCGCGACGGCAAGGGCCACTACTTCGCCGACGCCCCGCGTTTCATCCAGTACCTGGACGAAGTGCTGCCCCGCCACCCCGAGCTGAGCGGACTGCTCGACCTGCTTGAACGCCGGATCAAGCCGGCGATGGCAGCATGCGCATGAAGGCGATCATTTTTTCCGCTGGCAAAGGCGAGCGCATGCGTCCGCTGACCCTGCACACCCCCAAGCCGCTGCTGGTGGCCGGTGGCAAGCCCCTGATCGTATGGCACCTGGAACGCGTCGCGGCTGCTGGCATCGATGACGTGGTCATCAATACGTCGTGGCTGGGCGACCAGTTCGAACCCGCCCTCGGCGATGGCAGTCGTTGGGGATTGAAGCTGCATTACATCGACGAAGGCCCTGTACCGCTGGAAACCGGCGGCGGCATTCTCAATGCCCTGCCCGTGTTGGGTGATCAGCCGTTCCTCGTCGTCAACGGCGATGTCTGGACCGACGTGGATTTCGCATCGCTGCCGCAGCAACCGCACGGCGATGCGCATCTGGTGCTGGTCGACAATCCCGTGCAGCACCCGCGTGGTGATTTCATCCTGCACGCCGATGGGCAGGTGAGCCATGACGGTGATGCGGCGCGGCTGACCTATGCCGGGGTGGGCATTTATCGCCCGGCGATCATTGAAGGCTGGCGCGAGGTGATTGGCGACACCGAAGGGGCCGCTGCTGCACCGCCACAGTTTGGATTGGCACCCTTGATGCGGCATGCGATGTCGCGAGGAAGAGTCAGCGGCCAGCATCACACCGGACAATGGACCGATGTGGGCACGCCGGAGCGGTTGGAAGCACTGGACCAGGCACTTCGCGACCTGTGACGCAGACACGCATGGCGTGTCTCTACGCGGCACCCGGACGCGCATGAAATTGGCACCGGCTTTCCCATGGCCGCCGATACACTGCCGGGTGGAGAGCCCCCTTGATGTTCAAGGGGGCGCGCCGAAGGCGGGGGGATCAGGTGGAATGCGTGGATCTCACGGAACGAAGTTCCGCGAGATGCCGTCTTCCACGACCTGCCGCAGGAACGGCACGGTGATGCGGCGTTGCGCCGCCATCGATTCGCGGTCCAGCCAGTCCAGCAGGCTCACCAGGCTGCCCAGCTCGCGCCCCGTGCGGGTCAGCAGCCATTCGATTGATGCCTCATCAATGCTCAATCCGCGGCGCACCGCGCGCTCTCGCAGCACCGCCGCACGTCCCTCGTCGTCCAGCGGCTGCAACACCACCCGCACGCACTGCTGCAGGCGCGAGCGCAGGTCCGGCAGTACCAGGCCCAGCTGGTCCGGCGCGTGCTGCGCCGTGTACATCAACGTGATACCCGTCGTCCGCGCCCGGTTGTGGAAATCGAACAGGGCCACTTCGTCCTCACGGTGGCCCGCAATCGCGTCCAGCCCGTCCAGTGTCACCAGGTCGCGCCCTTCCAACGACTCCAACGCTGCACGCACGCGTCCCGCCACTGCCTTCAACGGCAGGTAGGTCGGCTGCCGCCCCGCCTGCTCCGCCAGCGAACACATCGCCAGCGCCTGGTGCGTTTTACCCGTGCCCGCCGCGCCTTCCAGATATACCCAGTCGTGCGCCGCACCCATCGCAATCGCGCGCAGCTGCGCCAGCGCGCCATCCGGCGCGCCAATGAAGGTTTCCAGGCGCTCGTCCTGCGGGTAGCGCAGGGCAAGCGGCAGCTGCGGCACCATGCTCACTTCAGGTCGGGGTCCTTCGGTACCACGATGGTGTCCGCGCGCCGGTCGATGTACGAATCCAGCGCAATCGCCGTCTCGCCCACGTACAGCTCGCTTTCGCGGTAGCGCTGGTGCGCGTAGCGCAGCAGCACGTTGCTTACCGCAGCCACCGGCAGCGCCAGCAGCATGCCCAGGAAGCCGAACAACTGGCCACCGGCCATCACCGCGAAGATCACCGCCACCGGATGCAGGCCGATCTTGTCGCCCACGATGCGCGGCGTCAGCACGTAGCTTTCCAGCAGTTGCCCCACCGTGAACACCACGCCCACCAGAATCAGCAGCTTCAGGTCGAAGCCCTGCGCCTGCACCAGCGCCGCCACCACCGCCATCACGATGCCGGTCGTTGCGCCCAGGTACGGAATGAAGCTGATCAGGCCCGCCACCAGGCCAATCAACAGGCCGAGCTTCAGGCCCACCAGCGACAGGCCCGCCGCGTAGATGACGCCCAGCGCGATCATCACCAGGAACTGGCCGCGGATGAACGCACCCAGCACCTCGTTGGATTCACGCGCCAGCTTGCTGATCGTGCCGATGTGATTGCGCGGAATGGTCGAAGCCACCCGCTCCACCAGCTTGTCCCAGTCGCGCAGGAAGTAGAACGCCAGGATCGGCAGCAGCAGGATGTTGACCACCCAGGTCACCATCGCAAAGCCCGAGCGCGACACGTAGCCGAAGAAGGTTTTGGCGAAGCCGCCGGCCTGTTGCCAGTGGCTGCGGACCCAGTCGATCAGCCGGTCCGGGTCCATCCACTGCATCACTTCCAGCCCGGTCTTCTGTTCAAACCACGGAATGCCGGTCTGCATCAGCCAGGCCTGCGCCTGCGGAACGGCCGCGATCAGCGTGGCGATCTGGCGCTCGATCATCGGCACCAGGATCAGCAGCAGCGCGGTGATCACCAGCACCATTGCCACGAACACCAGCACCACGCCGGTGTTGCGCGAACGACCGGTGGCCTCGATCCGGTCGACCAGCGGGTCACCCAGCCAGGCCAGCGCCAGCGCCAGCACGAACGGGGTCAGGATCGGGGCCAGCAGCGAGACCACCCAGCCAATGGCCAGGGCCAGCAGGACATATTTGACGCGCCGCAGGAACTGGGCGATCTCGGCTTCCGGTGTCAGGATCATCGCAGGCGGTACTCGTTGCTGGGGGGAGGCGGCGGCAAGGTGCCGGCGTCGTTTTCATCAATCGGCACCGGCAGCGGAGCCAGTGGCACGATCACACCGTTCTCGCCCAGCATGCGGTTCAGGCCGGACAACCCGGTGGTCATCTCCAGGGCCAGCTCCAGACGGTTGCCCGAGGCGCGCAGCGGGGTGATGTTGCGCACCACCGGGTTCTCACGCAGCCCGGCCACCAGCCGCATGTAGTCTTCGGCGTTGTCCAGGCCGGTCACCGCAATGGTGTAGGTACCGGCTGCGCCGGTCGCGGCACCGGCCTTGGCATAGCGCTTCACCAGCGCATCGGCCGCGCCGTCGGCACCACCGGCCATGGCCCGACGGGCATCGGAATCCTTGGTGGTCCACTTGTTCAGCTCGCGGCCGCCATCGACGAACACCCAGTCGGCCACCCAGCCGCCGGCCTTGTCCCGGTAAAGCTTGCCGACCAGCTGCATCGGCGGGGCGTAGCGGGCCGAGGCGCGTGCCACCGAGGCGGTGTCCTGACGCCAGATCGCGCCCACCAGGGCCTGTTCAGCCGCGCTGCCGGTCGGCAGGCCCAGCTTGTAGCCGCGTTCCACGGCACGATTCAGCAGGGGGCGGGCCGCATTGGCCTGCTGCACCGTCACCAGGCGCGGGCCTGACCCGTCGTCGATTGCCAGCCAAATGACCGGCTTGGGCCGCGGCTGCGGCCACAGCGGCAGGCCCAGCGCGGAAATCAGACCGTCCACGTCGTCCTGGCGGAAGCGGGCCACCAGCATGGTGCGGTAGCTGGGCGCGCCAGTGGCCGAGGTGCTCTGATCCTGGCGGTAGTCGTAGCTTTCCACGTAGTCCCTGGCCCCGCGCAACGCCTGCACCACGCCGGGGCGGGTCATCACGCTGCGGTCGCCGGACAGCTTGGCCAGCACATTGCCCAGCGCGCGCGCCAGGGCCCCGGTGCGGTCCGCATCGGACTGGCTGTTGACCGGCACTTCGGCCTCGTAGGCCCCCGTGGCACTGGCCACGTCGCCTTCGGTGCGCAGGCCGCTCTGGGCCATCGTGGCCACCGGCAGGCACAGCGCGAGGAACATCATGAGAATGAGGCTGCGGCGCATCAGGTCTTCCATTGAGCGTATCCGGGGGGAATTGTTGCCCGAATAGGGCCTGCGCGCCAACGTGGCCTGTTAAAATCCCGCTTTCACTCCAGCGCAGCCCGACGCCCGTGACCCAGACTCCGTCTTCCCCCGCCCCCCTCACCTACCGCGACGCCGGTGTCGACATCGACGCGGGCAATGAACTGGTCGAGCGGATCAAGCCCTTGGTGAAGCGCAGTTTCCGCCCCGAGGTGATGGGCGGCCTGGGCGGGTTCGGCGCGCTGTTCGACCTGTCCAACAAGTACCGCGAGCCGGTGCTGGTGTCCGGTACGGACGGTGTGGGCACCAAGCTGAAGCTGGCCCACCAGCTGAACCGCCACGATACGATCGGCATCGACCTGGTCGCCATGTGCGTCAATGACGTGCTGGTGCAGGGTGCCGAGCCGCTGTTCTTCCTCGACTACTTCGCCACCGGCAAGCTGGACATCGACACCGCCGCAGCGGTGGTGGGCGGCATCGCCAACGGCTGCACCGAGGCCGGCTGCGCCCTGATCGGCGGTGAAACCGCTGAAATGCCTGACATGTATGCCCCGGGCGAGTATGACCTGGCTGGCTTCACCGTGGCGGCCGTGGAAAAGAGCGAGCTGAAGGACGGGGCCAGCGTCACCGCCGGCGACCTGCTGATCGGCATCGCCTCCTCCGGCCCGCACTCCAACGGCTATTCGCTGGTCCGTCGCATCTATGACCGCGCCGGCCGCCCTGCCGATCTGGAGCTGGAAGGCGGGGTGAAGCTGGTCGACGCGCTGATGGCTCCGACCCGTCTGTACGTCAAGCCGATCCTGGCACTGCTGAAGTCGCACGGTGAAGCCATCCACGGCATGGCCCATATCACCGGTGGCGGCCTGACCGAGAACATCATCCGGGTGGTGCCCGAAGGCCTCGGCCTGGACATCCAGGCGTCTTCCTGGACCCTGCCGCCGGTGTTCCAGTGGCTGCAGAAGGAAGGCGCGGTGGCCGACAGCGAAATGTGGCGCACCTTCAACTGCGGCATCGGCTTCGTGCTGATCGTCCCCGCCGACCAGGCCGACGCCGTGTCCGCCGCCGTCAAGGCGCAGGGCCTGGAGCACTGGACCATCGGTCAGGTGGTTCCGGCCACCGGTGCCGAACGCGTGCACATCGGCTGAGCCACGAAGGAATTCCGCATGGACGCATTACCTCCCAGCCCGCCACCGCCGCTCTCGATGGAAGACGCCAACCACGTGCGGCTGCTGTCGATCTTCCACTACGTGGTCGGTGGCATCACCGCGCTGTTCTCGTTGATTCCGCTGATCCACGTGGCCTTAGGCATTGGTGTGATCACGGGCGCGATGCCGATGAACGATGCCCATGGCAATCCCGCCGAAGATGGCCGCATGGTCGGCTGGGTGTTCGTCGTGCTGGGCGGGCTGCTCATTCTGGGCGGACTGACGCTCGCAGGTTTCACCGTGTATGCCGGACGCTGCCTGTCCGCGCGCCGTCGCCATACTTTGTGCCTGGTGGTGGCCGCGCTGTTGTGCATGTTCATGCCGTTCGGCACGGTGCTCGGTGTGTTTACCCTGATCGTGCTGCTGCGGCCTTCGGTGAAAGCCGCGTTCGACGCACCTGCTTCCGTACATTCCTGAGATCACCATGGCCGCCACGCCTCCCCCGCTCAATGGCCCGCGCGGCCCGGTGACGCCGCCGGGCGTCTGGAAGTCCATTCAGATCAACTCCCACCTGCACACGCTGAAGATCCTGTTCTATGTGCTCGGTGCCATCCAGCTCTGCATCGGCGTTGTACTGCTTCCTGTTGCGTTCGCCGGTTATGCCGCTGAAAGCAACAGCATGGATCCAGGTGCCCAGCCCATGTTGTTGATCGTGCTGCTGCTGGCCGCCAGCCTGGTATTCGCCTGCGTGGGCGTGGTCAGTTTCCTGGCTGCCAAGGCACTGGGCCAGCGCCAACGCCACCGCTTGTGCCTGGTTGCCGCCGGTGCCTCGTGCCTTGCCGGCGCACTGGGCATCGCGTTGGGCGTCTACGCGTTCATCGTGCTGCTCAAGCCGGAAGTGAAAACCGCGTTCGCGCCGCCGGGGAGTACCGTCGTCGCATGACCGCCCGTATTGCCGTGCTGGCCTCCGGGCGAGGCAGCAACCTGCAGGCGATCGTCGACGCCATTGCCTCCGGCACGCTGGATGCTGAAGTGATTGGCGTGCTGTCCGACAAGCCCGACGCTTCCGCGCTGCTCAAAGTCGCCCCGGAGCGACGCTGGGCACGTTCGCCGAAAGAATTCGCCGACCGCGCCGCATTCGACGCCGCGCTCGGCGACGCGCTGGCCGGCTTTGCCCCGGACTGGATCGTCTGCGCCGGCTATATGCGCATCCTGGGCGAAGCCTTCGTGCAGCGATTCGCCGGCAGGCTGATCAACATCCATCCGTCGCTGCTGCCGAAGTACAAGGGCCTGCATACCCATGCGCGTGCGCTGGAAGCCGGCGATGCCGAAGCCGGGGCCAGCGTGCACTTCGTGGTACCGGAACTGGATGCCGGCACCGTGCTGGCCCAGGCGCACGTGCCGGTTCACGCGAGCGATACGCCTGAAGTCCTGGCCCAGCGCGTGCTGGCGGTGGAACACCCGTTGCTGATTGCCTGCCTGCGCTGGCTGGTGGCCGGTCGCGTGGCTGAACGTCGCGGTCAGCTCCAGGTGGACGGCCACCCCCTGTTCAGTCCGTTGCGCCTAGATTGCGCCGGAGAGCTGAACACCCAGGTTCAGGCGCACACGCGCTGCTGACCTGGACACTGGCATCCTCCCCCCTCCTTCGTTTGTGCGCCCGCATGAGAACGTCCTCCTCCAAGGTGCTGTTCAAACCCCTGCTGATGCTGGGTGCGCTGCTGTGCACGGTCGCCGTTGCTGCCGCGCAGGAGCCGCCGGTCACGCCTGCGCCGCCGGCTGAAGCGGCCCCGCCGATGCTGCCCGCGCTGGCCTGGGAGCCGCCGCCGCTGGAACCGTTCACCGCCACCTACCAGGCCCTGTACAAAGGCAGGGAAGCTGGCGACGCCACCATGCGCGTGACCCATACCGGGGGTGCACAGTGGCGGGTGGACATGCAGGTGGTCGGCCGCCGCGGCTTTGCCAGCGTGCTGGGTCTGAACCTGGAACAGAGCACCGTGTTCGAGAAGCAGGGCGAGATCTATGTACCGCTCAGCCAGGCCACGGTTCGCAAAGGCCTGTTCCTGGGCAAGAAGGTCACCGGCACCTACAACTGGCAGGCCGGCACCGCGCAGTGGGTGGGCGACCTGAAGAAGGAACGCACCCAGCCCATTCCGCTGCAGCCAGGCGACCAGAGCGCGCTGCTGATCAATCTGGCGATCATGCGCGACGCGCGTCCGGGTGCGCAGATGCACTATCGCTACGTCGATGTCGGCCGCGTGCGCCAGCATGACTACCAGGCCGCGCCGGAGACCGAGAACGTCCAGGTCGGCGAGCTGTCCTACAACGCGCTGCGGGTGTATCGCACCAATGGCGGCAACGACGAAACCATTCTCTGGGTCGCCAACGGGGTCCCCACCCCGGTGCGTATCCTGCAACGCGAAGACGGCGAAGATCGGATCGACCTGCGCCTGATCGAATACCAAGGAGTATGAGCATGAGCCTTCTCAACCGTCCCCTGACCTGGATTGCCGCGGGCGCGCTGGCCTTGACCAGCCTGCCGGCCATGGCGCTGCAGCCGTTCACCGCCGAGTACCAGGCCAGTTACCAGAACGTGCAGGCGAAGGGAAAGATGACGCTCGCTCAGGAGCCCGGCAACAAATGGAAGTACAGCCTGGATGTGAGTAACCAGCTGGCGAACCTGAGCCAGAACACCATCTTTGACGAAAGTGGCGGCAAACTGCGTCCGCTCAGCAGCCAGGACAGCTCGTCGCTGCTGGTCAAGAAGCGCAGTGTCCAGGCCAACTATGACTGGTCCAAGAAGCAGGCCACCTGGACGGGGGACATCAAGCCTGATCGCGCGGGCCCGGTTGCCCTCAAGCCTGGTGACATGGATGCGTTGCTGGTCAATCTTGCCATCGCGCGGGATTTTGCCGATGGCAAGCCGCTGACCTATCGCATGGTGGACGAAGGCCGGGTCAAGTCGCTCACGTACAAGACCGTGGGCAAAGAGCAGATTACCGTCGCCGGCAAGACCTATGACGCCACCAAGGTGTCGCGCGTGGACGGCAACAAGGAACAGATCGCATGGGTGGTGAAGGAGCTGCCGGTGCCGGTGCGCCTGTTGCAGCGCGAGAAGGGATACGACACGCTCAACTTGACCATCAGCAGCTTCAAATGATCAAGAGAAAACGCCCGCATCGCGGGCGTTTTCTTTATTCCGGCTTGGCCTCGCCAAACACCGTGCGGCAATCCACCCGGATCTGTTCCCCACTGCTGCGCCAGTAAAACGCCTTGCAGTGCCGGTTGCCCTCGTCGGTCACCTTCACGCCCACCGCGTAGAACGCCTGCAGCACTTCGGTGCGGCTGACCGTACCGTCGCCGTTCCAATCCATGTCCTGCTGCTCAAGCCCCTGGGTGATGGCGATACCGGCGTACCAGGCGTAGCCCAGCCACCCCAGCACCACCAGCACCAGGATCAGCAGCGCCTTGCGGCGGCGGGTGAACTGGCCGCGCAGGATCATGCGGTACGCCGGATGGTGGCACCCAGCGCCGAGAGCTTCTCTTCGATGTTCTCGTAGCCGCGGTCCAGGTGGTAGATGCGGTCGATGGTGGTGTCACCCTTGGCCATCAGGCCCGCCAGGATCAGCGACGCCGACGCGCGCAGGTCGGTGGCCATCACCGGCGCGCCGCTGAGCTGGTCCGAACCGCGCACGATGGCGGTGTGACCCTCCACCTGGATGTCCGCTCCCAGGCGCAGCAGCTCGTTGACGTGCATGAAGCGGTTTTCGAAGATCGTTTCATTGATCACGCCCACGCCATCGGCCACGCAGTTGAGCGCCATGAACTGCGCCTGCATGTCGGTGGGGAACGCCGGGTACGGCGCGGTGGTCAGGTTGACCGCGCGCGGGCGCTTGCCCTGCATGTCCAGGGTGATGCTGTCTTCGGTGGTCTCAATGGTGGCACCGGCTTCCACCAGCTTGGCCAGTACCGCGTCCATGGTGTTCGGGCGCGCGCGGTTGACCGTGACCTTGCCACCGGTCATCGCTGCGGCCACCAGGAAGGTGCCGGTTTCGATGCGGTCGGGCAGCACTTCATGACGGCCGCCGTTCAGACGCTCCACGCCCTCGATCACCAGCCGGGTGGTGCCCAGGCCTTCGATCTTCGCGCCGAGTGCGATCAGGCAGTGCGCCAGGTCGGTCACTTCCGGTTCCATCGCGCAGTTGTCCAGCACGGTGGTGCCGTCAGCCAGCACGGCAGCCATCAGCACGTTCTCGGTGCCGGTGACGCTGACCATGTCGAAAGTGAAATGGCCGCCCTTCAGACGCTTGGCGTGGGCTTTGATGAAGCCGTTCTCGACCACGATTTCCGCACCCAGCGCCTGCAGGCCCTTGATGTGCTGATCCACCGGGCGCGAGCCGATCGCGCAGCCGCCGGGCAGCGACACTTCCGCGGCACCGTGGCGGGCCAGCAGCGGGCCCAGTACCAGGATCGAGGCGCGCATGGTCTTGACCAGTTCATACGGCGCTATGTGCTGGTTCACCGAACGCGGGTCCACCACGATCGCGCTGCCGCGCGACAGCGTGCCCTGGTCGATGGTGACCTTCGCCCCCAGTTCACCCAGCAGCTTCACCGTGGTCACCACGTCGTGCAGGTGCGGCACGTTGGTGATCTCCACCGGCGCATCGGCCAGCAGGGTGGCGCAGAGGATGGGGAGAACGGCGTTCTTGGCGCCGGAAATGTTCACTTCACCGTGCAGCGGCGCGCCGCCGGTCACTACGATCTTGGCCATGGAACCTACAGAAATTTAGGGAAATGGTAGAGCCGACCTTGGTCGGCTGCTTTTAACGGAAAACCTGCGTCAGCCAGCCTCAGCCGGCGTCACCGTCTTCAGCGCCAGCGCGTGGATCGCCCCGCCCATCAGATCGCCCAGCGTGGCATAGACCATGCGGTGGCGGGCCAGCGGCAGCTTGCCGGCGAAGGCGTCGCAGACCACGGTGGCCTCGAAGTGCACGCCATCATCACCCTGCACGTCGGCACGGGAGCCGGGCAGGCCGGTTTCGATCAGATTGCGGATGGTCTCGGCGTCCAACGGGCTTTCCTAATAAAATGTGCGCTCATTCTACTCTTCCGCGTGGCGCCCGCATGGCTGTATCGCCCCTGCCCCCTCACTCCACCGATCCTGCGGCCCTGGTGGCCAGCGGCCGCCGGGTGTTCGAGATCGAGCGCGACGCCCTGGCCGCCGTGGCCGACCGTCTGGGCGATGCCTTCAGCCAGGCCTGCCAGCTGGTGCTGGGCAGCCGGGGCCGCGTGGTCGCCACCGGCATGGGCAAATCCGGCCATGTGGCCCGCAAGATCGCCGCCACCCTCGCCTCCACCGGCACCCCGGCGTTCTACGTGCACCCGGGCGAAGCCGGCCACGGTGACCTTGGCATGATCACCGAGGACGACGTGGTACTTGCCCTCTCCTACTCGGGCGAGTCCGATGAAGTGCTGATGCTGCTGCCGGTGCTCAAGCGCCAGGGCAACCGGCTGATCGCCATGACCGGCCGCCCTGGCTCCAGCCTGGCCCAGGCGGCTGACGTCCACCTGGACGTGAGCGTGCCGGCTGAGGCCTGCCCGCTGGCGCTGGCCCCCACCTCCAGCACCACCGCCTCGCTGGCCATGGGCGATGCCCTGGCAGTAGCCCTGCTGGACGCACGTGGTTTCACCGCCGACGACTTCGCCCGCTCGCATCCGGCCGGCAGCCTGGGCCGCCGGCTGCTGCTGCACATCACCGATGTCATGCACAGCGGCGACGAGCTGCCCTGCGTGGGCGAGGACGCCAGCCTGAGCCAGGCGCTGGTGGAAATGAGCCGCAAGCGACTGGGAATGACCGCCGTGGTCGATGCCGACCAGCGCCTGGTCGGCCTGTTCACCGACGGCGACCTGCGCCGCGCCCTGGACAGCGACCTGGACGTGCGCAGCGCGCGCATTGTCGACGTCATGACCCGCCACCCCCGTACCATCGGGGCCGATCAGCTGGCCGTGGAAGCGGCCCGGTTGATGGAAACCCACCAGATCAACGGCCTGATCGTGGTCGACCCGGAAGGCAAGGCCGTGGGCGCGCTCAACATTCATGACCTGTTGCGGGCGCGGGTGGTTTAAACCACAGTGACCCTCCTCCATTCAGCTGACCTGTTGCCCTGATGCCCTACTCCCCGTTGCCCGCTTTCCCGTCCCACCTGCACGCCGCCGCCGGTCGCATCCGGTTGGCCTGCTTCGACGTGGACGGTACGCTCACCGACGGTCGGCTCTACTACGACCGGGACGGCAACGAGAGCAAGGCGTATTACGTGCAGGACGGACTGGGCCTGAAACTGCTGCAGCAACACGGTATCCACCCCGTGCTGATCACCGCGCGCAACAGCCTGTCCGCGCTCAAGCGCGGGGCCGACCTCGGCATCGACACCCAGATCGCGGTGGGCGACAAACTGGCCAGCGTGCGCCTGCTGTGCGAACAGCACGGCATCAGCCTCGACCAGGTGGCGTTCATGGGCGACGACCTGCCCGACCTGGCCCCGCTGTGTGCGGTTGGCCTGGCGGTGGCCCCGGCCAATGCCCACCCGTGGATCGCCGAACGTGTGCACTGGCAGACGCGCGCCGAAGGCGGCCGTGGTGCGGCGCGTGAACTGTGTGACGTGCTGCTTGCCGCGCAGGGCCATGTGGACGCGGTGCTGGCGAGGTTCGGCGCATGAACTGGCGCACTGCCATTGGCGGTCTGCTGCTGGTTGCAGCCCTGCTCAGCGGCTGGTCGCTGCTGCGTGATCGCAACAAGCCTGCGCCGGAAGCCGGCGACGACGCCAGCAAGGACTACGTGCTGCACGACTTCCAGATCATCGCGCTGGACGAACAGGGCAAAGAATCCACCACGCTGCGCGCGCCGCTGCTGGAACGCAGCCGTGCCGATGAAACGATGGTCATCGCCACGCCGCTGTTCCTGCTGCCGGATAGCGACGGCAATCACTGGGAGCTGCGCAGCGACAAAGGCTGGGTCAGCGCCAAGGGCGACCAGTTGAAGCTGACCGGCAACGTCAGCGGCGACAGTCCCAAGGTGCCCAGCGTGCCGCCGACCACCTTCCGGACCGACCACCTGGACGTGTTCCCCAACGAAAACAAAGCCAGCACCGACGCACTGGTCACCCTGACCCGACCGGGCATGACCCAGTCCGGCGTCGGTTTCGACCTGAACTCCAGCGACAAGACCTACCACTTCCGCAGTCAGGTCAAGAGCCGTTACACGCCCCGTCAGTGATGCGCCCCGACAATCCACGGACGGCTTCGGCCGCTTCCACGAATCTGGCAGGAAAGCCCCCGTCATGAAGATCCTCTACGCCACTGCAATCGCCCTGAGCCTGCTGCTTCCCGGTTACGCCGCGCAGGCCCGGACCGATGACCGCAACAAGGAAATGAACATCGAGTCCGGTGCGCAGTCCGGCTCGTTCCTTGGCGATGGCGTCATCACCTTGTCCAACAACGTGATCATCACCCAAGGCACCCTGGAGATCCGCGCCGCCCAGGCTGACATCCACATGAAGGACGGCGAGGCGGTACGTGCAGTGTTCTCCGGCAAGCAGGCCACGATGAAGCAGCAGCTCGATGACGGCAGCTGGATGAATGCCCGCGCCGACAAGATCGACTACGACATCAAGGGCGAGATCATCGTGCTGACCGGAAATTACCGGGTGGAAAGCGCGCAGGGCATCAACAGCGGCCAGAAGATGACCTACAACACCCGCACCGGCGAAATGAACAGTGGCGGCGACGGCGGCCGCGTGCGCACCGTGATTCCGCCCAAGAACAAGGGGGCGGCACCGGCGGCTGCGCCGGCCCCCACCAAGACCACCGTACCCACTGCCGGGAGCAAGAAGTAATGCTGGTCGCCAAAGGTCTGCGCAAAAAATACAAGCAGCGCGAAGTCGTCAAGGAATTCGGGCTGACCCTGGACGCCGGTGAAGTGGTCGGCCTGCTCGGCCCCAACGGCGCGGGCAAGACCACCTGCTTCTACATGATCGTCGGGCTGGTCGAGGCCGACGCCGGCAGCATCGTGCTGGACGGCAAGGACATCACCGCCGACCCCATGTACACCCGCGCCAAGCAGGGCGTGGGCTACCTGCCGCAGGAACCCTCGGTGTTCCGCAAGCTGACCGTGGCCGACAACATCCGCCTGGTGCTGGAACTGCGCGAGGACCTGGATGCCGCCGGCCGCGAGAAGGAACTGAATTCGCTGCTGGACGAACTGCAGATAGGCCATGTGTCCGAACAGCTGGGGGCCAGCCTGTCCGGTGGTGAGCGGCGACGTTGTGAAATCGCCCGCGCCCTGGCCGCGCAGCCGCGCCTGATCCTGCTCGACGAACCGTTCGCCGGCGTCGACCCGATCTCGGTCGGTGAGATCCAGCGCATCGTCACCCACCTCAAGCAGCGCGGCATCGGCGTCCTGATCACCGACCACAATGTTCGTGAAACCTTGGGAATCTGCGACCGCGCGTATATCCTCAACGAAGGCAGCGTACTGGCGCAGGGTGCACCGGACGCAATCCTGGACAACGCCGACGTCCGTCGCGTCTACCTTGGAGACACCTTCAAGCTTTGACCGGGCGGCCGCTGCGGCACCCTCCCCCCGTTGGGCACAGGCATGAAGGCACGGCTGCAGACATCGCTGGGACAGCAACTGGTCATGACGCCGCAGCTGCGTCAGGCCATCAAGCTGCTGCAGATGTCCACCACCGAGCTGGAGCTGGAAATCGCCGAGGCGGTGGAGACCAACCCGTTGCTGGAATGGGCTGAGAATGAGCAGCCCGGCCTGGACACTGCGCCGGGCGCGGACGAGCTCGCAGCCAACGAAAGCAGCGCCGGCCCCGACCAACAGGCCGAGCGCAGCACTGGCAGCGACGAGGACGACTGGGCCCCGGGCGAATCCGACTGGAGCCGCAGTGGTGGCAGCGGCTCGTTCGATGACGACGACAACGGCAGCGCCGCTGAGCGCGTGGCCGAAACCGAAACCCTGGCCGACCACCTGCTGTGGCAGCTGCACCTGTCACACCTGTCAGCGCGCGACCGCAGCATCGGCGCGGCGCTGATCGACGCACTGGAAGAAGACGGCTACCTTCGCGAGCCGCTGTCGGCCATTGCCGAAACCCTGCTGCCGGCCATTCGCGCCGACGAAGCGGAGATTCTGACAGTGCTCCACCAGATCCAGCGCTTCGACCCCATCGGGGTCGGCGCGCGCAGCCTGGGCGAATGCCTGCAGCTGCAGCTGGACGTGCTGGATCCACAGACCCCCGGCCTGGCCCTGGCCCGGTGCATTGCCGACGGCCCGCTGGAGCGCCTGCCGCGCAGCGGCGTTGACGGTCTGGCCCACGAACTGAAGGTGCCTGCCGCCGAGGTGGACACCGCTGTCCAGTTGCTGCGCTCGCTGGACCCGCGCCCCGGCACCCAGATCGGCGAGCTGGCCCACGACAGCTACGTGGTGCCGGACTGCGTGGTCTGGCGGCAAGGGGGCGTGTGGCGTGCGGCCCTGGCCGGGCATGCCGGCCCCCGGGTGGTCATTCATCGCGGCTATGAACAGATGATCCGCCGCTGCGGCGAAAGCGACGCCGGCTACCTGCGTGCGCACCTGCAGGAGGCGCGCTGGCTGTTGAAGGGCCTGGAAGCCCGGGGCGAGACCCTGCTGCGGGTGATGCGCTGCCTGCTGCAGCAGCAGTCGGCGTTCCTGGAGTTCGGCGAGCAGGCCCTGCGCCCGCTGACCCTGCGCGAGGTCGCCGGCGAGCTCGGCCTGCACGAATCGACCATTTCCCGGGCCATCGCCCGCAAGTACGTGCGGACCCCTCGCGGCACCCTGCCGCTGCGCAGCTTCTTCGCGTCAGGGATCGATACCGACAGCGGTGGCGAGGCCTCCAGCACCGCCATCCAGGCCATGATCCGCCGCCTGATCGATGACGAGAACCCGCGCAAGCCGCTTTCTGACGCCAAGCTGGCTGACCTGCTCAAAACCTCGGGAATACCGGTGGCGCGACGCACCGTGGCGAAGTATCGTGAGGCCATGAACATTTCCGCCTCGCACGAAAGAGTACGTATCGCCTGACGCTCCACGCGCCCGGCGGAAGGTTCATTGGCAAATCCGAATAAAAAGGAGACACCCGATGCGCATCGAAACGTTTGGCAAAGATGTCGAAGTCACCCCCGCCCTGCAGTCCTATGTCGAGGACAAGCTGGCGAGAATCAGTAACCACTTCGGCCATGAGCATTGCGACGCGCGGGTCACGTTGAAGCTGCAGAAGCCCGACCATCACGTCGATGCCAGCGTGAACATCCCCGGCCGGACGCTCCACGCTGAAGCCAACGGCCAGACCATGTACGCCGCCATTGACGTACTTGCTGACAAGCTCGACCGCCTGGTGATCAAGCACAAGGAAAAGAAACAGCAGCACGCCCCCTTGCCGGTGAGCGACAATGGCGGCTGACGCCACCATGTTCTCCCCAACATGCCCCTGACTGACCTACTGGCGGCCGTGCGCACCCAGGTGCTGCCGGCCGCCGACCGCGACAGCGTGCTGCAGGCTGCGGCCCGCCTTCTGGCCTGCCGCGAAGCCAACGCCGAACTGATCTACCAGAACCTGTGCCAGCGCGAACAGCTGGGCAGTACCGCCATCGGCCATGGCATTGCCATTCCGCATGGCCGCGCGCCGCTGCTGGAACGTCCTCGCGGGGCCCTGCTGCGGCTGGAAACGCCGGTGGATTTCGGCGGCGACGAACCCGTTGACCTGGTGTTCGCCATGGCCGTTCCGGTCCACTACACCCATCAACACCTGATGCTGCTGTCCGAGCTGGCCGAGCTGTTCTCCGAGCCGGCCGTCCGCCAGGCCCTGCGCGACGCGCACGATGGCCAGGCCCTGCGCCAGGTCCTCGAGTTATCCCCTCCGGCGAGCGCCGCATGAATACCAGCATCACCGCACGTGAGCTGTTTGAACAACAGCGCGACCGTCTTGCCCTGCGCTGGGTGGCCGGCCAGGCCGGCGAACGCCGGGAGCTTGAAGCCGGCAATACAGTGTCGCGGCGTCCTTCGCTGGCCGGTTACCTCAACGCCATCTACCCCAACAAGGTGCAGATCCTGGGCACCGAGGAGCTGTCCTGGCTGGACTCGCTGGACTCGCGCCAGCGCTGGGAGACCATCGAGCGGATCATGCAGTCGCACCCGCTGGCGCTGGTGATCACCCGCAACCAGCCCTGCCCCGAGGACCTGCGCGCAGCCGCCGACGAATCGCACACCCCCTTGTGGATCTCGCCCAAGCGCGGTCACGAGCTGCTTAACCACCTGTCCTACCACCTGGCCCGCACCCTGGCCCCTCGGGTGATCCTGCACGGCGTATTCATGGAGATCTACTCCATTGGCGTACTGATCACCGGCGAAGCCGGCTCGGGCAAGAGCGAGCTGGCCCTGGAGCTGCTCAGCCGCGGTCACCGCCTGGTGGCGGACGACGCCCCTGAATTCACCCAGATCGCCCCGGATGTGCTGGACGGCACCTGCCCGGAGCTGCTGCAGGACCTGCTGGAAGTGCGCGGCCTGGGCGTGCTGAACGTGCGCGAGATGTTCGGTGACACGGCGGTAAAGAAGAACAAGTACCTTCGGTTGATCGTGCACCTGACCAAGCCCATGACCGAACCCACCCCCCACGGCTACGAGCGTCTGACCGGCGATTCCGGCACCCGCCACGTGCTGGATCTGGATGTGCCGCTGATCACCCTGCCGGTGATGCCGGGCCGCAACCTGTCGGTGCTGACCGAGGCGGCCACCCGTCTGCACATTCTGCGTACCAAGGGTATCGACCCCGCGGCGATGTTCATCGCCCGGCACAGCAACCTGCTGGAACGTCGGACGCCATGAGCACCACGCCCGCTGCCGCCACCGCGCCCGCTGCCGCCGCCGCCACCCTGATCATCGTCAGCGGGCTGTCCGGCTCGGGCAAGTCGGTGGCGCTGAAGACCTTCGAGGACCTGGACTACTACTGTTCGGACAACCTGCCGATTCTGCTGCTGCCCGATTTCGTGCGCAGCCTGCTCGGCAGCCACGACGGCTCCGCGCCCCGACGCCTGGCGGTGGGCATCGACGTGCGCGGCCAGACCGACCTCAGCCAGCTCTCGCACTGGCGTGAAGACGCCCTGGCCGCCGGCCTGGACGCCCAGCTGCTGTTCTTCGATGCGACCGACGAAACCCTGCTCAAGCGCTACGCCGACACCCGTCGCCGGCACCCGCTGAGCCAGCTCGGGCTTTCCCTGCCCGAGGCCATTGCCCGCGAGCGCGAACTCACCGCGCCGCTGCGGCGCGCCGCCGATGCGGTGATCGACACCACCGGCCTGAACGTGCACCAGCTGCGCCGCAAGGTGGTGACCGAATTCGCGCTCAACCACGGCAACAAGCTGTCGCTGCTGTTCGAGTCGTTCGCCTACAAGCGTGGCGTGCCGGCCGAAGCCGACTTCGTATTCGATGCGCGGGTGCTGCCCAACCCGCACTGGGACCCCGAGCTGCGCCCGATGTCCGGTCGCGAGGCCCCGGTGCGCGACTACCTGGAAGCGCAGCCGGACGTGCAGCGCTACACCGCCCAGCTGACCGATTTCCTGGATACCTGGCTGCCGCGGCTGGGCAATGACACCCGCAGCTATGTCACTGTCGCTTTTGGCTGCACCGGGGGCAAACACCGCTCCGTGTACCTGGCCGAGCGCATGGCCCGGCACGCCCGCGAGCAGGGCTGGCCGGAGGTTGCCACGTTCCATCGTGAATTGGATTGAACAATCCCGTATTGCCCCCTAGTCCCAATTCATCTTGACCTGTTAACGTGCGGTAATGACCTGTGGCATTCTCCTTGTAACGCATCCCGGTGTTGGCGCTTCCCTGCTGGAAGTGGCCACCCGGCTGCTGCGACATTTACCGCTGAAAACCGAAGCTTTCGAAGTACCGTTCGACGCAGAAATGGACGCCCTGCTCCCGCTCGCCTCGGCCGCCTTGCGCCGGGTCGACAGTGGCGAGGGCGTGCTGATCCTGACCGACCTGTATGGTGCCAGCCCGAGCAATCTGGCGGCGCAGCTGGCCCGCCTGGGCACCCCGGCACGCCGGGTCTCGGCGCTGAGCCTGCCGATGTTGTTGCGAGTGATGAATTATCCGGAACAGGGACTGGATCAACTGCCCGCCACTGCGGCGGCGGGCACTCGCAATGGAGCGATTGTCGACGATGCTTGAACGTGAACTCACCGTATCCAACCGCCTCGGGCTGCACGCCAGGGCGACCGCCAAGCTGGTGCAGGAGCTGTCGGCCTTCCGTTCCGACGCCGTCCTGAGCGCGCGCGGACGCCAGGTCAACGCCAAGAGCATCATGGGCGTGATGCTGCTGGCCGCTGGCCAGGGCACCCCGGTCACCGTGCGCATCGACGGCGAAGACGAAGCCGCCGCGATGGACGCCGTGGTGGCCCTGTTCGAGCGGCGCTTCGACGAGGACAACTGAGCATGCCCGGGCAGCCGTCGCGGACCGCTTCCGGCGCGCTGCTGCTGTCCGGCCATGGCGCGGCCCGCGGCCACGCCCTGGGCCGTGCCCGCGTACGCCTGCCGCACGTGCTGGAGGTCGCCGAGCAGCGTATTCCCGCGGCCCGGGTCGACGCCGAGCTGGTCCGCCTGCATGAAGCGGTGGATGCGGCGCGGGTGGAGATGCACGAGCTGCGCCAGCGCCTGAAGGGCGCGCTGGACAAGGAAATGGGCGAGATCCTTGATCTGCACGCCCTGCTGCTGGACGACCCCGAGCTGCTGTACGGGCTGGATGAACTGATCCGCAGCGGCCCCTACAGCGCCGGCTACGCCCTGCGCGTGCAGCGCGACCGTCTGGCCAAGGTCTTCGATGGCATGGACGATGCCTACCTGAAGAGCCGCATGGACGACCTCGACCATGTGATCGGCCGCATCCACGCCTTCCTGCATCAGCGCCCACCAGACGTGAAGGGCTTGGCCGGGGAGATCCTGGTCTGCGACACCATCGCCCCCTCCGAGCTGGCCCAGCTGCAGGCGCATGGCGTGGTGGGCATTGTCAGCGTCGGCGGCAGTGCGCTCTCGCACAGCGCCATCCTGGCGCGCAGCCTGCACTTGCCATTGATCGTCAACGCGCCTGGCGCACTGCAGAAGATCAACGACGGCGACGTGCTGATCATCGACGGCGGCAGCGGCGGCATCACCGTCAATCCGCTGGCCGGTGACCTGCGCGACTACCGCGCGCGGCTGCGCGAACAGGCCCGCGAGCAGCGCGAACTGGGCCGGCTGCGGGCCAAGCCCAGCCGCACTCTGGACAAGGTGGACATTGCCCTGCTCGCGAATGCGGAATCGCTGGAGGACGTCACCGAAGCGCATGCGCTGGGTGCGCACGGGCTGGGCCTGTACCGCACCGAGTTCCTGTTCCTGCAGCGCGACGAGCTGCCGGACGAGCAGGAGCAGTTCGAGACCTATCGCGACGCCGCGCTGGGCATGAACGGCCGACCGGTCACCATCCGCACCCTGGACCTGGGCGCGGACAAGGCCGACCGCACCGGCCTGACCCTGAGCAACGAAGACAATCCGGCACTGGGCCTGCGCGGCGTGCGCCTGTCGCTGGCGCGGCCCAAGGTGGCCGACACCCAGCTGCGCGCGATCCTGCGCGCCTCCGCCTACGGCAAGCTGCGCATCCTGCTGCCCATGGTCAGCACCCGCGAGGAAGTGCTGGCGGTGCGTCGCCGGCTGCAGAAACAGGCGCAGCTGCTGCGCGCCGAAGGCCATGAGGTAGCCGAGAACATTCCGTTCGGCGCGATGATCGAAGTGCCGGCGGCCGCGATAGCGCTGGAGAGTTTCATCGACCTGGTCGATTTCCTGTCGGTGGGCACCAACGACCTGGTGCAGTACCTGCTGGCCGCCGATCGCAACAATGAAGCGGTGGGTGAGCTGTATTCCCCACTGCACCCGGCGGTACTGCGGCTGATCGCCCACATCCTGCGCACCGGCCAGGAGCACGACACCCCAGTAGCGGTCTGCGGCGAAATTGCCGGCGACCCACGCATGACCCGCCTGCTGCTGGCACTGGGCTTGAAAGAGTTCAGCCTGCACCCCGGCACGCTGCTGGAAGTGAGACGGGTGATCCGCGGCAGTGATTGGGCACAGTTGCGGGCGGCCGCACCGAAGCTGCTGGCTGCGCGTGACAGGCGTGGCATTGAGCGTTGGATTGAAAGTGCCGGTCACGACCAACGATCGTGAATCCCGGTAGGTATCGACCGTTGGTCGATACTGCAACCGGCCACATCCCATCGCGCCTTGACACAAATCCAAGCGATAATGACGCGGTGACCACCCCTGTTGCCGCATCCTGTACGGGATAGCGGCCTTTTCTTTTTCCGCGGGAGCTGCGCATGGCCGAAGCCGTACGCCACGACAAGACGGCACGCCAGCTGCGGCTGTTGTCCGATGCACTGGACAGCGGGCGGCTTGGGCCCGTGCGCCGGCTGGTCAATACCCTGGCACCGGCCGAGATCGGCAACCTGCTCGAATCGCTGCCGCCCGGCAAGCGCGAAGTGGTGTGGGGGCTGGTTGACCCGGAAGACGACGGCGAGGTGCTGGTCCACGTCGGCGAGGAAGTGCGCGAAAGCCTGCTGGCCGACATGGACCCGGACGAAATCATCGCCGCGGTCGAAGACCTGGATATCGATGACCTGGCCGACCTGGTCGAGGACCTGCCGGACACCGTCATCGACGAAGTCCTCAAGTCGATGGACCGGGAAAACCGAGAGCGGCTCGAGCAGGTGCTCTCCTACCCCGAGGACACCGCCGGCCGTCTGATGAACCCGGACGTGGTGACCGTGCGCGCCGACGTCAACGTGGACGTGGTGCTGCGCTACCTGCGCCTGCGCGGCGAACTGCCCGACCACACCGACCACCTGTTCGTGGTCAGCCGTCGCCACCAGTACCTGGGCCGGCTGTCGCTGGCGTCGCTGGTCACCCACGAAGACAACACCCCGATCAACCGGCTGATCGACGACGAGCAGCCGGCCATCGACGTGGGCGAAAGCGCCGAGGAAGTGGCCCGGCAGTTCTCCGACCATGACTGGGTGTCCGCGCCAGTGGTGGATGACAACAACATCCTGCTCGGCCGCATCACCATCGATGACGTGGTCGACATCATCCGTGCGCAGGCCGAGCACCAGGCGCTGGGCGCGGCCGGTCTGGACGAAGAAGAAGATCTGTTCTCGCCGATCAAGCGCGCCGTGCGCGGCCGCGTGGTCTGGCTGGGCATCAACCTGTGCACCGCATTCCTGGCCGCCAGCGTGATCGGCCAGTTTGAACTCACCCTGCAGAAGGTGGTGGCGCTGGCTGTGCTGATGCCGATTGTGGCCGGCGTCGGCGGCAATGCTGCGGTGCAGGTCCTCACGCTGATGGTGCGCGGCATCGCGCTGGGCCAGGTCGGCCAGAGCAATGCACGCATCCTGCTGTGGAAGGAAATGCGGGTGGCCCTGATCAACGGCACCTTGATAGGCACCGTGGTCGGGCTGATCGCCTTTGTCTGGTTCCAGAGCATTCTGCTGTCAGTGGTGATCACCCTGGCGCTGATCATCAACTTCTGCGCGGCGGCGCTGGCCGGCGTACTGCTGCCGTTGCTGCTCAAGCGCATGAATGTCGACCCCGCCGTGGCCGGCACCGTGGTGGTCACCGCGGTGACCGACGTGATGGGCTTCTTCAGCTTCCTCGGCCTGGCCACCCTGATCCTGCTGCACTGACTTCGGAACGCACATGGCCGTCACCCTGGACAACTACTACACCCCTGGCTGGCGCGAGCAGCTGCACACCTGTGCGGCCTGCGAGTGGCAGGGCAGCGCGCGGCAGATGACCATGGAACTGCACGAGGACGAGGCCGAGTTCGACTGTCCCGAGTGCGAGAACCCGATCCTGCTGGTGGTACACCCTACCCTGGCACAGGTACAGGCCGCCGCTGCCGAGGGGAACCCCGAAGCCGTCGAGCAGATGGAGATCCTGGCCGCCGCGCCGCGCCCGGACTGATGCGCTGCAAGATGCTCTGCTCTTCCCGACGGACTAGACTGAAAACGATTTCAGTCGAGGACGGGGCATGGCACGACGTTCGATGGGATGGCTGCTGTGTGCGCTGGCACTGCTGATGCTGGTGGGTTGCGCACCGACGCGAGACGATGCCACCGGGAGGTTTGAAGCCCGCACGGTGATGCTTGAGGGGCGCAGCGTGCACTTCCAGGTGTTCATTCCGCGCGGAGCACATGCGCAGGCCGGGAAGTTGCCGGTGGTGCTGTTCCTGCACGGCTCGGGCGAACGCGGCAGCGACAACCAGGCCCAGACCGAGGCCGGCATCGGGCCTTACCTGCGCCGCCACGCCGATAGCTTCCCTGCGCTGGTGGTACTGCCGCAGGTGCCGGCCGAGGAGGAATGGTCCGGCGACAACAACCGCGCCGCGATTGCCGCCCTGGATGCGGTGATCACCGAATTCGGTGCCGACCCGGCGCGCCAGTACCTGACCGGCATGTCCATGGGCGGCTATGGCAGCTGGAACATCGCACTGGATGACCCGCAGCGGTTTGCCGCGATCGTGCCGGTATGCGGCGCGGTGCTGGTGCCGCGCGCGGTGCGCCCTACGTTGTTCGTGGAGGCCGTCGCGCATGAGGCCGATCCGTATGCGGTGATGGCGCAGCGGCTGAAGGACACCCCGATCTGGATGTTCCATGGCGCGCTGGATGATGTGGTGAAGCCGGATGATGATCGTCGCTTGAAGGCCGCGTTTGATGCAGCGGGCGCGAAGGATGTGCGCTACACCGAGTATCCGCAGGGCAACCACAATGCGTGGGATGCCACGTATGCCGATGCCGATGTGTGGGCGTGGATGTTCGCGCAACGCCGGTAGTGCCGGCCGCTGGCCGGCAACCCAGGAATCCGTCACCGCGCGGGTAGTGCCGGCCGCTGGCCGGCAACCTCGATTCCGTATCGAAGGCATTCCCTACATGGTCATCAAGGTTTGATTGACAATCACATCGATGTTGCCCTGATGGGCACTCACCTCCAGGGGAAATAACGTTGCACTGATCGCCACCGATCACTGCCAACTCACCCAGGAGACACCCATGAAAACACCCGCAGTCGCCATCCTCATGATGGCCATGTCGTTCACCAGCACCGCGGCCATCGCAGCTTCAATCGACGAGCTTCCAGCAGTAACGCTGGCCATGGAGCAGGAGCAGCAGACGGTAGACCTTGCCGCAGCCATCATCCGCTCTCAGAGTGACCTTCAACGCTACCTTCAGACCACTTTGGATTCATCGCTCCACCGGCTTCCGACAAGCGCGCGACAGATGTTCATCGACAGTCTGGTCTTCACCCCGCGCGGGCTGGGGTCCTACAGCTACATTCCGCTCCAGACCCTCAGCGTTACTGAGATCCACCAGATTCTGTCCCTCTTCGGCGTACAGACCTCACTCGAGGCTATCCCAGGCCTGCGCGCCAGAACCGCCGCAGAGCAACTGATGCTTCGTCCGATGAGTCGCCCGGGTCGGCCAAACTCCCAGTGCTACATGGGGGACAAGGGTACGTACTGCCGGGTGACCCAGGGCAGTATCTGCCCCACCAGCTGTGAACCATTCGCCATAGCAGGCGAGTAAGCCTTCGCGCCCCCCTCCAGAGGGGGCATTGGTCGAAAGGACACAGAATGATGTATCGAACTGCCGGCGCTGTCTCCATAGTACTGGCCGCAATCGCGCCTGCGCCTGCGACTGCTCACAACTTCAACAATCCCACAACTGCCTGCATGGACCTATGGTCAAAGGCCCGACAAGCAGAGGCGCTGGCACCAGAGGCACGAGACATCCAAGAGTTGATCTCACCACTCGCGACCGATTGCGCTGCAGAAATCACCAACACCGGGATGGACGCCCCACTCTCCACGCACCAGGATCAGCTTCGTGCGCTGGACACCGTCTCCTTCTACTTCAACGCCACTTCGAAGACGCCTCACTTTCCACTCGAAGACCTCGCGGCAACAATCGCCGCCCGATTTCCTTCGGGCACCATCGACGCAGCTTCGGAAGAATCGCTGCGCTCAATCAAGGAGGAGAATCGATCCGTCAGCTGGCTGAGAGAAATGAATCTGGAGCGGAGCATTCACCGGTTCGAACGAAAAATCACGACGCCCACTGACGTGGTCGTGCTGAAACTAAACAACGGGCGCTTGAAAGCGGACCGGCTTGATCTTTCGAAAGTGGATATGGTCGTAGTGGCGGGCTGCCACATGGCGCGCCGTGCCACAGAGCAACTACTGCAGAACCCAGAAGCGAAGCTGCTGTTGTCGGATCTACGCGTCGTCTGGATGCAGCCCGCAGATCGCTCACTCAACTTGGAGGACGTCGCGAAATGGAATCAGGATTTCCCTGATGCTCCGATGCACGTAGCGTTCAAGAATTCGCAGTGGCGGGGCATGGATCTGACCGCACTGCCGTCCTTCCATCTACTCAGGAACGGCAAGGTCGTGGCTTCGCATCGTGGTTGGTCTCGGGATGGCGCAACGCCGGCGGCGCTGATTGAGGCGCTAAAAGACCTCAGCGCGCGCTGATATTGTGGGCAGCGACAAGCTGTTGAAAGGGAGAAGATCCATCCCTAGCCAGGTGTACGTCTTGACCACCGTGTGCCTTCATCACCACCGCTGGTTTGAGAACGCACGTGCGGTTGCATGCGTTACGCATCAGATGCAGGACATCGAAAGACGAGGACTGGCCGCCTCGCTTGCTTGGGTGGTGATGCCGGATCATCTCCACTGGTTGCTGGAACTGCAGGATGGTGAGCTCAGTGATGTGGCTCGCAGGCTGAAGTCGTCGAGCAGTCTGGCGCTGAATCGCCTGCAGGGTAGGCGTGGTGCGTTGTGGCAGGCCGGGTTTTACGACCACGCGGTGAGAACGGATGCATCGCTCCGGAAACACGCACTTTACATTCTGGGAAATCCAGTCCGGGCTGGGTTGACCGAACGAATTGGGGAATATCCGTTCGCGTGGACCAAGTGGCCGGAGGACCGGTAGTGCCGGCCGCTGGCCGGCAACCAAGTGCGCCCGAATGGTTTCATGAGGTTGCCGGCCAGCGGCCGGCACTACCCGTGCGGTTCAGCCCCATGGGATGTCGGCACCACCCCATCAACCCAGCAGCGTCTCCAGCACCGCCATGCGCACGGCGACGCCGTTGGCGACCTGGCGCAGTACCCACGACTGCGGGCCGTCGGCAACCTCGTCGGTGACTTCCACGCCGCGGTTGATCGGGCCCGGGTGCAGCACGGCAGCATCCTGGCCGGCGCGCTTCAAGCGCTCGGCCGTCAGGCCGTACTCGGCGTGGTACTGCTCGATTGACGGCACCAGGCCCTCTTCCATGCGCTCGCGCTGCAGGCGCAGCATCATCAGTGCATCCACGCCTTCCAGCATGGCGTCGAAGTCCTGGCCGACGATGCAGCCTTTCAGGGTTTCATCTTCCGGCAGCAGCGACTGCGGGCCGCAGACGCGGATCTCGCCGGCTCCGAGCGTGCGCAGCGCATGCAGGTCGGTGCGGGCCACGCGCGAATGCTTCACGTCACCGACAATCAGCACCTTCATCTTCGAGAAATCCGCGCCCTTGGCCTGGCGCAGGGTCAGCATGTCCAGCAGGCCCTGGGTGGGGTGCGAACTGCGGCCGTCACCGGCGTTGATCAGCGCGGTTCCCTCACCTGCCGCTTGCGACAGCGCGGCCACGGCACCGTCATCGGGGTGACGAACGATGAACCCGCGCACGCCCATCGCTTCCAGATTCTTCAACGTGTCGCAGGCGGTTTCGCCCTTGCGCGTGGACGAGGTGGACGCGTCGAAATTCAACACGTCCGCGCCCAGCCGTTGTGCCGCCAGCTGGAACGAGCTGCGGGTGCGGGTGGACGGTTCAAAGAACAGCGTGCATACCGCGGAACCGGCCAGCACCTGGCGCTTGTTGCCCACCCGGCCGACCGCGGCATCGCGGATCTGGCCGGCACGGTCCAACAGCTGCAACAGGGTTTCGCGGGGCAGACCTTCCAGGGTCAGCAGGTGGCGCAGGCGTCCATCGGAATCGAGTTGCGTAGCGGTCATGGCAGGGTTCTGAAGGGTCAGGAAACAGGGGTGGCGTCATCCGGGGCGGACAACCAGCGCTCGATGATGACGGCGGCGGCAACCGCGTCCAGGGCCGCAGCATCACGACGACGCTTGCGCCCCTCGGCACGCTCTACCGCGAAGCGGCGGGCGGCCTCGACCGAGCTGGAACGCTCGTCGACCAGCACCACCGGCAGCTTGAAACGTTCCCGCAGCTGGCGGGCGAAGCCCTGCGCGCGCTTGCGGTTGGGCTGGTCCTGGCCGTCCAGGGTGAGCGGATCGCCCACCACCAGGCCGTCAGGACGCCATTCCTTGATCAGGCGTTCCACCGCGCCCCAGTCCGGACCATTGCCGTGCACGTCAACCACCGCGATGGCACGAGCGTGGGTGCCGAACGAACTGCCGATGGCGACACCAATGCGGCGCGAGCCGACGTCAAAGCCCAGCACCGTACCGTCACGGCGGATGCTGCCCGGCTCAGACATGGCCGCTGTACCCGGTATGCCGGAACAGATCCACGCCGATACGGGCGGCCGCACCCTGCCAACGCTCATCCAGCGGCGTGCTGAACACCAGATCGGCATCGGCCGGCACCGCCAGCCAGCTGTTTTCGGCCAGCTCGCTTTCCAGCTGGCCCGAGCTCCAGCCGGCGCAGCCCAGCGTGACCAGCGCGTTGCGCGGGCCCTCGCCACGGGCCATGGCTTCCAGAATGTCGCGCGAGGTGGTCAGGAACAGGCCCTCGCCGACGGCCAGGCAGGCATCCCACTCACGCGGGTCATCGTGGATGACGAACCCACGCTCCGGGTGAACGGGGCCCCCATTAAGCACCAGCTGGCCGCGCAACGCCGCATCGTCGGTGCTGATTTCCATCTGTGCCAGCACTTCGCCAAGGGTGTACTCGGAGGGCTGATTGACCAGCACGCCCATGGCCCCGGCTTCGTCATGCTGGCAGATCAGTGCCACGCTGCGCGCAAACGTGGGGTCGGTCAGCGACGGCAGCGCTACCAGCAGGTGATCGGCAAGGGACGTAGGCAGCTGTGACATGGCCCCATTCTAACCGCAGGGCTCCAGACAGGGGCGTGAGTCGTCGGCTAGGATGCTCGCACACCCGCATGGACGCTGATCGTGAACGACACTTCGCTTCCCGCCCTGCCGCTGTCCTCGCGCAGCACCATCGTGCTGATCGCGCTGCTGCAGGGGCTGGCGCTGTACGCCGTGCAGCAGGCCGGCGAGAGCTGGCCGTTCCAGGACATTGCCAGCCGTTACCGCTGGTACACCTGGGTGCTGACCATTCCCACCGCCGTTGCGCTCACCCTGGTGGACCTGCGCGACCGCCGGCTGTGGCTGCATGCGGTGATCGGCTCGGCGGTGACGCTGGCGCTGGCGAGCTGGATCGGCTGGAACCTGGGCGGCAGCGCCACCGGCTTGAACGATGGCCCGCTGCACTGGCCATTCTCGATCAGCATGGCCATCGCGGTGTTCGTCACCCTGCCCTGGTGGCAGTTCCGGCTGCAGCATGGTCACTGGCGTGCCAGTTACGACGCGTTGTTCGAGCGTGCCTGGCAGAACGGACTGACCCTGGCGCTGGCACTGGCCTTCACCGGCCTGACCTGGATGCTGCTGTGGCTGTGGGCGGCGTTGTTCCAGCTGGTGGATATCGACTTCTTCCGCGACCTGTTCCGCGAGGACGCGTTCATTGCACTGGCCACTGGCTGCCTGTTCGGCTTCGGTGTGCTGATCGGCCGCACCCAGCACCGTGCGATCCAGGTGACCCGGCAGGTACTGTTCGCGATCTGCCGGGGCCTGCTGCCGCTGCTCTCATTCATAGCCGTGCTGTTCGTGCTGAGCCTGCCGTTTGCCGGGCTGGAGGCGCTGTGGAGGACGCGTTCGGCCACCTGGCTGCTGGTGATCGTGTCGCTGCTGCTGGTGGTGTTCACCAACGCGGTGTATCAGCATGACAGCGAGCGCGCGGCGTATCCGATGTGGCTGCGCCGGCTGGTGGATGCCAGCCTGCTGGCCCTGCCGGTGTATGCGGGGTTGGCGCTGTATGCGATGGGTCTGCGCATTGCCCAGTACGGCTGGACACTGGAGCGCTTCTGGGGCGCATTGGTGGTATTTACCGTGTGTGGCTATGCGATGGGCTACGCGCTTTCGGTACTACGTCGGCGCGGCCGCTGGCTGCAGCCGATTGAACGCGTGAACCGGTGGATGTGCTGGGTGGTGCTGGGCGTGGCGCTGCTGGCCAACTCACCGGCGCTGGATGGGGTGCGGATCAGCATCGCGAGCCAGGTGGCGAGGTTGCAGGCGAACCCAGCCACGATCAATGCCAAGGATGCGCTCGCCCTGCGCTTCGAGCTGGGCCGTCGTGGCGTGGATGCGCTGCGCGACCTGCAGCAGGACCCGGTGCTGGGCAAGGACGCGCGTGCGGTCAGCGTGATCAAGGATGCGCTCGCGCGTGAGACGCGCTGGAGCGACGGCGGTCTGCTGGATGACGGCCTGCGTGACCTTGCGGCGCTGCAGCGGCATGTGACGCTGGTGAACGGCTCCCCTGCCGCAGACGCGGACTGGTGGGCAGCCGTGCTCGACCGATCACTGGCTGACAGCCAATGCCTGGACGTGGACGAGCGCTGCGTGGCGCTGCGCCGTGACCTGGACGGCGACGGCACCGACGAGATGCTGCTGTGTCGTCTGGAGAACCAGGTCGGGCCGTTCTGTCAGCTGCATGTGCGCATGGACGGGAAGTGGCAGGACGCCGGCACCCTCAATTTCCATGGGCACAATGGCAAGGCCGATGCTGAAGCGGCCAAGGCTGCGCTGCTGGCCGGCGAACTGCAGCTGCATCGGCCACGCTGGCCGCAGGTATCCTTGGCCGGCGGCACCCCACAAAGCGTGGATGAACCTCCGCGCAAAGAGGAAACACGATGAGCGGCTACTGCAGCATTGCCCCGGGCCATCCGGTCCACGGCCACTACCACGACCACGAGTACGGTTTTCCGCAGCGTGACGAGCGCGAACTGTTCGAGCGCCTGATCCTGGAGATCAACCAGGCCGGGTTGAGCTGGGAGACGATACTGAAGAAGCGCGAGGGATTCCGCGCGGCGTACAGCCAGTTCGACGTGGATGCCGTGGCGGCGTATGGGGAGCGTGACGTCGAGCGGCTGTTGAACGACGCCGGCATCATCCGCAACCGTTTGAAGGTGCATGCAGCCATTCACAATGCGCAGGTGATCCAGCAGCTGCGGGCCAGCCACGGCAGCTTCGCACAGTGGCTGGACGCGCATCATCCGCGCAGCAAAGCGGACTGGGTGAAGCTGTTCAAGAAGACGTTCCGGTTCACCGGCGGGGAGATCACCGGTGAGTTTCTGATGAGCCTGGGCTACCTGCCCGGGGCGCATGCGAAGACGTGCCCGGTGTACAGGCGGTTGGAGAAGATGCGTCACGACCAACGGTCGTGACCTACCGGGATTCCCGGTAGGCGGCCAGGGTTGGTGGTCGCCCGCGCGGGCTCAAACGCCCATGTACCGCCCGGGACGATGGTTGAACATCAGCACCAGGCTGAGCACCACCGCACCAATGGCCGAGTACATCACCTGCGACGGGGACAGCACGAAGAACGCCGCGCACATCAGCAGCGTGTCGAATGACATCTGCACCTTGCCAGCGCTCCAGCCGCGCGTGCGCTGAAGATACACCGCCAGAATGCCAATACCACCCAGGCTGGCACGGTGGCGAATGAAGAACAGAATGCCCAGCCCGGATAACGCCCCACCCACCAGCGCCGAGTACAGCGGAGCCATGTGCGAGAAGTCGGCAAAACGCGGCAGCACATCGGTCAGCACGCCACAGGCGGTGACCGCCGCAAAGGTCTTCAGGGTGAACTCCCAACCCATGCGCCGCACCGCGACCCAGTAGAACGGCAGGTTCACCAGCACGAACACCAGGCCGAAGTTCCAGCCGGCCGAGTAGTGCAGAAGAAAGGCCAGACCGGCCATACCACCGATCATCAACCCGCCTTTGGCGAAGATCGCCAGCCCCAGCGAGGCCACCAGCGTGGCCAGCACCATGCCCTGCACGTCTTCGGCAGTGGAGTGGCGCAGCGCTTTTTCGTCGGCAACGGTGCCGGCGCTGTCTGGCGGCGGGGTCAGCGGCCCGGCGGTGACCAGGTGGCCGTCAGCGTCTTCGCACGGCGCGGGGCCATGGGATTGGAGGGACATGGGTGGGGGTACCGCTCGTGGGGAGACGTATTAGACACGATCGGCGTTACAGTTGCAGGTGTTGTGATTCACCTGGCAACAAAAAGCCCCGCTGGGCGGGGCTTTTGCCAATTCCGTTCAGCTTCGCCCGGGTTTCAGCGGACTTCGGAAATCTCCACGCCGTCCAGCCCCTGTGACAGGGTGCGGGCATCGCCGCCCTGCGAGAGTTTGATGCGCAGGCGCACTTCGTTCTGCGAATCGGCATAGCGCAGCGCGTCTTCGTAGCTGATCTCGCCCGCCTGGTACAGCTCGAACAGGCTCTGGTCGAAGGTCTTCATGCCCAGCTGGACCGATTCCTTCATCACTTCCTTGAGCTTGTGGATTTCACCGTCGCGGATGTAGTCCTGCACCAGCGGCGTGCCGAGCAGGATTTCCATCGCCACGCGACGCGACTTGCCGTCCGGTGACGGAATCAGCTGCTGCGCGACCACGCCCTTCAGGTTCAGCGAAAGGTCCATCAACAGCTGCCCGCGACGGTCTTCCGGGAAGAAGTTGATGATGCGGTCCATCGCCTGGTTGGCGTTGTTGGCGTGCAGGGTGCACAGCACCAGGTGGCCGGTTTCGGCGAATGCGATGGCATGGTCCATGCCCTCACGGGTACGCACCTCGCCGATCATGATCACGTCCGGGGCCTGGCGCAGGGTGTTCTTCAGCGCCGCTTCCCAGCTGTCGGTGTCGATGCCCACTTCACGCTGGGTGATGATGCAGCCTTCGTGCTTGTGCACGAATTCGATCGGGTCTTCGATGGTGATGATGTGACCGGTCGAATTGAGGTTGCGGTAGCCGATCATCGCGGCCAGCGAGGTCGACTTACCGGTACCCGTGGCACCCACGAACAGGATGATGCCGCGCTTGGTCATCGCCAGCGTCTTGATGATCGGCGGCAGGCTCAGTTCTTCGACGGTGGGAATGCGGGTCTCGATGCGACGCAGCACCATGCCAACCTGGTTGCGCTGGTAGAAGCAGCTGACACGGAAGCGCCCCACGCCGGACAGACCGATGGCGAAGTTGCACTCGTGGGTTTTTTCGAACTCCTCGCGCTGCGCCGGCGTCATCACGTTCAGCACCAGGTCGCGGCTCTGCTGCGGCGTGAGCGGGGTCTGGGTGATGGGCGAGATCTTGCCGTTCACCTTGATCGCCGGCGGCATGCCGGCGGTGATGAACAGATCGGACGCCTTCTGATGCGCCATCAGTTTGAGGAACGAGGTGAAGTCGATGGTGGTGCCAGTGGTGTTCATCGCTATGTGCCCCGGTTATTCGAAAATGCGCTTGTCTTTGGCGTATTCCTTGGCCTGGTTGCGCGTGATCAGGCTGCGCTTCACCAGGTCCTGCAGGTGCTGGTCGAGCGTCATCATGCCCATCTGCTGGCCAGTCTGGATCGCCGAGTACATCTGCGCGACCTTGTCCTCACGGATCAGGTTGCGGATGGCCGGGGTGCCCACCATGATTTCCCATGCCGCCGTACGACCGCCACCGACTTTCTTCAGCAGCGCCTGCGAGATCACCGCACGCAGCGATTCGGACAGCATCGAGCGCACCATCGGCTTTTCGCCAGCCGGGAACACGTCGATGATACGGTCGATGGTCTTGGCAGCCGAGCTGGTGTGCAGGGTGCCGAACACCAGGTGGCCGGTTTCCGCTGCGGTCAGCGCCAGGCGGATGGTTTCCAGGTCGCGAAGTTCGCCGACCAGGATGATGTCCGGGTCTTCACGCAGTGCCGAACGCAGCGCTTCATTGAAGCCGTGCGTGTCGCGGTGCACTTCGCGCTGGTTGATCAGGCACTTCTGTGAGGTGTGCACGAATTCGATCGGGTCCTCAACGGTGAGGATGTGACCGTATTCGTTCTTGTTGATGTGGTCGATCATCGCCGCCAGCGTGGTCGACTTGCCCGAACCGGTCGGTCCGGTCACCAGGATCAGGCCCTGCGGCTGGTCGATCAGCTCACGGAAGATCGGCGGCGTGTTCAGGTCTTCCAGGGTCAACACTTCCGAGGGAATGGTACGGAACACCGCACCCGCACCCCGGTTCTGGTTGAACGCGTTGACGCGGAAACGCGCCAGGCTGGGAATTTCGAACGAGAAGTCGACTTCGAGGAATTCCTCGTAATCGCGACGCTGCTTGTCCGACATGATGTCGTACACCAGCGCATGGACCTGCTTGTGGTCCAGGGCCGGAATGTTGATGCGGCGGACGTCACCGTCCACACGGATCATCGGCGGCAGGCCTGCAGACAGGTGCAGGTCCGACGCTTTGTTCTTCACGGAAAACGCCAACAGTTCGGCGATATCCATACGCTGCTACTCCCCATAGACTGCTGCGACTGGAAGGATCTTTCCCCGGTCGGCAGTATAGCCTTCCTGAACTACCGGAAAGCCATTGTGTCCGCCCTGCCCCTCTCGACCCTTCTGCTGAACCTGCATAACGCGGCATTGGCCGCCGGGCGGCCAGATCCCTTGCTGCTGGCAGTTTCCAAGACCCAGCCGGCCTCGGCCGTAGCCGCCCTGGCCGCGCAGGGACAGCGTGCGTTTGGCGAAAACTACGTGCAGGAGGCGCTGGCCAAGATTGAGCAACTGGTCACACTCGGGCTGGAATGGCACCTGATCGGCCACCTGCAGTCCAACAAGGCCGAGCTGGCTGCGCGCCACTTCGACTGGGTGCAGAGCGTGGATCGGCCAAAACTGGTGACGGCGCTGGCCGGGCACCGGCCGGCGGATCGCGACGCGCTGAACGTGCTGATCCAGGTCAACATCGATGATGAATCCAGCAAGCACGGCTGCGCACCAGAACAGGTGCCGGACCTGGCAGCGCTGATTGCCGCCGAACCACGTCTGCGCCTGCGCGGGCTGATGGCCATTCCCGCGCCCTGGCCGGAGGCCGGGCGTCGTGCCCAGGCGTTCGAGCGCATGCGCGCGCTGTTTGACGCCTTGTCCGTGCAGCACCCGCAGGTCGATACCCTGTCCATGGGCATGAGTGCCGATTACCCTGAAGCCATTGCCCACGGGGCCACGATGGTGCGGGTGGGGTCGGCCCTGTTTGGTGCGCGGCATTAATTGTTGAACCGCAGCCGGGCAAGCCCGGCTCTACATTGGAAAACTGCATGAACACCCATTCCATTACCTTCGTCGGCGGCGGCAACATGGCCCGCAGCCTGATCGCCGGGCTGGTCCGCCAGGGCACCGCGCCGGCGCACATCCATGTCGCCGAACCGGTGGCCGAACTGCGCGATGCACTGAGCACCGACTTCGGCGTGAACACCTACACCAACGCTGCTGAAGCGGCCGCACGAGGCGGTGTGTGGGTGCTGGCGGTCAAGCCGCAGGTGATGTCGCAGGTGTGCGGCGACCTGGCCGGCCTCGCCGCACAGCATGCGCCGCTGGTGGTCTCCATTGCCGCCGGCATCACCAGCGCTCAGTTGCAGCGTTGGTTGGGCGACCATGGCGCAGTTGTGCGCGCCATGCCGAACACGCCCGCCCTGCTGGGCGCGGGCGTCACCGGCCTGTTTGCCACACCCCAGGTCAGCGAAGCGCAACGCGCGCAGGCCGACCAGGTGCTGGCCACCGCCGGTCGCACGGTGTGGATCGAGGATGAAGCCAAGATGGATGCGGTGACCGCCGTATCCGGCAGCGGTCCGGCCTATGTTTTCCTGCTGGCGGAGGCGATGGAAGCGGCCGCGCGCGCGCAGGGCCTGCCGGCGGAAGCCGCGCATACGCTGGTGGTGCAGACCCTGCTGGGAGCCAGCCGCATGCTGGACGAGTCTGGTGAAGCGCCTGCAGAGCTGCGTCGTCGCGTGACCTCGCCGAATGGCACGACCCAGGCGGCAATCGAGTCGTTCCAGGGAGAGGGGTTTGAAGTGATCGTGGCGCGCGCGATTGCCGCGGCCACGGCGCGCGGCAAGGCGTTGTCCGAAAAGGCGTCGTAACGCCAAGCACCGCGGGGACGCGCATGGCGCGTCCCTACCCGGTGTGCGGCACACCAGCCGGTAGCGACACGCCCTGTGTGCCGAGGGCCGCCAGCAGAAACGCCACAAAGCTGCTCAGCTTCGGCCGCGGCCGCCGGTCCGGCAGATACACCAGATGCAGCGGGCGCGGCTCGGGCAGGAAATCCGCCAGCACCGGCACCAACCGCCCCGCCGCCACGTCGTCGGCCAGCAGCACCACCGGCTGCAGAATCAGCCCCGCGCCCGCCAGCGCCGCCCGACGCAGGCCGTCGCCGTCGTTGCACTGCAGGCGCGAATGGTCCGACCAGTCCTGGTCAGGGGAGCCACGCAGCCGCCAGCCATCACCGCCCCGCCACGCCAGATGGGTCAGGCAGTCGTGACTGCCCAGGTCCGACGGGTGCTGCGGCACGCCCCTGCGCTTGAGATACGCGGGTGACGCACAGATCTGCATCGCATACGGTGGCAACGGTCGCGCCACCCACTCGGCCGAACCCAGCGCGCCCATCCGCACCACCGCATCAAACTGCTCCTCGATCAGATCAACCCGGCGATTGCTCAGGTCCAGCTCGACACTCACCTTTGGGTGCGCAGCAAGGTAGCGCGCTACCAACGGGGCCAGCACGCAGCTGCCCCAGGTGACGGGCGCGCTGATCCGCAGCACGCCCTGTGGCTGTCGCTGCAGCCCTTCGACGCTGGCTTCGGCCTGCTGCACCTGCTCCAGCACGGCGCGACAGCCGGCCAGATAGTTGCGACCCGCATCAGTCAGGCTCTGCCGACGGGTGTTCCGCTGCAGCAGCCGCGCGCCCACATGACTTTCCAGCTGCTGCAGGTACTTGCCCACCATGACCGCCGACACCTCCAACTGCTCGGCGGCCGCGCTGAGGCTGCCCCGGTCAACCACGGCCACAAAGGCCTGCATGCCGCGTAGAACATCCATTGCTAACTTCCAGTTAGGAATGTGCGAATCATACGCCACTTACCTAACCCTTCCCGGCAGCGCAGACTGCGGGCAGTCCCCGATTGGAGCAGCGCAGATGAAGATTCTTGTGGTCGGTGCCAGCGGCACCCTGGGCCAGGCGGTCGCCAACACCCTGGGCGTGCACCACGAACTGATCCGCGCCGGCCGCCACAGCGGCGACGTGCAGGTGGACCTGACCGACGACGCCAGCGTGCAGGCCCTGTTCGCGCAGACCGGGCCGCTGGATGCGGTAGTGGCCACCACCGGGCGTCTGCATTTCGGCCCGCTTGCCGACATGACCCCGGCCCAGTTCAATCTGGGCCTGCAGGACAAACTGCTGGGGCAGGTGCGGCTGGCGCTGGCGGCGCAGCACCATCTGCGCAGTGGTGGGTCAATCACACTCACCAGTGGCATCGTCAGTGCCCAGCCGATCCGCGATGGCGTGAACGCCACGGCAGTGAACGCAGCGCTGGAAGGATTCGTGCGTGCGGCCGCATTTGACCTGCTGCCGCGCGGGCTGCGGATCAACGTGGTCAGCCCGAATGTGCTCGTTGAGTCGATGGACGACTACGGCGCGTACTTCCCTGGGTTTGAGCCGGTGACGGCTCAGCGCGCAGCGATGGCTTATCAGCGCAGCGTGGAGGGTGTGCAAAGTGGGCAGGTGATCACTGTGTGGTGATGGCGTGCCGCGCGTGGCCCGGTGCCACGAGCGATCCGGCACCGCGTTGGCGCGCATGGCGCGTCACCCCCAGCGCTGTGCGCCATCGCCCTGCTCGGCCAGCGCATCCCCCGGATTGGCCAAGCGGCACTTCTTCAAGGAAAGACACCCGCAACCAATGCAGTCGGTCAACTGATCACGCAGCAACCGCAACTGCTCGATGCGCTGGTCCAGTTCACTCTTCCACAGCGCCGACATCCTTGCCCATTCGGCCTTGGTCGGCGTTTTGTTCTCAGGCAGGGCCGCAAACGCAGTGGCCACCGCCTCCAGTGGCAGTCCCACCCGCTGCGCCACCCGGATCACCGCCAGCCGCCGCAGTACCTCGCGGCTGTAGCGTCGCTGATTGCCGGCGGTACGCAGGCTGTGTATCAGGCCCTTGCGCTCGTAGAAGTGCAATGCTGACACCGCCACCCCGCTGCGGCGCGCCACCTCACCTACACTCAGTTCCTGCGCGATCACGCCTTGACCTCAACCATGGTTAAGGTGTGATCCTGCGTGACCGCAGCGCACACCGCAAGCGCTGCGCTCCTGATCCTGCCTGGAATGCTCATGTCGTCCGAACCTTCAGCTGTGTCCCCCCCCGTTACCGGGGATTCCATTCTTTCTCCGCGTTACCGCGCCACCACCCTGGGCATGGTGGCGCTGGTGTCGCTGCATGCGTTCGAAGCGCTGGCCGTCGCCGCAGCCATGCCAACCGTGGCCAATGCACTGGACGGCCTGCGCCTGTACGCGCTCGCGTTTGGCGGCACGCTGGCCACCAGCGTGATCGGCATGACCCTGGCCGGGCGCTGGAGCGACCAGCAGGGTCCCGCCAGGCCGCTGTGGCTTGGCCTGGCCTGCTTCATTGCCGGCCTGCTGGTGGCCGGACTGGCCCAGCACATGCCGGTGCTGGTGCTGGGACGGCTGCTGCAGGGGCTGGGCGCGGGTGCCATTTCGGTGTCGCTGTATGTGCTGGTCGGGCGCTGCTACCCCGAATCGCTGCGCCCGCGTGTGTTTGCGGCATTTTCCGCCGGTTGGGTAGTGCCCTCGCTGGTGGGCCCGGCGATCAGCGGCCTGATCGTGCAGCACCTGGGCTGGCGCTGGGTGTTCCTGGGCGTGCCGCTGCTGGCGCTGCCCGCCGCGTGGTTGCTGCGCCCGGCTTTGGCACAGGTGCAGACACGCACGCAGGCAGCCGAGCCGGTCGACGCGGTCGTGCGTTGGTCGGCCGGTGCCGCGCTGGCCGCGCTGCTGCTGTACGTAGGTGGACAGCAGACCGGACTGGCCGCCGCAGGGTTGATGCTGCCGGCGACCTTGGCGTTGCTGCTGTGCAGCTGGAAGCTGCTGCCAGCCGGCACCCTGCAGCTGCGCCGTGGCCTGCCCAGCGTGATCGCGCTGCGCGGTATCGCCGCCTCGGCCTTCTTCGGCTGCGAAGCCTTCCTGCCACTGCTGCTGCAGCGCGAACGCGGATTGAGCCCGCTGCTGGCCGGCGTAGCACTCAGCCTGGGCGCGCTCGGCTGGTTCAGCGGCAGCTGGTTCCAGGGCCACCAGGGCCAGGGCTGGTCACGGCGGCAGCTGCTGCATGCCGGCGCGTTGCTGATGTGCGCCGGGATCATCGCCACCGCTTTGGCGCTGCAACCGGGGATTCCGCTGTGGTTGGCACTGGGTGGCTGGACGCTGACGGGCCTGGGGATGGGATTGATCTACCCCAGCCTTTCGGTACTGACTTTGTCGTTGTCGCCGCCGGCGCAGCAGGGTGCGAACAGCTCGGCGCTGCAGTTGAGCGAAGCGCTGGCGGTGGCGACGACGCTGGCTGTGTCCGGGTCGGTGTTTGCGATGATGCTCAGTGTCGATGTGGTGCTGGGGTATCTGCTGATCTTCGGGGTGATGCTGGGGTTGGCCGCGCTGAGCGTGGTGGTCGCGCGGCGGGTATGGCGTTGAGAGCGGTGATGGTCCGCGCAGACACGCATGGCGTGTCCCTACAGGTCGCCCGACCCACCAGAACCGGCCGCCCCCCGACCCAAGCAACCAAGGGTCGTAGTGACACGCCATGCGTGTCAAAGCCATGATCCTGCACCCGTAGACCGCCATGCGTGTCAAAGCCATGATCCTGCGCACGTAAACACGCCATCCGTGTCGACGCAGCGCAGGTCAATGCCCCATCTCCTCCAGGTCCTCGCGCAGGATGCGCCGGATTTCAAGCACCGCCTGCGGTGTTTCCTGCACGCTGTGCCCGGAGATGATCACCTTCTCCGACAGCGCGCCGGGAAGGTGCGCGCTCCAGTAAGGCACCAGCCCGTCGTCGGACTGTTCCAGCGGCACCTCGGGCTTGCGCTGGGCGATGATTGAGTGGTACTTCAAGCCCGGCCTTATCGGCAGCGCGCTTGAAGCCTTGACGAACGGGTCGTCGGCCTTGAGGTTTTCAATGCTGTTGGGAATGACCAGCTTCTTCGGCTGCGCCGACTGTGCTTCGGCCTGCTGCAGGGTCTGGAACACGTCCTCGAACTTGCCCAGCAGCGTAATCGGCAGGCGCACCAGCCGCCCGATCAGGCGTCCGAGCCGGTTGCCGGCGATATCCGTGCCCTTGTGCGGGGCTGCGATGAAGATCGCGCGCTCCACGTTCGGCTCGGCATCGAAGTGCAGCAGGGGTCCCAGCTTGGCCTGCACGCGCTTCAACCGCTCACCCTTGAGGTTGTAGTTGGCCAGCAGGTCGTTCCACAGCACCTCGCCGGAGTCGCTCAACAGCAGCCGCGCCAGTACGCCGCCCATGCTGTGGCCGATGAACACCATGTCCTTTGATGCCTGCGACATGCCGTTCGGGTCGAAATGGCGCAAGGTGTTGTTGAACGCCTGGTCGATCTCGTAGCGGTTCAACGCAATCGGCGCGTTGGTCGGGTAGTAGACCTGCCACACCTGGAAGTGCTCACGCAGTTCCGGGTCGCCCAGAATCTCGTTGGCCACGTTGACCCAGGCTTCCGGGCTGCTGCCCAGTCCATGCAGCATGAAGATGATGCGCCGGTTCGGGTCCCACGGCTGCATCAGGTACATGTGCGGTTCGGCAATGCCTTCGCTCATGCCAAACAACGTGCGCAGCGACTGCGTGGCAAAGCCGCTCTGGGCGAGCCACATGCCGTACGCTGCGGTGAAGTTGCCCGCCAGCGGCACCTTTTCGCCATGCAGCTCCACGCTTTCGGTGGACTCGGGCGAATACACATCGAACAGCACCTGGGTGGTTTCAAGCACTTCCTGCAGGCTGTCGCCCTTGAACTTCAACAGCGCGGTGGCGTTAATCGCCGACATTTCACTGTACTGCGGAATCTCCACTTTCTCGCCCGCCGGTGGGGCCACCAGTCTGGGTGGGTCCATCAGCACCACCAGCTCGGCCCCAAAGCCGTCGCGCCGGTAGGTGCTGCGCAGACCCGCAAAGCTCAGTGATGAAGCAGGTGCCATGCTGGTGGGAATGCTGGTCAGGCGCAACTGGTCGAAATCCGAGGTCAGCGTCCAGCGCTCGCCGGCCACGGCAGCGTTGTAATCCTCGCCTTCCAGCGCGCTTTCACGGCTGCGCTTGAAGACCACGGCGGCGGTCTGCTCGGCAGCGTAGTTGTAATAATCGCGCACCTGGGTCTGGCGGTCCTCGAAGGCGCGCTGCGAGGGCGTACGCCCGCTGAAGAACAGGTACGCGTAGGCATAGCGCGCGGCCTCCAGCCAGGCATCCAGCGCCGCGTCGGACAGGGGATGCTTATCCCGCTCCTTGGGCTTGGGGCTCAGCGCCAGCGCATTCTTCACCCACAGTTCGGACAACGCGGACAGGCGCTGCTCCTCGGGTACGTCGACCGTGCTCCTGAGCGTCTTCTCACAGGCAACGATGTCCTTTTCGCACTGGTCCTCGTTCAACCCGACCACGCTCAGGGTTTCCCGCGAGGCGGCACTGAAATCACCACTGGTCAGCACGTCCCCGCGCTTGTTGGCCAGGTATTCGGTGGGGGCCACCTGCTTCATGGTGACCATGGCGCAGCCGCTGGTCAGCAGCAGCGCTACGGACGCGAAGACCGGCAACAGCCTGCGGAAGGCAAAGCTCATCGGTCGGGCTCCGCTTCAACGCCCGGTACCCCAACCCGGATCAACCTTGAAAACGCCGGGTCGTCGCCCGCCGCGCGTGCTCGCTCGGTAATGCGCCCGCGCGTCTTCAAGGTTGCGAAATCCACTCCGGGAGTGAGCACGCCCAGGTCGCGCGCGTACTCGGCGAAATAGCCTGATACCAGCAGGCGATAGTCCAGCGGCAGACCCGGCGCGATCTGTTTGGCCAGCTCATAGACGATGGTGGTGCAGTTGCTGGTCAGCGTGTTGTAGAACGCCGGCGTTGCATCCAGCTTGCGGGCTTCACCCAGATAGGACACGAACAAGCCCTTGACCTGCTCCCGGGACATGCCTTTCAGGCGATACAGATAGACATCCTCGCCCCGCACATTGCTGCGCACCCTGACGATGTCGGTTTCTTCCGCCGCCACCAGGGTCATTTCGAATTTGCGGAAGAACCCGCCCAGTGCCGAGAAGCTTTCACCGCGCTCCTTGCGGATCTCCAGTGAGAACACCAGGTGGCGGCCGTCCTCGAACCCGAAGCTGACCAACGTGTGGGCGATCATCGGGCCCATCCAGTAGGACAGGATCAGATCGGCTGAGCGCAGCTGGTCAAGGTCGTATTCGCGCGTTTCCCAGCGGATATCATGGTCGTCGTCGCTGCGCCAGCTGAAGTTACGCACGTTATCCAGCACCACGTGCTGGCCGTCGAATGACACCACTTTCAGACGTTGGGCAACATCATCGGCCCATACCCGGTCCTGGCGCGGACTCAGCAGCAGCCACCACAGCCCGGTGGCCACCAGTACCGCGGCAAACAGCGCGCCAGGCCAACGGCCGGCATGTGCCCGCGCCACGGCCACGAGGGTGATCAAGGCAAATCCGCCCCATGCCGCCAGCCCCACACCTCGAACCCACCCCGGCCCTGGCAGCTGATACGCCAGCAGGCCTGCCACCCATAACGCCGCCACCAGCATCAATGCTGCCAGTCCCCACCGTCCTGCTGTCTTCACGCATCGATCCGTCAGTTGAATAGGCGATAGTTAGCCATAACGGGCGTCTGCGTGACATGGGTGGGGGTGCGCCGGGTTTGCAGCGGGTTATCTTCGGCCAGCCCCGACCTTCTGCCAGGGGGCCATGCCCTTGCGGGCACTCAAGCGGGCGCGGCGCAACGGCAGCCGGCGCGGCATGGGGATGCCCACGCCCGGCGCGGCAGTAGCGTCGGCGCGAAGGTCTTCGGCGCGCTCACCGACCAGCAGGGCCGCCATTTCCTCAAGGCCGTTGCGCATGGTGCGGGCGGCGGTCTGCAGGACATTCATGGCGGCGTCTCCGGGTGGGGTTCGGGGACGTCCTACCCTACGCATGGCGGCGGGAAAGCCCTGTGCAGGGCGTGTGGCAGTTGGATGAATACCCGTCTTGTGGGATGCGTGGCTGTCTTAGCCGGGCAAGCCCGGCTCTACAAAAACATTGGGCACCCCGAAGCATTGCAGCCCGACGCAGTGCTGCCGCGCACCTTGATTCAAGAGTGCGTCGCAGCCAGCACCTGAGACTCATTTGCGTTACCTGGGCAGGGTCCCGATAATTCCGGCCCACACCCTTGGAATGCCGCCATGACCGCCCTGCCGCGTCACCGTGCCCTGTTGCTGCTCGTTCCCACCCTGCTGGCCAGTGCCCAGGCCCAGGCCCAGGACGCCCGGACCCTCGACGAGGTCACCGTGGTGGCCAACCGGGCCAGCACCGCGACCAAGACCGACACCCCGCTGACCCAGACCCCGCAGGCGATCAGCGTGGTCAGCAGCGAGCTGTTCACCGACCGCGGGGCGCGCAACCTGCAGGAAACCCTGCGCTACAGCGCGGGCGTCACCGCCGATGCCTACGGCCTGGACACCCGCAGCGACGGCAGCACGGTGCGCGGGCTCGACCCGGTGCAGTATGTGGACGGCCTGCGCCGCAGTTACGGCTTCAGCCCACTGGCGCGCACCGAGGTGTACGGCCTGGAACGCGTGGAAGTACTGCGTGGCCCGTCCTCGGTGCTGTACGGAGCCGGTGCCACCGGCGGCATCATCAACGCCATGACCAAGCGCCCCATCTTCACCGACATCGGCGGCGAGATTGGCGTGCAGCTGGGCAACTTCGACCGCAAGCAGTTCCAGGCCGACGTAGGCGGCGCGCTCAACGACGCCGGCACCGTGGCCGGTCGCGTGGTCGGCCTGGTCCGCAATGCTGGCATGCAGACCGATGAAATCGACGATGACCGCGTGTACATCACCCCGTCGCTGAGCTGGCGCGGCGAGAGCTCCACTTTCACCCTGCTCACCAGCTATCAGCACGACAAGACCGCCTCCAGCCAGCAGTTCCTGCCGGTGGTGGCCACCCTGAACGCTGCACCGGGCATGCCGCGTCTGGACCCCGGCACCTTTCTGGGTGACAAGGACTTCGACAAGCTCGATTCGCGCGTGTACAGCGTGACTGCGCTGTTCGACCATCGCTTCAGCGACACGCTGAGCCTGCGCTCGTCGTTGCGTTACCTGGACGGCAAGACCGAATTCCGCGAACTGTACCCGGACGCCTACAGCAACCCGCTGGACCCGTTCATTGATGCGGAAAAGCGCGTAGTGAACCGCAATGCCTACGGCGTGCGTCCGGACGTGCGTTCGTTCACCAGTGACAACGCCCTGCAGTTCGACTTCGCCACCGGTTCGCTGCAGCACCAGTTGCTGGCCGGCGTGGACTACAGCGACTACCGCGAGGAAGCGCTGCAGCTGGATGCCACCCCGACCCCCATCGACATCTACGCCCCGGTGTCCAACGGGATCGTGATCAACGGCTGGAACCGCCTGCCCGATCAGCGCACCACCCAGCTGGGCGTGTACGTACAGGACCAGATCCGCTGGGCCGATCGTGTCTCGATGGTGCTGGGTGCCCGCCGCGACCACGCCCGCAGCAAGACAGAGGGCTTGCCCAGCCAGACCGACAACGCCACCACCTGGCGTGCCGGCATGATTGGTGAGATCGGCGCGGGTGTTTCGCCGTATATCAGCTACAGCGAGTCATTCCTGCCGGTCACCGGCCAGGACATCTACGGCCGCGCCTTCAAGCCGATGGAAGGCCACCAGTGGGAAGGCGGGATCAAGTGGCAGCCGGCACCGAACATGCTGGTGACTGCCTCGGCCTACCGCATCACCGAGACCAACCGCCAGACCAACGACCCGGAGAACCCGCTCAATGTGGTCCAGACTGGTGAGATCGAGTCCAAGGGCGTGGAACTGGAAGGCCAGTTCGCGTTTGCCCAGGACATTACCTTGACCGCCGCCTATGCGCGCAACCGGGCCAAGGTGACCAAGAGCAATTTCGAGATGGAAGTGAACCAGCGCCTCAACGACACCCCGCAGGAGCTGGCGTCGCTGTGGCTGGCCAAGGGCTTCCAGATTGACGACGTTTCGCGCCTGCGCGTCGGCCTGGGTGGCCGCTATGTGGGCAACAGTCAGTCGCTGGGCTTCGGCGGTTTCATCCGCACGCCCAGCTACACGCTGGTGGATGCGTTGTTTGAAATCCAGGTGGTCGACTGGACCATGGCGTTGAACATCACCAACCTGTCCGACAAGAAGTATTACGCGCCGTGCCGGAATTTCGGTGATTGCTTTACCGGGAATCCGCGTACGGTGACCGGCACGATCACTTATAGGTTCTGATCGTTCGACCGCGCGCACGTAGAGCCGGGCTTGCCCGGCTGCCGTTCGCTGCTCACCCCGCACCACCGCAATCCCTCTCCAGCCGCCGCCAGAGACCCAAATGCAACGCACCACCATCAAAGCCTGGTTCCTGATCCACAAGTGGACCAGCCTGATCTGTACCGTCTTCCTGCTGCTGTTGTGCCTCACCGGCCTGCCGCTGATCTTCGCCGAGGAAATCGACCACCTCAGCGAACCGCACGTCGAACACCCACAGGACACCGCACCCGCTCGCAACCTGGACGACCAGGTCGACACCGCGCTGGCTCAGTATCCCGGCAACGTGCCGTTGTTCATCGGCTGGGACTGGGAAGGCCACACCGTCTACGTCAACACCGGTGAGCGCGTGGATACCCCGCCACCGCAGATGAAAACCGCGCTGCTGCATGCCAGCAGCGGTGACGTGGTGCCCGCACCGCAGTTCAACGAAGGCGTGATGTATTTCCTGCTGCGCCTGCATACCGACCTGTTCGTCGGCTTGCCCGGCCTGCTGTTCATGGGTGCGATGGGCCTGTTGTTTGCGGCGGCGATCATTTCCGGCCTGGTGCTGTATGGCCCCTTCATGCGCCGGCAGCGCTTCGGCACCCTGCGCACCGGGCGCAGCCGCCGCCTGGCCTGGCTGGACCTGCACAACGTGATCGGCGTGGTCACGCTGGGCTGGGCGCTGGTTGTAGGCCTGACCGGTGCGATCAACACCATCGCAAAACCGCTCGAAACCGCGTGGCAGAGCCAGCAACTGGGTGAGTTCGCCGCCCGCTACGCCGGCCAGCCGCGTCCCACCACCCTGGCCTCGCTGCACGCCGCCGTGGCTACCGCACGTGCGGCCGAGCCGGACATGCGCCCGGCCTTTGTCAGCTTCCCGGGTACCGGCTACAGCGGCGACCACCACTATGGGGTGTTCATGCAGGGCAATACTCCGCTGACCGAACGGATGTACCGCCCGGTGCTGATCGACGCCGTCACCGGCGAGCTGACCGCGCAGCCGCAATTGCCGGTGTACATGACCGTGCTGCTGCTCAGCCAGCCGCTGCACTTCGGCAACTACGGCGGCCTGCCGCTGAAGATCCTGTGGGCGATTCTGGACCTGCTGACCATTCTGGTGCTGATCAGCGGCCTGTACCTGTGGTTCAAGCGCGGCAGCACCGAGGCACGGGTGACCGAGATCGAGCGCGCTGAGAAGACCGGAGGTGCCGTATGAACCGCCCGACCCCGCCGACCGGCAGCCCTTTCAGCGCACCGGCCTGGATTGCGGTGATCAGCGTGGTGGGACTGGTGAGCGCCCTGCTCGGCTATGGCGTCTATGACGTGGTGTCCTGGGTCGTGTTTGCCGGGCTGATCGGCCTGGTGGTGCGGGCCTGGGTGAAGCGCACTCGTTGAAATATTCCCGTACGGGAACATTAGGTTGCAATTGGTGAATTTATGATCAATTATTACCGAACGGTAATTTTTGAACACTTTTTCGCCAATCCCCCCTGATCTTACCGTACGGGAACTTTTTATGCCCATCGTCGATTACATGCAGGACCTTGGCAAGGCCGTGCGCGCAGCGCGCAAGCGGCATGCTCTGACGCAGGCCGACTTGGCTGGCCTGTCCGGAACCGGGCTGCGCTTCATCGGTGAGCTTGAACACGGCAAACCCTCACTGGAGTTTGCCAAGGTACTCCACGTGCTCCAGGTCCTCGGCCTGCGCATGACGTTGGAGGACCGTGCCACGTGAGCGAGACGCTGGCTGTGCGTCTGCACGGTGCCCCCATCGGGGAGCTGGTGCTTTCCGGTACATTGCGCTCGCCCGAAGACTGGCGGTTCACTTACGACGGCAACGCGGCCGAGGTTGCCGCGCTGGGGCTGTCACTTTCCCTTCCCGTCCGCCCGGAGCCCTATTACGGAGCAGTGGTCCGCAACTGGTTTGCGAACCTGCTGCCCGAAGGACGCATCAAGGAGTCCGTCGCGAATCGGCTGCGCATCCCACCCTCGGATGATTTCGCGCTGCTGGCCGCCATCGGCGGCGAGTGCGCGGGTGCTGTCAGCATAGGCGCGCCGACTGACACGTTCCCTGATGAAGAGACCGATCTCGAAACGCTGTTCTATCTGGCTGGAGACGGCTCGATTGAGGGGGAATGGGCGTTGGCCGGCGCACCGCATCGGCTGTCTCTGGCCGGTGCACAGGACAAACTTGCCGTGATCCGCGAGGTGGATGGACGGCTTCGCCTTCCCACCGAAGGCGAGCTGAGCACCCACATTCTCAAGCCCGATAGTCGTTCCCTGCGTGGGCTGCGTGAACTGGAAGCCTTGGGCCTTCGGTTGGCAAGCCGCATTGGCCTGCATGTCATCGACTGTGAACTGGTGAGTGTGGCCGGCAGGCAAGCGCTGCTGCTTGCGCGTTACGATCGCACGGCTGCAACCGATGGCGTCGAAACCCGGCTGCATCAGGAAGACCTGTGCCAGGCGCTCGGATACCCTTCGGAAATGAAGTATCAGTCCCAGGGCGGCCCTACTCTGGCCGGGTGCGCAGCATTGATCCGGACCAAAGCAGTGATGGGTCCCAAGGCAAGCCAGCACTTTCTGGACTGGATTACCTACTCTGCCCTGATCGGCAACGCCGATGCGCACGGCAAGAATCTGGCGATTCTGCATGGCCGACAGGGCGAGCTGCGCCTCGCGCCACTTTACGATCTGGTGCCCACCATCGCCTTCTCCGAAAGAGAGATCGAGAGAACACCTGCACTCAATATCGGCGATGCCCTTCGCATTGATCAGATCGAGGCGGCAGATTGGGACGCGTTTGCGCGCCAAGCTGGATTCGCACCTCGGCTGGTCAGGCGGCGCGTACAGGAACTGGCTGAGCACATCGTCGGCGTCCTACCGGCGGTGCTGGCCGACTTGGAGCAGGAGGGCGCGGATGCAGCGCTGCTCGAGCGCCGGGCACTGCAGCCGATCATCGGCAATGCGCAGCGCATGCTGGATCGGCTCGCATTGCGCTGAGTCATCCCGTTGTCCTATCGATACCGTGGCGCTTAGACTCCGACAACAACGCCCTTCCAACAGGTAGCCAAGGATGACCCTGAGAGAACGCATTGCCGCCCATGGCGGTCAGTTCTTCTGCCACCAGATCCACGCTGAAGAAAACCAGAAGACGGTCACCTTCGCGCATGAGCTGCTGCCACCGCGCGAGGCCACGCTTCCCAATGTGCCGGGGCTGAAGGACTTCTATGACCAGTTCGGTGGCCTGCGGCTGTACACGCACCAGGACGATGCCGAGGAAGCGGCGTTCCACGTGGCCCACCCCAGCGAATGGGCGGCACTGGAAGCCTATTACCGCGGCTGGGTGGATGATGAAGAGGACGATGAGTTCCTGCCTTCTTCGGAAGGTGGCTATCTGGTGGTCGGCGAGGAGCCTGCCACCGGCAACTATCTACTGGTGCAGCAACAAGGTGAGGGAGCCGGGTCGGTCGTGCTGTTTGATCACGACGGATTCGAGTTCGTCGCGCTGGGCGAGAGCCTGCTGGACTTTGTCGAACGCGCGCTGGAACCGAATGGACAGGCATTGACCGCGATGGCCAGCCACATGCGGTTCCGCATCGAAGGTTCGGATGCGCAGTGGTGGATCGTGGAGATGCACGACAACGGCGGGCGCGTGGTGCGCACCGACGTGTGATGCGGTGACGCGCATGGCGCGTCACTACGCGGCGGGGCACCCGTAGGGACGCGCCATGCGCGTCCAATCAGGTCAGGGTGACGATGCGCTCACCCTCGCGGTCAATTTCCAGAAGCGCGTCGGAATATGGATCGACATCCGGTGCCTCTGCACCGGGGTCACAGCGGACCGTACAACCCAGCCCGGCGGCCAGGAAACGCGCGAATGCCGGAGAGGATGGCCACGCCTGGCTGTGGTGTACCCAGATGTCCAGCATGTTTTCGCTGGGAATCAGCACCACCGCAACCGCACCAGCGGTATGGATGCGGAAGCTGTCTGGATTGCCATCCTCGCAGACCAGCGGGCCCAGCACCGACGACAGCAGCGCGACCACCCTGCCCTCGTCGACACCCAGCACATAGGCGGCCACCTCGCTCATCTCAGCGCGCGGGCTCCACCACCACGGCGGTGCCGTAGCAGAGCACCTCGGTGAGCCCGGTCATGATGTCGGTGGCGTCGTAGCGCATGCCAATGATGGCGTTGGCACCTAGCTGGCGGGCATGGCGGGCCATGTCGCGATAGGTTTCCTCGCGGGCCTGCTCGCACAACTCGGTGTAGATGGTGATGTTGCCGCCGAAGATCGTCTGGATGCCGCCGAGAAAGTTGCCGACGATGGAACGCGAGCGCACGGTGATGCCGCGCACCACGCCCAGGTTGCGGGTAATGCGGTAGCCCGGCAGTTCGAAGGCCGTGGTGACCATTGCATCATTCAACTGCGGGGCGGCGGTGCTGGGGATGCCGCTGTTGTAGGGGTCTGCCATGGACTGTTCGTTCCTGTTGTGGTGGCTGATTGCTGTGCGGGCCGGATGCTGCGAGGTTGCCACGCAGGGCGTGGCACTACGAAAGCCTGCCCATCACCTTGTGGTCAGCAGGCCTTGTCCGCCGGCCCACTGGTTGATGTCGTCGCGACGGATGGCGGCGGCCATCAGGCCCGGGAACGCGTCCGGCGTACAGGCGAACGACGGCACGCCCAGCGCCGCCAGGCGCGCGGCCAGCGCGTGGTCGTATGAGGGGGTGCCTTCGTCGCTCAGCGCCAGCAGCACGATGAACTGCACGCCAGCTTCCAGCAGTTCTTTCGCGCGCGCCAGCAGGCGATCTTCCAGGCCGCCTTCGTACAGGTCGGAGATGAGCACCAGAATGGCGTTGTGCGGCTCGCGGATGAGGCTCTGGCAGTAGGTGACGGCGCGGTGGATGTCGGTGCCGCCGCCCAGCTGCACGCCGAACAGCAGATCCACCGGGTCATCGAGCTGCTCGCTCATGTCCACCACCTCGGTGTCGAACACCACCAGCCGGGTCGACACCGCCGGCAGCGAGGCCATCACCGCACCGAAGATGCTGGAGTACACCACCGAGGCGGCCATCGAGCCGCTCTGGTCAATGCACAGCAGCACCTCGCGCTGGGGTTTGCGTGCCTTGCGGCCATAACCCACCAGTTCCTGTGGCACCACTGTACGCAGCTCGGGCTGCCAATGCCGCAGGTTGCTGCGAATGGTGCGATGCCAGTCGATCTCGGCCAGGCGCGGGCGGCGGTTGCGGCGCGCGCGGTCAAGCGCGCCACTGACCGCCGAGCGCATGGGCTCCTCCAGCTGGCGCAGCAGGTCGTCCACCACCTGGCGCACGACCATGCGCGCGGTCTCCTTGGTCTCACTGGGAATGACCTGGCTCAGGCCGATCAGGCTGGCCACCAGATGCACATCGGGCTGCACCTGCTCCAGCATTTCCTTTTCCAGCAGCATCTGGGTCAGGTCCAGACGCTGCAGGGCGTCGCGCTGCATTACCTGGACCACGGAAGAAGGGAAGTAACGGCGGATGTCGCCCAGCCAGCGCGCCACGTTCGGCGAGGACGCGCCGCGGCCACCGCGCCGTCCCAGCCCGCCCGCACCATCGGGCTCGTACAGCGCCGCCAGCGCCTGGTCGATGCCCTGCAGCGGCTTGGGCAGCGCACCACAGCTAGCCTCCGCCTCCTGGCCAAGGATCATGCGCCAGCGCTGTTCACGGGTGGTGGGTGGCAACATGCCCTGCTCTTCGGTGATATCGGTCATGCGGGCAGTCCCAGCAGTTCGCGCAGCATCGGCAGCGCGCGCTCGGCGCGGGCCACGTTCCAGTCGGGGGCCGGCGCGGCCACGGACGCCTGCATCGGAGCCCGTTTCACCCGGGTCCCCAGATCACGCCGGTCAGCCGCTTCGAACGCGGCAAAGGTGCGGCGTACCAGAGGCAGCGTGCGCACGAGTTGTTCTTCATCCAGCGCGACCACCCAGGCATCGATCATCTGCCACACCGCGTCGTCGTGCAGCAGCACGGTGGCGTTGCGGTTGAGGAAACCGTCCAGCCACTGCGCCGCCTGCAGCGGTTCAGCACCCGGTGACAACTGCTGCTGCAACTGGATGTGGACCACCTCGGTCGACAGTACCCGGGCATCAAACAACAGCCGCAGCGACACGCCGCGCAGCAAGGCGCTGCAGGAAGGCGACAGGGCAACGCGCTGCAGCGCCTTCTGCCAGTTTTCGCTGCCGTCGGCGTCGTTGCGCAGACCGATGGCGCGGTCGGCCTCCAGTACCACGTTGCGGGCCTGCTCGGCGTGTGCCTCGTCGAGACTGGACAAGGCCAGGCTCAGACCAATGACGGCGCGCTCAAGCATGCTGTCGAACACATGTGCCACCTGTACGCCTTCGGTCTGGCGCACGTTGCCGTAGCGATGCATGTTCGCCAAGGGCGGCAGCGCGCCCAGCAGCGCCAGCGGATCGGCCTGGGTGGCCGCACGCGCCTCCAGCTCAGCGGCGATGCTGCGCACCGCCTGCGGCAGGTCCGCCAGCAGCACCTGGTTCACCAGCTCGGACAAGGCCGGAAGATCTCTAGCCGTGCGCGCCTCGCTGACCGCCTTGCTGGACGCTGCATCCAGCAGGGTCTGCCCGTGCCGGCTGGCCTCCACCAGGTCGACCAGGAACTGCGGCTGCCAGGCCAGTCTCCACATCTCGTGGAAGGTGCCGCGCGCCGAGTGGCCGGTGCGCGACAGCTGCCCCCATTCGATGCCCAGCAACTGCAGGCGGTGCAGCAGATGGCTCCGCGCCAGGTCGTTGTCCTTGCGCAGGTCCAGATCGAGCGTCTTTTCCAGCGCTTCGGGTTTGAGCCGCAGCCGCTTCTGCTGGGCCTCCAGGTCACGCTGCAGCGGCACCACTGGCACGCTCTCGGGCACCTGGCCCAGCGCATCGCCCACCATCAAGCGTTCGCGGATCAGCTGCATCGGCGCATCGTCGCCATTGCAGATGACCGCACGGCTGGCTTCGGCAATATCGTCCAGGCCGGGGGCCGGATGCTCGCGCAGTGCGGCCAGGGTGTCGGCCAGGCGCGTGGCTTCGATCAGGTGCGCCGGTGAACAATCCAGCCCGTGCTCGCGTAGCAGACGCCCCACCCGGGCGTACCAGCCCACGGCGCGCTGCGCATGCTGGCCGGCGTTACGCCACAGATGGTCGTACCAGCCGGGCGCGTCCACGCCCGCACCGTAGCCGCTGGCCGTGCCGAGATGACGGTAGGTCCACGGCACCCAGGTGCTCTGGGTGCCGCGCTTGGGCATGCCCTTCAGCAACCGGTTGTCGGCGGCGGCGCTGTTTGCACGGAGCGCCTCCGGTTGCAGTGCCGGCACGTGCCAGGCACCACATACCACCGCCACGTGCCCGAATTCCTTGCTGGCTGCGCGCAGTGCCGCACGCATGTGCGCCTCGCGCACCGCTTCGTGTTCACCACGTCGCCCGCTCAGCGGCGGCGTGTGTTCACGCACAGCGGTCATGGCCTCGGCAATGGCCTGGAACAGGCCCTCGCCTTCGCCGCGCTCTTCCACCATGTGGTTCCACCAGGTCTCGCCGTCGGCGTGGCCGGCGGCACGCGCCAGCCAATCCAGCGGGTCGGCGGGGCGCTCTTCCAGGGCCGGCGCTTCCTTGTCAGCAACCTCGACATCGGGCAACGCCGCGCTTTCGTCGATCGGCAGCGCCGTGTCGCCCTCGGGCTCTGCCTGGTGGGCGGCACGGGCCTGTGCCTGCCACTCCAGGGTGAGCGGCGGAGGTACGTCCATGAAGCGCACCGGCACATTGCGCTGCAGCGCCCAGCACATCGCCTGCCATTCCGGCGAGTACAACGCGTAGGGGTGGAACACCGCCAGCTGCGGGTCGTCCACGCTGTAGGACAGCAGTGCCACCGGCGGCTGCATGCCGGCTTCCAGCACGTGCGCGAGCAGCGCCTCGGTACCGGCCGGGCCTTCAATCAGCAGGCACTGCGGCGGCTGCGCTTCCAGCGCGGCCAGCAGGCTGCGTGCACAGCCCGGGCCATGATGGCGTATGCCGAGCAGGGAAATGCCGTCACTCATCGACGCAGGTCCGCTCAGACGTGTTCGCGGAAGGCGCGGTACAGGTCTTTCCAGTCATCGCGTTCCTTGACCACGGTTTCCAGATACTCCTTCCACACCAGCGCGTCCTGCACCGGGTCTTTGACGATGGCACCGATCATGCCGGCGGCCATGTCGGCCGGGCGCAGCACGCCATCGCCGAAGTGACCGGCCAGCGCCATGCCATTGTTGATCACCGAGATCGCTTCGGCGGTGGACAGTGTGGCGGTGGGACTCTTGAGCTTGGCCTTGCCGTCTTCGGTCACGCCATTGCGCAGTTCGCGAAAAATGCGCACCACGCGCGCCACTTCCTGCAGCGCCGGCGGCTCGGCCGGCAGGTCCAGCGCCACGCCCATTTCACCGACGCGCTTGAGCACGATCGCCACTTCGTCCTCTTCGCTGTTCGGCACCGGCAGGATCACGGTGTTGAAGCGGCGCTTGAGTGCGCTGGACAGTTCGTTCACGCCCTTGTCGCGGTTGTTGGCGGTGGCAATCACGCTGAAGCCGCGCACCGCCTGCACTTCGCTGCCGAGTTCCGGCACCGGCAGGGTCTTCTCCGAAAGCACCGTGATCAGCGCATCCTGCACGTCGGCCGGAATACGGGTGAGTTCTTCAATGCGCGCGATCTTGCCCAGGCGCATCGCGTTCATCAGCGGGCTGGGCACCAGTGCCTTTTCGCTGGGGCCATTGGCCAGCAGCTGCGCATAGTTCCAGCCGTAGCGGATCTGTTCTTCACTGGTGCCCGCGGTGCCCTGCACGAGCAGGGTGGAGTCGCCGCTGATCGCGGCGGTCATGTGCTCGGACACCCACGACTTGGCGGTGCCCGGCACCCCGAACAGCAGCAGCGCGCGGTCGGTGGCGATGGTGGCCACGGCCACTTCCATCAGGCGGCGCTCGCCGATGTACTTGGGGCTGACCACGAAGCCGTTTTCCAGCGTGCCCCCGACCAGATAGGTCACCACCGCCCATGGCGACATGGTCCAGTTGGCCGGCCGCTGGCGGTTGTCCTGGCGGCGCAGCTCCTCCAGTTCCTCGGCGTATTGGTGTTCGGCGTGCTGGCGCAGGACGGCAGTGCTCATGAGGGCTCCAGTGATAAGGCGGTCAGGATCAAAGGGGGGAATGCAGGGTCTGGCGCAGGGCCAGCAGATGGTGCGCCTGCTGCACGCAGTCGAGCATGGCGTCGGTGGCGTTGGCGGCGGCGTCCGCCACACGCACCTCGGCCAGCACGGCCGGGTGCAGGACGGCAAGCAGCTCCAGCAGCACGTCGCGCAGGTAGTAGTCGTAGCGGAGGGCTTCGTCGCCCAGCTGCGCGCCGATGCCGGGGGCCAGACGCCGCGAGTAGGCTTCACTGAGCGTCTGCCCGGGCGCGGTGCTGCCCAGCACGTCGCTCAGCAGGCGATGTTCGTGCAGTTCGCGTGCAGTGGCCGGCCAATGCCGTTCGCGCTGGTCAGGCGGCAGCAGCGCCATCAGCTCGCCCAGGCGGGGGCGCAGCCTGTCGAGGCTGATCAGCGCCTCCACCCATTGCGGGGTGCTGACATCGACACGTTCCAGCCATGCGCGCAGCAGCGCGTCGTACCAGTCGGTGCCGCGCGCCCAGTCCAGCAGCTTCGCCGGCGGCTGCGCCAGGGTATGTTCCCACCAAGCGAGCGGCAGCTGGCGGGCCAGCTGATACAGCCACCAAGCACGCTCGCCCAGTGATTCACCGTTCGGTCGTTTGAGGTCGATGGCCGCGTCCGCCCACTCCGGCTGCGCCGCATCCGGCGCGGCCAGTACCCACGCCTTGCGTCCGAGCAGACCGCCGCGCTGCTCCTGCAGCAGCGTCTGCATCTGCGCCTGCAGGTACTGTGCGTGCGCGGTGCCCGGCAACTGCGCCAGCATCGGCCCCACCCGCTGGCGGACTTCGCGGCTGCGGTCTTTGAGCAGCGGCTGCAGCAGGTCGGCATCGGCCTCCCCGAGCTGCGGCTGCAACGCGGTGACCAGGTCGAGGCGCTCGCGCGCGGAAAGCGTCTTCAGGCTTTCCTGCAGGCGCACACGCGCCTGACCGGCATCCTGGGTGCGCAGCTGCTGGAACGCCTGCAGGCGCACATCGGCGCTGCCTTCCTGCCAGGCCCGCTCCAGCTCGGCGGGGTCGTTACCCTCGGCAGCGGCGTCGACGGCATAGGCCCAATCCGTATTGCGCGCGGCAAGCCAGCGCCCACGCTCACCCAGCACGCCGCGCAGGTGCGGGCGCAACACGGTCATTCGTGCACCAGCTTCCAGCGCGTGCGGCAGCGCTGCTACCGGCAGGTGCCGTTCGCGCGTGGCGAGTTGCAGGCAGGCCTCATGCCGGACGCGCTTCACCCACGGCGACGGCTGGCCTCCGGTGAACAGTGATTTCAGCAGTGGGCTCCAGCGGTGGTCCGCCGGAAGGACTGCGGCATCCGGTGCGGCAGGTGCCGGCGCGGCTACTGGAGCGGCCAGTCGCATCGCGGCGCGCTGGCAGGCGGCGAGCACGCCGACCTGCTGGCTGTAGCCCAGCGCGGCATCTTCCTGTGTGGCCAGGGCAGCCAGCACCTCGCCGACGGGTCCTTCCATCGAAATCGCCTGCGGGCGGTCGATACCCAACAGGGCCGGCTTCAACCAGGCGTCGTTCATGCACTGCTCCTTTCCCACTGCTCGCCCTGTGCGTTCCATGCCGACAGTGGGTGCAGCACCTGTCCGTCCCACTCGCCCATCAGGCACAGCGGGTGGCCGCCGGCAAAGGCCATCAGCGACCAGCCCGGCATCGGAGCGAGCTGCAATGCCAGCGTGCCCTCGCCGTGCTGCAGCCAGCAGCGCTGCCCGTCGTGGGCAACGGTGACGGCGCTCAGGCGCATGGGCACCTGCGGCAACCACGGGTTGTCAGCGCAGGCCTGCGCGGCGACGTCAAAGGTGTCGTTATCCGGCACTGCGGACGCTGTGCCGCCCTGAACCTCACCGGTCACGGCGCGCAATGGCACTGTGCCGGCATGGAAATGCACGGTGCCGGAATGGCTGTAGCCGGTGCGCCACTGCTGGTCCCAGCCGCGGCCGCCGTGACTGTAATCCTGCAGCAGCGCGGCGCGCCCGCTTTCCACACCGTGCAGCCACACGCGGCGCTCGGTGAGGTTGCCGGGGTGTTCAATCAGCTGCTGGCCCTGCACGAACCAGGCATCCTGCAAGGCCTCGCCTTCGCGCAGCACCGTCTCGCGGTCCACCGGCCAGCCCAGCGCTGCGCGCAGGTCGGCCTGGCGTGCCGCGCTGAAACTCTCCACGCGCGGCACCGCCTGGGTCAGCAGCTGCAGCACGCCCAGGTGCTCGCCCAGGCGGGCCAGCGACGCGAGGTCACGGCCACCGCCGGACACAGCGTGGTCCAGCAGCGCGGCAAGCCCGGGAGCTTGAGCATCGACCATGCGCGCGCTCATGCGCTGCGCGTCCTGCTCGAATCCATTGCCCAGATTCGCCAGCCCCTGGCGGAACTGGTCGGCGATCCAGCGCTGCAACTCACCCGCGCCGGCTTCCATCTTCGACCAGCGCGAGGCTTCGCGCTTGGCGGCGGCGGCGGCCTGCACCTGCGGGTCCGGCGGCGGCGCATTGGCGGCGGCTTCAGCGGCCGCTTCCTTGCGTGCGGCACGGTCGCGGCGGCCCTGCATCCATTCGTCTACCCAGGCCGGACGCGTGCCCGGCACACAGCGTGGATTCCCGGCCGCGTACAACAACAGCAGGGCCAGGCCATGTTTGCAGGGAAATTTCCGGCTGGGGCAGGAACAGCGGCTGACCAGCCCAGCCAGGTCGACCTGGGTCTGGTAGGGCTTGGAGCCACTGCCCTGGCATTCGCCCCACAAGGCTTCAGCATCGGCCCCGAGCAGGCCCCATTTGCCATCGGTGGCCAGCCCCGCGCCGGCTTTGCTTGACGCAGCGTCAGGTGCAAGCGCGAGCACCTGCTCGCGCGTGAGTCGCACTTCCATATCCGTACTCACATCAGATTGGGTCTGATGATAGCCGAGGTTGGGTGACAGATTGTGCGGTCAATCCAACGACACACGGTTCGGATTGACGTGCCGAAGCTGCCGGGCAGCGCCCGGCACCAGCTCATCGCGCGTGGTGCGTCTGCCCGGTCGGATCCTGCAACTGCAGTACCCTGCCCTGTTGCCAGGCATCGGCTTCCGGATCAATGGTCGGGATGGGGATGTCGGCGCGCTGGGCGCGCTTGGCCGCCGCGTCCACATCAAGGCGGTGGTTGCGTTGGGCCAGTATCCCGGGATCCAGCTGCCCGTCCTGGGTGAACCCCATCATCAGCTGCGGTGCGCCGAGTGGCAGGGTCAGGTCCCGATCGGTGTGCCACGTATGCCAGGTCTTGCCGTAGGTGCCCACCAGTTTGGTCATCAAGGCCTTCTCGGCCACGTCGGGCAGACCCGGGGCAATCAACGTCCCGGACTTCACCTCGTGCACGTGACTGTGCCAGAGCCCCTTTTCCTTCGGCGGCAGCTTTTCAAACACTGCCGCACTGACGATGTATTCCACGCCCATGAGCTTGGCATCGCTCACGCTGCCGTCGTAGATGACACACTGGATCACGTCGTCATTCAACACCGAGCAGTAGTGGTGCGCTTCCATCTGCGCCTCCATTGCGCCGTTGTAGAAGTGGAATCCATCGAGATACGCATTCAGCGCCTCGACAGGAGGCCTGTCCTGGATGATCGCCGCGCCCACGTCGAGTGCGCGCATCTTGGCGCTCTCACTTTCTCCCGGGGCTTCAACGGGTGATGCGGTCTGACCTCCACCACATCCGGAAACAGTACACGCCAGGATGACGGCGGCTGCGCTCAAGATGGGGCGGGTCATGGCAGTCTCCTTCACGTGGCTACGGCGCAAGTTCGATCCAGGTCGGGGCATGGTCGCTGGCCTTTTCCTGCAGCCTCACCCAGCGGTCCACACCCGCCGCCTTCAACCGCTTGGCCAGCACGGGGTTCAACAACAGATGATCGATGCGCATGCCACGATCACGTTCAGCATGCTGGCGGAAATAATCCCAGAACGTGTAGATGCGACGCTCCGGATGCAGCTGACGGATGCTGTCGACCCACCCCTGCTGCAACAGCAACTCGAAGGCTTCCCGGACGTCCGGATGGAACAGCGCATCGTTGCTGAAACGCGCGGGGTCGAAGACATCCTCATCAGCTGGAATGACATTGAAGTCACCCAGCATCACCACCGGATGCGGCAGGTCCACCAGGGTACGGGCATGCCTGGCCAGCCGCTTCATCCACTTCAACTTGTACTCGAACTTGGGACCCGGTCGCGGATTGCCATTGGGCAGGTAAAGCGCTGCCACCAGGATGCCGTGGACAGCGGCTTCCAGATACCGGCTCTGGGTATCGGCGCGATCACCTGGCAGCCCGCGCCGGCTTTCCACCGGCACGGCACCGCGCGCAAGCAACGCAACGCCGTTCCAGCGGTGCTGCCCCTGCCACACGGCTCCGTAGCCCGCCTCGTCCAGCGCCTGCGCCGGGAACGCCCCATCCAGCGCCTTCAGCTCCTGCAGCGCCACGACATCCGGCTTCTCCTTTTCCAGCCACGCCAGCAGATGCGGAAGGCGGGTGCCGATGCCGTTCACATTGAAGGTGGCGACCTTGAGAGTCTTCCTGCGCGCCATGACATTCCACGCCGATCAACTGGCCCCAGCCTGCGCGAGCGGCCGTGCCGGGAGCGCGATGAGGGCATGAACGGCGCGTGGCGGGTCCTGGCTGCGACCCTTCTAGCGGCGCTTCAACGGCGTAAGGCTCTGCACCTGCCCGTTGTTGCGCAGCATGCACATGAAGCGGCCGTCCGGGTAATCCACGATCAGCTCCTGGTAGTCGCTGCCCACCGGCACCTGGGTGACCAAGGTGCCCTGTGCGCCCTTGCGGACGTTGCAGGAGCCCAGCGCGGTGTCGCCCGCCGGCACAAAGGCCGCGACCTTGGAGACATTGCGGAACGTGGCGCGGCAGCCTCCGCTCACCCACACGGAATGTTTGGCTAAACCCCAGTTCTGGCCCTCCACGCAGCGGGTACGGCTGAGCTGACGGGAAATTTCCACAGCGCCACGCGTATCCATACCACAGGAGACCTGACGCTGGTCGTTGGACTCGCAGGTGACCTCGGTGGGGAGTGACCCACTGTCGTCGCGGTCGTCATCACCGTGGTGCCTCCCGTGGTGGCCGGCCGACGCGGACGGGCCAGCGCTGCCCACCTGACAGATGCCATTCGCTCCGCCACGCCCGGTGTAGCTCACCTGTGGCGCGCCACCGTCACCGCTGCTGATGGACAGGGTGATGCCACTCTCCGCATCGCGGGCCTCGGCGTAGCGGTCATTGAAACGCTTCAGTGCCGCCTCGCGGCCCTGCACATAAACCGGACCGCCTTCGTCGGCATGGACATCTATGCCGCCCGGGCAGGTGGCGTTGAAGAAGGGCACGGCTGCCAGCGCAGGTGCGGTGGCAGCGGACGAGAGCAGAACGAACGTACAGGACAGCAGCATCGGGGAACGCATTATCGAACCCTCTCTGGACCCAGGCCGGGCGTGTGATTCGAGTATCTCACCATCATCACGGCTGCGATGTGACGGGATGCCGCGCGGGGCCCCAAGCTAGTCCCCGATGGCCGCACGCACGCTCAGTCCCACCTTTACCCGGTCCAGCACTGGCAGGCTGCGGAAACTGGCCACAAGGTCATTGTCGGCAAACAACCGCGTCGACATCTTTTCATATGACTCAAAGTCCGGCAGCAGGATGATGAGGATGAGGCCGCCATTGCCGGTGACGTGATAGCACTGCTGGATTTCCGGAACGGCGCGGAACTGTTCCTTGACGGCACGCACGACCGCGGACTGGTCGTTGATCAGGTGTACCTCCACCACCACGGTCACCCGCGCGCCCACGGCCCTGGGGTCCACCACCGCGATGTTCTGCTCGATCACGCCCGCCGCTTCCAAGGCTGCCACGCGCCGCTGCACGGCGGCCGGCGACAGACTTACCTGTTCAGCGATCACCCGCTGCGGCGTGCAGTTGTCCCGCTGCAGAATGTCGAGAATGGCGCGGTCGAATTTGTCCATGATGCAGTTCTTCGATTTTCGAGGCAGTTTCAAGGAATCCACTCGCCAGCGTGCATGGATTTGCGGATTTCGCTGGCCGGGGCGAGCCTACCATTTCACGCCATGAAGCCTTCCCCCTCCCCTTCCTTCGCCGGCGCGTCCGCCCGCCCTGCACTGCTTGCCGTCCTGATATCGCTGTTTGTCCAGAACATCGGTGCCACCCATGCCAAACAGCTGTTTGTCGTGATCGGTCCAGAAGCCACCAGTGCGTTGAGGATCGGGCTTTCGGCCTTGGTCCTGGTGCTGCTGCGCCGCGCCTGGCGGCAACGTCCTACGCGCACGAAATGGCCGATTGTCGCGACTTACGGACTGATGCTGGGTGCCATGAACATTCTCATTTACGAGGCGTTCGCACGCATTCCGATTGGGATCGCGATCGCCATCGAAATCCTCGGCCCAATGGCGGTGGGCGCATTTGGCGCACGACGTGCGCTGGGGGCCTTCTGGTCTGCGGTAGCGCTTGGCGGACTCCTGCTGTTGTTGCCGTTGGGCCAGGCAGTGGATGCCACCCTGGACCCTGTCGGGGTGGCCTGCGCCGCGGGGGCAGCTTTGGCGTGGGCCCTTTATATCCTCGCCGGCAAGCAGGCTGCACATCTGAACGGTGTTGATTCCGTGGCGTGGGGCATGGTCGTCGCCGCCATGCTCGCCATCCCGCTGGGTGTGAGCGCCGACCTGCGATGGGTGTTCTCCCCTGCGATCCTGCTGACGGGTCTGGCGGTCGCGATGCTGTCGAGCGTGATTCCCTACGTCCTGGAGATGTGGGCCATGCGCCGGCTCCCGGCAGCCACCGTGGGTGCCCTGATATCTGCCGCACCCGCCATTGGTGCGTGGGTCGGCTGGTGGCTATTGGACGAACAACTGACGGCTCGGCAATGGGTGGCCATCTTGTTGATTGTGGCCGCGGCAGCTGGCCACGGCTTCAGTACCGGGACAGCCCGGCATCGCGACGCCAAGGCGGGGTGATCACCCGCTTGGACACGCGGAGCGCCCGGTCGCAGTGGTACTTGCGGAAGTTCATCGGCATCGGCTCGCAGGTCGGAGCCGATACACCCACCAGCGTGATCACAATTCGACCAAGGCTGACTTCAACGCGAATTCTTGCCCGGGCCCGGAACCCTATTCGAGCCAGCCACCGGCCACGGAGCATGATCACCGGAACGGTGCCGTCGTCCGCATCAGGCGAAACGATGCGCGAGCACAGAACGCGGCCTGCGTGAGTGACTCGGGCGCTGGAATCCTGGGTCGTTTGCGGTGTTGATGCGCGTTGCGGGTGGTACGGATTCACCTTCGTTCCTCTGAAGTTCCTGCCTGCAGATCACGAAGATACAGGGAGCGTTTCGTCACTGACCACGCACTTGACGTTAGCGCCCCGGCCTGGCGTGCAAAGTGGAACAGCCGCCGCTTCAGGCAGCGCCTGCCATCCCCTGTCCTCGCCCTCTATCCCAGCTACGATCAGGCTGCCCAAGCGTAGCGCTCTACCCCCGCATCCATGATGGAAGCCCTTGAACGAGCAGGCTCCCCTACCCGTTTCGGTTGAAAACGGATCTCATCAAGGCGAGTTCTTCGTCCTCAGATCGAGCTTCTGGGGGAACGGCCAGTTTCCCGGCCTGGAAATAGCCAACGAAGAGAAACTCATCACCCCGGGCATGTACGTCGCTGCGCCGCCGACGGGCGATGCGAAGCAGTATGCGGAGATGCCGCACCTGGTGCACGTACCGGAGAAGGGCGGCATGCCGCGTGACTTCGAAGAGCTCGGCGGCATCTGGGTCATCTCGCAGGCACTCAAGGACGTGCTCGACGTTGTTGACCCGGAGGCATTTGCATTCGCCGCCTGCGAGTTCACTCTGGCCGATGGCGCACCGGGCCCGCAATACTATTTCTGTAATGTTATCCGTACGCTGGATGTGCCGGCCTCCCGGGTGAAAGTGAGACGGAGCAGAATTTCATCACCGGCGAGGAAGAGCCGTTCTACAGCATCCTCGGCGGTGCCTCACTGGTCTTCAACAAGCGTGTTGTAGGCGACGCGCATATATTCCGCCAGTCTCACAGTGGAATAAGTCCGATCTGCGACCGGGTAATGTTCGACGCTCTCGTCGATGCCAATCTCACCGGCATACAACTGAGGGACTGCTCATATCTGTAACCCGCCGCGGTCCCGCCTGGTTAAGGCTTGTAGCGGCGTGAAAGCCCGGCTAGCATCGGCCCATCTGCTGTCCCGTTCTGCCCCTGCATCCATGATGGAAGCCACCATGACCGAACCGACCGCCATTCCCGTTTCAGTCGAAGCCGCGTCTCATAAGGGTGAATTTTTCCTGATCGATGCCAGCGCCCCGGGCAACGGCCAAGTTCCCGGCATTGAGATTGCCAACGAGGACAAGCTGATTCACCCGGGAATGAACGTGGTCTCCCGCCCCAATGGCAATCCGGACCAGTACCCAGAGCGGCCGCACCTGGTGCACGTGCCGGAGAAAGGTGGGTTACCACGCGATCTCGAAGAGCTCGCCGGCATTTGGATTGTGTCAGAGCCCCTCAAGAAGCTGTTTGAGCAGATTGACGCCCAGGCGTTTGCATTTGTGGCTTGCGACTTCAGCCTTGCTGACGGTAGCCCAGGCCCCCAGTACTTCCTGGGTAATGTGCTGCGCAGACTGGATGCATTGGATGAAGCGTCCTCTCGCGTGAGGATCAAGCGCGACCACAATTATCAGACCGGCGAGGACGAGAAGCTGTATAGCCTCGTTGGGGGAGCCAGTCTGGTGTTCAACCAGGAGGCGGTGGGAGATGCCCATATCTTCCGTCAGGAGCGCATGGGAGCGCCGCCCATCTGTGACCGCACGATGTTTGATGCGCTGATGGCTGCCAAGTTCTCTGGTGTACGGCTGCGTGATGTAGCGGATATCTGAGTAATCACCCTTCAAACGGATTCTTGAACGAGGTTGTGCGCATGGCCGACACACCGGTTTTTCAGGGACACCATCTGATCGAGCAGATTGCGTTCGAACAGAGTCAGCTGCTGAAGTCGCTTGCCAGGAGCGGTCATTTTTCCCTCCACGGAGCTGACAATATTCTCAACCTGCCGGCGAGCCCGGCGCTCGCGGCCAAGTTAGGCATTTCACCCCACTCGGGCGGACCGCTGGGTGCGTACACCGATGAGTTGAAGTTCGTTCTCGACGAACTCGCAGAAACGCATGATGGCCGCGCTCTACTTGCAGAGAACACGCCTCCAGATGTGCGAGCGGCCGCCGCAGAGCGCATGGGCGCTCGCATCCAGAACCTCGACTACACCCTGCGCGCCGGCATCCTCAATGGCGACCTGGTCACCAACACCCCCGAGGGCATGACCCCGGCGGAGGCCAATGCCAAGGTCCGCACCTTCTTCGCCGACCTGGAAGGCTACCAGCGCACCCATGCCACACAGATTGCCGAACTGAAGACGCTCAATCCGTCCGAGTTACGCTGGCGCGGCGTCACCCAGTCCGAAGCCAACGTAAAGCTGGCACTGGACGCCATCGACCAGCCCGGCAACTCCACCCTGAGCGAGCGCTGGGGTGGCCGCGCATCGTTAGGCACCGCCATTGAAGAAGCCAACCAGGCCGGTCGCCTGCCGCTGACCGAGCCCACCGCCGTGCGCGTGCGCACCGCGTTCAATCCGGAAATGCCACTCACCATTGTGCGTCCTGCGCCGGCACCCACTCCTCCGGAGTTGGCCGGCACCGCAGGCCGAACCGGTGCTGTTGAAGGTGCCGCCGAGGCCGCCGCCACGCGCGGGCAGATTACCGGTGCACGCGTACTCGGGGTGGCGGGCGTTGCCGCACTGGCGGTCGACTTTGCCATCACCGGTCACCGCGTGGCCGAACTGCGTAGCCAAGGCAATGATGCCGGCGCGATGTCCGCCGGCACACACTTCGTAGGTCGCACCGTAGGCGGATTCGGCGGCGGCTTCCTGCTGGGCGCAGGCTATGGGGCCCTCACCGGGTCGTGGACCGGCCCCGGCGCAGTGGTCACCGGGCTGGTAGGCGGCGTGGTCGGCGGCTTCGCGGGTGAGTACTGGGCCCAGTACCAGGACAAGAAGGCCGTCTATACCCAGGTGGACCGCAACGGCAATGAGTGGAGCCGCGACCCGGAAGACGCCAGAGGCACCTGGAGCCGCAGCGTACGCAGCCCGCAGCCGGATGGCAGCTACCGCGATACCGCCGTGGTAGCCGGCGGCCGGCTGGTGGACGAGCTCAATTACAAGGCCGCCAACGACTCGTACTCGTTGGGCATGGCCAATCTGCCCAGGCCACAGGACCCGTTCAAGCTGGATGCCAGCGGCGACAACACTCCGCCGCGCGAGCCGTTTGAAACCAGCCGCCATTACGTGCGCAACCCGCAGAATGGCGAGTGGAGTCTTTCCATCCACGAAATTGTTGATGGCCGCATTCCACTCGACCGCGCCGTGGCGGTCAGCCCCGAAAAAGCCGGGCAACTGGAACTGGAATCGCAGCGCATCATCGCCCAGAACGCCGCCAACACTCCCGAGGCGCTTGCCGCCCGCTACCAGGTGGCCTTCAACCAGTATGGCTGGCACGAGTTCGCCAGCATCGAGCCCGTGCCCGAGGTGATCACCAACGCCCAGACCCACACACAACCACTGATGGCGTCCAACGGCGAGAAGTACACCCAGGATGCCAACGACCAATGGAACACCCCTGGCTGGGTGTACGGCACCAACCCGGCCGAAGGCAACATCATCGAGGAGCTCAACCGCACGCGCCAAAGCCAGCAGGCCGGCGTGCAGGAACTGAACTCCATGGCCGACATCGCCCGTGCCAACCCCACACCCACCCAGTTCGGTCTGCGCGAGCAGGTGGAGAACGCTTACCAGCGCGCCCACATGGCACGAACGGCGGAGGACATAGACGCCGCCATGACCGCTGTTACCCAGAGCCACGCGCGCGATGGGATTGGCAGCGACACGTTCATTCTGCAGGTACAACGGGATGGCTCGCTTGCCACGTTGGTCGGCAAGGACGACGAGCGGATGGAGATCAAGTCCATCATCACGCCGGAAGAGATTGCGCAGGCCATAGCACAACGCGCCAGCGCGCCGGAAACACAGCAGCCGGCCACTGCAACGCCGCCCGCTCCCAACATCCCTGCGCCTGCACCCACGCCGCCCACCCCGCAGGACAAGGCGGAGGTGGACCAGCGCCACAGCATGGCCCCACGCCCGGAAGACGCCGGGCTGGTGGAGCAACTGCGTTCGTCCGTGGCCACACTGGATGAAAAGCACCACAAGCCGTGGGACAAGAGCAGTGACCATCTGCTTGCCAGCGCGTATCGCTTAGCGGTGGAAGCCGGCTTCAGACCCGGCGACAAAGTGGAGATGGCGTTGAACGAAGCCACCGAGCACCGCGCCGCCGGCACCACGATGTTCGTCACCCGCTCAGGCCCCGGCGCGTCACCCGACCCGGCGGCAAACCGGGCGCAGATGCCAACGCAGGAAGCGCTGGCTGCAGCACCGGAGCAGCAGTATGCGGCGGCCAACCAGAGCCGGGATGCACAGGCGCAGGACCGCACCCGACAGCTCGCGCAATCTCAGTCCCAGGACCAGCAGCAGCGAGAAGAACAAACCCGCCAAGGCCCAAGACTGGCGTAAACCCCACACTCGGACAACCGACCTAAACGCCACGTTCGGACAACCGTAGAGCCGGGCTTGCCCGGCTGCTCTCAGCGTGAACGCCTAAAAATCTCCATCGCTCTGGACCACCCCTGAGCGGAAACGAAGAATATCCGCAGACGGCGGAACCTTCCGCCCCACCATCGGCTCAATCCGCGCAATCGCATCCGCATACTTGATGCGCGCCGCATGCATGTCGTAATTGGCCTGCATCTTCGACCAGAACTGGCGCGTAGTGCGGAAGTACCGCCCAAGCCGCATCGAAATCTCAGGACTGACAGCCTTACGCCGCGCAATGATGTCAGCGACCAGCTCGGGCGAGACTCTGATATCCGTTGCCAGCTCTTCGACAGAGATGCCCAGCGGCACCATGTACTTCTCGACCAGATACGTGCCCGGATGCACCGGCAACAACGACGTGACGTTACTCATTCCAGATCACCGCTCACCAACAGCTCCTCCTAACGTAGAGCCGGGCTTGCCCGGCTGCTCTACCAACCTCAAACCACATCAAGCCAACAAGTATCGAGTCAACGACCCCAGCCCCATAGCAACAGTGACGCTTCCAGCCAACAAAAACGCCGCAGGCACACAGCACCCCATCGCCCTCCCCATCTTGCGCTGACGCCCACTGCGCGTGAGAGGAATGCCGATCTGACGCGACAGCTTCGCCTTCGCACTTGAAAGCCCTGACGCGCGCTTCCAGGAGAACCCAGGAATTCCCTTCCGCCTTCTTGCCATTCGACGCCTCCGTGGACGCGGTTGGATCTACACGCGCCACCGCGCGCAGAAATGATGGGTGCTCGAGCTTCGCGCCGAGCGTCCACACCAGTACAACGCATCTGGTGAGCGCTCGCCATGCAACTTCTCTGGCTGCACATGCGCAACACCGAACGCCACCAACGTCCTGCGTCCGCATGCAGCGAGCAGAAGCGACACCATATTCGCCAAGACCGTGCCACTAGAAGCGCCTCGACCGAACCTCGGTCAGAGGTGGAGAACACTGAATGCGAGCCTATTCCGCACTTGAGGCCAGTAACGTCAGGAAGACCTAACGTCGCATACAACACGCTTTCCGCGACGGATCCCTGACACAGCTGCGAACGCGAGTGATGCACTTCACGAAAACAGGCACAACAAGCCGAATTCCGGCTCGATTGCGTCGCCTCATTGGCGTCGAACTTCCGTCGTCAATTATCGTTGAAAAGGTGCGGCTTTTAGATCGCACGATCTGTTGTGCAGAGTGTGCCCCAAGGAGCTGATATCTCCGCGGATGATCAAGAGTGAGGCGTTAAGCGTCGTGAGGGTGGCGAAATAGAACACCAAGGCCTGCTGCTCTGATTCGCGCTCAGCATGGAGCGAACGACGTTTGCCTTGCTGTGTCTCGATACGAGACACGAAAGGGTTGAGCTCATTGGATGCCATGCGTCCCTGCGTGCAAGTGCCGTAAGCAGACTGAATCGGCAGGGTGCCAAGGAACTTTGACCAGATTTTGGCGGCGTACAGCGCGCTTTGCTTGCATGGCGATTTCCGCCCAACAAAAAAGCCGACCCAGAAGGTCGGCTTTCTTTGCTTCCGCAACATGGTGGGCGGTACAGGGATCGAACCTGTGACCCTTGCCGTGTGAAGGCAATGCTCTACCGCTGAGCTAACCGCCCGGTGCGTTGCTGAGCCGCTCATTATAGGGCCCCAGATTTCCTCGTCAACGGTTTTCCGCAACTTTCTTCACATCGTGTGCGTGGGCTTGTCCGAGTTCAGCGTACCCGCCAGCGCGGTCTCGATCTTGTTGCGCACGTTCTCGCCTTCCTGGCCGTCGGCCAGCTGCACACCGATGCCGGCGGCGCGGTTGCCTTGGGCTCCGGCCGGGGTCACCCACACCACTCTGCCGGCCACGGGCAGGCGCTCGCTGCTGTCGGGCAGCGTCAGCAGCAGGAAGACCTCGTCGCCCAGGAAGTAACGCTTGGGCGTGGGCACGAAGATGCCGCCGTTCTTGATGAACGGCATGTAGGCGCTGTACAGCGACGCCTTGTCCTTGACGGCCAGCGACAGGATGCCCTGGCGGGCGTTGGTGGCGCTCATTTATCTATTCCCCTTTGCGTGCCGCTCGTTGACCTTGTTCCAGGCCAACAACAATTCCACCACCGCCAGGTCGGCGCGCACGGTAGTGCGCAGCAGATCGCGGGTACGGTTGGCGGCGTCGAACCAGGCCCCCAGCTTGTTCAATCGCTCCGCATCGGTCAAGCCACCGCCGCTGGCTTGCGCCAATGCGAGGTCTGCGGCGAAACGCAGGCGCAGGGCGGCGTGCTCATCCGCGCACCAGCGCTGGGCCAGCTCCACCGCGCTGCTGCGGCCGGCAACCAGGGCCTCCAGGTCGCTGGCGACCTGCCGGCGCAGGGTCAGGCCGTCGTTTTTCAGCCAGTCATCGGCCAGCCCGGGGTGACCGCGGGCGGCGTCCAGGGCCTCGCGGGCGCTGGCTTCGCTGTGGCCCTGGGCCTGCAGCCAGGCCAGCGCTTCCTCGCGCGGCGGCAGCTTGAATTCCAGGCGCTGGCAGCGGCTGCGCACGGTGGCGGGCAGGCGCGCGGGGTCGCTGCTGATCAGCCACAGGTAGCGCCCCGGCTGCGGCTCCTCCAGGGTCTTCAGCAGCGCGTTGCAGGCGGCGCGGTTGATGGCGTCGGCCGGGTCAACGATGACCACCTGGGCGACGCCGTATTGCGGGGTCAGCGCCAGCTTCTGCGAGATCTCGCGGACCTGCTCGATCACGATCTCGGTGCGCAGCTTGTCGCCGGTCTTGTTCGGAATGAACGACACCTGCTGCAGGTCCGGGTGGGTGCCTGCGGCGATCAGTTGGGCGGCGCGCTGGGCGGTGGCGGGCTCGCCGCGCTCCAGCACGTGCTTGGCCAGCTGCAGGGCGACCTCAGCCTTGCCGAGCCCGGCCGGGCCGCAGATCAGCAGGCCATGGCCGAGGCGGCCGGCATCGAGTGCGGCCACGGTCTGGTCATAGGCGCGCTGCTGCCAGGGGGAGAACTCAGCCATTGCCGCCCTCCTTGCTGAGATATGCATCGATGGCGGCCACCACCTGGGCGGCGACGCCGGCCTGGTCCTGGCTGGCGTCGATGAGGCGGAAGCGCTCCGGCTCGGCAGCGGCGCGCTGGCGGAACACGTTGCGCACGCGCTGGAAGAAATCGTCCTGCTCGCGCTCGATGCGGTCCGGGCCCTCGGCGCGGCCGCTGGCGCGGGCGCGACCGACGGCCACATCCACGTCCAGCAGCAGGGTCAGGCCGGGCTGCAGGCCGACGGTGCGGCGCTCCAGCTCGGCGATGAAGACGGGATCCAGCCCGCGCCCACCGCCCTGGTAGGCGTAGCTGGAATCGGTGAAACGGTCGCTGAGCACATAGCTGCCCTGGGCAAGCGCGGGCTGCACGACGTGGCGCACGTGTTGGGCGCGGCCGGCGAACACCAGCAGCAGTTCGGCCTCGGCGCTCAGCGGCTCGGCGGCGATCTCCGGGTCCGGGGTGAGTACCAGTGCGCGGATGCGCTCGGCCAGCGGCGTACCGCCGGGCTCGCGGCTGAGCAGCACGCGGTGGCCCTGCGCCTCCAGCGCCTGCCGGATGGCGTTGAGCGCGGTGGTCTTGCCCGCGCCCTCGCCGCCTTCGAGGCTGATGAAATGGGGGTGGCTGTGCAGGTCAGTGCTCATTGCGGCTGTGCCTGCTGCTGCGCACGCTGCTGGCGCAGCTGCTGCAGGTAACGGGCGACGGCGGCGTTGTGGTCGGTGTAGGTGGCCGAGAACACGTGCGCGCCACTGCCGTCGCCGACGGCGACGAAGTACAGCGCATTGCCGGGTGCGGGTTGCGCGGCGGCCTGCAGGGCGTCGCGGCCAGGCATGGCGATCGGCGTCGGGGTCAGGCCGGCACGGGTGTAGGTGTTGTACGGGGTGTCGGTGGTGAGGTCGCGCTTGCGGATGTTGCCGTCGTAGCTGCTGCCGATGCCGTAGATGACGGTGGGGTCGGTCTGCAGGCGCATGCCCATTTTCAGGCGGCGTGCGAACACGCCGGCAATCTGCGGGCGCTCGCTGGCCAGTGCGGTTTCTTTTTCGATGATGGAAGCCAGGGTGAGCAGTTCGTAGGGGGTGTTGAGCGGCAGGTCGTCGCTGCGGCTGTCCCAGGCGGCGGTCAGTTCCTTCTCCATCGCGGCGTGGGCGCGCTTGAGCACGTCGACGTCGGTGTCGCCGCGCTGGTAGACGTAGGTTTCCGGCAGGAAGCGGCCTTCGGGGTGCTGGCCGGGGAAGCCGAGCTTGGCCATCAGTTCGCTGTCGCTGAGGTCGTCGGTGGTGTGCACGAGGGGATCGGCGCGCTTGAGCGCAGCGCGCAGCTGGCGGATGTTCCAGCCTTCGACGATGGTGACGCGGTGCTGGACCACGCGGCCCTGGCGCATGCGGGTGAGCAGTTCGCGCGGCGTGAGGCTGTTGTCCAGGGCGTATTCGCCAACTTTGAGTTTGCCGGCGGCGTTGAGCTGGCGCGCAAGCAGTTGCCATTGGGTGTCGGTGCCTTCTTCAACGCCGACTTCGCGGAGTTTTCGTACGACGGTGTTGAGGCCGTCGCCGGGGGCGATGATGACCGCCGGTTGATCCGGGGTGATGGGTTGGTCGGCGAAGCTGGATTGGGAATTCCAGAACCAGAGGCCGGCAGCGGCGAGCGCCAGTGCGCCTAGGAGCAGCACTGTGAGGACGAAGAGGCAACCTCGTTTTGCACCTGCCATGGGGGTCCTTTTGCGTGGTTCCGGTTGTTACGGGTGGTTCGGTTTTTCCGGGCAGCCGGGCAAGCCCGGCTCTACGGGGCATACCCGGCGTTTCGTTCGGCCGAGCATGTCCGGCGTTTTGAGCGGCCAAGCGTTCCCGGTGATTCAAGCGGCCGGGATTCGTGCGGCACGGTTACAGGATACAGGGGTCAGTCAGGGCGGCCCAGCGCGCGCATCAGACCGCGGGCCTTGGCGCGGGTTTCATCCAGCTCCTTGGTGGGGTCTGAATCGACGACGATGCCGGCACCGGTGCGGAAGGCGGCGTGGGGGCCGGCCACTTCGGCGGTGCGGATGAGGATGTTGAGGTCGAGGTCGCCGTCGCGGTTCAGCCAGCCGAATGCGCCGGTGTAGGCACCGCGCGCGGTCTGCTCGAGCTCGGCAATGATCTGCATGCAGCGCACCTTGGGGCAGCCGGTGATGGTCCCACCGGGGAAGGTGGCAGCAATCACCTGCCCGGGCGTGGTGCCGGGCAGCAGGCGGCCGCGCACGTTGCTGACGATGTGATGCACGTGGGCATAGCTTTCCACGGTCATCAACTCGTCCACCTCCACGCTGCCGGGGCTGCAGATGCGGCCGAGGTCGTTGCGTTCGAGGTCGATCAGCATCACGTGCTCGGCGCGTTCCTTGGGGTGGCCCACCAGCTCGCGGATGCGCTCGGCGTCGTCGTCGCCCGCAAAGCGCGGGCGGGTGCCGGCGATGGGGCGGGTCTGCACGTCGTCGCCATGGACGGAGACCAGGCGCTCGGGTGAGGAGCTGACCACTGCCCTGCCCTGCGCGATGAACAGGCCGGCAAACGGTGCAGGGTTGGCAACGCGCAGCTGCGCGTACAGCGCGTGCGGGTCGAGGTCTTCGCTGAACTGCGCGACCCAGCGGCGCGACAGGTTCACCTGGAACACGTCGCCGGCGCGCAGGTAGTCGATGACCTTTTCCACGCCATCGGTGAAGCGTGCGGGGGCGTCCTCGTCCATCTGCTGCGGTGGCTGCCAGGCGGGCAGCGCACGCTGCGCTTGGGCGGCCTGCAGGTCGGCCAGCAGGGTGTCCAGCAGCGCCTCGCTGCCGGTTTCGCATACGGCGTGATACTGGCCCAGTACGCGGTCGTGCAGCACGCCTGCGGGGCAGCGCAGGGCCAAAGCAGACGGCAGGCCGTCGGCGCGGGTTGGCAGCGCCAGCACGGTTTCAATCTGGCCGGCCAGCTCGTAGTCGAGCATCAGCGCCCAGCCGCCCCGGAATGGGATGCCAGTCGCTTCGCGTGGCAGGCGGTTGGCTTGCCAATGCGCGTCGAGAACCTGCAGGAAGGTGCCGTCATGGGCGGTGCCGGTTTCGTCGCGGACCACGCCGTCATTGTGCAGGGCGAGCGAGGGGCCGCTGGCCATCAGCAGCAGGTCCCAGCGACCCTGGGCGGTGCCCGAGGCGGTGGATTCCATCAGCAGCGGATAGCGTTGCGGGGCGACGCGTTGCAGCGCGGGCAGATCGGTGGTGGCAGGTAGCGGGCGGGTCTGGAACATTGGAAAGCACCGTGATGCGCGAAGGCCAGATGCACCAAGGCCGCCCAAAAAGGCGGCCCGGGTGTGGTGGTACACGTTACGCGGAAAACCTCAGACGCGTTTGAACACCAGCGTGCCGTTGGTGCCGCCGAAACCGAAGCCGTTGGACATGACCACGTCAACGGTGGCTTCGCGGGCGACGTTGGGCACGTAGTCCAGGTCGCAGCCTTCGCCTGGCTGTTCCAGGTTGATGGTCGGCGGAATGATGTTGTCGCGGATGGCCAGCACCGAGAAGATGGCTTCCACGCCGCCGGCGGCACCGAGCAGGTGACCGGTCATGCTCTTGGTGGAGCTGACCATCATCTTGTAGGCGTGGTCGCCGAAGGCGGTCTTCATGGCCATGGTTTCGCCCAGGTCGCCCAGCGGCGTGGAGGTGCCGTGTGCATTGAGGTAACCGACCTGGTCCGGGCTGACGCCAGCGTCCTTCAACGCCATGGTCATGCAGCGTGCGGCACCTTCGCCGTTCTCGCTGGGGGCGGTCATGTGGTATGCATCGGAGCTGGCACCGAAACCGGCCAGTTCGCAGTAGATCTTCGCGCCACGCGCCTTGGCGTGTTCGTACTCTTCCAGAACCAGAATGCCGGCACCGTCGCCCAGCACGAAGCCGTCGCGGTCCTTGTCCCACGGGCGCGAGGCCTGTTCGGGAGCATCGTTGCGGGTGCTCATGGCCTTCATCGCGCAGAAGCCACCCAGTGCGGTGGGCGAAGAGCCGCGCTCGGCACCGCCGACCACCATCACGTCGGCGTCGCCGTACTGGATCATGCGCATGGCGGTGCCGATGGAATGATTCGAAGTGGCGCAGGCGGACACGGCGGAGAAGGACGGACCCTTCAGGCCGGTGATGATGCTCAGCTGGCCCGGCAGCATGTTGATGATGGTCTTGGGCACGTAGAAGGGCGAGATCTTCTTGCCCTCGTGGAATTCGATGGTCTGCTCTTCAATGCCGAGCAGGCCGCCGATGCCGGCACCGACGATCGCGCCGATGCGTTCGGCATTGGCGTCGGTGATTTCCAGGCCGGAATCGTGCAGGGCCATGAACGAAGCGCCCAGGCCGTAATGAATGAACGGGTCCATCTTCTTGGCATCTTTGCCACTGACCCGGAATCTACCGAACTGTTCGTTGTCGGCGGTGATGTCAAAGCCTTTGACCTCACCTGCAATCTTGGTGGTGAAACGCTCCAGGTAAGCGTCTGAAACGTTGGTCAGCGGGCCGATGCCAGAACGGCCTTCGGTGATGCCCTTCCAACTGGTGGCCAGATCATTGCCCAACGGCGAGACCATGCCCATGCCGGTAACGACGACGCGACGCTTCATTTCAGATTCTCCTGACGCTTACAAATACACAGGGCCGCAAGCGCGGCCCCATGGGGGTGCCGTTGCGCGCGGTGGAAACACCACACACGCGCATCAGCCGGCTGACATCAGGCCTTGACGTGGGCCTTGATGTAGTCGATGGCAGCCTGCACGGTGCTGATCTTTTCGGCTTCTTCGTCCGGGATCTCGCACTCGAATTCTTCTTCCAGCGCCATCACCAGTTCAACGGTGTCCAGCGAGTCAGCGCCGAGGTCATCGACGAACGATGCGCTGTTGGTGACTTCTTCTTCCTTGACGCCAAGCTGTTCGACGACGATTTTCTTGACGCGTTCTTCGATGGTGCTCATTGGATATCGCTCCAGATGGAGTAGTGGTTCAAAGTATTGCCATCAGGGAGTGATGGCCGTGGGATAGTGTAGTGGAAACCGCGTGGCCCATGCATTTGCAACAAAAGGCCAAATGGATCAACCACTTGCGGCGCAGTCCCTGCGCCACATGCTTACGGCATGTACATGCCGCCGTTCACATGGAGGGTTTCGCCGGTGATGTAGCTGGCCGAAGGACCGGCCAGGAACGCCACCGCGTTGGCGATATCAGCCGGCTCGCCGAGGCGTTCCAGCGCGATGCTTTTGACAAGGCCGGTGCGCTGCTCTTCCGGCAGGGCCTTGGTCATGTCGGTGTCGATGAAACCGGGGGCGACCACATTGACGGTGATGTTACGCGAACCGATTTCCTTGGCCAGAGACTTGGAGAAGGCAATGATGCCGGCCTTGGCGGCGGCGTAATTGGCCTGCCCGGCGTTGCCGGTGACGCCGATGACCGAGGCGATGTTGATGATGCGGCCCTTGCGCGCCTTCATCATGCCGCGCATCACCGCCTTGGAGGTGCGGTACACGCTGGTCAGGTTGGTGTCGAGAATGGCCTGCCAGTCCTCTTCCTTCATGCGCATCAGCAGGTTGTCGCGGGTGATGCCGGCATTGTTGACGAGGATGGAGATCGGGCCGAACTCCTTGGTGATGCCATCAAGCACGGCGTCCAGTGCGGCAGCGTCGGTGACATTCAGCGCGCGGCCGTGGCCGCCCAATGCGGCCAGGCGCTCGCCGATGGCGGCCGCACCGGATTCGGTGGTGGCGGTGCCAATGACCGTGGCGCCCTGGGCGGCCAACGTGTCGGCAATGGCGGCGCCGATGCCACGGCTGGCACCGGTGACCAGTGCGATTTCACCCTGCAGGGGCTTGCTCATGAATCTGTTTCCTTGAAATACGTGGAGCTCAGGCGGCCCAGGTTTCGCGGGCGGTTTCAAAATCGGCCGGGGTGGACAGCGTACGCGCGTCCAGACCCTTGTCGATGCGCTTGATCAATCCAGTGAGCACCTTTCCGGGGCCGCACTCGGCCACGCGGGTGACGCCACGGGCCGCCAGCGCCTGCACACAGCCGGTCCACTGCACCGGCTGGTACAGCTGCTGAACCAGTGCCTGGCGGATGGCGTCCACGCCGTCATGCACGCGCGCGTCCACGTTCTGCACCACCGGCAGCGCCGGAGCCTGCCACTGCAGGCCGGCCATGGTTTCGGCCAGGCGGTTGGCGGCTTCACGCATAAGCGGGGTGTGCGAGGGCACGCTGACGGCAAGCTTCACCGCCTTGCGCACGCCCTTCTCGGCCAGCAGCGCCAGCGCGCGGTCGACCGCAACGGCGTCGCCGCCGATCACGATCTGCCCGGGCGAGTTGTAGTTGGCGGGTACCACCACCTGGCTGCCGGCGGCCTGTTCACAGACCTCCAGCACCAGCGCGTCGTCTGCCCCCAGCACAGCGGCCATGGCACCGACGCCGGCCGGGGCCGCGTCCTGCATCAGCTGGCCGCGCAGGCGTACCAGATGGGCCCCGTCGCGCAGGGTCAGCGCGCCTGCAGCCACCAGGGCGGTGTATTCGCCCAGGCTGTGGCCGGCCAGTACAGCCGGCTGGGCACCACCGACGGCCTGCCAGGCGCGCCACACGCCAATGCTGGCGGCCAGCAGCGCCGGCTGGGTGTACTCGGTGCGGTTGAGCATTTCTTCCGGACCGCCCTGGGACAGGGCCCAGAGGTCCACGCCGGCACCGTCAGAGGCTTCGGTGAAGGCTTCACGAACCTGCGGGTGCAGTTCGGAGAGCTCGGCCAGCATGCCCAGCGACTGGGAGCCCTGGCCGGGGAACACGAAAGCAAGAGTGGAATCGGTCACGCGGGGGTCCGCCTGCAAAAATCGAACGGCGAATGATAAGGGGGTTTACCCGCCTTCGTCTGTACTGGCGCGTATGTGGGGCCGCGAACGTACTGGGTAGAACATTGACACGCATCGCGTGTCACTACGACCCTTGGTCGGGCGGCCTGCAAGGACGCGACATGCGCGTCCTTGCAGGCCCGGCTCAGGTGAACAGCTGCAGCATGTCCAGATCGCCATCGGCGAAAAAGTCCACGCAGATCGCCAGCAACATCATCATGCCCAGCGTGGTGGCCCCGTGCACAATGAAAATGGCGTGGGCCAGCGCGCGTGCCGAGCGCCCCATCTTCAGGCTGTAGCGGGCCAGACGCTGCAGCCTGCCAGACACTTCATGGGCGTGCGCCAGCACCGGGGCATCGGCGCCGTCCATGGCCTGCGCCATCAGCGCCTGCAGCTGCTCGGGACGGTGTTCGTAATACCTGGCCACGCCGTAACCGAACATCAGCCAGTCGCGGGCTTGGGCCTGGGCCAGGCCCATCACTTCCAGCGGGTCTTCCTCGAAATCGATGAAGCCGATGCGCTGGCCGTCCCAGGTGAGGTTGCGCGGCAGCGGCTGGCCGAAATAGGCCCCGTTGCGGTGGGCAGCGGCAATGGCCTACATGGCTACGGACACCAGCGCGTCGCGCCCGGCGTCGTCGGCCTGGCGCAGGCAGGTGTTGAACGAGGTGCCGTTGTCGCCCAGCACCAGCGCGGCATGGCCGCTGCCGATGACATGCGGCACGTTGACGCCTTGGGCGAGCAGTTCGGCGAGGCGGCGGGCCTCGGTTTCGCGGGCGGCGTCGCCACCCCGGTGCGGCGGCGGGCGCAGCGCGTCCAGCTGGAAGCGGTTGGCGATGAACCGCAGCAGGCCCAGCGCAACGGCGCGGCTGCCCTCGCCATACTGCTTCAACCAGGCGCGCTGCCCTTCAATGACAATGGGCTCGACCATGAGGTGTCTCCAGAAATGCGAACGGCCCCGAACGGGGCCGAATCGAGAGCCGCACGACCAGCGGTCGTGCGCCACCGGTGCGGATTGGTGTCGACCGTGGGTCGACACGCCGTCCTTAACGCATTAATAACGCAACAGAGCCGAACCCCACGTGAAGCCGCCACCGAAGGCTTCCAGCAGCAGCAGCTGGCCGCGCTGCACGCGGCCGGAACGCACCGCGGCGTCCAGCGCCAGCGGCACCGAGCCGGAGGAGGTGTTGCCGTGCTTGTCCACGGTGACCACCACTTGGTCCATGGACATGTCCAGGCGCTTGGCAGTAGCTTCAATGATGCGCAGATTGGCCTGGTGCGGAATCAGCCAGTCCAGGTCGCTCTTGTCCAGGCCGTTGGCATGCAGGGTTTCGTCAACGACCGAATCCAGCGCCTTCACGGCGTACTTGAACACGTCGTTGCCCTTCATCAGGATCGCGCCGCGGGCATTTTCGCCCTCGCCGAAGCCGCTGGACACACCGACCGGGTTCCACAGCAGCTCTTTCTTGCTGCCGTCGGAATGCAGGTGGGTGCTGAGAATGCCGGTGTCTTCATCGGCCTTCAGCACCACCGCGCCCGCGCCGTCGCCAAACAGAACGCAGGTGGTGCGGTCGTTCCAGTCAACGATACGGGTCAGGGTTTCCGCACCGATCACCAGCACATGGCGGGCATCACCGGAACGGATGAATTTGTCGGCCACGCTCAGCGCGAACACGAAGCCGGAACAGGCCGCATTCACGTCAAAGGCGGGACAACCGCTCGCACCGAGCTTGGCCTGGATCAGGCACGCGGTGGAGGGAAAAATAAGATCGGGAGTGGTGGTCCCCACCACGATCATGTCGAGCTGCGAGGCCTCGATACCGGCGGCCTCCAACGCGCGCACCGCGGCATGGTAGCCGAGGTCGCTGGTGGTTTCGCTGTCGGCGGCAATGTGCCGCTCGCGAATACCGGTGCGCGTTTGAATCCACTCATCGCTGGTGTCGACCAATTTCTCCAGATCCTGGTTGGTCAGCACTTTTTCGGGCAAATAACTACCGGTGCCCGCGATCCTCGAGTAGATCCGCTTGCTCATTGCAATTCCTGAAACGCGGCCGCAACGCGACCTGGAAGAAAGGGCAAAGGCCGCCGCCCGGCAGGGCAGCGGCCTTCACACTGATCAATCTTCTTCGACGACCGAGTTCGACTTGGTCGTGATCACCTTCTTGCCACGGTAGAAACCGTCAGCGGTGATGTGGTGACGCAGATGCACTTCGCCGGTGGTCGGGTCGGTCGACAGCTGCTTGGCGCTCAGGGCGTCATGCGAACGGCGCTGGCCGCGGCGGGACGGGGTAACACGGGATTTCTGCACAGCCATGGGATTGCTCCAAACTCGGTTCGTTTTGCTTCGTCGTTTCGTCGCACAGGACGCCAGCGCCCAGCACAGTCTTCGCTTTCGCCGCAGCCGCCGACGACAACCGGCTGCTATTGTTTCTTCAGCGCCGCCAACGCCGCAAACGGGTTGGCCTTGCTTGTTTCTTCTTCGGTCGGTGCCCAGTCACGGTCAACCGCTTCACCATCGGGCGACAGCGGCACCACCGGGACAGCCAGGACCAGTTCGTCCTCGACAACATCCAGCGGCCGCAGTTCGCCATCCTCGGGCACCAGCAGTGCCTCGTACTCTTCCGGCAACGCAGCTTCTTCAGCTTCGTCGCGGACCAGGCCGAGACGCTGCACCACATGCACCGGCAACAGGAATCGCTGCATGCTGCGCTGACAGATCAGCGGCAGCTCGGTGGTGATGGTCAGTTCCACATAGGATACCCGCACGATCTCGTCGCGTCCGAATTCCAGTGCAAAGGTGCACGCTCCTTCGGTATCGGCAACAAGGCCTTGCAGGCGGGTCAGGTCAGCCAGGTTGACCTGGCCTTCGAAGCGCCTGCGCGCTGCGACCATCCGCCAGGCATCCAGCAATTCGGGCACGTTCGCGGACATAAGCCGCTGAATGTTAAGGACCGCGATGGCGGTTGTCAAATGCCTGTGTTGTGGATCCCGGCAAAGGCCGAACGACCACCGGTCGGGCGCTACCGGTCGGGTACGATTGTCGCATGAATGCGCTGCTGCTTGCCTCTACCTCCCGCTACCGCCGCGAACTGCTGGAACGCCTGGGCCTGCCCCTTGAAACGGCGCGCCCGGGCGTCGATGAGACCCCTGCCCGGGGCGAAGCCCCTGCCGCCCTGGCGGTGCGCCTGGCCCGGGCCAAGGCGGCCGACGTGGCCTCCCGCCACCCGGGCCGCTGGGTCATCGGGTCCGACCAGGTGGCCGAGCTGAACGGGGACCCGCTGGGCAAACCCGGCTCGGTGGAGGCCGCCCAGGCCCAGCTGGCGGCGATGTCCGGCCAGGCAGTGGCCTTCCATACGGCGGTAAGCCTGCAATGTGACGGCCGGGTGCTGGAGGCCTGTGATGTGACCACGGTGCGCTTCCGCACCCTGCAGGCTGATGAGATTGCCCGCTATGTCGCCGCCGAGATGCCGCTGGACTGTGCCGGCAGCTTCAAATGCGAGGGGCTGGGGATCACCCTGTTCGAGGCGATCGAGAATTCCGACCCGACCGCGTTGATCGGGTTGCCGCTGATTGCGGTGGCGCGGTTGCTACGTGAAGCGGGGTATCGGTTGCCGTGATTTCCCGGCGTCATGACCAACGGTCATGACCATCAGGGCGCGACAATCACCGCCTGCTCCTGCCAGGTTTCCACGCTGCCGTCGTTGCCGTGCAGGCGCAGCCCCAGCCAGTGCTTGCCGGGGGCAATTCCGGAGGTATCCAGCTGTGCATCGAAGCCGACATTGGGGTGCTGCGGGTCGCTGGAGATCTTCCAGAACCCGGTGATGTCATACGGACGACCATAGGTCACCTTGCCGGCAGGTGTCCCATCCACCAGCAGCTCGACCTTCGAAAGCCCCACCCCGTCCTTGAACGCCCAGCCGCGCACTTCCACCATGCCCTGCAGCCGCGCGCCGAACTGCGGCGTATCCATCCACGCCATCGCAGGGGTCACGCACGGACCTTCAGCACGCTGCGCCGGCAGGCGGAACAGCAGGAAGCGCTGGTAGCCGTGGTCCTGGCTGACCACCCGCGGCGGCGGCAACGGCCCCACCTGCCCGCATACCTGGTGATAGCGCTCCAGCAGCTCGCGATAGCGCTGGTCACTGGGCGACAGCACCAGCAGCAGCGGCGTGCTGCGCTCGCCCTGATGCAGCAGCCCCCACTGGACCAGCTGCGCGGTGCGGCCATGCTTGTCATTGAGCGGGTGCGTCAGCACCTCAATGCGCGGGTCGCGCAGCTGGAAGCCAAGCTCGGCTCCGACCTTGAAGTTGCCGGCCAGCACACGGGTGCCTTCCGGCATCTGCCGCAGCTCCTCGCGCACCACGTCAGCCAGCGGCTTCCAGCCGGCGAAATTGCGCGGGTAGTACTTGTCGCCGGCCACCTGCTCACGCAGCGCGGGCGTTGACGCCATCAGGTAGTACCCGAAGGCCAGGGTCAGCCCTGCCCCGGCCAGCCACCAGCCGGTACGGCGCAGCCAGCGCGGCCAGCCGTTAAGCACCACCGGCACCGCCACCAGCATCGCCAGATAGCCCGGCAACGGCCAGTGGAAGCTGATCCGCTCCACATCAGTGAAGAAGCCGAGCAGGAAGATGGCCACGGTCGACACAGCGCCGATCAAGCCGAAGTAACGCCATTGCGCACGCGCGCCGCCGCCGGAACGGGTTCCGGCCAGCGCCACCTTCCACATCGCTACGCACAGAATGGGGGTCACCAGCACCGGCTGGATCACCAGGAACCACAGCCCGCTCCACTGGAAGTTCCACGGGTGGCGCTCCACCACCTGGAATTTCAGTCCGGCATCATGGTTGTCGGCATTCCACGCCAGCAGCGGCAGCCAGGCCAGCACGCCCAGCGCCAGCGCGACCCACACGCGCGGGTCGCGCAGCATGCGCCGGCCCTGTGGCAACACCAGCAGTGCGATCAGGCCAACCCCGATCACGCCAATGAAACGGTAGTGGCTGAGCGCACCGATCATCAGGCCCAGCGCCAGCTTCATCGCGGCGGCGGCATCCACACTGCGCAGCAGGCGCGCACCGGCATCCAGGCACAGCACGGCGGCCAACGCCATCGGCACATCCGGCACGGCCAGCATGCCCAGGGTGGCGGACAGTGGCATCAACAGGGTCAGGCTGCCGGCCTGCCAGCCGGCCACCGCACCGAACCAGCGCGTGGCAATGCGCGAAACCATCCAAGGCAGCGCCGCGCCGATGGCCAGGAACGGCAGCCGTACGGCCAGCACATGTGCGCCGCCCAGCTCCACGCCCAGGCGGGTGAGCCAGGCGGTCAACCCGGGCAGGTCCGAATAGGCCATGGCCAGGTGCTGACCTTCCTGCCAATAGAACGCTTCGTCCACAAACAAGGGCAGACGCGCTGCAATCACCAGCTTTACCGCGGTGATCAACGTCCACAACGTCAAAAAAATGGTGCGTGCGCGTTGTTCGCCCTGCATTGGCCTATAGAATCGAAAGGATCGACGACACGAGACGAACATGGAATCTTCGCCCCACGTGCCCGCCATGCTAACCGAAGTAGTGCGACACGCTCTTCGCAACGCCCAGGACCAGGTCAACGGCCTGGTGCTTGGCAAATCCCATGAGGTACGGTTGGCCTTCGTGGCCCTGCTGTCCGGTGGGCACCTGCTGATCGAGGACCTGCCCGGCCTGGGCAAGACCACGTTGGCCCATGCCATGGCGTCCAGCCTGGGGCTGGGCTTCCAGCGCGTGCAGTTCACCTCCGACCTGCTGCCGGCCGATGTGCTCGGTGTTTCGGTGTACGAAGCTGCAAGCCGCCAGTTCCAGTTCCATCCCGGGCCCGTGTTCACCCACGTGCTGCTGGCCGATGAAATCAACCGCGCGCCACCACGTACGCAGAGTGCGCTGCTGGAGGCGATGGCCGAACAGCAGGTCACCCTCGATGGCGTGACCCATGCCCTGCCCGATCCGTTCTTCGTGATTGCCACGCAGAACCCGGTGGATCTTTCCGGCACCTTCCCGTTGCCCGATTCGCAGCTGGACCGCTTCCTGCTGCGACTGGCGCTGGGCTACCCGAACCCGGAATCGGAACGGGAACTGCTGCGCGGCACCGACCGCCGCCATCTGATCGCGCAGACCACCGCCGCGCTCAGCGAAGCGCAGGTACGCACATTGCGCGAGACGGTGGGCCAGGTGCACGCCAGCGAAGCACTCATTACCTATGTGCAGGCACTGCTGGCACGCAGCCGCCAGCACACCGGCGTGCGCGTCGGGCTGTCCCCGCGTGCGGGGCTGGCACTGCTGCGCGCAGCCAAGGCGCATGCGCTGCTGCTGGGCCGCACGCATGTAGTGCCCGAGGACGTGCAGACCCTGTTCGTGGCGGTAGCCGGGCACCGGCTGGTACCCGAAGCTGAAGCCGGCAACGGGCCGGCGCTGGCCCGCGCGATCCTGCAGACGGTTCCGGTGGACTGACATGCAACGCGGCTGGGGAGACCGCATCATCCAGAAGATGGCACGGCCACGACGGCAGGAAGCCCTGCCGCAGCGGCTGCATCGCCGCCGCATCTATGTGCTGCCCACGCGCTTTGGGTTGTTCGTCACGGTGCTGCTGCTGGCCATGCTGCTGGGCGCGCTGAACTACAACAACAATCCGGCCCTGCTGCTGGCCCTGCTGCTGACCTCGGTGGCAGTGGCCAGCATGTTTGCCGCGCACCTGCAGCTTTCCGGCCTGCGCGTGGATGCCATTTCGGCCGAGCCGGTGGTGGCGGGCACGCCGCTGCGCCTGCGCGTCAGCCTTTCGCGCAACGACACCCGCCCGCGTCGCGGTCTGCAACTGCAGCATGGTGAGGCCATGGCGCACGGCCACCTGGTGGACAGCGACCAGGTGGAGGTGGACCTGGAACTGCCTACCCACCAGCGCGGCTGGCTGGACCTGCAACGCATCCGCATTTCCACCACCCAGCCGCTAGGGCTGGTAAGGGCCTGGGCCTGGGTGTGGCCGGATACTCCGCTGCTGGTATACGCGGCACCGGAACTGCAGGCTCCTGCCCTGCCCGAAGGCGCTGGCGATCCGCTGCACACCCGCGTGCACGCCAGCGGCGAGGAACTGCACCAGCTGCGTCCCTACCGCGCTGGTGATCCACAGCGCAGCATTGCCTGGAAGCATTCGGCGCGCCGCGACACCCTGCTGGTGCGCGAGTACGAAAAGCCGGTCGGCGTGGACGTGCAGCTGGACTGGTGGCAGCTGAAGCCGCTGCCCAGCGAAGCACGCATTGCACGCTTGGCGCGCTGGGTGGACCTGGCCGAACGCGAAGGCCGCCGCTACACCTTGAAGCTGCCCGGCCAGCCGGTGCTGGGCCCGGGCCAGGGCAGCAGCCATCACCATCTTTGCCAACGCGCACTGGCGCTGATGCCGCATGACTGAGCGCCCCCCCCATCTGCTGACCGCCGAGGCACGGCGCTGGACCCTGCTCAGCGCGGCGCTTTCGCTGCTGCCGCTGCTGCTGTTGCTGCCGCCACTGCTGGGCGCGGTGTTCGCCGCAGTCGCCCTGGTCACCGCACTGCTGGCCGGCCAGCGCGTGCTGCCCGGAGCAGTGCGCCTGCTGCTGGTGCTGGGCATGCTGGCCGCCATCTACTGGCAGATGGGCGCGCGCCCGGGCCGCGATACCGGCTGTGCGCTGCTGGCGGCGATGCTGGCATTGAAATCCAGTGAGCTTCGCACGCTGCGCGACGCGCGCAGTCTGCTCGGGTTTGCGCTGTTCGCGCCGTTCTCTGCCTTCCTGCTGGACCAGGGCCCGACCACGATGGTGCTTACCGTGCTGGCCGCACTGAGCGCGCTGATCACGCTGCAGCGCCTGGCCCAGGCCGAAGGCAAAGCGCCCAGCCCGGCACTGGGCGGGCAGCTGCGCGGGGTGGGCCGGCTGGTCGCGCTGGGGCTGCCGCTGGCGCTGATTTCGTTCTGGCTGTTCCCGCGATTGAGCGAGCCGTTGTGGGGCCTGCCTGACCGTGCGGTGGGCAAGCCGGGGCTGTCTGACCGCATGGAGCCTGACCGGTGGCTGGACCTGATGGCGGATGACACGCCGGCAATGCGAGTGACCTTCAACGGCGAAGTACCGGCGCCAGAGCAACGCTATTGGCGTGGTCCGGTGCTGACCCGGTTCGACGGCAGGGTGTGGGAACTGGATCGCCAGGCCCAGCATGCCGAGCCGCCGCCGGTCACCCGTGGCGCGCCGCGCTGGGATTACCAGATCGACTACGAACCCACCGATCGCCGCCAGCTGGTGGCGCTGGACCTGCCGTTGCAGGCTCCGGCCGGCACCCATCTGGACGCGAACTACAGCCTGCGCAGCAACGCCCCACTGGCCGCGCTGACCCGCTGGCGGCTGCAGTCTTCGCCCGCCGAACGTTACCTGCAGCCGCTGAGCGAGCCTCAGCGCCGGCAACTACTGGCGCTGCCGCCGGACCTCAACCCGCGCACCGCCGCGCTGGCACGGCAATGGCGGCGCGAAGCGGGCAACGATGACATGGCCATCGTCAATCGCACCCTGGAATGGGTGCGTTCCCGGTTTGCCTACACCCTGGATACCGAGCCGCCCGGCCGCGACTCGGTGGATGAGTTTCTGTTCGACCAGCAGGCCGGCTACTGCCAGCATTTCAGTTCCTCGTTCGTGGTGCTGATGCGCAATGCCGGCATTCCCGCGCGGGTGGTCACCGGCTTTGCCGGTGGCCAACGCAATACGTATGGCGACTACTGGGTGCTGCGGCGCATGGACGCCCACGCCTGGGCGGAAGTGTGGCTGCCGCAGCGCGGCTGGGTGCGCGTGGACCCCACTGCGGCGGTCGCTCCCGAGCGCATCTACGACACCCTTGAAGACCGTCTGAACGCTGGCGGTGCCGACCTCACCCTGGAAGGGCGCTGGGCCCAGCTGGGGCAGATGACCGACTACCTGCGCCGGGGCTGGAATGATCTGGTGCTCAGCTTTGATGCCAGCCGCCAGCAGCAGTTGCTGCGCCCGCTGGGCATCGACAAACTGGAGCCGGCGCAGCTGGTCGCCATTTTCATGGCCTTCGCAGGCGCTGCGCTAGGCTGGATGGCATGGGTGCTGGCCCGGGGCGAACGCGAACGCGATCCACTGCTACGGGCCTGGCACCGGGTGGGCCGGCGTTACGCGCGGCATGGCCTGGCCCGGGAACCGGCCGAAACCGCCACGGACTGGGCGCAGCGCGTCCATCGGCAGCGTCCCGACCCGGCGTTGCTTTCACTCAGCCAGCGTTTCGTTCAGGCGCGCTACGCTGGCACCACGCTCGACCCATCACTTGTGCGTGACCTGCAGCGGCATCGTCCGTCCACCGGAGCATCCTCATGAACACCAAGCTTCTGCTTCCCCTTGCCGCCTCGCTGGCGCTGGCCGCCTGCGCCACCGCGCCGAAACCGCTGCAGGGCACTTTCAGCATGGTCAGCCCGCGCGATTCGGTCGCCACCCAGCAGGTGGGCACGCCGGTGCGCTGGGGCGGCCGCATCATTGAAACCACGCCCGGCCAGGGCCAGACCTGCTTCCAGCTGCTGTCGCGCCCGCTGAACGGCACCGGCCGCCCGAACACTACCAGCAACGACGCCAGCGACGGCCGCTTTGTCGCCTGCCGTGCCGGCTTCTACGACCCGGCGGTGTTCGAAGCCGGCCGCGATGTGACCTTCATCGGCAAGATCGCCGGCTATGAAAACACCCGCATCGGCGACTACGACTACAAGCTGCCCAAGCTGGAAGCGGATGTGATCTACCTGTGGCCGGAACAGCGCCAGGTGGACGTGGTCCCGGTGTACCCGTATGGGCCGTGGGGCCCGGGTTGGGGTCCGGGCTGGGGCTACCGCGGCTGGGGCTGGTGGTAACAGGCATCGCGGCCCGCCGTGTACCCACCAACGGTGGGTACCTGCCATCGCTCGGCACATAAAAAACCGCCCATTGGGCGGTTTTTTGCCTCACTTCCCGGGCGCGCCGAAATGCCCCAGTGGCGCGCCGGCCAGCAGATGCATGTGGATGTGGAACACGGTCTGCCCGGCATCCTCGCGGCAGTTCATGACAATGCGGTAGCCATCCTGGGCGAAGCCTTCGCGTCGCGCATACCCGGCTGCGGCCAGGGTCAGCTTGCCGATCAGGTGCGCCTGGTCGGAGGTCAGGTCATCCAGGGTGGGAATGATGGCGTTCTTTGGAATGAACAACACATGCACCGGAGCCTGCGGCGCGATGTCCTTGAAGCCCAGCACCTCGTCATCTTCGTAGACGATGGTCGCCGGAATTTCGCGGCGGATGATCTTGGAGAACAGCGTTTCCTGGGTCATGGGTCACCAATGGGAAGTCAGGTTGCTTCGGTGCGGGTACCGAACGCGTGCGAGAGCGTGCCGCGATCAACGTACTCCAGCTCGCCGCCCAGAGGCAGTCCCTGCGCCAGACGACTGGGCCGCACGCTGTGCGCGCGGGCCAGTTGCGCCAGATAGTGCGCAGTGGCCTCACCCTCCACGGTGGCGCTGGTGGCGATGATCAGCTCCTGCACCTCGCCCTGCTGAAGCCGGGTGCCGAGCGCATCCAGCCCCAGTTCGCGCGGGCCAATACCGTCAAGCGGCGACAGCCGTCCCTGCAACACGTAGTAAACGCCACGGAAACCGGTCGCGCTTTCAATCGCCAGCCGGTCGGCCGGCGATTCCACCACGCACAACTGGGCACGCTCGCGGCTGCTGTTGGCGCACACCGCGCACACCTCGGTTTCGCTGAAGTCGCGGCACTGTGTGCAGTGGCCAATGCGTTCAATCGCCTTGGCCAGCACTTCGGCCAGCTTCTGCGCCCCTTCGCGCTCACGCTCCAGCACGTGGTAGGCCATGCGCTGGGCGGTCTTCTGGCCGACGCCCGGCAGGATGCGGAAGGCGTCAATCAGCTGTTCGAGCAGGGGCAGACTCACGGTTAGAACGGCAGCTTCATGCCCGGGGGCAGCTGCATGCCGGCCGTGGCCGAGCCCATGCGGGCCTTGGATTCGGCATCGATCTTGTTGGACGCATCGTTGAAGGCGGCCGCCACCAGATCTTCCAGCATTTCCGCGTCGCTGAGGATGGACGGGTCGATGCGAACCTTGCGGCACTCCTTGGTGCCGGTCAGGGTGACGGTGACCATGCCGCCGCCAGCGCTGCCGGTGACTTCCAGCTTGGCCAGATCTTCCTGGGCCTTCTGCAGGTTTTCCTGCATCTTCTGGGCCTGTTGCATCAGTTGGGCGATGTTGCCGCGCATGATTCTTTACTCTTCAATGGGACGGATGGAATCGGCTACTACCCGCGCGCCGTGCTGTTGGATGAGCACCTGCACGTTGGGGTCGGCCATGAAGGCGGTTTCGGCCGCCTGCTGACGTTCGCCGCGCTGGCGGTCGGAACGCTGGTGCAGCGTTTCAGCTTCGGCCTCGCCGTGCTCGATCACGATCCGCGGGGCAAGCCCCAGCGGAGCGGACAGTGCGTCGGTCAGGGCCGCCAGCGAGCGGTCTGAACACAGGTACTCAAATCCGGGCGATACCGCCAGTTTCAAGACACCGCGTTGAAAACTGATGAAGGCCGCGTGCGCCGCCAGCTGCCGCGACGGGCCACTGAGCTCGCTCTGCGCCACCAGCTGCAGCCAGTCGTCCGCTGCATCCAGGGCCACACCTACGCCGCCGGGCGCGCTGGGTGCCGGATCAGCCACGGCAACGGGAGGGGCGGACAAAGGTACCGGCGCAATAGCGATACCCTGCGGGCGCGCGGGCGGTGCGGCCGGACGCGCCGGCTCTTCCCACGGCGGCACCATCGCCGCATCGGGGCCGGCCATTTCGGCCGCCAGCGCCTCGTCGCGGTCCTCCGCCCCGCCCTGCGCCCAAGGCGGCGGGTCGCTGGCGGGAGCTGGTTCACTGGGTAATGACGGTTTCGGCGCAGCCTGGACCAGCGGCTCCGCTGCTTTCGGCGGCTCGACGACGGTCGGCGCAACCGCTTCCGCCACGTGTGCCAGTGCAGCGACCGGCGCGGCGGCAATGCCGCCGCTAGCTACGTTTCCCCGGCCCGGAACCACCTCCGTGTCGTTGCCTGCATCGCGGGGAACGGGCGGCACCGCCGCCGCCGGGCGGAATGCCAGCATGCGCAGCACGGCCATTTCAAAGCCCGCGCGCGGGCTGGGAGCCAGATACAGGTCGCGGCGGCCGCTGAGGGCCATCTGATACCACAGCTGCACCACTTCCGGGCGCAGGCGCTGGGCAAAGCCCACCGCATCAATGCCTTCGCCATCTGCGGCGGCACCCGGCACCAGCTGCTGTACCTGGATGCGATGCAGGCCTTCGGCCAGCGCTTCCAGCACGCCGCTCCAGTCCGGCGAGAACTCGGCCAGCGCCGCCACCACCTGCAGCAGGCGTGCACCGTCGCCTTCGGCCAACGCATCGAGCATGGCTGCGACCTGGGTGCGGTCGACCGTGCCCAGCATGGTGCGCACCACGTCGTCGCGCAGCGCGCCGCCGGCGTAGGCAATGGCCTGGTCCAGCAGCGAGAGGCCGTCGCGCAGGCTGCCGTCGGCGGCCTTGGACAGCTGCACGATGGCGCTGGGGTCGGCCTCGATCTCTTCGGCGGCCAGAATGCGCGTCATCTGTCCCTGGATCTGCGCTTCGTCCAGCCGCTTCAGGTTGAACTGCAGGCAGCGCGAGAGCACCGTCACCGGCAGCTTCTGCGGGTCGGTGGTGGCCAGCAGGAACTTCACGTGTTCAGGCGGCTCTTCCAGCGTCTTCAGCAGCGCATTGAACGCCGCCTTGGACAGCATGTGCACTTCGTCGATCAGGTAGACCTTGAACTTGCCGCGCGAGGGCATGTACTGGGCGTTTTCAATGACCTCGCGGACATCGTCGACGCCGGTATTGGACGCGGCGTCGATTTCCAGCAGGTCGATGTAACGGCCGGAATCGATGTCCAGGCAGGCCGGGCACTGCCCGCAGGGGTCAGCGCTGGTGCCTTGTTCGCAGTTCAGCGACTTGGCGAAAATACGCGCGATGGTGGTCTTGCCGACCCCGCGGGTACCGGTAAACAGGAATGCATGGTGCACCCGGCCGCTGTCCAGCGCATTGCTGAGCGCACGGACCACGTGTTCCTGGCCCACCAGCTCGGCAAAACGCTTCGGACGCCACTTGCGGGCAAGGACGAGATAGGACATCAGGCCACCGTCTTCATCGGGACGTCCATTGTGCCATGCCTGTCCAGCCCTCCCCGCCCTGTGTGAAGACGCTTGTGCCCAACGCATTCCCCGGCTAGAATCTGCGCCCCTGCAGCGGGTTTGCCGCAGGTCCGGAGAGGTGTCCGAGTGGTTGAAGGAGCACGCCTGGAAAGTGTGTAAGCGTCTAAACCGCGCTTCGGGGGTTCGAATCCCCCTCTCTCCGCCAGATCAATGAAGAAGCCGCCCACTGGGCGGCTTTTTTATTGGTCTGGTGGAGAGCGGGGGATAAAAGGTTTAGCGGCAACGCCCGGGCGCGTGGCGACGCGTTCTTCAACCCGGCGCGTCCTTGCTACTACGGCGCGGAGCGATTCCGGACAGCCGAATGGCTGGCCCCTGCGCACCGCGCAGGGGCGGGGCCCATGGATGGGCCCCGCAATCCCCGGAAAACGATACGGCCACCATCTCCCCACATTCGACCAGGTAGAGCCACGCCCTGCGTGGCTGCTCTGCTCTACGCATCACCCCAACACCACGCAGCCACGCAGGGCGTGGCTATACGGCAGAATGCCCGCATGACTACCTTCCGCCCCTACCATCCCACCGACGCCATCCACTGCCTGCACGTCTTCGACAGCAACACACCGCGCTTCTTCGGCCCGCATGAACGCGACGGATTCGTCAGCTTCCTGCAGGAACCACAGCGCCCGCGGGATTACGTCGTGGTGGAACGCGACGGCCAGATCGTCGCCTGCGGCGGTCTCGCTGCTCTGGATGAGGAAAGCGCCGGTTTCGTCTGGGGCATGGTGGCTCAGCACCTGCATCGCCAAGGGGTCGGCAAAGCGCTTGCCTTGGCGCGCATTGAGCAGGCGCAGGCGATGGGGAAACGGCGTGTGACGTTGAGCACCAGCCAGCATGTGCAGGCGTTCTATTCTGGCCTGGGATTTGCCGTCATCAACGTGGTTGCCGACGGCCATGGCCCGGGATTGGACGCAGTGGAGATGTCGCTGAACCTGCCGCCCCCATCGCAGCCGACGCCCCACCGGTAGAGTCGCTCGCCAGACGACTGCCGATGACGGTGATCAGAACGGTAAGGCATGAATTCCAACGAAGCGCACCTTACCCAAACAGTACATTCAATGCGGCATAGCTGGGCGGGGTTGCTGGCATGGTCAGCGCGTCATCGAGCATCGCGCGGGTTGACGTTTCCATCGCGCTCCATGCGTGCACATACAGCGAGCGCAGCACGGATCGCGGTGATCTTGTCGGCCAGCAACACACCCCGCAAAAGGGAGGCGCTGCACGTCAGGTGCTGGAGAGCTTCATCAGGACGAGGCCGCTGACGATCAGTACGGCGGCACCGATGCGCATGGCGGTGACCTGCTCGCCGAGGAACACGATGCCGACGATGAACGCGCCGACAGCACCGATGCCGGTCCAGATGGTGTACGCGGTGCCGAGCGGCAGGCTGCGCATGGCCAGGGCGAGCAGCCAGAAGCTGGCGGCCATCGCGGTGAAGGTGATGAGCGAGGGGGTGAGCTTGCTGAAGCCTTCGGACTGCTTCATGGAAAACGCCCAGACGATTTCCAGAACACCGGCAACGAGTAGATAGATCCAGGCCATGGTGGCCTCCTTTGATGGGGCCAGGCCGTCCTGGTCAGTGATACCCGGTTTGGGGGAGGTCGTTCCTCCATTTTTGCGCGCAGCGGGGCAAGCCCCGCTCTACGTGGGGTGGATTCTAGCCAATGAAGGGAGCCGCCAGGGGTTGCGGCGACTTGCGGGCTACAGAGGGTTCAGGGTTTTGTTTGTGCTAGAATGGCGGACTGCACTACGGTGCAACGTCTCTATGGCGGCCCCGTCGGCCCCTCGCGACGCTAGATCGAAAATCCCGCCAGGGCCGGAAGGCAGCAACGGTATCGATCGACGCGGGCGCCGAGGTCAGCCGGCGGGGCCGTCACCCGTTTCAGGGGCCGGTTTTCCAGGCGGTCGGGGTGGGTGCCGTGGGCACGGCCAGGGACACGCACTCGCCGGGCACGGCCACACGATGTCCGCGGGCGCGCAGCGCCTCGCCATCGGCTTCGCTGGCGTAGTGGTACAGCATCATCCGTGCCCGCAGCCCAGGCGAATACTCGCGCTCAAGATCGTCCACGCCGGTGTGCGATGGATTGCCGTGCAGACCGCAGTCGTGCGCGATCAACTCGTTGTCATTGGCGTAGCGGGCGAGCATTTCCGGAATCGGCCGGGTGTCACCGCTCCACACCAATGCGCCCTGCAGACGCAGGCCGTACGCGGTTTCGGGCCAATGGTGGCGCACCGGGAACACTTCCAGGCGCACGCCGTCATGCCAGAAAGCGTCACCCACCACGATCAGCTGGAAGGCATCCCAGAAATTGGCTCCGCCTTCGGCCAGCACGTTGGGGTAGTCCCCTACCCGCTTGTGCAGCAGCGGCACCACGGTAGCGGGCACATACAGACGGATCTTTCCGCGCCGCTGCGGCGAGAAATAAGCGTCCACGAACAGGCGTTCGAAGCCGGCCACGTGGTCCAGGTGCACATGGGTGACAAACAGCGCCTGGGGCATCTGCCCGTACTGGGCCAGGTAGGCGGTCAGCCCTTCCCCGCCGCAGTCGATGGTCAGCCAGGGCGCGCCGTCACGCTCGATCACCGCCATCGGCGAACCCAGCTGCACGGCCGAGGCGTTGCCGACCCCGATGAAGCGCAAGGCCCAGTCCATCAGTAGCCCCGGTTCCAGGCGAGGTCGTAGGCACGGCGCAGGCGGGCGAAGTCTTTTTCCACTTCCTCATGGCTGCGCTCGCCGCGCAGCTTGATCAGCGAACGATGCAGGCGCTTGAGGTTGCGCTCGCGCCAGGCGGTGGCGGGAATGCGCTGCACGCCCCGGTCGAAGTCGATCAGCCAGCCGTGGCCGTTGGCGTCGAACAGGATGTTGTGGGCATTGAGGTCGGCATGGTCCAGCCCGGCCCGGTGGAAACGGGCAATGAGCCGGCCGGTTTCTTCCCAGGGCGCGCCACGCCCGGCCACCAGCGCGCGGTCGGCCAGCGAGCGCACGCCTTCCAGGCGCTCCATCAGGATCGCAGCACGGTAACGCACCCCCTCGCGCATGTAGAACGCGGCGATCGGTCGCGGCACCGGCAGCTTCTGTGCGCGCAGCGCGCGCATCAGGCGGAACTCGGCGAAGCTGCGGGTTCGGTTGGCCCCGCGCCAGAGGTATTGATCACGGCTGAGCTTGGCGGCCAGGCCGCCGCGCAGGTAGTGGCGCAGCACGCAATGGCCGATGGGTGCATCCACGAACCAGGCCCCGCCGCGGCCACCATCGCCCACCGGTCGCGCGCGCTCGCCCCAGTGCGCCGGCGCGAACAGGCTCATGTCGGCTTGCCGCAGGCGTTCGCGGTCGAACAGAATGGCACCCATACCGCGTCCATCGCGGCAGGGCGTCAGCGCTTCAGTGGCGTCGAATGCGACCATTCCTTCGAGTCTAACAACACCATGGCACCAACGTCCTCTTCCTTGTGTCTTTTGCGTTTGTCGGCTCTGGGCGATGTGACCCATGTGGTACCCCTGGTGCGGACCCTGCAGCGCGGCCTGCCGGGCACCGAACTGCACTGGATCATCGACAAGGTCGGCCAGAAGCTGCTCGACGGCCTGCCCGGCGTGGTCTTCCACGCCTACGACAAGAAGACCGGCCTGGAGGGCATGCGCGCCCTCCGCCAAAGCCTGCCGCCGGGCCGTTTCGAGGCCCTGCTGCAGATGCAGGTGGCGTTCCGGGCCAACGTGTTGTCCGCATTTGTCCCGGCCAAACGCCGGATAGGCTATGACAAGTCCCGTTCCAAAGACCTGCATGGGCTCTTCATCAACGAACGCATTGCCGACCGCCCGGGCATCCACGTGCTGGACGCGATGGGCAGCTTCTGCGAGCCGCTGGGGCTGAAGCAGACCGAGGTGAGCTGGGACCTGGCGGTGCCGCAGGCAGCGGTGGACTGGGCACAGGCGCAGTGGGATGACGATGGCCGCCCGGTACTGATGATCTCGCCCTGCTCCAGCCACGTGCGCCGCAACTGGTATGCCGACCGCTATGCGGCGGTGGCCAACCATGCGGCCAGCCGCGGCTGGCGGGTGGTGCTGTGCGGCGGCCGCAGCGAGCTGGAGCGGAACATGGCCGACGCCATCCAGGCCCAGCTGCAGACCCCGGCGCTGGACCTGGTCGGCAAGGACACGCTGAAGCAGCTGCCCGCGCTGCTGGCCCGGGCGGCACTGGTGATGACGCCGGATTCGGGCCCGATGCACATTGCCAATGCCATGGGAGCCAAGGTGCTGGGCCTGCACGCCGCAAGCAACCCGCACCGCAGCGGCCCGTATTCGGACCGTCGCTACTGCGTGGACCGCTATGACGATGCGTCCCGCAAGTACCTGGGCAAGCCGGGGGCCGAACTCAAATGGGGCACCAAGATCGAGTTCGACGACGTGATGGAGCTGATCACGGTCGAGGACGGCATTGCCGCCTTTGAGCGCTACGTCGCCGATCACTCCTGAGCGAGATCCCAGCGCGCCGCAGACCTGCCTGGGTAACAGCCCCCTTGTTGTTCAAGGGGGCGCGCCGACAGGCGCGGGGATAAGGTGGAATGCGTGGGGATTACGCCCCTTTGGGGGCGTAGTCCTTGTACGATTTTTCTTCCACGTACACCGAGCCCAGCGCCAGGTTGATGTCCTTTTTGATGCGGGCGCGCTCGTCGTTCTTCAGGTAGACGGTGCGGGCCAGTTCGATGAAGCGTTCGTCGAAAGCACCGGACTGGTCCTGCAGGCGGATGTTGTCTTCGGTGTCCCACAGCAGCTCGTTGACCGCCTTGAGGTCGGCACGCAGCTTGGCGATGTCCTTGACCGCCGCCGGATGGGCCAACCAGGTCTTTTCCAGCGCGCTCAGCTCGGCGTGGATGTTGGCCAGCTTGGCCGCGTCACTGATCCGCTCGGACTTGATCTGCAGGATGGAGATCTTGTCGAGCAGTTCGCCGAAGGAAACGGGGACTTGGATTTCTGCGGTCATGGGGGACATCCAATACAGGAGACATCCATTTTAACGGACGTCGCGTAGAACATAAGCGAAGTAGCAAGCCCCTCTGTTGAGGGGCTGCCCGGACAGGGGCGGTGAGAGGAAGCATGCGGGGGCAACGGTGCGCAGCGCCGTTGCAATCCCCCCCTCTCCGCCAGACACGCAAAAAAGGCCGCCCATTGGGCAGCCTTTTTTGCGTGTCTGGCGGAGAGGGGGGGATTCGAACCCCCGAGGCGCTATAAACGCCTGCCTGATTTCGAGTCAGGTACATTCAACCGCTCTGCCACCTCTCCAGATGGTCCCGGCGAACCGGGACGCGAATAATACGGGGAGCGGGCGCTGACGGCAAGCGATTGCCGCGTCTTCAGGTGAATTTCGCATGACCCGATCGCTTGCCGGATGTCCGCAGGGCCGCGATCATGCCGTTATTCCCCGCAATACCTTCGCCTCACGCCACCGACCATGATCGAATTCGGACACCTGACCCACCCCGGCCTGCGCCGTGACCTCAATGAGGACACCTACTACGGCGATGGCGAACTGGCCTTGTGGCTGGTGGCCGACGGCATGGGCGGCCATGCCTGTGGCGAGGTCGCCAGCGCGCTGGCACGGGAAACCATCGTGCGCGAGATCCGTCAGGGGGCCTCGCTGGCACAGGCGATCCGCATTGCGGACGAAGAAATCATCCGCACTTCCCGCCGACGCAACGACACCCTGCCGATGGGCACCACCGTGGTGGCCGCGCGGGTGCTGGGCAACCGCTACGAAGTGGCGTGGGTGGGTGACAGCCGCGCCTACCTGTGGCGTGACGGGCAGCTGGCCCAGCTGAGCCAGGACCACAGCGTGGTCCAGGAAATGGTGGCACAGGGCAACCTGACCGCCGAGCAGGCGCGCGCGCACCCGCACCGCAATGTGGTGACCCAGGCGCTGGGGGTGACCGACCCGGCGCACCTGAACGTGGCCACCACCACCGGCGAACTACGCCCGGGAATGCAACTGCTGCTGTGCAGCGACGGACTGACCGAGGAAGTGGAAGACCACGGCATCGCCCGCACCCTGGCCTATGACGATGCCAGTGCGCAGGAGTGCGTGGATACGCTGGTGGCCGCCGCGCTGGATGGCGGCGGGTCGGACAACATCACGGTGATTCTGGTGCGTTGCCATTAGGCACATCACACAGAACCATCTGTTGGAGAGTCCCCGTCTTGTTGAAGGGGGTGCGCCAACGGCGCGGGGTTGAGGTGAAATGCGCGGTCAACCGACACCTCAGGTGGCGGTTGCCACGGCTTCTTCGGCCTTCGGGCCGTCCCAGATGGCGTGGCCGGCCTTCTTGCGCAGTTTGGCCAGGCGCGCCTCGTGTGCCTCCTGTTCGGACGCGGTGGCGACCACGCGCGGGCGCGGCAGCAGCCGCGAGGTGTCGATGGCCATCGCCTGGACGCCGCCACCGACCGCGTCATCGGCGCTGCCAAAGCCGATCTCTTCCTGGCCGGAGGTCAGTGCGATATAGACGTCGCCCAGGATCTGGGCATCGAGCAGGCCGCCGTGCAGCTGGCGATGCGCGTTGTCCACGCCCAGTCGTTTGCACAGCGCGTCGAGCGAGTTGCGTTGGCCGGGATAGCGCTCGCGCGCCATCTTCAACGTATCGATGACGGTACAGCGATCGGCGATGGTGCCGTAGTGGTCACCCAGCCGGGACAGCTCGTAATCCAGGAAGCCGAGATCGAACGCGGCGTTGTGGATGATCAGCTCGGCCCCGTCGATGTAGGCCAGGAACTCATCGGCAATCTGAGCGAAGTCCGGCTTATCCGCCAGGAAGTCCAGGGTGAGCCCGGTGACTTCCTGTGCGCCCTGCTCGAACTCGCAGTCAGGCTTGATGTACTGGTGATAGTTGTTGCCACTGGGGCGGCGCTCAAGCAGTTCCACACAGCCGATTTCGACGATGCGGTTGCCCTTGCGCCATTCCAGGCCGGTGGTTTCGGTGTCGAGGATGATCTGACGCATGCGCTTAGTTTACCGCCGCGCCGTTGCGGATCCGGATCGCGGCATCACGCGCCAGCTGGTCCACGCGTTCGTTGTCGGGATCGCCGTTATGTCCCTTCACCCAGCGCCAGTCGATGGTATGACGCAGGGTGGCGGCATGCAGGCGCTCCCACAGTTCGCGGTTCTTGACCGGGTCGCCGCCGGCCGTCTTCCAGTTTTTGCGGATCCAGCCGGGCATCCACTGGGTCAGGCCCTGGCGGACGTACTGGGAGTCGGTGTACAGCACGATGTTGCAGGGTTCGGTCAGCGCTTCCAGGCCGGAAATGGCGGCCATCAGCTCCATCCGGTTGTTGGTGGTGTGCGCTTCGCCGCCGGTGAGTTCGCGCTCGTGCGCGTTGTAGCGCAGCAGCGCGGCCCAGCCGCCTGGACCGGGGTTGCCCAGGCAGGAACCGTCGGTGTGTATTTCAATGGTTTTCATTCAATTCCAGATCAGGTCGCCACGGTGCCGTGCCAATGGCGCACCGGCAGTGGCGTGGGGCCCGGCAGGGCCAGGGTGCGTTTTTCTGCGGTGAACAGGCAGGCCGCGCGCAACGGAGCCAGGCTGCTGCGGTCGGGCGAGCGGTCGCGCCACATCGGCCCCAACCAGGTCAGCTCCAGGCAGCTCAGCCCCGCCTGCTCCAGGCTGTGGCGCAGGCGCTGCGGAGTGCGAACGACCAGCCCGTGGCGACGCCACTGGCGGCGGAACGGGCTGAACGGGTTGAGTGTGGACAGCCACAGCCGGCCACCGGGCATGAGTACCCGTTCGCACTCGGCGATCAGCGCCTCGGCATCACGGGCGGTCACATGCTGCAGGACAATGGCGTTGACGCTCTCGCTGGGCAACGGCAGAGGCAGCGCGCAGCGAGCGTCACCGCTGTAGCCACCCGCGTGCCGGTGCAGGGTGAGGCCGCGGCCGGGCAGCAGCGTGTCCTGGGTCCAGGCCGGCGTGGGGGTAATCCACAGCCAGGGCGTCACCGGCCGCGTGGCCAGCACCAGCGCCAGCCGCTGGCGCTCCAGTTCGCGCAACGACAGCGCCGGTTCAGTATCAAACCAGGATGCGACGGAAGCTTGACGGGAGCGCGACACGACGGGCATGGTCCAATTCTATGCGACTGATTGCCCTACCCGCATTCGCGGACAACTACATCTGGGCGCTGGTCGCCGAGGATGGGAACGCCATCGTGGTCGACCCGGGCCAGGCCGCGCCGGTACTGGCTGCGGCAGCGCAGCAACACTGGCGTCCTCATACGGTTCTGCTTACCCACCACCATGACGATCACATTGGCGGGGTGGCCGAGTTGCAGGCCCTCTATCCGGGCCTGGCGGTGCTGGCACCGGACGATCCGCGCATTCCGCACGCCACCCGGCGGGTCGGCGAGGGTGAACACGTTCAGGCATTGGGAGTGGGGATCGACGTAGTATCCGTGCCCGGACACACCCGCACGCACGTCGCATTTCACACGGCTGAACATCTTTTCAGTGGCGATGCGTTGTTCAGCTTGGGCTGTGGCCGGATGTTCGAAGGTACGCCGCCCCAGCTGCTGGCTTCATTGCAGCGACTGGCGTCCCTGCCCGCTCACCTGCTGGTGTGCTGCGGGCACGAGTACACCGTGTCAAATGCCGTCTTCGCGCGGCATGTCGACCCCACCAACGCCGCGCTTGCGCGGCGCCATGAGGAGGCCCTGGCCATGCGCCGCGATGAACGCCCCACGCTGCCAGTGTCACTGGCCAGCGAGCTGGAATGCAATCCGTTCCTGCGAACCCATACCCCGGCCGTCCAGGCCGCGGTCAGCGCCCATCTGGGGCGTGAGCTGACCGCTGAAATGGACGTGCTGGCCGGCCTGCGCGGCTGGAAAGACGGATTCAGAACATGAGTCGGCGATTGCTGCCGCTCGCGCTGGGACTGGCCATGGCCATGGCCGGCAGCGCGGGCGCCCAGTCGTTGAACGCCGGTCTGGCCCAGAACGTGGCCGGGATCACCCAACTGCCGCTGGACGCGGCCGCGCTGCCCGGGCCCTCGGTGCGCAACGGGCAGGACATCTTCGCCAGCTTCCGCGAGGGCCTGGCCGAGCCGACCTGCGATGCCGAGGCCACCAGCCCGCGCTGGCAGAAGCAGTTCGCGCACGCGCCTTCGCGCCTGGCCAACCAGGATGACGATGCGCTGGTGCTGTTTGGCTATGTGGTCGAAGAGCTGCGCGCAGCCAACCTGCCCACCGAATTTGCACTGATTCCGTTCGTGGAGAGCGGCTATCGGCCAAGCGCGCGCAATGGCGCGGGCCCGGCCGGGTTGTGGCAGTTCATCGCCACCACGGCCAAGAACCACCGCGTGCAGGTCAGCAACGGCTATGACGGCCGCTTGTCGGCAGTCGATTCCACCCAGGCCGCAGTGCGCTACCTGAAAACCCTGCACGGCATGTTTGCCGGCGACTGGCGCCTGGCCACCATGGCCTACAACGCCGGTGAGTACCGGGTGCTGCAGGCGCTGCGCAAGGCCGGCATGAACGCACAGAACGCGCGCCCGGCCGAATTGCCGGGGCTGTCGCCGATCACCTACGCGTATGTGGAAAAACTGCATGCGCTGGCCTGCGTGCTGGAAAACGCGGAGACCACGCCGGCGGTGATGGCCTCGCTTGACCGCACCGTGCCGGTGCTGAAGGGCCATACCCTGCCAGCCGGCACCAGCGTGCAGCAGTGGGCCGCGCAGCGGCAGCTCGACCCGGCGCGCATTGCCCGTCTGAACCCGGCGCTGGCCAATGGCAAGGGCCGCCCGAGCGGTACAGCGACGGTGCTGGCTCCGGCCACGCATGCGCCGGTGGATACCACGGTGGCGCTGGCACAGGTAGACGCGCCGGCGACCGACATGGCCAGCGCCCGGCCGAACATGCCGGCAGCCAAGCGCACAGTGGCCAGTGCAGCTGATCGTCCGCGCGCGCGCCGGCACACGGTACGCAATGGCGAGTCGGCATGGACGATCGCCAAGCGTTATGGGATGCCGTTGAAGGCGCTGTTGTCGTTGAACAATCTGTCCGGCAGCAGCGTGCTGAAGCCGGGCGCGGTGTTGCGCGTCGAGGATTGATGGCAGTGCATTGAAACGCAGAAGGCCCGGCAATGCCGGGCCTTTTTGTTTCTGCGCCAGCCGGGCAAGCCCGGCTCTACGACATGCATCGGGTGGAGAGCCCCCTTCTTGCCGAAGAACCTTTAACCGGCACCGCAGGCGTCGGTTAAAGGTTGCTCTCTTCGGTTTGGATCTTGAAGCGCTTTCTTGCGGTCTTCACGAAATCCTGCGCGGCCGACATGCCGTCCAGCTGCTCGAGCTGCTGCTTGAACTGCTGCTTCTGCTCGGCGGGCACTTCGTCCAGGTTGGCCGGGGTGACCTTGTTCACCGCGAAGACCAGGTAGCGGCCCTGCACATTGACCTTGCCGTAGGTCGGCTTGCCTTCGGCCGGCTGTGCGGCAGCGAAGATCGCGCGGTTGATTTCCGGGGTCGGCACCGGCTGGGTGCGCGGCAGGCCGGGCAGTGGGCTGACCTGCAGCTTTTCTTCGGCAGCGATGGCCTGCAGGGTCTGGCCTGCCTTGAGCTTGGCCAGCACGGCATCAGCGGCCTTCTCGGACGCCTGACGGGTGCGGTCGGCACGGATGGCGGCGATGACCTGATCACGCGCCTTGTCCAGCGGCAGGGCCTGCTCCGGGCTGTGCTCGGTGACGCGGATCATCACACTGTGGTTCGGCGCGATTTCGATCGGGTCACTGACCGTGCCGTCCTGGGTCAGCACGTCGGAGAACGCCGCGCGCAGCACCGCCGGGTTGGCGGCGATGCCGCTGGCGGTTTCACGGGTGAACGGGCCAACGGTCTGCACCGGCAGCTTCAGGGTTTCAGCCGCAGCAGTCAGCGAGGACGGGTTCTTGTAGACCTCGTCGACCAGGCGACCGCTGAGCTGGCTGAACTTGCCTTCGCTGTCCGCCTTGAGCTGCTCGGCGGCAAGCTGGTCGCGCACCTCTTCGAACGGACGGGCCTGACCGGGCTTGATCTCGCGCAACTGCAGCACGTGGTAGCCGAAGTCGGTCTTGACCGGGCCGGAGATCTCGCCGGCCTTCATTGCGAACAGTGCGTCTTCGAACGGCTTGACCATCACGCCGCGTTCCACCCAGCCCAGATCGCCGCCGCCCTGCTTGGAGCCGGTGTCGTCGGAGTTGGCCTTGGCCAACGCAGCGAAGTCAGCACCCGGGGCCTTGGCCTGGGCGGCAATGGCGGCAGCCTTCTGTTCGGCGGCCTTCATTGCGGCCGCGTCGCTGGCGTCGGCGGCAAACAGGATGTGCGAAGCCAAGCGGGTTTCCTGCGTGCCAAAGCGGGCCTTCTCATCGGCGTAGCGCTTGCGCAGCGTGGCTTCGTCAGCGGCGGTAGCCGCCGGCAGCGTCGCGGCATTGATTTCCACGTATTCCAGGCTGACGGTTTCCGGCTGGCGGAAGTCCTTGGTGTGGCCGTCGTACCAGGCCTTGATCTGCGCGTCGGTCACCTCGGCGGTGTCGGCCGGCAGCTCCGGCAGCGCAGCCAGTTCCACGTCGCGGGTTTCGCCCAGCAGCTTCATCAGGCGGTCGGCATCGGCGGCGGTGACGAAGCCCGCCCCCTGCAGCGCAGATGGAATGATGGAGGTCTGCAGGCTTTCGCGGACCTGCACCTCGAACTGCGCCGGCGTACGCGGCGGGTTACCGGCGGCCAAGGCCGCACGGTACTGGGTGCCGTCGAACTTGCCTTCCTGGTTGAGGAAAGCCGGAATGGAAGCGATGGTTTCACGCACGGCGGCGTCGCTGATGACCAGCCCGGCCTGCTCTCCGGACAGTCGCATGACCTGCTCGTCGATCATCTGGTCCAACACTTCCAGCTTGCTTTCAGTGCTTTCAAACTTGCGCGGGTCGAAGTCCTCCCCCTGCTGCGCGCTCGCCTGCATGCGCGCCTGCTCGAAGCGGGTGCGGAAGTCGTTGGAACTGATCTCGTGGTGTTCCCACAGCAGCGACATCGGCCACCAGCCCGGAGCCGAACGCCACCAGGTCGGCGGGGCGGACACCTTGGCCACGTTCTGTGCGCCAACGCCACCGAGGTAGCTGTTATCGATCACGAACAGGAAGGGAATCATCAGCAGCCCCAGGATCACGGTGACGATCCAGCCCGAGGTCTTGTCGCGGAGTTTCTGCAGCATGAGTGAAATCAAGGCCTGATTGGCGAGCCCGGCAGTGTAACCCGCTTCGCGCCACGCCCCAACTGCCCTGCCCTGCAGGCAAAAGAAAAGCCCCTGGCTTTCACCAGGGGCTTTCAAAAGTTGGCGGAGCGGACGGGACTCGAACCCGCGACCTCCGGCGTGACAGGCCAGCATTCTAACCAGCTGAACTACCGCTCCGCGCTGAAACTTTGCAGGCGCTCATCATATCCGAAGATGTGAAGAAAACCCACCCCGAATTAACACTTTTCGAGGATTTTTTTGAAACTGGCGGAGCGGACGGGACTCGAACCCGCGACCTCCGGCGTGACAGGCCAGCATTCTAACCAGCTGAACTACCGCTCCGCGTTTTACTTTTCTGTTTTCTCCGACAGCGTGATGCTGTCGGAGAAAACAAGGCCCCCGATTGCTCGAGGGCCCTGATGAGTGGCGGAGCGGACGGGACTCGAACCCGCGACCTCCGGCGTGACAGGCCAGCATTCTAACCAGCTGAACTACCGCTCCACACTTTCAAAAACCATCTACTGGCAGTGCCTGGTGGGTGCTGAGGGTTTCGAACCCCCGACCCTCTCCGTGTAAAGGAGACGCTCTACCGCTGAGCTAAGCACCCCAGCAAGCCGCTTAGTTTACGGCATCCTTCAGGGCTTTGCCAGCCTTGAACGACGGATTCTTCGAAGCAGCGATCTTGATGGTGTCGCCGGTCTTCGGGTTGCGGCCGGTACGGGCAGCGCGGTCGCGCACCTGGAACGTACCGAAGCCCACCAGGGTCACGGCGTCGCCGGCCTTCAGTGCCTTGGTGACGGAAGCAACCACTGCATCGACAGCGCGGCTGGCTTCGGCCTTGGTCAGGTCGGCGGCTTCAGCCACGGCGTCGATCAATTCGGTCTTGTTCATTCTGTACAGCTCCTTTGGCGGGGATTTCCGCGTGTTAGGCAGTGAAGCATCCGAACCCGTCGTGCTGCCCGGATGCCAGTGAATTGTTCGCCCTAGTCAGCAATGTGCTTACTTGCGAGTGGTGCTTTTATACCAGTGCCCCCTACCCCACGCAAGCTGAAAAGCCAGCAACGACGCGGGTTTCAGAGGATTCAGCAACGCGCGTCAGTGCTTGACGCGCGCATTGGAAGCTGTCTTGCCGCGACTGCGAACCGCAACCTGCGGCTTCGCCTTCTTGGCCTTCTTCGGGGTCAGCGGCGTCTCCAGGGCGATGTCCAGCACCTCTTCAATCCACTTCACCGGCACGATCTCCAGGTCGCGGGTGACGTTCGCCGGGATGTCCGCGAGATCCTTGCGGTTTTCCTCTGGAATGATGACGGTGCGGATGCCACCGCGCAGGGCGGCCAGCAGCTTCTCCTTGAGCCCGCCGATGGCGGTGACACGACCACGCAGGGTGATCTCACCGGTCATGGCGACATCGGCCCGGATCGGCACCTTGGTCAGCATCGATACCAACGAGGTGACCATGGCGATGCCGGCACTGGGGCCGTCCTTGGGCGTAGCGCCATCGGGCACGTGCACGTGCACGTCGTGCTTCTGCAGGAACTCGGGGTCGATGCCGAAGCCGACCGCGCGCGAACGCACCACCGACAGCGCCGCCGAGGCCGATTCCTTCATCACGTTGCCAAGCTGACCGGTCAGGATCAGCGCGCCCTTGCCCGGCACCAGGGTGGATTCGATCTGCAGCAGGTCGCCGCCGACTTCGGTCCAGGCCAAACCGGTGACCAGACCGATCTCGTTCTGTTCTTCGGCACGGCCGAAGTCGAAGCGACGCACGCCCAGGTACTTGTCCAGGTTCTTGCCATTCACCGTGACCAGCGCCTTGGCCTTGCGCGCGCCCTTCCTGGCCTTGGCAGCCGGCTGCGGACCCGCCAGCGCTATCTCCTTGACCACCTTGCGGCAGATCTTGGCGATTTCGCGCTCGAGGTTGCGCACGCCCGATTCGCGCGTGTAGTAACGCACCACGTCCTGAATGGCGTCTGCGGCGATCTCCAGTTCCTCCGGCTTCAGACCGTTGGCCTTGATCTGCTTGGGCACCAGGTACCGCATGGCGATGTTGAGCTTTTCATCCTCGGTATAGCCGGGGATACGGATCACTTCCATGCGGTCGAGCAGCGGGCCGGGAATGTTGAGCGAGTTGGAGGTCGCCACGAACATCACTTCGGACAGGTCCAGGTCCACTTCCAGGTAATGGTCGTTGAACGCGTTGTTCTGCTCGGGGTCGAGCACTTCCAGCAGCGCCGAGGACGGGTCGCCACGGAAGTCCATCGACATCTTGTCGATCTCATCAAGCACGAACAGCGCGTTCTTGCTGCCGACCTTGTTGAGGTTCTGCACGATGCGACCGGGCATGGAACCTACATAGGTACGGCGATGGCCGCGGATTTCCGCTTCATCGCGCACGCCACCAAGCGACATGCGTACGAACTTGCGGTTGGTGGCCTTGGCAATGGACTGACCCAGCGAGGTCTTGCCCACGCCCGGCGGACCGACCAGGCACAGAATCGGGCCCTTCATCTGCTTCACCCGCGACTGCACCGCGAGGTATTCCAGAATGCGGTCCTTGACCTTGTCCAGGCCGAAGTGGTCGGCATCCAGGGTGTCCTGGGCAACCTTGAGATCCTTGCGGACCTTGGTGCGCTTCTTCCATGGCACACCCAGCAGCCAGTCCAGGTAGTTGCGCACGACCGCCGCTTCAGCTGACATCGGCGACATCTGCTTGAGCTTGGTCAGCTCGGCCTTGGCCTTGGTTTCGACCGGCTTGGGCATGCCGGCTTCGGCGATCTTGCGGGCCAGCTCGTCCATCTCACCGGGCGCGTCGTCCAGGTCACCCAGTTCTTTCTGGATGGCCTTCATCTGCTCGTTGAGGTAGTACTCGCGCTGGCTCTTTTCCATCTGCGACTTCACGCGGCCGCGGATGCGCTTTTCCATCTGCTGCACGTCGATTTCGCCATCGACCAGACCGACCAGCATTTCCAGCCGTTCGCTGGTCTGCAGGGTTTCCAGCAGGCGCTGCTTGTCAGCCAGACGCACGCTGATGTGCGCGGCGATGGTGTCGGCCAGACGCGCCGGCTCATCGATGCCGGAAAGGGTCTGCAGCAGCTCCGGCGGCAGCTTGCGGTTGGTCTTGACGTACTGCTCGAACAGCGACATCAGCGAACGCGCGATGGCCTCGACCTCGCGCGGTTCGCGCGAATCGTCGGATTCGATCTCCTGACCCACGCCGTGCAGCGCGCCGTCGCGCTCGGTGACCTGGGTGACGTTGACGCGCGCCAAGCCTTCGACCAGCACCTTGATGGTGCCGTCGGGCAGCTTCAGCAGCTGCAGCACCTGGGCCAGCGTACCGACCTGGTACAGGTCAGCCGCGGCCGGGTCGTCGGTTTCAGCCGACTTCTGCGCCAGCAGCAGGATGCGCTTGTCGGCGACCATGGCCTGCTCCAGGGCATGCATGGACTTGTCGCGACCGACGAACAGCGGAATGACCATGTGCGGGAACACCACCACGTCACGCAGCGGCAGAACCGGCAGGTCGAGAGTCTCACTTGGGGAACGGGCCATAGGGGCTCCAATGGAACAGTGGGGATGGCCTCCGGGCAGCCTCACCCGGATACAAAAAAGCCGATGGCCCCGTTATGGGGCCATCGGCATCAGGATGCAAGCTGCTCTGAAAAAAATCATTCAATTCAAACGGTTGAATGATTATTCAGCGCCGGCCGCCTTCTGTTCAGGGGCGGGCGGGGTCTGGTAGATCAAGTAGGGCTCGGACTTGTGTTCGATCACCGATTCATCCACCACCACCTTGCTGACGTTTTCGGCCGAAGGCAGGTCATACATGGTGTCCAGCAGGACCGACTCGACGATGGTGCGCAGGCCACGGGCACCGGTTTTGCGCTTGAGCGCCTTGCGGGCAATAGCCGACAGGGCGTCAGGGCGGAACTCCAGCTCCACGTGCTCCATCTCGAACAGCTTCTTGAACTGCTTGGTGATGGCGTTCTTGGGCTCGGTCAGGATTCTGACCAGGGCCGCTTCGTCCAGTTCTTCCAAGGTGGCCACGACCGGCAGGCGGCCGACGAACTCGGGGATCAGACCGAATTTGATCAGGTCTTCCGGCTCGACTTCGGCCAGCACCTTGCCCACTTCCTGCTTGCGCTCGGAGCTCTTCACCTTGGCCCCGAAACCGATCCCGCCGGCGTCGTTGGAGCGGGCCTGGATCACCTTGTCCAACCCGGCGAACGCACCGCCGCAGATGAACAGGATGTTCTTGGTGTCGACCTGCAGGAATTCCTGCTGCGGGTGCTTGCGTCCGCCCTGCGGCGGCACGCTGGCCACGGTGCCTTCGACCAGCTTCAGCAGGGCCTGCTGGACGCCTTCGCCGGAGACATCGCGGGTGATCGACGGGTTTTCGCTCTTGCGCGAGATCTTGTCGATTTCATCGATGTAGACGATGCCCTGCTGCGCCTTCTCGACGTCGTAATCGCACTTCTGCAGCAGCTTCTGGATGATGTTTTCCACGTCCTCGCCCACGTAACCGGCTTCGGTCAGCGTGGTCGCGTCGGCCATGGTGAACGGCACATTGAGCAGGCGGGCCAGGGTCTCGGCCAGCAGCGTCTTGCCCGAACCGGTCGGACCGACCAGCAGGATGTTCGACTTGGCCAGTTCGACGTCGTCGTTCTTCTGGCGGCTCTCGATGCGCTTGTAGTGGTTGTAAACGGCCACTGCCAGCGTGCGCTTGGCGCGGTTCTGGCCGATGACGTACTGGTCGAGGACCTCGAGGATCTCGCGCGGCTTGGGCAGCGAACTGCGGGCCGACTGCGCCTTTTCCTCAAGTTCCTCGCGGATGATGTCGTTGCACAGCTCCACGCACTCATCGCAGATGAACACGCTCGGCCCCGCAATCAGCTTGCGCACCTCATGTTGGCTCTTTCCGCAGAAGGAGCAGTAGAGGATCTTGCCGGTGTCCGTGGAACGACCTTGGCGGTCTTCGCTCATGCTTCGCTTACCCAGTTACCCCACCCGCTGAACGGGGGTTCGATTCGAGAATAGCACAGGGCCGGGTGGACACCAGTCCAGCCCGACCCCGCGGAAACAGGCCGGTTACCCGGCCTGGCACTACCGTTATGCCGGGGTGATCGACTCTTCCGGGCGACGCTCCAGCACCTGGTCCACCAGACCATAGGCCATGGCGTCGGCCGCGCTCTTGAAGTTGTCGCGTTCGGTGTCGCGGGCAATGGTTTCCAGCGACTGGCCGGTGTGCTTGGCCAGCACTTCGTTCAGACGCGAGCGCAGGGTCAGGATTTCACGGGCATGGATGTCGATGTCCGTGGCCTGGCCCTGGAAGCCGCCCAGCGGCTGGTGGATCATCACCCGCGAGTTCGGCAGCGCATAACGCTTGCCGGCCGCGCCCGATGCCAGCAGCAGGGCACCCATCGAGGCGGCCTGGCCGACGCAGATGGTGCTCACGTCCGGCTTGATGTACTGCATGGTGTCGTAAATGGCCATACCCGCGGTGACCACGCCACCGGGCGAGTTGATGTAGATGCTGATGTCCTTTTCCGGATTGTCCGCTTCCAGGAACAGCAGCTGCGCCACCACAAGGTTGGCCATGTGGTCGTCGATCGGGCCGACCAGGAAGATCAGACGCTCCTTCAACAGGCGCGAATAGATGTCATAGGCGCGCTCGCCGCGGCTGGTCTGTTCGACCACCATCGGCACCATGTTCAGGGCTTTGGTTACGTTGTCCATTACTGGGGCACCTATTGAGTAGGGAGAAAACACCCCGCGCCGAGACGCGGGGCCGGTGACGCCGACCGCTTACTGGCGGATGGCGTCCTGGAACGACAGGGCCTGCTCGGTGTGCTGGGCGCGCTCGGCGATCCAGTCGATCACCTGCTCTTCCATCACGCGGTTCTGCAGACCACTCATCAGCTGGGGGTCGTTGCGGTACATCTCAATGACCTGTTCCGGCTCTTCGTAGGTCGAGGCGATCAGGCGCATGGTTTCATTCAGGCGCTTGGGGTCCAGGCGCAGGTCGTTCCTGCGGGCCACTTCGCCGACCAGCAGGCCGACCAGCACGCGCTTGGCGGCGGCGTCCTTGAAGCCTTCATGGGCGTCGGCCGGGACGTCGCCCGGGTTGCGACCGCTGCGGCGGATCTGCTCGACCTGCTGCGCCAGCATGGCACGGGCTTCGTTCTCGACCAGACGCGGCGGCATTTCCACCGAGGCGTAGGCGGCAATCAGCTGCTCGCCCACTTCTCGGCGCAGGCGGTTCATCAGCGCGCCCTTCAGCTCGCGCTCCAGGTTGGCACGGATGTCCTTGCGGAACTGTTCCAGGTCGCCACCCTTCACGCCGAAGCTCTTGATGAAGTCGGTATCCACTTCCGGCAGCACCGGCTCGGACACATCGACGGCCTTGACGGTGACCTGGACCTGCTTGCCGGCCAAGGCAGGCACGCGCCAATCGGCCGGGAATTCGACGTCCAGGGTCTTTTCTTCACCCTTGGCCAGGCCGACCAGGCCCTTTTCGATCTGGTCGAACATCATGCCCTGACCGATGACCACGCTGCCCTTCTCGGTACCTTCCGCCGGCAGACGCTCGTCACCCGCCTGCGAGAAGGTTTCCAGCGCGACCAGGTCGCCGTCCTGTGCGCCACGGGTGACCGGGCTCCAGCTGCGGCGCTGTTCGCGCAGGTTGGTGATCATCTGGTCGATGTCGGCATCGGTGATCTCGGCGGTGTGGCGTACGACGGTCAGCTTGCTGACGTCGACGTCGCCGAAGTCCGGGATCAGTTCAACGGTGGCCACGAACGAGAACTCGCCGTCGTCACCCTTGTCGATGCGCGGGGCACCGGCGATGCGCAGGTCATGCTCACGCACGGCCGCGTCGAAGGTTTCACGCAGCAGGCCGTCCAGCGCTTCGTTGCGCACCTGCGCGCCGAAGCGCTGTTCGATCACTTTGGCCGGCACTTTGCCCGGGCGGAAGCCCTTGATGCGCGCGGTCCGGGCGATTTCGCCCAGGCGGCCGCTGATGTGCGTCTGCAGGCGGTCTTCCGGCAGCGAGAAGGTCAGGCGGCGTTCCAGATTGCCGGTGGATTCGATCGAAGCTTGCATGTTGACTCCTGCCACCGGTGGCGCTGCCCCCGGCACTGATGTGAATGAAACGGGTTTTGGAGACGGGGCCGTGGACGCACAATCCCGCCGCAGCCCTGTAGTTTGGCCGATATCGGGCAGCGCCGCCAGCACAGGGCCGGAAGCGTCATCCCGGATCCCCGTTCAGGGTGGGTCGGCCGTCTTCCGGCGCGCGGGACGTGCCATCGAACAGCCCGGTGCCAGCCGGGTCTGTGGTGCGAAAGGGGGGACTCGAACCCCCACGCCTTGCGGCACTGGAACCTAAATCCCGAAGCCCCTGCCGATTAGTCCTGACCACTCAACTACTTACAGCTTTCCAGTCTATCAGGTGACGCTTCGGGTGACATATAGGTGACGCCGGGTGCCACGACAGGTGACACCAGGTGACGCCGAATAAAGTGGTCATCTTCGGCGGACCTCCTCCTAGGACAACCATTCAGAACTACTCATTGCTGTTCACCACCGAGGACTACTACAGTTCCACATAGGTCCACCCAGGACCAACAACCGAACCACTCAGGACCGTACCGGGCAGCCCCCGGTGCGGTCCTCCCGTTTTGACTTTTGCATCCCCCGAGGGCAAACGATGACGACTTGGCAAGAGAACGACCTGCACGCCGCCCAGCTCGAACTGGAGAAGGAAAGCACCAGCCTGGGCATTGCCCGCTACGAGAAGATCAGGGAGCAGCGCCAGGAGGCCGAGACCGGCCCCGGCCGCAAGCTGGTCATGGAGAGCATCGACGCCACCGCCGCCGCGATCATGGCGTTCGTGGCCGAAGCCGACACCGGCAAGCCGGGCAAGCGCCACGCCGCCCTCAAATTCATCCGCCACCTGAACCCCCACGCCCTCGCCTATCTGACCAGCTTCACCTGCGTCAACGCGCTGGTCGCCGATCACCGCAAGGCGGTGTCCGTGGCGATCACCCTGGGCCACGAGGTCGCCAACGAGATCAACTTCTCCCTGCTCCGCGAGAAGCACCCCGGCCTGTACCGGGTGGTCCAGGAGCAGCTCAAGAAGTCCACCTCGGCCCGGCACTCCACCGCCGTCATGCGGCACGTCATCGCCGACGCCGAGTTCGCCCCCGAGGACGACAAGCGCCTCTACCTGTCCGACAAGGACGCGCTGCTGGTGGGCATGAAGCTCATCGAGCTGTTCGTCGAGGCGACCGGGCTGGTCGAGCTGGTCACCGTGGCCGAGCGCGGCAAGCGCCACCTGCTCATCGCCGGGAATCAGAAGGTGCTCGACTGGCTGACCAAGGCCCACGACAGCGCCGCCCTGTACCAGCCGGTGCTGATGCCGATGGTCGTCCCGCCGCGTCCGTGGACCACGCCCCGCGACGGAGGCTACCTGACCGACATCGGCGGCCGGGCTGACCTCGTGCGTACCCGCAACCGCGCCTACAAGCGCGAGCTGGCGCTGGTCGATATGCCCAACGTCTACCAGGCCCTCAACGCCATCCAGGCAACCGCCTGGAAGGTGAACGTGCCCGTCCTGGAGGTCATGCGCGAGCTGTGGAACGCAGGCGGCGGTGTCGCCGGGCTGCCGGAGCGCGAGCTGATGGACCTGCCGAGCCGCCCTGCCCTGCTGGAGACCGACCCGGACTACTTCAAGGAGCACCACGCCGACGAGTTCAAGGAATGGAAGCGCGACCGCGCCAAGGTCTACGAGGCCAACGCGCGCAGCGTGTCCACCCGCCTCGCCGCCGCGCAGAAGATCGCCCTTGCGGAGAAGTTCGCCGAGTACCCCGCGATCTACTTCCCGCACAACCTCGACTTCCGCGGCCGGTGCTACCCCCTGCCCCCGACGCTGACCCCGCAGGGTGATGATGCGGCCAAGGGCCTGCTGACGTTCGCCCAAGGCGTGCCGCTCGGCGAGGACGGTGCCTACTGGCTCGCCATCCACGTCGCCAACTGCTTCGGCGTGGACAAGGTGTCGTTCGAGGAGCGCGTGGCCTGGGTGCGCGAGCACGAGGAGCAGATTCTCGACAGCGCCCTCGATCCGCTGGACGGCCAACGCTTCTGGATGGACGCCGACAGCCCGTTCTGCGCGCTGGCCGCGTGCTTCGAGTGGCTCGGCTACAGCCTCAACGGCCGCGATCACGTCTCCCATCTGCCCATCGCGCTCGACGGCTCCTGCAACGGCCTCCAGAACTTCTCGGCCATGCTCCGCGACTCCGTGGGCGGCGCAGCCACCAACCTGATCCCGCAGCCGAAGCCCGCCGACATCTATTCGCGCGTGAAGGACGTGGCCCAGGAGAAGCTGCGCGCCCGTGCCGAGAGCGGCGACCCGCTGGCGATCAAGCTGGACGGCCAGCTCACCCGCGACATCGTGAAGCAGCCGGTGATGACGCTGCCCTACGGCGTCACGAAGTCGGGCATGCGCGCCCAGGTGCTCTCCAAGTTCAAGAAGCTGGGCATGGAGGACGATTGGGAGACCGCCGAGTACCTGGCGACCCTGCTGTGGGAATGCATCGGCGAGGTCGTGATCGCAGCCCGCGCGGCGATGGACTGGCTGCGTGACGCCTCCAAGGTCGCCTCGTCGGCCGACCTGCCGGTGAGCTGGACGACCCCCGCTGGCTTCCCGGTCCTCCAGGAGTACCGCGAGGAGGAAGGCGTCCGCATCCGGCCGCACGTCGGAGGCCGCGAGGTGAATTTAGTGGTCAACATCGGCGGTACTAAGCTCGACCGTCGCAGGCAGACCCTCGGGATCAGCCCGAACTTCGTCCACTCCTGCGACGCCAGCCACATGATGCTGACCACCTGCCTCGCGGCAGAGAACGGCATCGAGTCGTTCGCCATGATCCACGACTCCTACGGTACGCACGCGGGCCAGGCAGCAATCCTCGCCGCCGCACTCCGGCAGGCGTTCGTCGATCAATACAGCGGCGACGTACTGGCCGACTTCCGACAGCAACTCGTCGAGCAGCTCCCGCCAGAAGCGGCAGAGAAACTCCCACCCCTCCCGCCGCATGGCGACCTGGACCTCAGCCTGGTGCTGGAGTCGCGCTATTTCTTTGCCTAGTCCATCCCCCTTTGGCAATTGATACCCCAAGCGAGAACATCAACATGAGCATCAACTACCAGCACGCACTGAACACCTACGTTGCCCAGGACCACTTCGGTGTGGTCCTCGGCATCTACAACCCGGCCGAACACGGCACGGTCGAGGAGTTCAAGCACCGCATGACGGAGCTGCACGCAGGTGCGTGATCGCGTCATCGACGGACTGCACTCACGTTCCGCCGAGAGCGCCGCACGCGGCGCTTTCGTCGTGATCGACAGCGTGCAGTCCCTCGGCCACCCGGCCGATCAGGTGATCGGCTTGGCGTGCGCCTTCAAGAACTTCTGCGAAGTGCTCGGCCTCGATCCGATGGAAGTGCTGCGGGTCGTCTCGCGCATGGAGCAGGACTGCCGCTACCGGCAGGTCAACACCCTCAACGCCGTGCGCCGCTACGCGGAGCGCGAGCTGAAACCGCACTACCCGTGATGCGTGACCCGATCACCGACGCCTTCATCGACGAGGCGCTCATCGGCTTCGACATCGACGAAGCCTTCGGCATTTCCGCCGACACCCCGCTGACCGCCGCCGCTGACCTGTGGCGCGCGGGCATCTATCTCCCTACCAACTACGAGACCGACAACTGATGGCAACCAAGAAGCGCGAACGATTCGTCTCCCCCAAGGGCACCGCCGTGTGGCCGCGCCTGAACGAACCGGACACCAAGTTCAAGCCGGAAGGCGAATACACCGTGAGCCTGGCGTTCGACCCGAACGACAAGGACTTCAAGGCGCTGGCGAAGAAGCTGGAAACCCGGCGCGACGAGCTGTTCCAGGAGTTCCTGAGCGAGAACCCGAAGAAGAAGAAGGGTGCCGAAGTGGCCCCGGTGTTCACCGAAGAAACCGACGAGAACGGCGATGACACCGGCCGCGTGCTGGTGAAGTTCAAGATGAAGGCCAGCGGCGTCAGCAAGCGCACCGGCAAGAAGTTCACCATGCGCCCGGACATCTTCGACGCCCGCGGCAAGAAGATCGACAACCCGCCGCAGATCGGCGGCGGCAGCGAACTCAAGGTCTCTTACGAGATCGGCGGCTCGTTTGTCGAATCGGCCAAGAAGTTCTACCTGACCTGCTACATGGTCGCCGTCCAGGTGATCGAGCTGGTCGAGTTCGGCCAGCGCAACGCCAAGGACTACGGCTTCGGCGAGGAGGACGGCTACGAGGCCGCCGACAGCGCGCCGTTCAGCGACGACGACTCGGACGACGACAGCGACTCCGACGACGAGGGCGATGACGGCGACTACTGATCCGCTGTCGGTCATCGTGGACACCGCGAGGGGGGCCAAGCATTTGGCCTCCCTCACGTTCCCGTTTGACCCGGTGCCCGCCTCGCGCCCGAAGGTTTCGCGCTGGGGCGTCTACTACGGCAAGACTTACAAGACCTGGAAGGAAGCCGCAGAGAAGCATCTGCCAGCCGGTGACCTGGACCTGTCGCCGACCGATCCGGTTTTAGTGGTCATCATCGCGGTATGCAAACGCGCCAAGACCTCGAAGGCCGCGTTTCCCAAGGGCGACGTGGACAACCTCGCCAAGGGGCCGATGGACGTTGTGACCAAAGCCACCGGCTATTGGGCCGACGACAAGCAAGTCATGTGGCTGCTCTCCGGTAAGCGCTGGGCGCAGCCGGACGAAGAACCACGCACCGAAGTCCACCTCTACAAACTCTAAGTGCGCCTCAAACCTCTGGAATCGGTAGAGGCGCTGTTCGTCCTCGCCAGCATGACCCGCCCCGAGCAGGTCACGACCGGCGAAGAACTCGCACGCCTGCACCGCTCGCAGGGCTACTCGAAGATCGCCGTCCACTTCGTCATCGAACGCGACGGCTCGATCTACGACGGTCGCCCGCTGAATCAGCCCGGCGCTCTCGCCGGTAAGCACAACCAATCCGCATACCAAGTCTGCCTCCTGGGCGGCGTCAACGACGCCATGCAGCCCGAGGACAACTTCACCGAAGCCCAACACGCCGCGCTGCGACGCCTGCTCGCCGCCTACGGCAAGCCCGTCGTGTGGGCACCTGACTTCCCTCGATAGGAGAACCCAACGTGAAACCGCTGCCCCCGCAAACCCAGGTCGTCCTGGATCACCTGCGTCGCCACTCGCACCTGACCTCGTGGCAGGCCGAAGGCGTCTACCGCATCCGCCGCCTTGCCTCGCGCGTCGATGAGCTGCGCGCTGCTGGCTTCGAGATCGAAACGCAGACCTGCGAGGACGCCTCGGGGCAGCGGTACACGCGCTATCGCCTGTCGCGCCGTCAGCGCCGCAGCAAGGCTCCGCTCCTGGAAGCGCGCCGCGCTCCGAAGCAGTACCGCGTCGATGCGCTGCTCCAGCTGTATCGCAACTACTGCACCGACGAGCTGGGCCTCGACGCCAACGATGCGACCGAAGAAGTCGCCGCATTCACCAAGTTCCTGCTGGAGAAGAACGCATGACCAACACCGCCACCACCGTCATTCCGTCCGCGATGCGCCTGGCTTTCGAGCGCGCATGGGCGCGCGCCGACAAGCCGTTCCGCGGCCTGGGCCGCACCGTCAAGGGTGCGCTGAATCGTCGCCTCGGCATTTCCTACCGCAAGCGCATGTGGTCCGTGGAGCGTGCAAAGCGCTGACTCCGAATACCTCCACAAAGAGCCGTGCCCGAACTGCGGCAGCAAGGACAACCTTGCGCGCTACAGCGACGGGCACGGCTACTGCTTCGGCTGCGGTCACTACGAGCCAGCCGAAGGCGAGGAGGTCTCTCAACCCACCAGCAGGAAAACCATGAGCGACTTTGCGAAGGGTGAACCGCAAGCCCTGGCGAAGCGCGGTATCACTGAGGAAGCATGCCGTAAGTACGGCTACTGGATCGGCAAGGACAAGCACGGCAAGACCGTGCAGATCGCCAACTACAAGCGCGATGGCGGCATCGTCGCGCAGAAGCTCCGCTACCCCGACAAGAAGTTCTCGTTCATCGGCGACTCGAAGGCGTGCGGGCTGTTCGGCCAGCACCTCTACGAACCGGGGCGACGCCTCGTCATCACCGAAGGCGAGATCGACGCGCTCTCCGTGGCGCAGGCACTCGGCCTCCGCTGGCCGGTGGTGTCCGTTCCGAACGGGGCGCAAGGCGCGGCCAAGTCCATCAAGCGCGAGCTGGAGTGGGTCAACGGCTTCGACGAGGTTGTGCTCATGTTCGATATGGACGAACCGGGCCAAGCCGCCGCGCAGGAAGTGGCGCTGCTGCTGACTCCCGGCAAGGCCAAGATCGCACAGCTCCCGGCGAAAGACCCGAACGAGCTGCTCCAGCGTGGCGATGCCGAGGCGATCACCCGCGCCATCTACGAAGCGCAGACCAAGCGCCCCGATGGCGTGGTGACGTTCGGCTCCCTCAAGGAGAAGGCACTCAAGCCGGTCTCGATGGGCATGCCTTGGCACGACCCGCGCCTCACCGCGCTGACCTACGGCAAGCGGTACGGCGAGGTCTACACCTTCGGCGCGGGCACCGGCATCGGCAAGACCGACTGGCTGATGGAGGAAGCAGCCTTCATCGCGCAGGAAACCGGCGACCGCGTTGGCCTGTTCTTCCTGGAGCAGCAGCCGGTCGAGACGGCGAAGCGCATGGCAGGCAAGGTTGCTGGCCGCCGCTTCCACGTCCCCGATGGGAGCTGGACGCAGGAGGAGCTGGAAGCCGCGTTCGAGATTCTCGACAAGGGCCAGGTGTTCATCTACGACCACTTCGGCTCGTCCGAGTGGGACGTGATCGAAGCCAAGATGGCCCACATGGTCGTCGCCGAGGGCGTCAAGCACATCGTCCTCGACAACCTCACGTCGTTCGCGGCCGGTGCCGAGGACGAGCGGAAGATGCTGGAGGACACGATGGCGAAGATCGCGCAGTTCGCGCAGCGCCACCTCATCTGCATCTACCTGGTCTCGCACCTCGCCACGCCGGAAGGCAAGCCACACGAGGAAGGCGGGCGCGTGATGCTCCGCCACTTCAAGGGCAGCCGCGCGATTGGCTTCTGGACGCACTTTGCGTTCGGGCTGGAGCGCAACACGCAGGCCGAGAACGAGGCCGAGCGCAACTGCACGACCTTCCGCGTCCTCAAGGATCGCTTCACCGGCCAGTCGAACGGCCAGGTTCTCTACTACAGCTACGACCACGCATCCGGCCGTCTGCTCAATGCAGATGCTCCGGGCGAATACGGCGACTTCGCCGACGAGTCATCCGATGTATCCACCTCCGACTACTGACGGCCGCTCGGTCGTCGGCTTCATTCCAGCTGATGCGCCGCTCTCCTTCGCTGAGAGCCTCGTTCTCCCCTACCAACTCCCGCGCTCCGACCAAGCCTGCCGTGTCATGTACGGCAAGCCAGGGCGGCGCGTGGTCATCCACATCAAAGCCGAGGAACTACCCCAATGAAAGAGATCGTCGCCATCGCAATCGACCTGCTGACCGCTCCGTTCCGCAAGGACACCGTGACCGACGTGGTGAAGGTGCTGGAGGGCCAGGTGGACAAGCTGTTCAAGATCAGCGCCGACCGCATCGCCACCGCCTCGACGCTGCGCGACAAGGCCGATGTCCTGCACTCGCAGGCCGACGAGCACGAGGAAGAAGCCGAGCGCGCACTGCGTGTCGCCGAGCGCTTCACCAACCTGATCCGCTAAGGGACCAACCATGACTGCCGAGCAACACGCTCGGTCCCTGTTCGACGTGTTGCCGGCCGAAGTCCGCCACCTGGTCATCCTGGGTGGCGGAAGCCTGCGCGCGTTCTACGACGGGACCGAAATCAAGGACATCGACTGCTTCTTCGTGTCACTTGCGAGCTACACCTACGTGGCCGCGTACCTGAGCGGCCGTAGCGACTGGACCAGCGAAGCCGCTCCGAACGGTATCCGCAACTTCCGCTCGCCCGAGGGTCACCTCGTGAGCCTGATCGGCTTCGAGTTCGGCACGCCGCACGAGCACTGCGCCCGCTTCGATCTGCGGTGCTGCGCCCATGTCGCCATCTACGAACCCAGCACCGACGAGGTGGTGGTCGTATCCCTCGAAGGCGCGGTTGCCGACGCATCGGAGAAGCTGCTGTTCGTGCTGAACAACAACGGCACCGAGCGCACCATCCGCCGCATCACGCACTACGTCGAGGACTACGGCTACACGCTGCATCCCGGCCAGCCCGAGCAGGACGAACTGTTCGAGGACGACGACTTCCCCGGCCACGCGCCGCAGGGCGTCCACACGCCGCCGAAGGCCCCCGAGCCGGAGTACATCCTCCGCGCCCGCCGCCGCGTCCGCGCAATCCCCGTAACCAACCACGGCTACCCGTAAGGAGGACCGCCGTTGATCCTCGTATTCGACTGCGAGACCAATGGCCTCCTCGACGAACTTGACACGATCCACTGCATTTCCCTCCAAGAGGTAGATGAGACCGGCGCACCGCGCGGTCCCATCCTGTCCGCCAACGATCACGGCACGGGCGAAATGACAGTCCGTCAGGCCGTCGAGAGGCTCAAGAAGGCCAAGCGCGTTGTCGGCCACAACATCGCCGGATTCGACATTCCGGCTATCGCCAAGGTGTTCCCGGACTTCAAGGTCCAGGCGTACTTCGACACGTTGCTGATGTCCACGCTGGTCTACCCGGACCTCAAGGACCGCGACTTCAAGGCCCGCAAGAAGCAGGGAGCGAACCCGGTGTTGCCGGGCAAGCTGATCGGCCGCCACGCCCTCGAAGCGTGGGGCTACCGCCTCGGTCGCTGGAAAGGCGACTACGCGGCGCAGATGGCCGCACGCGGCCTCGACCCCTGGGCACAGTGGTCTCAGGAAATGGACGACTACTGCGACCAGGACGTTGCGGTCACGCAAGCACTGTTCGCGTTGCTGATGAGCAAGGGCCTCCCTACCGAGGCCATCGAGCTGGAGCAGGCCGTCGCGCCGATCCTCTCGCGTCAGCAGCGCTACGGCTACCTGTTCGATCAGGAGAAGGCGCGTGAGCTGGAGTGCATCCTCGTGTCCCGGCGCACTGCGCTGGAGGCCGAGCTGCGCAAGGTCATTCCGCCGTGGAAGGTGGTGAAGCGCAAGTTCGTACCGAAGCGCGATGACAAGCGCCGCGGTTACGTCAAGGGCGTGGAGGTCACGACCTACAAGGACGTGGTGTTCAACCCGGCAAGCCGCCAGCACATTGCTGACCGCTTGACTGCAATGTACGGCTGGCAGCCCCAGGAGTTCACCGAGAAGGGCCAACCGAAGATCGACGAAGAAGTCCTGGGCGCGCTCAAGTTCCCGATCATCCCGCTCCTGCTGGAGCACTTCATCGTCAACAAGCGCCTCGGCCAGCTCGCCGAAGGCGACGAGGCGTGGCTCAAGGCCATCAAGAAGGACGGCCGCATCCACGGCAGCGTGAATCAGAACGCGGCGGTGACCGGCCGCATGACGCACTCGAAGCCGAACATCGCTCAGGTGCCGAAGTGCGGCGTGCCTTACGGTAAGGAATGCCGGTCGCTGTTCTGCGTACCGACAGGGAAACTCCAGGTCGGCGCGGACGCCTCGGGATTGGAGCTGCGCTGCCTGGCGCACTTCATGGCAAAGCATGACGGCGGCGAGTACGCCAAGGTCATCCTCGAAGGCGACATCCACTCCGTCAACCAGTCGGCGGCAGGACTGCCAACCCGCGACAACGCCAAGACCTTCATCTACGCCTTCCTCTACGGGGCAGGCGACGCGAAGCTCGGTTCCATCGTGGGCAAGGGTCGCCAAGCCGGGGCGAAGCTCCGCTCGAAGTTCCTGGCCGGACTGCCTGCGCTGGAGAAGCTGGTACGCGGGGTCAAGAAGCGCGCGGCCGAGAAGGGATACCTGATCGGTCTCGACGGCCGGAAGCTGCACATCCGCAGCGACCACGCCGCGCTTAATACCCTGCTCCAGTCGGCCGGTGCGCTGGTGATGAAGAAAGCCCTGGTGATCCTTGACGCCGACCTGCAAGCCGCAGGGCTGGTGCCGGGCGTCCACTACGAGTTCCTCGCCAATGTCCACGACGAGTGGCAGATCGAAGTGGACGAGGACAAGGCCGAGTTCGTGGGCAAGACCGCCCAGGCCGCCATCCGCAAGGCTGGCGACTACTTCGGCTTCCGCTGTCCGCTGGATGGCGAGTTCAAGATCGGAAGGAATTGGGCCGAGACGCACTGACCCGCGGCAAGCGGGACATTGCACTCGCCCTGGTGCGCCAAGCGAAACGCCGGGCAGCAAGGAAGGGACTGCCGTTCGACCTCACGTCGGACGACATCGTGGTCCCCGACTTCTGCCCGGCGCTGGGCATCCCGCTGTACCGCGCTGTCGGGCGCAAGGCCCAAGGCCCCAACTCACCCACGCTCGACCGCATCGAACCTGACCTCGGCTACGTCCGGGGCAACGTGCGCGTGATCTCCGCACGCGCGAATCAGATCAAGTCCGACGCGACTCCCTCGGAGCTTCTGCGAGTCGCCTGTTACGTCCAAGAGAACCGATGAACCCAACCAACATCCTGCGCGCCCTCGCGGCGTTGCTGGTCGTTGCCGCGCTCGCGGCTGGCGGCTTCGCAGCCTGGAAGTACACCGCAATGGCCCAGCGCGTGACGGAGCTGGAGGAGTCGGCAAAGGAACTGGCCGACCTCAAGCAGACCGTCGAGACCCTCAACCGCGAAGCCGTGCGCCGCTCTGCCTTCGATGCAGCGCTGCGGAACGCCCGCGCCACCACCAACCGCTCTGTGGAGATTGCAGCAAATGCTGACCCGGAAACTGGCGATTACCTGTCTCGCCGCATTCCTGACGAGCTGCGCCGCGCACACCTCGAAAGTCGTGCCGGAGCAGTTCCTCCAGCCGACCGTCATTGAGGGCACGCACTCCTCACTCGACGCCGTGATGGCTGACCCGACCACCACCACCTACGACCTCTACCGCTTCGGCGGCAACGCCGAGGACGGCCTCCTGCGCTGCAACGCCGACAAGGCGAGCGCCCTGGAAGTCCTCAAGGAATCGAACCGATGAACGAGAATCAGCTTCGCGTGCATTTCATTGGCGGCCCCGCTGACGGCGATGTCCGCTTGATCGCTCCGTGTACTACCTACCGCGTGGCTGTGCTCGAACACCAGCCCGAGGTTCACGCCTACAACGCCAAGTGCCCGTGCTGCACGGAGCGCATGCTGCGCCCCGTGGAGTGGAACACCGCGATCTACTTCATCCGCCGCGTTGGCGAGAAGTGCTGGGTCGCCGTACACGAGAGCATGGCATGAAGCGCGCACTTCTGATCCTGGCGCTGTGCGCTGGCCTCGCTGCGTGCGACATGAAGCCTTGGCCGCCACGCGCCGATTACGGCTCGTGCCTGAAAGGACACACCGAGAGTGGCCTGATGCTGATCCCCAACAGCAATGGCGGATTCTCGTACATCCCCACCAGCGATTACGTCTGCGACGAGTACGAGTACCCGCTCGGCGACGGCCCGGAGTACCAGGCCGGAATGAAGCGCTACGCCGCCGAGCTACAGGCGTGGTATGAGCGCCACCCGGAGAAGCGGCCATGACTTCCTACGTGACCTATCGGCCACCGCATGCGGCCGGTTCCTGGGTCATCGGCGGCAACTTCTTCGTGCAGGTCAAGGAGCGTCCGAACTGGCTGCACCGCTGGTTCGCGCTGGCGTTCCTGGGATGGCAGTGGGTGGACGCATGAACAAGCGCGGCCCCCTGCTGCTGATCGACGCCGACGTGCTGCGCTACCAGCTCGCGTTCTCGAACACCGCGAACATCGACTGGAACGGCGACGGCAACAAGGTCGAAGCGATCCAGCCCGAGCGCGCGAAGGCGAAGCTGGAGGACTACATCGACGAGATCGTCGAGAAGTTCGGCGCGCGTGATTACCTGCTGGCCCTGTCCTGCAAGAAGCACAACTTCCGCAAGGACATCGACCCGACCTACAAGCTCAACCGTGCCAGCAAGGACAAGCCTGCCCTGTGGTACGTGCTCGACGAGTTCGTATACGACGAGTTCGGCGACAAGATCGTGGAGATCGAGAACCTGGAAGGTGACGACGTGCTGGGCCTGCTGGCCTCGCACCCGAATCCGAAGCGCGCGCCAGGTAGCCGCATCGTCGTGTCCATCGACAAGGACATGCAGACGATCCCCGGCATCCGTCTCTACAACCCCAACCGTCCCGACGTGGGCGTCCGGCCGATCTCGGCTCACGACGCTGACCTGTTCTGGATGAAGCAGGTGCTCACGGGCGACCAGGTGGACAACTACCCCGGCTTCCCCGGCATCGGCCACAAGGGCGCGGACGAGCTGCTCATGCCCATCCACGAGGCGTACCGCGATGCGTCCGTCGAGGAGCACCTCGGCGCGCTGTGGAACACCGTCGTCACCACCTACACCACCCGCATCCCCCGCGGCGGCACCGAGCCGCTGTCGAAGCACGATGCGATCCGCCAAGCACGCCTCGCGCGAATCCTGCGCTACGGCGACTACAACCCCAAGACCAAGGAAGTGAAGCTGTGGAAACCCTGATCCTGTTCATCACCATCATCGCCGTGCTGGCCGTGCTGTTCGCCTTCGTCGCCTACGGTGCCGCCTGGCTGTGGTGGCGCAGCCTCAACACCCTCGAACGCGCCCTGTACCGCTCGGCTGGCCGCGTCAAGCTGTGGCCGGCCGCTGTCGCCGCTGCTGGTGCGGCCTGGCTGATCGCCCGGTGCTTCGCCTGATGCGTCCGAAGCTGCTGGCCCTCGCCATCAACCTGGCGCTGCACGGCCGTCCCGGCTGGTAGCGCCTCTCCCCCAAGTCCCATTCGGCCCGCCTCGTGCGGGCCTTTCCTTTTCTGGAGTCCCCATGAAGATCATCGGAATCACCGGCCGCGCCCGTAGCGGCAAAGACACCCTGGCCGAGTTCCTGGTCAGCGACCACGGCTTCGTGAAGCTGTCCTTCGCGGCCCCGATCCGCGCCTTCGTGGCGGACATCACCGGCCTGCCGGTGTCCGCGATGGAGGACGGCCCGCTCAAGGAGGAGCCGCTCGACTGGCTCAACGGGCAGACCCCGCGCCGCCTGATGCAGACCGTGGGCACCGAGTGGGGCCGCGAAATGATCGACCGCGACCTGTGGGTCAAGGTGGTCGCGCAGAAGATCCGTCAGGCCCGCCGCGACGGCGCGGCTGGCGTCGTGGTGTCGGACGTTCGCTTCGACAACGAGGCGCAGTTCATCCGCGAGTGGGGCGGCCAGGTGGTCCAGGTGCTCCGCGACAGCGCGGCCCCGGTCTCGGCGCATACCTCCGAGGCAGGCGTCCACGGCGACCTGATCGACACCGTGATCGACAACAACGGCCCGATCCACCGCCTGCGGATGGTCGCGGAATCGCTGGCCCGACTCTAAGGGTTTAGTGGTCATCATCGGGGGAAACGACAGTTTCCCCACCTATTCATAACCCAGGAGTTCTATGCAAATCCCTCTGCACTCCTACGACCTGATCGACCTCCTGGACGAACTGCACCCCGAAGTGATCTACGACCCCGCCCAGCCGAAGGAGGAGTTCCTGCTCCGGCAGGGCGAGCGCCGCCTGATCCTCCGGCTCAAGGCGCTGCGGAAGGTTGAGCAGATGGAGCACCGCGCCCGCTAATCATGTGCAGCAAGCCCAACATGCCGGACCAGCAGGAGAAAGACCCGATCCTGCTGACCCGCCAGGACACCCAGCCGACCGGCCACGCGGCCGATCAGCGGCGTAAGTCCAAGGTCCGACTGGACCTGAACAACGCAACGCAGTACCAAGGACTGACCATTCCGAATGGCTGACGCCAAGCAGACCTCGGCCGAGAAGCAGACGGCCGCGAAGCGCTACGGCGATCTCAAGTCCAACCGCAAAGAAGCCGAGACGCGCGCCAAGCGCTGCGCCAAGGTCACCCTGCCCCGCCTGTGGGTGGACGAGGGCGCGAAATCGCGCACCCCCGGTTCCGCCTACATCGACACCGGCCCGAAGTGCGTCAACGCCTTGGCCTCGAAGATCGTGCTGGCCTGGCTCCCGCCGAACGCCTCTGTGTTCAAGCTCGCGCCTGACCAGGCCGTCGCCGAGAACATCGCCGAGCAAGCTGGCGTGGAGACCTCCGAACTGGAGGCCGCGCTGGTGGACGTGGAGCGGGTCATCGTCAACGACCTGGAGACCAGCGGCGTCCGCCCGGTCCTCAGCGAGGCGGCCAAGCACGCCATCGTCCTCGGCAACTTCCTGCTCTACGACCCCGACGAGGGCAAGCCCAAGCTGTACCCGCTGACCTCCTACGTGACCGACCGCGACGGCCTGGGCAACGTGCTGGAGATCATCACGCTCGACAAGATCGCCCCGGCCATGCTGCCGGACTCGATCCGCGCGGCGGTGATGCAGAAGCTCGCCCAGGAACGCGACGAAAAGACCAAGAACGACGACGTGAACCTCTACACCTGGGTGCGTCGCTCGGAAGATGGTAAGGAGTGGGAGGTTGTCCAGGAGGTCGAGGGCGTCGAAGTCCCCGAGACCGTGGGCACCTACCCCATCGACGCCTGTCCGTGGATTCCCCTGTGCGCCCCGCCGTCCCTCGTGGACGACTACGGCGAGGGCCTGGTCTACGACTACGTGGGAGCGTTCGAGTCGCTGGAGGCGCTGCGCAAGGCGATCCGTAAGGGTGCCGCCGCGCTGGCGAAGATCATCATGTTCCTCAAGCCGACCTCGACGATCCGCGAGCGCCAGCTCACCGAGGCCGAATCCGGCGCGGTGCTGCGTGGCGAGGCCAGCGACGTGACCACGCTCCAGCTCCAGAAAGCCTACGACCTGAACTTCGTGCGTCAGGAGGCCGAAGGGCTGGCGAACTCGCTGGAGCTGATCTTCGGCGTGAAGTCCGCCGTGCAGCGCCCCGGCGAGCGCGTGACCGCCTACGAAATCCGGGTGCTCACCCAGGAACTCGACGACGCCCTTAGCGGCTTCATGGCGATGTCGGGCGAGCAGCTCTTGCTGCCGCTGATCCGCCGCCGCCTGCACAAGCTCCAGAAGCAGGGTCGCCTGCCCGAGCTGCCGCAGGAACTCATTAAGCCGCGCATCACCGTTGGCATCGCTGCCCTCGGCCGCGGCCACGACCTGAACAAGCTGATCGAGTTCGGTCAGGCAGTGGATGCGCTTGTCGGCGCAGAGGAGAAGGCACGCCGCCTCAACAGTGGCGAGGCGATCTCCCGACTGGCCGCCGCTTCCGACATTTCCACCAAGGGCCTGATCCGCTCCGACGACGAGCTTGCTGCCGAGCAGCAGGACGCCTCGGCGCAGGAGGCGATGGTCCGCGCCGCTCCGAATATCGCCTCAGCGATGACCCAAACCCCGTAACCCCGAGAAGGACGCAATGTCGAACGAAACCACCGAGAAGCCCGCCAAGCCGACCAAGGAAGCCCCGAAGGCTCCGAGCGTCGAGCGTAAGGGCAAGGCCGAGATCACCCGCAAGACGAACGGCCTGGTCATCGTCAACTACAAGCCCGAGGACAAGTAATGTCGCAGCCGGGCAAGTCCGAAGTGACCGTCAGCCTTGACGGCATCAACGGCCAGCCGACCCCAGGTCAGCAGCCGCCGCAGAACTCCCAGGACACCCAGCAGCCCGCACAGGGCGCGCAGGGTGGCACCGATGGCGAGCGCCTGTTCGGCGGCAAGTACAAGACCGTGGAGGAGCTGGAAGCCGCCTACGCAGAACTGAGCACGCCAGCCGACGACAAGGGTGGCAAGGGCGGCCCCGCGACCATCGACGACGCCACCGCGGATGACGCGCGTGACGCCCTGGCGCGGGCTGGCCTGAACCTGGACGACTTCGCCACCGAGTTCAACTCGAACGGCTCGCTGTCCGAGGAGAGCTACAAGAAGCTCCAGGACGCGGGCTATCCGAAGGAGCTGGTGGACGTGTACGTCGATGGCCTGCGCGCTCGCGTGCAGACCTACGAGAACGCCGTCTACTCGCCTGCAGGCGGCAAGGCCGGTTACGACGGCCTGGTCCAGTGGGCCAAGACCAACCTGAGCGCCGAGCAGAAGCGGGCGTTCAACGAAGCGGTGCAGTCCGGCGACGCCGGCCGCGCAGCGCTGGCAGTCCAGGGCCTCGTCGCCCTCCGTGGCGGCAACGGCCGCCTTCTGAATGGCAAGACCGCATCGAACGCCGATGCTGGCCCCAAGCCGTTCCAGTCGCAGGCGCAGGTCGTCGAAGCGATGCGCGATGTGCGCTACCACCGTGATCCGGCTTACCGCGCGGAAGTCTCCGCCCGCCTGGCCGTGTCGCCGCTGTTCAAGTAATCCACTCAACCTCAAGCAAGGACTAAATGTCGGACGCAATCCCCTCCCGCCTGGGTCAAGCCCAGGCCAACGGCGACGCCTGGGCGCTGTTCAAGCAGAACTACACTGCTGAAACCATCACCAGCTTCGTCGAGAACTACAAGCTGGACGGCCGCGTGTCGGTGCGCAACATCGAGAGCGGCAAGTCCGCCTCGTTCCCGAACGTCGGCACCATCGGCTCCGAGTACCATGTGCCGGGCACCGAGATCAAGGGCCTGGTGGTCGAGCACAACGAGACCATCATCACCCTCGATCCGATGCTGATCTCGCACGCCTTCATCGCCAACATCGACGAAGCGATGAACCACTACGACGTGCGTTCCGAGTACACCCGTCAGCAGGGTGCGGAGCTGGCGCTCAAGCGCATGCAGAACGAGCTGCGCTGCGCGATCCTGGCCGCTCGTACCACCGAAGGCAAGGTCGAAGGCCAGCCGGGTGGTGCCATCATCAAGGCCGCCACGATGGCCTCCGATCCGACCGTGCTGGCCGATGCGTTCCGCAACGCCCGCATGCTGTTCGACGAGAAGCTGCTGCCGGACAACCCGCAGGAGTTCACTGGCGCACTGGCCCCGGCTCAGTGGTATCTGCTGACCGAGAACAAGGACTTGATCGACCGCGACATCAACGCGGAATCGAACGGCTCCTACGGCCAGGCGATCATTTCCTCGGTCGCCCGCATCCCGCTGGTGAAGATCAACGCGATGCCGCGTGTCGATGAGTCGTCCCTGGCCTCGATCCCGGCCAAGTACCGCGGCAACTTCGCGGACACCGTGGGCGTGATCTTCCACCGCTCGGCGGTCGGCACCCTCAAGCTGCTGGACCTGTCCCTGGAGGACGTGTACCAGGGCGAGAAGCAGGGCACCCTGATGCTGGCGAAGTACGCGCTGGGTCACGGCATCCTGGCTCCGCGCGGTGCCATCGAGCTGTCGAAGGCCCCGTAAGCAATACAGCGCCGTTGGGCAAATCCCGCGGCGCTTCAATCTCTCTCCATCTACGGGGGACATCCACATGGGTGTCCCCCGTTTTTTTGCCCCGAATCCATGAACCTCGAACTCACTCCGACCACGGAACTCGAAGCCGTCAATGTGCTGCTCGGTGCTATCGGCGAAGCGCCGATCAGCGACCTCGAAGCGCTCGGCAACCTGTACGCCTCGCAGGCGCGCGACACCCTCCGCGCGGTGAGCCGCGAGGTCCAAACCGCTGGCTGGTGGTTCAACACCAGCGAGTCGTTCACCTTCACGCTCAACGCGGAAGGCAAGGTGCTGCCGCCGCAGTCGATCCTCAAGCTCGTCCCCGCACGCGGAAGCGAGCCGCTGGTGATCCGAGGCACGCGCCTCATCAACCCGCTCACCCTCGCCGACACGTTCTCGTCGGCACCCACCGCCGACTTCGTGACCTGGTTCCTCGCCTACGAGGAGCTGCCCGAGTCGGCCCGCCGCTACATCGCCGTGCGCGCTGCGCGTCTGTTCCAGACGAGCGTGCTGGGTAGCGACCAGCTCTACGTGTTCACCGAGAAGCACGAGGAGGAGGCATACCTCATCTTCGCGCAGGAGCACGCCGACTTCACCTACGCCCGCGGCCACAACTTCCTCAGTGGCTCGACGGACGTGTCTGATATTTGGGACCGCTGATGCCGCTAATCACGGGGGACTATCCCTCGTTCCTGGGAGGCGAGTCGCAGCAGGACGATACCGTCCGCTCGCCGAACCAGCTCACCAAGGCGATCAACGCCTGGCTGCATGCCGCAATGGGCGCTGGCAAGCGCCCGCCCGCCGAGTTCGTTGCTGGCCTTGGCGTCACCCTCGATCACGACTGTGCCTTCCACTCCATCGTCCGCGATGAGAACGAGCGCTACATCGTCGCCGTGGGTCACCGCAGCATCCGCGTGTTCGACCACGAGACCGGCAAGGAATACACCGTCAACGCCACGGGCGACGCGCTCAACTACCTGGACACCCAGGGACAGCGTGCGTGGTCGTGCTTCGCGCTGGCGACGTTCTCCGACACCACCTTCATCGTCAACCGGCTGGTAGACGTGAAGCAAAGCGACGAGCTGTCGCCCGGTTCTCTGTACGGATCGGCGCAAACGATGTCCGACCTGCCGAAGCCTGGTGACAAAGGCTCGGCCGTTGTGCCGACCGGCGCGATCTACAACATCATCGGCTCGTCCGAATCGCAGTTCGACGACTACTACGTCCAGAAGCAGTCCTCCTCGGTCTACCTGGAGGTCGCCCGGCCGGGCATCAAGCACCGCTTCGATGCCAAGACGATGCCGCACATCCTCAAGCGCATCCCCGATCCGGTGCATGCGGACGGCTTTTGGTTCTCCTTCGGTGGACCGGAGTGGACCGCGCGCCTCGCGGGTGACGAGCAAAGCAACCCGTTCCCGTCCATCGACGGCCAGCGCATCCGCGAGGTGTTCAAGCATCGGGACCGCCTGGGTTTCCTGGCCGGGGAGAACGTGCTGATGTCCGAGGTCTCCGATCCGTTCAACCTCTGGCGCACTTCGGTGACCCAGGTGCTCGACGCCGACCCCATCGACGTGAGCGTCAGCGGGTCGAACGGCGTCACCACGCTCTATCACGCAGTCCCGTTCCAGTCGGCCCTGTTCCTTGCCGCTGCGGGCGGCCAGTTCCTCCTGACCGCCGAGCCGTACCTGGCCGCCAAGAACGTCAAGAGCGATCCGGTCAACAGCTACAGCAGCTCGCCGTACATCCGGCCGAAGCTGATGGGCGAGTCGCTGTACTTCACCGAGGACAGCGGCGCATACGCAAGTGTGCGCGAATACTTCATCGACGACCTGTCGGTCACCGGCGACGCCGCCGACGTGACCGCGCATGTGCCCAAGCTGATGCCGGGCCGCATGCGAGCGATGGCGAGCGCAAGCGGTGCTGACTGCGTGTTCTTCGCTCCTGACGAGCCGACCGACGCGCAACTCTACGTCTACTTCGTCCGCTGGATCGGCGACGAGAAGCAGCAGTCCGCATGGACGCGCTGGTCAATCTCCGGCGTCGGCCGCATCGTTCACATGCACGCCATCAACGACGTGCTGTACGCCGTCGCGGAAGCGCCAGGAGGCGGCTGCGAGCTGCTCAAGTTCCGTATGGTGCTCAACCAGCACGACGCGGATGCCACGGGCGACTACAACTTCCTGCTCGACCGCATGCTGGTGGTGCAGCCCACCTATCAGCAGTTCGGCAACGAGACCTGGATCGACCTGCCCTACATCGTGCCCGATGGTATGACGGTCACCGTCCTCAAGACGGACGACTGGCAAGACCCCGGCGCGTACCTGGACATCACCAAGGCGCGCTGGGACAACGCCCGCACCCGCCTCGCGCTCCCCGGTAACCACACCGAGGGCCGCGTGGTCGTCGGCATGGACTACGAGCACCGTCTCACCCTGACCAAGCCCATCGTTCGCGGTGGGCAGAACCAGGCCGTGCTGGTGGGCCGCACGCAGGTGCGTGACATCGAGGTCGCCTACAAGGACGGCGCGTACTTCGAGCTGGAGGTCGAGCAGCACGGCAATGGCCGCGTCGAGACCTACGTGGCGTCGCACTCCGGTGCGTACACCGCGCGCGTCCTCAACGACTCGGTGTTCCGCACCAGCGCCCCGACGTTCCACTCCGGCTCTCGCCGGTTCCCCGTGCTGGGCGACGCCAACAGCGTCCGCATGCACCTCGTCAACCGCCTGCCGTTCCAGTGCTGGTTCCAGTCAGCACAGTGGCGCGGCATGTTCGTCTCCCGCAGCCGAGTATGACCCTGACCTATCGAAGCCCCACCGCCAGCGACATCCTCCACGTCGCCGAGAATATGCGGCAGGAGGACATCCTGGAGGTGGCGGCTTCGCATGGTCACACCCCGCTCCAGGCGCTCGCATTTGCAGTGACCGCGAGCGACCGCAGTTTCGCCGCGATGCACGACGGTTCCCCCGTGTGCATCTTCGGCTTCACCCAGCACGCCGAGGGTATCGCCTCGGTTTGGCTGCTGGGCACCGACGCCCTGGTGGCTCCCACGTTCCGCCGCACGTTCCTCCGAGAAGCTCGGCGGATCAGCGACGAGTGGTCGGCCACCTTCGGCACCATCTTCAACTTCGTCGATGTCCACGCCGTCACCACGCGGCGATGGCTCGGCTGGCTTGGCTTCCGCGAGAGCGGCGTCGAGTCCGCCTACGGCTTCGCCAAGACACCCTTCGTCCGAGTAACCAAGACCCCATGTGCAACCCCGTAGCAGTCCAGGTCGGTATCGCCGCAGTCAGCGCGATGGCGACCATGTACGGCCAGAATCAGAACAACAAGGCCATCGAGGAAGCCGCGGAGCGTCAGCAGGAGCAGATCAACGACCAGGCCGCCGAGCGCACCCAACAGCGCATGGAGGAGGCCCGCGCACTGCGATCCGCGATGCGCGCCTCCGCAGCAGAAGCGGCAGTGTCCGGCAACTCGGTCGAGCTGCTGGCGAACGACATCATGGCCCAGGCTGGCCGTGACGTGGCCCTCATCGAGAAGAACCGCAGGAACGGAGTCGTCGAAAGCGGCTCCGAAGCACGCGCACGTATCCGCACCGGCAATGCCGAGGCGCTGGGCGGCGTGATGCAGTCAGGCGCGAACGCCTACAGCAACATCCAAACCTACAAGCGCTATTCCATTCCCGGAGACGAGTAACCCGTGGCTCGCACGAAACCCCAAGAGATCATCCGCCGCGCGCAGGTGCCGCAGCGTCTCGCCGAGCGCCCCGTTCTGGCGGTGCAGGCTGACCAAGCGTCCTCCGCTGGTGCCGGTGCCCTCTCCCGCACCGCCGCTGCGGTGCTGACGCGCGTCTCGGATTCCGTCAACTCGCAGATGATCTCCAATAGCCGCGAGCAGTACAGCGCCGCGGCGACCCAACGTATGCAGGAGGACGCCGAGGGTACGCCCCGGCAGGCCGAGGACTTCGTTGCCCAGCAGTCGGAGTCATGGCGTCGCGGCTACCTCAAGGCTGACGGCATCATCCGCGTCCGCGACTGGCAGATCGAAGCGGCCAAGGAGATCGCCAAGGCCGAACCCGGCACCGACATCGAGCCGCTCATCAAGGAGCGGATGGCGGCGCTGACGCAGAACCCCGAGTTCCAAGACCCGCAGGTCCGCAAGGCCCTGATGCCGGTCGCCATGCGCGCCGCGCAGCAGGTCCGCCAGCAGTGGCAGGCCGACTCGATGCGGGAAATGCTGGTGCGGCAGAAGGAGTCGCTGACCGCGATCATCCGCGACGGCATCAAGGGCGGCACGTTCCTCACCTCCGAGGGCATGAACGGCCTGTACGCGATGCTGGATCAGGAGGAGTACGCCTACCTCAACAAGCGCGACGTGGACGAACTCTACGTCGAGGCCGCCAAGGAGGAGCTGGCTGCGGGCAACCGCGATCCTCAGTCGATCCTGGCGTTCCTGGAGCAGGACCGTGGCGAAGGTCAGCCGGGCCTGATGAACACCGAGCACGGCGACGAGCTGCGTGCGGCTGCTGCCGCGGGTGCCCGCGTCATCGCCCAGCGCGAGGACGAGGCACGCAAGCAGGCAATGGCCGAGGCCGAGTGGTCCCTCCAGGGACTCGCCGACCGGGGCCAGCTCACGCACAAGACCATCGACACCTGGGCCGAGAAGTTCGGCCTCACTGGCGGCGACCTACAATCCTTCAAGCGCTACTGGAACAACCAGCAGGAGCAGACGCTTCGCCGCTGGGAGCAGGAAGCGAAGGAGCGCGCCCGCGAGGAGCGCATCCGCAAGCTGGTCGCCGGAGGTAACCCCTACGAGATCAGCGACGCCGACCTCAAGAAGCAGGCCGGCAAGGAGTGGGAGGAAACCCCGCAGGGCGCACGCGGCCAGGTGATCCAGAAGTGGGCACGACAGGGCATCGTCATCCCGCAGCTCGAACGCATCCTCAAGCGCGCCGACCCGGCGTTCCAGCAGAACTTCGAGCAGGCCGCCACGCTGTACGAGCAGCTCCGCAGGGTGTCCCCCAAGTACGCCGATGCGGTCGCTGGCGGTGAAGCCGCGGCGATGCTGGACCAATACCTGTTCGACACCAAGCGCGGCGGGCAGTCGCACCAGGAAGCCTCGCGCGTCCTGACGCAACCCAAGCGCGAAGTCGAGGAGGCACGGGCGGTCATCAACGACACCTGGAAGAACGGCATCAAGGACTACCTGGAGATCGACGGCAAGCCGCGCGACCCGCGTGAGCTGCACCGCATCCGCCAGGAAGCCGAGCGCATCGCCTCTCGCGGCGGCGTGTCCGGCGAAGCTGCCATCCGTGCGGCGGTCGGTCAGATCGACGCCCAGCGCACGACCGTCAATGGCCGCCGCGTGCCGAACATCGGTATGCCGCAGGGTGCCGAGCCAGCGGTAGACGAGCTGATCCAAACGGTCGCGCGCAAGCTCGGCCGCGACCCGGATGAGCTGTCGGCCCTGCCCAATCCCCGCAATCCGGGGCAGTGGCAGATCGTCGGCCCCGACAACTGGCTGATCCCTGACCCGGACACCGGCCGCGCCATCGGTTTCGACCCGCGCGCCATCGCGGCACAGCACCAGCGCTGGAAGGGAGACCTTGCGGAATCGCAGGCACGCCGCCGTGTCGAGCAGCGTGAGCGTGATCCGTGGCTGGAGCAGAACCGCCGTATGCAGCAGGCACGCGCCGCGCGTCCTGACGCCGAGGTGCCTGCCCTGATCGCACGCCCCGGCACGCAGCCGGCGCAGCCGCAGCGCCCCTACGAGCTGCCGAAGTTCGACCTCAACCAGGCCGTGACCGCCCCGCGCGGCACTGTCCCCACCACCACGCCGGAAGTCCCCGAGGACTTCCTGGAGTACCTCACGAGGAAGTAACCCCGCATGTTTGAATCCCTACCCGGCGCAGACGCCAACACCGTCAAGCCGGCAACCCAGCAGCCCATCGTGGAGGCCGTGCGTCAGCGCAAGGAACAACGCGAAGCCGCGCAGCGCCGGAAGGATCAGACGACCGTTTGGGATGGCATCGGTGCCGCGCAGGTAAAGGGCGGCATCGGCTTCATCGACCGCTTCACCACCGAGCTGGGCTTCGAGCCGCAGGAGGGCTATCGCATTCCCCAAGACGCGCGCAAGCGCTGGGAGTCGATGGGCCTGCGGCCGGAGCAGTGGGAGCTGTTCGGCCGGGCCACGTCCGACGAGCACCTGTCCTACCTGGAGTCGGTCGCGTTCACCAATCAGATGGCGGACGACGACCTGGCTCAGTTCGGCATCGGTGGTCAGATCGCACTCGGTCTGACCGACCCGGTGGCAACCGGCCTGGACCTCGCCACTGGCGGCCTGGGCTATGCGGCCAAGGCCGGGCGCGTCGCCAACATGGTGCGCTCCGGTCTCCAGGCGGCAGGCACGTCGGCAGTGATGTCGGCGGCCACCTCAACCTATGACCCTGAGCAGACGCTCGCAGACGGCGTGCAGAGCGCCGCGCTGTCGTTCGCCTTTGGTGGTGCCCTGGGCGCTCGCCGCGGCGCGCTGTACGACGGCGAGGTGAAGCCTGACGTGGTGAAGCGGCTGGCTGGCGATGACTCGCTGTCCGCCGCCCGCGTTGCCGGCACCGCTGTAGACGACCCGACGCCGGGCGTCCTGCCGCTCCGCAACGAAAACGCCTTTGAGCAGGAGTTCACCGACAAGGCGCTGACCAACGCGCACATCACCCCTCACTTCGCCAACATCCGCCGCGACCTCTCGGCACGCATGGGCAGCGCCAAGTCGCCCCTGGTGCGCGAGGCGGGCCGCCTGCTGTTCCGCGACGGCGTTGGCTACACCGACCGCAACATCGCGGTGCAGGAGTCCACCAGCGAGTTCTCCAAGCGCCACCTGGCGGTAATGGAGACCGAGTGGCGTAGCGGAGTCAACGCGGCCTGGGCTGAGTTCAAGGAACGCACGGGCACGCATTGGTGGAACTTCTCCCAGCGCGCTCAGTTCAACGAGGAGATCGGCCGCGCCGTCCGCGGTGCCACCGACGTTTCCCCGGAAGCCGCCAAGGCGGCCGGCAGCGTCGCCAAGGCGATGCGTGACGCGCTCAAGCTGGCGCAGGACAGCAACCTCGACGGCTTCGCCAACGTGGCGCAGAACGGCAACTACCTGCCGCGCTACTGGAGCGGCAAGGGCTTCAAGCGCCTGTTCGGCGACCTCCAGCTCCACCAGGACGACGTGATCGACCAGCTCATCAAGCCGGCCATGCGCCGCGCCTGGGAAGCCGCCGCCGACGAAGGCGACGAGATCGACGACGAGCTGCTCAGTGCAGTCGCCCGGTCCTACCTCAAGCGCGCCCAGGCCAACTTCGAGGGCGACGGGATGGACCTGCTGGTCCGCCCGCTGGACAGCGATTCGGTCGAGGAGATCGGCAACATGCTGACCGAGGCTGGCGTCTCGCCCGTGCGGTCGCAAGAGCTGCTGTCCAAGCTGGAGCGCAAGACCTACGAGTCGGGAAAGCTCGACCGCGCCAAGAAGCGCATCGACCTCGACGAGACGTACTCGACCACCATCCGCAACGAGGCTGGCGAGGACGTGGAGGTCTCGATGGCCGACCTGTTCGACAACGACGTGGACTCGGTGATGACCCGCTACATGCGTGAGATCACCGGCTGGTCGGCGCTGTCGTCCAAGGCCGGCATCAAGAACCGCGCACAGCTCGACCGCTTCGTGGCGAAGCTCAAGAGCGACGCCCGCAAGTCCGGCGACGACGTGAAGGATGTCGAGCGGCTCATCGACATCGGCATCAAGAGCACTTTCGGTCGCAGCACCGAACTCGACCCGGCAGGCCGAGGCGCACGCTACGCGCGCTTCCTGCGCAACTGGAACTTCGCGCGCGTGATGAACCAGGTGGGCTTCTCGCTATTCGCCGAGCTTGGACCGACCATCGCCCATGCCGGCCTCCGCAACTTCTGGAACTCCGTGGGCGCTGCCCGCGACTTCCTGGTCCGCGGTGCGGACGGCAAGCTGTCCTCGAAGGAGGCCCGCGTGATGGAGCGCCTGTTCGCGCCTGGCACCGACTGGCTCCGCAATCCGCCGTTCCTGCGGCTGGACGAGGACGCGCTCGTGCCGCAGACGTTCAACGTCAAGCACGGCGAGAAGATCGACAACGCGATGAATCTGGCGACGCACGTCACCAGCGTTGCGTCGGGCATGGCCCCGATCAACACGATGCTCCAGCGCATCGCCGGCCGCGCCACGCTGCTGCGGCTGCTGGATATGGCGAACGCCAAGAAGCTGTCCGACGCCGAGGTGGCGCGACTGCGCTCCTGGGGTCTCGACGCGAAGGCTCAGGCCGACGTGTTCGGCTACCTCAAGGGCAAGAAGCAGATCGAGCAGATCGACCCGGACAAGCTGCCGTTCGAGACGCGGGAGCGCATGGCTTCGTTCCTGTTCCGCGTGACGCGGCACCAGGTTCTCGAAGGCGACGCCTCGGACAGCATCGAGCTGATGCACAGCACCACCGGCCGGCTCGTGACGCAGTTCCGCAGCTTCATGGTCAACAGCTACACCCGCCACTTCCTGAACTCGGTCCATCACTACGACGACTGGCGCACCTACGCGATGGTCGTGCTGTCCACCTCGGCGGCCGGAATGGGCTGGGCGGCTCGCACCTACCTCAACACAATCGGCAACGAGGAGCAGCGCAAGAAGCAGCTCACGCAGGCGAACTTCTACAAGAACGCCGTCGCGCAATCGAGCTGGTCGAACGTGATCCCCGCGGTCACCGATATGGTGTGGGCCGACACCCTGGGCAACGACCCGGTGTTCGCCAACAACCGCTCGACCGGCCTGGAGAACGGCGTCATGGGCATCCCGTCCATCGACCTGTTCAACAAGGTCTACGGCAGCAGCCGGATGATCGGCGCGGCCATCAAGGACGACGAGGAGATCACCGAGAAGCAGATGCGCGACTTCTGGAAGATTTGGTGGTTCAACAACATGACGGGCGTCCGCAACATCGCGGACCAAGCCCTACAGCAATTCCCCGACCGCAAGGACGGGACTGACCGACCGTAACCAGGAGGCCCTTCGGGGCCTCCACCTTTTGTGAGGACGCATGATCGAACTATCGCGCGGCCTTTCCTTCGTGCTCTACACCTACGAGGGAGGCCCTACGCGGTTCACCGTGCCGTTCCCGTACATCGCCAAGGACCACATCCGGGCGTTCGTCGGTGAACCGGACGCGGCCCGCGCTGTCTCCGTGTCGTGGGTGGACGCAAGCACCATCGAGATTCCGTCGCAGGATGGCGTGCTCGACGCACCCTACACTGTGACCATCCGGCGCTTCACGCCGATTGATACCCTCCTGGTCAACTACCGCGAGGGCGCAAACCTTCCGGCGCGCGACTTGTCCAAGTCGTTCCGCCAACTGCTGTACGCGCACCAGGAACTCGTCGAGTTCGGCGGCGGCAGCGGTCTCCCCGGTGGCTCCCCCGGCAACGGCGGCGGCAACCCGGACCTCAACGCAATCATCGAGCAGCTCCTCCGCTCGCCGGCACTGCAAGACCTGCTGCGCCGCATCGACCTCATCGACATGAACGCCGAGGCGATCCTGGAGGAGATCATGCGCTCGCACGAGTTCTTCGACGTGCAGCGCGACTACGGCGACAAGATCACCACGGCGACCCACGAGATCGGCGTGCTGACCGAAGGCAACCGCGTCATCGCGCAGCAGATCATCGACCTGTTCGCGCGCGTCGATACGAGCGAGCAGAGCAACCAGGCGCAGTTCCTCGAAGTGAACCGCGCCATCGCTGACGAGACCTCGGCACGTGTCGAGGCGTTGACCGAGCTGCAAGCTCAGATTGTCCAGAACGGTGAGGTCGTGTCCGCAGCGCTCAACCAGCGGATCGACGAGGTGGAATCCACCGCCGAGGAAGCCCGCGCGGCCACCGAGCAACGCCTCGGCGCACAGATCGACGACAGCGTGGCGCAGATGCGCGACGCCGTGATGGTCGAGGTGGACGATACGAAGGCTCGCGTCTCCGACGTGGAGACCGCAGTGGTCCAGCACGGCGAGAACATCGCCGGCCTGGCCGAGACCACGGAAGCCCTGACGACCGCCGAGGGTGCCAACACGGCATTCCGGCAGCAGATGGCGGCGAGCTACGGGGCGAACGTCCCGCAGGGCATCGCCAACGAGATCGACGGCCAGGTGTCAGCGGTCGCTGCTGCATTCGATCAGCGCATCGACACCGAGGCGTCCGCGCGCGAGGCCCTGGCATCCCAGGTGACCACGCTCCAGACGACCACCGCGCCAACGATCTTCTCCGCAACGCAGCCCACGGCTCCCGCTGGCGGCTTCAAGGTTCCGACCTATTGGGTCAAGACCGGGCAGACCGGCGCGTACCTGACGCAGATTTGGGACGGCACTGGCTGGCGCAAGGCCGACCTGGATGTCACCTCTCCGACCGGCGCGCTGGTGCAACAGCTCAACACCACCAAGATCACCGCCGAGCAGGCGCAGTCCATCGCGGCTACGCAGGTGCAGGCGTTCAAGGACGGTGACTTCGCGGCGATCCGCCAGGAGTTCAACGTGGTCGCCGGGCAGCACTCCGGCATGTACGGCCAGTGGCAGGCGAACTACTCGGTCAAGATCAACGCGGGCACCATCAACGGCGTCCCCGTCGTGGCCGGCATCGCACTCTCCGCGAACCCGGCGACCGGCAGCGACTTCATCGTGAGCGCTGATCGCTTCGCCTTCGTCCACCCGCAGTACACCTCGGGCGGTTCCCTGGCGAGCATCAAGTACCCGTTCGTCATCGGTACGGTCGGCGGCGTCTCCACGGTGGGCATCCAAGGTCAGCTCGTGGTGGACGGCACGATCACCGCGAACAAGATCAGCGTCGGCACGCTGTCGGCGATCACCGCGAACGCGGGCACGATCAACGGCGGCACGTTCAAGACGCACACGCTCGACGGCAACGGTAACGTCATCAACGCCCTGGAGTTCCGCGCGGAAATGACCAACATCGGCGACTGGCCGCTGTGGGTCGGCTCCGGTGCGAAGAACGCCAACAACGCGGTGTTCTACGTGGATCGCAACGGCGGCGCTTACTTCCGCGGTCGCGTCAACGCCCCGAACATCGTGGGCCAGTTCCAGGCCGCCACTGGCGTGAGCTGGGGTGGCGCGACGAGCCTATGCTACCAGGCGGGCAACAACTTCATCCCCCTGGGCGATTGGGTGTCCATCCACGAGTTCTGGCTGGGCGCTCCGGTGCTGGCCGGCGAAGGGCACACGCCCTCCGTGTCGGTCACCGTCACCGCCAATCGGCGCGTGTACGGACTGCACGTGATCCTGGAGGAGCTGCGTGACTCCGTGTGGGTCGTCATCGCCTCCCACGAGCCGCCGATGTACCACGCGCTGATCTCGGTGATGTCCGGCGCGGGCAACGAGTTCTCCGCTGCTGACTTCTACACCTACGAGCAGAGCGTGACGCTCTCGGCGTCCGGTGCATGGACTGGCGGTGCCCGCGCTTTCCGCGTGCGTGCCCGTGCATCCAGCCCGCCGCCCCAGGTCCACGGCTACGACGCCCCGGCCTACCCGAACTACGTAATCACGTCGATTGGCGGCTTCGCCTTCGGCATCCGTTAACCCTCAGAGAGACCCAAGCACCGCATGAGCACTACCCCCGGCTACGTCTCCAACTCCGAACTGGCGAACCGCCTGTCCGAGCTGGTGGATCGCTGGAACCGGCGCGAGAATCAGATGATCGCGCTGCTGACGCAGGAAGATGGCACCGTCGTTGTGACGGACGGCCTCGGCGTCAACCACACGCTGCCGTCGTTCCCCCAGCTCCAGAAGGACGTGACGGCGCTGACCGACGAGCTGACCGGATCGGTCGTGCAGACCCGCGACCTGGTGTCTGTGGCGACCGGCATGGCGAGCGCGGCCGAGGCATCCGCCCAGGAAGCCTCCGGCTTCGCTGATGACGCTGAGGCGTCCGCCGTGCGCGCTGCGGAATCCGCCGCGAGCATCGACGACGACGTGCAGGCCACCGCCGACGCAGCGACCTTCGCTGCCGCCAAGGCCGCCGAGGCCGCCACCAGCGCAGAGAACGCCGACGTGTCGGCCGCTGCTGCGGCAGTATCGGCGACCAACTCGTCCGCCTCGGCACTCGATGCGGCCGGCTCTGCCAGCGCTTCGGCCGCTTCGTCCGTCGAGTCGAGCACCGCACGTTCCGACGCACAGGCTGCGGCAACCGCCGCGGCCACCGCGCGCGACGAGGCGCAAGCCATTCTCGGCCACGTGACCGACACGGCAGACCTGGCGGAAGCTGACGCGACCGCCGCTGCCGCTTCGGCCGCCGCCGCCGCCGCCAGCGCATCTGCCGCTGACTCCTCGGTCACCCAGGCAGCCACCCAGGCCAACAGGGCGGAAGCCCAGGCGTCCATCGCGGGCACCAAGGCAGGCGAAGCTGCCAGCTCGGCGACCACCGCTGCCGGCCATGCCTCCTCGGCGTCCGGCTCGGCCGCCGCTGCGTCGTCCTCGGCGTCCTCGGCGTCGAGCGCGAAGGTCGCCGCGGAAGCCGCGCGTGACAAGGCAAACCTGTACGCGAACGCGCCGCAGGGCACCGAAGTCGCGCCGGGCGAGTTCTCGGCGAAGCATTGGGCCGCCCAGGCTCAGGCGGCGGCGACCGGCTCGCTGATCTACATGGGGTCGTGGGACGCCAGCACTGGCGACTTCCCGGCGAACCCGGTGAAGGGCCACTTCTACAAGGTGGTCGGCGAGGGCACGGTCGGCGGCATCCACTGGCGTCCCGGCGATCAGGCGCTCTACGGCGTTGCCTGGGAGAAGATCGACAACACCGATCAGGTGACCAGCGTTGCCGGCAAGCAGGGCGAAGTGACGCTCGTGGCCGGCGACATCGGCGGCCTGGGCGCACTGGCGACCCGCAGCGACGTGGACTTCAACACCCACGTAACCGGCAAGCCCGCGACGTACCCGCCGAGCACGCACTCGCACACCAAGGCTCAGGTCGGTCTCGGCAACGTGGACAACACCGCTGACCTCGACAAGCCGATCAGCACCGCGACGCAGACGGCGCTCGACGGCAAGGCGAACACTTCACACACGCACGCCGTCAGTGACGTGACCGGCCTCCAGTCTGCACTCGACGGTAAGGCAGCGGCGTCGCACACGCACACCATCACCAACGTCACCGGCCTGCAAGCGGCCCTGGACGGCAAGGCCGCGGCGTCGCACACGCACGCCATCGCCGACGTTACCGGCCTACAGACCGCCTTGGACGCCAAGGCCGCACTGGCACCGACCGTGCTGACCTCTGAGAACCTGAACGACGTTGTTGCAACCGGCGTCTACCACCAGCGGGCGAACGCCAACACGTCGGCGGAGCGGAACTACCCGGTGCTGTATGCCGGGCTGCTGGAGGTCGTGCAAGAGCAGAACATGGTCTATCAGAGTTACACGGCCTACAACTCCGGCGTGACTCACCGCCGCGTCCGCTACATGACGACGTGGAGCGCATGGAACACCACCTGGGGAAGTGCGACCTTCAACCCCGCCAGTAAGGCCGACGCGAGCCACACGCACACCATCGCCAACGTCAGCGGCCTACAGGGCGCGCTGGACGCCAAGGCGAACGCGACGAACGCACAGTTCACCAACCCGATCCACATTGGCGGTTCGGCTGACGTTTCGGTCCAGCTCAATCCGACCGGGGGTCGCTCCATTCGCTTCGCCGCGACCGCGACGCCGAACACCGGCTTTTGGGACGTGACGAACGGCGTGTGGCTGCTCCGCATCAACTCGGACAACAGCGCGAACTTCGCGGCCGGCGTTGCGGCGACGAGCCTGACCTCGACCAGCGAGGTGTACTGCAACAACTGGTTCCGCTCGAACACCTCCGGCACCGGCTGGTATCACCAGGTCCACGGTGGCGGCTGGTACATGACCGATAACACCTGGATTCGCAACTACAACGGCAAGGGTCTGTGCCTTTCGGGGCCGGGCGGAAGCGGCGGCGATCTCCGACTGGAGAGCTACTCGCCGACCATCACCTGCTACGACACCGACAACGGCACGACGCATTGGCTGCACTGCAACGACAACCAGCACGGCTTCCTCGCCAACAATGCGTTCTCCTGGTGTGCGTATCGCTCCGGTAATAACGAGTGGGTCTGCACCGGCAACATCATCGCCTACGCATCCGACGCACGGCTCAAGGAGAACATCGTGGACGCTTCGGCGGCCAAGGTGTCCGACTTCTTCGACCGCTTCCGTGTTCGTGAGTTCGACTGGAATGCCGAGGCCATCGAGGAGCTGAACCCCGCGTTCCACCCGAGCGCGCCTCACGAAATCGGCGGTATCGCTCAGGAGGCCGAGGAGGTCTACCCGCTGATGGTCGCCACGCACGACCACAACGGCATCAAGACGATCCAGTGGGAGAAGGCTGTGCCGCTACTGATCGCTGAGGTGCAGTCGCTACGTGCCCGCGTGGCCGAGCTTGAGGGAGGTGCCTGATGGCCCTCCCTGGCTCCGGCGCGATCTCCTGGGAAATGATCCGTGCCGAGTTCGGCGGCGGGTATCCGATCTACGCGCACCAATACTATCGGGGCGGTGGGCTGGTGCCCAACGTGGCGGCGAACAACGGCGTTCCCACGAGCGGCCTCATTGCCGCCTCGCACTTCTACAACGCCGTCAAGCAGACCCCGTTCGCCGCGTCGCTGTCCCCGTCTTGGCTGATGGGAAGCTACAACCAATCGACCACCGGCACTGTCAGCAGGGGCTACTCCGTGTCCTGTTCAGGCGGCACCGGGAACTACTCGGTTATCTCGCGTTCCGCCACGGGCGGCGCGACGAACAGTGGCAGCGGCCTCAGCGGCTCCGTCAGCGCGTCCGGCCGCAACACCTCGAAGATGGGTCAGTTCACCGTCGTCGTCACCGATGGCGTCACGCAGATCACCCTTACCGGCAACTACGAATACTCGTTTGGCACTCCGCTCTAACGACTAACCACTCAAGGACCAATGCACGATGAAGTAAAGCTGGTCGGCGCTCTCGCGGGCGTCGGCCTCATCGTGGGCATCGCCAAGATGCTCACGTCGAACGACCCGATCACCTGGAAGCAGGCGGTCGGCCGCGCAATCCTCTCTGGCGCTACCGGCCTGGCCGCTGGTGCCATCGTCATTTTCATCCCCGGCGTCTCCTTCGTCGCCCAGGTCGCGCTCGCGTGCATCCTGGCGTCGCTCGGCACGTCCGCGCTGGAGACCGTACTGAACCGCGTAGTGAACAAGTGACCGCACCCAAGGACGCCTTGGAGCGCCTGCACGCCGCAGTCGCAGACAAGCTCGCCGACACCATCGACACGATGGAGTCGGACGCGAAGGGCCTGGCCTCGATCCTCAACGTGGCCCGGCAGTTTCTCAAGGACAACGGCATCGACGTTGCGGCCACGCCGCCCGGCTCTCCGCTGGGCAAGCTGGCGGACAAGGTGTCCGAGTTCCCGTTCGATCCCGCTGAGGACGGACGGCTGAACTGATGGAGGGCATGACGAGTCTCCACGTTCGTCACCCCTTCGAGGACTTCCGCAACTTCGCCTGGTACGTCTGGAAGGAGCTGGGGCTACCTAGCCCCACTCCGATCCAGTACGACATCTGCGAGTTCCTGAAAACCGGCCCGCGCCGTCGCGTCATCATGGCGTACCGCGGCGTCGGCAAGTCCTGGGTGACGGCCGCCTACGTCTGCTGGCTCCTCTGGAAAGACCCCCAGCACAAGATCATGGTGGTATCGGCATCGAAGGAACGCGCCGATGCGTTCTCGGTGTTCGTCAAGCGCCTGATCGAAACCCTGCCTGAGCTGCAACACCTGCGCCCGCGTCCCGACCAGCGCAACTCGAACCTGGCGTTCGATGTCGGCCCCGCGCAGCCCGATCAGTCGCCCTCGGTGAAATCGGTCGGTATCAACGGCCAGCTCACCGGCTCCCGCGCCGACACCATCATCGCGGACGACATCGAAGTCCCGAAGAACTCCATGACCGTCGTGCAGCGCGAGAAGCTCGCCGAGCTGGTCAAGGAGTTCGATGCGGTGCTCAAGCCGGGCGGCGAGATCATCTACCTCGGCACTCCGCAGACCGAGGAGTCGCTCTACAACAAGCTGCCCGAACGCGGCTACGTCATCCGCATCTGGCCTGCGCGCTACCCGAAGGACACCAAGCACCGCCAGGTGTACGGCGACCGCCTCGCGCCGATGATCGCCGATGCGTTCGACGCGAACCCCAAGCTCGCCTGGAAGAACTGCGAGAGCGTCCGCTTCTCCGATGAGGACTTGATGGAGCGCGAGGCGTCCTATGGACGCTCCGGCTTCATGCTCCAGTTCATGCTCGATGCGTCGCTGTCCGACGCCGAGAAGTACCCGCTCAAGCTGTCCGACCTGATCGTGATGGACGTGGACCGCGAGGTCGCTCCGATCCGCGTGGTCTACAGCAGCGGCCCGGAGTACATCGTCAGCGACATCCCGTCCGTGGGCTTCACTGGCGACCGCCTGTACCGGCCCATGTACCTCGCCTCGGAAATGGAGGAGTTCACCGGCAAGGTGCTCGCCATCGACCCATCGGGCCGAGGCGGCGACGAAACCGGCTACGCGGTCGTCGGCATGCTTCGCGGCATGCTCTACGCGCGCCGTGCTGGTGCGACCAAGGGCGGCTACGACGACGACACGCTGGAGACCCTGGCGCACATCGCGCGCGCCGAGAAGGTCTCCGCAGTCCTCATTGAGGCCAACTTCGGTGACGGCATGTTCGCCAAGATGCTCTCCGGCGTCCTGGCGCGCGTGTACCCGTGCTCCATTGAGGAGGTGAAGCACTACGGCACCTCGAAGGAGAACCGAATCATCGACGTACTGGAGCCGGTGCTGAACCAGCATCGCCTGGTGGTCGATGCCTCGATCATCCGCGCCGATCAGAAGTCCGAACAGAAGTACCAGCTGTTCTACCAGCTGACGCGCATCACGCGCGACCGCGGCGCACTGCGCCACGACGACCGCCTCGAAGCGCTGGCGATGGCCGTGAAGTATTGGGCCGACCAGCTCTCCCGAGACGTGTCCAAGGAGGAGCAGCGCTACCTGGAGGAGCTGCTCGACCGCGAGTACGCCTCCTTCATCCAGTCAGTGACCGGCCGCGTGCCGTCACCCGACAACTACCTCGACATCCTGTAGGAGACCCAATGTCCAACACGCTCGCTGCGTGGCTGATGGCGCTCGCCGCCGCTGCCCTGCTGTACCTGTTCCTGCGCCGCAAGAACGACGACGACAACGACGGCCCGAGCGCACCCGCGCCGGTAACGCCGTGCGACTGCAACCACGCTCCCTGCTGCCACACCCAGGGCGGCCAGTCGAACCCCTACGCCCCGGTGTGAGCCAGGCTGTCCAGCTCGCGCGCCCTCTGACGATGAAGTCGGAGGGTCTGCGCCTGGTGGCCTACCTGTGCCCCGCAGACAAGTGGACCATCGGCTACGGCCACACCGGCAGTGACGTGAAGCCCGGCCTCCGCATCACCGAGGAACGCGCTGTGGAGCTGCTGGAGGCTGACCTCTCCAAGGCCGCTACGGTCGTCCGTCGATACGTGCGCGTGCCCCTCAGCGCGCCGCAGGAAGCCGCTCTGATCGACTTCGTGTTCAACCTTGGCGAGGGCAACTTCGCCAGCTCCACCCTGCTCCGCGTGCTCAACGCGGGCGACTACGCGGCGGTGCCCGCACAGCTCCGCCGATGGACCAAGGGTCGCGTCAAGGGCGTGCTGACGGACCTGCCCGGCCTCATCGACCGCCGCGAGGCGGAAGTCAAACTCTGGAACTCCAAGTGACCATCAAGACCATCTACAACCGCGCCAGCGAGCGCCTGGTGCGCGCCTACGAGCGCGCCAAGGGGTACGTAGCGCTGCGCACTGCCCTCGCCTCGCAGTGGCTCCTGGAGCGCCTGCGCGAGACCTCCCGTCGCACCTACACCGGCTGGCTGTTCGTCGCCGTGTTCCTGGCGCTGCCCTACGTCGTCCTCGGCGGCCTGTGGGAGCACTTGCGGAATGCCGCGGAGCGCCTGTGGGATGACGTGAGCGACATCGAGTGGGCTGCGTTCACCCCGAGCTACTGGCGGGAGCACATCAAGCAGTGACCACGCTGGCCTTTGACGGCCGGCTCGTTGCTATCGACTCGCAGGTCACCGCTGGTGATCTGCGGTACGAGGAGGAGAAGTTCTACCGCACCACCGACACCACCGGGCGCGACCTGGTGGTGTTCGGCGCGGGCACCACTTCCCACATCCAGCGAGCCGTGCGCGAGCTGTCGGAGGGATTCGACGAACTGACCAAGGGCGAGTACACGATCCTTGTGGTCGGCCTGCGGGACAACCCGGTGGCCTTCTACCACGACGGTCTCCCTCTCGATCTCCGGCGCGACTTCCTCGTCGCCGGTAGTGGTGGTGCGATTGCCCTGGCCGCCATGAAGGCAGGCCACAACGCGACCGAAGCAGTCCTCATGGCCTGCTCGACGGACCTCTACAGCGGTCCTCCGGTGCAGACCTACGACACCAAGCGGCGGAGCTGGCTAAGACCGAGGAGCTGAGGCCAACACGGGGTCGGCGGAACTCCCCCGACCCCATGTTAAACTCGACTGCGACTGTGATCTTTCGGAAGAAGCGTTATGCAATCTGGCCTCAGCCGCTTTCTAGAAGTTCTGTTCGGTGGAAACATGATCGAAGGGACCATCAAATCCGCCCTGTGGATACTGGCATTCTGCTGCCTTCTTGCCTGGACCGTCTGAGTGTCCGAGCCGCAGAGCCTCTTGACAAGCGTGGTATCATAGTAAGACCTAAGTATTACTATAGTGGGACTGTAGAGTTCTATTCATTGGTATTCACCACCAAGTAGAACTACAGTCCTCCTATGCACTCTTGGCGTGTTCCTCTGTCCTCCTTGGGTGCCACTGCGGCGGAACTCCCATGCACCGACTTCTCCTGATCCTGCTCATCGCGGGCGTCACGCCCATCAACCCGCTCCTGGCGATCCTCGCGTACAACCGAGGGATGACCTGGGCCGTGCCTGTGTGCGTCCTATGGGGACTTGGGTCGCTCGCCTGGTTCGCTGTCGTGGCGACGCGGAAGCGCTCCGGTGTGACTGAGGCTCCCTCCTCGCGCGACTGAGGGGGGTCGAAAGGTTTGCGGCAAATTTCCGAAGGGGTATCCAACTACTTGGAACCGCGCGATCACCCCCCCGTAGGGGGTCGCCCCCTATAGCGCAAAGGCACGATGCGCCCCCTTCGCGTCACCTGCGGCGTCACCACCTCGGCTAACCTGCTGATTCCAAAGGTGAACCACCGGATTAGGTATCCAGTGCCTAGGCAATCCCATGCGATACCTGGGCAACCTGCGGACATCCGCGCTCAAACGTTCGCGCCTCTGTCTGTCCCTATCTGTCTTTTTGCCCTGACCGCCATGCGCCCACCTCGGCACCACCTCGGCACACCTGCCTACCACCTCGGCGCACCCTGCCCCAGCCTATGCCCACCTGCCGCCCACCACGGCCAGCCAATGCGCCACCACGGCCCACGCAAGGCCCGCCACGGGCATCCCTACCGCCCCGCCTATAGAAGCTCCCCACGCGCGCGCTAGGCGCTCCCTGCGACCATCCAAAAATCGTTGCCATCGGGGTATTGACAGCCATGCGGGGATTGATCTAATCTATACCCGTCGCCAGCAACACGGCGGCAGCGGAAAAGGCGGCGACAGACGTGCGACCGATGGATCGACAGCACCTAGAGCTTATCCCGCCAGCACTGAGGACTAACCCCGAAGGCCCCTAAGCGCACCGCAGGTAACGTCCGGCTCAAACATCCCACTACCGGGAGTAATTGACAAACCGGGAGCAAACGGGCATAATGCCCACCATCGAACAACGGTCGCAGGGTGCGGTCGGGACAGTAGGAAAGGGGCAGGCAGGAGCGCCGCCCACGGCAGAACGCGGGGAGCTGGGAACACTAGCCGCGCCGGGAAGTGTAAGGGCCGATGAAGGCCGCCACGGATACCGGGTCACCGCCAGAAAGAGCGGGGCCATCTGTACGGGATTCCTAGGCGTGCTGGAGGCGCTCCCGGAAGCTGGCGACGGTCAGATTCCATGCCTTACAAGCATGAGTCTGACCGCCAAAGCGTCCCTGCCGTTGTGATGGGGCGTTTTGGTGGTCCGATTCACTGGAGAGCAACCCATGACGATGATCCCGTTTGATATGACCGCCCGCGACTACTACGTGGCCGGTTGCATCCGCCGCGGCATCCGCGAGCACCGCGCCCGACTCAACGAGCGGGAGCGCCAGGCGAACAAGAACCGCACCCAAGTTGCGCCTTGTCCCTCCCCCGTTGTCATCTGATCCCCTTTCGTCAACCCGGTTTTCCACACCCCGCCGACGTGTGACGGCGGGTCTTTTTTGGAGCTACCATGAGCACCAATGGACCAATGGAGGACTTGCAAGTGCGCAAGCTCACCGCTGAGATTCGCAAGATCAACCGCGAGAGCGACAAGCTGATGATGGAGACCCGGTGGTATCCGCTGGTGGTCGCCACGGCCTTTGTGGCTGGCATCGTCACGCTGACCAAGCTGTTCCTCTAACAGCCTCCTACCTCAATCCCCCGAAGCCGCCGCAAGGCGGCTTTTTTGTTGCCCGGAGAAAGCCATGAGCACCGCAACGATGACCCTGACCTGCCCCCATGACCCGATATGGCGCATTGAGCTGGACCGCAGCGAGGTGTTCCCGGATGACCCCGGCGCAGGCACCCCCGCGATGCTGTACGGCCCGCGCGACTCGTCGGCCACCTACTACTGCGCCTTGGACACCGAGGAAATCTGGAACGCTCGGGAGTGCATCGCCATCCCGCGCCGGGTGCTGGACTGGATGAGCGCGCAGGAGTTCAACGTGGCCGCATTCCTGTTCGTGGAGGTCGCCCGATGACCTCCTATGGCTTCTGGACGAGTCAGGCGCGCAGGTGGTCCGCATCGGTGGACTTCGGATCGCCTATCAGCGCTTGGACGGCCGCAATGCACGCCGAGTGGCGGCGCGCGAAGGCCGAGGGCCGCTCTCCCAGCATGGCGAACGTGCGAAAGGGAGTGCTGTGATGGAACTGCGCACCTACGGAACCCGCAACGTGTTCCTGGCACAGCCGGGGCGCTATCACGAACAACTGGCGGCGACCGCGATGACGCCGCAGCAAGCCGAGGAGTTCGCCACCGTGGTCAACCGGGCACTCAGGGATACCGACTTCGACCCCATCGACCTCGCGCAGCTGGCGAGTGGGTGGACGTGGCCCGAGCCGAGCAGCACCGCGCCGCTGGGCATTGAGGACTCCCAATTCCTAGTCGAGGTGGCCCGCATGCTGCACCGCCTCTGGCTGGAGGTCGGCGAGCAGTGGAGCGGCGTTTGGGCCTACGACATCGCCGACCCGCTGGGCGGGTGGCTGTCGAGGAACGGCATCAACCACGAGACCGCTGATGGTGTGGCCCGCGCCGAGCAGCAGGCCCGCGCATGGATCGCCGAGGGCATGGGAGCCGCGCGATGAGCTACCGCGAGGAGGACATCATGTTCGAGACCGAAAAGGCATGGGTGCTGCGCAAGGGGCCGAACCATTTTGAGGTCTACAAAATCGGCCTCACCCACTCGACGCGCCACGGCATTTTTCACAACATCCCCGGCGCACTGGATCGCGCCATTGAGCACGCAAAGGGCCTGTCGCAATGAGCAACGACAACGAGCTGGCTGTACCTGCCGGTGACAAGCTGGTCACCCTGGGCGACCGATCGGTCTCCTACGGTCCCCGCCAAGACTTCGATGGAGGCGTCGAGCCTTGCGCACCGATGGCCGCGCAGTTTTGGGGCGTCTACCGCTGGGCCGGTAAGGACCGCTGGTGGTGGATTGCCGACGTGGCCGACGAGGACACCGCCCGCGCAGTGGCCGCCGCCTACCTGCTGAACGTCAAGCCCGATTGGGCGCACTAGAAAGTCAGCCCCCCCAATCGGGCCGTTCGGACCTACGTCAGCCTTGGTTCTCGATCACATCAGATGCGGCAGCATGAAGAAACTCTTGCCACGATGCGAACGGTGATACTTGCCGAATAAATGAATCTGCGTCACTGCAAATAAATCGGTGCAGATCGGCGTCGCATTTAGGCTCGACACCAGCCGAGACAAGCAATTCATTAATAGACCCGAAGCCCGTATGCGCAGATACGAACTCATTACGAGGCTCTGATACCAAGACCCGCTTTATGACGCCAAGTGCGTCTGTAAAGTTACTCATAATCATCTAATTAGTTACGCCGCCGGTTGGTCGGCACGCGCATATTACCCACCCAGAAATTTGAATTGTTAAATTCATTGATTATTTCCGAGAAACCATACGACAGATTGCTTTTAGAAACTTTCTAGCAAACCTGCCTCGTGCGGCTATTTAATCCCCGGAGACTCACATGGCACGCAAGCCTGCCGCACTGCTGACCCGCGAAGAACTGATGGCGATGCTGACCGCGTTCGTCAATCAGCGCCCCGGCTTCGATCCGTGCAACTACGGCACCGCGTCGAGCTACCGCAGCGACCAGCGCACCGCCCAGCGGCAGCGCAGCGACGCACTGGAAATGCTGGCCGCGATTGGCTGGCGCGAGTCGATCACCGCGCACGACATCCGCAAGGCGCTGCAAGGTTCCGGGCGGCTGCAACTGCGCGACGACGGCCGCTTGGACTACTGCTCCGGCCAGTATTGGCCGACCGAGTTCCGCGCTGGCGTCTGCCGCGTGCTCTCGCAACTACTGTGGGACTACTGGCGCGAGAACGCACCGACCGAGCTGCGCGAGCGGCACGACGGGAGCGGGGGCAATCACATCCGCGCAACCGCGCGCCGTGAGCTGGGCCGCGGCGTGGCGCAGCGCTGGTTCCGCTGAGGAGACGAGCATGGACACCATCGAGCTGCACGGGCTGACGTTCAAGGTCGAGCACATCCCCGACCCTGATGCGGGCGCGCCCTGGGAGAACAACGAAACGCTGGGCACGGTGAGCGGCTGGGAATGCCGCGACCACTACCGGGGCGGCAAGCGTCCCGGCGAGCGAATCCTCAACAAGGGCGACCGCCACTGCTACCGCTTCTACGACTATGCCGGGGCTGTCGCCAAGGGCCGCCGCGAGGGCATGACCGGGCCAGAAGCCGCCGAGGCCGCCGACCGCGAGTTCGAGTGGCTGCGCGCGTGGTGCGAGGACCGCTGGAGCTACATCGGCGTGCAGGTCACGCTGCTGGACGCCGAGGGCAACGACACCGAGCACAGCGACGCGCTGTGGGGTGTGGATGACGACGGCGACTACGCAAAGACGGTCGCCAATGACCTGGCCCTGGAGATTGGCGCGCGCGTCAATTGGGACGACGTGATCGAGGTGCCCGCGCGCACCATCGTCCTGCGCGCTCCGAAGGTGGCCGCATGAGGGTCGGCCTCCTGTTCCGCTGGGGCAGCGCGTGGATTGGCGCGCACTGGTCGCCCTACAACCGCCGCTGGTGCATCAACGTCCTGCCGTGCGTGACCTTGTGGGTCGCGCTGTCGGGAGGGCGCGCACCGTGATCCGCCTCCGCGCTCCTAAGCGCCCCCAAGCCATCCGGGTGGCCCGTCCGCTGTCTCCGGCCGACGCCGCCGAGTTCCACCGCCTGATGCGTCAGGCCAACTACCACCTCGCCCGCCGCGGCGCTTGATCCACGTCAAAGGAAACCATCATGGAAATCATCATCGTCAACCTGGCCTTCCGCGCACACCAGATCGGCCCGTTCCTGGGCATCGAACGGGAGGTCTCGGTGCTGCACGAGCGGACGTATGAGGTGCCGGAATGATTCGGACCATCCACTTCGACCATAACGAGAAGCGCGGCGTCCTTCGCGCCGTGCTCGGCCTGCTCAACGAGCGCGTGCAGTTCTCGGTGGTCCCCGAGGACTGCGGCTGGCGGGTGTCATATCCGGTCCCACCCGCCGCCCCAACGGAGACCCCGCAGCCATGACCTCACTGCACGAGTCGGGATCAATCTCTCCTGTGGTACTTGATTCCTACGGACGCGCCATCATTGTGGCCTGTAGTCTGCCCGATGGCACCGTGAGGCTGTCGGGCTGCGCATCCGCAGATGACCAGGGGGGCGTTCTCAGTCTATGAGTACGGTGAGACGGACAATAGCCAACGCGGCAGTCCGCGTAGGGCAAGGACTGTTTTTTGCATCCGTGGTCGGGGCCATTGTGACCCTGGCGGTGATGCTGGTACTGCCGTTCTTAAAACACTGAAACGTAAGACCTTTTTGTGGAGCGCAGCCGGGGGTGGCGGCGCATTACAACGCCGTGAGCAGGGGACAGGATGGCCCCTACACAGGGCAGAAGTACCTGGACCTGTTCGTGAAAGCCTTTGGATATGAGATCGGAATCGACCCCTCCCCCGCGCCCTGGCAGCGCGGTTTCTGGATGGACAAAATCGGCAAGAACGCCGTCAACATTGGCTTGGGCCTTGTAATCCTTACATTGCGGCTCCAAGATAGACCCTGATGGTTTCCCTAGGGGGAACCATCCCCTTACGGAAAATGAGCGCACCATGAATCTCTCGCAGAAAGAACTGACGGCCATTCTCACAACCGCACTGTCAGCCTTCCGGGAAGAGATCGACGAGGACATCACCGCCACCCGCATCCTCACCCTGCTTGCCGTTGTGGACGAGCCGGGCATTCAGCAGGTGGACCTTGAGCGCGTCCTCGGCGGACTCTCTCCCTCCGCAGTGAGCCGCAATGTGCTCGACCTGTCGTCTATCAAGCGTAACCGCGAGCCGGGGCCTGACTTCCTGGAGCAGCGCCCCGATCCCGCCTACCGCAAGCGCAACCTGATCTTCCCGACGACCAAGGCGCTGCACTGGCTGGCTTCGCTCGCAGAACGTGTCAACCGCAAGGTGACGGCGCGCGTCGCAGCCGCCTAACCCCCAACACCCCGTTGTGCCCCGAGGCCCGCCTAGTGCGGGCCTTTTTCATTTCTGGAGATACACATGGCCCTTCGCCTCAAAGGGACCGCGCCCAAGCCGGGTGCGCCCGATAAGCGCTACTACATGCTCGACGTGCAGGAGGGATACCGGCGCGTGCGCTTGTCCACCGGCACCCGCGACCGCGTGGCAGCCGAGCGCAAGGAGCAGGCGGTCCTCGACGCCCTGCGCGACGACCCCGAGATTGCCGAGGACGCGCTGCGGGAGCTGATTCGGGGCAAGTCCCGGTCGGTACAGATGGCCGTGGCAAAGGCCAAGGTCCGCCAGCGCACCCTCAAGGACGCGATGGACGACGCGCTGGACGACCGCAACTTTTGGGGCAAGCTCCGGTCCATCGACACCGTGCGTACCAACTGCAAGGTGGTCCAGAGCTACCTGGGCGAGGAAACGCCCATCAACGACATCACGCAGGCCGCGGTCAACGACATGGCGCAGCGCATGCTGGCCGACAAGGCGGCTCCCGCCACCGTGAACCGCAAGATGCAGTGCCTCCTCGCCCTGCTGAAACGCGAGCGGAAGGCTGGCCGGTACTTGGGAGAGCTGCCTGAGTACAGCTTGGCCGACGAGCGGGACAACGCACGCACGTTCGTCCTGAACGTCGAGGACGAGGAAATGATCCTGGCGCGGCTGCTGGAGTGGGACACGCTGCCGAACGGCCCTGCCGGAGGGCACCCACGGGTGCGCGACGGGGCGGACTACCGCGACCTGTTCGTGTGCCTCGCTGACCTGGGATGCCGCATGAGCCAGGCCATCGGCATCCGGTGGTCCGAAGTAGTCGAGCAGGGCGGAAGGCTCCACGTCCGCTTCTGGCGGCACGCTACGCTCAAGAAGGGGCGTCCCCGCACCCTACCCTGCACCGCCCGCGTCGCCGTGGTTCTACAGCGGCGCAAGGACGCGCTGGCGGCCACCTCGGACGGCCCCTTCACCATGCTCAATCGCACGCGCGCCGACCGACTGTGGCAATGGGCCATCAAGGGGACACATCTCGCTTCCGAGAAGGAGTGCGTGCCGCATGCGCTCCGCCATACCTGCGCCACCCGGCTGCTGCTGGCGACCGGCAACATCAAGCTCGTGCAGGAGTGGCTCGGCCACCGCGACATCCAGACCACCTCAGCGGTCTACGCGAAGGTACTGGCCGAGCAATCGCTCCAGGGCATGTCTGCGCTGGAGCAGTTCCGCCTCCCCGCCGCCTCGAACGGAACAGGTGACGTTCCGAGACAGGGATCAATTGCCAAAGCGGGAATCCAATAGCACAACTGACCGTCGCCAGCTTATTTTTCAATCACTTAGGCAATCTGTGCTCGGCCGGATGGTGCGAAAGGCGGGACTCGAACCCGCACGAGGTCACCCTCACTGGAACCTAAATCCAGGGCGTCTACCAATTCCGCCACTTTCGCGAAGGGCAGGATTATAGGGGAAGTGGGTCGCCCTCGGCTCGACAACAGCGTGCCCGCTGCGGACTGCCTGCTTTCGCTGCTTACCGCTTTTGAGGATGGCACGAATGCCATCCGCCGTGCGGACAGCGTCACGTCGTCGGGGTCATGCGTTACAGCACCGGGAAAGGCTATCGGCAGTCGTCTGTCGACCGACTCTACCCGACCGACACAGCGTAGCGACGCGCCATGCACGCAAGAAAAAAGCCGCCTGGCGAACCAGGCGGCTTCTGTCTTGGTGGGCTGTCAAGGATTCGAACCTTGGACCTATTGATTAAGAGTCAACTGCTCTACCAACTGAGCTAACAGCCCGAAAATCGGGAGGCGAATTATGACGCATTGCGACAGAGGGTTGCAAGCGTTTTTTCACTGGCGGGTTGTGTCGCGAAAAGCCTGCTCCGATCCGGGGTCCATGCATTGAAGAACCCGGCGCCGATCTCGGCGGTCGTCTGTCGATCAACCCTACCGGGCCGCCGTGTGCGTCGTACCACCATTCGCGCCACCGCCATTGAATCGCAGGCAAGAAAAAAGCCGCCGGACGTATCCGGCGGCTTCTGTCTTGGTGGGCTGTCAAGGATTCGAACCTTGGACCTATTGATTAAGAGTCAACTGCTCTACCAACTGAGCTAACAGCCCTGAAAACTCAGGCGATCATTGTAACGATTTGGCCTTTTTCTGCAACCCGGAAGCGCCTTCGGCGCACCCGGTTCTGAAACAGTGGGGTGGCTGAGGGGATTCGAACCCCCGACCACCGGAATCACAATCCGGTACTCTAACCAACTGAGCTACAGCCACCACTGAAACCTTTGAAACTTGACGGTTGGTCAAAGCCACGCAGGGCGTGGCTCCACATTCCGCTTTGATGGGTCGATGACACGCATGGCGCGTCACTACCCACCTGCCCTGACGCTTGCGCCAGATGGCGCGCCCGACAGGAATCGAACCTGTAACCGCCGGCTTAGAAGGCCGGTGCTCTATCCAGTTGAGCTACGGGCGCTCATGCCGGATTGTCGCATTCCAATCCCGTTTTGAGCAGCGGATTGGTCGGGGTAGAGGGATTCGAACCCCCGACATCCTGCTCCCAAAGCAGGCGCGCTACCAGACTGCGCTATACCCCGGCGGTAAATCCCTCGAGGTTGCCCCCGAAAGAGTCGGCTATTTTGGGAACCAGCGAGGCATCTGTCAACGGTTTTCACACAAAATTTCACAAACATCGCTCTGCGGGGCGCTGCGGTAGCCGACAGGCAGCCCGCTCCACTATGCTCGCCCTGGTGGCCGGACGGCCTCCAACCACACCTTGCAAGGAGATTGGCAATGCGCAGCGGCAACCCCGCTCTTTCCGAATCGACGTTCCTGGACCTGTCCAGCGGTGCCGTCGTTGCCCGGCCAGACCAGGCCATGACCCTCAACGGCACGGTCAACAAGACCGGCATCCTGCTGCTGCTGACCGTGCTGACTGCCGCCTTCGCCTGGAGTCAGACGGTTGGCCTTGATGGGCAGATCAACCCCGCCGCGAGGCTTTACGCCATCGGCGGTGCCGTGGGCGGACTGATCCTGGCCCTGGTGACGGTGTTCAAGAAGGAATGGTCGCCGGTGACGGCTCCGGCCTATGCATTGCTGGAAGGCTTCTTCCTGGGCGCGATCTCGGCGATCTTCGAAATGCGCTTCCCGGGCATCGTGTTCCAGGCCGTGCTGCTGACCTTCGGCACCCTGTTCGCGCTGCTGTTCGTCTACCGCAGCGGCCTGATCAAGGCCACCGAGAACTTCAAGCTCGGCGTGGTGGCGGCGACCGGCGGCATCGCCCTGCTCTACCTGGCCTCGTTCGTGCTCGGCTTCTTCAACATCAACGTGCCGGTGATCCACGACGCTGGCTGGCTGGGCATTGCCTTCAGCCTGTTCGTGGTGGTGGTGGCCGCGCTGAACCTGGTGCTGGATTTCGACTTCATCGAAAGCGGCGTGAAAGCCGGTGCCCCGAAGTACATGGAGTGGTACGGTGCGTTCGGCTTGATGGTGACGCTGGTGTGGCTGTACGTGGAGTTCCTGCGCCTGCTGTCCAAGATCCAGCAGCGCTGACGTAGAGCCGGGCTTGCCCGGCTGCAGGGAAGCCATGAAAAAAGGGCCGCGAAAGCGGCCCTTTTTCGTGCAAGCCGGGCAAGCCCGGCTCTCCGCGCCCCGCTTACAGACGGCTGGCAATGGCCTGGGCGAAGCCCATGGTGTTGCCGGTGCCACCGAGGTCGCCGGTCAGCGAATCCTTGGCTTCCAGCGTGGCCACGATGGCCTTGCGCAGACGCTCGGCGTTCTCCGGCTGGCCGATATGGTCCAGCATCTGCGCGGCAGCCAGCAGCAGCGCGCACGGGTTGGCCTTGCCCTGGCCGGCGATATCCGGCGCGGTGCCGTGCACGGCTTCGAAGATCGCCGCGTCCTTGCCGATGTTGGCACCCGGGGCCAGGCCCAGGCCGCCGACGAGGCCGGCGCACAGGTCGGAAATGATGTCGCCGAACAGGTTGGTGGTGACGATGATGTCGAACTGTTCCGGACGCATCACCAGCTGCATGCAGCAGTTGTCGACGATCATTTCCTGGAACTCGATGTCCGGGTACTCGGCAGCGACTTCACGGGCGACATTCAGGAACAGGCCCGAGGTCGACTTGATGATGTTGGCCTTGTGCACGGCGGTGACCTTCTTGCGGCCGGTGCTGCGGGCCAGCTCGAAGGCGTAACGGACGATGCGGTCCGAACCCTTGCGGGTGATGCGGGTGCCGGAGAAGGCGGTTTCGCCGTCGGCCGAAACTTCCTGGCCTTCGGCCAGGTACGCACCTTCGGTGTTCTCACGCACGGTGATCAGGTTCACACCGTCGCCGAAACGGGACTTGGTGTTCGGGAACGAGGTGGCCGGACGGACGTTGGCGTACAGGTCGAAATGACGACGCAGGCTGACGTTGATCGAGGTGAAGCCACCACCGACCGGCGTGGTCAGCGGGCTCTTCAGGGCGATCTTGTTGCGGGCGATCGATTCCAGGGTGGAAGCCGGCATCAGGTCACCGTGCTTTTCCAGGGCCACCAGGCCCGCGTCGGCTTCTTCGTATTCCAGCCCGGCGTTCAGCTTGTCGAGCACGAAGAGCGTGGCGTCCATGATTTCCGGGCCGATGCCGTCACCGCGGATGACCGTGATTTTCTGCGTCATTGATATCTATTCCGAGCCTAGGGGGAGCGCCGCCCATCGGGTCCGGCGCAGGAAGTTACCACTGCAATTATGCCTTACCCGGCGGGGGGACCCAAGTTAGCCAAAGGTCCCACGCCGGGTAACGCATAATTGCCCGCGCATTCCACCTTAACCCCGCGCCGTTGGCGCGCCCCCTTCAACAAGAAGGGGGCTTTCCACCCGATGCATTGCGCACGGGCGCTTGTTCATCAATGTTCGTGAGCGTCCGGGGCGGCGGCACCGCCTTCCAGCTGGTCCAGGAAGTCGACGGCGCGGCGCAGGTGCGGAATGACGATGGAACCGCCGACCACCAGGCCCACCGAGAACGTCTCGAAGAACTCTTCGCGGGTCACGCCAGCGTCCTTGCACTGGGCCACGTGGTAGCTGATGCAGTCATCGCAGCGCAGCACCATCGAGGCGACCAGGCCCAGCAGCTCCTTGGTCTTCACATCCAGCGCGCCGGCCTGGTAGGTCTGGGTATCCAGCGCGAAGAAGCGTCGCACGACCTGGTTGGGCTCTCCCAGGATGCGCTCGTTCATGCGCTTGCGGAAGTCGGTGAACTCAGCGATCCGGTCCTTGCTGCCCTGGTCTGCCGCGCTCATGCCTGCTCTCCATTCAGCAACGGCTCAAGCTTGCCTGCCTGGTGCAGCGACATCATGTCGTCGTAGCCGCCGACATGCACGTCGCCGACGAAGATCTGCGGCACGCTGGTGCGGCGGGTCTTGGCCATCATCTTCTCGCGCTCAGCCGCGTCCAGGTCGATGCGGACTTCGGTCCAGCTTTGACCCTTGCTCTTCAGGAAGTTCTTGGCGGCCACGCAGTACGGGCAGACGGCGGTGGAATAGATGGTGATGGGCGGCTTCCCGCCCGGGTTGGAAGCGACATCTTGGCTCACGGGAAACTCCACAGCGGAACGAGTGTCTGTATATGGTATCGCCCCGCTGGAATTTCGATGCCACCGCCGCAACACTGTGGATTAACGGCAGATTTCGACGCCGCCTGTCACCCTGCCTGCACACCCCGCCCTACCCGCCTGTTCCGGAGCCCCGCTTGCGCCTTCTGCTGCTCTCTGCCGCGTTGACCCTGGCCCTGGCCGTGCCGCTGGCACAGGCCCAGGACACCAAGCTGCCGGACATCGGCTCATCAGCGGGCGAACTGCTGACCCCGGCGCGCCAGGCCGAGTACGGCGGGATGATGCTGCGCGAACTGCGCAACTACGGAATGCTGCTGGAAGACCCGCTGGTGGATGAGTGGCTGCAGACCATGGGTACCCGGCTGGGTTCCAACAGCGCCCAGCCACGCCAGTCCTACACGTTCTTCATGATGGGCGACCGCCAGATCAACGCGTTCGCCACCCTGGGCGGCTACATCGGGGTGAACGCCGGCCTGGTGCTCACGGCCGAGCGCGAGGACGAGGTCGCTGCGGTGCTGTCGCACGAAATCGCCCATGTCACCCAGCAGCACGTGCTGCGCGGGGTCGAACGCGCCCAGCGCGACCAGATTCCGATCCTGCTGGGCATGCTGGCGGCGGTAGTGGCCGCGCAGCAGGCCGGCGGCAATTCGTCGGGCGATGCGACCATGGCGGCCATCAGCTCGGGCATGGGCCTGATGCAGCAGCGCCAGATCAACTACACCCGCAGCAATGAGTCCGAAGCCGACCGGCTGGGTATCCGCACGCTCGCCCGCAGCGGCTACGACGTCGATGCCATGGCCGGGTTCTTCGAGCGCATGTCCGCCTCGATGCGCGGCAACGCCGGCGGCTACTCGGTGCCGGACTTCCTGCAGACCCACCCGGTCAACATCACCCGCATCAGCGAGGCCAAGGCCCGCGCCGAGCAGATGAAGAAGGACACGGTGCTGCTGACCACGCAGACGCCGACCGGCGTGCTCAAGGAACGGGTGGACCCGGCCGACCCGGCACTCACCGACCCGTTGGTCCGGCGCACCAATCCGCTGCTGCCGTCAGGCATGCAGTTCTCGGTGAACACGCTCAGCCGCGGGGCGTCGGGCCAGTTCGACTGGGCCCGCGAACGCCTGCGCGTGCTCAGTGCGGATACGCCCGACAGCCTGGCCACCGAGTATCAGAACCTGCAGCGAGCGCAGAAGGACGGCCTGACCGACGCCCAGCAGTACGGGCTGGCGCTGGCCCGGTTGCGGGCCGGCGGCGCGGCGCAGGCTCGGACCGACCTGACCGAGCTGCTGCGCACCCACCCGGACAACCTGTGGGTGGCCCTGGCGTTGGGCGAGGCGGAATCGCGCGCGGGGCAGACCGCCCAGGCCAATGCCCGCTTCGACGCCCTGCTGCGCCAGCACCCAGGCAGCCGCCCAGTGGCGCTGACCTATGCCGATGTACTTAACCAGCAGGGTGGCCGCGAGGCCGGCCAGCGCGCGCAGGCCATGCTGCGGCCATTGCTTTCGCAGAGTGGCAGCGACCCCGTGTTCCAACAGCGCTTCGCGCGGGCCAGCGAGCTGGCGGGCGATACCATCCGGGCCAGCGAAGCGTATGCCGAAGCAGCATTTCTGAATGGACGTCCGGAACAGGCGCTGATGCAGTTGCAGGCGCTGAAGAAGCAGCCGGAGCTGGACTACGTCGGGCGGGCGCGGGTGGATGCGCGGATCGAGAGCATTACCCCGACCGTGCTGGAGATGCGCCGGCAGGGGATCAATGATCCGGAATTGGAGCGGCGGTAGCGCCGGGAGCAGCCGGGCAAGCCCGGCTCTACGGCGGGCGTGAAACTGACATGAAAGCGACACACAGATGAATGCCCCCGGCAGGGTGGTCACAAACCTGTCATGAAACCGTAGTCTACTGGGCAGCATCCCGGTCTGATAAGCATTACGGTGGGCACGTGCAGAAACGCATCCTGATCGTCGACGACGAACCCGCGATCCGCGAAATGGTCGCTTTCGCCCTTCGCAAGGGCGATTACGATCCCATCCACGCCGGTGACGCCCGCGAGGCGCAGACCGCCATCGCCGACCGCGTCCCGGACCTGATCCTGCTGGATTGGATGCTGCCGGGCACCAGCGGCCTGGACCTGGCCCGGCGCTGGCGCAAGGAGGCCCTCACCCGGGAGGTGCCGATCATCATGCTGACCGCGCGCGGTGAGGAAAACGATCGTGTGGGCGGGCTCGAAGCCGGTGTGGACGACTATGTGGTGAAGCCGTTCTCGGCGCGCGAACTGCTCGCCCGCATCCGTGCGGTAATGCGCCGCGCCCGCGAAGATGACGAGGATGGCAGCGTGGCGGTGGGCAGTATCCGTATCGACGGTGCCGCACACCGGGTGTTTGCCGGCGACCAGCCGATTCCGATCGGCCCCACCGAATACCGCCTGCTGCACTTCTTCATGACCCACCCCGAGCGCGTGTACACCCGCGCCCAGCTGCTCGACCACGTGTGGGGCGGCAGCGTGTATGTGGAAGAACGCACCATCGACGTGCACATCCGCCGTCTGCGCAAGACGCTGGAACCGTTTGGTGCGGAAAACATGGTGCAGACGGTGCGCGGGGCGGGGTATCGGTTCTCGACCGCGACCTGATAGGGTCCGGTAGCAGGGAGCCCGGCCATCGCGTCAGCGGGGCAGGCCTTGCTATTCAGCATCAGCGGGGCAAGCCCCGCTCTACAGGATCAGCGGGGCAAGCCCCGATCTACGTCAGATGTAACCACCAGAGAATGCAATGCCGCGCCACATCCGCTCCGCCTGGCTGAAGACCCTTGCCACCCTGGCCGTTCTGCTGCTGGCCGCTGTGCTGGTGGGTCTGGCCACCGGCCATGTGTGGATGTGCATCGCGCTGGTCTCCATCGGTTCTCTGGTCTGGCATTACTGGCGACTGCGCCGGGTGCTCGGCCGCTTGACCGCGCGACAGCGCTGGGAAACCGCCAGCGGCACCGGCGTGTGGAACGAACTGGACCGGGTGCTGTACCGCAACCAGGTGGAAATGCGCACGCGCAAGCGCCGCCTGCTGGACATGCTGCGCAGCTACCGCGCCGCTGCCGCCGCGCTGCCCGATGCGGTGGTAGTGGTGGACCGCAACAGCCAGCGGGTGCAGTGGTTCAATGAAGCGGCGACCTCGCTGCTGGGGCTGCACCATCCGGGCGACCTGGGTGAAGCACTGGTCGAACGCCTGCAGCCGATGCCGCTGGCACACTGGCTGGCCGGTGGGCGCAATGCCGAACCGATCCTCGATGTGCCGTCGCCGGTCGATCCGGCAATCCGTCTCAACCTGCGCCTGATCCCCTACTCGGCTGATTACTGGCTGTTGATCGCGCGCGACGTGAGCAAGCTGCTGCGGTTGGAACAGGTCCGCCGCGACTTCGTCGCCAATGTCTCGCACGAACTGCGCACGCCGCTGACCGTGGTGCACGGCTACCTGGACATGATGGACCCGGAGGATTTCCCGGGCACCGGTCCGATGCTGGAGGAAATGCGCAAACAGTCCCAGCGCATGGCCCAACTGGTCGAAGATCTGCTGACCCTGTCGCGGCTGGAGTCGCAGGAACACACCGAAGAAGAAACTGTGGCGATGGCTCCGATGCTGGCCACGCTGCGCCGCGAAGCCGAGGCCCACAGCCAGGGCCGGCACCAGATCAGCGTGACCGACACCGCCGGCGTGGACCTGCTGGGCTCGACCAAGGAACTGCACAGCGCGTTCTCCAACCTGGTCACCAATGCGGTGCGTTACACCCCGGCAGACGGCCGCATCGAGGTGCTGCTGGCGCGCGAAGGCCAGGGCGTGGTGCTGTCGGTGCGCGACACCGGCTACGGCATCCCGGCCAATCATCTGCCACGGTTGACCGAGCGCTTCTACCGCGTGTCCAGCAGTCGATCGCGCGAAAGCGGCGGCACCGGGTTGGGTCTGTCCATCGTCAAACACATTCTGGGCCTGCACCATGCACGCCTGGACATCCAGAGCGAAGTCGGCAAGGGCAGCACGTTCTCGTGCCACTTTGACACCGAGCACGTGCGCGCGCGCACCGAAGCCGCTCTTCCTACTGCCGAAGACTTCTCCGCATGAGCACCCTTGTTCCCCTCGCACTGCCGACGGACACCGATTCGCTGCGCGAGCCGTCGCTGTACATCAACCGCGAGCTGTCGCAGCTGGACTTCAACTTCCGCGTGCTGGCCCAGGCCATGGACCCCCAGGTGCCGGTGCTGGAACGGCTGCGTTTCATGTGCATTTCCTGCACCAACCTGGATGAGTTCTTCGAGATCCGCGCCGCCGCCGTGCGGCACGCGCAGGAGTTCGGCCTGCCACCGGCACCGGACGGCATGACCCCGCAGGCGATCCTGGGGGCCATCCACGACCGCGCCGCCGAACTGGTGGACCAGCAGTACCGCTGCTGGAATGAAACCCTGCGCCCTGCCCTGCACGAAGCCGGTATCGACGTACTCGGCCGGCACTCGTGGAACCATCGTCAGAAGCGCTGGCTGCGGGCGTACTTCCGCAACGAGATCATGCCGGTGCTGTCGCCACTGGGCCTGGACCCGTCACACCCGTTCCCGAAGATCCTCAACAAGTCGCTGAACATCGTGGTGGTGCTCAGGGGCACCGATGCGTTCGGTCGCGCCGGCCACCTGGCCATCGTGCGCGCGCCGCGCTCGTTGCCACGCATCATCCAGCTGCCCGATTCACTGGGCAACGGAGCGCAGACCTATGTGTTCCTGTCCTCGGTGCTGTCCACCTTCGTGGACGAGCTGTTCCCTGGCATGGAGGTCCAGGGGGCCTACCAGTTCCGCGTGACCCGCAATTCCGAGCTCGTGGTTGACGAGGAAGAAGTGGAGAACCTGGCACTGGCCCTGCGCGATGAGCTGGTGGACCGTGGCTACCGGCCGGCAGTGCGGCTGGAGATCGCCCATGACTGCCCGCGCGAGATCGTGCGCACGCTGCTGCAGAACTTCGGCCTGACCGAGAACGCGGTGTACCGCATTGACGGCCCGGTCAACCTCAACCGTGTGATCCAGTTGTATGACCTGCTGGCACGCCCGGACCTGAAGTACCCGCCGATGAGTCCGCGCGCCCTGCGTGACAGTGACGGCATCTTCGAGACCGTCGCGCGCAAGGATGTGCTGCTGCACCACCCGTTCGATGCGTTCACCGCGGTGCTGGACCTGATCAAGCAGGCCGCCGTGGACCCCAACGTGCTGGCGATCAAGCAGACCCTCTACCGCACCGGCAAGGACTCCCTGATTGTCGATGCCCTGATCCAGGCCGCGCGCAACGGCAAGGACGTCACCGTGGTGGTGGAGCTGCGCGCGCGTTTCGACGAGGAAGCCAATCTGGGCCTGGCCGACCGTCTGCAGGAAGCAGGCGTGCAGGTTGTCTATGGCGTCGTCGGCTTCAAGACCCACGCCAAGATGCTGCTGATCGTGCGCCGCGAAGGCCGCAAACTGCGACGCTATGTGCACCTGGGTACCGGTAACTACCACAGCGGCACCGCGCGGGCCTACACCGATCTCAGCCTGATCACCGCCGATGCGGACATCGGCAATGACGTGCACCTGCTGTTCCAGCAGTTGTCCGGGCTGGCCCCGAAAACCCGCCTCAAGCGCCTGCTGCAGTCGCCGTTCACCCTTCACAACGGGCTGCTGCAGAAGATCGAACGTGAAATGCGCCTGGCCGCCAGTGGCCGTCCGGGTCGGATCATCGCCAAGATGAATGCCCTGAACGAACCCCAGGTGGTGCGTGCGCTGTATGCGGCGTCGCAGGCCGGCGTGCAGATCGACCTGATCGTACGCGGGGCCTGCACACTGCGACCGGGCGTGCCGGGGGTATCGGAGAACATCCGGGTGCGCTCGATCGTGGGCCGCTTCCTGGAGCACAGCCGGGTGTACTGGTTCGGTAATGACGGCGCATCGGAACTGTATTGCGCCAGCGCTGACTGGCTGGAACGCAACCTGCTGCGCCGGGTGGAGACCTGTTTCCCGATCCTGGACCCGGAACTGGCCCGTCGCGTCTACCGCGACGTGCTGCAGAACTACCTGGACGACAATCTCAATGCCTGGGAGCTGCATGCCGACGGTGAGTACCGCAAGTGCGTGCCCGGCCACGACGAGCCCCCGCATTCGGCGCAGATGGCGTTGATGGTCGGGCTGTAAGACCGACCCTCAACGCCATCGGATTCCTTATGTGCCCACCAACGGTGGGCACCTACCGGGACAGCGCCGCGACCGATAGTCGCAACACCCCCATGTGAAGACCGCGCGGTGACGAGCGCGCCCCCGCTTCGGCTACCATTCCGCCATGCCGCATACCTCCACGACTCCGCCCGCCCTGCAGGATGGCGACCTGCTCGCCGCCATCGACCTGGGTTCCAACAGCTTCCACATGGTCATCGCGCGCTACACGCTCGGGCAGCTGCGCGTGGTGGACCGTCTGCGCGAAACCGTACGCATGGCAGATGGTCTGGATGGCAAGGGCGGCCTGTCCGCCGAAGCCCGCCAGCGCGCGCTGGAGTGCCTGGCCCGGTTCGGGCAGCGCCTGCGTGGCATTCCCGCCACCCGGGTGCGCGCCCTGGCCACCAACACGGTGCGCCAGCTACGCTCGCCACAGGCGTTTCTGATGCCGGCTGAAACCGCGTTGGGCTACGCCATTGAAGTGGTCAGCGGCCGCGAGGAAGCCCGCCTGATCTACCTCGGCGTAGCCCATGCGCAGCCGCCCAAGCCCGACCAGCGCCGGCTGGTGATCGACATTGGCGGCGGCTCCACCGAATTCATCATCGGCCAGGGCATGCAGACGCTGGAGCGCGAAAGCCTGCAGGCCGGCTGTATCGCCAGCACCCGGCGCTTCTTCCCCGGCGGCAAGCTGAGCAAGCGGCGCTGGAAGGACGCCCTGACCGAAATCGGTGCCGAGTTCCAGCAATTCGCCACCAAGTACCGTGCGCTGGGCTGGCAGGAAGCGCTGGGCTCCTCGGGCACGCACAAGGCGATCAGCGAGATCTGCGCCAGCATGAAGCTGAGCAAAGGCGCGATCACCGCCGAGGCGCTGCCGCAGCTGCGCGACGAACTGCTGAAAGCGAAGAAGATCGAGGACATCAACCTGCCGGGGTTGTCAGCCGAGCGGCGGCCGATCATCGCCGGCGGCATCCTGGTGCTGGAAGCCGCATTCCAGGCACTGGGCCTGCAGAAGCTGCTGGTCAGCAAAGCGGCCATGCGCGAAGGCATTCTGTACGACATCCTGGGCCGCGCCAGCGAGAACGACCTGCGTGACGAATCGGTCGATGCGCTGACCCTGCGGTATGGCATCGACACCGCCCAGGCCGCACGCGTTGAAAGCACCGCGCTGGACCTGCTTGCGCAGGTCGAGGACCGCTGGACGCTGGACGCGGACGACGCCCGGATGCTGGGCTGGGCAGCCCGCCTGCACGAACTGGGGCTGATGATCGCCCACAGTGGCTATCACGTGCACGGCAGCTACGTACTGGAAAATTCGGACATCGCCGGCTTCTCGCGCCAGGAGCAGCAACTGTTGGCGGCGATGGTGCGCAGCCACCGCCGCAATGTCTCCAAAGCCGCGTTCGATGCCCTGCCCGAACGCCTGCTGCAGCCGGCCCGGCGCATGACCGCACTGCTGCGCCTGGCAGTGCTGCTCAACCGGGCGCATGAAGACACCCCGCTGCCTGCGCTGGAGCTGACCGCCGACGACACCCGTCTGGCACTGATCCTGCCGCAGGCCTTCATCGATGCCCGCCCCCTTCTGCGGGCCGACCTGCTGGGCGAAGTCGACGGCATGTCCGGGCTGGGTGTCCAGTTCCGCCCCTTCGTAGCGTAGATCCACGGCGCGCCACATGGCCGGTGCGCGCCGGCCCAACAAGCGCATCGCCACGCGTCCCGCCCGTTCCCCGCACTCGTAAAAACAGAACGTGCCCCAAACGGGAGCGCGTTCGTGTGACCACGTGCGCAGATTTCGTTCTGCGGCGCACCAGCCCGACATATTTCGATACATCTGGACACCGGTGGAAATTCACGCGAGCATCACAAAGCACTGATTCGGCGGCAGTTTTCTCTCGCTTGTTACGTTTTAGTGAAAAAAAGTGAACAAACTCTTTACACAGCGTTAAGAAACGGACAAATATCGAGATACCAGCCTCACTTGGCGGCTGGTTTTTCGAGGAGGCGGGGTACTTGGGACCCCCGCCGCCTCTTTTGATCCAGATCCAAACGAGAGAGAGAGCCTTCATGAATTCACGTACCAACGTACTGGGGCAGGCGATCCGCCATGCCCTGGTTGCGGGGACCATCGGTCTGGTGGCCGCCCCGGCCATGGCACAGGACGCGCCGAACACCACCAATCTGGACCGCATTGAAATCACCGGTTCGCGCATCCGCCAGGTCGACGTTGAAACCGCGCAGCCGGTGTTCGCGATCAGCCGCAATGACATCGAAAAGCAGGGCTTCAGCTCGGTGGCTGACATCCTGCAGAACGTCACCGCCATGGGCAGCCCGACCATCAGCCGTGCCAACGCGCTGACCGCAGGTGAGAACGCGGGCGGTACGTACATCGACATGCGCAACCTGGGCACCCAGCGCACCCTGGTGCTGGTCAACGGCAAGCGCCTGGGCATCAGCACCTCCGGCTACCAGGACGTGTCCACCCTGCCGGTGTCGGCAGTGGAACGCATTGAAGTGCTGAAGGACGGCGCGTCGGCCATCTATGGCTCCGACGCGATGGCGGGCGTGGTCAACATCATCACCCGCAGCAACGTGACCGGCACCACCGTCAACGCCTACCACGGGCAGTACAGCCAGGGCGACGGCGCACGCTCCCGTTTCGACGTGGTGACCGGCTGGAGCAACGACCGCATCTCACTGACGCTGTCGGCCGAGCACGCCGAAGAAAAGGGGGTGTGGGCACGCGACCGCTGGTTCAGCCAGTACGGGATGACCGATCGCCATCCGAACGATTCCACCAACTGGACCACGCTGAGCCAGTACGGCCAGTTCACCGGCCTGCGCGGGCCTGGTTGCACCGCAACCGCCGGATGTGGCTACTCGCTCAACCGCGGTGCCGACCCGACCCTGCCGGGCAACTACCACCTCACGGACACCACCCCGTTCACCGGTGACGTCAGCAACGCCAACGACCAGATGCACGTGATGTATCCGGTCAAGCGCGACTCGGTGTATTTCGATGGTCGCTTCGCGATCACCGAGAACGTCAACTTCCGCACCGAACTGGGCTACAACCAGCGCGAATCCAGCCGCCAGATCGCCGGCTACCCGCTGCAGTCGAGCACTGCCGGCATCGGCTCGATGTCGGTGAACAGCTACTTCAACCCGTTCGGCAATCAACATGGTTATGCCACGCCGACCGCAGTGGCCTGGAACCGTCGTACCTGGGAAATGCCGCGCGTCACCACCAGCGAACTGAAGACCTACCGCGCGGTGGCTTCGTTCGACGGTTCGTTCGACATCGGCGAGCGCTACTTCGACTGGGAAGTGGGCTACCAGTACAACCGCAACGAGCTGGAGTCGGTGGCTACCGGCAACCTGCACAAGGCACGCGTCGCAGCAGGCGTCGGCCCTTCGTTCTACAACGCCGCCACCGGCCAGGTGCAGTGCGGTACCGCTGCTGCGCCGATCTCGGCTGATGTGTGCAAGCCGTGGAACCCGCTGGTCCCGTACGGCACCACCGCTGCCAATGGCCTGTACGGCAATGAAGAACTGCAGGCATGGCTGTTCCCGGAAGAAGTAACCAAGGGCCAGACCACCTCGAAGAACTTCTTCGCCAACATCGCCGGCAGCATCGTGACCCTGCCGGCGGGTGACCTGGGCTTCGCCTTCGGCGTGGAAAACCGCAAGGAAGAAGGCAGGTACACCCCCGACGCGTTGGCGCAGACCGGTGCCACCACCAACCTGGCCGCTGGCCCGACCGGTGGCGACTACACCGTCAATGAAGCCTATCTGGAAGTGAATATTCCGGTGCTGGCCGACCTGCCGGGTGCCAAGGAACTGACCTTCAACGGGGCCACCCGCTTCTCGGACTACGACACGTTCGGCAACACGCTCAACAGCAAGTTTGGTTTCAAGTGGAAGCCGATCGAATCGCTGATGGTGCGTGGTACCTGGGCCGAGGGCTTCCGTGCCCCGACCATCAGTGACCTGTTCGGCGGTGGTTCGGAAACCTTCGCGCAGTTCAGCGATCCGTGTGACGTGCGCTTCGGTTCGTCCGGTTCCAGCGCGACCGTGCGCGCACGTTGTGCGCAGGACATCGCCAATGCCGATACCTTCCGCCAGCTGCGCCAGGGTGGCCAGCCGGTGAACACTGCTACCGACGCAACGCCGGTTCCGTTCACTTCCGGATCGAACCCGCTGCTGACCCCGGAAACCTCGACCAGCAAGACCCTGGGCCTGGTCTGGAGCCCGAGCTTCATCCAGGGCTTCAACGCCTCGCTCGACTGGTGGAAGATCCGCATCGACAACACCATCATTGCCGATACGCCGACCCTGATCCTGCAGGACTGCTATGAGCAGGGCATCGCATCGCGCTGCACCCGCTTTGACCGCGATCCGGTCACCGGCATCGTGACCAACCTGAAGTTCGGCAACCGCAACGCGGGCTTCATGGAAACCGAAGGCTACGACCTGGACGTCAGCTACCGCCTGGATACCGGCGTCGGCAAGTTCACGGTCAACTCGGCGACCACCTACGTGTCCAGTGCCACCTACCGCACCACCAACGACAGCTCGATCGTACCGATCGTGACCAACGGGATCGGCAGCGCGTTCCGCGTGCGTTCGAACCTGGTGCTGGGTTACGACCTGGGCAACTTCGGTGCGAGCTGGACCGCGCGCTACTACTCGGGCGTGAAGGAACAGTGCGCAAACGTGTCGCTGTACCCGGATGAATGCTCCGATCCGGGCCAGAACGCACCGTGGTACCGCGGTACCCGCAACTACAACGAACGCGGCTCGGTCACTTTCCACGACGTGCAGTTCCGCTACAGCCTGCCGTGGGATGCCACCGTGTCGGTCGGTGCCAACAACGTGTTCGAGAAGTACGGCCCGGTGATGTACAGCAAGCCGAACTCGGCCTTCTCGTACTACGGCGGCTACGACATCGGTCGCTTCGTGTACATGAAGTACCAGCAGCGCTTCTGATCCATCACGCTGCAACCGCATGACAACCACGGCCTCTCGGGGCCGTGGTTTTTTCTTGCCTGCTCGATTGCAATGCGATTGCAGGATGCGCGGATCGCCGGGCGTTGCCCGGCTGCTGTTGGTTTTTGGCGAACAGCCGGTGGTCATCGGTTCTCTGTGTTGGCGGATCGGGATGGGCGTTCCGGGGGACGCTGGGTAGTGCCGGCCGCTGGCCGGCAACATCGTGATGCTCGATCGCCGCTTGCACGTGTGCGCAGTCCTGCGCACCCGGCAAGACCGGGGTTGGGCGTCCTGCCCAACCCGTCGGGCGCATGCGCCCGACCCATGCGGCTCACGCCCCCTCCAGCCCACCCCGAACCACCACGACAGTGGGTCGTTGGCCATCGAAGGTCAAAATCAACGGCGGTCCCGACCCATTGTCATGCGTTACCGGATGTTGGAAATTTCACGGCGATCGTCTGTCGACCGATCCCACCGGGGGGTTATCTGCTTTTGATGTTCGATGGCCACCGGCCAACTGTCTGGGGCGTGCCGGGGTGCCCAAACACGGAAACCAGTGACCACCGGCTTTTCGCACGACACCAACCGCAGCCGGGCAAGCCCGGCTCTACGGCAATCAGGCGCCGCATCAAATCGCGTCATCGGCTGGTAACACCCGCGTCATGTCGGCTACATCGCCAACCCCGAGCATGCGCGGAAACTGGAGGCCCGCCATGCGCTATGCCATCGTCACCGAAACCTATCCCCCCGAGGTCAACGGTGTCGCCCTGACCGTGCAGGGCCTGGAAATGGGCCTGCGCGAGGCCGGTCACCAGGTCGACCTGGTGCGTCCACGCCAAGGCGATGAAGCCGATACCGGCAGTGCCCTGCTGGTGTCCGGAGCGGGGCTGCCGCGCTACCCCGGCCTGCGCTTCGGTCTGCCGGCACCCAAGCGATTGGCCCGGCAGTGGCAGCAGCATCGGCCCGATGCGATCTACATCGCCACCGAAGGCCCGCTGGGGTGGTCCGCGCTGCGCGCCGCACGACGACTGGGCATTCCGGTCGCCACCGGCTTCCATACCCGCTTCGATGAGTATCTGCCGGACTACGGGGTGGCATGGCTGCAGGCCGCCGCCATGCGTTGGATGCGCCGCTTCCACAACCAGGCCGACGCAACCCTGGTGCCAACCCAGGAGCTGCAACAGTTTCTGACCGGCCAGGGATTCGACCGTGTGCGCCTGCTTGCCCGCGCGGTCGACAGTACCCAGTTCGACCCGCAGCGGCGCGATCCCGCGCTGCGCGAGGAATGGGGCATCGATGGCACCGGTTTCGCCGCCATCTACGTCGGTCGCATCGCGCCGGAGAAGAATCTGGGCCTGGCGGTCAAGGCCTTCCGCAAGCTGCAGCAGGTGCGCCCCAAGGCGCGCTTCGTGTTCGTCGGCGACGGCCCCTCGCGCGACAAGCTGGCGCACGAAAATCCCGATTTCATTTTCTGCGGCGTTCAACGCGGCGAAGCCCTGGCCCGTCATTTCGCCAGCGGTGACCTGTTCCTGTTTGCCAGCCGCAGTGAGACCTTCGGCAATGTCACGCTGGAAGCCATGGCCAGCGGCGTCGCCACGGTGGCCTTCGACTACGGCGCGGCGCGCGAATACCTGCGCACCGATGAGAGCGGCGTTGCCGTGAACGATGACGAACAGTTCCAGGCCGCTGCCGTGCGCCTGGCCGAACAGGATACTGAACGCCAACGGCTGGGCCGCAACGCCGCGCTGGCGATGAAGCGGCTGCATCCCCAGCAGGTCGTGGCGGAGTTCGACGCCCTGCTGACCGAACTCGCCCACGCCCGGAGGTCCGATGCCGATCATGCCGCTTGATGCACTTCGCGGGCGCGAAACCCGCTGGTGCCGTCGCGCCAATCACTATTGTCGCCGCCGTCACGTGCGCCGCCTGTTCGCCACCGTCAGCCGGCTCGGCGATGGGGTGTTCTGGTACGCGCTGATGGGGGTGCTGGTGCTGGTGGACGGCTTCGATGGCCTGCAGGCGTCGATCCACATGTCCGCCACCGGGGTGATGGCGCTGCTGCTGTACAAGGGACTGAAACGCTGGACGCGGCGGCCGCGGCCGTTCGCTGCCGATCTGCGCATCCGTGCCTGGGTGGCTCCGCTGGACGAATTCAGCTTCCCGTCCGGGCACACCCTGCACGCGGTATCGTTCACCATCGTCGCACTGGCCTACTACCCTTGGCTGGCACCGCTGCTGGTGCCGTTCACGCTGGCGGTGGGGCTGTCGAGGGTGGTGTTGGGTCTGCATTACCCCAGCGACGTGCTGGCGGCCACGGCGATTGCCACCGCCCTGGCCGGTGCCAGCCTGCAATGGTTGCCGCTGCCGGTCTAGGACACGCATGTCGTGTCCCTACAGGTCGCCCGACCCACCAAACCCGGGCGACCCCATCCCAGGCGACCACGGGTCGTAGTGACACGCCATGCGTGTCAAAGCCATGATCCTGTGCACGTAAGCCCGCCATGCGTGTCCACGCGGGGTATGTCTAACGGAATACAATAGCGGGCATGACCACGCTGTTCATTTCTGATCTGCATCTGGACCCCAGCCGTCCAGCCATTACCGACCTGTTCCTTGCGTTCCTGCGTGACGAGGCGATGCAGGCCGAGGCGCTGTACATCCTGGGCGATCTGTTCGAGGCCTGGATCGGCGATGACACGCCCTCGCCTGCGGCGGACGCCGTGGCCGACGCACTCAAGGCCGTGGCCGATGCGGGTGTGCCGGTGTACTTCATCCGCGGCAACCGTGATTTCCTCGTCGGTGAGGACTATGCCCGCCGCGCGGGTTTGCGCATCCTGCCCGACCCGACGGTGATCGACCTCTACGGCCGACCAGTAATGCTGGGGCATGGCGACCTGCTGTGCACCGACGACGTGGCCTATCAGCAGTTCCGTGCACAGACCCGCGACCCGGTGTTCCAGGCGCAGTTCCTGGCGCAGCCGCTGGCCGCGCGGATTGCCTTCGCGCAGAAGGCACGCGATGCCAGTCAGGCACGCCAGTCGGATATGAAACAGGGGGACCGCGCCACGTTCGAGACCGTGACCGATGTGGCACCGGACGAGGTGGTCGCCACGTTCGTGCGGCATGGCGTGGACACCATGATCCACGGCCACACGCATCGCCCGGCGATCCACGCACTGCAGGCCGGCGGTCGCGCCTGTACCCGCATCGTGCTGGGCGACTGGTACGAGCAGGGATCGGTACTGCGGGTGACCCCGCAGGGGTGGACGCTGGATTCTTTGGCGTAAGGGAAGTGCCCACCAACGGTGGGCACCTGCCGGTGTTCGCGTACCCACCAACGGTGGGCACCTACCCGTTACCGGAATGCGGCGATGGTCGCCTTGGTGTTGACCAGCACGCGCTGGTTGTCCGCACTGGCGGCAATGCCCATCGGCACGCCGTTGTAGCTGATATTCGGGTTGGACCAGAAGTTCAGCCTGGGGCACCCATTGGTGCAGTCATACGCCATGATCGTGCGCCAGCGCGAACCCGTGGTCGGCTGGTAACGATAGCCATGGCCATACGCGTACGGGCTGGTACTGGGATCGGTGGCAATGTCGTGCCGCGCGCTCTGCAGGTGACCGATTTCATGCGCGAACGAGTAGTAACCGGTTGCGCAGTCCCAGTACACCGCCGCGAATGCGGTGGAAGCGCTTGAACCGATTCCCGACGCCAGTCCGCAATAGCTGCTGTTGTTGATCAGCAGCACGGCGACGTCGGCGGCGGTGCTGTTGCGGGTGCTGTGGATGGCATCCATGTAGCCGTCACTGGTGGAGCGGAAGCGCGCCAGGTCGGTGCTGAAATTGCCCGACTCGGTATAGGCCACGGCCTGATAGTTGGCCAGTTGCAGAGTAATGCCCACGTTGCTGTTGACGTAGCCCTGGTTGGACTCGGCCACCGCCAGCTGCACCAACGACTGCATGTTGCCACCGTAAGCACTGACCGCCGCATTGGTGGCGGCCACCAGCACGCGGATGGTGGCCGGCGTTCCAGATGAGGCGGCCGCCGCGGTTACTTTCTCGTCCACCGCCATGTCGATCTTCGGCAATGCGTTGTAGTCGGCCGCCGGGTGATCTGCCGGCATGCGTGACTCGTCTACCTGCACCAGCATGTGCCGGCCATCGCTGACCGGGCGCAGGCGATACAGCTGACCATCCTTGCGGATCGAACCGGTCACGGTCTGCCCGTCACTGACCAGGATCACCGAATTGCCCGGGTCATTGGTGCTGGCACGGGTCAGCTTGTCCGAGGCCGCACGCAGCTGGCCGTACCAGATGCTGCCGCCGTCGGGCAGGCTTTCAACGCGTTGCTGAAGCGCCTTCACCTGGGTGCCAAGCAGCGCAAATTCCAGTTGCCGCTGCGCGGGTACCACGGCAGCGGCATCCACCCGCACCTCTTCCACCGCTGCGGTGGACGGGGCCGATAACAGCGCCTGGACGGCCGGCTGGCTGGCCGCACTGGCACGACTGAGCACCGTCACCGGTTCGAACAACGGGGCGGCGGCGGCGCTTCCCACACCGACCAGGCACAGCGCGAACACACCTGCGGTCTTTCTCATCGAACTGGACATCGTGTCTTTCTCCGTGAGTGAACAGTGTTGGTTGTTGGTGTGCTGCCGCCCCTCTCAGCAGCCACGTCATATGGCGACAACCACCCGTGTGAATTCAAGCACCCCGCGCAGTCACTATCCGGAACTGTGATCGACAGCCAAGACGGTTCAGCTATATCGCGTAAGTATCGCTTTCGCGTTAACGTGGCGGTGCATCAACCGGGGACGGACGCCATGGCAGGGCAACCTACTGAGACCGACACTGTTTCGCTGCAGATCGGCCTGTTCTTCGACGGCACCCGCAACAACGCCGACAACCTGCAACGTGCCTCGCGCCCTGCCGGCAGCACCACGCCCGCCCCTCGCCCGCCCGCCCCGGCGGTGCTCGCCGACGATGCCTCGCCGTACCAAAGCCGCCTGACCAGCAGCTACAGCAACGGGCTGACCAACATCGCGCGACTGCACGCGCTGTATCCGGACCACCGCGTCGCCCCCCCTGTCCGACACGGCCTGTTGTCGCTGGCGATCTACATCGAAGGGGCGGGTACGCGCACCGGTGAAGAGGACGACCTGATGGGCCTGGCGTTCGGCATCGGCCGCAGCGGGGTGATGGCCAAGGTCCGGCGTGCGCTTGACGAACGTCTACCCGAGGCGTTGCGGGCGCTCGCGCAGGCACACCCCGGGCAGGTGCTGGGCGACATCCGTCTGGACCTGTTCGGCTTCTCACGCGGGGCCGCCTCGGCCCGCGACGCGGTGAACCGGCTCAACCGCGTTGACGGCCGCGACTGGTTGCGCGAACAGCTGCGGCGTACCGGCTGGCACCTGCAGGGCGACGACAGGGTGCGGCCACGTCCGGTGCGGTTCGTTGGCCTGTTCGACACCGTGGTGGCCATCGATTCCCGCCAATCCGACCAGCGGCCGCAGGTGGCGCTGAAAGCCGGCTGCGCCGACACCGTGGTGCAGCTCATCGCGCGCGACGAACATCGCCACCATTTCGCCTTGACCTCGGTAGCACCCACCTTCGAGGAAATCGCCCTGCCCGGCGCGCACGCCAACATCGGCGGCGGTTACGACCAGCGTCTGGAAGGTCCCAAGCTGCTGACCCGGCCACAGGGCCAGCGGATCCGCCAGCATGGCGTGCCCGACACCGCTGCGCCGCCGCTGTCTCTACTGCGCAGCACCCAGGTATACGTTCGCGCACAGGCGTCGTGCCGGCGCTGGCAGAAGGCACTGGGATTGGATGACAACGCGATATGGGTGGATGTCTGGCACCGCTGGCAGCAGATGCGCGTGGCCGGCAGCGACAGCGTGCTTCCACAATGGGTGTTGTTCGCGCATGCGGCGGTGGTGTTGAAGCGGGAGATTGACTGGCGTTACCAGCTGGTGGCGTTGCGGCTGATGCATGCGCGCTCGGTGGCGGCCGGCGTGATGTGGCAGCAGTCGCCGGATGAGGTGGACGCACTGGCGTTACCCGCCGAACTGCTGGACATCGCCGCGCGATTAGTGGCGGGCCAGCCGCTGGATGCCGCGCAGGAACTGCGATTACGGCAGCGCTACCTGATGCAGTCGGCGCATTGGAATTTCGATGCGCTGGGGGATACGGCGCTGTTGTATGCGGCTGACGAGGGGGTAAGGGAGTTGCCGTATCGGCCCGGGCCGGGGTTGTTCTACATCAACCGGCCAACGGAAGACGGGAAGCGGGTGGTGTTGGCCAATACCTGAAACGATGACGGACCCCGAGGACACGCATGGCGTGTCCCTACAGGTCGCCCGACCAAGGGTCGTAGTGACACGCCATGCGTGTCAACGCCATGATCCTGTGCACGTACCCGCGTCAGACGCGCGTTACACCTGCCTGCTCCACCAGATCGGCCATCTCTTCTTCATCAAACCCGGCCAGCAGACGCGCTTCCAGGTTGAACGGCCCGTTGAGATACCCGCCCGCGTACTCCTTCAACAGCGCAATGAAACGCGCCCGCGGCTCCACACCTTCGCGGGTGCAATACCACCGATACCAGCGCGAGCCGGCCGCTACATGCGCCACTTCCTCGCGCAGGATCACCTCAAGGACGTCTGCGGTAGCGTGGTCATTGGCGGAACGCAGTTTGGTGATCATGCCCGGGGTGACGTCCAGTCCACGCGCTTCCAGCACCCGCGGCACCAGCGCCATGCGCGACAAACCATCGTGCGCGGTTCTCTCACACATTTCCCACAGCCCGTTGTGCGCGGGGAAATCGCCATAGGTGTGACCGTGCGCTTCAAGACGTCCCTGCAGCAGCAGAAAATGACGCGATTCGTCATCGGCGACGCTGACCCAGTCGGCATGGAACGATGATGGCAAGCCACGGAAGCGGTACACCGCATCCCAGGCCAGGTCGATGGCGTTCAATTCGATGTGGGCGATGGCATGAATGAATGCTGCGCGTCCTTCCGGCGTGCCCAGCCCGCGTCGCGGCAACTCGCGCGGGTGCACCAGCTGCAGTTGCGGCGGGCGGCCGGGCATGCGGATCGCCTCCGGCGGTTTCGCATCAGCGGCGGCGTTGAGCTGCCCGGCGCGGAACTGCCGGGCATAGTGCTGCGTGAGCGAGACCTTGCGTAGTGGATCGGCTTCGGCCATGCACTGCTGCGCGGCACGCAGCAGGTCGCTGGCCGCGGCGTCGGGCGGCAGCGGGGTGGTCACCGCCACGCCTCAGGCGCGGCGCTTGTGCTTGGCGTCGTCCGAACGCAGCTGCTGGATGCGCTCGAAGTAGCCCGGCTCGATCCCGGTCGGATACACACCGGTGAAGCAGGACGAGTCGAACGATTTCAGTTCCTGGTTGCCTTCGCTCACCGCCGCTTCCATGTCTTCGATGTCCTGGTAGATCAGCCAGTCGCAGCCCAGGTGCGCTTCGATCTGCTCGACGGTGCGGTTGTGTGCGACCAGCTCTTCGGCGGCCGGCATATCGATGCCGTAGATGTTCGGGTAACGCACCGGCGGCGCGGCGCTGGCCAGATACACCTTGCGCGCACCGGCGTCTCGCGCCATCTGCACGATCTGCTGGCTGGTGGTGCCACGCACGATGGAATCGTCGACCAGCAGCACCACGCGGTTCCGGAACTCCAGGTGGATCGGATTGAGCTTGCGGCGCACCGACTTCACACGCTCACCCTGCCCCGGCATGATGAACGTACGGCCGATATAGCGGTTCTTGATGAAGCCTTCGCGGTACTTCACCCCAAGCACGTTGGAGATTTCCAGCGCGGCATCACGCGAGGTATCGGGGATCGGAATGATGGTGTCGATGTCGTGATCCGGACGCAGGCGCAGGATCTTCTCGCCCAGCTTGATGCCCATGCGCATGCGCGCCTTGTGCACCGAGACGTTGTCGATCATCGAGTCCGGGCGCGCGAAGTAAACGTACTCGAAGATGCACGGGGTGTGCTCTACCGGCTCGGCACATACTTCGGAGAACAGCTCGCCCCGCGCGGTGATCACCAGCGCCTCACCCGGACGCACGTCGCGCACGCGCTGGAAGCCCAGCACGTCCAGTGCGGCCGATTCCGATGCCACGATGTACTCGTCACCTTCTGCGTGGCTGCGCTTGCCCAGCACCAGCGGGCGGATGCCATGCGGATCGCGGAAGGCGACCAGGCCCAGGCCCAGCACCACGCTGACCACGGCGTAGCCGCCCTTGCAGCGCCGGTGCACACCGGCCACGGCGCGGATGGCCGCTTCCGGACTCAGCTGGCGCTGCGCGTCCAGTTCATAGGCAAACACGTTCAGCAGCACTTCGCTGTCCGAATCGGTGTTGATGTTGCGGCGGTCCTGCTCGAACACCTGCTGGCGCAGGGCTTCGGTGTTGATCAGGTTGCCGTTGTGGGCCAGCGCGATGCCGTACGGCGAATTCACGTAGAACGGCTGGGCCTCATCCATGCCTTCCGAGCCGGCAGTCGGGTAGCGCACATGCGCGATGCCGACGCGGCCTTCCAGTGTGGACATGGTCTTGGCGTCGAATACGTCGCGGACCAAGCCATTCTTTTTCTGCACACGCAGGCGGGTGCCGTCGGCGGTGGCGATCCCCGCCGCGTCCTGGCCGCGGTGCTGAAGGACGGTCAGGCCGTCATACAACTGCCCGGCGACGTTCTGGTTGCCGACAATACCGACGATGCCACACATGGTGCGAATCTCCGCTGGGCCGAGCCCATTACTGTGAAGGTGGCCGTGCCTGGCCGGGGGAACCGTTCCGGGCTGGAACGGGCTCGTCCGGGCGCACCAGCGCCGGGTCGAGATTCTGGGGGGAACCTGGCTTTTGCGCCCACACGTCGGCGGGGTCCACCGCCTGCTGCGGGGTCTCATCCAGCGGTCGCGGCCATCCGCGCCCACCCAGCAACTGGCCAAGCACGCCATTATCGCCTGTCTGGGCCGGCTTGCCCAACCCTGCCACCGGCAGTTGGGCCAGATTCACTTCCGGCAGCGCCGCCGGCAGCTGCTGCATGTTCTGCAGGTCAGGCAGCTGAGGCAGTTCCGGCATGCGCGGCATCTTGGCCTGCATCCAGCCCACGCCCGGGTCGAGCATCGCGCGCAGGTTGGAATCGCGCCAGGACGGTTCCCGGGTCAGCGGGGTATACGAGCCCAGCAGCAGGAGGGCGCAGCCGATCAGGGCCCCACGCGCCAGGCCCAGACCACCGCCCAGCATGCGGTCGGCGCTGTTCATGCTGGTCGAACGCACCGCCTGGCGGATCACCAGGCCAATGCCCCACACCGAGACCATCACCAGCAGGAACACGGTGAGGTAGCCGGCAAAGTAATGGCCGGTACCGGGCGCGGCCGGGGCCGACCACCAGCCGGCAGCGCTGCGCCCGAACATCAGCGAGGCCCAGCCCCCCAGCAGCCAGGAGAACGTACTGATGACGATGCTGACAAAGCCTCGCATCAGCCCCAGCAGGGTGGAAATGCCAATCACCACCAGCAGGACGAGATCGATCATGCGGCCCCCTGCTCACGGTGGGAGCCGACCTGCCGGCAGGGGTGTGCCCCGGCCATCAGGGATGCGGCCGGACCATGCCGGCCACGCCGACCTTGGACGCAACCTGGGCCTTGAGGTTCTCCGCCTCGGCTCGATTGGCGACCGGGCCGACGCGCACGCGGTGCAGCGTGCCCTTGTCGGTGCGTACCTGCTCCACGAAGGCGCTGAAGCCGGCGGCGCGGACTCTGTCGCGCAGTGTATTGGCGTCCTCGGCTTTGCCGAAGGCCCCCAGCTGCACGGCGAAACCGACGCTGCTGGCGGCCGGTGCGGCAGGCACGGCAACCGGCCTGGCCGGTTCAGGCGTGGCCGGCTTGGCTTCGGGCTTCGGGGCCGGCTTGGGCGTTTCCGGCTTGACCACCGGCTTGGCGGCAGCAACCGGCTCTGGCGGCAGCGCCTCGGTGGCGACGGCCGCCGACGCAGGGGCCGCACTGGCGCTGGAGGCCGGCGCCGACGCACCCGCTGCCGGGTTGTCAGCGCGCGCGTCGAGGGTCACGACTTCGGCCTTCACGTCATTGCGGACCTTGACGGCCTCCAGACGTGCGGCTTCGGCCTGGGCGCGGTCGGCATATGGTCCGACCCGCACACGGAAGGCCTGACGACCGTTGATGGTGGCCGGCTCACTGAAACCGGGCAGATTGGAACGCTTGAGGTAGGCGATGACCGCCTCGGCGTCCTTCTGGCTGGCGTAGGCACCGAAGCTGACCGCGTAGTTGCCGGCGGCCACGGCGGGCGAGGCGTCCGCCGGAGCGGCTGCGTCGGCCGGCGTAGCGGCGGCTTCATTCAACGGTGCCGTGCTGGACGCCGCACCCTGCAGGCCGGTGGCGCCACCGGAGGGGGCCACCAGCGGCAGCTCGCGGGTCTGGAACTGACCGTCGGCAGGCGCATCGGGCGCGGTAATCGGAACGTTGGCCACGCCACTGTCCGGCGCAGGGCCCTTGACCAGCATGGGCAGGAAAATCACGGCCAAGGCCACCAGAACGATGGCACCAATCAGTCGCTGTTTCAGAGGAGTATCCACGGAAGGCAGGCAGGCGGCGCGGCGGAATGCCGGCTTGATTATAAGGGGGCGGGCAGCGGTCGCGTCCAAGCCAGCTGAATGATGGCCGCGACGCGCGTCTCAAGCGGCGTGGATCATGGCGTGGATTGCAGCCATTGCAATGCCTGTGCGGCCGTGTGGAAGGAACCAAACACCAGCACGCAATCGCCTGGCTGTGCACTGGACACCACCTGTGCCAACGCGTCTTCCACCGTGTCGTGGGCCGTGGCGCCGGCGGCGACGGTATCGGCCAGCCGCGCACGCAGCGCCGGCGCGCTTTGCGCGCGGGCACCGTCCAGCCCGGCCAGATGCCAGACCTGCACGCGCCCGGCCAATGCTTCGACCACGCCCACGGCATCCTTGTCCTGCAGGGCGGCGAACACCGCCACGGTGCGTCCCCTCGCCGGTGCCGCCTTCAGCGCAGCGGCCAGTTCGCGCGCAGCCTGCGGGTTGTGGCCGACATCGACCAGCACTTCAACGCCATCGCGCTGGAACGCCTGCAGACGACCGGTGATGCGTGCGTTGGCCACGCCGTCGACGATGGCCGCGCGCGGCAATGGACGGTCCAGCGCTCGCAGCGCGGCAATCGCCGAGGCCGCATTGCGCAACTGGATCGGACCACGCAGTGCCGGCATCGGCAGTTCGATGCGCATGCCGACATCGCGCCAGCGCCAGCGCTGGCTGTCGATCACATCAGCAAAGAAATCGCTGCCGCCGCGGATCGCATTGGCCCCCAGCAGGTAGGCGCGCGCCAGCACGCTGGACGGCGGATCGGTTTCGCCCAGGATCACCGGCTTCCAGCCACGGATGATGCCGGCCTTCTCCGCGCCGATGGCCTCGCGGTCCTCGCCCAGCCACTCGCTGTGGTCGATGTCCACGGTGGTGATCACGGCGACGTCGGCATCGACAATGTTGACCGCGTCCAGGCGACCGCCCAGTCCCACTTCCAGCACCGCCAGGTCCAGCTCGGCCTGCTCGAACAGCTGCAGCGCGGCCAGGGTGCCGTACTCGAAGTAGGTCAGGGTGATGTCGCCGCGGGCGTCTTCGATGGCATTGAAGGCACTGATCAGCGCGGCATCGCTGGCGTCTTCACCGTCGATGCGCACGCGCTCGTTGTAGCGCAGCAGGTGCGGCGAGGTGTACGCCCCCACCTTCCAGCCGGCGGCACGACCGATGGCCTCGATGAAGGCGACGGTGGAGCCCTTGCCATTGGTGCCGCCGACCACGATCACGCGCTTGCCCGGTGCCCCCAGCCCCATTGCCCGTGCAACGCTGCGCACACGGTCCAGCCCCATGTCGATGGTGGCGGGGTGCTGCTGCTCGATGAAGGCGAGCCAGTCGCTCAGGGTCTGCGGGCGGAGGGTGGTCATGGCAATGGATCGTGTTCGTGGAATTACAGCGCGCGGTGCTTGGCTTCGCCGAAGAACGGGGTGTGATGGGCGCAATCGTTCAGACGCACCACTTCCAGGCTGTCCAGGTCCGCGCCTTCGAGCAGATTGAGCGTGGTCGGAGCCTGGCGGAAGGTCCACAGCCGCGACAGCGGCAGGCCGAGGATCCTGCACAGGATGACGCGGTTGACCGCATCATGCGCCACCACCAGCAGGGTGTCGTGTTCACCGAGGCCCTCGGCGGCGCGGGCCAGGCCACGCCAGCTGCGGTCCAGCACCAGCCGCAGCGATTCGCCGCCGGGCATCAGCACGGTGTCCGGCTCTTCACGCCACGCGCGCAGGCGCGAAGGATCCTTTTCGTGGATCTCACTGGCCAGCAGGCCTTCCCATTCGCCGTGAGCGATTTCCTGCAGGTCGGGTTCGGTCAGCAGCGACGGGGCGCGTTCGCTGCCCAGGGCCAGCTGCGCGGTGCGCTGCGCGCGCGACAGCGGCGACGCCACCGCGCGGGTGATGTCGACCGAGGCAAGGCGGACACCGAGTGCCTGGGCCTGGGCCTCGCCGATCGGCGACAACGGGATGTCGATCTGGCCCTGGTATCGGCCTTCGGCGTTCCACGGGGTTTCACCGTGACGGGCAAGCAGAATGCGCATGCGAACTAGAGATCCTTGTGCGTAGCGCCGGGCACACGGCCCGGCACAGGGAAGACAGTCGCAATCGTTCACAGAGCGTGAACGATCGTGGGGGGAGCCGAATCATACCAAGTCGGCGGGGGGCACCGTCGTGTTGTAACAGCGGCAACAAAAAACCCCGCAGCGATCGCTGCGGGGTTGTCTGGAGCCCTTCACGCAGATTCCCGTAGTGCCGGGCCATGCCCGGTTACACGGTGCCGCACCTCACGGAGTGAGGCTCAACTCTTTCAGCAACTGCGGGGCCGGAGCTACTTCCTGCATGATCCACTGCATGTAGCGGCTGTCCACCGCGATCATGCGGGTCATCACCGGGTCGAACACCCAGTTGGAACTGACCGATTCCCAGTTGCCGTCAAAGGCCAGGCCGACCAGCTTGCCATGCGCGTCCAGCACCGGCGAACCGGAGTTGCCGCCGGTGATGTCCAGATTGGAGAGGAAGTTGACCGGCACCGAACCGACCCGCTTGTCTTCCAGGCCGCCGTAACGCTTGGCCTTGACCGCATCGAGCAGGGCCTTGGGCGAATCAAACGGGTCAGCCCCGGTTTCCTTGGCGACGATGCCTTCCAGCGTGGTGAACGGGGTATAGGCCACGCCGTCCTTGGGGGTGTAGCCCATCACATTGCCGAAGGTGATGCGCAGCGACAGGTTGGCATCCGGATAGACGAACTCGCCCTGGCTCTTCTTGTAGTCGGCCAGCGCCTGCAGATAAAGCGGACGGGCAATCAGCGATTCGCCTTCACGGGTCTTTTTCTGCTCTTCTATCTTCAGCAGTGCCGGAGTGATGGCGACAGCGTACTGGATGACCGGGTCGGTGCTGGCCTCAAAGGCGGCGCGGTCGGCCTTGAACCACTTCAGGCGCTCGTCCAGGCTGCCCAGCTGGGTGCCGGCCAGCTTCTTGACCAGGCCGTCGACGGCGGCGGAGTCGGTACCGCCCAGCCACTGGTTGAGCACCTCGTTGCTGCGCTGTGCCGGCGGCAGGGCAACGTACTGGTTCAGCCAGTACTGCTGCAGCTGCTGGTCCATGCGCGACACATAACGGCGATCCATCTGGCGCAGGCCGCCTTCCAGGGTCGGCAGGTCGCGGTCCTGGTAACCGGCTTCGCGCTCGGCGTCCGGCTTGGCGCGCTCGATCGACAGGCGGTACAGCGCCAGCGCGGCGGCCACGGTGGAAGTATTGTGGAACTGGCCCACGAACAGATCGCGCTCGCGCGTGGACTTGCTGGTGTCCAGGTGCTTGAGCAGCTGGGCATGGGCGGCCAGCGCCGGCTTGCCGGCGGTGCCCTGCTTTTTCAGCCAGGCCAGCACGGCGGCTTCTTCGGCCTGCTTCTGGCCGGCAGCGTCGATGCGCTTGAAGCCTTCCAGCTGGCCCGCGTAGTTCTTGGCCACGTTGTTCATGCTGGCGGCCGTGTTGGCGTACTTCACCTTGATGTCGGGATCGGCCTTACCGGCGGCCTCGATCAGCGCCAGCACCGCGTTGTAGTGACGGGCGATCATCGGGTAGGTGAAGTTGGCGGTTTCATTGAACTCGCCCACCAGCGCGTAGCGGTTGGTACGGCCCGGATAGCCCGCCACCATCACGAAGTCGTCCGCGCCCAGCGGCTGGTCGGCGAACTTCAGGAAGTGCCTGGGTTGGTAAGGCACGTTGTCAGCCGAGAACGCGGCCGGCTTGCCGTCCTTGCCGACATAGGCGCGGTAGAACGAGAAATCGCCCGTGTGGCGTGGCCACATCCAGTTGTCGATGTCGCCGCCGAACTTGCCGACGCTGCCCGGGGGGGCGTAGACCAGGCGCACGTCCTTGATTTCCATGTTGCGGAACAGGCGGTAGGTGTTGCCTCCGGAGAAGCTGTACAGGCGGCAGCGGAAGCCAGCCTCGGCCTCGCAGGCGGCGGTCTGCGCCTTGTCGAAGGCTTCCAGCGCGCGGGTGCGGGCAAGCGGATCTTTGCCGGCGGCGGCGATGGCGGCCTTGGCCTGGTCGGTGACGTCAGTGATCTGGTCGAGCACGAACACGCGGGCGTTGGGGCCGGCGCTGAGCTCGTCCTTCAGGGTGGGCGCGTTGAAGCCGTCCTTGATCAGGTTCTTCTCGGCGGTGGAATTGAGCTGGATCGCCCCATAGGCACAGTGGTGGTTGGTCACCACCAGACCCTGCGGGGAGACGAAGCTGGCCGTGCAGCCGCCCAGCGCCACTACCGCGCCCATCGGGTCGCCGGTCAGGTTGGACAGCTGCTCGGGCAGGAGCTTCAGCCCGGCCTTCTGCAGCGGGCCGGCGATCTCCGGCAGCTGTTGCGGCACCCACATGCCTTCAGCGGCATGGGCGACCTGGACCAGCCCCAGGCTGGCAACGACGGAGAACGCAAGCAGGTTCGAGCGCATGGAGCGGCCCCTGGTGAAAGAACGGGGATACTAACCCGCCGGCAGCCCAGCCCCCGAAGCCCGGAAGTCACGGAGGCCCGTGGTGGGGTACCGCGATCCCAATGGGCCCGTAGCATTTCGTAGCGCCGACCGCTGGTCGGCGACCGCGCATCGCGCGGCGCAAGTACCCGAAGACGCCCCCCCATGCCACCCCTCCACCGTGTCCGGCGTTCAGGGCCACCGGAGCCGCCCATCAGCACCCGCACCGCAACATGCCCCCTCCCCTGTCCCCCGTATAATTCCGCCTTTCCCCCTGATGAGCTCCACCCCGATGGCGCAGCAAACAATGAAGGCCCTGGTCAAGCGCGAAGCCGCCAAGGGCATCTGGCTGGAAGAAGTGCCGGTTCCGACCCCGGGCCCGAACGAGGTCCTGATCAAGCTGGAAAAGACCGCCATCTGCGGTACCGACCTGCACATCTACCTGTGGGACGACTGGAGCCAGCGCACCATCAAGCCGGGCCTGACCATCGGCCACGAGTTCGTCGGCCGCATCGCCGAACTGGGCTCGGCGGTGACCGGCTATGAAGTGGGCCAGCGGGTTTCGGCTGAAGGCCACATCGTCTGCGGCCATTGCCGCAACTGCCGTGGCGGTCGCCCGCACCTGTGCCCGAACACCGTCGGCATCGGCGTCAACGTCAACGGCGCGTTCGCCGAGTACATGGTGATGCCGGCCAGCAACCTGTGGCCGATCCCGGACCAGATTCCGTCCGAGCTGGCCGCCTTCTTCGACCCCTACGGCAACGCCGCGCACTGCGCGCTCGAGTTCGACGTAATCGGCGAAGACGTGCTGATCACCGGTGCCGGTCCGATCGGCATCATCGCTGCTGGCATCTGCAAGCACATCGGTGCGCGCAATGTGGTGGTGACCGACGTCAACGATTTCCGCCTGAAGCTGGCCGCCGACATGGGGGCCACCCGCGTGGTGAACGTCGCCAACACCTCGCTGAAGGACGTGATGAAGGAACTGCACATGGAGGGCTTCGACGTGGGCCTGGAAATGAGCGGCAACCCGCGCGCGTTCAACGACATGCTCGACTGCATGTACCACGGCGGCAAGATCGCCATGCTCGGCATCATGCCGAAGGGCGCTGGCTGCGACTGGGACAAGATCATCTTCAAGGGCCTGACCGTGCAGGGCATCTACGGCCGCAAGATGTACGAGACCTGGTACAAGATGACCCAGCTGGTGCTGAGCGGCTTCCCGCTGGGCAAGGTGATGACCCACCAGTTGCCGATTGATGAATTCCAGAAGGGCTTTGACCTGATGGAAGAAGGCAAGGCCGGCAAGGTGGTGCTGAGCTGGAATTGATCACTCGCGCCTCCGGCGCGACTGCTCAATTCTCCCGCATGTCGCCTGATCCCCGCGCCGTTGGCGCGCCCCCTTGAAGATCAAGGGGGCTCTCCACCAGAGGGGTCACGGTAGTGCCAGCCGCTGGCCGGGTACGCGTCATCGCATTCGCGCTGCCGCCCCACGGCTCGCTTCGCAAACCGTGGGCCCCTCTTACCAGCACCCAAACCCCCGCCGCTTCGCGGCCCCCCCCTGACTCAGGGGGCTTTCCTCCAGATGCAGAAAGGTAGTGCCGGCCGCTGGCCGGCTCCTCGCATTACTGGCCAACTGAAACGGTAAACACCACGCGGTCGTCGGCCAGCTTGCCGAAGTTGTCATTGCCGCTTCCATCGGTGCCGTAATAGCCCAGGCCCAGCGTGAACAGGCCCCAGGTGCGGCTGACGCCGACGTTCCAGTCGGTGTAATCCTTGGCCACGTCCTTCTCGAACGTGCTGCGACCGATGTTGGCGGTCAGCACGAAGTCCTGCGGCAATGTCCATTCGGTGCCGGCCGCGTAATACCAGCCGTCGGTGTCAGTGTTCCAGACATCGTTGCTGTAGGCCACGGTGACATTGAAATGCTCGGCGAACGTGGTCTTGGTGATCAGCTCGTTATAGGCCAGCTCGCTCGAACCCGGGTAGGAATAACGGTTGAGCATGACGTCGAAATTGACGCTGTCGGTGACGTCCACGCCATAACCGATGAAGTAATCAACTTCGGCATCCGGGCCACCATCGCCAAAGTCCACGCCCGATCCCCACACCCCCGCATACAACCCCACCGGCGAGGTATAGGTGAAGCCGGCCTGCACGGTCGGGTCTTCATCGGTCTGGGAGGCACCACGGAACACGTAATCAGATACGCCGGTAACGTTCCAGCTGAAAGGAGACTCGGCCTCGTCCTGGGCACTGGCGACAAACGGGGCGAACAAGGCGGCGCAGAGCACAACGGCGGCGGTACAGCGCGTGGCGTGGTTCATGCGGGGTCTCTCCGGGACGTGGGTGGGGTGACGCGGTTTACAGTTTTTTAACCTGATTGATATTGCGACGCAACAATCACATGCGCAACTGTTTTCCTGTCCGCTCCCCGTACCGGCGGACGCCCGGACCCCGGACCTGGCCCGGACAGGTAAAATCGTGGTTTTCCGCCTTGTGACCGCCTGCCATGACCGACACCGCCCATGCCCCGCTGACCCGGCACTATGTTGAGGAACTGGAGGCGATCCGCGCCCAGGGCCTGTTCAAGTCCGAGCGCATCATCACCAGCCCGCAGTCGGCCGAGATCACCCTGGACGACGGGCGCACGGTGCTGAATTTCTGCGCCAACAACTACCTGGGCCTGGCCGACCACCCGGACCTGATCCAGGCGGCCAAGGACGCACTGGACAGCCACGGCTTCGGCATGGCCTCCGTACGCTTCATCTGCGGCACCCAGGACCTGCACAAGCAACTGGAACAGCAGATCGCCGGCTTCTTCGGCAAGCAGGACACCATCCTGTACGCCGCCTGCTTCGATGCCAATGGTGGGCTGTTCGAACCGCTGCTTGGCGAAAACGACGCCATCATCTCCGACGCGTTGAACCATGCCTCGATCATCGATGGCGTGCGCCTGTGCAAGGCCAAGCGCTTCCGCTACGCCAACTGCGACATAGCCGATCTGGAAGCGCAGCTGCAGGCGGCCGATGCGGCGGGCTGCAAAACCAAGCTGATCACCACCGACGGCGTGTTCTCGATGGACGGCTTTATCGCCCCGCTCGACGAGATCACTGCGCTGGCGAAGAAGTACAACGCGCTGGTGCATATCGACGAATGTCACGCCACCGGCTTCCTCGGCGCAACTGGCCGCGGCTCGGCAGAAGTGAAGGGCGTGCTGGAGAAGATCGACATCATCACCGGCACCCTGGGCAAGGCCATGGGCGGCGCACTGGGTGGCTTCACCACCGCCAGCGCCGAGGTGATCGAGCTGCTGCGCCAGCGCTCACGCCCGTACCTGTTCTCCAACTCGCTGCCGCCGCACGTGGTGGCCGCGGGCATCAAGGCGTTCGACATGCTGGCGGCCGCCGACGACCTGCGTACGACCCTGCAGGAAAACACCCGCTACTTCCGCGAGAAGATGACCGCCGCCGGCTTCGACGTGAAGCCTGGCGTACACCCGATCAGCCCGGTGATGCTGTACGACGCGCCGCTGGCGCAGAAGTTCGCCGAGCGCCTGCTGGAAGAAGGCATCTATGCCATCGGCTTCTTCTTCCCCGTGGTGCCCAAAGGCCAGGCCCGGATCCGCACCCAGATCAGTGCGGCGCACACCCGTGCGCACCTGGATCGCGCAATTGATGCGTTCACCCGGATCGGCCTGGAGCTGGGCGTGATCAAGGGGTGATCACACCCGGACGTGGAGCGGGGATTGCCCCGCTGCGCGGTAGTCGTAGGTTGGCGTGGAGCGGGGCTTGCCCCGCTGGACGGTACTCGTGGTTGCCGGCCAGCGGCCGGCACTACCGCTTCTTCTTGTCCTTACTTGCCACCACGACGGGCTTGGAGGCGGGCTTGGGTGTTGGCCTGGCCTGCGGATTGCCCTTGGCCACACGGATGCCGTTGGCCTTCATCCAAGCGTCGAACTCATCGGCGCTCATGCGCTTCTCGCCGTCGCTCATGTGGAAACGGTAGCTGCCGCGTCCGTCCAGCTCAGGCAGTTTGAGCTCCACGACCTTGTCGGTCACCGGCGGGGGTGCCTTGGCGGCCTGTTTGTGCCCGCCACAGGCGCTCAGCAGCACCGCCGGCAACAGCAGGCAGGCCCCGCGCAGCAGCGGGCGAACGGAATCAACGTAGAACATGGCACTTCTCCCGGTAGTGGTCAGTCTGTAAAAGCAGGCCGTCCCTTGCCCGGTGGTGCGCCCGCCCCCCAGCAGGCCACGCACTAGATTTCAGCCCCGGCACCTCCGGCCGCGGCGTGCAACAGTTCAAGATCGTCTGGCTGCAATTCGCGCCAAGCCCCTTTGGCAAGCGCACCCAGTTGCAGTTGGCCTATTCCCACTCTGATCAAACGCAGAACGGCAATGTCAAAGGCCGCCAACAGTCGCCGGATGTGGCGGTTGCGTCCCTCTTCCAGCACGACTTCCAGCCAGGCGGTCTTCTCGCCACTGCGCAGCAACCGCACCTGGCGGGCGCGCAGGTACTCGCCGTCATCTTCAATGCCGGCGCACAGGGCCGTCAGCTGATCGGCGCAGGGAATGGCGTCGACCTGCACGTGGTAGGTCTTGTCCGGGCCGGTTGTCGGGTCTGTCAGGCGCGCCGCCCATTGCGGGTCGTTGCTGAACAACAGCAGGCCTTCGCTGGCCTTGTCGAGCCGTCCCACTGGTGCCAGCCAGGGCAGGCCGGCACCGTCGAAGCACCGGTAGACGGTGTCGCGGCCACGCTCGTCCTGGACGGTGGTGACCAGCCCGCGTGGCTTGTTGAGCATGACGTGGATACGCCGGGCGCTGCCCAGCGGCTGACCGTCCACCTTGATCTGATGGCGGCCATCGACAATGGGAAATTCGGGGTTGTTGATGGTTCTTCCGTCCACCATCACCCGGCCGTCGGCGATCCAGCGCGCGGCTTCGGTACGCGAGCACACCCCCGCTTTGGACAGCACGCGGGCCAGACCATGCCGCGGCGCGGCAGCGGTCACTGCGGTGGTGGCGGGCGCACGCCGCGGTTCACGGCGTGGGCGGGCAGTCGGCGCGGCAGGGGGGCGGCGGGGGGTACGCATCGCTCTGTCGCGCGCGGCGACTTACTTCTTGTCCGGCTTGGTGTCGGCCGGCGCATCGGCGGCCGGGGCAGCAGCGGCCGGTGCCGGACGTGCCTTGACCACGCGCACGCCACGCGCCTTCATCCAGGCATCGAATTCCTCGGCGGTCATGCGCTTGCCGTTCTGGCTCATGTCAAAGCGCCAGGGCGTGTTGTCGAACTCGGTCTTCGGCTTGTAGGCGGCCGGGTCGTTCGGGTTGACCGCCGGCGCGCCCGGCATCGCCTTGGCGATGTTCTGGCAGCCGTCGATGCGCAGGCGCTGCAGTACGCGGTCCACCGACTGCTGCTGCTCAAAATTGGGGGTGAGCACACCAGAGGGCATGCCCAGCTGCGTGCTGCGGATGGCGAACTCGTCGGCGACCGGTGCAATGGCAGTGGCCGGCAGCGGCAGCGGCGAGGCACTGGTGGCCTGGGCAGAGCAGTCCACAGCGGCGTGGGCGGCGGGAACCAGGGCCAGGCCGAGCGCGGCGGCCAGTGCGATACGCAGCATGGGATGCATCCAGAAGAGGGTCGACCCACCGAGTTTAACAGCGCCGGAACGGCTTACAAGATCCCACATTCAATGAATACGGCAACGCCTTGAATTTTTTATCGATTTCCTACCCAGTGCACAAAAAAACAGGGCCCGGCAATGCCGGGCCCTGCTTTTCGAGACCTTGCGTCAGAACTTAGTTCTGGACGTTCAGTTCGGTACGACGGTTCTTGGCGCGGCCTTCCGGGTTGTCCGAACCATCCGGGTTGGTGTTCGGAGCAATCGGACGCGACTCGCCGTAGCCGATCGGGCCAACCAGACGCGAAGCGGCAACACCGTTGCTGGTCAGGTAATCGTACACAGCGGTGGCACGACGCTCGGACAGCTTCTGGTTGTACTCGTCGGTACCCTTCGAGTCGGTGTGGCCAGCCACTTCGACGCGCAGATCCGGGTAACGGGTCAGGATCTGGGCGGCTTCGCTCAGGATCGCGACGGCGTCCGGACGCAGGGTCGACTTGTCGAAGTCGAAGTTCACGCCCTTCAGGTCGATCGAGACCGGCACCGGGCAACCGTCCGGACCGATGGTCTGACCCGGCTGCGAGTTCGGGCACTTGTCGTCGCAGTTGTTGACGCCGTCACCGTCGTCATCCAGGTCGGCGCAGCTCGGGGCGACCGGAGCCGGCGCGGCAACCGGAGCGGCGGCCTTCGGACCCAGCGGGATCACGACGCCGACCGAGGCCAGCACGTCGCCGAACCAGCTTTCGTCCGGAGCGTGGTAGCTCTTGTCGTCGAAGTCACCGCGGTAGCCGACTTCGGCACGCACGGCCACGGCCTTGTCGAAGGTGGTCTGCAGACCGACGCCGACGATGGCGGAGAAGTTGCCGTCCTTGCGCTCACCCAGCACCGGGCCCGGCTGCGAGAACTCTTCTTCCGACTTCTGGTAGCCGACGCCGAAACGCAGGTAGGGGTTCCAGCCACGTTCGTCCTGGATGAAGTGGTAACGGGCCGAGATATCAGCGCCGTACTGGCTCCAGTTCAGGTCCTGGTTGGCGTCGAAGTTCGGGTTCTGGTAGTTCAGCTCACCGTCCAGCGACCAGTTGCGGCTGATGAACTTGCCCAGGCCCAGGGTGACGAACGGAGCATCATTGGTGAGACGGTCGCTGTCCTGGAAATTGAAACCCGCCGAACCGGTCAGGTACCAGCGGTCATCGAACTCCTGCGCGGACGCAGCCTGGGCCATGGCCAGACCGCCCAGCAGCGCGGCAGTAAGGATCTTCTTGTTCATGTAATACAGCTCCTAGTTCGGGGGTATGAAACCGGTAGAGGCATGGTCCAGCGCTATTGCGTCGTTTCAGACTGCGGGTTCAGCACGCCACCGCCGCGAACATTATGCTCAGGGGAGTGAAGGTGATGTTAACAGTCACATAACATGTGAAGACGACCGCCAGACCCCTACCCGGCCCAGCTGCGGGCACCCTATACAGCTTTATGAAGTTGTGCAAGACCCAGCAATGACAAGGGTTTTTCCACTTTTTCAGAGATTTCAAGGGCCCGCCACAGTAAATCATGCAGTTCCCGGATGTGCGCTTGTTCAGCGCATGAACAGGTTGTGCCGCAGTCGTATGATGAATGCGATTTCCCCTGCCGGAGCTGCCATGAAAGCTGTTGTTCAGGAACGCGCCCTGCCCATCGATGACCCGGCGTCCCTGTCAGACCGGGAACTGCCCCACCCAGGTCCGCCCCACGGCCATGACCTGCTGGTGCGGGTGCAGGCGGTGTCGGTGAACCCGGTGGATGCCAAGCAGCGTCGCGCACCACGTGCGGACGAAGCGCCGCCCCGCATCCTCGGTTTCGACGCATCCGGCGTGATCGAGGCGGTCGGCCCCGACGTGACCGCCTTCGCCGCCGGCGATGAGGTCTACTACGCCGGTGACGTCACCCGCCCCGGCTGCAACGCGCAATGGCAGCACGTGGATGCGCGGGTGGTCGGGCGCAAGCCGACCAGCCTGGACTTCGCCGATGCTGCAGCGCTGCCGCTCACCACCCTGACCGCGTGGGAACTGCTGTTCGAGCGCATGTGCCTGCGGTTTGACGACTGCCGCCACCGCGGCCAGGTGCTGCTGGTGATCGGAGGTGCCGGTGGGGTCGGCTCGATGGCGATCCAGCTGGGCCGCCATGCCGGTTTCACCGTGGTCGCCACTGCCTCACGCCCCGCTTCGGCGGACTGGTGCCGCGCGATGGGCGCGCACCATGTCGTTGACCACCGCCAGCCGTTGCCGCCGCAACTTCAGGCACTGGGTATCACGGCGGTGGATGCCGCGTTGAATCTGGCCGACACCGACGCGTACTGGGAGGTGGTGGGTGAGCTGCTGGCCCCGCAGGGACGCGTGGGTCTGATCGTGGAGCCGCGTGGCCCGTTGCGCATTGGCGATCCCTACAAGGCCAAGTGCATCAGCATCCACTGGGAATTCATGTTCGCGCGGGCGCGTTTCGGCACCGCCGACCTGATCGAACAGCACCGCATTCTGAACCGGGTCGCCAGCCTGATTGACGCCGGCGAACTGCGAGGCACCGCGCACACCGCGCTGGGCACGATCAACGCCGCGAATCTGCGCGAGGCGCACCGGCAGCTTGAGGCCGGCAGCGTGATCGGGAAGCTGACCTTGGCCGGTTGGGATTGATACATGCATCACGACCAACGGTCGTGATTTACCGGATCCCATGATCGAGTGGATCCCATGATCGACCGGTAGCCCACGACCGTTGGTCGTGGGCACGGGCCTATTGCACCCAAGGCCCTTTCGCGGCACCCTGCGCGTCTTCCGTACGCAAGCGTATCTTCATGTCGCCAGCCGCCGAATCCGCCGCTTACCCTCACCTGTTCAGCCCGCTGGACCTGGGCTTCACCCAGTTGCGTAACCGCGTGCTGATGGGCTCGATGCACACCGGCCTGGAAGACCGGGCCCGCGACTTCCCGCGCCTGGCGGCGTATTTCGCCGAGCGCGCCGCCGGTGGCGTGGGCCTGATCGTGACCGGCGGCTATGCACCGAACGTGGTGGGCTGGCTCAAGCCATTCGGCGGCAAGCTATCCTGGCCGTGGGAAGTGGGGCCGCACCGGCAGCTGACCCGAGCCGTGCACGAGCACGGCGGCAAGATCTGCCTGCAGCTGCTGCATGCCGGCCGCTACGCCTATCACCCCTTGTCGGTGGCCCCGTCCAAGAAGAAGGCCCCGATCAATCCATTCACCCCGCGCGCCCTGTCCGCAGGCGGCGTGGAGCGGCACATCGCCGACTACGCGCGCAGCGCGCGGCTGGCGCGCGACGCCGGCTATGACGGCGTCGAAGTGATGGGGTCGGAAGGCTATCTGATCAACGAATTCATCGCGCCGCGTACCAACGCGCGCAGCGACGCCTGGGGCGGCGATGCGGCCAGGCGGATGCGCTTTGCGGTGGAGATCGTGCGGCGCATCCGCGAAGCCTGCGGACCGGATTTCATCATCATCTACCGGCTGTCGCTGGTCGACCTGGTCGACGACGGCAGCAACTGGGAAGAAATCGTGCAGCAGGCCAAGGCGATTGAAGCGGCCGGTGCCACGCTGATCAATTCCGGTATCGGTTGGCATGAAGCGCGCGTTCCCACCATCGCCACCTCGGTGCCACGCGCGGCCTTCGCCGGCGTCACCTCCAAGCTCAAGCCGCATGTGCAGGTGCCGGTGATCGCCACCAACCGCATCAACATGCCCGATGTGGCCGAGCGCATTCTGGCCGCCGGCAACGCTGACATGGTGTCGTTGGCACGTCCGCTGCTGGCCGATCCGGAGTGGGCGAACAAGGCCCGGGCCGGTCGCGCCCATGCGATCAACACCTGCATCGCGTGCAACCAGGCCTGTCTGGACCATGTGTTCGAGAACAAGACCGCCAGCTGCCTGGTGAACCCACGGGCCGTGCATGAAACCGAACTGGTCTACCGCCCCACCCTGACCCCGCGCCGGATTGCCGTGGTCGGTGCCGGGCCGGCCGGGCTGGCCTGCGCCACGGTGGCCGCCGAGCGTGGCCACGCGGTCACCCTGTTCGATGCCGGCAGCGAGATCGGCGGACAGTTCAACGTGGCCAAGCGCATTCCCGGCAAGGAAGAGTTCCATGAAACCCTGCGCTACTTCCGCCACAAGCTGGAAGAAACCGCAGTGACAGTGAAGCTGGACACTACCGCCGACGTGGCCACCCTCGCCGGTTTCGACAGCGTGGTCGTCGCCACCGGCATCACTCCGCGCCAGGTGGACTTCCCCGGTGTCGATCACCCCAAGGTGGTCACCTATCTTGACGTGCTGCTGGGCAAGGTCGCGGTGGGAAGCGAAGCTGCGATCATCGGTGCCGGCGGCATTGGTTTCGACGTGGGCGAGTTCCTGGTCCACCAAGGACCGTCGCCGGCGCTGGACGCAGCGCGCTGGATGGCCGAATGGGGGGTGGACCCGAGTTTCGAGGCACGCGGCGCGCTCGCCCGTCCGCAGCCGGAAGCACCCGCACGCAAGGTCTGGCTGCTGCAGCGCAGTCCCGGCAGGCCCGGCGCACGGCTGGGCAAGACCACCGGCTGGATTCATCGCGCCACCCTGAAGGCCAAGGGCGTGAAGATGCTCGGCGGGGTGGAGTACCTCGGCGTGGACGACAGCGGCCTGCATATTCGTGTGGACGGCCACGAGCAGACCCTGGCGGTGGACCACGTGGTGATCTGTGCCGGCCAGGAGCCGCGTCGTGAGCTGCATGCCGCACTGCTGGCCGCCGGTGTGGAAGCGCACCTGATTGGTGGCGCGGACGTGGCAGCCGAGCTGGACGCCAAGCGTGCGATCAACCAGGGCAGCCGGTTGGCGGCAACGTTGTAACGGGGCCCGTTCCACGCACGACCAACGGTCGTGCGCTACCCGTCGACGGGTAGGTGGCGACCGTTCGTTGTCACCTGAATGCGAGTTCCGGCACCCGCCACGAAACCTGAATGTCAAGCCTTCCGGTTCAGGATGCATTGGGAAATACCCCCCTATCGTGCGCCAACTTTCCCGCTCACCACCCAGTTCGAGTGAGCGTGCGGCCCCCACGATCTTTCGGGAGCCGCCAACGGGCGGCCCCGATGGCCGCCTCCCCATGACGCCAAGCAGTACCCTCGCCGCCGTCCGGTTGATCGGATGGCCCAGCCAGGTGCGGCCCATACGGAGCAAGGAGATTTATGAAACTGGCCTGGATTCTCTGGCTGTCACAGTTGTTGCCGCAGCCGGCCGCCGATTCGTTGTGCCTGAGCACGACTGTCTACCTCGAAGCGCGTGACCAGACCCTGCGCGGCCAGCAAGCCGTGGCAGAAGTGGCCCTGCGTCGCCTGGACAGCGGTTTGTGGGGCGACTCGATGTGCCAGGTGGTGACCGCGCGCAAGCAGTTCGCCCCGACCATCGTGGCCCCCGGCACCCAGCTGGGCAACACCGATGCCTGGGAAGAAGCAATGACCGTGGCCTTCGATGCCGAGCGCAACTGGGCGCTGCCGGTAGGCGAGCGCAAGGAGATCGTGCCCGGGGCCAGCCACTTCGCCGCACTGGCCATCGCCAGCCCGAGCTGGCGCAATGCCTACCAGGTGGCCACGATTGGCGATCACACCTTCTATAAGGTGCAAAGCCTCAAGCCCCGCCAGTCGTAACAATCTGTTGTGGGCGTGCCGTTGCCGCGCGCCGCCGGCTCCGCGATAGTGGTGGTTTCCGCCATCGATCCACCCTGGAGTCCGCATGAAGCTGTACAGCAAGCCCGGAGCCTGTTCCACCGCCGACCACATTGCCCTGCAGTGGACCGGCCAGCCGTTTGAAGTGGAACTGCTCGACAAGGACACCATGAAGGCCCCCGCGTTCCTGGCGATCAACCCGGCTGGCGCGGTGCCGGCGCTGGTCGACGGCGACTTCGTGCTGACCCAGAACGCGGCCATCATGGGCTACATCGCCGATTCCTTCCCGCAGGCCGGCCTGGCCGGTGACGGCAGCCCGCGCCAACGCGCCGAGGCCGCCCGCTGGTTGTCCTTCGTCAACTCGGACGTACACCCGGCGTTTTCGCCGCTGTTCGGTCCGGGCAAGTTCATTGCCGATGAAGGCCAGTTCGATGCGATCCGCGCCGCCGCACGCAAGCGCCTGCGCGGCCTGTTTGAAACCGCCGACCGCCAGCTGGCCGACAAGCCGTGGCTGGCCGGATTCCGCAGCGTGGCCGACCCGTACTTCTATATCACCCTGCGCTGGGCTGCCGCCGCGAAGGTGGACCTGGTCGGGCTGGACAATGTGGCCGCGTTCAAGACCCGCATGGAAGCCGATGCGGGCGTGCAGGCTGCATTGAAGGCTGAAGGGCTGGTGTGACGGCCCCTGCGGGGCGCTGCCACACGCGACGTCACGGCCCGTCATTGCACGGGCGCGTGGCGACGCGTTCATCTTCGCCGCCGCGTCATTGTTCCTGCTGCGCGGCTTTAACGGCAGCGGGGCAAGCCCCGCTCTACAACCGCGGGGCACCGAACCGCGTTACGCGTCTACAGGTTGGCACTGCAGCAGCGCGCGTGTTTCTTCCATCCAGCGGTTGGCGAGCGCCGGGCTTTTGGCCTTGGACACGGCCGCTGCCATTTCCGGCCACAACTTCTCCAGACTGGCCGCATCGGTGCAGCGTTCGATCTTGAGCTGCATGAAGTAGCCCTTCAGGCCCAGGTGCCTGCGCACCGACTCGCTCATCCAGTCATACAGCTGCTTGTACAACGCCGGGTCGTGTTCGCGCCCAGCGGTCAGCGAACGCGGCGCGGCCGCGGCCAATGCGCCCCCCACCACTTCAATCAGGCCCATCGCCTGCAGTTGCGCCAGCGCGTCGTCCGGCGCGCGCAGGCCCGGCAGCATGCTGGTCAGTTCGTCATCATCGCGCAGGCCATCAACCATCAGCAGAATGGAGCGCAGTCCCGGCGGCAGCTTGCGCGCCCGGTCTTCGATTTCCTGACGGCCAGCGGCCGTCTTGGCATGAATGAACGCCATGTTGTCCCCCCTGTCACTTCGTACAGCCGCGGGCGGGACCGTTTTGCGTCAACGGTCGCTCGCCGCGCCCCCTTGTGGTGCCTCGGCACGTGACGTGCAGACCCCCACCACAGCCGAAGCTTAACCGACGTTCATGATCAGGGGTGCTGCATCGCAGCACCTGGTATCGACCAACGGTCGATACCTACCAAGGCACGGTTGATCGGGTAGGGGCGAAAGAGAACGGCCGGGAGCCGTTCTCAACGTCGCGTGGCGACGGCCCAAAGGGTGCCCGCCTGGACGGCGGGCATACTGTTGGTCCGCACGCATTCACCGGCCGAGCGCGCGACGGATCTCGTCCAAGGCTCCCGGATCATCCAGCGTCGACAGATCGCCCGGATCGCGTTCTTCGGCCAGCGCCTGCAGCGAACGTCGCAGCAGCTTGCCCGAACGGGTTTTTGGCAGGGCGTTGACGATATGGATGTGGGCCGGCCGCGCTACGGCACCCAGCGAACCGGTCACGCGCTGCATCATCTCGGCGACCACGGCACTGCCATCGCCGGCCACGGCCTGCTTCAGGGTCACGAACACCAGCGGCACCTGCCCCTTCAGCTCGTCCCTGACCCCGATTACCGCCGCCTCGGCCACCTGCGGATGGCCGGAAATGCACTCTTCGATCTCGCGCGTGCCCAGCCGGTGACCGGCCACGTTGATCACATCGTCGGTGCGCCCAAGGATGAAGGTGTAGCCGTCCTCGTCGCGGATCGCCCAGTCCAGCGAGCTGTACAGCAGTTCCTTGAAATGGCTGAAGTAACTCTGCAGGAAGCGGTCGTCGTCCTTCCACACCGTGCTCATGCAACCCGGCGGCAGCGGCGGCACCATCACCAGTACGCCCTTCTGCCCAGGCTCGACTTCCGCGCCGGTGTTCTCATCGATCACCTTCATGCGGTAACCGAGATTGGGGAACCCTGGCGAACCGAACCGCACCGGCTTCAGATCCACCCCGGGCAACAGGGTCAACGCGGGCCAACCGGTTTCGGTCTGCCAGTAGTTGTCGATGATCGGCTTGCCCAGCGCATCATTGATCCAGTGCGCCGTCGGCTCGTCCAGTGGCTCGCCGGCCAGGAACACATACTTCAGTGCGGCCAGGTCATGGCGTTTGATGAAGTCGGCATCGTGCTTCTTCAGCACGCGGATGGCAGTGGGTGACGAGAACAGCGTGCGCACGCCGTACTGTTCGCACAGCGCCCACCAGATGCCCGGATCCGGACTCGTCGGCAGCCCTTCGTAAAGCAGCGAGGTGCAGCCGCCGATCAGCGGGCCGTAGACATTGTAGGAATGGCCGACCGCCCAACCGACGTCGGAGGTGGAGAACATCACCTGGCCCGGTGCGCAGTCGAACACCGTGCGCATCGACTGCGCCATCGCGACCGCATAGCCGCCCACGTCGCGCTGCACGCCTTTGGGCTTGCCGGTGGTGCCGGAGGTGTACAACAGATAGCTCGGCTCGTTCGCTTCCAGCCATACCACCGGCACGTCGTGGTCGCCGACCTCGGCGCGCAGGGTGGCATAGTCGACGTCGCGCCCTGCCACCTTGGGCTCGGCCGGATCCAGACCGCGCGAGACGATCAACACGTGCGGCGGCGGCGACTGCGCTTCGGCGCAGGCTGCATCGACCATGACCTTGTAGGGAATCACCTTGCCACCGCGCTTGCCGGCATCAGCGGCGATCAGCAGCTTGGGTTCGGCGTCGTCGATGCGCAGCGCCAGATTGTGCGCGGCAAAACCACCAAACACCACCGAGTGGATCGCACCGATACGCGCGCAGGCCAGCATGGCGAACACGGCTTCGGCCATGTTGGGCATGTAGATGACCACGCGATCACCGCGCTGCACGTCCAGCCGCTGCAGTACCGCGGCGAACGCATTCACTTCGCGGTACAGCTCGCGGTAGGTGATTTCGCGGGTGACGTTGGTTTCGGTGGAGATGGCGACCAGCGCGAGCTGGTCGGGGCGGTCAACCAGATGGCGGTCCACCGCGTTGTAGCAGAGGTTGGTTTCACCACCGACGAACCAGCGCCGGAACGGCGGCGTGCTGTAGTCCAGCACCTGTTCCGGCTGCTTGTGCCAGTAGATGCGCTGGGCTTCCTCGGCCCAGAACGCGTCGGGTTCCTCGATGGATTTCCGGTACAGCTCTTCGTAGCGCATGACAGCCCTCCCAGACAAAGTCATGGGGTCGAGCATAGTCCGATGGGGTGCGCGCTACCGTCCGACCTTGGTCGTAAGAAATCGGTAGTGCCGAAGAGAACGGCAGGAGCCGGTCTCAACGTCGCGACGCGACGGCCCGCAGGGTGCCCGCCAGGACGGCGGGCATAACGCTGGCCGGCAACCACACACGCGTGACCGGAAGTTCATGAGGTTGCCGGCCAGCGGCCGGCACTACCAGGGGACGAAGGATTCGAACGCGAGGCCCTGGCCGCTAACCGGGTGTACGAATTGCAGACTACACGCATGCAGATACACGCGGTCTGCCGGCTGCGCCCCATACAGCACGTCACCGACGATGGGATGGCCGAGGCTGGCCATGTGCAGGCGCAGCTGATGGCTGCGCCCGGTGACCGGCTCGAGTTCAACATGGGTACGGCCCGCCTCCAGGGCCAGCACCCGCCAGCGGGTCAGCGCCGGCTTGCCGCGTTCATGATCGACCTGCTGCTTCGGCCGGTTTGGCCAGTCCACGGTCAGCGGCAGGTCAACCTCCCCTGCTTCGCCGTCCAGCACGCCCTCCACGACCGCCCGATAGCGCTTGTGCACCTGGCGCTGCTCGAACTGTGCCGACAGCGCCGCCTGCATCACCTTGCCGCGTGCGTGCAACAGCAGCCCGGAGGTGACCTGGTCCAGCCGGTGCACGGTCAACGCATCCGGATACAGCACCTGCAGCCGCGCCACCACGCAGTCCTGGTTCTCGGGTGTGCGCCCGGGCACGGACAGCAGGCCGGCTGGCTTTTCAGCCACCAGCAGGGCGTCGTCGGCGTAGTGCAGGTGAATCATCGCGGTTGGAAGTCCCAGAACGAGAACGGGGAAGCCGAAGCTTCCCCGTCGAACCCGGTAGGCGACGACCATGGGTCGTCGCGCGGCAACCGGATCAGCCCAGCAGGTGGGCGACGCCGGCGCGCTCTTCTTCCAGTTCGGCCAGGGTCTTGTCAATGTACTTCTGGCTGAAGTCGTCGACCGGCAGATCCTTGACCAGGGTGTATTCACCATTCTGGGTGGTCACGGCGAAGCCGAAGATCACGCCTTCCGGAATGCCATAGGAACCGTCGGACGGCACGCCCATGGTGACCCACTTGCCGTTGCTGCCCAGCACCCAGTCACGCACGTGGTCGATGGCGGCATTGGCGGCCGAAGCCGCCGAGGACGAACCACGGGCTTCAATGATGGCCGCACCGCGCTTGCCCACGGTCGGAATGAAGGTGTTGGCGTTCCATTCCTGGTCGTTGATGGCATCGGCGATGGACGCACCATCGGCGGTGGCGAAGCGGTAGTCCGGGTACATGGTCGGGCTGTGGTTGCCCCACACCACCAGCTTTTCCATGCCAGCCACCGGCTTGCCGAGCTTGGTCGACAGCTGGCTCAGCGCGCGGTTGTGGTCCAGACGCAGCATGGCGGTGAAGTTGCGCGGGTTCAGGTCCGGAGCCGACTTCATCGCAATGTAGGCATTGGTGTTGGCCGGGTTGCCGACCACCAGCACCTTGACGTCGCGCTTGGCGACCTTGTTCAGCGCCGCGCCCTGGGCGGTGAAGATCTTGGCGTTTTCCAGCAGCAGGTCCTTGCGCTCCATGCCCGGACCGCGCGGACGCGCGCCCACCAGCAGGGCGATGTCGGCGTCCTTGAAGGCCACTTCGGCGTCATCGGTACCGACCATGCCGGCCAGCAGCGGGAACGCGCAGTCTTCCAGCTCCATCATCACGCCCTTCAGGGCGGCCTGGGCCTTTTCGACCGGCAGTTCGAGGAGCTGAAGGATGACCGGCTGGTCCTTGCCCAGCATTTCGCCGGAGGCGATGCGGAACAGCAGGGCGTAGCCGATCTGGCCGGCGGCGCCGGTCACGGCAACACGAACAGGTGCTTTCATGGGGATTTCCTCTGCTAAAAAGCGAAACAGCGTAGTGGGAGAAGGCCGCCGGGCGGGGATGACCTGGCGGGGCGGCCGCAGACATGAAAACGGCCCCCGTCAGGGGGCCGTTGGGAACATCAGGCGGCGAGGATCTTGTTCCACTCCGCGACGCGATCGGCCTGGGCGGCCAGCGCGGCGTCAACGTCGCCTTCCAGGGTGATCGAGTGGATCACGTCGCCCTGCTTGACCGAATCAACGATGGCCTGGCCTTCCAGGACCTGGCCGAACACGGTGTGCCTGCCATCCAGCCAGTCGGTCTTGATGTGGGTGATGAAGAACTGGCTGCCGTTGGTGTTCGGACCCGCGTTGGCCATCGACAGCGAGCCGACCTGGTGCTTCACGCCGTTCTTTTCATCTTCAAACTTGTAACCCGGGCCGCCGGTGCCCTGCCCCTTCGGGCAGCCCCCCTGGATCATGAAGTCGGCGATCACACGATGGAAGATCAGGCCGTCATAGAAGCCGTGCTTGACCAGGTTGACGAAGCTGGCGACGGTCACCGGAGCCTTGTCCGGGTACAGCTCGACCTTGATCGGGCCCTGGGTGGTGTCGAAGGTGGCGATGAGGGACATGTGGATCCTTGAATATTCGGGGGTGTCTCAGCCCCAAGATTCTACACCGCGCCCCATGACCGGCGGGCACCGGTTTCACGAACGCGTCGCCACGCGCCCGGTCGCCACCGCGTCGCGGACGACGCTCTTCCTGAACGCGCGAAGGCCCCGCCGATCGGGGCAGCCTGAATGCGCGGAAGGGGCCTTTTCGCGTTTGGTCATGAAAGCGGTATAATGTTGGACTTCATTTTTCAACTTCCGGCGCCGACTGGCCCCCTTTCGCATGTCCATCGAAAATCTTCGCAACATCGCCATCGTCGCCCACGTCGATCATGGCAAGACCACCCTCGTCGACCAGCTGCTGAAGCAGTCGGGCACCCTGTCCGAGCGCACCGTGCTGGCTGAACGCGTGATGGACAGCAATGACCAGGAAAAGGAGCGTGGCATCACGATCCTGGCCAAGAACACGGCCATCACCTGGCAGGGCAACCGCATCAACATCGTCGACACCCCTGGACACGCCGACTTCGGTGGCGAGGTCGAGCGCGTGCTGTCGATGGTCGACACCGTGCTGATCCTGGTCGACGCGATGGACGGCCCGATGCCGCAGACCCGCTTCGTGACCCAGAAGGCCTTCGCGATGGGCTTCAAGCCGATCGTGGTGGTCAACAAGATCGACCGCCCGGGCGCGCGTCCGGACTGGGTCATCGACCAGGTGTTCGACCTGTTCGACAAACTCGGTGCCACCAACGAGCAGCTGGACTTCCCGATCGTCTACGCGTCGGCCCTGAACGGCTACGCCGGTCTGGAAGACACCGTGCGCGACGGCGACATGACCCCGCTGTACGAAGCGATCATGAAGCACGCGCCGAAGCCGGAAGTGGACCCGGAAGGTGCCTTCCAGATGCGCATCAGCCAGCTGGACTACAACAACTTCGTGGGCGTGATCGGCATCGGCCGCATCCAGCGCGGCACCCTGAAGAAGAACATGCAGGTCGCGGTGATCGACCGCGAAGGCAAGAAGCGCAACGGCAAGGTCGCCCAGGTGCTGGGCTTCCTGGGCTTGGAGCGCATCGAGCAGGAAACCGCTGAAGCCGGTGACATCGTGGCCATCTCGGGCATTCCGGAGCTGACCATCTCTGACACCATCTGCCACCCGGATACCCCGGAAGCGCTGCCGGCGCTGACCGTGGACGAGCCGACCATCTCGATGACCTTCCAGGTCAACAACTCGCCGTTCGCCGGCAACAAGGACCTGTCCGGTGGCAAGTTCCTGACCAGCCGTCAGATCAAGGACCGCCTGGACCGTGAAAAGGTCCACAACGTGGCGCTGAAGGTCGAACAGCTCGAAGACGCTGACAAGTTCCTGGTCTCCGGCCGTGGCGAACTGCACCTGTCGGTGCTGATTGAAAACATGCGTCGCGAAGGCTATGAACTGGCTGTGTCGCGTCCGGAAGTGATCATCAAGGAAATCGACGGCCAGCAGATGGAGCCGATCGAACAGCTGGTGGTGGACGTGGAAGAAGTGCACCAGGGCGGCGTGATGGAAAAGCTGGGCACCCGCAAGGGCCAGCTGAAGAACATGGAGCCGGACGGCAAGGGCCGTGTGCGCCTGGAATACTCGATCCCGGCACGCGGCCTGATCGGCTTCCAGAACGAATTCAAGACCCTCACCCAGGGTTCGGGCCTGCTGTTCCACGTGTTCGACCACTACGGCCCGAAGGAACAGGGCGCAATTGCCAAGCGCATCAATGGCGTGATGATCGCCAATGCCCCGGGCGTCACCCCGGCCTACTCGCTGGGCCCGCTGCAGGACCGCGGCAAGCTGTTCGCCGCTGAAGGCGACAATGTGTACGAAGGCCAGCTGGTCGGCATCCACTCCAAGGACAACGACCTGACCGTCAACGCGATCAAGACCAAGCCGCTGACCAACATGCGCGCTTCGGGCAAGGACGACGCGATCCAGCTGACCCCGGCCATCAAGTACTCGCTGGAACAGGCGCTGGACTTCATCGAGGACGACGAACTGGTCGAGATCACCCCGAAGGAAATCCGTCTGCGCAAGAAGTTCCTGACCGAAAGCGACCGCAAGAAGGCGTCGCGCGCCGGTTGATCGGACCTTTGTCGTGACCGACAAGCCCTACAACCCGGATCCACACACGCATCCGGGTCTTCATGTGATCGCCTTGCTGGAAGCCGGCAAGGCGGCACTCGCGCTGCTGGCGGCGACCGGGCTGGAAGTGCTCGGTCCGCAGCCCCTGCGCGATGGGGTCAATGCCCTGATCCGGCGTTTCAGCCTGGACCCGGATCACGGCACCCTGCCCTCGCTGCTGAACATGATCAGCCCCGACGCGGTGCATCTGGCCGCTGCGGCCATGGTTGCCTACGGCATCCTGCATCTGTTCGAGGCCTGGGGCCTGTGGCGGGCCAAGGCCTGGGCCTCCTGGCTCGGCTGTGTCACCGCCGGCATCTACCTGCCCTTCGACATCTACGCCATCATCCGCCACCCCGGCTGGGCCTCGTGGACGGTGCTGGTCATCAATCTGATCGTGGTCGGGGTACTCGCCCGCGACCTGCGCAAGCGTCACTGAGTTGCCAAGCGCGGCAACCGCTGGTTAGCCTGAGCGCTGCTACCGGGGACACCTGACACTCACTGATGCGCCTGTCACTGACATCGCTGGCACTGGCCATCGCGCTGAGCGGCTGTTCGCCCTCGCCGTCGTCGCTGCTGGCCAGCCCTGCGCATGCCGCCGCAGCGGACAAGACCGACGTCAGCGTGCCGTTTCCCTATGCCGAGGCGGATATCAGCGACCTGCAGGCTCAGATGGCCGCTGGCGAACTGGACAGCGTCACCCTCACCCGCGCCTATCTGGACCGTATCGCCCGGCTGGACCGTGCCGGACCGCGCCTGAATGCCGTGCTGGAGCTCAACCCGGACGCACTGAAGGAAGCGGCCGCGCTGGACGCCGAACGCCGTCGTGGACAGCTGCGCGGCCCCTTGCATGGCATTCCGCTGCTGCTCAAGGACAACATTGGCGCGCGCCCGATGGGTACCAGCGCCGGGTCGCTGGCGCTGGCCGGCTTCCGTCCGGACGATGCTTTCCTGGTCACCCGCCTGCGCGCGGCCGGAGCCCTGATCCTGGGCAAGACCAACCTGAGTGAATGGGCCAACTTCCGTTCCAGCCAGTCGATATCAGGCTGGAGCGCGCGCGGCGGACAGACCCGCAATCCCTACCGGCTCAGCCACAGCCCGTGCGGTTCCAGCAGCGGCAGCGCGGTGGCGGTATCGGCCAACCTGGCAGCGGCGGCGGTCGGCACCGAAACCGACGGCAGCATCGTGTGTCCGGCTGCGGTGAACGGGATTGTCGGGCTGAAGCCCACGGTCGGGCTGGTCAGCCGGGAGGGTGTGGTGCCAATCTCCTTCAGCCAGGACACCCCGGGGCCGATGACCCGCAGCGTGGCCGATGCCGCGGCACTGCTGACCGCGATGGCCGGGCGTGACGACGCCGACCCAGCCACCGCCACCATGCCCGGCCAGGCCGTGTATGACTACACCGCGCGCCTGAAGGACGGCGGTCTGCGTGGCACCCGGATCGGCGTCATGTACGGCCCTCTGGACCAGCAGCCCGGTGTTGCGCCCGCCTTGCAGCATGCGGTGGCGGTGCTGCGCGATGCGGGGGCCGTGGTGGTGCCGGTGCGCCTGCCGACCCAGGACCAGTGGAAGAGCGCAGAGCGGATCGTTCTGCTGCACGAGTTCAAGGCCGGCATGGCGCGCTATCTGACCCGCCAGCAGGCCCCGCTGCGCGACCTGGATGCAATCATCGCCTTCAACCGTGCGCACGCCGACAAGGAGCTGCTGTTGTTTGGTCAGGACCTGATGGAGAGTGCTGCGCAGGCCGGGGCGCTGGGGAGCCCGGAGTACATCGCCGCGCGTACCGAGGCCCGGCGCCTGGCCGGGCCCGAGGGCATCGACGCGGTGCTGAAGGCCGAGCGTCTTGACGCACTGGTGGCCCCCACCACCGGCGCGGCGTGGCCGCTGCGCAGCGGCGAGGCCGATGCGTTTCCCGGCGGCAACTACAGCGCCGCCGCCGTGGCCGGCTACCCCAGCATCAGCGTGCCGATGGCACACGTGAACGGGTTGCCGCTGGGGCTGCTGTTCATGGGCACGGCGTGGAGCGAACCGCGCCTGATCGAGCTGGCCTACGACTACGAGCAGCGTACACGGGCGCGCAAGCCCCCCACGTTCAAGACCGAAGCCCTGATCCGCTGACCTCCACGGCCGGTTCCCCGTCCTCTGCCCCAGGCGAGCGCACGTGCCCCGCAGGCCGCCCGCGTGCCGCCTGCGGCGCAGGATCCGGCTGCTCCAGCAGTTCAGCGCGGGTGCGCGGCAGCGCCTGCGGATGGTCGCGGGCCAGGAAGTCGAGCATGCGCTCGCGCACGATGCAGCGCAGGTCGAAGGCATCGCCCGAGTTGCGGGCGCTGACCAGCAGGCGCACCTGCAGGGTGTGTTCACTGGTTTCAGTGACCTGGGTGACGCAGACGCGTCCATCCCACAGTTTTTCGCTCTGGCAGATGCGCTCCAGCTCGGCGCGGATCGCACCGATCGGGGCGCGGTAATCGAGCCACAGGAACGCCGTGCCCAACAGGTCGGCACTGCGCCGGGTCCAGTTCTGGAAGGGATTTTCAATGAACCACGTCAACGGCACCACCATGCGACGCTCGTCCCAGACGCGCACCACGACATAACTGCTGCCGATCTCTTCGACGCGGCCCCACTCGCCTTCGACGATGACCACATCATCCAGCCGGATCGGCTGGGTCAGCGCGATCTGCAGGCCGGCAATCAGATTACCGAACACCGGCTTGGCCGCAATGCCGGCAACCAGACCGATGATGCCCGCCGACGCCAGCAGCGCGGTGCCGATCTGCCGCACCATCGGGAAGGTCAGCAGCACCATCGACACCCCGACCAGGATGATCGCACCCATCAGCACCCGGCTCAGCACCCGGGTCTGGGTATGGATGCGACGCGCGGCCAGGTTGTCGGCCACATCGATGCGATGCTCCCGCAGGATGGCCTGCTCGCCGGCCGCGACCACGCGCACCAGGAACCAGACGAAACACGCCGTCAGACCGATGTGCAGCAGACGCAGCGCCTGGTCGAGCCAGCGCTCCTGCAGTGGGGTCGCTTCCAGCGCGGGAATCAGCACCAGCAGCGGCAGCGCGAAGGCCAACGGCCGGCTGATCACGCGGGCAATGCGCGCGCGGCGATAATCACGCCCCTTCAGGCGACGGGTGAGTGTCATCAGCAGCCACCAGCTGGTGATGCCGATCGCCAGGGCGATGCCGATGGGCCAGAGGTATTCGGCCGCCAAGGTCCAGTCGACGTACATGCAGGCTCCTGCAGGGGGACAGGCTTCTCACCCTGCCAGAGCGGCGATGATCGATGTGTAGAGCCGGGCTTGCCCGGCTGCGCCCCCACCGGGCATCACGAAGCCACGCAGGGCGTGGCGCTACGGCGAATCATTGCCCCGGTGACGCGCAGTGTCAGCCGCCCTGCTTGCGCACAATCGCCATCGCAATCTCCAGCGACTGCTCGTAATTCAACCTCGGATCCACGGTCGACCGGTATGCCCGCTCCAGGTCCCGCTCGGTCAACTCGCGCGCGCCACCGGTGCACTCGGTGACATCCTCACCGGTCAGTTCCAGATGCACGCCACCCAACCGCGTACCCGCAGCCGCATGCAGGTCGAAGGACAGCTCCACTTCGCTGCGCACGTTGTCGAACCGACGCGTCTTGAAACCATTGCTGGTGCTCTCGGTATTGCCATGCATTGCATCACAGACCCAGAGCACCCGGCGACCATCGCGCTTCACCGCATCCAGCAGCGGCGGCAGCTTTTCGGCGATCTGCGCCGCACCCATGCGATGGATGAAGCTCAACCGGCCAGGCTCGTCTTCAGGATTCAGAACATCGATCAGGCGCAACAATTGATCCGGCTGGACCGAGGGGCCAACCTTGATCGCGATGGGATTACGCACGCCACGCAGGTACTCGACATGCGCGCCATCCAGCGCCGCGGTGCGCATGCCGATCCAGGGGTAATGCGTGCTCAGGTTCAACCACCCCTGTTGCCGCGGCACCTGCCGGGTCAGCGCCTGCTCGTAGGGCAGTAACAACGCCTCGTGGGACGTGTAGAAATCGATCCGGTTCAGGTTGTACACCTGCGTGCCGGACAGGGTTTCCATGAAGCGCACGGCATCGCCGATGGACGACACCATCTTCTGGTAGTCGGTGGCCAGAGGGGAGTGACGCACCCACTCCAGGTTCCAGTACTCGGGATGATGCAGGTCGGCAAAGCCGCCGTCGATCAGCGCGCGCACGAAGTTCATGGTCATTGCCGAGTGCGCATGCGCCTGCAACATGCGACGCGGATCCGGCAGGCGCGCGGCTTCGGTGAACTCGGGCGCGTTGATGACGTCGCCGCGGTAGCTGGGCAGGGTGACGCCGTTGCGGGTTTCGGTGTCAGCCGAGCGCGGCTTGGCGTACTGGCCGGCAAAGCGACCGACCCGGATCACCGGCTTGCGCATGCCGTGCACCAGCACCAGGCTCATCTGCAGCAGTACCTTGAGCCGGTTGGAAATGGTGGTGCTTTCGCAGTCGCTGAAGTTCTCGGCACAGTCGCCGCCCTGCAGCAGGAAGCGCTTGCCTTCCTGCGCCTCGGCAAGCTGACGCTTGAGCGACAGGATCTCCCACGAGGTCACCAGCGGCGGCAACCGCTTCAGTTCATGCAGCGAGGCATCCAGCGCAATCGGATCGGGATAGGTCGGCATCTGCAGCGCCGGCCGGCTGCGCCAGCTCTCCGGCGACCAGTCGGTCGGCAAAGCGGCAGAAGCGTTGGCAGGCGTAGAGGCGTTCATCGAAGTATCCAGTCAGGTCAGCAGTACAGAAGAATCAGTAACGGCGCGGCGGCTTGCGGAACGACACCCCCAGCGCCCATAGGCCCAGCAGCACGAACCAGACCAGGCTCCACATCGGCATGGTAAGCCCCAGGAAGGCCCAATCGATGTTGCCGCAGTTGCCAGTGCCGGTCAGCACGGTGCGGAACACTTCGAACGGCCCCATGGTCTCGCTCAGGAACGACAGCGGCGGCCCGCAGCTGGAGCCCAGGTCCTGCGGCAGCATCTGCACATAGACGTGACGACCGGCGATGCCGATGCCGACGGCTGCGGCGATGAAGGCCAGCAACCCGTAGGTGATGCGCCCGGGCCGGTCACGCGGCCCATGCAGCGCACCGATCAGGAACAGCAGGCCCAGCGCGGCGAATGCGATGCGCTGGAAGATGCACAGCGGGCACGGCTCCAGGCCCATCTTCAACTGCATGAAGATGGCAAAGGCCAGCAGCCCGGCACAGATCAGGAACCCCAGGAAGAACTGGGCGCGGTAAGGCCAGCGCAGTGGATTCATTGCCAACACACTCGTGAAAGTCAGGTGCCAAGATTAACAGGCTGCCGTTGTGTGATGGCTGTGGCGGATTGCCGTATGTCGGTGGGTTTATCGCGTAGAGCGGCTGGCTGGTCATTGCTATCGGCCTGGGCGGGTCGGGATGCCCCGCTCCGGGACACGCCGTGAACCCATCCATGGGGGCTGCTCCAAAACATCCATGTTTTGGAGCGTCCCTCCGGGGGCACCCCGACCCGCCCCTGATGGATGGCTGGCAACGGATGGGAGAGCAGGAGCAGCCGGGCAAGCCCGGCCCGACAAGAGCGGAGAAGCGCCGCGCTTGCGTGGCGTGCTTCAGGTTGCGGCCTCCCACGCCCGGCCGATGGGCCCTGTGAGCACCGACGAACTTTCGGGGGCAGCTTCGGGAGGGGGTATGCGGGACCGTAGAAAACATGGATGTTTTCTACGAGCCCCCATGGACGGGTTTACGGCGTGTCCCGCATACCCCCTCCCGAAGCTGCCCCGCACTGGACAGTGACTTCTGACAGCTTCACGCGCCAGAAATGAAAAACCCGGCACAAGGCCGGGCTTCTCAGTGAGTCCTGGTAAAGCCCGAAGACTTATTCTTCGACGGCTTCAGCAACGGCCGGACGGTCGACCAGTTCGACGTAGGCCATCGGGGCGTTGTCGCCAGCGCGGAAGCCGCACTTCAGCAGACGCAGGTAGCCACCCGGACGGGTCGCGTAGCGCGGGCCCAGGATGGTGAACAGGTTGCCCACGGCTTCGTTGTCGCGCAGACGGGCGAAGGCCAGACGGCGGTTGGCGACCGAGTCAACCTTGGCCAGGGTGATCAGCGGCTCGGCAACGCGGCGCAGTTCCTTGGCCTTCGGCAGGGTGGTCTTGATCAGTTCGTGCTTGAACAGCGAGGCGGCCATGTTCTTGAACATCGCTTCGCGGTGAGCACTGGTGCGGCTGAACTTGCGGCCGGATTTCTGGTGACGCATGGGTGTGATTCCTTAAAGAATGTTGGATCGGTTGTGGTTCGCTGTCGCCTTCCTGGCGTTCAAACTTGGACTGCGGTTGGTCCGATGCCGCCCCTCCTGGCCGGCCGTCACCGCAGGCTGTTCGCCTGTCGGTGCGAGGTGCTGCGGTAAAGCCCCCGCACCCGAAGGTGCGGGGTAAAACTGTTTCGCTGGATCAGCCAAGCATGCCGTGCTGGGCAACCCCGGCCGGCGGCCAGTTTTCCAGCTTCATGCCGAGCGAAAGGCCGCGCTGTGCCAGCACTTCCTTGATCTCGGTCAGCGACTTCTTGCCGAGGTTCGGGGTCTTCAGCAGCTCCACTTCGGTCTTCTGGATCAGATCGCCGATGTAGTAGATGCTTTCGGCCTTCAGGCAGTTCGCCGAACGCACGGTCAGTTCCAGATCGTCGATCGGGCGCAGCAGCACCGGATCCACGCCGTTGTTGGCCGGCTTGGCCGCACCGCGGTCGCGGTGGGTGAAGTCACCGAACACCGACAGCTGATCGCTCAGGATGTCGGCGGCGGTGCGCACGGCTTCCTCGGCGTCGATCGTGCCGTTGGTCTCGATGTCCAGGACCAGCTTGTCCAGGTCGGTGCGCTGTTCCACACGCGCCGCCTCCACCGAGTACGCCACGCGGCGGACCGGGGAGAACGAAGCGTCCAGGACCAGACGACCGATCGCACGGGTTTCTTCATCCGGACGACGACGTGCAGCCGCCGGCTGGTAGCCGAAGCCGCGCTCGACCTTCAGACGCATGTTGATCGCCGTGTCCTTGGTCAGGTGGCAGATCACGTGGTCGGCGTTGAGGATTTCGACATTGTGGTCGACCTTGATGTCGGCCGCAGTGACGACACCCGGACCCTGCTTGGACAGGGACAGCGTGGCGCTGTCGCCGGTGTGCATACGGATGGCCACGTCCTTCAGGTTGAGCAGGACTTCAAGCACATCTTCCTGCAGACCTTCCAGCGTGGTGTACTCGTGCAGCACGCCGTCGATTTCAACTTCCGTGATGGCGAAGCCCGGGATGGACGACAGCAGCACGCGACGCAGGGCGTTGCCCAGCGTATGCCCGTAACCACGCTCCAAGGGTTCGATGACGACCTTGGCGCGGGTGTCGGTAAGGCGTTCGATCTGCGGACCGCGAGGACGCAGAACCTGGTTGGCGGTAACCGTCATGTTTGCGGGTTCTCCTAGTGAACACCCCGGCCGTCGCCGGGGGTTCTCCAATGTGAATTACTTCGAATACAACTCGACGATCAGCGCTTCGTTGATATCCGCAGGCAGGTCCGAACGATCCGGAACCGCCTTGAAGATGCCGGCGAACTTGGCCGCATCGACTTCAATCCACGACGGACGCAGGTCATGCGAGCTGGACACGGTCAGGGCTTCCTGCACGCGCAGCTGCTTGGCCGCCTTTTCCGACAGCGCGACTGCGTCGCCGGCCTTGACCTGGTACGAAGCCAGGTTCACCGACTTGCCGTTCACGGTGACGCCGCGGTGCGAGACCAGCTGACGGGCAGCGGGACGGGTCACAGCGAAGCCCATGCGGTAGACGACATTGTCCAGACGGGTTTCCAGCAGCTGCAGCAGGTTCTCGCCGGTGTTGCCCTTCTTGGTCGAGGCCTTCTTGTAGTAGTTGCGGAACTGACGCTCCAGCAGGCCGTAGATACGCTTGACCTTCTGCTTTTCACGCAGCTGGGTGGCGTAGTCGGACAGCTTGCCCTTGCGGGCGGTCGCGCCGTGCTGGCCGGGCTTCTGCTCCAGCTTGCACTTGGAGTCCAGCGCACGGGCCGGGCTCTTGAGGGAAAGGTCGGCGCCTTCACGGCGGGCGAGCTTACAGGTAGGACCGATATAACGAGCCATTTCTTATCGCTCCTTTAGACGCGACGCTTCTTCGGCGGACGGCACCCGTTGTGCGGGATTGGCGTCACGTCGATGATGTTGGTGATCTTGTAGCCCACGTTGTTCAGCGAGCGCACGGCCGACTCACGACCCGGACCCGGGCCCTTGATGCGGACTTCCAGGGACTTGACGCCGTAGTCGAGCGCGGCGCGGCCGGCCTTCTCGGCAGCCACCTGGGCAGCGAACGGGGTGGACTTACGCGAACCGCGGAAGCCAGCGCCACCGGAAGTCGCCCACGACAGAGCATTGCCCTGACGGTCGGTGATGGTCACGATGGTGTTGTTGAAAGAAGCGTGAACGTGGGCAACGCCGTCAGTGACGACGCGCTTGATCTTCTTCTTGGTCTTAGCGACGGGCTTAGCCATTTCTCAGGTCCCTTACTTCTTGATCGCCTTGCGCGGACCCTTGCGGGTGCGGGCGTTGGTACGGGTGCGCTGACCGCGGAGCGGCAGGCCACGACGGTGACGCAGACCGCGGTAGCAGCCCAGGTCCATCAGGCGCTTGATCGCGATACCGATTTCACGGCGCAGATCGCCTTCCACGATGTACTTGCCAACTTCGAGACGCAGACGCTCGATTTCCGGCTCCGACAGATCGCGGATCTTGGTGGTCGAAGTCACGCCTGCGGCTTCGCAGACTTTCTTCGAACGGGTACGGCCGATGCCGTAAATGCTTTGCAACCCGACCCAGACATGCTTCTGGGCTGGCAGGTTGACGCCTGCAATACGCGCCATGACGCGGTTCTCCAGCTGAGTGATGGCCGACAGCGCACCCCAGGTGCGCCAATCCGGCAGGATGGATCAAAAAAGTGAACTAGCGATACTAACAAGGTTCCGGTTTACTTGGAAGTCCGTGAAACCAGAAAGGTTTCATGAACCCGGCCCAGGGAGTGTGCCCAGGCTCCGGCGCCGGACCAGGTTGACCCCGGAACAGGCCACTTGCGTGCCCTGCCCCGGTGCCGCCCGCGCTACTCCCGCGCGGGACGACCCGATCACACCCCCACCCGGAACCGCTGCGGGGGCCGCCCTTCGTTTGTGTGGCCAGGTCCGCGAAGCGGAGGACCATCACGTCAGGAAGACGATAGTGTAACAGCCAAATCAGCCGCGAGCAAAGCCGCCGCGGTTGCCACCCTTCAGGTTGGCCTTCTTCAACAGGCTTTCGTACTGGTGCGACATCAGATGCGCCTGGATCTGGGCGATGAAGTCCATCACCACCACGACCACGATCAGCAGCGAGGTGCCGCCGAAGTAGAACGACGCATTCAGCTGGCTGCGCATGATTTCCGGCAGCAGACAGACAATGACCAGGTAGGCCGAGCCGGCTGCGGTCAGGCGGGTCAGCACGCCGTCGATGTAGTCGGCGGTTGCCTTGCCCGGACGGATGCCCGGAATCAGGGCGCCCGACTTCTTCAGGTTGTCGGCAGTTTCCTGCGAGTTGAACACCAGCGCGGTATAGAAGAACGCGAAACCGGTGATCAGCACGGCGAACACGATCATGTGCAGCGGTTCGGCCGGACCCAGAGCATTGGCCAGCTTCTGCAGCCAGGTGGCCGAGCTGGCCTGGCCGGACCACATGGCCAGGGTGGTCGGGAACGCCAGGATGCTGGAGGCGAAGATGGCCGGAATCACGCCCGCCATGTTCAGCTTCAGCGGCAGGAACGAGGTCTGGTTCATGTACGCGTTGCGGCCACCCTGGCGGCGCGCGTAGTTGACCGTGATGCGGCGCTGGCCGCGCTCGACAAACACGACGAAGAACGTGAAGACCAGCACCACCAGCGCGATCAGCAGCAGCTGGATGAACTGGATGTTGCCATCCTGGTAGGCGTCGAAGGTGTGGATGACCGCACCCGGCAGGCCGGCCACGATGCCAGCGAAGATGATCAGCGACACACCGTTGCCGATGCCGCGCTCGGTGACCTGCTCGCCCACCCACATCAGGAAGATGGTACCGGCGGTCAGCGCCACCACGGCGGTCAGCACGAAGCCCATGCCCGGGGCGTACACGACCGGTGCGCCGGTCGGGGACAACTGGTTCTGCAGCGCCAGCGCGATGCTGCCGCCCTGCACCACCGCCAGAAGCACGGCGCCGATGCGGGAATACTGGGTGATCTTGCGGCGGCCGGATTCACCTTCCTTCTGCAGCGCCTTCAGCGCCGGGAAGATGTGAACGGCCAGCTGCATCACGATGGATGCCGAGATGTACGGCATCACGTTCAGCGCGAAAATGCTGAAACGGTGCAGGGCGCCGCCCGAGAACATGTTGAACATGTCCACGATACCGCCGCCCTGCGCCTGCATGAGCGCAAGCATGGCATCGGGATTGACGCCCGGCACCGGCACATAACAGCCGATGCGGTAGACGATCAATGCCCCGAGGACGAACAGCAGACGCTGGCGAAGTTCCGTGAACTTGCCGAGCCCGCCGCCGAGGTTACCAATGCCAGCTTGCGCCATGTCTTACTCCTGTACGCTGCCGCCGGCAGCTTCGATCGCGGCCTTGGCACCGGCCGTTGCAGCAACACCCTTCAGGGTGAACGCCTTGGTCACTTCGCCCTTGACGACGATCTTGGCCTTCTTGGCGGTGCTCGGCACCAGCTTGGCGGCGCGCAGCGCGGCGAAGTCGATCTCACCGGCTTCCAGACGATCCAGCTGATACAGCAGCACTTCAGCGGTGTCCTTGGCGATCGGCGAACGGAAGCCGATCTTCGGCAGACGACGCTGCATGGGGGTCTGGCCGCCTTCGAAGCCAGCCTTGATCTTGCCGCCACCCTTACGGGCGAACGAACCCTTGTGGCCGCGGCCGGCAGTCTTGCCCAGGCCCGAACCGATACCGCGACCGACGCGGGTGCGCTCGGTGCGGGCGCCCGGTGCCGGGCTCAGATCATTGAGACGCATGGTCATTGGATTATTCCTCAACCTTGACGAGGTACTGGACCTTGTTGATCAGGCCACGAACCTGCGGGCTGTCCTTCAGCTCACGCACGTCGTTCAGCTTGTTCAGGCCCAGGGCGCGCACCGACAGGCGGTGCTTGGACTGGGTGCCGCGCAGGCCACCTACCAGACGGACCTTGACGGTCTTGTTGGACGCATCAGCCATGGTTGAGTTCCTCCACCTTCTTGCCACGCTTGGCCGCGATGCGGGCCGGCGACTGCATGTCGGTCAGACCCTTCAACGTGGCGCGAACCAGGTTGATCGGGTTACGCGAACCGACGGCCTTGGCCAGCACGTTCTTCACGCCGACCGCTTCCAGCACGGCGCGCATGGCACCGCCGGCGATCACACCGGTACCTTCCGAAGCCGGCATCATGAACACGCGGGCTGCGCCGTGGCCGGCCTTGACCGGGTGCCACAGGGTGCCGTTGTTCAGATCGACGGTGACCAGGTTCTTGCGGGCCTGTTCCATCGACTTCTGGATGGCGACCGGCACTTCGCGGGCCTTGCCATAACCAAAACCGACCTTGCCTTCGCCGTCGCCGACCACGGTCAGGGCGGTGAAGGTGAACTGACGGCCACCCTTGACGGTCTTGCTGACGCGGTTGACCGCGACCAGCTTTTCGATCATGCCGTCGTCGACTTTCTCTTCGCGGTTACGGTCGCGATCGCGACCCCGCTGCTGACGTTCTTCTGCCATGTTGATTCCTTGATTGATGGGTATGTACGGCTCAGGGCCGCTTATAGCTGTGAAGTGAAGCGGTGGATCGAGCGCCCCTGCAGAAGAAGGACGTCGCCCGGCACAGCCCGTGCCGGCAGGCAGGCGGAAGCGGGGCCAGGCCCCGCCTCCTTATCCCTTAGAACTGCAGGCCGCCTTCGCGGGCTGCATCGGCGAGTGCCTTGATGCGGCCGTGGTAGCGGTAGCCCGAGCGGTCGAATGCGACCTTCTCGATGCCCGCAGCCTTGGCGCGCTCGGCGACCAGCTTGCCCACCTTGGCGGCGGCGTCGCTGTTCTTGCCGTTCTTCAGGCCTTCCTTGACGTCGGCCTGGGTGGTGTTGGCCGCAGCCAGCACCTTGGAGCCGTCGGCGGTAAAGACCTGTGCATACAGGTGCTGACCGGTGCGCAGCACCGACAGACGCGGCACGCCCAGTTCGCGGATGTGTGCACGGGTCGACTTGGCGCGACGCAGACGAGCAATGTTCTTGTTCATGATCTTGGTCCTTGAAAGCTGAAGGGCTGGCGGGAAATGCCTTACGCCTTCTTGGCTTCCTTACGAATGATGACTTCGCCGGCGTACTTCACACCCTTGCCCTTGTAGGGCTCCGGCGGACGATAGCCACGGATCTTGGCAGCCACTTCACCGACCTGCTGCTTGTCAGCGCCCTGGACCAGAATTTCGGTCTGGGTCGGGGTGGAGAGGGTGATGCCTTCCGGTGCGGCGAACACGACCGGGTGCGAGAAACCGAGCGACAGGTTCAGGTCCTTGCCCTGCATGGCAGCGCGGTAACCCACGCCGACCAGTTCAAGCTTGCGCTCGAAACCTTCGCTCACGCCCTTGACCATGTTGGCCAGGATGGCGCGCACGGTGCCGGTCAGTGCGACCAGGCTTGCATCGTTGGCGGCCAGGGTGGCAACGCCGTCTGCAACGGTGATTTCAACGCCGGCGACCTTCGGCAGCGACAGGGTGCCCTTCGGGCCCTTCACGCTGACGGATTCCGGCTGGATGTTCAGTTCAACGCCCTTGGGCAGGTTGACCGGCTTCTTGGCTACGCGGGACATAGTGGACTCCTTCTCGCCTTAGGCCACGAAGCACAGGACTTCGCCGCCGACGCCCAACTGGCGCGCCTGCGCATCAGTCATGATGCCCTTGGAGGTGGAAATGATGGCAATACCCAGGCCGTTCAGGACCTTCGGCAGTTCAGCCTTGCCGCGATACTGGCGCAGGCCCGAACGCGAGAAGCGCTTCAGGGTCGCGATGACCGGCTTGCCTTCGAAATACTTCAGGACGATTTCGAGTTCGGCCTTGTTGTTCTCGGTCTTGGTCACGCGCAGGTCGGTGATGTAGCCCTCGGCCTTCAGCACTTCTGCGATTGCAACCTTGATCTTGGAGGACGGTGCCTTCACCGTCTGCTTGCCAACCGCGGCCGCATTCTTGATGCGTACCAGCAGGTCGGCGATGGGATCAGTCATGCTCATTAGTCAAACCCTTTGAGTGCACCGATATCCGCTTTCGCGAAAATCTTGCTTGTAGTCCTGGGATGGGCCAGGCCCCTCTTACACACACGCCCTGCCCCGCATGACGGGACAGAAGCGGGAGTATACGACAAAAAGAGCCCGACTTGCGTCGGGCCCTTTCGGGAGGAGATGAACCTGAATGGATTCAGCTCCTATCCAGGGATTGCTCCCTTACCAGCTTGCCTTGCGCAGGCCCGGCACATCGCCGCGCATGGTGGCTTCGCGCAGCTTGTTACGGCCCAGGCCGAACTTGCTGTACACGCCACGCGGACGGCCCGACAGCTCGCAACGGTTGCGGTGGCGGCTCGGCGACGAATCGCGCGGCAGCTTCTGCAACTTGATCACGGCCTCTGCCTTTTCGTCGTACGAAGCGGTCGTGCTGGAGATGATCTTCTTCAGCTCTTCGCGCTTGCCGGCGTACTTGGCAGCGAGCTTGGCACGCTTCAGATCGCGGTTGACCATGGAGGTCTTAGCCATTTCGATATCCTCGACGTATCAGTTACGGAACGGGAACTTGAACGCTGCGAGCAGCGCCTTCGCTTCCGCGTCGGTCTTGGCGGTGGTGGTGATGGCGATATCCATACCGCGGATCGCGTCGACGGCGTCGAAGTCGATTTCCGGGAAGATGATCTGTTCCTTCACACCCATGTTGAAGTTGCCACGACCGTCGAAGGAACGACCGGAAACACCACGGAAGTCGCGCACGCGCGGCAGCGAGATGTTGATCAGGCGATCCAGGAACTCATACATCTTGGCACGACGCAGCGTGGTCTTGCAGCCAATCGGCCAGCCATCACGGATCTTGAACGAAGCCACCGAAATACGGGACTTGGTCACGACCGGCTTCTGGCCGGAGATCTTGGACATGTCAGCAACGGCATTTTCCAGGATCTTCTTGTTGGTCGCCGCTTCGCCGACACCCATGTTCAGGGTGACCTTGACCAGCTTCGGGACCTGCATCGGATTGGTGTAGCCGAACTGCTTCATCAGCGCCGGCACCACTTCGTCCTTGTAGAACTTTTCGAGACGGGAAGTCATCTTCTCATTCCTCAGGCGTCGAGCGCCTCACCGCTGGAGCGGAACACACGCAGTTTGCGTCCATCCTCCAGCACCTTGAAGCCAACGCGTTCGCCCTTGCCCGAAGCCGGGTTCAGCACATTCACGTTGGAGATATGGATCGACGCTTCACGCTCGACCACGCCGCCGGCAACGCCTGCCTGCGGGTTCGGCTTGGTGTGGCGCTTGACGATGTTCACGTTGGCAACGATCACACGATCGCCGTCGACGCGGACGACTTCGCCCTGCTTGCCCTTGTCCTTGCCGGTGTTGACGACGACCTGGTCGCCCTTCTTGATACGGTTAGCCATGATTATCTCCTGTCGCTCACAGCACTTCGGGAGCGAGCGAGACGATCTTCATGAACTTCTCGGAACGAAGTTCACGGGTCACCGGCCCGAAGATGCGGGTGCCGATCGGCTCTTGCTTGTTGTTGAGCAGGACCGCGGCATTGCCGTCGAAACGGATCAGCGAGCCGTCGGCGCGACGCACACCCTTGCGGGTACGCACCACGACTGCGTCATACACTTCACCCTTCTTGACCTTGCCGCGCGGGATCGCATCCTTCACGGTGACCTTGATGATGTCACCGATGTGCGCGTAACGGCGCTTGGAACCACCCAGCACCTTGATGCACATCAGTTCCTTGGCACCGGAGTTGTCCGCGACGTCAAGGTAGCTCTGCATCTGGATCATGATTCAGATCTCCTTATTGCGCCGCACGCGTGATGACTTCCACCACGCGCCAGTTCTTGGTCTTGGACATCGGAGCAATCTCGGTCACGCGCACGACATCGCCTTCGTTGCAGGCGTTGTCGGCGTCGTGTGCGTGCAGCTTGGTCGAGCGCTTGATGTACTTGCCGTACAGGGCGTGCTTGACCTGGCGCTCCACCAACACGGTGACCGTCTTGTCCATCTTGTTGCTGACGACACGGCCTTCGACCGTGCGCAGCGTCTTTTCGTTGTTATCGCTCATAGCGGCCGTCCTTACTTCTTGCTGCCGAGCAGAGTCTTGACGCGAGCAATTTCGCGGCGGACCCGGCGGGTTTCGTGAGTCTTCGGCAGCTGCCCGGTGACCTGCTGCATGCGGAGCGAGAACTGCTCCTTACGCAGATCGGTCAGGTGGGCGTTCAGTTCGTCAGCCGACTTTTCGCGAAGTTGTTTGATGTCCATCAGCGCACCGTCCGGGTCACGAAAGTAGTGGTCACGGAAAGCTTGGCGGCAGCCAGGCGGAACGCCTCACGTGCCACGTCTTCGCCAACGCCTTCAATTTCATAGATCATGCGGCCGGGCTGGATCTGGGCCACCCAGTATTCCACGTTGCCCTTACCAGAACCCATTCGGACTTCGATGGGCTTCTTGGTGATCGGCTTGTCGGGGAACACACGGATCCACATCTTGCCACCGCGCTTGACGTAGCGGCTGATCGAACGGCGAGCCGCTTCGATCTGACGCGCGGTCAGCTGACCGTGGGCGGTTGCCTTGAGGCCGTATTCGCCGAAGCTGACAGCGTTGGCGCTCCAGCTCAGGCCATCATTACGGCCCTTGTGTACCTTGCGGTATTTGGTTCGCTTGGGTTGCAACATTGCCGTTACCTCGCTTCACGAGCCGGGCGCTGACGGTCACCGCGGTCGCCGCGATCGCTACGATCGTTGCGCGACGGGGTGTCGTCCTGCTTTTCCTGGCCAACCTGGGAGAAATCGAAGACTTCGCCCTTGTAGATCCAGACCTTGATGCCGATGATGCCGTAGGTCGTCTTGGCTTCAGCGAAGCCATAGTCGATGTCGGCACGCAGCGTGTGCAGCGGCACGCGGCCTTCGCGGTACCACTCCGAACGGGCGATTTCTGCGCCATTCAGACGGCCACCGACGTTGACCTTGATGCCCAGGGCACCCAGGCGCATCGCGTTGCCGACCGAGCGCTTCATTGCACGGCGGAACATGATGCGACGCTCCAGCTGCTGCGCGATCGACTCGGCAACCAGCTGTGCGTCCAGCTCGGGCTTGCGCACTTCGGTGACGTTGATGTGCGCCGGAACGCCCATCATGTCGCTTACTTCCTTGCGCAGCTTCTCGATGTCCTCACCGCGCTTGCCGATCACCACGCCCGGGCGGGCGGTGTGGATCGTCACGCGAGCGGTCTTTGCCGGACGCTCGATCAGGATCTTGCTGATGCCGGCCTGCGCGAGCTTCTTGCGCAGCATGTCCCGCACCTTCAGGTCGGCTGCCAGGTAACCGGCAAACTCGGCCTTGTTGGCGTACCACTTGGAGTTCCAGTCCTTGGAAATGCCGAGGCGGATACCAATCGGATGAACTTTATGACCCATGGTTTTTTCCTTTCCGCTTACTTGCCGGCGCCCACAACCACAGTGATGTGGCTGGTGCGCTTGAGGATGCGGGTACCGCGGCCTTTCGCCCGCGCCATGAAACGCTTCAGGGTCGGACCTTCATCAACCATGATGGTCTGAACCTTCAGCTCGTCGACGTCGGCGCCCTGGTTGTTCTCGGCATTGGCAATAGCCGACTCCACCACCTTCTTGATCAGGTGGGCAGCCTTCTTGTCCGAGAACTTCAGCAGGTTGACCGCACGCTCGGCCGGCAGACCGCGCACCTGGTCAGCGACCAGACGAGCCTTCTGCGGGGAGATGCGCGCAGTGCGCAGGATTGCTTTCGCTTCCATTGTCATCTCTCCTTACTTGCCCGACTTCTTGTCAGCACCATGACCCTTGAAGGTCCGGGTGATGGCAAATTCGCCGAGCTTGTGACCGACCATGTTCTCGTTGACGAGCACCGGAACGTGGGCCTTGCCGTTATGAACGGCGATGGTGATGCCTACCATTTCCGGCAGGATCATCGAACGGCGCGACCAGGTTTTGATCGGCTTCTTGCTACCCGCAGCGGCCTCCACCTTCTTGACGAGGTGGTGATCGACGAACGGGCCTTTCTTGAGTGAACGTGCCATGGTCGATTAGCCCCTACGATCGCGGACGATGAACTGCTGGGTGCGCTTGTTCTTGCGCGTCTTGTAGCCCTTGGTCGGGACACCCCACGGGGTGACCGGATGCGGGTTACCCTGGCCGGCCTTCGCCTCACCACCACCGTGCGGGTGGTCAACCGGGTTCATGGCAGCACCACGAACGGTCGGGCGGACACCGCGCCAGCGCTTGGCGCCAGCCTTGCCCAGCTTTTCCAGGTTGTGCTCGTCGTTGCCGACTTCACCGATGGTGGCGCGGCACTCGACCGGCACCTTGCGCATTTCACCCGAGCGCAGGCGCAGGGTGGCGTAGATGCCTTCACGAGCGACGAGCTGCACGGCAGCGCCGGCGGCACGAGCGATCTGGGCACCCTTGCCCGGCTTCAGTTCGATGCCGTGGACAGTGGTACCGACCGGGATGTTGCGCAGCGGCAGGGTGTTGCCGGTCTTGATCGGCGCGTCCGAACCTGCGATCACCTGGTCACCGGCCTTCAGGCCCTTCGGTGCGATGATGTAGCGACGCTCGCCGTCGACGTAGCACAGCAGGGCGATATGGGCGGTGCGGTTCGGATCGTATTCGATGCGTTCCACGCGCGCCGGAATGCCTTCCTTGTTGCGCTTGAAGTCGATGACACGGTAGTGCTGCTTGTGACCACCGCCCACGTGACGGGTGGTGATGCGGCCGTGGTGGTTACGACCACCGGACTTGCTCTGCGGCTCCAGCAACGCTGCGTGCGGTGCGCCCTTGTGCAGATCGGGCGTGACCACGCGCACGGCCGAACGACGGCCTGCGGAGGTGGGCTTGAATTTCATCAATGGCATGGGATGTACCTCAGGCCTTGGCCGTTACATCGATGGACTGGCCATCGGCGAGACGCACGTATGCCTTGCGCCAATCGCCGCGACGGCCGTTGCGGTTACGGAAGGACTTGTTCTTGCCCTTCACGTTCAGCACGTTGACCGACTCGACCTTGACTGCGAACAGCTGCTCCACCGCGGCCTTCACATCGGCCTTGGTCGCTTCGTTCGACACTTCAAAGACATACTGGTTGGAGACTTCCTGCAGACGCGCGGTCTTTTCCGAGACACGCGGGGCACGCAGCACGCTGAAGATTTTTTCGTTGCTGTTCATGCCAGCCACTCCTCGACCTTCTTGACCGCGTCAGCGGTGATGACGACCGTGTCGGCACCGACCAGGGACACCGGATCCAGGCCCTGCACGTCACGCACTTCCACGTAGGGAACGTTGCGCGCCGACAGGTACAGGTGCTCGGAAGCGTCCTCGGTGACGATCAGCGGGCGCTTGCCCACTTCCAGGCCGGCCAGCTTGGCGATCAGACCCTTCGTGCTGGTCGCTTCGACGTCGAAGGACTCCACGATGGTCAGACGGCCCTGACGGTTCAGCTCGGACAGGATCGCGCACATGGCGGCACGGTACTGCTTGCGGTTGACCTTCTGCTCGAAGCTGCGCGGCTTGGCCGCGAAGGTGACGCCACCGCCGACGAAGATCGGAGCCGTCAGCGCGCCATGACGCGCACCGCCGCCCTTCTGCTTCTTCGACTTCTTGGTGGTGCCAGCCACTTCGGAGCGAGTCTTCTGTGCCTTGGTACCGGCGCGACCGGCGTTGCGGTAAGCAACGACGACCTGGTGGACCAGATCTTCGCTGAAATCGCGACCGAACACGGCTTCGGAGACCGAGACCTTGTTGTTGCTACCCGTGATAACGAGTTCCATCGTCATCTCTCCTTATGCCTTGCTCGCCGGACGGACGATCACGTCACCACCCGCAGCGCCCGGAACGGCACCACGAATCGCGATCAGACCGCGCTCGACGTCGACCTTGACCACTTCCAGGTTCTGCGTGCTCTGCTGCACGGCACCCATATGGCCCGACATCTTCTTGCCCGGGAAAACGCGACCCGGGGTCTGGCGCTGACCCAGCGAACCCGGCGCGCGATGCGACAGCGAGTTACCGTGGGTTGCATCGCCCATACGGAAGTTGTGGCGCTTGATGGTGCCCTGGAAACCCTTACCCTTGGTGACACCCTGGACGTCGACCTTCTGGCCAACTTCGAAGATGTCCGCCTTGACTTCGCCGCCAACGGCGAAATCGCCGAGCTGCGCGTCTTCAACGCGGAATTCCCACAGACCGCGACCAGCTTCCACCTTCGCCTTGGCGAAGTGGCCGGCTTCCGGCTTGTTGACCAGGGCAGCGCGACGCGCGCCGACGGTCACCTGCACGGCGCTGTAGCCGTCAGCTTCGACGGTCTTGATCTGCGCGATGCGGTTCGGGGTGGCTTCAATCAGGGTCACCGGGATGGCACGGCCATCATCGGTGAAAACGCGGCTCATGCCAGCCTTGCGGCCCACGAAGCCCAACGAATACTTCTTCGTCATGGTCGTAGTCCTCAGGTCAGCTTGATCTGAACGTCGACGCCGGCAGCCAGTTCGAGCTTCATCAGCGCGTCCACGGTCTTGTCGTTGGGGTCGACGATATCGAGCACGCGCTTGTGCGTGCGGGTCTCGTACTGGTCACGCGCGTCCTTGTCGACGTGCGGCGAGACGAGAATGGTGTAACGCTCGATCTTGGTCGGCAGCGGGATCGGGCCACGCACTTGCGCGCCGGTCCGCTTGGCCGTTTCAACGATCTCGCTGGCCGAGCGGTCGATCAGACGATGATCGAATGCCTTCAGCCGGATACGGATCTTTTGGTCCGCCATGACGGTGGTTCCTTCGTTAAAAGAGCGACAGACAAGGCCTCTGGGTTGCCTTGTCCCATGAATATCCTGAATACGAACGTCGCACAGTCCCGTGCGACGCCAAGATCTTTCCGTAGACCTCAAAAGCCGAGGCAGACCGATTGCTCGATCTGCCCAGACGAAAAAGTATAGCGCGCATGCAAGGCGGCGGTCAACAGTCACCTGTTGACGCTGCCTGAATGGCACGACCCTTCCTGGTCCGGGGAACACGAGGAGCGTCCTGCGCCTCTTTTCCCATTTAGAACGCCCCGATGCCCTACCCAGGCAACATCGGGGCGCAGAGTCTAACAGATTACGCGATGATCTTGGAGACCACGCCGGCACCGACGGTACGGCCACCTTCGCGGATGGCGAAGCGCAGGCCTTCGTCCATGGCGACCGGGTTGATCAGCTCGACGACCATCTTGATGTTGTCGCCCGGCATGACCATTTCCACGCCTTCCGGCAGCTCGACCGCACCGGTGATGTCGGTGGTACGGAAGTAGAACTGCGGACGGTAGCCCTTGAAGAACGGGGTGTGGCGGCCGCCTTCGTCCTTCGACAGCACGTACACTTCGGCGTCGAACTTGGTGTGCGGCTTGATCGAACCCGGCTTGGACAGCACCTGGCCACGCTCGACGTCGTCACGCTTGGTGCCGCGCAGCAGCAGACCGGCGTTGTCACCTGCCTGACCCTGGTCCAGCAGCTTGCGGAACATTTCCACGCCGGTGACGGTGGTCTTCTGGACCGGACGGATACCGACGATTTCGATTTCGTCGCCGACCTTGATGATGCCGCGCTCGATACGACCGGTCACCACGGTGCCGCGGCCCGAGATCGAGAACACGTCTTCCACCGGCATCAGGAACGGCTTGTCGATGTCGCGCTCCGGTTCCGGAATCCAGGAATCCAGCGCCTCAACCAGCTTGATCACGGCCGGCACGCCGATGTCGCTCTGGTCGCCTTCCAGCGCCAGACGGGCCGAACCGGAGATGATCGGGGTGTCGTCGCCCGGGAAGTCGTACTTGCTCAGCAGTTCGCGCACTTCCATTTCGACCAGCTCGAGCAGCTCGGCGTCGTCGACCATGTCAGCCTTGTTCAGGAAGACCACGATGTACGGCACGCCGACCTGACGCGACAGCAGGATGTGCTCGCGGGTCTGCGGCATCGGACCGTCAGCGGCCGAGCACACCAGGATCGCGCCGTCCATCTGGGCAGCACCGGTGATCATGTTCTTGACGTAGTCAGCGTGGCCCGGGCAGTCAACGTGGGCGTAGTGACGGGTCGGGGATTCGTATTCGACGTGCGCGGTCGAGATCGTGATGCCACGCGCCTTTTCTTCCGGCGCGGCGTCGATCGCGGAGTAATCCTTGAACTCGCCACCGAAGCGCTCGGCACCGATCTTGGTCAGTGCGGCGGTCAGCGTGGTCTTGCCGTGGTCGACGTGACCGATGGTGCCGACGTTGACGTGCGGCTTGGTGCGCTCGAACTTACCCTTTGCCATTGTTGTATACCTTGAATATCAGAGAAAAGAGGGAGGTGAAGACCTGAGCTTACGCTCAGGCCTTCTTGATCACGGTGTCGGCGATGTTCTGCGGTGCCGGCTCGTAGTGATCGAATTCCATGGTGAAGGTGGCACGACCCTGGGTCTGCGAACGCAGCGAGGTGGCGTAACCGAACATTTCACCCAGCGGGATCATCGCGTTGATGATGCTGGCCGAACCGTCACCCGTGGTGCTCGAACCCTGCAGCACGCCACGACGGCGGCTGACGTCGCCCATCACGTCGCCCTGGTAGTCTTCCGGGGTCACGATTTCGACCTTCATGATCGGCTCCAGCAGGACCGGCTTGGCCTTGGCAAAGCCCTGCTTGAAGGCCATCGACGAAGCCAGCTTGAACGCCATTTCCGACGAGTCGACGTCGTGGTACGAGCCGAACACCAGCTTGACCTTGACGTCCACCACCGGGAAGCCAGCCAGCGGGCCGCTGGTGATGGTTTCGCGCAGACCCTTTTCCACCGACGGGATGAATTCCTTCGGAATCACGCCACCGGTGATGTCGTTGATGAACAGGAAGTCGTCCTTGATCAGCGGAGCGATCTTCGGATCAGCACGATCTTCAGCGGAGATCGGCGACAGTTCGATCACGACGTGACCGTACTGACCCTTACCACCGGACTGCTTGGCGTGCTTGTAGTCCGACTTCACGTCCTGCATCTGGATGGTTTCGCGGTAGGCCACCTGCGGCTTGCCGACGTTGGCTTCCACGTTGAACTCGCGCTTCATGCGGTCAACGATGATGTCCAGGTGCAGTTCGCCCATGCCCGAGATGATGGTCTGGCCGGATTCTTCGTCGGTTTTGACACGGAACGAGGGATCTTCCTGGGCCAGACGACCCAGGGCCAGGCCCATTTTTTCCTGGTCCGACTTGGTCTTCGGCTCAACCGCCATCGAAATCACCGGCTCCGGGAACACCATGCGCTCCAGGATGATCGGGTGATCCAGCGAGCACAGGGTGTCGCCGGTGGTGGTGTCCTTCAGGCCCACGGCTGCAGCGATGTCACCCGCCAGCACTTCCTTGATCTCTTCGCGATCGTTGGAGTGCATCTGCAGGATGCGGCCGATGCGCTCCTTCTTGCCCTTGACCGAGTTCATCACCTGGTCGCCAGCATTCAGCGTGCCCGAGTACACGCGGAAGAAGGTCAGCGCGCCCACGAACGGGTCGGTGATGATCTTGAAGGCCAGCGACGAGAACGGAGCCTTGTCGTCGGACTTGCGGCTCATTTCCTTGGTTTCGTCGTCAACGTCGGTACCGGTCACGTCCGGCACGTCGATCGGCGACGGCAGCAGCTGCACCACGCCGTCCAGCATGGCCTGCACGCCCTTGTTCTTGAACGCCGAACCGCAGTACATCGGCACGATTTCGGTGGCCAGGGTGCGGGTGCGCAGCGCGTTGATGATTTCAGACTCGGCCAGCTCTTCGCCGCCCAGGTACTTCTCCATCAGGTCTTCGCTGGCTTCAGCCGCGGCTTCGATCATGTAGGTGCGGGCTTCATCAGCCTCGGCCTGCAGGTCTGCCGGGATGTCCAGGTACTCGAACTTCATGCCCTGGCTGGCTTCATCCCAGTGGATGGCCTTCATCTTGACCAGGTCGATCACGCCCTTGAAGTTGTCTTCGGCACCGATCGGCAGCTGCATCGGAACGGCGGTGGCACCCAGCTTGGCGCGCAGCTGTGCGGCGACCTTCTGGAAGTTGGCACCGGTACGGTCCATCTTGTTGACGAAGGCGATGCGCGGCACCTTGTAACGGTTGGCCTGACGCCACACCGTTTCAGACTGCGGCTGCACGCCACCGACGGCACACAGCACGAACACGGCACCGTCGAGCACGCGCAGCGAGCGCTCCACTTCGATGGTGAAGTCGACGTGTCCGGGGGTGTCGATGATGTTGAAGCGGTGCTCCGGCAGGGACTTGTCCATGCCGCGCCAGAAGGCGGTGGTGGCAGCGGACTGGATCGTGATGCCACGCTCCTGCTCCTGCTCCATCCAGTCCATGGTGGCGGCGCCGTCGTGCACTTCACCGATCTTGTGGCTCTTGCCGGTGTAGAACAGGATGCGTTCGGACGTGGTGGTCTTGCCGGCATCGATGTGAGCCATGATGCCGAAGTTGCGGTAACGCTCGATGGGAGTAGTGCGGGCCACGGGAGCCTCTCAAATTTCGTGGATTTCGGATGGCCGAACGCCGCCTTGCGGCGGCCTTCGGATTGGCGCGACACCCCAGGTGTCGCAAGGCAGTACCGAGGTGGTACTGCCATGCCTGTTTTACAAGGCCGTCAAACTCACCAGCGGTAGTGGGCGAATGCCTTGTTGGCTTCGGCCATGCGGTGGGTTTCTTCGCGCTTCTTGATGGCACCGCCACGGTTTTCCGAGGCATCCAGCAGTTCAGCCGCCAGCTTCTTCGGCATGGTGTTCTCACCACGCTTACGGGCCGAGTCGATCAGCCAGCGCATGGCCAGGGCCATCTTGCGCGACGAACGGACTTCAACCGGCACCTGGTAGGTCGCACCGCCGACGCGGCGGGACTTCACTTCGACCGACGGAGCCACGTTGTCCAGAGCCTTCTGCACCAGCTCGATGGAGTTCGGGTTCTTTTCGGCGATGACGTCCATTGCGCCATAGACGATCTTTTCAGCGACGGACTTCTTGCCGCTCAGCATCACCATGTTGATGAAGCGGGCAATGGTTTCGCTCCCGTGCTTGGGATCGGGCAGGACCGAACGCTGCGGCGTATTACCTTTACGAGACATGTGTACTTTCCCTTAGCTCTTCGGACGCTTGGCGCCGTACTTGGAACGGGCCTGGCGGCGCTTGGCGACGCCCGAGGCATCGAGCGAACCACGAACGGTGTGGTAACGCACACCCGGCAGGTCCTTGACGCGACCGCCGCGGATCAGGACCACGGAGTGCTCCTGCAGGTTGTGGCCTTCGCCACCGATGTAGCTGATGACCTCTTCCTGGTTGGTCAGGCGGACCTTGGCAACCTTGCGGAGGGCCGAGTTCGGCTTCTTCGGGGTGGTGGTGTACACGCGGGTGCAGACGCCACGGCGCTGCGGGCACTTATCAAGTGCCGGCGAGGCACTCTTGTAAGTGGTTGCCTGCCGCGGCTTGCGGACAAGCTGATTGATCGTCGCCATCAGTATGTTCTTCTGAGAGAGGCCGAGGGAATAAACGGCCATGAATGCGGAAATGTGCAAGCAGGCCCAAAAATCGGGCCTGCCGAGACAGACGATTGTAGCAACCCCCCGAAAACACGGTCAACCGCGCGCACGGAAGGCCAGCCCTGATCCTGGGCCGTTACTGGGGCACCTAGCTTCCTTGTCCCCCGTTCAGGTTGTCTACCAGCCCCCTTTCGAGGACCGGCGGGCATCCTACAGCATCGGCGGCGGTTAATCCAGCGGCTGCCGCCGGTTGCGCTGCCCTGCCCTGTTCAGCCGGGCAGGACATCGCGGAAAGCAGCCGGGCAAGCCCGGCCTTGGAGCAGCCGGGCAAGCCCGGCTCTACATCAGTCTTCGCTGGACTCGACGTCGGCGGCCGGAGCTTCTGCCACCGGGGCTTCGGCCACGGCCGGGGTGCCGGCCAGGGTCTGCAGCTCCGATTCGGTCAGGCCGGTGGCGTTGCGACGACGCTGGGCGTGGTACGCAAGACCGGTACCGGCCGGAATCAGACGGCCGACGATGACGTTTTCCTTCAGGCCGCGCAGGTTGTCCGAGGTGCCGCGAACGGCCGCTTCGGTCAGCACGCGGGTGGTCTCCTGGAACGACGCCGCCGAAATGAACGACTCGGTGGCCAGCGATGCCTTGGTGATACCCAGCAGGACCGGATCGAAACGGGCAATCAGCTCGTTGCGGGCCGACAGACGGGCATTTTCCTCGATGACGCGCTGGCGCTCGGCCTGCTCGCCATTCAGGAACTTGCTGCTGCCCTGGTCGGTGATCTCGACCTTGCGCAGCATCTGGCGGGTGATCACCTCGATGTGCTTGTCGTTGATCTTCACGCCCTGCAGGCGGTACACGTCCTGGATTTCCTTGACCAGGTAGGCAGCCAGCGGCTCGACGCCCAGCAGACGCAGGATGTCCTGCGGGCTCGGTTCGCCGTCCACGATGGTTTCGCCCTTGGTCACGTGCTCGCCTTCGAACACGATCACCTGACGGTACTTCGGAATCAGCTCTTCGTGCTCGGAACCATCGGTGTCCTTGATGATCAGGCGCTGCTTGCCCTTGGTGTCCTTGCCGAAGCTGATGATGCCCGAACGCTCGGCCAGGATCGCCGGATCCTTCGGCTTGCGCGCTTCGAACAGGTCGGCCACGCGCGGCAGACCACCGGTGATGTCACGGGTCTTCGACGCTTCCTGCGGGATCTTGGCAACCACGTCACCCACGCCGACGGCTGCACCGTCCTGCAGGTTGACGATCGAGCGCGGCGGCAGCAGGTACTGCGCCGGCAGGTCGGTGCCCGGAATGCTCAGGTCGTTGCCCTTGGCATCGACGATGCGCACGATCGGACGCAGATCCTTGGCCTGCGAACCACGACGCTTCGGATCGGTGATCTCACGCGAGGCGAGGCCGGTCAGTTCGTCGGTCTTCTCGATGACGGTGACGCCGTCGATGAAGTCGATGAAGCGGATGAAACCAGCCACTTCCGAAACGATCGGGTGGTTATGCGGATCCCAGTTGGCCACGGTCTGGCCAGCCTTGACTGCTTCGGCGTCCTTGGAGGTGATGGTGGCACCGTAGGGCAGCTTGTAGCGCTCACGCTCACGACCGTGGGCGTCGAGCACCGAGATTTCACCCGAACGCGAGACCGCCACCAGCGAACCGTTGGCGTGCTCGACCGACTTCAGGTTGTTGAACTTCACCGAACCGGTGGTCTTGACCGTGATGTTGTCCACGGCAGCAGCACGCGATGCGGCACCACCGATGTGGAAGGTACGCATGGTCAGCTGGGTACCCGGCTCACCGATCGACTGCGCGGCGATGACACCAACCGCTTCACCGATGTTGACCAGGTGACCACGGGCCAGATCGCGGCCGTAGCAGTTGGAGCACACGCCGAACGCGGATTCGCAGCTGATGGTCGAGCGGACCTTCACCGACTGCACGCCAGCGTCTTCCAGCTTGGCCACCCACTGTTCGTCCAGCAGGGTGTTGCGGGTCACGATCGGATCTTCATCGTTGCCCGGCAGGAACACGTCCTCGGCCACGACACGACCCAGCACGCGGTCCTTCAACGGCTCCACGACGTCGCCGCCTTCCACGATCGGCGTCATGGTCAGGCCTTCGGTGGTACCGCAGTCCACTTCGGTAATGACCACGTCCTGCGCCACGTCGACCAGACGACGGGTCAGGTAACCCGAGTTCGCGGTCTTCAGCGCGGTATCGGCCAGACCCTTACGGGCACCGTGGGTGGAGTTGAAGTACTCCTGCACGTTCAGGCCTTCACGGAAGTTCGCCTTGATGGGCGTTTCGATGATCGAGCCATCCGGACGGGCCATCAGGCCGCGCATACCGGCCAGCTGACGGATCTGGGCCTGCGAACCACGCGCACCGGAGTCGGCCATGATGTACAGCGAGTTCATCGACTTCTGGTCGATGGTCTCACCCTTGGCATTGACGACCTTCTCGGTACCGATGGTGTCCATCATCGCCTTGGCGATGCGCTCGTTGGTGCGCGACCAGATGTCGACCACCTTGTTGTAGCGCTCGCCGGCGGTGACCAGACCCGACTGGTACTGCTCCTGGATTTCCAGCACTTCGGCTTCGGCCTCGGTGAGGATGCCGCGCTTTTCGTCCGGAATCAGCATGTCGTCGATACCGATCGACACGCCGGCGCGGGTTGCGTAGGCGAAGCCGGTGTACATCAGCTTGTCGGCGAACACGACCGTGTCCTTCAGACCCAGCTGACGGTAGCTGGAGTTGATCAGGCGCGAGATGTTCTTCTTGGTCAGCTCGACGTTGGCCAGCGCGAACGGCAGGCCTTCCGGCAGGATTTCAGCCAGCAGCGCACGACCGATCGTGGTGTCCACGATCGAGGTCTTGTTCTGCTTGTTGCCTTCCTCGTCGGTCACCACTTCGGTGATGCGGACCTTGACCTTGGCGTGCAGTTCCACCACGCGGTTGTCATAGGCGCGCTTGACTTCGGCGATGTTGGCAAAGGCCATGCCCTCGCCCTTCTTGTTTTCCAGGGCACGGGTCATGTAGTACAGACCCAGCACCACGTCCTGCGACGGCACGATGATCGGCTCGCCGTTGGCCGGCGACAGGATGTTGTTGGTCGACATCATCAGCGCACGCGCTTCCAGCTGGGCTTCCAGCGAGAGCGGCACGTGGACGGCCATCTGGTCACCGTCGAAGTCGGCGTTGAACGCAGTACACACCAGCGGATGCAGCTGGATGGCCTTGCCTTCGATCAGCACCGGTTCGAACGCCTGGATGCCCAGACGGTGCAGGGTCGGCGCACGGTTCAGCATGACCGGGTGTTCGCGGATGACCTCTTCCAGGATGTCCCAGACTTCGGCTTCTTCGCGCTCGACCAGCTTCTTGGCGGCCTTGATGGTGGTGGCCAGGCCACGACGCTGCAGCTTGGCGAACACGAACGGCTTGAACAGCTCCAGCGCCATCTTCTTCGGCAGGCCGCACTGGTGCAGGCGCAGGTACGGACCAACCACGATGACCGAACGGCCCGAGTAGTCGACGCGCTTGCCCAGCAGGTTCTGACGGAAGCGACCCTGCTTGCCCTTGATCATGTCGGCCAGCGACTTCAGCGGGCGCTTGTTGGTGCCGGTGATGGCACGACCGCGACGACCGTTGTCCAGCAGCGCATCGACCGATTCCTGCAGCATGCGCTTTTCATTGCGCACAATGATGTCCGGCGCGTTCAGCTCGAGCAGGCGGCGCAGGCGGTTGTTACGGTTGATGACGCGGCGGTACAGGTCATTCAGGTCGGAGGTCGCGAAGCGGCCGCCATCCAGCGGCACCAGCGGACGCAGGTCCGGCGGCAGCACCGGCAGCACGGTCATGACCATCCATTCCGGACGGTTGCCCGATTCCAGGAAGGCTTCGACCAGCTTGATGCGCTTGGTGAGACGCTTCAGCTTGGTTTCCGAACCGGTGCTGGCGATTTCCTCGCGCAGGCGGGTCATTTCCGACTGCAGGTCAATGGTGCGCAGCAGTTCGTACACGGCTTCTGCACCCATGGCGGCGTCGAAGTCGTCGCCGTGCTCCTGGCGCGCCTGCAGGTACTGTTCTTCCGTCAGCAGCTGACGGCGCTCCAGGGCGGTCAGGCCCGGCTCGGTCACCACGTAGGCTTCGAAGTACAGCACGCGCTCGATGTCACGCAGGGTCATGTCCAGCATCAGGCCGATGCGCGACGGCAGCGACTTGAGGAACCAGATGTGCGCGACCGGCGAAGCGAGGTCGATGTGGCCCATGCGCTCGCGGCGCACCTTGGCCAGGGTTACTTCGGTGCCGCACTTTTCACAGACCACGCCGCGGTGCTTCATGCGCTTGTACTTGCCGCACAGGCACTCGTAGTCCTTGACCGGTCCGAAGATGGCGGCGCAGAACAGGCCGTCACGCTCCGGCTTGAAGGTACGGTAGTTGATGGTTTCCGGCTTCTTCACTTCGCCGAAGGACCACGAGCGGATCAGGTCCGGCGAGGCCAGCGCGATCTTGATCGCGTCGAAGTCCAGCGTCTGGCGCTGCTGGTTGAAGAGGTTGAGCAGATCTTTCATGGTGTTTCTCCGAAAGGAGGAAATCTTTGTCGATGGGCTGTGCGATCACTTTCCGGCGGCGCGGCTGCCAGGGCAGCCGCGCCTGCACGATCAGTTGTCTTCCAGTTCCATGTTGATGGCCAGCGAGCGGATTTCCTTCACCAGCACGTTGAAGGATTCCGGCATGCCCGCGACCATCTCGTGCTCACCGTCGACGATGTTCTTGTACATCTGGTTGCGGCCCTGCACGTCATCGGACTTCACCGTCAGCATTTCCTGCAGGGTGTAGGCCGCGCCGTAGGCTTCCAGCGCCCAGACTTCCATTTCACCGAAGCGCTGACCACCGAACTGCGCCTTGCCGCCCAGCGGCTGCTGGGTGACGAGCGAGTACGGACCGGTCGAACGGGCGTGCATCTTGTCGTCGACCAGGTGGTTCAGCTTCAGGTAGTGCATGTAGCCGACCGTGGTGTGGCGGTCGAAGGCTTCACCGGTGCGGCCGTCGTACAACTGGGTCTGACCGCTGCTCGGCAGGTCGGCCAGTTCCAGCATGCGCTTGATTTCCGCTTCGGTGGCACCGTCGAACACCGGGGTGGCCATCGGCACGCCGTCGGTCAGGTTCTTGGCCAGACGCAGCAGCTCTTCATCGCTGAACTGCGACAGATCCACCTGGTTGGCGTGCTGGGTCTTGTCGTGGTTGTAGATGTCGTCAAGGAACTTGCGCAGGTCGTTCAGTGCCGACTGGGCTTCCAGCATGCGCTGGATCTTGCGACCCAGGCCCTTGGCTGCCCAGCCCAGGTGCACTTCCAGAATCTGACCGATGTTCATACGCGACGGCACGCCCAGCGGGTTCAGCACGATGTCCACGGTTTCGCCCGAGGCCATGTACGGCATGTCCTCAACCGGCACCACGTTGGACACCACACCCTTGTTGCCGTGGCGGCCTGCCATCTTGTCACCCGGCTGGATGCGACGCTTCACGGCCAGGAACACCTTGACCATTTTCAGCACGCCCGGAGCCAGGTCGTCACCGGCGGTGATCTTGCCGCGCTTGTCAGCGAAGCGACGCTCGAATTCCTTCTCGTGCGCCTGGATCTGCTTCTGGGCGCGCTCGATGGCTTCCGAAGCGTCTTCATCCTTCATGCGCAGCGCGAACCAGTCAGCCTTTTTCAGGCCATCCAGGTAGGCGTCGGAGATGGTGTCGCCCTTCTTCAGGTTGACGCCACCGTTGACCACCTTGCCGACGATCTGCGAACGCAGACGGGCGTAGATGGCCCCTTCCAGAATGCGGAACTGGTCGTCGAAGTCCTTCTTGACGCGCTTGATCTCGTTTTCCTCGATCTGGCGCGCACGCTTGTCCTTCTCGATGCCGTCACGGGTGAAGACCTGCACGTCGATGACGGTGCCGTCCATGCCCGGCGGCACGCGCAGCGAGCTGTCCTTCACGTCCGAGGCCTTCTCGCCGAAGATCGCGCGCAGCAGCTTCTCTTCCGGAGTCAGCTGGCTTTCGCCCTTCGGGGTGACCTTGCCAACCATGATGTCACCGGCGCGCACTTCGGCACCGATGTACACCACGCCGGATTCGTCCAGGCGGTTCAGCGCCTGCTCGGACACGTTCGGGATGTCGGCGGAGATTTCCTCCGGCCCCAGCTTGGTGTCACGCGCGACGCAGGTCAGCTCTTCGATATGGATCGTGGTGTAACGATCTTCTTCCACCACGCGCTCGGAGAGCAGGATGGAGTCTTCGAAGTTGTAGCCGTTCCACGGCATGAACGCGATCAGCATGTTCTGGCCCAGGGCCAGTTCGCCGATGTCGGTGGACGGACCGTCAGCCAGCACGTCGCCACGCGCCACCACGTTGCCCACTTCCACCAGCGGACGCTGGTTGATGCAGGTGTTCTGGTTGGAGCGGGTGTACTTGATCAGGTTGTAGATATCCACGCCGGCATCGCTGGCGTCGGTGATCTCGTCCTCGTTGACCTTGACCACGATGCGGCCGGCGTCGATCTGCACGATCTCGCCGCCACGACGGGCATTCACGGTCACACCGGAGTCACGCGCCACGGCGCGCTCGATACCGGTACCGACCAGCGGCTTCTGTGCGCGCAGGGTCGGCACGGCCTGACGCTGCATGTTCGCGCCCATCAGTGCACGGTTGGCGTCATCGTGCTCCAGGAACGGCACCAGCGCCGCAGCGATGGAGACGGTCTGCATCGGCGAGACGTCCATGAAGTGGACTTCCGCCGGCGGCTTCAGCAGCGATTCGCCCTGGAAGCGGCACGGCACGAACTGCTCGGTCAGCACGCTGTTGGCATCGGTCAGGGCGTTGGCCTGGGCGATGACGTACTCGTTTTCTTCGATGGCCGACAGGAACTCGATCTCGTCGGAGACCTTACCGTCCACGACCTTGCGGTACGGCGTCTCAAGGAAGCCGTACTGGTTGGTGCGGGCGTACACGGCCAGCGAGTTGATCAGGCCGATGTTCGGGCCTTCCGGGGTTTCGATCGTGCAGACGCGGCCGTAGTGGGTCGGGTGCACGTCGCGCACTTCGAAGCCGGCGCGTTCGCGGGTCAGGCCGCCCGGGCCCAAGGCCGAGACGCGACGCTTGTGCGTGACTTCCGACAGCGGGTTGTTCTGATCCATGAACTGCGACAGCTGCGAGGAGCCGAAGAATTCCTTGATGGCCGCAGCGACCGGCTTGGCGTTGATCAGCTCCTGCGGAGTCAGGCCTTCGGACTCGGCCATCGACAGGCGCTCCTTGACCGCACGCTCGACGCGGACCAGGCCGACGCGGAACACGTTCTCGGCCATTTCGCCGACCGAACGCACGCGACGGTTACCCAGGTGATCGATGTCATCGACCACGCCGCGACCATTGCGGATCTCGGTCAGGACCTTGATCACGTCCAGGATGTCGGAGCTGTCGCCGTGCTCGGCAACCAGGCGCTTGGATTCTTCATCGTTGCGCTCGCCGAAGTACTTGCTGTCGTACAGAACGGCTTCGCCGGTGACTTCCTTGCGGCCGACACGACGGTTGAACTTCATGCGGCCGACCGTGGACAGGTCGTAGCGCTCGAAGGTGAAGAACAGGTTGTGGAACAGGTTCTGCGCGGCGTCCTTGGTCGGCGGCTCGCCCGGACGCATCATGCGGTAGATTTCGACCAGCGCTTCGAGCTGGGTCTTGGTCGGGTCGATGCGCAGGGTGTTGGACAGGTACGGACCACGATCCAGATCGTTCACCCACAGGGTACCCACGGCATCCACGCCGGCCTTGCGGAAGGCCTGCAGCTGCTCGTCGGTGATTTCGTCGTTGGCCTGGGCCAGCAGTTCGCCGGTGGTGGCGTCGACCACGTCGTGCGACAGGATGCGGCCGACGATGTAATCGTCCGGCACGGCCAAGGCGGCGATGCCCGAGGCTTCCAGCTGCTTGACGTGACGCGCGGTGATGCGCTTGCCGGCTTCAACGATGACCTTGTCGCCGTCGGCCAGGTCGAAGTTCAGGGTTTCACCACGCAGGCGCTCGGAGACCAGCTCCAGCTGCACGCCTTCGTCCGGATTGATGTGGAAGGTGTTGATCTCGAAGAACTGCGCAAGCATTTCCTCGTTGCTGTAGCCCAGGGCGCGCAGCAGGATCGACACCGGCAGCTTGCGGCGACGGTCGATACGGGTGAACAGCGCATCCTTCGGGTCGAACTCGAAGTCCAGCCAGGAGCCGCGGTAAGGAATGATGCGGGCGCTGTACAGCAGCTTGCCCGAGCTGTGGGTCTTGCCACGGTCGTGGTCGAAGAACACACCCGGCGAGCGGTGCAGCTGCGAGACGATGACGCGCTCGGTGCCGTTGACGATGAAGGTGCCGTTGTCGGTCATCAGCGGGATTTCGCCGAGGTAGACCTCCTGCTCCTTCACGTACTTGATGGCCTTGGTCGACGACTCGCGGTCGTAGATCACCAGGCGCACGGTCACGCGCAGCGGCGCGCCGTAGCTCATGCCGCGCTGGCGGCATTCGCGTTCGTCGAAGACCGGTTCGCCCAGCTTGTAACCGACGTATTCCAGCGCGGCATTGCCGCTGTAGCTGGCGATCGGGAAGACCGACTTGAGGGCGGCATGCAGGCCCAGATCACGGCGCTTGGCCGGATCGATGTTTTCCTGCAGGAACTCGCGATAGGAATCCACCTGGATGGCCAGCAGGAACGGCACTTCGAGAATCGAGCGCTGCTTGCCGAAGTCCTTGCGGATACGCTTCTTTTCGGTGAACGAATAGGACGTCATGAGGTCTCACCTTGGCTGTGCGGGCCGCACCTGAGGGTACGGCTCGAAGGGAACATTTAAATTGTCAGTTGGAAGTCGCTGGTATTGCCGGCACCAGCACGCCTTCTCCTGCTACTTCCAACTGCCAACTCGTCTGCTTCCAGTACCCCGCTGGCGCGCATCGGCGCGGCCGTAACGGAGCATGACTGCAGCCCGTGTTGGGCTTTCTTTGCATCTACAGCAAGCCGGGCAAGCCCGGCTCTACGTCCGGAGCGCGGCACGAGGCCGGTTTCCGGGCGGTCACAGACCGAAGTCTGCAACAACGACCAAAGGCCGGGGGCTTACGCCCCCAGCCTTGGCTGCATCGCCGTGTTTCGATGGCGACGCAAGGAGCTGTTTACTTGACTTCGACAGTCGCGCCAACAGCTTCCAGGTCCTTCTTCATCTTCTCGGCGTCTTCCTTCGAAGCGCCTTCCTTCAGAACGCCACCGGCTTCGGTCAGGTCCTTGGCTTCCTTCAGGCCCAGGCCGGTGATGGCGCGGACGGCCTTGATCACGTCGACCTTCTTGTCGCCGGCGCTCTTCAGGGTGACGGTGAACTCGGTCTGCTCTTCAACAGCAGCGGCCGGGCCAGCGGCAGCAGCCACGGCAACCGGAGCAGCGGCGGAGACGCCGAACTTCTCTTCGATGGCCTTGACCAGCTCCATCACTTCCATCAGGGACTTCTCGGCGATGGCGTCGACGATCTGTTCGTTGGTAAGGGACATGATTAATACCTTTGGATAATTTTCTGGGTTGAGGTTCCGTCAGGAACCACGGTAAGTCGAAACTCAGGCGGTCTCGGCGGCCGGCTCGGCAGCGGCGGTTTCGCCACCACCCTGCTTCTCGCCAACAGCCTTGATGGCGCGGGCGAACATCGTGACCGGCTCGGTCAGGACGCGGGCCAGCATGGCCAGGGCCTGATCGCGGGTCGGCAGCGAGGCCAGCACGTCGACGTGGCTTGCCGGGAACACTTCGCCACCGATGGCGACGACCTTAGCCTTCAGCTTGTCGTTGCCCTTGGCGGCTTCCTTGATCAGGCGACCGGCAGCGCCGGGCTCCTCGAGCGAGAACGCGTACAGCAGCGGACCAACCATCTGGTCCTGGGCCACGGCGAACTCGGTGCCTTCAACGGCGCGCGAAGCCAGGGTGTTCTTGACAACCTTCAAGAAAACACCGGTTTCACGAGCCTGCTTGCGCATCGCGGTCATCTGGGCGACCGTGGTGCCAGCGTATTCGGCTGCGATCAAGGAGTGGGCCTTGGCGGCGACGTCTGCCAGCTCGGCGACTACTTCTTGCTTCTGGGACAGATTGAGAGCCATTGCACTCCTCCAATTGAACTCCGCTTACGGCTCCTGCCGTGTGCGGTCCTGTGCGGCATCCGTCCTGGACGCCGGGAACACCAGGATGATGTTCCGGGGGGTGGGCCGTTCTAGACCTGGAGTGGGCCAACCTGGGAAACCCAGACGTGCGTGAACCAGAAAAACTCCAGAAGGGCACCATCTACGCAGGGTGATTCCGGGGAATCGATTAAGCGTTCATGACTGTTCCGGCGGCGACTCCCTGCCATATCGAGCTTCCGTGCCCGTCGCCGGTCCTGCCACGACCGCGCCTGCGGTCTTTGACGGCTACCGCAGGCGGTGGGCTGCCTGCGATGCCTTCAAATGTCACGGTCACGGCACCCGAAAGTACCGTGCCCGCTTCAAACACTTACTTCAGGGTCAGCGACGACTGGTCGACGGTGACGCCCGGGCCCATCGTCGAGCTGACCGAAACCTTCTGCAGGTAGGTGCCCTTCGAGGTGGCCGGCTTGGCCTTGATCAGGTCCAGCAGCAGCGCGGTCAGGTTCGACTTCAGCGCGTCTTCGGCGAAGTCGGCCTTGCCGATGGTGCAGTGGATGATGCCGGCCTTGTCGGTGCGGTAACGGACCTGACCCGACTTGGCGTTCTTCACGGCTTCGCCCGGGTTGGCCGAGACGGTGCCGACCTTCGGGTTCGGCATCAGGCCGCGCGGACCCAGCACGGTGCCCAGCTTACCGACAACGCGCATGGCGTCCGGGGTGGCGATGACGACGTCGTAGTTCAGATCGCCGGCCTGCATCTTTTCGGCCAGATCGTCCATACCGACGGCTTCGGCACCTGCGGCCAGGGCTTCGTCAGCCTTGGCACCGGCCGGAGCGAACACAGCGACGCGGACCGACTTGCCGGTACCGGCCGGCAGCACGGTGGAACCGCGAACCTGCTGGTCGGACTTCTTGGCGTCCACGCCCAGGCGCACGGCGACGTCGATCGACTCGACGAACTTGGCCTTGGTGGCGGACTTCAGGATGCTGATCGCTTCTTCGAAGCCGTAGGACTTGCCCGGAACGACTGCGGCCTTGATGGCCTTCTCACGCTTGGTCTGTGCCATCTTCTTAACCCTCCACCACGAGGCCCATGGAACGGGCAGAGCCAGCGATCGTACGCACGGCGGCGTCCAGGTCGGCGGCAGTCAGATCCGGTTCCTTCGCCTTGGCGATTTCTTCCAGCTGCTTGCGGGTCACCTTGCCCACCTTGTCGGTGTTCGGGCGCTTGGAGCCGGACGAGATGCCGGCGGCCTTCTTCAGCAGGGTGGTGGCCGGGGTGCTCTTGGTGATGAAGGTGAACGTACGGTCCGAATAGGCCGTGATGATCACCGGAACCGGCAGACCCGGCTCAAGCTTCTGCGTGGCGGCATTGAAGGCCTTGCAGAATTCCATGATGTTCAGGCCACGCTGACCCAGCGCAGGACCGACCGGCGGCGAGGGGTTGGCCTGACCGGCCTTCACCTGCAGCTTGATGTAACCGACAACTTTCTTTGCCATTTGAGTGCTCTCCGGGTGCTAGCGCCTTGCGACAACAGGCTCCCCATCGGACCGGGAATGTCGCGTCCCGGCATCGCGTTTTGAATTCACGCAGAAGGCCACCTTGCGGCGGCCCTTGCTTTTGTCAGCTTCCTGACAGGAAGCCGCGCATGATAACAGGTTTTGGGAGGACTGTCTGAATGGGGCAGCCCCGTCGACGGGCATGGCCCGTCGCTACAACAGCGCCCGGGTTGGGCGCAGCGATCAGCCGACCTGCTTCTCGACCTGGCCGAACTCAAGCTCGACCGGGGTGGCGCGACCGAAGATCAGCACCGAGACGCGGACGCGGCTCTTTTCGTAGTTGACCTCTTCGACGACGCCATTGAAGTCGTTGAACGGGCCTTCGGTGACGCGAACCATCTGGCCCGGCTCGAACAGGATCTTCGGACGCGGCTTCTCGACACCTTCCTGAACGCGGTTCAGGATGGCATCGGCTTCGTGATCCTGGATCGGCAGCGGGCGATCGGCGGTACCGCCGATGAAACCCAGAACCTTGGACGTTTCCTTCACCAGGTGCCAGCTTTCGCTGTCGATACGCGGAATGCCGTTTTCGTCGTGGGTCTCGATCTGGACCAGCACGTAGCCCGGGAAGAACTTGCGCTCGGAACGGCGCTTCTGGCCAGAACGCATTTCAACCACTTCTTCGGTCGGAACCAGAACGTCGCCGAACAGCTCCTGCTTCTCGTGGGTGATGATACGTTCGCGCAGCGACTGCGCCACGGATTTTTCGAAGCCTGAATAGGCGTGAACCACATACCAACGCTTCACAGGTTTCTCCTTATCGGCCCAGGAACCACTGGGTCGCCAGCTGAATCAGGTAATCAAAACCGCCCAGCAGCAGACTCAGGATGGTCACCACTACCATCACCACCCAGGTCATGCGGATGGCTTCCTGGCGGGTCGGCCAGACCACCTTGCGCAGCTCGAAGCGCGATTCGGACAGGAACTCACGGGTGTCGCGACCCTTGGCGGTCAGCATGAACACGCCCAGACCCGCCAGCAGGCCGGCGATCACGCCCAGGCCGCGCAGCGGACCGGACCAGGCGCTCTGCGGCGCGTTCTCGGGCGCACCGAACCAGAACCAAGCAAAAAGACCCGCGAGTGCCAGGAGCACTGCGGCGGCGTATTTGACAATGTCACCACCGGAAGCGGCGGTGTCCTTGGAATGCTCGATCTTGCTGTTCATCCGGCTCTGGCTGCTGTGGCGGCATGGCCGCTGGAAGGAGAAAGTGGCACGCCAGGAGGGACTCGAACCCCCAACCTGCGGTTTTGGAGACCGCTGCTCTGCCAATTGAGCTACTGGCGTACGTTGAAAAACACCCTTCCCTTAGACGGCGAAGGCGGACCGAGGTTCCCGGCCCGCCGTTCGCGAGACCGGCAGCGCTGTGCTGCCGCCGGTTCGTACTGTATTACGCGATGATCTTGGAGACCACGCCGGCACCGACGGTACGGCCACCTTCGCGGATGGCGAAGCGCAGGCCTTCGTCCATGGCGACCGGGTTGATCAGCTCGACGACCATCTTGATGTTGTCGCCCGGCATGACCATTTCCACGCCTTCCGGCAGCTCGACCGCACCGGTGATGTCGGTGGTACGGAAGTAGAACTGCGGACGGTAGCCCTTGAAGAACGGGGTGTGGCGGCCGCCTTCGTCCTTCGACAGCACGTACACTTCGGCGTCGAACTTGGTGTGCGGCTTGATCGAACCCGGCTTGGACAGCACCTGGCCACGCTCGACGTCGTCACGCTTGGTGCCGCGCAGCAGCAGACCGGCGTTGTCACCTGCCTGACCCTGGTCCAGCAGCTTGCGGAACATTTCCACGCCGGTGACGGTGGTCTTCTGGACCGGACGGATACCGACGATTTCGATTTCGTCGCCGACCTTGATGATGCCGCGCTCGATACGACCGGTCACCACGGTGCCGCGGCCCGAGATCGAGAACACGTCTTCCACCGGCATCAGGAACGGCTTGTCGATGTCGCGCTCCGGTTCCGGAATCCAGGAATCCAGCGCCTCAACCAGCTTGATCACGGCCGGCACGCCGATGTCGCTCTGGTCGCCTTCCAGCGCCAGACGGGCCGAACCGGAGATGATCGGGGTGTCGTCGCCCGGGAAGTCGTACTTGCTCAGCAGTTCGCGCACTTCCATTTCGACCAGCTCGAGCAGCTCGGCGTCGTCGACCATGTCAGCCTTGTTCAGGAAGACCACGATGTACGGCACGCCGACCTGACGCGACAGCAGGATGTGCTCGCGGGTCTGCGGCATCGGACCGTCAGCGGCCGAGCACACCAGGATCGCGCCGTCCATCTGGGCAGCACCGGTGATCATGTTCTTGACGTAGTCAGCGTGGCCCGGGCAGTCAACGTGGGCGTAGTGACGGGTCGGGGATTCGTATTCGACGTGCGCGGTCGAGATCGTGATGCCACGCGCCTTTTCTTCCGGCGCGGCGTCGATCGCGGAGTAATCCTTGAACTCGCCACCGAAGCGCTCGGCACCGATCTTGGTCAGTGCGGCGGTCAGCGTGGTCTTGCCGTGGTCGACGTGACCGATGGTGCCGACGTTGACGTGCGGCTTGGTGCGCTCGAACTTACCCTTGGCCATGGCTGCTTATCTCGAATCGTCTGAATGGTGCACTTAAGATGGTGCTCACGAAAGGAATCGAACCTTCGACCTCCTCCTTACCAAGGAGGTGCTCTACCGACTGAGCTACGTGAGCGAGTTTTGTATTATGGCATGAATTTGAATATATTCAAACTCATTCAATGGAGCGGGAGACGGGGATCGAACCCGCACCATCAGCTTGGAAGGCTGAGGTTCTACCATTGAACTACTCCCGCATCGGAAGCTCTTGCCACAACATGAAACTGGTGGAGGGAGGTGGATTCGAACCACCGAAGGCGTAAGCCAGCAGATTTACAGTCTGCCCCCGTTGGCCGCTTGGGTATCCCTCCTTACCACCCTGTCCCGTAGCGCCGAAACGTTTTCGGTGTGGGGTGGAAGAGCCCGCAATTTTGGGGATGAATCGGGGTTCTGTCAACAATCTTTTTCAACTTTTTCACACGAAGTGAAAATTCCCTGCTGCGACGGGCTCATTCACCCGGCAGCGGCAGGCGCTCGTCATCGAAGATCGCCACGTGTGGCACGCCATCGCGTCCAATCCAGCCCCGATACATGCCCTGGGTGTTGAACGGGGTGGCTGCAACGCCCTCGGAAGACAGCACGATGGCCCCACCGTCGCCGCCCAGTGCCGGGATGCGTTGATTGATGACCGCACGACCGGCCTCGACCGGCGACTGCTTCAGGTACCGCATGCGTGCACAGATGTCGTACGCAGCCGCGGTGCGGATGTAGAACTCGCCCCAGCCGGTGCCGGACACGGCACATGTGGCATTGGCATAGGTGCCGGCACCGATGATCGGCGAGTCGCCCACACGGCCATAGCGCTTGTTGGTCATGCCGCCGGTCGACGTACCTGCTGCCAGGTGGCCCTGGGCATCCAGCGCCACTGCGCCCACGGTGCCGAAATGACGTGCGGTTTCGAAATCGACGTGCGCCTGACCGCTGGCCTCCTCCTTCAGCGCCCGCTGCAGCTGCTGCCAGCGCTTCTCGGTGCGGAAGTAGGACGGGTCGACCAGCGGGATGTGCTGGCTCACCGCGAAGGCCTCGGCCCCCTGCCCCACCATCATCACGTGCGGCGAGTGCTGCATGACCGCCTCGGCCAGCTGGATCGGATTGCGCACCCGCTGCACCCCGGCGACCGCACCGGCCTTGAGGGTCGCCCCGTCCATCAGCGCGGCGTCCAGCTCGTTACGCCCGTCGTGAGTGAACACCGCCCCCTTGCCGGCATTGAAGGTGGGGTCGTCCTCAAGCACGGTGATCGCCGCCGTGACCGCGTCCAGCGCCGGCTTGCCCGCACCCAGCACCTCATGCCCGGCCAGCAGGGCCCTGCGCAGCGCGTCGCGCGCCGCCTGCGCTTCGGCAGGGCTCAAGTCCTTGCGCTGAACCCCGGCACCGCCATGGATGACCAGGACCGGGTCGGCCGCCCAGGCCAACGAGGGCATCAGGCAGAGGGCAAACAGCAGGCGGGAACGAAGCAACATGAACAGGGCCCGGAAGGAAAGTGGGGTACATCATGCCGTACCTGACCAAGCTGAAGCGGACCCGCTGGCGAGTGAAGTAAAAAAGGCGTTAAATGCGCGCCGTCCATTCCAAATGTGAATGGGGGCCAGGCCTCCCCTGAGGCCGACTTTTCTTCTCGAGAATTCTCATGCGTAAACAGGCGATGGCGTGGTCGATCCAGCTGGCGTTGATGGGCGTGTCCGCCGTCGCAGCGGCCCAGTCCCCGGCGGCCCCTGACGTGCAGCAGCTGGACGCGGTGCAGGTGACCGGCTCGCGCATTCCGCGCGCCCAGGTGGAGGGGCCCGCCCCGGTGACGGTGATCACCGCCGAGCAGATCCAGGCCAGCGGCTTCACCAGCGTCCCGGACGTGCTGCGGTCGATGACCCAGAACGGCGGCGAAACCCAGAGCCAGCAGTCGGCCAGCGGCGCGGACTTCTCGCCGGGGGCGCAGCAGGTGGACCTGCGCGGGCTGGGCCCGAACCACACCCTGGTGCTGGTCAATGGCCGCCGCATCGCCGATTTCCCGATGCCCTTCCAGGGCCGCAGCAACTTCACTGACGTATCGAACATTCCGCTGGGGATGATCGAGCGGATTGAAGTACTGACCGGCAGCGCCTCGGCGATCTATGGTTCGGATGCGATCGCCGGCGTGGTCAACTTCATTCTGAAGAAGCAGGTGGACGGCACCACGGTGGACGTGCGCATGGGCACCACCACCGAAGGCGGCGGCGAGTCGTTCGACCTGAGCGTGGCCAGCGGTGTCGACGCCGCCCGTTTCAGCGCGGTGTACAGCCTGGAGCTGCAGTCGCAGACGCCGCTATGGGCCTATGAACGCGCCCAGCAGGACTCGACCCTGGACGCCCCCACCGAAAGCGCGCGCGCGGCACGCCGTGCGTACCTGCGCACCGACTACAACGACGACTATCTGGACCCCGGCCAGGCCACCTGTGACGCGCTGGCCGCTCAGAATCGGGGCAGCACGCATTACACCGAGCGCCCGCGCTACGGCTTCTACTGCGGCAGCGACCGCTCGATCGGCTATGGCACGATCCTGAGCGAGCGCCGCGGGGCCAACGGCTATGCCTCGCTGCGGTACGCCTTCGACAACGGCGCGGAATGGTTCGCCGACGTGCAACTGGGCTACCACGACATCGCCCTGATGCGCGACGTGACCCAGTGGGGCCGCATGGCCGCGGACGGCAATGAAGACGGCTACTTCTACAACCAGGCCACCGACCAGGTCGAGTTCTGGCAGCGCCAGTTCTCGCCGGAGGAGATGGGCGGCTTGCGCAACGGCATGGTGCGCAGCACCCAGAAGACCTTCAGCGTGAGCACCGGCTTCAAGGGCACCCTGACCGGCGCATGGGACTACGAGGCCTCGCTGAGCCACTCGCAGTACCAGTCCAGCATCCGCTGGCCGCAGATCATTGCCGCCAAGGCCAACGACCTGTTCCTGGGGCCGCAGCTGGGCGAGGACGACGACGGCTTCCCGATCTACAACGCCGACCCGGCACGCCTGTATCAGCCACTGAGCCGCGCCGAGTACGACAGCATTGCCGCGCGTACGACCTATACGCCGAAGTCGCGCACCGACACGGCCGCACTGACCCTGACCAACGGCGAGCTGTTCACGCTGCCGGGCGGCAAGGCCGGCTTCGCAGCCACGGCGGAGTTCGGGAATCAGTCCTATGCGCTGAACCCGGACCCGCTGGCCACGCAGTACTACTACTACAGCTGGAAGGACTCCGATGGCCATGGCAGCCGCAACCGCTGGGCGACGGCGGCAGAGCTGCGCCTGCCGTTGCTGGAAACGCTGAACCTGAGCGTGGCCGGTCGCTACGACCAGTACCGCTACTCGGGCAACACCATCGGCAAGGCAACCTGGAGCGGCGGCATCGAGTGGCGTCCGCTGGACACGCTGCTGGTACGTGGCTCGTACGGCACGGCCTTCCGTGCCCCGGATCTGCACTATGTGTATGCAGGCCCGGGCAACGATGAAACCAGCGCCAATGACTACTACGCCTGCGCGCTGGACGGGGCGGACGACTGCTCCGATTACGAAGAGAACCTGATCCGCTCGCGCGCGGGCAATCGCCAGCTGGACCCGGAAACCAGCACGTCGTGGAGCGCGGGGCTGGTATGGTCGCCGGCGATCGGGCTGGACCTGTCGGTGGACTGGTTCGATATCGACATGCGCGACCAGGTGCAGGACATGGACGTGAGCGCGATCCTGCGCGACGAGGCGGCCTGCCGCCTGGGCGATGCAGATGCGGCCTCCCCCACCTGCGTGGATGCGGTCAGCCGGGTGGCGCGCACGGAGGATGGCCGCCTGTACGGCGTGCACGTGAGCCCGATCAACGTAGCGCGCGAGCGCACCCAGGGCATCGACGCAGGGCTGCGCTACCGGCTGACCACAGACGTGGGCGACTTCATCCTGAGCGGCAACCACACCTGGGTAAAGAAGCACGACTTCCAGCAGTACGCAGGTGATGCGGTGGAGGACCAGTTCGCCGTCAACAGCGGCTTCGACATTCCGCGCACCAAGACCAGCGCCAGCCTGACCTGGGAACAGGCGGCGTGGTCGGCGACGCTGTACGGCTCGCGCCTGGGCCGACTGCCGACCTACGACAGCTACGACCAGAGCTTCGACTGGGACAGCGGCGACAGCCCATGGGTGAAGGCGACCTACCGCTACAACCTGTCGCTGCAGTACCGCTTCGACGACCACTCGCGCCTGTCGCTGTCGGTGGTCAACGTGTTCAACAAGATGCCACCGAAGGATGCGACGTACACCTCGTACCCGTACTACGACGTCAGCTGGTTCGACACGGTGGGCCGTACGATCAACCTGCAGTACACGCACAAGTTCGGCGGCTCGGCGCTTTGATCGCGTGATGGCGTGGGATCCGTAGAGCCGGGCTCTGCCCGGCTGCTGTTGGATTCGTGCGAACAACCGGCGGACATTTGCTCCCGTGCTTGGGCGGGGCGGGGTGGGTTTGCGGGACACGCCGTGAATCCATCCATGGAGGCTACTCGGACGCCATCCATGGCGCCGAGTGTCCCGCAAACCCACCCCGCCCCGCCCCTGACAGAGGGTCGGTGGCCATCGAAAATCAGAAACACTTGGGGCCGGTAGCGTCGGTCGACAGACGACGGCCGTGGACCGCTCAACATCCGGTAACGCATGACCCGGGATCGAAACCGGCTGTGGCCGTTACCGCGGCCGTTCGACGACACGCATGGCGTGTCGCTACTTTTCCACATCGCATGTGGAATGCTCCGGGAGAATGATGTGGATAACCCACGCAGAGCCCGGCGCTACAGCGCTTTCAAACGCCTGATCAATTTTTGGCCACACTCAAACAACCCACGTTTTCCACACGGCACGTGGAAAGCGATGGGAGTTTGCTGTGGACAACCGCATGTAAGCCTCACCCCGCAACGCTTTCAACACGTGGTGATTTTTTGTCCAGTCATACTGCAGGTTTTCCACACCCCACGTGGAAAGCCGTGGGAGTTTGCTGTGGACAACTCCGCTGAACCTTGCGCGACAGCGCTTTCAACACCCGATCATTTTTTCACCACCGCCAAAACGCACAACGCCCCGCACGAAGGCGGGGCGTTGTGGACATCGATTGCAGATGCAATCAGACGTTGAAGCGGAAGTGCAGAATGTCGCCTTCCTGGACGCGGTATTCCTTGCCTTCCAGACGCAGGCGACCGGCTTCCTTGGCACCGGCCTCGCCCTTGTACTTGATGAAGTCGGCATACGCGATGGTTTCGGCGCGGATGAAACCCTTCTCGAAGTCGGTGTGGATGACCGCAGCCGCCTGCGGAGCGGTGGCACCCTTGCGCACGGTCCACGCACGGACTTCCTTGACGCCGGCGGTGAAATAGGTCTGCAGGCCCAGCAGGCTGTAGGCGGCGTTGATCACGCGGTTCAGACCCGGCTCGGTCAGGCCGAGATCGGTCAGGAAGGTATCGCGGTCTTCGTCGTCCAGCTGTGACAGCTCTTCTTCAATGGCCGCCGACACCGGCACCACCATCGCGCCTTCGGCGGCGGCGTGGGCGCGCACGGCTTCCAGGTGCGGGTTGTTGTCGAAGCCGTCTTCCAGCACGTTGGCGATGTACATCACCGGCTTGATGGTGAGCAGGAACAGGTCGCGGACCAGCGCCTTTTCTTCGTCGTCCAGGCCGACCGAACGCGCGGCCTTGCCGTCGGCCAGGGCCGCCTGCAGCCTGGCCAGCACCGGCTTGCGTGCAGTCGCTTCCTTGTCGCCGCCCTTGGCGGCACGCTCGGCGCGGTTCAGCGCCTTTTCCACGCTGTCCAGGTCGGCCAGGGCCAGCTCGATGTCGATGGTTTCGATGTCGGCGATGGGGTCGACCTTGCCGGCCACGTGCACGATGTCGCCGTGCTCGAAGCAGCGCACCACGTGGGTGATGGCGTCCACTTCACGGATGTGGGCGAGGAACTTGTTGCCCAGGCCTTCACCGCTGGCGGCACCGGCGACCAGGCCGGCGATGTCAACGAACTCGACCGCGGTCGGAATGACCTTCTGCGGGTTGATGATCGCCGCCAGCTCGCTCAGGCGCGGATCCGGCACGGGCACGATGCCGACGTTCGGTTCAATCGTGCAGAACGGGAAGTTGGCCGCGGCGATGCCCGCCTTGGTCAGCGCGTTGAACAGGGTCGACTTGCCGACGTTGGGCAGACCGACGATGCCGCATTTGATACCCATCTTTGACAACCTCTGGGGGTAGGTACCGACCGTTGGCCGGTACGGAAAATGATCGAAAGCGCAAGCGCGTCAGCGCGGGGTGTGCAGGCGCTTCATCGCCTCGTTGTAATCGCCCTGCACCGCCAGCGGCAACACATCGATTGCATCATCGATGGCGCGGGCCATCAGCACGTCATCCTCTTTGGACGGACGCCCCAGCACCCAGCCCACCACGCGGTCCTTGTGACCGGGATGGCCGATGCCCAGGCGCAGGCGGTGGAACTTGCCGTGGCCGAGCAGGCGCATGGTATCGCGCAGGCCGTTCTGGCCGCCGTGGCCGCCGTCGAACTTCAGCCGTGCCACACCCGGGGCAAGGTCGAGTTCGTCGTGCGCCAACAGGGTGTCCTCGGGCTCGATCTTCCAGAACCGCTGCGCGGCGGTGACCGATTTGCCACTGAGGTTCATGAAAGTGGCGGGCTTGAGCAGCCACACCGGCTGGCCGGCAATCTCGACCTTGGCGGTCTCGCCGAACAACTTGCTATCCACGCTCCAGCGTGCGCCGGCTTTTTCAGCCAGGGCCTCAACGAAATGAAACCCGGCATTGTGCCGGGTCCGGGCGTGTTCCGATCCGGGGTTGCCCAGACCGACGATCAGTCGCAATCCTGCCATCGTCCCTTCCAGCACGGTGCCCGCCCGAGGGCGGGCACCGCTTGGTATTACTCGGCAGCCGGAGCTTCTTCGTCGGCCGCGTCGACCTTGCCGGTCTTGGCGGTGACGATGGCGTCGTCGTGGTCCTTGCCCAGCGCCAGGGCCGGGATTTCCACGCCCTTCGGCAGCTTGATGTTGGACAGGTACACCACGTCACCGGCGTTCAGGCCGGCCAGGTCGACGTCGATCGACTCCGGCAGGTCCTTCGGCAGGCAGGACACGGTCACTTCCTTCAGTTCGTGGGTTACCACGACGTCGGCAGCCTTGCCAGCCGGCGAGGTGTCTTCATTGATGAAGTGCAGCGGCACCGAAGCGGTCAGCTTCTCGTTTTCGTTCACGCGCTGGAAGTCCAGGTGCATGATCAGCTGCTTGAACGGGTGGCGCTGCAGGTCACGCAGCAGCACCTTCTGGATATTGCCGTCCAGGTTCAGGTCCAGGATGGACGAGTAGAACCACTCGTTCTGCTGGGCCAGCCAGATGGCGTTGTGGTCCAGGCTGATGGCGACCGGCTCGGCGTTGCCACCGTACACGATGGCCGGAATCACACCGGCGTGACGCAGGCGGCGGCTCGCACCCTTACGCTGCAGTTCACGCTTGGTGACCTTGATTTCATGGGTCTTCGACATTTTCTTGCTACCAGTTGGTGCCTTGCCGGAATGGCTTGGCGGTTGAAAGGCACTTCCGCGACCAGAAGCGCCCGGGGTTCCACCCACCGTTGCCGGCGGGCGGGAAAAACTTCACATCAATCCACGTACAGCGAGCTGACCGACTCACCGAAGGCGATGCGGCGCATCGTCTCGGCCAGCATTTCCGCCACGCTGAGCTGGCGGATCTTGCTGCACACCCGCGCTTCATCACGCAGCGGGATGGTGTCGGTCACCACCAGCTCATCAAGCTGGGAGTTGTTCAGGTTGTCCACCGCCGGGCCCGAGAGCACGGCGTGGGTGCAGTACGCCGCCACCTTCAGCGCGCCGCGCGCCTTCAGCGCTGCAGCAGCTGCACACAGGGTGCCGGCGGTATCGACGATGTCATCGACCATCACGCAGGTCTTGCCTTCGACGTCACCGATGATGTTCATCACGGTGGAGACGTTGGCGCGCGGACGGCGCTTGTCGATGATCGCCAGGTCGGCATCGTCCAGACGCTTGGCGACAGCACGCGCACGCACCACGCCGCCCACGTCCGGGGACACCACGATCAGGTTTTCCGTGCCGTAGGCGCGCCAGATGTCGGCGAGCAGCAGCGGCGACGCGTACACGTTGTCGACCGGCATGTCGAAGAACCCCTGGATCTGGTCCGCATGCAGGTCCACGGTGAGCACCCGGTCGGCCCCCACCGCGCTGAACATCTTGGCGGCGACCTTGGCGGTGATCGGCACGCGCGAGGAACGCATACGGCGATCCTGGCGCGAGTAACCGAAGTACGGCACCACCGCAGTGACACTGTTGACCGAGGCGCGCTTGAGCGCATCGATCAGCACCAGCAGTTCCATCAGGTTCTCGGCGCTGGGCGCACAGGTCGGCTGGATCACGAAAACGTCCTGCTTGCGGACGTTTTCCTCGATTTCGACCTGCACTTCACCGTCGGAGAAGCGCGACACCAACGCCTTGCCCGGACGCACCCCCAGTTCCTTGCAGATGCTCTGCGCAAGGCGCTTGTTGGCGTTGCCGGAAAAAACCAGCAGGTTGGGGTGTTCTTGCATCATGACGGTCTCGGGCGGGAGCTATGGCGGAGAACTCGGCCGCCGGCACCCGAAGGTGTCTGCGGTGACAACACCGCGAAGGTCCAACCGGGGCCGCGCAGCATGCGCAGGTACCCGCCGTGGAACTTCGCGAGTGGCAGGGGCGGGAGGATTCGAACCTCCGAATGCCAGGATCAAAACCTGGTGCCTTGGGCCTCTTGGCGACGCCCCTGCATCAAAATCAATAACGCTCGAGTACATCAAGCAGTGGCGAGCGCTCCACGCCCGCAGCCACCCATGCCCGCAGTTCCTTCGGCAACTGCGCCAGGCCCTGCTCTGCAGCAGCGCGCGTGGCGAACTCGACGAAGCAACCGCTTCCCGACCCGGTGAGTCGTGCCCGGCCGATGCTGCTCAACGTTGCAAGCACTGCCTCCACGGCAGGTTCGCGACGGCGCAGTACCGGCTCGAACGCATTCCCGAGCAAAGACCCGGAAGCGAAGTCCGCTATTTTCGCCACTGGGGCGTCCCGCGTCAAATCCGGACAGGCAAAAAGGGCCACGGTCGGCACGTGCACGCCGGGGTCGGCGATGACGTACCAGGCCGGATTCAGCTCCAGCGGGGTCAGCTGCTCCCCTACCCCTTCGGCCCAGGCATTGCGGCCGCGCACGAACACCGGTACGTCGGCCCCCAGTTGCAGGCCGAGCGCGGCCAGCGCGTTCTCGTCCAGACCCGCACCCCACAGGCGGTTCAGCGCCACCAGTACGGTCGCGGCATCGGAAGAGCCACCACCGAATCCACCGCCGGCCGGAATCGATTTTTCTACAACGATGTCGGCACCCTGGATGATGTTAGCCGCCTTTTTAAGCAAGATCGCCGCACGCACGGCAAGATCATCGGCTTCGGCCACGCCGGCCACCGACGCCCGCTCTCGACGGACCTGCCCGTCTTCACGCAGGCGCAGGCCAATCCGGTCGCCCCAGTCCAGCAGTCGGAACACGCTTTGCAGCAGGTGGTACCCGTCCGGCCGCCGCCCGGTGATGTGCAGGAACAGGTTCAGCTTGGCCGGGGCCGGCCACCAGGACCAGCCCGCTTCGTTCAGGTCCGGCCGGCTCATGGCTGGGCCAGCGCCCAGCTGTCGACCAGCACCCGCACCTTGGCGTCGCCATTGACCGCTTCAATCCGACGCGGCAGGCCGGGCAGGCCGTCCTGCGCCGGATACCAGTCCAGATACTGGATGTCCCAGCCCATCTGCCGTACCCGGCGCGGACGCCCCTCGGCGTCACGCTCGACCTGTTCGGCCGCAGCGGCATCGTTGGCCACCAATCCACGCACCCAGTCCGGCAACTGGTTCACTGGAATGTCCCAGCCAGTCGCCTCCAGCAGCAGCTGCTGGGCATCCTCCCCTTCACGAGGACCACCGTCCAACCCTTCCAGACGGCCGCCCTCGTGGTGGCTGTCGCCGGTCAGGGTCCAGCTCTGCCGGGTGACCGGCGCGCTGAGCTGGATCACATACTGGCGTGCCTGCTGTCGCCAGTCGATGCGACCGTTGCCGCCATTGCGCCCTTTGTTGACCGCGACCCGGCCCTGGAAGCTCCAGTCCGGCTGCGCGCGCAGCGCGGCAACGCGGTCGTTTTCAGCCTGCTGGGCCGCAGGCGATACAGTCTCCACCACCGCCGGAGCGGCCGGGGCATTGCGCGGGCCCATCGACACGCAGGCCGACAGCGATAACGCCAGTGCCACGCCGGCCCCCACCTTCAGTAAATGCATCGTCATACGCCGTACTTCTCGATCACGCGCTGCAGCGCGCGGTTGTCAGGGTCCAGCTTGCGTGCCTCGTCGAAGAAGCGCCGGGCTTCCTCCTTGCGCCCCATCACCCACAGCACCTCGCCCACGTGGGCAGCGATTTCCGCGTCCTTGGCCAGCGTCCAGGCCCGGCGCAGCTGCACCAGTGCCTCTTCATTGCGACCCAGGCGATACAACACCCAACCGTAGCTGTCGATGATGGCCGCATTGTCCGGTTCGGCCACGCGCGCACGATCAATCAGCTCCAGCGCTTCCTGGTAGCGGGTGGTGCGGTCGGCCAGGGTATAGCCCAGCGCATTGAGCGCGGCCACGTTCTCTGGCTCGGTGACCAGGATCTTGCGCAGGTCGGCTTCGGCGCGCGGCACGTCGTCGCGGCGCTCCCAGGCCAGTGCCCGGGCATACAGCAGGCCATTCTCGTCCGGGTAGGCCGCCAGGCCCCGCGCCAGGGCGTCCAGTTCTCCGGGCAGATCGTTGCCACGCTGGCGCAGCTCGGCTTCCAGCAGATAAGCATCGCGGCGCGCCTCATCATCGACGGTCGCGTCGGACTGGATCGCCCGGACCTCGGCAAAGGCCAGCTCGGGACGGCCGACCAGATACTGGGCATTGGCCGCGCGCAACCGCGCTTCGGTCAGCTCTTCACCACCGGGCACGCTGTGATACCAGTCCACTGCCTCAGCCGGGCGCTTGAGGTACTCGGCGATCTTGCCCAGCAGCAGGCGCTGGGCCGGGTCGGGCTTGTTGGCCTGACGCGACAGCTCGGCGTACAGCGCCGACAGCGCCGCGTCATCCTTTTCCTTGGCCAGCAGCGAGGCCCGCATGCCCCAGGTCTGCACGTCCTGCGGCCCCACCGCGAGCAGGCGCTCGGCGGCACGCGCATCCCCCATTGCGTCATAGGCGATGGCCACCGCGTTGCGCAGTTCGGGATCCTGACGTGCCTTGGGCTCCACCGCCTTCAACGCCGCCAGTGCCTCATCGCGCCGACCGGACTGGAACATCTGGCTGGCATTGAGCAGGGCAACCCGCGGTTCGCCGGGAAAACGCCGTACCACTTCGTCGATCATGCGCCGCGCCATCACCGGCTGGTCCATGCGCATGGCCAGACGACCAAATTCCTGCCAGGCGTCGAGCTGGTTGGGAATGGCATTGGCCTCGACCAGTTCGCCCAGCACCTTGGCCGAGGCGGCGGGATCGCGGCCGCCGCCCACCAGCGCCGCCAGCGCGAAGCGCCAGCCGCGCGGATCGGGGTCGGCCAGCAGGGCGGTCAGTTCGGTGCGCGCCGCCTTGAGATCGCCGGTGCGCAGGTCCAGTGCGGCAGCGGCACTGCGCTGGGCCAGCGAGCGCGGAGCCCGCGCTTCCCACAGCTTCAGGGCTTTGGCGGCACGGACGTCATCATTGGCCAGCATGGCGATGCGGGTCGCTCGTTCGGCCAGGCCTGCGTCATCGCGTCCGGCCTCGGCTGCCTCCAGGTACCAGCGCGCGGCTTCGGGCAGCTTGCCGGCCTGCAGCGCGAATTCGCCCGCCAGGACCGGGGTCAGCGGGGCCGGTTCAGCCTGCCGGGCAGAGCCCGGTTCTTCGTTCAGCCGGGCAGCGCCCGGCTCTACGGCCAGGGCACTGCTGGCGACCAGGGACAGCAGCAGAACGCTGGAGATGCGAATCAATGCGGGCATCGGGGGCTTCTGGCCTTAAAATGACGACTTGAATGGCCAGCAGCTTATCGCAAGCAACTGAACAATGACCCTGTGGGTGCTCGGACTGAACCACCAGACCGCGCCAGTGGAGCTGCGCGAACGCGCCTCCTTTGGCGGCGACGCGCTGCCGCGGGCGCTGGCCTCGCTGCGCGATACCCCGCAGGTGGCCGAAGCCGTGCTGCTGTCCACCTGCAACCGCACCGAGCTGTACGCGGTAGCCGAATCCGGTGATGCCCTGGCGCAGTGGCTGGAAACCCACGCCGGCCAGCTTCAGGGCTATCTGTACCAGCACGCAGACGCCGATGCGGTGCGCCACCTGTTCCGGGTCGCCACCGGGCTGGACTCGATGGTGCTGGGCGAGCCGCAGATTCTGGGCCAAGTGAAGGACGCCTGGGCCATTGCGCGTGACAACGGCCTGCTCGGCCAGCGCCTGGACCGGCTGTTCCAGCAGACCTTCTCGGTGGCCAAGCGTGCCCGCACCGACACCCGGGTGGGGGCCAATCCGATCTCCGTGGCCTCCACTGCTGTACGTCTGGCGCAGAACTCGTTCGCGCGGCTGGAAGACTCCACCGTGCTGCTGGTCGGCGCAGGCGAGACCATCGAGCTGGCCGCCCGCCACCTCAGCGAAGGCCGCGTGCGTCGCCTGTTGATCGCCAACCGGACCCTGGCCCATGCGCAGGAACTGGCCAGCCGCCATGGCGGCGTGGCACTGCCGCTGACCGAGCTCGAACGCCACCTGGGCGAGGCCGACGTGGTGTTCTCGGCCACCGCCGCGCGCGAACCGGTGATCACCCGCGCACAGGTGGCCGCGGCGCTGAAGACCCGCAAGCACAAGCCGATGCTGCTGTTCGACCTGGCCGTTCCGCGCGACATCGAAGCGGCAGTGGGCGAACTGCAGGATGCCTTCCTGTATACCGTGGACGATCTGGAACGCGCGGTGGAGGACAACCGTCGCAGTCGTCGCGAGGCCGCCGCCGAAGCCGAAGCGATCATTGAACTGCAGGTGGCCCGCTTCGTCGAAACCCTGCAGGCCAACGCCCACCAGGCCCCGCTGCGGCAGCTGCGCGCCTATGGCGAGGCAACCCGCACCGAAATGCTGGACAAGGCTCGGCAGCAGCTGGCCAATGGCAAGTCCCCCGAGGAAGTCCTGGAGCTGTTGGCGCACGGCCTGACCAACCGCCTGCTGCACCCGCCCACCGCCGCCCTGCGCGCTGCCGCGCTGAGCGGCGATACTGAACTGACCCGCGCCGCAGAGCGCCTGTTCCCGGCCAAGCCGGGCTATCAACACCCTGTTGTGAGGAATGATGACGCCGACCCTGCGCCGTAAGCTGGAAGCCCTGGCCGAGCGCCGCGAGGAACTTGAACGCCTGCTGGCCGACCCTTCGGTGGTCAGCGACAACGAGCGTTTCCGCAATTACTCGCGCGAGTTCGCGCAGCTGGAACCGGTCGCCACCGCGCTGGCCGATGAAGCACGCGCCAAGGCCGATCTGGCCGCCGCCGAGGCGATGCGTTCCGACCCCGACCTGCGCGATCTGGCCGACGAGGAGATCGCCGCAGCCCAGCAGCGCCTTGAGGAACTGGACGGCGCGCTGGCGCTGCTGCTGGTGCCGCGCGACCCGCGCGATGACAACAACCTGTTCCTGGAAGTGCGCGCGGGCACCGGCGGCGACGAAGCGGCGATCTTTGCCGGTGACCTGTTCCGCATGTACGCCCGCTTTGCCGAGCGCCAGGGCTGGAAGGTCGAGGTGGAATCGGACAACCCGGGCGAACATGGCGGCTACAAGGAAATCGTGGCGCGCGTGGTCGGGCGCGGCGCGTTCTCCAAACTGAAATTCGAGTCGGGGACGCACCGCGTGCAACGCGTGCCGGCCACGGAGTCCCAGGGCCGCATCCATACATCGGCCGCCACGGTGGCGATCATTCCCGAGATCGACGACGTCGATGAGGTGGTGATCAACCCGGCCGACCTGAAGGTGGACACCTTCCGCTCCTCCGGTGCCGGCGGCCAGCACGTCAACAAGACCGAGTCGGCGATCCGCATCACCCACGTCCCCACCGGGGTGGTGGTGGAATGCCAGACCGAGCGCAGCCAGCATGCCAACCGCGACAAGGCGATGAAACGCCTGAAAGCGCAGCTGCTGGACAGCGAGCGCAGCAGGCAGGCGGCCGCACAGGCCGAAAGCCGGCGGCTGCAGGTCGGCAGCGGCGACCGCAGCCAGCGCATCCGCACCTACAGCTATCCCCAGGGGCGGATCACCGACCATCGCGTGGAAGGGCTGACCCTGTACGACCTGCCCAACATCATGACCGGCGACCTCGACGCTCTGGTGAACCGGCTCAGCCACGAACACCAGGCCGACGAACTGGCCCGCCTCTCCGAAGGCTGACCGGTGTCAGCCTGGCAGCAGCGTCAACAGTTGCAACAGGCGCTGTCGCGCCAGCCCGGCGACTTCGTGGCCTGGGTGATGCTGGCCGACCTGGAACTGGAAGCCGGCGACCTGCGCGCCGGCGAACAGGCCGCGCGGCGTGCGCTGCAACTGCGTCCGAACCACCCTGAAGCGCTCGCGCGACTGGGGCGCGTGGCCTGGATGGCCGGCGCACATGCCGACGCCGCCCGCCTGCTCGGCCAGGCCTCAGCGCTGGCCCCGGAACACCCCGGCATTGCGCTGTGGCTGGGCCACGCACTGGAAGACGCCGACGACGCCGAAGGAGCTGCGGCCGCCTACCGGCGTGCGCACGCCTTGTTGCCCGGTGAACCCTACATCGCTGCCCAGCGCCTGGCCTGGCAGCGCCGACTGTGTGACTGGCAGGACATCGACCGCCTGGCCGCGCAGGTACGCGCGGCGGTTGCGGCAGGCAACGGTGTGGTCGAACCATTCGCGTTTCTCAGCGAAGACGCCAGCGCCGCCGAACAGCTGCGCTGCGCGCACACGCGCGCTGCTGCGGTGGCAGCCGGCATTCGCCCGCTGGCCGCGGCCCGGGTACGCACGCAAGGCCCGCTGCGGATCGGCGCGCTGTCCAACGGCTTCGGTGCCCACCCCACCGGCCTGCTGACCGTGGCACTGTTCGAGCAGCTGCGGCTGGACCCGGCCCTGCAGGTGCACCTGTTCGCGCTCAACCGCGACGATGGCAGCCGCATTCGCCAGCGCCTCCAGCAGGCGACCACGCTGCACGATGTGACCGGCCTGCGCCATGAGGAAACGGCCGCGCGGATCCGCGCACAGGGCATCGACATCCTGCTGGACCTGCGCGGCTGGGGCGGTGGTGGAGCCCCGGAAGCGCTGGCTATGCGCCCCGCCCCGCTGCAGATGAACTGGCTGGCCTACCCCGGCACCTCCGGCGCACCGTGGCTGGATGCGGTGATCGGCGATGACTTTGCCCTGCCGCCCGCGCTGGAGCGGCATTACAGCGAACGGGTGCTGCGTCTGCCGCGCGCGTTCCAGCCCTCGGACAACACACGTGTACTGGAACCGGCCCCGGCCCGCGCCGAATGCGGCCTGCCGGCGCAAGGCGTGGTGTTCTGCTGTTTCAACAACAGTTACAAGCTCAATCCACGCAGCATGGCCCGTGCGTTCGCGGTGCTGCAGGCGGTGCCCGGCAGCGTGCTGTGGCTGCTGTCCGGCCCCGGCCAGGCCGATGCACGGCTGCGCGCCGCGGCACAGGTGGCCGGCCTGGAGCCGGCGCGGCTGGTGTTCATGGCCAAGCTGCCACACCCGCAATACCTGGCCCGCTATGCGCTGGCCGACCTGTTCCTGGATACGCATTCTTACAACGCCCACACCACGGCATCGGACGCCCTGTGGGCCGGCTGTCCGGTGCTGACCTGCCCGGGCGAGACGTTTGCGGCCCGGGTCGCCGGCAGCCTGAACCATCATCTGGGATTGGAACGGATGAATGTCGCCGATGATGCGGCGTTTGTTGCGACCGCCAGTGCGCTGGGGAATGATCCGGAAGCATTGGCGGCGCTGCGTGCGGAACTGGCGTTGGCGCGTGAACGGAGTGGTGTGTTCGACATGGGGGGGTTCGCCAAAGATTTGTCGAGCCTGCTGCAGTCGTTCGCACACGAGCACGGCTGGCAGGGCGTGTAACCGGTAGTGCCGCCCGCTGGCCGGCAACCTCGCTATCCAGCATCGTGCGATTGCCGGCCAGCGGCCGGCACTACCCTGTCAATCCCCGAACGCGACCCGATGTACGCTGGGAACTCCCATCGGCTGACGAGGCATGCATGAGCAAGCTCAAGCGCAAGGAGTACGAGGCCCTGCTGGAACCCCTGCAGCTGGAACTGGCGCGGATGGCGCGTTGGGTCCAGCACAGCGGCCAGCGCGTGCTGGTGCTGTTCGAGGGGCGTGACACCGCCGGCAAGGGCGGTGCGATCCAGGCCATTGCCGAACATCTCAACCCGCGCCAGTGCCGTGTGGTGGCCCTGCCCAAGCCAACCGAGCGCGAGAGCACGCAGTGGTACTTCCAGCGCTATGTCACCCACCTGCCCGCGGCCGGCGAGATCGTGCTGATGGACCGCAGCTGGTACAACCGCGCCGGCGTTGAACATGTCATGGGCTACTGCACTGAACCCCAGTACCGTGCCTTCCTGGCGCAGACGCCGGTGTTCGAGCAGTTGCTGGTGGACGACGGCATCCTGCTGTTCAAGTACTGGCTGAGCGTGGACCAGGAACAGCAGGAGAAGCGCTTCGCCGAACGCCATGTCGACCCGCTCAAGGGCTGGAAGCTGTCGCCGGTGGACCTGAAATCACGGAGCAAATACACCGCGTATACCGAAGCGCGCGAGGCCATGCTGCGCGCGACGCACCGTGATGCGGCCCCGTGGACGCTGGTGGATTTCGACGATCAGAAACGCGGTCGCCTGACGTTGATCCGCAATCTGCTGGACCGCCTGCCCGATACGCATGTGGAAGAGCCGATCCCGGAGCTGCCGCCGCTGAAGGGCAAGCTGCATGAAGAGCATTTCGGCGTGCTCAAGCCGATTGAGGCCTTCCCGATCGGGGATTGATGCCAGGTGCCGACCACCGGTCGGTACCCCGCGATCAACCGCCCGATGTGATCCGTGCTTCGATATCCGCTGCTGTCACCGGGCCCAGGAATTCCTTGGCGACCTTGCCGTCCGGCGCGATCAGGTAGGTCATCGGCAGCCCGCGCGGAATGGCGAAGTCTTCCGGCGGGTTGTAGGTATCGACCAGCACGATCGGATAGGTGACCGGCCGCTTCTCAAGGAACGCCTTCATCTCCGCCAGCTCGATGTCCTCGTAGGCCAGGCCGACGACTTCAATTTCGTCGCGCATGGCATGCAGCGCCGACAGCTCCGGCATTTCCTTGCGGCACGGCGCGCACCAGGTGGCCCAGAAGTTCACCACCACCCACTTGCCGCGATGCGCGGCCAGGTCATAAGTGGTGCCATCCACCGCCGGCAGCACCAGACGCGGCGATTCCACGGTTTTGCGGTCGGTATCGACCGCGGCCGGCTCGGCGGGTTCGACCGGTGCCGCCGGAGTGGCCGGTGCCGGCGTCGTTGCGGGTGCGGCGGGCTCGGCAGCGGGCTTGCATGCAGCCAGGGTCAGCAGGCCCAGGGCCAGCAGCAGGGGACGAACACTCATGGGGAATCTCCGGGGGAGGCATAGATGTCGCTGACGCGACGTTTAAGCAGCTCGCGCAGCGGCAGGCGCAGTGCGTCGAGCGCGTTGACCGAGGCGCAGCCCAGGCTGTCGTCGCGGTAAGGCAGCCACGCTTCCTTGACCGGAATGCGCATCTGCGTGGTTTCGTACAGGTCGGCCAGGGTGAGCTTGTCCAGGTCGCGCGCCAGCAGCCAATCACCGCGCTCGTCACGGCGCACCACGCGGATCGCTTCAAGGTCGCACAGCATGGTCTGCAGCAGCGAATCGGTCAGCATCGGTTCCAGCCGCAGGATCTCGTCATCGTCCAGGCTGTGCCCTTCCGCGCGCGCCTGCTGGAAGCGTCCGATCAGACGCAGCAGGCCATAGATCTCATAGCCGGTGGGCAGGCGCAGGTCGGCCGGCTGGTAGCGGAACGCGGCTATCGACGAGGCCAGCGATGCACCCAGCAGCACCGACACCCAGCACAGGTAGATCCACAGCAGCAGGATCGGTACGAAGGCGACCGTGCCGTACAACTTCTGGTAGGACTGGAAGCTGCCCAGGTAGGCTCCCATGCCCCATTTCACCAGTTCCAGCATCACCACCGCCAGCACCGCGCCGGGAATGGCGTGCCGCCACTTCACCGTGTGATGTGGGACCACCCGATATACCAGCATGATGCAGACGAACTCGATCAGGATCGGGGCCAGGGTGAGCGAGATATTGGCCAGCAGCCGCCCTTCCGTGGTGCCAAACAGTGGCAGCGCGAACACCCGTGCCGACACCGCCAGTGAGGCGGCGGCAAGCATTGCGCCCAGGGTAAGCACGGTCCAGTACACCAGGAAACGGGTCAGACGCGGCCGCGCCGAGCTGACCCGCCAGATCTGGTTGAAGGTCTGCTCCACGCTGTTGAGCGTGATCAGCAGCGACACCACCAGCGCAATGAAACCGGCGGCGGTCAGCTGGCCGGCGCTGGCCGAGAACTGGCGTAGATAGCCTTCGGCCGCGCGCGCGGCATTCGGCACGAAGTTGGAGAACACATAGTCGCTCAGCGTGTCGCTCCAACGATCGAACATCGGGAACGCCGAGAGCACGCCAAACACCACGATAGCCAGCGGCACCAGCGCGAACACCGTGGTGTAGGCCAGCGAGGCGGCCGCCTGGAACAGGCGGTCATCAAGAAAGCGACGCCACAGGAAGCGCCCGAAGCTGGCGGTACGCGCACGGTCGCGCACGCGCTCCATCCACAGATTGACGGTATCCAGAGGTTCCATTGGGACCAAGCGTACCCGATGCGCGGTGCAGGCAGGCACAAAGGGCCGCATACTGCGGCCTGTCCGAGGCTGATGTGGAAACAAGATGGCGGAGATTCTGGTGCTGTACTACAGCCGTGGCGGCTCGGTGGCGCGGCTTGCGCGCCAGATCGCCCGTGGCGTCGGCGAAGTGCCGGGCATGAGCGCCCGTCTGCGCACAGTGCCGCCGGTAGCCGCCGTGACCCAGACCGCCCGCCCGCCGGTGCCTGAGGACGGTGCCCCTTACGTCAGCGTGGAAGACCTGGCCGAATGCAGCGGGTTGCTGCTCGGCAGCCCGACCCGGTTCGGCAACATGGCCGCGCCGGTGAAGCATTTCCTGGACGGACTGGGGGCCGAATGGGTCAACGGCACGCTGGCTGGGAAACCGGCAGGGGTGTTTACCTCGACCGCGTCGCTGCACGGTGGCCAGGAATCGACCCTGCTCTCGATGCAGGTGCCGTTGCTGCACCATGGTTGCCTGATTGTGGGCATACCGTTCACCGAGCCGGCGCTGAGCCACACCACGACCGGCGGTACGCCCTATGGGGCCAGCCATGTGGCCGGGGCCGACGACAATCCGGTGCCCAGTGAGGACGAAGCCACCCTGGCACGCGCGCTGGGCCGTCGCGTGGCCGACATCGCGCGGCGATTGGCATGAACGGGCGCCGCCGCGACGCGTTGCTGATCGGCCTGTTGCTGGCCCTGGCAGGGGTGTATGCGGCGTGGTTCTGGCAGGACAAGCACTGGCTGGCCACCCAGCTGGTATTCACCGCCCCGCCGCTGCTGCTGGCCCTGGGGACGTGGTGCAGGCGCGGGAATGCGCCGTTCTGGTCCGGCGTGCTGGCGCTGTTCTGGTTCAGCCACGGCGTGATGAGCGCCTGGAGCCACCCCGACACAGCCGGCCGGGCCTGGGCCGAGCTGCTGCTGGCGCTGGCGATCATTGGCGTGGCCAACGCCGCCGGCCTGCAGAAGCGCTTCAAACGACGGTAGTGCCCGTATCATGGGCACCGTCGCGCGATCTCCCGCGCGGATCTGACTGCACTCCCAGGAACCCTGCAATGGAAGAACTACTGATCATCACCACCGGTGGCACGATCGACAAGATCTACTTCGACGACAAGTCGGACTACCAGATCGGCGATCCCCAGATCGGGATGATCCTGCGCGAACTCGGCGTGACCTTCCGTTTCAACGTGATTCCGATCCTGCGCAAGGACTCGCTGCACATCACTGATGAAGACCGCGAACTGATCCGCGCCACCATCGCCGCCCAGCCCACCCGCCACGTGCTGGTCACCCACGGCACCGACTCCATGGTGCAGACCGGCCAGGTGCTGCGCAGCATCGCCGACAAGACCATCGTGATGACCGGTGCGCTGAGCCCGGCCCGCTTCCGTGGGTCGGACGCGGAGTTCAACATCGGCTGCGCGATCGGCGCGGTGCAGTCGCTGCCAAGCGGTGTCTACATCGCCATGAACGGCCGCATCTGGGATCCGCAACACGTGCGCAAGAATGTGGCGGCCAACCGGTTTGAATCGGCCTGATGGATTGCGTCTGACGCGCATGGCGCGTCACTACGCAGCGTCTCGATATAGGGACACGCCATGCGTGTCCACGCGATGCCGGAACAGAAACGCCCCGGCTTACGCCGGGGCGTTGCCCATTTGAAAGGTGTGCCGACCAACGGTCGGCACCCACCGCATCGGTAGCACCCTGCCGTCGGCAGGGTGACCGAACCACCTCAGTACTGCGCGGTCAACGTCACACCCGAGAAGGTGGTGTAAGCCTTCACCCGGACGTGCCAGGTGCCCGCAGCCGGGGCATTGATGGTGCAGGTTTCATTGTTGCCGCTCAGGTACGGACGGCAGTTGTAGACGGTGTCGGTCGGGGCGCTGCCTGAACGCACGTACAGGTCGGCATCACCGCTGCCACCGGCAATGGTCACCTTCAGCTGCGACGAGCCACTCGGCACGGCCACGGTGTAGGCCAGCGAGGCACCGCTGGACGCCGACAGGCCGGTCACCGGCACGTTGTTCTGCAGGGTACCGGGGTTCGGGTTCGGGTTGCCGCCACCGTTCTGTGCGGCGACCACTGCCGCATCGGCATCGGCAATGCCGGCACCGCAGCCGCCCGAGCAGGCACCCGGCAGCGGCCGCGCGGTGCTCTTGAGGATGCTCTCCACCTGCGCCGGGGTCAGCGCGGTGGTGGCCGCAGCCTGCATCAGCGCCACCACGCCGGCCACGTGCGGGGCCGCCATCGAGGTGCCGTTGTACGAAGCGTACGACGCACTGCCCGGCACGGTAGTACCGGAGTTGAGGGTGGACAGGATGCTCGCGCCGGGCGCGGAGATGTCGATGCCGGCACCATAGTTGGAGAAGCTGGCGCGCGCGCCTGCCGACGTGGTGGCGGCCACCGCGATCACGTTCGGGCAGTTCGCCGGCACCGCTGAGGACACGTTGGTATTGCTGTTGCCGGCGGCCACGACCACCGTGGTACCGCGTGACACGGCCCCGTTGATGGCGTTCTGGTAGGTGGTCGAGCAGCTGCCGCTGCCGCCGAGCGACATGTTGATCACTTCGGCCGGGTTGGCATTGGCGGGTACGCCGCTGACGGTGCCGCCCGAGGCCCAGACAATGGCGTCGGCGATGTCGGACGTGTAGCCGCCACACTTGCCGAGCACGCGCACCGGCACGATTTTGGCATTGAACGCGGTACCGGCCACGCCGACGGCATTGTTGGTCACCGCCGCGATGGTGCCGGCCACGTGGGTACCGTGCCAGCTGGAATTGGAGGCCGGGTAGCCTGCGCCGCACTCGTTGGCGGCATACCAGTCGCCTTCGTCGTTCGGATTGTTGTCGCGGCCACCGCCATCACGCGCCATCGCGGCGTCGCTGATGAAGTCATAGCCAGGCAGGATGTTGGCGTTCAGATCCGGGTGGTTGGTGATGCCGGTGTCGATCACCGCCACCACCACGCCGGTGCCGGTGGACTTGTCCCAGGCCGGGCGCACGTTGATCGACGATGCACTGGTGCCGAAGCCCCACTGCTCGGACAGGCGCGGATCGTTCGGGGTCAGGGTATGACGCATCAGCTGATCGACCTCCACGTATTCCACGTTCGGGTCGGCGGCCAGGCGGCGCATCAGCAGCTCGGATTCGGCGGCATCCAGCGGGCGGTCCGCCTTCACCACGGTTGGGCCAATGGCCAGGGTACGCAGCTTCTGCAGCCCCAGCGCGCGGCCTTGCGCGGCGGGAACGGCCGAGGCAGCGGCCTTCAGCGAACTGGCGAGGGCAGTAGGATTGGCCACGTCGGTGGCTCCGTCCCGGTACTTGACGATGAAACGCTGGTGGGTGGGCGCGGAGGCCAGACCGCTCAGTTGCACGTCGCCGGCGAAGGCCGGTGCGGCCAGCAGCAGGGTCGACAGGACCGAACCACCTAATACCACCAATGCGCGCTGACGCACACGTTGCTGCGAATCATGAGACATCGGATTTCCCTTTGAGACTGAAGGATGCCGTCGATGCGGCGGAAGTTGGCGGTCCCCCTGCAACACCGCCCGACCCCGGACGCTAGAGGGTTTCCCTGACCCCGAACAACGCTTCAGCGCGATTTCAGTCTTGTGAAATTTCCGAATTGAGACATCAGGGGTCAAGGGTTTGTGAATGTGAAGGAACTTCCGTACCGGATTCGAGTCCCCGGTAGGGCAAATCGTGTCCTGCGTCACTGTCTTGCACGTCAGACCCGGGACATTGCTTGCGCGTCAAAGGGTTAGGGTGCTTTGGATCGATGTATACGGATTGATTGCGTTAAGAGCGGCGGCGCTTCGGTTCATCCGTGCGGGGCGGGCCAACGGGCAACCCCGTTCCGGGACACGCCGTAAACCCGTCCATGGGGGCTCGGCGAAAACATCCATGTTTTCGACGGTCCCTCCAGGGGTCACCCGTTGGCCCGCCCCCGACGGTGGGTCGGAATGCGGTTTGAACGGCAAACGCCGGAGCCCATTTCGCTTCAGGGTCATGCGTTACCGGATGTTGGGGGTTTGAGGGCCGTCGTCTGTCGACCGACGCTACCAAGCCCCGCTGGTTTTGATTTCCCGTGGCCACCGATGGCCTGTCGGGGCGGGTCGGGATGGGCTGGAGGGGGCGTGAGCCGCATGGGTCGGGCGCATGCGCCCGACGGGTTGGGCAGGACGCCCAACCCCGGTCTTGCCGTGTGCGCAGGACTGCGCACACGTGCAAGCGGCGATCGAGCTTACATGGGTGAAGGCGCACTGCTGGCGAGGCACTGCCTCGCGTGCGACTGAACGCCCAGCCGCCAGCGGCTGGGCCGGGCCCCGGAGGGGGACTTGCAGCGTCCCCCGGAACGCCCATCCCGAGCCGCCATCCCAGGGACGCCGTGAACACCGGCTGTTCGCCCAAAACCAACAGCAGCCGGGCAGCGCTCGGCGACGCGCGGTGTCCGCAACCCTGAAATGCAAAAAGCCCGCCTGATTGCAGGCGGGCTTTTTGCGAGGTGCAACAGGAGCGCGGCTTAGGCGTCTAGGCGGACCAGCCAGTTGTGACGGTCCGGCAGGCGACCGTACTGGATGTCGGTCAGCTCCTTGCGCAGCGACAGGGTCACTTCGCCGGCCGGGGCGTTGATGTCGCCCACCGAGAAGCCCTCGCCCTTCAGCTGGCCGATCGGGGTCACCACCGCCGCGGTGCCGCAGGCGAACACTTCGGCGATCTCGCCCGATGCCACGCCGTCCTTCCACTCGTCGATGGTCACCTTGCGCTCTTCGACCTTCATGCCACGGTCGCGGGCCAGCTGCAGGATGCTCTCGCGGGTGATGCCTTCCAGGATGCTGCCCGACAGCGCCGGGGTCACCAGGGTGCCGTCCTTGTAGACCAGGAAGACATTCATGCCGCCCAGCTCTTCCAGGTACTTGCCTTCCACCGGATCCAGGAACAGCACCTGCGAGCAGCCCTGCGCCTGCGCCTTCTGCTGCGGCAGCAGCGAAGCGGCATAGTTGCCGCCGCACTTGGCCGCACCGGTGCCCCCCTTCGCCGCACGCGCGTACTCGGTCGACAGCCAGATCGACACCGGGGCCACACCCTTGGCGAAGTACGGGCCGGCCGGGCTGGCGATCACGTAGTAGCCCGCTTTGTGCGCGCCGCGCACACCGAGGAAGGCTTCGTCGCCGATCATGAACGGACGGAAATACAGGCTCGACTCATCGGCCGACGGCACCCAGTCCGCGTCCACAGCGATCAGCTGCTTCAGCGATTCCACGAAGATCTCCACCGGCAGTTCCGGCAGCGCCAGGCGCTGCGCCGAACGCTGCAGGCGGCGGCCGTTGGCGTCGGGACGGAAAGTCCAGATCGAACCATCGGCGTGACGGTAGGCCTTGATGCCTTCGAAGATCTCCTGGCCGTAGTGCAGCACCGCCGCCGCCGGATCCAGCTGCAACGGGCCGTAGGCACGCACGTTGGCATTGTGCCAGCCGGTGTCCTTGTCCCAGCGCACTTCCACCATGTGGTCGGTGAAATGCAGGCCGAAGCCCGGCTTCTCCAGGATCTGGGCGCGCTGCTCGGCGCTGCGCGGGTGGTCCGAACGGGTGACGGCGAAGCTGGGATTGGACTGGGACACCGGGAAGTTCCTGTTCTGGGCGGTAGCCGGGCAAGCCCGGCTCTCCGGAAGCGACAGCCGGGCAAGCCCGGCTCTACGGAAGCAGCAGCCGGGCGGAGACCGGTGCCACGAGGTTGCAGTTGCGGCGGTTACAGCATGCCGGTTTCGAGGCGGGCCGCCTCGGACATCATATGTTTGCCCCACGGCGGGTCGAACACCAGCTCGACGTCCGCCTCGGCGATGGTCGGAATCATTTCCAGCTTGCTGCGCACGTCATCGACCAGGATGTCGCCCATGCCGCAGCCGGGCGCGGTCAGGGTCATTTTGACGTCCACCTCGCGCTGGCCGTCGTCCAGGTGCTTGAGGTCCACTTCATAGACCAGGCCCAGGTCGACGATGTTGAACGGGATCTCCGGATCGAAACAGGTGCGCAGCTGTTGCCACACCAGCTTTTCCACCTCTTCGTCGGAAGCGTCTGCCGGCAGTTCCAGCGGGGCCGGTGCCTCTTTGCCGATCGCGTCACCATCTTTGCCGGCGATGCGGAACAGATTGCCCTCGACAAACACGGTATAGCTGCCCCCCAGTGCCTGGGTGATGTACCCATAGCTGCCAGCTGGCAAGGTGACCGTTTCGCCCTGCGGGACCATCACGGCCTCACAGTCGCGTTCGAAGTGGACAGGTTCGCTGCTACGGGAATACATGCGTTCGATATGGGGCTGCGGACCGGGCCGCTCAAGGTGACCATTTTAGCCCAGTGACCGCGCCCGCGCCGGTCATCACCCAAGCCGGTATCCTGTAGCCATTCACAGGAAGATTGCATGTCGACCACGTCCGTTTCTGCCCGCTCCGTGAACTGGCTCTGGCCCCTGATGTTGCTGATCGCGCTGATAGCTGCGGTGATGGTGTGGTGGTTCGTGGCCCTGGCCAGTGGCCGCCAGGCCGGCTGGATGGCCATATTCGCCGCGGTGGAACTGGCGTTCATGTTGCGCCTGGGGACGCTGCGGCGTCCGGCGCTGCGCGTTGGCCTGACCGTCGTCGGCACCCTGCTGGTGGCGGCTGTCGCCAACTGGGCGATTGCCTCGTCCTACGTGGGGGCCTCGTTGGGACTGGCCCCGTGGGATTCAGCGTTGCGGATGGGACCGCATATGGCCTGGACCCTGGCGCAGCTGGCCAACGGCCCGGCCGAGATGGTGTGGTTGGGGGTGGCGCTGGTCGTCGGGTGGTTTGTCGCGCGGTAACAGCAGCCGGGCAAGCCCGGCTCTACATCGGGGCACGCGTCGAGCCGGGCTTGCCCGGCTGCCCGCAATCCCAACCGCCTCAATGGCCGCCATCAAGAGCTTTGAGCTCACTCACCAGCGCGCTCGCCGCCCCTGCCCCGTCGCCGTACAGCATGCGGGTGTTGTCGGCGTAGAACAGCGCATTCTCGATCCCGGCGAAGCCGGTGCCCTTGCCGCGCTTGATCACCACCACGTTGTGTGCGTTGACCACGTCAAGGATCGGCATGCCGTAGATCGGACTGGACGGGTCGGTCCGGGCGACCGGGTTGACCACATCGTTGGCACCGATTACCAGCGCCACGTCGGTGGTCGGGAACTCGGGATTGATGTCGTCCATGTCCGCGATCAGGTCGTACGGCACCCCCGCCTCGGCCAGCAGCACGTTCATGTGCCCGGGCATGCGCCCGGCCACCGGGTGGATGGCGAACTTCACCTTCACCCCGCGTTCGATCAGCCGCTGCGCCAGTTCCCAGATTTTGTGCTGGGCCTGGGCCACGGCCAGGCCGTAGCCCGGCACGATCACCACCCGCTCGGCAAACGCCAGCATCGCCGCCACGTCGCTGGCCTCAATCGGCTTCTGCGCACCGGTGATCTCCTGCCCGGCCCCGCCACCGCCGAAGTTGGAGAACAGCACGCCGCTGATCGGCCGGTTCATCGCCTTGGCCATCAGCCGGGTCAGCAGGATGCCGGCCGCGCCGACCATCATGCCGGCGATGATCAGCGCCTCATTGCCCAGCACGTAGCCTTCAAACGCCACCGCCAGGCCGGTGAAGGCGTTGTACAGCGAGATCACCACCGGCATGTCGGCTCCGCCGATCGGCAGGGTCATCAGCACGCCCAGCGCCAGCGCCACCACGAAGAACGCGATGATCGCCACCGGGCTCAAGCTCACCGCGGCCCATACTCCCAGCACCACCATCGCCACGGCCACGGCGAGGTTGAAGATCTGCTGGCCCGGGAAGGTCACCCGGCGGTCAAGCCGACCGTCCAGCTTGGCCCACGCGATGATCGAGCCGGACAGTGACACCGCGCCGATGGCCGAGCCGATCACCGCCAGCGCCAGTACCGTGGCCGAAGGCTGGCGCGCGGCCAGGTCGGCGATGGCCTGCGCGCTCCAGTGGCTGGTATCGCGATTGACCAGGAACGAGAAGCGCAGCAGCTCCACCGCGCCAATGGCAGCGGCCGAGCCACCGCCCATGCCGTTGTACAGCGCCACCATCTGCGGCATGTCGGTGATCGCGACCCGCTTGGCCGACCACCACGCCACGCCGGTACCGATGGCCACCGCCGCCAGGATCAGCGGCACGTTGTGCAGTTCCGGCAGGAAGAAGGTGGCGACGGTGGCAAGCAGCATGCCCACGCCGGCCCAGCGGATGCCGCTGCGTGCGGTCAGCGGCGAGGCCATGCGCTGCAGGCCGAGCAGGAACAGGGTAGCAGCCACCAGATAGCTGGTCTGCACGCCCCAGTGCAGCAACTGCGCGGTGCTCAGGCTCACGGGGTCTTCTCCGTGTCAGCGCGCTTGGCACTGGGCTTGAACATGTCGAGCATGCGCTCGGTCACCACGTAGCCGCCGGCGGCATTGCCTGCGCCCAGCACCACGGCGATGAAGCCGATGATTTTCTCAAGTGGGGTCTGTGCGTGCCCCAGCACCACCATCGCGCCGATCAGCACGATGCCGTGGATGAAGTTGGAACCGGACATCAGCGGGGTATGCAGGATCACCGGCACCCGCGAAATGATCACATGGCCGGCGATGGCGGCCAGCATGAAGATGTACAACGCCACGAACCCGTCGCTCATTGCCGTGTCTCTCCCAGGCGGTTATCCCGTGGCCCATCATAACCACGGGCTTAACGAAACTGGACGCCGGTCAACCGATCGCTCCTTGGTGCGTTGTCACGGTGTCCCCCCGACGCGAGCGCTACCCTGTGCTGGTGAGTCCGTCCCCGCCGCCCCAGACCCTTGACGCCGATGCCGTGCTGCCGGCGTCGCTGGACGCGTTCCTGGCCGGGATCGGGCCGCGCGCGTTCCGCTTTGCCGAAGCCGGCCTGCGCCAGCGCGACGACGCGCTGGATGCAGTGCAGGACGCCATGCTGCGCATGCTGGCGTACCGGGACAAGCCGGCGGCGGAATGGTCGCCCCTGTTCTGGAGCATCCTGCGCCGGCGCGTGGTCGACCTGCAGCGCCGCCGCAGCTTTCGCCTGCGCTTCTGGCGAAGCAGTAACGAAGCCGCTGGCGACCATGACATCGACTGGGCCGACAACGGCCTCGGGCCGGCCCAGGCACACGAACAGCGCGAGCAGTATGCGCAGCTGGTACAGGGCCTGCGCGCGTTGCCGGCACGCCAGCGCGAGGCCTTCACCCTGCGCGTGCTGCAGCAGCTGGACGGGGCCACCACCGCTGCCGCCATGGGCTGCAGCGAAGGCGCGGTCAAAACCCATCTTTCGCGCGCCCGCCAGGCGCTGCAGGATCAACTGGAGATCGAACTGTGAGCCGTCCGCACCCGCCCCTCCCCGATGACGCCCGCTTGCAGCAGCTGCACGCGCAGTCGCTGGAGCAGCTGTCACCGGCCACCCTGGCCAGGTTGCGTGCTGCCCGTCATGCGCCGGCCCGGCAGCGCCGAGCACATGGCTGGTGGCTGGCCACCGCCTGTACGGCGGTGGTGGCGCTGGGCCTGGGCTACAGCTTTACCGCACATCCGCCGGGCGCACCGCCGGCACCGGTCATGGCCGCTGCGGTGGATGACAGTGGCGGGCTGCTGGATGAGAATCCGGACATGTACGTGTGGCTGGGTGCCACCGACCTGGCGATGGAGTGACCATGAAACTGCAGACGACCCTTGCCATGGTGCTGCTGGCGTTCAGCGCGACCTGCGCCGCGCAGAGCGCCCCGCTGCCGGAGTGGGACAAGCTCACCCCGCAGCAGCGCGATGCGCTGGTCGCCCCGGTGCGCGACCGCTGGAACGACGCCCCGCCGCCGCAGCGCGAGCGCATGCTGCAGCATGGTCAGCGCTGGCAGAGCATGACCCCGGAGCAGCGCGAGCTGGCCCGGCGTGGCCGTCACCGCTTCGAGAACATGACCCCGGCCCAGCGCGAGCAGGCGCGGGTGCTGTTCGCACAGATGCGCAGCATGACGCCGGACCAGCGCGAGGCCCTGCGCGAGCGCTGGGGGAAGATGACGCCGGAGCAGCGTCAGGAGTGGCTGAAGGCCAATGCGGGTGACGGTGCCCCGGCGAAACGCCCGTAAAACCCCAACCATGCCTATGCACACGTAGAGCCACGCCCTGCGTGGCTTCGCGGTGTCAAACCGGGTCGCAGCCACGCAGGGCGTGGCTCTACGGACATTCTGGCACCGCGTTGACGCCTTACCCCGCCACCCAGCGCGTCTTCGCCAGCAGCTCATCGTCCCAGTCAAACGCAATCGCGCCCTCCTTCACGAAAAGCGCGACGAAGTTGTACAGATTGCGCGCATACATTTCACTGGCATGCACCGCGCCCTGACTGGCCAGATTCAGCGGGCCATCCACGATGACCCCGCCAACGTCCACGGTTTCGCCCGGGCGGGTCGCTTCACAGTTGCCCCCGGTCTCCGCCGCCAGATCCACCACCACGCTGCCGGGGCGCATGCCTTCCACCATCGCCTGGGTGATGATTTTCGGCGCCGGCCGACCGGGCACGGCGGCGGTACAGATCACCACGTCCACCAGGCGCAGGTGCTCGCCGAGACGACGCTGCTGTTCGGCGCGCTCCTCCTCGGTCAGCGCGCGCGCATAGCCGCCCTCGCCTGCCGCACTGACGCCCAGATCGAGGAACTTGCCACCGAGTGATTCGATCTGCTCGCGGGTTTCCGGCCGCACATCGAAACCTTCCACCTGCGCGCCCAGGCGGCGTGCGGTGGCCACTGCCTGCAGACCGGCCACGCCGGCCCCGACCACCAGCACGCGCGAGGGCCGGATGGTGCCGGCCGCGGTGGTGAGCATCGGGAAGAAGCGCGGCGCACGCTGCGCCGCAATCAACGTGGCCTTGTAACCGGCCATGCCGGCCTGTGAACTGAGCACGTCCATGGACTGCGCACGGGTCGTCCGCGGCAGGCGTTCCAGCGGAAACACCTGCAGTCCGCGCGACTGCATGGTGGCCGCGCGCAGGCTGTCAGCCTGCGGCTGCAACATGCCCACCAGCGTGCTGCCCAGCTTGAGCTGGTTCAACCACGCGGTCTCCGGGGCCTGCACGCACAGCACGATGTCGGCCTGGCTGGCACGGGTGTCATCGGCCAGCTGCGCACCGGCATCCAGATAGGCCTTGTCGGTGAAGCCCGCACCGAGGCCGGCCCCCGGTTCAATCCAGACCGTGGCCCCGAGAGCGGCCAGCTTGCGCGCCGTTTCCGGCGTCAGCGCCACCCGGCGTTCGCCCGGCGCACGTTCCTTCACCCCCAGCACCTCGACAGCCATGCGTGTCCTCGCGTTGTGGTTTATCGGTTGATCGTAGCTTGATGCGAAAAGCGGCGCTTTGATTCATCCGTGCTGGGGCGGGGGCCGGGCACCCTCGCTCCGGGACACGCCGCAAGTACGTCCATGTAGGCTACTCCACGGCATCCATGCCGTGGAGTGTCCCTACGGAGGGCACCCGTCCCCCGCCCCTGATGGATTGCGCAAGGCGGCCCCAGGAGCAACAGCAACCGCAACGGCTGTTGTTGTTTCAGGGCCATGCGTAACCGGGTGTTGGGGATTTCACGGTCGTCGTCTGTCGACCGACGCTACCGGGATAGCCAGGGTTGCGCGTTTTTGATTTTCGATGGCCACCGACACGCCGTCGATGGCGGGTCGGGGTGGGCTGGAGGGGGCGTGAGCCGCATGGGTCGGGCGCATGCGCCCGACGGGTTGGGCAGGACGCCCAACCCCGGTTTTGCCGTGTGCGCAGGACTGCGCACACGTGCAAGCGGCGATCGAGCTTACAGGGACGTACTTGCAGCGTTCCCCGGAACGCCCGCCCCGAGCTGCCAAACCGGGGAACCGGTGGCTGCCGGCTGTTCGCCAAGAGCCAACAGCAGCCGGGCAAGCCCGGCTCTACGGAGCGTGTGCCATTGCGACGGCAGCGAAGGCGAGCCTTAGTGGACGGTCGCACCCTTGGTGTCGAGGCGGTCGATGACGCCCTGCATGGCGCTGTCGAAGGCACCGTCGTCGACGTGCGGGCGCAGGCGGCCGAGGCGGACCATGACCGCCAGTTCTTCCGGCGAGGCCACGCAGAAGCGCACGCCGCGGCGGTTCACGAACAGCAGGCGCGAGGAAATCGGGCTGACCCAGGACAGCTTGCCGGCCTGCACCTTGCCGTCCTTGTCGACGAAGTCCAGCCAGCTGCCGATCTCCATTCCACGGAAACGGTCGGCATCGGCATTGTCGAAATCGGTTACGTCGACCTTGCCTTCCAGTTCCACGCCGCCCGCATCCGCTGCCGGTGGTGCCGGCAGGACCACCTGCGGCAGTTCCGGCAGCGCGCGTTCCAGCTCCGGACGCGATTCCGCGATCGCCTGGAGGGTGTCGTGGAGCGCATCGATCGCTGTCGTTGCCGCATCGGCATGCACGCCGACGCTGGCAAAGACCTTGCGCAGCACCGGCTGCCAGGCCTGCAGCCACGGCTTGCCGACGATCTGGCGGCGCGCTTCGGCCACTTCTTCCAGCAGGCCATCGGCCAGGGCCAACGCCTCGCTCACCGCCGCGCCGTCGTCGCCCTCGCGCAGTACCGCCAGGGTCAGGTGATGCTGCCAGGGCTGGCGCAGGAACTCGTCGATCGCCTGCGGCAGGTGCTGGTCTTCAACACGCCAGTCCAGTTCACTGGCCGCCCGCGTGCGCGCAACTTCCAGTTTCTCCTGCCCGCGCTGGGTTTCCGCCGCGCGGCGTTCGGCAATTTCAATGCGGCGGCGGTGCTGGGTCAGGAAGTCGCGGAATTCTTCTTCCAGGGTGAGGAAGATCGCCAGGTTTTCATTGAACTCGGCCACCAGCCGTTCAATGATCTCCTCGACCTTGCCCATCAGCACACGCTCGGCCTGGCTTTCACCGGTGTTGCCTTCGCAGGCCTCGGCCAGCGAGTTCAGCAGCTTGCGCGCCGGGTGGGTTTTCTGCACGAACATCCGGCGGTCAAGCATGGCCACCTTCACGAACGGCACCACCAGCCGGCCGATCAGCTCGCGCGAACGGCCTTCCAGGTCGCGTTCATCCAGCATCACGTCGAACAGCATGCCCACCAGGTCGATCGCGTCTTCGTCCTGCGGGTCCAGGCGCGCCTGGGCCGGGTCCACGCCCAACTGGGTCGCGCCGGACAGCACTTCACTCTTCAGCCGCTGTGCCAGCGATTCGCCGTCTTCGCCGATCGCAGCGCGCAGGGTCGCACTGGGGGTGGCCTGCAGCAGCGACAGCACCGACATCATTTCGCGCTGGCTCAACGGGCGCTGCTGGCCCACCGCCACGCTGGCCGCCGAGGTGGCGTCCTCGCGCACGTGGCGGGTCTGCTGCAGCAGTTCGTGCAGGGCTTCCAGCAGCATGCCCTGATTGCTGTTCATGGCCTCGGCTTCGCCGGCCTCCTGATAGGCGGCCTGGGCCGACTGCATACGGCCACGGCTGGCCGCCCAGCGGTCAGCGAAGCGACGCGCCCACGCCGGGGCCGAGCCGTCATCAGCGCGTGCCTGAACGTCCGGGTCCAGCGCGTCAACCAGTTCATCGAGTTCGTTGCGGGGTGCCGGCGGGCGCACGGCCGGCTTGCGCGGGGCCGCCATCTGCGGCATCACGCCGGCGGCGGCAAGCTGTTCGTCCAGCTTTTCATACCGCTTGCCGATCGGCCCGTGCAGGTCGCGCTCGCACAGTTTGATCAGCACCAGACGCACTTCCGGGGCCAGTTCGCAGTCGGCAAACGCCTCGTGAATGGCCACGCCGATATGTTCGGGGCTGATCGGATTGGTATCGGCGCTCAGTTCCAGCCCGCCGGCAATCCAGCCCAGACGGCGGTCCAGCCGCGACAGCACCGACTTCCAGTCACGCAGCAGGACCACGGCAAAATTGCGAACCGCCAAACGGGATTCCAGCACGTGCTCGGGAACCAGGCTCAGGCCACCCTCGGCCTGCCCGGCCAGGGTGGTCTCGGCCGACAGCGGCTGCCCACTTTCCATCGCATCCCAGGCCAGCGCGAGGTGCGCACGGAACCCAGTGACGATCTCCTCGCGGCGGCGGCGCAGTTCGCGCATGCCATCCAGGAACAGCAGCTGCGACGCGCCGGCATTGCTGGCACGGTCAAACAGCACGTCGTCAAAGCGGGCTAACACGTTCGCAAACGACTCCGCCAGCCCCGGCAGGGCAGCTTCGCGCGCGAGCTTCAGCAGGGCCGGGTCGCGGCCTGCCTGCGCCATGACGTTGGGCGTGGCGATCATGCGAAAAGGCTCCCCACCTTCCCAAGGTCGAAATGCAGCATGGATACACCGGGTGCCGGTGCCCCCCAGGCACCCGCACGCGGATGGTAGATCGGCGCACCGGTCGGGGACAGTGAAACAGTCCTCACTTCAAACCTCACAACCGGGTACCGGCAGGCCTTGTATCGTAAGGCCAGTGCCCACCGGAAGCGAGTACAGGAGTGTGAAGGGACGGGTTTCATTAAGTGATGTGCATCACGTTTCGTCGCAAATGGCACACAGTTGCCCAAAACCGACGTCACAAAGCGCCCCGACTATAATCATGTCCCGGTGAAATTCTGTTGAGTGCCATGCCCGAATCCCCTGCGCTGCAAGCCCTGGACGCCCGTCGCTCGGTCCCTGCCCTGCAGCTGACTGCGCCCGGTCCGAACCGGGAAACCCTGCTGCGGATGCTCGCGTCGGCGGTCCGCGTGCCCGACCACGGCAAGAAAGTGCCGTTCCGCTTCCTGAGCATCCAGGGTGATGCGCGTCACACTCTGGGCGCATTCCTGGCCGAGCGCAGCCGCGCCCGTGACCTCAACGCGTCCGATGCCCAGGTCGAGAAGGACCGCCTGCGTTTTTCGCATGCCCCCCTGATTGTCACCGTCATCGCCTGCCCCACCCCCAGCCCCAAGGTGCCGGAACAGGAACAGCTGATGACCGCCGGTTGCGTCTGCTTCGCCCTGCTCCAGGCCGCCCAGGCCATGGGCTTCGGGGCGCAGTGGCTGACTGCCTGGATGGCGTTCGACCCGGTTGTGCACAACCACCTGGGCCTGGCCGAACACGAGCGCATTGCGGGCTTCATTCACATCGGCACCCCGAAGGCCGAGGTGCCCGAACGCGAACGCCCCGACCCGGCCGCGCTGCTGCAGGATTGGGTGGGTTGAGATGATCGAGGCTCCGCCCGGGCTGGCCGTACGCTCGCCGCTGTATCTGGTCGATGCCAGCCTGTATGTGTTCCGGGCCTGGCACTCGATGCCCAACGAGTTCCAGGACCAGCAGGGCTGGCCAACCAACGCGGTGCATGGGTTCGCCCGCTTCCTGCTGGACCTGCTCGAGCGTGAGCGCCCGCAGCACATCGCGGTGGCGTTCGACGAGGCCCTGGACAGCTGCTTCCGACACCGGCTGTATGCCGCCTACAAGGCCAATCGCGACCCGGCCCCGGAGGAACTGCGACGCCAGTTCGCGCACTGCAAGGCGTTGTGCATGGCGCTGGGCCTGACCGTGCTGGCCCACCACGAGTACGAAGCCGACGACCTGATTGGCAGTGCTCTGCACGCCAGCCGCCCCGACGGCATGCGCGGGGTGATCATTTCCGCCGACAAGGACCTGTCGCAGCTGCTGCATGAGCACGACGAGCAATGGGACTACGCGCGCAACCAGCGCTGGGGCATGGTCGGAGTGAAGGCCCGCCACGGCGTGCAGGCGCATCAGATTGCCGATTACCTGGCGCTGTGTGGCGACGCCGTGGACAACATCCCCGGTGTCACCGGCGTGGGCGCGAAGTCCGCCGCCGTGCTGCTGGCGCACTTCGGCAGCCTGGATACCCTGTATGAGCGTCTGGACGAGGTGCCGTTCCTGCGCCTTCGCGGCGCGGCACAGATGGCGGTGCGCCTGCGCGAACAGCGCGAGCACGCACTGCTGTGGCGTCAGCTGACCACCATCGCCCTGGATGCACCGCTGGACGTGGCCGGCTTTGGCCGCACCAGCGCCGACCCGCAGATGCTGCAGGGCCTGTGTGACGCGCTGCGCTTCGGCCCGCTCACCCGTCGCCGTCTGTTCACCGCCGGCGGCCTTTCCGATTCCTCTTCCGTTGTCAACGAGTTCCCATGAGCCGCAACACGCAGCCCCCGAAGGTCGTTTACGAAGGCAAGTACCAGCGCATGGTGGTGCGTGGCAGCTGGGAGTACAGCGAGCGTACCCATGCCGGCGGACTGGCGGCGATCATCGTCGCGGTGACGCCGGATGACGAGGTGCTGTTCGTGGAGCAGTTCCGGGTACCGCTGCAGGCACTCACCATCGAAATGCCGGCCGGACTGGTCGGTGACATCGACGCCGGCGAGTCAATTGAGGACTCGGCTGTGCGCGAACTGGAAGAGGAAACGGGCTGGACCGCCGACCATGCCGAGGTGCTGATGATCGGACCGACCTCGTCGGGGGCCAGCAGCGAGCGGATTGCGTTCGTCCGCGCGACCGGATTGCGCAGGGTCGGCGAAGGCGGCGGCGATGACAGCGAGGACATCACCGTGCACGCAATTCCGCGCGCCCAGGCCGCGGCCTGGCTGGTGGAGCGCATGAACCAGGGGTATCAGCTGGACGCCAAGCTGTGGGCCGGGCTGTGGATGATCGAACACCATCTGGATGGCACGCCGCGTGGCTGATACTGGAAGCCTGCATCTGCCCGCATTGCTGGGTGCCGACGACCCGGCGGTGTACACGGTGCATCGCCCGCAGGGGCGTTCGCCGTTCCTGCTGCTGGCCGACCATGCCGGGCAGGCAATTCCGGCATCCCTGGCGAAACTTGGCCTGCCGCAGGCCGAACTGGACCGCCACATTGGCTGGGACATCGGGATTGCCGGCACCACCCGTGCGCTGGCCGAGCGGCTGGATGCATGGGCGATCGAACAGACCTATTCGCGGCTGCTGATCGACTGCAACCGGCCGCTGGCATCACCGACGCTGATGCCCGAAGTCAGCGACCACACCCATATTCCGGGCAACCGGGCGTTGAGCGATGCGCAGCGCCAACAGCGTATTGACGCGATCCATGCGCCGTATCACGCCCGGATCGAGGCCGAGCTGGAGTCGCGTCGTGCGCAGGGCCGGCCGACCCTGCTGGTGATGATGCACAGCTTCACCCCGTCCATGAACGGATTCGAGCGCCCCTGGCACGCAGGCGTCCTGTACCACCGCGACACGCGCTTCGCGCACGCACTGCTGCAGGCGCTGCGCGACGAAGGCGATCTGGTGGTAGGCGACAACGAACCATACTCGGTCAGCAGCACCAGCGATTACGCGGTGCCGGTGCACGGCGAGGGCCGCGGGCTGGTGCATGTGGAACTGGAGATCCGGCAGGACCTGATTGCCGATGCCGCCGGGCAGATCGCGTGGGCGGATCGATTGGCGCGGGTGTTTGCAGCCTTGGAACCAAGGTTGCTGGAGATGGCTCACACCACGTAGAGCCGGGCTTGCCCGGCTGCTGTTGGCTTTGGGCGAACAGCAGCCGGGCAAGCCCGGCTCTACGTAAATCATGCAATCCGACGGAGATCGTGCAATCAGACGGCGAATCGGTCGGTGGCTCGCACCAGTGCGTCGATGTTTTCTGCTTCGAACGCGGAATGTCCCGAGGCCGGCGAGATCTCCAGCGTGGATTTCGGCCAGGCCTTGTGCAGTTCCCAGGCGTTCTGCAGCGGACAGACCACGTCGTAGCGGCCATGCACGATCACGCCCGGGATGTCGGCAAGGCGGTGGGCGTCGCGCAGCAGCTGGTCTTCTACGTCGAAGAATCCACCGTTGACGAAGTAGTGGTTCTCAATGCGTGCGAACGCCAACGCGAAGTGCGGGTCTTCGTGGCTGTTCACAAAGTCCGGGTCGACATGCAGGAAGCTGGTGGCACCTTCCCACACGCTCCATGCCTTGGCCGCGGCCAGACGGGTGGCCTCGTCTTCACTGGTCAGGCGGCGGTGGAAGGCCGAAATCAGGTCGTGGCGCTCCACCGCCGGAATCGGGGCCAGATAGTGTTCCCACGCATCCGGGAACAGGCGGTTCGCACCTTCCTGATAGAACCATTCCAGCTCCCAGCGACGCAGCATGAAGATGCCGCGCAGCACCAGCTCGGTCACCCGCTGCGGGTGGGTCTGCGCGTAGGCCAGCGCCAGGGTCGAACCCCAGCTGCCGCCGAATACCTGCCAGCGCTCCACCTTCAGGTGCTCGCGCAGTTTCTCGATATCAGCCACCAGGTCCCACGTGGTGTTGTCCACCAGGTCCGCATGCGGCGTTGAACGGCCCGCGCCGCGCTGGTCGAACAGAATGATCCGGTACCTGGCCGGGTCGTGGAACTGGCGCATCTTCTCGCTGCAGCCGCCACCCGGCCCCCCATGCAGCATCACCACCGGCTTCCCATTCGGGTTGCCGCACTGCTCGAAATACAGCGTGTGGCGATCGTCGACCTTCAGGCTGCCAACGTCATAGGGGGTGATCGCGGGGTACAGCGTACGCATGGTCGAAGCTCCGGAAGAATGAAACACGGTTTCCCATTCTAGCCCCGCGCCGTTTACATCAGCCCTGCTACCGCAGGCAGCCCAGAGTGACCCGGTCGCGGTGCTCCAGGTCCACCGCCGTGCTGACCTCCACAAAACCTGCCTGCTCCAACAGCGCGCGGATCGCCGGCCCCTGGTCCCAGCCATGCTCGATCAGCAGCCAGCCGCCGGCAAGCAGATGCGCTGGAGCGCCGGCCACGATCACCCGGATGTCATCCAGCCCATCCGCGCCCGAAGCCAACGCCGTGGCCGGTTCGAAGCGCAGGTCGCCCTGCGCCAGATGCGGGTCGTCGGCCGCGATGTACGGCGGATTGGTGGCGATTAGGTCAAAGCGCTCCTGACCCAATGCTCCGTGCCACGAACCCTGCTGGAAACGCACGTTGACCAGTTCGTGCCGCCGTGCATTGTCAGCGGCCACCGCCAGCGCCTGCGGGCTCATGTCGGTGGCCAGCACCTGCGCCAGCGGGCGTTCACTGGCCAGCGCCAGCGCGATGGCCCCGCTGCCGGTGCCGAGGTCGGCCACCTTCAAGGGACGATCCGCCGGCAGGCGCTCCAGCGCCAGTTCGACCAGACGCTCGGTTTCCGGTCGGGGAATCAGCGTGGCCGGGCTCACCGCCAGGTCCAGGGTCCAGAATCCGCGTCGCCCCAGCAGGTACGCCACCGGCTCACCCTGGATCCGGCGCTGCAGCAACTGCGCGAACACCGCCTCGGTCGCCGGCTCCACCGCATCGGTGGCGTGTGCGAACAACCAGCCGCGTTCCCGGCCCAGGACGTGCAGCAACAACAGCTCGGCCTCGTGACGGCCCTCCACGCCCGGCAGCTGCCCGGCGGCGGAGGCCAGCAACTGGCGGATCTCACGGTGTGGCGCGACAGTCATGGCTGGCCCGGAACGGTAGGCCGCGCAGTGTAGGTCAGGTTGCGCTGTTGTTCAGCGGTTCTGGCTGGGCCATTTACGGCATCTATCAAGGCCATCATCCCATGTGAGACTCAAGTCATTGAATTGAAAGATATCCAACCCCATTCTGGTGACTGACCGTAGGGACGCCTGAACCATCAACGATAGATGGCGTCTATCGAAAAGTGGTGAATCAATTGATTTCACTAATCGATCAAGGACCGGTAGTCTTTACCCATCGCTTCACCCCGCCCTTCATCCAAGAGGAACATCGATGTCGCTCATCAACACCCAGATCCAGTCGTTCGAAGCCAATGCCTACCAGAACGGCGAATTCATCAAGGTTTCCGACGCCAGCCTGAAGGGCCAGTGGTCCGTCCTGATCTTCATGCCGGCCGCCTTCACCTTCAACTGCCCGACCGAGATCGAAGACGCCGCTGACCACTACGCCGAGTTCAAGAAGGCCGGTGCCGAGGTCTACATCGTCACCACCGACACCCACTTCTCGCACAAGGTGTGGCACGAAACCTCGCCGGCCGTCGGCAAGGCCCAGTTCCCGCTGGTCGGCGACCCGACTCACAAGCTGACCCGCGCCTTCGGCGTGCACATTGAAGAAGAAGGCCTGGCCCTGCGCGGCACCTTCATCATCAACCCGGAAGGCGTGATCAAGACCCTGGAAATCCATTCCAACGAAATCGCCCGTGACGTCTCCGAGACCCTGCGCAAGCTGAAGGCTGCCCAGTTCACCGCCGCCAACCCGAACCAGGTGTGCCCGGCCAAGTGGAAGGAAGGCGAAAAGACCCTGACCCCGTCGCTGGACCTGGTCGGCAAGATCTAAGCCGCTCCGCATCCCCATTCCCGTTTCGACGGGAATGGGGGTGAACCCAAGTGGGTGCCCACCGCGCCCACTTCGGTTCACCCCCATGTCGCGCTGATGCACCCGTGGGGCGCGTCGACGCCGTCCGCTTGCCTGAATCAAGGAGTTTTTCGATGTTGGATGCCAACCTCCAGTCCCAGCTGAAGACCTACCTGGAACGCGTCACCCGCCCGATCCAGATCACGGCGCATGCGGATGACAGTGCCAAGTCGCAGGAAATGCTCGAGCTGCTCGAAACGCTGACCACGCTCTCCTCGCAGATCAGCCTGGAGGTGCGTCGCGACAGTGGCGAGCGGACCCCGTCGTTCGCACTTGGCACCCCGGGCCAGGACATCCATCTGGCCTTTGCCGGCCTGCCGATGGGCCATGAGTTCACCTCGCTGGTGCTGGCGCTGCTGCAGGTGGGCGGGCACCCGTCCAAGGCCACCGCCGAGCTGATCGAGCAGGTGCGCAACCTGGACGGCGACTACCGCTTTGAAACCTACTTTTCGCTGTCCTGCCAGAACTGCCCGGACGTGGTCCAGGCGCTCAACCTGGCCGCGGTGCTGAACCCGCGCATCCAGCATGTGGCGATCGACGGCGGCCTGTTCCCGGCCGAGGTGGAAGCGCGCCAGATCATGTCGGTACCCACCATTTATCTCAATGGTGAAGTGTTCGACCAAGGCCGCATGACCCTGGAGCAGATCGTGGCCAAGCTCGACACCGGTGCCGCCAAGCGCGATGCCGAAAAGATCGCGACCAAGGCTCCGTTCGACGTGCTGGTGGTGGGCGGCGGTCCGGCCGGCGCAGCGGCGGCGATCTATGCCGCGCGCAAGGGCATCCGCACCGGTGTGGCCGCCGAGCGCTTCGGCGGCCAGGTGCTGGACACCATGGCAATCGAGAACTTCATCTCGGTCAAGGAAACCGAAGGCCCGAAGCTGGCCACTGCGCTGGAACAGCACGTGCGCGAGTACGAGGTGGACATCATGAACCTGCAGCGCGCCACCGCGCTGGTGCCGCCCGGCGAAGACGGCCTGGTCGAGATCAAGCTGGAGAACGGTGCCTCGCTGAAGTCGCGCTCGGTGATCCTGTCCACCGGGGCGCGCTGGCGGCAGATGAACGTGCCGGGCGAAGACCAGTACCGCAACAAGGGCGTGGCGTATTGCCCACACTGCGATGGCCCGCTGTTCAAGGGCAAGCGCGTGGCGGTGATCGGTGGCGGCAATTCCGGCGTTGAAGCGGCCATCGATCTGGCCGGCATCGTGGCCCATGTCACCCTGCTCGAGTTCGATGACAAGCTGCGCGCCGACGAAGTCCTGCAGAAGAAGCTGCGCAGTCTGGGCAATGTCACCATCATCACCAGTGCGCTCACCCAGGAAGTGCTGGGCGACGGACAGAAGGTAACCGGGCTGGTCTATCAGGACCGGGTTGGAGGCGACGCGCACCGTGTCGAGCTGGAAGGCATCTTCGTGCAAATCGGCCTGCTGCCGAACACCGAATGGCTGAAGGACAGCGTGGCGCTTTCACCGCGCGGCGAGATTCTCATCGACGACCGCGGACAGACCAATGTGCCGGGCGTGTTCGCAGCGGGTGATTGCACTACCGTACCCTATAAGCAGATCATCATCGCAATGGGGGCCGGCTCAACGGCGGCACTGAGCGCGTTCGATCATCTGATCCGTACGTCGGTTCCCAAGAGCAGCGGCGCTGTCGCCGAAGCTGCCTGAAACGACAGGTTCCCGGCCCGCCGGGAACCTTTTTCACCATCACTGGGTACTCCACGCCCTCGCCCGGTCCATTGTCTGGAGGTACAAGGAAATGAACCTGCGTGATCTGAAGTATCTGGTGGCGCTGGCCGACCACAAGCATTACGGCAAGGCCGCCGCCGTCTGTCACGTCAGCCAGCCCACGCTGTCGACCCAGCTGCGCAAGCTGGAAGACGAACTGGGCGTGCCGCTGGTGGAACGTGGCTCGCGCAAGGTGATGCTGACCCATGCCGGCAACGAGGCCGCAGTGCGCGCCCGGATCATCGTGGCGGAGATCGAAGAGCTGAAGGAAGCCGCCCGCCGCGCGCGCGACCCGGAGGCGGGCAGCATCCGGCTGGGCATCTTCCCCACCCTGGGCCCGTACCTGCTGCCGCACGTCATTCCCGGCATCCGCAAGCGCTATCCGCACCTGGAACTGCTGCTGGTCGAGGAAAAAAGCGACGAGCTGCTGAACCGTCTGCGCGACGGCCGCCTGGACGCGGCACTGCTGGCGCTGCCGGTGGACGACGATGCACTGCACGCGGAATTCCTGTTCGAGGAACCCTTCCTGCTGGCCGTATCCAGCAAGCACCCGCTGGCCGGCCAGGAGCATCTGGATGCGCGCGAGCTGTCCACCCAGCGCCTGCTGCTGCTCGAAGACGGCCACTGCCTGCGTGACCAGGCACTGGCGGTGTGCCGCATGTTCGGTGCCAATGAAAAATCCGAGTTCCGCGCAACCAGCCTGGAGACCCTGCGCCAGATGGTGGCGGCGGACGTCGGCATCACGCTGCTGCCCACCTTGGCGATCAAACCGCCGGTGCCACGTTCGGACAGCATTCACCTGCTCGACTTCCGCGGGCCGGGAAGCCCGACGCGGCGCGTCGGCATGGTCTGGCGACGCAGCTCGGCGATGACCGACTTCCTTGGCCAGCTGGCCCGGCAGTTCAAGCAGTTGCCCCCGGAACTGCTGTCGCTCGACGACAGCGACCGGCCGCAGGTTACAGCCGAGGCCGCGGTTCCAGCCAACTGAACCGGCTTTATCGGGCGGCCCTGTGCCCCGGTCGCTTCCGATCCCGTTACATCGCACAATAGAACCGGGCGGTGCCAGCAGGCACCGCCTTTTGCTTGTGTCCTTTACTTCTCCCAGGAGCGTCACATGTCCAATTCCAGCGGTCTGCCGCCATCCATCACCGTGTCCAGCCACGACATGGACCGCCTCGATGCCATGCTCGAGTCGCCCGCTGTCGGCCAGTCACCTGCCGGCCTGGCGCTGGCCCAGGAACTCAACCGTGCGACCGTGGTGGCACCGGAGCAGATGCCGCCGGGCATCGTCATGATGCATTCGCGCGTGGAATGCGAAGATGAGCTGCACGGCGACAAGCACGTGCTGACGCTGGTCTATCCGCGCGAAGCCAACGTCGACGAGGGCAAGGTCTCGATCCTTGCGCCGGTCGGCACCGCCTTGCTGGGCCTGGCCGTGGGCCAGTCCATGGACTGGGATGCACCGGGCGGGCGCAAGCTGCGCCTGCGGGTGACCGCGGTCCACAATGCCACCCCGAACTGAGTGCGCGGCGGGGGCGTCGGTCGCGCATCGCGCCACCTCCCATCGCCATGATCCATGTCTTCGAACCAGGAGTTTCCATGAGCATCGCAACGCCTTCCAAACTTGCCCAGCTGCGTGACCTGTCCGTGGTGGTTGCCGATACCGGCGACTACGAGGCCATCAAGCGCCTGAAGCCGGTCGATTGCACGACCAACCCGACCCTGGTGAAGAAGGCGCTGGATCTACCGGTGTATGCCGAGCTGATTGAGCGCGAGCTGGCCTGGGGCCGCGAGCAGGGCGGCGAGCGCGAAGCCATCGTGCATGCCGTGGCCGACCGTCTGACGGTGGGCGTGGGCACGCTGCTGAGCACGCTGGTGCCGGGCCGTGTTTCCACCGAGGTCGATGCCGACCAGGCCCACAACGTGGACGCCACGGTGGCCAAGGCGCGTCAGTTCATTGCCATGTATGAAGCGGCCGGTGTGCCGCGCAGCAAGGTGCTGATCAAGATCGCGGCAACCTGGGAAGGCGTGGAAGCCGCGCGCCAGCTGCAGGCCGAGGGCATCGACTGCAACCTCACCCTGATCTTCAACCCGACCCAGGCCCTGGCCTGCAGCGAAGCGGGCGCATTCCTGATCTCGCCGTTCGTGGGCCGGATCCTGGACTGGTACGTGGCCAACGGGCAGACGCCGGCCAACATCGACGAGGACCCGGGCGTGGTGTTTGTGCGCGGGGTGTATGCCGAGTTCAAGCGCCGCGGCTCACCGACGGTGGTGATGGGTGCCTCGTTCCGTTCGACCGCCCAGATCGAAGCACTGGCCGGCTGCGACCGCCTGACCATCTCGCCCGACCTGCTGGAAAAGCTGGACGCCGACCACGGCGATCTGCCGCGCAAGCTGTCGCCGACTGCCGCAGAGGGTGTCACGGTGCCCCCGATTGATGCCGCGCGCTTTGCTGCCGACCTGGCCGCCGATCCGATGGCGACCGAGAAGCTGGCGACGGGTATTGAAGCGTTTGCTAAGGACCTGGAAGCGCTGCGGAACACGATTCGCGAGCGGTTGTAAGTTTTCCGCGAACGACGGCGTTTCGATTTTTCCTTGCGGGGAGGCCGACGAGCAGCCCCGTTCCGCGACACGCCGTGAACCCATCCATGAAGTGACCCGCAAACCCACCCCGGTGCGCCCAAACCCCGAAACCGATGACCACCGGCTGTTCGCCAAAATCCAACAGCAGCCGGGCAGAGCCCGGCGATACGTCACGTGTGCCACACCAAGATGTTACGCACCCACCCCGATCGGGCAGCTGACGCCGGTGCCGCCGATGCCGCAGTAGCCGTTCGGGTTCTTGGCCAGGTACTGCTGGTGGTAGTCCTCGGCGTAGTAGTACTGCGGGGCAGGGAACTCGATTTCCGTGGTGATCGGGCCATAGCCGGCCTCGCTCAGGCGCTGCTGGTAGGCATCACGGCTGGCCAGAGCGGCGTCGAACTGGGCCTGGCTGGTCGCGTGGATCGCCGAACGGTACTGGGTGCCGGTGTCGTTGCCCTGGCGCATGCCCTGGGTCGGGTCGTGGTTTTCCCAGAATACCTGCAGCAGCTCGGTCAGGCTGACCACCGACGGGTCATAGACCACCTCGACGATCTCGGTATGTCCGGTAAGGCCCGAGCAGACCTCTTCATAGGTCGGGTTCGGGGTCACCCCGCCGGCATAGCCCACCGAGGTGCTGTACACGCCCGGCAGGGTCCAGAACTTGCGTTCCGCGCCCCAGAAGCAGCCCATCGCGAAGCGGATACGCTCCTTACCGGCAAAACCGTCTTTGAGCGGGTGGCTGTTCACGAAGTGCTGGTTGTGCAGCGGCAGCGGGTGATCGCGGCCCGGCAGGGCCTCTTCCGGGCGCGGCAGGCGCTGCTTGAAGGCACCGATCCCGAGCAGTCTGGACACTCCCAACATGGCGTTCTCCTAGGCCGGCAACAGGCCGGCGCTTTCATCTCCATCCCATATGGGGTCGTCCGCAGGGCCGGCCAAGTCGAGCCCCGCAACAATCTGTGCCGCCTCCGGGGCGGCCAGGTCCGGCACGCAGACCCGCAGCACCCCGAACAGCGGCAGCTCGCCCATCCCACCCAGCAATTGTTCGCCGAACACGAAGGCCGGAATGCCGGCATCTTCCAGCGCATGCTTGACCAGATGGGCGTCGAACAGGTTGTCGGCCTTGTAGATGACGTGCATGGGCGGACCTCCAAGACGGGTTCAGCCCAGCATACGCCGGGGATGTGAACGCGTGGCGGGACATGGCCGTGCATCTGGGGGACGGTAGTGCCGGCCGCTGGCCGGCAACCATGCACATCCATCGGAAGGTCATGAGGTTGCCGGCCAGCGGCCGGCACTACCCGGGTCCTGCGGTAGACTGTCAATCTTTCTGTCTACCGCCCTGCGCACCATGTCCGAGCCTACTGCCGCCCCCACCGACGCCCTTCCGGAAACCCACGAAAAGCGCGATTTCATCCGCCAGATCGTGCGTGAGGACCTGGCCAGCGGCAAGCACCAGGCGATCAAGACCCGCTTCCCGCCGGAGCCGAACGGCTACCTGCACATCGGCCATGCCAAGTCGATCTGCCTGAACTTCGGCATCGCCGGCGAATTCAGCGGCGTGTGCAACCTGCGCTTCGACGACACCAACCCGGCCAAGGAAGACCCGGAGTACGTCGCTGCGATCCAGGACGATGTGCGCTGGCTGGGCTTTGCCTGGAACGAGCTGCGCCACGCCTCGGACTACTTCGACGCCTACTACCTGGCCGCGCAGAAGCTGATCCGCGACGGCAAGGCCTATGTCTGTGACCTGTCGGCCGAGGAGGTGCGTGCCTACCGTGGCACGCTGACCGAACCCGGCCGCCCCTCGCCGTGGCGCGACCGCAGCGTGGAAGAAAACCTCGACCTGTTCGCGCGCATGCGCGCCGGCGAATTCGCTGACGGTGCCCGTACCGTGCGCGCGAAGATCGACATGGCCAGCGGCAACATCAACCTGCGCGACCCGGCGATCTACCGCATCAAGCATGTGGAGCACCAGAACACCGGCAACGCCTGGCCGATCTACCCGATGTACGACTTCGCCCACGCGCTGGGCGACTCCATCGAAGGCATCACCCATTCGCTGTGCACGCTGGAATTCGAAGACCACCGCCCGTTGTACGACTGGTGCGTGGACAACGTTGATTTCGCCCACAGCCCCGAGCTGACCCAGCCGCTGGTCGACCGCGGCCTGCCGCGTGAAGCCGCCAAGCCGCGCCAGATCGAATTCTCGCGCCTGAACATCAACTACACCGTGATGAGCAAGCGCAAGCTGATGGCGCTGGTCACCGAGCAGCTGGTGGACGGCTGGGACGACCCGCGCATGCCGACCCTGCAGGGTCTGCGCCGTCGCGGTTACACCCCGGCGGCGATGCGCCTGTTTGCCGAGCGCGTCGGCATCAGCAAGCAGAATTCGCTGATCGACTTCAGCGTGCTTGAAGGTGCGCTGCGTGAAGATCTGGACAGTGCCGCGGCGCGCCGCATGGCGGTGATCGATCCGGTCAAGCTGGTGCTGACCAACCTGCCAGAAGGCTTTGAAGAACAGCTGACCTTCAGCAACCACCCCAAGGATGAGGCCTTCGGCAGCCGTTCGGTGCCGTTCGCGCGTGAGCTGTGGATCGACCGCGAAGACTTCGCCGAAGTGCCGCCCAAGGGCTGGAAGCGCCTGGTGCCGGGCGGCGAAGTACGCCTGCGCGGGGCCGGCATCATCCGCTGCGATGAGGTGATCAAGAATGCCGACGGCACCATCACCGAGCTGCGCGGCTGGCTCGATCCGGAATCGCGCCCGGGCATGGAAGGGGCCAACCGCAAGGTCAAGGGCACCATCCACTGGGTCAGCGCCGTGCACGGCGTGCCGGCGGAAATCCGCCTGTACGACCGCCTGTTCTCGGTAGCGAACCCGGATGACGAATCCGAAGGCAAGACCTACCGCGATTACCTCAACCCGGAATCGCGCCGCACGGTCACCGGTTACGTGGAGCCGTCTGCTGCCGCGGCCGCGCCCGAGCAGTCGTTCCAGTTCGAGCGCACCGGCTACTTCGTCGCCGACCGCCGCGACCACACCGCCGCCGCCCCGGTGTTCAACCGCAGCGTGACCCTGCGCGACACCTGGTCGGCCTGAGAGAACTGTCATGCTGTATGCACAAGTCCACCTGACCCTGCCCGCCTGGATCCACGACCAGATCGACCTGGGCCGTGCCTATCCCGACGATGAGGCCAAGGTCGCACTGGCCATCGAACTGTCGCGCCTGAATGTCGAACACGCCAGTGGCGGCCCGTTCGGTGCGGTGGTGTTCGGCCCCGACCACACGGTGATCGCCGCCGGTGTGAACCGCGTGGTGCCGCACAACACCTCGTTGGCACATGCCGAAAACATGGCCTACATGCTGGCCCAGCAGCGCCTGCAGACGCCGCGTCTGAACGATGTGCTCACGCCCATCACCCTGGCCACCTCGTCGCAGCCGTGCTGCCAGTGCTTCGGGGCCACCATCTGGGCCGGCATCGACCGGCTGCTGATCGGGGCCAGCGCGCAGGGCGTGGAAGAACTGACCCCGTTCGACGAAGGTCCGCTGCCGGCCGACTGGGTAGGCGAGCTCAACAAGCGCGGCATCGACGTGGTACAGGGTCTGAACCGCGATGCCGCACGCGCGGTACTGCGCACCTATGGGGAAACCAATGGCGCGCATTACTGACCGCGCTGTCGCAGGCGTGGGCCTGTGAGCGGCCTGCTGTGTCTGTGCCGCCAGGGCTTCGAGCCGGAACTGGCCGGTGAGCTGAGCGAGCGCGCTGCTTACGCCGGTATTCACGGCTACGCGCGCACGCAGCGCAACGACGGCTACGTACTGTTCGCCACCGACGAAGGGGCCAGGCTGTCGCAGGCCCTGCCCTGGCGTTCGCTGATCTTTGCCCGGCAGAAGCTGGTGGTGCTGGCTGAGCTGCGTGAGCTGGATCCGGCTGACCGCATCACCCCGATTCTGGCTGCGCTGGAAGGCCAGGCCCGGTTTGGCGACATGTGGGTGGAACACCCCGATTCGGACGCCGGCAAACCGCTGGCCGGCCTGGCCCGGGCGTTCGGCAATGCGTTGCGCCCGGCGTTGCGCAAGGCCGGGCTGCTGACCGACAAGGCCAACACCGGCCTGCCGCGCCTGCACGTGGTGTTTGTCGATGGCCGGCATGCCTTCGTGTGCGTGGCCGACACCCGCGACAGCGCGCCATGGGCGCTGGGCATTCCGCGCCTGAAACTGCTGCCGGAAGCGCCGTCGCGCTCGGCACTGAAGCTGGACGAAGCGCTGCTCACCCTGATGCGCCCGGAGGAACGCGAACAGCTGGTCAAGCCCGGCATGCGCGCCGCCGACCTCGGTGCCGCGCCCGGCGGCTGGACCTGGGTGCTGACCCGCCAGCACATGCACGTGATCAGCGTGGACAACGGCCCGCTGCGCGAGCATGTGCTGCAGACCGGCCTGGTCGAACACCTGCGCGCGGATGGTTTCCACTGGCAGCCCGAGGCACCGCTGGACTGGATGGTCTGCGACATGGTGGAACAGCCGCGTCGCGTAGCCGAGCGCATGGCGACCTGGTTCCGCGAAGGCTGGTGCCAGCATGCGATCTTCAATCTGAAGCTGCCGATGAAGAAGCGCTGGGACGAGACCCGGCTGTGCCTTGATCTGTTCCAGCAGCACGCCGGGCGACCGTTGAATGTGCGCGCCAAGCAGCTGTATCACGATCGGGAAGAGATCACGGTGCTGGCGTGGTGAGGGGTTTGCGGGGTGTCATTGGCGCGATGACACGCATGGCGTGTCTCTACGCCGGGTGGGTCGGCGTTGCCTTGGCGCAGGTGCCGGCGACTACTGCGCCACTGCGGGAAGTGCCCGCAGGGGTGCGTACGCAGTCGTTGTCCAGCGGCGCGGTCACCCATGCAGTGACCCTGCCGCCAGTCGCGGGGGAGTCGACGGTGACCGTGCGCTCGGTGCAGCCGGACAGCGTGGTCGGGCAGTATCGGTTCCGGTTTGAAGCGCTGGATGTGGATGGCGACGGGTTCATCAGCCGCCAGGAAGCCCAGGCCAATCCGGCGCTGGCCGATGAGTTCACCTCGCTGGATACCACGCGGCGCGGTCGGCTGGACCGCGCGCAGTTGCAGGGCTGGTTGGTGCCCTGACCCGACGCTTCCGTAGAGCCACGCCCTGCGTGGCTTCGACCATGCCAGGGTTCACTGCATTGACACGCATGGCGCGTCCCTACCGGGAAAGGTGCTTCACGTTTTCCGCTGCGCCGATGGCCCGCTGAAGTGCCTGCCGCGCTGGCTCTGACTGGGCATTTTTGAGCTGTCGAGCGAGGTCCGCTTCCAGCTGGGATACATGCAGCAGCATCGAAGCGAAACGCTCGGGAGAAAGGGGAACGCTTTCGCCATCCGCGGCATGTTCTACGAAGGCATTGAGCTCCGCGTACGCCGTCACCCCGTTGCCGCCACTGAAGCCCACACCTGCGGGCTGGCCGTTCCTGATCTCCTGCAGCATTCCGCGTAACCCGGATACGACTTCGACCGGGCAACAGGCCTCGGCGTCGGTAGCCGTCTTCTGCTCGTTCTGGACGTCCAGCGGGCGAAGCACGTTCAGTACATGGGAGATACCGGGTATGGCCATCTTGCACCTGCGCGAGTGGTTTGCCTCAGTGTGCAGTGCCTCACGGTGAGGCACTTGTAGAAATCGATCATTTCGGGTCGATTGCGACACACAGAGGGACACACACCGCCGCGACACGCATGGCGTGTCGCGGCGGGTGTGGCCGCATTTCATGCACTGCGTAGTGAAGCGCCATGCGCGTCATGCCGTCACCGCGTGCGAACATCCGTCGAGCAGACATGCTGCAGCGGCAGCGGGCTATCTGCCGAGGACTTCTTGACGTCGCGCAAGAAGTCACCAAAGGCCTTGTTGAGAAGACGCTGCTGCTGGCTCAGGTGTCGCGGGGTGTTGGAAACCTCTGTCGGCTTTGGCCCATTCTGCAACTCCTCCCGCGGCGGTAACGATGGGACGGCTGGGTTCAAACGACTGGGAGCAATCGGCGCGGTCATGGCAGGTACATTCTGGTTAGGCCAACCGATGATTCTGCGCGGCTACCGCCCAGTGGACTTTCAAAAACCAATCACCCGCCTGACGCCGGGTGGTTCTGATACCTGAAGTGCTGAAGCTTGCTTGCCTCCTTGCACAGGGCATTCAGCGGCTTGAGGTGGTCTGCCTGCCAGCCGTTGGCTTTCAGAGCGTCTTTGAGCTGAGACTCCAAGTCATTCTTGAGCACCTTGACGTAGTGCAACTGAAGCTTTGCCATTGATACGCTCAGGGGATTGCCGATGCTTTTCCTGAGATCGGACAGAGCAAGGTGTGCATCATTGCTGCGCAGACCCACGTTCGTGCATTTTGCTTCTTTCTGCAGGTTTCCGACGTTTTTCAACAGATCACCCAAGGCTTTCCTGAATACCTGCTCGTGGGCGACCGCCTTCCGGGCGGCGTAGGTGGTTGGGCTGAAGACGCGGGTTAGAACGCTGGTGATGGTCATGATGGGCTCACGGATGGAGGATTGCGCAGGTTGCAGTCCGTCATCGTGCAGCCGGGCAGAGTCCGGCTCTACCGGATTTCGATCATTGACATGCAGCCGGGCAAGCCCGGCTCTACGTGATCTCGATCATTTCTGCGTGGACACGCATGGTGTGTCCCTGCACCGGATTTCGACCAAGCCCGCGTAGTGACGCGCCATGCGCGTCAACGGGGTGCCGGAACCCTCATCACCCCAAGCCCGCCGCCCGCTTCCAGAACGCCGACACCAGCGGTGGCCACTTGCCCACACAACCCAGCGCGCGACCGCGTGCAAGCGTGAGGTGCATCTCGTCGTTGGAAAACACCTTGTTGATCGCATCAAACCCGTACGCCGACACGGTGTTGTCGCTGCGCCGCTCGCGCGCCCAGCGCTGCAGCCGCTCCGGGCTGGACCAGTCCTGGCGGCGCTGCTGGGCCTGCAGCACCCGTTCACGCAGGGCCGCCACGTCGCGCAGGCCCAGGTTCACGCCCTGCCCGGCCAGCGGATGCACCACGTGGGCAGCATCGCCGAGTGCCAGCACACGGCCCGCCACATAGGCCTTGGCCAGCTGCCGTCGCAGCGGGAATGCGGCACGGCGACTGGCCAGGCGCATCGTCCCCAGCCGCGCACCGAACGCCCGGGTCAGCTCCTGCCCGAACGCGGCCTCATCCAGCGCCAGCACGCGCTCGGCCTCGGCGTCGGGCAAGGTCCAGACAATCGAACTGCGCCGCACGCCGGCCGGCAGCACGGCCAGCGGCCCGGTGGTCAGGAAGCGCTGCCAGGCCGTGGCCTCGTTGTCGTGTTCGGTGTCGACGTAGGCGACCACGCCGCGTTGGCCGTAGTCCTGGCGGCTGACCTGCAGCCCGGCCAGCTGGCGCAGGGTGGATTCGGCCCCATCGGCGGCCACCGCCAGCCGCGCCTCCAGCCGACGGCCGTCGTCCAGGCGCAGGCGCACGCCGTCCTCATCCTGCTCGAGGGCTTCCACCCGGGCCGGACAGCACAGCTGCACGCCGGCCGCCGGCAGCGCCGCCCACAGGCGGTCCACCAGCAGGTCGTTCTCGACGATCCAGCCGAGCTGCTCGCGGCCCAGGCGGTCGGCGTCGAAGCACAGCTCGTCTCCGCCGGCGGCATCCCACACCCGCATGCGCCGGTAGGCACAGGTGCGGGCGGCCAATACAGTCGGCCAGACCCCCAGCGCCTGCAGCAGCCGGGCATTGTCCGGCGCAAACGCATACACCCGCAGGTCGGGTTGCAGCGCCTGCCACTGGGCCGGTTCGCGACCTTCAACCAGGGTGACGTCCAGCCCGGCGTCGGCCAGGGCCAACGCGCACGCCGCCCCCACCACACCGCCGCCGACCACGATCACATCACGCGCGCGCCGGTTCATGGGTTTGCTCCCCGGCACAACGCCGGCACTGTGCCGCGGAAGCCCATGGCACCGCCCACCAGCATCGACTGCACATCGCTGGCCTGCGCGGCCAGCAGGCCCAGGCTGCGCAGCGGGCGCAGCAGCGGGGCCGGGTTGCTGGTCACCCGCGCCAGCCCGCCCGAGAAGGCGATGGTCTGGCGGCGGTCTTCCTCACGGCGCGCCACATACTGCTGCAGCAGGGCATCGCTGCCCGGATCGCCGCCATCGGGCAGCAGTTCGGCCAGGGTCAATGCATCGCGCAGGCCCAGGTTGAAGCCCTGCGCACCCAGCGGATGGATGGTCTGCGCAGCATTGCCCAGCAGCACCGTGCGTTCGCCCACCAGCGCGCGCGCCAGTACCTGGATCAACGGATAGGCACTGCGCGGGCCACTTTCCAGCAGCCGCCCGGCGCGCCAGCCGATGGCGTTCTGCAGGCGCTGCAGCCAGGCGGCTTCGTCCAGGGCCATCACCGCCTCGGCCTGGTCGCGCGCCACCCCGTGCACCACGCCGAAATGCCGGTCGCCGCGCGGCAGCAGCGCGGTCGGGCCGGTGTCGGTAAAGCGCTCGTAGGCAGTGCCGTCAGGCGCGCGCGCCGCGCGCAGCCTTGCCACAAACAGGGTCTGGCCGAAATCGTGCTCGTCCACGCCGATGCCCAGCCCCTCGCGCACGCCGCTGCGGGTGCCGTCGGCACCGACCACCAGCCGTGCCCACAGGGTGCGTTCACCGCTGTCGTCGGCCACCACCACCGCGCGCTGGCCGTCCACCACCTCGCCCAGGCGCACGAAGCGCGCCGGCCGGTAGCGGGTCAGGTGCTGCAGCTGGCCCAGGCGGGTCTCCAGCGCCTGGCCGAAGTCGCGTGCCACCACCACCTGTCCGAACCACGGCCGCTGGTAATCGGCGGCATTCATCTGCACCCGGCCGAAGTCACCGGCGCGGCTGACATGGATGCGGGTGATCGGTCCCACCGCGCTGCCCAGCAGCGGCATCACCCCCAACGCGGTCAGCGCGTTGACGGTGGCGGCGGCAAAACTGAGGTTGCGCTGGTCGAACACCGGCGGCAGGCTGCCGGCCGGCGTGGCCTCGACCAGCCCCACCCTGCGCCCGGCGCGGTCCAGCGCAATGGCCAGGCTGGCCCCGACCAGGCCGCCGCCGACGATCACTACATCATGATGTTCACTCATGCCCACCATGATAGAGCCAGCCCGCGGCGCGCGGCAGGCGCTAGAATGAATGCCATGAGCACCCTGCCCGCGTCCCCGCCGTCCATTGCCCCCCGCGCGTTCATTCTTGCGGTGCTGGCCCTGCTGATGATCGCCACCCGCGTGAATCACTTTGCGTCGATCCCGGATGCCTCCTGGGCGGTGTTCTTCATCGCCGGCTTCCACCTGCGCGCGTGGACGCGCTGGGCCTTCCCGCTGCTGATGGTGCTGGCCCTGGTCATCGACGTGCTGGTGATCCGTGCCAGCGGCATCGGCTACTGGCAGCACTACTGCGTGTCGCCGGGCACCGCGCTGCTGATCCCCGCCTACTTTGCGATGTGGGCTGGCGGTGCGCTGCTGCGCCAGGGCTATCGCAGCGCCAACTGGGCCGTGCTGGGCAAGGGTATCGCCCTGCTGCTGGGGGCGGTGGCGGTGTGCCACCTGTTCGCGCAGGGCGGGTTCTACTGGACCAGTGACGTGGTGGCCGACCCCACCCTTTCCGGCTGGGCACAGAATTACGCCCAGTGGTTCCTGCCGTACCTGCGCACCACCGCGACCTATGTCGGCCTGGCCGCCGCACTGCAACTGGCCACCGAGCAGGTCGGCAAGGTGCTGCAGGCACGCCGCGACATGCTGCGCTGAGACGGCAGCATTCGTGGGCAACCGGCTTTCACGCATCTATACCCGTACCGGCGACGACGGCAGCACCGGGCTGGGTGATGGCAGTCGCGTCGCCAAAGACGATGCGCGGGTGCATGCGTTCGGCACCGTGGACGAGGCCAACTCGGCCCTGGGCGTGCTGCTGGCAGTGCCCCTGCCCGAGGACATCGGCGCACTTCTGACCCGCATCCAGCATCAGCTGTTCGACCTGGGCGGGGAGCTGTGCATTCCCGGCCACGCCGCGATCCAACAGGGCGACGTGACCGCGCTGGAACACCAACTGGACCATTACAACGCCAGCCTCCCAGCGCTGCAGGAATTCATCCTGCCGGCCGGGGGAGAAGCCGCCGCCCGCTGCCATCTGGCCCGCACCATCGTGCGCCGCGCCGAGCGCGAGACGGTCACCCTGGCCCGGCTTGAACCGGTGCGCAAAGAAGCCCTGCAGTACCTCAACCGCCTTTCGGACCTGTTGTTCGTGCTGGCCCGGGTGCTGGCTCGCGCCAACGGCCAGGGCGAGGTTCTCTGGCAGCACAACCGACGCCACGGTTAACGGAAACGGAGCCGCATGCTGGTTTATACCCATCCCGCCTGTCTGCAGCACGATCCCGGCCCGGGCCATCCCGAATCTCCGCAACGGCTGCAGGTGGTACTGGACGCCCTGCACGCGGCGTTCCCGGACCGGCTGGATTGGCGGCAGGCTCCAGCGGCCAAGCGCGGTGATGTGGCGCGGGTGCACGACAGCGAACTGATCGACCAGGTGCTGCAGGCGCAGACCGAGCCGCTGCGCCTGATCGACATGGACACGATGACCTCGCCCGGCTCGGCCGCCGCTGCCGTGCACGCCGCCGGTGCCGGCGTGGCCGCGGTCGATGCAGTGATGCTGGGGGATGACCCGGTGGCCTTCTGCGCGGTGCGTCCGCCCGGCCACCATGCCACCGCCACGACCGCGATGGGTTTCTGTCTGTTCAACAACATCGCCGTTGCCGCCGCCCATGCGCGCGACCGGCATGGGCTGGAACGCATTGCGGTGGTGGATTTCGACGTGCACCACGGCAACGGCACCCAGGACATCTTCATCGCCGACCCGCGCGTGGCGTACTACAGCACGCATCAGGCCGGGCTGTTCCCGAACTCGGGGCTGCGCCGCGACCGTGGGGCGGGCAACCTGCTCAATATTCTGCTGCCGCCTGGCAGTGGCGGCTTCCGGTTCCGCAATGTCTGGGCCGATGAGATGCTGCCGGCCATTGACGACTTCCGCCCGCAGCTGCTGCTGATCTCGGCAGGGTTCGACGCGCACCTGCGCGACCCGCAGGCCGATCTGATGCTGGAAACCGACGACTTCGCGTGGATCACGCGCGAACTGCATGCGCTGGCGCGGCGGCATGCAGCCGGGCGGGTGGTGTCGATGCTGGAGGGTGGTTACGACCTGCAGGCGCTGGCCGAATGCAGCGTCGCCCATGTGGGCGCGTTGTTGTGATCTTTTGATGGGTTCATGGGTTGCCGGCCAGCGGCCGGCCGGCGCGACCGGGTCCGGATGAACCTGAACCCTTCCTCGCGACCGCCCTTCATTGCCCCTATGCAAGCGATGGGGCAAGCTACCCTCCGTTTTCCCCCGAATCCGAAGCCCGCGTGCGCCGAGCCCTCCGCCTGCTGCCCCTCCCCCTGAGCATCGCCATCTGCCTGCCTGCCATGGCCGATGAGAAGCCACTGAACTGGGGCCTGTGCCCGGTCACCGACGTTCTGCCGGTCTTCGAAGAGGCCCCCAAGCCTGACAAGGAAGCGGCCGCCACGCGCGACCAGCAGCCTACCGACATCGAAGGCAACCAGCTGTTCGGCACGGCAACCGTGCCGCAGTACCAGGGCAATGTCACCCTCAAGCGCGGCGACCAGTTCCTGGGTACCGACCACCTGAGCTTCGATACTGAAAGCGGCAACTACATCGCCGAAGGCAATGTCCGCTACCAGGACTCCTCGTTCCGCATGGTCGCCCAGCGCGCCGAAGGCAACCAGGAATCGGACACCCACAAGATCAGTGACATCCAGTACCAGCTGGTGGATCGTCGCGGCCACGGCGGTGCCGAGTCGGTCGACCTGCAGGGCGCAGTGGGCCAGATGCACCGCTCCACCTACACCACCTGCGATCCCTCGCAGCCGATCTGGAAGCTTTCCGCGCCGCAGATTGAAGTGGACAACGACGAAGGCTTCGGCACCGCACGCAACGCGGTGCTACGCATCGGCAAGGTGCCGGTGCTGTGGGCTCCGTACTTCAAGTTCCCGATCGACGACCGCCGCCAGACCGGTCTGCTGTACCCGGAACTCGGTCTGTCCGGGCGCAACGGCTTCGATTACGCCCAGCCGATCTACTTCAACCTGGCTCCGAACTACGACGACACCTTGACCCCGCGCTACATGAGCAAGCGCGGTTTCATGCTGGACAACGAGTTCCGCTATCTCTATGACGGCGGCCGCGGCGAACTGCAGACCGCCTACCTGCCCAACGACAAGCTGCGCGACAAGGACCGCGGGCAGGTGCAGTACGAGGGTTACCACAACATCAACACGCACTGGCAGGCGCGCGCCAACCTGGCGTGGGTGAGCGACGAGCGCTACATGGAGGACTTCTCCAGCAAGCTGATCGGCGTCACCACCTCCACCCTGCAGAGCCAGATCGGCATCTACGGGACCGGCGAAAACTGGACCGCCGGCCTGATGGCCGACTACTGGCAGCTGACCGACTACACCCTGACCGAAGCCTCGCTGCCCTACGCGCGCCAGCCGCGCGCCTTCTTCAACTGGGACAAGCCACTGCTGCCGTGGCTGGAAACCGGGGTGTACGCCGAAGCGGTGCGCTTCACCCATGACGATGTCGACCAGAAGTCCGGCATCGACGGCGACTACGAACGTACTGGCGTGGTGACGCCGTACTTCAACGGTTCGCGCCTGGACATCAAGCCGTACGTCACCATGCCCTTTGCCGGCGCGGCCTGGTACGTCACCCCGACCCTGGCCTACCGCTACACCGGTTACGAGCTGGACCGCGGGCTGGCCCAGCAGACCCGGTTGCAGGCGCTGCGTGACGCAGGCATCGACCCGGCCACCGCCACGCCCGAACAGCTGCTGGGCGACACCTCGCCTCACCGCAGCATGCCCATCGTCAGCCTCGACGCCGGCATGTTCTTCGACCGCGAGACCGAGATCGGCGGCAAGTCATTCCTGCATACGCTGGAGCCGCGCCTGTTCTACCTGCGCACGCCGTACCGCGACCAGAGCGACCTGCCGATCTTCGACACCCGCGACTTCACCTTCAGCTGGGGCCAGCTGTTCCGCGACTCGCGCTACACCGGTGCGGACCGCCAGAACGACGCCAACCAGTTGACCATGGCACTGAGCACCCGCTTCATCGACCAGGACACCGGCCGCGAGCGCTTCTCCGGCAGCATCGGCCAGATCCTGTACTTCGACGACTCGCGGGTGACCCTGCCCAATCAGGCCGCAGTGGTGGAAAAGGGCAAGTCGGCCTGGATCGCCGATGCCAACTACGCCATCAACGACCGCTGGAACCTGGGTGCCACCTACCAGTGGGACCCGAAAATGAAGCGTGAGGATCTGGCCAGCGTGCGTGCGCGCTACCTGATGTCCAACGACGGCATCGTCAACCTGACCTACCGCTACCGCGTGAACGCAGGCGCACCGGCCACCGCCACCAAGGAAGAGCGCACCCTGCTGGAACAGGCCGACCTGTCGTTCCTGTACCCGATCAACGAGCGCTGGAGCCTGGTGGGCCGCTACTACTACTCCATCCAGGACAAGGAACCGCTGGAGATCATCGGCGGCGTGCAGTGGGACAGCTGCTGCCTGGCGGTGCGCGCGCTGGCCCGCCGCTACGTGCGCAATCGTGAGGGCGAGATGAACAACTCGTTCCAGATCGAGTTCGTGCTCAAGGGCCTGAGCTCCATCGGCCAGAACACGGACCGCACCTTGCGCCGTGCTATTCTCGGCTACTACCGCGACGACCTCTATCTCGTGCCGCCCAGCAACACCGGTGCAGCCCGTGACGACTACGATCCGAACCAGATCCCATGACCAAGACCCTTCCCGTTCTTCTCGCTTCGCTGATGGCGGTCACCACCGTCAGCGCCCCGTTGCAGGTGCTGGCCCAGCAGACCCAGGCGCTGGACCGCATTGCTGCCATCGTCGACGAGGACGTGGTGCTGCAGAGCGAACTGGACCGCGCCGTCACCAACATCAAGTCCCAGTACGCCGGGCGTGAGAACCAGCTGCCGCCGGATGACGTGCTGCGCCGCCAGGTGCTGGAGCGCCTGGTTCTGGTCAAGCTGCAGGTGGCCCGCGCCGAAAGCAGCGGCATCAAGGTCGGCGACCAGGAGCTGAACCAGGCCATCAGCGCCATTGCGCAGCAGAACGGCACCAGCGTGGATGCGCTGCGCCAGCGTCTGGCCGGTGATGGCGTGGATTTCAACGACTTCCGCGCCTCGGTTCGCGACGAAATCACCGTGCAGCGTCTGCGCCAGAGCTTCGCACAGAGCCGCATCAGCGTCAGCGAAGGCGAAGTGGATGCCGCGCTGAAGCAGGAGGCCACCACCGGCACCCAGTACCACCTGGCCCACATCCTGATCGCGTTGCCCGAAGCGGCCAGCGCCGACCAGATCGCGACCGGGCAGAAGAAGGCCGACGGCGTCAAAGCCCTGCTGGACAAGGGTGAGCTGGACTTCAATGCAGCTGCCGTGCGCTATTCCGACAGCCCCAACGCGCTGGAAGGCGGTGACCTGGGCTGGCGCACGCTGGACGAAATCCCCAATGCGTTCGCGCAGATGATGACCCAGATGAAGGCCGGTGACGTGGTGGGTCCGCTGCGCGGCCCAAGCGGCTTCCAGCTGCTCAAGCTGGTGGAAGTGCGTGACGCCAACGCCAGCGCCGGTACCCAGACCATCACCGAATACCACGGCCGCCACATCCTGATCCGGGTCACCGACCAGCAGGACAGCGCTGCCGCCAAGGCCAAGATCGACACCTTGCGTGCCCGCATTGCCGGCGGCGCGGACTTCCAGGCCGTGGCCCGGGAATCCAGCGAAGACGCCAACAGCAAGGGCCAGGGCGGCGACCTCGGCTGGTTCCCGGCCGATGCGTTCGGCCCGGACTTCGGCAAGCAGATCACCGGCGTCAGCGACGGCGGCGTCAGCCAGCCGTTCCGTACCGATGCCGGCTGGCACATCGTGCAGCGTGTGGAAACCCGCCAGACCGACGCCAGCACTGACAACAAGCGTGCCCAGATCCGCGAAACCATCGGCCGCCGCAAGCTGGAAGAAGAGTACAACCGCTTCCTGCAGGAACTGCGTGGGGAAGCCTACGTCGACCTGCGCCAGGGCGACGCCGCCGCTGCGGCGACCCCGCCGCAGTCCTGAGGGCGCTTCGATGCTGCCGCAGCTCGCGCTGGTACCGGGCGAGCCCGCAGGCATCGGCCCGGAGCTCTGCCTGCGGTTGATCCAGCAGCCACGCAGCGACTGCCAGCTGCTGGCCTTCGGCGACCCGGACAGCCTGCGTGCGGCCGCCACCGCGCTGGGCCTGCCGCTGCAACTGCTGCCTGAACATGCCATCGCCCGCCAGCCGGGCGATCTGCGTCTGCGGCCTGTCCCCAACGCCACCCCCTCCCGCTTCGGCGAACCCGATCCGGCCAACGCGGCGGCGGTGATCAGTGCCCTGCACCAGGCCGGTCAAGCCTGCCTGGACGGCAGGTTGGGCGGGGTGGTCACCGGCCCGGTCCACAAGGCGGTAATCAACCAGGGCGGTATTGCCTACAGCGGCACCACCGAGCTGCTGGCCGACCAGGCCGGGGTCAAGGTGGTGATGATGCTGGCCAACGACATCGTGCGGGTCGCCCTGGCCACCACCCACGTGCCACTGCGGGACGTGGCCGATGCCATCACCGCCGACACCCTGGCGACCACCCTGCACACCGTGCACACCGCGCTGCGCCGCGACTTCGGCCTGGCCCAGCCGCGCATTGCGGTGCTGGGGCTCAACCCGCATGCCGGCGAGGACGGGCATCTGGGCCGCGAGGAACTGGACATCATTATCCCGCTCATGCAACGACTGCGCGCCGAAGGCATGGACCTGGTGGGCCCGCTGCCGGCCGATACCGCCTTTCTGCCGCAGAAACTGACCGGTTTCGACACCGTGCTGGCGATGTACCACGACCAGGGCCTGCCGGTACTCAAGTACAGCGGCTTCGAGCAGGCCGTGAACATCACCCTGGGCCTGCCCTACCCCCGCGTGGCCGTGGACCACGGCACCGCGCTGGAGCTGGCCGGGCGCGGGGTGGCCGACCCTTCCAGCCTGCTGGCCGCCACCGCGCTGTGCGCCCGGCTGGCGGCTCAACGTAAAATGGGCGCATGACTTCTTCGCATTCCCCCTCGGCCCCGGGCTTCACCGCCCCGGCCAAAAAGCAGCTGGGCCAGCACTTCCTGGCCGACCGCAGCTACATCGACAAGATCGTGCTGGCGGTCAATCCGAAGGACGACGACCGCCTGGTCGAGATCGGTCCGGGTCAGGGTGCCATCACCCTGCCGCTGCTGCGCCGCCATCCGCGCCTGACCGTGATCGAATTCGACCGCGACCTGATTGCGCCGCTGACCGCCGCTGCGGCACCGCTGGGCGAGCTCACCATCGTGCACCGCGACGTGCTGCAGGTGGACTTCACCGAGCTGGCTGCCGGTGGACAGATCCGCCTGGTCGGCAACCTGCCCTACAACATCTCCTCGCCCATCCTGTTCCATGCCATGGAGCATGCGGCGGTGATCCGCGACATGCACTTCATGCTGCAGAAGGAAGTGGTGGACCGCATGGCGGCCGACCCCGGCAGCAAGGTCTATGGTCGCCTGAGCGTAATGCTGCAGGCGTGGTGCAAGGTGAGCTCGCTGTTCGTGGTGCCACCGGGAGCTTTCCGCCCACCGCCGAAGGTGGATTCGGCCGTGGTGCGGCTGGTGCCGCGCGACCCGGCCACGGTGGGCATCATCGACCGCAAGCGCTTCGCCGAAGTGGTCAGATCCGCCTTTGGCCAGCGCCGCAAAACGCTGCGCAACGCGCTCAATGGCGTGGTCACGCCGGAGCAGTTCGAAGCGGCCGGCGTGCGCAGCGATGCCCGTGCCGAGCAGCTGGAAGTGGCGCAATTCATCGCCCTGGCCAACGTTCCGCGCGCGGAAGCCTGAAACACCCTCTACACTGCCTGTATGACTGACGCAGCAAAAAAACACGCCATCTCCGTGGAGGTGGCCCCCCGCTTTCTCGATGACCAGTCCACGCCGGAGGACGGACGCTACGCGTTCGCTTACAGCATCCGTATCCAGAACGAAGGCCAGGTGGCCGCGCGGCTGGTTGCGCGCCACTGGCGCATCACCGACGGTAATGGCCGGGTGGAACAGGTGGATGGCGAAGGCGTGGTCGGCGAGCAGCCGCGCCTGCGCCCGGGTGAAGAGTTCCGTTACACCTCCGGTGTCATGCTGGAAACCGAGCACGGCACGATGCAGGGCCATTACGACATGGTGGCCGACGACGGCACCGAGTTCGCGGCCACCATCGAGCCGTTCGTTCTGGCCATTCCACGCACACTGCACTGACGGAGGCGCACGCATGAGTGTCTGGGCCATCGGCGACCTGCAGGGCTGCTATGAGGTCACCCAGCGGTTGCTGGAAAAGATCCGCTTTGACCCGGCGGTGGACACACTGTGGTTCTGCGGCGACCTGGTGAACCGCGGCGGGCAGTCGCTGGAAACGTTGCGGCTGGTGCATTCGCTGCGCGAGCATAGCGTGGTGGTACTGGGCAACCATGACCTGTCGCTGCTGGCGGTGGGGGCGCGCACGGAAGAAGAGCAGCGCAAGGTCAACCCGGACCTGCTGCGGGTGGTGCAGGCGGAAGACCGCGATGTACTGCTGGACTGGCTGCGCCTGCAGAAGCTGGTGCACGTGGACCGCGAGCTGGGCTGGATGATGGTGCACGCGGGCCTGGCCCCGAAGTGGACCACGCAGCTGGCCGAGAAGCATGCGCGCGAAGTGGAAGCGCAGCTGCACGGCAATGGCTACCGCAAGCTGTTCCGCAACATGTATGGCGACAAGCCGATCTGGTCACCCGGGCTGACCGGTTATGACCGTTCACGGGCGATCATCAACATCCTGACGCGCATGCGTTACTGCACGCCACGCGGACGCATCGGCATTGAAGACAAGGGCACGCCGGGCACCCAGGAGCAGGGCTTATACCCGTGGTTCGAAGTGCCGGGCCGGGTCGAGCGCGACCTGAAGGTCGTGTGCGGCCACTGGTCGGCGCTGGGCCTGACGATCACCCAGGGTGTGCACGCCATTGATACCGGCGCGGTATGGGGCGGCAAGCTGACCGCACTGCAGCTGGACACCGACGAACTGCGGGTGGTGCAGGTGCCGGGCCGGGACGTGCCGAAGCCGGAAGCACCGCCGCGTCCGCCACGTTCCCCGCAGCCCCAGCCGCAGAACCGCCCGCGCGGACCGCGCCGCCGCGGCCCCCGTCGCGAACAACAACGCGCACCGCGCGAATCTGGCGGCAACGACGGCGGCACGCAGCCTACGTAGAGCCGGGCTTGTCCGGCTGCTGTTGGATTCATGCGAACAGCCCTCGGTTCACGACTCTCCCAGGTCTGGCGGGCCGGGGTGGGTTTGCGGGACACGCCGTAAATACATCCATGTAGGCTCGTCAAAAACATCCATGTTTTTGACGGTCCCGCAAACCCACCCCGCCCCACCTTCTAGAGATGGCCGGTGGCCACGGGAAATCAAATGCGTCGTCTCCGCACGCGACCACGCGATGCCGCCCTCTGCAGAATCTCTGACCGGTAGGGTCGGTCGCAAGACGACCGCACGCACACTCCCCACATCCGGTAACGACATGCACCCATCGGAACCGCGCACACCCTCACCACGCGCACGGCATGTCGAAAACGACGAATCACAAACGGTCACTGCGTCCCCTTGAAAAACTCATCCCGCACAAACCGCGACGCACGTCACATCCTCGAATCCCTTGCCCCGCAAAGGACTCCACCCACTGCGTGCCCAATGCGTCGTTTCGCCTGGCCGAAAGCGCCAGATCAATCTGCACGATGGCGAAAATAGAATTCCGCTATCGCGCGCTTGCCTTCATTGTGACCGCCGGGAGGTTGAAAGCTCCGCAAAAGCTCGGCTCTCCGCCATCCTGGCGGGGCAGCTTCACCTTGGAGCATGTGTATGACATCCAACAACAAAGCCCCCACCCGCCCCCGCATCGTCTACCACTGCCGCAAACCGCGTCGTGTGCGCGTAGAGGCGCTTACTCATCTGCGTGACGAGCAACACCCCGATGACCCGTTGATTCCCTGCACGAAGCTGAAAGGCATGTGGATGTGCAAATCCGGCGGCAATGTGGGTGCGGAGTACTTCATCACCGATGGACCGCGAGCAATTCTGTTGACGATTGATGAGGCCACGGAAGAACAGAAGCGTTGCATCGGGCACACAAGCCACACACGCGGCGCGTGAGAGCTCCGGTAGCGCCGGCCGTTGGCCGGCGTTGCCGTTGGTCGTGGCATGTCGTTACCGGGCGTTGGGGATTTCAGTGCGGTCGTCTTGCGACCGACCCTACCGGAGCAGCGTTACGTGGAGGACATGGTTGCGGGCGCATCGGACGTTCCGCCGAAAACAGTGCAACGTGCGTTCGAGTTTCGGTAGCGCCGGCCGTTGGCCGGCGTTGCCGTTGGTCATTGCATGTCGTTACCGGACGTTGGGGATTTCAGTGCGGTCGTCTTGCGACCGACCCTACCAAAGCGGGATATCGGAATTTCGGCATTCTGCATTTCAGAATCGCAGCATGCGTGGTGCCGTAGTGACACGCCATGCGCCATCGATAACGCACCCGGAGGAAACGCTTTTGATCTTCCATGGCCACCGATCACCTGTCGAAGGTGGGTCGGGGTGGGTTTGCGGGACCGTCAAAAACATGGATGTTTTTGACGAGCCTACATGGGTGAAGGCGCACGGCTTGCGAGGCACTGCCTCGCGTGCGACTGAACGCCCAACCGCTGGCGGTTGGGCCGGGCCCCGGAGGGGGATTTACGGCGTGTCCCGCAAACCCACCCCGACCCGCCAAACCAGAAGAGCCATGAACCGAGGGCTGTTCGCCAAAATGCATGAAGGTACCGGGTGTAGCCCGGCACCCGTGGTGCCGATGATTTCCAGTCGTTACCGGTCGGGGACGTGTTCCGTGCGATCGTCTTTCGACCGATCCCACCAAAGCAGAAGCAACCGGGCAAGAGCAGCCGAGCAAGCCCGGCCGTGCGGGATTACGCGCGCACGTAGTCTACGAAGTCGAATGCGTACGCGTGGCGGGCATCGGCGGGGTGGTGCGTGCGAGAGACTTCGGTCCACTGCGTCGAATCAATCTCAGGGAAATGCACGTCGGCGTGCACCTCCGCGTCCACCCAGGTCAGGTGCAATGCGTCGGCCTGATCCAGCAGCTGGGCGAAAATCTCGCCGCCACCGATCACGCACAGTTCTGCCGCACCCTCGCCTTCTGCAATCGCCTGCGCTTCGTGCAAAGAGGCCACCGCGCGCATGCCTGCGAACGGCACCTGCCCGCTGCGGGTCAGCACCAGGTTGGTCCGCCCCGGCAATGCCCGGCCCAGCGACAGCGCCGTCTTGCGCCCCATCAGCACCGGCTTGCCCAGCGTCAACGCCTTGAAGTGCTGCAGGTCGTCCGGCAAGCGCCACGGCAGGTCGTTGTCACGGCCAATGCCACGCTTGCGGTCCAGCGCCACGATCATCGACAGCTTCACACCGCCACCGGTGCCTTGATCGCCGGGTGCGGATCGTAGCCGTCAATGCGGATGTCGTCGAACTGGAACCCGAACAGGTCGTTCACTTCCGGGTTCAACCACAGCGTCGGCAGCGCGCGCGGTTCGCGCGAGAGCTGTTCGCGCGCCTGTTCGTAGTGGTTCGAATACAGGTGCGCATCACCCAGCGTATGCACGAAGTCGCCCACGCCCAGGCCGGTCGCCTGCGCCACCATGTGGGTCAGCAGCGCGTAGCTGGCAATGTTGAACGGCACGCCCAGGAAAATGTCGCCACTGCGCTGGTACAGCTGGCAGCTCAGCTTGCCGTCCAGCACGTAGAACTGGAACAGGTTATGGCACGGCATCAACGCCATCTGCGACAACTCGCCCACGTTCCACGCACTTACCACCAGCCGGCGCGAATCCGGGTTGCGCTTGATCTCCTCCACCAGCCACTGCATCTGGTCGATGCTGCCGCCATCGGCCGTGGCCCAGCTGCGCCACTGCTTGCCGTACACCGGGCCAAGGTCGCCGTTCTCGTCGGCCCATTCGTCCCAGATGCGGACCTGGTTGTCCTTCAGGTACCCGATGTTGGTGTCGCCCTTCAGGAACCACAGCAGCTCGTGGATGATCGAGCGCAGGTGCAGCTTCTTGGTGGTCACCAGCGGGAAGCCATCATTCAGGTTGAAGCGCATCTGCCAGCCGAACACGCTGCGCGTGCCGGTGCCGGTGCGGTCGGACTTCTCGCTGCCATGTTCCAGCACATGCTCCAGCAGATCCAGATACGCCTTCATGCCTTGCTTCCTTCAGTAGACGCCGGCGGAGCCACCGGCTGCAGCACCGGTGCGCGGCGCGACAGCACCAGCAGCACCAGGCCAAACGCCACCAGCGGCAGGCTCAGCAGCTGGCCGCGGGTGAACCAGTCGAACGCCAGGTACACGCCGTTGTCGGGCATGCGCACGAATTCCACCGCAAAACGGAACACGCCATACAACAACGCAAACAGGCCCGACACCAGGTAACGCTGGCGCGGCTTGGCCGACACCGCCCACAGCACCACGAACATCACCAGACCTTCCAGCAACGCTTCATATAGCTGCGACGGATGCCGCGCGTACTGGTTCAGCGCGCCGGTGGCGTACTCCGCCTTCAGCGTGGCCAGGTCCATCTGGTTGAACGGGGCTGGCAGGCCACTGGGAAACACCACGCCCCAGGTGCCATCGGTGTACTTGCCCCACAGCTCGGCCCCGATGAAGTTGCCCAGCCGGCCAAAGCCCAGCCCCAGCGGCACCAGCGGCGACATGAAGTCCAGCGTGTCGAACAGGTGCAGGCGGTGCTTGCGCGACCAGTACCAGCACGCAAACAGCACGCCCAACAGGCCACCGTGGAAGCTCATGCCGCCGTCCCACACCTTGAACAGCAGCAGCGGGTTGTGCAGGAAATCGCCCAGCGCGTAGAACAGCATGTAGCCGATGCGCCCGCCCAGCACCACGCCCAGCATCGCGTAGAACAGCAGGTCGGAGAACCCATTGGCGTCCACCCCCGGCAGGCGGCCGGCGGCAATGCGCTTGCGCCCCAGCCACCAGGCGGCGATGAAGCCCAGCAGGTACATGATGCCGTACCAGTGCACCTGGACCGGCCCAAGCGAGATGGCAATGGGGTCGATGTCGTGGAAATAGATCATGGGCAGCGCCTTGCAGGTCAGCGGGTATTCTACGGCCGCCCACCACCCCGCTGCCCGCCCCCGGCTAAAGCAGCTGAGGCGTATTCGGCAGCCCGTCATCCTTGGACCCGCTGCCGGGCCGATAGTGCAGGGCCAGCAGCCCGGACACCTCCGCCACCGCCCGCAACACAGCATCCTGCAGGGCCCCTTCGCGCAGCTGCTGCTGCATGTGCTGGCAGACCTCCAGCCACTGTGCTTCGCCCACCTTGCCGCGCAGGCCGCGGTCGGCCACCAGCTCAATGGCATGGTCGGCCAGCAGCAGATAGATCAGCACCCCGTTGTTCTGCTCGGTATCCCAGGTGCGCAGCTGGGCAAACGCCTGTTCGGCGCGCTGGCGCGGGGTCACCCCGTGCCACAGCGCCGACCATGGCAGGTCGGCTTCCACTGCGAACATCACCTGCCCGCCATGTTGCTGCTCACCGGCGGTGATCGCCTCGGTGATCGCCTGCAGGCGCTCACCGGGGAAGGCCCGGTGCACCGAGGGAGCCCAGAAGTGCCGCCATGCGCGCATCACCAGCCCCCCGAGGCACCACCGCCTCCTGAACGCCCACCGCCGCCGCCCCAACCACCTCCGCCGCCGAAGCCCCCACCACCGCCAAACCCACCCCCGCCACCCCAGCCACCCCCACCCCAGCCGGTGTTGCGGGCGAAGCGGCCGGCGCGGCCGGAGGACAGGCTGGTGATCAGCCCGATCAGGCCGGCCACGCCGCTGGCCAGCCACAGCGATGTGAACAGGAACGCGGCCACGGCGGCACCGCCGCCACCGAGCACGGCGCGCAGCGGGCGCGGCAGGCCACCCAGCAGCGTGCGCAGGAAGGTGCCGACAAAGAAACCGATCATCAGCGCGAGCGGCCAGACATCCGCGCTGCTGTCCGTGCGCGCGCGGTGGTCACTGACCGGCGCGGGCAGTTCCTCGCCGTCAATCAGCTTGACCAACGCCCCGGTGGCGTCGCTGAGGCCGCCGGCATAATCATTGTTGCGGAACTTCGGGGCCAGGTATTCCTGGATGACCCGGTTGGCAATCGCATCGGGGATCGCCCCTTCCAGCCCGTAGCCCGGTTCAATGCGTACCCTGCGGTCATCCTTGGCCACAACCAGCAGCACACCGTCGTCCACGCCCTTGCGGCCGATCTGCCATTGCTCGAACACACGCTGGGTGTACTGGGCAATGTCTTCCGGGGCGGTGCTGGGCACCATCAGAATCTGCAGCTGGCTGCCCTTGCGCTGCTGCAGGGCCAACGCCTGGTCGACCAGTGCCTGTTTGCTGGCCGCATCCAGAGTGCCGGTGGTGTCCACCACCGGCGAGTCCATCGCCGGAATGGCCGCCGGGTTCTGCGCCCACGCCGCTGCGAGCGGCCACAGCAGAGCCAGGCACAGCACCAGCCAGCCCGTTGGTGCACGCAGCCGGAGCGCCTTCATCGGCTCAGTTCGCCGGCTGCGGAGCCTGCGGCTGCGGTGCTGGCTGCGCCGGTGCCGGGGCGGGCGCAGCCGGCGGCTGGCCGAACTTCACCGCCGGCGGCTGCGAGATCTGCGCCTCGTTTTCCACGGTGAAGTTCGGCTTGGTGTCGTAACCGAAGATCTTGGCGGTGATCAGCTGCGGGAACGAGCGGATGTAGGTGTTGTAGTCCTGCACCAGCTGGATGTAGCGCCCGCGTGCCACGGTGATGCGGTTCTCGGTGCCTTCCAGCTGCGCCTGCAGGTCGCGGAAGCCCTGGTCGGATTTGAGGTTCGGGTAGTTCTCGGTCACCACCAGCAGCCGCGACAGCGCCCCGCTGAGCTCGCCCTGGGCGGCCTGGAACTGCTTGAGCGACTCAGCGTCGTTGGCGTTGACGTTCATCTGGCCGACGCGGGCGCGGGCATTGGTGACGTCGGTGAGCACCTGGCGTTCCTGGTTGGCATAGCCTTCCACGGTCTGCACCAGGTTGGGAATCAGGTCGGCGCGGCGCTTGTACTGGTTGAGCACCTCGGCCCAGCCCGCCTTTACCTGTTCATCTTTCTGCTGGATGGCGTTGTACCCACAACCCGACAGCAGGATGGCCAGCATGGCCAGGAACATCATTCGCATGAACGATCGCATGACCGGCTCCAGATAAGGGGTTTGCGGGCCGGAGGATTCCATGAATGGGGTTAATTCCCTGTAATGGCAAAAGGGCCGCCCGGTGGGCGGCCCATTTGCAGGCGTACCGACCAACGGTCGGTACCTACCCGGTTTGACACGACCGGAACGACCGGTAGGTGCCGACTGTTGGTCGGCACATGGGTCAGGTCACCAGTTACCCGCACCCGGCACGTTGTGCGCCACCGCGCGGCGGCGCATCATCAGGTTCAGCCATTCCACCAGCACCGAGAAGCCCATGGCGGCGTAGATGTAGGGCTTGGGCACGTGCACATCCAGGCCGTCCAGGATCAGCACCGCACCAATGAGCAGGATGAAGGCCAGGGCCAGCATCTTCACCGTCGGGTTGGCGTCAATGAAGCGGCCCAGCGGGTTGGCCGCCAGCAGCATCACCGCCACCGACAGCAGGATGGCCGCCACCATCACCGGAATGTGGTCGGCAATGCCGACCGCGGTGATCACCGAGTCCAGCGAGAACACGATGTCGATGATGGCGATCTGCAGAATGACCATGCCGAACACGGCCGAGGCCTTCGTGGTGGTGGGGTCTTCGTCCTCACCGCCGGTGATCAGCTCGCGGATTTCCATGCCGCCCTTGATGATCAGGAACAGGCCGCCCAGGATCAGCACCAGGTCGCGGATGGAAATGCCCATGCCGGCCACGGTGAACAGGTTGGCTTCCATGTGCGCCAGGTAGGCCAGCGACACCAGCAGCGCAATACGGGTAATGCAGGCCACCGCAATGCCCAGCTTGCGCGCGAACGGGCGGCGCGCTTCCGGCAGCTTGCTCACGGCGATGGAAATGAACACCAGGTTGTCGATACCCAGCACGATTTCCAGCGCGCTCAGGGTCAGCAGGGTCAACCAGACGTTGGGATCGGACAGCAGTTCAACAAACATGGACACACATCCTTACAAGAGGGAATGACGCGGCGGCACGCGTCAGAAAACGCGCGGAGCCAGCACCAGGCCCCAGCACAGCAGAACGTTCATCATCAGCACGAACACGGCCGCCGAGCCCATGTCCTTGGCACGGCCGGCAAGTTCGTGGAATTCCGCGCCGTAGCGCTCGATCACCGCCTCGATGGCCGAGTTGGCCAGTTCCATCGCCAGCACCAGCAGCATCGAGCCAATCATCAGCGCCCGTTCGACCGGGGTGTTGCCCAGCCACAGCGCCAGCGGGGCCAGCACGACCAGCAGGTAGACCTCCAGCCGGAACGAGGATTCGTGCAGCCAGGCCGCGCGCAGGCCCTGCCAGGACCATACGGCCGCTTTGAAAATGCGCTTGGGGCCGCGCGGGAGATGCCCGAATGCATCAGCCATGCGGAACAGCTCCATCCGTGGGGTTGCAGCGGGTAAGGGTCATGGGTGAGGCGGGAAGCGACAAGAATTCGATATTTTGCCACAAGGGGTGTCCGGCCGAAGGCCGGACGCCACTACCATGGACCTGTACCGAAACCGGAGCTGTTCATGAACCACCGCCGCACCCGCCCCCTGCTGCTCGCCCTGGCCCTCACTGCCGCCCTGCCCGTCGCCGCCCTCACCCCGCGCGCCCAGCCGCAGATCCCCGAGCAGGTCTCCAACGTGGCCTGGGCCCAGGACATGGCCCACTTCGCCGAGGCCGACCTGGACAGCCCGCCGCCCAAGCACGGCATCCTGTTCATCGGCAGCTCGTCCATCCGTTTCTGGGACACCCTGGCCAAGGACTTCCCGGGCAAGAACCTGCTCAACCGCGGCTTCGGTGGCTCGGAAGTCCGCGACAGCACTTATTACGCCGACCGCATCGTGGTGCCCTACGCCCCCTGCAAGGTGTTTTTCTACGCCGGCGACAACGACCTCAACAGCGGTCGCAGCCCACAGCAGGTGCGTGATGACACCGTGGCCTTCGTCAAGCGCGTGCATCAGGACCTGCCACAGACCACGGTGGAGATCATCTCGATCAAGCCCAGCCCGTCCCGCGCCAACCTGCTGCCTGCGGTACAGGAAGCCAACGCGCTGGTGCGCGAAGCGCTGAAGGGCCAGCCGCATGCCGGATTCACCGACATCTACACCCCGATGCTCGGCAAGGATGGCCAGCCCAGGGCCAGCCTGTTCCGTGAGGACATGCTGCACATGAAGCCGGAGGGGTATGCGATCTGGCGCAAGGCCCTGGCCCCGAAGGTGAAGTGCGGCCAATAGCATCACGCCCTGCGTGGCTGCGCCTGCGCCGGAAACCCCGTAGAGCCACGCCCTGCGTGGCTTCGACCCCGCCTGATACGCTCAAGCCACGCAGGGCGTGGCTCTACGGGTGGATGTTTGAAATCTGAAAGCGCGGGCAAGCGCTTCTGGAGACATTACGACCTCCAGGCCGCCTCGCCACAGGTTTCGCGATGTCCGTCGTCTCCTTCTTCTCCAGCCTGCACCAGTTCTTCCGGCCCCCTGTCAACGCGCGCAAGCACACCCTGGCCGAGGCTGTCTGCGCCATGCAGGGCTATGCCGTGCTCGGTAACAGCAGCCGCAAGGCCATCACCACGATCTTCAATCGCTCTGCCCTGCTGCCGCAGCATGTGCATCCGGGAAAGCCGTGCCGCGCTACACCCAACCCGTCGCTCCAGGGCTGCAGCAGGGGCCAACACAACCTGACGTGGAACGTTCGTCTGGAATTGTGCAGCGCCATCGACGCCCTGCGCAGCCAGCGCATGCGGCCGGGCGCCACCCAGTCACTCCTCAAACTGCTGTCCGCGTTCAACACACAGGTCCGCGAAGCCGAAGCAGGCTGGGTGCGGCTTTACTGGGACCATGCAATTGCAGACCGGCCTGCGAACATGCAGTTCCACGAGGCCAAGCTGGCCATCTGCCAGCTGCAACGCGCACCCCGCCTGAACGAGCTGTTCCAGCTGGTCATCCGCAGCGGGAATGTCAGCGAGGAAGACTGCACCCGACTGCGACGGATGTTCCATTGGGAACTCCTGCTTCCCGGCGCATGGGAAGAGGGAGTGCCCCATTACCAGGCACGGGATTTCGAACGCCTGCACCCCAACTGCGACCACATCGGCCTGGTGCCGGCCAAAAATGTCCTGCGCCAGGCCCGCCTGGACAACGAGCGCAATCCAGACCCGGTGGCCCAGGCACGCATGCAGGCACTACTGGACACCCTGGCATCCACCCTCCGTGCTGCCACGCGATTCTGGGTGCGCGAGCTGCTGGCCCCACACGTTTCACTGGCGCGAGGAGAGCTGGCGCGGCGGTGGCTGCTCGGCCACGCGCTGTGGGAACGAGAGGTGCCGATGCGGCTTGACTGGTGGACGTACCGCCGCCACGCGAACACCGATCGCCTCCCGCCGGCCATCGTGAAGCAAGGACCGGACCTCCCGTAGCACCGGGCTCTGCCCGGCCATTGCCGGGCATCGCTGCGGGGTGACCAGCCGCCTGCCCCCCGGACCGCCGGGTTGAAGCCTAGGAATCATTGAATTCTGAAAGCGTGGCGCAGGAAGGCGACGCAAAATCCTGCCCGTTTCACTGCCCTTCTGCGCCCGCGTCCCTGTGTGGTGCCGTCAGCGCTCTACCGCATCGTGCACGAGCGCGCTCACCGCCGCCCGGCACACCTTCCCCCTCAAGGTCCCTTCGTGAAATTACCCAGCTTCTTCTCGTCTCCGCTGCACCTGACCCATCGCGAACGTATCGATAAGGACGTCCACACGCTCACTCAGGCCATTCAGCTCAAAGAGAACAAAGACGACGTCAGCAAGAAGACGTTGAAACTGATATCGCACATCTTCAACAGGCAGGGCGGCACTGCGCCAATGACCGCGCCGCAAGTATCCACGTCCATGCCAGCAAGCGGCGAAGCGGCGTCCACCGGGATCACCGCATCGAGCACCACCAGCTTCGTGCACCTGCGTGCCAGGCTTCAGGAAGGCCTGGACGCACTGAACACCACGGAGATGGGCGAAAAAGCCTTCACCAAGCTTGAAAACAAGCTCTACTTCCTGGCCGGTACCGCAGAAGGTGCGAGGGCGGAATGGATAAAACTGTACTGGGAAAAATTCGACTCCGCGCTCGACCCGGAAGAACAGACGGGTGAAGCAGGACTCGCGGCCGCCTGCCTGGGGGCCACCCCGGACCCCAGTACCATGCCCGCCACGGTCAACGATCTGCATCTGTTTGATGCGTTCGCAATCCTGTCAAACACCGGGGAAACGTCGCTTCCTGATGAGGCGTTGGCCACGTTGGACGCGTTGTTCAAGCGAAATTATGGACTTCCCAGCTCGCTTGACCCGGCCGACTACGCTACGTACACCGATTTCCCGGACCCGTCCAATGAGGAATTCCGCAGCATTCCCACGGCCCTGAGTGATCTCGAAGATATTCAGAAGGCCATTGACCCTTTGCCCGCTGACCCCATCAAACGGGCCCTACAGGCACGCGCGGACGATTTCGTTGCGCGCGTTCAAACGGCTTACGAATACTTCCTGGGCGAAGCGCAGAAGCCGGTCGACGCCGAAAACCCAGACGACGTACAGCGCCGAAATATGGCGTACGCCTGGCTGGGCCTTACCGCTATTGAGGATGAGCTTGATCTCGCCAGCAACCAATCAGATGACGGGAGCGAAGCCAGCTCAGAGGCGTCAACCTCGTCCACCACCTCCGAGACGAACACCGAAGCGGACGACACTGAGTCCATCTACGCAGGCAGCATTCGTTCAAACCGGAGCTCGCAGCCCGAACTTCTGAAGCGCGGTGCCACGGACCCGTCACCTTTGCCACAGCTGGACGATGTGCTCAAAAGCAGAGCGTCATACGCCCGCACCTCAACGGCGGGCGAATCCGCACCTCGGCATCGCACCGAATCGGAGTACGTCGATGAAGCGGCGCACCAGGGTAAGCCCCGCGCGGTGCGGTTTGAAGAGCCCGAAATGGACGGCGTGCCCGCAGGCCTGGACAATACCCACTGGAACGCAGATCGCAACGATGAGTTGAATGCAACGCCGGGTCATTCCAGTGTCTCTGTGCACCGCTGGCTGGAGGGTCAATCTGAACCGCGCACAAGCACGTCCTCCCTCGCCGGCTTCGACCTGCCCAACACATACGAGTGGAAGGGCGGTGGCGTCTACTTCGGCAGCGCCAGCGGCATCATCAATACCCGGACGATGACGCTGGAGCAGGCCTTCCGCACCAAGCTGGAGAATCGAGCCGTCTCGCCCACCACGCTGGAAAAGCTGCACAGCATCTTCGAAAAGACCAGCGGCATCGTGCTGGATAACGTGCATAAGCCCCCGAAGCTGGGCCGCGCCCATTTCCGGGACGCCTACGGGAAGCGATTCCAGAATCTGGTTCATTCCTCCAAGGAACTGGCGCGAATCACCCAGCAGGTGGAGCAGATGCCGAAGGGCCCGGCCCGCACCGCCCTGCGCGAAACGGTGGCGTCCTACAGCGTGCACATCACCGCAGCGCAGCATTGGTGGCAAACCCGGCTTGAAGACCTGACCAGCAACCCGCCACAGGCCGGGCAGACCGAGTTGCAGCTCACCCATGAACTTAGAACAAGGGAAGCCCGCACCTGGCTGGGCCATCCGACGAACGAGAAGTGATTCAACGTGAAGTTATCCCACATTCCAAACACCCTCATCCAGCTGCTGCGACCCCGCGTCATTCGCAGCACCGACACCCTGTCCACCGCGCTCGAACGTAAAAAGGGCGCACTGTCGTTCCAGTCGGCCGAAAAGCTCGTGCGCATCGCCAACGCAGACGTCTCCTGCGGGGCCGACCTGCGCCTGGGGTCGCATTTCCAGGAGCTGAGCCACCTGGAGGCAGGCGGTGATACCGCGTTCTGCGTGCGCGCTGCCGACATGCCGTTGACTTCGGCGGCGTTTGCCATTGAGAAGGTGCTCAATGCGGCGGAGGTTCATCTGGTCGCGAGCGCCCGGCCCAGTCTGGACCGCCATCTCACTACCTTCCTGAAAGACGTCGAAGTTACCCAGTCCCGATGGACTGACCTCTACTGGGCGCATTACAACCCCGCCTTGGCTGCGGATGACCAGAACGGCATCTCCGGCCGTGCAGCAAAGTGCCTGGGTGTTGCCCCAGACCCCGGCACGCAGCAGAACGACCTGGACAACGACACCTCGCTGCTGGACATCTTCAAGCGGATGGCCAGCACCCAGGAGTCGAAGCTGCCAAGCGAGGCGCTTGATGTGCTGGATGCCGCTTTCGTGCGCCTGCACAGTGTGAACGCAATCGAAGACCCGGCGGCGTACGGTAAAAGCCCCTGTCTGGCGAGCAACCTGCACACCGAAGCAGATTTCATCAACCTCCCCGGCACGCAACGCGTCCTTCAGGATATCCGCGCGTTGGTGGGAACGGTGCAGAAGCCGACGGTGAAAGCCCAGCTGCTTGCGAAGCTTGATCGATTCGACGCACGCGTCACCGCCGGCGTCAGCTACTGCCTGGGTGCGCGACAGGCGCTTCTGGATGGAGGCGCGGTCGACCAGAAAAGCCGGGATAAGCTGCAGAAATTCGACGCCTGGCTGGGGGCACTGAAGGACGATGCCGCTCAGCGTGTTGAGGTCGGCGATGCCGCGCAGGTTCCGGAACAGGTTCTGGCTGCTGAACACCCGACTCCGTCCGAAAGCTCAACGGTCACCGAGAGCCCTCTGTTCGTTGCGGTCGCCAGTCTGTTTCTATCCAGTAGCTCCTTTGCCTTGAAAGAAGCGCCACGGAAGTACCTGGACGACGAGTTCAAGAAGGCCTATGGCGTGGAGCGCAGCGACGCCATGAGGAAGGGCGGTGACAGCAATGCTGCTGGAGGCTCGCTCAGTTCAGAGGAGCGTGAGGCCATAGTCAAGGACATCGACGCCATCGAGCACTGGCTGGATAACGCCGACATGCGCGGCACGCTGAAGGACACTGTCTCGTTCTGGCTCTGTGAGACGTTAGCAGGAATTGAAGGCACCGAGCAGGAAGACTGAGCCCCTGCTACGCGGACCACCAGGCCGGCCGGGGCAACCCGGCCGGCTTTCAGCTATTTGGAGGCTCAGGGAACTTCCCACCCAGGCATAGGAATAATTGAAAAATGAAAGCTCCGTGCGCCATTTCGCTTGATCATTCGCCCCCTTGAAAAATCACCGGAACTTCGATGCCTCACTTAGTGTCCTGCCCTCCCCTGCCACCACGCCTCCCAAGTTGGACAGCTGGAACCGCAGCTGGCCCGGGCGATGCCCGAGCAGTCCAGGCGCGCGCAGTTCTGGCTCGGCGACGCGCACCCGGAGGTGATCGGCGTGCGTGCAGGTGCCGCTGCGGCCGCGTCGACGCGCGGCCCGTTTGCGGAGATTTCCCTGGCCAGCTACATCAGCGGCATGCGGCAGGTATCGTCGGCCCGGTTCAGCGCCGACGACATGAAGCATGTACTCAGCGGCATCGCCGATGGCCGCTATCAGTTCCAGGCCTGGCACAGACGCACGTTTGATCCGCAGACCGCGCTGGAGCGGCGTGAGTATTTCGCCTACCGCGGGCTGGAGAGCGCCAGAGCGGACATCGCCCTGGCGAAGGAACACGCCAGCAAGCTTGCCGACCCGGTAATCCGCGACGCCGTCGAGACGTTCCTGGATGGCATGGAGAAGCGGCGTGCCAGCTGGCAGGAGCGAGTTTCAGCGATGCAGTTCAGCGAGGACAAATCCAGCGAGAAGCTGGCCAGCGCCTGGATCACCACAAAGCGCTTCAACCCCCTCAGTTACACGCTGTAGCACACGCCTACAGCGCAGAACCGGCCCCGTGCATTGACCTTCCGCCCCCACGGCCCCAGTCCGACCTGATTGACACCATGAAAATCTCCCGCCTTTTTCCTGCCATCAGGCACTTTGTTTCACCCGATCGTGTTCGTCCCGAAGACAGCGCCCGTCGCATTCTGCAGCGCAAGCAGAACAACGAGCGCGTCAGCACCACTACGCTCAACGCATTCGCTGAGCGCTGCAGCAGATTCAAACCGACGGGCGTGGACATCCACAACGGCGAACTGCAGCTCACTCCGATCGATTCAACAGGGCCGGATGCCGCGTTCATGACGGTCAACGAGGCCGGCAAGCATCTGGACGCGCTGCTGTCTGTCATCAACGAAAAAAGCAGAAAGATGGGTGCCACGGCGAAGGACCAGTTCCGGGATGCGCTGCTCCCTCACCGCGAGTACGTGGACGCCATTACCGCGAAGCTTGCAAAGCAGTACTTCGACAACCTGGTCCCCGGTGAACCGCGGTCAGCGCAGCCGCAGACGGTACTGGACGCGATAAGCCGGCTCGGTTACTCGCCGGAAATTGATGCGCTGCCGGCCGCGGACCGCCCGTTCCACCAGAGCCGGATCAACGCGGCACTGATGCTGCGCCACCGGGATCACCAAAACGGCGGCACCTCCCAGACGGTGTCGGCTGCAAGCGACGTGAATCCGGCAGACGCAGCCGACAATGCATCGCCTGCCAATGCATCGCGCGCTGCCAAGGATGCCCCGCCCCCCGCGCCGCAGGCCGCGACTCCGGCCGACAGCCCCGACTCGCCGCCATCCTCTCTGGCCGCAAGCAGGCCGCCGCCGCACTTTCTGGAAATACTCAAAACGTACGTTCCCGAGCTTACCCGGACGGTAACGCCCGACACGTTGACGGCGCTGGAATCGCTGTTCACCACATGCTTCCCGGTGGTGGCCGTCGATGCAGCGGACCCCACGTCCTACGCGAGGCTTCAGCCTCCTGGCGAGCCAAAGAACTTCAGCAACATTCCGCAGGCGGAAGGTGCCATCGCCGAGTCCAGGAGCTGGGCCAAGCAGGCAGTGTCCGGGCAGTTGGCAAGGGATCTTCATGGCCTGCTGGACACGCTTGCCGACCGAACCCGGGACGCTGCCTCCTATTTGACCAGCCAGTTTGAAAGCAACAAGGCAGCGACGGCCGCCGAGGGCCGGCAACGACATGTGACGGCGGCCACCCTGCTCGGCATCAATCCGGTCGCGGTCGCTGTCACACCCGCTGCCATCAGCGCTGGCCCTGACGTCGACGCGCCGGAAGTGCCCGTCGCCCGGCCTCGCACATCGCTTCAGAAGCGTGGCGCTGATGAAGCGAGCACGCCTGTGGCTGCGGAAGTAGTGCAGAGCGCAAGGCCTGTTCCTGTACCGCGCACATCGGTCACTGCGGATGCCATCAGGCGAAACCAGGCCGTAGACGCGCTACCCGTCAAGGCGCGGGTTCCCCTGCCCAAGCCTAAGCCGCAGCCTGCTACCGAGGCTGGGAGGGTAGCCGTCGAAGTGCCTCCGGTAGCCTTGATGGTTGCCAAGCGCAGAGTCGCAGGCATGGCGGCGATGTTCGAGGATCGCGCGAACAAGAACGGTGCATAGCTCGATCGCTTGGAGCGCACGTGCACAACGAACTGGACAATAGGGTCGAGCCGCCAGGACGAAAGATCAACGCCACCGCAGCTGGTCATGCCAGAACAGGCTCGATTCCGGTCATGGATCGGAACGGACTGGTTTCCCACGTCAGCATACCGCCCGAGAAGCGCGAGCCACTTTGCGCGGCGGTGCAGAGCACGACACAGGAAAACGCGGACCAGATTGCACCTTTTACCGTGCTGTAGCGCACCGCTCACCGGCACCACATACGGCGGCGCGAGCCGCGCCCATTGCCGCTTACCTCTCGAGAATCTCCATGAACATTACCCACATCGCCCGCACCGTTTTATCCCCGTTAGGCTGCACTGGAAAGTCTGGACGTGCCGGAAGGCCGAACCTGCATTCCGGCCGCGTCCGCGAGGGTGACAGCCCTTCCACAGCGGTCTTCAGGAACAGGCACAAAGCCCGGATCGGTGACACGACAGTCGACAGGATCCAGCACACGCTCGCTCCCATTCTGTTCACGGGTCCCGGCCTCAGCGCCACGTGGGCGTCGGTGGAAAAGGCGAAAAATGATCTGGCCATTGCCAGGGAGACAGTACTGGGCATGAAGCCATGCAAAGCGCAGCACTCCATGCTGAATTTGCTAGGCGCGATGAACTTGCGCGTGGAAGAAGAGGAAGTGAAACTGTTGTCAACGCCCACGGCCGCATCTTCGAAGACCACCGCACTCCCCACCGCGTTCACCGCAACGATGTGCGGCAGCGGCACCGGGAACAGCACTCCCGAACCTTTCGATCTACCGCACATCACGAGGGTCGAGGCTCGCACGGACCCGACCATGCCAAGGCTCCAGCTGGCGGACCTGGTGCACGCGTTGATGCGCACGCAGTCCCGAAGCCATGAGATCGTGAATGTTCTGAGCAACCATGCCGAGCACCACCTGGGGCTGGGCGGCCCGCAGGGCGCGCGCATCGTGCGGCTGGACCACGCCCTGGCCGAAGCTGAACACGCCTTGGATCAGGCCTTGCAATATCACGCGTACAAGCGCGGGACCACGCTGCTCAAAACCCTGATGGAAATCAAGACAGGCATTCAGAAGGAACTCGCCCTATCCACGATCATCGACGAGCACAGTTCGGACTCCGAGGAGTGGACACCGGATCCGTCCGAGGCGGGGTCGGTTGTCGGAGTCAGTCCCATGATGCACCCGGGAAGCGTCACCGTGCGATGGAAGGACCCGATTGCGTCTTGGCTTGAACCCACTGAGGGCACCGCAGAGCAGGCACCACAGGAAGCGGAGCGTAAGCGCACTTCGCGTACCCAGACAGTCGACACCCGCGACTGGAACCGGAAGATCCGCACCCTGCAACAGCGGTAGTTCATCCAACGCTTCGTCCCGTGGCCCTTTTCCAGACCCGGGACGAAGGCGTTAATGCGTGCAACTGGCCCGCCGTCGAATTCTGAAAGTCCGGGGCACGCTGTGAGTCGACAATCCGGACTCCGTCAACCGATGTCCCTGCAGATGCCCCGCTCCACCTCCCGCCGCAGTGCCCCACCCTCGAGCGGCCCGTTGATTCGAAAGGACATGGACTTTCTCAGCGGCGTGATGGCCAAGCGCGACAACCTTACCGTGACCAGCGCGACCACCAGCAAGCTGCGTGACAAGTTCAAAAGCCAGTTCAGGGGGCTTGCCAACCGCCCCACCCCGCGCAGGGTGGAACAGGCGAAGGATCAGCTTTCCGCAGCGCGGAACGTCATCGGCAGCATGCGCATGGGCGAGGCCAAGCTGCAGCTGCATCTCATGGTGAACACGCTGGAGGCTTGGGTGGAGAGGTCTCGGCGACACAGGTCACGCCGCATCCCCACCGATTGACCATCGCCGCCTGCACGCCCAGCCCCGGTTCAGCGGTCAGCAGGATCTTCCAGCCGAACCGGTCGCACAGGCGCTCACCCTTCGCCAATCACCGTTGCGCTCCGCCACCGCTGCTACAGCGGTGCCCCCCTCACCGATAAACCACCGCCGCCTGCGTCCCCACCCCCGGCTCACTGGTCAGCAGGATCTTCCAGCCGAACCGGTCGCACAGGCGGCGCACAATCGACAACCCCAGCCCGGTCCCCTGCGGCCGGCTGGGTTCGGCGCGGTAGAACGGTTCGAACGCACGCGCCAGCGCTTCAGGCGACATGCCGATGCCGGTGTCGCGCACCACCACCCGGTCGTCCAGCACGTCCACATCAATGCGGCCTTCGTCGGTATAGCTGCAGGCGTTGCGCAGCAGGTTGCTTACCACCACCTGCAGCACGCGTGGCGGCGCATGCAGTTCCACCGGCTTGTCGCTGTGCAGGAATATGTCCACCGGGCGGCCGGCCATCAGCTCGCGCGCGTTGTCCACTTCATAGCGCACGATATCGGCCACATCGAACATCTCGATCTGCGGCTCCACGTCTGCTTCGCGGGCCAGAATCAGGAAGGCGTCAATCACCGCCTCCATGTCACGCCCCGCCCGCTGGATACGCCCCAGGCTGCGCTGCAGGCGCGGGTTGAGGTCCGGGTCGCCCAGCGCCATGTCGCTGGCCACGCGGATCACCGTCAATGGGGTGCGCAGCTCGTGGCTGGCATCGCGGGTGAAGTTGCGCTCGCGGGCTACGTGCGCGGTGACCTTGGTCGCCAGCGAATGCAGCGCGGCGGCCAGCTGCCGGGTTTCACCCTGCATGTCGGCCGGCAGCTTGTCCGGGTCCAGGTCGGTGGCGTCAGGGTGGCCCGGGTTCCAGCGCGAAACGCGGCGCGCCAGCCAGTTCACCGGCGACACCAGCCGGCTGCTGGCCCGGTAGGTCACCCAGCTGGCTCCGTACACCGCCAGCAGGGTCAGCAGCACCGGCACGATGCCGAACCAGAACGCCAGCATTTCCGCGCGCGAGCGCAGGAACACCAGGTACAGGCGGCCTTCGGGGCGCGCATCCACCAGCACCAGCTGGTCGTCAGCCTTCAGTTCGTGGAAGCCCGGCGGCAGTGCGCGCAGGTTGGCGGGCAAGGTCAGCGGCGAGCGCCCGGTTTCCAGCAGATAGCCGCGGATGTTGCGGGTATTCGGTGGTGGTTGCGCTGCCGAGGCGGCGTGCAGGTCCCAGAAATAGGTGGCTTCTTCCTGCAGCGCGCCACTGACGAGGCTGTGCTTGATCACCAACGAGACCAGCCACGCACCCAGCAGGATGCCCAGGCTGGCCAGCACTGCCTGCAGGATGAAAGCGATACGGATCTTGCGCGGCAGGCCGTGCGGCATTACGGGGTCCAGGGCGGCTCGCCGCGATTATAGGAAAGCCGGGGGTGATTCGGTCGTGCAGGCAGCACGCAGGGCCCGGCATGGACCGGGCCCTGCGGCTGCTTCGGGCCCTGCGGGGCCCGTACCTGCATGCACTGCACTGCGTTGATGCGCAGCTCAGCTCATCGGCTGCTGGATATCGGCAATGCGATAACCGGCGCTCTGCACCGTGTGCAGCAGCGGACGGTCGAACGGCTTGTCGATGATCTTGCGCAGGTTGTACAGATGGCTGCGTAGGGTGTCCGAGTCCGGCAGACCGTTGCCCCAGATTTCGCGTTCGATTTCCTGGCGGGTCACCACGCGGGGCGATTCGCGCATCAGGATGGTCAGCAGACGCAGACCGATCGGCGAAAGCTGCAGTTCAGTACCGGCACGGGTGGCGCGCATGCTGACCGGGTCAAGCACCAGGTCGGCCACCTTCAGCACTTCCGAGCCCACCTGGCGGCGTTCGCGGCGGATCAGGGCACGCAGGCGTGCTTCCAGTTCCTGGATGGCGAACGGCTTGGTGAGGTAGTCATCGGCACCAAAACCCAGCCCGGTGAGCTTGTCATCCAGCGTGTCGCGCGCGGTCAGCATCAGCACCGGCGTCGACTTGCGGGCGTCGTTGCGCAGCCGGCGACAGACTTCAATGCCGTCCAGACGCGGCAGCATGAGGTCCAGCACCACCACGTCGTAACTGTTTTCTGCAGCGAGTCGATAACCGTCCAGCCCGTCCTGGGCATAGTCGACCTCGAACCCACGGCCTTCCAGATACTCGCCGATCATCTCGGAGATATTGCGGTTGTCTTCGACCACCAGCACGAGGCCGGAGGTTTCCTTTGTCTGACGCATGGGCTTCCCTCTTTCTTCAGCTTTGTGAAACATGCCGCATCGGCAGTAGACGCGGTGTGAAGCTTTTCGGCACGGGCCCGCCCGGGGTTACAACAGGGGCTTGAGCAGGGGCCAGACGTTGTCCAGCACCTTCGGCTGCGCGGCAGCGGTGGGATGCAGGCCGTCACCCTGCATCAGCCCGGGCTGCAGGGCCACCCCCTCCAGCAGGAAGGGCAGCAGCGGCACCTTGTACTGGCTGGCCAGGCCGGAATAGGTCTGGCGCAGGCGGTCGCGGTAGGCCGGCCCATAGTTGGGGGGAACGTCGATGCCCAGCAGCAGCACCTTGGCCCCGGCGGCCTGGCTCTGGGTGATCATCTTTTCCAGGTTTCCGCGCAGCTGCGCCGGAGTCAGCCCGCGCAGGGCATCGTTGCCGCCCAGCTCGATCACCACCACCTTGGGCCGGTGTTTGCCCAGCAGCCCCGGCAGGCGGGTCAGCGCCCCGGCCGTGGTTTCGCCGCTGATGCTGGCGTTGACGATGGTTGGCGGCGGCTTGACCTGCTGGTTGACCCGCTGCTGAAGCAGGTTCACCCAGCCCGACGCGGCCGGGATATTGTGGGCAGCACTGAGGCTGTCGCCGACCACCAGCACCACGTTGGCCGGTGCCGGACCTTTGGCACAGGCCAACGTGGGCAGCAACAGCAACCATGCCAGCAGCCACATCATCGGGGCCGCCCGCCCTTTGTTCATTGCTTCGTACATCGGAGAATCCTCATCGACAGCCTGTCCCCCCGCAGCGCGCCGGTTGCCATTACCGCCCATGACGTCGGCAAGTCCGCCCGTGGCCCGGAAGGTGAAGTCCACATCCTGGACAACATAGACATGACCGTGCATGAAGGCCAGAGCGTGGCCATCGTCGGCGCGTCTGGTTCAGGCAAGACCACCCTGCTTGGCCTGCTGGCCGGGCTGGACCTGCCCAGCCGCGGCCAGATCACTCTGGCCGGCGCAAACCTGGGCGAACTGGATGAGGAAGCCCGCGCACAGCTGCGCGCACGCGAAGTGGGCTTCGTGTTCCAGAGTTTCCATCTGCTGCCGGCGCTGACCGCCGAAGAGAACATCGCGCTGCCGCTGGAACTGGCCGGGCGCGAAGACCCGGCGCGGGTGCGCGAGGTACTGGAACAGGTCGGCCTGGGGCACCGTGCCCGCCACTACCCGCGCCAGCTTTCCGGCGGTGAGCAGCAGCGCGTGGCGCTGGCGCGCGCGTTCGTGGCCCGGCCACGCATCCTGTTTGCCGATGAACCGACCGGCAGCTTGGACCAGAGCACCGGCCAGCAGATCAGCGACCTGCTGTTCGCACTCAACGCCACCAGCGACACAACCCTGGTGCTGGTCACCCACGACCTGCGCCTGGCGCAGCGCTGCGAGCACATCTACCGGCTGGACCAGGGCCGGCTGGTGGACGCCGACGGGCTGCACGCATGAACGTGCTGCGGCATGCCGGGCGCGCCCTGCGCCGCGAGTTCCTGGCCGGCGACCTGCTGACCGTGTTCGCTGCGCTGGTGCTGGGCGTGGCGGTGATGACGGCAGTGGGCACGCTGGTGAACCGGGTGACTCTGGCGCTGACCAGCAGCGCGGCGGAAATGCTGGGCGGCGACCTTGGCCTGGGCGCACGCCAGGACGTACCTGGGAACTTCGCAGAGGAAGCGCGGCGGCGTGGTTTGAAGACCACCCGCATGGTCAGCTTCCCCAGCGTGCTGTTCAACGGCGACGCCAGCCAGATGGCCAACATCAAGGCAGTCAGCGCGGACTATCCATTGCGCGGGCAACTGCTGGTCAGTCGCAGCGCTGGCGGAGCGGTGGAAAATGCCGGCACCCCGCCGCCGGGCGAAGCCTATGCCGACCCGCGGCTGATGCAGGCGCTGGGGCTCAAGGTCGGCGATGCGCTGGAGTTCGGGGCCGGCAGCCTGACCGTCAGCCGTGTGCTGCAGGCCGAGCCGGACACCTCCGGCGAGCTGATGCAGCTCTCCCCGCCCCTGCTGGTGAACCGGGCCGACGTGGACAGTGCCGGCCTGCTCGGCCCCGGCAGCCGCGCCTCTTACCGGATGATGTTTGCCGGCGATGCCGGGGCCATCGCCGATTTCCGCGAGTGGCTTCAGCCGCAGGCCAAGGGTTTCCGCGTGGTCGGCATCGAAGACGCGCAGCGCGGCGTGCGTGGCGCGTTTGATCTGGCCGGGCGATTCCTGTCGCTGGCCGCGCTGCTGGCGGTACTGCTGGCTGGCGTGGCCACCGCACTGGCGGCCAACCGCTTCGCGCTGCGTCGTATCGATCAGGTGGCCGTGCTGCGCTGCCTGGGCGCACGCCAGCGTGACATCCTCACCGCGATGGCGCTGCAGCTGGTGCTGCTGGCGGTGCCGGCCTGTCTGGTTGGCATCGGGCTGGGCATGGCGGCGCAGGCGGGGCTGGTGCAGGCGCTGGGCGGGCTTGTTCCCAACCGTCTGCCGCTGCCGCAGGCCACCCCGGCGCTGACCGGGGCCGGCATCGGCCTGGTGCTGTTGCTGGGCTTCGGTCTGCCTCCGCTGCTGCGGCTGCGCCGGGTACCGCCGATGCGCGTGCTCAACCGCAGTTTCGCGGCCATGCCGCCCAGCTCGCTGCTGGTTTACGCCGCCGCGCTGCTGGCTACCGTGGCGCTGACTGTGCAGGCCACCGGCGATGTGAAGCTGGCCGCCTGGGTGCTGGGCGGGCTGGCAGCGCTGGCCTTGCTGGCGGCCGGCATTGGCGCGCTGCTGCTGTGGGCGGTGCGCGGCGTGCAGGCGCGCCTGCGCGGCCGCTGGAAGCTCGGCCTGGCCGCGCTGACCCGCCGCCGTGGGCTGGCGGTGATGCAACTGGTGGGGCTGTCGCTGTCGCTGTGCGCGCTGCTGTTGTTGTCGGTGATCGGCCCAGGCCTGCTGGCGCAGTGGCGGGATCGCCTGCCCGCAGATACCCCGAACTACTTCCTGATGAACATCCAGCCGGAGCAGCGCCAGGCCGTGCTGGACACGTTGAAACAACTGGGTGTCGGCGACGCCAGCGTGGAGCCGTTCAGTACCGGCCGCCTGCTGGCGCTCAACGACCGTCCGCCACAGCGGACCGAGCGCGAGGACAACAGCAACGAAGACGACGACGCCAACCGGCCGGTGAACTTCAGCTGGCGACATGACTTCCCGGCCGCCAATACGCTGGTCAGCGGCACGTTCTGGGACGCGGGCAGCAACGCGCCGGAAGCCTCGATCGAGGAAGGCTGGGCCGAGCGCTACGGCATGAAGCTGGGCGACACCGTCACCCTGCAGATGGGCGAGCAGCAACGCACGTTCACCATCACCAGCATCCGCAAGGCCGACTGGGATTCCTTCCGGGTCAATTTCTTCCTGCTGCTCAATGAAGGCGCGGTGGGCGATGCCCCGTACAACCTGATCACCGCCTTCCATCTGCCACGCGCGCAGGCCCCGGCACTGGCCGGGCTGACCCGCGAGTACCCGAACATCTCGCTGCTGGATATCGACGGCATTCTGCAGCGGGTGCGCGAGGTGGTGGACCGGGTGACCCAGGCGGTGCAGCTGGTGATGGGCTTCAGCCTGCTGGCCGGGGTGCTGGTGCTGCTGGCCGCTTTGCAGGCGACCGCCGGCGAACGCCGCTACGACAGCGCGGTGCTGCGTACGCTGGGGGCCACCCGCATCCAGCTGCGCGGCGCGGTGCTGGTGGAGTTCGGGGCGCTGGGGCTGCTGGCGTCCGGGCTCGCGGTCGGAGCGGCGGCGTTGCTGGGGACCGTGGTTGCCCGGCAGGTATTCGAGCTGCAGCTCACGCCCCCTTGGGGACCGCTGTTGCTGGGCGGTGCGCTGGGCATCGCGTTGAGCATGCTGGCCGGCTGGTGGGGCACGCGGCGGATACTGCGTACCCCGCCGGCGCTGGCGTTGCGGGAGGCGTGACGCCTCCGGGCGGGGCGCGTTGTTATGCTGCGCGCCTCTCCCCCTTTGAACGCCCCGTACCATGCCCGGCACCTCCTTCGCTTCCTACCTCTACCCGGTGCTGCTGCTGGTTGGCAGCAACATCTTCATGACCTTCGCCTGGTACGGGCATCTGAAGTACAAGAGCGCGCCGTTGATGACGGTGATCCTGGTCAGCTGGGGCATTGCCTTCTTCGAGTACTGCCTGCAGGTGCCCGGCAACCGGCTCGGCAGCGCGGTGTACTCCGCGCCCCAGTTGAAGGGCATGCAGGAGGTCATCACCCTGGTGGTGTTTGCGGTGTTCTCGGCGTTCTATCTGGACCAGCCACTGAAGTGGAACCACTACGCCGCGTTCGGTTTGATCGTGATTGCGGCGTTTTTGATGTTCAAGGAATAACGGTCGGCCTGAATCCGGTAGCACCCGACCGTTGGTCGGGTGACCGGGCAGAGTCCGGCGTCAAGCCGGAACCACCGCCGTCGCCTGATGCTGCCGCACCAGCTCGGTCAACGCATCATCGAGCATGCGGCGCTTGAGCGCGGTGTTGCCGAACTGCATGTCTTCCAGGTCGCCCTTGAGCTCCTGGATCTGGACGCGGTCCATCGATTCGGGCTAGAGCACGCCGCGCATGTCGGCAAACACCAGGCGCTTGCTGATTTCCGCCCTGACCCACTTGCCACGCGTTGCCGCCCAGGCCTTCCGGCATGCAGGCTGATTGAATGCGTCCCTGGCATCGGCCAATGTGCCGCGTTTCTGCTCAGGGATGTGCCGGGCCAGGAACTCCACCTGCTCGGCCAGGTTGCTGGCGTAGTACGACGTCTGGCTTTCCTTGTAGTCATTGAAGTTGAGACCCAGCAGCTTCTCCGGGGCGTATCCGGCGGATTCGATGTCCCCGAACGGGTTCTCTGATCGCGCTTCCAGTTGGCGGTGCAACATGGTGCGGATCTGCGGGGTATCGCCCGGCGTTCTGCTCTTCAGCGATTCCTCGAAGGCCGTACCCACTCCGGCTTCCGCCGTGCACACCGCCCGCCTTGCGGGCTCGGTCATTGACCCCGTGATGCGCGGATTCTGGTCCAGCCGCTGCTCGCAGGCTCCGTAGTTGCGCTCCAGGGCGGCTTGTATGTCTGGTGGAATGGGACCGTTCGAAATGCCGGTCAGGGTGACTCCGGTGCTGGTGCTGCGCCCCCGTGGTGTAGTGGGTGCCCCTCCCGCACCTTGTAACGCAGCGACGGCCCCGATGAACGTGGTGAACATGCCGGAGATCTTCAAGCAGAACTACTCCATGGGAAAGACGCAGTAGCGGACACAACGGCGCTGCGCGCTACCGAAAATCGATCATTCGCGGCCGGTGCGGGAGGTGTGCGCCATGCCCGACATACCGCTCATACGCGACGGGTTAGGCGAAATGCTCGCTTTGGTAGCGTCGGTCGACAGACGACGGCCGATAGCGGTGATCTGCACGGTAACGAATGACCTTTTACGGTGGCGCGCTTCTCCGTTCGCAGGTCATGCCCTACAGCAGCGATGGATGCCATCGGCGGTCGACTGTCGTGCGACCCTACCGTATGTCCGGATTGCCCGGAATTTCCGACTTGTCCGTATCGCCGGATCTGCCAATATCTCTGGCGACCTCCACGCAGGCATTGCGGACCTCTTTGGGCCCGAGCTCTATCGCCTTCCTCATGAACAGACGAATCGCCTCGGACGGGCTGTACTTCGTGTGTTTCAGCACCTGCTTGAAGCTGCTGCGCAGCTCTGCACTCGTCTTCGCGCGCACCCAGACTGGATCTTCGATCACGACAACGTTCTCCTCGATGTGCCTCCTCGCCGGGATGGCGAGGAGGTCGGGAGGTTAGTAACCGTGAAGCAAGCAAAACGGCAAGGCGTATTTCCCCATGGGGGTGTTGTATTAGCCATCCTCCCGACGCGGGACATCTGATCCAACGCAGGACAACGTTTTACTTGCTTCGGAGTTACTAAGCTCCTTGAGGACTAGCCTGCAGCAAACGAACATCGATCAACGATTGATGTTGTCTATCGATTTTTGCGTTTTCGATATGCCGATGCAATTTGCATGTCGCGTTCGGCACATGACACCGGAGACATGACGGGTTTGGCGCGGATTTGGTTAATTGGCAGCGCCGGATGGATGCGCGGCTTTGTGATGTGGGTTTGGTTTTTCTGGAGGTGGCGCGATGGAGCGGGTGTCGCGTTTGAACCGCGGGTGGGGTTTCGATTGGGGTTCCATGCGTTAAGGAACGTTGGCCATTTCAGAGCGGTCGTCTGTCGACCGACCCTACCGTTGGCATAGGTTTCCGTAGTGACACGCCATGCGTGTCAGCGGCACCCCATCCGAAGAAGGCGCATTTGATTTCCCATGGCCACCGACCACCTGTCGAGGGTGGGTCGGGATAGGCTGCAGGAGTTCAGTGAGGCGAGGGCTGTTCGCTCAAATGCATGACGGCACCGGGCAATGCCCGGTGCCTTCGTCGGTGTCGATGATTTCAAGTCGTTACCGGTTGTGGAGAGGTTCCGTGCGATCGTCTTTCGACCGATCCCAACAAAGCAGGAGCAGCCGGGCAAGCCCGGCTCTACAGATCAAGAGCAGCCGGGCAAGCCCGGCTCTACGGGTTGCATGCAATTGCGGTGGGTCAATTCGGGGCCTTTTCTACCCACCGCTTGAACACTGCGTCGATTTGGGCGTCTTTGACTTTCTTGCCGTCCTGCAGGTCCTGGGCCTGGGTGAACAGCGGGATGATCATGGCCATGCCGTCCAGCTTGGTCTTCAGGTGCACGCCCGGGGCCTGGCCCAGGAAGCCGCCCCAGCGCTGGCGCACTTTGCCCCAGTAGTCCGCCGTGGCCTTCCAGTAGTCGTAGGCCGGCGTGAAGTCCACTTCAGTGGTCTTGTTGTAATCGTTGAAGCCGAACTCGCGCGCGATCTCCTGCTGGCTGCCGTCCGCACCGCGCAGGATCTTCGTGTTGAACTGCTCGTGGGTCCAGCCGTTCGGCGTCAGCGTGTGCCGGTTGATCACCGCCAGCGCGTTGTAGTCGCTGCGGCGCGTGTACTCGCGGCGCGGCAGCGGGCGCCAGCTGAGGTCGCTGGTCCACGTGGCCACACCGTTGCTGTAGTCCCACTTGCCCGTACCGCAGTAACGCGGCGCGTCGCTCACTTCGTACACGCACTGGGTCCAGGCACCCGCGTTCAGCGCCGCCGGAATCGTACGTACCTGCCAGGTCTGGTCCGCGCTGAACTCGAAGCGGTTCGGCGCTTCATACACCCAGTCCTGACGCCAGTGCTTGGTCACATGACCACTCTTGCCGTCCACCAGGATGTGCTGCAGCACGATCCGCTGCGGCGTGTCTTCCACCACGATCACCACTTCATTGCCACCGCTGCGCACCGCCGGTGCGCGCTCGTAGCCCGGCTTCAGCAGCACGGTTTCGTCAAACGCGAAGTCCACGATGTATTCGCCCTGCATCGCCAGGATGCTGTCGTGGTCGCGCTTGATGTCGGAGGGCTGGGCGTGGGCCACGCCGCTGGCGGCAAGCAGCGCCAGCGCCGTCCCGACCAACGGCCGGGACCTACCGATGGTTGCCGGGCGTGCCTTTACGGTAGCGCACGACCGTTGGTCGTGCGCCGGCATCTTGAAGTTCATGGATATGTCTCAGGAGGGGCGGAGTGAAGAAAGAGGTAGCAGCGGTGTCGCCGCTGCCGAAAAACCGGCCGTGTCCGTCCATAGCTCGCCTTCGGCTCCTTCCACATCGGCAATGCGGCGCGCAGTTGCTGCACCCAGCGATGACAACGATGCCAGGCTTGCTGCCAGACGATTGCCCTCGCCCACCTGCAACCGCAGCGCACACATGCGCCACGTCTCGTTGCCAAGCCTGGTCGCCAACCGCCGCCAGAGGCGCTCTGCCACACCGCCCTCGAAGGCGGGCTCCGGCCGTGCCGGGTACGCCGACACCAGCCGGTCCCAGGCCAGGAAGTCACTGTCCGGCAGCAGGTACAGCCGCCAGCAGCAGCGGCCGCGCGCATCGGCGAAGCACAGGCTTTCGCGGATGCCTTCGCTGTCCACGCCCTGGCAGGCGTGGGCAGAAACCGCGTGCTGCCAGCCGCCCAGCTCGCTGCTTTCGGGGCGATACAGGCACAGCACGGTACCCAGGGCCGCCAGCTGCGCCGGAGCAGGCAGCTGGGCGGGGCGCAGGTACCTATCGGAAGAACGCTGGGCGGACAGGGCTCGGCTCATGGCGGCTACCAGCTGACGGAGAGACTGGCCGATACGTTCCGGCCGGGGTTGGTGTAGCGGTCGATCACCGTGCTGTTGGTCGCCAGCGCGGTGGTGATCGCCGAGTAGTCGATGTACTTGCGGTCGCCCAGGTTGAACACGCCGACATTGAACTTCGCGCCCGGCGCGAATTCCCAGTGCGCCATCAGGTCAAGCACGCCGTAGCCGGCCGGGGCAAAGGTGGTGTCGCTGGGCAGGCGGTCCTTGCGGCGGGCAAAGGTGCCGGCCAGTTCCACGCCCCAGTTGTCGCGATCAAAGGCCAACCCCAGGGTGCCGCGCAGCGGGTCAATGGACGCCAGCGGCACGTCTTCGGTCTTGTTCTGGCCACGCGACCAGGCCACCGCGCCATTCAACGACCAGCCGGCCAGGGCAGCGCTGAGTTCGCCGAAGTCGACGCCAGCCTTCACTTCGGCACCGTAGATTTCCGCATCGGCCACGTTCTGCGACTGGAACACAATCAGGCCCTGGTCGTTGATGCCGACCTGGCGCTGCGACTCGATGAAGTCCTTGTAGTCGTTGTAGTAACCGCTGACGCTCACATACGCCGCCGGGGTGAGATAACGCACACCCATTTCAAAGCCATCGCTGGTTTCCGGCTTCAGGTCCGGGTTCGGGATGGCGGTGTACCCGAACATCACGTTGGTGAAACCCAGGTTGACGTCGTTGTACGGCGGCGAGCGGAAGCCGTGTGAGTAACCCGCGAACAACGACCAGTCGGTAGCGAAGCGCCACACCATGCCGAGCTTCGGCGACACACTGGTCTTGGTCAGATCAGAGACGTCCATTCCCGGGTTGTCGGCCGCGAAGATCGCATCCACGTCCGGGCGCAGTTCGTAGTGGTCCACGCGCACGCCCGGCACCAGCGACAGGCGGCCACCGGCGAAGCGCATTTCGTCCTGCACGTACAGGCCCAGCTCGGTGGTCTTGCTGATCGGGAAGTCACGCACCGGGAACGCATCCGGCAGGATGGTGGTGCTGGTCTGGCCGTTGGCCAGGACCTGGTAGCCGTCGCGCTTCTGCCGCGTTTCGGTCCAGGTGCCTTCCAGCCCGTAGGTCAGTTCGTGGCTGACGCTGCCGGTTTCCAGACCCTTGTGGAACACCGCCTGCAGTCCGTACACGCGCTGGTCGAAGTTGAATTCACGGTGGCGTGAGGTGCGGTTGGAACGGGTTTCGTCGGTGCGCTGGGTGGTCTCGCTGTCCTGGCGGTACAGCTGCCACGAGAGGCTGTCGGCGAAGCCGGCATCCAGGCTGTCCAGTTCATGCGCGAACGACACCCGCGCGCGGGTCTGGTGGTCGCGCGCCTGCATATCGGTGGTGGTGGTGCGGTCCACCGAGGACAGTACGTTGGTATGCACGCTGTCTTCGTTGCCTTCCACGGTCAGCTTGAAGCGCTGGTTCTCGCTGGGCGCGTACACCAGCTTGCTGAGCACGCTGCGGCCATCGCGGTCCTGCGGGTTGGCCGCGGTCCGGGTGCGGTCGTTGCTGCGCACCTCGCCCATGCTTTCGGTTTCCTGGCCCTGGCGGTGGTTGAAGTTCACCATGCCGCTCCAGTGGTCACCGCCGAACGCGGTGGTGACACTGCCAAGCAGGCCCTTCCACTCACCGTCGTAGCCGAACTTCAGGCCGACGTAGCTGTTCCTGTCGTCTTTCAGGTAATCATTCGGGTCCTTGGTGACGAAGGCCACCACACCGCCCAGCGCATCCGAGCCGTACAGCGCGCTGGCCGGGCCACGCACGATTTCCACACGCTTGAGCGTTTCCAGGTCGGTGAAGTTGCGGTTGGCGTCGGAGAAGCTGCCGATGCTGAATGCCTTGGGCATGGCGATGCCGTCGGTCTGGATGAGCACGCGGTTGCCATCCAGGCCGCGGATGCGGAATCCGCCCAGGCCGAAGCGCGCCGGGCTGCCGGTGACCGACACGCCGGGCTCGTAGCGCACCAGGTCCTTGATGTTGTTGACCAGATGATTATCCAGCTGCTCGCGGTCGATCACATCGACGGTGGCGGCCACATCGCTGAGCGCGCGCTCGGTGCGGGTCGCCGTGACCTGCACGCGATCAAACTCGCGCGCGTCGGCGGCACCCTCAGACGCGGCGTGGGCAGCAACCGGCAGCAGCGCGGCAGCAATGGCGAACGCGAGGGAGTGCCGGGCACTGGCCGGCAAACGGATACCGCGGCCGCAGGCCGGCGTGTCGGAACGGGTCATGGTTGGCAGAATGCGGTTGGACACAGAAGGAGGGCCCTCGACCGACACCCACGACCGCAGGTCGCGGCGCGCAGGCGAAGCGTCGAGGGGGAGAGAGCGGTAAGTGGCGTGCGGGACCGGTGGGAGGGAAGCCGGCCCCGCCGCCGACGTCATTTGGTCAGGATCAGCTTGTCGTTGCTGGTATGACGCAGGCGATAGAAGCGGTCGCCGTGCTGGATCAGGATTTCGCGGCGACCCTTGAGCAGGGCCTCGCTGTCGATCACGTCTTCGGCCGGCACGGCGCGAACCGGGCGGTCGCGCAGGGTCAGGGTTTCGGGGCGCAGCAGTACAGCGGCTTGAGTGTTCATTGTCTGGACTCGTGCGTGGGACGAGTTAAATGATAATGATTCTCAGTTGACAATCAACACCCATTCTCAACTTCAGTGAAGATTTTGCCTATCGGTTTTACGGTTTTCGATAGATGACGTCTATTGAATGGAGCGTGACGTTGTAGAGCCGGGCTTGCCCGGCTGGAGGGTCCGCGCGAAAGGCAGCCGGGCAAGCCCGGCTCTACGGACCCCACACCCGTGTTGCACCGAACGGATCAGACCCACACGCCGCGTTACGCCGGTCGGGCCCTTCCCGCGTATCGGAGACAGGAAGCCATGTAGAGCCGGGCTTGCCCGGCTGAAGGTCACGCGCAAAAGGCAGCCGGGCAAGCCCGGCTCTACGGACCCCACACCCGTGTTGCACCAAACGGATCAGACCCACACACCGCGTTACGCCGGTCGGGCCTTTCCCGCGTATCGGAGACAGGAAGCCATGTAGAGCCGGGCTTGCCCGGCTGAAGGTCACGCGCAAAAGGCAGCCGGGCAAGCCCGGCTTTACGAGGCCCACACCCGCATTGCATCGGGCGGGTGTTCCCCGATCAGGCGAACACCGCCTCCACCTGTCCCCACGCGGCTTCATCCAGCTGCACCTCCAGCGCGCGCAGGTTCTGTTCCAGCTGCCCCACCCGGCTGGCCCCCAGGATCACGCTGGACACGTTCGGGTTGCGCAGGCACCAGGCGATGGCCAGCTCGGCCGGGGAATAGCCCAGCTCTGCGGCCAGTTCGGTGTAACGGCGCACCTGCTGCAGGCGCTGCTCGGCCGAATCGCCCAGTACCAGGTCGCGCAGCCAGCCCATGTCCTGCTGGCCCAGCCGCGACCCCGGCTCCATGCCGGCGTTGTGCTTGCCGGTGAGCAGGCCCGAAGCCAGCGGCGAGAAAATCGTGGTGCCCAGCCCGGGGCCGGCGTACAGCGGTGCGTATTCCTGCTCCACCCGCTGGCGGTGCAGCAGGTTGTACTGCGGCTGCTCCATCGACGGCAGGTGCAGGTGCTGGGCACGGGCGAAGTCCACTGCCTCCTGGATCTGCGCGGCCGACCACTCCGAGGTGCCCCAGTACAGCACCTTGCCCTGGCGGATCAGGGTGTCCATGGCCAGCACGGTCTCGGCGATGGGGGTATCGGCATCCGGGCGGTGGCAGTAATACAGGTCCAGGTAATCCACCCGCAGCCGCTTGAGCGCGGCATGGCAGGCGTCGGTGACGTGCTTGCGCGACAGCCCGTGCTGGGTCGGGCGCGGGTCGTCCACGGAGCCGAAGAACACCTTGCTGGACACGCAGTAGCCGTCGCGCGGCAGGCGCAGGTCAGCCATCACGTCACCCATCACCTGTTCGGCGCGGCCGCGCGCATAGCCTTCCGCGTTGTCGAAGAAGTTGATGCCGTTGTCCCAGGCGGTGGCAATCAGATTGCGGGCCTCGTCGCGGCCGATCTGGTCGCCAAAGGTCACCCAGGCTCCGAAGGACAGGGCGGAAAGCTTCAGGCCGGTCGAGCCCAGGCGGCGGTAATGCATGTGTGTCTCCTGCGGAAATCGGGAAGCCAGGCCGCGCGGCGAACCTGAACGATGTGAACCAGTTTAGCCTCCAAACCGGCGCAAACCCTTATGGATGCTTGCCCGATCGCGGCCGTTCGCCCTTGGCGCGGCGCTTTTTCTTGCCCCGCCCCGGCCACCACTATAGGCTTCCCGTTTTTCGCGGTGCCCCAGGGGGGTCTCATGGTCGAAGGTTTGGGCAGGATCGGCTTCGGCCTGTTTGGTCTGGTGGTGCTGATCGGTATCGCCTGGTTGTTCTCCAACAACAAGCGTGCGGTCGACTGGCGGCTGGTGGCCACCGGCATCGGCCTGCAGATCGCCTTCGCCGCCGTGGTGCTGCTGATCCCGGGTGGCCGCGATGTGTTCGACTGGCTGGGCAAGGGCTTCGTGAAGGTGCTGAGCTTCGTCAACGAAGGCTCCAGCTTCATCTTCGGCAGCCTGATGAACACCGAACAGTACGGTTTCATCTTCGCCTTCCAGGTGCTGCCCACCATCATCTTCTTCTCGGCACTGATGGGGGTGATGTACCACCTCAACGTCATGCAGGCGATCGTGCGCGCGATGGCGTGGGCGATCACCAAGATCATGCGCGTGTCCGGTGCGGAAACCACCAGCGTCTGCGCCAGCGTGTTCATTGGCCAGACCGAAGCGCCGCTGACGGTACGCCCCTACATCGCCAGGATGACCCAGTCCGAGCTGATCACCATGATGATCGGCGGCATGGCGCACATCGCCGGCGGCGTGCTGGCCGCGTATGTGGGCATGCTGGGCGGCAGCGACCCGGTGCAGCAGGCGTTCTACGCCAAACACCTGCTGGCCGCCAGCATCATGGCCGCCCCGGCCACCCTGGTCGTGGCCAAGCTGCTGGTGCCGGAAACCGGCACCCCGCTGACCCGCGGCACGGTCAAGATGGAAGTGGAGAAGACCTCCAGCAACATCATCGATGCCGCCGCCGCAGGTGCCGGTGACGGCCTGAAGCTGGCGCTGAACATCGGTGCCATGCTGCTGGCCTTCATCGCCCTGATCGCCCTGCTCAATGCCCCGCTGACCTGGTTCGGCGAAGTCACTGGCCTGCAGGCCCTGCTGGGCCGCCCCACCGACCTGGCCACCCTGTTCGGCTACCTGCTGGCCCCGATCGCCTGGGTGATCGGCACGCCGTGGGCCGACGCCACCACCGTGGGCTCGCTGATCGGCCAGAAAGTGGTGCTGAACGAGTTCGTCGCGTACTCGGAACTGTCCAAAATCGTCAACGGCCAGGTGCCGGGAATGACCCTTTCGGATGAAGGCCGGCTGATCGCCACGTACGCCCTGTGCGGTTTCGCGAATTTCAGCTCCATTGCGATCCAGATTGGTGGTATTGGTGGTCTGGCCCCGGAGCGCCGCCACGACCTGGCCAAGTTCGGTCTGCGTGCGGTGCTGGGCGGCACGATCGCCACCTTCATGACGGCGACCATTGCCGGCGTGCTGACGCATTTCAGCTGATATCCGTTTTAGAGAAACAATCTTTATGAGTAGCAGTGTCGTCGTTGTCGGTTCCTTCAACGTGGATCATGTCTGGCGTTGCGAGTCGCTACCCGCCCCGGGTGCGACCATTGCCGGCCGCTACAGCACCGGCCCCGGCGGCAAGGGCTTCAACCAGGCCGTCGCGGCTCGCCGCGCCGGTGCCGCCACCACCTTCCTGTGCGCCCTCGGCGACGACGCCGGCGGTGCCATGGCGCGTGGCCTGGCCGCCCAGGACGGCTTCGAGCTGACCGCCGAGGCCAGCGCCGAGCCCACCGGCACCGGCGGCATCTATGTCGATGCCCGTGGCCGCAACACCATCGTGATTGGCCCGGGGGCCAACGCCGCGCTCAGCACCGCCTTCATCGAACAGCAGCGCCCGCTGCTGGCTGGTGCCAAGGTGGTGCTGGCGCAGCTGGAATCGCCGGTGGAAACCATTGAAGCGGCCCTGGCCATCGCCCGTGAAGGCGGTGCCACCACCGTGCTGAACGCGGCCCCAGCCGATGCCCCGTCCAGCATCGGCCTGCTCAAGCTGGCCGACGTGCTCACCCCCAACGAAACCGAGTTCGCCGCCCTGCTCGGCCGCCATGTTGGCGAGCGCATCGAGGCCGACAACGTCGCCGCGCTCGACGGTGCCAGCCTGCACGCGCTGTGCCGCAAGCTGGTCGGCAACGGCACCGTGGTGGTCACCCTGGGCGCGGTGGGCGTGTTCGTCTCGCACGACGAAGACACCCTGCGCGGCGACACCCAGCCGTATTACCGCGTCGGTGCGGAACAGGTGCAGGTGGCCGACACCACCGGTGCAGGCGATGCCTTCAACGGTGCCCTCGTCGCCTCGATGGCGCAGGACCCCAGCGCCGCGTTCTCCCGCCACGTGCGCTTTGCCAACCAGTTCGCCGGCCGTTCCACCGAAAAGGAAGGCGCGGCTGTGGCGATGCCGCACTTCACCCCGGCAGACGCGCAGAGCGCCTGATAGAAGCGACAAACCGAAAAACGGCGCGCAAGCGCCGTTTTTTTGCCTTTGACGTCGACACCGTCACCGACACACTGTCAAAGGTGGGTCGGGGTGGGTTTGCGGGGGTGTGAGCCGCATGGGTCGGGCGCATGCGACCGACGGGTTGGGCAGGACGCCCAACCCCGGCCTTGCCGTGTGCCCAGGATTGCGCACACGTGCAAGCGGCGACCAAGCCCCCATGGGTGAAGGCGCACTGCTTGCGAGGCACTGCCTCGCGTGCGACTGAACGCCCAACCGCTGGCGGTTGGGCCGGGGCCCGGAGGGCGGTTTACCGCGTCCCCCGCAAACCCACCCCGACCCACCAAGCCAGATAGCAGCACAGAGCCGCAGCTTTCGGTGGGACAGCAGCGTTCCATACCCGGCACGCCCGGCCAATGCCCGGCGCACTACAATGCCGCCCATGCAGATCGGCCCCTACTCCATTCAGCCCAACGTGGTGCTCGCGCCCATGGCCGGCGTCACCGACAAGCCTTTCCGCCTGCTGTGCAAACGGCTGGGCGCAGGGCTGGCTGCCTCGGAGATGACCATCTCCGATCCCCGTTTCTGGAACACCCGCAAGTCCATCCACCGCATGGATCACGCCGGTGAACCGGCCCCGATCAGCGTGCAGATCGCCGGCACCGAACCGGCCCAGCTGGCCGATGCCGCCCGCTACAACGTCGACCACGGCGCGCAGATCATCGACATCAACATGGGCTGCCCCGCCAAAAAGGTCTGCAATGCCTGGGCCGGCTCGGCGCTGATGCGTGATGAGCACCTCGTCGCGCGCATCCTCACCGCCGTGGTCAGCGCCGTTCCGGTCCCGGTCACCCTGAAGATCCGCACCGGCTGGGACTGCGACCACCGCAACGGCCCGCGCATCGCCCACATTGCCGAAGACAGCGGCATTGCGGCGCTGGCCGTGCACGGCCGCACCCGCGACCAGCATTACACCGGCAGCGCCGAATACGAGACCATCGCCGCCATCAAGGCCGCGCTGCGGATTCCGGTCATCGCCAATGGCGACATTGATTCCCCGCAGAAGGCCGGGCAGGTGCTGGCCCAGACCGGTGTCGACGCCGTGATGATCGGCCGCGCCGCCCAGGGCCGGCCGTGGATCTTCCGCGAAGTGGCGCATTTCCTGGCCACCGGCGAAGAACTGCCGCCGCCCAGTCTGGTGGAAGTGCGCGACATCCTGCTCGGTCACCTGCATGCCCTGCATGCGTTCTACGGTGAAGCCCAAGGCGTGCGCATCGCGCGCAAGCACCTGGGCTGGTATGCCAAGGACCGTCCGGAGAATGCGGCGTTCCGTGCGGTGGTCAACCGTGCTGAAGATGCTGGGCAGCAGGTTGCGCTGACCCGGGACTATTTTGATGCGTTGGCAGCGGGACAGCCGTTGCCATTTGCTGCCTGAATCTCCATTCGTCGAGCAGTGCTCGACGCAACCGGGGCCACAGTCCCCTGCCATCCGCGTGAATGCCATGACGCCACCTATTGCCTCCCCTACCTACCTGCACGGTTTCTCCGACACCGAACAGCATCGCCTCGTGACCCAGGCGCGGCTGCTGGAGTCGACCATTTTCAACAGCATCGACTACACCGGTGCACGCAGGCTGCTGGAGGTTGGCAGCGGTGTTGGCGCACAGACCGAGATTCTGCTGCGTCGTTTCCCCGAGCTGCATGTCAGTGGCGTTGACCTGAGCGAGGCGCAGCTGGCCACCGCGCGCCAGAACCTGGAAAAGACGCCGTGGTGCAGCGAACGCTACACCCTGCAGCAGGCCGACGCCGGCAACCTGCCGTTCGGCCCGCGCGAATTCGATTCCGCCTTCCTGTGCTGGGTGCTGGAACACGTGCCCTCGCCCGCGCGCGTGCTCAGCGAAGTGCGCCGGGTGCTGGTACCGGGTTCGCCGGTGTACGTGACCGAGGTGATGAACGCCTCGTTCCTGCTCGATCCGTACTCACCGCACATCTGGCGCTACTGGATGGCATTCAATGATTTCCAGTACGACCACGGCGGCGACCCGTTCGTCGGGGCCAAGCTGGGCAATCTGCTGCTGGCCGGCGGTTTCCGCGACGTGCACACCGAGATCAAAACCATCCACCTGGACAACCGCGAACCGGCACGCCGCAAGACCATGATCGCGTTCTGGGAGCAGCTGCTGCTGTCGGCCGCCGAGCCGCTGCTGGACGCTGGGCTGGTGGATCAGGCGACGGTAGACGGCATGCGCCAGGAGTTCGGGCTGGTGCAGAACGATCCGAACGCGGTGTTCTTCTTCTCGTTCGTGCAGGCGCGCGCCACGGTGTATTGAGACCGGATTGCATCCTGTAGGGACACGCCATGCGTGTCCACGAACGATTCGGCACCGCGAGGACACGCATGGCGTGTCCCTACGGGGTGTCCGCCGATGGCTGATGCCACATGCGCTGCCACAGCGTGCCGAAGCGCCGCTTGGCGCGCTCGCGCCCTTCATCACCCTCATACGCCGGGCGCAACTGCTGCGGCGTGATCGCCTCCCAGCCTTCGCCGTTGTGCCGCGCCACTGCGAAGGTGAAGGTGTAATCCGGCTCCAGCCCCATGCGCAGGTCGCTGAGCTGCAGTTGACCGTCCACCACCTGCGCGCGCATGAAACCGCGGTTGAACCAGTTCAAGCGGGCCACTGCGGGAATGTGGGCGGCCTGGCGCAGCGCCTGCACATTGGACGGATAGCCACGGAAGGTCATCGGCCCATGGTCGGCAAAGACCGAACGTTCGCCGATTACATAGCCGCTGGGAGTCATTGCCACCACCTGCCACAGCACCGTGTTGAACGGCGTGGCCACCGAGAAGCGCGGGGCATTGCCCAGGCCCATCGCGGCCAGCGCGCGGTCGGCTTCACGTTCCACCTGGTGCTTGCCCAGCAGCGACCAGCCCAGGTAGCCGGTGCTCAGCACCAGCCCTGCAACCAGTGCACGCTGGGCCAGCGGCCGTGCGCGCGCGAACCACGCCACCGTGCAGGCCAGCAGCAGCCACACCGTGTACAGGGGGTCGATGATGAAGACGCTGGACCACATCGTCGGCGGCGGCGTGAATGGCCACCACAGCTGGGTGCCGTAGACGGTGAACGCATCCAGCACCGGATGGGTGACCAGCGCGAGCAGGATCGCCCAGAACCAGCGCACCGGAGCCTGCGCCACGCGGCCGTTGCCGAAGCGTTTGAAGCCCCACCAGATCAGCGCGGCCACCCATGGCAGCACCAGCAGCGAATGGCTCCAGCTGCGGTGTTCGGTCATGATCGCAACCGGGTCGGTGGCGGTGAAGGCGAGCACCAGGGCATCAAGGTCCGGCAGGGTGCCAAGCGCGGCACCGGCCAGCAGGGCAGCGCGGCGGTGACCGGCGGGGGCAATGGCGGCGGCGACGGCACCGCCTAGCACGATCTGGGAGAGGGAATCCATTTGCCGATGGTAATCATTCCGCGTGGTAACGCGCCATGCCAATGGATCGTCGTGTCATGCGATCGCGCGCCCCGGACGTAGTGACACGCCATGCGTGTCATCGCGGTGCCAGATGTCGCGAGGAGACACGCATGGCGTGTCACTACGCGGCTGCCCGTGGTGATCCAGCAGCCTCAAGGTGCCATCCGGATCTTCCGCCAGGGCGGTCAGGCTCTCCACCCAGTCCCCATCATTGGCGTACACCAGCCCGTCGCGTTCAACCAAGGCTGCGCGATGGATATGGCCACACACGATCCCATCCAGGCCACGCCGGCGCACATCGTCCAGGGCGGCCTGGACGAAGCGCTCGATGTAGCACTCGGCGGCACTGCTTTGTCGCTTCAGGAATTCGGACAACGACCAGTAGCGCATGCCCAACCGGCGGCGCGCGGCATTGAGCAGATGATTGCCGGTGAGAATGCGGTAGTACAGCCAGTCACCGAACTTTTCCTGCAGCCCGCCGAAATGGGTGACCCCGTCATGGTCATCCCCATGCATCACCAGCAGCCGGCGGCCGTCAGCGGTGGTGTGGATGGCGCGGCGGCGAACCTGCATGGCCGGCAGCATCAGCCCGCACATCTGCCGCAGCGAGGCATCGTGGTTGCCGGGAATGTAGATGATCTCGGTGCCAGCCCGGCGCAGCGCATGCAGCGCTTCAATCACGGCGCTGTGCGAAGGCCGCCAGGCGGCGCGGCGGCGTGGCAGTGCCGCGACCCCAGGTGCACGTCGGAAATGAAGACCGCGCGGCGGTGCGGCGGCAGCAAGGTCACCGGCTTCATGCCGACGCCTGCGCAGCGCGAAGATAACGTTTGCGCTTGTTCGGGCGGATGGCCTGCATGTCCACTTCGATCAGGCCGTCGATGGAATCGCTGAAATCCGGGTCCACGCCAAAGGCGAGGAAGCGCGCGCCGCCGGGCTCGCAGAGATCCGTGTACTGGCGGTACAGGGTGGGTACGCCGGTACCCAGCGCCGCCAGGTTGGCCTTGAGCACATCAAACGCTGCGCCGGCATCAAGCTCGCCGAAGTCTGGCGGCGCGGCAAAGTACTGGAACGGGCGGTTGGATTCGGCCAGCCCGGCCGCCGCCCCGTAATAGCGCTGATAGTACGCCACCAGTTGTTCGCGGGCTTCGCGCGGCAGGGCGGCGCTGATCGACACCGCCCCGAACAGGTAGCGGATGCCCGGACGGCATCGCAGATAGGCCCCGATGCCCTGCCACAGGTAGTCCAGGCTGCGGCTGCCCCAGTAATCGGGCACGACGAAGCTGCGCCCCAGTTCCAGGCCTTCGGCAATGCGCGCAATGGCGTCGTCGGCATAGCGGAACAAGGCCGCGCTGTAGAGCCCGGCCAGCCCGTCGCGAGCCAGCGCCTGCGCGCCGCGCATGATCCGGTAGGCACCGGCCACGCGCTGGGCGGTGCCGTCCCAGATCACGATGTGTTCGTAGCGTAGGTCAAAGGCGTCCAGATCGCGACTGCGGCCGGTGCCCTCGCCCACCTGACGGAAGGTCAGCTCGCGCAGCCTTCCCAGTTCAAGCAGCAGCGGGCAGTCGGCCGCACAGCGGGCCAACAGGATCTGTTTGCCGTCGCCGGTCTGGCCGAGCACACTGGCTGCGGCGATGGCACGGGCAACCTGCGCCGGAGCCATCGGGGCCGCCAGCGGCTCCCGTCCGCTGGCACGTGGAGCGACTGCCGGCGCGCCGCGGCCAAGGGCATACAACGCCTGCCGCACCGCTTTGAGCTGCGCGCCGGTGTCGCCGTCGGCCAGGGTCATCAGTGTGCCAATGCGCAACCGCAGAGGCCGCCCACGGCGGGCGAACATCTCCCGCGCCAGCAAGGCCGTACCTGCGGGCTTGAACAGGGTGGAGGCTCCGTAGAACAGCGCCGAGTTGCGCGCCTGTACCCGCACCGGCAGCACCGGGGCGGCGGCGGCGCGGGCAAAGCGCACGAAGCCGCGCTGCCAGCGCCCGTCGCGGATGCCCTGCAGCGACAGCCGGGAGACCTCGCCGGCCGGGAACACGATCACGCACTGCCCGGCCGCCAGCGCCTGCTCCACCGCCTGCAGGCTGCCACGCTGCACCTTGCCGCCCAGCATGCGCACCGGCAGCAGCAGGTCCTGCAGCGGCCCTATGGCCCCCAGCAGGTCGTTGGCCACGATCCGGACGTCGCGCCGCACCCGGCCGACCGCGTCCAGCAGCGCGAGCGCGTCCAACGCCCCGGACGGGTGATTGGCCACGATCAGCAGGCGGCCGGTGGCCGGAATGCGGGCCAGTTCGGCCGGATCCACCTGATAGCGGCTGTCGAGGAAATCCAGACCCGCAGCGACGAAGTCTAAACCGCGCACTCCCGCGTGCTGACGCAGGAAGGCATCCACCCGGTCCAGCCGGGACCAGCGCCCCACCTTGCGCAGCAGCGGGCGGGCCAGGTGCCCGCGACGGCCGCGGAACCAGTCGGGAAAACGTTGCTGCAGACGCTGTTCGAGTTCCTGCACGGCGGCCCCACGGACGGTTGGCTGGGCGAAGCCTGAACCCGGGAGGCGGCAGCCAAGTGGCGGTTTGGCGGCAGATTGATGACACGGCCGGCCCGGCAGCCGTCACGCGGATGGAACACTGGCCCCTGATGCTGGGGCCTAATGCCGCAACGGCGGCCTTTCCGGCCGGGCACGCCCCCTTAACCACGGGCAACCCGGGCTGGGCCACAATGCAATGGCGCGCAGTGCCGTGTATCATGCGCGCCCATCTTTCCATCCGAATCAAAGGATATTAAGCCTGATGTCCAGCTACCTCTTTACCTCCGAGTCGGTCTCTGAAGGCCATCCGGACAAGGTTGCCGACCAGATCTCCGATGCGGTGCTGGACGCGATCCTGACCCAGGACCAGCGCGCCCGCGTGGCCTGCGAGACCATGGTCAAGACCGGCGTCGCCATCGTGGCCGGTGAAATCACCACCTCGGCCTGGATCGACCTGGAAGCGCTGACCCGCAAGGTCATCGTGGACATCGGCTATGACAGCTCCGACGTCGGCTTCGACGGCGCGACCTGCGGCGTGCTGAACCTGATCGGCAAGCAGTCGCCGCACATCGCCCAGGGCGTTGACCGCAAGAAGCCGGAAGAAATGGGCGCTGGCGACCAGGGCCTGATGTTCGGCTATGCCACCAACGAAACCGACAGCTACATGCCGGCCGCGATCCACCTGTCGCACCGCCTGGTCGAGCAGCAGGCCAAGATCCGCAAGAAGAAGAACTCGCCGCTGTCGTGGCTGCGTCCGGACGCCAAGAGCCAGGTCACCCTGCGCTATGAAAACGGCGAAGTGGCGGCCATTGACGCGGTGGTGCTGTCGACCCAGCACGCCCCGGGCATCAAGCAGAAGGACCTGATCGAGGCCGTCCGCGAAGAGATCATCAAGCCGGTGTTGCCGGCCAAGTGGCTGCACAAGGGCACCAAGTTCCACATCAACCCGACCGGCAAGTTCGAGATCGGTGGCCCGGTGGGCGACTGCGGCCTGACCGGCCGCAAGATCATCGTCGACACCTACGGCGGCTGGGCCCGTCACGGTGGTGGCGCGTTCTCGGGCAAGGATCCGTCGAAGGTCGACCGTTCGGCCGCCTACGCCGCGCGTTACGTCGCCAAGAACGTCGTTGCCGCCGGCCTGGCCGACCGTTGCGAAGTGCAGGTCTCCTACGCCATCGGCGTGGCCGAGCCGACCTCGATCTCGGTCACCACCTTCGGCACCGGCAAGATCAGCGACGACAAGATCGAAAAGCTGATCCGCAAGCACTTCGACCTGCGGCCGTACGGCATCATCAAGATGCTGGACCTGATCCACCCGATGTACCAGCAGACCGCCGCCTACGGCCACTTCGGCCGCAAGCCGAAGGAGTTCAGCTACCTCAACGGTGCTGGCGAGGCGGTCAACGCCACGGCCTTCTCCTGGGAGAAGACCGACCGCGCCGCCGCCCTCCGCGCCGATGCGAAGCTGAAATAAGAAAGGTCGTAGAGCCACGCCCTGCGTGGCTGGCCACGCGTAGCGTGGCAACGATCGGAACCGGACGGGCCGCGCAAGCGGCCCTTCTTCTTTGGGCCGCCAACGCCATGGCATGCGGATACGCGTGCCTGGTTGCCGGCCAGCGGCCGGCACTACCCGCGATGTCGATACAATCCGGGCATGACCACCGAACTCAAATCCCACCAGCTGTCCATGACCGTGCTGATGACGCCGGACATGGCCAACTTCTCCGGCAAGGTCCACGGCGGCGCGGTGCTGCGCCTGCTCGACCAGGTCGCCTACGCCTGCGCCAGCCGCTATGCCGGCCGCTACGTGGTCACCCTGTCGGTCGACCAGGTTACCTTCCGCGAGCCGATCCGCGTGGGCGAACTGGTGACCTTCCTGGCCTCGGTGAACTACACGGGCACCTCGTCGATGGAGATCGGGGTGAAGGTGGTTGCCGAGGACATCATGAAACGCAGCGTGCGCCACGCCAACAGCTGCTTCTTCACCATGGTCGCAGTGGATGACGACGGCAAGCCCACGCCGGTGCCTCCGTTGGAACTGGACAGCAGCAACCAGCGCCGCCGCCATGCGGCCGCGCTGATCCGTCGGCAGCTGCGGGCGGAGATGGAGCAGCGGCAGCGGGAGCTGCTTGCATCGAATCCGCCCTCGGCGGAGGGGTGAACGATCACGACCAACGGTCGTGATCTACCGGTAGTGCCGGCCACTGGCCGGCAACCATGCACGCGTGTCCGGAGGTCATGAGGTTGCCGGCCAGCGGCCGGCACTACCGGTGGTCGCCCCACCGGGTCCACCCCGATGGTTCGTCAGCCGGTGTTCTGCACACCCTGCGAAACGCCATTCACACAGGCCACCAACGCGCGCAATACTTCGTCATCCTCGCCGCCGCTTTCACGCCAGCGCTTGAGCAGATCCACCTGCAACACGCTGATCGGGTCCACATAGGGATTACGCAACCGGATCGACAGCGCCAGCCGCTGGTCGTGCTGCAGCAACGTGCTCTGCCCGGTCAACGTCAGGATCAGCTTCCCGGTCAACGCCAGCTCCTGCTCGATCTGCGGAAAGAAGCGCCCGTGCAGCGGGCCGGACAGCTGCGAGAACTGCTCGGCAATGGTGATGTCACCCTTGGACAGCACCATCGCGATGTCGTCGAGGAACGTACTGAAGAACGGCCAGTCACGCGCCATCTCATGCAGGGTTTCCTCATGACCGGCATCAAGCGCAGCCTGCAGCCCGCTGCCGACCCCATACCATCCCGGAATCACCGCACGCGCCTGGCTCCAGGCGAACACCCACGGGATCGCACGCAGATTGCCCAGCGCGGCGTCCTGTCCAAGCCGACGCGACGGGCGCGAGCCCAGGGTCATGCGCTCGATCACGTCGATGGGCGTTGCGAGGCGGAAGTACTGCATGAAATCGGGCTGGCCAACAAAGGCGCGATACGCGGCCGCGCTGTGTTCGGCAATGAGGTCCATCACCGGTCGCCAGCGTTCCTCGCGCGGCTCGGGCGCACGCGGGCGCAGGCTGAAACGCAGCACCGCCCCGGTGGCCTGCTCCAGCGAACGCAGCGCCAACGCGCGGATGCCGTACTTGCGGTGGATCACCTCACCTTGCTCGGTAACGCGCAGGCGACCATCGATGCTGCCGCGCGGCGACGCATCCACGGCGTGGGTGGTCTTGCCGCCACCGCGACTGATCGAACCGCCGCGACCGTGGAAGAAGGTCAACCGGATACCGGTTTCGGCCGCCACTTCCAGCAGTTCCACCTGCGCCCGCTGCAGGCCCCAGCGTGAGGCGGCAATGCCGCCGTCCTTGCCGCTGTCCGAATAGCCCAGCATCACCATCTGCACGTCGTCGCGCGCACGCAGGTGGGCACGGTACACCGGGTCGGCCAGCAGGTCGCGCAGGGTGTCGGTACCACGCTTGAGGTCGTCCACGGTCTCGAACAACGGTGCGATGTCGAGCGGCACCTCACCTTCGTCGTTGACCAGACCGCCACGGCGCGCCAGCGCCAACACCGCCAGCACGTCGCTGCGGTCGTGGGCCATGGAGATGATATAGCTGCCCAGTGCGTCGGTGCCGTGGCGCTGGCGCGCGTCGGCGAGCGCGGCAAACACCGCGTCCAGTCGCTGCCCACCTTCCTCGGTGCTGGCTGGCAGCGCCTGCTCGCCGCTGGCGAACGGGGCCAGGCGATCAGCACGGGCCAGCGCGTCGGCGTTGCCCCAGGCCTCTTGTCCGTCCAGCACGCTGGCCAGGGCACGGCCATGCACGCTCGATTCCTGGCGCACGTCCAGACGGGCCAGATGGAAGCCGAAGGTGCGCACCCGCCACAGCAGGCGGCGCACCGCAAAGCCACCGGCGTGGTCGCCCTTGTTGGCGTGCAGGCTGTCCAGGATCAGCTGCAGGTCGTGTTCCAGTTCGTGCGGGCCGGCATAGGCACCGTCGGCATCGTCCAGCGTGGCCTGCACGCGTGCGCGCATGCGGTCATTGAGCAGGCGGTACGGCATGTCGGCGTGGCGCGGGCGCGAGCTCACGTTCGGCAGCAACTGCTGGTAATGCCCGACCTGGGCCTGCAGCGCATCACTGACCCCGACCCGTTCGGTGCTTTGGCTGAGCAGGCTGGCCAGCTGCAGCAGGTCCTTCTGGTAACGCCCCAGCACCGCCTGGCGTTGCGCATCGAGGGTGTTGCGGATGGTGTTGGCGTCCACGTTCGGATTGCCGTCCATGTCGCCGCCCACCCAGGTGCCGAAGCGCAGCAGGCGTGGCAGTGGCAGTGATTGCCCATAGGTGTCCAGCAACGCCTGCTGCAGCGATTCGTACAGCACGGGCATCACCCGGTACAGCACCTGCACCAGATAGAAGCCGACGTGCTCGCGCTCGTCGTCCACGGTCGGCCGCACCGGCGAGGAGTCGGTGGTCTGCCAGGAGGCGGTGAGCGCCATGCGAAAGCGCGCGGCATCGGCGGCCGCTTCGCCCGGTGTGCGCTGGCCGTCCAGCGCATCCACCAGGCTGGCCACCATCAGCTGCTCTTTTTCCAGCAGCGCGCGACGCACCGCTTCCGTCGGGTGTGCAGTGAATACCGGTTCGATGTCGATGCGTGGCAGCCACTGCGCCAGTTCGTCGAGGGTGACGCCCTGGGCTTTCAGGTGCTGCAACGCATCCTGCAGGCTGTCCGGCTGCGGCGCAGCGGTGCCGGCGCGCTGGTAGTCACGACGACGGCGGATGCGGTGCACGCGCTCGGCGATGTTGACCACCTGGAAGTAAGTGCTGAAGGCACGCACGGTGGCCTCGGCGTGTGCCGGTGCCAGGTCGCGCAGCGCCGCGCTGAGGTCGCTGAGCGGCGCACCGCTCTCACGCCGGGCAATGGCGCGGGTGCGTATCTGTTCGATGTGTTCGAAGAAGTCTTCGGATACCTGCTCGACCAGCAGGTCGCCGACCAATGCGCCAAGCCGGCGCACGTCGTCACGCAGGGGAATGTCCGGGGTGGCAAACACGATGCTGCTGCGGTATTCGTTCATCTGCGACGCATGGGCCTGAAGGAACGGAATCCGGTCAAGCGTAACGCAGATTGTGGGAGGTTCTGCAGGTGATAAATGGTTTCATCTGCAAGCGGACGTAGCGACACGCCATGCGTGTCGGCTTTTCGTTCCGGGGCCATGGATGCCCGACGGGTGATTTCGATCTCTCTTCAACGTCGGCGGCCTTGTGTGGCCGGTCGTAGCGCTTCTTCGGATGTTTGTGCCGCGCTGGGCGCGGTTGACACGCATGGCGTGTCACTACGAATTGTTACGTGCACAGGGTGATTGCGCTGTTCGCGCATCGCCCCCTGCGGGGCGATGCACGCGTCCGTCACTTCTTCTTGATCGGCTGGCCCGGGCCGATGGTGTTTTCAAGCCAACGTTCGCTTTCAGCCAGCATGGTCATGATCGACTCGCGGGCGCGGTAGTGGTGCGACTCGTTGGGCAGCATCACCAGGCGCGACGTACCACCCAGCCCCTTCACCGCCGAGAACATGCGCTCGCTCTGCATCGGGAAGGTGCCGGAGTTGTTGTCGTCCTGGCCGTGGATGAAGAGGATGGGGTCCTTGATGTTTCCGGCGTAGTTGAACGGGGACATTGCCTGGTACACCGGCTGGGCCTGCCAGTAGTTGCGCTCTTCGGCCTGGAAACCGAACGGGGTCAGCGTGCGGTTGTACGCACCGCTGCGGGCAATACCGGCCTTGAACAGACGCGTATGCGCCAGCAGGTTGGCGGTCATGAACGCACCGTAGGAATGCCCGCCGATGGCGATGTGCTCACGGTCGGTCACGCCCCGACGCACGACTTCGTCCACCGCCGCTTCGGCGTTGGCGATCAGCTGCGGCAGGTAGGTGTCATTGGGCTCCTTGTCGCCTTCACCGATGATCGGCATCGACGGGCTGACCAGCACCGCATAGCCGGTGGCCAGGAACGCCTGCGGGCCCCAGTAGCCGACCGCGTTGAATCGGTACGGCGAGTCGGTGACCTGGCTGGCGGCAGCAGCGGTCTTGAACTCACCCGGGTAGGCCCACATCAGCAGCGGCAGCGGACCATCCTTTTTCACGTTATAGCCCGGCGGCAGCATCAGCGTGGCCGTGAGGTCAACGCCATCGTTGCGCTTGTAGCGGATCTGCTCTTTGCTCACCCCACGCAGCTGCGGCAGCGGGTGGGTAAATGCGGTCAGCGCGCGCGGCGCGGCCGCCGCATCGGTCAGCGACTGCACGTAGTAGTTGGCCGGCTCGTCGGGCGATTCGCGGGTCAGCAGCAGCGAGGTGCCTTCCTGGTCCAGCAGCGCCTGCGGCACCGCATAGCTCGGAGCCTGCGAGTGGAACAGACGGGTGGTCTGGCGGCTGTCGAGGTCGAATCGGTCCACGAACGGGCGGTCGCCTTCCGGTGAGGCTCCCTGGCCGTACAGGAAGATGCTGCGCCCATCGGCACTGGTCTGCAGGCGACCGCGGCCGTTGACGTCACTGACCATGCCCGGGCGGCCAGGGTCGTTGTAGCGGTCCTGCGAGGAACGCTCCACCAGCAGTTGCGGCGCGGTCTCCGGGTGGTCCGGGGCGATGCGCCACTGCTTCACTGTGCGGCTTTTCCACCACGACTCGTTGAGCAGGGCCAGGTCGCCGCGTCCCCACTGGATACCGGCGTAGCGGCTGCCGAGCTGGGCCAGGGTCTGCGGCGGGCGGTCGAACGGTGCGGCCTGGGTCAGCACGGCATCACGCACCTGCGCTTCGCGGGCGGGGTCGCCGCCGTCCTGGGCTTCGGCCCAGACCAGGGTAGCCGGGGCATCGGCACGCCAGCTGACCCGGCGCACGCCGGTCGGCACCGCGTCGTTGCCGGTGGGCAGCCCCTCCACCAGTGGCAGCTCGGCCAAGGTGTGCTGCAGCGAACCGTCGGCGGCAGACAGCACCTCGATGCGGCGCGGGAAATCGTCGGCCGGCACCTGGTAGGAATACGGACGCAGCACGCGCTCGGCCAGTACGTACTTGCCATCCGGCGACACGGCCAGATCAAGGTAGATGCCACGACCCGACAGCGGCGTGGCAATGCCGTTCAGCGCCAGCTTCACCGGCTGGGCACTGGCGTAGTAGTCGAACTGACGCGCGTCGGCCTCGTTCTTCAGCAGGTCCTGGTAGGTGCGCAGCGAGCGCACGCCGGCAGCAGGCTCGGTCTGCTGGATGGCCGGCCCGGTCGGAATGCCATCCGCAGCCGGTGCAGTGCCCTGCCCACCTGGTTGTACGGTGGCGAGCAGGCCGCGGCTGTCCGGCAGCCACTGGTAACCGTCACCGAACACCGTATTGAGCTGCCCCACCAGCTTGCGCGCACTGTTGCTGGCAATGTCCACCAGCCACAGTTCATTGACGCCGGTGGCCGGCTGCACCTGGTTGAAGGCCAGGTACTGCTGGTCCGGCGACCAGGCCATCGACGCAATCGACAGCGGCTGTGGCAGGCCGCTGATCTGGCGTTCCTTGCCGTCGGCGATGTTCATCAGCCACAGCTTGTTACCGAAGCTGAAACGGCTGGCCGAATGCGTGGCCGGATGGATCCGCACGCCAGCCAGCTTCAACTCGGGCTGGGCCACGTCGCTGATCGCCGCCAGCGACGGGGTCTGCAGCAGTGCGGCGATGTCACGACGTGGGGACAGGCTCAGGGTGGGCGCACGCGGGGCGTCCACCACTGCCTGCAGCCGCAACGACGGCACCTGGTAGCCAGCCATCGGCGCGGTGGCTGCGGTCTGCGGGGCGCTTGCCTTGCCCGCGCCTGCGGCCAGCCCCAGCGGTGCCACCGCCAGCAGCGCCGCGCCCATGATCAGGCGGTTCCAGCGCGCCCTGCGCCCACGTTCACTGCGTGCCATCGTGCATTCCTGTTGTAGGTGAACACAGGACCTTAACAGGGGGCCGCCGCCCGGCCCCCTGCCGATGGTTGGGGCAGGCGGTGTTTCATGCCATTGCAGCGTGGCGGGATATAATGGACGCCTCCTTCACCGAGGGGCGCTGCGACCGGACCGGCTTTGCCTGGACGGCCAGGCTCGGTGGCCTGGATAGTTCCAACGGCGCCCGGCTGATGACCGCCCTGCGTGACGACCCACGGTCGTCACCTACCGGCAATTATCAATAACCGGAGCTTTGAATGAACGCTGTTGCCAAGACCTTCTCCACCGAAGGTGATTACAAGATTGCCGACATCTCCCTGGCCGACTGGGGCCGCAAGGAGCTGGACATCGCCGAGCACGAAATGCCGGGCCTGATGTCGATCCGCCGCAAGCACGCCGCCAGCCTGCCGCTGAAGGGCGTGCGCGTGACCGGCTCGCTGCACATGACGATCCAGACCGCAGTGCTGATCGAAACCCTGAAGGACATCGGTGCCGACGTGCGCTGGGCCTCGTGCAACATCTTCTCGACCCAGGACCACGCCGCTGCGGCCATTGCCGCCACCGGCACCCCGGTGTTCGCCTGGAAGGGCGAAACCCTGGAAGAGTATTGGGACTGCACCCTGGATGCACTGACCTTCACCCTGGCCGACGGCACCCTGACCGGTCCGGAGCTGGTGGTGGACGACGGCGGCGACGTGACCCTGCTGATCCACAAGGGCTATGAGCTGGAAAACGGCAGCGACTGGGTCAACACCCCGTCGGGTTCGCACGAAGAACAGGTCATCAAGAACCTGCTCAAGCGCGTGGCCGTGGAGCGCCCGGGTTACTGGGGCCGCGTGGTCAAGGACTGGAAGGGCGTTTCGGAAGAGACCACCACCGGCGTGCACCGCCTGTACCAGCTGGCCCAGGCCGGCACCCTGCTGATTCCGGCGATCAACGTCAACGACTCGGTCACCAAGAGCAAGTTCGACAACCTGTACGGTTGCCGTGAGTCGCTGGCCGATGGCCTCAAGCGCGCCATGGACGTAATGCTGGCCGGCAAGCTGGCCGTGGTCTGCGGTTACGGCGACGTGGGCAAGGGCTGTGCGGCGTCGCTGCGTGCCTATGGCGCACGCGTGGTCGTGACCGAAATCGATCCGATCTGCGCACTGCAGGCGGCGATGGAAGGTTTCGAGGTCAACACCATCGAATCCACCCTGGGCCGCGCCGACCTCTATGTGACCACCACCGGCAACAAGGACATCATCCGCATCGAGCACCTGAGCGCGATGAAGGACCAGGCCATCGTCTGCAACATCGGCCACTTCGACAACGAAATCCAGGTCGACGCGCTTGTGGCCTACCCGGGCGTGCAGCACATCAACATCAAGCCGCAGGTGGACAAGTATGTCTTCCCGAACGGCAATGCGATCTTCCTGCTGGCCGAAGGCCGCCTGGTCAACCTGGGCTGCGCCACCGGTCACCCGAGCTTCGTGATGTCCAACAGCTTCGCAAACCAGACCCTGGCGCAGATCGACCTGTGGGCGAACAAGGACACCTACGAGAAGAAGGTGTACCTGCTGCCCAAGCAGCTGGACGAGGAAGTGGCCCGCCTGCACCTGGAAAAGATCGGCGTGAAGCTGACCACCCTGACCCAGGATCAGGCCGACTACATCGGCGTGCCGGTGGCAGGTCCGTACAAGCCGGATCATTACCGCTACTGATACCCGGTAATGCCGGCCACTGGCCGACATCCGCGGAACCCAACGGGCACCTTCGGGTGCCCGTTTTTTTGGATAGCCCAGATCGTGGAGCCACGCCCTGCGTGGCTGGGCGGTGCCAGGTCGGTCGCAGCCACGCAGGGCGTGGCTCTACGGGCGACGTGGCCTCATTGGGTGCCCTGCCTGTTCTGCACATGCCCCTCACAGGGCGGCTCGGATTATCGGCGCGCGGGGGAAATATCTGGATGCATTCCGGAGACTTTCCATGAACATCAAGCCCTTCGTTGCCGTGCTGCTGACGCTGTGCGGTGCAGGTTTACTGTCGTCCGCTCATGCTGCTGACTATCGCTGCCTGGTGTATTCGGGTGCCGATGGCTCCAAGTTGGAGAAGACCTCCACAGGCGATGGTGCCTATGCCATCACTGCTGCCGACCTCAAGGCGGCCGAAGCCGGGGCGCTCAAGAAGGGAGCGCAGTACAAGAAGGGCGTCGTGCTGACGCGGGCCGAGTGCACGCTGGCTGGGGCGGGTTCCAGCACGGCAGCACCCGCAACTGCTGCACCGGCTGCACCAGCACCGACCACCGGCGGCAAAACCTTCTACTGCCTGGTTTACGCTGCCGATTCCGGCGAACAGCTGACGCCCCCTGCCGCGCACAAGGCGGAGGCCAATGTCTGGAAGGTCTCGGCAGCCGAATACAGCCAGGCCGAAGGCGCAGGTGTCGCACTGGCCAAGAGTGCCGGTTTCGCCACTGCCGACAGCGCCGAGTGCGCGTCCAGCCTGCAGTCGCTGGGTGGCGGTTGATCGTCCTGCTCTGCAATCAGCCCATACGGGGTGTGGGCGGCCGCCCTCCCCGTATGTGGCCTTGAAAGCGGTGAACACATAAGAACAATGGGGGGGCACGGGCCGCACCCATCCTTCCTCGTGCCGACCCGCGAGCGCTACCATGCGTGCATGTGCACGGCAGCCAATTTCGCATGACACCCGCCATCAACCTGTTGAAGCAGCGCGGCGTTCCTCATCAGGTACTGTCCTACGCGCACGCGCCGGGCGCCGAGTCCTACGGGGGCGAGGCAGCGACACTGCTGGGGCTGGATCCGTCGTTGGTGTTCAAGACGCTGCTCGCGTCCACCGATCGCCATGAGCTGCTGGTGGCCATCGTGCCGGTGAGCGGCCTGCTGGACCTGAAGGCGCTGGCGGAGGCGGCCGGTTGTCGCAAATGTGAAATGGCCGATCCCGCCGCCGCGCAGCGCGCGACCGGGTATCTGGTGGGGGGCATCAGCCCGCTGGGGCAGAAGAAGGCGCATCGCACCTTTGTCGATGAAAGCGCGCGAACGCTGGCGGTGATGCATGTGAGCGCCGGGCGGCGTGGGCTGGAGGTGGCATTGGCCCCGGCAGACCTGACCAGGCTGGCAGGTGCCGCATACGCACCGATAGGCAGACCCCACGCGTAGAGCCACGCAGGGCGTGGCTTCGACCATGTTCCGTAGCGCAATGACACGCATGGCGTGTCACTACGGGACCCCTGGGCGCGAAGCCACGCAGGGCGTGGCTCTACAGACGGTTCATTCACGTTCATTTGCGGTTGCGAAGCGCACCACCGATGACGTCGATTACGGGCGCCAGTTGGCGTTGCTTTCCCAGAACTCCACGGCGCGCTGGTAGGCGGCGCGATCCAGCGGCACGCCAGAGCCGCCCTCTTCCACGCCCAGTGCGTTGCGCATCATGGTGATGGGAGCCATCGGCACTTCTTCCGGGGTGGCGGTATAGATGCAACCGACGATGCCCCAGTCGGCATCGATGGGCGAGCCCTCTTTGGCCAGCTGTTCGGCGCTGTACAGAATCACCACCAGATAGTTGGCGCGAGGGCTTTCCACGCCCTCGAACCAGCGCACCAGCACTGGCAGCTCGTCGCGGTTGCGCGCCTCGTAGCCGCTGCGCAACTGGTGCCGGTTGGCGTCGGTGATGGGTACGGTCAGGCAGCGGGTGCTGGTCCAGTTCTCGTACACGTGCAACTTGCAGAACGGCGCGTAGCCATCCAGCACCTTGAACGGCGCGTGGGCATTGAGATGGGCCTGGAACTGCTCGGCGGTGCAGTCCTGAATGGTGTTGCCACGCGGGATACGGGGGAACAGGCGGGGACGGGCGAATTCAGTGAGTACGATCGACATGCCGCACAGGGTAACTGATCGACCCTTATTAACATTCATCGCGATGAAGCGATATACTCCCCTCACACCCGTTGCCGCCGCCGCCCATGACCGCCATCAGCTTCGAGTTCTATCCGCCCAAGACCGACGATCAGCGTGCCCAGCTGGACCGCACGGCGGCCAGGCTCAAAGCCTACAACCCGCAGTATGTGTCCTGCACCTTTGGTGCCGGCGGTTCGACCCTCAGCTACACCTCCGAAACGGTGCGCCACCTCAAACAACACCATCGGTTCGATGCGGCTCCGCATCTGTCCTGCGTCGGTGGCACCCGTGAAGAGATCCGCGAGCTGCTCAAGCTTTACCGGGCCATCGGCTGCCGTCGCATCGTCGCGCTGCGCGGCGACCTGCCCTCGGGCATGGGGCATCCCGGCGACCTGCGCTATGCCGCCGAGCTGATCGCCTTCATCCGCGCCGAGCACAGCGACCATTTTCACATCGAGGTCGGAGCCTACCCGGAAACCCATCCGCAGTCCGACGACGCCCTGCGCGATCTGCGCTACTTCAAGGAGAAGATCGATGCCGGGGCCGATGCGGCGATTACCCAGTACTTCTTCAACGCCGACGCCTATTTCCACTTCGTGGATGCAGTGCGCGCGCTCGGCGTACAGGTGCCGATCGTGCCGGGCATCATGCCGATCTCCAACTTCAGCCAGCTGCGTCGGTTTTCCGAGCAGTGCGGCGCGGAGATTCCGCGCTGGATCAGCAAGAAGATGCAGGCCTATGGCGACGATGCCGACGCAGTGCGCGCATTCGGGGCCGAGGTGGTGGCCCAGCTATGCCAGCGGCTGGTTGATGGCGGCGCGCCCGGCCTGCATTTCTACACGCTCAACCTGGCCCGCCCGACCCAGCAGGTGCTGAAACTGCTGGGGCGCTGAACACGACGCGTCGCAAAGGCTTGCAGATCACGCGATCACCGCTACCCTGCTGCGATGAATGTGCCTGCCCTGCTGCTGTTGTGTGGTGTCCTGCTTGGCCTGCCCGCCGTGGCCAGCGCCCAGGCACAACGCGTGAACCGCTGTACCAACGCGCAGGGGCAGACCGTATTCACTGACCGCAGCTGCGAAGCGCTGGGAGCCACCGCCCGCACCCCGCGCGGTGAACCGACGGCGGGCAACACCGGCATTTACCGCGCCGGTTGCGCGCGCCGCCTGAGTGAGCTGACCGAGCAGATCCGGCAGGCGGTCAATCTGCAGGATGTGAACCGGCTGTCGTCGATCTACCTGTGGGGCAATGTGTCCAATGCCAGCGCCAACCGGATCATCGGGCAGCTGGAGTCGGTGGTGCGGCGTCCGCTGGTGGATATCGCGCCGGTGTATCCCACGGTGGCCGAACCGGTAGAGCCGGTAACTGTGCCGCCGGATCCGGATGCGACGGTCGCTGCAGCGGCCACCTTGCCGCAGCAGGCACCGGCCGCACCCAGCCGGCCGCGGCCGGTGGGGCTGCGGTTGGAGCAGACGCTGGGGAACAGTGCCACGCCGGCGCGCACGGTGTTCGGGCTGCGCCGGCAGTATGGGTGTTTCTGGATCACCTTGTAATCGCCGCACGGTAGTGCCGGGCCCTGCCCGGCAGCGGGGCAAGCCCCGCTCTACGAGGTATCAGGCGGCTGTAGTGCCGGGCCATGCCCGGCAACAGATAAACATCATCCCGGCCAGAACCCCCGGATCGCGGCGATGCCCTGCGCGCCATGCCGGCGCGCCTGGATGATGTCATCCGCCCCCAATCCGCCCAGCGCGTAGATCGGCAGCGACACCTGCGCGCGTAACGATTCGAACGCCTCCCAGCCCAGCGGGGTGGCCTGCGGGTGGCTGGTGGTAGCCTGCACCGGGCCCAGCACCGCGAAATCACAGCCCACCCGTTGCGCGGCCTGCAACTGCGCCAGGTCGTGGCAGGACGCAGCCACCAGCTGGCCTTCCGGCAGCGGCCGTTCCTGCAACAGTTGCAGCTGTTCGCTGCCCAGGTGCACGCCTACACCCAGTCTCTGGGCCAGTTCAATGTCGCGGTTCAACAACCACTGCACGTCCTTCCGATGCCGGCCAATGGCCTGCTCGGCCAAGGCCACCCGCGCGGCACTGGCCGGGGTGCGCAGCTGCACACGGCGTGCGCCGGCCTCCAGCGCCTGCGCCAGCCGGGTGTACCAGAGCTGGTGCGCGGCCTCGTCGTCAGTCTCCGGCTCCGGGGTGATGAGGTAGCGGTCCGGATGGCGCAGCGCGGCCACCACGGGCAGGTCGGCCGGCGGCATCGAGTACCGCGTCAGCTTGTCCGGAGCCACCCAGGTGATGGCCTGGCCCTCGCGGCCACGCGGGGTGCCCTTCCAGCTACGCACATGACGCACTTCCAGGCGCAGGTGCTTGTCCGGGTACAGCTGCGGCACGTCCATCAACCAGTCGCCGACCTGGGCCTCGATGCCCAGTTCTTCGCGCAGTTCGCGCACCAGCGCCTGCTCGGAGGTCTCGCCGGCTTCACGCTTGCCGCCAGGAAACTCCCAGAGCCCGGCCATGTCGCGGTTCTCGGTTCGACGGTTGAGCAGAACACGGCCCCGGGCGTCGGTGATGACGGCCGCGACCACATGAATGGAGCGTTTGGGGGATGGCATGGGTCCAGCATGCCCAATTGGTTGTGACATGCGCAATGCCGGGGGCATGACGGACCAGAAATGGCGAAGGGCCCCTTGCAGGGGCCTTTCGCTGCCGGGCATGGCCCGGCACTACGTTCAGAACATCACATTCCAGCTGGCCTGCGCGGCGAAGCCGCGCTCGCCGCCACCGCGATGGCCCTGTACGGATAGATTCACGCGGCTGTTGTCGGTGGGGCTCAGCACCACGCCCAGATCCACCAGCGCCACATTGCGCGCCAATGGCACCGCGTGCACAGTGAACACATCACTGCCGCTGGCGAATATCTGCGTGGTTGAGGTGCGGCGGTCACCGGAAGTGTTCTGCCAGGCCAGCCCACCGTGCACCCGTGCATCGTCACCCAACTCCCACGCGGACCGCACCCCGACGGTGGTGGTCCAGACCTGGTCGCGGCTGGACAGCAGCGCCAGCGCGGCGCTGCCGGTGGTCTCGGTGGCCGCGCCGGTGGACAGCGTGGTGTGCGCCAGCCCCAGATAGGGTGTGAGCGTCAGTGACGGCAGCGCCAGGTCGAAGCCCGCTTCGCTGAAGGTCGACACTGCATGCGCCTTGTAGCGGGCCCGCAGCGTCTGTTCCCACGGCTGACCTGGGCCCACGCTGCGCTCGGTCTTGACCTCATAGTCGGCGTAACTGACACCGCCCCGCAGCCACAACGCGTCGTGGCGGTAGGCCACGTACAACCCGCTGTGCAATGCATCGACCTCGCTGCGGGAAATGCGCTCACGCACGTTCTGCCGCAGCGACTGGCGACCGCCTGCCGCGCCGACGGTCCAGCCCTCACCGAAGCTGAAGTCGTAGCCCAGCAACAGACCCTCGCTGTGATCGCGGCGCGACGCCGCATTGCCGTCACCGCGCTGCGAGCGCGCGTCGCCCGCGCCGGTGATCCATGCAAGGGAGCCATTGCCGTCCTGCGCCGAACCCGAGCGCAGATGGGTCAACACGCCAGTCCGCAGAGTGTCGTCACCCAGCAGCATGGCGCGGGTGCTGGCGTGTACTTCGCCAGACAGTTCGTCGAAGCTGCGCAGTGCGGACGCTTCATCCTGCATCAGCAACTGGTTGTACAAGGCGAGTGCATCGCCGGACTGATGCAGCGAGTCCAGCGCGCCCGCCACGGCGCGCTGGTTGGTGGTGCGGGCAACACGGCCGAACACGATCGGCGGCGTGTTGGACTCCGCCCCCGCCGCTTCGGTGGATTCGTCTTCGATCAGCGCGATATCCAGATGCACCGCCTTGTCCGTCTGTACCAGCACGCCGGTGATGAACGCCGAATTCGACTCCACATCAGTGAACCCACCGGTGACGCCACCTTCGGCTTCCAGCACGGTGTAGCGCTGGCCCAGCTGGTAGTTTGTATGTGGGTCCAGGGTGGTCACGCGTACGCCGGTGTCGCCCTGTTCGCCATTTGTCGTGGCACCGTGGCCGATGTAGGCCGCGCCACTGACCTTGACCTTGTCCGCTTCGCCGTTTGCACGCAGATCCACGGCCAGCCAGGCCTTGGTGTCCACGTGTTCACGGCCTTCACCATCGGCGTTGAAGTACAGGTTGCCATCCACATTGAACGTGCCGACGCTGTCGTGGCCGGGTGACAGCGTGCCGCCATCGTGGATGCGGGTGTCACCCACGGTGCCGGTGCCCGCCAGCACACCGCTGCCGCTGGCGGTGGCCCGGGAGGTGCGGAACGAGTCCACCAGGCCACCCACGCGTTCTTCCCATCGGAAGCCCGACTCGCCATTGAGCACCAACGTGCCCCCATCCACCACCATGGACTGCCTCCGCGTGACATCGCTGTCTCCATAGCCGGTAGCATCGGTGTAGGTGTTTGTGTCGATGACCAGCGTGCCACCGTGGACGGTCACGCGCCCGTTGAACCTGCTCAGGTCGCCGGTCACCCTGGTGATGCCAGCCACGTTGATCAGTCCGCCACCGTTGCCATGCTTCGCATAGTCGCCGCTGCGCAGTGTGTTCCCCAACGTGATGTTGCCGGTGTGATTGAATGCCAGCCCCAGCGACGCCGTGTCCAGGGTGATGATCGAGTCATCCAGTTCACCGGCGGCCACTGCCGGTTGCCAGACGGGTTCTGCGAACGTACCACCTACCGCACCGCCCAGCACCAGATAGCTGCCCCCGCCGACGTACAGTTTGCCGCCCGCCTCGACGTGGCCGCCTTCGCTGATGGTGAGCGTACCGCCGCTGGCCAGTTCTCCGATTCGAATGCCGTTGGCCGCCTTGATCTTCGAGCCGGTGCCCGTGACCCGCAGCTGCTCACGGGTGAGGTCGGTGGTAGTGCTGTTGATGGTGCGGGTACCCCTGATCTCCAGCGTATCCGTCTCCAGCGTGGCACCGTTGCGGATATCCAGACCGGTGTCCACGTCCAGCTTTCCTGCGTTGAGCCAACTGCTGCCGGTACCGGTGATCAACGCTGCGCCGGCACCATTGCTGGCGGTGTGGACCCCACCCTTGTTGGAGTGCAGCTGCGCACCATCCTCGATCAGCAGCTGCCCGCCGATCCGTACTCTGTTGGCCTTCAGCATCGAGTCCTTGCCGGAGATTTCAATCCGGGTGTTGCGCCGATCCGTGGAAAATGAGCCCGGCGACCTGCCATCACCCAGCACGTCGGCCTCGACCTCCACCTTCGCGCCGCCGTCAATGCGGAGCAGTGCATCACCGTCGTGACCGAGATACAGATAGCGCGCTTTCACGCTGGAACCGGCACCGGTGACGTGGATGTTGCCGAACGCCCCCTTTCTGACGCCGGCGCGCAGCGTGTTTGCGTAGGCGCTGGCACCGTCCTGCACGATGAAAGTGCCCTTGCCGGCTACACCCACATCGGTCGTGTAAGAGCCCGGCCCGCTGAAGCGCGCGTTGGGCCCGGAGACGCGCACCGTGCCGTGGCCGTCCTGGTTGACACCCAGATTGACGGACCCGTGGTTTATCAGATGACCGCTGCCGGAGATGTCCAGCACCACCGGCGTGTCGACGCCTGCATCGAAGCCCTGTTGGTGAGTGCGTTCTTCGGTGATGGTCTCATCGGCAGTGTACACGTGCGCTGCAGCACTCACTGCATGCGGTGTGCTGGTCAGACCAAGTGCGAGCAGCACGGCGGCACACAAGGGCGTGATGGAACGAGGGTGATGGCGGTGGTTCATGGGGCTCCCTGATAACGTTGAAGCGCAGCGCGTCCGCGGTTTCGAACCGCTGCTGCGCGTGGCATCTGCCTTCGCTGCACGGCGTGCAGGGCAGAATGCAAACGTTAAATTTCCAGTGAACGTAGGCCTTTGAAACTTTTACGAACGCCCCGTAGGGTTTGCCCGCGTTGCCAGGTAGTCGCCTTAACTTCCGCACTGACGCGCATAAAGAAGGGCTCCTTGCGGAGCCCTTCCATTGCATCGTGTGGCAGTAATGACAATCAGAACATCAGATTGAAGCTCAGCTGGCCACCAAACTCGCTCTGACCATCACCGCTGCGCCCCTGCGCCATCAACGCCAGGCGACTGTTGTCGGTCGGCTTGATCGAAACGCCCAGCTCGGCCACGCCGACATTGCGCGCCAGCGGCAGGCCCTGCACGTTGAAGCTGCTGGTACCGGCCACGAAGCGGCTGCGCGTTTCCGGAAGATCGCCGCCGCTGTGCTGCCAGGCCAAGCCGGCTTCCAGACGGGTGGCAATGCCACGGTCGTCGCCCAGCTGCCAGCCGGCACGCACACCGGCGGTGGCGGTCCAGGCGTCGTCCTTGCGCGCGTCCACCGCAAGGGCGGCGGCACCGCCGGTTTCCTGCACCGCGTCGGTGTCCAGACGGGTGTAGGACAGACCGAGGTACGGGGTCAGGATCAGCGGGTCGAGGTCGATGTTCCAGCCGCCCTCGGCGAATGCCGATACCGCGTTGGCGCTGTAGCTGCTGTCCAGGCGCTGGGCCCAGCTGTAACCGGCACCGACGCTGCGTTCGGTGTCCACGTCGTAGTCGGCATAGCTCGCCCCGGCGTGGAACGAGAACTCCGCACCCTGCCAGCCCAGGTACAGACCGCCGTGAATGGCGTCGACGTCGGTGGTGCTGTTGCGGTCACTGACGCGCTGGCGCAGCTTTTCCGGACCCACGGCCACGCCCCACTTCCAGCCTTCGCCGAAGCTCCAGTCCATACCCACGATCGCTCCGCTGCGGTCGTCGCGGGTGCGGGCGGCCATCTCGCTGGCGTCCTGCCGGCGCGAGGTGCTGCTGCCGGCCAGCCACAGCGACGGGCCGTACTCGGCCATGGTCGGGTCCGGACGCAGGCGCTGGGCGATGCCGTCGCGCAGGAAGCGGTCATCCAGCAGCATCGCGCGATTGCTGGCGTGGCTTTCGCCCGACAGTTCGTTGAAAGCCTGCTGTGCCTGCTGTGCATCCAGCATCAGCAGCGCGTTGTACAAGGCCAGCGAATCGCCGGACTGCTGCAGGCTGTTGAGGCCGTTGGCCACGTTTTCCTGGTTCGGATTGGTGGCGACCGGGTTGAACACTTCCGGCGGGGGCGGCGTGGTGCCGGGGTTACCGGGCGTGCCCGGCTCACCCGGGGTTCCCGGGGTTCCGGGGTTGCCCGGCGTACCCGGTTCGCCCGGATTGCCCGGATCCGTACCGCCGCCGTTGACCGCAATGGTCAGCACCAGCTGGTCACCGTTCTGGCTCAGCGTGGGGGTGATGAACGCCGAGTTCGAGGTGACGCTGTCAAAGCCACCGACCACGCCATCTGCGGCGCTGAGCACGTTGTAGGTGCGGCCGTTCTGGTAGCTGGTGGCCGGATCGAGCCCGGTGATGCGCATGGCGGCGTCGCCGGTCCAGCCGATGCTGGAGCTGCGGCCGATGATGGCGCGGCCGTTCACCTGCACCAGGTCGGACTGGCCATTGCCGAGCAGTTCGACGTCGTAATACGCGGCCGAGGCCACTTCAGCCGCCGAAGACGCACCCGCGTTGAAGAACAGGTCGCCGTCGATGGTGAGGGTGCCGGGGCTGTTACCCGGCGACAGCACGCCGCCGTTGGTCACGGTGGTCTGGCCGACGGTGGCGTTGCCGGCGAGGATGCCGCCGTTTCGCACGGTGACCATCGAGCTGCGCGTGGTGCTGCCGCCAATGGTCTGCTGGAAGCCGGCGCTGCCATTGAGCACCAGCTTGCCGCCGGCGATATCGATCACCTGCGGCAGGGCCTGCGAGGTGCCGGCGAAGCCCTGCCCTTCGTACATGTTCGAATTGATCACCAGCGTGCCACCGCGCACGTCGATGTCGCCGCCGAAGGCGCGGAGGTCGCCGGTCAGGGTGGTGGTGCCGGCCAGGTTGCGCAGCCGGCCACCAGTCCAGTCAGTTCCGTTGGGTACGCTGGTGACGCTGTTGGCGAGCGTGATGTCGCCGATGTGGTTGAACACCAAGCCACCGGCATCGCTTTGCATTTCAATCGGCGCGCCCGACAGCGTACCGGCCGCTTCCGCCGGCTTCCAGGAGAAGTCCGACGTGGCCGAGGTCCACGACAGCGCATCGCCGCCCAGCACCAGGAAACCGTTCTTGGCCAGCTTGAAGGTACCCGCTTCGATACCACCTTCATTAGCGGCTGTCAGCACGCCGTAGGGTTCAGTTGCGGTTGCCGTGCCCCCAACCGTGATGTCGCCGCTGACTGCGATGACCGAATTGGTCCCGCTGACCCGCACGCGGTCATCAACCGGGGTCGGACTGCCCGTCGCCGAATTCACACCACCATTGACCAGCAGGCTGCCGCTCTGCAGACGCCCTGCCCCACTGACATCAAAGCTGCCCTGGATGGTCATTGCATTGGTGTTGTTCCACCGCGTACCCGCACCCTGGACACTCGAGGCCACCGCGAACGGGCTCTCCGAATCCTTGATCGTAGCCGTGTCGGTCTCGATGGACGCACCGGTGTCGACGCGTACGCCGGACGCAACCAGCGCGCCAGCCGTAATACGGGAGTTGGCACCGGTGACGCTGATCGAGCCCAAGCGGTTGGGCTGGCCGGCTACGGTCTCGTTCGCCAACGTGCCGGTGACATTGAGCGTGGCTCCGTTCTGCACCAGCAACACGCCGGTACCGGCTGCACCGACGTCGACGTTACCGGCGTTGACCACGGCACCTGCACCGGTAATGGTGAGCTGACCGGCAGAGTTCTGCGCCGAGCCCAGCACCAAGCGACCGTCCACGCTAAGCTTGCCGCCGGCGGAGACCGTTGCTTCGGCGGTACCGGCCGCACTACCGCCCATCACCACATTGCCACCAGTAACGGTAACCTCGCCGGCATCGGCCACGGTAAGCACCGCGCGCCCCTGGTCGCCGAGCAGCAGATTGTTATTGTTGACGATCAGTCTGCCGCTGCTGGCGACGTTGACTGTCCCAGTGGCCTGATCCTGGCCGGACGACACGCCACCAACGCGCACACCAAAACCGCCGCCTGCGCCAGTCGTTTCTACCGTCGCACCGGCACTGATGTTCAGCGTGCCAGTGCCGGCCCGACCGACATCAACAGCGCCTGCCGTCAGCTTCGTGGCGTTACCCGTGGCCACGACAGTGCCGTTACCGCTGGCCAGGTCACCGAGCACGAGCGTGTTATTGATCGTGGTTTCGCTGCCGTTACCAAGCTCAAGCCTGCCGGTGCCGCGAACACCCACGCCCAGGTCGCCAGCGATATTCAACTGCGCGCCCGGACCATTCACCTGCAAGGTGCCGTTGCCGCCGTTGTTGGCTCCCAGAGTTGCACCTTGCGACGACGCAAGGGTAATGCCAGGCCCCACAAGCACGGTTGCATTGCTGTTGGCACCAACGGAAAACCCGAACGCATGGTTCACGCTGGTGCTGAGGGTTTCGTCGGCGTCGTAGGGGTACACCTGCGCGAATGCAGAAGGCGCTGCCACAGTGGATGCCAGTGCAGCCACCAGGGCGGCGGCGAGCGCAGTGCGCCGGCGTGGGCTGCCGGTGACGCCTGCGGAGGACACATGGGTAGAGGTAAGTTCTGACGCGACCTGCGTCTGACCGGTGGCGTGGTTGAACACCAGGCGATAGATCCTGTTCATGAAACTCCTTGTTTGCGACTCGAAAGGCGCGGTGCCCACTCCCCGTGGTACCTCCGGCGCGGCAACACCCGCAACGGACCCCCGGTCCGGGTGCAGGGATTGCAAGCGTACCGCCTCGCTGGCGATGCCGCCACCTTGGGGGTGGTGGTGCGACGTGCGATGGGGGTCGGGAAATTCTGGATTGGGTGTGGGGGAAAAGGTGAGTGGCGTTGTAATGTGCGGCGCGTCACACTTTGTTACAACGTGGTGGGGCGGTATCGTCGAGGGCGGTTCGCGTGAATCCATCAGCAGGTCACAAAAAACCCCGCCGAAGCGGGGTTTTTTATCAGGTCAGCTGACCGTGGCAGTGCTTGTATTTCTTGCCGCTGCCGCACGGGCACGGGTCGTTGCGGCCGACCTTGGGTTCGTCACGGGTGACCTGGCCGACGCCCTGCGCCGCCTGCATTTCCGCCACTTCCTCGTCGGCACCGTAGCCGCCGGCGTTCTGGTGCTGGAACTGCGAGGCCAGCATGCGTGCTTCGGCCTGCTGGCGTTCGGCGGCTTCCAGCGCCGCCACTTCTTCCTCGCTGCGGATGCGCACGCGCGACAGCAGGGTCACCACTTCGCGCTTCACGTTCTCCAGCATTTCCGAGAACAGCTCGAATGCTTCCTTCTTGTACTCCTGCTTCGGCTGCTTCTGCGCGTAACCACGCAGGTAGATGCCCTGGCGCAGGTAGTCCATGCGCGCCAGATGCTCCTTCCAGCTCTGGTCCAGAACCGTCAGCATCACGTGCTTTTCCAGCGCGCGCATGGTCTCTTCGCCCACACCGGTTTCCTTCGCCGCGAAATGCGCGTCCACCTGTTCCTGCACCTTGTTGGCAATGGCTTCGGCGTCCAGTTCCTCGTGCTGGTGCACCAAGCCGACCACGTCCATCTCCACGCCGAAGTCCGAGGCCAGGGCGGCCTGCAGACCGGGCAGGTCCCACTGTTCGTCGATCGAGTTCGGCGGCACAAAACGCGCCACCACGTCGAAGATCACATCGCCGCGGATGCCATCCACGTTGTCCTTCACCGACTCGGCGTCCAGCAGTTCGTCACGCTGGGCGTAGATCACCTTACGCTGGTCGTTGTTGACGTCGTCGAAGTCCAGCAGGTTCTTGCGGATGTCGAAGTTGTGCGCTTCGACCTTGCGCTGCGCCTTTTCGATCTGGCGGCTGACCATGCGGTCTTCAATGACGTCGTCTTCCTTCATGCCCATCAGACGCATCGCCTTCTGCACCCAGTCCGAGGCGAAGATGCGCATCAGGTTGTCTTCCAGCGACAGGTAGAAGCGCGAGGAACCCGGGTCACCCTGACGGCCCGAACGGCCGCGCAGCTGGTTGTCGATACGGCGCGATTCGTGGCGTTCGGTACCCACGATGTGCAGGCCGCCGGCAGCCTTGACCTGCTCATGGCGGCGCTGCCATTCGGTCTTGACCTTGAACTTGTCATCGTCGCTGGCATCTTCGCCCAGCGCGTGCAGCTGCGCTTCCAGCGAACCGCCCAGCACGATGTCGGTACCGCGACCGGCCATGTTGGTGGCGATGGTCACCGCACCGGGCATGCCGGCGTTGGCGATGATGATCGCTTCGCGGTCATGCTGCTTGGCGTTCAGCACCTCATGGTGCACGCCGGCCTTGCGCAGGTGCTCGGACAGCATTTCCGAGGTTTCGATGGAAGTCGTACCGACCAGCACCGGCTGCCCGTTCTTGTTGCATTCCTGGATGTCGGCCAGCACGGCGTTGAACTTGCCGTTGCGGTTGAGGAACACCTGGTCCGGCGAGTCCTTGCGGATGGTCGGGCGGTTGGTCGGAATGACCACCACTTCCAGGCCATAGATGCTCTGGAATTCGTACGCTTCGGTGTCAGCCGTGCCGGTCATGCCGGACAGCTTCTTGTACATGCGGAACAGGTTCTGGAAGGTGATGCTGGCCAGGGTCTGGTTCTCGCGCTGGACCGGCACCCCTTCCTTGGCTTCCACCGCCTGGTGCAGGCCATCAGACCAGCGGCGTCCGGCCAGGGTACGGCCGGTGAACTCGTCCACGATCACCACTTCACCGTCGCGCACGATGTAATCAACGTCGCGCTGGTAGATGGCATGCGCGCGCAGCGCGGCATTGAGGTGATGCACCACGGTCAGGTTCTGCGCGGCGTACAGGCCTTCGGTTTCCGCGCTCAGGATGCCGGCGTCAACCAGCAGCTGCTCGGCGTGCTCCATGCCCGCTTCGGACAGATGGACCTGCTTGCCCTTCTCGTCGACCCAGTAATCGCCTTCGGCTTCTTCGTTTTCCTGACGGATCAGGCTGGGCACCACGCGGTTGACGCGGATGTACAGCTCCGGGGAATCGTCGGCCGGGCCGGAGATGATCAGCGGGGTACGCGCTTCGTCAATCAGGATCGAGTCGACTTCGTCGACGATGGCGTAATGCAGGCCACGCTGGTAGCGGTCGGCGCGCGACAGCGCCATGTTGTCGCGCAGGTAATCGAAGCCGAACTCGTTGTTGGTGCCGTAGGTGATGTCGCTGTTGTAGGCCTCGCGCTTGTCGCCGTGCGGCATGCCCGGGTACACCACGCCCACGCTCAGGCCCAGCCAGTTGTACAGCTTGCCCATCTGGCCGGCGTCGCGGCGGGCCAGGTAGTCGTTGACGGTGACCACGTGCACGCCCTTGCCTTCGAGCGCGTTCAGGTACACCGGCAGGGTCGCCACCAGGGTTTTGCCCTCACCGGTGCGCATTTCCGCGATCTTGCCCAGGTGCAGCACCATGCCGCCGATCAGCTGCACGTCGTAGTGGCGCATGCCCAGTACGCGGCGGCTGGCTTCACGGCAGACCGCAAAGGCTTCCGGCAGCACCTTGTCCAAGGCTTCGCCGTCGGCGATGCGCTGCTTGAACTCCGGGGTCTTGGCCTTGAGCTGCTCGTCGGAGAGCTTTTCGATCTCCGGTTCCAGGGCGTTGATCTTGGCGACGATGCGGTTGAGCTGGCGCAGCTGTCGTTCATTACGACTGCCGAAGACGCGGGTAAGCAGGCTGTTGATCATTGAAGGAACCGGTTGGAATGAGACGCCCCAACGGCGGCGCTTCCGCAGAAGCTGCTCGCCGCAAACGAAACAGGGCGCACTGCGCCCTGTCTATGGCAACACTTATTGTAGCTTGGGACGGGGGTGTCGCGTTTCAACCTCCCCCGGCCCGTTCGTCGCACTCAGCCGCGCGACACCCGGCCAACCGGGGTATTGCCGCCGTCGCCCAGGAATTTGCGCGGATTCACGACGTTGCCGCGCTCCCACACCTCAAAGTGGACGTGGGCACCGGTGGAGCGACCAGTGGAACCGGCCTTGGCCACTTCCTGGCCGGCACGGACCAGGTCACCCGCCTTCACCACCAGGCGCGAATTGTGCGCGTAGCGGGTCACATAGCCATTGCCGTGGTCGACGTCGACCACGTTGCCGTAGCCGCCCTTGACCCCGGAGAAGCTGACCACGCCATCGGCCACGGCCATGACCGGGTCGCCGACCTTTGCATGGAAGTCGATGCCCTTGTGGTTGCCGCGACCACGACCGAACGGATCGTTGCGACCACCAAAACCGGAGGTGATGTAGCTGTTGCGGATCGGCATGCGGCCCGGCACGGCGTCCTGCTGCACCTGGTGGTCGAACAGCAGCGATTCCATCACCGACAACTGGCGGCCTGAAGCAGCGAAACGCTGCTCCAGCACCTGTAAGTCGGCATTGACCGCGCTGGCCGGGATATCCTGGGTCGGGCCGGCTTCACCTTCACCGAGGCCGGGGGTCTCGTTGAAGTCGAACTCGCCGTCTTCCAGCTTGCCCATCTGGGTAAGGCGCTCGCCGAGCGCATTGAGCCGGGTCGCCTGCGCCTGCAGTTCACCCATGCGGGCGGCCAGCGCATTGACCTGGGTCTGGGCGTCCTTGCGAACCTGTGCCAGTTCGAGCTCCTGCTGCGCCACCTTGGCGTGCAGGCGCGAATCATTGAACATGCTGCCGCCCAGGCCGGCACCGAAGCCGATCAGGCAGCCCAGCCCGAGCACGCTGCCAAGCAGGGCACGGGGGCGGTCCTCGAAATAGAACCGCAGACGCGCGATGGGCGTTTTGGCCTGTCCTTCACGCGTTTTGATTACGATCTTTTTGAATGCCATCAGTGAGTTTTCATGTCTGAGCCGAAATCCAGTGCCCGTTCCCCTTCTGCGCCCAAACCGGCGCTGGAAGCGGTCATGGAAGACAAAACCGGCAACCCGCTGCGTCGTGCCCTCTGGCTCGACGCGCTGGACCGTCAGTTGCGCCCCCATTTGCCGCCCACCCTGGCCACCCGTTGCCGGCTGGCGAATGTGAACGGCGAGCACCTCGTTTTTCTCGTCGAGTCCCCGGTCTGGCATGCCAAGCTGCGGCTTGCCGAACGCGAGTTGATCGACGCGGCCCGTTCCATCGGGCTGAAAGTCACCAAAGTGACCATCAAGACTGCGCTTGCCCCTCCCCCACGCTCCCCAGCGATCGACAACAGGAATGGCCCCCACGCAGTTTCAGCCGCCACGCACCAAGGGCTACGCGACGCTTTGGCTTGCTTCCAGGACCCCAAGGGATCGACGTCCTGACCGCATCGGAGCATCCCGCTCCTTCCCCGATTCGTGTCACGAAGCCGTGAAACATTTCGGAGAGCCGGCGGCCATCGTAGCCGCGCTTGGCTGTCTAGTCGTTAGTGTTTTATTAAATTTGCGTTATTTCTGCCCCAAAACTGGATCGGGTTCACAAAAAGGTGACGACGGTCCGGTCACGGTTCATTGACGTGAGCTTCACGACGGGCGGCGGCCAGAAACGCGAAACGGCGCTGTGCGCGCCGTTTATTTTCGTTTCAGATCAATACGTTGCGATCAGGCGTAAGCCGGAACACCGTAGACCACGGGAGCCGGGTCGGCTGCGGCGTTGACCCACTCCCAGGCGGTGACGTCGGCCAGCAGGGCCCGCACCAGCTTGTTGTTGAGCGCATGGCCGGACTTGAAGCCCTCATACGCGCCCAGCACCTGCGCACCGGCCAGATACAGATCGCCGATGGCGTCGAGGATCTTGTGGCGCACGAACTCGTCGGCGTAACGCAGGCCGTCTTCGTTGAGCACGCGGAATTCGTCCAGCACGATGGCGTTGTCCATCGAACCGCCCAGGCCCAGGTTGCGCTCGCGCATGTACTCCAGGTCGCGCATGAACCCGAAGGTACGCGCGCGCGAGATTTCCTTGGTATAGGCGGCGGTGGAGAAATCGATCTCCGCGCGCGACTGCTTGGCCGGAATCATCGGGTGGTCGAACTGGATGGTGAAGCCCAGCTTGTAGCCTTCATACGGGGTGAAGCGGGCGACCTTGTCACCTTCGGTGACTTCCACGGGCTTGAGCACGCGGATGAAGCGCTTGGGCGCGTCCTGCTCGGCGATGCCGGCGGACTGCAGCAGGAACACGAACGGGCCGGAGGAACCGTCCATGATCGGCAGCTCGGCCGAGGACAGTTCCACGATGATGTTGTCGACACCCAGGCCGGCCAGTGCCGACATCAGGTGCTCCACGGTCTGGATCTTGGCGTTGTTGCAGGTCAGCCCGGTGCACAGGGTCACTTCGGTGACCAGGTCGGCACGGGCCGGGACCTCGACCACCGGGTCCAGGTCCACACGGCGGAACACGATGCCATGGTTGACCGGAGCCGGGCGCAGGGTCATGTAGACCTTGTCACCGCTGTGCAGGCCAACGCCGGTGGCGCGGATCGTGTTCTTCAGAGTGCGTTGCGGAATCATGGGGGTCGACCGGGCAGCGCGCTGTCAGCGCGACAATGACAAACAAGAATAACACGCAGTACCGCAACCCCTTTCTGAACGGGGTGCGCCCTGACCATAGGCCAGAACCGCGGGACGGCGAACTGCCGGGCCCATCCAGGCCCGGCAGTCAGGGACATGGCGATGCTTACCGGGGCGGACAAGTCCCCGGCATGCAACGCTTAGTCCGCCTGGCGGCGCAGGAACGCCGGGATATCCAGGTAATCGTTGGGCAGCTCGGCCGCAGCCGGGCCGGCGGCCGGAGCCGACGGAGCCACGGTGTCGGCGCTCGGACGACGCAGGCCCAGGCCCATGCCGCCGACCGCCTTGGAGACAGCGTCGCCGCCGTTGTCGAAGTCGCCGAACTCCGGCTGGCCGGTGGTGGCGTTGCGGACCAGCTTGATCGGGGCGCGCTCGCCCGGACGCTGGGTCTTGGAGGCAACGGCTCGGTTCAGGCCGGTGGCAACCACGGTCACGCGCACTTCGTCCTGCATGTCCGGGTCAAGCACGGTACCCACCACCACCGTGGCGTCTTCAGAGGCGAAGCCGTCGATGGTGCGGCCGATCTCGTCGAACTCGGCCATGGTGAAGTCGGCACCGGCGGTGATGTTGACCAGGATGCCGTTGGCACCGGCCAGGTTGACGTCGTCCAGCAGCGGGTTCTGGATGGCGGCTTCAGCGGCGGCCTGGGCACGGTCATCGCCGCGGGCGGTGCCGGTACCCATCATTGCCAGGCCCATTTCGGACATGACGGTGCGCACGTCGGCGAAGTCGACGTTGATCAGACCCGGACGCACGATCAGGTCGGCAATGCCCTGCACCGCGCCCTGCAGCACGTCGTTGGCGGCGCGGAAGGCCTGGATCATGGTCGCGTTGCGGCCCAGCACGGTGATCAGCTTTTCGTTCGGAATGGTGATCAGCGAGTCGCAGTGCTGGCTCAGTTCCTCGATGCCCTTCAGCGCCACCTGCATGCGGCGACGGCCTTCGAACGGGAACGGCTTGGTGACAACCGCCACGGTCAGGATGCCCATTTCCTTGGCCAGCTGGGCCACGACAGGAGCCGCGCCGGTGCCGGTGCCGCCGCCCATGCCGGCGGTGATGAACACCATGTCCGCACCCTGCAGGGCATCCATGATGCGTTCGCGGTCTTCCAGGGCGGCCTGGCGACCCACTTCCGGGTTCGCGCCTGCGCCCAGGCCCTTGGTGACGTTGGTTCCCAGCTGCAGCTGCAGCTTGGCACCGCAATTCTTGATGGCCTGCGAGTCGGTGTTGGCGGTGATGAATTCCACGCCGTCCACGCTGGTGCTGACCATGTGCGCCACGGCGTTGCCGCCGCCGCCGCCCACGCCGATCACCTTGATCACCGCATTGGGTGCCATCTTTTCAATCAATTCGAAGTGCGCCATGTCCGTGTCCTCGTTGAAACCGCTTCTATTGGCGTGGTCCTCATGGGCGTCCTGCCCTTCGTGCCACGCCGCCATTGCGGCGGTAGTTTTAGGTATGTCCTTCGGAGCGGGGGCTCGTCAGGTGAGTTGCGATGAAGCGATGTTGCCGGTGTTGCAGTGATGCGGCTGTCAGCTGGAATCAGAATTCGCCGCGGAACCAGGTTTTGACTTTGTTGAAGAGACTGCCGGCACGACCGGTCGGCAGCGATGGGCGACGCGGATGTTCAATCTGGCTGCCCATCAGCAGCAGCCCCACGCCCGTTGCATGGACCGGGTTGCCAACCACTTCACCCAGTCCGGTGACGTGCTGCGGAATGCCGACGCGAACCGGCATCTGCAGCATTTCCTCGGCCAGCTCGACCACGCCTTCCATCTTCGAAGCACCGCCGGTGAGCACCATGCCGGCACGCACCAGTTCCTCGAAGCCGGAGCGACGCAGCTCGGCCTGGACCATTTCAAAAATTTCCTCGTAGCGCCCCTGCACCGCCTGCGCCAGCGAATGTCGCGGCATGCGCCGCGGCGGACGGTCGCCGACGCTGGGCACCTGGATGCTTTCCTCGGCGGTGGCCAGCTGGGCCAGGGCGCAGGCATAGCGCACCTTGATCTGCTCGGCTTCCGGGGTCGGCGTGCGCAACATGTGCGCGATGTCGTTGGTGACGTGGTCGCCGGCGATCGGCAGCGATGCGGTATGGCAGATAGCGCCCTGCACGAACACCGCCAGGTCGGTGGTACCCGCGCCCATGTCGACCAGCACCACGCCAAGCTCGCGCTCGTCGGCGGTCAGCACGGCCACGCTGGAGGCCAGCGAGGACAGCACCAGGTCGTCCACCTGCAGGCCGCAGCGCTGCACGCACTTGCTGATGTTGGCCGCCGCCGACTGTGCGCACACCACCAGATGGGCGTGCACTTCCAGGCGCACGCCGGTCATGCCGACCGGGTTGCGGATGCCTTCCTGCGAGTCATCCAGCACGTACTCGCGCGGAATGGCGTGCAGGATCTTCTGGTCGGCCGGAATGGCCACGGCCTTGGCCGCGTCCAGCACCCGGTCGAGGTCGCCCCAGGTCACTTCGCCGTCGCGGATCGGCACGATGCCCGGCGAGTTCTTGCACTGCACGTGGTTGCCGGAGATGGACGCATATACCGAGCGGATCTCGCAGCCGGCCATCAGCTCGGCCTCTTCAACCGCGCGCTGGATCGACTGCACGGTCGATTCGATATCCACCACCACACCGCGCTTGAGTCCGCGCGATTCGTGCGAGCCGATGCCGATGACCTCGATGGGGTTGCCAGGCGAATACTCGCCCACCAGCGCCACCACCTTGGAGGTGCCGATATCGAGCCCGACGATCAGCGATTTGTCACCCTTGCGATTCATGTCCTGTCCTGCGTGTTCTGCACCGGAGTGGCCGGCGCGGCCGGAACCGGGGTGCCCCAGCTCAGCGTGAAACCATTGGTATAGCGAAGGTCGGCGCGCTCGATCGGCGTGCTCTGGTTGGCCAATTGCGGCAGCACGCGCACGAAGCGCTGCAGCCGCGAGCGTGCGTCGTCGCGGCCCACCACGACCTCTATGCCGTTGCTCAGCTGCAGCGACCAGCTGCCGCGCGCGTCCATGCTGACCCGGGTGACGTCCAGGCCGGTCGGCGCAAACAGCGCGCGCGACTCGTTGTACAGCGCCACCACCTCCTGGGTCTGGGTATCCGGACCATCAAGGTTGGGCAGCTTCAGGTCCTGCAGCTGCTTGGGCGTGGCAAACAACTTGCCCTGTTCGGACAGCAGCCGGTCCTTGCCCCAGCGCGCGAACGGCTTGTGCTCGACCAGGGTGATTTCCAGCACGTCGGGCCACTGCTTGCGGACCTGCGCGCTTTCCACCCACGGCAGCTGCTCGATCGCGTCCTGCGCGTCCTGCAGCTTGACCGCGAAGAACCCGGCGTGCGCATACGGCAGCACCACCTGTTGCAGCTGTTCGGCCGGTACCCGCTTGAATTCACCGTGCACGCGCAGCTTGGCCAGTGGCCAACGCTCGGCCGCGACCCAGCCATTGAGCACTGCCACCACGGGCAGCGCCACCAGCGACAGGGCCAGCAACCAGACGAAGATGCGCAGCACCGCGTTCATGCGTGGCGGATCTCCTCGTTGTGCTGCGGCAGGGTCTGTTCCAGCACGCGCCAGACCAGCTCCTCGAAACCGATGCCGACCTGGCCGGCGGCCTTGGGCACCAGCGAGTGGCTGGTCATGCCCGGCGCGGTGTTTACTTCCAGCAGATACATGCGGCCGCTGGCGCGGTCGCGCATCACGTCTACCCGGCCCCAGCCGCGGCAACCGGCGGCCTGGAACGCGGCCAGCGCGAGCCGGCGGATCTCGGTTTCGTCGTCACCCTCCAGGCCTGGGCACAGGTACTGGGTATCGTCGGCAATGTACTTGGCGTTGTAGTCGTACCACTGGCCCTTGGGCACGATGCGGATCGATGGCAGCGCCACGTCGCCCAGGATGCCCACGGTGAGTTCGTCGCCGACCACCATCTGCTCCATCAGCAGCTGGCCGTCGTAGCGCGAGGCCAGCGCCACGGCTTCGTCGAGGCCAGCGTCATCGGTGACCCGGCTGATGCCCACGCTGGAGCCTTCGTTGGCAGGCTTCACCACCACCGGCAGGCCGAGTTCGCGCGCCTGTGCGTGGACGGTTTCTGCGGTGACTTTCCGGTACTGCGGGGTCGGCAGACCGACCGACATCCACACCTGCTTGGTACGGATTTTGTCCATGCCCAGCGCCGAGCCGAGCACGTCCGAGCCGGTGTAGGGCACGCCGAAGGCTTCCATCAGGCCCTGCACGATGCCGTCCTCACCGCCGCCGTTGTGGCCGTGCAGGATGTTGAAGACGCGGTCGAAGCGCTTTTCCACCAGCGCCCGGGCCAGCGCTGGAATGCCGTCCACGGCGGTGGCGTCAACGCCACGCGCGCGCAGCGCCTGGATCACGTTGCGGCCGGAGTCCAGCGACACCTCACGTTCGCTGGAGGTGCCACCGAGCAGCACGGCCACGCGACCGAAGTCAGCCGGGTTGTTGGTACGCAGCGGGGCGAAGTCGAAGATGCTCATGCCTGGCCCTCGCTCTGGAAGCCTTCCACCGCCAGATGCGTGGCCATCGCGCCGATGTCGCCCGCGCCCATCATCAGCAGCAGGTCGCCGTCCTGCAGCACGTCGGGCAGCACGCTGGCCAGTTCGGCGGGCTTGCCAACCACCACCGGTTCGCTGCGGCCGCGTGCGCGGATCGCGCGGGCCAGTGCGTGCGAGTCGGCCCCGGCAATCGGGTCCTCGCCGGCCGGGTAGACCTGGCACAGCACCAGCGCGTCGACGCTGGACAGCACTGCTGCGAACTTGTCGAACTGGTCGCGGGTGCGGCTGTAGCGGTGCGGCTGGAACGCCACCACCAGACGCTGGCCGGGCCAACCGCCACGGGCGGCGGCGAACACGGCCTCCAGTTCGCTTGGGTGGTGACCGTAATCGTCGATGATGCGGACCTTGGCACCGGCGGCGGTGGTGACTTCGCCGAGGTCGTTGAAGCGACGGCCGACGCCGGCGAAACCGGCCAGCGCGCGTGCGATCGCATCCGGGGCCACGCCCAGCTGCCAGCCCACCGCGGCGGCGGCCAGCGCATTGAGCACGTTGTGCTTGCCCGGCAACGCCAGCACCACTTCCTGGCTGGTGCCCTGCGGCAGGCGCAGGGTGAAGCGCATGCGCGAACCTTCCTGCACCACGTTTTCAGCGCGCACGTCGGCCTGCGGGCTCATGCCGTAGCTCATCACGTGGCGCGGGGTCTGCGCGGCCAGCGCGGCCACTTCCGGGTCGTCGATGCACAGCACCGCCAGCCCGTAGAACGGCAGGCGCTGCAGGAATTCGGCGAACGCCGCCTGCACGCGGGCGAAGTCGTTGCCGTAGTTCTCCAGGTGATCTGCATCGATGTTGGTGATCACCGAGACCAGCGGATTCAGGCGCAGGAAGCTGCCATCGCTTTCATCGGCCTCGGCCACCAGCCACTGGCCACCGCCGAGCTTGGCGTTGGCACCGGCGGCCAGCAGCTGGCCGCCGATCACGAAGGTCGGGTCCAGCCCGCCTTCGCTCAGCACCGCCGCGGTCAGGCTGGTGGTGGTGGTCTTGCCGTGGGTACCGGCCACGGCGATGCCGCGGCGGAAGCGCATCAGTTCGGCCAGCATGGCCGCGCGCGGCATGATCGGGATGCGCTGGCTGCGCGCTTCCATCAGTTCGGGGTTGTCCTCACGGATCGCACTGGAGACCACCACGCAGTCGGTGCCCAGCACGTTGGCGGCGGAATGGCCGCGCATGACGCGCGCGCCCAGCCCGGCCAGGCGGCGGGTGGCGGCGTTGTCGGCGTTGTCCGAACCGGACACTTCGTAGCCCAACGTCAGCATGACCTCGGCGATGCCGCTCATGCCGGTGCCGCCGATGCCGACGAAGTGCACGCGCGGGAACGCGCGGACCAGGTCATTGGTGTCGTGCAGGCGACGGATCATGCGCGGCCTCGCGGGCACATGCGGATAACGGTGTTCATTTGGCTTCCTCAAGAATGATGTCGGCGATGCGCTCAGCGGCATCGACCTTGGCCAGCGCACGCGCGGCTTGCGCCATCTGCATGCGGCGGGCCGAATCGGTGGACAGATCACGCAGGACGTCCTGCAGGCGCGTGGCCAGGGTGTCGTCCTGTTTCAGCAGCACGGCGGCGTCGCGCTCGACCAGGTATTCGGCATTGCGGGTCTGGTGGTCATCGACGGCGGCGGCGAACGGCACCAGCACGCTGCCCACCCCCACCGCACACAGCTCGGCCAGGGTGGAGGCACCCGAGCGGCACACCACCAGATCCGCCCAGCTGAAGGCTTCGGCCATATCGGCGATGAACGGTTGCACGTCGGCGCTGACCCCGTTGTCGGCGTAGGCCAGCAGCGCTTCGGCGTGCAGCTTCTCGCCACTCTGGTGGCGGACCTGCACGGCGACCTCGCTGCCGAGTGCGGCCAGCGCCTTGGGCACGGCATTGTTCAATGCGCGTGCGCCCTGGCTGCCACCCAGCACCAGCAGGCGCAGCGGACCACTGCGACCGGCCAGGCGTTCCTGCGGCGGCGCGATGGCGGCGATTTCGGCGCGCACCGGATTGCCGACCGGCTCTTCGCGAGTCGCGAAGCTGCCCGGGAAGCCGGTCAGCACACGCCGTGCGAAGCGCGACAGAATGCGGTTGGTCAGCCCCGGTGCCCGGTTCTGTTCGTGCACCAGCAGCGGCAGGCCATGCAGACGCGCAGCCAGGCCCCCCGGGCCGGAGGCGAAGCCACCGAAGGCGATCACCGCGCGCGGCTGGCGGTCGCGGAGCAGGAATCCGGCAGCGCGGATCGCGCGCAGCAGGCGGCCCGGCGCGGTCAGCAGGGCCAGCTTGCCCTTGCCACGCAGGCCACTGATTGCCAGCGTGTCGATGTGGATGTCGTGCTGCGGCACCAGGCGGGTTTCCATGCCCCCGTCGCTGCCCAGCCAGGTGACCGGAATGCCACGCGCTCGCAGCACCCGGGCCACCGCCAGACCCGGGAAAATGTGACCGCCGGTGCCACCGGCCATGATCAGGACCGGACGTTCAGAGGCGCTCATCCCATCCTCCCGAAGGTCGGTTCAATACGCTGCTGCATGCGGCTGGTGCCGCGCGCGCTGCTGTTGCGCGCACTGCTGTCCGGCGCGGTGTCGGTGTAGGCATTGGCCGGGCGGCTGCCCTGCACGGCTGCCGCTACTTCGCTGGCGCTGGGCCCGGTGTGGACGGGCTCGTCGCCGTCAGCCGCCCCCATGCGCACCGCCTGGCGGCGCTCGGCGCGCTCCAGTTCATACGACACCCGCAGCAGCAGCCCCATCGCCACGCAGGTCATCAGCACGCTGGAGCCACCCGACGAGATGAGCGGCAGGGTCAGGCCCTTGGTCGGCAGGATGCCGAGGTTCACGCCAATCGAGACGAAGCTCTGCATGCTGATCCACAGCGCGATGCCGAAGGCGATGTAACCGGAGAAGTGGCGCTTCATTTCCACGCAGCGCATGCCGATCCAGAACGCACGCCCGACCAGCACCGCGTACAAGGCGATGATCACGCAGGTACCGAGGAAACCGAACTCCTCGGCGGTCACCGAGAAGATGAAGTCGGTATGCGCTTCGGGCAGGTAATACAGCTTCTGCACCGAGTTGCCCAGGCCGACGCCGGTCCACTCGCCGCGGCCCACCGCCATCAGCGCGTTGGTCAGCTGGTAACCGTCCCCCTGCTGGTCCGCCCATGGGTCCATGAACGAGGTGATGCGGCGCAGGCGGTAGGGTTCGAAGATGGCCAGCGCGCTCATTGCGGCCAGGCCGATCACGGCCGGCATCGACATGCGCAGCATGTTCACCCCGCCCAGCACCAGCATGCCGGCGGTGATGCCGAGCAGCAGGGTGGACGAGCCGAAGTCGGGCTGCAGCAGCAACAGCACCACCAGCGCGCCGGCCACGCCCTGCGGCTTGAGCATCGCTGGCCAGGTGGCGTTGACCTCGTCGCGGAAGCGGACCAGGTAGCTGGACAGCCAGACGATGTAGAGCACCTTGACCGCTTCCACGGTCTGGAACTTGGAGATGCCCAGGTTGATCCAGCGCCGCGCACCGTTGACGCTGCTGCCCAGGCCTGGGATGAACACCACCACCAGCAGCGCAAAGCAGCCCAGCAGCAGCATCTGGTTGTACTGCTCGATGCTCTTCAATTCGGTGCGCATTGCGAGAATGGCCAGACCCACGCCCACCGCCAGGAAGATCAAGTGGCGGTTGAGGTAGTAGAACGGGCTGCTCATCAGCGCGATCGAACTCGACGCGACCATCACCACGCCCACACCGGTCAGCGCGATGATCGCGCCCAGCAGCCACGGATCGAAGCGGCCTCCGATGGCTTCAAGACGGGTTGCCTGGCGCGACAGGTCATTCATCAGCGGACCTTCAGTGTCGCAAGACCGATGAGCACCAGCACCACCGAGATGATCCAGAAGCGCACGATCACGCGCGGCTCCGGCCAGCCCTTCAGTTCGAAGTGGTGGTGGATCGGGGCCATCTTGAACACACGCTTGCCGGTCAGCTTGAACGAGGCGACCTGGATCATCACCGACAGCGTTTCAATCACGAACACGCCGCCCATGATCACCAGCACCAGTTCCTGGCGGGTGATCACGGCGATGGTGCCCAGCACCGCGCCCAGCGCCAGCGCGCCGATGTCGCCCATGAACACCATGGCCGGATAGGTGTTGAACCACAGGAAACCCAGGCCCGCACCGGCGATGGCGGCACAGATGATGATCAGTTCGCCTGCCCCGGGAATCTGCGGAATCTGCAGGTAGTTGGCGAATACCACGTTGCCCGAGGCATAGGCGAACACGCCCAGGCCACAGGCCACCAGCACGGTCGGCATGATCGCCAGCCCGTCCAGGCCGTCGGTAAGGTTCACCGCGTTGGAGAAGCCGACGATCCAGAAGTAGGCGATGGCCACGAAGCTGATCCCGGCCAGCGGCAGCGCCACCGACTTGAACATCGGGATGTAGAAGGTCAGCTGTGCCGGCACGTCTGCGGTGTAGTACAGGAAAAGGCCTGCTGCCAGTCCGAAGATCGACTGCAGCAGGTACTTCCAGCGCGAGGCCAGCCCGTTCGGGTCACGGCGCACGATCTTGATCCAGTCGTCGTACCAGCCGATGACGCCGAAGCTCAGCATCACCGCAAGCACCAGCCACACGTAGTGGTTGCGCAGGTCGCCCCACAGCAGGGTCGACAGGGTGACGGTGAGCAGGATCAGCGAACCGCCCATGGTCGGCGTGCCGGCCTTGGAGAAGTGGGTCTGCGGGCCGTCCTTGCGGATCGGCTGGCCGCCCTTGAACTGGGCCAGCTTGCGGATCACCGCCGGACCCAGCCACAGTGACAGGAACAGCGAGGTGAGCGCGGCGAGGATGCCACGGAACGTCAGGTAGCCGAACAGCCCGAACAGGCTCTCCAACTGCTGCAACCATCGGGCCAGTTCAAGCAACATGGGGGCTTTCCTCTCCTCGCGCCAGCAGCGCTTTTACGATCTTGTCCATCGCGCTGCCGCGCGAACCTTTCACCAGGCAGCGCACGCCGGCGTGCAGTTCCCCGGCCAGTGCAGCAGCCAGGGCCTCATGGGTGGAAAAATGCCGACCGCCTTCGCCGAAGGCAGTGGATGCGGCTTCGCTGAGCGGACCCAGCGTGTACAGTCGCTTGAGCCCGGCGGCGCGGGCGCGTTGCCCCGCCTGCGCATGCAGTGCCGGGCCATCCGGACCCAGCTCGCGCATGTCGCCCAGCACCAGCCAGCCCTCGTCCTTGCCGGCGGCCAGCGCATCAATCGCGGCAGCCAGCGAGCCCGGGTTGGCGTTGTAGCTGTCGTCAATCAGTACCGCGCCCCCGGGCAGCGTGTGTGCGATCTGCCGGCCCGGCACCGGCTCGGCATTGCCCAGCCCGGTCGCCACCCGGGCCAGCGGAATGTCCGCGGCCAGCGCGAGGCTGGCGGCGGCCAGTGCATTGCTGATGTTGTGCCGGCCCGGCAGGGCCAACGTGATCTCGGCCGCGCCGACCGGGGTGTGCAGGGTGAACTGGCTGCCGGCGGCGGTCATGCGGATGCTGCGCGCGGTGATGTCGGCGCTGTGGTCCAGCCCATAGCGCAGCAGGCGGCTGCGCGGCGGATGACCGACCACGTGCTGCTCGAACCATGCGCCGTAGGCGTCATCGGTATTGATGACGGCCACGCCGTCGGCCGGTAGCGCCGCGTAGATCGCGCCCTTGGTGGTGGCCACGCCGAGCAGGCTGCCCATGCGTTCCAGATGTGCCGGCGCGATGTTGTTGACCAGCGCGTACTGCGGCCGGGCGATGTCGGTGAGGTAGGCGATGTCGCCCGGCTTGCCCGCGCCCATCTCGTAGATGGCGAAGTCGGCATCCTCAGGGGCATCGAGTACCGCCAGCGGCAGGCCGATTTCGTTGTTGCGGTTGCCCGGGTTGGCATAGACCACCTTGTGGTCCACGCGCGCCACCTGCTGCAGAATCGCCAGCAGCAGGGTCTTGACGCTGGTCTTGCCGTTGCTGCCGGTAATGGCGAACACCTGGGTGGCGCGGTTGCGCTGCATGCCGGCGGCAATGCGCGCCAGCGCCAGTTCGGTGTTGGCCACCAGCACCTGCGGCACCGCCACGTCGAGCAGGCGCTCGACCAGCATGGCGCTGGCTCCGCGTGCCAGCGCATCGGCGGCGAAATCGTGCCCGTCGAAGCGCTCACCGCGTAGCGCCACGTACAGGCAGCCCGGAGCCAGGGTGCGGGTGTCGTTGCTGACCGCATCAATGACGGTGTCGTCGCCGTGGATCTCGCCGCCAGCCCAGTGGGCAAACAAGGAGAGAGGGGTGCGCTTCATTCGGCCTGCTCCGCGTTCTGCTTCAACAGGCCTTCCTTCGCACTCAGGGCGGCCGCAGCGACCAGCGTGTCGTCGAAGTCGTGCTTCACGCCGCGCACTTCCTGATAGGGCTCATGGCCCTTGCCGGCAATCAGCACAATATCGCCGGCACCGGCCAGCTTCACAGCCAGCCCGATCGCACGTGCACGGTTGCGCTGCACGGTCACGGATTCGGGCGCAGCGAATCCGGTCAGGATGTCGGCCACGATCACGTCACCGTCTTCGCCGCGCGGATTGTCGTCGGTGACGATCACCTGCTGGGCCAGACGTTCGGCAATGGCGGCCATCTGCGGGCGCTTGCCGGTGTCGCGTTCGCCACCGCAGCCAAACACGCAGAACAGCCTGCCCTGCAGATGCCCGTGCAGGCTCTGCAGCGCCTGTTCCAGCGCGTCCGGGGTGTGCGCGTAGTCGACCACCACGGTCGGCAGCCCGTGTTCGCCGCCCAATCGGTTCATGCGCCCGGCAATCGGCTGCAGCTGCGACAGCAGCGCGGCAATGTCGGCCGGCGCATGGCCCAGCGCATGCAGCGCGCCGGCCACGCCAAGCAGATTGTCCACATTGAAGCGACCCAGCAGCGGCGACTGCACCGGGTGGCGCGCCCCTTCGACCACCAGGTCGAAGGCGATGCCGCGGCCGTCCAGGGTGATCGAATCCGCGCGCAGGGTGGCCTGCTGCGCGCCGCGCGAGCTGAGCCCGATCTGGGCAATGCCCGGATCCACCGTGCGCAGCAGTTCGCTGCCGTAGCTGTCATCCAGGTTGACCACCGCCGCCTCAAGGCCGGCGCGGTGGAACAGCTTGGCCTTGGCCGCACCGTACTGCGCCATGTCGCCGTGGTAGTCCAGATGGTCGCGGGTGAGATTGGTGAACACCGCCACGTCGTAATGCACCGCGTCGACGCGTCCCTGGTCGAGCGCGTGCGAGCTGACTTCCATGGCAATGGCCTGCGCGCCTTCGTCGCGCAGCTGGGCCAGCACGTCGTGCATCTGCAGCACCAGCGGCGTGGTGAAACCGGTCGGCACCACGTGGCCGTACAGACCCACGCCGAGCGTGCCGATGCTGCCGCTGCGGATGCCGAGCAGGTGCCAGGCCTGGGCCAGCAGCTGCACGGTGGAGGTTTTGCCATTGGTGCCGGTGACCCCGACCATGGTCATCGCCCGCGAAGGGTGACCGTGGAACTGGTCGGCCATTGCGCCCATGCGGCCGCGCAGGCCAGGCACGGCAATGGCGTCGGCCGGAGCCGGCAGCTCCGCCGGGGCCGGCGGATCAAACAGAATCGCGGCCGCGCCAGCGGCCTTGGCCTGGTCGACAAAGCCCAGACCATGGGCACCAAAGCCGGCAATGGCCACGAAGGCATTGCCCGGGCGCACGGCACGGCTGTCCAGCACCAGGCCGGTGATGGCGGGGTCATGGCTGAGCGCCACGTCGGGAATCAACTGCGAAAGCAACATCGTCCGGCTCATTGCGTGCCTCCCTGCGCGGGCGGCAAGGTGGCATGCGCGCTGGGCAGCGCGGCATCGAATTCGGCGGCGGCGTCGGGGGCCATGACGGCCTCGGCCGGGGGGGTCGGCAGCGACGAGGCTGCATGCCCCATCTTTCCGGACTGCTGCGCGGCCAGCCACGCATCGATATCATCCGGCGGCACGTCCATCAGGCGCAGTGCGCCTTCCATGACGTTGTGGAACACCGGAGCCGAGACCAGGCCGCCGTAGTACTTGCCGGCCTGTGGGTCGTTGATGACGATGACCGTCGCGAAGCGCGGGTTGGTGGCAGGCACCACGCCGGCGAACAGCGCGTTGTAATGGCCGCGCTCGTAGCCGCCGGGACCGGCCTTGCGCGCGGTACCGGTCTTGCCGGCCACGTGGTAGCCCAGCACCGCCGCGCCCTTGGCACCGCCCTGGGTGACCACTGTTTCCATCATCGCCACGACTTCCCTGGCGACCTTCTCATCAATGATCTGCTTGCCTTCGTTGTGCTGGCCCTTGACGAACGTCGGCGCGATCAGCCGGCCGCCGTTACCCAGCGCCGAGTAGGCGGTGGCAATCTGCAGCGGGGTCACGTTCAGACCATAGCCATAAGACATGGTGGTCTTCGACGGGCCGCTCCAGCGCGCCGGCGTCGGCAGCACGCCAGCCGATTCCCCCGGGAAGCCACTGTGTGGCGACGAGCCGTAGCCGAAGCTGTGGACCGAGTCGTAGAACGTCTGATCGGGCATCTTCGCGGCGATCTTGGCCGCGCCGATGTTCGAGCTGCGGGTGATCACGCCGGTGACGTTGAGCACGCCGTTGTTACGCGGCACGTCCTTGATGGTGTAGCGGCCCAGGGCCATGTAGCCCGGGTTGGTGTCGATGATGGTGTCCTTGGTCACTGCACCGGTCTGCAGCGCCGAGGCAATGGTGATCGGTTTCATGGTCGAGCCGGGCTCGACCAGGTCGGTGACCGCACGGTTGCGGCGCGTATCCGGCGCGGTGCCCCCGACGGAATTCGGGTTGTAGGTCGGCAGGTTGACCATGGCGAGGATCTCGCCGGTGGCCACATCCATGATCACCATCGAGCCGCCAGCCGCCTTGTTGGCGATCAGCGCATTGCGCAGCTCCTTGAAGGCCAGGAACTGGATGCGGCGATCAATGCTGAGGGTGAGGTCCTTGCCCGGCTCTGCAGCGCGCAGCAGGTCGCTCTCCACCGTTTCGCCCTTGCGGTTGCGGATCACCCGCTTGGCACCGGGCTTGCCGCGCAGCCACTCGTCGAAGGCCAGCTCCAGCCCTTCCTGGCCGCGGTCGTCGATATTGGTGAAGCCAAGCACGTGCGCCATTGCCTCACCCTGCGGGTAGAAGCGACGGAATTCGCGCTGCGAGGCCACGCCCGGAATCTTCAGGGCGACCACTTTTTCCGCATCGTCGGGGTTGATGCGACGACGCAGGAACATGAATTCCTTGTCGGACTTCTGCGACAGCTTCGAGCTCAGCTCGTCCAGCGGCATGCCCAGCGCAGTGGCCAGCTCGGGGATGCGGTCCGGGGCGCGCAGCAGTTCCTGCGGGTTGACCCAGATCGAGGCGACCGGCGTGGACACCGCCACCGGCTCGCCGTTGCGGTCGGTGATCATGCCGCGCGAGGTGTTGATCGGCAGCTCGCGCAGGTAACGGGCTTCGCCCTGGCGCTGGTAAAAGTCGCTGTTGATGATCTGCACGTAGGCGGCGCGGCCGACCAGCGACACCGAGCACAGCCCCAGCGCCAGCCCCACCCACTGCAGGCGGCGGCGCAGGTTGAAGCTGTTGCGTGCGCGGTTGCGACCGGAACCGTTCATGGGCGCACCACCACCACGTCATTGGCTTCCGGGAACTTCATGCCCAGGCGCTCACGTGCCACCCGGTCAACGCGGGTGGCTTCGGCCAGGGTGGCCTGCTCCAGCTGCAGGCGGCCGAATTCGATATTCAGTTCATCGCGGGCGCGCTCGGCGCGCGACAGCTCGACGAAGGTCTGCCGGTGACGGTGGCGCATGAACACCACACCGATCGCCGAAGCAATGGTGGCGGCCAGCAGGATCACCAGCAGCAGGCGGCTCATGCAGCCTCCCCACGCTTTTCGGCCACGCGCAGCACGGCACTGCGCGAACGCGGATTGACCGCCAGTTCGTCGTCCTCGGCCTTGATGGCCCCGCCGATCAGGTCCAGCGTGGGCACGAACACCTGCTGCTCGGGCAGCCGGCGGTTGGCCGGCGGTGCCTTGGCATGGCGGTTCATGAACTGCTTGACGATGCGGTCTTCCAGCGAGTGGAAGCTGATGACTGCCAACCGGCCGCCGGGCTTGAGCCGGTCCATCGCCGCATCCAGGCCGGCTTCAAGATCGGCCAGTTCGCGATTGATATGGATGCGGACAGCCTGGAAGCTGCGCGTGGCCGGGTGGATTTTGTCCTTGCCACGCGGCATCACCGAGGCGATCAGGTCGGCCAGCTGGGCGGTGCGGGCCAGCGGCTGGCTGGCGCGCCTGGCCACGATGGCGCGGGCGATGCGCCGGCTCTGGCGCTCTTCGCCATAGGTCCACAGTACATCGGCGATCTCGCGCTCTTCGGCGCTGGCCAGCCATTCGGCGGCGCTCTGGCCGCTGTCCGGGTCCATGCGCATGTCCAGCGGACCGTCCTTGCCGAAGCTGAAACCGCGCTCGGCCACGTCCAGCTGCGGCGAGGAGACGCCCAGGTCAAACAGCACGCCGTCCAGCCCCTCGGCGGTAGCCGGCCAGTGCAGCAGGTCGGCGAAGCTGCCGCGGAAGATGGAGACGCGCGGGTCCGGCGCGAAATCGCGCTCGGCTACCGCAATTGCCTCCGGATCCTTGTCCATGACCAGCAGCGCGCCTCCCGGACCCAGCTGCTCGAGCACGCCGCGTGCGTGACCGCCACGACCAAACGTGCCATCGAGATACCGTCCGTTTTCGATCACCCTCAGGCCATCCAGGACCTGGGTGTACAGAACCGGCAGGTGACCCGCCGGCGACTGCGACACCGGGTGACCGGCCTGCGCGCCGCCGCGCATCCGGGCACCCCGGCTCACAACTTCAGGTCGAGCAACCCATCGCCCAGATCCTCGTCAGACAACGTCTGCTGGATCAGCGCGCGATGAGCCTGCTCGCTCCACAATTCGAACTTGTCGCCCATGCCGAGCAACACCGCCTTCTTTTCAATGCCAACGGCACCGCGGTGGCTGGCCGGAATACTGATGCGGCCGTTGCCATCCAGCTCCAGATGTGCGGCCGAACCGACCAGCTTCTGTTGCAGAAGGCGCACGACGCGCTGCGTGTTGGGCTTGGACATGACGTCGTCACGAACCCGTTCCCATTCGGCCTCGGCATACAGCCAAAGGCAGCCGGACTCGAACGGGTTGTAGGTAAGGACCAGGCGGTTGTTGCTCACACGCGCGACGAGGTCGCGATGCGCGGTTGGAACCGCCATGCGCCCTTTGTCGTCAACTGTGATGGCCGTCTCGCCCTGAAACACGACGCCTGCACCTTTCCTTCGCCCGGTGAAACATTGAACCACGAAAAACCACAAAAAACCCGGTTTTCCCTCTGTTGCCCACCTTAGCAGTGCCGTTCGGGTTGTCAACATCTTTGCGAGCGGCAAATCACCTTGGACATCAAGGGCTTGCAGCAATGTTTAGAGACTTGTTCAAGGCTTATCCACAAGTTGCTGTTTCGTCTCAAATTTTGAGATTGAACAGAAGTTCAGTCCTGTGCAGGCCTTGTGAAACCTGGCCTCGCATTCATGCCGCATGCGGTCCCACCCCGCGCGCAGTTGCGCAAAACCGGCCACAATTCCGGCCATGTGTCTGCTCACTCTGGCCTGGAAGGTCCACCCCCGCTGGCAGCTGTTGATGGCCGGCAACCGCGACGAGTTCCACGCGCGCCCCACCGCCCCGCTGGCGGCGTGGCCGGCGGCCGAAGGCGCGTTGCGCGCCGGTCGCGACCTGCACTCCGGCGGCACCTGGGCTGGCATCAACGGCAGCGGCCGCATGGCCGTGGTCACCAACGTGCGCGATCCTCTTGCGGCGCAGACCGGGCCTTCGCGTGGGGCGCTGGTTGCCCAGTACCTGCGCGATGCCGCACCGGCCAGGCGCTATGCCGACTGGCTGGCAGAGGAGGCGGCGGCCTATGCGCCGTTCAACCTGTTGCTGGCCGATACCCACACCTGCGAGTTCCTCGGCAACCATCCATTGCAGCGCCAGACACTGGCGGCCGGCATTCACGGCTTGTCCAACGGGCCGCTGGATGCCCCCTGGCCCAAAGTCCTGCGCCTCAACTCCGCCCTGCAGGCCTGGCTGGACAGCGGCAACGAGTCGCTGGAGCCGCTGTGGCAGGCGCTGACCGACACCACCCGGGGCGACGACGCGCAGCTGCCGGACACCGGCATTGGACTGGAACGGGAGCGCTGGCTGTCGTCGGCGTTCATCCGAAGTGCCGATTACGGCACTCGGGCCAGCACCCTTATTGCCCTGGATGCACAGGGACGCGGTTTCATCCGCGAGCGCCGCTTCGACCCCGCCGGAGCCTGCATTGGCGAGAGCGTGCTGGACGTGGACGGCCACTGAAGCGCTGACGGGTTTGGCACTTTGCCATGCCCACCATTCAGAATGGGGCACCTGCGACAGGGCGCTGTCCAGATACTGGCGCGCCCAGGTTGGCGTGATCGCATGCGTTCGATTTCCCAGAGTGCCGCACTGACCCATTCCCTGGCGCTTGGCATTGGACTGGGCGTGGGCCTGCTGCTCTGTTCCAGCAATGGCGGCGCCGGTGCCGCGCCGAGCAGCCAGGTCGAGGAAGTCCTGGCGCGGTCGCCTTACAGCTGTCATTTCCGCCGTGACCACCCGGGCAGCAGTCGGCTGCACTGGGCCGACGGCCATCTGGGGGTGAGCCATGGTCAGATCGTGTTCGACGGGCGGATGTCGGTACCGGCGTCGGCCGGCCGCCACGTCACGGTCTATCTGACCAGCGACCGCATCCAGGACCGCGATGACTTTCTGCGCACCCAGCCCCGCGCGCGCCGGGTTGGCCTGGTCGCCCCGCAATCGCGCTTTCTGCTGGACGTGCCCCACGACATCGACGTGGACGAATTCACCACCGTGGTGCTGTGGTCGCACGCCGACCAGCAGCTGATTTCAAGCGCACAGTACCGGACAGCCTGGGATGATGAACCAATGGAAGATTGAGGGCTGCGTGCCCTGACGCGCAAGGCGCGCTACTACGGCCCATCGGGTGGAACAGCCCCCTTTGGTAAAGGGGGGCGCGCCGACAGGCGCGCGGGGATTCGGAAGTTTCGCGGGGACCCACGATTTGCGCCGCAAATCGTGGGCGCTTTCCCGGTGAAACCAGGAAAGCGGCGGAGCCGGCCGATAAGCCGGGTTCTGTCGTGGACAGTCATTCCTCTAGGCGACACGTCTCCGTGGCGCTCAAGCAACCTACCCGGTCCCGACGCGGGCCACGCCATAGGACCCTATTTGGTCTTGCTCCAGGTGGGGTTTGCCGTGCCGGTCTGTTACCAGACTCGCGGTGCGCTCTTACCGCACCATTTCACCCTTGCCGGCTCTCCGAAGAGAACGTAGGCGGTATCTTTCTGTTGCACTTTCCGTCGGCTTGCGCCGCCCAGGCGTTACCTGGCACCTTGCCCTGTGGAGCCCGGACTTTCCTCGGCATTCCCGAAGGAATGACGCGACTGCCTGGCCGACTCCGCCACGCACATGATCCCACAGCCGGGCCGCGGCGCACAGCCCTGCTTTCCTGAACGCCCGGCAGGCGACGCATGAAAATGCACGATTTCTGAAATGCGTGAAGCGCGTAAGGCGCTAGCGTCACTGAAAACCTGTTTCTGATCAGATCGTGCAGACGCCACCGTCCTCAATCCACGCTATCGCGCCTCTTGCCATTTCCACCGCCGGCCCGTCCTCCCGGCTTACCGACGCACCTGCAGGTTCACCGCCGTTGCTGCGCATGGAAAACGCCCCGGGCCCGCTGCTGCGTCCACTCTCCGACTCGGAGAACCTGATCGCCCGGATCGCACCTGGAGATGCACATCTCTGCCGTCAGATGGCACGCCTGTCCAGACTCGCTACGGCCGAGGCTGATGCAGAAGCGCAGGCATTGATCGCGTCCCTTGATCCACTCCGCCAGCAGCTGGCACAACGCACCGCCACTCAGCTGCTGGGCGCGGCGGACGCAGAAGGCAGACTCAGGTTTGGTATTGAGATGGAAACGCTTCAGGACCGGATCCAATCGGCGGGGCTGAGCCGTATTCTTGATCTGCTTCTTGCAATCCAGCGGCCGCAGGTGCAGCGCCTTGCCATCGGCCGGATCCTGCACCAGGCCGGGGCACACACCGGCACGCTGCGCCAACGTCTGGGACTGCCCCATCACGCGTTGAAACGCATCCATTCGCTTCAACTGCGCGACCGGCTCATGAGTTTGGCGACGTTGGAAGACCTGCAGCGCCGCGTCCGGTCTTCCGTCGACTCGAACGACAAGCGTTCAGAAGCCTACCAGCACGCCGCCATGGTCAACCGCCGCTTTGGCTATTCAGAGGCACGCCCGGCCTGGTCGTTCACCGCCGCGCACAGACAGGACCCCGTCCGGTCCAGATACCTGAAACGCCTGGGCCGGTCTATCGAGGCGAAACGCTGCGGCCTCAACGTTCAACTGCCGTAGAGGGCCTTGCGCGGGGCCCCTGTGAGCTCCGCAGCCAGCTTGGCCGCCGTGGACGGCGGCAGGTGTTCGCTGAGCTTGGCGTACACCCGGCGCCCCTGCTGCAGCTGCGCTTCGGCGTCGTCGGCCGCACCCTGCACCATCACCACGAACTCGCCCTTGCGCTGGTTTTCATCTGCATCGACCTGCGCCCGCAGGCTGTCCAGCGAGCCGTCCAGCACGGTTTCGAACAGCTTGGTGAGCTCACGCGCCAGCACCGCCGGGCGTTCTCCACCGAACGCCGCCGCCATGTCGGCCAGCGACTCGGCGATGCGGTGCGAGGATTCGTAGAACACCAGCGTGCGGGTTTCGCCGGCCAGCGCCTGCAGGCGCTCGCGCCGCCCCGAGCCCTTGGCCGGCAGGAAGCCTTCAAAGGTGAAGCGGTCGCTGGGCAGGCCGGCCACGCTCAGTGCGGCAATCGCCGCACAGGCCCCCGGCACCGGACTGACCCGGACCCCCGCCTCGCGTGCGGCGCGCACCAGCCGGAAGCCGGGGTCGCTGACCAGCGGAGTGCCAGCGTCGCTGACCAGGGCCAGCGACTCGCCGCCCAGCAGGCGGCCGACAATGCGCTGGGACAGCGCTTCCTCGTTATGGTCATGCAGTGCCACCAACGGCTGCTGGATGCCGAAATGGGCCAGCAGCTGGCCGCTGCGGCGGGTGTCCTCGGCACAGATCGCCGCCACCGAGCGCAGCACCTCCTGCGCCCGCGGCGTCAGGTCGGCCAGGTTGCCGATCGGGGTGGCAACGACATACAGCGTGGGGACAGCACTCATCGCAACGGCACTCACAGGTCAAGGGTAGAATCGTAGCGTACCCGCCTACGGCCGCTGCCCCATCGAATGGACCTGATCATGAACAAGCCCGTCGCCCGGATCTCCGCCCTGTCGCTGTCGTTGCTGCTGCTTGCCGGCTGCGCCACGACCAGCCTGACCAGTGCGCCCGAATCACCGGCGCAGAGCCAGGCCCTGGCGCTGATCGAACAGGGCAAGCCGCGCGACGCCGCCGTGCAGCTTGAAGCGCTGGCCAACACCCTGCGCGGTACCGCCCGCAGCGCGGCGCTGGCCGACGCCGCGTTCGCCTGGCATGAGGCCGGCGACAACGCCCGCGCCCGCAGCCTGTTGGCACAGGTGACCGCGCGTGGCCTGAGCGGTGCCAGCCTGCAGCGCTACCAGCTGACCACCGCCGAACTGGCGCTGGCCGACAAGCAGCCAGCGCAGGCGCTGGCCGCCTTGAAGGAGTCCTCAGACAGCGTGGTGCCGACGCTGCGCACGCGCTGGCAGCTGGCCCGCGCCAATGCCCTGCAGGCCAACGGCGACGTGATCGGTGCCGCCACTGAACGCGCCCGTGCGCATGCCTCGCTCAGCGGCACCGCGCGCGCCGAGAACCAGCAGGCCATTGCCGGCCTGCTCGGCCAGCTGGATGACGCCACCCTGCGCGCCCGCGCCGCCGCGTTGCCGGCCAACGAGCCGCTGTACAACTTCGCCGGCCGCGCACTGATTGCCCGCGGCCTGCCGCTGCCGCGCCCGTTCGACCGCGATGGCGTGGCCCAGTTCGACACCAGCAAGCGCCCGCCGGCGCTGAGCGACGGCTACCGCCCGCCAGTGAAGATGGCCGTGCTGCTGCCGCTCAGTGGTCGTCTCGCCACCGCTGCACAGCCGGTCCGCGACGGCCTGCTCAGCGGCTACTACGGTGAAACCCGCCGCCGCCCGGACATCCAGTTCATCGACACCGCCGGTACCCCGGCCGGTGCAATCGCCGCTTATGACAAGGCCATCGTGGCCGGCGCCGACTTCGTGGTGGGGCCGCTGGGCCGCGATGAAGTGGACGCGGTGTTCGGCCGCACCGAACTGCCGGTGCCGGTGCTGGCGCTGAACCGTGGCAAGAGCAGCCCGCCGGCCGGCAGTGCCGGCTTCTCGCTGGCCCCGGAAGACGACGGCATCATCGCCGCCGAGTACCTGCGTGGCCGCGAACGCAGCAAGGTGCTGGTGCTGCACAGCAACGACGACAACGGCCGGCGTACCGCTGCTGCCTTCCGCGAGCGCTTCAGCCAGCGCGGCGGCCAGGTGCTGGCCACGATCGGCATCAACGACACGGTGGGTGATATTGGCGCGCAGATCCGCGCCGCCGGTGCGGTGGATGGCGTGCTGCTGGCAGTGAAGGCCCCACAGGCCCGCCAGCTGGCTCCGCAGCTGGCTCTGGCCGGTGCCGGCGGTGCCAGCCGCGTGGGCACCTCGCAGCTGACCCTGGGCACCGGCAAGCCCGAAGAAGACATGGCGCTGGACGGCATCGTCTACCCCAACGAAGCCTGGAACGTGCGGGGCGTGCCGGGGCTGCCTTCGGCCGGCACCGCCGGCCAGATCCTGCCGACGGCGCGTGGTGCGGCCGGCCGTCTGTTCGCGTTCGGCTTCGACGCCTGGAAGATCAGCGCGTATCTGGACAAGGTCGCCAATGAGGGCGGTCTGGCCGGAGCCACCGGCACCCTGTTCCTGGACAGCAACGGCAATGTGCTGCGGGTGCCGGCGTGGTCGACCTTCAGCGGTGGTCGACCGATGCCGGTGGCCAACTGAGCGCACGTTGACCGGCGCGCGTGCACAGCGCGGCGCTGCGGTGGAAACCGCAGCGCTGGCCCACCTGGAGCAGGCGGGCCTGCACCTGCTGGCGCGCAATGTGCGCTACAAGGGCGGCGAGCTCGACCTGGTCATGCGCGACGGCAACACTACCGTGTTCGTGGAAGTGCGTTACCGCGCCACCGCGCAGTTTGGCGGCGGCGCTGCGTCGGTGGATCTGCGCAAGCGGCGCAAACTGGTCCTGGCCGCGCAGTTGTACCTGCAGGGGCATCCTGCGCTGGCGCGGCAACCGTGCCGGTTTGATGTGGTCGACGCGTCGGGTGAGCCGGTTCGGTTGAACTGGCTGCGCGGGGCGTTCCGGCTGGAAGATTGTGGGTTTACCTGACTTATTGCGAGGACCCGGCCGGCCGCCGGCACTACCGGATCATGAACGCTTCTTTGCCTGCTGGGTTTTCTGCGGAACTGCAAGCGCTGCTGGGCGCGGACGGCTGGCGCACCGATGCCGCCGCGCTGGCCGCGCATGCCCAGGACAACTCGTGGCGGCATGCGCTGCCTGACGGCGTGGCGCTGCCCACTCATCGCGACCAGGTGATGGCCATCGTGCGCGCCTGCCGCGCGCATGGCGTACCGATCGTGGCACGTGGCGCAGGCACCGGCACCACCGGTGCGGCGGTGCCGGTGGCAGGCAGCATCGTGCTTTCGCTCGCCCGCATGAACCGCATTGTCGACATCCAGCCCGGCAACCGCTGCGCGGTGGTGGAACCGGGTGTGTTCAACGGGGACCTGCAGCAGGCGCTGGCTGCGCACGGCCTGTTCTGGGCCCCCGACCCGTCCAGCGCGGACATCTGCAGCATTGGCGGCAACCTGGCCTGCAACGCCGGCGGCCCCCGCGCGGTGAAGTACGGCACCAGCCGCGACAACGTACTGGGGCTGGTGGCGGTCACCGGTGCCGGTGAGCTCATTCAATGCGGCGGGGCCTACACCAAGGATGCCACCGGCTACGACCTGACCCACCTGCTGGTGGGCAGCGAAGGAACGCTGGCGATCATCGTCGAGGCCACGCTCAAACTGACGCCGCTACCGGTCAGCCAGGCCGGGCTGCGCGTGCTCTATCGCGACGCCGACGCTGCCGCTGCGGCGGTCTCGCGGCTGATGGCGCAACCGGTCGTGCCTACGCGCCTGGAATTCATGGACGCACGCAGCCTGGAACTGCTGCGCCGTAATGGGGCCGAGGTGCCCGACGCCGGTGCGATGCTGCTGGTGGAAGCCGACGGCGACCACGACACCCTGCCCTACCTGCTGCAGGCGCTGGCGGAGGCGGCAGAGGGTGAGGGCGTGCTTGGGTTGGATGTGGCGATGGAAGGCAGCGCGCGCGAGAAACTGTGGGCCGCGCGCAAGGCATTGTCGCCCGCGCTGCGCAGCATTGCCCCCGGCAAGATCAATGAAGACGTGGTGGTGCCGGTGTCGCGCATTCCTGACCTGGTGGCCGGGGTGCAGGCGTTGGCGCGCGCATTCGATCTGGTCATCGTGACGTTCGGCCATGCCGGCAATGGCAACCTGCACGTCAACATCCTGTATCACCCCGACGACCCCGATGAGAGCGCGCGCGCACATGCCGCGCTGCCGAAGATCTTCGCGCTGACCCTGTCACTGGGCGGCACATTGTCGGGCGAACACGGTATTGGACTGGCCAAACGCGACTTCATGGCGCAGGCCTTCAGTCCTGCCACGCTGGCGACCATGCGCGCGATCAAGCAGGCGCTGGATCCGGACAGCATTCTCAACCCCGGCAAAGTGCTGCCGCCAGCGTAGAGCGGGGCTTGCCCCGCTGAGGGTTTCCGCCATCTGCCGCTTGCCGGGCAAGCCCGGCACTACATCATGCGTGGCTTTCGCCATCTGCCGCTTGCCGGGCAAGCCCGGCACTACATCATGCGTGGCTTTCGCCATCTGCCGCTTGCCGGGCAAGCCCGGCACTACATGGCGCGTGTCGTGTGGTGTGGTGTGTGGCGTGTGGTGCGGCATGTCGCATAACGCGCGCGCCATCCATCATGCTCACATCTTCAATTAATTGCATGGTGTCAATGAAGCAGTTCCTGGATCGTGGCCGCCCTTCTTTGCCGCACACTTTCCGACGCGCTGATGTCTGCTCCGCTCACCTTCCAAGGAATTCCGCGCCCGCTGACGTGCGCCATCCTGCTTGCGCTCGCTTCCGCGCCAACCTCGACGTTATCGGCACGCGAGCTCAATAACGAACACGTGTCCATTGAGTCCGGCCACGCCGTCGAGGAATGGCGACTCATCAACGGATCCACCCTGGCCGTCAGGGGTGCCAGCACCTATGCCCTGAGCATCAATGACACCAGCGTGGTGATGCTCGCCGATGCCACAGTGACGCGACAGGTCGGTTCCATGTCGAACTACGCCATGATGGTGCTGGACGACGCACGCGCCACGGCCACGCGGACCCACTTTGTGAATCGTGGAATCTGGGTGGCCGATCGCGCCAGTGCGGTGCTCGTTGACAGCACGGTCACCGTGGCAGCCGCCGCGCCGGGCATGGATGACAACACGGCAACCGCGTGGGGCTTCAGCCTCAACAAAACCGATCCCGGGGCGAGCGGCATTCCTGCCCTGCTGCTGGACGGCACGTCGGTCAGCGTCGCTGATCGGGCCGACCAGAGTACCTATAGTTCCGGCATTGGTGCCTTCATGCGCGCCGGCGAGCTGACCGTGCGCAACGGCTCGCAGATCCACGCCGCCAATACCGGGGTGGTGGCGCACGGTTCCGAGGGGCTGGACCACACCCTGAAGCTGACCCTGGACGGCTCGCATATTGATGCCGGGCGCGGTGCCGGCATCGAGTTCGCGGGGGAAACCAGTGGGACGAACGCCTTCGATGTACTGGTCGCCAACGGATCCACGATCAACGCCGGCGATGGTCATCTTCTGCTGGTACGCGCCTATAAGGGCATTCCCGGCACCGGCGAAAGCACCGTCAGTTTTACCGTCGACAACAGCCGGCTCAACGGCGATATCCGCTTCGACGACACCCACATGCAGGGACGCGTGGACGTGGTGCTGCGCAACCAGGCTCGCCTTGCGGGCCGCTTCTTCAATGTCAGCACGGCCCGTATCGATTCCGGCAGCCATTGGACGCTGACCGGTGACAGCGACATCGGCGAGCTGCACTTGGGCAACGGACATGTCGCACTGGGCGATGGCAGCGCGTTCAACACGCTTGCACTGGGCAGCTTCAGCGGCACCGGCGGCACCCTGGTATTCAATACCGCGCTGGGCGACGACGGCTCGGCCACGGACCGGCTGTGGATCGCCGGGGATGCCAGCGGGCAGGCCAACGTGCGCGTGAACAATGCCGGGGGGCTGGGTGCACAGACCGCGCAGGGCATTGAACTGATCACCATCGGCGGTGCGTCCAACGCCCGCTTCGACCTGGTCGGACGCGCCGTGGGCGGCCAGTTCGAGTACTACCTGCACAAGGGCGTGGACGGCAACTGGTACCTGCGTTCGCAGGTGATCGAAGATCCCGGCCTGTACCCCGACCCCTGCGACATTGACCCGTCACTGTGCGACGGCACACCGGAGGAGCCGGGCGGTCCGGATGGCCCGGATGGCCCGGATGGTCCGGATGAGCCACCCACGCCGGTGCTGCGCCCTGAAACCGGGGCGTACCTGGCGAACCGGGCAGCGGTGCGTGAACTGATGCAGCACCGCGCCCAGGGTCGCGCAATGGTGGTCCAGAACGAAGGCGATGTACGGACCTGGGCCAGCGTCGATGCCGGCGGGAACCGCATGCAGGCCGCAGGTCAACAAGCCCTGCGGACGGAGCACACGCGGCTTCAGGCAGGCGTGGAGCTGGGGGCGTTCGACGGCGGTCGGGGCCATCTCGGCGTGATGCTGGGTGCCGGCAGGGCCGCAGCAATGTCACGCTCCCGCATCACCGGCTACCGCGCGCGCGGCACGGCTGAAGGCGGTACCGCTGGCGTCTACGCCGGGTGGAGCAACGGCAGCACCTCACTGCATGCCAACCTGCAGCACGGCCGCTTCAACAATGTCGTGCGGGGCGAAGGACTGGCGCGCGAGCGCTACCGAAGCCGTGCGAGCCAGGCAACGCTGGAAGCTGCCTACCGCTTTGATGCAGGGCACCTGCGCGGCATGGCGCTGGGCATCCAGCCGCATGTACAGCTGCGCTATACGCGGGACGGCATGCACGTGCACGTGGAGTCTAACGGCACCGAGGTCGAACAGGCACGTGACAACGTGCTCTCCGCGGGCCTGGGCATACGCCTGCAGGGTGAACTGGAACGCGCCGCACTGCGCTGGCAGCCTTACGTATCGCTTGGTGCGCTCCAGACCGGCAAGGTCCCGGCACTGACCTTCGATGACGTGCGGGTCGAAGGCGGTGCACCCCGTCGGCAGGTGGAGCTTGCTGCCGGCAGCCAGCTGCGCTTTGGCACCGGTTTTTCAGCTTCGTTCGACCTCAGTGCCGGGCGCGGCAGCGACAACTACCGCGACATCACGGGCACCGCCGGCATCGCCATTCGCTGGTAGGTCGCTGCCACCGCGGCACGCCTTACCCCTCCCCCTGGATTTCCGAATGCACACCTCCAACGACGCCGGGTGCCGTATCGCGCTGCGCCCGCTTTCCGTACATCTGCTTCTCGCGATGTTGCTGCCAACGACAACGCCCCTGATGGCCCGTGACCTGGACAACGACGAGGCCACCGTCAACGCAGGTGACGACGTCGAACGCTGGAACCTGACCGGCAACGCCCACCTGACCGTGCAGGGCGGCCACACCTTGATGATAAGGGCCGACGACAGCCGGATCACCCTGCGTGACGGCACCGTGGCGCGCGTTGCCGGGTCCGACCGGTTCTCCATCGACCTCATCGGCTCGCAGCTGGACGCGCTGGACAGCCACATCCGTCACGGCGGCATTTACCTGCGGGGTGATTCCTCGGTGACCCTGCGTGACAGCCGCATTACGATCGACAACAGCGCGCCCAGTTTCGCCGGAATTCCCAGCGTTGGCATCTTCATGACCCTGGGAAGCCGGGGCAGCGTGCGACTGGAGGGCTCGGGCATCCAGGTGCAGGACAACCCCTGGGAGACCTATCGCATGTCAGGCATCGGCATCCGCCAGGCGCAGGGCGAGGTGACCCTGGCGCTTGGCTCGTGGATTCTGGCTGACAACGTGGGCGTGCTGATGGATGCGGGCATCACCCACGACGGACCGTTGAAGCTCACCATTGATGACGCGCTGGTGCAGGCCGGCCGCGGTCCGGCCATCCAGATCCTTCCCGGCGCGCAGGTCAGCAACCGCTACGACATTCTGGTCGCCAACGACGGCCACCTTGCCTCCGACAGCGGTGACCTGCTGGTGGTGGGCGGGCCGGATGCCGTCACCACCACCGGCCATACCGAAGTGAACTTCACCGTGGACAACGCCACGCTGGAGGGACAGATCGTGTTCGAGAAGGAAAAGATCAACGGCGAAGTGAACGTGACCCTCCGCAACGACGCCATGCTGCGCGGGCGCGTCACCGACGCCACGCACATGAGCGTGGATACCGGCAGTACGTGGGCGCTGACCGGCGACAGCCGCACCGACCGGCTGGCACTGGGCAGCACGGGCACGGTGGAGCTCGGCAATGGCAATGGCAGCGGCTTCAATACGCTCACATTGGACAGTTTCGAGGGTCAGGGCGGCACATTGGTGTTCAACACCGCGCTGGAGGGCGACAGCTCGGAAACGGACCGGCTGGTAGTTGCGGGCGACGCCACCGGCAGCGCCAATGTCACCGTGCGCAATGCCGGTGGCCGCGGAGCCCAGACCGGGCAAGGCATCCGTCTGATCTCCGTGGGCGGCTCCTCCGACGCGCACTTCATCCAGGTAGGCCGCGCGGTGGGCGGCCAGTACGACTATTTCCTGTTCAAGGGTGGTGACGGTCACTGGTACCTGCGATCGCAGCAGCCGGGGCTGTACCCGGATCCCTGCGACGACGATCCGTCGCTGTGCGACGAGCCGGACGGGCCCGACGGCCCTGACGGTCCGGATGGCCCTGACGGTCCGGATGGTCCGGATGGTCCGGATGGTCCGGATGGGCCGGATGGCCCCGGCGATCCGCCGACGCCGGTACTTCGCCCGGAAACCGGCGTGTACCTCGCACATCAGTTTGCCACGCAGCAGTTGCTGCAACACCGGTCCTCGGACAGGACGTCATCGTTCGCTGCAGACGAAGGACCGCGCACATGGGCAGGTGTCGACACCGGCGAAAACCGCATGGATGCCAGCGGCCAGCAGGCGCTGCGCGTGAATCGTTCACGGCTGCAGTTCGGGGCAGATCTGGGTGCTTTCGACAGCGGACGCGGTCGCGTCGGAGCCCTGCTGAGCGCCGGGCAGGCGGATGTGATGTCGCGCTCGGAGGTGACCGGTTACCGCGCACGCGGCTCGGTCACGGGCGGCGCTGCCGGAATTTACGCGGGTTGGGACAATGCCACCAGCCACGTTGACCTCAACCTGCAGCACGGCGGCTTCCGCAACACCGTGCGCGGCGACGACCTGGCCCAGGAACGCTACCGGACACGTGTTTCGCAGGCCACGATGGAAGCCGGGCATCGCCTGGTGCTCGGCAACATGGGGGCCATGTCGCTGAGTGTGCAGCCGAAGCTGGAGCTGACATACACGCGCACCCGAATGGCGGCGCACGTGGAAAGCAACGGTACGGTGATCGAGCAGATGGCCGGCAACACCCTCGCCGCACGGGTGGGAGCCCGCGTGCAGGGCATGGCCGCTGCCGGTGCCCTGCAGTGGCAGCCGTACCTGGCCGCTTACGGGGTGAACCAGCGCAGTGGCAACACGCTGGCCTTTGATGGCGAGGAACTCAAGGGTGCCGCACCTCGCCGTCGGCTTGAACTCAACGCCGGGACACAGCTGCAGTTCGGCAAGGGACTGTCGGCCAGTGCCAGCCTGACCGCCGCACGCGGCAGCGAAGGCTTCCGCGAGCACGCGGCGCGATTGGGCGTGGCGTACCGCTGGTAACCCGAGGCCGCTGTTTTTTCCCCTCCCCAAGGACGCAACATGAACGTTTCTTTCTGCAGGCGCGGTCGCCTCATGCTGCACCCGCTTGCCTGTGCGCTGGTGCTGTCGCTGGCAGGCCAACCGGCGCTGGCCTGTGACCTGGAAAATGTCGATCACGATGTGGTGGCCGGCGATCCCGTCCAGGACTGGATACTGTGCGATGGGGCCAGCCTCACCGTGACACAGGCCGCGACGGGCCGCATCAGCGCCACCGACAGCACCGTCAAGTTGTATGCCTCCCATCTGATCCGTACCGACACGGGCGGCGACCACGCACTTGAACTGTTGGGCCGGAGTTTCCTGACTTTCAATGAATCCACCCTCAGCGCTGGCGGCGTGCTTCTGGCGGGTCATGCCACCATGTCAGCCCGCCACAGCACCTTCACCCTGGACGCGCTGTCCCCCGGCTTCGATGCACTGATGCCCATCGGGATCGACGTCGTGCCAGGCGCAGCCAGCGACACAACATCGGTGCTGCTGATGGATTCGCGCCTGCGTGTGGACTACAACCCGCTCAAGGCCCACTACGATTCCGGCATCGGCATCCGCCAGGGCGGCGGTCGCGTCACCCTGGGCAACTCCCGCATTGACGCCGGCAACGTCGGCGTACTCATGCGTGCACTGCATGACATGGACGATACCATCAGACTGAACCTGGAAGATTCGATCATCAGCGCCGCTCGCGGTCCCGCCATCCAGGTCGCTCCGTCCGGAAGTACCCGCAACCACTTCAGCATCCGCGCCAGCAAGGGCACCCGGTTGCATGGCAGCAACGGGCAGCTGCTGTACGTGGGTGGTCTGCCCGGAACCGCACCCGCCGGCCACCTGGACGTGACCTTGCTGGTGGACGAAGCGCAGCTCGCCGGCGACATCGTGTTTGACCGCGCGACCGCGGCAGGCACCCTGCTTGTCCAGATCGCCAACGGCGCGCGGCTGACAGGACGCATGCTCGATGTGGACGAGGTTTCACTGGGCATGAGCCTGTCCGGTGCAGAAAGCACCTGGCGGATGACGGGAGACAGTCGCGTCGGATTGATGATCATGTACGACTGGGCCATTGTCGAACTCGGCGACGGCAGTCGCTTCAACACGCTGACTGTGCAGGACCTGTTGGCCCATGGCACCCTGGTGTTCAACACGGCGCTGGGCGATGACAGTTCTGCCAGCGACCGGCTGGTGGTAGAGGGCGACACCAACGGCGAGGCGGAAGTGGTCGTGAACAACGCCGGCGGGCGGGGTGCGCAGACCGACTTCGGCATCAAACTGATCTCCGTTGGCGGCGACTCCAATGCCACCTTTACCCTGCTGGGTCGCACTGTCGGTGGCCGCTATGAGTACTTCCTGGTCAAGGGCGAAGATGGCGGCTGGTATCTGCGCTCGGAACACCTGCCAGGCCTGTATCCGGATCCCTGCGAAAGCGAGCCGACGCTGTGCGATGGTCCGGATGGGCCAGATGGCCCTGACGGCCCGGATGGCCCTGACGGCCCGGATGGCCCTGACGGTCCCGATGGCCCTGACGGTCCCGATGGCCCCGACGGCCCCGACGGCCCCGACGGCCCGGACGAACCGGGCAAGCCACCGACCCCGGTACTTCGCCCGGAAACCGGCGCGTATCTGGCCAACCTGCACGCCGCGCAGACGTTGCTGCAGCACCGCGCATCCGACCGCGCGTTGTCATCCGACGCGGATGACGGGCTGCACACCTGGGCCAGCACCGCAACCGGCGAAAGCCGCATGGATGCCAGCGGCCAGCAGGCGCTGCGCGTGAATCGCTCGCGGCTGCAGCTGGGCGCGGATGTTGGCGCATTCGATGACGGCCGAGGCCGCGTTGGTGCGATGTTCACCGCCGGCCAGGGCGATTCGGTGTCGCGTTCGGAGGTCACGGGCTACCGCGCACGCGGAAAGGTGGAAGGCGGTGCGGCCGGCCTGTACGCCGGCTGGCACAACCGTGTCACATCTCTGGACGCCAGTGTCCAGCACGGTCGCTTCAACCACACCGTACACGGCGACGGCCTGGCCCAGGAACGTTACCGCACGCGTCTGAGCCAGGCATCGCTGGAGGCCGCCCATCGCGTTGCCCTGGGCCAGGTGGGTCCGCTGGCGCTGCACGTTGAGCCGCAGGTGCAGCTGACCTACAGCCGCATGCAGATGGATGTCCATGTGGAAAGCAACGGCACGGTGATCGAGCAGGCAAGCGGCAATGGCTTGACCACACGTGTCGGTGCGGCACTGCAGGGCCTCGCAGGCACCGGCGCGCTGCAATGGCAGCCGACGCTGGCCGCGTACTTTGTGAACGAAGGCAGCAGCAACGCGTTGTCGTTCGACGGCGAGGTGATCGAGGGCGGTGCGCCCGAACGCCGTGTTGAACTCACTGCCGGTGCCCAGCTGCGCTTCGGCAACGGTGGTTCGGCGTGGGGTGGTGTCAATGCGGCGCGCGGCAGCGACAACTATCGCGAAGTGGGTGCCCAGCTGGGCGTGGCCTACCGCTGGTAACGCGTTCACAAGTGGATGGCGGTGCCGGCCGTTGGCCGGCGCTACCGCGATTCAGCAGCGGTGTCGTCACGCCGCTTTGGGGCAGACGTCTTCGCTCTGCGGTCATGCGTCACCGGGCGTTGGGCTCATGAGGGCAGTCGTCTGTCGACCGACTCTACCCCCCAGGGGCTGACAATCTGCAACTTCTTGCATGGTGTACACGCCGCGCTTCCGGGATCTTTGCCGCCCCCACTTTCCCGGAAAATACAATGATTCCGATGTCTCCAACGCGGCGCCGCTTACCCGCCCTGCGCCCGCTCAGCTGCGGCGTGCTGCTTGCCCTGACGACCCTGCCGGCTGCTTCGCTGTTGGCGGGCGACCTGAATGACGAAGACAAGACCCTCACCGAGGCCGACCCTGCCGAAGCGTGGACGCTCCGGGGCAGCTCCCATCTGACCGTCAACGGCGGCAGCACACACCTGATCATGGCCTCCGACAACAGCCAGGTCACATTGGACGGTGCCACGGTAACCCGCCAGGCAGGCGCGGTGTCGGAGCATTCGCTAGACCTGCGCGACAACTCGACTGCTGTCGTCACCGACTCAAGCCTGCGCGACGGCGCGTTGTATCTGAACGGAAATGCCAGCGCCGTCGTCACCGGTAGCACCATTGAACTGGATGACGACACGCCGGGCATCGGCGAAGGTGGCTTTTCCGCTTACGGAATCAGCATCAACAGTCCGGGTGCCATCGGCAACCCCGACCTGGTGCTGGATTCAACGCGCGTCAGTGTGAAGGACACCAAGACCTCTTCCTACTATGGCAGGGGCATCGGGGCGTACCTGCGTGCCGGTGGCATCACGCTGCGCAACCAGTCCAGCATCGACGCCAGCAATGTCGGCGTGATTCTGCATGGCTCCGAGTCGCTGGCCCACAACCTGCGCCTGACCCTGGACAATTCCAGCATCAAGAGCGGAGAAAGTGCAGCCATCGAAGTCGCGCTGGGCAGCTCGGACAACACCTACGACATTGCCGTCAACAACGGTTCCACCCTGCAGGCAGGCAATGGTGATCTGCTGTGGGTACGCGCGTTCAACGACCTCGCGGCCAACGGCAACCACACGGTCAATTTCACCGTGGACAACAGCCAGCTGACCGGCAATGTGCTGTTCGACGACACCAACATGACCGGCAACAACCGGGTCAACGTGGCGTTGCGCAACAATGCCTCATTGCTGGGGAAGATGACCAACGTCACCCATGCCGACATCGGAACCGGCGCAAGCTGGACTATGACCGGCGACAGCAGCGTGGGACACCTCAAGCTCGACAGCACCGGCAGCGTAGATCTGGGCGGCAACGGCACCAGCTTCAACACGCTTACACTCGGCAGCTTCGAGGGGGCCGGGGGCACGCTGTACTTCAATGCGGCGCTGGAAGGCGACAGCACGGTCACCGACAAGCTGGTGATTGAAGGCGATGCCACCGGCGCGGCCAATGTCACCGTGCGCAACGCGGGTGGCCAGGGCGCGCAGACCGAGAACGGCATCCAGCTGATCAGCATTGGCGGCAATTCTGACGCGGTGTTCACCCAGGTGGGCCGCGCAACCGGCGGGCTGTACGACTATTTCCTGTTCAAGGGCGAAGACGGCCACTGGTATCTGCGCTCGGAACTGGAGGACGATGCCGGGCTGTATCCAGACCCGTGCAAGGACGATCCGTCGCTGTGCGATACGGAGAATCCTGAAGGTCCGGATGGTCCCGACGGCCCGGACGGCCCGGACGGCCCGGATGGCCCGGATGGCCCGGATGGCCCGGATGGTCCGGACGGCCCCGATGGCCCCGATGGTCCCGATGGTCCGGATGAGCCGCCGACCCCGGTGCTGCGTCCGGAAACCGGAGCGTACCTGGCCAACCACTTCGCCATGCACCAACTGCTGCAGCACCGTACCTCCGACCGTTCCTCGTCGTTCGGTGCGGAGGACGGGCTGCGCACCTGGGCCAGTGTCGCTACCGGCGAAAGCCGCATGGACGTCACCGGCCAGCAGGCCCTGCGCGTGAACCGCTCGCGCCTGCAGTTCGGTGCCGACATGGGCGTGTTCGACAACGGCCGTGGCCGCGTCGGTGCGATGTTGAGCGCCGGCCAGGCCGATTCGGTGTCGCGTTCGACCGTCACCGACTATCGCGCACGCGGCACCGTGGAGGGCGGCGCAGCCGGCCTGTACGCTGGCTGGGACAACAGCGCCACGTATCTGGACGCCAGCGTCCAGCACGGCCGCTTCAGCAACACCGTGCACGGCGATGACGTGGCGCAGGAACGTTACCGTACCCGTATGAGTCAGGCTTCATTGGAAGCCGGTCACCGTGTTGCCTTGGGCAATATGGGACCGCTGGCGCTGAGCGTGCAGCCGCAGGTGCAGCTGACCTACACCCGCATGCAGATGGACTTCCACGTGGAAAGCAATGGCACCGTGATCGAGCAGGCTGGCAGCAATGGCCTGACCACGCGTGTCGGTGCCGCACTGCAGGGTGAAGCCGGCACCGGCGCGCTGCAGTGGCAGCCGTATCTGGCCGCGTACTGGGTGAACGAAGGCAGCGCCACTGCCTTGTCGTTCGACGGCGAGGTGATCGAAGGCGGCGCGCCCGAGCGCCGCGTTGAACTGGCCGCCGGCACCCAGCTGCGCTTCAGCAACGGTCTGTCGGCCTGGGGGGGCATCAACGCCGCCCGCGGCAGCGACAGCTACCGCGAGGTCGGTGCCCAACTGGGCGTGGCTTACCGCTGGTAACGAAACGTTCCGCAAACGCAACACGACGCCGCGCCCTGCGCGGCGTCTTCTTTTGGGGCCGGCCAATGGCCGGCGCTACCTGGTCTGATTCCATGTGAGGAAATTCCTACAACTATGGCGCTGAACGTCGTGCACGCCGCAGACATCGCCACCCTGGCCTTCGACGGCGAGTGGGTCGACGGCGGTGCCCCGCGCCGCCGCGCCGAGCTCAACGCAGGCACCCAGCTGCAGTGGGGTAATGGCCTGTCGGCCTGGGCCGGACTCACGGCCGCGCGCGGCAGCGAGCGTTACCAGGCGTTCGGCGGCAAGGCAGGCATCGCCTATCGCTGGTAAGGCGCAGGCTTGAACGACAACGCCGCGTATTGCGCGGCGTTGTTGTTTCTGGTGTACGGCATGGGCGCTTCCAGCCGGGCAAGCCCGGCTCTACAGGAAGTGTTCGTAGCCGGGCTGGTTGCGTTCGTGCCCGGCGGCATCAATGCCCTGCCCTGCCACCATCTCGCCGATGCGGGTCAACGGCACGGAGAACCGCTCGCCCAGCGCGCGCACCGTATCGCGGCGCGATGCGGGCGCGGTGAAGCACAACTCGTAATCGTCGCCCCCGCGCAGTGCGGCCTCGCGCGCGTGGGTCTGCCCGACGCAGGCGCGTGCTGCGGCTGAAAGCGGCAGCGTCGCCGGGTCTACCCGCGCACCCAGATGGCTGCGCGCACAGATGTGCCCCAGGTCCGCGAGCAGCCCATCAGATACATCCACGGCCGCATGCGCCAGCCCCACCAGCGCGCGTCCCAAGGCCACACGCGGCGTGGGCCGGGCCAGGCGCTGGCGCAGATATTCCACGTGCACGTCATCGGCGGACTGACGCACATCCAGCGTCCCGCCCTGCCAGGCGCGCAGGGCCACCGCAGCGTCGCCCAGCGTACCGCTCACCCAGATGTCATCTCCCCGCTGCGCGGCATCGCGACGCAGCGCGGTGCCCGGGTTCAGCTGACCCATCGCGGTGACCGAGAGCGACAGAGGTCCACGCGTGGTGTCGCCCCCGATCAGGGTGATGGCGTGCGCGTCGGCCAGGGCGAAGAAGCCATCGGCGAAGGCGTCAACCCAGCCCGTGTCGGCACTGGGGAGGGACAGCGCCAGGGTGCACCAGGCCGGCTGCGCGCCCATCGCCGCCAGGTCGGACAGGTTGACCGCCAGCGTCTTCCAGCCGATATCGGCAGCCGGCGTTTCCGGCGGAAAATGCACACCACTGTTGAGCGTGTCGGCGGTCACCACCAGCTGCTGGCCCGCCTGCGGCTGCAATAAGGCAGCATCGTCGCCGATACCCAGGACGACATCCGCACGCGCTGCGGTGCGCATGCGGATGCGGTCGATCAGCGAGAACTCGGCCAGGGCCATGGGGCGGTCAGCCGCCGTGTTCGACCTTGCGCCATTCCACGGCGGCGCGGTCCAGTACACCGTTCACGTAGGTGTGGCCATGCTCGGAGCCGAACCGCTTGACCGACTCGATGGCTTCGTTGATGACCACGCGGTACGGCACGTCCACGCGGTACAGCAGTTCGAACGCGGCCACGCGCAGCGCTGCGCGCTCAATCGCATCCACCTCGTCCACGGCCCGGTCCAGGTGCGGGGTCAGCGCCGCATCCAGGTCCTTGCGGTGGTCAAGCACGCCGTGCACCAGCGCCTCGAAATACGCCAGGTCGGCGATCTCGCGCGCCTGTTCGTGGGCGAACTGCGACAGCACGCTCTGCGCGTTGCCACCGGAGATCTGCCAGGCGTAGATCGCCTGCAGGGCGCGACGACGCGCGCGCGAGCGCAGCACCGGGTCGATGCCGTCCTTGCGGACCGGCTTGCCGGACGGCTTGCCCGGGTATTTATTGTTCAAGGCAACTGCTCCAGAAGATTGACCATTTCCAACGCCGCCAGTGCGGCTTCCTCGCCCTTGTTGCCATGGCTGCCGCCCGCGCGGGCTTCGGCATCTTCGGCGCGCTCCACCGCCAGCACGCCATTGAGCACCGGCACGCCGAAGTCCAGCTGCACACGCATCAGCCCCTCGGCGCAGCGGTCGGCCACATGTTCGTAATGGCGGGTGTCGCCGCGGATCACGCAGCCCAGGGTGATGATGGCGGCATGCTCATGCGCGGCGGCAAGGCGGGCGGCGACCAGCGGCAGCTCCCACGCGCCCGGCACGCGGATGACGTCGATGTCGGCTTCGCTGATGCCGTTGCCGGCCAGGCTCTGCCGGGCACCGGCCACCAGCACGTCGGTGATGCGGGCGTTCCAGCGGCTGGCAAGGATGGCGAAACGGGCCTGTTCCGGCGTGCGGAGGTCGCCTTCGTAGTGGCTCATGGTCGAGGGGGAATCCGGTAAGGAGGGGTATTCTAGCGTATGGCCGGGGGCTGCCCGGCTGCGCGATCGGCCTTCAGCCGGGCAAGCCCGGCTCTACGGGGTGAGGACAGCCGGGCAAGCCCGGCTCTACATCTGCGCAGGGTGAGGAGTCATGCCGTAGGCCGGTCAGGGGGTGACCGTCTCGACGACTTCCAGTCCGTAACCGGCCAGGCCGATCTGGCGGCGGGGGGTGCCCAGCACGCGCAGCTTGCCCAGGCCAAGGTCGGACAGGATCTGCGCGCCGGCCCCGTTGCGACGCCATTGGCTCACGTCCTTGTCCTTGCCGGGGGCTACCGGCTGCGGCTGCTGGCGCAGCCGGGCCAGCAGGGCCTGGCCGTCGCGGGGGGCTGACAGCACCACCATCACCCCGCGTTCGGCGGCGGCAATGGCGCGCAGGGCGTCGGTGGCCGCCACGCCAAAGTCGTCGCGCCGCCAGTGCAGCAGGTCAGCCAGCGGGTTTTCCACCTGCACGCGCACCAGGGTGGGCTCGGCGTCCACCTTGCCGCGCACCATTGCAAAGTGCACGTCGTGGGCAATGCGGTCGCGGTAGGTCACCAGGGTGAAGGGGCCGAACTCGGTGTCGATCTCACGTTCATCCACGCGTTCTACGGTCTTTTCAGTGGCCAGGCGGTAGGCAATCAGGTCGGCGATGGAGCCGATCTTCAGCCCGTGCTCGCGCGCGAACACTTCCAGCTCCGGGCGGCGCGCCATGCTGCCATCGGGGTTGAGAATTTCCACCAGCACGCCGGCCGGTTCCAGTCCCGCCAGCATCGCCAGATCCACACCGGCTTCGGTATGGCCGGCGCGGGTCAGCACCCCGCCCGGCTGCGCGATCAACGGGAAGATGTGGCCCGGCTGGTGCAGGTCGCTGGGCTTGGCATCCGGCTTCACCGCAGTGCGGATGGTGTGGGCCCGGTCGTAGGCGGAGATGCCGGTGGTGACGCCCTCGGCGGCTTCAATGCTGACCGTGAAGTTGGTTTGAAACTGGGCCGTATTGGCCTGCACCATCGGGGCCAGCCCGAGGTCTGCGGCACGTTCGCGGGTAAGCGGCAGGCACACCAGGCCGCGGCCGTGAGTGACCATGAAGTTGATGTCCGACGGCTTGACCAGTTCGGCGGCCATGATCAGGTCGCCTTCGTTTTCGCGGTCTTCGTCATCGACGATGACCACCATGCGGCCCTGGCGGATGTCTTCGAGAATCTCGGGAATGGGAGCGAAATTCATGCGTGTTCCTCCGGCGGTAGCTGCCGACCGTTGGTCGGCAGGCCGACAAGGCGTTCAACGTAACGGGCGATCAGGTCGATTTCCAGGTTGACCGCGCTACCCACGCGGGCGGTGGCAAAGGCGGTATGCGCGACGGTGTGCGGGATCAGCGCGACCTCGAAGCCGGCGTCATCGACATCGTTGACGGTCAGGCTGACACCGTCGACGCAGATCGAACCCTTCTTCGCGATGTAGCGCAGCAGGTCCTTCGGCGCAGCAAAGCGCCAACGCTGTGCGCGGGCGTCGTCATGGATGGAGACCACCTCGCCCAGGCCATCGACATGGCCGCTGACCAGATGCCCGCCGAGGCGGTCGGTCGGGCGCATGGCGCGCTCCAGATTGATGATCGCCCCGTCAGCCAGCTGGCCCAGCGTGGTCAGGCCCAGGGTCTCTGTGGACGCATCCGCCTGGAAGGACATCGCATCGAACGCGATCACGGTCAGGCACACGCCGTTGATGGCGATGCTTTCGCCCAACTGGACCTGGTCGAACGGCAGGCTGCCCACATGGAAGGTGAAGCGGACGTCGCCGCCAAGGGATTCGCGTGCGGCCACATGGCCCACGCCTTCGATGATTCCGGTAAACACGAAACGTTCTCCGCGAAAAGTGAGCGAAAAACGCCGCAAGGCAAACAGGCGGGCACAGGGCCACTGAAGGCCCTGGAGCACCGTCTTCTTTCATCCGGACTATACCGTCGGCTCCGGCATCGGACCGGATCTGCTGACCTTCCGGCGGGGCCGGGAGCGCTCGCGGGCTCGTGCTTGCGCACCTACCGCCGGTGGGGAATCACACCCCGCCCTGAAGACGTTTGGTTAGGCCGGCAGCGCCGGCCCGGGCATTGTAACAGCCCTGGCTGAGCGCTCGCTTTCTGTAAAGTATTTGTTAAACTCCGCGCCGCGGTGATGATCACCGCCCTGCCGTCCCATGAAGGGCCGGCTGAAATGGACCTCATTCCCCAAGGAACCGCCATGCGCAAGATTCTCGTTCTGGCCGCCGCTCTGCTGGCTGCCGCTCCGCTCGCCGCTTCGGCCGATGCGCTCAGCTACACCTACGTTGAAGGCGGCTGGACCCAGCTGCAGGTCAGCCAGCCGGGCAGCAACCCGAAGCTGGACGGCGGTTACATCCGCGGCTCGTTCGCGATTGCCGAGCAGGTCAATGTGTTCGGTGGCTACAGCACCGTGTCCAAGACCTACCACCTGGAAGACGACTTCGGCCCCTACAGCTTGAAGAACACCATCGAGCAGCCGGAGCTGGGCATCGGCTACCACATGCCCATCAGCGACCGTCTGGACTTTACTGCCGACATCGCCTGGATGCGCATCAACAACGAAGTCAAGTTCAAGGACGGTGACGTCACTGATCGCGCCGAAGCTCATACCAATGCCGGCCGTGCCGCCTTTGGCGTCCGTGGCAAGCCCTCCAAGCGCACCGAAGCCTGGCTGAAGGCCGGCTACATCGACGGCAGCGACATGGACGGCGAGTGGATCGGCACCCTGGGTGGCCAGGTCAACTTCACCCGGACCTGGGGTCTGGTCGGCGAAGCGCAGTACTTCGACGACATCACCCAGTACTCGGTGGGCGTGCGCGCCAGTTTCTGATCGGGCTGCGGCGTCTTTGCCGCGCCATGGTCGAACGGGCCCCGCAAGGGGCCCGTTTTTTTATGGAAGGCGCGGTACCTACGGGAATTGTCACGTGCGCAGGACGATGGCGCTGGTTACCCCAGTGGGGATTGCGACGGCCGCAACAGCAGGCGCAGGTCATCCCCGACCTGGCGCTGATCCGCTACGCGCAGCCTTCGCTGCTGGTCCATCGCGGTAATGCCCAGTCCATCCAGCAACGGGCGACCCTGCTCGCCCAGCAGCGTGGGAGCTTGATACAACAGAAGTTCGTCGACCAGACCCGCGCGCAGCAAGGCCCCCGAAAGCGTGGCACCGGCCTCGGTGTGCACCTCGTTGATCTCACGCTCGGCCAGCAGCGCCATCATCGCCGGCAGGTCGAAGCGCCCGTCGCGCAGCGGCAAGGGCTGAAACTGCGCGTCGGCGTCGGCCGGCGCACTCACCCCTTCGCCATGCAGATACAAGGTGTCCGCATCGCCCTCACGCACACGGCGCTGCGCCAGCGTGCGCAGCTGTGGATCCAGCACCACCCGCAGCGGGGGCAGCACGTCCACTTCCGGCAGGCGCACGGTCAGCTGCGGATCGTCAGCAAGCACGGTGCCGGCCCCGGTCAGGATCGCCCCGGCGCGCGCGCGCCAGTGCTGCACATCCTCACGCGCGGCGGGTCCGGTGATCCACTTGGACGAACCGTCGGCCATGGCGGTGCGCCCGTCCAGGCTGGCTGCCAGCTTGACCCGCAGCCAGGGCCGGCCGCGTTCGATGCGCGACAGGAAGCCGTGATTCAACTCACGCGCCTGCGCAGCCATCAGCCCTTCGACGACGTCAATGCCGGCCCCGCGCAGCAGGGTGAAGCCGCCACCGTCCACCTTGGGGTACGGGTCGCGCATTGCCGCCACCACCCGCCCCACCCCCGCCTCGATCAGCGCCAGTGCGCAGGGCGGCGTGCGGCCGTAGTGCGCGCATGGCTCCAGAGTGACATAGGCGGTGGCACCGCGGGCGGCGTCTCCCGCCGCACGCAAGGCGAAAACCTCCGCGTGCGGACTGCCGGCGCGCTGGTGCCAGCCCTCCCCTACCACCGTTTCATCGTGGGCGATGACGCAGCCGACCATGGGATTGGGGCGTGTGGTGCAGGCGGCACGCTCGGCCAGGCGCAGCGCGCGGGCCATGTGCAGGTGGTCAAGGGCGGTGAAGATCATGCTGCGATGGTAAGGCGCCGGGTCGGGCCACGGGCACGTTGATGCGGCGCGGTCGATCAGAGCAGCGGGGCAAGCCCCGCGCTACGGGGTGTCAGCCCTTCTTTTTCTTGGTCAGGGCAATCACGTCGCCCAGCAGCTGCAACTGCTCGGTACTGGCCGGGAGGTCGCGTTCGAGCTTCTCGATCTCCTCGCGGAAATCGGCCACGTCCTCAAAGCTGCGGTACACCGACGCGAACCGCACATACGCTACGTGGTCAAGCTTGCGCAGCTCGTTCATCACGAACTCGCCGACCTTGATCGACGGAATTTCGCGTTCACCGCACATGCGCAGCTGGTGCATCACTGCACGCACGGCCAGCTCGATTTTCTCCTCCGGCACCGCACGCTTCTGCAGCGCGCGGTCGAAGCCCACCCGCAGCTTGCGGGCATCGAAGGCCTCGCGGCTGCCGTCGCTTTTGACGATCGCCGGCAGCTTCAACTCGATGGTTTCCAGCGTGCTGAAGCGCTCGTTGCAGGCCTCGCACTCGCGCCGGCGGCGGATCGTCGCGCCGTCTTCAGAGACGCGCGAATCGATCACACGGGTATCGGCATGCTGGCAGAACGGACAGTGCATGAAGCGCCTTGCATCGAAAAATCGTCATGCTGCGGTCACCGCAGCGTCGCAAAGGTACCTGAGAAGCCGTGTTCACAGCAAATGGCGGCCGGTTCCAACCGGGCCGCGAAGGCCGCCGGGCGAACCCGGCGGCCCTTGTCATTACCCGTAAACCGGATACTTGCGGCACTGCGCGCTGACCGCGTCACGCACGCGGGCAATGACGGCTTCGTCGGCCGGAGCGTCCAGCACGTCGGCGATCAGGTTGGCCAGTTCCACGCAGTCCTGCTCGGTGTAGCCACGGGTGGTGACCGCCGGGGTGCCCAGGCGCAGGCCCGAGGTCACGAACGGCGAACGCGGGTCGTTTGGCACCGAGTTCTTGTTGACGGTGATGTGGGCTTTGCCAAGCGCCGCCTCCGCGTCCTTGCCAGACACGTCCTTGCCGATCATGTCGACCAGCATGAGGTGGTTCTGGGTGCCGCCGGAGACGATCTTGTAGCCACGCGCGATCAGCGTGGTGGCCATCGCCTGGGCGTTCTTCACCACCTGCTGCTGGTAGGTCTTGAAGCCCGGTTCCAGCGCTTCCTTGAAGGCCACCGCCTTGGCGGCGATGACGTGCATCAGCGGGCCACCCTGGATGCCCGGGAACACCACCGACTGCAGCTTCTTCTCGATTTCTTCGCCTGCACCCTTGGCCAGGATGATGCCGCCGCGCGGGCCACGCAGGGTCTTGTGGGTGGTGGAGGTGACCACGTGCGCGTGCGGCAGCGGGCTGGGGTACACACCGGCGGCGATCAGACCGGCGACGTGGGCCATGTCCACGAACAGGTAGGCCCCGACCTTGTCGGCAATGGCGCGGAAGCGCGCCCAGTCGATCACCTGCGAATACGCCGAGAAGCCGGCCACGACCATCTTCGGCTTGTGCTCCAGCGCCAGGCGCTCGACTTCGTCGTAGTCGATCAGGCCCTGCTCGTTCACCCCGTACTGCACGGCGTTGAAGATCTTGCCGGAGGCATTGACTTTGGCCCCGTGGGTCAGGTGGCCGCCGTGGGCCAGGCTCATGCCGAGGATGGTGTCGCCCGGCTGCAGCAGGGCGAAGTACACCGCCTGGTTGGCCTGCGAGCCGCTGTGCGGCTGCACGTTGGCGTAATCGGCATCGAAGAGCTGCTTGAGACGGTCGATGGCCAGCTGCTCGGCCACGTCCACGTACTCGCAGCCACCATAGTAGCGCTTGCCCGGGTAGCCCTCGGCGTACTTGTTGGTCAGCTGGCTGCCCTGGGCTTCCATCACCGCCGGGCTGGTGTAGTTCTCGCTGGCGATCAGCTCCACATGGTCTTCCTGGCGCTGGACTTCAGCAGCCATGGCCTTGGCCAGATCGGGATCGTAGGTTTCGATGCGGACGTCACGCGGGAACATCGCTTACTCCAGGCAGGGTGAGGGGAACGGCAGCCTTCCATTGTAAGGCCGGCGGGCCGGGCTGGCCTGTGCCGGAGGACCGATCGGCCGCTTGTGCACATCCGGCCAAATAGCTGAACTGGGACGCCGTTCCTTGAATTGTTCAGATTAATCGATCTCGAAGGCTAAAGTCGTTCAGGCTGCGGCCGTTATTGCCAACTCAGGGAATCGTCTCAGTTCAAACAGGGGTTGGCTTGTGAATCATGTGTACCGCGTGGTCTTCAATCACGCGCTGAAGTGCGTGCAGGTTGTGTCCGAATTCGCCCGCAGCCGTAACGCCGTCTCGTCCTCCGCTGCCCGCCGCGCGCCGCAGCTGGCCGCACTTTCCACTGCCATCGCACTGGGTTGCATCGCCCCGGGGGCTTTTGCCGCCGATGCGGGCTGGAACGAATGGCGCGGCACCATCGACAACGACTGGGGCAAGGCCGGCAACTGGCAACTGGGCGAACCCACCGCCGCCGACCCGATCTCCCGCGCGACCTACATCGACAGCAACCGCACTGCCGTGGTCACTGCCACGGGCGAGCGCACCAACCATATCCATGTGGGCGACACCGGCATCGGCACCCTGCTGATCAATTCCGGGGGCCAGCTGCGTTCGGCCACCATCTTTGTCGGCACCGGCTCTGTCGCCGGGACGGCCAACACCGCCGACGGCCGCGTGGTCATTTCCGGGGCCAACTCGCGCTGGGACGCGACCTACACCATTGGCGTCGGCCACCTGGGCCAGGGTCGGGTTGACGTGCTGGATGGCGGCACCCTGGCGATGGGCTCGGATTCCTACATTGGTGCCGGCGTGACTGGCCGCGGCGTGGTCAATGTCAGTGGCACCAACTCGACCTTCAGCACCGGCGACGTGCTGCGCGTGGGACACCAGGGCAACGGCACGGTCAATGTGCTGGACGGTGCGCGCATGACCAGTCTGGGCACCCTCGTTGGCTACGAGAATACTGCGGTGGGCCTTGCCACCCTGTCAGGTGCGGGCAGCACCTGGCTCAACGAGTACATGATCCAGATCGGGTACCTGGGCACGGGCACGGTCCAGGTACTGGATGGCGCGCAGGTCGAATCGCGCGGTGATCTCAGCATCGGCATGTCCATGGTCACTGCGTCCAACCGCTCACGAGGCGCATTGAATGTGTCCGGCATGGACGCGCGCTTCACCCAGACCGGTGGCACCAGCACGGTTGGCGACGCCGGCGTAGGCTCGATTGAAGTCACCGATGGCGGTGCCATCAATCTGCGGGATACGACATTCGGCGTAGCCAGCAGCGGCGTCGGCACGGCGCTCATTTCCGGCACCGGCTCCAGTTGGGACAGTGGCGCGCTGCGCCTGGGCGTAAACGGTTACGGTCGTTTCGACGTGCGCGACGGCGCAGTGGCCACCGTGCGCGGCAACATTGCGCTGGGAGAAGGCAACTTCGGGGCAGGCTATGTGCTGCTGGGCCCGGATGCCACGCTGGACATCACCGGTGCGGGCAGTTCCGCCACCATCACCACCGGCAGCAACGGCATGGGCTGGGTGGAGCTCAATGGCGGCACCCTGCGCGCCAGCACCGCGCTGCGCGTGGACAGCGAGCTGCATATGGCGGCCGACTCCACCCTGCAGGCCGACCAGGCCGTGCTGGTGCGTGGCACGGTCAGCGGCACGGGCCGCCTGACCAAGAGCGGCACTGCCACCTTGAACCTCGCCAACGCTGACAACAGCGCCTGGACCGGCGGCCTGCAGGTAGACGACGGAGCGCTGGTGGTGGCCGGCAGCAAGGCACTGGGTGGCGGCTGGCTGGGCATGGCCGGCGGCACGACGCTGGGCCTGTTTGATGGGGTGAACCTCAACAACTCCGTGGAGATGCAGGGTGACCTGACGGTCAATGTCGACGGCACGGAAAGTGCCACTTTGTCGGGCAGCCTCAGCGCCAACAACGGCAATGCCCTGACCAAGACCGGCACCGGCACGCTGACCCTGGGCGGCGGCACCGTGGCCGAGACCCGCGTGGAAGACGGCACCCTGCGCGTGACCGGCAATGCACTGAACGGCGGCAATATCGAGATAGCCAGCGCCGGTACGTTTGAAATCGACACCACCCGCGTGCTGACCTACGCCGGTCAGTTCAGCGGCGATGGCACCCTGCGCCAAGGTCGCCACTTCCTCACCCTGACCGGCGACAGCAGCGCGTTTGCGGGCACCACGGTGGTCAACGGCGGCATGCTCGCAGTGCAAGGTCAGCTGGGTGGTTCAACCCAACTCGAAAACGCTGCCCTGCTCGCTGGCGACGGCCGTCTGGGCAGCGTAAGCCTGCTGAGCGGCAGCACACTGTCGCCGGGCAGCCGCCTGAATGGTGTGATCGGCACGATGTCGCTGAGCGGCGATCTGAGCTTCGATGCGAGTGCGATCTTCCAGGTTGACCTGAGCGCGGATGGCCGCAGCGACCACGTGGACGTGGCTGGAACCGCATTGCTGGGCGACGCCAGTACGGTGGCTGTCGCCGCCGAAGGCGACTGGAAGGCCTCGACCCGTTACACGCTGCTGACCGCCAACGACGGCGTTAACGGCACCTTCTCAGGCGTGACCAGCAACCTGGCCTTCCTCGACCCCACCCTGAGCTACGACGCCAACAACGTCTACCTGACCATGGCGCGCAACGACGTGTCGATGCCGGACATCGAACTGGCGTTCCCCGACGTGGTGGTCAACACCAACCAGAAGCAGGTCGCCGGTGCGGTGGAAGCACTGGGCGAAGGCAACGCGGTGTACGACGCGGTGGTACGTCTGGAAGTGCCGCAGGTAGTACCGGCGTTCGACAGTCTGAGCGGCGAAGTGCATGCCGCGCATCGCGGCACCCTGCTGCAGAACCGCTTCCTGCATGACGGCATTGACCGTCATCTGGATGGCCGTGCGATCAGCGGCGAAGTATCGCCGGGTCTGCGCGTATGGGTGGCCGGCAGCGGCGGCCAGCAGCGCACCGACGCCACCGCCAACAGCACCGCCACCCGCGTGTCGCAGGACGGCCTGATGGCCGGTGCCGGCTGGCAGATGGGCGAGGCGCTGGAACTGGGCGTCGCCGCGGGCCAGCAGCGGCTGGAAACGCGCCTGCGCAGTGGCAACGGCCAGGCCGAAACCGACAGCACCGAGTACGGCGTGTATGCAGCCTACCAGTGGCAGGGACTGCGTCTGCGCGGTGGTGTGACCCGGGCGGACTACCGCACCGACAGCGCCCGGACCGCACGGGTGGGCAGCACGCTGAGCGAAGATCTGGTGGCGCGTGAAGATGCCACCGGCACCACGGCGTTCGTGCGTGCGGGCTGGACATTTGGCGGTGCGCGTCTGCAGCTGACGCCGGAAATCGAACTGGCGCAGGTGAATCTGGACAGCGATGGCAGCCAGGAGCGTGGTGGTGACAGCGCCCTGGCCATCGGCGCGGCAGACAGTGATTACCGCACCGGCGTCGCAGCGCTGAAGGCCGACTGGGACATCAGCGGTGGGCAGCGTGATCGTGCGGTGCTGACTGCGCGGGTGGGCTGGCAGTACGCCGACGGTGACCGTCTGCCGGTGGCCGATGCCCGCTTTGTCACAGGCACCCGCGACTTCACCATCGCCGGCACCCCGCTGGCACGCAGCACGGCGCTGGCACAGCTGGGCGTGGCGATCAGCCCGTCGGCGAACAGTCGCGTCTCGCTGCAGCTGCAGGGCCGTCGCGGCGGCGACCAGCGTGAGCTGGGTGCGCAGCTGGACTGGTCGGTCGGGTTCTAAAGCCGGCTGCTGAAGTTGCATGCACTACGTGGGGGTGCCGGGCTTTGCCCGGCACCCCTTTTGGATTTTGGCGAACAGCCGGTGGGCATCGGTTCCCGTGTTTGGCGGGTCGGGATGGGCGTTCCGGGGGACGGCGCAAGTCCCCCTCCGGGGCCCGGCCCAGCCGCTGGCGGCTGGGCGTTCAGTCGCACGCGAGGCAGTGCCTCGCAAGCAGTGCGCCTTCACCCATGTAAGCTCGATCGCCGCATCCATGCGGCTCACGCCCCCTCCAGCCCGCCCCGACCCGCCACGACAGTGCGTCGGTGTCCACGGGAAATGCCAGATCAACGGTGCCGATTTGGGGTCATGCGTTGCCGAATGGTGCGCATTTCACGGCCGCCGTCTGTCGACCGACGCTCCCGATCCAGAACGTCCCAAATACCAACGGGCGCGCAATGCCGCGTTTTCTGTCCGGGTCGCGCCATGAATGAGGGGTGGCCTACGGGTGACCCCTGGAGGGACACTCCACGGCATGGATGCCGTGGAGTAGCCTACATGGACGTACTTGCGGCGTGTCCCGGAACGGGGTTGCCCGTAGGCCGCACGCACGGGACAACCGAAACGCCGCCGTTCGCGTCAAACCATTACCGACCGTTGATCACGAAGTCCGCGATGATGCCGGTGGCGATGGCGACCAGCAGCAGGTTGCCGCGGTCGTCGCGGATCCAGTGGTGCCCGTAAGGCGGACGACGCACCGAGTAGCGGCTGTAGTCGTTCACCACGTACACGGGGCCGCCGTAGTAGTCGCGGTAGCGGTGACCGCGCTGCCAGCCGTAGCTGTACACCGGGCGCGGGGCCGGACGGTACACCACGCGCGGCGGCGGAGCGGGACGGTAGTAGCCGTGGTTGTGATGACGGCGGTCGTGGCGAGCCTCGCGACGATCATCCCGCCACTCGCGGCGGTCATCGCGGTGATCGCGGCGGTCATCACGCCACTCACGGCGGTCGTGGCCGCGGCCTCGGTGATCGTCAGCAAAGGCGGGGGCAACGGTTCCCACTGCCAGCAGCGCGGCAACGGTACCGACCACAATTCGATTCATGCGCATGGCGTTTCTCGCTGGGTGGGAAGTGACGGCTTCCATCATGCTGACGTCATCTGAACGGTTTCCGGCTGGAAACGGTTTCCATTCAACGGCCTTTGACGGCCCATTCAGGCAGCGGCAAGCCCCACAGGCCGGGCTGTCCGGCGGCTGTCACCGCTTCCGGCTATAATTGGCAACATCCCAATTCCCACTGCGACTGTTCCTGACGGAACGGGCGCAGGATTGCGCCCTCGGAGAGCCCATGTCCTCGCAATACATCTACACCATGAACCGCGTCAGCAAGGTGGTCCCGCCCAAGCGGCAGATCATCAAGGACATCTCGCTGTCGTTCTTCCCGGGGGCCAAGATCGGCCTGCTGGGCCTGAACGGTGCCGGCAAGTCCACCGTGCTGAAGATCATGGCCGGCGTGGATACCGATTTCGAGGGCGAAGCCCGTCCGCAGGCCGGCATCAAGGTCGGCTACCTGGCCCAGGAACCGGAGCTGGACCCGACCAAGACCGTGCGTGAAGCGGTAGAAGAAGGCGTCGGCGAAGTGCTGCAGGCCCAGGCCGCGCTGGACGCGGTGTACCTGGCCTATGCCGAGGAAGGTGCCGATTTCGACGCACTGGCCAAGGAGCAGGAGCGCCTGGAGGCGATTCTGGCCGCTGGCGACGCCCACACCCTGGAAAACCAGCTGGACGTCGCCGCCGACGCGCTGCGCCTGCCGCCGTGGGACGCCGTGATCGGCAAGCTGTCCGGCGGTGAAAAGCGCCGCGTGGCGCTGTGCCGTCTGCTGCTGCAGAAGCCGGACATGCTGCTGCTCGACGAACCGACCAACCACCTCGACGCCGAGTCGGTGGAATGGCTGGAACAGTTCCTGGCGCGCTATACCGGCACCGTGGTGGCAGTCACCCATGATCGCTACTTCCTGGATAACGCCGCCGAGTGGATTCTGGAACTGGACCGCGGCCGTGGCATTCCGTGGAAGGGCAACTACACCGAATGGCTGATGCAGAAGGACGAGCGCCTGAAGCAGGAAGACAACCAGGAAAAGGCCCGCCAGAAGGCGATCCAGAAGGAACTGGAATGGTCGCGCCAGAACGCCAAGGGCGGCCGCACCAAGGGCAAGGCCCGTCTGGCCCGCCTGGAAGAGCTGCAGTCGGTGGACTACCAGAAGCGCAACGAAACCAATGAAATCTTCATCCCGCCGGGCGAGCGCCTGGGCAACTCGGTGATGGAGTTCAAGAACGTGTCGAAGAAGTTCGGCGACCGGCTGCTGTTCGACGACCTGAGCTTCCTGGTGCCGGCCGGTGCGATCGTGGGCATCATCGGTCCGAACGGTGCCGGTAAGTCGACCCTGTTCAAGATGATCACCGGGCAGGAAAAGCCGGATTCGGGCGAGATCGTGGTGGGTCCGACGGTGAAGCTGTCCTACGTGGACCAGAGCCGCGACGCACTGGAAGGCAACCACAACGTGTTCCAGGAAATCGCAGGTGGCCTGGACATCCTGAACATCAACGGCATCGAGATCCAGTCGCGCGCCTACATCGGCCGCTTCAACTTCAAGGGTCAGGACCAGCAGAAGATGGTGGGCTCGCTGTCCGGTGGTGAGCGTGGTCGCCTGCACATGGCCAAGACCCTGCTGCAGGGTGGCAACGTGCTGCTGCTCGACGAACCGTCCAACGACCTGGACATCGAAACCCTGCGTGCGCTGGAAGATGCGCTGCTGGAGTTCCCGGGCAACACGTTCGTCATTTCGCATGACCGCTGGTTCCTGGATCGCATCGCGACCCACATCCTGGCGTTCGAAGGCGACTCTCACGTGGAGTTCTTCCAGGGCAACTACCGCGAGTACGAAGAAGACAAGCGCCGCCGCATGGGCGACGACGCGGCTCCGAAGCGCCTGCGCTTCAAGGCGCTGAAGTAAGTCGCGACCGCGGGTCGTGACGCCTGGAACGGCCGCGCATCGCGCGGCCGTTTCGGTTTGGGAGCAGCTGCCAACCTCCAATCCACCGCGATGGCGCGGGTTTTCACGCCGCCGTGATGCGGGGCAGGCGCAGCATCGCCGTTGCGGGGGCGCATTCATTTACTGGAGAGACCAGTATGAACGAGCTTTCTCGTCGTTTCGCGCACCTGCGTTATCCCAGGGGGGAGATGAAGGCACTGATCGCCATGGCGGCCGCCCTTCTGGCGTCAACCACCGCCACTGCCGCCCCCGACGCATGGGAAGGTCCCTACATCGGAGGTCAGGCCTCCTATGCAGAAGGCCACAGCAAAGACCACAGCAACGCCAATGCCAGCCAGAAGACGCTGTACGGCGCTGCGGGCGGTGTGCAGGCCGGCCACCTCTGGCAGTTCGACAACCGCGCGGTGCTGGGCCTTGAGGCCGGACTGTCACTGGGCAGCATCGACCGTCGCTGGAAAGACAGCGATATCCATGAGTTCAGCCCGTACTACGGCCGCGATGCCATCACCGGCGAGCTGCTGCTCAATGGCAAGCTTGGCTATTCGGCCGGCGCATGGCTGCCCTACCTCACCGCAGGCGCAACCATCGCACGCCAGAAGTTCGTGCTGGGCTGCGACAAGTCGCTGGTGGAGCAGACCAACGGCTGCCGCGTGGCCGAATACGAAACCAGTACGACGCATACCGCCATCGGCACGCATGTCGGTGCCGGCGTCCTGTACCGTTTCAGCGACCGGCTGTCAGGAGGCGTGGAGTACCTGTATACCGACCTGGGCTCCAGCGACGTATCGCTGCATGACCCCAATTTTCCCAATGCCACCCGCCGCAGCTTCCATACCGACTACAGCAGCGTTACGCTGAAGGTGAACTACCACTTCTAAGCCGCCCGGGACGTCCTGTAGGTCCGCCGGGGCGGGACAAAACGCCCCGGCGAAAGGCCTGCAATGCCCCCGTTTGAACGCATCTTCCAGCTCCGGCAGCACGGTACGTCCGTGCGCACCGAACTGCTGGCCGGGTTGACCACGTTCCTGACGATGTCCTACATCGTGTTCGTCAATCCGGACATTCTTGCTACCACCGGCATGGATCCGGGCGCGGTGTTCGTGGCGACGTGTCTGGCCGCTGCACTGGGGTCGGTGGTGATGGCGTTTGCCGCGAATTTCCCGGTTGGCATGGCACCGGGCATGGGATTGAATGCGTTCTTTGCGTTCACCGTGGTCGGGGCCGCCGGGCTGCCCTGGCAGCAGGCGTTGGGCGCGGTGTTCATTTCCGGGCTGGTATTCCTGGCGCTTTCGCTTAGCGGCGTGCGGGCCTGGCTGGTCGCGGGCATTCCGCCGTCGCTGCGTGCCGCCATCGTCGCCGGCATCGGCCTGTTTTTGGCGATCATCGCGCTGCAGAAGTCCGGCGTGATCGTCGCCAATGCCGACACGCTGGTGACCCTCGGACCGCTCAACAGTGCGCCGCCGCTGCTGGCACTCGCCGGTTTCCTGCTGATTGCGATCCTGGAAGCACGCAAGGTGCGCGGTGCCATCCTGATCGGCATTCTCGCCGTCACCGCCGCTGCGTGGGCACTGGGCGACGTGCAGTACCGCGGGCTGGTCTCGCTGCCGCCGAGCCTGGCTCCCACCTTCCTGCAGTTGGATCTGCCCGGCCTGCTCCACCACGACGGGGGCGCGCCACTGGCCGTGCTGCTGCAGGTGGTGCTGGTATTCGTGCTGGTGGAAGTATTCGATGCCACCGGCACCTTGTACGGCGTGGTCGGTCGCGCCGGCCTGCTGAAGCTGCCCGGCGCGCAGAAGCGCTTTGGCCGTGCGCTGCTTGCCGACAGCACCGCCATTGTCGCCGGCTCGATGCTCGGCACCAGCAGCACCACCGCCTTTGCCGAAAGCGCGTCCGGGGTGCAGGCCGGTGGCCGTACCGGGCTGACCGCGCTGGTGGTGGCGGCACTGTTCCTGGCCGCTTTGTTGTTCTCGCCGCTGGCGGCGATGGTGCCCGGCTATGCCACTGCCCCTGCCCTGCTGTTCGTGGCCGGGCTGATGCTGCGTGAACTGGTTGATGTGGATTGGAGCGACCTGACCGAGTCGGTGCCGGCCGCGCTGTGCGCGTTGGCGATGCCGTTTACTTATTCGATTGCCAATGGCTTGGCATTCGGGTTCATCGCCTATGCGGTGTTGAAGGCCGGCACCGGACGCTGGCGGAATGTGCATCCGGCGGTGTGGCTGGTGGCCGGGTTGTTTGTGCTGCGGTACGCGTTGGAATGACGTAGAGCCGGGCTTGCCCGGCTGCGCGCGGTGTTGGATGGCTGGGTAGAGCCGGGCTTGCCCGGCTGCGCGCGGTGTTGGATCGAAGAGCAGCCGGGCAAGCCCGGCTCTACGATGGATCATTCCGCCGGCAATTCGAACACCTGGCGCAGGTAGGCCAGGTAGCCCGGGTCATCGCACATGCTCTTGCCCGGCGAATCACTCAGCTTGGCCACCGGCTGCCCATTGCAGCGAACCATCTTGATGACGATGTTCAGCGGCGTCGGCCCCAGGTCGTTGGTCAGGTGCGTACCGACCCCGAACGCCACCTGGCAGCGGCCGCGGAAGTAGTCGAACAGCCCCATCACCTTTTCAATGTTCAGCCCGTCGCTGAACACCAGCACCTTGCTGCGCGGGTCCACGCGGCGCTGCTGGAAGTGCTCCAGCATGCGGTCGCCCCATTCGAACGGGTCGCCCGAATCGTGACGCACACCGTCGAACAGCTTGCAGAAATACATGTCGAAGTCGCGCAGGAACGCGTCCAGCCCTACCACGTCGGACAACGCGATGCCGAGGTCGCCGCGATACTCGCGCGCCCACGACTCCAGGGCCGCCACCTGCGAATCACGCAGGCGCGGACCCAGTGCCTGGAAGGCCTGCAGATACTCATGCGCCATGGTGCCGTGGGGGGTCATGCCATATAACCGCGCGAAGTGCACGTTGCTGGTACCGACAAACTGCGCGCCCAGCGCATCGCGCAGCTGTGGCAGCATGCGCGCATGCCAATCGCGCGAGTAGCGGCGGCGGCTGCCATAGTCGGCAATGCGGCACAGCTCGAACCCGGGCGTATCGCGCAGCAGGGCGGTTTTGGCCTGCAGGCGGCGCTCGCCCTCGGCGAAGTCCGGGGCAGTGGTGTTGCGGAACCAGACCTCGTTGATGATCGCCAGCAGCGGCACTTCGAACAGAATGGTGTGCAGCCACGGGCCGGTGATGTCCAGCTCGATCTCGCCCGGTACCGTCTGCGACGGACGCAGGTCGATGTACTTGCGGTCAAGGTGGAACAACCCCAGGAAGTCGGCGAAGTCCGGCTTAACGAAGCGCAGCCCGCGCATGTAGCCCAGCTCGTCACCGGTGAAACGCAGCGTGCAGAGATGGTCTATCTCGGTGTTGATCTGGTCGATGTACGCGGCCAGGTCGATGCCCGGCGTGCGGCACTTGAACCGGTACTGCACCTGCGCGCCGGGGTACTGATGCAGCACCGCCTGCATCATGGTGAATTTGTACAGGTCGGTGTCGAGCAGGGATTGGATGATCATGCGCGGATTATGCGCCCGACCGCATCAGAATGCGGGGAACCTGTACCAGCGCATGCGCCCAGATCGCGCCCCACACCGCCAGCTGCACCGGCAGGCTGCGCTGCGACGCCTCGAACTTGCGGAAGTAGCGCCACAGGCCACGGTGCTTGTGCCATTCCACAAAGAACGGGCGCGAGCGGCTGGACACGCCACGCACGTGGGTCACACGCAGGTCATTGGCAATGGCCACCACCGCACCGGCCTCACGCGCGCGTCTGCACAGGTCGAGGTCTTCGGCATGCAGGCGGTAGCCGGCATCCCAGCCGCCGATACGGTCGAACAGCGCCCGCGGCATCAGCAGCAGCGCCCCGGACAGGGCCGGCACCGGCTGCAGTGTCTGCGCCGGGTCCACCGGCAGGGCCAGCTTCGCGCCCTGCCCGGGGTTGCGCAGCATGGCCGCAAAGTCAGGGTCGCGGCGGCGCACCGCCGCGTCGGGCACACCGGCTTCGTCCACCTGTTCCACCCCCAGCAGGCAGTCGCCGAGAGCTTCGCCGCGCTGGCACAGCTGGGCCAGCGTATCCACGTCCACCATCAGGTCCGGGTTGATGAACGCCAACCAAGGCGCACGGCTGTCGGCCACGCCCTGGTTGTTGGCGGCGGCAAAGCCGGGGTTGTCCGGGTTGGCGATGAAATGCAGGCGCGCGTCCGCGCTGGCGTGGCGTTGCACGATCTCCAGCGTGCCATCGTCGGAATTGTTGTCCACCACGCGGATCTCGGCGATGTCCTGGGCGGCACGCAGCCGGGTCAGGCAGGCATCCAGGGTGCTGGCACTCTGGTAGCTGACGATGATGGCGGCAATGCGGGCATTCAAACGGGTCACTCCAGATCAGGCACTGCAGGCGCGGCAAACAGGTCGCCCTGCGAACGCGGCATTATCGCTTGTTGGTGCAGCTGCTGCAGCGCTTCGCGGGTGGCGCGCAGCGGGTCGGCCATCAGGAAGCCGGCCAGACGTGGCTGCCATGCTGGCCAACGCGTGCCCAGGGCCTCCATGTCGCCGTCCTGGGCCTGCGATTCGGTATCGCGCGCGACAAAGGCGTTTTCGCACAGCGCATTGCGCCAGCCCAAGCCGGCCATGCGCAGGCTCAGGTCAATCAGCGCGGCGCTCCACGAGGCGTAGCTGTGCATGTCCAGACCGCCGGCCTTGCGCCGCGCGTTGGCCCGCAGCAGCACGGCATGGGTCACCGCCGAAGGCAGCTCCGGATGCAGGCTGGGCAGCGCCGCACAGGCCTGGGCGATGGCGTCCAGGTGCTCGGGCACGGGGCTGATTTCACCCAGCCGCGGCCACGCGGCGGTTTCGCCGGCATTGCACCACGGCGTGGCCGAGCCGATCGAGGCATCGCGGGCGAAACAGGCATCCAGCTGCTGCAGCCAGCCCGGGGCCGGCACCGCATCCGGGGCCAGCACCACCACGTCGGTGCCGTCGCAGGCGCGCAGCATTTCGTCCAGGTGCGCCACCTCGCCAATGGCGCGGGCGCGACGGGTGTACTCGGCCTGCAGCGGCGTATGCGCCAGCCAGTGTTCTATCAAGGCCTGCGCGCGCGGTCCGGCCTGGCCGTCGTCGGCCAGCCAGATTGCGGTAGCGGCCGGGGTGCCGGCGTCCAGTGCGCCCAGGCACCGGTCCAGCGCGGTGTCATCCACGCCAATCGGCAGCAACACGACTGTCCCCATCCGTCCCCCAACGCGTGGCATCTGCCCGCAGGGTAACAGCCAGGCTGCGAAGACGGCAGCCGGTCAGGCGGCCTAATTGGTCGCCTTGCGGGTCGGGAACGGCTCCATCGCGCGGAAGCGGTTGCTGTACTCGTCGGTCAGGTTGCGCGACTCCTGCGCATTGCGCACGATGGTCGGGGTGAGCAGCACAATCACTTCCGAGCGGCCGCTGTTCTGGGTCTTTTTGCCGAACAGCGCACCCAGCACGGGTATTCTGCTCAGCCCCGGCACACCGTTGGCACCGTCTTCATCGGAGTTGGTGATCAGGCCGGCCAGCATGATGGTGTCACCGCTCTGCACGGCCGCCTCGGTGGAGATCTTGCGGGTGTTGATCGGCGGATTGCAGGTGCTGCGGGCCGGGTCGCAACCGGACGGCACCGCACCGGCGGAACTCACTTCCTGCACGATGTCCAGGAACACCACCCCGTCACGGGTGATGCGTGGACGCACTTTCAGGATCACGCCGGTGTCCAGGTACTGCACCTGGCTGTAGGTGTTGTCGCTGCCCACGCCGGTGTTGACCGACACCGAGTTGATCGGAATCTGCGTGCCCACGTTCAACGTGGCTTCGGCATTGTTGCGCACGAAGATCGACGGCGTCTGCAACAGGCGCAGGTTGGTCACCTTGTCCAACGCGCTGACCACGGCAGCGGCGTTTTTGCCCAGGAAGGTCCAGCCCAGCCCGGTTTCGCCCACCCTTCCGGAAATGCTGCCCCAGATCGAACGCCCAAGCGCGCTGGGCAGGTCAATGCCGCTTTCGGTCTTGCCGGTGGTCACCGCCTGTTCGAAGAACCAGTTCACGCCATAGCTGAGGTCACCGGTGAGCGCGACTTCGGCCACCTGCGCTTCGATATGCACCTGCATCGGCATCACGTCGAGTTTCTCGATCACCTCGCGGATCGAGCGCCACGCCTGCGGCGTGGAGCGCACCAGCAGGGTGTTGGTTTCTTCCACCGCCGACACCCCGACGCTGTCGCCCTGCACTTCCAGGCTGAAGCTGGCATTGCCGGACTGGCGCTGCGGCAGGTTCATGCTGCCATCGCCCAGACCGCCGCTGCGGCTGGTGCCGCTGCCGCCCAGCTGGGTGTTGTTGAGGCTGTTGCCGCTGGTGCCGTCACGGCTGCTCAGTTCCTGCGCGATCGCGCCGGGAGCCAGCGAACCAGCGCCGCGGCCACCGCGGCCATTTTCGCTGGCGAAGGCTTCGGCGAGACGTTCCGCCAGGTCTTTGGCTTTGATGTAACGCAGTTCGTAGGAGAACAGGCGCGCACTGCCACCGGCGGTGTCGATGCGCTCCAGCCACTGCTGGATCTGGTCGAGATAGCGCGCCTGCGGGGTGATCACCAGCACCGCATTGGCATTCTCCAGCGGCAGGAACCGGAACATGCCGGCGCTGGGGGTTTTGCTTTCCTCACCGAACACTTTTTCCAGGTCGGCAGCGACCTGCTCGGCCTTGCCGGTCTGGATCGGGAACACGCCCACCGACATGCCCGACAGCCAGTCCACATCGAAGATCTCGACCGTGCGCAGGTAGTTCTCGAGCTCGGCACGGGTACCGCCCAGGGTGATCACGTTGCGCCCGCTGTCGACGTTGACGATGGCATTGGGCCGCGCGTAAGGCTCCAGCACCTTTTTCATTTCCGTTGCGGAGATGTACTGCAGCGGCACCACCCGCACTTCAAAGCCGCGCGCATTGGCCGGCGGCGCAGTGCTGGGGGCCACGGTGCCGGCCAGGGCCTGGTCGGCGGCGACGATGTTGTAGCGCCCACCGCTGTAGACCATGCGTGCGTTGTTCCAGCCCAGCACCATTTCCAGCAGGTTCAGGGCCTGCGCCGACGATACCGGCTTGGGCGTGGCCAGGGTGACGGTACCCTGCACGCCTGGCGCGATGACGTAGTTCTGGCCCAGCATGTCACCCAGTATCGCTTTGACCACCGCGTGCACCGACTCGCCTTCAAAATTGAAGGTAGCGGTGCCGGTGCTGGCCTGTGACAGTGCAGGTGACGGTGCCGACGCGGCACTGCGGTTGATCATGGTGCCAGTGCCGCGACGGATCACCGCCTGCGGGCTGCCTTCGCTGCCCAGCGCCTGGGTCTGCACGCCGTCATGCGAGCCGTCACCGGCCACCACCTGGTGGGTGCTGTCGAGCACGGCATCGCGGCGCACTTCGGGTGCCGGCACTGTGGCGCAGCCCACCAGCAGGGCGGCCGCGAAAGAAAGGGGAAATAGGCGCAAGGTCATGCGTTCACTCTAAGGGTTTTGACCGGAGCCGCCCGCGGGCGGTCGCTGTGACTGTTGCTGTTGCAGTTGCTGGCGGCGCGCCTGGATGCGCGCGCGGATGGCCTGCATCTGCGCTTCACTCGGGCCCTGTGCGGCCGGGTTGCCGGCATTCTGGGCCGGCGCGGGTGTCGGCACAGGTGCGGGCACCGGTGCGCTGGGTCGTACCTGCGGCGATGGATGAGACGGCGGCGGCACGACCGTTCCCGGCGCGACCGGCCCCTGCCCCGACGATATCGCGGCCGCGGTGCTGCCGAGCACGGTGGGCGGCTCGCCGCCTTGCCCGCTGAAGGTCACCAGTTCCAGCGTCTGCGTGCCGCTGGGGCCGTTGACAGTGGCACTGCGCGGCTCCAACGCCACCAGTTGCCAGCCGTTGACGGCCTCGCCGTTGAGGCGCAGGCGCAGCGACTGCTTCTGGTCGGTGGTCAGGATGGCCATGCCGAATTCCGAGGTCAGCAGCACCCCGGTCAGCGTGACCGCACTGGACGTGGCCCCTGGCTCGCTGCCGCCCAGCAGGTACGGACGCGGCTTGCGGTCCTCGGCAAACAGCGGGCGTTCGCTGATGCCTGCATACGCCTGCGGCGAGGTGATGCGGTCGGCAGCAGCCGGTGCCAGCACCGGCAGACGCGGTGCGGACTGTTCATCGGCATCGGGCGGCGCAATGCGCCCGCCCAGCCCGAACAGCGTGGCGACCCAGATCGCGCCGGCCCACAGTGCCACGCCCCCCAGCCACCAGCTGCGCAGGGATGCCCACTCAATTTTCATGCGGGGCCTCCTGTACCGGTTCGCTGGATGCGGCATCCGCAGCGGCAGGGTCGCTGGGCGGGCCCATTGCGGCACCCGGCCCATCCGCCGTGGGTTGCAGGCCGGAGGGTTCCAGCCCACTCGGTTCAGGCGCGGGCACCAGCGACGGCACTGCCAGTGCGGCCGCCGTCGCGTCCGGGGTCAGGCCCGGCTGCAGATAGCCGACCAGTTCGAAGGAGACATCCAGCCCCAGCCCGCTTTCATTCGGCGACTGCTGGAAGCGCTGCGCCAGCAGATTGAGATTGCCCACGAACAGGCGCGGGCTGCCGGTTTCCAGGGTGTGCAGCACGGCGGCCATTTCCGGCACGCCGCAGCGCAGCCGCACCTGCAGCGCCACCCGTGGGAACGCTGCATCGGGGCTGTTGTCGGTCAGCGGCGAGCGGTTGCTGATGGTGCAGCTGCGGTTGCCGGGGCTGGCCGAGGCCACCGCATCCTGCAGCCGCGAGGACAGCGCGGCAGCAGCTGATTCAGCGGTCGCTTCGCGCAGGAAGCCAGGGCGACCGGCCAGCGCGGCCTGCACCTGCTGCAACCGTTGGGTCACCGCATGGCGCTGCTGCAGCTGCGCATCGACGCGAAGCTGCCGTTCCTGCAGCTCCGCGATGCCCTGGTTGATGTCGAGCAGCGGGCGGGTGAACCACGGGTGCACCAGCAGCAGGTACGCCAGTGCCAGCGCCGCCAGCAGCAGCCCCAGCGCCAGCCAGCGATCACGGCGTGTCGGCAGCATTGCCATCGGCACCCTCCGTGGCAGGGGCCGCAGCCGGTGTCGGGGGGGCAGCACCGGGAAGCGGCTGCAGTTCAGCGGTCAGGGTAAAGCGGTCGCGGCCGCCGGCACCGCCGTCGGCCTGCAGCACCCCGGTCAGGTTGACCTTGGTCCACAGCGGCGACGCCTGCAGCAGCGGTACCAGCTGCGAGGCTTCGCGGCTGAGTCCGATCAGCTGCAGGGTGCGACCTTCCACCGATAGCTTTTCCAGATAGGTGCCGTCGGGCAACAGGCGGGTGAGTTCGTTCCACACTTCCAGCGTGCTGGCCTGGGCCGTGCGCTTTTCTTCCAGGAATGCAGCGCCATCCACCCGTTGCTGCAGATGCTGGCGCTCGGCGGCAACCGCACGCGCGTCGCGTGCAGCCGCATTGACCTGCTCGCGCAGCTGGTCGGCGGCGCGCTCGCGGTTGAGCAGCAACTGGTTGCCGGCCAGTGCCAGCAGCACCACCGCCGCTGCACCCAGCACGACGTTCCAGCGCCGCATCGGATCGCGCGCCACGAAGCGCTGGGTGACCGGCAGCAGGTTCACGCCCAGCGGCTGGCCGCTACCGTCGTCGGCATCCACACCCGCCAGCTGCCCGGCCCAGCTGCCGGACTGCTGCAGCCACTGTTCCAGCGCCGGGCGCGGAATCACCACCAGCTCCACCTGCAGTTGCCCATCCGGCAGGGTGTCGCCTTCGCGCACGTCGTAATGTACCTGACCCGGTTCGAACGGGGTCTGCCGGTCGATCTCGAAACCGACCACGTCGCGCAGTCGCGGCGCGGCAGCGGCGGGCAGCCGCAATGGACGCCGCAGTACCGCCGTAGCCGGCAGCACCCAGTAGCGCGGCAGACCACGCACGCGCGCATCCAGTACCGGCTCCAGATCCGCAGGTGCCTGCGGCCAGGGCAGCTGCAGCACCGGCTGCAGTTCGCCGGCGGTGTCGCGCTGCACGACAAGCTGTTCGCCCTCGCGGGTGAGCAGCAGCCGCGAACGTGACCAGCCCAGCGCCCATTGCCAGCGCACCGGCAACCAGGCCAGCAGGGAACGCCGCCACCAGCGCAGGCCATTGCCCACGCCCGGCGCGAGCCGCCCCCGTGCCTGCACCAGACTGTCCCGCCATGAAGTCATCGTGCTGCCATTCCCTGTTCCCAGCGAAGTACCGTGTATGCCGTGCCCGGCGTGCCTGCTGCGCCCCTGCGCACCACCGCGCGCAGGACTGAAACCCGGCCGCGCGGGTCCATTGCGCGGCTCTCGATACTATAAGTGCCACTGCCGCCCACCGGCGCCGCCGCGGTCACGTTTCCGTCGCCGCCACTGCCCTGCAGGCGTTCGCGGTCGGCCAGCAGCCGCTCGGCATCCAGCCCCAGCGCCTGCAGCACCGGCCCGGCGGCGAACCGCGGATCTGGGCGCGACTGCCGACTGTACAGGGTCAGCAGCGGTTCCAACTGTTCATACAACGCGGCGTCCATGCCCAGCACGCGCTGCAGCTCGCCCAGAGTTTCAAAGCGCGCATTGCGCGCCCCATAGGGCAGGCCGGCGGCGACGTAATCGGCCGTTTCGGCCCCACCGCCCGGCTGTTTCAGACTGTCGGGATCGCGCCAGTCGATGATGGCCCCTGCCAGTTGCCTCGCGCGGGCGGGTTCGACCTCCAGCGCTTGCATCAGGCCGCCCAGCAGAGTGGCATCGGCCAGGTTGAGGTTGACCTTGCCGTTCTCGTCAATGATGCGCAGGTCGATGGTCCAGGCATCGAATGTCCACCGGTAGCGACGCCCATCCGGCGTCCACGGCGGCTGCAGTACATTGGGCTGCAGGCGGTACAGCGCGTACTCCACACCGGCACGTGCGTATTCCTGTCCTACTGCGTCGTCACTGGTCACCCGCTGCTGCATGTGCTCGATGCGGGCACTGAGCGCGAACGCGCCGACCACGGCAGTGAGCAGCGCTATCAACCACAGCACCAGCACAAGCGCCGCACCGCGCACGCGGCGGCTGTGCGGCCGGCTCACGTACCGGCTCCGGCAGCACGCGCGCCGCGTGACTGCGACAGCGCCACCACCAGCGGCGGCCACGCCGGCCCCTGCTGCGGGGTGATGCGGATTTCCACCAGATTCGGCAAGCGGCGGGTGTCATCCCACTGCGTCTGCCAGTCACCCAGCTGCCCGCTACGCACATCCACCCCGCGATAGCGGAACTGCACCTCGCGCAGCGCGTCGGCCAGCATTTCCGGCGGACGCGGCGGCGTCTCGTCCACACGCTCGCCGTTCTGGACCAGGGTCAAGGCCAGTTCCAGGATCTGAGCGTCGCCGCGTCCGCGCACCTGCAGTTCATGCACGTACGGTCCGCCACGCCCCAGGTAGCCGGGCAGCTCGGAAACGAACAGCATGCGCTGCGCTTCGCCCTGGAAGTACAGCGGTTCGCGGGCAGGGTCCGGGGGTTCGGCGGCGGTCGGCAGCGCCATGCTCAGGCGCCGACGCAGAAAGCCTTCCACCGCGCGCATGCGCTCGTTCTGCGCCGCCACGCGTTCGCCGCGCTGCGCGATCTGCATCGCGGAGCGCACGGTCGCAAATGCGATGGCCAGCCCGCCGACCAGCAGCACCGTGGCCAGCAGGACTTCGATCAGGGTGAAACCGCGCTGCTGCACGCACCGGGTCATCGTAGCGCGTCCTGCGTAGGGGGCAGCAGGCGCAAGGTGCGCCATTGCAGTTGCTCGCCTTCGCGTTCACCCCAGCGCACCTGCAGACTCAGTTCGGCCAGTTGCGGGCCGGTCGTGGCGCTGGCAGCGGATGCTGGCACGCTGCTGCGTGGCTCCACGAACGGCACCACCTGCAGCTCCCAGCGGTAGCGGCCGTCTTCCCACTGGCCTTGCTGGCGGCCTTCCTGCAGGGGGGCATCGACACCGCTCAGCGCGAGCAGGGATTGCGCATGCAGCACCGCACGGGTGCGCAGATCGGCGGCGTGCACCTGGCGGGATGCGCCGGAGAGGCTGCCCAGGAGCAGGGTCAGGGCGAGTGCCAGCAGGGCAAAGGCGACGATGACTTCGAGCAGGGAGTAGCCGCGTTGGTGTTTCATCGTGGCGTATCCTGGGCGTTCAGAGAACGCGAAGCCACCCAGGGCGTGGCTCTACGGGTGGCGTACCGGAGTTTCATGGAGCCACCCGCACGGGGCCGGAGCGGACTTCACCGGTGATCCAGGCCACGTCGATGCGCCACAGGGCACCGCGCAGGTCCAGTTCGATCGTGCCGCCGCTGGAGCCTCCATCGGGATGGAAGGCAATGCCGCCCTGGCCGGTGCCGGCACCGACCTGCGCGGCCCCCTGGAAGCGCACTTCGATCGCGTCGGGCAGTTCACCATGGCGGCCGTTGGCCGCTTCCCAACGACGCGTGCGCGGGTCGATCAGGAAGCGCTGCATCTCGCCGCTGGCAATGGCCTGCGTGCGCGTGTAGCGCAGCTGGCTGGCCACTTCCTTGCCGGCATTGCGCAGGCGCAGGCCGTCGATGCCGCCGTTCATGGCGGTGGCGGTGATCACGCCGATGATGGCGATCAGCGCCACCACCAGCAACATTTCCAGCAACGAAACACCACGCATGCCGGGGCGCGCGCTGCGCGGTGCGCATCGCGGCAGGGAAGACGGCAGGGTGGTCACGACCAAGCGCGCTTACTCGTAGCGGATGTCCGCATCGTAGCTGCTGCCGCCGGCCTTGCCGTCCTTGCCCAGGCTGATCAGATCAAACGGCTGGCCCTCACCCGGCGCGCGGTATTCCAGCGGGTGGCCCCACGGATCGTTGAGCTCGGCTTCCTTGGCATACGGACCCAGCCAGCCGCTGGTGCCGCCGGGCTGGGTGACCAGGTCTTCCAGCCCGGCCGGCAGCTTGCCTGTGTCCAGCTGGTAGTTCTCGATCTTGCCGGCAATGGTCTGCACCTGCGATTTGGCAATGTTGGCCTTGCCACGGTCGGCCCCGCCCAGCACCCGGCTGCCCACCAGGGTCAGCACCGCGCCGATCAGCACGATGACGATGATGATTTCCAGCAGGCTCATACCGGACTGGTGGCGACGGGACACGAAGCGGACCGGATGGCGACGATGGATCATGAGAGCTCCTTGCAGCGGGTCGTAAAGGAAGATGCCATTGGCGTCAGCCAATCGCATTGGTCAGGTCATACAACGGCACCAGCACTGCGACGATCACCAGCCCGACCACCGAGGCCAGCACCAGGGTGATCACCGGCACCAGCGCCGACAGCAGGCGGTCGATGGCGCGTGCGCTTTCCTGCTCGAACGTATCGGCGGTCTTCAGCAGCATGGCATCCAGCGCGCCGGATTCCTCGCCGACCTGGATCATCTGCAGCGCCAGTCGCGGAAAGCGCTTGCCGCGCGACAACGCTGCGGACAATCCATTTCCGTTCTTCACTTCGTCGCTGGCGGTGTCGACATCGTCCGCCAGCGCGCGGTTGCCCAGCACGTTGCGGGCGATGCCCAGCCCGGCCAGCAGCGGCACGCCGTTGCGCAGCAAGGTGCCCAGAGTACGCGCCAGTCGTGCGGTCTCCAATTTGGCCACCAGCGCACCGACGCCCTTGCGCTCCAGCAGCCAGCCATCCATGGCCAGGCGGAAGGCGGGCTGGCGCAGCTTGCGCTCCAGCAGCAACAGCAGCGCGCACGGCACCACCACCAGCACCAGCCAGTAATCGCGCACCAGCAGACCCACATTGAGTACCCACTGGGTGAACCACGGCAGCGCCACATCCAGGCTTTCATACATCAGCGCGAACTGTGGCACCACGTATCCCAGCAGGAACAGCAGCGCGCCGCCGACGACCGCCAGCAGAATGGCCGGGTAGATCAGCGCATTGATCACCCGCCCTTTCAGTTCGCGGCTGCGCTCCAGGTAATCGGCCAACCGCTGCAGCGTGTCGTGCAGGCTGCCACCGGCTTCACCGGCCCGCACCATGTTGATGTACAGGCGCGAAAACAGGCCGTGCTGTCGTTCCAGTGCGGTCGACAGCGCCGCGCCGCCGCGCACGATGTCGCGGATGTCGGCGATCACCCGCCGGCTGCGCTCGTCCTCGGGCAGTTCCAACAGGATGCTCAAGGCACGATCCAGCGGCTGGCCAGCGCCCAGCAGAGTGGCCAGTTGCTGGGTGAACTGCACCAGCGCGGCCCCATCGAACGGCTTGCGGCGCAGCAGTGCGGCCCATGAAATCGTTCCGCCACCGCCGTCGCCGGCCACCCGCGCTTCCATCGGCAGGTGCCCCTGGTCCTGCAGGCGTGCGACCACCTCGGCTTCGCTGGCCGCTTCCATCTGGCCGTCGAACAGCTCGCCGTGCGCATTCAGTGCCTTGTAGCGGTACTGCGGCATGCTCAGCTTTCCTCGGTCACGCGCAGCACCTCTTCGATGGTGGTCTGGCCAGCCAGTGCCTTGGCCAGGCCGTCTTCATACATGGTGCGCATGCCGGCCGCGCGCGCGATCTGTTCGATCTCGCCCATGCCGGCCCGGCGCATCACCGCGCGGCGCAGCTCGTCGTTCATCACCAGGAATTCCATGATGGTGGTCCGCCCCAGATAACCCGTCGGGGCCAGCGCGGAGGGCTGGGCGCGATACAGAAAAATGTCGCCTTCCGGCTGCAGGCGGCGAAGCCCGAATTTTTCGATCTCTTCCGGCGAGGCCGGGTAGCGCTGCGCGTGCTGCGGCTCCAGACGGCGCACCAGGCGCTGGGCCAGGATGCCATTGATGGTGGAGGTCAGCAGGTAGTCCTCCACCCCCATGTCGAGCAGACGGGTAATGCCGCCAGCGGCGTTGTTGGTGTGCAGCGTGGACAGCACCAGGTGGCCGGTCAGCGCCGACTGGATCGCGATACGCGCGGTTTCCAGGTCGCGCATTTCGCCGATCATGATGATGTCCGGGTCCTGGCGCACGATGCTGCGCAGCGCGTTGGCGAAATCCAGCCCGATCTGCGGCTTGGCCTGGATCTGGTTGATGCCTTCGATCTGGTATTCGACCGGGTCTTCGACGGTGATGATCTTCACGTCGGGTGTGTTGAGCTGGCTCAACGCGGTGTACAGCGTGGTGGTCTTGCCCGAGCCGGTGGGGCCGGTGACCAGCAGGATGCCGTGCGGCTGGTCCAGCACTTTGCGGAACTGCGGCAGGAAGGCATCGGTGAAGCCAAGGCGATGGAAGTCGAACACGACCGTGTCGCGATCGAGCAGACGCATCACCACGCTTTCACCGTGCGCGGTCGGCACCGTGCTGACGCGCAGATCAAGCTCCTTGCCCTGCACGCGCAGCATGATGCGACCATCCTGCGGCAGCCGGCGCTCGGCGATGTTCAGCCGCGCCATGATCTTGATGCGGCTGATCACCGCGGCGGTGAGATTGACCGGCGGGCTCTCGCCCTCGATCAGTACGCCGTCCACGCGGTAACGGACTTTCAGGCGATTCTCGAACGGTTCTATATGAATATCGGAGGCGCGCAGTTCGACCGCACGCTGGATGACCAGGTTCACCAGCCGGATTACCGGCGCTTCCGAAGCCAGGTCACGCAGGTGCTCGATGTCGTCAACCACCGCGCCTTCGCCATCGGCGGTTTCAATGATCGCCCCCATTGCGCTGCGACCCTGTCCGAACCAGCGCTCGATGACGTCATCGATCTCCGAGCGCAGCCCGACGTGCAGACAGACCGGTACGCCCATTGCCAGACGCACCGCTTCGGCCGCATAGGGCTCCTGCGGGTCGCTCAGCCACAGGTCGAGCATGCCCTCACGCAGCGCCAGCGGGCAGACATGGAACTGCTTGAGAAAACGCAGCGACAACGGCAGTGCATCCAGCAACGATTCGGGTGCCGCCTCAGCGACGCTTTTGGCCTCAAGCAGTGGCAGCGACAACACGTCGGCGCAGGCCTGGGCGTGATCGCGTTCAGATACCAGGCCCAGGCGCACCAGCAGGGGCAGCAACCCGCCGCCGGATTCGCGCTGCAGTGGCCGCGCGCGGGCAAGGTCGGCTTCCTTCAGGCGTCCGTTGCGCAACAGCAACGCGACGATGCGGGACTCGGCGTCCTCGGGGGATGCAGCTGCAAGATCGTGGGCTACCGCGTTCACGAAAGCTCTCCTGGCGACCCGGAGACTTTAGCAGTTCGCCGCGGTACGGATGACGTTGACGCAGACAGAAAGCGGGAGCCCGTCACATGACGGACTCCCGCTGCACACCCCAGGGTGTGTTACTGGACGGCCTGGATGCTCACGCCGCTGAACGCGGACTCACCCACCAGCTTGATGTAGTACGTGCCAGCGACCGGTGCGGTGAAACGCACGGTTTCGCTGTTGCCCGGACGCGTGGACCTGGCATCGAAGTCGGTGCTGGTCGGCTCTGCACCAGCGCTGACGTACAGCGAGACGTTGCCGCTGCCACCGTAGGTGAGGAAGCTGACCACCTTGCCCGCCGTGGCTTCGAAGCTGTACAGGGTTTCGCTGCCGCCGGCACCGCTCAGACCACTTACCGCAGTGCGGTTGGTCAACGGCGTGGCCTCCGGTGCGCAATCGACTTCGCACGGTTCTTCCAGCGCCTTGTCCAGCGCGGCCTTGGCATCGACGATGCCGGTGCCGATCGGGGTGCTGGCCGGCGGGGCCACCGGGAAGCTGCGTGCGGTCTGCTTGAGCAGCGCTTCCAGCTGCGCCGGGGTCAGCGGGTCCTTGCCGGCCGAGGCCAGAGCACCCTGCACCAGCGCGGCCACGCCGGCCACATGCGGCGAGGCCATCGAGGTGCCGCCCATGCCCATGTAGCTGTAGGCACCCGAGGTCGGCGTGGTCAGGCCGTTGTAGCCGGCCTGCCAGACGTAACCGCCCGGGTTGCCGTCCACGCTGCCGCCACCGCCGGGACCGGACAGATCCACAACGGTGCCGTAGTTGGAGTAATAGGCAATCCCACCGGTAATGCGGGTTGCACCCACGGCAATGACATTGGCGCAGCTGGCCGGGCGATAGCCGGAGGCATTCGACGCCTGGTTGCCTGCGGCCACCACCACGGTGGTGCCGCGCGAGACCGCGCCGTTGATCGCATCCTGGTAGGCCGGATCACACGCGCCACCGCCGCCCAGGCTCATGTTGATCACTTCGGCCGGATTCGGATTGGCCGGAATGCCCGCAACCGTACCACCCGAGGCCCAGGTGATCGCGTCGGCGATGTCGGCCAGGTAGCCGCCGCACTTGCCGAGCACGCGCACCGGTAACACCTTGGCCTTGTAGGCCACGCCAGCCATGCCCAGCGCATTGTTGGTGGCTTCGGCGACGGTGCCGGACACATGAGTACCGTGCCAGGAGCTGTCTTCGGCCAGTGAGCCGGCGTAGCACTCGTTGTCGTTCTCGACCCAGTCGCCGTAGTCCAGCGCACCCGGCACGCGCTCATCGGTCGGGCGGCGCGAGGTCTCCGCGTCGCTGATGAAGTCATAGCCTTCCAGCAGCGTGCCGGCGGCAAAATCCGGATGCTGCGGCAGGATGCCGGTATCCAGCACCGCCACCACCACGCCCTCACCCTGTGCCACGTCCCATGCCGCCGGAGCATTCACGCCACCGGTGGCGCCGTGCAGATGCCACTGGTACTGGTCGTAGTACGGATCGTTCGGCGCCAGCTGCGCGGTTTCTTTAGCACGCACATCCGCGCGCTGCAGCTTGACGTCGGCCACCGCGTACTGGACCTGCGGGTCGGCCTGCAGTTCCTTCAGCACCTTCTGCAGGTCGGCCTGGCTGAGCTTGCCCTGCAGACGGATGACGTCGGCACCGGTGCCAAGGCGACGCAGATGCTGCGGGCTGGCGGCGGCGGAACGCGCGGTGGCACCGCCCAGGCTGGCACGCGACACCGCCGAGGTCACCGTGGCCAGCTTGGCCGAGGTGGTGGCGGCCGCACCGGTGCGGTACTTGACGATGATGCGTTCGGAACCCTGTTGGGCGGCGGTGGCCTGGCGTGCGGGCTCCTTGACCGGCAAACCGGCGGCATAGGCGCTGGTGGCACCGACCGACAGCGACAGCACGGCGGCTGCCAGCACGTTGATGCGAAGGTTCTGCTTCTTGGTCACGTTGAAATCCTCTTCAAGGTCATGGATCAAACGACGGTTCAGGCCAAACACTCCCTGCGAAAACCCCGGCCGGCCCTGGCCAGGGTTCCGGTGACCCGCCCCCTCAGGCCCTGCATTGCGTGCAGCGGGGCACGCAGCCCCGCTGCGATCTTTCCGTGGCCTTACCAGCCGAAGCCGGCACCCACGCCCACCGAGCTGTCATCGCTGCTGAACGCACCGCCGAAGGTGACGGTGGCGCGTTCGCTGATGGCGCGCTGATACCCCAGCGACAGTGCCGACTCGCCGCTCTGGAAGCCGACACCGACACCGACGCGGTTCTGCGTGCGTACGCCGGCGGCACTGGTGGCCATGTTGAGCATCGCCGCGTTCATCGCACCCTGGCGGTCGATGCGGCGGTCCTGGTGACGCAGGCGCTCGTCGATTTCGCCCTTGTAGATGTCGAAGTTGTCCGCCATGGCACTGAAGCGCTGGTCGGTGTAGCTGTTGGCGGTGGCCAGGCCACTGTCCAGCTGGCCCTTGTTGACCGCGTCGGTGGCGGCAGAGCCGGCCGCCACGTTGGTCACCTGGCGTTCGTTGCCTGCACTGCCCACCGACACCGCATTGGCGCGGTCGGCCACCGAGCCCTGGCCCAGTGCCACCGAGTTGGCAGCCGTTGCCGACGCTCCCTGCCCGATTGCCGTGGCCGAGGCACCGCTGGCCACCGCACCTTCGCCCATCGCCACCGCATTCACAGCGGTTGGTGCGGCGACGACGGCCGGCTGTGCGGTGCCGACGCTGGCCACGGTCGGCGTGCCCTGCACCGCCGCCGGTGTGGCCACTTCAGCCGCGGCCGGCGCAGCGGCCACGGCAGCCTCCGGTGCGGCGGCGATGCTGGCGGAGGACACCGATGCACTGCGGGCGCGCGCGTTGCTGGCCGTACCTGCGGTGCGCTGGTCAATCTCGGTGACCTTGGCATCCAGGGCTCCCAGTGCATCCCCCACGTTGCTGTAGCTGCTGCCCTGGATCACGTAATTGGGGGCCACGAACACACCCTGCATGCCCACGCTGGCCCCGCCGCCGAGGAAGCTGGCCGTGTCGGTCAGCGCCCGGAACAGCTGGCCGCCGTTGACGGCCTGACGGCTGCCGCTGGCGATGGAGCCGGCGGCAACGTTGTCGACGGTGGTGCCCTGCAGACCCGACAAGGTGACCGTGTCACGGCTGCTGTCGTCGTAACTCAGTGCGTTGGCCGTGCTGGTTTCCACCGAACCGATGCGGTCATCGATGTCGCCCACACGGGTCTCCACCGAGGTCACGCGCTGGTTGGTGGTGTTGAGCTGGCCACCGGTGACCGCGTCGGTACTGCCGGCCGCAATGCGGCCCGCCGCGACATTGACGATGCGGCGGGTGGCCGGACCGTCGGTGCCGTTGCCACCACCGACCGAGACTACGTTGGCTTCAACGGCGCGCGCGCCGGAGCCCAGTGCCACCGAGTTCGCGCCGGACACACCGGAGGCCGAGCCGATCGCCACGCTGTTGGCCCCGTTGCTGACGAACGCACCGTTACCCACCGCCACCGCATTGGTGGCATTGCTGGAGGCCAGGCGCCCGATCACGGTGCTGTTGTCGCCGCGCGCGGAAGCATCCGCACCGACAGCGGTGGCACCGGTGGCCGACGCCGTTGAGGTGGTGCCCAGTGCGGTGCTGCGACTGCCGCTGGCGGTGGCTGCCGAACCGGAGGCCAGCGCGTCGGTGCCGCTGGCCGTGGCCACGCCACTACCGCTGGCCTTGAAGTAGCGGGTCGCGGCATCCGCCGTGGCCGCCACACTGTCCAGCTGCGCCTTGTTCACCGCGTCAGTGGCGTTGGTGGCCGCGCCAACGTTGGTGATGCGGCGCGTGGCCGGCCCGGTGGTGCCGTTGCCACCGCCCACCGAGACCACGTTCGCTTCAGTGGCGCGCGAACCGGCACCCAATGCGACGCTGCCGGTGCCATTGGCCCAGGCGCTCTTGCCCAGCGCAGTGGCGTTGATGCCGCTATAGGCATAGCTGTCCTGGCCGATGGCCGTGGAGCCGGCCGAGGTGGCCCAGGCCAGCTGGCCGACTGCGGTGGTCTGCGCCGCCGTGGCCCAGGCGCTGGCACCGCCGGCGAAGCTGTTGGCTCCGCTGGCCTGCGCACTGTTGCCGATGGCAATGCCGTAGGCACCGGATGCGGTGCTGCCCCAGCCGAATGCCGAGGCATAGTCGCCGCTGGCTTCGGCACCGTAGCCCAATGCGGTGGTGCGCACGCCGGTGGCCGCACTGAACGCACCGACGGCGGTGCTGTAGTCGCTACCGGCTTCGGCGCTGTAGCCGACCGCCGAGGACTGCAGCCCGGCCGAGGTGGCGTTGGCACCGCTGGCGGTGCTGAACACCCCGTCAGCCTGCGCACCGGCACCCAGCGCGGTCGCGCCGGTGCCGCTGGCACTGGTGGCGCGGTCGAGCAGCACGTTGCCATTGGCGTCTTCGTAGTACAGCGTGCCGCCCACGGCGGTGGCCGAATCCGCGGTGGCCGACGCGTTGTAGCCCGACGCCGACGCGTACTGGCCACTGGCGAGCGACCCGCTGCCGTAGGCCGACGCACCGGTACCAAAGGCATTGGCGGCCTCACCGGCAGCGGTGGCGTAGGCACCGTCGACGAAGCTGCCGACCTCATTGCCCTCACCGCTGCCACTGGCCTGGAAGAACCGGCTGGTGTTCTCGGCGACGTCCGCGACTGCGTTGAGCTGATCCAGGTTCACCGCATCGGTGCCCTCGGTACCGGCGGCAACGTTGGTGATCTGACGCTGCGAGGTAGTAGTACCGACCGAGACGCTGTTATCACGGTCCGCACGCGAACCGGCACCCAGCGCGACGCTGTTGAGGCCGTTGGCGGTGGCGCTTTCGCCGACCGCAGTGGCCCCCACGGCATCGGCCCACGAGTTCCAGCCGAGCGCTGTGGTGTAGTCGTCGGTGGCCCAGGCACCGGCACCGAAGGCCGACGCACCGGTGCCCGACGCGCGCGCCGGGATGAAACCGAAGAAGGTGCTGCCGCCGATGGCGACGCTTTCATCGCCGGTGGCTTCACTGAACTCACCCACGGCCACTGAACTTGCACCGGTGGCCGTCGCCGCTGCGCCGACGGCCGTGCTGTAGACGTTGGAGGCGACCGAACCATAGCCCAGCGCGGTGGACAGTTCGCCAGTGGCTTCGCTGTAGCTGCCGAACGCCGAAGCGCCCGCTTCCGAGGCGGTGCTGCGGAAGCCGCTGGCGATGGCCTGCTGGCCGGACGCAACCGACTCGCTGCCGTTGGCGGTGCTGTAGGCACCGCTGGCGGCGGCACCGGCACCGGTGGCACTGGCCCCGATTTCCGAGGCGGAGGCACCGTTACCGACCGCGACGCTGTCTTCGCCGGTGGCCTGGGCATTGGTGCCTAGTGCCGATGCGCCCTCGCCTGCAGCCAGTGCATCCGTGCCGACGGCGGTGGCGTTGGTCGCCAGCGCATTGGCACCGCTGCCAAGCGCGGTGGCTCCGTCGCCAATCGCGCTGGCCGCTTCACCCGCCGCCAATGCGTTGTCACCGTCGACATAGGCACCGGCGTCGCTGGCATCGCTGCCACTGGCCTGGAAATACTTGCTGGTAGCGGCCGCAGCATCGGCCACTGCATTGAGCTGGTTGAGGTTCACCGCATCGGTGCCTTCGCTGCCAGCGGCAACGTTGGTGATCTGACGTTCGCTGCCGGCGCTGCCAACCGACACGCTGTCGTCGCGGTCGGCAATTGAATCAGCACCCAGGGCGACGCTGTTCACGCCTTCAGACGTTGCCGCATTGCCCAGCGCCGTGCTGTTAAGACCCGGCGACCACGCACCACCGCCGACGGCGGTGGAGTAGTTGCCCGAGGCTTCGGTGGGCAGCAGGCCGAACAGCGCACCGCCAACGGCCACGCTGTTGATGCCGCTGGCCAGAGCGTTCTGGCCGGTGGCGGTGCTGTAGGCACCCGAGGCCACCGCGTCGCCACCCAGCGCGACGCTGTTGGAGCCGCTGGCTTCGGCAAAGTTGCCCAGCGCCGTGGCGTTGAACGCAGACGCGATCGCGTAGCCACCAATGGCGGTGCTGTAGTTGCCGGCGGCCTGTGCGTTGAAGCCATAAGCTGCCGAGAGCGTGCCCGAGGCCACGCTTTCGCTGCCGACGGCGGTAGCGCCGCGGCCACTGGCGTCCGTGTAGTAACCCAGTGCGACGGCTTCTTCGCCGGAGGCTTCCGACAGCGTGCCGCCCGCGAGGCTGCCTGCGCCGGAGGCGACGCTTGCCGCGCCGACGGCGGTGCTCTGCTCACCCGATGCCTCGCTTTCTGCACCATTGGCAGTGGCGTACTCGCCGGTGGCCTGTGCGTTGGCACCCACTGCCGACGCATTCGCAGCACTGGCCAGCGCATTCAGGCCGACCGCGGTGGCACCGGCATCCAGTGCGAACGCCCCGCTGCCCACCGCCGACGCACCTGTGCCACTGGCAAAGCTGCTCGAGCCCACTGCGGTGGCATAGTCGCCATCGGTCGCCGCATTGGAGCCGGCCGCCACGCTGTCTTCGCCGCCGACCACGGCCACGCCATCACCCGTTGCCTGGAACTTGTCGGTGGCAGCGGTCAGCTGATCCACATTGACGGCATCGGTGCCCTCGGTACCGGCAGCGACCTGGGTGATCTGGCGCTGCTGGTCATCGTTGCCGACCGAGACCGTATACGCACGGTCCGCCGTGGAACCGGCACCCAGCGCCACCGCATTGGACGCACTGGCGTTGCTGCCCGCGCCGATGCCGATCGCGCTTTCGCCGCCGGCGACTACATTGGTGCCGATGGCGATGCTGTTGATGCTGTTGCCCAGCGCCTGGTAGCCCAGCGCCACGCTGTTGTTGGCGTAGGCAAAGGCACCACGGCCCACCGCAGTGGAACTGGTGCCGCGTGCCCAGCTGTTGTAACCGACCGAGGTCGCACCTGCGCCATCCGCCCACGCGGCGTAACCGAGCGCCGTAGCGTTGGCTTCGGTCGCCCACGCACTGGCACCGAAGGCCGTGGCGCTTTCCGCAGTGGCCCACGCGTAGGCACCGGTGGCAGTGCTTTCAACGCCGCTGGCCCAGGCGTTGTCGCCCTGCGCGATGCTGTAATCGCCCGTGGCCCGTGCCTTGTAGCCCTGCGCCAGGCTGTTGCCGCCGGTAGCCTGCGCGCCGCTGCCGAAGGCGTTGCTGAGCGCGCCAGTGGCCTGTGCACCTGCACCGACCGCCACCGCGTCCTGCGCGGCGGTGGTACCGATCAGCACGGCATTGCCGTCGCCGTCTACGATGGGTTGGTTGTACTGGTCATAGGCCTGGCCCTGGCCACCGATGGCCACGCTGCCATTGCCGTTGGCGGTCGCATTCTGGCCCACGGCCACGGTGCTGTCGCCCGCAGCCGTCGCCCCATTGCCGACCGCTGCGGCACCTGCGCCGAGCGCGTTGCTTGCTTCACCGGCGGCCAGCGCGCCGTCCCCATCGGCGAACGCGCCGACGTCGCTGTCGGCCGACGCATTGGCCTTGAAACGCAGTGCAGTGGTGTCGGCGGTGTCAGCCACGGCATCCAGCTGCGCCTTGTTCACGGCGTCGGTCGCTTCAGTACCGGCCGCTACGTGGGTGATCTGGCGTTCGCTGCCGTCATCGCCCACCGAAACGGTATTGTCGCGCACGGCGGTGGAGTTCGCGCCCAAGGCCACACTGTTGGCCCCACGTGCAGTGCTGTAGAAGCCCACGGCGGTGCTCAGGTCGCCGCTGGCCCAGCTTTCCGCGCCCAGCGCGGATGCACCGTCGCCCGGTGCGTAGGCGAAGTAGCCCAGCGCGGTCGCTTCAATGCCCGAGGCTTCGCTCAAGGTGCCGTTGGCCACGGCGTAATCGCCACTGGCAATCGCACCGGCACCCACCGCCGTTGCCGCTTCGCCGGTGGCCTGGGTCTGCACGAAGAACCCCAGGCCTGGAATCAGATCCACCGGTCCGCCTACTGCAGTGCTGCTGGTGCCGGTGGCGGCGGTCTGCGTGCCCACGGCGGTGGAGTAGTCACCGGTGGCGTTGGCCACTGCACCGAATGCGGAGGCCTGCGCACCGGCGGCGTACGCACCTACGCCGTACGAAGAGGCCGCAAAGCCGGAGGCTTCCGCACTGGCACCGACGGCCGTGCCGCCGACGCCCGCGCTGGTGGCACCGGTATCGACCGGCACACCGCCATTGGTGATCAGCGGGTTGCCGTCTTCGTCGACGGCGGCACCGCCCACGGCCACGCTGCCTGGGCCCGCGGCCTGTGCGTTGTAGCCGAAGGCCGCACTGTTCTGGCCACTGGCCAATGCGTTGTTGCCGACCGCGGTGGCATTCTGTGCCACTGCAACTGCGCCACTGCCCAGCGCGGTGGTGCCATTGCCGAGCGCAGTGCTGGCTTCACCGATGGCGGTGGCGTTGTCGCCGTCAGCCAGCGCACCGGCGTCGCTGTCCGCGCTGCCGGTGGCCTGGAAATACTTCGCGGTGGTGTCAGCAACTGCGCCAACCGCGTCCAGCTGCGATTTGTTCACGGCATCGTTGGCTTCGGTGCCGTCGGCGACGTGGGTGATCTGGCGCTGCAGGCCATTGTTGTTGCCTACCGAAACGGTATCCACGCGATCGGCGTAGGAGCCTGCGCCCAACGCGACGCTCCCCACCGCAACCGCAGCGGAGTTGGAGCCCAGCGCGGCGCTGAAATCGGCCACGGCGGTGCTGAAGGCACCCACCGCAATCGACGCTTCCCCGCCGCTGCCTGCGCCGCGACCCAGCGAGGTGCTGCCGGCACCGATGGCGAGTGCGCCGCCGCCGACTGCGGTTGCGCCGTCTGCGCTGGCTTCGGCAAGACCACCAATCGCGGTGGCCGCGCCGTTTTCGCTGGCGGCGTACGAGGATGCACCGAGTGCAACGTCGCCCAAGCCGATGGCGATGGCACTCTGGCCTACGGCGGTGCTGGCATCGCCCAGCGCCAAGCTGGTGTGCCCAAAGGCGCTGCCGCCCAGCCCCGCCGCAATGGCGTCGGTACCGACCGCAGTGCTCGAATTGGCCAGCGCCTGGCTGCGGCTGCCCACTGCGATGGCACCGTTGCCCTCGGCGCTGGCGCTTGCACCGGCGGCCAATGCACCTTCGCCCTCGATGCTGGCTGCATCGCTGTTGTTGTTTTCGCCATCGGCCTTGAAGTAGCGGGTCGCGCTTTCAGCGGTCGCCGCCACCTTGTCCAGCTGCGACTTGTTCACCGCATCGGTGGCCGCAGTACCGGCGGCGACGTTGGTCACCTGCCGTTCCTTGCCTGCATCACCGACCGACACCGAGTTGGCGCGAGTGGCCTTGGAACCCGCACCCAGGGCCACACTGTTGGCCGCCGAAGCCGTGCTGTTGCTGCCGATGGCGACCGCATTGGCACCTGAGGCGGTGGCATTGCCATCCACCAGGCAGCTGTCGATCACGTTGCTGTTGAGCACCACGCAGTTGGCGTTGCCGCCAATTTCGACCGCCTGGGCGCGCGCCTGCGGCGCTGCGCCGGCCAGCCCGACCCCAAGCGTCAACGCAATGGCTGCGCTGAGCACCGCGCTGCTACGCGCGCCATCGGATCGTCGCTGGTCAATGACCACGCCGGGTGACTGGCTGCTGGCCAACTCAGAGGCAACGACCATCTGCCCCAGTGCTTTGTTCCAGACCTTGCGATAAATCCGATTCATCGATGCGACTCCTGGTTGGCTGGTTTTAGGCAAAGCGACGCCAACGCCAGGCCGCGTGGCCCAACGTCCCCTGAGGGCGTTTTTCGCTTGATTTACTGCGTTGTTGCGGATGGCGCGCGCTCGGCGCATTAGACGAACAGAGAACTCGCCATCCCTGCGCTTACTTCCGAACTGAACACATGCAAACTGAGAAGTCAGTGTTAACGCAGGGTTTTGAGAACGTCAAGACTTTGACAGTGGAAATTGTTCTAACGCGAGATGCGTCACACATTTGACTATTCATGCGATGGATTTGTTAGGTACATGTGAGCATTTGTCATCACGCTACCGTGGGTGTGAAACGCGATGTAACTCATTGGTGAGCATTGAATCGCGCTGCAACGGCGTGCGGAAATTTCACGATGCCTTCACTGAAATCAGATGATGGCGGTGGCCAATCCATACGCTGGCGTCGCTAACCCTGCGCACGAGCTGCATTGCGCGGTGCGGCATGGCCAAGAGAGGTAAATGCGCGGCTCGGGTCGTGGAGACCGACGTTACCCAGCCGACGGTTGAGGTCGCGGGGCGATGTTCGCCGGCACCAAACGCGCATGCTGGCGGCATACCTTGGGAATCGACCTGGTAGCGGCGGTCGACAGACGACGGCACGTTCCGGATCAACGTCCGGTAACGCAGGGAAATCAACAACGGCACCGCAAACCGTCAGTCCGCACAGACCGCGCCGCGCTGCGGCAATGCAACGTTTCTTAAAGCGCCCAGCGCGTCCGGACACTACTGTTCGTGCCCCCTCACTCAACCACAAACACAACATGACCACCTTTGCCGTGGCTGCACCGCCGCCGATCACGCATTCACCCCACCCCCCCACACCGGAATCACAAGACACGCCGTCTCCTGCCATCTCCCCGACGTCGATCAGCAACCAGGACCGGTCGACGCAGGTGGCGCCGCCCGAACGCACAGCAACCGCCCACGCTCCCAATGCGTTCCTTGCGAAAATGGATGAAATGGGGAAGGGGATCCTCAATAAACCCCAGGTCACCTGGGCCATCGGGCAAGGAATGTCCGCACGGGAAATCGCAGCCAGATACGGCATCTGGCGTGGCGGTGACGCGTACAAGGCGCTGGAGAACAGGGTCGAGGCGCGTCGCCTGGACGCTGTGGGCGACGGCCTGGGCGCCTAGTGCGTGGGGGTCGGCGGTGCGCTGGCCCTTCTTCTTCGATTTAAGTCCAAGCGTTAAAGGATGTTGGCGGTTTCAGTGCCGTCGTCTGTCGACCGACGCTACCAGGCCGATCGCGCGGATTTGTGGCAGGCCCGCCTGGTGCCCGGCCCGCCACCGCGGTGACAGGATGCATATCTGGAAGTGAAGCGCACTGGCCGCTTACATGATCGCGCGCCCTTTTGATGGCAGACTTCCATGGCAGATCGCATCCCCCGCTCTGGGTCTTCCCAGCACCCAATGACCCGGCAGGCCCGACCGGCCGCCAGGCAGGTCCAATCCCCCCTCCTCGAGTCTGCAGCACGGCTGGAGCGGGTGGCGAACGGTCAGGCATTCGGGCAGAACGCGCCGTCCAGGCCTGCAGCCTTGGCCGCGCTCCAGATGAGCATGGCGCGGTTCGAAATGAACCGCGAGCTGGATACCCAGGACCCAGCTTGGAACAGCACTCAGTCGGTCGCGCGTTCTGATCTTCGTTCACTGCAGGACGGAAGGGCAGGGGAAGCGGAGACCTATGCGCGGCCGTGGTCGGTGAGAAACGGCGATGTGCCGCCACTTGCGCCGTCTTTCCGTCAGACCCCTGCGCCCCTCCCGGATCTCGTGACCTCAACGCAGCCCCGGGCCGTCCGTCCAACCTCGCATCTGCCGGCCTCTACGGCAACCAGCGCCTTGCCTGAAGGAATTCACGGCAAGGTGGCCGAATGCCTTGGCGATCGATACCGCTCTTCCGATGGCAATGCCCGCCTGGTGAATGCAGCCGAGCAGGTGAAGCAAGGTGTCGACTACCGAACGTTGGGGTACCTGAAGGTGAGCAGCGAATTCAACGCACTACAGGCGCAGGCGATAATGTGCGTCGAGCAGGCGATTCCTGGCGGGATGAGCGTTCCGGTGGCTTCCGAGCGCTTCCACATTGCCGACTGCGACCACAGGCACGACGTCTACTCACTTATGTCGTTTGCAGCCGAAAAGGTCGGCGTCCCCCTCATTCGGAGCGGGCAATCCTACGAGGATGCCGTGGCAGCTCTTGGAATATTGGGAAATGATGCCGCTCTGCTCCTGCTCATGGACACCGAGTTCCCGGACCAGGAGGTGTGGTAAATCCCGTTGTATCGGATGGATACCTGAAAGCGTCAAGGGTTGCGGTGACGCAGAATCGCGCCTCTTCTCTGATCTGGATCCTGCATGCCACTCCCCGCAGCCAACCCGGCGAACGCACTCAATGTCACCCCGGTCGTCTTCGCCACCCACCGCCCCGCGGACGTCGAAACGCCGACGCCGCCGACGCCACCAGCGCAGCTACAGCGCGTCGAGAATCGATACAGCGCATCCAACCCGGCCAATGCGGGGCGGCGAAGCAGGGTTGACCAGGATGAGCGATACGGTGACAAGCGGTACCGACCCTCAGCAGATGTTCGATGATCAGAACGGCCCCTTGATGTCAGCCCACGATCACGAAGGCGAATGCGGCGGGGTCGAGATTGAGATCGAGGTGACGGTGGATGTCGTGGTAGAGGTCGACTGCACAGTGTTCGAGACGTCGCGTGGCCATGCCATGGCTCAGCCGCACAAGCAATTCTCGGTGGCAAGAGCGTTCCCGCTGCAGCGGCCCATTTCGGCACCACAGCGGAATCAGACCTCGAAAGCCTCGCGCTGTTTGCAGCAGAGAACGTTGGTGCTCCGCAGGTCCGCGATGGCGTGAGCTTCGTCGTCGACAAGCAGTGACTGGGCACCCGGCCCAGACTCCATCAGGACCTCAACGCCCGGATCAAGTCCCTGGAGCAGCTTGGTGAATGCGTCCCGGAATTTAGCCCGATGCTCGTATACCACCTCTCCCCGAGCGTCCTCGCCGGCGACCTGGAACACCTGCTTGGCAACACGCCTCGGCAAGGGGCGAGTCCATTCAATTACCGGGTGAGCGCAACGCCACGGCGACCAACGGATGGAAATCTGGAAGCGCCAGAAGGTTCGGTTACGCAGAATCGCGCACCGCCGAACAGTCCGCTCGCCAATGCCCAACACGCCCCCCGCTTCGCCTTCTACGTCGACGTCGCTTCCCTTTACCTCGCAGCGGCCCGCCAAGCCCATCGCGTACGTCCAGCCAGCCCGGAGAGTGGGCACCCACGCCGCACCCACGCCTCCGCTGGAAGTACGCAACGCCGAGCCTGCATTCTCTGTACAGTCACAGCAGGGAGCCTTTGATGTCGCGGGATCGAGCAACGTTGCCGCAGTCGCCCCCTTCCACACGCCGCCCGTCCGGAATGCGCATAACCCGTCGTATGACGCATTGAACCTGGTCAGCAATGGTACGGATTATCGTCAGGTTGCAGCGCAGTTTGGCTATGCGTCAACGAGTGCTGCGTACAGGGAGCTGCGCGACAGAATGCGCGACGAGGCGGCGCTGGCGGTGAAGGAACGTGGCATTGACTGCATGACTGCGGCGCGGGTATTTCACGTCGCCGATTCCGCAGAGGACGTCACACGCCTGATGAAGCACGTGGCGATGTACGTGGATCCAGATGACTATCCAGGAGCCGATCTGGAAGCCGTAGCCATGGCCGTGGGCATCCCGCGTGACCACCCCGCCTATCCGGCGCTGCGCTGGAACATGCTTTCGAAGCCTGCGGCCACGACGCCACACGTCGTACCCGCTCCGAAAGCAACCGGTGCGGGAAGGCAACATTCCGACCGGGGGCCGTCCTCGATCAACCAGATCGGGCTGCCTGACGCGTGGTCGCGCCCCTCTGTCTCCTCAGCACCCAGGAGCCAACCAGAACTCTCATTCAATAAGGGCTCGCCGCACGATCGCCTTGAGGTGAGCAGAGAAAACGCGCGCTTGCTGCCGGACCAGCTGATGAACGTTTTCGGCTGCAGCATTCCCAGACGCTCCATGCCTAATCTTGCAACGCTGCTGAAGATGGCACGTGAGAATGCAGCGCAGACAAACCTGGACACGCTGAACGGTGAATCCCGCTCTTCCGCATCCACGCTGGTGGAGGCCATACCTCCCACCGAGGTCGTCGTCGAAGCGCGCGATTCACCCCATCCTCCTGCGCGTCAGGGCGCACTGGATGCAGTACGAACACAGGGGATCACCTGCAAGGAAGCAGCACTCAGGTTTGGCATCCCACTGGGCTCGAAGGCCTATGAGATCTTCACCATCGTCGCCGCCAAGGAGATCGGAAAACCCCTCGTGGAAAGCGGGATGAACGTGCTGGTGGTGAAGAACGCGCTTGGATTTGCCACGGACAGCCACGCTTACCTTGTTCTCAGGAACACGAGGGAACGCAGTCCCACGCCAACCAACACATGAAGCACGTCTCCTGTGCCGGTCGCAGCTCGTCATCGCGCAACGCGTGATGGGCCATGGACGACGCCAGTCCAGGCGTTCATGGTGTCGGAGCCAGGAGCTGACGCGCATGGCGCGTCACTACAAAAAAACCGCCGGGTGACCGGCGGTTTTTTTCATCTCAGGGGCAGTGCCTCAGCCCACCCACACCCGCGCATTGCGGAACATGCGCAGCCAGGGGGAATCGCCCTTCCAGTCGGCCGGGTGCCAGCTCAGGTTGACCGCGCGCGGGGTGCGCTCCGGGTGCGGCATCATGATGGTGGCACGGCCGTCGGTGCTGGTCAGGCCGGTGATGCCGTCCGGGGAACCGTTCGGGTTGAGCGGGTACTGGCTGGCCACGTTGCCGTCACCATCCACGTAGCGCAGCGACACGCGGGCGGCGGCCTGGTCGACCGGGCTGGCGAAGACCGCGCGGCCCTCACCGTGCGCCACCGCCACCGGGATGCGCGAACCGGCCATGCCGCGCAGCAGGATCGACGGCGACTCCACCACTTCCAGCAGCGCGGTGCGGGCTTCGAACTGCTCGCTGGCGTTGCGGCGGAACTGCGGCCAGTGTTCGGCACCGGGAATGATGTCCTTGAGCTGGCTCAGCATCTGGCAGCCATTGCACACGCCCAGCGAGAAGCTGTCTTCGCGGGCAAAGAACGCCGCGAAGGCCTCGCGCAGCGCGCTGCGCTCCAGCACCGAGGTCGCCCAGCCACGGCCCGCACCCAGTACGTCGCCGTAGCTGAAGCCGCCGCAGGCGGCCAGACCGGTGAAATCGGCCAGCTTCACGCGGCCTTCGATCAGGTCGCTCATGTGCACGTCGTACGCGGTGAAGCCGGCGCGCTCGAAGATGTTGGCCATTTCGATCTGGCCGTTGACACCCTGCTCGCGCAGCACCGCCACGCGCGGGCGCGCGCCGGTGTTGATGAAGGGGCCTGCCACGTCTTCGTTGAGGTCGAAGCCCAGCTTCGGCTTCAGACCCGGGGCGTTGAAGTTGCGCGCCACGGCACGTTCTTCATCCGCCGCTTCCGGGTTGTCACGCAGCTTCTGCATGGCGTGGGTCACCGACCACCATGCGTCGAACAGCGCCTCCCAGCGCCATTCGGCCAGGTTTTCACCCTGCAGCGAGACGCGCACCACCGGTGCGGTGGTGGGGCGGGCAATGCGCTGCGCACATTCGGTCAGCGCGTGGCGCTCGACCAGGTCCGCGAACGCGGCGCGATCTTCGCGCGCGATCTGCACCACCGCGCCCAGCTCTTCATTGAACAGACTGCGGAACGGATCGTCGCCCCAGGCGTCCAGCGCGATATCCAGGCCCTGGCGGGAAGCAAAGGCCATTTCGCACAGCGCGGCAAACGCACCACCGTCGCTGCGGTCGTGGTAGGCCAGCAGCAGGCCGGCCTGACGCGCGTCGCGGATCAACTCGAAGAAGGCGCGCAGGCGCTGCGGGTCATCCAGGTCCGGCACGGCGCCGGCAAACGCCGGCAGTGCACTGTGGTCCGCATGCACCTGGGCCAGGATGGAACCGCCGAGGCGTTGCTTGCCGGCGCCCAGGCCGATCAGCCACAGCTCGCTGTCGGTCTCGCGGTCCAGCAGCGGGGTCAGCTGGGTGCTGGCATCGGCGACCGGCGCAAACGCCGAGATCACCAGCGACACCGGCGACACCGACTTGTGTGCGTCGCCCTGGTCGTGCCACTGGGCCTGCATGGACAGCGAGTCCTTGCCGACCGGAATGCTGAGGTCCAGCTGCGGGCACAGCTCCATGCCCACCACGCGAACCGCGTCGTACAGCAGCGCGTCTTCGCCGGTGTGGCCAGCGGCCGCCATCCAGTTCGCGGACAGCTTCACCGTCTCCAGTGCGTCCACCGGAGCAGCGCACAGGTTGGTGATGGCTTCGCCCACCGCCATGCGCGCCGACGCGGCGGCATCGAGCAGCGCCAGCGGGGTGCGCTCGCCAATGGCCATGGCTTCGCCGGCCACGGTGTCGAACCCGGCCAGGGTGATGGCGACGTCGGCCATCGGCAGCTGCCACGGACCGATCATCTGTTCGCGTGCGGTGAGGCCACCGACGCTGCGGTCACCGATGGTGACCAGGAAGTTCTTCGAAGCCACCGTCGGGTGCGCCAGCACGCGCAGACCGGCTTCGTGCAGGTCCAGGCCACCGGTCTTCAGCGCCGGCCACTTCGGTGCCGGCGGGTGCGCGGTGTCGCGGTGCATCTTCGGCGGCTTGCCGAACAGCACGTCCATCGGCAGGTCAATCGGCGCGTCGGCCGGAATGTTGCCGACGCTGGCACCGTAGGCCACCACCAGACGTTCTTCGGCGGTGGCCACGCCGACCGCCGCGAACGGGCAGCGCTCGCGCGCGCACAGTGCAGCGAACTCGGCCAGCCGGTCCTGCGGCACGCCCAGCACGTAGCGTTCCTGCGATTCGTTGCACCACAGCTGCATCGGCGACAGCGAGGGATCGTCGGTGGGCACCTTGCCCAGATCGATCACGCCGCCCACGCCGGAGTCGTGCAGCAGTTCGGGAATGGCGTTGGACAGACCGCCCGCACCCACGTCGTGGAACCAGCGGATCGGATTATCCAGGCCCAGTGCGACGCAGCGGTCGATCACTTCCTGGCAGCGCCGCTCCATTTCCGGGTTGTCGCGCTGCACGCTGGCAAAGTCCAGGTCTTCGGCGCTTTCGCCGGAGGCCACCGAACTGGCTGCACCGCCGCCCAGGCCGATCAGCATGGCCGGGCCGCCCAGCACGATCACCGCATCGCCGGGCTGCAGACGCAGCTTCTCCACCTGCACGCGGTCGATGGCACCGAGGCCGCCGGCCAGCATGATCGGCTTATCGTAGGCGCGGGTCAGGCCCTCGCCCTCCGGCAGTTCAAAACTGCGGAAGTAGCCGAGCAGGTTCGGGCGGCCGAATTCGTTGTTGAACGCAGCACCGCCCAGCGGGCCGTCCAGCATGATGTCCAGGGCCGGGGCCATGCGCGGGTTCAGCGCGCGCGGCGCTTCCCACGGCTGGGGCAGGGTCGGAATGCGCAGGTGCGAGACCGAGAAACCGGTCAGGCCGGCCTTGGGCTTGCCGCCGCGGCCGGTTGCGCCTTCGTCGCGGATTTCACCGCCGGCACCGGTGGAGGCACCCGGGAACGGCGCAATCGCGGTCGGGTGGTTATGCGTTTCCACCTTGATGCAGAACGCCGAATCGACCACCGCTTCGCTGCGGTAGGCACCGGTGGCCGGGTCCGGGCGGTAACGCGCGGCCGGATGACCGGCAACCACGGCGGCATTGTCGCTATAGGCACTGAGCGTGTGCTGCGGGGTCTGCTGGTGGGTGTTCTTGATCATGCGGAACAGCGAGTGCGGCTGTTCGGCCCCGTCGATGGTCCAGCTGGCGTTGAAGATCTTGTGCCGGCAGTGTTCGGAGTTCGCCTGCGCGAACATCATCAGTTCCACGTCCGACGGCTTGCGACCCAGTTCACCGAAGCGCTGGCGCAGGTAGTCGATTTCGTCCTGGGCCATGGCCAGGCCGAGGCGGCGGTTCGCGCCTTCCAGGTCATCCAGCGCGACGCGTTCCAGGTCCCCCCGGGCCGGCGCGGTGAACAGCGCCTGGGCCTGGTTGGTGGAGGCCAGCACGGACTGGGTCATCGGGTCATGCAGCGCGCGGATCACCGCCTCACGCTGGGCCGCATCGGCCGGCCAGCCGGCCAGGTCGATGCGCAGGCCGCGTTCCACCCGGCGGATCGGCTGCCCGGCCCCGCGCACCAGTTCGGTGGCCTTGCTGGACCAGGGCGACAGCGTGCCCAGGCGTGGCACCACGAAGTGCGAGACCGCGCCCGCCTCCAGCGCGGCCAGTTCCGGCTGCGCTTCCAGGATCCGGCTCAGGATCACCGGATCCGGGGCCGTGTCGCCCTCGGTCTGGATGAAGTAGACGTGCCAGGCACCGGTGATGCGCAGATCGGCGACCAGGGACTGCAGGCGGGATTCAAGACGTTCGCGGCGGAACGGCGAAAGGGCGGATGCGCCCTCGAGGACCATCATGTCCGGAGAACCGTGGTTGGGAACGGGGCCCACTATTCTAACCTCACGGGCCTCTGGCCCGTGAGGTCCACGCATTCCACCTTAACCCCGCGCCGTTGGCGCGCCCCCTTCAACAAGAAGGGGGCTCTCCACCAGCGGGAATTCTTCGACCGGACGCTCGCCGACAACCGGTCACCTGAAGTTTGCGCTGGCTCACGGATTGTGAACGGATTCCATGACAACGTTGCCACGACCCGCCCGGTGTGCATGCCGGGCGGGCCACCGTCCGCCCCCTCCAGCTGTTGCCGGCTCTCTCACCGGCCCCGGACCTGCTGCAACGCGGGGCGGCAGCCCGCCGCCCCGCGCCCCTGACCTGATCGGAGAATGACCATGACGGACCCGATTCTGCGCAGTACGGTGACATCGATATCCTCACGCCCCGCTGCCCGCCATCGACGCTGGCTGCTGGCCCTCGCCCTGGCGTCAGCCACCCTGACCCCCGCGCTGGCGCAGGCCGCGAACTGTACCGGGGCCCCGGAGTGGAACGCCTCGGTGATCTACCTGGCCGGCACCACCCTGCAGAAAGGGGGCGTGCTGTACCGGGCCAACATCGACATCTGGAATGCCCCGCCAGACCACCCGGCCGGCGCGCCCTACTACACCAACCTGGGAGCCTGTGACGGCTCCGGCAGCAACCAGCCGCCCAGCGTCAGCCTGACCTCGCCGTCCAACGGGGCCAGCTTCAGCGCCGGCAGCAGCATCACGGTCAGCGCCAATGCCAGCGACAGCGATGGCTCGGTCAGCAAGGTCGAGTTCTTCCGCGGCGGCACCTCGCTGGGCGTGGACACCAGCGCGCCGTACAGCGTGACCTGGACCAATGCCAGCGCCGGCAGCCACACCTTCAAGGCGGTCGCCACCGACAACAACAATGCGGTGACCTCCTCGGCCACCGTGACGGTGACCGTCAACGCGGCCAGCAACGACACCACCCCGCCCAGCGTGCCCGGCGGCCTCAACGCGCCCTCCAAGAACGCCAGCACAATCAGCCTGGCGTGGAACGCGTCCACCGACAACAGCGGCGGCAGCGGCGTGGCCGGCTATGACGTCTACCGCAACGGCAACCTGGTCGGCTCGCCCAGCGCCACCAGCTATACCGACGGCGGCCTGGCCGCCAGCACCGCGTATACCTACACCGTGCGGGCACGCGACAACGCCGGCAACGCCTCGGCGCAGAGCGCGTCGATCAGCGTCACCACCTCGGCCGGTGGCGGCAATGGCGGCAACAAGCGGGTGATCGGCTACTTCACCCAGTGGGGCATCTACGGCCGCAACTACCGGGTCAAGAACATCGACACCAGCGGCTCGGCCGGCAAACTCACCCACATCAACTACGCGTTCGGCAACGTGCGCAACAATCGCTGCGAGGTGGGCGTCACGATCCCGTCCGACCCGAACACCGGTGCCGGCGGCGACGCGTTCGCTGACTACACCAAGGCCTTCCAGGCCGGTGAAAGCGTCAGCGGGACCGCCGATACCTGGGACCAGCCGCTGCGTGGCAACTGGAACCAGCTCAAGCAACTGAAGGCCAAGAATCCCAACCTGAAGGTGCTGATCTCGCTGGGTGGCTGGACCTGGTCGCGTGGTTTCTCCAGCGCAGCGCAACCGGCCAACCGCCAGGCCTTCGTGGCCTCGTGCATCGATGCCTACATCAAGGGCAACCTGCCGGTCACCGACGGCGCGGGTGGCGTGGGGGCAGCAGCCGGCGTGTTCGACGGCATCGACATCGACTGGGAATACCCGGTGGCCTGTGGCCTGGCCTGCGGCACCCCGGCCGACAATGCCAACTTCACCGCACTGCTGGCCGAGTTCCGCCGCCAGCTCGATGCGGTGCGTCCGGGTCTGCTGCTGACCGTGGCGGTGGGAGCCGGTATCGACAAGATCCGTGTCACCGACCCGGCCGCGTACCACCAGTACCTTGATTACATCAATGTGATGACGTACGACTTCCACGGGGCGTTCGACCCGATCACCGGCCATCATTCGGCACTGTTCGACTCGCCCAATGACCCGTCCACCGGTGACGTGAAGCTGTACAACAGCAACGATGCAATGGAAGCCTTCCTGGCCCGTGGCGTGCCTGCCAGCAAGCTCAACCTGGGCATCGGCTTCTATGGCCGCGGCTGGACCAATGTGCCCAACGTCAACAATGGGCTGTACCAGACCGGTTCGGCGGCAGCGGGTACGTATGAAGCCGGCATCGAGGACTGGAAGGTGCTGAAGAACCTCAACCATCCGATCTACACCGACGCCAACGCACGCGCCACGTGGAGCTACAACGGCACCACGTTCTGGAGCTTCGACACCCCGGCGTTGATTACCGAGAAGATGGGCTACGTGAAGGCGCAGGGCTTCGGCGGTGCGTTCTTCTGGGAGTTCAGCGGTGATGATGCACAGGGCACGCTGGTCAATACCGTCAGCAACGGCCTGAAGTGAGGAAACGACACCCGGGGCCGGCAACGGCTCCGGGTGTTGCGGTTATTGGGTTTGTAACCGGCCGTGATCCGCAGCATCTGTGATGGTGCTCGCACTTGTGGTTGCTTGAAGAAATTTTCAAAGCGCATCGGCAGGCGCACTCACACAGTGGCGACTCCCCTGTCACCACGGAGTGCAACACGTTGACCCCGATGACCACGATGGCCAGCAACGCCTTCAGGATGTTGAAATGGCTGCAGCACAGTCCAGCGAAGCTGGCCCAGCGCACGACCAGGAAGCTGGATGTTTCCTCGCCGCTTCAGCGCAGCTCCCCTTCGGACATCCCGTTGTTCTCGCTGGGCAACCTCAGCCTGAGCAACGGCAACCAGGACAGCACCTGCCGCGTCCGGCCGGCACCAACACCCCCGCGTACGCAGAGCCCCACGCCCCCGCTGCCGCCCGCGAACAGGGCCCGGCCGGTTCCCAGCAGAGTCCATCTGCCGGTCAACGCCAGCTGGCTGCATGGCCAGTGGGCAACCCGGCAGAATGCAGCGGATGCACAGCGCGAGGCGCAACGGCAGAACAGCCGCGTGGTCGCGGCGATCGCCGAATTCGAGCGCATGGTCGCGACGCAGACGCCCCAGGCACCCACCTATCCTTCCAGCGCGCCCAGCCCCATCAAAGTGAAGCGCCGGGCCCCGTTGCCGCCGGTGCAGGACACCCCCAGGACCGGACCGGGCAAACGCCCGGCTCCCCCGCCACCGCCCATGGCTGACAACTCCCCGCCGCGGTCGACCCATGCGCCGCAGCGGCCGGTCACTCCACCGCCGCCGCCCCCGGCGCACCTGGAGCCGACGTTCCTGCGATCGTCGCCGGTGCCTGCGGCGGTGTTGTCTGTAAAGACAGCTCCTCCACCCCCGCCGTTGCCGCCGTTGCAGCGTCAGCAGGTCTCGCCGTCCATGGCTTCCACTCGCCCCACATCCGCGCCGGAAGGCATGAATGCCGTTTTCGCGGAGCTGCTGGCCAAGGTGCCGGCGAAGCGCAGCCATTCGGCACCGGTCATCACCGGAGAATCGGCAACAGTGACCAATGCGCTGTTGAAGAGGGGCGGCACGCCCGCGAAGTCCCAGGTGTATCTCAAGGGCTCAGATCTCTACCCATTCCATCAACAGCTGCAGGAAAAGCTGAGCGCGCGCCCCCCGGCGGAAGAGCACGTACCCAGCCCTGAAGCACTGAGGCAGGCCGAGGCGAAACGCGCACAGCTGGCGCTGAGGAGCGCATCGCACAGCCATGCTGGAAAGTGGGAGCCCAGCGATGCGGATCGCAGCCTGCAGCGTGAACTGAAACGGGTCCTGGCCGCACGGCGTGAGTCCGCCGCGTAACAGGAGCACGGCTTCAATCGAAGGTGATCAAACCCACGCCCGACGGCCCGCAGCCGTCGGGCGAACACACCCTCTACCCGCTCTACCGGCAGGAGCGATCGTTTTCTGGAAGCCATGACCCACGGATCCTCCAAGATGGCCCGCCACAATCTGGAGCGCAGCCCCCGCATGGATGGACGAATTGGTGTACTGGAACTCCCGGTTTCCTGGCGGTTGCCACGTCTTTCCGAGGTCACCGCTTCGTCGGCGGGAAGCGGGTACACAGCGATTTCGACGGTGTTGACTGCGTCGAATGCGCCATCGCCCCTATGGCACGCGGCGCAGCAGCTGCCGCCACCGCAACCAGGATCCGCGGAACTCAATGCATCACTGCTGCATGTCGCACAGGCACGTGTGTCCATACACTCCACCTGTGCCACCGAAGTGCCAACGTTGGGCCACGCAGGTGCCTCCTCCCTGTACATCAGCGATTGGGACTCGGATCCCGAGGAGGAACCATTGTCCGAGTTGGACCTGATGGAGTGCGAACGACGCTTCATCCGTGAAGGCGAGCAGGTCGAACGCAATGCTTCACGGTTTGCCGCTCAGCGCCCGGCTTACAATCACATCGTGCTGCCCGAGCACCAACGGCTGCTGGACAAGCGGCACGACGCGCTCGGGCTGGCGGCCCCTGCAATACAGCAGGTGTGCCGCGCCGATCACCTGTCATGATCACAATCTGAAAGTCGGCCGCAGGCACCAATGCCACTCTGACAGATTCACGTAATTCTGTCAGCGAGATCCGACCGCCATGTCCATCGGAAAGCTTCCGCCCCCGGTAATGTTCACCCCGCAGCCGCCCCGCGCAGCGGCACAGAAGGCCGCAGCCACGTTCGTGCCCACGCCGCCACCGGTGAAGCCCGTGCTTTACGGCGCAGGGAAGGTGGCAGACATGATCAAGGTGATCGGCAACCGCGAGTTCGCTGGGAGCACACGCTCCAAGACACCCGCGTTGGCGCTTCGCTGCGCAGAAAAGGTGGGTGCGCTCCACGGCCGCCAGCCAGACCGCATCGCCTCCCCGTCCCCCCAGACACGTGCCGACGTGCCAGTTGTGGCAACCAGCCCGAAGGGCGTCGCAGCGTTGGCAAAGCGATTCGGTGGCGTCGTCAATCGCCAGCCCCAATGCGCAGCCAACCTGCCGCCGGCGCCTCGGACCGTGACGGCCGCCACGACACCGTCCGCATCGTCGGTCGTGCTGAAGCCTGCGCTTCCTCCGCGTCCGTCCGCAGCATCGATTGCAGCCGCGCGGGCGAAACTTGCTGCGCAGAGACTGCCTGCTGCGTCTACACTCAATCCAGCCCTGACGTCGGCTCCGGTGAAGCAGGATGCCTTCGCGCCGGACGCCGCAACCACCAGCAGGAAGCCGGCGGTTGCCAAGGATACGGGCAAGCCGCTGCGGGAACTGAGAAAGCCGCAGAAGCTCACGTCGCAGCCGCAAGGTGCGCTGTTGAAGACAAGATTGCTGCATAGCAGTGCATCCCGCTCCCGTATCAACAAGGCGCACACACCTGTGTCAAGCCAGCCGCTTGAGCTACCCGGGCGCCGGCGCGAGATGCATTGGAACGCACCAGAGCTTCAGTCAACCACGTTGCCAACATTGGCACAGTCGTGGAAGCGGAACGAAGCCATCCAGTCAGACGACGGCTACGTGACCGACCCAGAAAATCTCAACACGCCAGTGCAGGAAACCCTCACTTCGGGAGGCGATGCGTTGTCAACCATGACGGAGCAGCCGCCAGAAGCCGTCAAGAACATGCGTCGTGCACTCGCTTTCTATCAAGAGGAGCTTCAGGCCTTCGAAGAACTGCCCGATGCCGAGAAAGAAGCCGACGGCAGCGCATCTTCGCTGGATATTCGCCGTGCCATGGAAAGGTCCGAGGGGCTCACCTTCGATGAGATGCTCGCGCGTAGAAGCGAAACCCCGAAGAAGGTTGAACACCGACCGGGAGAGGTAGTGAAACCGGCTGGCATGGAGGGCGTTCTGAAGGCGCTTCTGGACGTCTCTCAGCGCAAACCGCTGAAGCATGTCGAAGCCGGCTCGAGCAAGGCGGATAGGACCGGCATGAACGGGGCCGTCGTTCGAGGACTGGCGAACATGCTCAAGACACACGCAGATAAAGACGGCCAGCTGACCTTCTCCAGCACCCTTGTCACCAACGCAGACGTAGAGTCAACCGATGGCTGGGACGATTGAGCCGCAACGGCTCCGTCCTCAACCCATAAAAGCTTCCCCCATCCCTGGCAACTCCCGCAAGAACGATCGATGACCTCTTTTGCACCTCCCCCCGTATCACCCTTGGCCGTATTTCCGATTCGCATCCAGCAGACCCTTCCCAATGAACCGAACCACGGGCTTGCGCCTGTACTGAACGTGGAAGTGATCCGCAACGGAACGGCCCCGTTACCAAAGCCGCAGCTGCCTGCGATGACACAGAAGGTGCAGGAACACAAGGCGATGCTGCAGCTGCAACAGACCGTGCAGGACTTTGGTGCCATGTTTGAAGCCTTCAGCCCGCGTACCGAATTCGATGGGAAACCGCTCATTCCGCCGGCTCCGCCAATGGACGGACTGCAGGCCGGCCTGGCCGGACGCCCGCTGCTGAAGCACGCATACGTGGTTGTGCACGACACCGTTGAGTCCGCCGCACCGGAGTCCACCATCAAGTGGTCTAAGACACCTGTCGCGCCGATGCCGGACAACCACCGCAATGAGTTGTTCGGCACGTTGAAGAAGCGTCGCAAGCTTCAGGCAGGACGCGAGATGGTTGTTTCCGGAGTGGCGCGAGGCAAGGCCGCTGTGGCGACACCCGTACCGAAACCTGCAATCAAGGCGAAACCCGTGCTGGAGAATGCTCCGCCGACCACGAGAAAATGGAGTTTCACCCCAGGCACCCCGGAGAAGAACAAGGCGCTGATCGCTGAACTGGGCGAGAGGTTCAAGCTTCGTGCACAGGTCCAGTTGCAGGCCGTTGTGCCTGGGCCGAGCGAAAGTTCGGTGTAATGCCTAACGCCCATGGGGACACGCGTGGCGTGTTCCCATGAGGCGCGGGCACAGGGTCGCAGCCACGCAGGGCGTGGCTCTACGGCGGGTTACGGTTCCAGCTTGTCCAACGCTTCCTTCATCTGGGCGGGGGCGATGTAGCCGCCCAGCTGGGTGCCGTCGGCGGCAAAGATGGCCGGGGTGCCGCTGACGCCGATCTGCTGGCCCAGGGTGTACTGCATCGCCACCGGGTTGGTGCAGTTCTTCGGGGTGACCGGCTGTCCTTCCTTGGCCGACGTGAGCGCCTTGCGGCGGTCCACGGCGCACCAGACCGAAATCATGTCGGTGTAGTCCTGGCTGCCCAGGCCCATGCGCGGGAAGGCCACGTATTCCACGCTGATACCCATGCGGTTGAGTTCCGGCACGTCCTGGTGCAGCTTGCGGCAGTAGCCGCATTCGATGTCGGTGAACACCGTGATCACATGCTTGGGATTGGTCGCAGCAAAGATGATGCGGTCGCCGCGCTGGATGCCGTCCAGCTTCTCCTTGCGATGCTGCAGCAGCGCGGCGCTGCTGGCCGGGCGGCGGGCCTGGATGTCGTATGGCTGGTCCTGGATCAGGTAACGACCGTCATCGGACACGTACAGCACCTGCCCGCTCACCAGCACTTCGCGGAAACCGGGGAACGGGGCCGCGCCGATGAAATCCGGCTTGAACTTGGGATTCAGGCCCTGCAGCGCGGTGCGGACGGTCTTGTCAGCCTGCTCGGGCGACACCGCCCCGGCTGCTGCAGCAGGCGCAGCAGCGGTGGAACGGGCGGCCGGGGCCGACGGCTGGGCGCAGGCAGTGAGGCTGAGCGCGCCCAGCAGGGCGACGACGGTAACTCGGAGCATCAGGGAATCCATGCAACAGGGGTTGGTGGATTCTCGCACAGCGCCCATGACGGCGTTGCGCCCGCCCTGCCAGAGGGGGGATGGAAACCTGAAAGCGGGCAACAGGGTTGACGTGGACGCTGGGAAATCTCCTCCACGCGACATGGTGGGCTGTTGCATCCGTCCACCACGCCCCGCCCCGACGCCACCATGCATATTCTGCCCAGAACCGTGACGCTGTACCTCAAGGCGGAAATTCTCCGCAATCTTCCAGCCAAAGTAGAACTGGGCCGCACGAGGCGCGGCCAGCACTTCACGGAAGCGCTGCAACGCATCGAGAACCGCAAGGCGTCGCTTTGCCGGGCTTACGCCCGCGGCGGCATCGCGCACGACACGCTGATCGTGAAACTGAATCGCCTCCTGTCGCTGTACGACGTACTGCTCGGGCGCGCGCCGCACACGCTCGCCAAGCTCAATGAAGAGCTCGTCTCCCTGGCCATTACCCACAGGTTGCCTGCACTGATGTCCATCACATCGCTGCCGCCAGGCGTCATCACGTTGGCACAGGCCCGCTTCGGCGAATCCCGGGCCTGACCGCCCTACCCGCGCGGATGATGCCGCGCGTGCAGCTTCTGCAGGTGTTCGCGCGCCACCAGCGTGTAGATCTGTGTGGTACTGAGCGAACTGTGGCCAAGCAGCATCTGCAGCGCGCGCAGGTCCGCGCCCCGGTTAAGCAGATGGGTGGCGAAGCTGTGGCGCAGGCCGTGGGGGCTGATCCGGGCGGGGTCGATTCCGGCCAGCACCGCGTACTTCTTCACCAGCGCCCAGAACTGCTGGCGGCTCAGCGGATGCAGCGAGGGCTCCAGAAACAGGGGCACCGCGCCGTCGCGGCTGGCCGGCACCGCGCGCTTGCCCGCCAGCTGTGGCCGCGCCTCGGCGAGGTAGCGTTCCAGCCAGTGCTGGGATTCCTCGCCCAGCGGCACCAGCCGCTCCTTGCTGCCCTTGCCGGTGACGCGCAGCACGCCCTGGCGCAGGTTGACCGCGTTGGCCGGCAACTCCACCAGTTCGCTGACACGCAACCCGGCGGCGTACATCAGTTCCAGCATGGCGCGGTCGCGCAGACCCAACGGCTGGTCCACGTCCGGCGCGGCCAGCAGCGCGTCAATCTGGCTTTCGGCCAGCGCCTTGGGAAGCAGGCGTGGCAGATGCGGTGGGTCGATCAGCGCGGTGGGATCCTCACTGCGCTGGCCGCGGCGCACCGCGTCGGCGAAGAACGCGCGCAGTGCCGACAGCAGGCGCGCATTGCTGCGTGCCGACCAGCCGTGCCGGGCCCGCCATGCCAGGTATTCGAACAGACCCTTGCGATCGATGCCGGCCAGCCCTTGTGCGGCTCCGTCGCGCCAGCGCGCCAGGCCTTCCAGGTCACGGCGGTAGCTGTCCAGGCTGGCCCGCGCAAGGCCCTGCTCGGCCCAGACCGCATCCAGGAAGCGCTGGATCAGGGCATTGTCGTCGTCGCGCAGGTGGGGCAGCTGCTGCACCAGCTGGCGGCGCTGCGCCGGGGTGGAAGTGTCTGGCATGGGCACAGCATACGAGGGCGCGCCCGGGTATGCTCGGCGCATGGTCACTTCGCCCGCTGATGTCACCCCCGCCGACCGCCCCGCTTCGCTGCTGCTGTGGCGGCTGCTGGCCCTGCTGTACGACTTTTTCCCGGCGCTGGCACTGTGGATGCTGGTCGGCGCGCTGTTCACCGCCGGCTATGCGGTAGGCCATGCCGCGCGCGAGAACATCGCGCCGTTCAGCGCCTTGCAGTGGGTGTTGTGGGTGTGCTGCTGGGCGGTGACCGGGCTGTACGCCACGCTCAGCTGGCGGCGTGGCGGACAGACCCTGGGCATGCGGCCGTGGCGGCTGCAGGTGGTGGACGCCGAGGGTGGCGCACCTCGCACGGGGCAGCTGTGGGTGCGTTACGCGGTGGGCACGTTGTCGGTGCTGCTGGGGGGGCTGGGCCTGTGGTGGGCGCTGGTCGACCGGCAGCGGTTGACCTGGCATGACCGCGCCAGCGCGACGCGGGTCATCCGGTTGCCGAAGCGCTGATAGGGTCGTAAAGCCACGCCCTGCGTGGCTGCAAGGCCCCGTCGACATTGCGAAGCCACGCAGGTGAGGTGACCCCCAGAACTTGGACACCCGTTCAAATTTTGGGGTTTCATCATGGTTCGATACGAAAGGCGTTTCAAATTGAAGGTTGCCCGGGAGGGAGCCGCAGGCTCCGTCCCGGTAAAAGCTCTGGCTGACGCGTATGGCCTGGACCGGACGATGGTTCATCGCTGGATAGAGACCTACCGCCAGCATGGCCGCGAGAGCTTCTCGGGCCGTCTCCGCTGTTACACCACGAAGTTCAAGATTTCAGTGCTCAAAAGGATGAAACGGGACGGCTTGTCGGCACGACAGGCGATGGTCAAGTTCGGCATCGGTAGCGCCACGGCGATCAAGAACTGGCGGGATCAGTATGATTTGGGGGGTGAAAGCGCCCTGGCCCAGCCCCGAGATCGTCCCAGAATGAAGAAAAAGCCTAGCGTCCCCAAGCGACCCGAAGACATGACTCCTAAGGAGATGGCCAAGGAGCTGGAGTATTTGCGCGCGGAGAATGCATTCCTAAAAAAACTCGATGCCTTGATCCAGGAAAGGGAAGCGGCAGAACGCGCGATTGCGCGCAAGCCGTCCATGGATTGAGGCATGAGTTCCAGTTGTCACATCTGCTCCAAGCGGCTGACCTGTCCCGCAGTACGTTCTACTACCAGTTGGAGGCGATGGACCGGCCTGACGCCCACGACTGCGTGAAACGCGAGATAGCGGAAATCTACCATCGCCATGAAGGTCGTTATGGCTACCGACGGATCACCGCAGAACTGAGGAAGAAGGGCGAATCCATCAACCACAAGACCGTGCAGCGATTAATGGGCCTTCTGGGCCTGAAGTCTGTCGTGCGCGTGAAAAAGTATCGGGCCCATCGCGGCACGGTAGGTGTCGTTGCGCCTAACATCCTGGACCGTCAGTTCGAGGCCTCCGAGCCGAATCAGAAGTGGGTCACCGATGTCACTGAGTTCAACGTCGCTGGCAAGCGGCTCTATCTATCGCCGGTCATGGACCTGTTCAATGGGGAAATCGTGGCCTACCAGACCAGCGAGAGCCCAAACCTGAACATGATCATGAGTATGTTGAGAAAAGCATTCCAGTGCCTGGGACCGGATGACAAGCCAATCCTGCACTCTGACCAAGGCTGGCACTATCAGCACCCGACATACCGAACCCTGCTGGCCGACCGCGGCATCACCCAAAGCATGTCACGCAAGGGCAACTGTTACGACAATGCTGCCATGGAAAGCTTCTTTGGCACTTTGAAAGCGGAATACTTCCGATTGAACCGCTTTGAGTCGATTGAAGAGCTCAACAGTGGCCTGTCCCGCTACATCCGGTACTACAATCACCAGCGCATCAAAATAGGTCTTAATGGCCTGAGTCCGGTCGAGTTCCGGACCCAGGCCGCCACGACCTAGCCGCATGTCCAGCTTTTGGGGGTCACCTCAAGGGCGTGGCTCTACGGGCGCAGGATCATGGCTTTGACACGCATGGCGTGTCACTACGATCCTTGGTCGCGCGGTTTCGGTGGTCGCCCGGATGGGGGCGCGCGATCCTGTAGGGACGCGCCATGCGCGTCCGCCGTCACCGCCCGTTTACCCGGATTTGCGCCGGAACAACAGCATCGACACGCCCAGCATCACAATCGGCGGCAACGCATACGCAATGCGGTAATCGAACTTCAGCGCACCGGCCATGCGGCCGAAGAACAGCTGCAGCAGCCAGAAGCCCAGCGCGAACAGGATGCCCAGGAACAGGCGCTTGCCCATGCCGCCGCTGCGCAGCGAACCGAATGCAAACGGCACGGCAGCCAGACACAAGGCCAGCACGTTCAACGGGTAGAACCAGCGGCTCCAGTAGATGTCCTCATAGTCGCGCGCATCCAGCCCATTGCGCTTGCGGTATTCGATGCTGGTGCGCAGGTCCGACGCGCTCAGATTGCGCGGCTTGGACAGGCCACTGGCCAGCGCGGCAGCATCCAGTTGCGAGTTCCAGGGCTCGGACGCAATGGTCTCGCGCGTGGCCGAGCGCTCGCCAAAGGTATCGCGGCGTACATCCTTGAGCACCCAGCCGTTGGCGTCGTGTTCGGCCGAACCGGCACGCGTGAACGAGGCAATGTTGCCGTCCTCGCCGATGGTGTACATGCGCACGTCGCGCAGGATCAGGCGCGTGCCGGTCCCCGGCAGCAACTGTTCATCACCGCTGATGGCATTGAGGAAGGTATTTCCTTCGCGCGCCCAGACGCCGGAGTAGCGCGACTGCGACACGCTGTTGCCGCCCTTGGCACTGGCCCGCACTTCATCGGCACGGCTCTGCCCCCACGGCCCCAGGGTTTCACCGCTGAGCACCATCACCGCGGTCAGCAGCGACAGCGCGATCGCCACCGATACACTCAGGCGGCGGCGCGACAGGCCCAGCGCGCGCAGCGCGGTCAACTCGGACGTCGCGGCCAGCTGGCCCAGCCCCATCAGCGAACCGATCACTGCCGCCGTCGGGAAGAAGGTGTAGGCGCGGCGCGGCACGGTGTACAGCACCCAGGCGGCGGCGTGGCCGATGGTGTAGTTACCCTTGCCGACGTCCTTGAACTCGCCGGAAAACGCCATCACCACGTCCAGGCCGACCAGCACGGCCCAGGTCAGCAACACCGTGCCGAACACCGCACGGCCCAGGTACAGGTCAAACCGCATCGGGCGGAACTTCATGCGGTCCTCCTGGGACGCGACAGCCGGCCGTCGCGGAAATACATCCAAAGGGCCAGGCCCAGCAGCGGCAGACTCAGCCACCACAGGCCCAGGCTGCCCGGCACCTTGCCGTCGGCAATCCAGCCGGTGCCGATGAACATCAGGTTCATGCCCACCAGGTAGGCCAGGAAGGCCAGCATCATGCGACCGTAGCGCTGCTGGCGCGGCGAACTGCGCGCCAGCGGCAGGGTCATCAGGGCGAAGGCCAACGCGATCAGCGGCGGGGTGAGGCGCGAATGCAGCTGGGCCTGGGCCTCGGGGCGGGAATCGCCGAACAGCTGGCCGGTGGGCAGCAGTTCGGGGTCGTCCTTGTCGCGGGTGACGGCGCCGTCGGGCAGGGCCACGTCGTTACGGGCGAAGGTCATCAGTTTGTAGTCCAGCCCGGCATCCAGCGGCCCCTCGATCTGGTGGCCGTCCTCCAGCTCCAGGTAGCGCTGGCGGTCGCCCTCGAAGAACATGCGGCCGCGCTCGGCCGACATCACTTCGATCCGGCCCTCGCCTTCACGCTCACGCTGCAGGAACACCCGGCCCAGCCGGGTGCCATCCGGCGACACCGAGCTCAGGTAGACCACGCCGCCGTTGGGCAGCGGGGTGAACTTGCCGGCTTCCAGCCCAGCCATCACCAGGCTGCGGTTGGCGTCCTCGATCATCTGCTCGCCGGTACGGTCGGCCCAGGGGCCCAACCACAGCGAGCACAGGCCGATCACCCCCACCACCGGCAGCACGATCATCAGCACCGGCCGCAGCAGCCGCTTCGGACCGACCCCGATGGCGGTCAGTACCGCCATTTCCGAGTCGCGGTACAGCCGCGCGGTGGCCAGCAGCAGGCCCAGCATCAGCGCCAGCGGCAGAATCAGCGGCATGTAGACGATGAACTGCAGGCCCAGCTGGGAGAACAGCAGCCGGGCCGGCAGGCGGCCATCGGCGATGTTGCCCAGGATGTCCACCAGCACGCCCCCCACGCTGACCACCAGCAGGACGATCAAGGTGGCCAGGAAACTCTGGACGAAATCACGCAACAGGTAGCGATCGAGCTTCGACATGGGGCGGTGGTTTAAACTCTCGGATTCGTTCGCGGTGCTGCCCAGTCTACCGACCCGGCGTAAACAGCTCGCGATTGTACGGATTTGCCAACGGAATCTGATCAATGGCCCTGGAATTCACCCTGAACCACGCTGCCCCGGCTGCCGCCGAGGTTGACTGCGTCATCGTCGGCGTCTATGCCGACAAGACCCTGAGCCCCGCCGCACAGGCCCTGGATGCCGCCAGCGGCGGTCGCCTTGCCGCCCTGGTCAATCGCGGCGACGTCGCCGGCAAGACCGGCGCGACCACCGTGCTGCATGACGTGGCCGGCGTGAGAGCCCCGCGCGTGCTGGTCATCGGCCTGGGCGAGCCGGCCAAGTTCGGCGTGCCGCAGTACCTGAAGGCGGTCGGCGACGCCAGCCGCGCCCTGAAGAGTGGCGTCAACGGCCACGCACTGTTCACCCTGTCGGAAATCGCGATCAAGGGCCGCGATGCGGCCTGGAACATCCGGCAGGCGGTGATCACCGCCGACCACGCGGCCTACCGCTACACCGCCACGCTGGGCACGAAGAAGCCAGAAGCCCCGGGTCTGGCCTCCCTGGCCATTACCGGCACCGACACCCAGGCCCTTGCCCAGGGCCAGGCCATTGCCGCCGGCGTGCAGTACGCCCGCGAGCTGGGCAACCTGCCGCCGAACCTGTGCACCCCGGCCTACCTGGCCGAGTCGTCGGTGCAGTTCGCCCAGGCGCATGCCGGCGCAGAAGCCGAGATCCTCGACGAAGCCGGGATGGAAGCGCTGGGCATGGGCTCGCTGCTGGCCGTGGCCCGTGGCTCGGCGAACCGTCCGCGCCTGGTAGTGCTGAAGTGGAGCAACGGCGGCGACGCCAAGCCGTACGTGCTGGTCGGCAAGGGCATCACCTTCGATACCGGTGGCGTCAACCTGAAGACCCAGGGCGGCATCGAGGAGATGAAGTACGACATGTGTGGCGCAGCCAACGTGATCGGCACCTTCGTCGCCGCGGTCACCGCCCGGCTGCCGCTGAACCTGGTGGTGGTGGTGCCGGCAGTAGAAAACGCCATTGACGGCAACGCCTACCGTCCGTCCGACGTGATCACCTCGATGTCGGGCAAGACCATTGAAGTGGGCAATACCGACGCCGAAGGCCGCCTGATCCTGTGCGACGCCCTGACCTACGCGCAGCGCTTCGAGCCGCAGGCGCTGGTCGACGTGGCCACCCTGACCGGGGCCTGCATGGTCGCGCTGGGCCACCAGACCGCCGGCCTGATGTCCAAGCACGATGACCTGGCCAACGAACTGCTGGCTGCCGGCGAACACGTGTTCGACCGCGCCTGGCGCCTGCCGCTGTGGGACGAGTACCAGCCGATGCTGGATTCCAGCTTCGCCGACGTCTACAACATCGGCGGCCGCTGGGCCGGTGCAATCACCGCCGGTTGCTTCCTGTCGCGCTTCACCGAAGGCCAGCGCTGGGCCCACCTGGACATCGCCGGCGTGGCCAGCGACGAAGGCAAGCGCGGCATGGCCACCGGCCGCCCGGTCGGCCTGCTGAGCCAGTGGCTGCTGGACCAGGCCGGTCCTTCGCATGTCGCGGGCTGATTTCTACCTGATCGCCAAGCCCCGGTTCCTGACCGAACCGCTGCGCCTGGTCTGCGAACTGGCGCGCAAGGCCAACGACGCCCAGCTGCCCACCCTGGTGCTGGCAAGAGACCAGGCCCAGGCCGAGGCGCTGGACGAGCTGCTGTGGGCGTTCGATGACGACGCCTACATTCCGCACCAGATCGCCGGCGAGGACATGGACGAGGAAGAAGCCCTGGTCCTGATCGCCGTGCCCGGGGGCGATGCCCCGGCCCGGCCGCTGGTGATCAACCTGCGTGATGACCCCTATCTGGGGGCCTGTGACCGGGTGCTGGAAGTGGTGCCGGCCGACCCCGAAGCGCGCGAACCGCTGCGCGAGCGCTGGCGCCAGTACAAGGCGCTGGGCTTTGACCTGAACAAGTACGACATGTAACTGACGGCAGCGCCCCTTGATGGGGCGCTGCGCTGCCCTGATTCTTATCCGATTGCCTTTCCCGGTTGCCCCGCATGACCCAACTCGCCTCCAGCTACGATCCCAAGACCTTCGAAACGGCGCTGTACGACGCCTGGGAGAAGGCCGGCCACTTCAAGCCGTCCGGCCAGGGCGAGCCGTACACCATCCTGCTGCCGCCACCGAACGTCACCGGCACGCTGCACATGGGCCATGCCTTCCAGCAGACGCTGATGGACGCGCTGGTGCGCTACCACCGCATGCGCGGCTACGACACGCTGTGGCAGGTGGGTACCGACCACGCCGGCATTGCCACCGAAATGGTGGTCAGCCGCAACCTGGCGCTGGAAGGCAACGGCGAAACCCGTGATTCGCTGGGCCGCGAAGGCTTTATTGGCAAGGTGTGGGAATGGAAGGCGCAGTCGGGCGACATCATCGAACGCCAGATGCGCCGCCTGGGCACTTCCGCCGACTGGTCGCGCAGCACCTTCACCATGGACCCGCAGCCGTCTGAAGCGGTGGTGGAAGCCTTCGTGCGCTGGCACGAGCAGGGCCTGATCTACCGTGGCCAGCGCCTGGTCAACTGGGACCCGGTGCTTAAGACCGCCATTTCCGACCTGGAAGTGGAAGCCACCGAAGAAGACGGCTTCCTGTGGTCGATCGCCTACACCCTGGACGAAGGCCTGAGCTACGAGCACGTCGAGCGCGACGCCGACGGCGTGGAAACCCTGCGCGAGACCCGCAACTACCTGGTGGTCGCCACCACCCGCCCGGAGACCCTGCTGGGCGACACCGCGGTGATGGTGCACCCGGAAGACGAACGCTACCAGCACCTGATCGGCAAGCAGGTGGTGCTGCCGCTGACCGGCCGCCGCGTGCCGGTGATCGCCGACGACTATGTGGACCGCGCGTTCGGTACCGGCGTGGTCAAGGTCACCCCGGCGCACGACTTCAACGACTACCAGGTCGGCGTGCGCCACAACCTGCCGATGATCAACCTGTTCACCCCGACCGCATCGGTGAACGAGAACGCGCCGGAGCGTTTCCAGGGTCTGGACCGCTACGATGCGCGCAAGGCCGTGCTGGCCGAGCTGGAGGACCTGGGCATTCTGGTCGAAACCAAGGCACACAAGCTGCAGGTGCCGCGTGGCGACCGTACCGGCCAGGTGATCGAGCCTTATCTGACCGACCAGTGGTTCGTGAAGATGGACGAACTGGGCCGTCGTGGCCTGGAACTGGTCGAGAGCGGAGCCATCGGCTTCGTGCCGCCGAACTGGATCAACACCTACCGCCACTGGATGACCAACATCCAGGATTGGTGCATCAGCCGCCAGCTGTGGTGGGGCCACCGCATTCCGGCGTGGTTCGATGCCGCCACCGGCAACTGCTACGTCGGCCGCAGCGAAGCCGAAGTGCGCGAAAAGAACGCATTGGGCAGCGACGTGGTGCTGACCCAGGAAAGCGACGTGCTGGAAACCTGGTTCTCGTCGCAGCTGTGGCCGTTCTCGACCCTCGGCTGGCCGAACGCGCAGGCGATGTCCGAGCGCGGCTTCGACCGCTACCTGCCGTCGTCGGTACTGATCACCGGCTTCGACATCATCTTCTTCTGGGTGGCGCGCATGATCATGGCCACCGACAACCTGACCGGGAAAATCCCGTTCAAGGACGTGTACTTCACCGGCCTGATCCGCGACAGCGAAGGCCAGAAAATGTCCAAGTCCAAGGGCAACGTGCTGGACCCGCTGGACATCATCGACGGCATCAGCATCGACGACCTGGTCGCCAAGCGCACCGGCGGGCTGATGCAGCCCAAGACCGCCGAGAAGATCGAGCGCAAGACCCGCAAGGAGTTCCCCGACGGCATCGCCGCACACGGAGCCGATGCGCTGCGCTTCACCATCGCCGCGCTGGCTACCCACGGCCGCGACATCAAGTTCGACATGAATCGCGCGGAAGGCTACAAGAACTTCTGCAACAAGCTGTGGAACGCCAGCCGCTTTGCGCTGATGAACACCGAAGGGGCCGCCTTCACCGGCGCACCGACCCCGCGCACGGATGCCGAGCGCTGGATCCTGGCGCGTCTGGCCGCCACCACCGCCGAAGCGCAGGGACATTTCGCTGCGTACCGTTTCGACCTGCTGGCGCAGTGCCTGTATGAGTTCGTGTGGAACGCGTTCTGCGACTGGTTCCTCGAGCTGAGCAAGCCGGCCCTGAACGGCAGCGATGCAGCCGATGCGGAAAGCACCCGCCACACCCTGCTGTACGTGCTGGAAGCGCTGCTGCGCCTGCTGCACCCGCTGACCCCGTTCATCACCGAACAGCTGTGGCAGCAGCTGGCTCCGCGCCTGGGCCTGAGCGAAGCCACGCTGTCGCTGCGCCCCTACCCCACCGCGACGGAGTTCGCCGGCGAATTTGCCCAGGCCGAGGCCGACGTGGAGTGGCTGAAGGCAGTCATCAGCGCGGTACGCCGCGTGCGCAGCGAGTTGAACGTGGCCCCGTCCAAACTGGTGCCGCTGCGCCTGCAGGCCGGCGTGGCGCAGGACCGTGCGCGCATCGCGCGTTTCAGCGCGTCGATGACGTTCCTGTTGAAGCTGGACAGCATCGAATGGCTGGACGACGGTGCCACCACGCCGCCGGCGGCCGCTGCGATTGTCGGCGAGCTGAAGCTGCTGGTGCCGCTGGAAGGGCTGGTCGACCTGGATGCCGAACGTGCGCGCCTGGACAAGGAGATCGCACGCGTGCAGGGCGAGTACGAGAAGAGCGAGACCAAACTGGCCAGGTTCACCGACAAGGTGCCGGCGGCGGTGATCGAGCAGGAACGCGTGCGCCTGGCTGATTGGACCACGCAGCTGGCCGGTTTGCGCGAGCAACGGGCGAAGTTGTAAGCATCGAACGTTGATGCATCCCATGGGACACGCATGGCGAATTTACGTGCGCAGGATCATGGCTTTGACACGCATGGCGTGTCACTACGATCCTTGGTCGCACGGGTTCGGGGTCGCCCGATGATGTTTGGTCGGGCGACCTGTAGGGACACGCCATGCGTGTCCTCCGGGTCCCAGACCTGCGGTTACAGCGGCGGCATCGTCTCGATGTCGTCGCTTACCAGCTCCATCGCCATCACCAGCGCGTCTTCGCGCCCGCCATGCGCCGGGTAATAGCGCGGCCGGCGGCCGATCTCATTGAAGCCTTCGCTCTCGTAGAGCTTCAAGGCCGGGGCATTGGACGGCCGCACTTCCAGGAACACCCGGTGTGCGGCATGGTCGCGCGCCAGCTGCACCAGTGCGCGGAACAGGAAACGCCCCAGCCCGTGCGACTGCACCCGCGGGTCGACGCACACGTTGAGGATATGCCCCTCATCGGCGGCCACGCTGAGCACGCCATAGCCGACCAGGTCGCCATCGTCCTCCAGCGCCAGCGAGGGATACCCCGCACGCAGGCAGTCGACGAAGATGCCGCGCGTCCAGGGGAACGGGTACCCCCGTTCCTCGATGTCCATCACCGCGTCCAGGTCGTCCTCACGCAGGGCGCGTAGCGTCGGGGGGCGCGGTGAACTGACCGCACTCATGCCCGGCTCCGCTTGCGCAGGGCCCGCAGCTGCGGCCACAGCGCGCGCTTGGCAGCCGCGTTGCCGCGCAGCTGGTCCAGGTTCCAGCTGGCCATCAGCGCCTGGGTGTCCGGGTCGTTGGGGTTGCAGCCCGAGGCTCGCAGCAGCGCGATCTGCAGCCGGTCGGGCAGCCGCACTGCCGGGCGGCGGGTGCCGGGGCGCGGCGGGGTGGCGGTTTCGACTACGGACGGAGGCGTGGCCCTTGTAGAGCCGGGCTCTGCCCGGCTGGCCGGTCGGTCGGACGGTGTGGCAAGCCGGGCAAGACCCGGCTCTACATTGCGGTCGGGTTGGTCGGGCGGTGAGGCAAGCCGGGCAAGACCCGGCTCTACATGACGGTCGGGTTGGTTGGGCGGTTCGGCAAGCCGGGCAAGGGCCGGCTCTACGGGGTCACGACGTGTCCGGGCATCCGTTGGTACGGCGGTCAGATCAATTGCCGGTTCCGGCGCAGCCGCCTCCACGCTGCCGTCCACGAACACCGTGTAGCCCATCGCCTGCAGCCAGGACTGCTGGGCCGGGGTCCACAGCGGCGGCGTGGCCGGCATGCTCACGCGCCGGGCTCAGCCGTCTTGCGGGTGCGCTGCCACAACCACATCGCCGGCCCGGACAACGCGTACACAATGCCAATTGCGAACAGCACGCGCGGCAGGTCGATCACCAGGATGGCGATCACGATCGGCAGCAGTGCCAGCGCCATGAACGGCACCCGGTCCGCGCGCGGGCCCTTTTCACCGCTGCCCTTGAAGCTCCAGAAGCGGATCCGGCTGACCATCAGCAGCGCCGCCACCAGGGTGACACCCAGCGCCACGTAACGCAGTTCGTTACCGTCCCAGCCCAGATTGCCGTCGGCGAAGGCCCAGACGAAGGACATCATCAGGCCCGCAGCCGCCGGGCTGGCCAGGCCGATGAACCAGCGCTTGTCGACCACCGTCACCTGGGTGTTGAAGCGGGCCAGGCGCAGCGCCGCGCAGGCCGCGTACAGGAAGGCCACGGCCCAGCCCACCCGGCCGAGCACCGGGTCATCGAATTTCAGCCATGACAGCGACCAGTGGTACATCACCAGTGCCGGGGCCATGCCAAAACTGACAAGATCGGCCAACGAGTCGTACTGCACGCCGAATTCGCTGCTGGTACCGGTCAGGCGCGCCACGCGGCCATCCAGTCCGTCCATGATCGCGGCCACGAACACCGCGATGGCGGCATTGACGAAATCGCCATTGGCCGCGGCGATGATCGCGTAGAACCCGGCAAACAGGCCGGCGGTGGTGAACAGGTTGGGCAGCAGGTAGATACTGCGCGAGCGCGGCGGGGGTTTCATCTGATCCATGTCGGCCAGTTTAGTGGCTGCCGCCGGGTTTGGGGCGGTTGCCGGACGACCGCTGCCGCCCCCGGCCGCCCCGCCTGTCGCCACCGCGCTTGCCAGCACCGGGCCGGGGTGCTGCAATCGCGGCCCTGACCCTGAGTAACTGGAGTTGCCATGCGTGTCCTGCCCCTGTTGTGCTGCCTGCTGCTTGCCAGCGCTTCGGCCAGCGCCCAGAACGTATACAAATGGAAGGACGCCAACGGCGTGACCCAGTACTCGGAAAAGCCGCCGGCCAACCAGAAGGCCGAACAGCGCCGGATCACCACCCGCGACCCGATTGTGAGCAGCACACCCACGGCCGACACCCCGGCCGAATCGGCCGACTGCACCCAGAGCCGCAAGAACCTGGCCCTGCTCAATGGCCAGGGGGATGTCATGTACGACACCGATGGCGACGGCAAGCCGGATGCGACGATGAATGCAGAGCAGCGCCAGGCACAGAAGGGCCTGGCCGAGGCCGGCATCAAGGCGTATTGCAAGCCGGCGGCATGATCCCGGTCCATTGAGGCCCGGTAAGTATCGACCGTTGGTCGATACCCCGCCGGACTGGCAGAATACCGGTTTCCGCCGTTCAGCGATGCCGACGATGCGCCTTTCCCAGTTCCACCTGCACACCACCAAGGAAACCCCCAGCGACGCGGAGCTGACCAGCCACCGCCTGATGCTGCGCGCGGGCATGATCCGCAAGCTGGCCTCGGGACTGTACACCTGGTCGCCGCTGGGCCTGCGCGTGCTGCGTAAGGTCGAGCGCATCGTGCGCGAGGAAATGGAGCGCGCTGGCGCGGTGGAGTTCCAGGTCCCGACCATCCAGCCCAAGGAATTGTGGGAAGCCACCGGGCGCTGGGAAAAATTCGGCCCGCAGCTGCTGAAGATCAAGGACCGCAAGGAGCAGGTGTTCTGCTACAGCCCGACGGCTGAAGAGGCCGCCGCCGACTTCGCGCGCCAGGAGCTGTCCAGCTACAAGCAGCTGCCGGTCAACTTCTTCCAGATCCAGACCAAGTTCCGCGACGAAATCCGCCCGCGTTTCGGGGTAATGCGCGCGCGCGAGTTCCTGATGAAGGACGCCTACTCATTCCATCTGGACGATGAAAGCCTGGTGGCGGAGTACGAAAACATGAAGCGCGCCTATGCGCGTGTGTTCACCCGCCTGGGCCTGGACTTCCGCATGGTGCAGGCCGATTCCGGTGCCATCGGCGGTGACGCCTCGCAGGAATTCCACGTGATCGCCGATTCCGGCGAGGACGCGCTGGTGTTCTCCACCGGCTCGGATTACGCCGCCAACATGGAAGCGGCCGTCGCCGCTGAACCTGCTGCGCGCGCCGCCGCCAACGAAGCCCTGCGCAAGGTGGAAACCCCCACCCAGAAGACCTGCGAAGCCGTGGCCGAACTGCTGGGCCTGGAGCTGGCGCGCACCGTGAAGTCGGTGGCCATCATGAGCGAGGCCGGTTTCGTGCTGGCCCTGGTCCGTGGCGACCACGAGGTCAATGAAATCAAGCTGGCCAAGGTGGACGGCCTGCAGGGCTACCGCATGGCCGGCGAAGCGGAAATCCAGGCCCACCTGGGCAGCGAGCCCGGTTTCCTGGGGCCGCTCAATCCGGCCAAGCCGGTGCGCGTCATTGCCGACCGCGAAGTCGCCGCACTGGCCGATTTCGTGGTGGGTGCCAACGAAGCGGGCTTCCACATTGCCGGCGTCAACTGGGGCCGCGACCTGCCGGAACCGGAAGTCGTCGACATCCGCAACGTCAAGGAAGGCGACCGCGCCGCTGATGGCGGCGTACTGAAAATCGCGCGCGGCATCGAAGTGGGTCACGTGTTCCAGCTCGGCCGTCAGTATGCGCAGGCACTGAATGCCACGGTGCTGGACGAAAACGGCAAGGCCGCCGTCATGGCAATGGGCTGCTATGGCATCGGCATTTCCCGCATCGTGGCCGCCGCCATCGAACAGAACCACGACGACGCCGGCATCCTCTGGCCCGACGCCATGGCTCCGTGGCAGGTGGTGGTGTGTGTCATCAATCCGAAACAGGATGAAAGCGTCAGCGCCGCCGCCGCTGAACTGCTGGCCGAACTGCAGGCCGCCGGGTTGGATGCCGCACTGGACGATCGCGGCCTTCGCCCGGGCGCGATGTTTGCCGACATGGAACTGATCGGCATTCCCCACCGGGTGGTGGTGTCCGAACGCGGCTTGGCCGCGGGCACGTTCGAGTACCGGGCCCGCTCGGCCAGCGAGGCCGAAAGCCTGGACCGGGGCGGCCTGCTGGCAAAACTGTCGAAGTGATCACAAAGCCGGGGCACCACCCCGGCTTTTTCATTATCCCGCCAGAATGGGTAATACCCCTTGCTGTGCACGATTCAAATGAGAATGTATCCTCAGGACTCGCCAAGGACCGGCGGCCCCCGTCCTTCGTTTGAATTCCGGAGTAGTAGTTGATGAGTATTGACCTGAGTGGGTTGTCCGCAAAAGAGCTGGGCGCCCTGATCAAGAATGCAAAGAAGCGCCAGACGGTTGTTGCCAAGCGCCCTGCCATCACCAAGGTGCGCGCGCAGTTGAACAAACTGCTCAAGAGCAGCGGCTACACCGTTGAAGAAGTGTTCGGCGGCGAAGCACCCGCCCGCGGTCGCGTCACCAAGGCCGCCAAAGCCCCCGCAAAAAAGGCTGTTCGCAAGCTCGGCAAGGTGGCTCCGAAGTACCGTAATCCGGCCAATCCGAAGGAAACCTGGACCGGTCGTGGCAAGCAGCCGCGCTGGCTGGCTGCCCACACCACGAAGGGCAAGAAGCTGGAAGATTTCCTGATCAAGAAGTAAGCGTGATCAAGGAAATGCAGAGGTAGGAACGCCGGCTGGGAAGCCGGCGTTTTTGTTTTTGCGGGTAACGCCCAGACGCGCATGGCGCGTCTCTACACGCCCGGCACCGCGTAGCGACGCGCCATGCGCGTCAATCCAAATCTCACAGAAACTCACAGATTCTTGCGCGCAGGTATCAGCAGATTCCCGAACAACAACCCCGCCACCAGCGCCATCACCACATTCAACACGGTCATCAATACCAGTTGCCCGGCGCTGACGTCCTGCTGCTGCACCAGGGTGAGAACACCGCGTAATGTGGTGCTGCCGGGCACCAGCATGATGATGCCGGGCAGGCGGATGATCGCCCCTGGCCGCTGCACCAGCCGCCCAAACAGGTTGCCTGCGCCTGTCATCACCATCGCTGACAGGAAAATGCCCGCCGGCAATCCCCACGCCTGGCCGGCGAATCTGGAAATGGCATAGCCGGCAATCGAGGCGGCGATGACCCACGGATAATCGCGCTTGTTCGCCTTGAACAACATGGCAAACGCGAAGGCCGCCAGCAGCAGCGCACTCCATTCCACCCAGTCCGCCTGCGGCCGCGACGCGCGCACCTGCGGGTCCAGGCCGATGATTCCCGACAGGGTCACCGCGATCACCGCGCCCACGGTCAGTTTCAGAATGGTGGTGACCGCACCGGCAAAACGTGCCGTGCCCGAGACCCAATGTTGACTGGCCAGTTCATTGACCGCGTTGGTCAGCGACATACCGGGCAGCATCACCACCAGCGAGGCGATGATCACCGTATTGAGATTCAACGGTGCCACGAACGAAGCCACCAGTGCCGCCACGGTACCGGCCAGCAGCGCCGCAAGCGCTTCACTGGCCTCACGCGTGGCCGGGCGACGGTCGGTGAGCAGCGACATCAGCCCGATCAGCAGGCCGATCACCCCGGCGGTGGCGATGTCCAGCCACGGCAGTTTCCACAGCCCGGCCACGCCCGCCGCGCCCAGGCTGTAGGACAGCATCATGCGGATCTTGCCGGCGCGTCCGGGGTCTTTATCCAGTTGCCGCAGCGCGGTGTGACCCTGGGCAATGCTCATGGTGCCGTTGGCCACCGAATCGGCAATGCGGTCGGCAATGCTGAGCTTGTGCAGGTCGTTTTCGCCCGGGGCGAGACGGATCACGCGGGTAATGTCCGACGAACCGATCGCCTTGGTCGGGTCGCTGAAGCTGAGAATCAACCCGGTTGGGTTCGACCACGGCTCGCAATCCAGGTCCAGCTGTTGCGACAGCGCCACCACTGCCGCTTCCAGGCGCTGTGCGGTGGTGCCATAGCTGTGCAGGCGGCCGGCGATTTCGGAAACGAAGGCAACCCGCTGTGCGTAGGTGGCCGGTGGGGTGGCGATGGCGGGTGCGTCGGCAGACATGCGCCGTAGTATTACCCGCATCACGAGAGCCGGCCAGCGGCCGGCACTACAGGGCGTGCACACAGACAGGTTATGCTGGATGCAGGACGCCCCCATGACGCCAAACCAACCTCCCCGACTCGAACAGGATCCGCAGGACCCCGGGCTTATCCGGTTGTCCGGCCAGTGGACATTGCGCACCGCGCTGGATGCGGCCGAAGCGCTGCGTGGCGTGCCCGAACAAGTCACCGGCATTGACGCCAATGGCATCACCCAGCTCGACTCGGCCGGCGTGCTGCAGGTGCTGCGCGTGGCCCACCGTGCCAATCTGGGCGAAGACGCACTGCAGTTCCGCGCTGAGCACCAGGCGCTGGTGTGCACCATCGAGGAGGTGGCCGACGACCGCCCCAAGGCCAAACGCGACTTCGGCGTGCTGGCCGCGCTGGAGCGCCTGGGCCGCAGCATGCACGGCGTGGGCCAGAACATCGTGGCGCTGGCCAGCTTCCTGGGCGAGAACCTGGTCAAGGCCGGGCGTCTGCTGCGCCAGCCGCGCCGCCTGCGCCTGACCGCCACCGTGCACCACATGGAGCAGGTCGGGCTGGATGCGGTGCCACTGGTGGCGCTGCTGTCCTACCTGGTGGGCGCGGTGATCGCCTTCCTCGGCTCGACCATCCTGCGCGACTTCGGCGCGGAAATTTACGTGGTGGAACTGGTCAGCATCGCCTTCCTGCGCGAATTTGCCGTGCTGCTGACCGCGATCGTGCTGGCCGGCCGTACCGCCAGTGCGTTCACCGCGCAGATCGGCTCGATGAAAGCGCGCGAAGAGATCGACGCGATCAAAACCCTCGGGCTGGACCCGGTCGACCTGCTGGTGCTGCCGCGCCTGATCGCACTGATGATCACCCTGCCGCTGCTGACCTTCGTGGCCATGGTGGCTGGCCTGGCCGGCGGCGTCACCGTCGGTGCTTTCGACCTGGATATTCCCCCGCAGATGTATCTGGCCCGCCTGCACGACACCATCGAGGTGCGGCACATGCTGGTCGGCCTGGCCAAGGCCCCGGTGTTTGCCGCGGTGATCGGCCTGATCGGCTGCCTGGAGGGGCTGAAGGTGGAAGGCACCGCGCAGTCCGTCGGCGAGCGCACCACCTCCAGCGTGGTGCAGACGATTTCGCTGGTGATCATCATCGATGCATTCGCCGCGTTGTGGTTCATGCACATGGATTGGTGATGAGTACTGACGACGCCCTGATCGAAACCGACCGCATTGACCGCCTGCAGGATCCCGACGGGCTGGCCATTCGCGTGCGCGGGCTGACCAACCGTTTCGGCAGCCAGACCGTGCATGATGGCCTGGACCTGGACGTGCGCCGCGGCGAGATTCTTGGCGTGGTCGGCGGCTCGGGCACCGGCAAGTCGGTGCTGATGCGCAGCATCCTCGGCCTGCGCCATCCCGACGCCGGCCAGATTGAAGTGCTGGGCGTGGATGCGCGTTCGGAGAACCCGGCCGACCGCCTGCACATCGAGCGCAACACCGGCGTGCTGTTCCAGGACGGCGCGCTGTTCTCGTCGCTGAGCGTGGGCGAGAACGTACAGGTGCCGCTGAAGGAGCACCACCGCGAACTGCCCGAGCGCTGGCATTACGAGCTGGCGCTGCTGAAGGTGAAGCTGGCCGGCCTGCCCGCTGATGCAATCAACAAGCTGCCCTCGCAGCTGTCGGGCGGCATGCGCAAGCGCGCCGGCCTGGCCCGTGCGCTGGCGCTGGATCCGCCGCTGCTGTTCCTGGACGAACCCACCGCCGGACTGGACCCGATTGGCGCGGCCGCCTTCGACCGCCTGATCAAGACCCTGCAGGAAGCGCTGGGGCTGACGGTAATGCTGATCACCCATGACCTGGACACCCTGTACGCGATCTGCGACCGGGTGGCGGTGCTGGCCGACAAACAGGTGATTGCCAATGCCCCGCTGCATGAAATTGAACAACTGGAGCACCCGTGGATCCAGGAGTATTTCCACGGCCCCCGCGCACGCGCTGCCCGCGCGGCCAAAGAGTGAGTGACTCATGGAAACCAAAGCCAATTACGTACTGATCGGCGCGTTCACCCTGATTGTGGGGCTGGCTCTGCTGGCCTTCGGGTTGTGGGCGGCCAAGTATTCCTCCGACCGCACCTGGACCGAATACCGCGTAGTGTTCCGCGAGGCGGTCACCGGCCTTTCGGTGGGCAGCCCGGTGCAGTACAACGGCATTGCGGTCGGCTCGATCACCGAACTCAACCTGGTGCCGGATGACCCGCGCCAGGTGGTGGCCCGCATCCGCCTCAACTCCAGTACCCCGATCAAGACCGACACCCGCGCCAAGCTGGCGATCACCAGCCTGACCGGCCCGTCAATCATCCAGCTCACCGGCGGCACCCCGCAGGCGCAGGCGCTCACCGCGGTGAACAAGGACCCGGCCCCGATCATTCCGACCACGCCATCGGCGCTGCAGAACATCACCGACGTGGCCAACCGCATTGTCGAGCGCATGGACCAGATATTGAGCGACCGCAACGTGGCGGCGATCAACTCCACCCTGGCCAACCTGGAAACCATCAGCGGTGGCCTGGCCGATCGCGACCAGGGCACGCAGGCGCTGCTGCTGAGCGCACGCGACGCCGCACGCAGCCTGGATCAGACCCTGAAGACCACCAACGGCACCATCCAGCGCCTGGACACCAACCTGGTGCAGCAGCTGCCGCCGATTCTCAACAAGCTGGAAACCACCTTGACCAAGCTGGATTCCGCTGCCGGCAATGCCGATTCGATCCTGGGCGAGAACCGCGCCGCCATCAACAGCTTCGCCAACGACGGCCTGGGCCAGCTGGGCCCGACCCTGACCGAACTGCGCGGGCTGATCCGCGACCTGCGCCGGGTCAGCGACCGCCTGGACAACAACCCCGCCCGCTATCTGCTGGGCCGCGACGCGCCGAAGGAGTTCGAACCCAAATGAGCCACATCCCTCTTCTTCCCGCCCGTCCCTTCCGTCTGCTCACCCCGGTCGCACTGATCTTCGCGCTGGGGGCCTGCTCGCTGCTGGGCGGCGGCGAGCGCAGCCAGGTCACCATCTATTCGCCGGTGGTGCGCATTGAGCCCGATGCCGCGTGGCCGAAGGTCGACTGGCAGCTGATTCTGGTCAAGCCCACCGCTGCGCGTGTCGTCGACAGCCCGCGCATCAATGTGCGCCCCCAGCCTTCCGAGCTGCAGGTGTACAAGGGCGTGAGCTGGGCGCAGCCGGCCACCGACATGGTGGACGACGCGCTGGTACGCGGCTTCGAGGATTCCGGGCGCATCTCCGGCGTGGCCCGTGCCACCACCGGCATCCGCGCGGACTACAAGCTGACGCTGGACGTGCGTCGGTTTGAAGCCGATTACAACGGCCAGGCCACGCCGAATGCGCTGATCGAGCTGAATGCCAAGCTGATCCATGTGGTGGACCAGCGGGTGGTGGCGGATCGTACCTTCCGTCAGGAGCAGCCGGTCGGCAGCACCAACACCGCGCAGGTGGCCCAGGCGATGGAGGCCGGCTTGAAGGCGGTGACGCGCGATGTGGTGGGCTGGACGCTGGTGACGGGTCAGGCGGATTACCAGAAGGCCCCGGTGGCCCCGCCGTTGCGGCGTTGATCGGTCCGCGATGACGCGCATGGCGCGTCACTACGGATCCCGCGTAGGGACGCGCCATGCGCGTCCGTTGGTTGGCGTAATCGCATCATCCGCCGCCCGCATTGATCCACCGGAACGTCAGGTTGATCCGTTCCCCCATCGCCCGCGCGCTCTTCGGCAACGCATGCTGATACAACCGCTGCGTCGCCCCCGCCATCACCAGCAGATCCCCGTGCCCCAAGGTCACCTCCGCTTTGCGGTTGTGATCCTCACGCCGGCGCAGCGCGAACCTCCTGGCCGCGCCCAGGCTCAATGACGCAATCACCGGTTCCGGCCCCAGCTCCGGTTCGTTGTCGCTGTGCCAGCCCATGCCGTCGTCGCCATCGCGGTACCGGTTGAGCAGCACGCTGTTGAAACGCGCACCACAGAACGCGGCCAATTGCGCGCACAGCGGCAGCAGCGCCGGGTGCCAGGGGTGCGGCACGAAGTCCGTGCCCGAATAGCGGTAACGCGCCGCCGGGTCGCCCATCCAGCAGCTCAACCGCGGCGAATCCACCTGCCGGCCGAACATGCGGATCTTGTGCACCTCCCACGGTACGTCCTCGCGCAGGGTGCGCTGCAGGGTGTCGGCGGCCGGTGCCGCCAGCCAGTGGCGGTGCCAGTGCACGCGGGCGTCGGGGAGGTGGAGGTCCATGGGAGAACATTACCGCGTAGGGACGGGCCATGCCCGTCCGCTCTTCGTTCCGGGGTCATGAACGCCTGATGGGTGGCTTCGTTTGGGTCTAAACGTCGGTACGGTCTGCGTTTCGATGGGGGACCGTCTTCGGATACTTGTGCCGCGCGTTGCGCGGTTGACGCGCATGGCGCGTCACTACGAATTGCTACGGGCGCAGGACGATTGCGCTGTTCGCCGGGCGCTCGCCCGGCGGGGCTTCGGATACACCGCGTAGGGACGGGCCATGCCCGTCCGCGCTTCGTTCCGATGTCATGAACGCCTGATGGGTGGCTTCGTTTGGGTCTAAACGTCGGTGCGGCCTGCGTTTCGATGGGGGACCGCCTTCGGACGCTTGTGCCGCGCGTTGCGCGGTTGACGCGCATGGCGCGTCACTACGAATTGCTACGTGCGCAGGACGATTGCGCCGTTCTCCGGGCGCATGCCCGGCAGGGCTTCGGATGCACCGCGTAGGGACGGGCCATGCCCGTCCGCTCTTCGTTCGGTTGCCATGAACGCCCGATGCGCCTCTTCGGCCACCTCTAAACGTTGGTCGGTGAATCGCAATGCCGCGGATGGGGACTTCGGATGCTTGTGCCGCGCGTTGCGCGGTTGACGCGCATGGCGCGTCACTACGAATTGCTACGGGCGCAGGACGATTGCGCTGTTCGCCGGGCGCTCGCCCGGCGGGGCTTCGGATACACCGCGTAGGGACGGGCCATGCCCGTCCGCGCTTCGTTCGGTTGCCATGAACGCCCGATGCGCCTCTTCGGCCACCTCTAAACGTTGGTCGGTGAATCGCAATGCCGCGGATGGGGACTTCGGATGCTTGTGCCGCGCGTTGCGCGGTTGACGCGCATGGCGCGTCACTACGAATTGCTACGTGCGCAGGACGATTGCGCCGTTCGCCGGGCGCGCGCCCGGCGGGGCTTCGGATGCACCGCGTAGGGACGGGCCATGCCCGTCCGCTCTTCGTTCGGTTGCCATGAACGCCCGATGCGCCTCTTCGGCCACCTCTAAACGTTGGTCGGTGGATCGCAATGCCGCGGATGGGGACTTCGGATGCTTGTGCCGCGCGTTGCGCGGTTGACGCGCATGGCGCGTCACTACGAATTGCTACGTGCGCAGGACGATTGCGCCGTTCGCCGGGCGCATGCCCGGCAGGGCTTCGGATGCACCGCGTAGGGACGGGCCATGCCCGTCCGCTCTTCGTTCGGTTGCCATGAACGCCCGATGCGCCTCTTCGGCCACCTCTAAACGTTGGTCGGTGAATCGCAATGCCGCGGATGGGGACTTCGGATGCTTGTGCCGCGCGTTGCGCGGTTGACGCGCATGGCGCGTCACTACGAATTGCTACGTGCGCAGGACGATTGCGCCGTTCTCCGGGCGCATGCCCGGCGGTAGGGACACGCCATGCGTGTCCACGCAATCCATGCCAAACACGACGCGCCACGATGATTTTCTTCCCACCGAGATTTGTGCGCCCGCACATGTAACGCGAAGTCCATCACACTCGCCGAATCACTTGATACGTCTACCGCTCCGCCACTCCTGAATTCATTCGCGACATCGCGTTGACCGCGTTCGGTCCAACTACGTCACGCACCGCACGAAACCCGATTCCGCTATCGTTCGCCCGTCCTGCATGGTGGACACGAGGAGTCTGAAAACTCCATGAGAACCTGAAGTTTCACGACCTGCGTCGGGAGGGTGACGGAATACAACACCCTTGCGGAAATACGTCGCACCGGTTGGTTCTCATACGGTTTTCAGCCTCCCGACATCCCTCGCCAGCCCGGCGAGGGAGATTTCCGGAGACACTCACCATGCGCTTCAACCGTTTCGACCCTTATCACCGCGCCCTCGCCACCCACACGCTGCACTGGAACATACCCCGCAGCCTGGTGGTGGGCGGTCTGCATTACGTCCAGGATGGCATGACCGGCCTGATGGTTCCCTGGCTGGATCTGCGCGGCATGTGGATGCAGCGCGCCGAGTTCGACGAAGGCCGCCGGATCTACCTGGGCGTGAACCCCGGAAACATCCTGCTCAGTACCGACAAGGACGCCGTGCGCACGATGGCGCGGCTGCGCCGGTGGTGGTGAGCCGATGAACTTACGACAGCGGTAGCGCCCGCAACCGGCGGGCGTTACTGCGAAACCGGCACCGGCTCCGGCGCGGATCGCCAGCGGTCCACCACCACCAGCAGCGCATACATCAGCAGCAGATACACGGGCAGCACCACGCGCTTGACGCTGGTGGCCAGATGCCACTCCAGATCATGCGGCGTGCCCAGGTATACCGCGTACAGCACCCCTGCATACACCAGGCCAGCCACTGCGCCGGCCAGCACCACCGGCGTCGCCCAGGTGCGCCGCCACAACATCGCCAGCACCAGCAACGGTACCAGCGCCCACTCGCGGAACAGTTTCTTCAGAATCAGCGCGCTGTTGGACAGCTCCGGCAGGCGTGCCAGCAGCTGCCCCTTCATGTCACTCGACGCCAGATCATTGGTCAGATGAGCACCCGCCACCGCCAGCTTCCACGCCAGCAGCGGCAACATCGCCACCCCGAACGCGATCAACAGCATCCAGGGCACCCGCCGCTCGCGCAGCAGCACTGCCGCAGCGGTGGCAGCAGTAATCACAGCCGCCAGCACCATGCCCTCGTTCTTGATCAGCGACAACACCGCCGTACTGAGCACGAACGGCAGCATTTCGCCCCAGGCGATCCGCTGGGTGCGCTCTGCGCAGCGCGCGGCGGTGGCCAGCGCCGCGACCGCATATACCGCCAGCAGCGCATCCATGTAGCCATCGGCCAGATAGCGTCCGCCGATCTGCATCATGACCACCGCAAACAACCCCGCCACCCACCACGTGCGCAGGCTGCGTGCGATCAGCAGCAAGGCAGGCAGCAGCAGCAAGGTGCCCGCCGCCTTGGGGAACAGCTCGTTCCAGTGCCCGACCAGTTGCGCTGAGCTGGCCGACAGCAACGGCACCAGCGCCGGATAATCGTTATGGCTGAAAGGCGCATAGCCATCCAGCATGGCGTATAGCGAACCCTCCTCGAAGATGCGACGGGCATGGAACAGCCAGATTGATCGCGGGTCCCACTCGTCCGTCGGGCTGCCCAGTGCAATCACCAGCAGCGCCAGCACGCTGGCCACCATCCACGCCGCGCGCGGGTCACGCACGCTGGCCAGCGCCCACACCGCAGCAGCGAGTAGCGCCGCGATCGCCAGCATCGTCGGCAGGCCAACGCCCCCCAACGCCGCCAGCACGTACCCGGCCATCACACAGCACAACATGGCCACGGCAGGACGCCGCATGGCGTCAGGGGCAGTCAACGAGGACAACACGGTCGCTCCTTCCCAGCTCAGTGCAATCGGTGCGATCCGGACCCGGGGCCTTCCACAGCATGCGGCCGCTCCGGGTTTCATGCAGGCGCGCGGGGTACAGCGCTTCCCAGTGGCGCTGCTGCAGCAGGGAGTCATCGTTCAATCCAGCCCCCAGCGCCAGTGGTGCTTCAGACGGGTGCATCTGCAGCAATGCACGCGATTCCACCACTTCCGGTGGCACGGATGCTGCGAAGCCCGCATCAGCCTTGAGCGCCTGCACGAGCAACGGCCGCTCGAAATGCACATCCTTGGCGATGCCGCGCACCGACACCGCCAAGCCAAGCGCGATAAGCGCCGCCACGCCTGTCATCCCGACTTTGTTCACAGCAGCGTCCCGCCAACCCGAAGCGCGGCAGCTTAGCAGCCGCGCCTGGACAGGTCACCCGCTGAACGCCACGCCGGTCTTCTCCTTCAGCTCCGACGGATCCACGCCGGGTGCAGCTTCCACCAGCACCAGACCCTTGTCGGTGACATCGAACACGGCCAGATCGGTGATGATGCGGTCCACCACGCCCACGCCGGTCAGTGGCAACGTGCACTCGGGCAGGATCTTGTGCTCGCCGTTCTTGGCAGTGTGCTCCATCAGCACCACCACGCGCTGCACGCCGGCCACCAGGTCCATCGCCCCGCCCATGCCCTTGACCATCTTGCCGGGCACCATCCAGTTGGCCAGGTCGCCCTTGTCGGTGACCTGCATGGCACCCAGGATGGCCAGATTGACGTGGCCGCCGCGGATCATCGCAAAGCTGTCATGACTGCCGAAGTAGCTGGCCCCGGCACGCGCGGTCACGGTCTGCTTACCGGCATTGATCAGGTCGGCATCCACTTCCGCCTCGGTCGGGAACGGACCAATGCCGAGCAGGCCGTTCTCCGACTGCAGCCACACATCCACGCCATCGGGAATGTGGTTGGCCACCAGCGTCGGCAGCCCAATGCCCAGATTCACGTATGCGCCGTCGGTCAGCTCACGGGCGGCGCGCTGCGCCATTTCATCGCGGGTCCATGCCATCTCAGTTGCCCTCCGCACGCACGGTGCGCTGTTCGATCCGCTTTTCCGGGGTCGGGTTGTGCACGATGCGGTGCACGTAAATACCAGGCAGGTGCACCTGGTCCGGGTCGATGCTGCCCACCGGCACCACCTCTTCCACTTCCACAATGCACAGCTTGCCGGCCGTCGCACAGGCCGGGTTGAAGTTGCGCGCGGTCTTGCGGAACACCAGGTTGCCGGCTTCGTCGGCCTTCCAGGCCTTCACCAGCGCCACATCCGCGCGCAGCGCGGTTTCCATCACGTAGTGCTTGCCGTCGAATTCACGGGTTTCCTTGCCTTCGGCGACGACCGTCCCGTAGCCGGTGGCAGTGAAAAAGGCCGGAATACCGGCCCCACCGGCGCGCAGGCGCTCGGCCAGGGTGCCCTGCGGGTTGAACTCCAGCTCCAGCTCGCCGGCCAGGAACTGGCGTTCGAATTCCTTGTTCTCGCCCACGTAGGACGAAATCATCTTCTTGATCTGGCGGGTTTCCAGCAGCTGGCCCAGGCCGAAGCCGTCCACGCCAGCATTGTTGGAAATGACGGTCAGACCCTTCACCCCGGTGTCGCGCAAGGCCGCAATCAGTGCTTCGGGAATGCCGCACAGGCCGAAACCGCCAACCGCCAGGGTCTGGCCATCGGCCACGGCACCTTGCAGGGCCTCGGCAGCGCTTGCGTAGCGCTTGCTTTTGGACGTCGGTCGTTCCATTCCAATTACCTTGCTCGGGGATAATGCCCCATTCTAGCGATACCCGATGACGCGGCTGAGTGCGGCGCAACAAAGCAGGAGACCCCTCATGACAGCCACCTACACCCTGGACGACGTCCACCGCTGGTTCGACCCGCGGACGATGGAGAAAAGCGCCAACTACCTGTTCGCGGTGCGGCAGCTGCGCCATGAGAACGACCAGATCACCGCGCTGGTGCAGGGCAGCGCGCGTCGCCCCTACCACGTGTGGGTTGACCTGAGAGCCAGCACCCGCACCGCCCGCAGCCGGCTGGTGGCCGAGTGTAGTTGCCCTGTGGGCCAGGCCTGCAAGCACCTGGCGGCGGTCATGGCGCAGGGCCTGGACCTGGTGCAGGCGAGCCCGCCGCTGGAGTTGCCGGCCGCGCCGCTGACCCTGCTGCAGCCGCCACGCATGGAACTGCTGCAGGCACTGTCGCGCTGGCACGCGCGCCACAGTGCTGCAAACGATTCCGCGCCACCCGCGGGGCCGACGCGTGGGGTCTGCTACGACCTCTCGGTGTTCCAGCATCGCCTCGTCGTTTACGTGCAGCGCATCAAGCGGGCGGCAGATGGCACCGTCAAACGCGAGAAGCTGCTCAGCCTGGGCCCCGACCTGTTCCTGGCTCCGGCCGGGTACCTTACCCAGGACGACATCGCGGTGCTGTCCCAGCTGTGGTTGCTGCAGCATCACCACGACAACCGCGACCGGATCGACGTCGTGGCCCTGCTGCAGCAGATCATCGCCACCGGCCGCGCCTTCATTGCCGACGCAACGGCACCGGTGCCGGCGCGCTGGGCGCAGCCACGTGCGGGCACGCTGCACTGGAGGGCCAGCGAGTACAACGGCCGCCTGCGCGCGATGCCTTCGCTGCAGGTGGAGGGCGGTGGCGATGGCAGCGTGCACGGCCGCTCGGCCTGCTACCTGGACTCCAGCAACGGCGAGGTGGGGGCGCTGCAGCTGGCGATGGCGGCCGAAGACGCCGGTGCCTTTCTGGAGCTGCCCGGGGTGTTTCCCGAAGAGAGCGCGCTGGTCAGCCAGACCCTGCAGCAGATCGACCCGGCCCTGCCCCATCCGGCCACCGACGGTGCACTGCCCGTGCTGGAGGCGCAGCCGCTGGTGCCGGTGCTGCGCCTGCACAGCGTCGAGCATCGGCCGCAGTGGCTGCGCAAGTCCGACGCCTCCGAGTGGCGTGACTTCGCTACCGCCACATTCGAATACGGGGACGTGACCCGGCATCTGGATGACCCGTCGGTGTTCGTCCAGGACGCACTCGGCCAGCTGAGCCTGCTGGCCCGTGACGCCGCAGAGGAACACCTGCGCGAACGTGAACTGCAGGCGGCAGGTCTGTACCGCGATCCGCGGCCGGTGGTGTCCTTGCCCGGCACGGGACCCCAGTTCCTTGCGCGCGGCGGCGACTGGGCGCTGTTCCTGCGCAACGAGGTGCCGCAGCTGCGGGCGCAGGGCTGGCGGGTGGAGCCGGATGCCACGTTCCGCCATCAGGTGACCGAGGTGGACGCCATCACACTGGACGTGCAGGCCGATCGCGATGTACCGGGCTGGTTCGAGATCGGCCTGGACATCGAGGTGGAAGGCCAGACCCTGGCGCTGGCTCCGCTGCTGCAGCAGGTGTTGAACACCGACCCGCGCTGGTCGCGCGGATCGGTCTCCACCATCCCTGACGACGAGCTGGTGCTGCTGCCTGCCACCGGTCCACGCCGACTGGCCCTGCGCGCAGCGCGACTGAAGCCGCTGATTGCCCTGCTCGGCGACCTGTTCAGCCGGCGGGGTGGAGCACTACGCGTTCCGCTGCACGATCACGCCCGCCTGCGCACACTGCAGAATTCCGCGGCACTGCAACTCAAGGACAACGCGATAGCGCGCAGCGTGGCCCAGCGCCTGCTGGACGGACCGGCGATGGCGACGGCGCAGCCGCCTGCGGGACTGCAGGCGACCTTGCGCCATTACCAGATTGAAGGCCTGAGCTGGCTGCAGCACCTGGGCCAGCACCGGCTGGGCGGCGTGCTTGCCGATGACATGGGCCTGGGCAAAACCCTGCAGACGCTGGCCCACATCCAGCTGGAGAAGGAAGCCAGGCGCCTGCGCCAGCCGGTGCTGGTGGTGGTGCCGACCTCGTTGCTGCACAACTGGCAGGCCGAGGCGGAACGGTTCACCCCGGATCTGCGCGTTCTGGTGCTGCACGGACCCTCGCGCGCGGAAAGCTTCGCGCACATTCCGCGACATGACCTGGTGCTGACCACCTACGCGCTGCTGTGGCGCGATGAGGAGGTACTGCGGGAGCAGACCTGGCACCTGCTGGTGCTGGACGAGGCGCAGCAGGCCAAGAACCCGCGTTCGCGGGCGGCCATGGCACTGCGTTCGTTGAAGGCCAATCACCGCCTGTGCCTGACCGGCACGCCACTGGAAAACCACCTCGGCGAGCTGTGGACCCAGTTCGATTTCCTGCTGCCCGGGCTGCTGGGCACCGAAAAAGCGTTCAACCAGCAATGGCGGCATCCGATCGAGCGTAACGCCGATACGCAGCGCGCGCAGTGGCTGGCCCAGCGGATGCGCCCGTTCATGCTGCGCCGGCGCAAGGACGAAGTGGCGGCCGAACTGCCAGCGAAAACATTGATCACCCGCAGCGTGGTGATGGAAGGCACGCAGCGCGACATGTATGAAACCGTGCGCGCCACGATGGAGGAAAAGGTGCGCCAGGCCGTTTCCGCCCAGGGACTTGCGCGAAGCCACATCGTGGTGCTGGACGCGCTGCTGAAGCTGCGCCAGGTGTGCTGCGACCCGCGCCTGCTGCCCGGCACGCGTGCCGGCGCCACAGCGTCGGCCAAGCTGGAGCTGTTGCGGGAAATGCTGCCGGAAATGGTGGAGGAAGGCCGGCGCATCCTGCTGTTCTCGCAGTTCACCGGCATGCTGGACCTGCTCGGCCAGCTGCTGGATGAGCTCGGGCTGGGGTATGTGATGCTGACCGGACAGACCCGCGACCGGCAGACCCCGGTACAGCGTTTCATGCAAGGCGAGGTGCCGATCTTCCTGATCAGCCTGAAAGCCGGCGGCGTCGGGCTGAATCTGACCCGCGCCGACACCGTGATCCACTTTGACCCCTGGTGGAACCCGGCGGCGGAGAACCAGGCCACCGACCGCGCCCACCGTATCGGTCAGGACCAGCCGGTGTTCGTTTACAAGTTGATCGCGGCCGGAAGTATCGAGGAACGGATTGCCGAGATGCAGGAGCGCAAAGCCGCCTTGGCTGACACCATCCTGGATGGGGGCGGGTCCACCGGGCCGCGCTTCAGCGATGAGGATCTGGAGGCATTGCTGGCTCCGCTGCCGGGGGCGGTACCGGCGCGGCGGAAGCAGGGGTAGCACATGCCCCCTGCCCGGGCCCGGCCCCCTACCGGAGACAGCGGTCAGTTCCGGCTGCAGCGATAATCAACCGGCATTCGGCTGTCGCGGAACGGGTCCGTCAGCGCATCGGTGTATTCGCCCATCAGCAGGCGGTGCGTGGGCAGCAGATTCTGCCGATAGAAGCGACTGAACGAAGCCAGACGCTGTCCGCGCGCCGTGAGAGTGACGCAGCCATTGTGGATCTCGACCGTGCCCGACTCCAGCTGTTCGGTCAGGCGCACCTCCACCAGATGATGCTCGCGCACGTATTCCTCGGTGAAGACCTGCCGGAAGGCGTCCTCGCGGATGCCGCCGCCACGCTGCTGCAGCTTTTCCAGAATGTAGAACGACAACGAGCGGTCAATCACGGTTGGGAGGGAAATGGCGAATACATAACCGCCCAGCATCCAGATCACTACCAACTGGAGCAATTCAAGGCGCGTAAAATCGCGGAACCACTTCAGCAGGTGCAGCACGGTAAATACACCGACCGTGGCAATCACCGCATCCAGGATGCTGGCATACAGCACCACATTCACCCGGAAGTGGCGCATGTGCACGTAGTACACCAGCAGCAGAGCGACGATGAAGAGCACCGTCGCCAGCCCAGCGCGCAGGAACTTGTTCATTTGAATACCACGAATTTGTTGATGAGGAAGCTGCAGACCATCTGCAGCCCGGTGATGAGCAGGAAGCCGATCCGGTAATCCAGTCCCAGCCAATCGGCCCAGGCGAACATCAGCAGCGCGTGCAGCAGCGCGATGCTGGCGTAAACGAGGACGAACAAAGACCCTTGCTTGAACACACTGCCGGGACGGCCAGGAAAAACGAAGTAGCGATTGCCCAGAAATGAGGCCGTAATGCCAAACACCGCCGCAATGCCATTGGCCACCGCCGCCAGCGGCACGTGCAGCACCTCAATGCACACGTGCAGCACACTGAAATGCACCGCAGTGGCCACCAGCCCGTTGATCAGGAAGCGGACCAGCTGGCCGCTCAACCCCTTACGCGCTGCGGCGGCCGGCATGCTGCACGTCTTCAACGAATTCGCGGTAGCTGCCCACACCGAGAACGCCGCCACTGCGGATCATGCCCGAGAGCATCAGGGTGATCAGGGTCAGGGCCGCTGTCTGCAGGAACACCAGCAGCAGAATGCCCGCAGCCAGCGAGAACCAGCCCGGCGTGGCAAAGCCCAGCATCTTCAGCACGGTGGCGATGATGCCACCGGTGATGGAGAACGCCGCCACCACGGTGCAGGCGATACCCACGCGGACCAGCACGTCTTCGGCAAACACCATCAACGCACGGAAGCCGTGCAGGGCCAGGCCGACGAAATTCATCTTGCTGCGCCCGGCATAGCGGGGGCCCCGATCGAGCAGGCAGCTGCTGACCCGCAGCTTGGAACCCAGCACGCAGGCGGCGACATGGATCCACAGTTCCTGCATGGAGGCAAGACGACGCACCGCCGGCATCTTGGCCGCCATGAAGTTGCCGAAGCTGATCCGGCGGCCGCTGAGCAGCGAGAACAGCAGCTTGTAGACCAGGTAGAACGCCTTGAACTTCAGCGATTCCACGCGGCTGCGGCGGCTCGCCACCACCACGTCGACGTCCTCGCTGGCCAGCCCCTTGACCAGCTCGGTGATGCTTTCAGGGGTGTCCTCCCCATCGGAATCCATGGTGACCACGACCACGTCGTCGCCGAACTGTTCGGCTACGTAGCTCAAGCCGATGGCAATGGCACGCTGGTGGCCGACATTGCGGCGCAACTTGATCACCACGCCTTCCAGTCCGGACGCTTCGATGGCCGAAACCGGCAGCGGCTGGCGCACCGAGCCATCGTCCACCGCGACGATGAAGGTGTTACCGCCCTGGGTGCGCGCCAGCTCAAGGAACAGCTTCGAGGAAGCCTCCAGATCTTCATAGACCGGCATCACCACGACTTTCCGCATGCGCGCTCTCCTTACGCCTGCAGCCGGTGACGGAAGTAGGCAATGGTCTCTTTCAAACCATCTTCCAGTGCCACCTTGGGCTCCCAGTCGAAGGTGGCCTTGGCCAGGCTGATGTCCGGCTGGCGCTGGCGCGGGTCGTCCGAGGGCAGCGGCCGGAACTCGATCTTCGAGCTGCCGCCGACCAGACGGACGACCGTCTCGGCCAGCTGCAACATGGTGAACTCGGTCGGATTGCCGATGTTGACCGGGCCGGTGAATTCGGCCGGCGTGTCCATCAGGCGCAGCATGCCCTCGATGAGGTCATCCACGTAGCAGAAGCTGCGGGTCTGCTGGCCGTCGCCGTAGATGGTGATCGGCTCGCCACGCAGGGCCTGCACGATGAAGTTGCTGACCACGCGGCCATCGTTGGGGTGCATGCGCGGACCATAGGTATTGAATATGCGCATGACCTTGACCTCCAGCTGATGCTGGCGCCAGTAGTCGAAGAACAGGGTCTCGGCGCAGCGCTTGCCCTCGTCATAGCAGCTGCGGATGCCGATCGGGTTGACCCGGCCCCAGTAGCCTTCCACCTGCGGGTGGATCTCCGGGTCGCCGTAGACCTCGCTGGTACTGGCCTGCAGGATGCGCGCGCGGGTGCGCTTGGCCAGGCCAAGCATGTTGATCGCGCCGTGCACGCTGGTCTTGGTGGTCTGCACCGGGTCGTGCTGGTAGTGGATTGGCGAGGCCGGGCACGCCAGGTTGAAGATGCGATCCACCTCCACATACAGCGGGAAGGTGACGTCGTGGCGCATCAGCTCGAAGCGGGAATGCCCCAGCAGCCCTTCCACGTTGGCCTTGCTGCCGGTGTAGAAGTTGTCCACGCACAGAACGTCATGCCCGGCTGCGATCAAGCGGTCGCAGAGGTGGGAGCCAAGGAAGCCGGCGCCGCCGGTCACAAGCACGCGATTCTGATCGGGGGTGAACTTCAAAGCATTCCTCGGCGTTTCGGGATGGCGCTGGACGGGCCGGCCCGGCTGCCGGGTCCTGGCCTGGATTCGGGGAATTGTATGCGAAACGTCGTTGCCCGGCCTCCGGCGTGCTGCTACCGGCCCAGAACGGCTGGAAACGACTCCCGGCAATGCCCCCGCTGCCGGGGCGGGAGTTTGCCGCCAGCGGTTGCCGTGCACGACAATGGGACCAACCCGCCCTGCCTTTTCTTCATGTCACCACGTATTTCCATCGCGGTCTGCACCTATAACGGCGAGCGCTTCCTGCAGCAGCAGCTGGACAGCCTGCTGGCACAGACCTTGCGCCCTGACGAGATCATCGTGCGCGACGACGTGTCCAGCGATTCAAGCGCTGCGATCGCGGCTGCGTTTGCCACCCGCGCGCAGACCCGGGGCATCCGTGTGGATGCGCAGGTCAACCCGGAAAACCTTGGCTACCGGCGGAACTTCCAGGAGGCCATCACCGCCTGCAGCGGGGACCTGATCTTTCTGTGCGACCAGGATGACGTATGGGACGCCACCAAGCTGCAGCGCTTTGCGGACATCTTCCAGGCTCGCCCCGAGCTGCTTGTGCTTCACAGCAACGCGCGCCTGATCGATGGCCAGGGGGAACCGCTGCCAGGTTCGTTGTTCGCCTCGTTGAAGATTCGCCCTCACGAACTTCGCGGCATGCATGACGGCCGGGCATTCGAGGTGCTGCTACGGCGGAACCTGCTGACCGGGGCGGCAATGGCGTTCCGGCGCTCGGTGCTGCCGCAGGTGCTGCCGCTCCCCACCCACGGCTGGGTGCACGATGCCTGGATCGGCATCCTTGCCGCTACTGCGGGCGTGGTAGACACCCTGGAAGAATGCACGATTGCCTACCGTCTTCATGAGCACAATCAGCTCGGCGTCGGCAGGCCGGGTCAGGGCAACAGAAAGCAGCACCGACTGCGGCTGCTTGCTGCTGAACAGGACAATCTGCAGGCATTGCAGGTGCATCTAGGCGCAGATGGTCCGAGCCAGGTGCTCACGCTGATCCGATCGCGCCTGACTCACCTGCAGGCCCGTACACACCTTCCCGCCTCGCTTCCCCGAAGAATCTGCGTGGTGGGAACGGAGTGGTTGAGTGGGAGGTACCGACAGTTCAGTCGGGGCATCCTGTCGGCGGTGGTAGACATCATCGGGCGCTGACCCGCCGCACCCTTGCAGGTCAGGCGGCAAAGGCGAGGCCCGTCCTTTCACGGACCGGGATTCAGCTCCTGGAAAGGGCCGAAAACGGTTCCCATACATGCCACCCGCTAGACTATTTCGCTGATCTCCAGAAGGACGGTTATGACGCTTCCCGCTTTCAAGGCTTACGACATCCGCGGCCGGGTTCCGGACGAACTCAATGAAGACCTGGCCCGCCGTATCGGCGTGGCGTTGGCCACCCAGCTCAAGCCGGGCACGGTGGTCGTGGGCCACGATGTGCGCCTGACCAGCCCGGCCCTGCAGGACGCCCTGGCGGCCGGCCTGCGCGGTGCCGGCCGTGAGGTGCTGGATATTGGCGTGTGCGGCACCGAAGAGGTGTACTTCCAGGTGGATCATCTGCAGGCTGCCGGTGGCGTGATGGTAACCGCCAGCCACAACCCGATGGATTACAACGGCATGAAGCTGGTGCGCGAACAGGCGCGCCCGATCAGCTCGGATACGGGCCTGTTCGCCATTTCCGACGCCGCCGAAGCAGACACCGCACCGCCTGCCGCGCCTCGCGCCGGGTTGCAGGCGCACCCGGACAAGAGTGCTTACATCGCCCACCTGCTGAGCTATGTGGACGCCGCCCGGCTGAGGCCGCTGAAGCTGGTGGTCAACGCCGGCAACGGCGGAGCCGGTGCCATCGTCGACCTGCTGGCACCGCACCTGCCGCTGGAGTTCATCCGCATCTGCCACGAGCCGGACGGCAGCTTCCCCAATGGCATTCCCAATCCGCTGCTGGTCGAAAACCGCGAGATGACGGCGCAGGCCGTGCGCGAGCATGGCGCGGATTTCGGCATCGCCTGGGACGGCGACTTCGACCGCTGCTTCTTCTTCGACCACACCGGCCGCTTCATCGAGGGCTATTACCTGGTCGGCCTGCTGGCCAAGGCCATCCTGGCGCGTCAGCCGGGCGGCAAGGTCGTGCATGATCCGCGCCTGCTCTGGAACACCATCGAGATGGTGGAGGATGCCGGCGGCCAGGCGGTGCTGTGCAAAAGCGGCCACGCCTTCATCAAGGAAAAGATGCGCGCCGAGGATGCCGTCTACGGCGGCGAGATGAGCGCCCACCACTATTTCCGCGAATTCGCCTATGCCGACTCCGGCATGATTCCCTGGCTGCTGATTGCCGCACTGGTGTCCGAGTCGGGCCAGTCGCTGGCCGAGCTGGTCGAGGAGCGCATGCAGAAGTTCCCGTGCAGCGGCGAGATCAACTTCAAGGTGGCCGATGCCAAGCTGGCCGTGGCACGGGTGATGGAGCACTTCGCTTCGCACGGGCCCACGCTGGACCATACCGACGGCATCAGCGCCGATTTCGGCGCATGGCGTTTCAACCTGCGCAGCTCCAACACCGAGCCACTGCTGCGGCTGAATGTTGAAACCCGAGGTGATGCGGCGCTGCTGAAGCAGCGCACCGATGAAATCTCCCAGTTGCTGAAAGCCTCCTGAGGCACGCCCGATGAACGACCTGCTTCCTGTCATCCTGTCTGGCGGCTCCGGCACACGCCTGTGGCCGCTATCGCGTGAGGCCTATCCCAAGCAGTTCCTGGCGCTGGCCGGCGAACTGACCATGCTGCAGGCCACGTGGCAGCGGGTCGCGCCGATTGCGGGCCGTGCCCCGCTGGTCGTAGCGAACGAGGAGCACCGCTTCGTCGCCGCCGAACAACTGCAGCAGATGGGTGTGCAGCCGCAGGCGATCCTGCTGGAGCCGGTGGGCCGCAACACCGCACCGGCAATTGCCGTGGCGGCATTGGAAGCCACCCGCGACGGGGATGACGCGGTATTGCTGGTACTGCCCTCGGACCACGTAATCGCAGATGAAGCGGCGTTCCGCGCGGCGGTGCAGGCAGCGATGCCAGCTGCACAGGCGGGCAAGCTGGTCACGTTCGGGATCGTGCCGACCGGCCCGGAAACCGGCTACGGCTATATCAAGGCCGCAGCGGGCGAGCGCGTACGTGCGGTCGAGCGCTTTGTTGAAAAGCCCGACTTGGCCACCGCCGAGCAGTACGTCAGCTCGGGCGAGTACTTCTGGAACAGCGGCATGTTCCTGTTCAAAGCCTCGCGCTACCTGGCCGAGCTGGAGCGGCTCCACCCGGACATGCTCAGTGCCAGCCGCACGGCTTGGGAACAGGCGCGCCGCGACAGCGACTTTACCCGCCTGGGCAAGGAGGCCTTCGCCGCCGTCCCGTCCGATTCCATCGACTACGCGGTGATGGAGAAGACTGCCGATGCGGTGGTGGTGCCGCTGGACGCGGGCTGGAACGACGTGGGCTCGTGGACTGCATTGAGGGACGTTTCAACCCAGGACAGCGACGGCAACGCCCACCACGGCGATGTGATTGCCATCGACTGCCGCAACACCTACGCCTATGGCGAACGGTTGATCGCGATGGTCGGCCTGGACGATGTGATCGTGGTCGAAACCGACGACGCCGTACTGGTGGGCCGCAGCGATCGCATGCAGGAAGTGAAGACGGTAGTGGCGCGACTGAAGGCCGAAGGCCGCAGTGAGGCCACGTGGCACCGCAAGGTGTACCGCCCGTGGGGCGCATACGACTCCATCGACAACGGCGAACGCTTCCAGGTGAAGCGGATCACGGTCAAACCCGGCGGCACCCTGAGCCTGCAGATGCATCACCACCGTGCTGAGCATTGGGTGGTGGTGAGTGGTACCGCAGAAGTAACCCGCGGTGACGAGGTGATTCTGCTGGGTGAGAACCAGAGCACCTATATCCCGCTGGGGGTGACACATCGCCTGCGCAACCCCGGCAAACTGCCGCTGGAGCTGATTGAAGTGCAGTCCGGCAGTTATCTGGGCGAAGACGACATCGTGCGGTTCGAGGATACCTACGGGCGTTCGTGATCGCGACGGCCAGGTGCCGACCGTTGGCCGGCACCTGCATCAACCCAACTGGGCCATCACCCGCTGCAACCCCTGCTGCCAACTGGGCAGGCGGATATCGAAATCCGTTTGCAGCTTGCTGATGTCCAGATGCGAATACGCCGGACGCTTGGCCGGCGTCGGATACTCGGCAGTGGTGATGGGCTCGACCGTGGGGGCACGTTCCAGCACACCCTGTGCGACGGCGGCTGCAAAAATCGCTTCCGCAAACCCATGCCAACTGGTCTCGCCCGTAGCGGTCAGATGCCAGGTACCACTCAATCCACCCGCCTGTTGCAGCACCTGCGCGGTGACATCGGCAATCAGCGCAGCGGGCGTGGGCGTGCCGACCTGATCGGCAACCACGCGCAACACATCACGCTCGCCACCCACACGCAGCATGGTGCGCAGGAAGTTCGCACTGTGCGCCGCGTACACCCACGCCGTACGGAAGATCAGGTGACGCCCCGCTGCCGCCCGGATGGCTTGCTCGCCGGCCAGTTTGCTGGCTCCGTACACGCCCAGCGGCGCGGTCGCATCATCTTCGCGATAAGGGCGCACGCCCTGTCCATCGAAGACGTAGTCGGTGGAGTAATGCACCATCGGCACGCCAGCCGCGGCGCACCAGCGCGCGATCGCACCAGGTGCTTCGGCATTGGCCCGCCACGCCGCATCGCCATCATGCTCGGCGCGGTCCACGGCAGTGTAGGCCGCCGCATTGACCACCCAGGCGGGACGAATCTCGTCGAGCAGCGCGGGCAGGCTTTCAGGCTGATCAAAGTCTGCGATCCTGCAGGGTGCGCCGTCCGCCAGCTGCCCGCTGCGGGTGGTTGCCACCAGGGACCCCAGCGGAGCAAGCGCCCGCAGCAGTTCCTGACCGAGCTGACCATTGCCTCCCAGCACCAGCAGCGTCGGGACAGCCGTCACGGCGTGTAAACCGGCAGGCGATCCTCTGGGATGTCCTTGAGGAAGGCAGCGACCTCGTCCTTGGCCGAGAGCGTCGGCTGGCTGATCGGCCAGTCCACGCCAATGTCAGCATCATTCCAGCGGATGCCGGCGTCGGCTTCCTTCACATACACATCGGTGCACAGATAGCTGAAAAGCGCGCGGTCGGACAGTACCGCAAAACCATGTGCAAACCCCTCGGGAATCCAGAACTGCTTCCGGTTTTCCGCACTGAGAATCACCGCCGCCCACTGCCCGAAGGTAGGCGAGCCACGGCGGATGTCCACCGCGACGTCGTACACCTCGCCTTCAAGCACGCTGACCAGCTTGCCTTGCGGACGCGGCCACTGATAGTGGAGGCCGCGCAGAACGCCCTTGACCGAACTGGATACATTGCTCTGCACGAACCGGGAAGGCAGACCCAGCGCCTGGAAGCGTTCGGCGTTCCAGGTTTCGTAGAAGAAACCTCGGGAATCGCCGAACAACGCAGGCTCGATGACCGTGCACCCGGGCAGTGCGGTGGGGACGAGTTTCAAGGCACGATTCCACGCTGGGCCAACGAGTGTAGGTACTGCCCGTAGCCATTCTTGATCAGCGGTGCCGCAAGTGCTTCCAGTTGCTCAGCACTGATCCAGCCCTTGCCGAAGGCAATTTCTTCCGGACAGCAGACCTGCAGGCCCTGACGGGTCTGAATGGTTTCGATGAAGTTGGACGCTTCCAGCAGCGACTGGTGCGTGCCGGTATCCAACCAGGCGTAACCACGGCCCAAGGCTTCCAGATGCAGGTTGCCTTCGCGCAGGTAGCGCTGGTTGAGATCGGTGATTTCCAGTTCGCCACGCGGTGACGGCTTCAGTTCTGCAGCGTAATCACTGGCATTGCCGTCGTAGAAGTACAGGCCGGTGACCGCGTAGTTGGAGCGCGGCTTTGCCGGCTTCTCGACCAGGTCCACGACCTTGCCTTCCTTGTCGAATTCCGCCACGCCATAACGTTCGGGATCGTTTACCCAATAACCGAACACCGTGGCCCCGACGTCGCGGGCGTCAGCCTTGCGCAGCATTTCGCGCAGCCCGTGACCATGGAAGATGTTGTCGCCCAGCACCAGGCAGCTCGGCTTGCCATCGACGAAGTCGCGACCAATCAGGTAGGCCTGCGCCAGCCCATCCGGGCTGGGCTGCACGGCGTACTCGATGTTCATGCCCCACTGCGAGCCGTCGCCCAGCAGCTGCTGGAACAGCGCCTGCTCGTGCGGGGTATTGATGATCAGCACATCGCGGATGCCCGCCAGCATCAGCACGCTGAGGGGGTAATAGATCATCGGCTTGTCATACACCGGCAGCAGCTGCTTGCTGACGCCCTTGGTGATCGGATACAGCCGGGTGCCGGAACCACCGGCCAGGATTATGCCTTTGCGTTGCGTCATGTCGGTTCCTCAGGCGCTGGTGCCGATGCGCTGCAGGCGGTAGCTGCCGTCCAGCACGCCATTGACCCATTCCTGGTTGTCCAGGTACCAGTCGACGGTGAAGCCGATGCCCTGTTCGAAGGTGTACTTCGGTTCCCAGCCCAGCTGGTCTTTCAGCTTGCTGGCGTCGATGGCATAGCGGCGGTCATGCCCCGGGCGGTCGGCCACGTAGGTGATCTGGCTGCTGCGCGGCTGGCCGTCCTCGCGCGGGCGACGGGCGTCGAGCAGGGCGCAGATGGCCTGCACCACTTCAATGTTCTGCTTTTCCGAGTTGCCGCCGACGTTGTAGGTTTCGCCGACCTGGCCCTTGGCCAGCACGGTGCGGATCGCCTCGCAGTGGTCGCTGACGAACAACCAGTCGCGCACCTGCTTGCCGTCGCCGTACACCGGCAGCGGTTCGCCGGCCAGGGCCTTGGCGATCACCAGCGGAATGAGCTTCTCCGGGAAGTGGTACGGGCCGTAATTGTTCGAGCAGTTGGTGGTCAGCACCGGCAGCCCGTAGGTGTGGTGGAACGCACGCACCAGGTGGTCCGAAGCGGCCTTGGAGGCCGAATACGGCGAATTCGGCGCATACGGGGTGGTTTCGCTGAACTTGCCGGTCTCGCCCAGGGTGCCGTACACCTCGTCGGTGGACACGTGCAGCAAGCGGAAGGCCTGGCCCTTGTCGGCCGGCAGCGCCTTCCAGTAGTCGCGCACCGCTTCCAGCAGGCCGAGGGTGCCGACCACGTTGGTCTGGATGAAGGCACCCGGGCCGTCGATGGACCGGTCCACATGGCTTTCAGCGGCGAAGTTGAGCACCGCGTCGGGCTGATGCTCAGCCAGCAGGCGCGTCACCAGCGACTGGTCACCGATGTCGCCCTGCACGAACACGTGGTTCGGGTTGTTTTCCAGCGAGGACAGCGTCTTCAGGTTGCCGGCGTAGGTCAGCGCATCCAGATTGATGACGCGCACGCCTTTGGCGACAGCCTCCAGAACGAAGTTTCCGCCAATGAATCCGGCACCGCCGGTAACAAGCCAAGTGGGCACTACCTGTTCTCCTGTTCGAGTTTCATCCTGGGGCTGCCATATGGCGGCACCGATACAGCGCAACAGCATACATCGGCCACGTCTTCACGACCTTGTTCGGGGCGTGAACGGCTGCGGGTTTCGGGGATCCCGCTGCTGCGACGCAACATAACCATACGCATTCGCATGGTTGCACAAGGCCAGTTAGAATCGGGGTCCCACCCCCGCCCCGGCGGCCGATTCCGGCTCCGGACGTTCCCCAGTTAGTGAAGGATCGAGCACCAGATGAAAATCCTCGTCGCGTACAAGCGCGTGGTGGACTACAACGTCCGCATTCAGGTCAAGCCGGACGGCTCCGGCGTGGTCACCGACGGCGTCAAGCTGTCCCCGAACCCCTTTGACGAAATCGCGCTGGAAGAAGCCCTGCGCCTGCGCGACAAAGGCATCGCCACTGAAGTCGTGGTCGCCACCATTGCTCCGGCCGACGCCCAGGCGCACCTGCGCAACGGCCTGGCCATGGGCGCGAACCGCGCCATCCACGTGGTCACCGATCAGGCGATCCAACCGCTCACTGCCGCCCGCACCCTGCTCAAGCTGATCGAGAAGGAACAGCCGGACCTGGTGATCCTGGGCAAGCAGGCCATTGACGACGACGCCAACCAGACCGGCCAGATGCTGGCCACGCTGTGGGGTCGCCCGCAGGCGACCTTCGCCAGCAAGCTGGAAATTGCCGACGGCAAAGCCACGGTGACCCGTGAGGTCGACGCTGGCCTGGAAACCCTGGAAGTGGACCTGCCGGCCGTTGTCACCACCGACCTGCGCCTGAACGAGCCGCGCTTCATCAAGCTGCCGGACATCATGAAGGCCAAGGCCAAGCCGCTGGAAAGCCTGCCACTTGCCGACCTGGGCGTGGACGCCGCCGATACCTTCAACACCACCCACTACGCCGCCCCGGGCAAGCGCAGCAAGGGCGTGATGGTCAAGGACGCCGCCGAACTGGTGGCCGCACTCAAGCAGAAGGGGTTGCTGTAATGAGCAAGATTCTTGTTGTTGCCGAACACCACGACGGCAAGCTCAACCCGGCCACCGCCAAGACCGTCAGCGCCGCCGCCGCGATCAGCGGTGCCAGCATCGACGTGGTGGTGCTGGCCGCCGACCCGGCCGCCGTGGCCGCCCAGGCCGCACAGCTGACTGGCGTGGCCAAGGTGCTGACCGTGGCCAACGCCGCCAACGCGCAGGCGCTGGCCCAGGTGCTGGCCCCGCAAATCGCCCAGCTGGCCAAGGGCTACACCCATGTGTTCGGCCCGTCGACCACCTTCGGCAAGGACCTGATGCCGTGCGTGGCTGCGCTGCTGGGCGTCAACCAGGTATCCGACCTGATGACCGTGGAAGGCGCGCACAGCTTCAAGCGCCCGATCTACGCCGGCAACGCCATCATCACCGTTGAGGTGCCGGCTGACCAGATCGTGGTCGCTACCGTGCGTGCAGCTTCGTGGCCGGAGGCCGCCCAGGGCGGCAGCGCCGCCGTAGAAGCGGCCAGCGTGGATGCGGCCCTGCCGACCCACACCCGCTTCATCGGCCTGGCCGCCGGTGCCAGCGACCGCCCGGACCTGCAGAGCGCCAAGCGCGTGGTTTCCGGTGGCCGTGGCGTCGGTTCGGAAGAGAACTTCAAGGTCATCTTCCAGCTGGCGGACAAGCTCGGTGCCGCCGTCGGTGCCTCGCGCGCCGCCGTGGATGCTGGCTACGTGCCAAGCGACCTGCAGGTCGGCCAGACCGGCAAGATCATCGCGCCGGAACTGTACGTGGCCGTGGGCATCAGCGGTGCCATCCAGCACCTGACCGGAATCAAGGACGCCGGCACCATCGTGGCGATCAACAAGGACCCGGACTCGCCGATCTTCGAGATCGCCGACATCGGCCTGGTGGGCGATTTGTTCACCCTGCTGCCTGAGCTGGAAGCGTCACTCTGAGGCAGTAGTACAGGACACACTCCAGAACGGCCCGGCGCACCATCCGCCGGGCCTTTTTGATGGGCGGCAAGGCGCAGATCACGCCTGGTCAGAAGATGTACCGGAAAATGTTGTAAGGTCTCACAACGCTGTGGCGTCCCCCCCTGTTCACCGACAGAGAGTACGACCATGAACGATCAGGAAGTTCGACCTGATTTTGACCGTTATGCCGCGCAGTACCGCGATCTGCACAACGCCAGCATCACGGCCAGCGGCGAGGAATCGGAATACTTCGCCCAGTACAAGGCTGACGTCGCTCGGCGTGAGCTCGGCCCTGCGGCACAGTCAGCCGTCAAGGTGCTCGACTTTGGCACCGGTATTGGCGGATCGATTGCCCCACTCCGCCGCGCGTTACCCAATGCAGAGCTCCACGGCGCTGATATCTCCTCTGAGAGTGTGGCCATGGCACAACGCCAGCATGGGGACCATGCCACGTTCGCGGTTATTGCCAACAACGCCCTGCCCTACCCTGATGCGAGCTTCGACGCGGTTTTCGTGGCCTGTGTCTATCACCACATCCCGCTTGACCAGCGCGAGCACTGGACACGGGAAATCCGCAGAGTACTTCGGCCAGATGGCCATCTGCTTGTATTCGAACACAACATGCTCAACCCGCTGACCCGCAAGGTGGTGCGCGACTGTGAGTTCGACAAGGACGCCATTCTGCTGCCACGCCGGGAGCTGCTGGGCCTGGTCGGCCAACACGCATTCAAGGCCGTGCGCGCGCGGTACATCGTGTTTTTCCCCAGACCGCTCTCCTTCTTCCGGCCGATCGAGAGCTCACTGGGGTGGCTCCCACTGGGGGCTCAGTATTACGTGCATGCGCGGGGCTAGCGGGGCAACGCTGACCGTTGCCCCTGTATCGTCATAGACAGACCCGCGCCTTGCCTTCATGCAGTGTCGCAAAGCCCGGCTGCGGCCAGGAAGCTGCATTCTCGCAGTGCTGCACATCCTCTTCGCTGGCGGGAACCACGTTGAGTCGCCGTCCATTGGACAACTCCAGAACCCCCTTCAGCGCCACCTTGTCGGCGAATGCGGTCAGGTTCAGGTCCATGTAGGCCGTCGCCAACCGCAGCGGATGCGCCCACTTGAGGCGTGTATTCACTACGGTCACCGGGGTTTCATCGGAGAACCCGGGAACCTCGGTCAGACCGGTGTACACCCGTTGCGCCAGCGCACGATCATAGATATTCAGCTGCTTCTGATCGCTATGGACGCGGTGTCCCACGGCCGCCATGCTCAACAGCAGGACGCCACCAGCGACGCAGACCATCACGCGGGCTGAACCTGTCCGCGCGAGCCATGCAAGCCAGTAGATCCCCATGGCCCACACCACGACAACGCCTCCAAGAATGCGCGGAACGGGCCACCACACTGCTCCAACCGTCACTACACCAATGCCGGCCATGGGTACCAGCGCCATGATCACCAAGGGCAGAAGCGCATGCTGGCGTCCGCGCAGGGTCACGAATGCGGCGAGTGCACCCCAGCCCCCCAGGGCCAGCAGCCACAGCAGGACGCTGGCGGCAGTGCCGTACTCAACAAGCAGGGGGCGCGACCAGAGAAAACCGGTGAGCGTTCGTAGTTCATCCAGCCGCGTACCGAGACGATCCAGAGGAAGGAAGGCTGCACGTCCAACCTGCTTGATGTCCAACGCCGCGATGATCGACTTCTGCAGCACCAGATAGATCACCAGCGAGAGCGCAAGCACCCCGATCGCAAGCGCAACCGTTCGATAGGGTGCAAATGTCCAGCGCGCCTCTTTTCCTGTCCGCAGATACACCTTCAACGCACCGAACAGAATCATCAGGCAGGCATAGTTGACCAGCAACTGATAGATCGAAAGCGCCCCCATCAGCAGCAGCGCGGAGATCCACCACCGAGCGGGACTGCGCGCAACCACGAAAATGGCAACGATGCCCATTGAGGCCGCAACCGAGGCCGTGAAAGATGCCTCGGAAAAGGTCAGCATCTCGGCCGCATACGGATGCAGTGTCACCACCAGGCCCGCGATCGACAACGGCAGGATGCGCGTCTGGCTTTCAGAACTGAAAGCGGCAAACAGCAACGGGGCCGACAGCCCGAACACGGCGATCCCAACCCCCTGCAGCAGCGTGCCGAATGTGCGCGGATCAATCGCGAACGCCTCGAAGAGACGGAACACCAGATACAGGCCAAAGCGCCCTTGTCCCGCAAACTGCTCCCAGGTAGGCCAGCCCTCCAGGTAGGCATAGGAATCCGTCGACAGGCCTGGGGCGACAATAAACGGCAAGCGGGCCAACAAGGTCATCGTCGCAACCAGCACGCATGCCGCGTACAAGCGACGCGAGTGCCCCATGGCAAGCCACATGTTCAGTTTTCCCGGGGTTCCGTGCATCTTGAGATCAGTATCCATCGTCGCGCTGTGGTGCCAGCACCCACACCAGATGCCTGTCGATGATCAGCCACTCTGGATTAACTGTCCTGTCCTTCAGCTCCGCGTCGACGCGACTGCACAGCTCGGGATCGCACGGCCTGGAATAAATGCCGAACTCCTTGAACAGATAGTTCCGCAGCGCTCTGTTTCCATGCAACCACTTCATGGACGCATTGGAGCGGACATCACCGAACATGATCACGTCATCATACTTGCCCGCATTGGCCGCCTGCACGCGCGCCACGCTGTTACCCAGCGCATTCATCGCCGGGTACACGCTACGGGTGTTCGAATAGATGGCGTTCCAGCTGGACATGCCAACCATGACCAACGGTAATGCCAGCAGCAGGCCGTACACATTGGAGCGCCTTTCATGGACGAGAAACACCACCGGAAGGCACAGGAGCAACCACAACCAGAGCGTGGAGCGGAGCGGGATTCCGACGCCGGAAAGAATCGACAGGGATGCATCAATGCCCAGCAGGATCACAGCGTAAAACAGCGCGGCCATGCACTGGCGAAGACGGATGCGCATGAACAGGCAGAGTGCAAAACCGACACCGCCCGCCAGCAGCGCCGGCCAGATCTCCCTGAGCAGCGTGAAGTACTGCAGATAGCGGCTCACATTCACCGACAGCGAACCACCCTGCAGCAGTGGAGTCGCCTCGCGCCAGGCAGCGGGCTTGATGCCGAAGTTGCCGTGAACAAAGTAGTTTAAAGAGAACACCAGCAGGACCGCGCAAACAAAAGCTAGCGCATACACAACCGCCCCCATCAGAATGCTTCTGCGCGTGCCTGCACAGGCTGCGGCATACATCAGCAGGAACAGTGGTCCAAATGAGGGATAGAACAGGAACCCGGCGACCACGGAAACCGCCATGACCAACCGGCGACGACCGTCATCGCGCGCCCGCAGCATGGCAATACAGCCCAAAAGCGTCACCGCGACACCCGTGACCTGGGTAACCGGCCATTTGGCGGTGTCGGCAGTCATCGGCGCAAGGAAGAACAGCAGTGCAGCGAAGATGCCCGCCTCGGCGGAGACGACCCGCATCATGACCAGGCACATCGAAGAGAACAGCACCAGATAGATGCCGAAGGCCGAGTAGGTAGTGAGGTGATGACTTACCTGCGACCAGACAAAGTTTCCCCAGCGCCCCTCGGACCCCGCCTTGCTCAGCGGAGTCTCGAATCCCTGATCGAAGCCCTTGAGCAACCAGTCGTACTCATCGTGGGCAACATAGGGCGCGGTCAGTTGACCCAGACTGTACATTCCCAGCAGGACCAATGCCGCATACAGCAGATAATTCCGGTCCCAGCGCGAAAATGCGACCGCGCAATAATGATTCAGCAGATTCAATCAACACCTCTTGTCCGCGCCTGCGGCTGGCGACCCTGTGTCAGGCATGCCGATGGACACGCCCCCTTATCATCGCTCCCGTCGTGCAGGGCGCGGCCTTCGGCCCTATACTACCCGACTGAGTGAATCCACCTCCATAACGGAACGGCCATGGCCTCCCATTTAGCGACCGACGACCCGGCGGGCCTGATCGACCTATCCATCGTCGTCCCGGCCTATCGCAGCGAAAAGACCCTGGCCGCGCTCGTTGCTGCCATTGATGCTGCCATTGGTGACCGCTACACGCTTGAGCTCATCCTGGTGAACGACCGCAGCCCGGATCGTTCCTGGGAGGTTGCCAGTGAACTGGCGAGCACCCACCACTGGGTTCGGGCAATCAACCTGCGCAAGAACGTTGGGCAGCACATGGCGATTTTTGCTGGCCTCCGGGAATGCCGGGGGCGGGTCATTGTGACCATGGACGACGATCTGCAGCACGCGCCGTCTGACATCCCTGCATTGATTGAGGGTCTCGATTCCAATCATGACGTCTGCTATGGAACCTTCAAGGGGCGCAAGCACGCAGCCTGGAAGATTCTGGGTAGTCGCTTCAACGATCTGGTGGCGACTTGGCTGCTGCAGAAGCCAAAGGGCCTGTACTTGTCTCCGTTCAAGGCCATGAAGCGCGGCGTCCGGGACGAAGTAATCCAGTTCCGCGGACCGGCCATCTATCTGGACGGACTGATTCTGGCCGCCACGTCCCGGATCAGCACGCGGCAGGTGGGGCACCATGCCCGCGAAGACGGCACTTCTGGCTACAGCCTGAGAAAATCCATCTCTTTGTGGCTGAAAATGGCGACCAGTTTCTCGGTGGCCCCGCTTCGGATGGCTTCGCTGACCGGCATGGCCATCTCGGGCGGCGGCTTTGCGTTTGCTGCTTTCATCATCGCAAGAAAGCTGCTGGATCCCAGCGTCGCCGTCGGCTGGTCTTCCCTGATCGTCGCCATCCTGATTCTGGGCGGCGTGCAGTTGTTGGCGTTAGGTGCAATTGGCGAGTACGTGGGCAGAATTCTGCTCAATTTCACCACACCGACGCAGTACTCCATTGCCGATCGCGTGGACGAAGCCAAGGAACGGGCTGAGTGAGAAATGCGGATGCTCGGGAGCTGGTCGGCAGGCTGATCCGGTTTGGTGCCGTCGGTGGTGCGAGTACCGTCGTGTTCGCTCTGCTGACCTGGGCGCTGGTCGACCGGCTTGGCATGCACCCTGTGCTGGCCACGGTGGCGGCTTACATGCTGTTGCTGCTGCCCAATTTTGCAGCCCACAAGTATTTTACGTTTGGCTCAAAGGGGGAAGTTGCCCGTGAGTCCGGAAAGTTTCTGGTCGTACACGGCCTGAATATCGGCCTGTCAGCGGGGGGCATGGCCGCTATTTCCCACGCCCAGCTGGATTACCGCTGGGGCATTCTGTTCTCGGCTGTCGCCGTCCCGGTCATCGTGTTCATCGTGATGAACTTCTGGGTGTTCCGGGTTTCGCCGAAGCACTGACGACTTCGGCGCGACCTCAGCCTTCGGTGTCGGGAATGGCCTGCTGCCAGCGCCACGCATCGGCGCAGATGTCCGGAAGCGACTTCTCGGCCCGCCAGTTCAACACCTCGTTGGCCAATGAGGGGTCTGCCCAGCACTCGCCGATATCACCTGCGCGGCGCCCTTGCCGCTGGTAGGGGATCGGGTGCCCCACCACCGCAGAGAAGGTATCGATCAGCTCGAGAACGGAATAGCCGCGCCCGGTGCCAAGATTCAGGGTCAACTCGCGATCCGCCCCCTCTGCCAATGCGTACAGCGCTGCCACGTGGGCCTTGGCCAGGTCCACCACGTGGATGTAATCACGTACGCCGGTGCCATCCGGCGTATCGTAATCGTCGCCGAACACACGGATGTAGTCTCGCTGTCCCGCTGCGGTCTGGGTGATGTACGGAGCGAGATTGTTGGGCACGCCGCGCGGCAGCTCGCCAATCAAGCCACTGGGGTGTGCGCCCACGGGATTGAAGTAACGCAGAATCGCAGCCCCCAGTGTTGATCCGGGTGTGGCCACGCAGTCCCGGATCAGCCACTCCCCGATCAGCTTGGTCCGCCCATAGGGATTGCCGGGCCCTACTGCCGCGCTTTCCGGCACGGGGCATGACTCGGGTTGCCCGTACACCGTGGCGGAAGAGCTGAAGACGATATGCCTGCAACCCACCTGCTGCATCACGTCAAGCAGCGTCGCGGTGCCGCCCACATTTACGTCGTAGTAGCGGGCTGGCATCTCGGTGCTTTCAGACACCGACTTCAGTGCGGCGAAATGAATCACCGCGTCGGGCACGAAATCCTGCAGGACCGCCAGCAACGCATCACGATCACGGATGTCCAGCTCGTCCAATGCGAGCGCCTTGCCGGTGATGCGCTCAATGCGCTCCACGATCCAGCGTTCGCTGTTGCAGAAATTTTCCACCACGCGCACGTCATGGCCTGCGGCGACCAGCTCCACCACAGTATGCGAACCCACAAAGCCGGCACCGCCGGTAACCAGGACTTTCATTGCACTTCCTTGATGTACATCATGCGTTGCTTTCCACCACCGCAGGGTGCGCTACGCGCTCAGACCCCATGTAACCGACGAGCTGCCGCAGGCGGGCGCTGAACGCCGGCCATTGCCGCTGGCGGTCCAGCGATTCGCGCTGGCGCTCCACGCGCTGTTGTCGCGCCTGCGCGGAGTCGCGCAGCGCTTCCAGCTGTCGCACGAAGCCCGCAACGTCGTCCGGATCGGCGACCAGGTCTGATTCTGGAAGGAAATCGACAATGCCGCCCACGGCGGGCGCGCAGATCGGCAATCGGGCCGCCGCAACGTCGAACAGGATGGTAGGGGTGCCCTCCCACGCCGTGGTATGCAGGTAGGCGAAGTGCAGCGAAGTGGCGACTTCTTCGAGGCGCTTGAACTCACCGTGCAGGGTCACGTTACGCAGGGACTTCAGCACGTCCAAATCCTGGGCAGCCGCCCCGGCCATTACCGGGGCACCATAAACGTCGAAATGCACCGAAGGCATCGCCGCTGCGATCGCGGCAAGCAGATCCGGACGCTTCTGCCTGTCCAGACGTCCGGCCCACAACACCCGTCCGGCGTCAGGCGCGGATATCGGCGCGACCGGAAGCGCGGGAATGACGCCGTCGTAAGGGAATGGAATCACCGTGAACAGCGAGGCGGGCACGCCAAGTTCGCGTGCCCAGATCTGCGGATAACGTGAATTGTCGCAGATGACCGTGGCAAGGTAGGGGTAGCAATAACGCAGATAGTCGCGTGCATAGCCGACCGGATTCATGCGCACATCGTAGTCATCGCAGTAGAGCGATGCGAATACGCGCGAATGCTGGTTCAGTGCCAGGCCATGACGCAGGACCACTTCCCAGCCCACGCGTGAATTGACAAGGTGAATGACCGGCGCACGCAGTTGAACGAGTACGCGCACCATCACCGCAACCTGCTGGTTGAACTCCAGCGTCGCGGCGACCTGGCCGAACTCGACCAGCGTCGCCTGGGCAGGCAGGCGCGATGCCCACGGCGAAGGTGAGTTCTCGGTGGTCAGCACCAGAATGCGCGCCGCCGGATCCGCCTCCGCGATTGCACGCGCGTGGTAGAGAATGCCTCGATCGGCTCCACCAGGTTTCAGCCAGGGCACCAGCAGGGCGTGGGTATAGGGCTGCGCACCGATCTGGTCGGACAGCGCTGCATACACATCGCCCAGCCGAACGTCCATCGGCACCGAGTAAAAGGCGTAGCGATTCAGGTCGGTTCCGGGCGGCAGCAACTCCGGCTCCATCGCGGCAAGCGTGAGCATCTCCTCCTGCAGCCACAGCGGCATGGGAGGAACGCCGCCCTGCGCAGGGCAGGCGGCCTGCGGAGCAACCGGATCCGGACCAAACAGCAACCTGTAGGCGCGGCGCGTCCAGTGCGCCAGGCGGCGCGTGTAGCGATTACGCACCCAGCGATTATGCGTCCAGCGATCAAGCATGTCCCTGTCCCTTGCCGGAAGTACGGCCCAGCGTGAACAGCGAGGTGCGCGGAATGACCGTCTTCATCGCGTGGCTGGCCTCATTGAGTGAGCCGTGCCACTTGCGTCGGTAGAAGTAGGCGGCACCCCAGGCCAGGCGATGCATCACGCCACGTGCAATGGTTTCAGAGTTCCAGTACCAGTCTTCGTAGCCAAATCCCGTCTGCTTCGGATAGCAGGCCACGTAGGGAATGGTTTCGTAAAGCTCACGCGTCGAGAACGACGCACTGATCCACGGATTCACTGCCAGCAGCGCGCGCTCGTCATAGTAGCCACCGGCCTGATCGACCTGCCAGTTGTAGGCGCTGTACATGCCGAAGCTCAGCACCATTTCCGGATGCAGGATGAATCGCCCCTCCATGTACGCTGCTTCCTTGAGGTGCTTGAGGAAGTAGCTGGTGGTGATCAGATCATCGCCATCGAGGGTACAGATGTACTTGCCCCGGCATGCGGCAACGCCGGCATTGCGGGCAAGTGCAAGGTCGCCGACCTGGGTTTCGACGATGGTCTCGGAGCCGTCAAGGTCAGGATGGTTCACCACGAACGCGCTTGTCTGCGCGTCGGCACGATCCAGTACGAGCACCAACTGGACTTCAGCACCTTCCCTGCGGGCGATGTTCCGCGAAAGGGCGTAGGAGCGCAGCGACGTGTGCGCCAGGATGCCCTCGCCGTGGAAGGTCACAATGGCACTTAGCACCGGCACGCTCATTCGCCGCTCCTGCGGCACGACGCGGCTGCATCCGGTCGCTTGCTCTTCGCATTCATTCTGCGGCACCAATTCTCATGGGTTACTGACATTATCCGGACCGCGATGGGCGGTCATGCAAGGATGATACGGCTGTTCCAGCAGTCCGTCTGAACGACTGAACACAGTCGGAAGATATCGGTCAATCCGTACCTGCCGCTAGGTAATACCTGCCTAGCAGGCGAAGCAGGTACCCCTCCCCCAGCGGCACCCCACAGGCAGCTGCCGCACGCTCGCATTCATGCGTGTCGATCGGGAAGGCCACCCCCTGGTCAAGGACCCGGTAGTTGCCCCGGCGCTCAAGTACTGACTCCATGGCGCGGACGATCTCGAGCATGTTGGTCGAGCGCACGTCGGCAAGAGGCATCATCCGCGGGTAGTCATCCGGATGACGCAGCACGTGCGTACCCAGCGTTGCCACATCCTGGATGTCGATCAGATTGCGCTCGGCGCGTGCCCACACATCGAACGACTCGCCTGATTCTATCCGCGCACGCAGGAAGTTGGTAAGGGTATGCGGGTTGCCACCCTCGCCCACCACCTGCGGCAGGCGGAACACACGCCCGCGCGGGTCAGCGAGAATGCGCGCCTCCATGCGTGCCTTATGCTGCAGGTAGGGCGTCTGGCGCTCAGCCGGATTGCCAACGGCGCAACTGCCAAAGTAAACGATCCGCTGGATCGACGGCATGGCCGTTATCTCGTCCAGCATCCGCTCTTCCCGCGCGAACGCCGCAGGTTCGGTCTCACCCGAGTTTGATACGCCTGCAGCGACAATCACCGTTGCCGAATCGTCCTGCCAATCCGGTGCAAACGCTGTGGCGACCAGCCCCCTTCCCATAATCACGTTGCGTTTCCTTGCTGTTGGCTGGGATCACGCCCATTGGGTTCGCCCAGATAATGTTCTACGGCCTTCACGGCGGCGGTGAACGCCTGCCAGCTTCGGCCTTCCAATAGTGACTGGTACTGCCTGCGCCTGCGCGCTTCGCGCAACGCGGGTTCGGCCAGTAGTTGGCGTAGACGCGCCATGAAGGCGTCTACATCTTCAGGGTCCTGCACCAGCCAATCGGGCTCGATCAAGTCTGCAATGCCGCCGACCGCCGGTGCAACAATCGGAACCCCGGAGGCCGCCGCGTCCAGAAGCAGGGTCGGCAGACCCTCCCATGCGGTGGTAAACAGCAGCGCCACGTGGGCGTCGGACACAATGTCCTCGAAGCGCGAGAAGGGCCCCCGCAGTGTCACGTTGGGCAGTCCGCGAAGCTGTTCTACTGCCGGATGAGGGTGTCCGACATCCATGACCCCATGAACGTCGAATGCTACATCGGGCAACCGGCGGGCAACCGCAAGCAGGATGTCCGGTCGTTTCTGACGATCAAAGCGGCCGGCCCATAGCACTCGCCCCGCGCCTGACGGCACGAACGGTCCCGGCTTCTCGTCGATGTGGTGCTCATAGGGAAACTTCAACACCTCGAACAGGCCGCGATCAACGCCGAGGTCGCGCGCCCAGATTCCGGGATAGACCGTGTTGTCGCAGAAAACACGTGTCAGATGCGCATGGCAGCTGCGCAGGTAGCGTCTGGCGTGTCCCACAGGCACGCCGTTTTGATCATGGTCGTCGCAGAACAACGACGCGAACAGACGGGAGTGCTGGCGCAAGGCGAGCCCGAAGCCTTCGATCGCCTGCCACGCAGCAGGCGAATTGATGTTGTGCACGACCGCCGGCTGCATCTGGATCAGAAGGCGGGTCAACAGCCTGACCTGATCTTCTGGCGCGAGCTCGGCGACAATCTCGCCAAACTGGACGGTGCGTACGCCTGCCGGCACCCTGTCAAGCCAGGTGGATTGCGTCGGTTCGGTGAGCAGCAGCACAACGCGTTCGGCAGGCACTGTTTCCACCCACGCCCGCAGATGCAGCAGGGCACCGCGATCTGCCCCACCCCGAACCAGCCAGGGCACGACCATCACGTGAGTACAGGTGGCAAAGCCGACAGCTTCGACCACGCGGCGGTACACTTCGCCCGGCTTCACCAGGAAAGGCACCCTGTAGTACGCGAAGCGATCCGGCGTGCCGTGGCCGCCGAGAAGATCAGGCTCTAGCATCGCCTGCGCCTGCATTTCCTCACGCAACCAAGCGGGGAGTGCCGGGTCAGCTCCCTGCGCGGTCGTCCGGGCGGCACGCTGAAGCCGTCGCCCCATCCAGTCCAGGACGCGGCCGAGCTCGCTGCGCGGATTACGCAACAGCTCACGCAGACTGAGCTTTCTTGCCAGGCGTACGACGCGGCCGATCATGCATTGCCCCACGACCCGAACAACCGGGTCGGCGGTACCACCGCGCGCAGCGCTGCGGAATTCTGGTTCATCGAGCCGGATGACTTGACCCGATAGAAATAAGCCGTCTCAGGCACGATGCGATGTTCCAGCCCAGCCGCAAGGGTCTGACACGCCCAATGCCAGTCCTCGAATCCATAGCCGGTCACGCGCGGAAAACAGGCCTCGTACGGAATCTGCTGAAGCACGTCGCGTCGGGCAAAGATCGCGCTGATCCACGGATTGACCACCATCAACAGATCGTTGGAGAACGGCATGGTGAGCGGATTGAGCTGGTGGCTGTAATGCTCGGTGCCACCGAAACTGACGACAAGCTCGGCGTGCAGAATCGTGGATGCCGGCACGCTACGCGCGCACTCGACGTGCCGCTGGAAGTAATCGCGGCTGATCAGGTCGTCTCCATCCAATGTGCAGACGTAGGTGCCCGACGCGTGTCTCACGCCAATATTGCGGGCCAGTCCGCAATCACCTGCCGATGTATCCAGGATCAGCTCATCCCCGGCCAGGTCGGGATGATTGCGGACCACTTCGGCAGTCTCTTGATCTGCGTTGTCGAGCAGCAGCAACATCTGCACGCCAATGCCCTGTTCGCGGGCACGATTACGCGAAAGCAGATAGCTCCTGAGTGTCGCGTGGGCGAGCAGGCCTTCACGGTGAAACGTCACGATCGCGGTGAGGTGGGTATTCATGCCTGCTTTCTGCCTCCCAGCGTCACGACTAGCAGGCGCAGTGCGGACCGGACGGCCGATTTCCATGGAATCCGGTTCAATGCAACGGAAAGCCGGGTCAGTTCTTCTGCGATGGATTCGCCAGGCAACCGCGATTGCGGCACCCGGTCCATGATGCCCGAAGTAGCCGTGGTCAGCTTCTGCGCGGCCTCGAGCAAGCGGGCATGTTCGTCTGCAAGGCGGGTATGTTCGTCTGCAAGACGCGCATACTGCGCTTTCTCGTGTTCTAGGTGAAGGCGCAGATCCGCCTTGTCGGCCTCCGCATGCTGATGCGATAGACGAAACGCCGCTGCGGCACCCGCGTTGTCTGCTGCCAGTGACGCATTTGCCGACTGCAGCGCCTGGAGGCTCGCTGCGCGACGTTCAAGCTCGGCAGTCAACTGGTGGTACTGCCCGTCCAACCAGTCCTTGGCATCCTGGAGCTGATCCTGCCAGGCGAGACGACGTTGTTTTTCGCTCTGTGCCTGCGACAGCATGGAGTGAAGGGATTGGTTACCCCACTGCCAGGCCAGACCCGGCCGAAGCGGCGCTTCTGCCGTTACTCTGAGTGCCGAGGCAAGGCGTCCGGCCTCGTCCATGACGGCGGCAAACTCGGGCATGCCGAAGGTTTCGGGAGCCTCGATATCGCCTACTACCTCCGTCCAGTCGGCGTGCGAGGCCAGCCGTCTGACTTCGCTGAGGCCCTGCAACCAGGCTTTGCGCGCCGCCGCGATGTCGCCACGCCCGAACAGAATCCATCCGAGGCGTACGGCGGCTGCCGTGGTTTTTGTGCCCAATAGTGGGCTGAAGGCAAGTACATCGAATGCAAGCACCTGGGCGTACAGATCTGCAGCCCGCTGCAGATCACCCGCCGCATGGTGCAGGGCCGCTGCGACATAGGTCAGTGAAACCTGCCAGCGCAGTACGGTCGGATTTGCGGCCGCCAGCTCGACGTAGCGCTGAGCTGCCTCAAGCAGCGCGTTGCGACGCTCACCTTCCAGCGCTACCGGGTCGTACAACAGGACGCACAGCGCGGCCCCGTAGTCGGCAGAGTCGATCGGCGATGTGGCAAGGAGCTGCTCGGCCAGATGGCGGCGTAACGGTGCCGATTCCAGCCTCAATCCCATTGCCACGATCAGCCTGACCACGCTCGCATCGAGGTAGTCGCGCTGGAACGCGATGATGTTGGGGATGTGAAGTTGCGGATTGCGAGAGACGCCATCGCCCCCGGTCTTCACCGCCATGATCACCAGTGCATCGGCCTGCGCTTGAGCATCAGGATCGATCTTTATCCGCCCGTCGCCGTCACGTGTGACCTCAATGAACTGAGCTGCTCCAAGCGGACGTGAAAGGCTCTGCCACCAGGCCCGATCAACCACCAGTCCCAGCGCTTCAAGCGCAAGCAGCAGGTCGCGTTCGTCCATATTGCGGCCATCTGTCAGCGGGACGGCCACGACCAGGCGACCGCTACGCACCAGCGCAGCGGTTGCAACACCCAGCTCCTGCATCCAATCCGTGTCGTCGTGCCCAATCCGGGTGACGAGCACGTCCGCCGCAGCCGGATCCGGCCGCCAGGCCGCCGGGGACTGCCAGATGACCCCTGGCTCAAGCGCCACAGGGGCCGGCGCGTCGCTTACTACCTGCAGAGAGCGACACCGGGTCTGCTGCTGCAGAATCCGCCACAGACCGAGATCTGCCGCGTCAACCGCCACCACCCTGTCACCGGGCCGGACGAGCGCTGCGGCCAGCCCGTGATAGCCCGCACGCAGGATGCTGTGCGGGTCAGCGGGGCAGACACCCGCACGCGCAAGCAGCTGAATGCTGATTTCATCCTGGCTGGCCGGCAGCACGAACATGGCCGGGTGCTGCTGCCAGTTCGCTGCGGAGATCTGCTCACTGGTTGCGTGGGTCGCATCTACGGACGAGGCCGCTGCGAGCAGAACCAGAACGTTGGCACCCAGCGCAAGCAACGATTGGCATTGCGAGCGCGAATCCACCCACGCGATGATCGTGCCGGTAGCAGCGAGGTCGGTGGGAATGGCCTCATGCAGGACCACATCACACCCCGCCGCCCGCAGCGGAGCGAGCAGAGGCGACAGCGCTGCCCCGACCAGCCAGACCCGGGTGGGACCCACTGCCCGGAGGCAGTAGCCGGCGACCTCGTCAGCCTGCAACGACGACAGTGTCGGCGCAGGTGCGGCGTTCGGATCAGGGGCAGTCATCACGACTTCACACAGAATGGTCAGGGGCCGGTTGGCGAGCCTGATTCAGCCGTTGGATCTCTGCATTCAACGCGTGGTACTGCCCATCCAGCCACTGACGGGCCAGTTCCAACTCGGCCGTATAGCTCTCCAGCTCGCTGATGCGCTGCATGTGCTCGTGGTACTTGGCGTCCAGCCATGCCTTCGCATCGATCAACTGACGCACATCGCGCGCGCCCATGTTGATCTGCTCGGCACCGTCCCCGGGCCCGGACACCACCGCCCGATCCTCGCCGTCGCCCGCCATCGTATCGCCGGTGCACAACAGGCCGGACAGCACGCCGGCATGCTGGCGCAACGCCAAGTGGACATCGCCAGGCCGGTCACGTTGATTTCCATCACGCTGCATCGCGGCCAGATGAAGCAATCCAGCAGCCGCCGCTTCCGACTCGGGATGCAGGAGCGCCTGTCGGGCTGCAGACTGCACACGCTGCCAGCGCGGCTGGGCACCGTCACGCTGGCCCTGCAGCGTCAGGATGACAGCGGCCATTGCCTGCTTTCGCGCGTCGCGCAGCGAGTCCGATCCGTCGAGCTCGGCGTCGAGCAGTGCCAGCGCCGCTTCAGTCTGGCCGTCGGCCAGCAGCTCCCTTGCCTGCGCCAGCGGGTCCTGGGAAGGCTGCTCCACGGCGCTGGCCTTGCGCGCCAGCACCAGCAGCCACTCGCCGTCGCCGGTCGGCCCGACTGCCGGATCAATCTCCAGCATGGAACGCGCCGACAGATGCCGCTTCTGGCCACCGCCCGCGTCCTGCAGCCAGGCTTTCTCGATCACGAACCCGTTGCGCTGGAACTGGGCGGTCAGACGCGGCCAATCGTAGACATGGAAGTGGAACGGATTGGGGTCTTCGCCGGTTTCGTCCGACCAGTCGTTTGGAACGCTGGCATAGATGCGCCCCTGCGGCGACAGCACGCGGTGCAGCTCGGCCAGCAGGCGGTCGGGTTGGGGCAGATGTTCCAAGGTCTCAACGGACACGGCGAAATCAGCCGATGCATCAGCCATGCCCGACAGATTCTGCGCATCGCCGACGACGAACGTCATCGGTGCCGGTGACACCGGCGCAAAATTCAGGTTGGCATACTCCACAGCGTAGTCGCTGGCATCAAGACCCATGAATGAGGCAGCGTCGCTGTTGTGGGCCAGCTGGTAGGAGCCGTAGCCCAGACCGCAGGCCACGTCGATGACACGATCACCCGGGCGGATGAACTGAGCCGCCTGTGCGTAGCGGGTCATGTGCGCATCTGATCGCCGGCCTGGCTCGCGCGTCATATCGGTATGCAGGTCGCGCTCTTCCTCCAGCGCCTTCAGCGGATACACGGCCAGCGCCGGTGCCGGAACACGCTCGAACGACACCATCAGCAGCCCGGTTACGCGATCAAGCTCACCGTAAGGTGCGACGCGCTCGTTGAGCGGGTGCTTGCGCCACTCTGCCTTGATGACCGCTTGTTCCCATGTCGCCCGATTGGCATGGGCAGCGGCCTCACCCAGCACCACCAGACAGACAGGTCCGGCAACACCAGCGAGCAGCGGTTGCACCGCCGCCACAGCGTGCGATGCGCTTGCCCGCTCCATGACAACCACGGCCGCTGTCGCGGCGCTGCCTTCGCTGCCCGCGATGACATTGACCCCCATCTGCCGCAGGGCGCGGGCGAGCGCGGGCGCATCATCTCCCAGCAGCGACACCGGCCCAGACGGCAGCCAGCTGAGCAGACGGGCAACCGCCACGCGCAGGACAGCGGGCGTCATCGCGGATTGATGCAGGGAGGTGTTCGTTTCCATCACAGCGGCGTCCTCGATCATTGTGCGTCCAGCACTTCCGCATGCATGCGGAGGTCGCAGACGCCACCAAAGGTGTATTCCTTTTGACGCATTCCAACTTGGAAGAAGGCAGCTTCGTCGCGCCAATGCAGCATGCGCTGGGCTCCGCCAAAGCGTTCCAGCTCTTCCGACACCGAGACCTGCACTTCGTAGAAGTTCACCCCCAGCGCGCAGTCGAACTCAAAGCGTACGGTGAAGGGCGTATCGGCACGGAAGGTGGTCCCCCACACGCCCGGGTCCTGCCTGCCCTCCTCCGTCCACAGGCGCACATCCTGGTTGAGGGTTCCCCACGAGTAGAGCTTGACGCCCTCCTTGTTGCGCAGGCGGACATTGACATTGAGCTTGTCCATGTCGCGTACCGGACATGCGGTCACTTCGATCACCAGCCGTTCGCGCGGCAGGAAGTAGGCGCATTCTTCGCCCTTACCATCCAACACCCGAACCCGCTCGACCACGCAATCGTAGTCACCGAAGGAAAGCTTGTCGCTGCGCGCACCCAGAACGGGGGAGCCCTCATGCGGCCCTCCCTCGACAGGAGCATCGGCAACGGCCTGTGCCTCGACGATCTTCTGCGCGTGCTGCAGGTGCTGGGCACTGATGGATGCGTAGTAGTCGCGTTCATCTTCATGCAGCTGCTTGCGATACTCGAGCACGACGTCGGAAGACGGGCCAACGGCGCGTGTGATGCCATCACGCAGCAGAATGGCATGATCGGTCAGGGTCCGAATGGATTCCTGGTCGTGCGACACCAGCAGCAGCGTGCAGCCATTTGCACGCAGGGCTTCCATCTGCTGGAAGCAGCGCTTCTGGAACAGGGCATCACCCACCGCCAGCGCCTCATCGACGATCAGGATGTCCGGCTCGACCTGGGTCTGCACCGCAAACGCCAGACGCAGCATCATGCCACTGGAATAGGTCCGCACTGGCTGGTCGATGAAGTTGCCGATGTCGGCAAAGGCAGCAATAGCGTCGAAACGCTGCAGCACCTCGCGCTCGGTCAAACCCAGAATCATGCCGTTCAGCAGCACGTTCTCGCGTCCGGTGAAATCCGGATTGAAACCGCTGCCAAGTTCCAGCAAGGCGGCGATGCGTCCGTTGACCTGGGCCCGGCCGGTGGTCGGCGCAAGGGTACCGGCGATGATCTGCAGCAGGGTCGACTTGCCGGAACCGTTGCGCCCGATGATGCCCACGGCATCACCCCGCTTCACCTTCAGGCTCACATCGCGCAGCGCCCAGAACTCACGCCCGCGCTGCCGCGACGACCATTCGCCCGCGCCAGGCACCATGCGCCCCAGCCTCGGCAGCAACATCTGCAGCAATCGATCGGAGGGCTTCTCGAAAATGTTGAAGACCTTGCTGACATTTTCGATATCAATGACGAGATCTTCAGACGACATCGGCGAAGGCCCTCCGGGTGCGCTGGAACCACCAGTAGCCAAAGAACAGGATGGCCAGCGACCAGCCCACGGCCCATCCGTAACGCCCCCAGTCAGGAAGGGTGCCGGTGACGATGAGTGCGCGGATCTGCTCCACGTAGACCGCAAGCGGGCTCAGCCGCATCCAGTTACCGATCTTCTCCGGAAAAATGATCGACGGGTACAGCACCGGCGTCAGGTACTGCAGCACCCGCGCAAGCAGGCCTGCAAGCTGGTCGACGTCGCGGAAGAACACTCCTAGTGACGCGAACAGATAGGTCACCCCAAGCGTCAGGGCCAGCATCGGCAGCACAAGCAGCGGCAACAGCACGATCTGCCAGTGCAGGCCAAAACTACTGAAAACCAGGAAGCCAACCAGCGCAATACTGGCGACGCCGGCGTTGTACAGCGAGGACAGCACCACCACCGGGGGCAGGACCTCCAGCGGGAATACCACCTTCTTCACCAGATTCGGGTTGCCGAGCACCGCGCTCGGCGCACGCGTCAACGACTCGGCAAAGAAGTTGTAGACGATCAACCCGATGAACAGCAGAACGGCATAGTCGACTTTGCTATGCGTTTCGATGCCTTTCCACTTCGCACTGAAGATGGTGGCAAAGATGATGGTGTAGATGGCCAGCATGATCAGCGGAACCAGAACGCCCCACAGTGCGCCCAGAAGCGAATCCTTGTACTTCTTCTTGATGTCGCGCCCGGTCAGGCTGAGCATCAACTCGACGCGCTGGCCCATCATGCCCCAACAGCCTCCAACGCCCGCTCCAGATCCACCTGCAGATCCCCCAGCTCCTCCACCCCCACGCTCAGCCGCACCAGCGCATCACTGATGCCCAGCTGTTCACGGCGCTCAACAGGAATGGAGGCATGGGTCATCACCGCCGGGTGGTTGACCAGGCTTTCCACCCCGCCCAGCGACTCGGCCAGGGTGAACAGCTCGGTCTTCTCGCAGAACGACTTGGCCGCGGCAAAACCGCCCTTCAACACGATCGAGACAATGCCGCCGTAGCCGTTCATCTGGCGCGTAGCCAGCTCGTGCTGCGGGTGCGAGGTCAGGCCCGGGTAGATCACCTTTTCCACCGCCGGGTGCTTTTCCAGCCACTGGGCCAGGGCCAGCGCGTTGGCGCAGTGCGCCCTCATGCGCAGCGGCAGGGTCTTCAGGCCGCGCAGGGCCAGGAAGCTGTCGAACGGCCCCTGCACGCCACCGACCGAGTTCTGCAGGAAGGCCATCTGCTCGGCCATTTCGGCGTTGTCGCCCACGACGACCATGCCGCCGACCATGTCCGAATGGCCGTTGAGGTACTTGGTGGCTGAATGCAGCACCAGGTCCGCGCCCAGCTCCAGCGGGCGCTGCAGCATCGGCGAGGCGAAGGTGTTGTCCACCACCACGATCAGGCCATGGCGCTTGGCAATGGCGGTCACCGCGGCAATGTCCACGATCTTCAGCATCGGGTTGGTCGGGGTTTCAATCCAGACCATCTTCGTCTGCGGGGTGATCGCCGCTTCCAGCGCGGCCAGGTCGGTCAGGTCGACGAAGCTGAACTGCAGGCCGGCGGTACGCTTGCGCACGCGCTCGAACAGACGGAAGGTGCCGCCGTAGATATCGTCCATCGCCACCACGTGGCTGCCGGCGTCCAGCAGCTCCATCACCGTGGAAGTGGCCGCCATGCCCGAGGCGAACGCGTAGCCGCGGCTGCCGCCTTCCAGGCTGGCGACGCAGCGCTCATAGGCGAAGCGGGTCGGATTATGGGTACGCGAGTATTCAAAACCCTGATGCTCACCTGGGCTGGACTGGGCGTAGGTCGAGGTGGCGTAGATCGGCGGCATCACCGCGCCGGTGCTCGGGTCCGGCGACTGGCCGCCGTGAATGGCCAGGGTGGCCAGCGCCAGCGCGCGGTCGGAGTGCCCGGAAGAAGCGGAGTTGGACATGTGGTTTCCCAACGCGGGAACCTTCATGCGAAGGCTCCCATGATCAAATGAAGCGAAAGTCTATCAGCGGGAGCTTAACCAGCTTTTGACGCCGATAAACACGTATTCATGGCCCAAATGTAGCCAACGTGCGCTTATTGAACGCGACGACGCAGGTAATTCAGCAGGTCGATCCGGGTGATCAGGCCCAGGAAGGTGCCGCCGTCCATGATGATCGCCACCTGGCCGCGGTCGAACACCGGCAGCAGAGCCTCGATGGGCGACTTCACGTCCAGCCGGTCCAGCTTGCTGACCATCGCGGTGGATACCTTGTCGCGGAAGCGGGCCTCGTCGCCATACACGTGCAGCAGCACGTCGCTTTCGTCGACGATGCCAACCAGCTGGTCGCCGTCCATCACCGGAAGCTGCGACACGTCATACAGCTTCATGCGCTGATAGGCGGTGGTGAGCAGGTCGTTCGGGCCAATCACGACAGTGTCGCGCTGGCCGTACGGGCGCAGGATCAGGTCGCGCAGGTCGCCGTACTGCGGGCGCTCCAGGAAGCCGTTGTCCAGCATCCAGTAGTCGTTGTACATCTTGGACAGGTACTTGTTGCCGGTGTCGCACACCAGCACCAGCACCTTTTTAGGTATGGTCTGCTCGCGGCAGTACTTCAGCGCGGCGGCCAGCAGGGTGCCGGTGGACGACCCGCCCAGCACGCCCTCCTTGCCCAGCAGTTCACGCGCGGTGTGGAAGCTTTCCGCGTCGGTGATCGCATAGGCCTTGGTGACCCGGCTGAAGTCGGAAATGGACGGCAGGAAGTCCTCGCCAATGCCTTCCACCAGCCAACTGCCCGACTTGTCGTTCAGGTTGCCGTCGTTGATGTACTCGGCCAGGATCGAGCCGACCGGGTCGGCCAGCACCAGTTCGGTATTCGGCGACAGCTTGGCGAAGGCACGCGACAGGCCGGTCATGGTGCCCGAGCTGCCGCAGCCGAAGACGATGGCATCCAGCTCACCGCCCATCTGCTGCAGGATTTCCGGGCCGGTGCCGAATTCGTGCGCGGCCGGGTTGTCCGGGTTGCCGAACTGGTTGATGAAGTAGGCCCCCGGCGTTTCTTCGGCCACGCGCTGGGCCATGTCCTGGTAGTACTCCGGGTGGCCCTTGGCCACGTCCGAACGGGTCAGCCGGACCTCGGCCCCCATCGCCTTCAGATTGAAGATTTTCTCGCGGCTCATTTTGTCCGGCACCACCAGAATGAGCTTGTAGCCCTTCTGCTGGGCGACCAGGGCCAGGCCCAGGCCGGTGTTGCCGGCGGTACCTTCCACCAGCGTTGCACCCGGCTTGAGGTCGCCGCGCTTTTCCGCCGCCTCGATCATCGAAAGACCAATGCGATCCTTGATCGACCCTCCGGGATTGGCACTTTCGAGCTTCAGGTACAGCTCGCACACCCCGGTATCGAGGCGCTGGGCCTTGACGATGGGGGTATTGCCAATGAGTTCGAGGACGGAGGAATGGATGGTCATCGGGTCAGATCAATTCGCGCCGCAATGCGGCCGGACCCCCGATTATCCGACATTCTGCCCCCAAAAAACGACGCGGACGGTGCCCGTCGACGAGGTGACGGACACCGCCCGCGGCGGTAGGCGTGGACGTGGGTGTCAGTGGAGCGGGGAGGCGTACATGCGTTCGAGCTTCTGCTTGGCCAGCAGCTTCTCGCGTTTCATCTGGCCCAGGGTTTGACCGTCTATCGGAAGTACGCCCAGCTCGGCATCCATGCATTTCTTGTTCAACTTCTGGTGCCGTTCGTAAAGCGCCTTGAATTCCGGGTCACGCTGGCGGCGTGCATCGATCTCGCTCTGGGGCTGACCTTCAAACATGATGAACCTCCTATCGCTTGTATCGCATAAACAAAGACGCCCCGGCCTTGCGGCACGGGGCGTGGCTTTGGGAGGAGCAACCGGCATCAACCGAAACCGCAGGTGCACTCTGACGCAGCGCCCGGGGGATCCGGACTTCGAACTGCTGTGGTGCGTGCCCCTGGTACATCGGCCCGGCCCTCCAATCGCCCGGGATGCAGAATCGCTCCCCGGACAACCGACCCTACGCCTGCCTGGGGGCAGGTTCAAGGGTTTCATTTGAAATGGGCCGAACGCGCCAGACGAGGTTCAGCCTGAACGCGCAATTGAACGAATTGCTAACGAATTCATGCAGTTAAAGGCATCACGACCAACGGCCGTGACCCACCGGTGCAGGTAGGTCATGACCGTTGGTCATGACCCGGGATCCGTCACGGGGCGATGATGACCTCGGCCGAACGGGCCTTGGTCGCCGCCGCCTTCTTGCCGCTGACCTGGAACCGGCTGGCGCTGACACCCGCGGCCACCAGCGCATCGCGCAGGGCCTCGGCGCGCTTCTGGCCGACGCCGGCGGCGGCGTCATACGCCTCGATCCGCACCCGGCCCTTCTTGCCGATGTTCAGGTACTCGGCCAGCGCCTTGGTCTGGCTCCTGGCCCCACCGGACAGGCTGGCCTGACCACTGGCAAAGGCATCACCGGCGAAGGTGAACACCTCGCCGCGGCTGTCGAACTTCGACCCCGGCAGCTTGGCCCCGGACACCAGTTCGGCTTCCTCGCGGGCCAGCTTGGCCGCATTGGCCTGGGCGGCGTTGAGGCGGGCGGACTGCTTGCCGGCCACGCTGGTCAGCGCGGTTTCGGCGTCCTGGCGGGCCAGGGTTTCGCTTTCCGCAGCCAGCCGCAGCCGCTCGGCCTCTTCAGCCTGGATCTGGGCCTGCACGCGCAGGCGCTCGTTTTCCTGGCGGATGCGCTGCGATTCGCGGCGGGTGGCCTCGATCAGCAGGTCGCTGCGGGTCCGCTCCAGCTCGCGCGACTGGCGCTGCGCCAGGGCGGTGCGCACGCTGGTTTCGGCAATCTCGACCCGGCGTTCGGCCAGGTAGCGGGCCTGGTCGAGGTCGCGGCGCTTGGCCTTGGCCAGATCGGCCACGGCCTGCTGGGCCTGCAGGCGCTCATACGGGGCCAGCTCGGCGGTGGTGGCATTGGCCTGGATGGCCAGCAGGCGCTGGTTGAGCTGGGCCACGGCCGGGTCTTCGGCCGCAGCGGCCAGCAGCGGCAGGGCCAGGCCGGCGGCCAGCAGCAGGGTGGCGGGGGTGCGCAGGGCGGTCTTCATCAACGGCCCTCCCCGGTCGCCAGCTGGCGTTCCAGCTGGGTCACCTCATTGCGGTGCAGCTGCAGCTGGGCCATCGCGGTGGCCTCCTCGCTGCGGGCGCGGGCCAGGTCGGCGTCGACGGTGGCACGGGCAGCCAGCACGGGGACGTTCTTGCGTTCGCGGCGGTCGGCGGATGCCGCCTGGGCCTGCTCAAGGCCTTGCCGCGCAATGGCGATCAGGTCCGGGGCGTACTGGTCGGCATCGGCCTGGGTGGCCTTGTCCACGGCCTGGCGGGCCTGGGCCAGTTCCAGCGCGCCGTCCTGGGCCAGGACCGGGCCGGACAGCGCGAATGCGCACGCCATCACGCATCCAGAGATGAAAACTGCCGGGGTACGTCGTATTTGTGCGAAGCTACGATTCATTGGGGGGGCCGTTGCCAGGTTGTCTGTGCACGGCCATTGTCGGAAGCCTGCGCCGTGCTTGCAATGGCACGAAGCCGTTTGTTGGGGAAAGATTTCGCATGGATATCGGCTATTTCCTGAAGCTGATGACCGAAAAGAACGCCTCGGACATGTTCTTGACCACCGGAGCCCCGGTGTACATCAAGATCGAGGGCAAGCTTTACCCGCTGGGCAACACCGGGTTGCCGCCGGGCATGGTCAAGAAGATCGCCTATTCGTTGATGGACGAGGGCCAGGTGCCGCAGTTCGAGCGCGACCTGGAGCTCAACATGGCCATCGCCCTGCCCGACGCCGGCCGGTTCCGCGTCAACGTGTTCAAGCAACGCGGTGAAGTGGGCATGGTCATCCGCGCCATCCGCAGCAAGATTCCCAGCATTGAAGAGCTGAATCTGCCGCAGGTGCTGAAAGACGTCATCATGACCCCGCGTGGGCTGGTGCTGGTGGTGGGCTCGACCGGTTCGGGCAAGTCCACTTCGCTGGCGTCGATGATCGACCACCGCAACAGCACCACCACCGGTCACATCCTCACCATCGAGGACCCGATCGAGTATCTGCACAAACACAAGATGTCGATCGTGAACCAGCGCGAGGTCGGTCTGGACACCCATGCCTTCCACAACGCGCTGAAGAACGCGATGCGTGAAGCGCCGGACGTCATTCTGATCGGCGAAATCCTGGATGCGGAAACCATGGAGGCGGCCATTGCGTTCGCCGAAACCGGCCACCTGTGCCTGGCCACGCTGCACTCGAACAATGCCGACCAGACCATCGAGCGCATCCTCAACTTCTTCCCGGAAAGCGCGCACCGCAACGTGCTGATGAACCTCTCGCTGAACCTGCGCGCGGTCATCTCCCAGCGTCTGGTGAAGGGCCAGGACGGCCGCCGCCTGCCGGCGACCGAAGTGCTGATCAACACCCCGATGATCCGTGACCTGCTGCGCCGCGGCCAGGTGCACGAGATCAAGGCGGCAATGGAAGGGTCGCTGGAAGAAGGCATGGAAAGCTTCGACCAGTGCCTGTTCCGCATGGCCAAGAGCGGCATCATCGAGCAGGAAGAGGCGCTGCGTGCGGCCGATTCGCGCGATGGCCTTGCGCTGAAGTTCCGCCTGTCCGAGGGTGGCAGTGGCGAGCACGATCCGTATGCGGATTACTCGGCGGCCAGCCCGGCAAGCATCACGCACGGGTTTTGATTTACGGGGGTATCGACCAACGGTCGATACCCTCACACCGCGTCGGGCTGGTTCTCCGGCCGCGCGGTCTCGAATGCCGGTAACGCCAGGCACGCCGCTTCAATCCGCACCAGCGTCGGATACGGCTCCAGGTCCACATTGAACCGCCGTGCGTTGTACAGCTGTGGCACCAGGCAGCAGTCGGCCAAGGTGGGCGTATCGCCGTGGCAGAAGCGGCCGGTTTCCACCGATTCCACCAGCATCCGCTCCATCGCCTCGAAGCCGAGCTGGATCCAGTGCCGGGTCCAGTCTTCACGCTCGGACTGGGGAACGTTCCAGGTATCGCTGAAGAACTGCATTACCCGCAGGTTGTTCAGCGGATGGATGTCGCACGCAACCAGCTGCGCCAGCGCGCGCACCCGTGCCCGCCCGGCTGCATCGTCAGGCAGCAGCGAGGGCCCACCGAAGGCCTCATCCAGGTATTCCAGGATTGCCATCGACTGGTGCAGCACCTGCTCGCCGTGGCGCAGGGTCGGCACCAGTTCCTGCGGGTTGAGCGCGGCATAGCCTTCACTGTGCTGCTGGCCGCCATCACGGACCAGATGCACCGGCGTGATGGCGTACGCCAGCTCCTTCAGGTTCAGGCCGATGCGCACGCGGTAGGCCGCGCTGGAGCGCCAGTAGCTGAACAGTTCGAGCGCTTCGGCGTGCATGCTCAGGGCCGTGCTGCCTGCTCGATGCGCTGCTCGATCGCACCGAAGATGCTCTCACCGGCGGCGTCGAACATCTCAATGCGGACCACGTCGCCGAACGACATGAACGGCGTGCTCGGCTTGCCGTCACGCAGGGTTTCCACGGTGCGCTGCTCGGCAAAGCAGGAGGCCCCCTTGCCGGTGTCCTCGTTGGCGATGGTGCCGGAGCCGACAATGGTGGCCGCGCCCAGCGGACGGGTCTTGGCCGCATGGGCGACCAGTTGAGCGAAGTTGAACTGCATGTCGACGCCCGCTTCCGGCGCACCGAACCACGCACCATTGATATGCGTGACCAGCGGCAGGTGCACCTTGCTGTCCTGCCAGGCATCGCCCAGCTCGTCCGGGGTGACAAACACCGGCGACAGCGCCGAGCGCGGCTTGGACTGCAGGAAACCAAAGCCCTTGGCCAGCTCGCCGGGGATCAGGTTGCGCAGCGAGACGTCGTTGACCAGGCCCACCAGCTGGATGTGGCCAGCGGCCTGCTCCGGGGTGACCGCCATCGGCACGTCGTCGGTGATGACCACCAGTTCGGCTTCCAGGTCGATGCCGTACTCCTCGCTGACCACTTTCACTGCGTCGCGCGGGCCGTAGAAGCCGGCGCTGGTGGCCTGGTACATCAGCGGGTCGGTGTAGAAGCTTTCCGGCACCTCGGCCCCACGGGCGCGGCGCACGCGCTCCACATGCGGGAGGTAGGCGCTGCCGTCGACGAACTCATAGGCGCGCGGCAACGGTGCCGCCAGCGCCTGCAGGTCGATGTCGAACACGCCATCGGCGCTGCCGTCGTTGAGCGACTCGTACAGGGCATTCAGGCGCGGAGCCAGGTGGGTCCAGTCTTCCAGTGCGGACTGCAGGGTGGCGGCAATACCGGTGGCACGCACGCCTTGGCGCAGGTTGCGCGAGACCACAATCAGGGTGCCGTCCCGGCCGCCTTCCTTCAAAGAACCAAGCTTCATGGGGTGGGTATCCGTCGAACGCAGAAAATAGGTTTCGAGTGTAACCAAATGTGCGCAGGAGCCAAGGCGCAATGCGTCATAAGGACCATAAACGATCCCGGGCGATGAACCTGAACGGGAAAATTGATGTGCTGCACAATTCCCCCTATAATCCGCCGGTCTGCAGCGGTCGTCCGTTTCCCTTCGGGATCGCCGGCGAATCGGGTCTTGTACCCCTCGCCCGCCCCCACTCCGACGCCATTCGTCATGCAGTCCGGCCTGCGCACCGCGTTGGCTGCACCCTACTCCTCGCAGCGCGGTTCACGGGAACGCTCCGAGTCAGCCGATCACACGATCTGCCGCGCGTCTGGCCAACGGGCTTGGCGTTACTTTGCTTTTGGAGCTTTCCACCGATGTCTTTCGAAGACCTGGGCCTTGCCCCGTTCCTGCTGCGCGCGTTGTCCGAGCAGGGCTATGAAAACCCGACCCCGATCCAGGAACAGGCCATTCCGCTGGCCCTGGCCGGGCGCGACCTGCTGGCCGGCGCACAGACCGGCACCGGCAAGACCGCTGCCTTCGGCTTACCGCTGCTGCAGCACCTGGGCACGAACCCGCAGGCCGTCGATGGCCCGCGTAAGCCGCGTGCGCTGGTGCTGGCCCCGACCCGCGAACTGGCCACCCAGGTGCATGACAGCCTGCGCGGCTACAGCAAATACCTGCGCATTCCCAGCGCCTGCATCTACGGCGGCGTGGGCATGGGCAACCAGTTCGACGTGCTGCGCCGTGGCGTGGACCTGCTGGTGGCCTGCCCGGGCCGTCTGATCGACCACCTGGAACGCCGCAGCGTGGACCTGTCCGGCATTGAAGTGCTGGTGCTGGACGAAGCCGACCGCATGCTGGACATGGGCTTCCTGCCGTCGATCAAGCGCATCCTGGCCAAGCTGCCGCGCCAGAACCGCCAGACCCTGCTGTTCTCGGCGACGTTTGAAGACAACATCCGCCAGCTGGCGCTGGAGTTCATGCGCAACCCGGAACAGATCCAGGTGACGCCGAAGAACACCGTGGCCGAAACCATCACCCACAAGGTGCATCCGGTCGACGGTGCCCGCAAGCGCGAACTGCTGCTGCACCTGCTGGCGCAGGACAGCCGTGAGCAGACCCTGGTGTTTGCACGCACCAAGCACGGCAGCGACAAGCTGGCCACGTTCCTGGAGAAGTCGGGCATCAAGACCGCGGCGATCCACGGCAACAAGAGCCAGGGCCAGCGCCTGCGCGCCCTGGGCGACTTCAAGGCCGGCCGGGTAACCGTACTGGTGGCGACCGACATCGCCGCGCGCGGCATCGACATCAACGAACTGCCGAAGGTCATCAACTACGATCTGCCGATGGTGGCTGAGGATTACGTGCACCGCATCGGCCGTACCGGCCGTAATGGCTCGACCGGCCAGGCGATCTCGCTGGTGGCGCAGGACGAGGCCAAGCTGCTGCGCCAGATCGTGCGCCTGCTGAACCGCGACATGGACATCCGCGACGTGCCGGGCTTCGAGCCGCAGGTGCCGATCCGCTGGGGCAACAGCGCCCCGGGCAAGGCGGAGGTTCCGGGTGGCGAGCGCGCCCCGCGCAAGAACCACGCACGCCGTCCGCACAGCGAGGCTCCGCGCCACGCGCATGCGGGCCCGAAGAAGAGCAGCGGTCAGCGTGACGGTGCCGGTCGTGGTGCACCGCGCGGCGGCCAGCCGCAGGGCCAGCGCCGTGGCGGTGCCGCTGGCGGCGGTGGTCGCGGCCAGGGCGGCCGCGGTCAGGGCGGTGGCGGTCAACGCACGGGTTGATGCCTGCGGGTTGAATGAAAAGGGCGACGCAATGCGTCGCCCTTTTTTGCCCCCCGCAAATTACCCGCGCGGCTTGGTCGGATTCAACAGGTTGCCGAAGAACAGCGCGTTCAACAGCAGGCGCTCGGTGCCATGCCAGTACTTGCGATGCGCCGGATCATCGGCAAACAACACCACGTTGCCCTGCCCCTGCGGCGACACCAGCAACCAGGCAGTACCGGCCACCCGGCTACGGTTGGTTTCCGACAGGTAGCCATTCACCCGCGGGCTGTCGTCAATGCGCACCACGGTGGAGAACGGGTTACGGCTCGGCTTGAAGCTGATGCCGTTTTCCTTGTTCACCGCCAACTGCGCGCGCGGCAGGCCGAAACCGAGCGGGTGGCTGGTGTCCACCTCCGCGCTGAGGATGTTGCCGCTGACCCGCTCGATGGCGGCGATGTCGCGCTGGTCGCCGAACGCACGACGGGCACTGTCCGGGACCTGTTCCTCCTGGCCCAGCACTTCGTCCGCCAGCTTCTGCTCGATCGCCCAGCGCGAGGCGGTGCCGTAGGTCACCAGCGAACCGCCTGCTGTGATCCAACGCTTCAGCGCCGCCACCGCTGCGGCGTCCACACCGGTGTAGGTGCCACCGGCCAGCACGATGCTGGTGTAGCGGTCCAGGTTGATTTTGCCCAGCTGCGCCGGATCGATCTTGCTGGCCGGCAGCTGCAGGTGCTGGTCGAGCAGGAACCAGGCCGAGCCGATCTCGGTGGCGCTGACGCCCTCGCCCATCACCAGTGCAACCGCCGGTTTGCGCAGCGATTTGACGCTGTCGCTGCCGAGGTCGATGCCGCTGCGGCTCTGACCGCTGGCCAGCGCCTGGATCTGCACGCCGCTGCTGCGACCCGCTTCGTCCACGGCGGCCCGCAGCGCGGCTCCGCTGAGCGGCTGGCCGGCCACCGGAATCACCACACTGCCGCGTGGGAAGGCCTGTTCGCCGCTGCCGGTGCTGCCGGTGAACGGCTGGAACGCGGCTCGTGCCAGCAACCCCTTGGCCTGCAGTGCATACAGCGCGCGGCTGGCGTTGTAGTCGCGCCAGTCGAACACATAGGCGTAGCCGGCTTCGCCGCCACTCGCCCCACCCTGTACGGCGGGCAGCGCGGTGATGCGCTCGCCGCCGGCAACGCGGCTGCGGCTGCCGGCGAACGCCACGCCATAGGCCGGCGCAATCGCGTACGAGGTGCTGCCGTAGAACACATCGCCCTTGATCGGCGGGGTCTCGGCGAATATCGAATGCACCAGCCGGAACTGCGGCTGTGCGGTGGGCACCACATAGGCACTGCCCGGTTCAAAGCGCTGCCCATCCACAGTGACCGCGCTGGTCAACGGCTGCACGGTGATCTGGTGTTGCAGCAGCAGGTCGAGCAGGCGACGGGTCAGGCCCGGGTCGTGGGCATCGCCGAACACGAACGACTTCACTGGCTGCTGGCCGGCCTGCTTCAGCGCGGACTGGAAGAACTCCTTCTGCAGCTTCAGTAGTCCATCACGCTCGGTCACTGCACCACGCACCGTACCCAGGCCGGTGGCGACCTGGTTGCGGATGGTGAACGGGAAAGTCAGCAGGCCGTTCACCGACTCCTGCACACGGCCGCGCGAGCTGGCCTGCTCAACGGTCACACCGACCGCGCCGTGGAAGTCCGGATAGGTGGAGCCGTACACCGGCGAGAAGTTGTCGAAATTCTCACCGGTGTAGTAGAGCGAACCCAACGCATCCAGCGACTGCGCGTGGTACTTGGCCAGGGTTTTGTTGAACTCGTACGACGCAGCTGGAATCAGCGGGCTGTGCATGCTCGCCGGGGAAGGCTCGAAGTAGTACGTGCTGTCCTTGCCCATCTCGTGGAAGTCGATCTGGACGTTCGGGTACCACTGGTGGAAGAACGCGATCTTCGGCCGCGTGTCCTGCTGGGTCAGCGCCAGCCAGTCGCGGTTGAGGTCCGTGAAGTAATGATTGGTGCGTCCTTGCGGGAACGGCTCCACATGCTCTTTGTCGGCCGGGTCGGCCGATGCAGGGAACGAGGCATAGGCGTTGTGCCAGCTGGCCGCACGGTCGCGGCCATCCGGGTTCTGCGCCGGGTCCACCAGCACCACCGCCTGCTGCAGCCACTGTGCGGTTTCCGGGCTGCGGTTGGCCACCAGGTAGTACGCGGTGAGCAGCGCGGCTTCGCCACTGGAGGTTTCATTGCCGTGCACGCTGTAGCCCAGCCACACCACCACCGGGCTGCTACCGGCGGCCGACAGCGGCTGCGCCGGGTCGGCCAGGGTCACGTGCTGGCGGCGCAGCGATTCCAGCTGCTGCTGGTTCTGCGCCGAGGTGATGGTGGCGATCAGCAGCGGTCGGCCTTCATAGCTGGTGCCGATGCGCTGCACCTTGATCTTGTCCGAGTGTTTGGCCAGCTCGTCGAAGTAGGCCACCAGCTGGTCGTGGCGGGTATAGCGGCTGCCGATCTCGTAGCCCAGGAACTGCTGCGGGGTGGGAATTGACGGATCGAACTCACCCGCCTTCGGGAAGAAATAGTCACTCTGGGCGAACGCCGGTGCGGCCAACAGCCACACCGATGCCAGCAACCAACGCGCACGACGCGAAACACCTCGGTACAAGGACACAACAATCCCCCAATCAGAAGCGGTAATCAAAACCCACGGTGAAGTAGCGGCCACGCAGGTCGTACTGGCTGAAGTCATACGGCGCGCGGATGCCCGGGAAGGAAGCGTCGTACGGCGGCTCCTCGTCCGCCAGGTTCTGCACCTTGGCGTACAGGGTCAGCTTGTCCACGCCGGTGTAGGCCAGGTACAGGTCGAACTGGCTGTATGCATCCACGCGGTCCTGGACCGCCGTCGCCGCCGCACTGGCCTTCTGGTCATAGCCGCTGGTGTAGTACCAGGTCAGCGCGGTGCGGAAATCGCCCAGCGCCCAGTCCAGCGTGGTGGTGGCCTTGTTCTTGGGCAGGGTGGCACCCAGGTTGCTGCCAGCGTAGTCGACCAGCGGGCCGCCGACCACGGTCGGGCGGCTGTAGTTGCGCACATGGGTGAACGCACTGCTCAGGGTGAAGTCACCGGCGCTGGCAGTGGGGAAACGCTGGCGCAGTTCGACATCGAAGCCTGATGTCTTCAATTCGCTCAGGTTCTGGTACCGGTTGTACACCGCCTGCAGCTTGCCGCGCTCATCGCGCAGCACCGCGCCCGGCACGTCATTGGTGACCAGGGTCTGGGTGTTGTTGGTGCCGACCAGGTTTTCCAGCTCGATGCGGTAGTAGTCCACGCTCAGGCTGGTGTTGCTCCACGGCGACAGCACCACGCCCAGGTTGTAGCTGCGGGTGCGCTCGGGTTTGAGATCACTGTTGCCGACGGTGAAGAACGTCGGGTTCTGGCGCGAGCCGGGCACATCCGGATCGCGCGGGTCGATCACGCTGCCGTAGGCGATGCTGGTGCTGTTGGAGTTTTCCGACAGCGACGGTGCACGGAAGCCCTTCGACGCCGCCGCACGCACCAGCAGGAAGTCCAGCGGCTGCCAACGCAGGCTCAGCTTGGGCGAGAACGCGTCGCCAAAGTCGCTGTAGTGGTCGGCGCGCGCGGCGGCCTGTACTTCCAGCTTCTCGGCCAGCGGGACATTTACTTCGGCATAGGCGGCAGTGACCTTGCGCTCGCCGTGCACTTCCGCAATAGCGGGGCGCACCTGCAGACCCGCATCAATCTGCCACGGGTTTTCGGAATCCAGCTTCTCGCGCCGCCATTCCACGCCGGCGGCGAAGCCGACTTCGCCGGCCCAGGTACTGCCCAGTGCACCGGAGATCTTCGCGTCCACGCCCTGCAGCACCGATTCGGCCGGGCGCAGCGTGCTCAGGTTGATCGCATCCAGCACTGCCTGCGGCGTAGCGGAGGGATTGAGCAGGTTGTAGCTGCCGGTGGCCAGCGCATCGGCCAGCGCCCAGCGGTTGGCGAAGCCGCCGGAGACGGTTTCGCGCTCGCTGCTGCGTGCACCGAACGCGCCCACTTCCCAGTCCCAGTTCTGCAGGCTGCCACGCAGACCGACCACGCCGCGGTATGCCTGCGAGCGGTTGGTCTTGATCGACGGCCCCAGGTTGAAGAACGTGTACTCGATGGGGATGGCGCGTCCGTATGGGTTGTACGGGCTGCTGGCCGGCAGGTTCGAGGAGACCGGCTCGGCCAGCCCGGTGTCGGCGTTCAGTGCGAAGCGGCCGCTTTCCAGGGTGAAGAACGGGCTGCTGCCGAACCAGGCCTCGCCCTTGATGTTGCTGTAGATCACTTCGCCAAAGGCTTCGACGTTGTCGTTCACCCGGAACGTGCCGTTGACGTAGGCCTGGTAGCGCTTGGTCGACGGAATCAGCGTGGTGTACGGGGCCAGGTTGAAGCCGCAGGTATCGCCGGCCAGTCCGTCAATCGGCGCACTGGCCACCAGCGTGGTGTTCTCCGGGCAGTTGCCGTTGGCATCCAGCATCGGCACCGAGGTGCCGTTGACCAGATAGCGCGCACCCTTCGCCGACCAGCCGTTCCAGCGGCCCCCGGGCTTGTCGGTGTAGATGCCGCTCCTGGTGAGGTCGCGGTCGTCCTGGTCCAGGCGCTCGCGGTTGTAGCCTTCGAGGCTGACCAGGATGTTGTAGCCGTCGGTATCCAGATTGCCGATGCCACCGATGAACTTCAGCTTCTGCTCGTCCAGCCCGCCCTGGTCGGCGGTGCCGGCACTGCCGCCGATCTCGGCACCCTCAAAGCCCAGGCGGGTGATGATGTTGACCACACCGGCCACGGCATCAGAGCCGTACACGGCCGAAGCGCCGTCCTTCAGCACCTCGATGCGCTCCACCGCGACCATCGGCAGCGCATTGAGGTTGACGAAGGTGTCCGACAGCCCGCCGGCCGGGAAGCCGTAGTTGGCCAGGCGACGACCGTTGAGCAGCACCAGCGTGTTCTTCTGCGACAGACCGCGCAGGCCGATGCCGGCCGAGCCGGAGGCCCAGCCATTGTTGGTGGTTTCGTTGTTGGCGTTGCCGGTGTTGGCCGAGATCGAACGCAGCAGGTCCGCAACGGTGGCCTTGCCGGTCGCTTCGATCTCCTGCCGGCCGATCACCTGCACTGGATTGGCCGATTCGGTGTCGGTGCGCTTGATGTTGGAACCGGTCACGCGGACTGCGTCGAGGGTCCTGCTGGCACCGCTGGCGGCGGCATCGGGGCTGGCGTCGGCAAATGCAGACAAAGGCGTAGCCAGAGCGGCCGACAACGCGGCCACGAGAAGGGTGTGCTTGGGCATGTACGTCAGTGGGGTGGTGAACAACAGTTCCGCAGTAATCCATGCCTGACCGTTAACGGGCCAATAACATCGCTTCATGCGGATATAACGAAATGTATCATCGCTTCATCCGGATGGATATGTTCGGATGAAACCATCCCCGCACTGGCGCAGCACCGGGGCTCCTGTGGCCCCGCTACAATGGGCGCATGGAAATCTTCAAAGTCTTTACCCTCGAGGCCGCCCACCGCCTCCCCAACGTGCCGCCGGGCCACAAATGCGCGCGCCTGCACGGCCATTCGTTCCGGGTGGAGCTCAAGGTGGAAGGCGAACCCGGCGAGCACACCGGCTGGATCATGGACTTCGGCGATGTGAAGGCGGCTTTCAAGCCGATCTACGACCGCCTGGACCACCATTACCTCAACGACATTCCCGGCTTGGAGAACCCGACCAGCGAAGTGCTGGCGCGGTGGATCTGGAACGAGCTCAAGCCCAGCCTGCCGCAGCTGAGCGAGGTGACCGTGCATGAGACCTGCACGTCCGGGTGCCGGTACCGCGGGTGAGGCAACGGCAGCCGGGCAAGCCCGGCTCTACGGGTCCGTGCGCCGCGCAGATGTGTGGTAGCGCCGGCCGTTGGCCGGCCCAAGCAGTCTGGCATCGCGCATCCCGAGCGATGCAACCTTTTGATTGTTTTGTATTTTTCCTGAATTCGTACCGAATTGGCGAAATCGTGTTGCATCGCGTCAAAATCGGCGTATGCTGCATTGCATCAAGTTCACGAGCCGTCCTCCCATGGCGTCCGCGTTCACCGATTCCTTCAGCGACTACACCCGCCAGCTGGCCGCCACGGCCACGCGTGCCAACCGGCTCGCGCTGGAGAACGCCGAGAGCATGTTCGGCGTGCAGTTGAAGACGCTGGAAAAGAACATCACCGCCACCAGCGGGTTCTTCGGTGAAATCGTGCAGTCATCCGAGCCCGGCAAGCTGCTGCCGAAGGGCGCGCAGGTGGCCAGGGACAATCTGGAGCGCTGGACCACTGCGCACCAGGAAGTCGTTGGCCTGGGACTGAAAGCTTCTGAAGCGCTGAGCGAACTGGCGCGGCAACCCTTCGCCGCCAAGCGCTGAGCCGACAACCGAACGGATATCGCGTGGGTCCCTCCCCCCACGTGATCCCAGACCCGACAGATCCCTCCCTCTGTCGGGTCTTTTTTTGCCTACGGAACCGCCAACGGCCGAACCACCTGCACCAACGTCATCAACGTCTTTCCGGGTTCTTCCCACGGCACCATGTGCGCGGAATGCTCGAACCACACTCCCTGCTTGAACGGCGCATCCACCGCCTTCAACCAGCGCTCGGTCGGCGCGGTCGGGGTGGTGTAGTCGTGCCGCCCCATCAACATCACCACCGGAATCGGGAACTGCTTCACCGGGTTGAAATCCACCTTCAGCATCTGCGGCAGCAGCGGGTCCAGTGACAGCACGCTGCCCTTGTCCACATTGCACCGATCCGCATCGCTGTACTCGGGCGACAGGCGCGCCGCACCGAAGTAGTACTTCGAATCGTCCCGATACGCCGTCAATCCGCCGTAGAACTGCGGCCACGTGCGGGCGACGATGATGCGTTCGCGGGTGATCGGCGTATTCCCCGGGTACGGCGCAATCGCCTCCAGCGCCGCCACCGCCTTGGCGTTGCCATGCGATTTCGCCTGCGCCAGCCCGTAGTCAAAGCTGATCTTCTCGTTCTCCACCTGGTTGATGATCTGGCCGATACCCACATACGCGTGGAACAGATCCGGGCGTTTCAGCGCGGCCTTGAACGCGACGATGGTGCCCCAGCTGTGACCCATCAGGATCACCTTCGACTGGCCCAGATGGGCGCGCAGATGTTCGGCCACTTCGATGGCGTCATCCACGTAGCGGTCGATGGTCAGGGTCGGTTTGATCTGTTCCGGCGTGGCTTCCACATAGGTCTTGCCCGCGCCGCGCTGGTCCCAGTCGACCACCGTGAAGTACTCCTCCCACGGGCGTTGGAACTGCCACATGCCCGGTGTGCTCGGGCTGGCAGGGCCACCATGTACGAACAGGATCACCGGGTTGTCGCGGTCATGGCCACGGATTGTGAGCCACTGGTTGAGGCCCCCGATCGGCGTGGCGTAGTGCTCCTGGATGCCGTTCGGCGTGGTGATGCGCTGCAGGTCACGCACCACCGCGCGGGCGGGTTCCAGGGCCGAGGTGTCGGGGCAGGTGTCGGCAGCCGGGGCCGGGAGTGAAGTGCACAGCAGCAAGGCGAGGCAGAACCAGAGGCGCATGCGGGGACCGGGCGTTTGACGGATCTGGGGGCCATCATGCCATTGCGCCGGTGGTTTCCATGCGTCAACGACATCAGACCGGCAACCCGAACTCGAACACCGCTCCCGCGTCGCTTTCCAGCAGCCGGATCTGCCCGCCATGCAACTGCACGATCCGGTGCACGATCAACAACCCCAGCCCGCCACTGTCGGGCCGCTGGCTGCCCAGCGCCGGCGGCGTGTGGAACAGGTTCGCGCGCCGGTCGGGTGCGATGCCCGGTCCGGTATCGGCCACGCGCACCCAGACCTTCGCCTCGTCCGCACGCAGACTGGCCGTGATCTGGCCGCCCTCCGGTGTATGCCGGATAGCGTTGTCGAGCAGATTGGTCAGCACCCGCTCAATGAGCCCCAGATCGGCCCGCACCGCCGGCAGCCGCGCCGGGATCTCCGCAGACAACGTCTGCCGACGGGCTTCCGCGGCCAGCTCGAATTTCTGGAACACGTCCTGCAGGAGGTCCGGCAGCGAGAACGCCTGCACGTCCAGCACCACGCCGCCATGCTCCAGCCGCGCCAGCTCAAACAGGGCCTGCGCCAACCGTCCGACCTTCTGGCTCTGCGCCAGCGCAATGCCCAGATAGCGCTGGCGCTCATCGGCCGTCAGCGTGGCGTCCTTCAGCGACAGCGTTTCCAGATACCCGTGCAGCGACGACAACGGCGTGCGCAGGTCGTGCGAGATGTTGGCCACCAGTTCGCGGCGCTGCAGGTCCTGCTCGCGCAGCTGTTGCCATTGCTCGCCCAGCCGCTGGCTCATCACCCCGAAACTGTGGTCGAGGATGGTCAGCTCGTCGCGCTCGCCGGCCTGCAGCGGCGGCGGCGGAAGAACTGCCGGCGAGGCGGCGTCCACATCGAAGGCCTGGATGCGCGCGGCCAGCCGGCGCAACGGACGGGTCACCCAGCCAAACGCAAATGCACCGGCCAGCAGGCCCAGCCCGACCACGATCGCCAGCGACCACAATGTGGTCCGCAGCGCCGCATTGCCCGCCACGTTGGCAGCCAGCGCCTCACGCTGCTCGCCCACCAGCACCACGTAGATGTAGCCCACCTGCCGCCCCTGCACCCACAGCGGTGCGGCGTTGAACACCTTGCGGCCGCCGGCGCTGCGCGGATCATCACCGAGAATCGGCAGCGGATCATCGCGCAGCAACGCCTGCACCGGCCCCAGGTCCACGCGGTCGCGTCTGAGGTGCCCTTCCGGCGCGTCGTGACCGAGGATGCGGCCCTGCTCGTCCAGCAGGTAGACCTCGACGCTCGGGTTGACCGCCATCAGCTTGCCGAACAGCGCGCGAACGTCACCACCGCGCATGCCGCGCGCATCCATCAGTTCACCACTGCGCGCGATGTGCTCTGCCAGGCCGCGCGACAGTCGCTGCACGGTTTCCTGTTCGTGCATGGCGGTGCTGCGCATCTGGATCCACATCAGCGCCGCGCCGCATGCCAGCAGCAGCGCAAAGAACACGGCGGTGAGCCGTTGCGAGAGGGTCAGCCGGATCATGCCGCGTCCTCGCTGCCGCCCACCAGCTTGTAGCCGCGCCCCCACACCGTCTGGATACGCTGCGGCACTGCCGGGTCGCGCTCGATCTTGTTGCGCAGGCGATTGATGTGGGTGTTTACGGTGTGCTCGTAGCCGTCGTGCTGGTAGCCCCAGACCTGGTTGAGCAGGTCCATGCGCGAGTAGACCTGGTCGGGATGGCGGGCGAAGAAGGCCAGCAGATCGAACTCGCGGGGGGTGAGGTCCAGCGTACGGCCGTCCACCTGGGCGCTGCGCGCTATCGGGTCAACGCGCAGGCCGGCGACCTCGATCAGGCCCGCGTCCAGCCGCGCGTTCTGCGCCAGCGCTTCCACCCGGCGCAGCAGCGCCTTGACCCGCGCGACCAACTCCAGCATCGAGAACGGTTTGGCCAGGTAATCGTCCGCGCCCAGCTCCAGGCCGAGGATGCGGTGCACCTCGCTGGCACGGGCACTGGTGATGATGATCGGCGTGTAGCGCGCCATCGCGCGTGCGCGTTTGCAGATTTCCAGCCCGTCCACACCCGGCAGCATCAGGTCCAGGACCAGAGCGCTCCACGGCTGCTGTTCCACCAGCCGCAGGCCTTCGTCGCCGGTGGCGGCGTGGGTGACCTCATAGCCTTCGTCGCGCAGGTGCATGCGCAGCAATTCGGCGATATGGGCGTCGTCTTCGACGATCAGGACACGTTTGGCGCTGTTCATGGGGTGCATTGTGGGCGCTCACGCAGCTGAATGTGTCACGGAAAATTTAACCCTGCGTGAGGATTCGTTGACTGGCCCGGGCGCAGCATGGCCGCATCGTTCCTGCCTGGAGACGTTCCATGCGCCTGACCCGTCGCAAACTGCTGGGCATGAGTGCCGTCGGTGCGGCGACCGGCCTGCTTGGCCTGACCGCCTGCAGCCGCGCCGCCCCGGTGGCCGCCGCCGAACCGGCGCGTACCTTCGAGGTGATGCGCACCGATGCGCAGTGGCAGCAGCAGCTCACCCCCGCGCAGTACTCGGTACTACGCCGCAAGGGCACCGAGCGGCCGTACAGCAGCCCGCTCAACAAGGAACACCGGAAAGGCACGTTTACCTGTGCCGGCTGCGCACTGCCGTTGTTCTCTTCGTCGACCAAGTTCGACAGCGGCACCGGCTGGCCCAGTTTCTGGGCACCGCTGCACGACGCGGTCGGCGAGGACCGCGACACCAGCTACGGCATGGTGCGGGTGGAAGCGCACTGCCGGCGCTGCGGTGGGCATCTGGGCCATGTGTTCGATGACGGGCCGCGGCCGACCGGGTTGCGGTACTGCATGAACGGCGTGGCGATGCAGTTCGTGCCGGCGTGATGTTTCGTGTTGCCGGCCCGCGGCCGGCACTACCTGAGGGAAATACATGATTCTGCTTGTTCTGGCCTACCTGGGCGGCGTGCTCACCCTGCTCAGTCCGTGCATCCTGCCGGTGCTGCCATTCGTGTTCGCGCGCGCCGACCGGCCCTTCCTGCGCAGCGGGCTGCCGTTGCTGATCGGCATGGCGCTGATGTTCGCCGTGGTCGCCAGCCTGGCGGCCGTCGGCAGCCAATGGGTGGCGCAGGCCAACCAGGTCGGGCGCTGGATCGCACTGGTGGTGATGGCGCTGTTCGCGGTGGCCTTGCTGCTGCCGCGGGTGGCCGATCACCTGCTGTCGCCGTTCCAGCGTGCAGGTGCGCGGCTGAGCGCCCGCGCGGACGCCGCCGATGCGGCGGGCCACGGCGGCGTGGGCACCTCGCTGCTGATCGGCGTGGCCACTGGCCTGCTGTGGGCACCGTGTGCCGGGCCGATTCTGGGCCTGATCCTGACCGGAGCCGCCTTGCAGGGCGCAAACGTGGGCACCAGTGCCCTGCTGCTGGCCTACGCCCTGGGTGCCGCCACTTCGCTGGCCCTGGCGCTGTGGGTCGGCGGCCGCGTGTTCGCCGCGCTGAAACGCCGCCTGGGTACCACCGAGTGGATCCGGCGCGGGCTCGGTGTGGCCGCCCTGCTGGCGGTGGTGGCCATCGCGATGGGCTGGGATACCGGCGTGCTGACCCGGCTGTCCACGGTGAGCACGGCAAAGCTGGAGCAGGGGCTGCTGGACGTTCTGCCGGCGCACGAAGAAAGCGCCGGCCCGGCGATGATGATATCGGCCGCGCACAACGGTGAAGGCGCACTGCCGGTGGAAGGCGAGATGCCTTCACTGGCCGGTGCGACCGGCTGGCTCAACAGCCCGCCGCTGGACGCGCCGACCCTGCGCGGCAAGGTGGTGCTGGTCGACTTCTGGACCTATTCCTGCATCAACTGCCTGCGCGCCCTGCCGCACGTGCGCGAATGGGCCGAGCGCTACCGCGACCACGGCCTGGTGGTGATCGGCGTGCACGCGCCGGAATTCGCCTTCGAGCGCAACCTCGGCAATGTGCAGCGCGCGGTGAAGGACCTGCAGGTTACCTACCCGGTCGCCATCGACAACGATTTTTCGATCTGGCGGGGCTTCAACAACCGGTACTGGCCGGCGCACTACTTCATCGACGCCCAGGGACGGATCCGTGCACATCATTTCGGCGAGGGCAACTACGCGCAGTCCGAGCAGATCATCCGCCAGTTGCTGCGTGAGGCCGGGTATTCCCTGCCCGATGAGGCCCCGTCCAGCGCGCGCGCCATGGCGGCTTCACGCGAGGGGGTGGAACGCCAGGCCGACATGGGCAACCTGAAGTCGCCCGAAACCTATGTCGGCCATGCCCGTGCGGAAAACTTCGCCTCACCGGGTGGACAGCATGCCGACACCGCGGCTGTGTATACCGTGCCCGACACCCTGGCCCTGAACCAGTGGGCACTGGGCGGGCGCTGGACGGTGGGCGACGAGGATGCCCGGCTGGACACGGCGAAGGGCCGCATCGCCTTCCGCTTCCATGCGCGTGACCTGCACCTGGTGCTGTCTCCCGGCGCGGATGGAAAGCCGGTGCGCTATCGGGTGCGTATTGATGGCCAGCCGCCGGGTGCGGATGCCGGGGGTGACAGCGCCGCCGATGGCAGTGGCAGCGTTGACAGCAACCGGCTGTACCAGCTGATCCGCCAGAACGGAGCGGTGCGTGAACGCACCTTTGAAATCGAGTTCCTGGATCCGGGCGTGCACGCCTACGCCTTCACCTTTGGTTGAACGCAGGAGATACGCATGAAGATCGCGATGGAAAAATGGGTAGCCGGCGGCGTGGCCGTCGCCATTGCCACGCTGACCGTGTTCGCGGTGGTCAGCTTGGATCGGCCGGTGATGGCTGCACCGGCCAGCAGCATGCAGCTGCCGGCCCCGAGCGGTCGCGCTGCATTGGCGCAGCCGGGCAGCCAGCGCGCGCAGGTGGTGTTCGCGGGCGGTTGTTTCTGGGGTGTGCAGGGCGTGTTCCAGCACATGAAAGGCGTGGAGAACGCGGTCTCCGGCTACATCGGCGGAAGCGCCGCCGATGCCCGCTACGAGCGCGTCGGCACCGGCAGTACCGGCCACGCCGAGGCCGTGCAGGTCACCTACGATCCCGCGCAGGTGAGCTACGCGCAGCTGATGCAGGTGTTCTTCTCGGTCGTCCACGACCCCACCCAGCTCAACCGGCAGGGGCCGGACCACGGCACCCAGTACCGCTCAGCGGTGTTCACCGACGACCCGGCCGTACGTGCCGCCACCACCGCGTACATCGACCAGCTGCAGCAGGCGAAGGTGTTCCCCGCCCGCGTGGTGACCCAGGTGGACGGCGGAAAAACGTTCTTCCGCGCCGAGGGCTACCACCAGAACTACCTGACCCTGCACCCGGAGTCGCTGTACATCCGCATCAACGACCTGCCCAAGGTGGAGGCACTGAAGCAACAGTACCCCACCCTGTACCGGGAGAAACCGCGGCTGGTGGCCACGGTTTCGGTGCGGTGACACGTTACAGGTCGGTCCTGACCTGCATCGCAAGATGCTTCAACACGCGATCATTGAAAGTCATTTCAAAGACCTCGCGGCGACCATCGTTCAGCTTGACAGCGACCAGTGACTGACCGCGTTTTTCCGAGTCATAACCAGAGAACGTGTAGGTGTGGTTTGGAGCCAGTTTTACTGGAATACCCACTACACGATGAAACACCACGTCCGTGCCGTCGCCCAGTAGACACTGCAGTCGGAGAGGCAGGTTGCCCAGCGAGCTCCACGGCAACGGCGCGGTTTCCCTGCTGTAGGTCAAGCCGCCCATCTGTCGCTGTTCGAACGTCGCCTCGGTCCCGGCACTTTCCGGATTGGCAGGCACGAATCCCGGTCCATTCTGGACGTTGACCGGCCGCGCACCACCCTCGGGAGCGCCGCCAACGCGTGTGACCGACGGCAAAGTGGGCGATTGCGGAGTGTGGAAGCCAGTAATGTTGTGAACCATTTCGCAGTAGACCAGTTATGTGGGGCTGCAATGCTAGAGATCGCATGTGCGTCGCACTTTCAGAAATGTTGCATCCACACTTCCGATGCGTAGGCGCTAGCCCTGCACCCACCTCGGGTGCCGGGCACCAAGAGCAACCGCAGCCGATGAGCACGGTATTGCTGCAGCAGGGCGCGCGGTTACCGCTGAGGGGCGTCGTACATCGCCTGTACCAGTCGCGGTGCAGATGCACGGTTGAAAAAAAGCTCGTACACATCGCGCTCGCTGTGCGGCGTTGCAATGGTCAGCAGCACGCGCCCAGGCGCATCGAGATCCTGGCCAATGAACGAAACGACACCGGTACCCTCCAGGGCCAGATGATGGTCCCAGATGCGATACAGGGCAACCTGCCTGAGATCGCCGAGTAACGACAGCAGTTCCTGCGGAAGAGATGCGAGTTCTTCGTCTGTCATTGGGGCCACTTCACTGGAGTAATAGCGACTGCCCAGGCTTCGCATCTGCGTGAACTCGCCCGGTGCAGCATCGCTGTCATCGGGCATGGGGAGATTGGCCATATGGGTAAGAGTGTTTCCTACCCTGACGGCTGGCTCAGCGGGCGTTTCGAGACTGCGCGTCGGGATGGAAGCAAGGCCAATGTTGCCGATGTTCATCGAGCGGACTACCAATTATGGAGGGGGTCGCGATGGTAGAAGCCCATCGCGCCCCGAACTTTCAGAGTTCTTGCATTGGGCCGGCGGTTCCCTATTCAATCACTTGGTATCTCACCTGGTAGTACTCCATGCCATGGCGCGTTTCCACGCCCATCAGCGCGGAGAGAACGCCCGATGGGTATTCCTTCATCGGAGTCCAGCGGGGAATGGGCGCTCCGGTGGTGTCGTACGGGCCGTATACACGATGGAAGTTTCCCCTCAGGTGGGGGCCGTCCTGTGTGGAATCTGCCGAACGTTCCGGGAGTCCCAGTTGGCGGCGAAGTGTGTTTTCCACATGTTCCGGCACGTCCTGTCGCAGGAGCCGCTGGGCGGCTGCCCGGTAACGGAGGTTTCCAAACCGGCAGTGCACGCTGTCAGACTCCGGCTGGCGCACCTGCTTCGGTTCACCGATCACCGGCGTGGAAACGGTGGCGAGGTGCAGCTCGCTTACCTGCGCCGGACCGCTGGCGTCAGCGCGGTTGGGCCCGGTTGCCGGCGCTGGCGATGTCAGCGGTGCTGCATTGGGTCGCGTATGCGACCGTGCCGCACGCACGTTTGCTGCCGGCGCGGGAGGGTTGAAGTGGACTACTCTCTTGTTGGGGACGTTGGCCACCAAGTCCAGCGTAGGCGATCCGCGGCCAGCCGGCGGCTTGATGTGCGGTTGCACGGCAGCGGCACTGCACACCGGCGCGTTGGCGAACCGGAGCCCATGAGCAGCCATGGCGCTTCTCAGCAGTTCATCCAGCTGCGGGCCGTGGCTGGGAATGATGACCTTCAGGTGTCCACCGTGGTTCTTGAGTGCCCATGCCGCAGCCCGCGCCACTGCCCCCAAGTACGCCGGGTCCTGCTCCGTGCTTCCGTGTCGGAAGAACCGCGCATACAGGCCACTACCAGGAAGCGGGAGGATGAAGGTGTCCACCTTTTCGCTTGTCGCCTTTGCCAGCGCACGCGCGAACTGCAGACTCATTTCGCCCTCAACCTTTTCTGCAGTCAATGTATTGTTGTCGCGCCGGTCGGGTGCTGCAATCGAGACGACGTCGTATTCGCGCGCACGAGGGTCGGAGGAAACCTGGAACGAAAGCAACAGGTCACGCTGCGCCGCGATACGTCCGCTGCCCTGTCCAGGGGCCTTTGCCAGCTGATCAAGTTGATCTGGGCTGTAACGCAGTTGGATCCCTCGGGAATACAGCTGGTTGCACTGTGCCGTCGCGGAGCCAAGCGGATATCCATCCGCCTTGTCGAGGCTGGCCTTCAATCCGGCACCCACTACCACCAGGGTTTCCTCGAGGGGAATGTTCGGATACATGAATCTGGAAACGCCAACCCCGCCGCCGCGGTGCTTGTGGTGGGCCGGATTGACGATGCATACCTTGCCCGAATCCGGGTCGGCCATCGTCTTGACCAGGCAGTCCACCGCGTTGCCGTGGAACGACAGCAGTGTCGGTTTGGATTCCCCCGAAGGAAGAGGCGGATACTTGCAGGACACGGTCTCTGCGGCGCGGACGTTGCTCAGCATGCTTTCGTACACGCGTATGCAGCTGAACAATGCGTTGATCTTGGCCTTCACGGCCTCATTGGGAGACGTATGCGCAGCACTGCTGGGCAGCTGCCCATTGCTGAGACTCGAGAGCGCGATCGGGCTTCCAGCAGGGAGACGGGGCAGCGCAGGTAACTTCGCAGGGGCACCTGACTGCCTGACGGTATTGAGGACACCGGAGGGGAGAGCTTTCAACACGCGGACTACTACAGCAGAGGGGGCCCGCGATGGTGCAGCGCCCCGCCCCGCAGCGCCTTCAGCTTTCCATCGCAGGCAGATGCAGATGGTCCGCCAGCCGGGCCGGGTCCGCCCCGGGCGCATGGGGCAGCCTGCCCCAGTACGGCATTGGCAGGCGCATGCGCAGCATGGCGACGTTGTCGTCAATGCGGGCCATCTGCGGGTCCACCTCGTTGGCAATCCAGCCGATGCAGCGGGCACCGCTGGCGGCAATGGCCTGGGCGCTGAGCCGGGCGTGGTTGAGGCAGCCCAGGCGCAGGCCCACCACCAGCACCACCGGCAGCTGCAGGGCCTGGACCAGATGCGACTGGTCCAGCGTGGCGTCCAGCGGGGCCAGCCAGCCGCCCACGCCTTCCACCACCACGGTGTCAGCCTGGGTGCGCAGGCGGGCAAAGGCGGCCTGGATGGGGTCCAGCGCGAGGGTCACGCCCGCGTCAGCGGCGGCCAGCTCCGGGGCCAGCGGTGCGGGCAGCGCAAAGGGGTTCACGTCATCGTAGGTCGGGACAGGGTCACTGGCCGCGCGCAGGGCGACTGCATCCTCGTTTCGCAGCCCTTCCGGGGTCCTCTCGCAGCCGCTGGCGACCGGCTTCATGCCTACCGCGCGCAGGCCCAGCTGGCGCAGGGCATGCAGCAGCGCACAGCTGCTGAAGGTCTTGCCGATACCGGTATCGGTGCCGGTGATGTAGACGGCCGGGGGGAACGGGAAGCCTTGGGACATGGCGATCAGGGGTGATGAACGGTGGCGCATTATCGCGGACACGCGTGGCGTGTCCCTACGCTAGACTGCGGCCATGTTTACCTCTTCCTCGCTTACCGGCAGCAAGCCGGAACAGTACGGCCAGCTGCTGGCCCAGGCCCGCGCCCTGGTGCACGGTGAATCCGACCGCGTGGCCAATGCCGCCAACCTGTCAGCGCTGGTTTACCACGCCCTGCCCGAGCTGAACTGGGCGGGTTTCTACTTCTTCGACGGCACCGAACTGGTGGTCGGCCCGTTCCAGGGGCTGCCGGCCTGCGTGCGCATTCCGCTCAGCAAAGGCGTGTGCGGTGCAGCTGCGTCCACCCGTACGACCCAGCGCATCGAGGACGTGGACGCCTTCCCCGGGCATATCGCCTGCGATTCGGCGTCGCGCTCGGAACTGGTGGTGCCGCTGTTCAAGGGCGATACCCTGATTGGTGTGTTTGATCTGGACAGCCCGGTGCTGGCGCGCTTCGACGCCGACGACCAGGCCGGCCTGGAGGCCATTGCCGCCGTGTTCGTCGAGGCGCTGGGATGAGCGCCAAGCTGCGCAACATCGGTCCCAAGAGCGCAGCCTGGCTGCGCCAGGTCGGGTTGCGCACGCCGGAGGAGCTGGCCGCCATTGGCGCGGTCGGTGCCTTCGTGAAGGTGAAGCGGGCCGGCTTCAAGCCCAGTCTCAACCTGCTGTACTCGCTGGAAGGTGCGCTGCAGGACTGCCATTGGCAGGAGCTGCCGGAAGCGCGTCGCACCCTGCTGGTCGCCGAGTACGAGGCAATCATTGCCGCACAGCCGCTGAAGAAGGCTCCGCCGGCGTCGGGGCCGGTGTATCAGCGGGTGGTGGAAGAGGAAGAAGACGGGCACGAAGACCCGTAGTGACACGCCATGCGTGTCAGCACGCGGTGCCGGACAGGGTCGCGGACACGCATGGCGTGTCCCTACAGGATAGAATCCCGCGTGCTTTTGGGTGACTGCGGCTTTTTGGGCCGCGGTTTAAACGGGAAGCCGGTGAACAGGCCGGCGCTGCCCCCGCAACGGTAAGCGTGGAAACCAGGCGAGATACCACTGTGCTGCGGCATGGGAAGGTGCCTGGTGCGAGTGGCCTGCGGGCGCTCGACCCGCCAGCCCGGAGACCGGCCCTGAAGCTGACTGGTTGCGATGCGGCGGGCATGGCGGCGGCAAGCAGTGCCGTGCGCGCCTGCCCACCGTCGTCGTCCGCTGCAGCGTGATCCTCCTTTTCCCTGCCGCGCGGGCGTGCGCGGTACCCGGAGTGATTGATGAAGCTGCAAACCCTTACCCTGGCCGTGCTGAGCGCACTGCCGCTGCTGGCCGCCGCACAGGACGATGCCACCGCACTGGACCCGATGCTGGTCACCGCCACGCGTACCCCGATTGCCCTGCAGGACAGCATCGCACCGGCGCAGGTGATCGACCGCGCCGAGATCGAGCGCAGCCAGTCGGCCTCGCTGCAGGACCTGCTGCGCGGCCGGGCCGGCATCAACCTCAACAACAGCGGTGGGCTGGGCAAGCAGAGCTCGCTGTTCCTGCGCGGCACCAATTCCGCCCACACCCTGGTGCTGGTGGATGGCGTGCGCATCAACTCGGCCGACCTCGGCCTGGCGATGATCCAGGACCTGCCGCTGGAACAGATCGAGCGCGTTGAAATCGTGCGCGGCCCGCAGTCCAGCCTGTACGGCGCGGACGCGATTGGCGGCGTGATCCAGATTTTCACCCGTCGCAACACCGGCACTTTCGCCCCGCATTTCCAGCTCGGCGGCGGCAGCAACGGCCTGCGCGAGGCCAGCGGCGGGATTGGCGGCAGCGGCGAGCGCGGCTGGTTCGGTGCCGATATTGCCTACCAGCACACCGACGGCATCAACAGCTGCCGTGGCGATGCGGCCACCTTTGCCGGCTGCGGGGCCGACGAACCGGACCGCGACGGCTACCGCAACCTGTCGATGAGCCTGCGCGGCGGCTACACGCTGACCGACGCGCTCAGCGTGGAAGGTACCGCGCTGCGCGCCGAAGGCGAGAACCACTACGACGGCTATTACAACTACTCGGAGACCCTGCAGCAGGTGCTGGCGGGCAAGGTGCGCTATGCGCCGAACGAGCGCTTCACCCTGACGGCCAACGTCGGCCGCGCCGACAACGAGTCCGACAACTACAACGACAGCACCTGGCTGGCTGCGGCGCAGACCCACCGCGACAGCGCCTCGGTGCAGGCGGATATCGCCGTTGTTGAGGGCCAGCTGCTCACTGCCGGCGTGGACTGGAGTCAGGACAACCTGGATGGCAGCAGTGCCGGCTATGTGGTCGACAGCCGCGACAACACCGGCGTGTTCGTGCAGTACCAGGCCCGCTTGGGCGCGCACCACCTGCAGGCCAGCGCGCGCAACGACGACAACGAACAGTTCGGCAACCACACCACCGGCAGCCTCGGCTGGGGCATGGAACTGGGCGGCGGCTTCCGCTTGAACGCCAGCTACGGCACCGCGTTCAAGGCCCCTACCTTCAGCGACCTGTACGACCCATGGAGCGGCGTGCCGACGCTGGACCCCGAAAAGTCGAAGAGCACCAACCTCGGCATTGCCCAGCAGGGCGACGGCTGGCGCTGGGGGCTGGATGTATATGAAACCCGCATCGATGACCTGATCACCTACGACGCCACCACTTTCATGATGTCGCAGGTGGAAAAGGCGCGCATCCGCGGTGCCGAACTGACCGGTTCACTCAGCGTGGCCGGCTTCGACCTCAATGCACAGCTCAGCCACACCGACCCGCGCAACCGCACCGACGGCAGCGCGCAGTTCGACAACTGGCTGGCGCGTCGCGCGCGGAACACCGCGCGGGTGGATGTGGATCGCAGCTTCGGTGGTTTGCGTGCGGGCATCACCGCGTTCGGGGCTGGCAAGCGGTATGACAATGCGGCCAACACGGTGCGCCTGGCCGGGTATGGCACCGTGGATCTGCGGCTGGAATATGCGATCAGCCGCGACTGGTCGGTGCTCGGCCGGGTGAGCAATGTGTTTGATCGTGAGTACGAAACCGTGGCCTGGTACAACCAGCCGGGGCGTGAGTACCGGTTGAGCATTCGTTACCAGCCGCGTTGACGCGGGAGCCGGGCAAGCCCGGCTCTACGTTCAGAGGGTGAGCAGGTCGCGCAGGTCGTCCATGACGGCGACGGCCTGCACGGCGTCCAGGTCCAGCCCTCGCGGATAGCCGTAACGCACCAATGCAATGGGCATGCCCGCGTCGACGGCGGCGCGGTAGTCGGTGATGGAATCGCCCACCATCAAGGCCGCTGAAGGCGCGACATCGAATGCGGCCACGATATGCCGCAGTGGCGCACCGCTGGGCTTGCGTTCGGGCAGTGAGTCGCCGCCCAGGACCAGTGCGAAGTAGTCCTGCACACCCAGGTGTACGAGCAGCGGGCCGACCATCGCATGCGGTTTGTTGGTGCAGATCGCCAGGGTGACGTTCCGTTCGCGCAGCGCCTGCAGTGCCGGCACCACGCCGTCATACAGGCGTGGGCTGCGCAGCAGGCAGGCCTCGTAGTGGCGCATGAAACCGGGCATGACCGCATCCAGGTCGGCCACGTGCCCGGCGGCGGTGAACGCCTGTTCCACCAGACGACGCACACCGTCGCCGATCCAGGTGTGCACGGTGGCTTCGGGAACGCGTGGCAGCTGCTGGTCTTCCAGCGTGCGGTTGAGGGCTTCGGCGATGTCGGCGGCACTGTCGACCAGGGTGCCATCAAGGTCGAAGATCACCAGCGGGTAGGGGTACGGCAAAGCGATGTCACCGAGGAATGTGGGATCCACGATTGTATTCCGGTCCCCATGGACACGCATGGCGTGTCCCTACATGTTCGCGCGTTCCCGACAACGTTCGACCCCAACATCGCCCGACCAAGGATCGTAGTGACACGCCATGCGTGTCAAAGCCATGATCCTGTACACGTACATCCGCCATGCGTGTCAAAGCCATGATCCTGTGCACGTACATCCGCCATGCGTGTCAAAGCCATGATCCTGTGCACGTACATCCGCCATGCGTGTCCGTACAGGTTACATGCGCGACCGGAATTCCTCGCTGGCAAAACGCTCCACCAGAAAATCCAGAAAGCTGCGCATCACTGCCGGCAACTGCCGGCGCGAGACGTACACCGCGTACAGGCCCATCGCGTCCAGTTCGTATTCGGGCAACACCCGCACAAGCTCGCCGGATTCCAGCAGCGGGCCTATCTGGTAGATCGGCAACATCGCAATGCCTGCGCCGGCACGTACGGCCTCCACCAGCAACGAGGCTTCATTCGCGCTGATGTTGCCGCCCACCGCCACACTCACGGTGCGCCCGTCGCGCTGCAGCTGCCACACGCTTTTGCCCACGTAGTGATGGGTCAGGCAGTTGTGCGCGGCCAAGGCATCGGCGGTGGCCGGTGAACCGTGCGCCGCCAGATAGGCCGGCGATGCGCACAGAACCGAATGGCACTGCGCCAGCGGTCGTGCGATCAGGTTGGGATCAATTGCCCGCGAAATGCGAACCGCCACGTCCACCCGTTCTTCCACCAGGTTCACCATCCGGTCCACCAGCAGCAGCTCCACCCGGGTCAGCGGGTAGCGCTGGACGAATCCGGCCACCGCGGCCGCCAGGTGCGACTGCCCGAACGAAACGCTGGCGGTCACCCGCAGCACGCCGTGTGGCTCGGGGTTGTCGCTGGCCAGCTCACCGTGAAGTTCCTCGCCGATGGCCAACATCTGCCGGAACCGCAGAAGGGCGGCTTCTCCCGGGCCGGTCAGGCTGATCCGGCGTGTGGTCCGGTGCAGCAGGCGCGCGCCCAGCCAGCGTTCCACCTCGGCCAGGTAACGGGTGACCATGGCCCGCGACATGTCCAGCGCCTCGGCGGCGGCGGTCAGGCTCCCCCGTTCAACCACCTCCACGAATACCGTCATCGCCGTCATCCGGTCCATTCGATCGATCCGCGCAACAAATTAGGCCGTTATACGCGGTTTTTCGCGCGTTTTCAGGCGCATAACCTGAGCCTCCTCTCTCAGCGGAATCGAAGCTCATGAAGATTGCCCTTGTTGGTGCAACCGGCAACATCGGTCGCGAAATCGCCCGCCAGGCCTTGCAGCGCGGCCACCAGGTCACCGCCGTCGTCCGCCGCGACACCGGCCTGCCGGCCGAACTGGACGGTGCACAGTTGGCCATTGCCGCACTGGACGACACCGACGCGCTGGCGGCGGTGATTGCTGGCCACGACGTGCTGGCCAGCGCCTTCGGCCCTCGCCCGGGCGACGACCCGTCCACGGTCACCACCGTCACCGGCCAACTGATCCAGGCCGCGCGCCAGGCCGGCGTGCCGCGCTTCCTGATGGTCGGCGGGGCCGGCACCCTGGAAGTGGCACCCGGCGTGCAGCTGGTGGACACCGAGGGCTTCCCGGCCGCCTACAAGCCGGTGGCGCAGGCCGCCCGCAAGGCGTTCAACCTGTTGCAGCAGGTGGACGACCTGGACTGGACGTTCTATTCGCCGGCCGCCGAGATTGGTCCCGGGCCGCAGAAGGGCGGGTTCCGCACCCAGGCCAAGCAGTTCCTCGTCGGGGCGGATGGGCATAGCCGGATCAGTTACGCCGATTACGCCGATGCGTTTGTGAGTGAGATCGAGAAGCCGCAGTACCGGAAGCAGATTGCGACTGTGGCGTATTGAGGCCGACGGGGCCGTGTGCGGGCCCGGGGGATCCGGGTCCGCATCGCGAACGCGCCCACGGAATGTTGAACGGAATTGGTAGGGTCGCACGACAGTCGACCGCCGATAATGGTGATCGGTGCGGCGAAGGCATGATCCCGACACCGCGCGTTGACGCGCATGGCGCGTCACTACGTATCAAACAACCCCGGCTGCACCACCTCATCCGGCTCGCGGAATCCGCCCAACCCCACCCCCACCAACCGGTACCGCGTCTCTACCGGCAGATCCACCCGCGCCCGCAGCGCAAGCGCGATATCGCGCAATTCCTCCAGCGACGCCGGCGGCGATTCCGGGGTAAAGCTGCGGGTGATGATCCGGAACTGTGAGGTCTTCAGTTTCAACACCACCGTATGCCCCACCCGCTCGGTCTTGCGCGTGGCCTGCCAGGTGCGCGCGGCCAGCTCCACAATCGCCGGTTCCAGCGCCTCCAGCGGCAGATCCTCGGCAAAGGTGTCTTCCGCGGAAATCGACTGCACCGGCTGGTCCGGCTCCACCGGCCGGTTGTCGATGCCCCGCGCACGCCGGTACAGGCTTTCGCCAAAACTGCCAAAACGTGCCTGCAAGGCCTCCAGCGGCAGCGCGCGCAGGTCACCCACGGTGACGATGCCCAGTTCGCTGAGCTTTCCTTCCATCACCTTGCCCACGCCGGGCACGCGTTTGACCGGCAGCGGGGTCAGGAACTGCTCCACCCGGTGCGGCGGCACTACGAACTGCCCGTCCGGCTTGCGCCAGTCCGAGGCGATCTTGGCCAGGAACTTGTTGGGGGCAATTCCGGCCGAGGCAGTCAACTGCGTTTCCTCGCGGATCTGCGCGCGGATCAGCTGCGCGATGTCGGTCGCCACGGTCATGCCGCCCTTGTGCGCAGTGACATCCAGGTAGGCCTCGTCCAGCGACAGCGGTTCGACCAGGTCGGTATGGCGCAGGAAAATTTCCCGCACCTGCCGCGATACCGCCTTGTAGCGACTGAAATCCGGCGGCACGAACACCGCATCCGGGCATAACCGCTCGGCGCGCAGCGCCGGCATCGCCGAACGCACCCCGAACACCCGCGCCTCATACGAGGCCGCGCACACCACCGAGCGCGCCCCCTTCCATGCCACCACCACCGGCTTGCCACGCAGCGACGGATTGTCGCGCTGCTCCACCGACGCGTAGAACGCGTCCATGTCGACATGAATGATCTTGCGGAGGGCAGACACGTTGGCAGGCTTGGGATTCAGATGAACAAGATTACAGCCACACGCTTGAGTATGGTCTTTTCATAACAACAACATGCGTTTTTCAAGCTGAAAACACTACGCCGGCGTACGGTTAAAACGTTTGATTGAATCACTTTTTCTCTGCACTCTCAGCGCCTGTTTCCGCTGCAACTTCTTCAGGATTGCGCTTTCCATGACTCGTCTCAACGCGTTCTCGCGCGAACAGCTGCTGGCCAGTGCCCGCGGTGAACTGTTCGGCCCGGGCAGTGGTCGTCTGCCCAATGACCCGATGCTGATGTTCGACCGCATCACCGACATCCGCGAAGACGGCGGCCCCCACGGCAAGGGCATGGTACGCGCCGAACTGGATATCCGCCCGGACCTGTGGTTCTTCGGCTGCCACTTCATCGGCGACCCGGTGATGCCAGGCTGCCTGGGCCTGGATGCGATGTGGCAGCTGACCGGCTTCTACCTGACCTGGCTGGGTGCCCCCGGCCGTGGCCGTGCGCTGGGCTGTGGCGAGGTGAAGTTCACCGGCCAGGTGCTGCCGGAGGCGAAGCGGGTCAGCTATGAAATCGACATCACCCGTGTGATCAACCGCAAGCTGGTGATGGCCCAGGCCGACGCCCGCATGCTCGTGGACGGCCGCGAGATCTACACCGCCAAGGACCTGCGCGTAGGTCTGTTCACTTCGACCGAGAATTTCTGATGCGTCGCGTAGTCATCACCGGAATGGGCATCACATCGTGCCTGGGCAACGATCTGGACACCGTCTCCACCGCACTGCGCGAAGGCAAGGCGGGCATCCGTCCGCTGCCCGATCACGCTGAAGCCGGCCTGCGCAGCCATGTCGGCGGCAATGTGCTGCTGGACCTGGACGCACAGATCGACCGCAAGCTGAAGCGTTTCATGAGCGACGCCTCGGCGTACGCCTACATCGCCATGCGCGATGCGATCGCCGATGCCGGCCTGGATGAGAGCCAGGTCGCCAATCCGCGCACCGGCCTGATCGCCGGTTCTGGCGGCGGTTCCAGCCAGTGGCAGGTCGAATCGGCCGACATCCTGCGCGCGCGTGGCGTGCGCAAAGTGGGTCCGTACATGGTGCCGCGCACGATGTGCTCCACCGTGTCGGCGTGCCTGGCCACGGCGTTCCAGATCAAGGGCCTGAGCTATTCGCTGTCGGCCGCGTGCGCTACTTCCGCACACTGCATCGGCGCGGCAGCAGACCTGATCCGTCACGGTGCACAGGACATCATGTTCGCCGGCGGCGGTGAAGACCTGCACTGGTCGATGAGCGTGATGTTCGACGCGATGGGTGCGTTGTCCACGCGCTTCAACGAAACCCCGGACACCGCATCGCGTCCGTACGACAAGGACCGCGATGGCTTCGTCATCGCCGGCGGCGGCGGCATGCTGGTACTGGAAGACTACGACCACGCGGTGGCCCGTGGCGCGCGCATCTACGCCGAGCTGATCGGCTACGGCGTGACCTCCGATGGCGCGGACATGGTGGCTCCGTCTGGCGAAGGCGCGGTGCGCTGCATGCACATGGCAATGGCCAACGTGAGCGGCCCGATCGATTACCTCAACACCCATGGCACCTCCACGCCGCTGGGCGACGTGACCGAGCTGAAAGCGGTGCGCGAAGTGTTCGGCGAAGCGGTGCCGCCGCTGTCGTCGACCAAGGCGCTGTCGGGTCATTCGTTGGGTGCAGCCAGCGTGCACGAGGCGATCTACTGCCTGCTGATGATGCGCGACGGCTTCGTTGCTGGTTCGGCCAACATCGGTGAGCTGGATCCGGCGGTGGAAGGCTTCCCGATCGTGCGCGAAACGCTGAATGCGCAGTTGAATACCGTCATGTCGAACAGCTTCGGCTTCGGCGGCACCAACGCAGCACTGGTGTTCGGGCGGGTTTGATTCCCGTATCGCACGGGTTTGATCCGCCATGTCGCGCGGGGTTGATCCGCCATGTCGCGCGGGGTTGATTTCCGTAGAGCCGGGCTTGCCCGGCTGCTGTTGGTTTTTGGCGAACAACCTTTGGTTCCCGGTTTCCGTGTTTGGGCGTGCCGGGGCGAGTTTGCGGGACACGCCGTAAACCCGTCCTTGGGGGCTCGTAGAAAACATCCATGTTTTCTACGGTCCCGCAAACCCACCCCGGCACGCCCCAGACAGTGGGCCGGTGGCCATGGAAGATCAAAAGCCCGTACCCCCCGTGGGATCGGAAATGCCCCGATGGGATCGGTCGACAGACGATCGCCGCGAAATCCCCAACAATCGGTAGCGCATGACCCCGGATCAACGTTGCCGTTGATCCGGCATTTCCCATGGCCACCGACCACGTATCGAGGGGCCATCGGATGGGGGGTACGGGACCGGCAAAAACATGGATGTTTTTGACGAGCCCCCATGGATGGGTTAACGGCGTGTCCCGTACCCCCCATCCGATGGCCCCAGGCACGTAGAACGGCAGCGGAATGTTGTTCGCAGAGAGCCAACAGCAGCCGGGCAAGCCCGGCACTACGTAGAGCGCGCGATCACGGCGATGCGTGAGCAATCAGCGCGCGAAGTGCGGCAGCAGCAGTGCGTGCACGTCGGTGAGAGAGTCGGCGATGCGGTGGCCCAGGGCGCGCTGGGCGTCATCGGGCAGCACCAGGTCGGGGACCTGGATGACCGTCATGCCGGCGGCCAGGGCGGCGCGGGTGCCGGCGGGGGAGTCTTCCAGCGCCAGGCAGCGGGCCGGGGCCTTGCCCAGCTTGGCCGCGGCCAACAGGTAGATGTCCGGAGCGGGCTTGGGGTGGCTGACGTCGCTGCTGGTCACCACTGCCGCAAAATACGGCAGCAGGCCGCACGCGGCCAGCTTGCGCGAGGCGCGAGGTTGCCGTGTGGACGTCGCCACCGCGCGCGGAATGTCCTGCTGCTTCAGCAGTTCCAGCAGTTCGACGATGCCCGGCCGCAACGGCAGCCCCTGCTGGGTACGGGCTTCGTACAGATCGTGGCAGCGCGCATACAGCGCCTGCATCTGCTCCGCGTCGATGTACCGCCGCAGCAGCAATTCGCAGTCACGATCACCCAGCCCCACCAGTTGCAGCCAGAAGGTGTCTTCGATCGGTAGCCCCAGCTCGGCGGCCGCCTGCGACCAGCACGCCATCGACACGCGCTCGCTGTCGATCATCAGGCCATCCATGTCGAAGATGACCGCCTCGGGCAGGAACGGCAACGCGGCCAGCGTCGTCATGCGGCGTTGAACAGGGTGTCGAGGTCCGACGCATCCAGCAGCCGCCACTCGCCTTCCGGCAGCGTGCCCAGCGTCAAGCCACCGATCCGGCTGCGGTGCAATGCCTCGACGTGGTTGCCCACCGCTGCGAACATTCGCCGCACCTGGTGGTAGCGGCCCTCATGCAGCACCAGCTGCGCCTGGCGCGGCCCCTGCACATCCAGCTCGGCCGGCAGCAGTGGCTTGTCGTCAGACTCCAGCATCAGCGAACCGCTGGCAAAGCGCGCGCCTTCGTCGCCGCGCAGGTCCTGCGCCAGCGTCGCCTCGTAGGCCTTGTCCAGCTTCGACTTGGGGGACACGATCCGATGCAGCAGGGCACCATCGTCGGTCATCAACAGCAGGCCGCTGGTGTCGCGGTCCAGTCGCCCCACCGAAGACAGCTGCGGCGAACGCTCGCGGAACCGCGGCGGCAGCAGGTCGTAGATCAGCCGACCGGTGTCCTTGGTCGAGCAGGTGTAGCCGCGCGGCTTGTGCAGCATCAGGGTGAGCCCCGGCGGCGGGTCCAGCGGTTCACCGTCCACGCGGATCAGCGCATGCGCCACCGCGTCGTCGGCGTACAACACCTCGCCCTCGGCGTCGGTGATGCGGCCCTCGCGGAACATCAGCTGCACCTGCTTGCGGCTGCCGTAGCCCAGGTTGGCGATGTGCTTGACCAGCTTCATGCACGGCCACCGCTGCGGCCGCGGGTGGCTTCAATCAGCTTGAAACCGTCGCGCTCGGCGGCCACGCGAACCTCGCCGAAGCTTTCATTGAGGATCTGCTCGTAGGGCAGGTGGCGGTTGGCCACCAGCCACAGCCGCCCGCCCGGGCGCAGCGCCTGCGCGGCCACCGCGATGAAGCGCTGGCCGATGTCCGGCCGGTCCGCGCGGGCAGGCGTGTGGAACGGCGGGTTGGTGACGATGAAGTCGTAACGGCCCTCGATGCCAGCAGTGACGTCCTGCCACAGGTAGCGCAGGCTCGCTTTGCTGCCCAGCGCCTCCAGGTTGACCTGGGCCAGCGCCAGCGCGCGGCCTTCCGCCTCGTACAGGTCCAGCCCGGTCACGTTGGGGCAGCGGCTCAGCACTTCGCTGGACAGGTAGCCGAAGCCCGCGCCCAGGTCAGCGCCCTGCCCGGCCAGGTCGGCCGGCAGCTGTTCCACCAGCAGCGCCGACGCCGGGTCGATGCGGTCCCAGGCAAAAATGCCCGGACGGCTTTGGAAACGCCCACCGAGAATCCCGCGCGGCGCGTCCAGCGCGGCCCAGCGGGCGGCCAGCGCCGCGTCGTGCTGGTCGTTCAGCGGCGCGGTCCAGTACACCCGGCAGTGGTTCTTGGTCAGCTTCCCGCCCAGCCCGGCCAGCTGCTGCAGGTCGCTTTCGCCGGAGCGCGCGCCTTCGTTGTTGTGCTGGCAGGCCACCACGATGCCGCCCGGGGCGGCCAGGGCCAGCGCACGGGCGAACAGCGCACGCGCCTCTTCACGCTGCCGCGGCGGCAGCACCAGCACGACCGGGTAGCGGGTGCTGTCGGCGGTCAGCTGGGCCTCGTCACGCACGGACCAACCGCTGGCCTCCAGGGCCGCAGCGAAGGGTCGGAAGCTCTGTTCACAGACCAGCTGGCCCGGCTGCGCACGCTCGCGCAGCGGCCAGCCATCGCGGGCGCGCAGGAACAGCACCGGGTCGGCCGGCCAGTCCAGGGCACCGCCGAAGGGCAGGAACAGGGTTTCCAGAGGAGCGTCGTGCTGGGGGGCCATGCGGGGTACGTCTTGAAATGAGACCGCCATTCTACCTTTTCAGGATTCCGCACCCTGTCCCGGATCGTAAAGCCACGCCCTGCGTGGCTTTGCAGTGCCGGAAGACGTCGCAGCCACGCAGGTGAGGTGACCCCCAAAAGCTGGACATGCGGCTAGGTCGTGGCGGCCTGGGTCCGGAACTCGACCGGACTCAGGCCATTAAGACCTATTTTGATGCGCTGGTGATTGTAGTACCGGATGTAGCGGGACAGGCCACTGTTGAGCTCTTCAATCGACTCAAAGCGGTTCAATCGGAAGTATTCCGCTTTCAAAGTGCCAAAGAAGCTTTCCATGGCAGCATTGTCGTAACAGTTGCCCTTGCGTGACATGCTTTGGGTGATGCCGCGGTCGGCCAGCAGGGTTCGGTATGTCGGGTGCTGATAGTGCCAGCCTTGGTCAGAGTGCAGGATTGGCTTGTCATCCGGTCCCAGGCACTGGAATGCTTTTCTCAACATACTCATGATCATGTTCAGGTTTGGGCTCTCGCTGGTCTGGTAGGCCACGATTTCCCCATTGAACAGGTCCATGACCGGCGATAGATAGAGCCGCTTGCCAGCGACGTTGAACTCAGTGACATCGGTGACCCACTTCTGATTCGGCTCGGAGGCCTCGAACTGACGGTCCAGGATGTTAGGCGCAACGACACCTACCGTGCCGCGATGGGCCCGATACTTTTTCACGCGCACGACAGACTTCAGGCCCAGAAGGCCCATTAATCGCTGCACGGTCTTGTGGTTGATGGATTCGCCCTTCTTCCTCAGTTCTGCGGTGATCCGTCGGTAGCCATAACGACCTTCATGGCGATGGTAGATTTCCGCTATCTCGCGTTTCACGCAGTCGTGGGCGTCAGGCCGGTCCATCGCCTCCAACTGGTAGTAGAACGTACTGCGGGACAGGTCAGCCGCTTGGAGCAGATGTGACAACTGGAACTCATGCCTCAATCCATGGACGGCTTGCGCGCAATCGCGCGTTCTGCCGCTTCCCTTTCCTGGATCAAGGCATCGAGTTTTTTTAGGAATGCATTCTCCGCGCGCAAATACTCCAGCTCCTTGGCCATCTCCTTAGGAGTCATGTCTTCGGGTCGCTTGGGGACGCTAGGCTTTTTCTTCATTCTGGGACGATCTCGGGGCTGGGCCAGGGCGCTTTCACCCCCCAAATCATACTGATCCCGCCAGTTCTTGATCGCCGTGGCGCTACCGATGCCGAACTTGACCATCGCCTGTCGTGCCGACAAGCCGTCCCGTTTCATCCTTTTGAGCACTGAAATCTTGAACTTCGTGGTGTAACAGCGGAGACGGCCCGAGAAGCTCTCGCGGCCATGCTGGCGGTAGGTCTCTATCCAGCGATGAACCATCGTCCGGTCCAGGCCGTACGCGTCAGCCAGAGCTTTTACCGGGACGGAGCCTGCGGCTCCCTCCCGGGCAACCTTCAATTTGAAACGCCTTTCGTATCGAACCATGATGAAACCCCAAAATTTGAACGGGTGTCCAAGTTCTGGGGGTCACCTCAAGGGCGTGGCTCTACGGTGCGACACGGACCACCCCGATTAGCAATTGTTCAACGGGGTCTTGATGCCCTCGCAACATCGCGTGGGTCAGGGTAAAGGCTCTTTCGTAGCGGAGCTGGCTCATGCGTGCATTGTTCGTCGGTGGCAAGGTCGACAACAGCGAAATGGACCTGGAAGGCGCGCAGCCGCCGGTTCACTACCCTGAAGATACCGGCGGCGGGCATGCGCGTTATCGCCTGCACCAGGTAGGTCGCCAGTCCGATGGCCAGGTGGCTTATGCGGTGTACGGCGCGCCTGACATGGCCGATGACGAAGTGGCACGGGTAGCCGACGAGCGCGCCTACGCGCGGCGCTTCAACGCCGAACCCGAAGTCTTCCAGCACTAGGTGTGCACGCCGCCGGTCACTCGATCGGCGGCAGCTCACGGATCGACGCGATCTGGTCCAGCCAGACATGGTGCTGCTGCACCGGCGCATCCAGATCATCCAGCCGCAACTCGCCGTTGCTGCCCTCGTTCTCTTCCGCATCGCGATACTGCTGCACGGTCGGGCGCACCGCCACCGTACCCAGCACGCGGCTGCCATCCTTCAATGTCACTTCCACCCGTGCCTCGTCGGGCAGCTGCGGCAACAGCGTCTTCAGCCGCGCGATATCGTCGGCATGGGTGTAAACAACCGGTGCAGTGCGTGACATGATCTTCCTCGCGTTGTGACACGCCATGCGTGTCAACGAAACTCAGCCGGCCTCGGCCCTCGCCTGCGCCAGCACGTTGCGCACCGCCGTCACCAGCTGTGCCACCGAATACGGCTTGGCCACATGTTCCTGGAACCCTGACGCCAGCGCACGCTTGCGATCGTCGGCCCGTGCCAGCGCGGTCACCGCCACGGCGGGCAGCGCCTTTGCATCCACCCCCATGTCCTCGCGCAGGGTGCGTACGAGCCCATAACCATCCATGCCCGGCATGCCGATGTCGGTCAGCAGCGCATCCACCTGTTCGTGTCTGCCACTGTCCAGCAGCGCCAGCGCTTCGCCGGCAGAGGCTGCCACGGTCACCTGCGCGCCCTGCTCTTCCAGCAGGCGGCGCAGATACTCCAGCACTTCGGGTTGATCCTCCACCGCCAGCAGGCGCAGCCCACGCAACGGGTAGGGCTCGATCACCTGCTCGCTGATCGGGCCGTTGAATACTTCGCGCAACGGGCGCCCATCAGCCTGCGGCAGGTAGCACGGCAGACTGACCGTGAACTGGGCACCATGGCCCTGCCCTTCACTGGCCGCACTGACCGTACCGCCGTGCAGTTCCACCAGCTGCTGCACGATGGCCAGGCCCAGCCCCAGGCCGCCGTGCCGGCGGGTGGTGGTGCCGTCGGCCTGGCGGAAGCGGCTGAACAGGTGGCGCAGGAATTCCGGCGCGATGCCATCGCCGGTGTCGCGCACGGTGATCACCCAGTGCCCGCCCTCGCGGGCCACGGTCACCGTGACCGAACCTTCGGCCGGGGTGAACTTGATCGCGTTGGACAACAGGTTCCACCACACCTGCTGCAGGCGGGTGGCGTCGCCCAGTACCAGCGCGCCCTCTTCCGGCAGGTGCAGCTGCATGTCCAGCGCCTTGCCTTCGGCCACCAGCTCCTGCGCGCCCAGTGCTTCGGTCAGCTGCGCGCGCAGGTCCACCACTTCCACTTCGAGCTGCACCTTGCCCAGCAGCATGCTGCTCAGGTCCAGCATGTCCGAGATCAGCCGCTTCTGCGCCATCGCGCTGTTGGCGATCACGCCCAGGCCCTTGAACAGCGGGCTGGTGTCATCCACGCGCTGCAGCAGCAGTTCGCTCCAGCCCAGGATGGTGGTCAGCGGCGTGCGCAGCTCGTGCGACAACGTCGCCAGGAATTCGTCCTTCAACCGCGCCATGTTTTCCGCAGCGCTGCGCGCGGCGCGCTCGGACTGCAGCAGCTCCTCGCGCGCCATTTCGATTTCGCGGCGCTCGGTCACGTCCGGGCTGCTGCCGGCCAGGCCGATGAAGCGCCCCGTGCGTGAGAAACGCGGGCGAGCGTTCATTTCCAGCCAGCGCCACTGGCCGTCCGAACGCAGCCCACGCACCAGCGCCTGCATCGAACGCTGCGCCTTCAAGGCTTCCTGCAATTCGTAGTCGAACACCGAGGCGTCGTCGGGATGCACCAGGCCACGCCACACGTCTTCTGGAACGCGCTGCTCGTCACCGCCGAAGAACTCGGTAAACGCACTGTTGACGAAGCGGGCATGGCCGCGGTCATCCAGCACCCACACCGGCATCGGCAAGCCGTCGGCCAGCGCGGAGAAGCGCGCTTCGCTTTCGGCCAGGTCCACTTCCACCTGCTTGCGGCTGGTGATGTCGAAGAACAGGATGGCCACCTGGCGCTGCTCCGGCTCGCCAACCCGCATGGCTTCGACCGAATACCAGCGACCCAGCGCGCGCGCTTCCATGTCGAAGCGGTGCGGCCGCCCGGTCAGGGCCACCTGGCCATAGATGCGGTACCACTCCGGCTCGTGCGCCGGTTGCAGTTCGCTCATCAGGCGGCCGGCGGCATCGACCAGCCCGGTGCTGCGCTCGAACGCGTCGTTCACCTGCACGAAGCGATAGTCCACCCCGACGCCGTCTTCGATCAGGCATTCCACCACGCAGAAGCCGGCGTTGAGCCCTTCCAGCACGTGGCGGTGCAGGGCAGGATCAAGTGCGGGAGCCACGGCAGTGGCGCGTTCGAGGGTCGGTACGGTCGGGCTGGACAAGGAGGTCAAAGGGGCTGGCAGGCAGAGCGCTGGGACATAGCATCATCCAGACCGCGTATTCGTAGCGTCAAGCGCGGGATTCATGTGTACGTTGGGTGAATTCATGCCGACTGCGTCACTTGGACAGCCTTTTTGCCAATTGTCCCAACCCGTGATCGGGATCACACTGCGCTGGGATGTTCTGACCACTCAAGGGAGTTCGCAATGAACCTCAAGATGTTGATGACGGCCGCGCTGGGCGGCCTGCTTTCCTTGGCTGCGCTGACTGCGGTGGCGGCCCCGCGCACCGTGACCGACCCCAAGGCACCGCGCGCACTGGACGCTGAGGGTCCGGTGCAGGTCAGCTGGACCGACCCGGCCAGGTTCACCGAACTGCGCAACAGCGCCAACCGCTGGGAAGCCGAGCGTGGCAACTGGGTGCAGGATCTGGCCCGTTACCTCCGCACCACCGCCACCCCGCTGCTGGCCCCCGGCCAGACCCTGGAAGTGACCATCACCGACATCAAGCGCGCCGGTGATTTCGAACCACAGCACGGCCCCCGCGCCCAGGACATCCGCATCATGAAAGACATCTACCCGCCGCGCATGACGCTGTCCTATGTGCTGAAGGATGCGCAAGGCAACGTGCTGAAGCAGAACGCCGAAGAGAAGCTGATCGACATGGGCTATCTCAGCACCGGTGCCGGCCTGCTGTCGGACAGTGACCCGCTGCGCTACGAAAAGCGGATGCTGAAGAACTGGCTGCGGAAGGTGTTACCCGCCGCCTGACGCATTTCCCATTGCGTCAGGCCTCTCGTCAGCCGGGCAAGCCCGGCTCTACAAGGCCGGGCAAGCCCGGCTCTACAGGGCCCGGCAAGCCCGGTTCTACCTGGGTTTTTGGTCAGCTGCGGATTTCGCGAGCCACGCGCTTCACCGCGCATGGCAACTGATACGCGCTCACGTTGCATAGCGGTGCCAGCACGTCCAGGCGCGGGTTCTCGCCCCACAGTTCCACGGTGCTGCCCACGCCGGCCTGCGGCAGGTCGGTCAGGTCCACGGTAAGCATGTCCATGGACACACGGCCAATCAGATGCCCGGGCTGTCCATCGATGTGCACCGGCGTGCCGTTCGGTGCGAACTGCGGGTAGCCATCGGCATAGCCCATCGCCACCACACCAACGCGGGTGGGACGTTCGGCGACAAAGCGCGCACCGTAGCCCACCGGTTCGCCAGCGGCAATGTCGCGCACCGCGAAGATCTTCGACTGCATGGTCATCACCGGACGCAGCCGCGCGGTTTCCGCACTGCTGCCAGGCAGCGGGTTGGCCCCGTAAAGCATCAGCCCCGGGCGTACCCAGTCACTGCGTACTTCCGGCCAGCCCAGCAGCGCCGGCGAATTGCACAGGCTGGTTTCGCCGGCAAGGCCCTCGATGGCGGCGGCAAACGTAGCGGCCTGCTCGCGGGTGCGCGGGTTGTCCAGTTCGTCCGCGCGCGCCAGATGGCTCATCAACACCATCGGCGCGACCTGCGGCAGCGCTGACAGGCGCGCATGCGCGCTGCGGTAATCGGCCGGCGACAGCCCCAGACGGTGCATGCCACTGTCCAGCTTCAGCCAGATGTTCAAGGTGGCGTCGGTCTGGAACGCTTCCACTGCGTCCACCTGCCACGGCGCGGCCACCGCGAACCACAGCTGATGCTGCACGATCAGTGGCAATTCGGCCGCATCGAAAAAGCCTTCCAGCAGCAGGATCGGCGTAGCGATGCCGGCCGCGCGCAGTTCCAGCGCCTCTTCAATGCAGGCCACACCGAACGCGTCGGCCTCGCCTTCCAGCGCCCGCGCGCACACCACCGCACCGTGGCCATAGGCATCGGCCTTCACTGCAGCCAGGGTCTTGCGACCGCCGCCCAGTTCACGGGCCAGGCGGAAGTTGGAGCGCAACGCGTCCAGGTCGATCAACGCGCGGGCAGGACGCATGTTTCAGTTTCACTCTGTTGAAAAGCGGCGGCATGCGGGCTGGCCTGCTTGCCGTAACGGAAGATATCCAGGCCTTCGGTGCTGATCTGCGGCTGGCGCGCGCTCATCAGGTCGGCCAGGTAGCGACCCGACCCGCAGGCCATGGTCCAGCCCAGCGTGCCGTGGCCGGTGTTGAGGAACAGGTTGCGGTACGGCGTGGCCCCGATCACCGGCGTGCCGTCCGGGGTGGCCGGGCGCAGCCCGGTCCAGAACTCGGCGCGCGACAGATCCCCCCCCTGCGGGTACAGATCGCGCACCACCTTTTCCAGGGTGGCGCGACGGCGCGGCGACAGCGACAGATCGAACCCGCCCACCTCGGCCATGCCGCCGACGCGGATGCGGTCGTCGAAACGGGTCACCGCCACCTTGTAGCTTTCGTCCAGGATGGTCGAAGTGGGAGCCATCGCCGGGTTGGTGATCGGCAGAGTCAGCGAATAGCCCTTCAGCGGATACACCGGCAGGTGCATGCCGAGCGGCGCGACCAGCGACGGCGAATAGCTGCCCAGCGCCACCACATAGTGGTCGGCGGCTTCCAGCTGGCCATCAATGCGCACCCCGGTGATGCGGTTACCGCTGGTTTCCAGCCCGGCGATGTCCTGGTCGAAACGGAATTCCACGCCGGCGGCGCTGGCCATCTGCGCCAGGCGGCGGGTGAACAGCTGGCAGTCGCCGGTCTGGTCACGCGGCAGCCGCAGCGCCCCCACCAGCGTGTCAGCCACGGCCGCCAGTGCCGGCTCGGCGGCGATGATGCCGGCACGGTCCAGCACCTCATAGGGCACGCCGTACTGCGCCAGCACTTCGATGTCCTGCGCCGAGGCATCCAGCTGCTGCTGGGTGCGGAACAGCTGGGTGGTGCCCAGGTCGCGGCCTTCGAAGTCGATGCCGGTTTCGGCGCGCAGCTCGTTCAGGCAATCGCGGCTGTACTCGGACATGCGCACCATGCGCGCCTTGTTGATCGCGTAGCGCTCCTGGGTGCAGTTGCGCAGCATCTGCGCCAGCCAGCGGTACTGGTTGAGATCCACGCCCGGGCGGATCGCCAGCGGCGCGTGTTCCTCGAACAGCCACTTCACCGCCTTCAGCGGCACGCCCGGCGCGGCCCACGGCGAGGTGTAGCCGAACGAGAGCTGGCCGGCGTTGGCGAAGCTGGTTTCCAGCGCCGGTCCGGGCTGGCGGTCGACCACGGTGACATCAAAGCCGGCCTGGCGCAGGTACCAGGCACTGGTCGTGCCGATCACTCCGCTGCCAAGAACAAGTACGCGCATGAGACCTCTCCAACCGGATCATTCCCTGCACTGAGAGATGCCGGGACCATAATTGCGGAAGTATAGGCCGCAGTTCCCGGGCGATTTCCCTGTATTTGGTAACCACACCAGTGTATTGTCCTGCCATTCACCCTGCCGAGTTGACGCCCATGGCCACCCGGGTCCGCGAACTGGACAAGATCGACCGCAAGATCCTGCGCATCCTGCAGGCTGAGGGGCGCATTTCCTTCACCGAACTGGGCGAGCGGGTGGGTCTGTCGACCACACCGTGCACCGAGCGGGTACGCCGGCTGGAACGTGACGGGGCCATTACCGGCTACTACGCCAAGCTGGACCCGCATTACCTGAAGGCCAGCCTGCTGGTGTTCGTCGAGATCAGCCTGGCCTACAAATCCGGCGACATCTTCGAGGAGTTCCGGCGCGCGGCGTTGAAGCTGCCGAATGTGCTGGAGTGTCATCTGGTGTCGGGCGATTTCGACTATCTTCTGAAAGCGCGCATCAGTGAAATGGCGTCGTACCGCAAGCTGTTGGGCAGCACGTTGTTGACCCTGCCGCACGTGCGCGAGAGCAAGAGCTACATCGTGATGGAAGAAGTGAAAGAAACCCTGACCCTGCCGATTCCGGATTGAGCTGCACATAAAAAAGGCGGCGCGCGAATGCGCACCGCCTGTTGTAGGCTTCACCCCCGAACAAAGGGTGTCACGCCGAACCGCGCATCAGCGCTGCTGTTTCTGGTCCGGGTTGCGCTGCTGCTGATCGGACTGCTTGCCCTTCTGGTTCTGCTGATCCCACTGCTGCTGGCTCTGCTGACCCTTCTGGTTCTGCTGGTCCTGCGGCTTGTTCGGATTGTTCTGCTGCTGGTTAGCCATGATTGCACTCTTCTCGTCATCGTTGGGGATGCGCGATCTTGCGGCGCAGGTGCAGAGTCGAAGAAATGCGGTTAATTAAGGGCGAAAAAGCGGTGAGGTTTTGTGTTGACGCGGATGACTGGGGGCGTGGGTTGTGAAGCGTTCACGGTTTGATCTGTTGCCCCTGCGTTGTCGGCGCGCTGTCGTAATACCTTCCGGTACGTGAATCGAAGACGCGGTTCGGCCCCACTGGCTTGACACCGGGGATGATGCGGCCGTTGCGGTCATATACTTTCGGCGGTGCAGTGGTTGCCGGTGCGGGGACCACCTGGGCCGGCCCCTGGCTCTGGATCGGCTGCGTGCCCAGCTGCTGGCGGATCTGCGAATCGGACGTCACCGGGGCCACTTTGCCCGCCTGGCTTTCCATTGGGGCCGGGCGCACCGGAGTGGGCAGCGGTGTGGGGGCTGGGGCCGGGGTCGCCACCGGGCGCGTGTCCGTCGGCTTGCGCGGCGCGGCGATCTGCGCGCCGGCATCGAAGGTCATGGCCACCGCCAGCAAAGCGGGCAGCAGCAGCATTCGGGTGTTCATCAGAGCAGCCTCCCATTCGGGTCCATGGCTTCATCCTGCGCCCCTCCTCCGTGCGGCAGCATGAACGCCTGCCTTGCCCCCTTCACGCGGCGCCCCCATCTCACTGCGATCCCCACGAGGAATGCCCATGACCGCCTTCGACCTCTCCCCCCCCAGCGATGCCCAGCGCCACGCGCTGGAGGCCGGCCTGAACTCCAACGAGCGCCGGGTGCTGCTGCAGCACGGCACCGAAGCCCCGTTCTGCGGGGTGTTCCTGGACAACAAGCAGGATGGCGTCTACGGCTGCCGCCTGTGCGGCCTGCCGCTGTTCCGGTCCAGCACCAAGTTCGACTCCGGCACCGGCTGGCCGAGCTTCTTCGCCCCCTTTGACCCGGCCCATGTCAGCGAAATCCGTGACATCAGTCATGGCATGATCCGGACCGAGATCGTCTGCGCCCGCTGTGGCAGCCACCTCGGCCACGTGTTCCCGGACGGCCCGCCGCCCACCGGCGAGCGCCATTGCCTCAACTCGGTCTCGCTGGATTTCACCCCCAATGGCGATCCCTACCGGGATCCGCTGAAGCGCGGCGGGGCCGAGGCCGGTCCGGCGGGCTGAACTGCAAAAGTGTGACGTTCATCCAACGTCACCCTTCAGAACACCGGCATGGGGCCGACATGGAGGTATCCCCTCCTCCGCGTCTGCCCCATGCTCATCATTGTTGGTTTTCTGATCGTCATTCTCAGCGTGCTCGGGGGCTACGTCGGCGCGCACGGCAAGCTGGGGGCTCTGTGGCAGCCCTACGAACTGGTCATCATTGGCGGCGCGGCGCTGGGCGCGTTCCTGGTCGGCACCCCGGTCAAGACGGTCAAGCAGACCCTGGCCGCCAGCGTGGGCGTGTTCAAGGGCCCGCGCTACAAGCAGCAGGACTACCTGGACGTGTTGAGCCTGCTGTATGAACTGCTCAACAAGGCCCGCCGCGAGGGCTTCATGTCGCTGGAAGACCATGTCGAGCGCCCGGCCGACAGCGCCATCTTCGCCAACTATCCCAAGGTCCAGGCCGACCACCATCTGGTCGACTTCATGACCGACTGCCTGCGCCTGATGATCGGCAGCAACATCGAGCCGCACGAACTGGAACCGCTGCTGGAGATGGAGCTGGAGAAGCACCACGGCGAAGCCATGCAGCCGGCCGCCGTGCTGAACAAGGTCTCCGACGGCCTGCCCGGCTTCGGCATTGTCGCCGCGGTGCTGGGCATTGTGATCACCATGGGTTCGATCGGCGGTGATATCACCGAAGTGGGCGCACACGTCGCCGGTGCGCTGGTCGGTACTTTCCTGGGCATTCTGCTGGCGTATGGATTTGTCAGCCCGCTGGCCGCCGCGGTGGAAGCGCGCGCCGAGCAGGACAGCCGCATCTACGAATCGGTGAAGACCGCCCTGCTGGCCTGCCTGCGCGGCTACAACCCGAAAATCGCGTTGGAATTTGCACGCAAGACGCTGCCGTCGAACGTACGCCCGGGCTTCAGCGAATTCGAAGCCCACCTCAAGACGATCAAGTAAGGCAGCGTCATGGCCGACAACAAACCCACCGTCATTGTCCGCAAGGTCAGGAAGGCCGGACACGGTGCCCACCATGGCGGAGCCTGGAAGGTCGCCTACGCCGACTTCGTCACCGCGATGATGGCGTTCTTCCTGGTGCTGTGGCTGATGGCCGCCACCAGCAAGCCCGAGCGCGCGGCCATCTCCGAGTACTTCCGCAACCCCAGCCCGCTCACCGGGCAGAGCCCGACGCCCGCCCCCGGCATGGCCGGCCCGGGCGGTGCCAGCACCTCGATGATCAAGCTGGGCGGGGCCACCGATGTCTCGCGCGGGACCAGCAACGACCCGTTCCAGAACGCCCAGGCCGAACGCCCGGTGCCGCAGGAAGACGAGCGTGAGCGTGAGAAGAAGCAGCTGGAAGTGCTGAAGCAGGAACTGGAAGAGGCGATCAGCAAGAGCCAGGCGCTGGAGCCGTTCAAGGACCAGCTGCTGCTTGACCTCACCCCGGAGGGCCTGCGGATCCAGATCGTGGACAAGCAGAACCGGCCTATGTTCGACGTCGGCAGCGCCGCGCTGAAGCCCTACACGCGCGAGATCCTCAAGGAACTGTCGGAGTTCATCAACCACGTGCCGAACCGGATCAGCATCACCGGCCACACCGACATCACCGCGTACAACGCCACCCACGGTTACAGCAACTGGGAGCTCAGTGCCGACCGCGCCAATGCGGCGCGGCGGGCGCTGCTGGAAGGTGGCATGGCGGAGGAAAAGGTGACCCGCGTGGTCGGGCTGTCGTCCTCGGTGCTGTTCGACAGGGTCAAGCCGGACAATCCGATCAACCGCCGCATCAGCATCGTGGTGATGACCAAGGCCGCCGAGGCTGCGGCGTTGTCCGGGTCCGGGCAGCAGGTCGGGTTGTCGGCGACCACGGTGGATCCTGATGTGCAGGCGCAGCTGGTGCCGGCAGCCGGGCCGGCGGTGCCGGTGCTGGGGCCGGCGGATGGGGCACCGTGACGTGACGAGCCGGGCACGACCAACGGTCGCGACCTACCAGGATAGGGGGCAACCCCGGTAGGCGACGACCGTTGGTCGTCGCGGGCCGCCTGCGCACCCGGCCGGCGCCGCTTACAATGGGCCTTTCCGTATCCAGAAAGATCCAGAACCATGTCCAAGCAGTCCAAGGCCAAGCGCGACAAGCGCAGGAAATTGCAGCCCAAGCGCCCGATCCAGCGCCTGAACATCCAGCAGCCGGTGCAGAACCACGCCGTGCTGCAGAACGCAGAAGGCCAGGTCGTGGCCGCCATTGGCCTGCAGGGCACCGAGTGGCTGCTGGCAATCGGCGGCCAGACCATGGGCAATGCCGACAACCCGGTGCCGATGCTGGCCATGCTCAAGCACCTGGCCAACGTCCAGGAGAAGGAAGGCCGCCCGGTCACCCTGGAAACCTCGCCGCAGCTGCAGCAGATGATTGACGATCTGGCGGCCGACGAAGGCAAGACCGCCGAGGAGTACCTGGCCCAGCTGGTGTCCGAGTTCGAAGGCGTCGAAGACGCTGCCGACGAAGCGGAAGGCGAGACCGACGAAGCCGGCACCGACGCCGAAGCGGCACCGGTCGCTGCTGACGCCCCGGCCGACGACAGCGAGCAGCCCAAGGGCTGATCGCCACCGGTGACGGTCTATATCGACGATGCGGTTCACCCCTGGCGCGGCGAGCGCTGGGCGCATCTGATGGCCGACACCCTGCCCGAGCTGCACGCCATGGCGGCGCAGCTCGGGATTCCACAGCGGGCGTTCCAGAACCGCCGCAGCGGCGCGCACTACGATGTGCCCGCCCGACTGCGGGAGCAGGCCATCGCGCTGGGCGCACGGGCCATTTCGCGGCATACCGACCGGGAATTGTTGAAGGCGGTCATCGCCAACGCGCGGGCACAGTACGACGGCAACGGATAACACCGACGCAACGAAGGATCGGCCCGAAGGGTACCCGCGTAACGCGGGCACACCGTTGGTCGGGCGGCAGGTCAGAACGGATCTGCACCCGGGCGCACTTCCACCCCCAGCAACGAACACAACGCCAGCATCGCGTCATCGTCGCGGCTGAGCGCCATCCAGCCGGCCAGGCCACCGTTGCCGGTATCCACGCTCCACAGGCTGTAGTTGTGCTCGCGCAGGCGGTCGTAGGCGGTGGCCATCAGCATCGGTGCGTCCACGTCTTCGGCGAAGTCTTCATCGTCCAGGTCGCCGCCCCAGTCCACCTGCACGTTGAAGCGGGCCGCCAGCTCATTCACCGCCGACACCAGCGAGTCGGCGTCATCGCGCTCGACCTCGTAGGTCGATTGCCAGGCGGTGGCGACCATCAGCGGCGGCAGCCAGTCGGCTTCCTCGTCAATGGATTCTCCCGCCTCCAACAGCTGCTCGCGCCAGCGGTTGAACTGCTGCAGCGCCAGTTCCTCGTCGCCCGGGTTGATCAGCACGAACAGGTTCCAGATCCGCGCCTCGAAATCGTCTTCGTCGAAATCGCGCTCGTCTTCTTCGAAGTCGAAATAATCACTGTTGTCGGGCATGACCGGAAACTCCTGGAAACAGCCCGCATTCTGACCTGCCTGCGTGTGGGCAGGAAGCGAAATCGGCTTCGGTCGAGGGGCTCGGGTATCCTGTGCGCCTGAAGGCGGCCGCGGTGGCCGTCAGTGTGAACCCGAATCATGAGCGATACCCCTCCGGATCATCTGGCGATCAACCCGGCCAGCCCCTTCCACGATGCCGCAGCGCTGGAGCGCGGCGTGGGCATCCGTTTCAACGATGTCGAGCGTGACAACGTCGAGGAATACTCGGTCAGCGAAGGCTGGATCCGCGTGCAGGCCGGCAAGTCGCGCGACCGTCGCGGCAACCCGATGACGGTGAAGGTCAAGGGCACCGTGGTGGCGTATTACCTGGATCAGAAGCCGGAAGCGTGATCGCGCGCGGGAAATTTCCCGCGCATCCCGGCACCGCGCGGACGCGCATGGCGCGTCCCTACGGGTCGAGCGACCAAGGGTCGTAGTGACACGCCATGCGTGTCATCGGGGTGCCCGACCCATTCATTCCCGCTGCCGGGTCTCCAGCAGATCCAGATTGCGGATCAACCTGCGCGAAATCTCATCTGAAATACTGCCACGCCGGGTCAGCCGGAACAGCTCCTCGCGCTCGGCGGTGAGCCCGGCGTTGCGCAGCTGACGATAACCCTGCTCCATCCGCTTCACCTTTTCCGGGTCGGCATCCGGCCCATGCTCTTTTTCCAGGTTGCGCTGGTACAGCAGGCTCACCCGCGCAGCGGCGTCGTTGTACAGCTGCACGTTCTCGGTGTTCTGGTTCTGCACCAGCTGTTGGCGCATGCGCTCCACGCCCGCCAGCGCCGCCTTCGAGGCCAGCCGACGGGCCAGGTCTTCTTCCTTGCGCTCGCCGGAATCAGCCGGCAGCTGCAAGCCCTTCAGCAGCCGCGGCAGCGCCACGCTGGCCCCGATCAACGAGAACAGAATCACCGCCGCGGCCAGGAAGATCACCAGGTCGCGGGCCGGGAAGGCCGAACCATCCGGCAGGAACAACGGCAGGGTCAGCACGCCGGCCAGGGTAATGGCACCCCGGACACCGGCCACGGACGTCGCCACCACCACCCGCCACTGGGTCACCGGGCGCGCCTCACCGCGATGGCGGGCACGCAGCAGGCTCCAGCGCAGCGACAGCCACACCCACAGCAGGCGCAGCGCTACCAGCGCAACGTTGATGACCACCACGTACACCAGCAACCACCACGCGCTGTGGTGCCCGCTTTCGTTCACGGTGGCGATCGCCCGTTCGACAATGCCCGGCAGCTGTTCGCCCAGCAGCACGAACATGATGCCGTTGAAGCTGAACTGCAGCATGTTCCACACCGCCGTGCGCTGAACGCGCATGCTGCCGGACACGCGACCGGTCAGCTCCACGTAGCTCATGGTGATGCCGGCGGCCACGGCGGCCAGAATGCCGGAGGCCTTGGCCTCTTCGGCCAGCAGGTAGGCCGCGAACGGAATCAGCAGATTGACCAGCAGCGCCGCGCCCGGCTCCTCACCGAAGCGCCGCCACAACCAGCGCTGAAAGGTGGACACGCCCAAGGTCACCGCCACGCCGATCGCCAACCCGGCCACCGCCACCCACAGGAACGTCAAAGAGGCGGTCGCGAGCGAGAACGAGCCCGTCATCACCGCCGCCACCGCGAAACGGAAGCAGACCAGACCGGAGGCATCGTTCAACAGCGACTCGCCCTCCAGAATGTGCATCAGCCGTTTCGGAATCGGCATGCGCGAGGCGATCGAACTCACCGCCACCGGGTCGGTCGGCGAAATGATCGCCGCCAGCGCGAAGGCCACGCCCAGCGGCATCACCGGAATCATCCAGTGGATCAGCAGGCCCGCGCCGATCACGGTGAAGATCACCAGCCCGAACGCCAGCTCCAGGATCACGCCCTTGTCGCGAAACAGCCCCTGTTTGGGAATGCGCCAGCCATCCAGGAACAGCAGCGGCGGCAGGAACAGCAGAAAGAACATCTCCGGCTGCAGCGCGTGGCCGCGGTTGAAGACCCCGGCAATCACCGCGCCCAGGCCGATCTGCACCAGCGGTAATGGCAATGACAGCGGCAACACGCGCACCAGGTAGCCACTAGCCACCACGGCGACCAGCATCGCCAGCACCACTTCAATCGTATGCATGCTTCTTCCAGAAGGCGGCGCGTAAAGAGCTGGTTACAGCCCACGCCGGATACCGGAAAAAAATTAACACACCGGTGCCGCTACCTGAACACGACACCGACCTGCGGCTCAGTTGGCGGACAGGCGTCAGGCGGTCGCGCCGTCGAAGCGGTAGATATCCATCGCCAGCATGCCGGCGTCGATTCCGGCATCGATGCGCTGCGCACCCAGCCCGTCGCCGCCCGCCGCGCCCATCGCAAAATGCAGCGGCTGGAAGTGCTCGTCGGTGGGGTGCGCGCGCTCGGCAAACGGAGCCTGGCTGCGGTAGTCCAGCAGCGCGGCGGTGTCGTCGGCTTGCAGGTGTTGCTCCACCCATCCGATGAAGGGCCGCACATAGGGGGCTTCGCCACCGCTGTGATACGCGCGGAAATCGTGCAGGTTGTGGGTGATGCTGCCCGAGCCGATCAGCAGCACGCCTTCGTCGCGCAGCGGGGCCAGCGCACGGCCCAGCGCAAACTGGTGCGCAGGGCCGAGCATCGGCTGCAGCGCCAGCGGCACCACCGGAATGTCGGCCTCGGGATACAGCAGACGCAGCGGCACCCAGGCCCCGTGGTCCAACCCCCGCTGCGGGTCCTGCGCGGTTGGCAGGCCGGCCTCGGCCAGGCGGTGGGCGACGTCCTGGGCCAGCGCCGGGTCGCCCGGTGCCGGGTATTGCAGCGCAAACAGCGCCTCCGGGAAGCCGCCGAAGTCATGGATGGTCGGCGGCTGCGCGTGCGCGCCCACGGCCGGCTGGTAGGTCAGCCAGTGCGCCGATGCGATCACGATCGCGCGCGGACGCGGCATCTGCGCGGCCAGCTCGGCCAGGCGCACGCCCACCTGCCCCGGGTTCAGGGCGGTCATCGGTGAACCGTGGGAGATGTACAGCGACGGCAGGCGGGACATGGCGGGGCTCCGGGAGTTCCAGGCCTTCAGGTTATTACCATCACCGATGGTGATAAATATTGTATTCCGCGCAGATTTGTTCCATTGATGTGACGAATGGCCGGCCGCGGGGCGCAACGCGATTGGAACGTACGGCGGGGTGTGGGGCGCAACGCGATTGGAACGGATGGCAGGGTGTGGGGCGCAACGCGATTGCAACGGATGGCAGGGGTGTGGGGCGCAACGCGATTGCAACGTATGGCGGGGATGCGTAGAGCCGGGCTTGCCCGGCTGGGCCACCGGTAAAGCCCCAGCGGGGCAAGCCCCGCTCTACGTACTCCGGGCCACCGCTATTTTCCAGCCACGAGCCCGTACCCCGGGCCACCATCGCTTCCCAGCCACGAGCCCGTTCCGCGCCGTGATCCGGCTCCCCCAGCGCCGGTCAGGTCGCTTCCGCCTCCGTCTCCAACCTCCCGATCACGTCCAGCAGCGGGGCGGGCCGGCCCAGCAGGAAGCCCTGCACCTGGTCGCAGCCGTGTGCGGCCAGCCACTGCTGCTGGCCTGGTGTTTCCACGCCTTCGGCAATGATGGTCAGGCCCATGCTGTGGCCCAGCGACAGCAGCGCTCGGCAGATCGAGGCGTTGCGCGGATTGATCTCCACATCCGCCACGAAGCTGCGGTCGATTTTCAGGATGTCCAGCGGCAGGTGCTGCAGGTAGGACATGTTCGAATAGCCGGTGCCGAAATCGTCCAGCGAGATGCAGATGCCCTGCTCGTGCAGGCGCTGCATGGTCTGTTTGGCCTGCGCCGGTTTCCGCATCAGGCTGCTTTCGGTCAACTCCACGTGCAGCGCACCGCGCGCCAGATCGAATTCCTGGCAGGCGCGGGTGAACTCGGCCACCAGGTCGCTGTTGAAGAACTGCACCGCCGACACGTTCACCGCAATCGGCAGGTTCCATCCCGCATCCACCAACTGGCGCTGCGCACGCGCCGCTTCGCGGATCACCCAGCGACCCAGCGCCAGAATCAGGCCGGTGTCTTCGCACAGCTGGATGAACTCGCCCGGCGGAATGAAGCTGCCATCGGCCTGCGGCCAGCGCAGCAATGCCTCCAGCGCGGCGGGCGTGCCGTCGGCGGCATGGCAGATCGGCTGGAAATACAACTGGAATTCGCTGTCGATGGCGGTGTGGATGCGTCCGGCCAGACGCAGCCGCTCGGCCAGCCGCGAACTGACCGTGCTGTCGTACCACGCAATCACGCTGCCTTCGTCCCGCGCGGCATGCGCCGCCTGCGCGGCCATGCCGATCACCTGCTCGGCGCTGATCACATCCCCTTCGAACTTCACCGCCACCCCGATGCGCGGCTCGAACTGGTGCAGCCAGTCCTGCCCGCGCACCGGTTCGGAGACGGTCTGCACCAGCGTGTCCAGCGCGCTCTGACGCTCGTGGTCATCGCGGATGGCAAAGATGAAATCTTCCGCCGGCTGGAACGCCAGCAGGCCATAGCGCACGCCCAGCCCGCCCAGGCGCTTGGCCATGGCCTGCAGCACCACATCGCCCACTTCGCGACCCAGCGTGTCGGCCACAAGCTGCAGGCCACGGAACTGCACATAGGCAATCGTGTAGCCGCCGCCCTCTTCATCCAGCTGCGCCGCCAGCGCGCGGGTGTTGAGCAGGCCCGTGGCCACGTTGTGGGTGGCGTGGTAAGCCAGGTCGCGTTCGTACGCCAGGCGCTCGCTGACATCCTCGGCCAGCACCAGGCAGGCCTGGCGGCCGTCGAAATCGAGCCGCGCCAGATGCGCGCGCACCTCGAACACGGTGCCATCCTTGCGCCGGTGCAGGCGAACCTGTGCGTCGTGGGTCTCGCCCGGAGTCGCATTGGCGATGGCCTGGCGTATTTCGTCCCAGCCTTCGCGCGGGCGGATGTCGAGGATGCTCATCGACAGGAATTCTTCGCGGCTGTAGCCGTACTGGCGCACCGCCGCTTCGTTGACTTCCAGGAAGCGCAGCGTGTCCGGGTCGAACACCCAGAACGGGGCCGGGTTGCGGTCGAACAGCAGGCGGAACTGGCGCTCGGCCTGCTGCGCACGGGCCAGGATCTCGATGCGGTCGCTGACATCGGTGAGCGCACCGATCATGCGCCGCTCACCGTCAACCACCCCCACCTGCTGGCCACGCGCGGACAGCCAACGCACCTTGCCGCCCGGCAGTACCAGCCGGAACATCTCGTCCAGCACGCCGTTGTTGGCGAAGGCGGAGTGGAACGCGTCCTGCAGCCGCTGCGCATCGTCGCGGTGCACGCGGTTGAAGAAGTCCGCTACCGGCAGGCTGTCGATCGGAATGTTGAAGATCTGCCGGGCCATCGGCGACCAGCGCAGCAGCGAGGCATCCTCGTCCACGGTCCAGGTGCAGATCTGCGCGATCTGGTGCGCCATGTGCAGCTCGGCGTGACCGGTGCGCAGTTCCTCGCTCATCGCATGCTGGCGGCGGGCGGCGCGACCGAGGCTCACATACACCAGCGCGAACGCGACCACGTACAACAGCACCAGGCCCAGCGACGCATACACATAGGGCCACCACGCTGCCAACACGTCACGGCGGCCCAGGCCGGCGTAGACGCCCAGCGGGTAGTCGCCCAGCGTGGTCAACGTGGCAATGCGTTCCACATGGTCAACAGGGCTGAACTCGACCCCCAGCGGCACTACCGCGTCGCGGCCCAGCCGGTCGCGGTGCTTCAGGCCGAAGCGCTTGCCCACCGCCTCGACGCGGTCCGGACTGCGCGCCAGCATGTAGCCACCACCATCGGTGATCGAGATCACGCCATCGCGCCCGACATCCAGACCATTGATGATGGCCTGCAGTTCGGCGGTATGCAGGCGGCTCAGCAGCCAACGGTTCTCGCCCATGCGCAGCGCCAGCGGCAGCACCCAGCGCTGGTCCGGCATCTGTTGCGGCGGCCCGAGGTACAGCTGGCTGTGCTGGCCGCGGTTGCTGCCAACGGCCCACAACGGCAGATAGAGGTCGCCGCTGCCACTGGTCAGCGCGCGACCGAACTCGTCCACCACCACGATGCTGTCCAGCTCCTGATGACGCTGCAGCACGCCGCGCACGGACTCGTCCAGCAGGTCCGGGGCCTGGTCCGGCACCCGCTCGAACAGCTGCGCGCCGTCGGCGGCGATGCCGCGCATGGCACGCTCGAGGTTGCGCAGCTCCAGCCGCAGCAGGCGCTGGGTGCCGGCAGAAATGACCGTGCTCTGGCGCTGGGCGGCTTCGTGGCGGCGCTGGTAGTCGTTGACCAGCATGATCGCCAGGCCCACGGCCAGCAGTACGCCCAGGCCAACGCCCAGCCACAGCAAGGTCCGCAAGGGACGCGCCAGTGCGCGGTTCATCGCGGGCATTGCCTGACACTCCCCCACGCAGCTGACGACATGAAAGCGGTTCCTGAGTCCTGCAGACGAGAGCGGCCAATGTCTCAATTTCTTGATGCTGCGCCGGCCGATTCCCCGTCGGCCAGGCCTTGGCGCGCCTGTACCAGGCCAGCATGCACCAGCCTGACGCGCACGGAAAGGTCCGTGACCGTATTCACATTACTGGCGGCAACACAACCGGCCACAGCTCCCGCCAGACAAGGGCAGTTACCGTCGCAACCACGGGTTTAGACTTGGTGGTTTCCCGTCGTCTGAGAAGTTGCATGCCCAAGCTGCGCCGCGCCACCCTGATGCTTGCCATTGCCGCCAGCCTGTCGCTGGGCCTGGCCGCCTGCGACCGCGAGGCCGCGCCCACCGCTGCAGCGCCTGCCGACGGCGCGCCGGCCACCCCGTCCGCGCCCAAGGCCCAACTGGGCAGCTTTGGCTTCGATGCCGCCGGCATGGACCGCAGCATCGCCGCCGGCGATGATTTCTTCGGCTTCGCCAATGGCAGCTGGGTGAAGAACACCGAGATTCCAGCCGACCGCTCCAGCTTCGGCAGCTTCAATGTCATTTCCGAGAAGACTCTGGCCGACACCCGCGCCATTCTTGAAGGCGCGGCGGGCGACGCCAAGGCCAGCGGTGAGAACAAGCTGATCGGCGATTACTACGCCGCCTTCATGGACGAAGCCGGGATCGAATCGCGCGGCATGGCTCCGGTGAAGCCCGAGCTCGATGCCATTGCCGGCATCGCCGACAAGGCCGCACTGGCCACCACCCTGGGCGGCACGTTGCGCGCCGACGTGGACCTGCTCAACGCCACCAACTTCTACACCGACCGTCTGTTCGGCACCTGGGTGTCGGTAGACCTGCTGCAACCGGATCGCAACGCGCCCTACCTGGTGCAGGGCGGGTTGGGCCTGCCCGACCGCGACTTCTACCTGCAGGGCGGGCGCATGGCCGAACTGCGCAAGCAGTACCAGGCCTACATCGCGCAGGTGCTGCAGCTGGCCGGCGTTGCCGACCCGGCCGGCAAGGCGCAGCGCATCCTCGCGCTGGAAACCCGCATTGCCCAGGTGCACGCCACCCAGGAGGAGACCAACGACGTCGCCAAGGGGGCCAACGCCTGGACCCAGGCCGACCTGAGCGGCAAGGCTCCGGGCATGGACTGGGCCGCGTTCCTGAAGGCCGCTGGCCTGGACCAGCAGCAGGACTTCATCGTCTGGCAGCCCAAGGCGGTGGCCGGCATTTCGCGTCTGGTCGCCACCGAGCCGCTGGACGTGTGGAAGGACTACCTGACCTTCCATGCGCTGGACCGCGCCGCGCCTTACCTGCCCAAGGCGCTGGCCGACGCCCGTTTCGCCTTCCACGGCACCGCCCTCAACGGCACCCCGCAGCAGAGCGAGCGCTGGAAGCGCGCCGTGGATGACAGCAACGCGGCGGTCGGCGAAGCGATCGGCAAGATCTATGTCGAGAAGCATTTCGACCCGGCCACCAAGGCGCGTGCGGACGAGATGGCGAAGAACATCATTGCCGCCTTCGCCAAGCGCATCGATGCGCTGGAATGGATGTCGCCACAGACCAAGACGCACGCCAAAGCCAAGGTCGCCGGCCTTACCGTGGGCATGGGCTACCCGGACAAGTGGCGCGACTACACCGGCCTGGAAGTGAAGCGCGATGATGCGCTGGGCAATGCCGAGCGTGCCAGCCTGTTCGAATACAAGCGCAACATCGCCAAGCTGGGTCAGCCGGTTGACCACAGCGAATGGGCGATGCTGCCGCAGACCATCAACGCGATGAACGTTCCGCTGGAAAACCGCCTGGTGTTCCCCGCCGCCATTCTGCAGCCGCCGTTCTTCGACGGGGCCGCCGATGATGCGGTGAACTACGGTGCGATTGGCGCGGTGATCGGCCATGAGATCAGCCACGGGTTCGACAACGCCGGCGCGCTGTTCGATGAAACCGGCAAGTTGAACAACTGGTGGACGGCCGATGACCTGAAGAAATTCACCGCCGCCGGTGACGCGCTGGCCGCGCAGTTCAGCAGCTACGAGCCGTTCCCCGGCGTGCACGTCAATGGCCGCCTGACCCTGGGCGAGAACATTGCCGACGTGGCCGGGCTGGCCACCGCGTATGACGCCTACCAGCTGTCGCTGCAGGGCAAACCGGGGCAGACCCTGGAAGGCTTCACGCCCGACCAGCGCTTCTTCCTGGGCTTCGCGCAGGCGTGGCGCAGCAAGGCGCGCGAGCAGGCGCTGCGTAATTCACTGCTGACCAATGTGCACGCGCCGGGCCAGTTCCGTGCGCTGACCGTGCGCAACCTGGACGCGTGGTATCCGGCATTCGAGGTGAAGGAAGGGCAGAAGCTGTACCTGGCCCCGGAGAAGCGGGTCAAGGTGTGGTGAGGTGAGGTTGGGAACGGGCGCTTCGGCGCCCGTTTTTTCTTGGGGCGTTTGTGCGTGCACAGGGGCATGGTTTTGACACGCATGGCGGTCTACGGGCGCAGGGGGCATGGCTTTGACACGCATGGCGTGTCACTACGACCCTTGGTCGCCCGGGTTGGGGGTCGCTCGGGTTAGGGGTCGCCCGGATCTGGTTGGTCGGGCGACTTGTAGGGACACGCCATGCGTGTCCGCGCGGTCCGTGATCGATCAGGGGTTATCGGTGACGTGATGCATCCTTCGTGACACCCATGCGCGCATATGCGCGTGGGGCGGTGCCGTCGGTCAACGCGCGGCGGAACAACGGGGCCATGCCGGCCAGAATCCTGGCCGACGCGGCGGCCTGCATGCGCTGCAGCGGGGTCCGCTCCAGCATGACCTCGGCCCAGTCCGGCAGCAGCGCCGCGCCTGCGCCCAGGAACAGGTCGCGCGATACGCCCGCCATCGGCACCGGCAGCCGGATGCCGGACAACACATCCAGCACCTCGCGCGAACGCGCATCAAAGCGCAGCTGTGGCTGCTGCGCGGCGAAGTACGCGGTCACCGCCGCTTCGCTGGCGGGCACACCGGTCGCGCCCAGCGCTTCCGCGACGCGCCGGTATTCGTTGTAGTACTGGTCTGCAAATGCCGGCGACGCATCGCGGCAGTAGCGCCGGTAGCCCTGCAGGAAGCCATAGGCCTCGGTCACATGCACCCAGGTGAGCAGGGCCGGATCATCCGCCGCGTAGGCCTGCCCATCCGGGGTGTGGCCGCGCACCTGCACGTGGATGCGCTTCACCTTGGCCACCAGCGCCTCCACCTCGCCGCTGGGCGCGTAGCTGGTGCCGGCCACGAACGCGGTGGTGCGGCGCAGCCGCCCGACCAGGTCGCCGCGGAAGTTGGAATGGTCGTACACCCCTGCCAGGGCCAGCGGGTGCAGGGTCTGCAGCATCAGGGCGCACAGCCCGCCGGCGAGCATTCCAGGGAGTTCGGCATGCACCTGCCAGGTGGCGCTGTCCGGACCGAACCAGCCCGGGTCGCCGACCGGGTGGTCGTAGTCGATGCCGCTTTCGCCGCGCGGGAACGCCCCGATCACCCAGCGGCGGATCGACGCGGTGGCGGGGGTGGCAAGGCGGTGCAGCAGTGACGGCATCTGGGAGTCCGGAGGGGGTGAAAACGCCGCGGATCTGCGCGGTTGTGTCAATTCTGCGTGATCTGCGACAGGGGAGCCATGGCGAGCGGCGCGCTTGGCTGAAAAATTTGCGTATGCAGCAGGAAATGCGGGAATTTCGAGGTAGTGCAGGCGGATTTTCATGTCGCAGTGCGGCAGATTTTGCCGCGGTTGCGCATTCAGAAATTGCCCCTGCGGCGATTTGTCGCACTGCCCATTGCCAAGCGAAATGAAAGTGCTACTACTGAATGCATCCGGATGCATTTACCGGTGTCCCGTACGTCCAATGCGCTACCGCTCGTTCCCCAAGGAGCTCGTGATGATCGCTTTGTTCAAAGGTTTGGGATTGCTGTTGCAGGACAACGAGCTGTACCGCAGCCCGTTCGAGAAGCAGGTCGCGCATTGGCGCAACAAGAGTGAACAGCAGATCCGTGAAGAAGTGGCCACTCTGGCCAAGGCCAAGGGTCAGTGGTTGATGGCTTCGATTGTTGGCTGGCAGGCGGCCTCGCTGCTCATCCTCGGGTTGATTGCCAACTACCTGTGGAAGGACGATTTCCATATCACCTTCACCCGGGTGGTGATCGTGTTCGGCTCGTGGGTGTCGATCCTGTTCGTGATCTGGTTCATGGCCAACATGTTCGACCACACCGCCGGCTTCGAGCGCTGGATGAAGGCGTTCAACAGCCGCGCGCGGATCACCAGCGACGCCGACACCGTCGAATGCGTGGCCGAGGCGCTGGACATGGCGCAGCATTATCCGGAAGTGCTGGACTACAAGCAGGCGGTGACCGCCAGGCGCGAGTTGCGGCATGAGGACATCCGCATCATGCGCGAGATCGGGCGCATGAAGCAGCATTCGGAACTGGTGGGCCAGCTCAATCATGTGGGTGAGCAGGACGGCCGCCATAACCTGCATCTGCAGCCGGCGTTCTGATTGCGCACGCTACCGGCATAACGTCGGACGCATCCGATTCGTAGTGCCGGGCTTGCCCGGCAATGGCCACCGACCAACCGTGCAGCGGGGCAAGCCCCGCTCTACGTTGAATGTCCATGGTTGAACGTCATGCGTTGGACATCGGGCATCGAATTTGCGGAGGATCCCAATGCCACCGTGGCGGCCACGGTGGCATTGTTCGTTTACATCCCGCGGAACAGACTCATGAACGGCTGGCTCACGTTCAACACCTCCGGCCGCTGCTTCAGCCGCAGCTGACCGCGCCCGGTATCATCGCGGCTCACTGCCGCCACCGCCTTCATGTTGACGATGGTCGAGCGGTGAATCTGGCGGAACTTCTGCGGGTCAAGCACTTCCAGTAGTTCCCGCAGCGGCGTGCGCAGCAGGCTTTCACCGGCCTCGGTCACCACCGTGGTGTATTTGCTGTCGGCGCGGAAGTACATCACGTCTTCCAGCATGATCAGCTGCGTATCACGCCCGTTGCTGGCGGTAATCCAGGCCAGCGGCGGCGCGGTGCTGTGCGCGCCGGGGGCCTGACCCAGCCGCTGCAGCAACTGCTCCAGCATGGCGTTGTCCGGCCGGCCCAGCTGCATGCGGCTCAGAATGCGTTCGCGCGTAGCAAGCAGGCGCTCGTCGCTGACCGGCTTGAGCAGGTAGTCCATCGCGCCCTGCTCGAATGCATCGATCGCGTACTGGTTATAGGCGGTCACGAACACCACCTGGGTGCGCGGGCTGATCTCCGGCAGCGCGCGCGCCACCTCGATGCCACTGATGCCCGGCATGCGGATGTCGAGGAAGGCCAGGTCCGGTTTCAGTTCGGCCAGTCGCTCCAGCGCGCCTGCGCCGTCCTCGCATTCGGCCACCAGACGCAGTTCCGGCCACAGCCGGCCCAGCTGGGCCACCAGTGACTGCCGCAGCAGGTCTTCGTCTTCGGCAATCAGTGCATCAAGCTGCATGGATGGCCTCGCGTGCGTCACGCGGCAGGGTGATGGTGGCGGCGACGCCACTCGGGAAGTTGCTGACAATGGCCACGCCGGCACGTTCACCGCAGGTCAGCCGCAGGCGCTCACGCAGGTTCTTCAGGCCGATGCCGGTACCGCTGGTGCTCTGGCCGAAACCGAGCCCGTCGTCGGCCACGGTCAGGGTCACGTGGTCATCAAAGCCGCGCGCGATGATCCAGATGGTGCCGCCACCGGGCTTGGGCTCCAGCCCATGCTTGATCGCGTTTTCCACCAGCGTCTGCAGCGCCATCGACGGCAGCGGCAAGCCGCTCAGCGCCGGCGGCACGTCCACCTGCAGGGCAAGCCGCGCACCCATGCGGATCTTCAGGATTTCCAGGTAGGCCTGGGTACGTTCCAGTTCAACCCCGAGGGTGGACATCGACTCATCCACACTCGGCAGCGAACTGCGCAGGTACTGGATGAGGTGCCCCAGCATCTGGTCGGCACGCGGCGGGTCGGTGCGGGTCAGCACCTGCGCGTTGGCCAGGGTGTTGTAGAGGAAGTGCGGTTCCACCTGCGCGTGCAGCAGGTTCAGCCGCGCCACCGACAGTTCCTTTTCGGTGGCGGTCTGCTCGGCCGCGGCCTGTTCGTCGCGGCGCTGCTCGGCGACGCGGCGGGTGATGGCGCGGCTGACCGCTTCGGCGTTCTCGTAATTGCTGCCTTCGTCCACCGCCAACAGATCCGCCCAGACCCCGGCATCGGGTTCGAACAGCAGGGTGACGCTGCAGGTGCCCTGCCCCGGGGTCACCGTGGCCAGCACGCTGTTGCGCTTGATCGCCAGCCGCGCCGGCAGATTCCAGCGGGACGGCGGGCGGCCGTTGTAAGGGTCCACACGGCGCACGTAGGCCCGCACCTGCAGGCTGCCGGCGGCGCTTTCGATGTCTTCCACGCGCGGCAGTTCAGCGATGGCCTTTTCGACCACGTCAAACGCAGCGCCCGCGTCCATCGGCACTTCGATCTGGCGGCGCTGGCGGCTGGACAGGGTGGCCGAATCCAGCCGCCCGGCAATCAGCCAGACCCGGCGCAGGTGGGTGATGCAGCTGCCCAGCGCGGTGATCATCAGGAACAGGGCCAGCAGCGCGAAGACCCAGCCCGGGCCTTCGTCCATGCCGTGGAAGATGCCGCTCCAGACAAAGCCGGCCACGATGATCGCGGCGGCCCAGGCAGCCAGAATGCGGAAGATCAGAGCGAGGCTGGCGAACACGATGGCGGCTTCCGGCAAGGGTGTGAGGCGAGCATAGCCCTGTGGTCCGGGGGAACAAGCGCCGTGCGACGAAAGCCCGGATTGGGGGTGTGAACCGGCAATGCGGACGGCCCGTACGGGCCGTCCGAATCCGCGTAGGGACGCGCCATGCGCGTCCGGATGTCGTTCATGCACCGCGGGGACACGCATGGCGTGTCCCTACGGGATTACTTGCGCTCGGCAGCGCTGGCTTCACGCGGGGCGCGGAACTGCGAATCCTCGCTCCAGTTCGGCCAGGCGCGGGAGTTCGCCAACTGGTTGCCCAGCGTGTACACCACTTCCAGGTCGCGGGCGGCACCGGCGAAGGTCCAGTCCGGCTGCCATTCGTCGCCCTGCTGGTGGTAGCGCTTGGCGGTGTAGTCGTCGGACGCCTTCTTGCCGGCCTCCACGCCACCGTCCACCCAGTCCTGGCCCGCCGAGTACGACACCGCCGGTACGCCACGCTTGGCGAACGGGAAGTGATCGGAGCGGAAGAACAGGCCGGCTTCCGGCTTCGGGTCCGGGGTGTAGCGGATGTCCCAGCCCTTGGCCACGTCCTTGAGCTGGTCCAGCAGTTCCAGCTTGGCCGAACCGTAGATGCCGAAATCACGCGACGGCCCGAACGGGGCCATGCCGTCCATGTTGATCACCGCCACGGTTTTCGACAGCGGGTACAGCGGATGGCTGGCGTAGTACTCCGAACCCAGCAGCCCCTTCTCCTCTGCGGTCACCGCCAGGAACAGCACCGAACGCTCCGGGCGCTTGCCCTTGGCAAACCCGCGCGCAAGCTCGACCAGCGAGGCGGTACCGCTGGCGTTGTCCAGCGCACCGTTGAAGATGATGTCACCGTTCGCGTCCGGCTTGCCCACGCCAATGTGGTCCCAGTGCGCGCTGTAGATCACGGTTTCGTCAGGGTGCTTGCTGCCTTCCAGGCGTGCGGCCACGTTGTGCGAAGTGATCACTTCGGTCTTCACCGCGTACTTGGCGGTGAGGGTTTCACCCTTCAGTTCCACCGGCTTGAAGTCCGGCTTCTGCGCCTGTTTCTTCAGCGCCTCGAAATCCTGCCCGGCACGCTTGAACAGTTCCACCGCCAGATCGCGCTGGATCCAGCCTTCCAGCAACGGGTGTGCTTCAGCCGGATTGTCGCGGACGACGTCGAACATGGTGTTGGTGTTGCTGCCGGCCACCGTGGCCCAGCCATACGAGGCCGGCGCGGTTTCGTGCACGATCAGCACGCCCAGTGCCCCTTGGCGGGCACCCTCTTCGTACTTGTAGGTCCAGCGGCCGTAGTAGGTCATGCCCTTGCCGTCGAAGGCACCTTCGCCGGTTTCAAAGTCGGGGTCGTTGATCAGCACCACCGCGATCTTGCCCTTCAGGTCCACACCCTTGAAGTCGTCCCAATGCTTCTCCGGTGCGTTCACGCCGTAGCCCAGGAACACCAAGGGGGCATTCTGGATGTCGACCTCGCTGGCCCCGTTCATGGCCGCGCGCACCGCGATCTCCTGGCCCTGGGTCAGCGCCTGTGCCTTGCCCTTGCTGGACAGTGACAGGCGGGGCGTGCCAACGATGTCGCCCTTGCGCAGCGGCACGGCCTGGGTCCACAGGCGCTTGCCGTCCTTCAGGTCGCCACCCGGCTGCAGGCCGGCATCGGCGAACTGTTTGCTGAGAAAGGCGATGGTCTTTTCTTCACCGGCGGTGGCCGGGGAGCGGCCCTCGTAGGCGTCCGAGGCCAGCTCCTTGACGTCGGCGGAGATCCGCGCGCCGTCGAATTTCGGCGTCGCCGCCATCAGCGCGCTGGACACCGACAGGGCCAGCACGCTCAATACCACTCGTTTCATTGCTCTCTCCACAACGGACCAGAAGTCCGAGTGTAGAGGACGAAGCCCGCGTAGGGACACGCCATGCGTGTCCGCGCGGTGCCGGACGGGGCCACGACACGCATGGCGTGTCGCTACGGGCTGCCCCTCCTACATCACCAATTCGGATCTTCGGCCGGTGCGGCCGGCTTCGGTGCTGCGGCGCGGGCGGGCTTCGGCTTGGCAGCACCCGAACCCTCACCGGCCGGAGCGGCCGCCGCCGTCTGCTTCACCGCACCCGCCTGCTGGCGCAGCTCGATCGAGCCCGGCTTGAACGCCGCACCGCCCAGGTCCGCGCCGCCTTCAATCGTGCCGTAGGAGGTCTGCGAGGCCACGCGGTCAATCCGGATCGTGCAGCACGGCATTTCCGAACGGCCCAGCGAACGGCCGGTCTGCGGGTCCTTCAGCTCTTCGCCCAGGTTCACTGCCTGCCAGCGCTGGCCGACCTTGAGCGAATCACCGCCCTGGCTCAGCACCACCTGGTCACCACTGACCGAGACCACCGACACCGGGAAGATCTCGGTGATGATCGCGGTGCCGATCTGGCCGGACAGCGAATCCATCATCGCCGCGGCCATGCCCTTGCCGTCCACCACACGCGGCAGCGTGCTCGGGCCGGTGCCGGCCAGCTGGTGGTCGAAGCTGTCCGACATCACCACTTCACCGGTGGTGGCGTTGATCAGGCGCAGGGTGATGCGGCCGCCGCCGGAGTACGAGGTGACCTGGCGGTCGGACATGCGCAGGTTGCGCACGCTGCGCGGGTATTCAAAGCGCTCGATGGTCGGCACCAGGATCAGGTCGGTGGCCAGCTGCTGGCCCAGCCGCGCGGTGTCCTGCAGGCGCACGTTGCCGCTGTTGATATGGTCGATCTCGGCCTGCATCTCATCGCCGAACTCGCGGTCCAGCACGATGAAGCGCTTGGTCTGGGTCAGCGTGTCGTTCAGACGTGCACGAATGGCGCGGGCCACTTCGTCGCTCTGCACGCGGCCGTCGCCGACCGCGTAGCTGCTCGCACGCACATGCGGCTGGGCGACCACGATCTTCGGGCGACCCTGTTCGTCCGGGGCGCGGTACTTGGCGATGTCGGCGCGCACACGCACCTTCCAGTAGCTGCGCATCGTGCGGCGGTTGTAGTCGCCCTCGAACGAGCGCGCGCCCTGCTTGGCCGACACCTCGGCCTGCTCCTTGTAGCTTTCCTTGACACTGGCCGACGCCGAGCCGCCGCCACCGGAGGCCTCGGCCTGGGCCTGCGCCGAACCGCTGGCCGACGCCGATGCGGAGTAGCTGTAGCCTTCGTCACTGGCGCGCACGCGCGCAATGACTTCTTCATCCAGCTGGGTTACTTCTTCCTGCGAAAGTATCTGGTAGCCCAGCACCGCCCCCTGCGAGGCAGCAATCATCTGCTGGGCGAACGCGTCGGCGCGGATGTCACCGACGTGCTGCCCGTCCACGTCCACATGCAGACCGGCGCGGATGCTCTGCATCTGGCTGGCCACGCGCACGCCGTTGACCTGCGACACCGCCGACTGCAGCGCATTGAGCACGGCCAGCTCCGGCGTGCTGCCGATGCCCTCCGCTTCACGCGGCACTTTGGTGGTGCCGCCGAAATCCGGACCGCCGCGCAGCGGCGTTTCTTCCGCGACAGGCTGTTCCAATTTCGATTCGGGTTTCGGGGCAGCCGTGGTCTCTGCCGGTGCCTCCTGCTTGCCGCACGCGGCAAGCAGGGCAGCGGTGAGGGCCAGGCTCAACAGTCGTACGGAGCTGTGCATGCGTAACCTTCAAATTGCGTGGTAGGTATCGAAAGCAGCGGCATCGCCGCTGCTACGTCGCTGGTCGACGGCCCGAAGGGCAGCCGGCCGCAAGGGCGGCTGTACCGTTGGTCGATACCTCGAACCGTGGGTCAATACATCAAAGCGAATCGAGCATCGACTCGGCGTTGCCCGGCACCTTGATCTTGGAGGCCTTGGCAAAGGTCAGCGCGGCCTTCGACGAGCTGTACAGCCCCTTCAGGTAGCCCGGCGATTCCTTGGCCACCCACGCACCGGCGGCCAGCTTGCGGCCCACGGTGGCCAGCTGGGTCGCGCCCAGGTTCTTCATGCCGTTGGCAAAGTTGCTCGACTCGCCGCTCAGCTTCTGGCCTTCGGCAGCAGAGGCCACCAGCGACACCAGACCTTCGGCGTAGTGCTGCTTGGATTCGGCGCTGAGTTCCGGCTTGGCGGCAACGCGCTCGTCAATGGCGGCCTGGGCGGCTTCGCTGACCGACACCGACTTCTTCATCTGGTCGACGTTGACCGAACCGGACGACAGCGCCATGCGCTCGGCCTCCAGAAGCTGCACCTGTTCGGCCAGGCCGAAGGCCTTGGCGAACGAGGCCTGGGCCTGCAGCGAGTGCGACTGCGAGGACACGAAACGACGCACCAGCGCTTCCTGCGCGGCTTCATCCGGCACGTTGGCCGAGGACGACGACGCGGTGTTGCCGCCGCCGGCCAGATCCTTCAGCTTGCCGAACTGGGCCTGGGCCGGAGCGGTGAAGGCGGTAGCGATGGCCAGCGCGATGAGGGTCTTGCGGATCATGGGAATTCCTTGTTTTTCAATGTTGGAATGCAATGCGGTGGTCGGTGCCGGCCAGCCGGGCAAGCCCGGCTCTACTTAACGGACAGCTTTGACGTTCAATTCGTTGATCATCTGCTGCGCGCCCTTTTCCGAGGCGATCTGCAGCGCATTGGTGCGGGCCACGCCTTCGTCCGGACCGGTGCCGGAGAACTGCACCGGACCCACCGACGACACGGTGCGCGGGAAGCGGCCGCTGACGTCCAGCACCTTGCCGGTGACGGTGACGAACACGCGCACGTTGCCGCTGACCGGGTCGCGGTCACGCATGCCCACGTCGAGGGTGCCCACGGCCAGGTACGGAATGTTGGCCGCCTTGATGCCGTTGGCGGTGTCGCGCAGGGTGGCCGCCGACAGGTCGTTGCCGGTGCTGAAATCCTTGCGGATGCGCTCGATGCTGAGCAGGCCGCGGCTTTCGCCTTCGACGTACTCCGCCTCCACCACTTCATAGCCGGCGGCGCTGAATGCACCGGTCATGGCGGTGTTGATCTCGTTGGCGTTGGACACCTTCCAGGTGATGTTGTCGCTGCGGCGGGTGGTGCTGCCACCCGAGGTCACCGACGCCGAGGCGTTCTGGTTGATGCTGCCGCTGGTGCTGACCGAGTTGCCACGGAAGCTGTCGCCTTCGCGGGTCTTCTCGTCATAGCTGACGCTGGCGTCGACGCGGCGGTATTCCTTGTCCTGGAACGACTGCGCGGTGTCCTGGGCGCGGGCCATGAACAGGAAGGTCAGCAGCGAGCGTTCGTTGCTGCGCGCACCGGCGGTAGCCGAACCGGCATCCAGCTTGGTCTGCAGCAGGGTGGTGTTGATTTCGGCGCGGACGGTGACGGTGTAGGTTTTGGCCTTCTTGTCTTCGGTGTCCGACAGCGGCACGGCGCTCAGCACGTAGCGGTCGACATCGCCGATGAATTCGTCGCGGCGGGCTTCGAACAGGCGCAGCTTGGCCGCACCGGATTCGGCGATGTACGCCTCCAGTGCATTGACCTTGGCCTTGTTCAGGGCCTGGGCGCGGGTGTCGGCACTCAGGCGCAGGCCATAGCTGGCCGAACCGGTACCACGGGAACTGGCGGTCTGCGCCGCGACGGGCGCGGCCACCAGCAGTGCGATGAGAATCAGCAGTACGGCACGAATCAACGGCATGACTTGATCAACTCCTGGAGGGCTTGGGTCTGTTGCTGCAGCGGCTTGCCGCCGGGCTTCTGTTCGTCGAGCCAGGCGCGCGAATCGGCGCGCCTGGCGGCTGCACCGGCAAAGGCATCCAGCCCGGCCAGCACGGTTTCGTAGCTGGCCGACCACTGGTCAACCTGCCACTGCGTTACCGGCACCACCTTGGTCGCGCCCTTGCGCAGTGGCTGGTCGAAGAACACCTTGCCCGAGAACGGCTCGACCACCGACACATTGAAGAAAGCACCAAACAGCATCGTCTTCACTGCCGGGGTTTCGTTGATCACGCCGTGCTTCATGGCATCGAGCTTGAGCTTGATGACGTAGTCGGGTTCCGGAATCTTCAACTGGTAGACCTTGCCGTCGGCAAAGCGTGCGGCCATCGCCCCGCCGATCGCCTGGCCGGTGGCCGGCGGCAGCAGGCCGATGCCGGTGTTGGATGACACCGCCTTGGACAGCTCATGCGCCAGGGTGGCGCGCAGCACCGGCTCCAGCGCAGGGTCAGGGAGCTTGGCGCGGGCGGCATCACTCAGGGTGACGTCGCCCACCTGCAGGCGGCGCACCGAGGCATCCGGCAGCCTGGCCGGGTTCAAGGTGGTGGCCAGCACCTGCGGCAGGCTGGTGGCGGCGTTGCCGTACAGCAGGTCGGCGATGATCGCGTCAACTTCGCTGGCATCCGGGCGGTAATCCTGCACGTCGATGCGCTGCAGGGTGATCGGGTAGGAGGCGACGACCTGGCGTTCGCGGAAGTCGAAGAACAGCGCCTGCAGCGCCACTTCGACAAGCACCTTGTACTGGTCCCCGATCGGTTCGACCGAAACCAGCTCGCGGTCCAGCGCGGCGGCCAGCACGGTGGCGCTGGTGGTGCCGTCGAGCATGGCCAGCGGCTGGTCGATCAGCTCCAGCTGGGTCGGCTTCTGTGTGCTCAGGCGCGCCCACAGGACTTTGTTGAGTGTGGGCAGGCCACGGGCTTCAAGCACGGCGGCAGTGCGCGGGGTGCTGGCCTTCACCGCGCTCTGGTCGGCGGTATAGGCGAAACCGGCCCAGTAGGCCTGTTGAGATTTGTCGGCAGCCTGGGTGACCCCGCTGGCGAACACCACCACCAGCCCGCACACCCACAGCCACGCGCCACGCGCGCGCGTACGCTTCGTCCCTGAAACCATTGTCCCGCTGTCCTTATCGATGTGACCCGGATGTGGACCGGGTCAGATTTGTGAATGCGCGACACGATACGCGCGTCCGGTGACAGGGGCAAGACGGGGCGACGGATACGGGACGTTTCGGGGGCGGTTCGCGTAGCGACGCGCCATGCGCGTCGGGATGCCCGCTCAGGCGGGATGCCGCGCCTTGGCCTGCAACATGGCCTTCTCGCGCACATTGGTGGTCAACTCCGCTGCACGCGCAAACGCCTCGGCCGCTTCCCTCATCCGCCCCAGCTGTGACAACAGGTCACCCTGCACTGCCGCCAGCGGCGCGTAGTCGCGCAAGCGGCCATCCGCCGCCAACGCCTCCACCAGCGGCCACGCCGCCGCAGCGCCGTCCGCGCGCGACACCGCTACCGCCCGATTGAGCTCCACCACCGGCGACGGATTCACCTGCGCCAGCCGCGCATACAAGGCGGCCATCTGCGCCCAGTCAGTGTCCTCCAGCTGCCGCGCGCGAGCATGGCAGTCGGCAATCGCCGCCTGCAGCACGTAGGGATCGTCCGCACCGCCCAGTTCCAGCGCGCGGCGCAGCGCCGCCTGCCCCCGCGTCACCTGCAGGTGGTCCCAGCGGCTGCGGTCCTGGTCGGGCAGCAGAATCGGATTGCCCTCCGCGTCTACCCTCGCCCGTGCCCGCGAGGCCTGCAGTTCCATCAGCGCCAGCAGACCATGCACCTGCGGCCACGCCGGCAGGCGCTGCTGCAGAATCCGCCCCAGCCGCAGCGCCTCCTCGCACAGCGCCGGGCGCATCCAGTCGTCGCCGCTGCTGGCGGCATAGCCCTCGTTGAACACCAGGTAGACCACTTCCAGCACCGAGCCCAGGCGCTCCGGCAACGCGGTCTGGCGCGGCACTTCGAATGGCACCTGCTTGCTGGCCAGGGTGCGTTTGGCGCGCACGATGCGCTGCGCGATGGTCGGCTCCGGCTGCAGGAACGCGCGCGCGATTTCGTCGGTAGTCAGCCCGCCAAGCAGGCGCAGGGTCAGTGCCACCCGTGCGTCCGCACCCAGCACCGGGTGGCAGGCCACGAAGATGAGGCGCAGCAGGTCATCGCCGATATCGTCGGCCAGCGCCTCGCTGTCGTCGGGCAGCGGCAACGGCTGCGGTTCCAGTTCACTGCCCCACTGCGCATGCTGACCCGCCACCCGCTGGTGCTGGCGCAGCACGTCAATGGCGCGGTTGCGCGCGGTGGTCATCAGCCACGCTCCGGGATTGTCCGGCACGCCCTGCCCCGGCCAGCGCTCCAGCGCGGCCAGCCAGGTGTCCTGGACCAGTTCTTCGGCCCGCCCCACGTCGCCGCCCAGCATGCGTGCCAGGCGGGCGATCAGAGCCGGCGCTTCCATGCGCCAGAGGGTATCCAGTCGTTGCGTCAGCGCGGCATCCATGCCGGGAATGAAAACACTCAGCCGGGCGCGCCGTCCATATCCATGTAGGCCACCTCCCACAGATGCCCGTCCGGGTCCTGGAAGCTGCGCTGGTACATGAAACCGTAGTCGCGCGGCGGCTGCGGCTCGCTGCCGCCAGCCTGCAGCGCTTTTTCCAGCTGTTCGTCCACCGCGGCGCGGCTGGCGGCCGACAGCGCGTTGATCACCGCCGCGGTGGCGAGGGTGTCGGCGATCGGCTTGCTGATGAAGGTCTCGAAGAATGGCTTGCGCAGCAGCATGACGAAGATGTGCTCGCTGATGACGACGCATGCGCCGTCGTCGTTGGAGAAGGTGGGGTTGAGGGCGTAGCCGAGCGCGGTGTAGAAGGCCTTGCTGCGCTCGAGATCCTCTACCGGGAGGTTTACGAAGATCATCTGTTCGTTGGTCAGTTTCATTCGGACATTCCAGGTGTCAGAGGGCGCGGGCGTTACGGAAACGACTTCATGCAGTTGACCATCCACGGCTTGCCATACCGGTCTTCGAGCATGCCCCAGCGGTGCGCCCAGAACGTTTCGCTGATCGGCATGGTGACCTTGCCGCCTTCAGACAGTTCCTTGAACACACGTTCGGCTTCTTCAATGCTGTCCACGTCGATGTTGATGGTGGTGGTGCCGGCACCGTCGGACGGCGGGCCATCGGCCGCCATCAGCACGGCATCGCCGACTTCCAGCTGGCTGTGCGCCACCAGGTTCGGGTCCAGCGGACCGGGCGCATCGCCGCAGCCGTCCATGTCGTTGCCCGACGGCATGTCGCCATATTTCATTTCCGAGGTGACGCTGCCGCGCAGCACCTTGGCATAGAACGCCATGGCTTCGTGGGTCTGGCCATTGAAGCCCAGGAAGGGAATCAGTTTCATGAATAATCTCCACGTAGTGACACGCCATGCGTGTCAACGAAATGCGTGCAATCCACGCGTGTCAACGAAAACCGTCAATCGTTCTTTTCAATCTGGTCGCGCAGACGCTGTTCCTGCGCACGTAATTCAGGAGTGAAGGCTTCGCCGAAGTCGTCCATGTCGAACAGCGGGCGCAGTTCAACCACGTCGTTGGGCGCGAACGGGGCGCGCTTGGCCCACTCCAGCGCCTCATCCATCGACCGCACCTGCCACAGCCAGAAGCCGGCAATCAGTTCCCGGGTTTCGGCAAACGGACCATCGATCACCCGCGGGGCGGCCCCGCCATACACCACCCGGTGGCCGCGGTGGCTGGGCTGCAGGCCCTCGCCTGCCAGCATGATCCCGGCGTTTACCAGCTGTTCGTTGAAATTGCCCATGGCGGCCAGTTCAGCCTCGGTAGGCATCACCCCGGCTTCGGTATCCGGGCTGGCTTTGACGATCACCATCACTTTCATTGCCGTGTCCTGTTCACGGGCCCGGTCAGGGGGCCCTTCATGACATACGACGCGCCAGTGGAGCCCAGATCGACATCCACGCCAAGAAAAATTTCGATCACGCCATGACTTGACGGTTACGGCCTGAACAGGCGGAGATTTCCGCACTGCAACACGGGTGCCGGGCTGGCTGCGGCATGATGGGAGCTTCCCCCGCTGCCGGTGGTGCGCCCATGCAATTTCTGCTGCTGATCAACATCGACCCGGAGCTGATCCAGGCCCTGCCGCCCGAAGATTACGACGCCGAGATGCGTGGCTGTCTGGCCCACGCCGACGAACTGCAGGCCAAGGGCATCCTGGTGATGTCCCAACAACTGCAGCCGGTGGAGCGGGCGCGTACGTTGCGCGTGCGCCAGACGCAGACGCGGATCACCGATGGGCCGTTTGCGGAGACGCGCGAGTTCCTGGCTGGGTTCAACCTGATCAACGCGCGCGATGCCGATGAGGCAATGCGGATCGCGCAGGAGTTTCCGTGGTCGCGGTACGGCAGCATCGAGGTGCGGCCCGTGGCGGATATGCAGGCCGAACGCGTGCGAGTGAGCGCAGCCGCCTGATTGCGCGCGTGGGATGTGGCGCTCTATGTAGAGCCGGGCTTGCCCGGCTGCTTTTCGCGCGGTGCCAGGTGTCATCGCCAAATGCAGCCGGGCAAGCCCGGCTCTACGTAATCGGTCGTACCCAGTATTGCGGCACCACGGTCACGTATCGGTCGCATCCGGCGTTACGGCACCACGGTCACGCCCCCGGTCGCATCCGGCGTTACGGCAGCACGGTGACCTTCAGATCGCGTGGGCCCACTGCTTCGTTGCCACTGTAATCGCGCGCACTGGCGCGGATGATGTAATCCCCCGCCGGCAACGCATCAGGTAACCAACGCCCGGTTTCCACCAGCCCATCGCGCACGGTATTGGTCACCAGATAACGGAAGCGGGTCACTGCGCTGCCATGCACGGTGATGCCGCTGTCCGGCGCATACGCCACCAAGGTGGCGCTGCGCTCGCGGGGCATGCGGTTGAACACGATGTTGAAGCGCGGCTGCTCGTAGCCCTGCAGCGGCTGCCCGCCCGCATCCAGAACCTGATAGCCCACCTGGTACAGGCCCAGGCGACGGCGCGGCAGGTTGCGGTCCACCTGATCCCAGGCTTCCACCACGATCTGCACACCCGGCCCCAGACGAGGAATCGGCACGCGTCCATCGGCCCCCGCCTTGATCGGCTGGTCGGTGTCATCCAGTAGTTCAACGCCGGTGATGCGCGGCGCAAAGGCATCGGCATAGCCGGTGAAGCCCAGTGCCACTGCGTTGCGCTCGAAGCCACTGGCCCCCACGCTCAGGTGCACATGCGCCATGCGGTTGATGCTGCCCAGTGGGTCGCCGGCCTGGAAGCGGGTGCCGCGGCGCACGCGCACCCGTTCCAGCCTGCCGTCCAGGTCCAGCAGCTGCGGCCAGCGCGCGTCGAAGGCACGGTCCTGCGCGTTGCGCCCCACTTTCATGTGGATGTAGCGGATGCGGTCCAGCGCCAGCCCCTCGGCCTGGTCGCCCACTGACCACGCGCCGAACGGGCTGCTTACCTTGCCATCGGCAACCGCACGCACAGTCTGGCCAACATCGCCACGGATGTCGAAGCCATCATGCAGGTGATGGCGGCTTTCGCCCTTGAAGCTGCCGCGGACCTCGCCCAGGGTGCCTACGACCTCGTGCCAGCCCTGCTGGGGGTCCAATGGCCAGCGGCCTTCGGTGATCGGCAATGGGGCGTCCGGGGCGGGGCCAATCAGGGCTGGCGGTGGGCTGGCCGGCGCGTCTTGCCGGGCAAGACCCGGCACTACAGAAGCGTTCGCTACGGAAGGTTGTGGGTAGTGCCGGGTCTTGCCCGGCAGTCCCACCGGGTGCAGGTGATGGACCCGATACGACGCCGCATCGGCGAGGTAAAGCCCGCCGTCGGCATCCAGGGCCAACGCCGCAGGCCGCGAGAAGCGCGGCTGCGGCGGCACGCCGGCCAGCGCCACCGCGTGGCCGTGCGCGGAGATCTGCACCAGCTTGCCGTTGATGTCGCTGACATACAGCACGTCATCATGCGTGACCGCCAGCGCCATCGGCCCACTCACCAGCCCGCCTGCCGGGACCAAGGTATCCACCGTGCCATTGGCGGCCAGTCGGCGCACCGCGTTGTTGTACAGGTCGGCCACAAGCAGATTGCCGTGGCTGTCCAACGCCAGCGACACCGGCGTGTCGAAGCGCGCGCCCGCGCCGGCTCCGTCCACGTTGCCCGGCGCATCGCCGCCGGCCAGGGTGCGTACCTGGCCGTCGGTTTCAATCACGCGGATGCGGTCGTTCCAGGTGTCGGCCACATACACCCGCCCCTGCGCGTCCACCGCAACGCCCATTGGCCCGTTGAACCGCGCCTGGGCACCCGGGCCATCGGCAAAGCCCGGCTGGCCGTCGCCGGCCAGCGTGCTGACGGTGCCCTCCACGCCGATGCGGCGGATCACATGATTGCCGGTGTCGGCCACGAACAGGTTGCCCGCCGCGTCCCGCGCGATCTGCGAGGGGGTATGGAACTGGGCCTGCAGCGCTGGACCGTCGCGCCAGCCTTCGCCTTGCCCTGCCAGGGTGTCCACGCGGCCGTCGGGATGGATACGGCGGATGCGGTTGTTGTCGCCGGCATCGGCTACGTAGACCACGCCTAGGGCGTCCACGACCAGACCGTATGGGTCGGCGAACCGCGCCCGCACACCCGCGCCGTCCTGCTGCCCGCCCACGCCATCACCGGCCAGAAGGTCGATCCGGGCGGTCCAGCCCAGCGGCGTCGGCAGCGGTCCGGGCGGCGGTTCGGGTGCCCGGTCAACGTGCAGGAAAGTCCATGCCAGCGCCGCCAGCGTGGCCGCTGCCACTACCGCTGCCCCTGCCCATCGTGCGCGCGTCATCGGCGTCCTTGTCGTGATCCCGGTCGTTGACCTTAGCCGCTGACACCCGCGCTGCCCAGCCCTGCGCTTGTGCTGCTGGCGTGTTCCGGTTTCAATCGGGCATCGCTCCCATGGAAGGATTCACTGCATGTCCCGCTGTCGCCGTACTGCACTGGCCTTGATGCTGTCACTGTGTCTGCTGCCCGCCATAGCGACAGCGGACGTCGATTCCGCCTTCAACGAAGCGGTGCAGGCGGCATCCACGCAGCTGGCCGAAGGCGACTCGCTCGGTGCCGCGATTGCTTACGAACGCCTGCTGGCGGACTCCCGCCTGGACACGCTGGAACCGGCACTGCGCAGTGAGGTGTGGGCGCGTGCCGCGATCGCCGCCGGGCTGCAGAACGACAATCCGCTGGCCGGGCAACGCGTGCAGAAAGCGCTGGACATCAAACCGGATTACGCCGATGCCCGCCTGTTGCTGGCGGGTCACCAGATATCGCTCAACCAGCTGGACGCGGCCGCCGACAACATGAGCCGCGGCATCCGCGACAGCAAGGACATGCCGCCGCTGGCAGAAGACCAGGTGTGGTACATCAGCATGCATCTGCGCACCGACCCGGCCCGACGGCAGGCACTGCTGCAGGCGCTGTTCGATCAGCACTGGAAGCCCGATGGCATCGAACCCAGCTGGTACTGGGTCGACCTGGCAGAACTGCAGGTGGAAAGCGCGCAGTCCGACCGCGTGGCCGCCACACTGGAGCGCGTGGACGAACCACTGCCGCTGATACAGCTGCGCAGCGACAGGCGCTTTGACCGCTTCATCCAGCGCGCGGACGCCCGCTTCGATCCGGTCGCCGCCGCGCAGCGCCACATTGACCGGATGCGGGTGGAAACCATGCTGTCACCGGGTTTGAACGAGGCCGCAGTCGCCCTGGCCAATGCACTGCTGGTCACCGGCCAAGCCGAAGACGTCGTCGGCATGACCCAGTCGCTGGGCGAGTTTGCTGCACAGGCGCGGTCCCTGCCTGAAGCGGACGAAGCGCGTCCGGTGGGAATGATGCTCAACGCGCGCGCCCGGGCATTCTGGCAGCTGGGCCGCAACGACGACGCCATCCAGGCCCAGGAGCTGGCAACCCGCATGGCCTCCCCGGGCGATGACACCGAGCAGAAGCTGCACCTGGCCAGCAGCTACACCGGGCTGCATCGCCCGGCATTGGCCCGCCAGACCCTGAGGGACATGGGCGGGCTGTCCGTTCAAGGCGAGGGCATGACTCAGGTGATCCTGCTGCAGGCCGCCCAGCAGCTGGCCGATGCCGCCGCCCAGCAGCGCGCCCGCGACGCGTTGGCCGCCGTACGCGCGCAGGCTCCCGCCTACACCATGCTGGGGTTGGTGACCGATCACCGCCTGGACGAAGCCGTCGCCGTGCTGACCGAGCGTCTGGCCGACCCACAGGAACGGGGCTCGGCATTGCTGGAACTGCAGCACCTGCGCGAGCGGCCGGAACTGCCGGGCGACAGGGATTTCCTTGCCAGCTGGAAGCAGTTCAAGGCGCGTGCGGATGTGATTGCCGCTGCAGAGAAAGTCGGGCGCATCGACCGCTACCCGCTCTACTCCGAGTAGGTAGCTGCGGGCGATGTGATTCAGCGTGCCGGCGTCTGCGGCGCGCCGCCCATGGCATCGCGGTAGCGCACGTACAGCGCGCTGACCTTCTCCACATAGGCCAGTGTTTCCGCATAGGGCGGCACGCCCTTGTAGCGGGTCACCGCACCGATGCCCGCGTTGTAGGCGGCTGCGGCCAGCGTGCGGTCACCCTTGTAGCGTTTCAGCAGCGCCTGAAGATAGCGCGCCCCACCGCTGATCGATTGCTCGGCTGAGAACGGGTCGGTCACTCCCATCTCGGTGGCCGTATCCGGCATGAGCTGCATCACTCCCTGCGCGCCCTTGGGCGAGACCGCGCTGGCGTCGAAGTTGCTTTCGGCATGGGCGATGGCCCGCAGCCAGGCGTCTTCCACCCCCGTTGCCCGGGCCGCCGCCTTGAACTGCCGTGCGTGGCGGTTCAACTGCGCTGGCCCCACCTTGCCCAGCCCCGGGTGCGCCGGTTCGCCCGGCGGCGTGGTCACAGTGAACTTCAGGAACACCCGCGAGCCCGGCAGGTTGCGGGTGGAGTACACCAGCACGCCGTCCTGCTCGCGTTCGTACAGGGTCCCGCTGAACACCCCCATGTTGCCCCACAGGTTGGGAGTCTGCACCGCGTTGTCGTCCACCTGCTGGGCGGTGCATCTGGAGCCCGGCTCCGGGGCGGTGGCCAGGCTGACCGTATTGTTGTGCACGCAGCGGTACACCGTGCGGGCCGCGGCCGACCCACAGGGCAGCAGCGACAACAGGGCCAAAGCGACAGGCAATGGACGCATCATGCGGGAAAGCCCGCAGAGCGGGCGCAGCGGACGGTGGCGGGATGATCCGGCCGTGCCCATGATGGCCCGGTGACGGCTTCACCTCGCTCATGCGTCCTGATACCGACACTGGGCAAATCCCGACAGCGTTCTGCGTGAAGTCCTGTTCCCAAAGCCGCCTGCGGGTGGTGTCATAGCGGCACCCCCCTACTCGACTGCACCGAGGTCAGCTTGAAGCGCGCCAGGATCATTGCCGCCATCGTGCTTGCCGCCCTCATCGGCGCGGTCGTCCCCGTCATCACGGTGGCGTATTTCACCTGGGCACGGCAGCAGGAGCACGAACAGCGCACTCTGGCCAGCACCGCCGAGCGCACTCTGCTGCGTGCACACCGCGCCTACGAAGGCGGCCTGATGGCGCTGCGCAAGCTCAACCAGACCCCGCTGCCGCCCTGCTCACCTGAGCATCTGCAGCTGATGCGCAACCTGGCGGTCAGCACCCATTCGGCCGAGCAGGTCGGCTACTTCGAGGGGGGCCGCCTGCGCTGCACGTCCTGGGGAGTGACCGAATCCGACATTCCCGAACCCCTCCCCGACCACATCACCGCCGACGGTGCCGGCATCTCCCTGGGCGTACGTCCACAGGCGGGCGATGGCAGCCCGATGGTGGCAGTGCAACTGGGCCGGCACGACATCATCATGGACCCCAACCGGTTCGTTGACGTCATTGCCGACCCCAACGTGCGGCTGGCGGTGGCCACCCCGGACGGCCGCCTGCTTGTGCAGCAGGCGCTGCCCGACCAGAACCTGCTGCTGCACCTGCTGCGCAAGCCGTCCAGCGGGCGCACACCGCGCAGCTGGTACGCCACCGCACAGGACCAGGAGTGGCTGGCGATCGCGGTGTCGCCGCGCACCGGCTTCAGCGCCAGCCTGCATCGCCAGCTTCTGCAACTGCTGCCCCTGGCTGCCGCCGGCGCGGTGTTCGGCGTTCTCGGCGCGTGGTGGCTGTCGCGGCGGCGCATGACCCTGCGCAATGAACTGGCCAGTGCCGTGCGCCGGCGTGAGTTCAGCATGCAGTACCAGCCGATCATCGAACTGGACACCGGCATCTGCGTCGGGGCCGAATCCCTGGTGCGCTGGTGCCGCCCCGACGGCACCTCGGTACGGCCGGATCTGTTCATCCCGGTGGCGGAAGAAACGGGTCTCATCGACGCGCTGACCGACCACGTCATCGACCAGGTCATCCAGGACATGCGCGAACTGCTGGTGCGCGACCGCAGCGCGCATATCGCCATCAACCTGTCCGCGGGCGACGTTGGCAGTGGCCGTGCATTGAAGGTGCTGTCCGCCAAGCTCCAGGGCACCGGCATACATCCGCAGCAGATCTGGCTGGAGGCCACCGAGCGTGGCTTCATCGACATCCAGGGCGCGCGCACCTCCCTCGCTGCCGCCCGGCGCGCAGGCCATTGCGTGGCCATTGACGACTTCGGCGTCGGTTATTCCAGCCTGCAGTACCTGCAGACCCTGCCTCTGGACGCCCTGAAGATCGACAAGTCGTTCATCGAAGCCATCGGCACCCACAGCGCCACCAGCCCGGTGACCTCGCACATCATCGACATGGCCAAGACGCTGGGGCTGTTCACCGTGGCCGAGGGGGTGGAAACCTCTGCCCAGCTGGCCTACCTGCAGGCGCGGCAGGTGGAGTTCGGCCAGGGCTGGCTGTTCTCAAAGCCGTTGTCGGCCAGCGACTTCATCCGCTATCACCAACAGCGGCTGAAGCAGTACGGCAAGGCCAAGGAAAACATGCAGAACCCCAACAGCGTGCACGATTGACGCCACGCACCGTAGAGCCGGGCTTGCCCGGCTGGACGCACCGCAATCCCGTAGAGCCGGGCTTGCCCGGCTGGACACACCGCAATCCCGTAGAGCCGGGCTTGCCCGGCTGGGCACACCGCAATCCCGTAGAGCCGGGCTTGCCCGGCTGGACACACCGCAATCCCGTAGAGCCGGGCTTGCCCGGCTGGACAGTGCATGCGAACTGCAGCGGGGCAAGCCCCGCTCTATGTCATCCATCCCGGTTGTTCATGGGCACAGGACGTTCATCCGCTGCAGGCGTTCATCGTCCGCCGCTATAATGACCGCGCGGCAGCCAGCCGCCCTGTGCCGAGGTGTGCCCCCATGCGCCATTGATGCCGCCGTCGCAATGACGGCCTGACTCCCTTCCAGCCTGCCCCTCCGGGCGGCGGTTCGCTGGGATCCACGGCATCCATGGAGGTCGCATGACCGCATTCGCACTCACGCTCGACCGCGTGACATTCACTCTGCCCGACGGCCGGGTGTTGTTCTCTGATCTTTCCACCACATTCGACACCACGCCCACCGGGCTGGTCGGCCGTAACGGTGTGGGCAAAAGCGTGCTGGGCCGCCTGCTGGCCGGGCAGCTCGCACCCAGCGCCGGGCGAATCCAGCGCCAAGGCCGGGTGCATCTGCTCGCCCAGCACAGTGGCGTGGTGCCTGGACGCATTGCCGACCTTGCCGGCGTGGCGCCGGTGCTGGATGCGCTGGCCCGGATTGAGGCCGGCAGCGTGGATCCGGATGACTTCAGCACCGTCGGCGAGCGCTGGACCCTGCGCGAGCAGCTGCAGGCCCAATGGCAGCAACTCGGGCTGCCGGCATTGGACCCTGACGGTCCCGCACGTCAGCTGAGCGGCGGCCAGGCCATGCAGGTGGCGTTGGCCGGAGCCCTGCTTTCCGACGCCGACGGGCTGGTGCTGGATGAACCCAGCAACCATCTGGACAGCGCGCATCGCCATCGCCTGATCGATGCCCTGCAGCAGTGGCGCGGCGGGCTGGTGGTGATCAGCCACGACCGCGCCCTGCTGCAGCAGATGCAGCGCATCGTCGAGCTCACCCCGGGCGGTCTGCACAGCTACGGCGGCAACTTCGAGGTGTATGCGCAGCAGAAGGAACAGGCGCAGCGCGCGGCCGAAGCCGAGCTGGCCCTGCGCAAACACGAACGCCGGCAGCAGCAGCATGCCGAGCGTGAGCAGCGCGAGCGTCAGGCGCATCGTCAGGCGCGCGCCACGCGGGACGCGCGTACCGCGAACCAGGCTCCCATTCTGCTCGGGGGCATGAAGCACCGCAGCGAGCACAGTGCAGGGCGGCTGCAGGCACAGCTGGCGCAGCGGCGCGCCGAAGGTGACGCGCGGGTGCGTGACGCCGCCGCGCAGGTGGAAGCCGACGTGCAGGTGGCGCTGCTCGGTCCCGCGTTGAGTGCACCGGGACCGCAGGTGTGCGCCGAGATGCGGCAGGTGCAGTTGCCGCATCTTCCGGCAACGCAGGGGCGCATTGACCTGCGCGTTACGCGCGGCATGCGTCTGGCGGTGTGCGGGGCCAACGGCAGCGGCAAGTCGACGTTGCTGCGGGTGCTGGCCGGTATGCTGCCGCCAGCGTCAGGTGAGGTACGGCGTGCCGCGACCACGGCGTATCTGGATCAGACCCTGTCGTCGTTGCCTGCGCAGAAGAGTGCGTTGGAACTGCTGCAGCGGGCCAACCCGACCGCAGGCGAAGGCGTGCTGCGCACGCGGTTGGCGTTGCTCGGGCTGGATGCCGAACGCAGCCTGCGCCCGCTACAGACACTCAGTGGTGGCGAGCGGATGAAGGCGGCGCTGGCGGCGGTGCTGTATGCGGAGCACCCGCCGCAGCTGTTGTTGTTGGATGAGCCGGGTAATCACCTGGATCTGCCGTCGCTGGCGGCGCTGGAGGAGATGCTGCGCGGGTACGGCGGTGCGTTGGTGATGGTGTCGCACGATGAGGCGTTGTTGCAGGCGGTGGGAACTGACCAGCGATTGGAGGCTACGGTTGATGGATGGAGAGTGGGTGATGGCTGACAGCCGGATCATGAACAACGCTGGGGTTACGTAGAGCCGGGCTTGCCCGGCTGCGGTTGGCGCGGAAAACGGCCCCAGCCAAGCATGGCGTGGCTCCGCAAGGACTGGCATTTCCTCGACATCGCTCAACGGGGCAAGCCCCGCTCTACGTGGTCGTGCATCGCCCCCACGCAGCACGTGGTCGTGCATCGCCCCCAAAAAGCACGTGGTCGTGCATCACCCCACGCAGCACGTGGTCGTGCATCGCCCCCACACAGCACGTGGTCGTGCATCACCCCACGCAGCACGTGATCGTGCCTCGCCCCCGCGCAGGACGTGGTCATGCATCAGGTCCGCACAGGCATCGTCACACCGGGCACATCACCCTCACCCGCGCGCCCACACTGGAAACGCATCCGGCAGCACCTGCCACACCATCGGCCCGGCGCGCATCTCCTCATCGTTCAACAGGCACGCGTCCAACTCTGCCCTGACCGCACGCTCGTCCATCGCCACCCCGATCACCGCCAGTTCCTGGCGGCGGTCGCCCCACAGTGGATGCCACATCCGGCGCATGGCCGCGTACTCAGCCGGGTCTGCCACTTCGTCCGCGGCCGGCAGCGCCGCGGTCCAGCACGAGGCCTGCTGGCGCACCCAACCGGCATCCGTGTACGGAATCTGCGGCGGCGGCAGCAGCGGTACGGTGTCTTCCAGCCCCGCGTCCACGCGCTCACGTGCGGCGTACCAGAACCCCGCCGCCTGGGTGCGGGTGGATGCGCCCACGCTGGACAGCTCGCCCACCCAGTCCATGCGGTTGGCCAGCCAGAAGAAGCCCTTGCTGCGGATCACACTGTTCAAGCCACCTTCCAGCGCGCGCGCGAACCGCTGCGGATGGAACGGGCGGCGGGCGCGATAGACGAAGCTGCTGATGTTGTACTCCTCGGTCTCCGGCGTGTGCTCTCCACGCAATGCCTGCATCCAGCCCGGGGCCAGCTGAGCGCGTACGAAATCGAAGCGTCGGGTGTCCAGCAGCTCATGCGCCGGTACATCGCCGTGGCGTGACAGCAGCAGGCGCGCATCGCGATTCATCGCACGCAACACGGCCAGGGTCTGCTGCAGGGTGTCGTCATCAATCACGTCGCACTTGCTCACCACGATCACATTGGCGAACTCGATCTGGTCGGCCAGCAGATCAACCACGCCGCGCACATCGTCTTCACCTGCCTGCTGGCCGCGGTCGGCGAGGCGATCCGTGCCGGCGAAATCGCGCAGGAAGTTCTGCCCGTCCACCACCGTCACCAGCGTGTCCAGCCGCGCAATGTCACCGAGGCTGAAACCATCGGCATCCCGCACCGAGAAGGTCGCCGCCACCGGCATCGGCTCGGCGATGCCGGTGGATTCAATCAGCAGATAGTCATAACGGCCCGAAGACGCCAGCTGTTTCACTTCCTGCAGCAGGTCGTCGCGCAGCGTGCAGCAGATGCAGCCGTTGCTGAACTCCACCAGGGTCTCCTCGGTGCGGCTGAGCGCCGCGCCCCCGTCGCGCACCAGTTGCGCGTCTACGTTGATCTCGCTCATGTCGTTGACGATCACCGCCACCCGCAGCCCTTGGCGGTTGCGCAGCAACTGGTTGAGCAGGGTGGTTTTGCCCGCGCCCAGGAAACCGGACAGGACGGTCACAGGCAGGCGCGAATCGGCGGGGGTGAATGCAGTGTTCATGGCGGGGTCGGCTGGGAGAAGGAATAAATGTTACTATATAACACTCGAAAGCAAAGAGCCCCCACCCATGAAACACCCCCATGCCTCCCTGCTGGACGCAGGAGCCATTGCTCTGTCTGCGTTATGTCTGCTGCATTGCCTGGCCCTGCCCCTGCTGGCCGCCGCCCTGCCCCTGCTGGGGGTGTGGGCCGAAGCCGAGTGGGTGCACGTGCTGTTTGTGGCGATTGCCGCGCCTACCACTGGACTGGCGCTATGGCGCGCACACCTGCGTTATCCGGTGCCGTTGTGGGCGGGTGTGGCGGCCGTGGCCGGGTTGCTGTGCCTGTTGGCTGGCGCGGCCGAATGGCCGAGCCATGACGCGGAAACGCCACTGACCGTGGCCGGCAGCCTGCTGCTGGCTGGCACGCATATATGGAACGCGTGGCGGCAGCACCGGCATTGATAAGCCCCCTGTGGAACGTGACGCCGATCAAGGACGCGACGATGCACGGCCGGGCTTGCCCGGCTGCGCCTTCCACGTAATCCGCCAAGAGCAGCCGGGCAAGCCCGGCTCTACGTCATCGGCGCATCCGGTAACGGGCGCGTTGTGCCGCGTCCTCACCGCGACCCGTCCGGTTCAATGCGGCGTGCCCAGCATCTGCTTTGGGTTGCCGGCATAACGATGATCGGCACGGCAACGCATGAGTTACACCAACGCCGCCCCTCAGCGCCCGTAAGCCCGCAACAGCTTCACCAGCACCTGCGCCTCTTCCGCACGCTCAGCCGGATCCTCAGCCGATACCACATGCGCCTGCAGGTGCTCATCCAACAGCGCCATCAACAACCCATGCGCGGCACCGCGCACCGCGGAGGCCTGCACCAGCACATCGCTGCAGTCAGCGTCCTCGTTCTGTATTGCCGTTTCCAAGGCGGCGACCTGCCCGGCCATGCGGCGGACCCGGGCCAGAAGGCCTTTTCGGTGTTGGTTGACGTGTGCCATAGCCCCGGATCATACACTGGAAACATACCCCCACAGGGTATAAATTGCACGCCTTCGCCGCCCCTGCCGTGCCCCGCCATGTCCCTCGCCGCCGCCACTGACGCCCGCCGCCACAGCCACCACTTCGACGACGGCAATCCGCTGGCGGAACGCCGCACCCGACGGGCCCTGTACCTGACCGCGGTGATGATGGTGGTGGAGATCGTGGGCGGCTGGTGGTTCAACTCGATGGCGGTGCTGGCCGATGGCTGGCACATGAGTTCGCATGCGCTGGCGCTGGGCATGGCCGCCTTCGCCTACGCCTGTGCCCGCCGCTACGCGCACGACGGGCGTTTCGCTTTCGGAACCTGGAAGATCGAGATTCTGGGTGGCTACACCAGCGCCCTTGCCCTGCTGGGCGTGGCTCTGCTGATGGCGGTGCAGTCGGTGGAGCGGCTGTTCATGCCCAGCAGCATCCACTACAACCAGGCCATTGCCATTGCCGTGGTCGGGCTGGTGGTGAACCTGGTGTGTGCCTGGTGGCTGCGCGACAGCCCGGGGCATTCGCATGGTCATGGCCACGCGCATGGACATGGGCACCACGGGCATGCGCCTGGGCATGACGATCACCACGGCCACCATCAGGACCTCAACCTGCGTTCGGCCTACCTGCACGTGCTCGCCGACGCCGCTACTTCGGTGCTGGCAATCGTGGCGCTGATCGGCGGCAAGCTGTGGGGCGCAGCATGGCTGGACCCGGTGATGGGCATCGTCGGGGCGGTGCTGGTGACCGTCTGGGCCGTTGGACTGCTGCGCGACACCGGCCGCATTCTGCTGGATGCGCAGATGGATGCGCCGGTGGTGGCCGAGGTACGCGAGGTGATCGAGCAGGGTCCTTGGGCTGCGCAGTTGGCTGACCTGCATGTGTGGCAGGTTGGGCGTGGGAAGTTCGCGGTGGTGGCCAGTGTGGTGAGCACTGATGACGTTTCAGCCGATACCCTGCGTGAGGCGTTGGCCGTGCACGAAGAACTGGTGCACGTGACGGTGGAAGTGCACCGCCTTGCGTAGAGCCGGGCTTGCCCGGCTGCGCCTTCCACGTTATCCGCCAGGGGCAGCCGGGCAAGCCCGGCTCTACATAAGGCGCGATCAACGAACCGTCATCTCTCCATTGCGAGCATCGCAACGCTTGGGAATGCAGGCCTCCGTCCTTGTCGAGATGACGCGGGGACGATCGACACGGCAATTCACCCACACCTGTTGGGAGGCGGTGAACGGACCAGAGTAGGTCCAGCTCTTCGACATCCGGCAGCGGCCGCCATCCGCGGTTACACTGGTTGCAAGCCTGCCCGCCTGACTGCTCTTACCGGATACATACCCATAAGCAATGAAGTTTCCGACGGCGACGACACCGTTGGGCGCTTGGGACCTGATCCAATCAGGCGCGTCGTTGCGGACGCTACCGTCCGCCCCGATGTCGCTCATCCCATCATCATTCGATTCCAGTGGACCGCTGCATGCCCAGCCACTGATTGCACCGGACAGCACGGTTTCGCCGTCAAGCGACGGAACGCCGCCATGCCCGGCACAGAACGCTTCGTGGTACTGGTTCGTTGCTTCACTCTGAATGCTGGGATCGTAGATGAAGGTCGTCTCATCCACCGGATCCAAGCGCTGCTCAACATAGCTTGTTGCCCCTGTTGAATCGACGACCGGCGTGGTCCGCACGATCACGCGGTTTCCGGCGGCGTCCACTTCGGTGCGGTCTGTGTAGTAGTTCGAATCGCTGGCGCTTGCTGCAAACGAACTTGCCAGCAGCAGGTACATCAAAGCCTTCATGCGCATTGACCTTCTGGGTTGGGAGCGCGAAGTTTTCCTGCGCGGCCTTGGCGGAAGTGTGCGCTACGTCAAAATTAAACGGATCAAGAATGTGGGCAAATGTTCGCCGCGCTGAAGCCCTTGTGCATCAAGAGAATCTGCGACACCGCTGGCCGAAGTTGGCGCACTGCATAGCGGGTGATTACGACATTCGATTCATCGATTGTGTCGCGTTTAAACCGTTGTGCGTGCGTCGCATTGCGTAGAGCCGGGCTTGCCCGGCTGCGCCTTCCACGTAATCCGCCAAGAGCAGCCGGGCAAGCCCGGCTCTACGTATCCCGTACGTCGAATGCTCCGTGCATGCCATGTCCGGTACGCCCCATATTCCGCGCGCCGACCGGCCCGCGGCCCGCCGTTAGTGGATGCTCATGCTGCCGCTGTCTTCCACGCAGTGGTCGGCGATGCATGCATCCAGTGCGGTGCTGACTTCGCCGCGGTCCTGCACAGTGCAGGTCACCCAGGCTTTGTGTTCGCCCTTGAAGGCCGCCGCGTGGTACTGCAGGAAGTGGCTGCTGCAGGTGTGCACCCGTACCGTGCCGCTGATGACGTCAGGTTCGGTGGTCTCGTAGCGCAACGTGCCTGCGGCGCTGAACTCCTGCCCCACGGGTGCGGTGCCACGTGGTGCATGGACTTCGAGGAAACCCGGCGGCTGGTCGGAACGGACTGCCTGGCGCACGCAGCTCCAGGCGGAGATAGCGGTGAAGGTCGCCTCGCCGCCGCGCGCCGGTGCCATGTGGCTCTCAGCGCACAGCGCGCGGTGATACTCCTTCGTGGCGTCGCTTTGCTCGTCGTAGTCGAAAGAGTAGGTGTTGCCGTGCAGATGACGGATGCGCTGTTCGATCTGGCGCACGCCACCTTTTCCGTCGGATTCTTCGCTGGTGCGCACGACGCGTTCGTTGCCATCGGCGTCCAGCTCGATGCGATCGTGGTAGTAGCCGTCTGCGTGTTCGATCAGAGGCACTGGCGCGGACAGCAGCAGTGCAAGGATGAAGCTCATGGGCGTACCTGCCTCGTTGATGATGGAGGCGGGAGGTTGGCGTTGATGCGCGCCTGGAACTGTGCGGTGTGTCCCAGGATAAACGCCATCAATGGTGATTTCGTATTAGTTGTACGGTGATGGTTCGCGCTGACACGCGTGGCGTGTCACTACGAGATCCTGCAACCCCTGTAGTGACACGCCATGCGTGTCACCGCGGTGCCAATTACAACTTGAGAATCATCCCGAAAAGGAACAACCCAAGAGGCAGCGAACTGAACACCGCCCCGGCAGTCCCCAGCCACGGCCAGCGTTCGCCGCGCACGCGCGACCCCAAGCCCACGATCACACCCAGGATCGAAGCGCCCAGCACCCCCAGCGAGATGCCGGCATTGCTCAACAACCATTGCCCCACTTCCGGCGACGCCAGGCCGACCGCATAGGCCAGCGCGAACATCGCCGGGGCAACCAGAAAACTGCTGACGCCCAGCAGCGGTGCCCGGGTGCTGGAAGCGGAGGAACGCGACGAAGGGGCAGGACGGGACATGGCGGCACAGGTGAACAAGTCAGCTGCCACCGTACACCATTGCCGGTTCTGCACATCGCCCACGCGCGGGGTGCGGCACCATGACGCACCATCTGCCGTCAGGAGAACCGCCATGCGCGCCTTGCCCTGTCTGCTTCTCTTCCCCCTGGCCCTGCTCGCCGGCTGCGACAAGCGCAACGACGGTGACACGGTGTTCTCCGCCGACCCGATGCTGGGCTGCTACGCCACCCACCCGCGCAAGGCGGCCGACTTCCGCATTGACCAGGAGCAAGGTCGGTACTACGTGTCCTTCAACCGCGACGAACAGTGGCAGCGCGAGACCGCCCCACTGCAGGAAGCACGACGCGACGAGGTGGCCAGCTACTTCCCCACCGATGCGGACCAGATCGACCGTGCTCTCGTGCGAAACAGCGGTGGCTTCGGGCTGTTCCATCTGAAGCCCAACGCCACGCTGCGGGGCAAGGCGGATGACAGCGATTACATGACTCTGGTGCTGATCGGTGCCGGACCGGTGTTCCGCAGCGAGTGTGATTGAGCCACGCACCTCCACCCGAGGTGCACCGCAGCGGCGAGCCGCGGATATGCAGCTGACGCCGGCGCGGTGAGCGCGCCCAGCGGTGATGCCATCCCCTGTAAACAACCGTCATGCGCCGTTCCGCCCACCCAAGCGGCGGTGAATGGAGCTGTAGCGCCACTGCGCGGGTTCGCGCACGTGGCCGTGCAGCACCGGGCTGTGATGCACCCGCGCGATCTGCTGCTGCAGGTCGTGCGCATCGACGATGCGCTGCTGCGAGAAATCCGCCTGCCACAGCGGCCGTGCGCAACGGTCACGACGCAGCAGCGTGCGCGGCGGCTGGCCGGGCAGCTGCCGATCGAACACGGCTTGGACCTGCCGCCAGCGACCTTCGCCGTCGTGGTCACCCGGTGGCAGGGTCCACACCCCGTGCAGTTCGCTGGGCAGCACCACGATGGCCTGCAGAATGAAGGGGCGGGTCTGCCGGGCAATGCGGAAGGCCCGCCGCAGCACCTCGGCGTGTTCCACCAGCAGGCAACTGCGTGGGTCGCGCAGGTAGGCGCTGAAGTGCCAGGTGTTCTCGAACGGGGCGTACGGGCGGGGCGTGTCCATGCGCCCAGTGTGCGAACCACGACCATCTCCCACGATCAGCCCAGCCCGTCGCAGCGGGTCGGACGGCGACACGTTGGCCGGTAGGAATTCACCGGCTCGGGTACCCTACCCACCCCGTTGCCTGCCCGAACGCCCGTGCCCCACTACACCGGTCCCCTGCTCACCCGCCCCCTGGCCGAAGCGCTGCTGCACGCCCGCGACAGCGGTGCCACCGAATGGACCGGCTCGCTGGACCTGGGCCGCAGCACCGGCACGGCCTCCCTGGCCGCCGAAAGCTGGCAATGGCAGGGCCAGACCTATGCTTACCCCGGCAAGACCAAGGACCGCACGCTGTACTACTGGGATGGCGAGGAGTTCCTGCCGGTGTCGCGCTTCGGCTCGGCCCTGATCAAGCTGGTGCCCACCGAGTGGGACGCGCCCACCTTCGAGATCGACGGCATCAAGATGCTGCCCAGCGCGCAGGTCTCCCCGTTCGAGGACGCGCGCCGCAAGGTGGCGCTGGTGGCCCCTGCCGGCAAGACCGTTCTGGATACCTGCGGCGGCCTGGGCTACTTCGCTGCCTGCTGCCTGGAAGCCGGGGTGACCCGGATCCAGTCGTTCGAGAAGAACCCGGACGTGTTGTGGCTGCGCACGCTCAACCCGTGGTCGCCCGACCCGGACGCGGCCAGCAGCGGCGGCCGGCTGTCGCTGACCCACGGCGATGTCTCACAGGCCATCGAAGGGCTGGAGAGCCGGTCGGTGGATGCCATCCTGCATGACCCGCCGCGCTTCGGCATTGCCGGCGAACTGTACTCGCAGGTGTTCTACAACCAGCTGTCACGGGTGATCCGCCCGGGCGGCCGGATGTTCCATTACACCGGGGCTCCGAACAGGCTCACCAGCGGGCGCGATGTGCCCCGCGAGGTGGCCAGGCGGCTGGAGAAGGCCGGCTTCAAGGCCGAGCTGGCACTGGACGGAGTGTTCGCGGTCAAACGCTGACGAAAAATCATTTCATTTAAAAATCAAACACTTGAACCTTCCGGAAGGTTTCCGGAAAGCAACCGGCGTCACGTTTCAGCAGCATCCGGCCTCGTCATCCCGCCGCTTCAACGAGGTCGCCGCCATGCTTGCTTCCGCTGCCGATCACTGCCGCCAGGGCCTCCGTCATGTGCGGTCCTGACCCGCGCGAGCCGCTGTTCCGGCGCGGCCTGCCCGGCGACGACAACCGTCCGGACTGGGAACAGACCGCAGGATTGCCGCACCTGCCTGCGGTGAACAACCAGGTGTTCATGCGCTGCGCCAACGGTATCGGCAGCGACGTGCCCGGGCAGCTGTTCGTAGCCATCGGACACCCGCCGCTGCCGTGCTGGCCGGATCTGCTGCAGCCGCTGGCCCCGCACCCGCGCCTGCTGGTGCCACCGGTGACCCTGCGCACCGTGCAGGACCTGAAGAACTTCTTCGAGCGACACCCCGGGCATGCCCAGCGCAGCGTGGCCTACGGCATGGCCGACCGCTACACCTACCAGGCCCGCTACGAGCAGCGCGACACCAGCGCCGCCATGCAGCTGGAGCTGCGCGCACACGCGTGCCCGCCGGCCTGGACGTTCTCGGTGCTGGGCAACGATGCCAATGGGCCGCTGCAGATCGCGCCGTTCGTGCTGGGTCGTGCCAATGGCTGGGTCAGCAGCCTGGCCACGGTGCCCGCCGGCTACCAGGACACCCTGACCCTGCATATCGACACCCACGGCCACATGCCCGGCGAGGACGCCCGGGTGGACCTGGTGCTCTCGGTGCAACTGCCTGTGCAGGGCCTTTCCGGGCGTGAACAACCCACGCTGTTCCGGCTGGGTTGTCACTCCTGGCGCGCGCAGCCGCCGGCCATGGATGCGGCCTGGCCGGCGCGCGGGGTGGCCAGCGACCTGCTTTGACTGCATACCGGCCGCCTTCGCGGCCGGTTTTGGGTGTGATTTGAGACCGCGCGCACACTCCGGAAGCTTCCCGGCAACGTGCCGCCTGACCTGACTGTGGGCCCGGCAGGTTGCCGGAAAGCATCACCGCCCTCGACTGACCAGCATCGGACACCACCTGCTGCCATGCCGCCCTTACCGGGATGCGCTGGCAGCGTCGTCCGCTCACTGATCAACGAGGCCTGCCGGCATGAACTATCGCGACGTTGCTACCGTCAACTTCCAGGGACTGGTCATTGCTTTCGCGCGCGGGGACCAACCCACCCGCCCGGCCGAAGAAGGGCAACTGGCCACCAACATTCATTTCAACGTGCTGGCGTTGGATGCCGACTCCGCCAGCGACGACGCCGACTGGACCGGGTTCCAGCCGCTGACCCTGCCCGATGCGGTGCGCCCGGTCGGGATGAACCTGATCAACGTGCCGGTCAGCTATTCACGCACGCGTGCCATTGATGGCCTGGAGGATGCCGACAAGCCCTTCCGGGTGGTCACCAACCAGGAACATATCTATCTGTTCCGGCAGTCGAGGAAGGGCACTCTGCTGGTCAACCGGCTGCGCCTGGTCCGCCAGGCCGCGCCCGACAACCCGCAGGAGATCGGCTTCCGCCTGGAGCCCGCCTGGGAGGTCCGCTTCCAGCGTAGCGGCAAGCCCGACGTCGCCGCCGACGAGCGCGACAGCCAGTCGTATCTGTCACCGGACCGGGTGCCCTTCCTGGAACCGGCGTTCGAGTTGTTCATGGTCGATGGGCTGACGGACGGCACCTTCAGTGTCGAACTGCTGCCGCGCAATGAAGGCACCCTGCTGACCTGCGCCATCGTGGTCGGGCGCAATGCAGAAAGCCGGGTGGACGTGTACGAGCTGCGCCTGGACGCATCCGGCCTGTTCGTGCTGGGCGACAAGGACTGGGTGGACGGACGGATCGCGCCGGACTTCAGCTACAGCCTGGCAACCCCCAAGGGTGAAACGCTGGTGCTGGACGGGCGACCGGCCACCGCGCTGTATCTCAAGCAGGAACGCGTGCGTGGCAGCGAGGGCGGCTCGTTCACGGTCAAGCGCAGCGGCCGGGTGATGATCGCGCATCGCACCACCTGTGGCGAGGAAGCCGCCACGCTGGCCACCGTGGACCTGGCGATCGGTACCGACGGCACGCTGGCTCGGCCGGCCGCCACGCTGCAGGTGGACCCGGTGGGGGTGGCCAATTACACGCTGGCATTCGATCACGGTGCCTACGTGCAGATGCCGGTGTGGCAGCCCAAGCAGCATTTCAGCGTGGAGCTGTCGATCTATCCCCGCAACACCGAACTGCCGCAGCAGCAGATTCTGGGGCCGACCGCCGACAGCAGCGCACCTTATCTGCGGCTGGTGGATGGCAACGCACTGGAAATGGGCTTCGTCGGCAAGAACGGCAAGCCGTTCTCCGCCCGCACTGCCGCCGGCGCGATCCGCCCGGAAGCGTGGACCCTGGTGGGACTGTCGTTCGAGTATGTCAACGCCACCCCACGGTTCACCTTGAAGCTCAACGGCACCCCGGTTGCGCTGGTCCAGCAGGGCGAAGGCGACCACCCCAGCGAAGGCAGCATCAATGCCATCGGCGCACCGCAGAACGGCTTCATCGGCTATATCGACCAGGTGGTGGCCTATGACGGCAGCAACTGGGACCCGGCCACGCGGGTGGCCAGCTTCCCCTTCGACACCATCGACTACAGCAGCGACCAACAGCCGCTGGACCCGCCACTGACCCCCAATACCCATGATGCCCAGGCACCGGGCAAGGTGTACGGCGCACATCTGCTGCCGTCCACCAGCCCGGCGGCGGTGGCCGCCGGTGCGCTGAGCTGGGACGCGCGTGGCCTGAGCATCTATGCAGCACGCTTCGAGAACCTGCAGGACTTCGGTGTGCTGGCCTCGGCCCCCGCGCTGCTGGCCGGTTCGGATGGCTTGCTGCACTGCTACTTCCGCGGCGGATCCGATGCGTTCTCGGTGATGCAGCTGGACACCGAGACTGCACGCGCCACCTTTGAATCACCCTGGAACACGGCGGCGGGCAGCGCCGAAAGCGGGCGGCTGCAGTTTGTTTCCACCCAGCCCGGGGCGTTCATGAACACCGGCAAGGTGAGTATCGCCCCGGCCGACAGCGTCAACGAAGTGTTCTGCAACCTGACCTTGAGCTCGCCTTCCGGGCGCGTGGAAACCTGGAAGGGCGTGCCGCGCAGCGTGACCGCGCTGGCCGCCGTGCTGGCCGGCGAGACCGTTTCCGACCCGAGCGATCCGCGCCTGCGCAATGACAGCGTCTGGTACTACGACGCCACCGGCACCCGGCCTGCGGTGTACCTGCCGCTGGCCGACTCGCCGCTGCTGGCCGCGCTGGCGTTCGTCAGCCGCGATCCGGCGCGCCTGCCGCTGCAGTCGTTGTCCATCACCCAAGGCAATGCCGAAGAGGTAGACCTGACGCTGACGTTCAGCGCCGAGCGCTGGAACAAGCAGGCGCTGCAGGTGCGCTGGCCCGCGCTGCCACACCGCATTGACCGCTTTCTTGAAACGCTGGCCGGGCTGTCACCGCGTTACGACTACCGCAGTGGCAGCAGCGATATCACCAGTTACAGCCTGGTGGCGGTCAATGGTCCCGCCAGCGCCAGCCGGGTGGTGCTGCTGGTGGCACCGGACGCTGGCGTGCTGCAGAAGCTCAGCATCACGGCGGTGGAGGAGGATGACCTGCTCTGCGACGTAGCGTTGAGCCTGGGGTCGCAGAGCGCGACCTGGACGCGCGTGCCGCGTGCGCAGGACCGCTTTGCCGCCGTGCTGGAAGGCCGCGCCCAAAAGGTGCCGGGCAAGGACACCTATGTGTACGACTACGCGGCGCTGGCCAGCGGTGACTATGAGGCGATTGGAGCGGCGCTGATTCTGGTCACCGACGGCAGCGACGCGCAGTTGCAGGATGCCAGCCTGGGCGACAAGACGCCGCCACCGGTCGATGACGACCTGCGCGCCAGCGCCGCGCTGCTGGCCGCGCTCGCCACCGAGGCTTATCCGGCCGCCAGCACCGTGCCCACCACCACCGGCAGCGTGGCCGCCAGTACGTTCCAGGGGGCATCGGCGGGCAAGGACGCTCCACCGCTGCTGACCGGTTCGTCGCTGTTCCGTGCCATTCCCTTCAGCCTGCCCCACCAGGGCAGCGTGGGGTGCGTGGTCGATGGCGACGCCGCGTTGAGCCTGCAGGGCTTCAACGGCGGATGGCTCAATGCGCCCACGCAGCGCACCCTCGGCTACACGCCGGACAGCTGGGTGCAGTTCGAGATTGATGCGGCCAAGGCCCCCAACATCGATGCGCTGACCATTGAAGGCGACATGAGCCTGGAACTGTGGTGCCGCCCCGAACGCGCCGCCGCCAGCTTCCTGCAGCCGTTCCAGCGGCTGCTGACCTTTGCGCGAACGGGCACCGACCCGACGCAGCCGCCGGTACGTTACCTGGCCGCGCTCAACGACTGCCCCAGCCTGCAGTTCAGCACCGACACCCACCTGCGCGCCTCGTTCAGCACCAGCGTCGGCACGGTGTACGCGTGGTTCTGCCCCGACGGCAGCGCCGGTGCAGCGCCGGGCAAGGGCATTCTCGCCTCGGTGTCGTCGCTGGGCGCAGTGAAGACCTTGCTGCTGGTTCAGACCAACGATACCGGGCAGGTGACCGTTGCGTGTCCGCTGGACACCACGACGCCTGCACTGGTGTCGCCGGTTGTGCTGCGTGCCGGTGACTGGTATCCGCTCGCGTTGACCTACCAGGTGAGCAGTACCCGGGTCGGCGATAACGTTGAGTACACCTTCAATGTGCAGCTGTATCTGCAGGGGCGCTCACAGGGCAGGACGCAGTTCAAAGCGAGCGTGCCGCGCGAGTCCGCGTTCGATCTCACCGCGCTGGTCATTGGCGACCTCGCCGGCACTGCCACCTTGCCGATGCGCATGAACGAGGTGGCGTTCTTCAACCGCATCCTCAGCGACGATGCGATCGAGATCGGCACCCAGCGCCGCATTGCCGACAACGCCGACGGCCTGGTACTGAAATGGATGTTGAATGACGGTGACGGAACCGTCGCAACCAACAGCTCCGTGCTGGGCGCGGACTACAACGCAGATATTCTGCCCAGCGCAGACTGGTCCGGCGACGGACTGTACAGCGTGGCGGTGCTTGGCCACGGCGACAACGTGGCCGCGCTCGACGCCGACCCGATGATTCACGGCTGGACGCACCTGGCGCTGGTTCACCAGAGCGGCCATGCGCTCACCCTGGGCGGTTCGGACTACGGCGACGGCGGACGCGGCGACGCGTTCAACCTGGCCGACAGCTTTTCGGTGGAAGCCTGGGTGGAGGCCGCCGATGCGCCCGGCTTCGCACCGCAGACCCTGCTGGCCAAGGGCGATGATTACGTGCTGGACCTGGACGGTCGACGCCGGCCGCGCTTCGCGGTGCGGGTGAGCCTGGATGACAAGGAACAGGTGCTGAGCGTGACCGCACCGACGCCGCTCACGCCGGGACGCGCGGCTTATCTGGCGGCAAGTTTCGAGATCCAGACCGTACAGGAGGGCGATGGCAGCAAGGCCACCAAGCCACAGTATGAAGTGCACATGACGCTGTATGTGGACGGCGTCGTGGCCGCCACCGGCATCTGCGACAGCAGCCAGAAGTACCTCCGCTACGACTCGCCGGTTCAACGGGTGAACTCACGCTCGGCGTTCAACCTGGGGCGCTCGCCGCTGCTGTCCGGCAGCGCGTGGCTGGCCGGCCGCTTGGCCGACGTGCGGCTGTGGACGCGCTGCCTGGCCGCCGGTGAAGTCGCCGGGGTCAACGCCGATCGCCGCTTGCCCGTCAACGGCGACGGCCTGGTGGCCTGGTGGCCGTTCAACGAAACCGGTGGGCGTACCGCGTTCGATGCCAAGGGCGACAACGACGTCCGCCTGAGCCGGGGTGACCTGCGTGCTCGCTTCGAGGCGACCACGGTGAACGCGTTCTACGTCAACGGCCAGCCGGCCCGGCATCTGAGCTGGCTGGACAATGCCAATGCCATTGGCGGCTACGGCAGCAGCGAAGGCTTCCGCCTGGCCGGCGTGCCGGCTGCAGCCGGCGGCGGCGTGCACGGACAGCTTGCCGAAGTGCGGGTGTGGAGCACGCAACGCACCGGTGAGCAGATTGCCGACAGCCTGCATCGGTCTCTGGACGGAAACGAACCGCATCTGAAAGGCTGCTGGAATTTCGCCAACGGCTCCGGGCCGCGGGTGGAAGACCGTACCGGGCGCGGTAATACCGGCGTGCTGGCCGGCACCGGCAACGCGCTGCCGCAGTGGCAGGTATCGACCGCGCCGCTGGGCAACGAGACACCCGAGGTGATCAATCTGCTGGGCGGGGTACCGACGTTCGCCCAGCTGGACATCACCCAGACCCCCAGCGTGATCGAGTACGCGGACCTGCAGCGCAATGCGTATGGCGAAGTCTTCAGCGTGATGAAGCGCGCCTACCTGGGCGAGTCCAGCGATGGCCTGCGCATCATCACCGGCTTCAAGATCGGCGACCTGGACACGGTCTACCTGGGCCAGGCGCAGTCGCGCCCGACGCTGGTGGGCTTCATTGAAGGCGCACCGCCCATTCCCAGCGAGAACCAGACCCTGCCTTACTGGCGCGGGGGCTATGGCGAACTCAACAGCTACGCCGGTGCCACCTCGGTGGCGTTCACCGAGGCCGACAACACGGTGTATGCCTACAACGCCAGCCGCGACACCAGCGACACCCACGCGTTCTCGATCAAGGGCGGCCTGTTCGGCAGCGGGCAGTACTCCACCAGCGCCGGCATCGGCTTCGAAGTGCAGAACCAGCTGCTCGCGTTTGAAACCCATCTTGGTGCACAGGGTGGGTTTGAGCTGACCGAACACAACAGCCACGGCATCGGCGTGCAGACCGGCAGCACGCAGTCGCTGGGCACCGCGCTGCAACCTGGAGGCAGCTGGGAACCGGGCACCACCGCACAGGACTGGGTCAACCCCACGGTGGGCCGTCGTTACGTGCCCGGCAACAACGGCGTGGCGCTGGTCAAATCGCTCACGGTCGACCTGTATGCCAGCATCATCCGCGGCACCGGCAGCATGGTGAAAGTGACCATGACGCCCAACACCGACATACCGGTGGACGTGAACCTGATCGACTTCCCGATTGATGCCAGCTACATCAAGAACGGCACGCTGGATGGCAAGGTCGGGCTGCGCAACGACCCCAGCTATCCTGACGCCGACCTGCGCCGGGGCAGCTACTTCAAACCCCTGGAGGCGTACGCGATCAAGCGTCGCATCGAACGCGACAGCGCGCGCCTGGAAGCCTACTACCAGCAGTACGACCCAGCCTCGTATGCGAGCAAGCTGAAGTCCGGCAGCGGCTATGACAACTACCGCAACCTGATCCGCGACAGCCAGGCCTACGACTGGTCGCAGCACCTGAGCCGGCGCAGCATCGTCAACACCTATGTGTGGACCGCCGGTGGCGGACGCCATGCCGACCAGACCAGCACCATGAACGTGCTGAGCGAACAGCACGGTGCCATTGCCGGATCCACCGCGTCCGGCGGCGCGGTCGGCGACATCCAGATGGCGTTCCCGATCGGGTTCTACCTGGACTTCGATTATCTCTATTCCTCGGCCACTGAAGTAAACGCGGTGAAGTCCCGCGAAGATGGCGCAGACTTTGAACTGGAGGCCAGCGCCAACCCCGATGCCTGGTTGTACGCGCCGGTCATCAATGGCGACGAGGTCACCTTCAGCGAAAGTCCGACCGAAGGCAAAGTGGATGGCTACCGCTACCAGGCATTCATGCTGGCACCGGACACCGAACATGCATCCACCTTCTTCAATCAGGTGGTGGACCCGAACTGGTTGGCCAACAGCAAGGACAGCAACGCCGCCGCGCTGCGCGAGGCCAGCAGCACCCGCACCGGGCCGTGGCGGGTGCTGTACCGGGTCACCTATGTCAGTCGCATTCCGCCGAAGTTCCAGCCGGTACCCGCCGAAACCCAGGCCCCGGACGAACGCCCGCCGGCCAACCTGGACTACAACGCACTGCTGGTGGAACTGGTGCGGACCAACGTCGAAGGCGGCTCCACGCCCACGCCCCTGCAGGTGGGCACCGGCGTCGCTGCGGTACTCGGCACCCCGGCGCAGCCGGGCCTGCTGCGCGACAGCCTGCCCTGGTGGCCGCAGTTCCTGCAGGACAGCACTGACCCTGCCCTGCCCGCAGCCGGCATTCTGCGCGCGCTGCGCGAAGACCTGCTGCAGTACATGTTGTCTGACTACGCCTGCCAGGAGACCACACCATGAGCAGCGCGGACATCTACCCCGACCTGTACCTGCGTGCGGTGAGCGGCGCTGCCGCGCTGCCGCGCAACGGTGGCGCGCAGTCGCCTGACATCGTGCCCTGGGGCACGGCGACTGTTCCCAGCCCGCAGACTCTTGCAGAACCGCCGCTATGGGACCAGGACCCCGGCCAGCCATGGGTGCCCGACGTGGCCAACAACATCTATCTGCGGTGTGCCAACGGCAGCAGCCGCGACGCCCGCGGCGAACTGCACCTGGCAATCGGCACGCCTGCGCTGCCCAGCTGGCCGGACCAGCTGAAGGAACTGCCCGGACCCGGCGGCAAGCCGGCACCGGTCAAGGTCAGCGGCGCAGGCACCGCCGCTACCCGTATCCCGTTTGCCTGCACGCCGCTCGGCCACAGCGACACCCTGGCTGCATGGCTGGTGACCAACCAGCATGCGCCGAACCCTTTGGTGCCTCTACGCAGCGTGCAGGCGCTGAAACAGTTCTTCGTCGACTTCCCTGGCTACGTGCAGCGCAGCGTGAGCTTCGGCATCGACGAACGCTACCGCTACGTGGCGCGGTACCAGCAGCGTGACATCGCCGCGGAGATGAAGCTGGAGCTGCGCATCAGCGGCTGCAGCACGGCGTGGACGGTGTCGGTGCTGGCCGAAGACGCCGGCTTCCCGCTGCAGATTCCACTAATGCCACTGAATGACCCGGACATGATCGTCATCAAGACCGCGCACGTGCCTGCAGGCAGCGAGACCACGCTGACGCTGCTGATTGACACCCACGGAGCCGCACCGGCACCGGAGGCGCGCATCGACCTGCTGCTTTCGCTGATGGTCCCGCCCGCGGGCAGCGACGCGCAGTCCACCCCGTTCCGCCTGGCCAGTCATTCGTGGCGTGCCGGCGCACCGCCCACGGATGCCCACGTCCGTGGTTCAACCCACCACAGGAGTCAACCATGAGTGGTATCCGTGACAACACCGATTGGAACGACCTGTTCGTCCGCACCGCCTTGAGCGAGAGCTCACCGGTCGGCCGGGTCGGCGGACTGAGTTCGCCCGACATCATTCCCTGGGGCACCCAGCCGGTGACCCCCAGCACCTTCACCACCGAAGACAGCTACAAGACGTACGTGAGCACCACCGGCTTCCTGTCCGGGCAGCCCAACTACATCTACGTGCGGGCGCGCAACTCATCCAGCACCACCGACGCCGTGGGTGAGGCCTACCTGGTGCTGACCAACCCGGCACTGGTGCTGTGGCCCGGCGGCGACGGCTGGACCTCCATCCTCACCGACAAGGGCAAGACCTCCAGCCCGCTGAAGACCGGTGGCAAGACCGCCATTGCACCCAACGGGATCGCCGTCACCGAAGACCCGTTCGTGTATGTGCCGCCGGACAGCGGCCATCGCTGCCTGGTCACCTGGTTGTCCACCAAGGCGCATCCGGTCACGCAACCTCCGCCGAAAATCACCGATGGGCAGGCCTTGGCGAAGTTCCTGATCGACAACCCCAACTATGCCCACCACAACCTGGACATTGCGCCCAACACCACCGGAACGCGTTCGTTCCGGGCACCGCTGTCCACCGGCACCGAGGACGGCACCTGGGCCTGCGGCTTCCGCTTCAAGAACTGCAAGGGCTTCGTGCTTTCCTTCTCGAGTGCCCAGCCCATGCCCAATGGGCAATACCTGAAGATGGACCCGTTCGTCGTGCAGAACAACGATGAGCTGACCGTACTGACCAAGGCAATGACGCTGGATAAGAACTGGAACATCGAGGTCAACTGCACCTGCGTCACCAACAACCTTGAACCGCCTGGCTGGAGCGTGGAGTTCGTCGCCGAGCTGGTGGTCAATGCCTACAACGACCCCGAACTGATGGCCGCGGCCACGCCGCTGTACGCCGATTTCGGGCTGGACATGGCTGAAGTTGCCGCACTGGGGCTTCGGTCGATCCGCGTGGGTTCCCTCGGCATCATCAACGGAGATACCGCAGCATGAACACTAAAAAACTGGCCGGCGCGCTGCCACAGTGCGTGCTTCAAGGGGCTTACCTGTGCCTGACCGAAGTGCAGCTCAGGCTCGGACCGTTTACCCTCAGCAGCCACCCTGGGCTGTCACTCGGGCACAGCGTCGACGTGTCCAACGTGGACGGCGTGCCGGTCACCACGCTGCGCAGCGCACAACGCCCGGTCACGGTCGTCGAGGGCGATCTGCCCACCAGCCAGATCATGCTGGGGTTCGATCAGAACAGCGTACCGAACGAGGCCATCGCGTTCACGGTGGTGACCGACCCGAAGGGCGGACTGGACGGCAACAGCTTTTCGCTGGAGGTGACATCGAATTACCCCGACGTCAGCATGTCGATGAGCAAATGGACCATCGACCGGCCCGGTTTCACACTTCAGGCCGCAAAGCACCTGCCCCTGGACTACCTGGCACAACTCAAGTTCAGCTTCTGGGCAGACCGCCCCGACGACCTGCCGCTGGACGCCTGGGTGGCCATCCAGGTGGGCTATCTGGTCAAGTCGCCGACGCTGGCCGCCGCACTGGAGGCGGGTGACGTTTCGGCGGAAAAGCTGATCAACTTCTACGAGCTGCTGTACTACCCCGCCTCGGGTCTTTCAGCCACGGCACCGGTACTGGGTCACAATTATCCGGCTGCGAACCGCTTCAAGCACCAGCTCATGGACGCCTGAGGCAAGCCGCGCTTTCCGGACCCGCCTGATCGGCGGGCCGGAGGCGCGCATGTCATCGCATTGCTCTACTATCGGCGCTTCGGTCTACAGATCGTGTGCGCCGGCAGCAGGGAAGAGCAGTGCATTGAACGCGCCATCACAACCGGGTCCGTCCGTCGAGCATTTCCGCGTCGGTGAGTGGATCGTCATGCCCAGGGAAAACGCGCTCGTCAGCGATGCCGGGCGCGTAACCGTTGAACCGCGCGCAATGGAAACGCTGGAGTTTCTTGCTTACAACGCCGGCACCGTGGTGTCGCCCGAGCGGCTGCTGGTGGAGTGCGGGGCGGATGTCAGCCTGGGCGACAACCCGGTGCAGAAGGCCATTGCGCAGCTGCGCAAGGCACTGGGTGACAGTGCCATTGCCCCGCGTTACATCGAGACCATCCGCAAACGCGGCTACCGCCTGATTGCACCGGTCACGCTGCCGGCCGGTTATCGCGGTCCGGTTGCACCCGCCACCCCGCCGGCGACCCCGGGCAGCCCGTTCCGTGGCCTGGATGCGTTCGACACCGACGATGCCAGCGTGTTCTTCGGCCGTGGCGCTGCGGTGGACACGCTCGTGCAGGCGTTGGAAGCCCAGTGGCAGCAGCGCTGCACGTTCGTGCTGCTGGTCGGCGCCAGCGGCAGTGGCAAGAGTTCGCTGCTCAACGCCGGCCTGATTCCGCGACTGGCTCCACCGGGCGTGGGCGTACTGGACGTGGTGGCCATTGCCCGCGTGCCCGGTCGCGGTCCCGGCACGCGTACGCTGGCGGCCGCCGTCGGCGACGCGCTGGTCACCACCCTGCAGCCGGCACTGCTGGACGGGCACGACGTCGCCAGCTGGCAGGCTTTACTGCAGCACACCCCCGAGCGCGCCCTGCAGCAGCTGGCCGATCGCATCCGCGCCGCGCAGGGGGCGCGCTCCGGCACCCGCGAACCCGTGCTGGTGCTGGTGATCGACCAGCTGGACGACTTCTTCCCGGAAGACGCCGACCCGGCGCAGAGCGCCGCGGCCGCCGCGCTGCTGGCACAGCTGGCCTGCAGCGGCCATGTGGCGGTGGTGGCCGCATGCCGCAGCAGCGCCTACCCGGCGCTGGCCAATGTGCCCGGGTTGCTGGCGTTGAAGCAGCCCAGCGGGCACGTGGATCTGGCCCCGCCAGGACCGGCGGAAATTGCCGAGATCATCCGACGTCCTGCACAGATGGCCGCCCTCACCTTCGATGAGGGTCCCGACGGCCGGCTGGACGACGTGCTGCGCGACTCCACCGTCGCCCAGCGTCACGGCCTGCCGCTGCTGCAGCACACCCTGCAGCTGCTGTACGAGCACCGCCAGGACGGCGGGCGGCTGGGCTTTGCCGCCTACACCGCCATTGGTGGGCTGGAGGGCGCGCTGCGCCAGCATGCCGAGAAGGTGGTTGCAGCCCTCTCCCCAGCCGCACGTGCCAGCCTGCCCAGCGTGCTGGTGCATCTGGTGCGTTACTCGGCCAATGGCGAACAGATCAGCTGCGTGGCGGCACCGCTGCAGGTGTTCCAGCCCGGCCCCGAACGCGAACTGGTGGATGCGCTGCTGCGCAACCGCCTACTGGCAGGCACCGCCGAAGACGACGCCCCCGCCGTGCAGATTGCCCATGAAACCCTGCTCAGCGCCTGGCCACGTGCCGCGCAGTGGGTCGCCGACAACCGCGACGACCTGCACCTGCGCGAGCGCGTGCACCTGGCCGCGCAGCGCTGGCAGCAGGAAGACCAGCGCCGCGACCTGCTGCTGCCGGCTGGCCGGTTGCTGGACGAAGCGCGTGAGCTGCTGCAGCGCAGGCCGCAGCTGCTGGATGCCGCTTCGCGCACCCTGGTGGAGGCCTCGGCCCGCCGCGAGCAACGGCAGCGGTGGGTAAAGCGCGGTGCAATCGGCACGGTGTGCACACTGGCTGTGGTGGCCGTGGCCGGTTTCGGCGTGGCCCACCATGCGCGGCTGCAGGCCGAGCAGGACCGCCAGCGCGCGGCGGGGCTGGTGGAATACATGCTGGGCGACCTGACCGACCGGCTGGAACAGGTGGGCCGGCTGGACCTGCTGGATGAAGTGGGCACCCGCATCCAGCACGACCTCGCCGGTGCCGACGCACGCAGCCATGACACCCGCCTGGAACGTTCGCGGGTGTTGCGGCAGCTGGCGCGCATCCGGGTCGCGCGGGGCAGCGTGGATGACGCCGCGCCGCTGGCCAGCGAATCGCTGGCGCTGGCCAGGCAGGTGGTGGAAGAACAGCCGGATTCGGTGGACGCGCAGTTGAACCTGGGCGAGTCGCACTACTGGGTCGGCTACCTGGCCTTCCTGCGCAGCGACACCGCCGGTGCCCTGCAGCACTGGAACGCCTATCGCCAGGCCACCGAGCGCGCCACCGTGCTGCAGCCGGACGATTCCAAGGCCTGGCTGGAAGCCTCGTACGCGCTCAACAACCTGGGCACGCTGGCCCGTGGGTCGGAACAGAATGCGCAGTCGCTGCAGTTGTTCCAGCAATCGCTGCAGCACAAGCGCCGTGCGCAGGCGCTCAACCCCGACGACGTGCGCCTGCGTGCCGACCTCGCCGACAGCCTTTCCTGGGTGGCCAGCGCGCATGACCGCCTTGGCCAGTGGCCGCAGGCACGTACCGCCTATGACGAGGCCGTGACCGTGATTGCACAGGTGCGCCAGCGCGCGCCGCAGGACGCCGAGTGGAAGCACCGCGAAGCCGTGCTGCACACCCTGCGTGGTCAGATTCTTTCCAGCCTGGGCGAGCGCGAACAAGCGCACGCCGACCTGCGGGTGGCAACGACGCTGCTGGACCAGATTGGCGATGCGCAACCAGAGCGCAGCGACTGGGCGCGCGACCGCAGTGTCACCCATCGCACCGCCGGCGAGCTGGCGCTGGACGTGGCTGACCTGCCCGCCGCCAGCGCCCACTTCGCCACCGCCGACCGCCTGCTGGCCGCGCTGCTGGAAAGCGGTGCCGACGTACGTGAGCTGCCACGGCTGAAGATCCGCGCCGCCCTAGGTGCGGCGCGCCTGGCCCATGCCACCGGTGCCGCCGCCACTGCGGCGCAGCGCCTGGCGCAGGCGCAGGGGTATCTGGATGAAATGCCGGCCACCGAGAAGCCTTCGCGGCGCGAACGCCTGCTGCGCGCGGAAACCAGCGTGCTGCGTGCGGAACTGGATGCTTCCCATCCGGGCACTCACGCCGAGCAGCTGCGGCAGGCCGCGCTGTGGCTGGGCAGCGAAGAACAGCGCGCCACCGACCGCGAAGCCCGCGACCTGTGGCTTCGGTTGTCGCCGCTGCTGGACAAACTGCAGCCTGCGCCGCCCCTCATTCGCTGATTCCGTGCCGTCAGGCACATCACTGCAGTGGAGTTCTCATGTACGCCGAGCTTACAGACACCTTTACGCTTACCGTGCTGCGCGTTGGCAAGGGTGGCAACACCGACGACGGCAAGTATTTCTACACGTTTTCCCCGAGCATCCTGCTGGCACGCAGAGCCGGCAACATCAACTTCGTGCTGGGCAAGGACACGTCAACGGGCATCCGCATCTTTGCCGTGGTCGATAATGCGGGGGGCGAGCTGGGCCCTTACGAGATCCTCAAGGAAGGTCTTGCTGCACGCGTGTTCGACAACATGACCAAGCCGGCGCTGATCAATGTGGCGGTCGTGGTCACCGACGACGAGGCCGACGAGCGCAGGTACATCGTCTGCGACCCGCAGGTGATCAACGTTCCAGACTGATCCTGCGCTTCACATACGGCTACGCATGGCGCGCGCAGCTGAATCACCGGTTCACGCCCTCCACCTGGGCTTAACCCGTTGCGCGCGCTTCCTGGCCTACGCTATGGCCCATAGCCAAACGTAGGTCAGGAAACTGCATGTCCTTGAGTACCGCCCCCACCTTTGACGAAGCTGAGCGCCAACGTGCTCTCGATGCCCTGCATGTGGTGGGCACCCTTCCCGAGCCGGCCTACGACGATATCGTGCAGGTAGCCGCGGCCGTCTGTGGCACACCCATGGCCCTGGTCACCCTGCTGGACCGCGACATCCAGTGGTTCAAGGCCAGCACAGGCGTGGACGGCCATCACAGCCCACGCAACGTGGCCGTGTGTGATCACGCGATCCGCCAGCCGGACCAGCTGTTCGAGATCGGCGACCTGAGCAAGGACAGCCGCTTCGCTGACAATCCACTGCTGGAGGGCATCAATGCCCGCTTCTATGCCGGCATGCCGCTGGTTACCGAAACCGGGGCCGCACTTGGCAGCGTCTGTGTTCTGGATACCTCGCCGCGAGAGCTCAATGCCACCCAGCGTGATGCGCTGCGGGCGCTTGCGCGACTGACCATCGCCCTGGTGGAGAGCCGCGGTCGCGAACGTGAACAGCAGGTTGCCACCATTCTCGAGCACGCCGTCGCCGCGGAGGACGCACCGGCACCGACCAGCGGCGGTGACTACAGCGTGGTCATCATGGAGCTGCAGCAACTGGACGAAGTGGCCCGTCGCATCGGCGAGCGTAGTCTGGATCGCCAGCTGACCCAGCTCGACCAGGCATTGGAACAGTGTCTGCAGTCGGAGCGCGGTGACAGCATCAACCGCGTGACCGGCAGTGGCGAGTTCATTGCGGTGCTGGGGACTGACAAGCCCGAAGACACGCTGGAGCGGTTCCAGCGCGCGGCCGAGTCTGTCACCACCGCGCTGGGCACCCGCCTGTTGATCGGTGCCGGCACTACCAGCACCGGCGAATCCAACAACGTGCTGTTCCTGCGTGCCGACCGCGCACTGAGCGAGGCCAAGGACGCGGCGCGCTGACGCGCCGCTAGTCTCCGCGGGGCAGCTTCGCCGCCCACATGTTGTCGACCAGGTTCGGATAGGCGCGCCCGTTTTCCTCGGCGCGCTGTTTTGCCGCTTCCTTCTGCGCCGCAGAGAGCGGTTGGCCCTTGCGGGTTTTAGGGTTGGGTTTTTTCCAGGGTGGCGTGGTGGTCTTCTGCATGGAACCGTCCCGTAGAGCCGGGCTTGCCCGGCTGTAACCCATCACCCCACGCGCGGCTGCTGGTGCGCCTGCTGCACCAACTGCTCGTTCTGCTCCTGCTGGACGCTTCGCGCCTGTGCCGGCGCGTCCACGCCCTGCAACCGCTGCAGCGATGTCTCCAGCGGCGCATTCAACGCCTGCTCGGTCGGCATATGCGCGCGACGGTGTGCCGGGTTGGCCGGGTCGCCCTGCACCACGAAGAAGGTCTCGCCCTGCCGCTTGGTTTCGGTCGCGTTGCTGAGGAACACGTGGTCAACGCGCGACAGGCCGCTGTCCTGTGCCAGGCATGCGGCGCTGGCGGCCATGCGTTCACTGTTATGGTCGAACTGGCGGCCCAGGGTGGATTCCAGACGCTGCATGGCGTCGCGCGACTGGGCCAGGAGGGGGTTCTGCTGGGTGTTGGGGTCGCTGGACATGGGAATACCTCGGCACGCGTGAACGGGGGATGCCGCGGATGCTAGCAGGGTTGAGGGTAATGGGGCGTGGAGCCACGCCCTGCGTGGCTTCGCGGTGTACGGCGAAAAGCAGCCGGGCAAGCCCGGCTCTACGTTTCCTTCAGCATTGCAATGGACACGCATGGCGTGTCCCTACGCGGTTACAGCGCGATGCGCGCCACCGATTCTTCGCTGCCCTTCTGGTCCTTGTCGCCCTTCTTGATGGTCACGTACAGGACGTTGTTCTTCGCATCCAGCGCCAGGCTGTTCGGGTGCGTGGGCACCGCGTAGGTGTTCAGCTGCTTGTAGCTGTCGCTGTCGTACGCGGTGACCGTGCCGGCTTCGCGGTTGGTCACGTACAGGCGCTTGCGCGGTGCGTCCAGCAGCAGGCCAAGCGGACCGGCGTCGGTGGGAATGCTGGCCAGTTCCTTGCCGGTGTTCGGGTCCAGCACCAGCACGCGCTGGCCCGGGTGCCTGGAAACGAAGCCCGGAATGCTGCTGCCCTGGTACTTGCGGATCATTTCCAGGCCCTGGTCGGTGACGAACAGGCGCTTGCCGCTCGGGTCCAGCACAAGGTTCATCGGCTGCTCGGCGGTGACCTTGAAACGCTGCTCCACCTTCGCGCTTTCAGTGCCCACCGTGACCACTTCGCCGAGCAGGTTCGAGGTCAGCACGCGCTTGTTGGCGGCGTCGAACACCAGGCCCGGAGCCTTCGCGTTACCCAGGCCGGGAATGGTGTTGATCAGCTTCAGGCTCTGCGTGTCCACTACGAACAGCACGCTGCCTTCGCCGGAATGACCGGTGACATACAGGCGGTTGTTGGCCGGGTCGACCACCAGCTCGCGCAGGTCGTGGGTGTAGGCGGCCTTGCCGTCCTTGCCGACCTTCTTTTCCATCAGCTGCACGATGCCGATGGCCTTGTTGTTCGCGGTGTCCACCACGGTGACCGAGGTATCCACGGTGTTGCCCACGTACAGGCGGTTGTGCGCGTCATCCAGCGCCACGCCGAAGGCCTTGCGTTCCAGCGGGATGGCCTTTTCCACCGCCAGCGTTTCCGGGTTCAGGCGCAGCACCTGCGCGGGGCCGGCGGCATCGCCGAAGCCGCCCGAGGAGGCGACGAACACGGCGTTCTGGGTGGGGCTGAAGGCGAGCTCGTACAGGCCTTGGGCAATCGGCTTGCGCACAACATTCGTGGCGGAAGCGGCGGTTGTCGCTTTGTCAGCGGCAAATGCCGACGGCGCGCCCACGGTGAGCGAGATGGCCAGTGCCAGCGCGGCAGAACGGAACAGGGTACGGGCGTGCATGCGAGCGTCCTTCGAAAGAGGCGGAGGAGGTTGGCTCGCGCGGCCGCCGGAGGGCGGCCGACCCACACACCGGAACGGCGTGGGCAGGCTGGCTGAGGGCAATATGGTAGCAGAGGCGGGCGGCGGAAGCAGATTGCGACACGGTTCCGTCGGCGTTTCGGACGCCCTGTCTATACTTGGCCCACTCAATGCAATGGAATGGCCCCATGCGTGTGATGTCATCCGGCCGCTGCGTGATGCTGGCACTTGCGGCTGCGGTCTGCACCAGTGCCTGCGCGAAGGGGCCTAGTACGGAACAGGTGAACAAGGAGGAAAACATGTCTGAACAGACCACACAAAGCCGCACGATTGACGGCTACACCTACACGACCAATCCGGTCGAAGCGAAGCTGGGACCGCATCGCTACGCATTCCCCGCCAACCTTTATGACAACCAGATGGGACCGGCGTCAGGGGGGGCAGTGGGGCTCACGATCATGTGGCCTGGCCTACAGGCAGCCCCGCCCGGAACGCGGCCCTCGCGATCCATGGCAGATCACTATCGGTCAATCGGCATCTCCATCGACTACATCGACGCGGTGCCCATCCGGGAACTCCTCGAGCGTCGCACCAGTACTGAATCAACCACCGAAGATGGTTCCGTCAATCGCCAGGATCCGCGTCGGCGACTGGATCTTCGCAAGCCCGAAACCATGCAGTACGGTCTGACGCCTTATCTCATTGATGAAGAAAGAATGGCTGCCTTCTCCAAGAACTACGAGAAGCAGCGTGGGCAATCCCTGATTCGCAACCAGAGGCTTGAGGACGAGTGGTACGTGGCACGCAACGACCTGGGCGAGCTCGCCACCTTCATCAAGTGCAATCACCCTCAGGGCGGCAAGCAGGGGCTTGTGATCGAGGGCGATTTCCTCGTGCCTGACGATGCTCCTGAAGTTGCCACCTGCACGCACTACATCGTGGATCTGGATAACCAGCTCTCTCTGGCCCTGAGTTACCCGCGTGTGCTGCTGAAAGACTGGAGTGCCATCGAGGGTGCGGCACGTAACATACTGAGCCGGTACAAGGTTCAGTAAGGCAGATATGTTCAGGAGGAACACCGTATGAGCGGCTTGAATCGGAAGGACATTGAAATTCTGCGCTACTACGCGGATGCCGGAAACCGGGAGCTTTACTGGAACTACCTGGCCCAGAAGGACGGGGCCGACGGTTATGGGCTGCTCGCACTGGGCGTGGTCCGCAACGACAATCTGCCCGGACAGGTGGCCAATGCCTATGCGCAAAGCCAGGCAAGCAGCCAACACGAACGAGACCCAAGATTCCAGAATCGGGTACTGAGCGAGCGAGAATGGGAGGCCTTCGGCCAGACCCTGCTCCATCGTGACCTGGAGCTTCGCGAACGGTGGATGGACGCGGGCAAGCCAGACCTTGCCCTTAATCTTCCAGGCCGCGATGTTCAGGATGCGCACGATAAATCATTCATCCAGCATCGCCTGGACCCGAACTGCTGGACACCGCGTGTTCTGCTGGAGGCCACAGAGCGCAGGCTGGGCGCTGAGGCAGCCGAAAGCGTCTGGAAAGCGATGCTGAACAACGATGCTGGTGGACTGCAGCGTGCCTGGAACACCAGGGGCCATGCATACGACGCGATGTCGTGGGGCGAAGCCACGATGTACATCGGCAAGTTGGGGTTCTACGAGTATGCCATGATGGATCAGGCACTCCCGGCCTCCAACCCCAACATTATCGGCGTGCGAAGTGCATTCCATATGTACGACGAGAAGGACGGGAACTGGTATCTGATTCCGGAAGGTGGCATCCCTCTGCAGCAGCGCAATGCCCACGTGCTGGACTCGTTGAATGACGCACGCGAGGTGCGTCGTGAGCGTGCCGAACTGGCAACCCGGTTTCACCCCGACGATCCTTACCGTGAACGCATCGAAACACCCAAGGTGGTGCACAACGATTCCCCCGCCTCTGGCCAGGAGACCTGGCTGGCAGGTCTCAACCCGGGCGATACCTACTACCCGCTCTATCAGCAGGTTCGCGAGCACGTTGCTGGGCTGGACGCCCGGCATGGCCGCAGCTTTGATGAGACCAGCGAGCGCCTCACTGCCAGTCTGACCGCACTGGCGGCAGAGAGCCGAATTGACCGCGCGGACCACGTTGTCTTCAGTAGCGCCACGCAGGAATACGCGGCCGGGCGCAATGTCTTTGTTGTGCAGGGCGATTTGAATGATCCTGCACACCGGCGGGCGGTGATGTCAACGCATGAGGCCGTGCAGACGCCTGTGGAGCAGTCGTTGCAGCGCTTGGAAGTGGCGAGTGCGGATCGACAGCAGGCGTTGGCGCAGAGCCAGCAGCAGGAGGTTGAGCGGCAGGGGCGGGAGAATCCTGCGATTCGTATGGGGTGATGTTGTGGGGCATGGATTCCGCCGAGGGCGCTTCGTTGGTGGGGTCCATGCGTTAATGCGCCGATTGGGGTTATCGGCAGTCGTCTGTCGACCGACTCTACCAAAGCAGTACCACGCGATTTTTCACCATCCCGCGATGCCGGAATGCCGGAATGCGGTAGGGTCGGTCGACAGACGACCGCCGATAGCAGAGCAACGCCCGGGGACGCATGAGCCGAGAACGGAGGAGCCCCCGGTTACTTCCCACCACTCATCTCGATGCGCAGGCTCGGGTCGGTCTCATGGTTATCCACCACGTCGTTGTACGCACCCACGATCTGCTGGAATGCCTCGCGGCGGCCGTCCACGCTGAACCGGCCGTACTGCAGCACATTGGTGGCCAGGAACTGCTCGAACTCGATCACGTCCACGCGATCGTGAATCCCGACGTTCTCCAGCAGCCCTTCCGCGGTAAGCAGGCCGCGGCGCGTGGTGACGATCACCGGCCGCTTGCCTTTTCCCAGATTCTCCCCGCACTTGCGGATCAGGCTTTCTGACGGCGCAGTGCTCACATGCACCGCCACATCGCCCAGGTCGAAGTCGCCATGGCGGTCCGGCTTCTGGTCGCTCTGGTTGGAGCCGTGGTGCACCACCAGCGCCTTCTGCGCCTGCGGCAGCACCACCTGCAGGGTGGCCCCGACCAGGTGCTGCATCATCGTGCCCAGATACATGGTGCCGCCGGCTTCCTTCTGGCGCGCCTCGGCCTGTGCCGTCAGGTGGCGTACGGCGGTGCGCAGGCTCCAGGCGGCGTCCAGCTTCATGCTGAAAGGCTTGCCGGCGAAGAAGGCCTCCACCCTGGTGATCCAGAAGCGCTCAGCAGCGGCCAGATCCAGCGGGCCGCGCAATGCGCTCTGCTCATTCAAGAACGCCACATAGCCGCGCATGAAGCCGATGCTGCCGCGGCTGGTGCGCCCGCCCTCCTCCGCCAGCACGCGGGTGATGCCGTGCTGGGCGAGGATGGCCTGCACTGCTGCACGACCGAGGCCCAGCACCTGCCCGCCCTGCTCGGTCAGCAGGTCATCGGCGTTCAAGGACGTGCCGTTTGCAGCAGCGCGGCGGGCGTGGTCGTTCACCACCAGCATCACTGCCAGTGCGCCCTTCCCCTTCACCTTGGCCTGCTGGCTGTAGGTGGCCAGTGCCTGCAGGAAGTCCGGTTCTGCGGTCAGCGTCGCAACCTCCGCTGCCGGAGCCGCATCTGGAAACAGACTCACGCCGCCACCCCGGTGCGCTGCGCATGCTGCAGCAGCGGTTCGAAGATGTGCTCCGCCAGATGGCGCACCACCGGCACCGCCACGCCATCGCCGGCGATGTGGTAAGCGTCGTTGTAGTTCGGCGGCAGGCGGTAGGTATCCGGCAGGCCCATGAGTCGCGCCGCCTCACGCGGAGACAGCAGGCGCGAGCGGATTTTGCGGCCTTCCACCACCAGAATGCTCTGCCGGCTGGAACCGCCCGAAGGCGTGCGCAGGCAGCCGGCAATATCGTCGAAGCGGACTTCGGCGCGCTGCACCTTGTTGCCGTTCTCGTCCAGGCGGGTGCGCTTGTACACGCCCCCCACCATGCGGCGGCCGGCCTTCTGCGCCTCCCGCACCTTCTTGCGGTTGGCCTCGCTCATCATGCCCAGCAGTTTCTGGGTGCGCTCGGCGGTGTCCCACTTCACTCCGGTGGGTGCGTCTTCAATGACGTCCACGAAGTGCAGCGCGCGCGCCGGTGGCGTGGGCAGGTTCCACCACAACCACTGCCTGCGGGCGGCCTTGCTCAACCCAGCCACAGCCTCCTGCATGCGTGGCGGATGCCAGGTGGGGTGCGCTTCTGTGCCCAGCAGCGACGCCGGCAGTTCCACGTCGTCGCGCACGCCCACAATGAACACACGCGGACGCGACTGCGGCACGAAGTGGCGCGCATCCACCATCAACGCACCGAAGCGGTAGCCGGCGCTGGAAAAGGCGGTGCCAATGGCGGCGAAGTCGCGCCCCTCGTTCGAGGTGAGCACGCCGTACACGTTCTCCAGCACGATGATGCGCGGGGCGCGGCCTTCCTTCTGCAGCGACTGCATCAGCCGCCAGAACACCCAGAAGGTGCCCGAGCGGGTCTGCTGCTTGTCCTGCCAGTGGCCGATGCCCTTGTACGCCCCGGCCAGCGAAAGGTCCTGGCAGGGGAACGATGCCCAGGCCAGGTCGGCCTCGTCGGCCAACTGCGCCGACGTGACATTGTTGATGTCGTCCACCAGCAGGTCGTGGCCACCGTTCCAGTTTTCCCGGTAGGCGCGGCCCTTCATCGGCTCGAAGTCGTTGGCGAACAGGCACTGCCAGTCCGGCCCCAGGCCCGCACGGGCCATGCCACCACCGGCGAAGAACTCATAGAAGCGATGCCCGCCTGCACCGGAAGCGACGCCGGGTGTTTCGGCCACGCCGGTATCGCGGGCGATCTTGTCTTCGATGGCGCGGGCGATCCAGCTGCTCATCGGCACCTTGCCGCCGTCCTGGTGGCACAGGCGCTCGATGGCTTCGTGCTGCTCGGCCGACAGACGCAGGCTGGTGCGACGCTCAGGGGCGGGGGCTTTCATGTGGTGCGGAGCGTCCAGGACAGGTTGGCGCCAAATTCTGGCTCCCTGTGATGATACGGGATCGCGGTCTCAGGGCAAGAGACTGTGGGCTCTCCACACCGGGACCACGCATCAACCGCGTAGCGACGCGCCATGCGCGTCGTCGGACCAATGATTTCCCGTAGAGCCACGCCCTGCGTGGCTTCGCGGCGGTTCGGTTGGTCGGGCCACGCAGGGCGTGGCTCTACGGAGGTCTCAACTTCTCCAGTTTGCGGCCGATGCTGTGGCACGGCTCCGTCGTGGATGCCAATCGACACTGGAAGTCAGCATGACAACGAAAACATCGCCTTACCCTCCCCTTCTCGTTCTACGCATCGGGTATATGGATCTGTATGACGGTCCCGGGGACATCCGGGGCGGCGGCAGCTACGTTTACGAGAACGGCGTGGGCGGGGAGGTCTACAACTTCAAGCCCAGTCGTGGAAAGTGCTACGGCTATGCCATGAGCCTGCACGCGGCAGGCATCAACCTGCGCCATCTTGTCCCTGACCGCAAGTGGGAGCACGGTGACGAACTGTCAGGCGTTGATGTGGTTTTCCTGGCAAGACACAAGGAGCTGGGCCAGGTAGTGGTCGGCTGGTATCGCAATGCAACAGTCTTCCACAAGCAGTACCGTGCTCGGCGTGGAAAGATCGCCGGAATGGACGGCGAGAGCCGGCATTTTGTCTGCTACGCCGACCAACAGAATGTGACACTGCTGCCTGAGGAGCAGCGCACTTTCACTGTTCCCTATGCGCCTGTGAAAGCTCCTGGATTTCCTGGTCAGTCGAACGTCTGGTATCCCCTTCGCCAGCCCAACCCCGAAGTAGTGCAATGGGTTAAGTCGGTTCGCAGGTTGATCTCCAGAACGCCCGCCGGCCCTATCAGCGACAAGAAGCATGGGGGAGGAAAGGGCGGCAAGAAGTGGGGCAAGCCGGATACTGCGATGAACGCCCGAGTGGAAATGGCTGCCGTAGATGCCGTTACCCGATACTACAAGGCGCGGAAATACACTGTTCAGTCAGTGGAGAAGGAGAACCTTGGCTGGGACCTGGAAGTGAGGCACGGCAAGGTGGCACACAAGATCGAGGTCAAGGGTGTGTCCTCCGATTCAATCTTCTTCGAACTGACGCCCAATGAGTACCGGATGCTTAGCACACACGCAGCCACGTACCGCGTGTGCGTCGTGTGCGGCGCACTGGAAAACCCTTTCATCTATCACTTCACGCCCAGGGCGAAGGGCAAGCTGTGGCAGCTTCACGACACTGAGAACGGCGTCTTGATAGCACTGGAACCACGCATCGCGGCGATTGGCCGCGATACCGGCCAATCGCCGCCCTGACGGCGACAGCCTGAGGGTCAAGCCGCGCCATGCGCGGCTTTACCTTTCAGCGGCGACGCTTGCGTGGATACTGCGTGCGCAGCTTCCGCGCCAGCACCAAGGTGGCAATCGCCAAGACAACCTTGCCAAGCGGCCGCAGCAACGGCGGAGGCGGCATGATCACGCGGTGACCTCCATGGACGCGCCGCACTCGCCGCAGAACCTGGCGGTGTTGGGCACTGCGCAGCCGCATTCGCACACGCGATGGGTCATGTCGAACAACAGCTTCTGTCGAATGTAGGCAATCTGCACCACCGCCGGCACCGTGACCCTGTACGCCGGCGCAGCCATGTCCGCCACTGCCCACGCACCAGTTACCACCCAGCCGATCGGGCCGGTGACGACCTTCAGCGACTTCATCAGCATGCCCATCACCTTGAACGGCAGGCCCTTGCCCAGAATCACCTTGGCGAGGCTGCCAGCCACCATGGCGGCAATCTGGAACGTCTTGAAGCCCCCCATTCGCGCAGCCGTGATCAGGCTGGCGGTAGCCGCCGGGCCAATTCCGGTGACGTTGCCTCCCAGCTCGGCTAGGATCTCGTCACGCTCGGCCGGGGTCATCTTCTCGAACGCGCTTTGCAGCATGTGCTGCAGCAGCATGGTTTCGGCATCCACCACCGGGGCATCCTTGGGCAGCTTGACGCCCATATGACTTGCCACGTCCTTGACCACTTCCACATAGGGAAGCTGGGCATTGGCATCAGGGAGAATCCTGTCAAGCAGCGATCCGGCCTCGACGCTGGAGCGCATGCCACGATACGCATTGCTCAGCGTGTTACCGCCAAAAGCAAGAATCTCCCGCGACAGCAGCACACGATCCTGGAACGAGAAATTGTTCAGGGTGCGGGCTTCGTTCAACTGTTTGCATGCGGCCGAGTCCAACGTCAGACGGCCCTTGCCGGAATCGGTGACGTAGTCGGCCAGAATGCCCAGGTCCTCATCTTCGGCGTACTGCAGCACGTTGATCAGATAGGTATTGGACAGCACAGCATCTTTGTTGATGGTCTTCATCAGTGTTCCTGTAGCGGTTTAGGCCGGCTGCCGATGAGTGCGCAGAGGGCGAGAAGGAATGCAGCTTGTTCGTCGGTAAGCTTGGTGTACGGGGGCAACGCGCAGTTGGTGGCGATGCGATCCTCGATGGACTGACGCAGCTGGGCTGTCTCGCGTGCGTTACGCCCCAAAGCCCCAGCGGGCCCCACCCCCATCAGGCTCGCCAGTTGCAATCCAATGTCGGCACTGGCGACTGGATTCAAGCTTCTTGATGGATTCGATCCCGCCGGCCCGAAGATGGCTTCGCCGTTGTTCTGGCTGACGATCTGGGTGAGATGTCCGAAGGAGGTAATCAGCATTACCCAGTCCTGGCGGCGCATCAGCAGAAAGGCAGGCGGTATGCCGAGCATTTCGGCCATCTCGGTGATAGTGCGCAGCGTGGCTCGACCGGCACCTTCCTCAGTAAGGTAGCTGGCTAGCGTATCCCGATGGATGTCCAAGCGTTCGGATACGGCCTTCTTGCTCAGCGCTTCACGCTCGCCTTCGTCGTTGCGTCCAGCTACCCGCAGCGTTCGCTGCAGTGCTCCACAGAACGCTTGTGCCGCGCTTTCGTCGTATTGGTAACTGTCCATGTGCCCCCTGTTCGCAGTGGGTGCAATGTTCCATTTGCTCCGGTTATCGGGCAATTTTTTGCGCTGGCGTGAATCAGCACAGAAATTTGCAGAACCGGGGAGAACGTGGTACCGGGGCACCACGCCATTGCACAACGGACTTATCGGCAGGCAGCAACGAAGGTTTAGTGGCTGGTTGCCTGTGGAGCCACGCCCGGCGTGGCTTCGCTGCGGTTCGGTTGGTCGAAGCCACGCAGGGCGTGGCTCTACGTTGCCTTGGCCAGCGCAAGAGCGGCGGCGATTACATTCTTCGGCTCCAGCTCCAGCAGCTCTTGCGGGCTCAGCCCATCCAGCAGCGGGTTACCGTCGGCAAACCACACCGCCATGCCCCAGCAGTCTCTATGCGGGGCCAGTATCTTGGTGACCATGGTCATCGCCAGCAGAGGCCGGAAGCCGTCGTCCTGGTCCAGGCCGTAGCCGGGGTAGTACTCCACCCCGTTGCGCTGGATGGAAAAGATGATGCCCTTCTTCCTCCAGATGCACGGTTGCACGCGCTGAGGGTAGTCACTCATTTCGGCCAACGCGATGATCTGTTCGGCGGTGAGCCAATCGCCGGTCTCCCAGACCGACCTGCGCCGCTTTTCTTCTTCCCGGCTGCCGTTGACGAGGTGATGGGGGGTATTCACTGCACGCTGCTCCTTGCGCTGTCGGGCTAATACCCGAGCAGGATAGGCGCGTGTGAAGATGTGAAGTAGAGGCGTTTGCGACGTTGTGATGTCGCGAGTGGTCGTGTTTCCGCGCAGCCTCAGCGCGGCTCGTCGTCTTCCGCCGGCGGCGTGACCGCCACGATGGTTTCCATGCTGGCGCGGCGGTGGCCTGGGTTGTCCAGGTCACCTTCCACCACGAACACGTTGTGTGCCGTGGGGTATTCGTCGGTGGGGTTGCTGAGCACCACGTGGTCCACGCGGGTGAGGCGGTTGGCCTTGGCCAGGGCCAGAAGGCTGGTGGTGAGGCGCTCGCTCACGTCATCAAAGCTGCGGCCATGGTCCTTGTCCAGCCGGGTTACGTGCTGGCGGATCTGCTTGTACATGGCATGGTCCGGGTGCTGCGGCAATGCCGGGTTCATCGGCTCCAGCGGCAGATCGTCTACCGATGGCGATGCGGGCTTGGGGTGCTTGGACACTACGCGGGTTCCTTCCTTGATGCCGGTGCCCGGACATTGTGGTGTAGAACGGCGGGGATTGCGACTGGGGTACGGTGACGGCGGCGTCCCGGCCCACGTTTGAGCGATGATCCGGCGTTCAAGCAGAAAGCGTAGAGCCGGGTCTTGCCCGGCTGGGCCTTGCACGTACATTCGAGCCACGCGCTTCGGGCGTTGATGTGGGGCGCGTAAGGCAGCCGGGCAAGCCCGGCTCTACGGGGACACTGCGTCGAGGATCTGCTGGATCTTCTGTTCCAGCGCCTGGCGCTCTGCGTCCGTTTTCACCATCGCGAACCACATCTCCTCGCTGGTTTCGCCCAGACACCTGCCTACCATGAGGCAGAAGTTGCCCACGTCCGCACTGTCGGGGCCACAGTCGTAGCCCATGCGGCAGGCAGCCAACATCCAGGCCTGCGCCGCCAACGGTCCCGATACCAACTCTTTGTAGGGCTCACCCACGTTCTTTGTCACGTTCCTGCCCAGCCCGCGACCCAGGCCATACATCGTGGCGGGGTCGCCTGATGTCACGACGTCTTCCAGAAACCGGGTGGCGGTTGGCGAATCCAGCTGAGTGCCTTGCAGTGCATAGTCCATGGCACGGGCAGCCAGGTCTCCGTTCGCGGCCGCCTGTGCGTACCAGCCCTTGATGAGCTCGGCAGGGATGATGGCCCCGTTGTCCACGGCGTCACACAGCTCGATACGCTGTTGCGCGAGGCGATCCATCGTTGCGGCCTGCTCGGGCTTGTTCATTCGTGCGTGCTGGTAGCCTGCAACGAATCGCTGCCGATCAATGTTGATCATGAAGCAGGCCTCGTAGGTCTGGGCCAGCAGGCGCTGGGCGACGGCGTCACCGGCTTGGGCGCGTTGTTTGAGAGATTGGAAGGCCCGGGCTTTGTCAACCGCGGATGCCGGGAGAGATGCAGCAGCAGAGCGGGTGCTGGCGTCGGTGCTGAAGTGTTGCGCAGGGGCGCGGCTGCCGGACGGCGCGGTGATTGCGGTAGAAGCCTGTGCCGCCGGTGCCGGTTTGGTGAAGTGCTTCCACGCAAAGGCGACCGCCAGGGCAAGCAGCGCTGTGAGGATGATGAAGAGCTTGCCTATTGTGCGCATGGGGCCAAGTCCGTTTGGGCCGTTCACGTATGGCGCTTTGGCAGGGTCGGACGACAGTCGACCGCCGATAGCGGTGATCTGCACGGTAACGCATGACCATCAAGCGGAGAAGCGCTTCTGCGATTGGTGGTCATGCGTTACCAGGTGATGCGGACTTCACGGCGGTCGTCTTTCGACCGACCCTACCGTTCCATCGCCATGGTCGCAACCGGGGCGCATTGGCCGACGTCGTCGCCACGGGGGTGTTCGGGTTGGTCGCTAACGGCAGCCGGGCAAGCCCGGCTCTACGATTTCTCGTTGCTTCGCTTTCGGAATTGCGCGGCCTTATACCGATTGCCGCATTGGGCCATGCTGCACCAGCGCCGCTTGTGCGATTTGGTGCGGTCGTAGAACCACAGGATGCAGTCGGGGTGTTCGCATTGCCTGACCAGCGCGAAGTCGCCTTCCACCAGCAGTTGGGCCGCGGCTTCGGCCAAGGGGCCGAGCAGCAATGAACTGGCGTCACCCCGCGCAGTGCGTGTCAGTGTCAGCTCACCCGTTTCGTCATGGTGCAGATGCGGGGACGTCAGGTACGCCTGCAGGTACGCGTTGAGGCCGTTGATGTTTACCGATCCACCCGCCTTGCGCGCGGAGATGGCTTCCCTCACCGCCGCCCGCAGTTCGCGGCCACGCGCAAGCAGACCCGGGGGTGCCGCTTGGTTCGCCGGCCCCTGCGCCAGGCCCTGGCGCGCCAGCCACTGGCGGACATCCTCATCCGTCGTCCAATGGTCGACCACCTGGCCTTGACTGCGGGCCTCGGTATTGAGCAGGTCCAGCGCCAGGTGGTCGCCCACCTGGGGAGCCCCTGTGATCATGTCCTGTGGTGAGGTAGCACCCACGTCGTAACCCCTAAAGTAACTGTTGACAGGTTATCACAGTTCGGGCAGAGTGCGGCCGCATAACCGTTAAACACAATTATATGCGGTTATTTCAGCTTCCCCCTTTCCTCCTCGAGCGTGCCCATGAACCTCAAGAGCCTTCTCCTCGTCGGTACCACACTGGGCACCGCCGCCCTCCCCGCCTCTGCCGAGACGCCTGCGCACGTCCACTACCGCACCGCAGACATCCAGGGAGTGAGCGTCTTCTATCGCGAAGCCGGACCGGCGGATGCCCCTGCGGTCCTGCTGCTTCACGGCTTCGGCGCGTCGTCCTACATGTTCCGGGACCTGATCCCGGTCTTGGCGCAGCGTTATCGCGTGATCGCGCCCGACCTGCCGGGCTTTGGGCAGACCACGGTCAAGCCGGGCATCGCATTCGACTACACCTTCGACAACGTGGCCTCGGTCATCGACGCTTTCACGGTTGAGAAGGGCCTGGATCGCTACGCGATCTACGTGTTCGATTACGGCGCGCCCGTCGGCTGGCGTCTGGCCGTGGCGAATCCCGGCAAGATCACCGCTATCGTGAGCCAGAACGGCAACGCCTACGAAGAAGGCCTGAGCGAGGGTTGGGCGGACATGCGCAAGGCGTGGGCGGCCCCGACCGCCGAGAACCGCGAAGCGCTGCGCCGCTTCAACACGCCGGACATGATCAAATGGCAATACACCGAAGGTGTGCGTGATACCTCGCTGATCGCCCCGGAAAGCTATCAGTTGGCGTCCGCCGCGATTGAGCGCATCGGTGTCGAGCCGCAGATGGACCTGCTGCTGGATTACGGCAGCAATGTGCGCCAATACCCGCAGCTGCATGCATTCTTCCGCCAGCACCAGCCACCGACGCTGGCCATCTGGGGCAAGAACGATCCCTTCTTCATCCCCGCCGGTGCGGAAGCCTTCAAGCGCGACAATCCGAATGCCGAAGTGCGCTTCCTCGATACCGGGCACTTCGCCATCGAGACCCACGGCGGCGAGATCGCGGGACGCATGCTGGAGTTCCTGGATCGCAACGTGAAGTAAGAGATGTAATGACCCACCGGTTCCTGCCCAGGTCATGCGGTTGATGTAGCGGCATAAGCCGCGTCCGGGGTCATCATCTTCAGCGCCTGGTGGGGACAACGCGCTTGCCGTCCTCAGCCCAGTTTTCGATCTCCGCCGGGGTCAGGTCGAGCTGGCGGCTGGCTGCCACTACTGAGGTCTTGCCCTTGATGAACTGAAGGACCAGCGCTGACTTGCGCCGCGCGGTCCAGCGCTCGTTGGCCTCCGGCTTAGAACTCGTTGGCTGACCTGCGTGGGTTTTGCGTTGGTCTCCGGCCTCAAACCCGTTCGCTGACCCGCTTCGGTAGAGTCGGTCGATAGACGACTGCCGATAACGATGATCAGCACGGTAACGCATGACCACGAATGGGAAGAGCGCGTCCCCGTTCAATGGTCATGCGTTACCGGGTGATGCAGATTTCACTGCAGTCGTCTGTCGACCGACTCTACCGGGGCCAACATATCGGGCATGCTCGACGCCGCCTGCACCGCCGCCACCACCCGCTGCGGGTCGCGGCACGACACCAGCAGGTTGTGCTCACCCCGGGTAGGGATCAACACCCTGCCCTTCTTCCCCGCCGTTGCCGCAAACACCGGCTTCCCGCGCGAGGTGGTGAACCACCCCAGCTGCATGCCGGGCAAGCCGATGCCGTTCTTCCGCCAGCGCAGCTGCGGATGCTCGCCATCGGGCAGCACCTCCACCGAATCCAGCACCACACTGTTGATGGAAACGCGGGTGCGGTAAGGGAACACGCCTACCTGGATGTGCTTCGCGGTGATCTTCAGCCGGCACAGCAGCATGGTGGCGAACAGGAACGCCGCCAGGACCGCGATGATCACCAGCCCGATGGTGACCACACTGCCCTTGCCGCCATACAGCGAGCAGGCGGCAATGCCGCCGCAGATCACCATCACCGATGTAATCGACCACGCATTGGCCAGTGGCACACGCTCATCAAGCATACCTATCCCCCTGTAGAGCCACGCCCTGCGTGGCTGCGTAAACCCAACCCCGTAACGACGCGCCATGCGTGTCGAAACGCCAGCTCCGTTCGGGCACCGCGAAGCCACGCAAGGCGTGGATCCACGGGCGTTCGCCCATCACCGCACATCCTTGAAATACCCTACAAACACCTCATCCCGCAACCACTGGTGTCGCGACCGCCACGTAAACATCACCGCCTCGGTCTAACGATCCTGCAATTTAAGGACAACTCACGCTGACGCAGGCGGTTGAGGGCGTCGTAGTGGTGCAGCACCTGCACGCCACGTGCGTCGGTGCGCCCGGTGAGGTTGCCGGCCGCATCACGGGCCATGGCGGTGCTGCCGCTGTCCGGGCTGTTCTGGGCGATGAGGTCGCCGAAGCCGTTGTAGGTGTAGGTGGTGTTCAGGCCCTTGGGGTCGGTGACCTGGGTGATCTGGTCCAGCGAATTGTGGGTGCGGCTGCGGCGCAGGCTGCCGTCGGTGGCGGCGGTGTCCTCGCGAGCCTGCTTCGGTAGAGTCGGTCGACAGACGACTGCCCGTAACGGTGATCTGCACGGTAACGCATGAACATCGGCGGAGAGGCGTGTCCCCGTTCGAAGGGCATGCGTCACCGGGCCATGCGAGTTTCACGGGGGTCGTCTATCGACCGACCCTACCGCATCCGACATATCCAGGATAACCGCCGGCGCGCTGATCAGCGCCACTGGGTAGTTGACCAGCCAGATGGCCTTCTGCAATACCTCTCTCGTCACCATGGATTATGGCTCTGAGTTGCCTACGAAATCGCGGCCGGTCCACTTCCGTTCTGGTGGTCGCACACTGATCAGTCTTCGAAGGGTGTCAGGAGGCTCGCGACCTCAGAAGCGCGAAGGAATCTGGAGAAGATCTCTGTACCGCTTGAGAGTGATTCAGAATCCACCTCCAGAATTCTTTCAACTTGAGAGAATATCCAATGCACTTGGTCCCCCTCCTTCGCCTCGTAGGAGGTCTCGCCTGCGACACCTATCTGGTTCGCCTGGGCGGCCGCATCATCCTGAGACTCAGCTTGTAGGATGATGATTCGCTCCTCCCATAGTCCTCCCTCAGCACTAGATTTGGAGTGCTTTGATTCGAAAAGTATACTAGCCGCAAACCATCTCATTTCTTGAACCTTCCGTCAGTTAACAGTTTTCGCGCTGTCTTGCACGCTCTGTCGCCGTCTCGAGCGCCTTTCATGATCTCAGCCAATGTCTTGTTCCTCAACTGCCCTGGGAACTCGCGTGCGACGCTGCCTTTCAGCTCTCTTGCGATGATCTGCTCTGCCGTCATTGTTAGGCGCTGCAAACCTTGCTGAGCAAGTTGGCTCTGAACTGGGGTTAGCCCTCCGGACTCAGCAAGATTCGTCAGAGACGTAACATCTCCGCGCGCGATGTACGCCTCTATACGCGCAGTAATGCTGTCCTTGGCCAATCCGAGCGAATCCGACCAGTTAAGCGGGTCCCCTGCAACGTAGGCGTAGGTACTCACCCCTCCCGCCAACCCGATCGGATCACTCTGGGAGTACCTACCCACCGCCGGGTCGTACTCCCGCTGGTAGTTGTAGAACAACCCACTGGCATCCGTCGCCTGCTGCCCCGGGAACCGCAGCGCCAGCTCAAACGCCACGCCATCGCCATCCGGATCACTGTTCGGAGCCTGATTCCCAAACACCTCGCTCTTGCTGCTCCACTCCCAGATGCTCACGCTCCGCGTCGGGTCGATTACCACACGCGGAGTGCCCAGGTGGTCAGGCTGGATGTAAGCCACCTCCGGCACCCCGGCTGCCGGCGCATTGATCAATGCCACCGGGTAGTTGTCCAGCCAGATCGCCTGCTGCATCACCTGCCCGGTGCTGCTGTAGTTGCCCAGCCACTGACCCGCTTCGTCATACACGGTGAGCTGCGCACTGCCACCACTGGGTTCGCGCTGGATGCGCTCGCCACGGTGGTTGTAGAGGTAGCTTTCCAGCAGTGCCCCGCCCTGCTTGGCCTGACGCAGGCGGTTGGCATCGTTGTACACGTACTCGCGGCTACCGATGCTGGTCGTGTTGCCGGCCGCGTCGTGGTTGCGGGCTTCCCCGTCCACGCCGGTCAAGCGATGACTACCCGGCGCGTACGTATACACCTGGGTACCCGCATTGCTGGTCATCCCCATGCGATTGCCGGTGGGGTCGTAGTCGTAGGCCTCGATCACCGCGCCGGTGGGGCCGTCCTTGGTCTGGGTGAGCCGGCCCATGCTGTCATAGCCGAACTGCGCCAGCGAGGTGCCGCCATCAGCGGTCTTGAGCTCGGTGATGGCTCCCACCGGGTCATAGGTGAAGCCCAGCGACAGGCCATCCTGGCCCACGTCCCAGATCCGCTCGGGGCGGTAGTTATGGTCCAACGGGCGAATCAGCTGACGCCCGTCGCCATAGGTCCAGCCGGTGGCCGGCCCGAACGGAGCGTACATCAGGTTGTTCACCACCACCTGCCGGGCCTGGCCCGGGCGGGTCAGCCCGATTTCGCTGATCCGGCCCAGGCTGTCGCGCACGTAGTCGGCCACGCTGCCGTCCGGATAGGTCAGCTGCTGCAGGCGGCCGCCGATGGTGTAGGCATAGCGCACGGTGCTGGCCACGCCGTTGACGGTCTGCACCTTGCGGGTGATCTGGCCGAAGCGGTCGTAGCAGTAGGTGGTGCTGCCGCGAGCGTGCTGCACCTGGGCCATGCGTCCCTTGTGGAAGCGCTCGTTGGTGCTGCACACGGCCGGGGCGGTGTCGTAGGTGTAGCCGACGTTGAGGTTCGGGTCGGGGTAGCTGATGCCGGTCAGCCGGTTGAGGGCGTCGTAGTGGTGCAGCACCTGCACGCCGCGCGCGTCGGTGCGCACGCTGAGGTTGCCGGCCGCATCACGGGCCATGGAGGTGATGCCGCTGTCCGGGCTGTTCTGCGCAATGAGGTCGCCGAAGCCGTTGTAGGTGTAGGTGGTGTTCAGGCCCTTGGGATCGGTGACCTGGGTGACCTGGTCCAGCGCGTTATAAGCGTTCTTGATTTCCGCATTGACGCCGGTGGCGTCCTGCGCCGTTCGAGCCAAACGGTTGAGCCGGTCATACTGGTGGGTGGTACTACGCTGAAGCGCGTCCACCACGGCTTCCGGGTTGCCTTCGGGGTCGTAGGCAAAGCCGGTATCGTGGTTATTGGCATCGCGCAACACCGTCAGCTGGCCCAGCGTGTTGTAAATGCGGCTGAGGGTGCGCCGCAACGTGCCGCTGGTGTCGGCGGTGTCCTCGCGCAGGCGGTTGCCGGCGTTGTCCAGCACGTAGTGGATGGAGTTGCCTGCGCTGTCCTCGATGTCGGTCAGGCGCTGGGCGGCATCATAGATATAGGTGATGCTGCTGCCGTCGGGCTCGCGGATCTTCTGAAGCTGGCCGGTGGGCCAGTAGTCGATCAGGGTGGTGCGGCCTTCGCCGGGCACCGAAGGATTGACCCGGATAGCGACAGGCCAGCCGCGCGGGTGGTACTCGTACTCGGTGATTACCGCGTTGCTGTCGGCAACCTGGAGCGGGCGGCCCAACGCATCGTAGCGCAGGGTGAGGGTGGTATGGCCCAGGCCATTGGTGATGCTGTGCAGGTCGCCCTTGCGGTACTCGCACCCGCCGGTGCTGGCCGGCCCACAGTTCGGGCCGTCAACGCCGTAGTACGCGTAGGTCACGGTGTCGCTTACATCGTCACGCGGGCCGTCCACGCTTTTCAGCAGCCCCAGCACCGGGCAGCTGCCACCTGCGGCCACGTCGGCTGCCTCGCAGTAGCTGAAGGTGGTGGTGCGCACTTCATTGCTGACCAGGTCGCGCACGGCCACGCTGGTGGGCTGCAGGCGCGCGTTGCGAACGGTGCGGGTTTCACGGTCGCCGATGCGGCTGTACACCACGCGGTTGCTGCCGGTAAGCGTGTGGAGTTCGGTAACGCGCTGTTCCGGCAGGCCAACTGCTTCGGTAATGGTGGTGATCTCCACCGGCTGGCCGCTATTGGGGTCAGCGCCGGTGCTATAGGCATAGGTTGTCTGGGTGCCACGGCGGTCGGTTTCGCTCGCCAGCCGGCGACGGAAGTCCTGAGCCTTGGGGGTGTAGGTACGGCTGATGGCACCCTGCGGCTCGGTCACGCCAGTGACCTTGCGCGGGTAGCCTTCGCCGGCGGTGGGGCTGAGGCTGTGGGTGGACACCTTGCCGAGAGCATCGGTGACGATGGTGGTGCCAGCGGCGGTGTACTGCAGACGCACGCCGTCAACGCCGACATCAGATGCCGCGCAGTCGCCGGAATGGCGGCTGCAGGTCACGCGGCCCTTGGCGTCATAGTTGTACCAGCTGTAGCGGCGTGCATCTTCGGTGGTGATACCGGTGAGGTAACGCGGGAAGCTGGCGTTCTCATAGTGGTACACGCGCACGGAGTTGTCGGGGTACTGCACCGTGGCGACCTGCCCATTGGCGTTGTACGTGTAGCTGGCCACAAGTTGGCCGCTGACCGACAGCGCGCTGATCAGGTCGTCCCCTGCCGCTGCCTCGTAGTGGAACAACAGCGCGCGGCCACTGGAGTGCGTGATCGACAGCAGCCGCCCCTGCGCATCATGCTGGTAGCTGAGGGACGTGCCGTTCTCGAACGCGCGTTGCTGCAGACGGCCGTTGCTGCCAAAGGTGAGCACTTCGTCGCTGCGGTACAGCAGCCAGTTGCTGCCCTGTTGCAGCAGGCGGTCACCGCTGCCATTGACAGCCTCATAGCCGGTGCCCACCGCGGAGAACGCGATGTGCGTGCCGTCGCTTTCAATCAGCCCCACGGTGAACACGTTGCTGGGCGGGAAGCCGCTGCTGTCCGTGCCCATGGCCAGGAATACATTGTGCGAGTGGGTCCAGTTGGGACCGAAGCCGCCGGCCGGTGCCGAGGTCATCGAATTGAAGTGGCGCACGAACTGGATCCAGCCCAGGTCCAGGTCGGACTCGGGCTGGGACTTGTTGCCGGTGGTGGCGTCGCAGGGATTGCCATGCTTGGCCAGCGTGCCGCCCTTGCCGGTCTGTGCGGGGCACTGGTTGGCCACCGGCGAGCTGGAGTAGTTCATCAGCGCATTGCCGATCTGCTCCTGCAGTGGGTGCATGCCACACATGCCGATGTCGGGCTTCCACGCCATCAGCGCGGTGTTGGGGCATTTCACCGTGCGCGAGCGACGCACATCAACTGCCGCCTGCACCACGTCGCACGCCCCGGTGTTGGGGTTGGTGATGTAGTACGGCGTGCCGAAAGTGGAGGATTCGCCGGTGTTGCTGCCGTCGGCACCATCCCCCAACCCTGCCCCGGGAACACCGGACCACGGGCCCGGAATGACCTGCGTGGCCGGACAGCCTGCCGCCGAGGGACGGCTGACCTTGATGGCGTCCACCATCGCCTGCTCGGTGCTGTAGTCCTGGTTGTTGAAGCGATAGATCCAGTCGGTGACGATCAGCTTGGCCGGCTTGATCCGGTAATCGTAGGTGACCTTTTCGCCCGAGATACGCATGCCCGTGACCTGCCAGCTGAGCGGCCCGGCGGCGAGGTACGGCGCGAAGTTGTTCTCGATGGCCTTCTGCGCCTGGCCCTCATGGAGCAGCGTTTGGCCTGGGGCTGCTGGGCTTTGCCAGGTTTTCGCCACTTCCTGCGCGTGCGCAACGGGAATGGCGGAGAGTGCGACGAGGAACAGCAGGGTGCGCGGGCGTGCGACAGGGGGGGTGGAACGGGACATTCCGGTACTCCTTCCTGGAGGTGGGACTGCTCGTAGGGCGATGCGGTATGGGGGTGCAGCCACGCAGGGCGTGGCTCTACGGCAGCCGCCCGATGGTCCTGTGGGCGACTGAGTGTGGGACTGAGTTTCAACGCTGGATGAGCGCGCGGTCAAGAGACCAAACTGTGCGGATGCTCACCGTTTTGGAAGAACAGCGCGGGTTTTCGCGATGTTCCGAACAATGTTTCGGAGTTTTCCTACAGCGCAATCAGACATTTCTGCGTGCGCGCTGATCCGCTTCGGTAGAGTCGGTCGACAGACGACTGTCGATAACGGCGATCGGCACGGTAACGCATGACCGTGAATCGAAAACGCGCGTCCCCGTTCAATGGTCATACGTTACCGGGCGGTGCGGAGGTCGTCTATGGGCCAACCCTACCGTATCCGGCATGAGAGTCACGAGCGATGCGGCCAGTGGGTCCACCATATCCGGCATGACGGACGCATCCGATCCATCAGGTAAATCCGGCACATCCGTTGTGCCCGCCCAGGCAGCGCTCGATCTTTCCTTCCATTATTGCGCCTACTGGTGCCTCCTGCGGGCAAAGCAGCGCGTGACTTCGTGCCCGCAAAAAGGGTGACCTTCAGCCCCCGATCTTCCCGGTTACCGAATAGAGGGGCTCAAGAATCCACTCATAGATTCGGCGGCTCTCACCCACGATGTCTGCGTCAACAACCATCCCAGGCCTCAGCGACTCTTCAACACCGTAGGCACGTATAGACTGACTATCCAATGAGACAAGAACCCGATACACGGGCTCTGTTGCCTGCCCTGGTGCAGCCTCCTGCGGAACCGCGCTTCGCGAAACCCGAATAACCCTGCCCTTGTGGCTACCGAACTTCTGGTACGGGTATGGCCTGTAACGCAGCACCACTTCATCGCCTGGCTTCACGAACCCGATCGCGGCACTCGGCACAAGAAGTTGCGCTCGTAGTCTCGAAGACTCTGGAAGAAGGCTGAGCAGTGGCTGACCAGGCTGAACTGCCTGCCCAACCTCTACCAAGCGACTTGCCACCAATCCAGCCACAGGCGCAGTCAAGGACATCTCGCCACTTGTTTCGACCTGAACCGACTCATCAGCGAGCTCGGCAATGTTCCGTTCGTAGGTTGCCCGTGCTGAGCGCCGCTGTTCGGGAATCTCAGCAATCGACTGCTCAAGCTGGGCGATGTTGCGTCGAATGGCAGTTGACTGCCGTTGGAGTGATTGCTGGGCGTTGACCAGATCCAGCGCTGCCTGTTCCTGCTGATTCAGCTGCACTAGACTCACGTAGCGCTGACCAGAAACTTCGCGGTACCGCTCGACCGTCTCTCTGGCAATTCGGACCTGTTCGCCGCGACTGGCAACTTCATCTTCGATCTGACTCAACTCCAGGCGCATCGCACTACGCTGCTTCTGCAGCCCGGCAAGCTGAACCTGGAGCTGCGCTTCCTGCGAGTCGCGTAGATGGCCCAGGCTTGCCCGCCGCGCATCAAGCCCTTGGCGCAGGACTACCAACGTATCTTCGCCAGCGGCGGTTACTCTGGGCACGTTGATCAGCAACAGTGGCACCTTGTGCTCCACCCGATCACCCTCGTCGACCTCCAGTGCTGCCACAACTCCTGCCGCAGGGGCGACAACCGTGGAAAGGCCGAGGTCCGGCACCAACTCGCCCACTACGGTTGACCGACGGGAGTACTCACCAAAGAGCACAAAACAGATAATCAATACCGCAGCCAAGGCACCAAACCAGCTCAATACCCAAAGGCGTACGGGTTGGCAGAGCGAAATTTCCCCAAGCCAGCTATCCTTCTTTGCCTCCAGCGCCTCGCGCCTGAACAACTCGGTCATGCCGGCGCATCCTCGTGTGTTGGTTCCTGGCTACTCGATGGCGTTCGAACCTCTTGTACGATGGCACCAGCCTGCATCAGCAGGATCCGGTCTGCGCTGGCGATGGTCTCGGGGCGATGGGCGATGATTACGCGAGTCAAGTCGAGGCGACTCACTGCCTCGCTGACCAGTCGCTCACATTCAACATCCAGGTGACTTGTCGCCTCGTCTAGGAACAGAAGTTTAGGCTTGCGATAGAGCGCCCTTGCCAGGATCACCCGCTGCTTCTGTCCCCCAGAAAGCGTTGTACCCATGTCACCTATCAGGCTGTTGTAACCCATGGGCATGGCCGAGATGTCAGGATGGACAGCTGCCAAGCACGCAGCCTCTACCACGCGCGCGTCGTCAATGCCATCGTCCTGAAACGCGATGTTGTCGCTGATGCTTCCGGCGAACAGCTGGTCATCCCGCATTACTGCACCAATAAGGCTACGGTACTGCTCCACGCCTAATCTCTCCAGAGGCACCCCGCCGAGGAGGATTTCCCCCTCTGTCGGTACCAGACGCCCAAGAAGCAGCTTGACCAGCGTGGTCTTGCCGCACCCGGATGCACCGATGATAGCAACCGACTCACCCTGCTCCACCTCCATCGAGAGGTTCCGGATGACCCAAGGCTCGCCCGGAGCGTAGCGGAAGCTCAATCCCTTCACCTCAAGACGGAGATTGACCGGAGCAATCGCTGCTTGCGGGCCATCCAACTGCTCTGGCTCGGCGAGGACGATGTCTGAAAGCCTGTCGCAGTGGAGCCTCAGCATGCGGAATTCCACCCACTTATCGACCAGCCCAGCTACTCGCTGGGCGAACTGGTCCTTGTAGGCCAGGTAGGCAATCAGCATGCCGGCCGAGAAGACGCTCTGCATCGCCAAGACTGAACCAATCCAGATGACAACGACTCGCTCAATACCGAATATCAGCTGGTTGGCACCGGCGAACAGAGTTCCAAGCCGTGCCAGCCTGATATCACAATTTACGGTTGCGTTGATCAGGTTGAAGTAGCTGGAGCGCCTGAGAGATTCCCGGCCCGCAACCTTGACCGACTGCGCGCCACGAATGGTTTCCAGCAGGTGGCTCTGCTGACGCGCAGCGGCTACAAGCTGCTGCTCGGTTCCGGTTCGCAGCGGTCGGAATGCTAGCGCTCTACCTCCCATGTACAGAACGACCGCGCAGATGGTCACCATCGCCAGCTTCCAGCTGTAGAGGAGCATCATGCCCAAGGTCACAATGGCCATCAGTCCGTCGATCAGTGCTTCAACGAAGCTGTTGGTCAAGGTACGCTGGATTGCCTGCACGCTTCCCATGCGGGAGGTTATGTCGCCTAGATGCCGCTTCTCATAGAAGTCCAGTGGCAGCCGAAGCAGGTGACTGAAGACGTTTGCGGTCCATTCAAGCCCAAGTCGGCTTGAGAGGTGGATTACCGCCCACCCCCGAAGGAGACCTATTCCAACCTGCAGCAGTAGCACAAGCAGAAAGCCAACGCAGAGCACAGTCAAGAGGTCACGATCGGCGGTGATCAGAACATGATCCACCACCCATTGCATGAAGAACGGAGCAAGTAGCACAAACACTTGCAGAGCAATGGACAACAGCAGAATAAGGCCAAGCGAGCGCCACACCCCGGTAATCCTTCCGGTCAACCGGGAGAGACTGATGGCCTGCGTTGCAGGGCTCCGTTTGAAGTCGGCTTCAGGCGTGAGCTCCAGCGCAACACCCGTGAAATGCCTTGAGAGTGCCTGAGGCGCGAGGCGCTTCTTTCCCGAAGCTGGGTCCAGAACAGTTACGTCGCGCTTTCCAACCCGGGCCAGAACAACGAAGTGATTCAGGTCCCAATGCAGTATGCAGGGGAGTTGCAACTGCCCGAGATGTTCCAGATCCAGCCGCAGAGGGCGACACGTGAAGTGGAGCTTGGTCGCAACCCCTATAATCTGGGATAGCGTTGCTCCCTTGAGTGAGACAGAGTGGTTTCGGCGGAGCTCCCGAAGCCCTATCTCGTTACCGTGGGCAGCGGCGACCATCGCAAGGCATGCAAGACCGCACTCAGCCGCCTCTGTCTGCAGTATAACTTCCAACCGACTTCCTTTCGTACTTATGCCAGTCGCGCACCAAGGTAGCCATCCCCCAATGAAGCGCGTTGTTTAACGAGGATGATCGACCCGGACCGAGCTGCCGTTGCACCATTGCGAGTTATTCCGCCACTGACTTCCTTGTTGGCGCATCTGACGAAGCAGGTCATCGGGAGTGGCGCGGCGCGGAGTTCAATGAAGCGTTTAAAGCTCCATACACAACACAGGCACCTAGGACGACAAGTACTCGCCTCACCACATCCTCAAGCCCAGAGATTATCGACCATGCGATCAGAACAATAACGCCCCACGTAAGCATGAAGTTCATGCTACCGAGCGCCCACCTTAGAGGGAACGAGCTATCAAGCTTCGAGCTCCCGATCTGGATTCCCATTGCACCCAGAATCCACACACACAACTTCGGCTCTCTTCTTCTCATGTACTCGCTCTCTTTTGGGAAGAAAAGTCAGCCGCCCGCAGGGCGGCCAACTTCATCGGATCGATCAGTCCAGGCCAGTGATCGCACCCCCACCAAACCGACAGCGGCGCCAATCGGACCTCCGGTGATTGCACCGGCAACCGCCCCAACGGCCATGTTGCGGAACTGCTTCATGTTCTGCTCGGTATAGATACCGGCTCCACCAACTTGTTCAACTTCAGCAATAGTCAGGTCGCGCATTCCCTCTTCTCCTTAAGGTCGCAGTGTGACACCACTGCAGTGAGATGAGCGATAACTCATCTACGGTCGACACTAGTGGCAAGCTCCAAACCAAACAATCGGAATGTTCTGATTCGGAGCCACCTCGGGGTGCCGCACGTACGAACACACATTGCGTATGCGGGGCCCGTCCGCAAAGAGCAGCCGGGCAAGCCCGGCTCTACGGGACTCCAGCTCGTTCGCAGACCCGCTTCGGTAGAGTCGGTCGACAGACGACTGCCGATAACGGTGATCGGCACGGTAACGCATGACCATGAATCGAAAACGCGCGTCGCCGTTCAATGGTCATGCGTCGCCGGGCCATGCGGATTTCACGGCGGTCGTCTATCGACCGACCCAACCGCATCCGGTGTGACCGGCATATCCGGCATATCCGGCGTGTGCCACATATCCCGCGTACCAGGGCACCCGGTGCAACCGGCGCATCCCACGTATCCGGCCTGCCGGTTCCGTTCGGGCACCGCGATGACACGCATGGCGTGTCACTACGGCCGGTTGCCATCACCGCAGATCCCGGAAGTACCCCACGAACACCTCATCCCTTAACCACTGGTGCCGCGACCGCAACGTAAACATCACCTCCTCCATCCTCCGCGCCCGCGCCAACCACTCCGCGTTCCCGCTACAACGCGCGGCATCCAGCTCGCGCCGTGCCTCGGCCAGAAACCGCCCCACGTGGTCTTCCAGCACCCACAGCGCCATCTCAATGCGCGGCAACCGCGTGCCGCGCGCCATCGCCACGCCCTGCAAGGCCAGTTGCAGCCGGCGCACATGCTGCGGGTAGTCCTTCAGCTGCTCGTGCAGCCGCGCGGGCAGCGGCGGCAGCATCAAGCGCGCGCGGTGGCCCGGCTGCGGAAGAGGCCGCACGCGCCCGGCCATCACCCGCCGAAAGCGCTTGATCACCATTACGCCCCCTCCCCGCCATCGTTACCGGTCCACCACCCGGTTTCGAGGTCGTTGCCGGCCGGGCAGATGCCCGCGGTGGGATGCGGCCGTTCGCGCTCGGCCATTTCCAGATCGAACCGCACCTGCAGGTTCATCCAGAACCACGCCGAGGTGTTGAAGTAGTACCCCAGGCGCAGCGCGGTGTCGGCGGTGATGGCCGCCGTGCCGCGCATGATGCTGGCCACGCGGGTGTGGGACACGTTCAGCGCGCACGCCAACGCGCGCCCAGAAAGCCGCATCGGCACCATGAAGTCTTCGGACAGTATGGTGCCGGGGTGCAGCGGCGGCACCTGCTCACTGCGCAACATGGTGGTGCCTCCTGCGGTTGCCATGGGTGGGGTTGTGCCAGCCGTACTGGCGCTGCACCAGCGCGTCCAGGTCCTCGGGCGTGCGCCGGTGATGGACCACGGGCTGCGGATGCGGCAGCAGCTTCAGCACGAAGGACGCAGTGATGCGCAGCGCGTCGTTCATCTGCAGATAAATGAGCGGCAGCCGCGGCATCCTGGCGGTCTTGCGTAGATACCAACCCAGCACGCCGCGCACGGCACGCAGGCACCCAGCCCGCGCAGAACGCAGGGGAATAATGATGTTCATGGAATCCTCCACAACGGTGTTGCCACGCCCGGCGTGGCACGCACGGATCAACCAACCAACCGTTTACTCGCGCCCAAACCGGGAACTGGCCCACCCTTCCCGCCGGGCCCGCTGCACCTCATCCTCCTCGCCAAACTCCGGCTCTCTCGGCTCCACCGGCGGCATCTCCTTGCGCACCTTCAGCGCCGCCCGATCCACCGCATCACTGAAGCAGGTAAGGTCCACCGCATGCGGGTCGTATTCCAGCTCCACGAACCGCTCCATGAACAAACGAATGGCCTCGGCCGGGTAGTAGTGCGCCCGCATGGCCGAGCCCTTGAAGCGGCAGCGCAGGTCGTCTTCCACCTTGAACCGCATGTACGACGGCTTGGTCATGGTCATGGCGTGAACCCCTTCGGCGCGGGGTGGTGGGCGTAGGCCTGCACCTGGCTGTAGTGGACCTCGCGTTCCAGCGTGGTGGGCATGTGCAGTGTGCGGAAGCCCGGCGGGTAGCGCGGGGTGATGATGAGCTGTTCGCCGGTCCACTCGAACCGGAGCGTGGTGCCCTTGCCCAGCCCGATGTGGCGCAGCCAGCGGCCGCGGGTGAGGAAGAACGGGACATAGTCGTCGTGTTCGTCGTCGTTGGCAGGTGGGGGATTGGGGGGCTCGGAACCGCCGGCGGAGGCGGCGGCCTGGAGTGGTGGGGTTGGGGTTTCGGATTCCGGTTCCATAGCGGCCGGATCGCGTTCGGGATGGGGTGTTTCGGGCCAGATCTTTTGCATGATGGACAACCTCATGGAGTAGGCCCCCCTCGCCGGAGGTGGCGAGGGGTGGTCGGGAGGTTGGAACCCGTCAAGTAAGAAACGGCGTGGCGTATTTCCCCCGGAGGAAGAGGGTGTTGTATTAACCACCCTCCCGACCTCGGGCCTACTTCCATCATTGTTCTTACTTGGGAGGTTCCACGCTCCGTCCGTGTACCTTGGCCGATTCCGAATTGGAAAAGTACCCCAGCAAAATCATTGACTTAGGGTGATATTTCGGAAACGACAAATGGCTGTCGCGGATGACCCATTTCAGTCGCAGGATATGGGACGCAGTGCACAGATCATGCCCCTCCCTCGTAGGAGACGGACGAAAAATGCAGATTGACTCGGAGTGGCTGGCTGCGTTCGATGAGGCGCTTTTGGCCTTGTTTGCGATTGACCATGCGGATGCGGGGAACCGAGGCGGCTCCGTCTGAGCTTCATCTGATGTGTCAGCCCCTCGGGCTACGCCGAATCGCATGTCACCCTCGCCACAGCACATGCCTTTTGGCACTCTGGACTCGAATCGCGGATGTCCGCTAGCCGTGACGGTCAATTGGCTCCGGATGCCTCTCCCTTGTTGGAGCCGGATCGCGACCTTAGAATTGCCGCGTGTCACGGACCCCTGAACTTCACTGATCGGCTGGATGCAGACGATAGGCTTGGGCCACGGATAGGCACGACCACCCTTCTCGTTCCGGAGCACTCAAATGGACCTGAGCATCAAATGGCAGCCGCCTATCGACTTGATAGACGGTGACGATCAGAACTTGATCTACGTGGCAGATGGGCTCAACGATTGGATGAATGTGCCGGGCGTCTACATGTTTGCACGAATCTTCAACGATCAGGTGTCGCCGCTCTACATCGGCAAAGCCGAGAGTCTGGGGCATAGAGCCTGGCAGCATTTCAAGAAGAACACGCAGCTCATGAATGGAATCAAGAAGGCTCCGAATGGCAGGAAGGTCTTGATCCTTGGCAGGTTCACTGCCAAGCCAGGTCAGAGCACGATCAAGTGCATTGCACTTGTTGAGCGCGCACTCATCGACCATGCGTTGACCGAAGGGCACTCTCTTCTTAACGTCCAGGGAACTCGAGCAGCGTTTCACACCGTGAATTTTTCTGGAAACCTCGGTGCTCGCCACCTCACAGGCAAGAGCCTCAGTTTCAAAGCAAAGTAGGATTTGGCCGACCATCACCGCGCGTGCAATCGGCGCGGCGATGATCCTGCTCCAAGCAGGCAAGATGATGGTCAAATTGCTCTACTCTCACGTAGTTTCGGCACCTCCCGCGCTTGCGAGCCGAGCGAATCGAGATGGAAAGGCAACATCGGCCTTTGGACAGATACGCCCCCCCTTTCGCTTCGCAAACCACCAGTTTCAGCTCTAGATGATGTTTACCCCATCGTCAGAGTCAGCCATAACATCGTTCGCCTTCGCTCTTTCTCTTGCATGCTCTCTGTCATAGAAGAGCTGACTTTCCAACATTGGAGCAGTGGTCAATGTGCGCAGATCTTCGGCACCGTTTAACACCTTCAAGACCGCAGGCCTGGCCACGTAATTATTGCCCGAGTTAGTTTGCTCGTCTATTTTTGTGACCATCCACCTAAAGAGCGCCTCATGTTCCTCGTTGAAATCGACCCTTGCTTGGGCAGCAACTGCATTTGCCTCTTCTCGCCAATCAGCCCCTAACACACACAGATCACCGTCGGCTATCTTCGTGCATTCGGGAACTGGGTAGGAAACCCCATCAATCTCTTCGACTCCGATGAAGATCTTGTACATGCTGAACTCTTTGGTGCTGGGGCATCGGAAAGCGACCAAGATGTCAGTAAACAAGGACTTCCATCCATTCAGGTCTCGCTTGTATCGGCGTGCCGCTCGAACAGCAAGATCGTACGCATGGACCGCAACGTCGCGGATGTACTCAGCATCAACAAGCAGATGCGCGCCCGAGAAGTCGTGCGGGTCATGAGGATGAAAGCTGACCCCTTCCATACCGTGCGGCTCACATGGCTTGATCACCCTATTCTTTCCATCCTTCCCCAACACAACCCTAAGCGCCCCAAGGTGATAGGACATCTGGTTAATTATATGCTGTGCAGTAAGCGTATTCCCTGCAAAGGCGACCGCAATATCCTGTGAGTATTGAACTTCGTCGAACCCCCTAACAGCCATGGCGATGCGGGGCTGAAGTATGTTCATTTTTAACGCATAAATCTTCTTAAACTCATTCAAAATTGTGGTGTTACCTGAAGAGATTGCACTGTCGGCCATGATGAAGATTCCGGTGGGTGCCTTCGACCATTCCTTAGGCCCCAGCTGCAAGCCATCTTTGAAACCTGGCGAATCAGTGTAGATAAGCTCCTCCGACAAATCTCGCTTGTAGCCCGCAATAACAATAGTCATAACTCTTCCTTTCTTTCAGACGCTGCATATCGTGGCGATAGTGCGTCAGGGTTGGTCGGCGCTGGGTCCATAGCTTCGGGAAGTGACCCTTTTCAGTCCCAGAATATGGGACGCAGTGCACAAATCCCCCCGTCCCTCGTAGGAGACGGTCAAAAATGCAGATTGACTCGGAGTGGCTGGCCGCGTTCGACGATGCGCTTTTGGCCTTGTTTGCGATTGACCATGCGGATGCGGGAATGGATCTCTAGCCGCCGCCTCCACCGCCGCCCATGACCATCGCCATGGCGTGCTGCTCATCAATCCGCTCCCGGTCCTGCTGGCGCTGCAGGTTGGCCTGCTGCTCCTGCTGCATGTCGCGTTCCAGCAGTACATCCAGCCGTTCGAGTGATTCCTCGTGCGGAGTTGTCACTGCCTGCTCGGTCGGCATCACGGCACGCCGGTGAGCGGGGTTGTTCAGTTCGCCCTGCACCACGAACACGTTGAAGCCCGGGCGCTGGTCGCCGACCTGATTGCTGAGGACTACGTGGTCCACACGCTGTAGGCCGTTCTCCTTTGCCAGCACCATCAGGCTGCTGGTGAAGCGCTCGCTGGTGTCGTCGTAGGTGCGGCCTAGGCTCTGGTCCAGTTTTTCGACTTGTTCGCGTACCTGGCGGTAGAGGGCGTTGGCGGGGTGTGCTGGGTCACTGGGTTGCAGTTGGCTGGGAGCGGGTTCGTCAGCCTGGGCGTGCTCTGGTTCCGGTAGTACGTGCTCGTGGACATCGGCACTGCTCGCCATCTCTGGCGCGGGCAGTTCTTCTTCTGGGTGAGCTTCGAAGATGGGGAGCTGGGACGCCAGGAAAGCGTCGTGGTGCTCGTGGGCTTGAGGGACTTCCTGCTCGAGAACTTCTTTCGTATCCGGGGCTGCCGGTTTGGAGGGCTCATCCCCTTTGTGCGGGGATGGGTCACTTGCCGGGTCACCGGGTGCGATGTGCTGGACGTCGGTCCTGGAAGCTTGGGCGCTTTCGTGCAAGTGAGCGGCTGTTGCGTGGGCTTCTGCTGTCGTGGTGTCGGGGGCGTGTGCGGGTTGAGCATGAACAGGACCGTCGGTGGGCTGCTGGCGGACCTGCGCCTCCGGTGTATAAGATTCGGCTGCGGGAGTCGCGGCCTGTTCCTGACGAGCGCTCTCCTGCTCGGCGCGGGCTGCTTCCTGCTCGCGCTGTTGGGTTTGGTGGTGGGGTGGTTCGGCTTCGGGGCGGGTGGGTGTTGGTATTTGGGGTGCGTCGTTGTTCAGCCGGGCAGAGCCCGGCTCTACGGGGATTGCGGCTTCGGCCGTTGATGTGGAGGCGATGCGGGCGGCATCGGCCGCTCGGGCTGCCTCAGCTGCGGCCATCGCGTCAGCCTCTGTAGAGCCACGCCATGCGTGGCTGGCCGAAGCCGCCAGATCCAATGCATCCGAATACTCCCCAAACTCGCGAGCACCCACCTGCCCTGCCGCCAGCATCGCCGCCTGCCCGGCCTGCTCCGTGGACAACCCCGCGCGATTGGCCTCGCGCAGCGCTTGCTGATGCGCTTCCAGCTGCTGAGGGGTAAGCGCCGAGATCTTCAGTTCGGGGGCCTGCTGCACCTCAGGCTCTCCATGGTCGGACGAGTTCGCCTCTCGCAGCGCAAGAAGAATCTCTTCGCTAGTGGTCACCGCCACCACGCGACGAACACCGTCGTCATCGATCTGCAAATGCGCGATAGGGCTGGCTGCGGAGAATTTCCCCTCTGCGTCCGGCTGCAACAACATGGCCCCACCGTTGAGCCCATGTTCTTCCCGGGTTCGCTGCGCTGCGGTTTCAATCGCCTGCTGCCAGCCCGGAAACAGCTCCGTGCCGACCATTCGATAGCGATACTGCGTCTGCTCGCGCCCAATGTCCTCCGGACTTGGAGGATTTGCCTTGATCTCGTTCACCAGGTCGGTGTGCCGCTGAAGCTCCGGCAGCAACAAGCCGCGGGTGTTCTCCAGCTCAAGCAATGTGTTGCCTGTGGCGGGCACGCCATCGTGCACCCATTGGCCTTCACCTACCCGCTCGTACTTCTGGCCGTTCCAGGTCGTCAGCTTGTCCGCGTTGCCCATGGCGTGGTCAGCGGCCCTGGAGCGTTCGAAGTTATCTGCGGCCCAACCGCTGCGGTGGTAAACCAGATCGTATCGCGCAGCCACAGCCGCCGGGCTGTTTGCGATGTTGCGGGCGATGACGGCCTCCGCCTGCGCATCCAGCTCCGCGGCACGTTCGGGGCTGGCTGCCTCGGGCATGTAACTACCCCGATTCCCCTCACCGGACACACCCCCCTTCACCGTTCGGTGCCACTGACCGTCCGCCGGATCGCGGGTCCAGTCAGCGGGGCTGATGCTTCCTCGGTCACTATCGTTGGCAGGCAACCGGTAAGGATTCTGCGCCGCGGGTAGCGCCTTCAGCGCCAGATCAACGGAGGCATTGGTGGCCTTGCAGTTGAGTGCCCGGGCTACGTCGTAACCCGCCGCAATGGTAGTGGCAACCGGATTGTCCACCCCGTCGGCGGTCGTATCGACCATGCCAGAACGCGTCCAGGCGCGGCCGGTGAACTCCCATTCGGTGCCGCTGGCATCTTTCTGCTTGTAGATCTTCTTGTCTTCCCACAGATCTACGGCCTTCTCACCTGCCTTTGCCCAGAAAGCAGCATCGGCGGCAATGAGCACCATGGGGCCCGCGCCCGCCGATGCGCCAAGCGCGTAGGCGGTCATTACGCCGCCCGCCCAACCGCCAGCGTTGCGGCCGGCAAAGCGTGCAGCTTCGGATTGCACGCCAAGCACATTGTCTTGGTCGTATAGATCGGAAACGCGCTGCGCGGTGGTGACGGCGTCGGCTGCACTGGCGAACAAACCCGCAGCGCGAAGGGCGCTGTTAGCGGTGGGGTTGCCGAAGAGCAGTTCGGGGCTGATGCCGCCGCGCTGGGAAAGGGGGGTGTAGGCCTTTGGGGGATGGGCGGCAAGGTCATAGATGCCATCTTTGGCGCGACCAATCTCCGGGAGCTCATCCACCAACACCTGCTGGACAAGCTTTGAGGTTTCGTCTGAAAGCGTTAGGCGTTTCGCCTCCTGAGCCTGGGCTATGGCCATCCGCATCTCCATGCGGCCGGCAACCTCCTTCTCTGGTGCGTCACCGCGGACGGAGACAAGGTGCCGCCCCTCCGCTTGCGCAGCTTCAATCACGAAGGCAACGCGGCCCTCATTGTGAGTTACCGCCGCCCATTCTGACTCGACTGGCCCCATTCGACGGAGATGGTCGACCTGATCCGCGTGACGCACCGCATATCCGTCAAGATCGCCGATCGATGCGCGGTTTGCGGCATTTGCTCCATCTTTGGTCAGGCGATCAGGCGTGGTGGCGAATGCATCTCCATTGATGATGGCGACCTTCAACGTATCCTGGATGGACTCGACCTTGGCCACGACGCGAGCGAGCGCGTCAGGATCATTTGCTATCGCAAACTTTCCATCTGCGCTTTGAGCAAGCTCTCTCAGAACGCGGCGAATTTCTTCGTTGTAAGAGCTGCGGGTGCGTCCACGATGGGGGCTCGACTGGATCTCGTCCGCGAGCCCTCCTTCAACCGGGAGGTACAGTCGATTCCTTGGGGAATCCAAGTTGATCAACCTGTCCTCGACCAGCTTCTTCAACAAGTCGCTAGTCTTCAGCTGAGCGGTATCGATGACGTGATGACTCTGCAGAACAACGCTACTCGATGACATCCATTCCACCTTTCGTCACTACTTAAAAGTAATAGTCAGAAATCAGATGCATCGTCCAGAGTCATACCACTATCACCTTCGAACACGCCAAAACCACTCTCCAGCAAAGCGTCACGCATCGCTCGATCACACACAATCAGATCGTCATTGAATGGGGATCTGAAAATATGTGCGCCGTTAACAACGTCCTTCCTGAAGGCGAGGCGTACGCCTCCTGCCAACCGATAGAACTTGCCGGCTGGAAACCCCTCGGTGAGAACTTTAACTTCAGATGCATCTTCATCAACTGCATCTAACGTCCGCGTGACTTCACACAAGTGATACAAAGCACCAGGACTTCCATCAAAGAGGACCAGCTTGCATGGTACGAACTGAAATCCATTGGGGTCGACCGCTTCAAACAGCCTCTTCAACCGATCTGAAACGAGCCAATAGCCCTCGAATGCGACCTGGAAATCGGTCAATGATCCTTCCTTCGCCACATCCATGAGAAGCGGAGGCTCGGAAAATTCAGGGAAGCCACCGCTTTCTGGACGAATGATGCCCCTGCCCGCTGGGCGGAGCAGCTTCCTGTTCACAAACTCGACTTCATTCGGGGCTACATCGAAATCAGGATTAATGATGTAGAACTCGCCAGCTTTTGGTTCATTCATGATTGTGGTATCGCTTAGTAGACAGACAAGCCTCTGAAGTGGAACCAGTCGAGGCCAACGTCCTCCACACTAGTCTCCAAACACCCAGAGAGATCAAAGATCAGCGGCATCAGCCAACGCCATGCCACTGTTACTCTCTAACACACCAAAACCGTGCTCAACAAGGGCGTCCCGCATCACTCTATCGCAGACAATCAGGCCATCATTGAAAGGAGATCTGAAAACATGTGCGCCTTTCACAGCATCCATCTTGAAGGCCAGGCGTGCGCCGCCGGCGAGTCGATAGAACTTGCCGTTCACAAAACCTTCCGTGAGCACCCTGACGTCTGAGGCATTCTCATCGACAGCATCCAATGTCCGGATGACGTCGCACAAGTGGTACAACGGCCCCTCGCTTCCATCAAAGCAAACCAACTCGCATGGAACGAATTGGAACCCCTCAGGGTCAACCGCCTCAAAGACTCTCTTCAGTCGATCGGATATCAACCAGTAGCCTTCGAATGCAACCTGGAAATCATTCAGCGATCCCTCTGGCACCGTATCCGTCAGCAGCGGGGGCTCGGGGAACTGAGGAAAGCCGCCTGCTTCAGGCCTGATAATCCCGCCTCCTGAGGGACGCAGGGCATCGCTGTTCGTAAACTCAACTTCATGCAGAGGGATTTCAAGGTCCGGATTAATAACATAGAACTCGCCCATCTTCGGGGCGTTCGGCACTTCTCCACCACTCATACATGAACCCTCAAAAGTTCGGTGAGTGCCAAGCCGCTGTAAGCCGGGCAAGTTGGCCAGGGGTGCGTGGCACATTAGCCGCGCTAGTTTGTCAGGGCTGACTTCAATTTGGTATCGGAAAAGTCCTAGGGCGGGGTTGGCTGCGCATCGAACCTCCGGCAGCGCCAACTTACGCGCATGGGGCATCGCTGCGGCGGTGTCTGTCCACGTTTTTCCAACAAGAGACCAGGCTCGTAGCTCTGGCTACGGCCACGCCGTGCAGGGCCACCTGCAGGAGGGGCTGCCTGTGCTCGGGGCAGTCCTTCAGTTAGTCGCCCAGGCACGCTGACCGCTGGCAGTTCCACTGTCGATTCCTTGACGAGTCCATTTTGAGCACGCCCTCCGCCTCCAAGATCTGCAACGGTTCACTATTGGCGAACTGAATCTTCTCGATGACATGATGGCTTTGCAGAATAACCTTGCTGTCGGACATCCTATTCCACTCATCCCGGTTATACGGGCATCTAGTTAGTAATCGGCCGCATCGTAGAGCACCATTCCGCGCCCATCCCCAAACCGCCCGAAGCCCCCCTCAATCAGCGCATCGCGCATGACGCGATCGCAGATAACCAGAGACCTGTCAAAAGGCGACCTGAAGATGTGGGCACCGCCGATAACATCCTTCCTGAACGCCAAGCGGGCCCCTCCCGCAATGTTGTAGAACTTACCTCGGGAGAACCCCTCTTTCAGAACCTCAACATCGGAGGCGTCGTCATCAATCGCGTCCAGCGTTCTCGTGACGTCGCAAAGGTAGTGCACCGGACCAATGCCGCCATCGAATCGACGAAATTCGCAATTGGCGAATTCGAACCCATTCGGGTCGACGGACTCCAATATCTGCTTCAAAGACTCAGAGACCAACCAGTAGCCCTCGAAACCCACATGAAAGTCGCTCAATGTGTGCTCACGGCTCGTCTCTTGCAGCAACGGCACTTCGTCCAATGGCGGAAAACCACCGGATGCTGGCCGAATCATACCCTGCCCGTCCGGACGAAGTTTTCCTGCATTGATAAAGGCAACCTCATGGAGAGGAGCATCAAAGTCCGGAAAGATCAAATAGAACTCTCCAATCTTTGGGGCATTCCGCGATCCATGAACGATCATCCAACAATCCTCAAAGTCTCTTGAATCAAAAAATGGCTTTCCGCGCGCCTCTTGAATCGTCCGGGGAATCTCGGAGACTCATTGGTTTGAGTCACGCCCTCATGGCGGACTCGGTGGGTTGCTGATAGTACGCCGCCTCAGCCTCAGCAGGCGGGATGTCGCCGATCGAGCCCAACAGGCGTTTGTGGTTGTACCAATCCACCCAATCCAGGGTGGCCAGTTCCACCTCCTGTCGGTTCTTCCATGATCGGCGGTGGATCACCTCGGCTTTGTACAGGCCATTGATGGTCTCGGCCAGCGCGTTGTCGTAGGAGTCGCCCACGCTGCCTACCGAGGCTTCCACGCCGGCATCGGCCAAACGGTCGCTGTAGCGGATCGATACGTACTGCACACCGCGATCACTGTGGTGCACCAGTGGGCCTTCACCGAAAGGCCGTCGGTCGTGTAGCGCCTGCTCCAGCGCATCGAGCACGAAGTCGGTGCGCATGTGGCTGGAGACCTTCCAGCCCACGATCCGCCGGGCAAACACGTCGATCACGAAAGCCACGTACAAATGCCCTTGCCAGGTTGAAACATAGGTGAAGTCAACCACCCACAAGGCGTTGGGCCTGTCGGCCTTGAACTGCCGGTTCACCCGGTCCTGCGGGCATGGCCGGGCCGGTTCGGGCATCGTGGTCTTGACCGGGTTGCCCCGCACCACACCCCGCAGGCCCATCTTGCGCATCAGGCGCTTTACCGTGCAGCGTGCCGCCCTCTGCCCCTGCCGCGCCAATTGCCGCCAAACCTTGCGCGCACCATAGACCTGCCTGTTTTCCTGCCAAACTTGCTCAATGGCTTGGCACAGCACCGTATCACGCTGCACTCTGGCCGGCGCTTTGCGCGGATCGGCCTGACGAGCTGCATGCAGGTGGTAGGTTGACGGGGCGATCTGCAGCGCCTTGCAGATCGGCTCGACCCCGTGCAGCTGACGCTCCTTGTTGATGAACCCGATCACGGCTTGAATCGGCGGTCGAGCTCCGCCTGGGCAAAATAGGCTGACGCCTTGCGCAGGATCTCATTGATCTGGCGAAGCTCGCGCACCTCACGTTCCAGCGCCTTCATGCGCGCCTGATCGTCGGTGCTCATGCCATTGCGTAATCCAAGATCTCGCTCGGTCTGGCGCACCCAGTTGCACAGCGTCTGGGCAGTACAGCCAATCTTGCCGGCAACCGATTCGATGGCCGCCCACTGCGAAGGGTGCTCGCCCTGATGCTCCAGCACCAGCCGGACCGCTCGTTCTCTGACTTCCGGGGAGTACTTCTGTGACTTCTTCATCGCTCTGTCCTCTCAAAGGAAAGAGACTCCGGGGAAGCCGGGGCGATTCACTCTAGTAGTCAGCCGCGTCGGCCAGGATGAGCCCGCCTCCTTCGCCAACGGTTCCGAATTTTCGATCAACCAATGCATCCCGCATCAGCCGGTCGCAGACCACCAACCTTGAATTGAACGGATTTCCAAAAACATGAGCCCCGTTAACCACCGCCTTCCTGAAGGCAAGCTTGGCACCACCAGCCAACTTGTAGAACTTTCCTTTCGGGTAACCCTCAGTCGCAACCTTTACGTCTGATGCGGCATCATCGATTGCATCCAATGACCTGACAACATCGCAAAGGAAATAGGGATCACCCAAAGTTCCGTCGCGCTTCACAAGCTCACATTCGGCAAACTCGAATGCGTCCGGATCTATAGATTCGAAGATTCCCTTCAGCCGGTCTGATACGAGCCAGTAGCCCTCAAATCCCACCTGGAAATCGCGCAACGCCATGTCGGGGGAAGTTTCGCGCAGCCGAGGTACTTCATCGAACCTGGGGAACCCTCCGACTTCCGGACGAATGATGGCCCTACCCGCTGGGCGGAGGACACGTGCGTTAACCAACTCGACTCCATGACAGGGCTTGTTATAGTCCTGAGACATGACATAGAACTCGCCCATCCTCGGGGCATTCGGCACTTCTCCACCACGCATACATGAACCCTCAAAAATTCGATGGGTGCCAATACAATGTAGGCCGGGCAAGTTGGCCAAGGGCATGTGGCACATTAGCCGCGGTAGTGTGTCAGGGCAGACCTCGATTTGGTATCGGAGAATTCCCAGGCCCGGGTTAGCTGCGCATCGAACTTCCGGCATCACCAACCTACGCGCATGGCACATCGCTCCGCCGGTATCTGTCCACGTTTTTCCCGCAAGAGTCCAGGACTGATATCTCTGGCTACCGCCGCCCCGTGTAGGCCCAACTGCAGGGCCTGCATGTGCTTGGGGTAGCTTTTCAGCTGATCGCCCAAGCAGGCGGGCAGCTCCCAGTTCCACGCATCGCTGATTGGAGGGTGGGGCGAGGGCGCTCAAGGGGCTTGGTAGCATGCGGCAAACGTGCTTTTCGCCATGCCCCGTCGTCCTTGCGCTCTCGGGGGTTCCACGCTCCTTCCCTCTACCGTCGCCGATTCCGGGGCGTATACGTACCCAGTAAATTCATGTACTTAGGGCGACATATAGGGATCGATCAATGGCTGTCCGTAGCGACCCGCTTCAGTCGCAGGATCTGGGACGCAGTGCGCGGATCATACCCCTCCCTCGTAGGAGACGGACGACAGATGCAGATTGACTCGGAGTGGCTGGCCGCGTTCGACGACGCGCTTTTGGCCTTGTTTGCCATTGACCACGCGGATGCGGGGATGGATCGGGAGGAGTTGGGATGGTATTGCGAGATGCCGGCCGGGGAGGCGGCGGTAGCGTATGGCCGCGTCTACGAACTCTCGCGGACCGACCGGCTCTGGCCCATTAAGGGACTCAGGGCGAACAACTGATCGTTCTCCAAGGCCAAGGTGCGACGTCTCGTCGCACCCCGCCGAAGCAACATGAACTCGCGCCGCCAACTTTTTGGCGCGGCATGTCGCAAAAATTCCGAACATTTACCTATTGCTTGTCCATCGATAGTAAACAACAATCAGCGAACTTGATCACAGTTCTCAGACGGTGCTGTGTATCGGTTGGCTGCGCATGGATGTCCAGCGGATCTCGATGACCAAGGCTTCCATTCGCTTCGTTTCCTAGAGAAGGGATGGCAACGACGTGAGCAAACAGTTCGAATCATTTGTCACCATGCTGCGGGATAATCTCCCTAAGTACGACAGCATCGAGCAAGCGGCTGATGCCGTTCGAACGAACATGGAGAACTTCACAGGGCGGTTCACGCCCGAGCTCGAAGTGGATTTCGCCGCAGCGCTGGCGAGCGTAAAGGCATCCTTCCAGAACGTTGAAATTTTGCGCCGAAACTCGCTGATCAATCCAAAGCGCGTTTGGTATCGCGGCCCAGGGCCGCACGACCGCCATTGGCCAGCCCTGTCTTCTTATCTGAAGGACGTCAAGGGATGGAAGGATTCGATTGATTCCATTGATGACTCGTCCTCTGAAGTCGTCTCCCTGCTCGCCAACCCGACCGATGACAAGTTCCGCTGCCGGGGCTTGGTTGTCGGCTATGTGCAGTCAGGCAAGACCGCCAACATGACTGCGGTCATCGCCAAGGCTGTCGACGCTGGATACAACCTCATCATTCTTTTAGGCGGGGTTACCAATAAGCTGCGTGCTCAGACTCAGCGGCGTATCGAGAACGATGTAGTTAACCGTCACCGCCACCTTTGGCAGATGTACACAGAAGCCAAGGACGAAGGCGACTTCGTGGAGCCGAAGAACGGTCAGTTTACGATGCCGTTAGAGGGCGGCGCTCAGCTTGCCGTCATCAAGAAGGAATCGAGGCGCCTCAATCGCCTCCTCGCCACGGCAACTGCCACTCCGAAGCAAACTCTTCACCGCCTCAAGGTGCTCATCATCGATGACGAGTGCGACCAAGCATCGGTCAACTCGGCGGCCGACGAAGAGGAAATGACCAAGATCAACGAAGCGATCCGGCGAATCATCCACGCTTTCCCTGCCGTGACCTACGTCGGGTACACCGCAACGCCCTTCGCAAACGTGTTCATCAATCCGTTCCCGGTAAGGAAGGACGAGCTCGACGACCTCTACCCAGAGGACTTCATTACGGCTCTGCCACGGCCGGAAGGTTACTTCGGTACGCGCGAAGTATTCGGACCTTCAGACGTGTCAGCTGACGACGAGCATGAAGGAGACTATGGGAAGAGCATGCTCCGGCCCATTCCATTCGTCGAGGTGACGAAACTTACGCCAAGCGGAAAGAATCAGTACAAGACCTTCGCCCCAGCTATGACCGAGCAGCTTGAACGCGCGCTCGCCTGGTACCTGATCACCTGTGCCATTAGGCGGAGCCGACAGCACGCGTCGCACATGACCATGCTTATTCATACATCTTCGTATGTAGCTCAGCACGACAACATGGCCACACTGATCTCGGCATGGCTGAAGGGAAACAGCGATGATATTCGCGGCTTGAGCGGGCGTATGGGCGAGCTCTTCAACGATGTCTTCGCGTCGGAAACTAGCCGCGTACCCTTGGAACAGCCGTTGCCATCCGGCGACCTCCGAGCAGATCTTTCTGGGCACCTTGGCCAAGTCCTGGATGCCCTGGAGATCGCCGTCGAAAACGGCTACAGCGATGAAAGACTCGACTTCACCAAAGACCACAAGACCTATATCGTTATCGGCGGATCTGTATTGGCACGCGGGCTCACGCTTGAGGGGCTTTGCGTTTCCTTCTTCCTTCGGACCTCACGACAGTACGACACGCTTCTGCAGATGGGCCGATGGTTCGGTTTCCGTCATGGATACGAGGACCTGCCTCGCCTTTGGACAACATCTGATCTCATCTTGAACTTCCGATCCTTGGCCCAGGTTGAGGAGGAAATCCGCAAGGAAATCTCTGTTTATCAGAGTGCAGAGGTGCGGCCGATTGAGTTTGCGGTTAAAGTTCGCGAAATTCCGGGATTGGCTATCACCTCTGCCGCCAAGATGCGTCACGCGTACAAGACGAGTATCAGCTTTGATGGGCGTCATCTGCAGACCATTCGATTCGATCACAAGAAGACCACGAACTGGACCGAGACCGAGCGCTTCGTTGACTCACTGATAGATGAGATGAAGGACAACGTGCATCCAAGCGTCTTCTACGGTGTCCCGGCGGGGATGGTGCGACGCTTCCTCGTGGACTACTCGATCTGCGACAAGCACCTTGACCTCAATAAGTCCATGCTTCTTGGCTACCTTGACGAGAACATGAGCAAGCTGCCGAATTGGAACGTGGCGGTAATGAGCAACAGTAGCCGCGACGCCGTCACCGCTCCGCTGGGCCGCTTTGGCAGCGTGTCCCTGTTCACTCGATCTCGCTTGGATGAGCCTACGGACTACGCCGACATCAAGGCGCTAATGTCGAAGGGCGACATCCTGGTAGATGTGCCGAAAGAAGATCGCGATCTGGATGGTGACTGGGACCAGTTGAAGGCTCAACGCAGTCAGGTTCCCCTGCTTCTTATTTACCCGATCGACAGGCACTCACCACCCACCCCAAAGGCCAAGAATCGCGCAGCTCTAGACGCGGCCGGGAACCTGATCGGTTTGGGCTGGGTTTTCCCCGGCTCCAAGGATCGAGCGGGCGCGTTCTATAGCGTCGAGCTGAACGTACCCACACCTGAGCAGCTTGATGAAGGTGATGACGTGATCACTGAGGCTTTGGATGAAGCCTGAGTCTCCGCATGATGTGTGGGTCGGGCTACGCAGCAGTAACGCGTCAGACAATGTCATCGAGATTGCCAGCGTCGCGAGCAGCATTCAGACGGGCTATGGGCCAGTCCGCTATGCGCTTGATGTAGCTGGATCGCCCCGCCTACTCATACCGTGCTCCTGGATTGAGGGAGTCGAGGCACTGCCAAAGCTCAGTGGTCCGAGCCTTGGCGTCCACTTGACCAGCCTTCATGGGCCGGCCGGGCGTGCGCTGTACATCGACCTTGTACTCGCGGCCCCCGCTCTTTCCAAGGTTTTTGCGGAGCTCTGTCTTGAGATCCTTGGTCGAATCTCGAACGGAAGAAACCCGGTTGAATCCGTCTCCAGCACAATCCAAGACTTCCGCATACTTTTGGCTGATCCTGCCAACCAAGTGGTGGCGGATGCGTCCATAGTTGGTTTGATCGGTGAGCTTCTCTTCTTGCAGAAGATAACCCGGATGAGCAATGACTCTGTTGCGGCGTGGACAGGCCCGCTGGGTCAGCGCCATGACTTCCGGACCGCACTCGGCGCGGTTGAGGTGAAGACATCTCTCAGGAAGGGCGCGACCCACATTCATATTCATGGCATAGAGCAACTAACGCGCCCCTCCGATTCCCCACTGTGGCTGGCCCACTTCCGCATCGAGAGAGCTTCGTCTGGGCGTCTGTCTGTTGCCGCCCTGTACGAAGACATCGTCTCAAAGGGAGCTGGCAGTGAAGAGCTAGGCTCGCGGCTTGCATCTATTGGATGCCTTGACCCGCGCAGTGCTGCGTGGAACGACTCAGCATATGAGTTGGAGTCTTTTGAGCTGTACGAAGTACGAGACGGATTTCCGAAGCTGGATGAACACGCATTTGCCAATGGCGCACTTCCGCTTGGCGTTTCCGGGTTGGTCTACCAGATCGACCTCTCAAGGGCAGGCGACTTTTTGCTCTCAGAGGATGAAGTGAATCGAGTGATTGGGGAAATGTCGAAATGAAGAAGCTTGACCTCTATAGTGAGCCGTACTCACCCAATGGCAACCTGGCGGGTGCGGGCTACCGAAGGCTACTTGGTCGTCCGTCCATGGACCTTCTCCAGACGGTCATCCGTGAGGGACTTCAGAACGTTGTAGACGCGGCTGACCAAGGCCAGCCGCCTCGTGCCGTTATCCGCGTCCGAACCCTCGATGCCTCACAGCTCTCTGCTCTGCGTAGCTTTGCGCTCGGAAGGCTTCCCAGTGCTGGTACATCAGCAGATCTTATTCATACATCTCTTGCCAAGGAGCGCACCCGCGTTTTTGAGCTTTGTGACTTTGGGACTGCCGGTCTTTCCGGCCCCACTGATGCAGACGCGCCTCCGAGTGGAGACGAGAAGCTCAACTTTGTGAACTTCCTTAAGAACGTTGGCGAAGCTCGCGACCAAGTTCATGGCGGTGGAACATATGGCTACGGAAAGAGCTCTTTCTATGCGCTTAGCGAGTGTTCCACGATCCTCGCTGATAGCCAGACCACCTGTGGAGGAACCGCAGTTAGGCGCCTTATGGGGTGCCATCTGGGCGACGCATTCGATACGGCTTCCAGCGAAGGTTTCAAGGGTCGGCGCTTCACCGGCAGGCATTGGTGGGGAGACAAGCAGGCGGACGATCGAGTTGATCCGACGACTGGTGATGCTGCTTCGCAGCTCTCACTCGCCCTGGGGCTACCCAGCAGAAGTGTGGAGGACACTGGGACCTCCATAATGGTTATAGACCCATCATTGGAAGACGGGGACGACGCTATGCTGGTTAAGCGAATCATAACCTGTGTACTGATGAATTTTTGGCCAAGGATGTGCGCGTCGACTCCGGACCATAAGCGCCTCACGCTGGAGGTGTACGTTGAGGGCGAAGCGATTGAGGTGCCTTGCCCAGAGGAGTTTCCGCCGCTTGATCTGTATTCCCAAGCCCTTGCTTCCCTGAAGAAGAATTCCGACTGTGAATCAGTAACTCGCTATAAGAAGCCCGTCGGCCGGCTGTGCTTCAAGAAGGGACTCAAGTGTGGCCGGCATGAACTCGCCATGGTCGATGAGTCTGGTGTGCTTCAAGGTTCATCACACATTGCTCTAATGAGGCCGGTTGAACTAATCGTTAGATACCTGCCCGGGCAACCTTTTGCGGACGAACGATTCGAGTGGGCCGGCGCATTTATTTGTTCCGAGAATGATGACGTGGAGTCCGCGTTCGCGGATTCCGAGCCGCCTACGCATGACGACTGGGTTCCTGAGAACTTGCATACAGGAGAGCCTAGGGCTCTTGTCAAGTTCGTCATGCAGAAGCTGAAGTCGTACGCTAACGAATACGCCCTGCCTCCAAGCAAGATTGCGGCTTCAGAGTCTTCATCTCCAAGCCTCGCGGCGACAGCGAACAAGATGGGGAGATTTCTTTCACAAGTTGCAACCAGGGGACCGGGACGCCAGGTTCGCCCGAGCACGCGCCCGGGCAAGGCGAGTCGCATTCGCATCGCTCCCCCAGAGTTTGTCGGGCTATCCATTGGCGAAGATGGCTCCAAGGTCGCCACGTTCAAGGCGGAGCTGTTCAACGATGGCTCCCGCCCGGATCTTGGGATCAGCGTGAGCCCTCGCCTGGTGGCGGATGGAGCCAAGGCATCTGACAAGGATGTTCCACACGACCTCCTACCTCAGGTGCTGGGCACATCCTTGCCCCAACACTCTATCAGTGGGATCGGACGCTTTCTGGCGGTTGGAAGACTGGGCGGAACACTCTTCATTCGGACAACTGTTCCCACGGGCACGGCTGTCGAGGTCGAGATTGAAGTCGATTCAGCGACTGGAGGGAACCCATGAGGAGAACAGCTTTTCCCTTCCTCGTCCTGCCGGATGAAGTCGTGACCTTCGAAGGCTGGCAGCTCGGTGACAAGGGGATGCCCCTGTTGCCCGTTGTAGATGTTTTGCCCGACTGGGACTACGCCAGGGATCTGACGCTGCGCGCGGTCGTGGAACTGGATTGGGCTGCAGCAGCTCAGGCCCTCGAAGTGGACGAGCAAGCACTGCTGATCACCGCTGCGCTTCACGTAGGTACTGGGCAAGGCAACCTTCCCCGTCGAACCGCCATGGTTGCCGCGGAGAAGATCAGCAAGTCACGCACTCGTGTGGTGCTGGAGGCAGACCTCGTCGGTTCCGACCTTTCATCTCAGATCACCGGTCACGTTCATCTTTCTTTGGGGCGTGACCTGGAGGGCGGAGCTGCTCTCTCTCCCAAGATGGAAGGTTCACGTCTCTGGTCCACAGAGTTCGACGTTCTTATAGAGGATGGTGGCAGCTCACGATTCCCCGTCTCCTCTCTTAGCTTCGAGGCAGCATTTCCGAACCGTCCTCACACGTTCTCGCCGTGGTACCTCGACTGGCGACCCAACGCCTTGCACTCTGATTTCTCGTCTAGCGTTGCGCTCTACGTCAACGAGGACGACAAGGAGTTCCACGCGAGGTTCCACGCAGGGGATCGACTCACCGTTCAGAGCGTCTTGGGCAGCGTTGCCTTCGAGCTCTGCAGTGTTGCACTCACCGCTGAGGACGGCTTCGAGTTGAATAGTTTTGAGGAAGGGTCTGTGGGAGCGGTTATCTCACACTGGCTCATTCAGGCTTTCGGTCCAACGTTGGCTAGCAACGCCGGCAGCGAACTTCAGAGAGACCCAGGTGCATTTTTTGCTGCCATGCTTTCAGCGATGAGTGAGGAACAATGACGACTTGGCTTTTCCCCCGTCTTTCGCGCTTGGGCGCGAGGCGATTGGTTGATGAGTTGGGTGACGACCACTCTCCAGCAGCCGCCAAGAGCTTTGTCTCGAGCCATTCTTCACTGAGCGGTTACGGGGCCAGCGGGGGTCTAAGAGACCCCAAATCCTTCGACGATCTTGCAGACAGCCTCAGAAAGGTGGCTGAAGCGTGCGGCTTCCCAGCTTCCAGTGGCACCACGGTCAGAGCGAGGTTCGACCGAGACGCCGCTATCGTTCTTGGCGATTCAGCCATCCTAAGGAGTGGAGAGGCACTGCGCGATGATGTTTGGGCTTACATGGCAACGGTACTGCTTCCTGACGTCGTCCGCTGGCGTTTTGGAAAGGCTAACGCAGAGCGTTTCCAGGGAGGCGTACGCAACACGTTCCAGAGGCTCTGGATGCGGGCATGGGCGCTCGACTTGGGCGTGGGCGACATTGAACGCTGGACGTTGCTGCGGGGGCTGTCCGAGGACGCCCATGTTGCCATCTTCGAAAGACCGTCAATTGGCGGAAACGTCATCTTGGCGAAGGCATGTGCTGAAGAATGGATCAGGATGTCCAAGGAGATCGGCCGTGCCGCCATGGAGGACGTCATGCGAAAAGCGATCAAAATTCTTCGTCTTCGGCACCAAATCATCGACATATCGGTCCTGCCCCCCGCCAAGGTGGCGGAGCACGTCCGCGAAGCCTTTAGGATAGCTGCAGGAGAACTACTGCCGGCAGTCTAGCGGCGTGCTGACATCTTGAAATCTGTGTGGTCGCGTGCCATCCTGGCGCCGCAGAAGCGGCGCAATGGCGTCGCTATTTATATTTGTGAAGAAGAGCATGCAGATCCCCGTAGTTGATGTCTTCGCAGGCCCTGGCGGCTTGGGCGAAGGGTTCTCCGCGTACACCACGAAGGGCAGGACGAAGATCCGGCCTTTCAAGATTGCCATTTCCGCGGAGATGGAGGTCAATGCAGCCAAGACCCTTCGCCTGCGTGCCTTCTTCCGTCAGTTTGAACCGGGCAAAGCTCCTGCGAGCTACTACGACTACATCGGAGGACGGGCCGAACAACCCTGGACGGATGCCACGAAGACTCAGTGGCTTGCCGCTGTCGAAGAAGCACGCCAGCTCCAGCTGGGCGTGCCCGCAGACGACAAGGTCCTACATGCGAAGATCAAGCAGGTCGCCTCAAAGGGAGACCCGTGGATCCTCATCGGAGGACCACCATGCCAGGCGTACTCGCTTGTTGGCCGCGCGAGGAACAAGGGCATTGCTGACTACAAGGCGGAAAATGATCACCGCCACTTCCTGTACGAGCACTACCTCAAGATCCTGAAGGACCATCGCCCGGCTGCGTTCGTAATGGAGAACGTGAAGGGGATTCTGTCGTCCAAGGTCGGAGGGGAATTGATGTTTCCGAAGATTTTGGCAGACCTCCATATGCCGGGCGGCAAGAACGGTCCTCGCTATCAGATCATCCCGATGGTTAAGTCTGATAGCGACTCCCTCTTCGACGAGGAGGATGGACGGCGCTTCATTCTGCGCGCGGAAGAACTCGGTGTGCCCCAAGCACGACATCGCGTGGTGCTGCTTGGCGTGCTAGAAGGCACTGATGTCTCTAAAGCTCGTCTTTTGAGACCGTCTACTGATCGAGTAGATGTTTCCAAGGCGATTCGCAGCCTGCCTCGACTGAGAAGCGGCCTGACCGACGTAGACTTCGACTCTTGGCCGGAGGAAGCCAAGGCAATCCTCATGCATGCGGCCAAGCTCTCTAAGGACAAGGCTGTTGCAGATGAGCTTCGTCAGCAAGCCAATAAGGTGCCGAAGGCCGATCCAGGGTCCGGCATGAAGTCCACCGTCAGGCCTTCGTCCTGCGACAACGTCCCGGATCATCTGAAGGGCTGGCTCCTAGATAAGAAGCTCGCCTACTTGCTGAACCACGAGGTTCGGCAACACATGTGGATGGATCTTGTCCGCTACGCATATGCATCGGCCTATACCACTGTTCACGGGAAGTCGCCGCGAGGCTCGGCGGAGTTCCCGGAGGCAATGCATCCTGCCCATGCGAACTGGTCTTCCGGCAAGTTCGTGGACCGTTTCAAGGTTCAGCACTGGGAGGGACCAAGCTCCACCGTCACCAGTCACCTTTCCAAGGATGGCCACTACTTCATTCACCCTGATCCTTCGCAGCTCAGAAGCCTTTCTGTCCGAGAGGCTGCGAGACTGCAAACCTTCCCTGACAACTACTTCTTTGAGGGGTCCAGGGGAGCTCAGTTCCGACAAGTTGGCAACGCCGTGCCCCCATGGATGGCCAATCAGATTGCGGATGTCGTTTACTCGATCCTGGGTTCCTGACCAAAGGCGATTTCCGCAAACGGGTCGCTAGATCTAAGAAACTCAGCAAGATCTGCCAAAGTGCGCTCCGCATTTCTTCTGAGCGCGCACTCCCACACGATCGCGATCCTCCAACCGGCCGCGCGCAGCTGATCAACATGCCGCAGGTCTCGGGCACGGTTACCGGAAAGCTTATCGCGCCAGAAATCCGAGCGAGTAGCAGGAATTTTTGCAAGTGCGCAGCCCGAATGGGCATGCCAGAAGCACCCGTGGACGAACACCACCGCACCATATCTCGCTAGCGCCAAGTCCGGTTTTCCAGGCAAGTCTCTTCGATGCAGCGAATAACGAAATCCTTCCTTATGGAGGAATCGCCTCACCTGCCATTCGGGGACCGTGTTCTTCGCTCTAATTCCAGACATCATTCTGGAGCGGGTTGTACTGTCTACGATATCGGCCATACCCGCCCTCTTAGCAGTTTCATCGGCAACCTCAAGAACCACTCGCCAAGCCTAAACGAAATCGTGTAATGACCCACTGAAAACCTGCTCAGGTGTTACTTTTCCCAAAGGAGACACCGATGAGCGAAATGATGGAAGAAGAGATCAAGCGCTGGACCGCCCGGCGCAAGTCGGCGCTGGTCCTTGAGATCATCCAGGGCGAGACTTCGGTGGCCGCAGCCAGCCGCCAGTTCGACCTTACCCCGGCAGAGATCGAGAGCTGGGTTGAAGACGGCAAACGTGGCATGGAGAACGCCCTGCGGGCCAAGCCTGAGGACGTGCGTGAGCAGTACGAGCGCCAACTCAAGGACCTGCAGGAAGCCTACGGCGAGGCCATGCTGGAGATCCGCGCCCGAAAAAAGCTGGCATCCCTGCTGGGAAAGGACGAGAGCTGATGCTCTCGGTCCAGCAGGGCCTGAAGGATGAGGGCGTCATGGTGCCGATGACCAAGCTGTGCCAGTGGTTCGGGGTGGCGCATCGCACGACGTACTACAAACCGACTAAAGGTCCGGCCAAGGTCAATTCCGAGCTGGCAGAGCCAATCAAGGAGATGATCGAGGCCGAGCCTTCGTTCGGCTACCGTACGGTGGCTGCGTTGCTGGGCATGAACAAGAACACCGTACAGCGGATCTTTCAGCTCAAGGGTTGGCAAGTTCGCAAACGGCCCCTGGGACAGCGTCCGCGGATTGAAGCAAAGATCTCGCGGGCCGAGGGGCCAGATCAGCGTTGGGCCACTGACCTGTGCCGGGTCTGGGGCGGCAAGGATGGATGGCTGAGCCTGGCGTTGGTGATCGACTGCGGCACACGCCAGCTGCTGGGTTGGCATCTGTCTCGAACGGGCAAGGCCAGCACCGCCTCGGCCGCGTTGGAGCAGGCCCTGATCACTCGCCACGGCACGCTGGGGCGAGTGCCTGTGCCCTTCCTGCTGCGCTCGGACAACGGCCTGGTGTTCACCAGCCGGGACTACACGCGCTTGGTGCGCAGCTATGGTCTGCAACAAGAGTTCATCACGCCACACTGCCCTCAGCAGAACGGAATGGTAGAACGCGTCATTCGAACGCCGAAGGAGCAATGTGTGCACCGGCATCGTTTTGAGAGCCAAGTGCACGCCACGCGGGTGATCGGTGACTGGATTACCTTCTACAACCAGCAGCGCCCTCACTAGGCACTGAAGATGATGACCCCGGACGCGGCGTATGCCGCTACATTAACCGGATGACCTGAGCAGAAACCGGTGGGTCATTACAATGGTGACTTGCGAGGCGAAGCAGTACAAAGAGCGATTGCTTGAGGATCAGATCCGGGAGCAGGTATCGATCGCTTTTGAAACAACGAAGAACCTCACGGATCCAGATGCGATCCAAGCAATTGTTCCCTTGGCGCTGCAGGTTGTTGATTCCCCCTTCAATCATGCAGCAACTCGACTGCTCTATCTCATGCAGTTCAAGCCGTTATCCAGGAAGCTTAACGACAAGAAATTTCAAGGCAAGCGACTGTACAACATGCCACTGGTGTTGCAGTCGAGCGCTTACTACTCGTTTGTTCCCGCCGTGAAGGGAATTTCCTTCTAGCGTCATCAGCCGGGTTGGACCGGTCAGACTTCCGTAGACACTCATGAGCCGCTTTGCGCGTGGCACCGTTCAACTCTACAGGTGCCAGGGCGCCAGCGAAACCATGTCGGCGGACCGAGTTGTAGAACATCTCGATGTAGTTGAATAGGTCAGAGCGTGCTTCATTCCGGGCAGGTAGATCCGTCGCTTGATCACTTCTTCCATCATTTCGCTTTCGGTGTCTCCTTTGGCAAAAGTAACACCTGAGCGGTTCTCAGTGGGGCATTGCACGATCAGCAACATCCCGCCTGTAGAAGGCGAGGAGGCGTATTATGAGCAATTCACCGGGTCCGCCATGGTGGCGTGATTCAAACCGATGAGTCTCCGAGATTCCGGGGGGCGATTCGGAGCCGACTTGCAATACTTCACAATCAGAGGGATTAGTTTGATGATCAAAGACATCGTCGAAGCAGCCAAGATTCGCCTACGAACTCCCTATTTCGGATACGCAGCTCTTGCCTTTGTCGCGTTCAACTGGAGGGCAATTTTCCTCCTTTGCCTCGTGGATGGAAGCCCAGCCGAACGCCTCAAAGCATTTGACGATGAAACATCCACGTTGAGGCTATTAGTATTCCCCCTTCTTGCTGGAGTTGCGGTTGCTGCGACATCAGAATGGATACGACTCCTATTCAACCTGATCTCTTCGTACCCGACGGAGAAGATGGTGAATCTTCAGCTCACCTCGGAGCATAGACGTCTTCTTAGAACTGCGGAACTAGAGGTGGCGCGATCAAAAGTGACGGAGGCGCGCGAGAAAGAGGCATATCGGCGTGCAAAGCAGGACGAGGCTGCCGCGCAGATTACCGACGAAGAGACGAAGAGGAAGCTGCAGACAGAGCTCTCCGAAATCCGTAAAGATGGAGATGAAAAGGGGAATCGAACGGAAGCCCTTCCCGTGTTCGCCGCCGAGCTGCTTATGGGCCTCCATCGAGCAGGATCCAACGAAATCAGGACCATAAGCTATCTTGAAGGCGATTCCATTACCGCGGGGGATGTGAACGTGAGCAACGGTACTGATCCTCGGCGTTACACCAATCTCCTGGATGGCGTAGAGACATTGCTTGCGCGCGGCCTTTTGACACAGAGGTTTACAAGCAGCTCTGGGGCGGCCTACAGCCTGACATCAAGCGGATGGGAGGAAATGGATCGCGTGGTGAAGGAGGGGGCGTAGCCCATACTTGTTCAAGCCCCGGATTTCGTCGAGCGGCAACCAGCCCTACTACTTGCCTACGCTGACCACCGGTACGATTTTTTCTAGGGCATCAGGCGCGCCTCCTCGACTTGATCACCCCATGCATGGCCGTCTCTCTGAGCTCGCCTTGGGCGATGAGAGTGCTGAACGCACCATGGCGGCTTGAGCACACACGCGGACGCAGTGGACGCGCCCACGTGTGATCGAATCGTGCGCCCCCTTCTTTTACGAGCTCCCCCTTCGGATTACTCCGGCCAACACTGCTCTACCGCCTTGACAGACACCGGCGCACTATCTTGACCGAGCAAAGCGTCCAATCGAGCCACGCATAGCGCCACAATAAGCGGCGGGTAGTCGAATGGCTCTTTGATGATCGATCTTGCCAGATCTACAGGAACGCTCGAGTTAAGGATCACATCGTCGTGAACGAAACCGTAGTGCCCTGTGATTGGGAGATGCCTACGGGCAGCATTAAAGACAGACTGCCAAAGGCTTTCATCTTCTTGTGCTTTGTGTATTCCGTGTGAAACAAGATCCGACGCAACGTTGCGATCAGAACAGTGGATGTCCTTTAACACGCCGTTCCAAACTAGATCATACTTCTCAGCGCCAAGTCGCGGCTTCAGTGCGTATCCGAGACGTGGTGACATTTCAGGAAGTGATTGAACGAGCACATCCAACCCCAGTTCGTCATCATCAATATGCCTGTCCTCAAGCAGTACATACAATGAGTGGTAATCACGCCCAGAAAGTTTGCCCAAGGCTAGTGACAATTCGCTGGCTGAGCCAACAATCTCCTCAAGTGGTGCGTGCGCCATTACTGCCACCAGGTCAAGAAGGGAGTCACCCTCACCACGGGATACGGCAACCACCCTATTGATCAGCTCGCGCCAAGCCTCAACATCGTGATTCGACCGCGCGATCAGGCAACGCTCAAGTAGATGGACAGTTGGATCGACGATTAGCTTCAAAGGAAGCTCAGATTCCCCCAAGTGCATCGATAGTGAGTAGGCAAACTTTTCAATTGCCAAGCACTGCCCATAGGACTGCAGCCCAACATCCACAAGGCGCATTAACGTATGTAAGTAGACACTCAGCTCTCCAAATAGAACCAGCTCCAGCTCTGCCAAGACAGCTTCAAACTCAGACCAATCGAAGCCTGACTCATCGACACGGGGCAGCAAATCGGTCCTGCTCAGGTATTCCGCTCGCATTTCCTCACGTGCGAAGTATGGACCAGTGACGCTACCGAAAGATTCTTCCCCTAGGTCCTCCCAAGGCGCGTGAAGTCTATAGTTCGCGAAGACAGAGGCCACCCTGATAAAGCGCAGTGCTTCGGCTGATCGCGGCAAGGCCTCATAGTGTTGCATGAGACTATAGGGGTCCCAGGCAATAACACTCTGCATGGTAGCAAGCGCGCCAGGCCTCATATCGACTGCGTCAAGGCGATCATTTGAGAACAATGACCTAACGAAATGGCGCTCACTGTCTACAACGACAGATGAAAGATACTCAGCGCTCTCAAACTCGATGGCTCCGAGAATGCTCAGAGTACTCGCCGAGACTGGACCCGAGGTTCGCCTTGATTCATTAGAAATGAGTTGACGTCTCTCTTCCATAGTGGAATTTGTTGCGTAAAGCGATAGAAGCTTGGCGCGATGCGACTCCAACTTACTTGCTTCGATCTCGTCGCTTAGCAGGTGGAGCAGTCGCTCGCGTGCAGGCCCCTCCGATAGAGGATACCCTTTCGGAGCGAGTGGAGATTTGGCGATCACAGCAAACAACATTAGCTTGGAGCGATCCACCAACGGATCGAGAACACGCTCCGCAAGCTTCGGTTTGTTTGCAAACACGTAGTCTGTCAATAGGTCGAATCCAAATCTAACCGGATGAATAGTCTCGCTCAGCCGCGGATCGTCCCCCAGTTCAGTCAAGCCCTCCACGATGGATGCGAGCTCTCCGGTCGTGTAGCAACCGGCATAGAACCTGGCGACGTTTCGCCAGAAGAAATTCCTCGACAATGCCCTGAATCGATCAGGCTTCGTACCGCCCTGGTCCAATGATGCAACGACATAGGGAGCAGTGTCATAAATATGGCGCGCGGCGAAGTACTCACGCAGCGGCTGGACTTCGAACTCGTACGTACCCTCTACGCGCGACACCAACGCAACGACTCGCTCGGTTACCCCTGTAAGCAGCTCATCGAGAAGGGTTTCCTTGTGACCGTGGCGCTCCAAGTATCCGCGAACGAGCGACTTTAGGGCATCAGCGGAAATGTTTCCTGCTCCGCTATTCTCTGCGTCTAGTTGCAATTTCCATGCTACGAATCCGTGCAGGTGCAGGATTAGATCTCGGTTATCCCTAACGACCGAACTCTTCTCCGTCTCGCGATTGAAGAATATGTCCATATACTTGTCGTAAAGAGATGTTCTTTTATTCGGAAGAGATACACCTTGGACATTCATCAAGGCCAAGAGAATCGATAGCTGCATTGGATTTCGAGCGAGATCGCGCACATGCGTGTGCACCATGGCATCTTCAAGCGCCCGCATGGCTACCCGACGCTCTCGCGGATCAAATCCCTTCGCGGCCAACCAGCGTTTTGCGTGGGAGTTCACGTGACTTCTGGCTAGAGGCAGAAGGTCCATATGAGACCATGTCCCACGCGGAAATCCCGGAGAATTTACGAACGCTGTCGGCCGGCTTGTCACCACAATCTGGACAGAACGCGAGGCCCGCTCAAGGCGAATCGCAGCTTCCCCTGCCTCTGTGATGATTCGCGCACGTATGCCGACGTCAGCAACCTCATCGAAACCGTCAAGGACGATGAGCAGCCGTGACTTTGAGGATATCCAACGCAAATTCTCAACCGTAAAGTCAACGCCCGTCGCCCTTGATACTTGAGCGGCCAGGAATTTCTCAAGAACCGGCGAGGTTCCTAGAGGCAATTGCTCCGAGTAGTTCTCAGAGAAAGGATTTCGGCCTGACAGCCATGCGGCATAGTCGCGCAAGTCGACCCGAAATGGAACCCTAACCGCTTCCGGCACAAGATCTTTTTCCACCTGCTTCAAGTCATCTTCATACCCAAGCAGAATGAGTCGATGAATCTGACAAAGATACTGAGTTACAGTAGATTTCCCCTGCCCAGGGGCCCCTTCAAGCAGCACGAGGTTTCGCGATTCAGAGAATTTCTCATTCGCAAGCAACTGCATCGCGCCAACAGAGGTCATTCGCCGTTTCAGTTCCGCATCGTATTCATGCTGAACTTCAATGCCGTATTCCGATAGCTCTGCCCTAACCGACACTTCCCGCTGCGACTGCGCTGCTGACGTCGAGCGTTCTATCTGTGCTGGCACGTCACTGAAAAGACTAAGGATCCCTCTTTCCAAGTCGATCTGCTTGAACTTCAATTGGGAGTCGCGAACGTACTCTAGCGAAATGTAGGAGTCTATCGCCTTCCTAGCGCTCTCTTCAGACTTTGACTCCGTACTGACCAATTTCTCAAGTATGTCCCCTCCCTTGAGAAGCTCGATGAAGTTCCACTTCACGTGGGAGCTATGATTAAGTCGAGCGACCAAATCGTCTCTCCACCAAACCGTCGCATTTATTCCACCCAGCTCCTGGTCCAGCAGATGCTTTGCTCGATCCATGCTGCCGGTATCGAGATGACTAGTTCCCGTCACATTAGTAATAAGGACGTACTGGACCGCCCCTCTACCCACGAGGCGACGTACCTTTTCTGCTTCGGTGCGAATCGCTCCTAGCACCGTCTCTCTCGCATCCTTTGTTGAAGGATCTCGCGAGTACTTCACTTGAAAGATGATTACGTCCTTTCCGCCGGGCGCACTTAATGCGGCATCACGCCCTCCATCAGGCATGCCTACAGGAAAACAAGTGACATTGGGAAACTCAGCTACGAGGAGCGCTTGGCAAAGCTTCTGAAATCTCTCGTCCCCCAAAGCTTCAAAGTGATAGTCCATCCCTTCCTCCTTGAATTTGGATCAATTCAGATCAAAAAAGGGCGGCCTTCGGCCGCCCTCCATTTGGTTTATCGCTGATCAAACCCCAACAGGATTCGACTTCTCCGGATCAATCTTGTACTGCTTGATCGCCCGGGCCACATCCTTCCCAGTCATCTTCCCGTCCTTCGCCAGCGCCGCAATCGCCGCGTGGGCAATGTAGTACCGGTCCACTTCAAAGAAGCGGCGCAGGTTGGCGCGGGTGTCCGAGCGGCCGAAGCCGTCGGTGCCCAGCACGGTGTAGGTGGCCGGCACGAAGGCGCGAATCTGGTCGGCGTAGGCGCGCACGTAGTCGGTGGCGGCAATCACCGGGCCCTGGCGGTCTTCCAGCAGCTCGGTCACATAGGCCTTGCGCTGGGTGTCTTCCGGGTGCAGGCGGTTCCAACGCTCTGCGTCGAAGCCATCGCGGCGCAGTTCGTTGAAGCTCGGGCAGCTCCAGATGTCGGCGGTCACGCCGAAGTCCTTCTCCAGCAGCGCGGCCGCTTCAATGGCTTCGCGCAGAATGGTGCCCGAACCCAGCAGCTGCACGCGCAGCTCGTTCTTCTTCGGCTTGCCGGCGTCGGTCAGCAGGTACATACCCTTCACGATGCCTTCGGCTGCACCTTCCGGCATTTCCGGGTGGGTGTAGTTTTCGTTCATCAGGGTCAGGTAGTAGTACTCGTCTACCTGGTCTTCCATCATGGCCTTGGTGCCGTGCTGCAGAATCACCGTCACTTCGAAGCCGAAGGTCGGGTCGTAGCTGCGCACGTTCGGAATGCCGCCGGCGGCCAGGTGGCTGTGGCCGTCTTCGTGCTGCAGGCCTTCACCGTTCAGGGTGGTGCGGCCGGCGGTGCCGCCGAGCAGGAAGCCGCGGGTACGCATGTCGGCGGCCTGCCAGGCAATGTCGCCCACGCGCTGGAAGCCGAACATGCTGTAGTAGATGTAGAACGGCAGCATCGGCACGTTGCTCACCGAATAGCTGGTGCCGGCGGCCATCCACGAGGCAATGGCACCGGGTTCGCTGATGCCCTGCTGCAGCACCTGCCCGCTCTGGTCTTCGCGGTAGAACATCAGCTGGTCGGCGTCCACCGGCTTGTACTTCTGGCCGAACGGCGCGTAGATGCCGATCTGGCGGAACAGGCCTTCCATGCCGAAGGTACGGGCCTCGTCGGCCACGATCGGCACGATGTGCGGGCCCAGTTCCTTGTCGCGCAGGGTGATGTTCAGGCTCTGCACGAAGGCCATGGTGGTGCTGTAGCTGCGCTCGCCGCTGCTCTTCAGCAGGCGCTCGTAGGCTTCCAGCTTCGGTGCGTTGAAGCTCTTGGTTGCCTTGCGGCGGCGCTGCGGCAGGTAACCGCCCAGGGCGGCACGGCGTTCCTGCAGGTACTTCACTTCCGGGCTGTCCGGGCCGGGGTGATAGAACGGCACCTGGCCGTCCTTCAACTGCTCGTCGGTGACCGGAATGTTGAAGCGGTCGCGGAAGTGGCGAACGGCTTCGTCGTCCAGCTTCTTGGTCTGGTGGGTGGGGTTCAGCGCTTCACCGGCGCTGCCCATGCCGTAGCCCTTCACGGTTTTGGCCAGAATCACGGTGGGCATGCCCTTGGTGTTCACGGCTTCGTGGTAGGCGGCATACACCTTGTGCGGGTCGTGGCCGCCGCGGTTCAGGCGCCAGATGTCGTCGTCGGAAAGGCCGGCCACCATGGCGGCGGTTTCCGGGTACTTGCCGAAGAAATGCTCGCGCGTGTACGCGCCGCCGAAGGCCTTGCAGTTCTGGTATTCGCCGTCGACGGTTTCCATCATCAGCTTCTTCAGAACACCGTTGGTGTCCTTGGCCAGCAGGGCATCCCAGTAACCGCCCCACAGCAGCTTGATCACGTTCCAGCCGCCGCCACGGAACACGCCTTCCAGTTCCTGGATGATCTTGCCGTTGCCGCGCACCGGGCCGTCCAGGCGCTGCAGGTTGCAGTTCACCACGAAGATCAGGTTGTCCAGGCCTTCACGGCCGGCCAGGGCGATGGCACCCAGGGTTTCCGGCTCGTCGCTTTCGCCGTCGCCGATGAAGCACCACACCTTGCGGTCGCTCTTTTCGATCAGGCCACGGTTTTCCAGGTAACGCAGGAACTGCGCCTGGTAGATGGCGGCCAGCGGGCCCAGGCCCATGGACACGGTGGGGGTCTGCCAGTAGTCCGGCATCAGCCACGGGTGCGGGTAGCTGGAAAGGCCGCCGCCGTCGACTTCCATGCGGAACTTGTCCAGCTGTTGTTCGTCAATGCGGCCTTCCAGGAAGGAACGCGCATAGATGCCCGGGGCGCTGTGGCCCTGGATGAACAGCAGGTCGCCGGGATGGTTGTCGCTGGGGGCGCGCCAGAAGTGGTTGAAGCCCACGTCGTACAGGGTGGCACCGGAGGCGAAGCTGGCGATGTGGCCGCCCAGGTCGCCGGGCTTGCGGTTCGCGCGCACGACGGTGGCCATGGCGTTCCAGCGGATGATGGAACGAATGCGCCATTCCAGTTCGGCGTTGCCGGGGCTTTTGGCCTCCAGGTTCGGCGAAATGGTGTTCACGTACTCGGTGGTGGGAGAGAACGGCAGGTAGGCACCCGAACGACGGGTGAGTTCCACCATGCCTTCCAACAGCTGATGCGCGCGCTCAGGGCCCTCGACATCAATAACGGCCTTCAGCGACTCGATCCACTCCTGGGTTTCCACCGGGTTCGGGTCGTTGCTCAGCACATCGTTCAACCAGTTCATTAGCGCTCCCATGACCGCACGCATGCGCGCGAGGTGTTTATAGATTTCTAGCCGCAAAGTGTAGCGCACCAATGGGTTTGGGTTCTTCGCTACGGGGGCGTATGGAGGTGAGAGCAGCCGGGCAAGCCCGGCTCTACGGGGGCGTGAAGCGCGGTATTTCGGGGTTGTCTTTGGGACAGGGCGCGACAATCGGGCGCGGTTCGCGGGTTGTTCCATGCCGGGCACGGTGCGTTTGGTGCGTAGGGACACGCCATGCGTGTCCTTGGGGGCGTGTGGTGCGGGCGTGTTCCGGCATTGCGCTGGACACGCATGGCGTGTCCCTACGGTGGATTGATGAACCGATTTGGTTGGATGGGGTTCCCTGCCCGATCTTTTCGATATATCGTTATCGCACTCGAATCGATATATCGAAATGACCTGTCCGCGCGAACCTGATGCCTCTGCCCGCTCCAGCAGCGCGCGCCCGCTGAGCCGGGGTGACCTGCGCCTGCTGGTGCTGGCGCTGCTGGCCGAGCAACCGCGGCATGGTTATGAGCTCATCCAGTGCATCGCGGAGATGTTCGTGCGGGTGTATACGCCCAGTGCGGGCTCGATCTACCCGGTGCTGGCGCAGTTCGAGGCGGCGGGCTGGGTGGATGTGAGCGACGACGGCGGCCGGCGGCGCTTTCAGCTCAATGCGTTGGGCCAGGCGGAGCTGGAAGCGCAGCGCGAGGAAGTGACTGCGGCGATGCGCCGGGTTCGCGACAGCGCGCGCACGATTGCCAAGGCGAATCTGCCGATGCCGGTGCGGGAGGCGCTGCGCGAGGTGAAGCAGGCGCTGGGGTTGCATCACGCGCGGTGGTCGGATGAGAACACGGCCGTTGTGGCCCAGGCATTGCGTGAGGCGGCTTTGAGGATTCGCGCCGGGCGGTGAGGTTGCGTTCCGGGTAGTTGGTCGCGTTGCCGGGCAAGCCCGGCACCACATGACCGCGCCAGCCATAGAGCGCGCCAGGTCGTTTTTCCATTTGCCGCGATTGCGGCCTTGATACAGGTATTCCCCCATGGCTTTGCACGAACATCAGTTGCTGCGTCATTCCGTGAAGTTCCGTCCGCTGCAGGTGCTGCGCACCGAAGAGCTGACTCCCAGCATGCGCCGGGTGGTGGTGGGTGGGCCGGCGTTGGAGGGCTTCGATTCGCCCGCGCCGGACGACCACGTGAAGTTGTTCTTCCCCAATGCAGCGGGGGAATTTGTGGTGCCCACCATGACCGAACACGGCCCGCGCTACCCGGAAGGCCAGGAGCCCTCCCCTGCGCGCGATTACACGCCGCGCTGGTGGGACCTGGAGGCGGGGGAGCTGGCGATCGACTTCGTGCTGCATGGTGATGGCGTGGCGTCGCGTTGGGCTTCCAATGCGAAGCCGGGTGATGCGATTGCGGTGGGTGGGCCGCGCGGGTCGCATATCACTGCGGATGACTTTGATACCTATGTGCTGATTGGCGATGAGACCGCGCTGCCGGCAATTGCGCGGTGGTTGGAGCAGCTGCCGGAGGGCGCGCGGGCGCAGGTGTATGTGGAGGTGCCTTCGGCGGAGGACCGGCAGGAGTTGCCGGAGGATGAGCGGATCGCGGTTTCCTGGTTGGAGCGGAATTGGTTTGATGCGGCCACCAGCACGTTGCTGGAGGATGTGTTTACTGATTTTGAGGAGCCGGAGGGGGATACGTTCTATTGGATTGCGACGGAGTCACGCCGGGCGCGGATGATGCGGAAGTATCTGGAGGGACATCTGGGGGTGCCGAAGGAGTGGATCCGGTCGAAGGGGTATTGGAAGGCGCATGCGGATGAGCATGAGGGGGATTGATTGCCAGGCGCAGGAAACGTAGAGCCGGGCTTGCCCGGCTGAACCACCGCGATGCCGGAAAGAAGCCGGGCAAGCCCGGCTCTACGGGATCGCGGGGTCCCGTAGTGACGCGCCATGCGCGTCATGCGTGGTGCCGGAACATGGTCGATGACGCGGGTCGCGCATCACCGCCGGCCTTACAATGCGCCCCTATGCCTGCCCTCACCTCTTCGGCCCTTGCCGACCTCATCGCGCGCCTGCAACAAGGCGACCCTTCCCTTGAAACCGCCCTGGCCACCGCCGCCCCCAACGCCACCGTCCCGGTGCGCGAGGCCGCCCTGGCGCTCGCCCTTTCCCAGCAAGCGCTGCTGAAAGCCCAGGCCGACATGGACCTGGTGGCCGATGAACTGCGCAAGTATCAGAAATTCGCTGCACCCGGAAAGCCGACCCTGCACATCGTGCAGCTGCGCAAGCAGCAGGCGGCGGTGAAGCAGACGGCGTTGGTGGCGCGGCAGGCGTTTGCGCAGGCCACGCATGTGTTTTTGCGGGGCACCGGGGTGGTGGTGCCGGCACGGCGCACGCCGACGGATTTCAGCGCGTTGTGGTTGGGGAAGCTGGTGGGGTGAGGTAGAACGAAAACGGCCCGCCATTTTTGGCGGGCCGTTTTGTTGTTCCGTGCAGCGGGGCAAGCCCCGCTCTACGTCAGGCCGCCGGCTTTTCGCCGGTGGCTTCGGTGGTGATGCGGATCTTCACTTCGTCGCTCACGTTCGGAGCATACGCACCCACGCCGAAATCGCTGCGCTTGATGGTGGTGGTGGCGTCGAAGCCGGCGGCCGGCACCTTGGCCATCGGGTGTTCGCCACCGCCGTTGATGGTGACGTCCAGCACGACCGGCTTGGTGATGTCCTTGATGGTCAGGTCACCGGTGACGGTCAGCTTGTTGGTGCCGGCCGCTTCCACCTTGGTGCTCTTGAAGGTGGCGGCCGGGAACTTGGCGGCGTCGAAGAAATCGGCGCTCTTCAGATGTTCGTCGAACTTGGCGGTGAAGCTGTTCAGGCCGCTCAGCGGCAGCTTCACTTCGACGGTGCTCTTGGTCACGTCAGCGGAATCGAACACCAGGGTGCCTTCGGCGTTGCCGAAGTGGGCGCTGGGGTTGGAGAAGCCGAAGTGGCTCCACTGGGCCAGCACGTCGGTGTGGCTCGGGTCCAGCTTGTAGGTGCCCGACGCGATCTGGATGGCTTCAGCCGCCGGCGCAGCGGCAGCGGCATCAGCAGCCGGGGTGGTGGTTTCAGCAGCGGCCGGGGTGGCAGCGGCGTCGGCGGCCGGGGCAGCGGCTTCATCGGCCGGCTTCGAGCAGGCGGTGATGGCCAGAGTGAGGGCCAGCGGCAGCAGCAGTTTGCGGGTAACGGTCATGTGAGTCTCTCTCGCTAAGGGAAGGGGAAGAATGCAACTACTCATACAGCCCGTCCGCACAGACGGGCCGCGGTCTGGCGGTAACGCTTATTCGATGCGGGCGGCTTCGTCGAACGACAGGCGAGGCAGCCGGGGGAACAGGCCCGAAGGATCACCGTACCCCAAGTTGACCAGGAAATTCGACTTGATGGCGGTGCCCTTGAAGAAGGCCTCGTCCACCTTGGCGTTGTCGAAGCCGCTCATGGGGCCGGCATCCAAGCCCAGCGCGCGGGCAGCGAGGATGAGGTAGCCACCCTGCAGGCTGCCGTTGCGGAACGCGCCCTCGGTGCGGCCTTCACGCGGGCCGTCGAACCACGCCTTGGCGTCGGTGTGCGGGAACAGGAACGGCAGCTTCTCGTGGAAGTCTTCGTCAAAGCCGACGATCACGGTGACCGGGGCAGCCAGGGTCTTGTCATGGTTGCCCTCGGACAGCGCCGGGGCCAGCTTGGCCTTGGCTTCCTTCGACTTCACGAACACGAAACGCGCCGGGCTGCCGTTGGCGGCGGTGGGGGCCCACTTCAGCAGGTCGTACAGGGCGCGCAGCTGGGCATCTTCAACAGGCTTGTCCTGGAAGGCGTTCTGGGTGCGGGCGGTACGGAACAGCTGGTCTAGCGCGGTGTCGTTAAGCACGTTGGACATGAAGCCTCCGGGATCGGTGAAGGCTCGCAGTGTAGAGTGTCGCAACAGCTGCAACACCCAGCCTGACTGAAACGAATTAATGCCACACGTGAAACGATGGACCGCCCCTTGGACGATCACTGACGGCCGCGCGGGTAATGTGCGCCAGGCAGTGGCGCTGGCCAGTGCGCTGAAGCTGGGGGCCCACCGGCCGCTGGTGCTGCAGCCGCGCGCGCCGTGGAAGTGGGTGGCCCCGCGCTGGTTGCCGGGGATGGCTGACGGTTTTGGACCGGGGCTGGCGGAGCTGGCGGTGAACCCGCCGGAATTGGCGATCGGGTGTGGGCGGCAGGCGGCGGGGGCGCTGCGTGCGTTGCGGCTGCGTGGCACGAAGGTGGTGCAGATTCTGGACCCGCGCCTTTCGCCCCGGCATTGGGACGTGGTGGTGGTGCCGGAGCACGACCGCCTGCGCGGCGAGAACGTGCTGACCCTGCTGGGCAGCCTGAACCCGGTGAATGACGATTGGCTGGCGCTGGGGCGCGCGGCGTTTGCGGAGTTCGGCACGTTGCCTGGGCCGCGCACGGCGTTGCTGGTGGGCGGGCCGACCGGGCATGCGTCTTGGGATGAGGCGGCTATGGCGCGCGTGTTTGAGCAGGTGGCGGCGCAGGTGCGGGCTGAGGGTGGCAGTGTGTTGGCCACTACGTCGCGGCGGACCCCGCCCGCGTTGGTGGGGGCGCTGCGTAGTGCGTTTGCTGGGTTGCCGCAGGTGATCTGGGGCGATGGGGGGGACGGGGTGAACCCGTACGCCGGGCTGCTGGGCTGGGCGCACCGGGTGGTGGTGTCGCCGGATTCGGTGAATCTGTTGTCGGAAGCGTGTGCGACCCGGGTGCCGGTGTGTGTGGCGCTGGGCGAGCAGGCGCAGGGCAGGATGGTGGTGTTCCAGCGGGCGCTGCGCGAGCGTGGGCGGTTGCAGGAGCGGTGGTTGGAGTGGGATCGCGCGGAAGAGGTGGTGCCGTTGCGGGAGACCGGGCGGGTGGCCAGGCAGGTATTGGAGCGGCTGGCCGGTTGACCGGGCACCGCGATGACGCGCATGGCGCGTCACTACAGGATTCCGACCACCCGTAGTGACGCGCCATGCGCGTCATCGCAGGATTCCAGCCGCCCGTTATGGGTAAGATGCCCAAACGTAAGGGGGTGACATGGAACGTTGGTTGATCTGCTTGCTGCTTTTAATGCCAGGCACCGCCGTGGCCGCACCCGAATGCCTGCCCCGCTACCCCTCCCCGGCTTCAATGGCCGCCATGTTCGACGTGGCCCAGGCCACCACCGAAACTTTGGACGCGCTGGACAACGTAGACGTAGCCCTGCTGGCACGCGGCGGACAGGACCTCAGCAAATACGGCCTGCGCCACAGCCACCTGGCGCTGGCACTGCGCGACGACGACGGCCAGTGGCGTGTGGTGCATCTGCTGAACCACTGCAAATCCTCAACCTCGACGCTGTTCCGCGAGGGGCTAAGCAACTTCATTGGCGAAACCGGGACGCATACGGATATCCGCGTGGGTGTGCCCGCGCCGGCACTGCGTGCAGCATTGAAGGCGATGCTGGGCGGTGACGGCGCGCCCGCCAAGGCGATGCACGAGCCGCGTTACAGCGTGGTGGCGTATCCGTTTTCGGTGGAATACCAGAATTCCAACCAGTGGGTGCTGGAAGTGCTGATGGCCGGCATCAAGCGGGCCGAGCATGGACCGGCAGTGAGCCGCCGTTCGCAGGCGCAGGCGTGGCTGAAGGTGTACCAGTACAAACCCAGCATTCTGCACATCGGCGTGGGCAAGCGGCTGGGCGCGCGCTTCTTCGCAGCCAATGCAGCCACCACCGACCACCCGGGCAGCGAACGTATTTCCGGCAACTACTCGGTGGTAACGGTGGAATCTGTTTTTGAATTCCTGCAGCAGCATGACCTGCTGGTGCAGGAGCTGAGTGTGGCGCACGTGCCGGTAGCCGGCATGGCGGCACCGCAACCTTGAACCACACGAACAGGGAGACGCACTGATGCGCAGTTCTTTGATTTCCGCGGCACTGGCTACGTTGTTGGTGGCCGCACCGGTCTACGCGGGCGACCCGCCGACCGGCTTCAGCGACAAGGTGGGCAGCTACGGGATGGCCGGTTCGTCGGTGGCTGTGGCGATTGTGACCTCGCCGGTATGGCTGACGCTGGGCGCTTCGATCGCGGGGTCGGAGAAGCTGAGCGAGTCCGGTAACGAGAAAGGCAAGGGCAAAGCCGCGAAGGCCCAGCCGCTGCCGCCGTTGACGGTGGAAACGGTGGAGACCAAGGCCGATGGCGCGGTTGAAGTGGCGCTGAGGAACCCGGAATCGCCCGAGGTTGCGGTGATCCAGTGGCCGGCGCGCGAAAACAACCCGGGCAAGACGTTGAAGGTGGGCGATGTGCTGGACCTGACCCCGACCGAAGCCGGTGCCGGGTGGATGGTGGCCAATGCGCAGGGGGAAACCCTGGCGTTCATGCCGACGGCGGATGCGGCGAAGAATCAGATGAGTGAGGCGTATTGAGGGGAGGCATCGCGGGGATGCGCTGAGGCCGTGTAACCGCCGCGTTCCACGGGCCTCGCATGCGTGGGCCCGGTAGGGTCGGACGACAGTCGACCGCCGATAACGGTGCATCGCCCGGGGACGCATGACCGGGAGCGGAGAGGTTTGCCCGGTTGGGTCCATGCGTTAAAGCGCCGATCGGGCGTTATCGGCAGGCGTCTGGCGACCGCCTCTACCAAAGCCAGAGCCAGAGCAACAGCAACAGCAACAGCAACAGTAACAGCCACAGCCAGTGCCACATCCGGCCCCGCCGCGCGGGTTGGGGGATAATGCGCCCCCTTCCCCACCCTACCCCTGTTCGCCATGTCCGCGCGCCCCGATGTTGTGTTTGCCCCGTTGACCACCCGCAGCCTGCTGCTGGCGGTGCTGGCGATGGGCGCGGTGGTGCTGCTGTCGAATGTGCTGGTGCAGTTTCCGATCAATGACTGGCTGACCTGGGGGGCGTTCAGCTACCCGGTGGCGTTTCTGGTCAGCAACCTGATCAACCGGCGCTTCGGGCCGGCGGCGGCGCGGCGGGTGGCGTGGGCGGGGTTTGCGTTGGCGGTGGTGCTTTCGGTGTGGATTGCCACGCCGCGTATTGCGGTGGCGTCGTGCGTGGCGTTCATCGCGGCGCAGTTGCTGGATATCACCGTGTTTGACCGCTTGCGCCGGGGGAACTGGTGGCGTGCGCCGATGGTGGCGACGACCTGCAGTGCGACGTTGGATACGTGCATTTTCTGGAGCATCGCGTTTGCCGGGTCCAGTTTGCCGTGGGTGAGTTGGGCGGCGGGGGATCTGGCGGTGAAGCTGGGGATCGGGGTGTTTTTGTTGGCTCCGTTCCGGGCGTTGTTGTGGAAGATGGCACCTCGGGTGGGGTGATTGGGCGTTTGCCCGGTGGGGTCCATGCGTTAAAGCGCTGATCGGGCGTTATCGGCAGGCGTCTTGCGACCGCCTCTACCGGGGATGCATCGCGGGGTTTTGACCAGTGCGTGTGATTGCCCGATTCGCGTGATTCGCGGGTGCCCGCGATGTGTGGCCCCCGCGATGTGTGGAGCGGTAGGGTCGGACGACAGTCGACCGCCGGTAGGAGGTCCACGTTCGGGGACGCATGACCGGGGAACGGAGGCGTTTGCCCGGAAGGGTCCATGCGTTAAAGCGCCGATCGGGCGTTATCGGCGATCGTCTGTCGACCGATCCCACCAAAGCAGTCATGCAGTCAGGCAGTCATGCAGTCATGCAGCCGTGGAGCCGGTGAACGGGAGGTCCGCAGCATCACACGCTGCGGTGATCACGCGTTGCGCTTCCTCCAGCGCGGGCGTCGGTATGGCCATGCGGGGCCGGCGGTCCAACGTGCACGCCAGGCCGACATCGAGCAGGGCGGCGTGGGCTTCGTGCAGGGACTGCGTTGACACGCATGGCGTGTCACTACGGGGCCATCCAATCTGGGCTAGTGCGTCTATGAGGCTGGGGGTATCGCGCGGCTCCAGCACCTGCGGATGTTCTGCGGCGCTGTCCAGCACGCCGGTCTGTAGCAGGAACTCGAGGTCCACTACCCCGCCCGGCCCCTGCTTCAGATCCAGACGACCCGCATCACTGCGGTCCAGCTCGGTGCGCATGCGGGCGCGCATCTTCAGTACATCCGCAAACAACACCTCGCGGTCACGCACGCGGCCGAGGGTCTGCGCGCGCACGCGCTCGAAATCAGCCAGCAGGCTTTCATCGCCGGCAATGCCACGCGCGCGAACAAGGGCCTGGTGTTCCCAGGTCCAGGCGCGCTCGCGCTGGTATTCAGTGTAGCTGGCCAGCGAGGAGACGAGCGAGCCTTTGCCGCCATCCGGGCGCAGGCGCACGTCGATGTCGTACAGGCGGCCGGCGGCAGTGACCGCGCCCAGCAGGGCCATCACCTTCTGCGCGAGGCGCGCGTACCAGCGGCCGGGGTCGAGCGGGCGCTTGCCGTCGCTGCTGTCCTGGTCGCCGGGGTGGTCGTGAAGAAACACGAGGTCGAGATCGGAACCGAAGCCCAGCTCCAGCCCGCCCAGGCTGCCATAGCCGATGATGGCGAAGCGGCCGCCAGGAATCACACCGTGCGCCTGCTGCATGTCGGCCTCGGCCATCTGCAGCGTGGTGACCACCACGGCCTGGGCAAGCTGGGCGAGCTGGCGGGTGCTGTCGACGGCGCGCTGGCGGCCGTCGAGCGCGGCCAGGGCCATGCGGAAGCTGAGCGCGAGCCGGGTTTCGTTGAGCAGGCGCAAGGCGGCTTCGGGGTCGTCCACGTTGAGCGCGGCGTTGCATTCGGCCTGCATGGCGGCTTCGTCCGGCATCGGGCCGGAGACGCGGATGTCCAGCAGTTCGTCCAGCAGCAGCGGATACGCGGCAAGGCGCTCGGCAAGCAGCGCGCTGCGGGCAAGCACGTCCACCAGGCGGGCCAGCGCGCTGGGCTGTTCGTCCAGCAGGGCGAGGTAGCTGGTGCGGCGCAGGATGGCCTGCAGCAGGCCCAGCACGCGCCTGAGCGCGGCGTCGGGCTGCGGCGAGCGGGTGGCGGCGTGCAGCAGCGCGGGCAGCACGCGGTCCAGGCGGGCGCGCGCGGCGTCAGAGAGCGACTTCACGCCGAGCGACTGGGCGAAATCGCGCAGCGACTGGTCGGCCCCGTGCGCATCGCTGAAGCCGGCTTCGGCCAGCACCTCGGCGCTGCCGGCTTCAGGCAGGCCGCGCCAGTAGTTGGACAGCGCATCGGGGGCGGCCTGGCCGGCGCGCGGGGCGAGCAGGGCGGCGAATTCGGTGCTGACCCGCTTGCGCTGCACGTCGAGTGCGGCCACCAGCGCGTCCCAGTCTTCGTAGCCGAGGGTGCAGGCCAGGCGCAGGCGGTCGGTGGGGTCGCTGGGCAGGGCGTGGGTCTGGGCGTCGCGCAGCATCTGCAGGCGGTTCTCCAGCCGGCGCAGGAAGTCGTAGGCGTGCAGCAGGTCGGCCCCGTCCTGCGGGTCCATCTGGCCGCAGGCAACCAGGGCGGGCAGCGCGTACAGCAGGCGGCGCTCGCGCAGGGTGGCTTCGCGGCCACCGCGAATGAGCTGCAACGCCTGGGTGAGGAACTCGATCTCGCGGATGCCGCCGGGGCCGCGCTTGATGTCGTCGAACATGTCCTTGCGCGCGACTTCGGCGGTGATGGCGGCTTTCATTTCACGCAGGCCGTCGAGCGCGGTGAAGTCGAGGTAGCGACGGTACACGAACGGGCGCAGGCTCTGCAGCCAGGCTTCGCCGGCGGGGATGTCGCCGGCCACGGCGCGGGCCTTGAGCCAGGCGTAGCGTTCCCAGTCGCGGCCTTCGCGCTGGAAGTAGTTGTCCATGCCGGCGAACGACAGCGCGACACGGCCGGCATTGCCGAACGGACGCAGGCGCAGGTCGACGCGGTGGCTGAACCCGTCCACGGTGGTTTCGTCGAGCAGCTTGGCCAGGCGCTGGCCGAGGCGCGCGAAGTATTCCTCGGCGGCCAGCGGGCGCGGGCCGTCGGATTCGCCGCCCTGGGGGTAGGCGTAGACCAGGTCGACGTCGGAGCTGAAGTTGAGTTCGCCGCCGCCGAGCTTGCCGAGACCGAACACCACCAGGCGCTGTGCGCTGCCGTCGGCCGTGGCCCGCACGATGCCGTGGCGGGTGGCGAATTCCTTTTCCAGCGCCGCCAGGGCCAGGCCAAGGCAATCCTCGGCCAGGGCGGTGGCTCCGCGCAGGGTGGCCGGGACGTCATCAAGCCCATTCAGGTCCCGCCAGATGAGGCGGGTGGAGGCGGCGGTGCGGTAACGGCGCAGACGGACCGGCCAGTCGCTGGGGTGCTCGGGATCGAGTTCCGGCAGCGGGATCGGTGGACAGTCGTTTTGGGTCAATTGCGACAGCAGTGCGGGCTGGCGGCACAGGGTGTCGATGGCGAAGTCGCTGGCCAGGGCCAGTTCGCGCAGCTGATCGAGGACGGGTTCCGTGGGGGGCCAGTGGGGCGTGTCGGCCAGGCTGAGGGCCAGGCGCGCCAGGGCGCGGTCTACCAAGGGGACAAGGGCGGCGGGGACGGCGTTGGCGGGGATTGGCATGGGGAGATTATGACCGCGGGTGTGGCGGGCATGGCGTTTGACGCGCATTGGGTATCAGGTGGGGATCGCGGCGGTGATGCGTGTCGGGCGGTGACGCGGTGCGTGGGACGCGCATGGCGCGTCGCTACGGGATCCCGGTGTAGGGACACGCCATGCGTGTCCATCGGGATACTTCAGACATAAAAAAGCCCGCTTGCAGCGAACTGCCAGCGGGCTCTGCTCCCTCCCCCACGTCGGGATGCAGGGCGATCATCTAGGCTCCAGAAACAAGTTGCACGCTGCACTGCAAAACAATACCGGTGGGTACAGAAGCTTTCTGGAAGCTGAATACGGCCGGATATTTGCTGTATCCGGCCTAGCACCTTGGTCGAACGTCGGCGGCTGTCGGCAATGGCCGATAATGAAGGCCCCTACACAGCTGCTGTCGCCATGTCTGTTGATCGCATTGCCAACGCGCGTCTGCGCGACCGGGTGGTTTCTGCCGAAGCTGCCGCTGCACTCATTCAGCCAGGTGAAACCGTTGCCATGAGTGGTTTTACCGGTTCGGGCTACCCGAAGGCGGTACCGGTGGCGCTGGCCGAGCGTATTGAAGCCTTCCACGCGCAGAACCAGCCCTTCCAGATCAGCCTGATGACCGGCGCGTCCACCGCCCCGGAACTGGACGGCGCGCTGGCGAAGGCCGATGGCATTGCGATGCGCATGCCGTTCCAGAGCGACCCGGATGCGCGCAACCGCATCAACGAGGGCAAGCTGGATTACATCGACATCCACCTCAGCCACGTGGCCCAGCATGTGTGGTTCGGTTTCTACGGCGATATCGATACGGCAGTGGTGGAGGTTTCGGCGATCCGCGAGGACGGCTCGCTGGTGCCCTCCACCTCGGTGGGCAACAACAAGACCTGGCTGGACCTGGCCAGGAAGGTGATCGTTGAGGTGAACGAATGGCAGCCGGCCGGTGTGGACGGCATGCACGACATCTACTACGGCACGGCGCTGCCGCCGTACCGAAAGCCGATTCCGCTGGTGCACGCGAACGACCGCATTGGCGACACCGCGCTGCGCTGCGACCCGGACAAGATTGTGGCGGTGGTGCGCACCAACGGCCCGGACCGCAACAGCCCGTTCAGCCCGATTGATGCAACCAGCGAACTGATTGCCGGGCACCTGATCGAGTTCCTGAAGCACGAAGTGGCGCGCGGCCGCCTGCCGGCCAACCTGCTGCCGCTGCAGAGTGGCGTGGGCAACATTCCGAATGCGGTGCTGGCGGGGCTGGGAAAGAGCGGCTTCCGCGACCTGAGCGCATTCACCGAAGTCATCCAGGACGGCATGCTGGACCTGCTGCGCGATGGCGTGCTGAGCTACGCCTCGTGCACGGGGTTTGCGCTGAGCCCGCAGGCGAATGAGACGTTCAAGGAGAACATCGATTTCTACCGCGAGCGCATCATCATGCGCACGCAGGAGATCTCGAACCACCCGGAACTGGTGCGCCGCCTGGGCTGCATTGGCATGAACGGGATGATCGAAGCGGACATCTACGGCAACGTGAATTCGACCCACGTGATGGGCACGCGGATCATGAACGGCATTGGCGGTTCGGGTGATTTCGCGCGTAACGGGTTCCTGTCGGCGTTCCTGAGCCCGTCTACGGCGAAGAACGGAACCATCTCGGCGATTGTGCCGATGGTGAGCCATGTGGATCACACCGAACACGATGTGTCGGTGATCGTGACCGAGCAGGGCTTGGCGGATCTGCGTGGGTTGACCCCGCGCAAGCGTGCGCGCGTGGTGATTGATAACTGCGTGCACCCGGAGTTCCGGGACCAGATCAATGATTATTTCGAGCGTGCCAGCCGCGAGAGTTACGGCAAGCACACGCCGCATCTGCTGCCGGAGGCGCTGTCCTGGCACCAGCGGTGGTTGGATACCGGGACGATGAAGGGGTGAGCCATCGCGGAGTGGTGGAGGCTCGGTAGTGCCGGCCGCTGGCCGGCAACCAGGCATCGCCCGGACGAAGGTTCATGAGGTTGCCGGCCAGCGGCCGGCACCACCGGGATTCCGCGAACGGATAAATTACGCGCGTAGCGATGCCAGCGATTCGTTCTGCAGGCGTTCGTAAATCCCGAACTCGTCTTCGACCTTCAACCCCAGCGCCTGCTCAAACGCCTCACGGTTCGCGTGCGCGGCATACGCGCGCTGCTCTTCCCCGCCCAGGTTGGACTGGAAAATCCCCGCCGCACTCACCGGCAGGAAATCCTCGTACACAATCGGGTCGGCCGTCGCCAGACCGGCGGCAATCAACGCCTCGGCCGGCAGGTCACACACGGCGGCCTTGTCCGCACGCCCGGCGTCGGTGAGCGCATACCGGTAATACCCCAAGCCCTCACGGCGCAGGGTGTCGTGGTCGTCCGGGAACGCAGCAAACGCATTCGCCAGCCGCGTGGTGTAGTCACCGCCGGTGCTGCCCGCCCCATCCGCCTCCCGCGCCTGGTTGAGCAGCTGGTCGTACAGCGCGCGCCCCTTGGGGGTAAGCGCCAGACCGCGCTGTTCAATCTCACCGAAACGCGCGGTGTGGGTGCCGACATCACTGCGGCCGTCTTCAGGGAAGTTCACCTCTTCCTCCAGCGCCTTGAAGCTGGTCTGGCGCAGCAGGATCGGGCAGCGACGTGGCGGCGGGCCTTCGACCACGGCCTTGGCGTCGATGCCGCGCGCAAGCATGCCGGCCTGGGCGGCGTCGATGTCCAGCGTGCGCGGGGTGAGGTGGTTGATGTGCGGGCCACGGAAGCTGACCACGTCGGCAACAAGGCGGTGGGCCTTGCTGAGTGCGTGGTAGGTGTCCAGCGACACGGTGGCGTCGCTGTGCCAGCGGAAGGTTTCCAGCGCGGCCAGCACGAAACGGCGTGCTTCGGTTTCCTCCAGGCCGCCGTCACGTTCGGCCTGGGCGATGAGGTGCAGGCATTCGTCGGTGAAGATGTGGCGGCGCGCGAGAATCTGCGCAGCCTGCTCGCGTAAGGTGGGGTCTTCAATCAGCTCCAGCCGCAGCAGCGAGGTGAACACGCGGAACGGGTTGTGTGCGAGCGCGGCGGCGGTGCGTGGGCGGAACGCGGTGGAGTGCACGGGCACGCCGGCCACGGAAAGATCGTAGTAACCCACCGGGTGCATGCCCATCACCGCGAACAGGCGGCCGAGGGTGGCGAGTTCGGCGGCGGTGCCGACGCGGATGGCACCGTGGCGTTCCTGGGCGAGGCGGGCGCGCTCGTCGTTGCGGTCCAGCTGCTCGGCCAGGGCCGGGTTTTCGGTAAGAACGGCGTCGTTGATGTCAGCGACCAGGTCCACCAGCGTGCCGTACAACGGCACCTCGGTGCGGTACATGCTGGACATGGCCTGCGCGAACAGGGTGCGGATGTCGTCGGGCGAAACGAAGGCAGTGGTGCTCATTGCGTACTCGGAGACAGGGCGCGGGGGGATTTGCGCCATTGTCGCGCACCGCGTAGTGACGCGCCATGCGCGTCATCGGGATGTTTGGCGGGGCCATGAATGGGGCGTCGCACGGGGCGGGCACCGCGAGGACACGCATGGCGTGTCACTACAGGGCCGACCATCCGTGTAGTGACGGGCCATGCCCGTCATCGTGGAATCAAAGCCCACGTGTAGTGACGGGCCATGCCCGTCACCGGGGGCATCAACGATCAGTAGCCGCCGCCGTAGCCGCCGCGCGTGCGCGCTTATCCCGCTGCGCACGATCGCCCAGCTGCCGCTTCAACGTGGCATCCAGCTCCACCGGGCGGTCCCAGTGGTCGTGGCTGGCCACAATGGCGTGGCGCAGCGCGCGCCAGTGCAGGTTGGTGGGCTTTGTGCCGAGGTCCTCGTTGACCACATCGGACCACTGCACGAACCCGCCTTCTTCCGGGACCCGCCGGCTGAAGGCGCGCACGCTGTCGCGGCACGAATGCTCGGTGACCTTGCCCCAGAAGCACGCGAAATAGATATCACCGGCGTGCCAACCGTGGGTATACATCAGCGCGGCGATGTAACCGCGCGAGGCCCCGGCGTAGCGCACCACTTCGTCGAGGAAGCTGTCGGGGAAGCGCTCGGCGTAATGATTGATGTCCTGCAGCTGGGCATCCACCCAGGCATCACCGGTATGCACCTGGTAGGTGTCGGATTTCTCGGCGGTCTGCTGGGCCAGGGCGGCCAACGGCAGCCCCAGCCACAACACCAGCAGCAGGCACAGGCGCTTCACCGGCTCAGCCCTGTGCGGCCTTGGCTTCGATGGCGCGCAATGCCTGCGGCCAATCGAAGGCGGTGGGGGCTTCGACCATGCGCGGCTCGTCGGCGGCCACGCCGTGCTGGGTTTCATGCGCCCAGGTGACAGCATACGGGGTGTGGATGCCCCAGCCGCCCAGCGTGATCACCGGTTCAATGTCTGAACGCAGCGAATTGCCGACCATGACGAAACGGTCCATCGGCAGGTCGAATTCCTCCAGCACGCGGGCGTAGGTTTCGGGGTCTTTCTCGGACACGATTTCAATGCGCGGGAACAGGTCGCGCAGGTTGGCGACTTTGATCTTGGCTTCCTGGTGGAACAGGTCACCCTTGGTGATCAGCACCACGGGGTAGTCGTTGGCGATGGCGGCGACCGATTCGCGCACGCCGTCAATCAGCTCCACCGGGTGGCGCAGGGTGTCGTGGCCGATGTCGATGATCTGCTGCAGGTCACGCGCGGTGATCATCTGCTGGCTGATGTCGATGGCTGCTTCGATCATGGACAGGGTCATGCCCTTCACGCCGTAACCGAACACGGCCAGGTTGCGCTGCTGCACTTCCAGCAGATGGCGTGCGGTGGCGGTGTCGTGCACGTCGATATAGCGCGACAGGATGTCGAGGTAGTCCTGTTCGGCTTTGCGGTAGTAATCCTCGCTCTTCCAGAGCGTGTCGTCACCGTCGAAGCCGACCAGGCCGATGTGGCCGGTGGGCGTGGGTTGTGAGGTCATCATGAGGGAAGGATACCGGCTCTGCCGGGATATGCGACACCGTAGAGCCGGGCTTGCCCGGCTGGGCGACCGACCCGAAAAAGGAAGGGCGGCCGAAGCCGCCCTTCCCCCCTCACTGCCTTTCACCGTTGTCCAGCGGTGTTGGGCCCTTCTGCGCTTGGTGTTGCCTGGGTTTCCGGCCGGGGCCGGAATTATTGGTGAAGCAGCCGGGCAAGCCCGGCTCTACGGTTCGCGTGCGTCCAGATGGCACGGGAGCGCCGACGGTTCGCGTGCGTCCAGATGGCACGGGAGCGCGGACGGTTCGCGTGCGTCCGGATGGCACGGGAGCGCGGACGGTTCGCGTGCGTCCGAATGGCCCGGGAACGCGGACGGTTCGCGCGCATCCAGATGTAGCATGGAGGGTTCGCGCACCCGGGTTTCATGGGTGGGCGCGCGGTTTGCGTGCACCCGATGCCATGGGTGCACGCGGTGTTTCATCAGCGGCCCGGGGCGTTGCCGCCGTTGGCGGCTCCGGTCTGCTGGGCGGCGACGTAGGCCTTGTATTCATCCGGGGTGAGCTCGCCGTCCTTGTTGGTGTCGGCCTGGTCGAAGACCTGGGCGAGGCCGGCGTTGACCTGGGCCTCGGACTTGCTGATGGTGCCGTTGCCGTCGGTGTCGACGCTGGCCCAGGTCTGACCGCCGCCGCTGGCCTGCGCAGATGCCTGTGCGGCAGCACCGGTGGCGGCGTCGGCGGCCTGGTCGGCAGCACCGGCGGCCTGCTGCGCCTGAGCGGCCTGCTGCTGGGCCTGCGCGGCGCTCTGCTGTGCGGTCTGTGCCATTGCCGGAACGGCCATCACACTGCCGGCGGCGATCAACAGGGCGATCAGGGGCTTGCGGTTGCGATTCGTCATTGGGTGGTCTCCGTCAAAGGGGTGTTGCACGGGTCGTTGTTTCCGTACGGCCCCTACCCTGCCACCGCGTTTGTGAATCAATCTTGCCCTGCAACCGGCGCGCGCACGCGGCCTTAACCACTCACGCACACACGTGCATTACCGCCTCGGTTACGCGCAGGTGAGTGGTCGGTAACGTGCGCATTCAACGTGCCTGCGTTTAACGCGTGGCGAACGAAAAATCAGTTCGAGGTCTCAGTTTTTTCGCCTGACCGGGAACTGAATATCACCCAGCCAAGCGCAACACCGGCGAGCGCCCCGGCCACTTCAATGACCACGCGCGAGCCCAGTTCATTGGGATCGTGGATGGTGGCCAGGTACATGCGCGCATAGAACGGCGACTCCAGTCGCACGATGCCCATGTAGAACAGCTTCCAGGCATCGATGCCGGCGCTGATGATCACCGCGATGAAACAGGCCCAGCCAATGGCATGGCCCATCGACCAGCCGGCCCAGCGGCACAGGCGCTGCCACAGGCTGTACACCAGCAATCCCACGAGCAAAGCGATAAGGCCGGCTTCCAGGGTTCCCAGCAGTCCAAAGTGCAGCGGCAGATTCATTGCGTTCCGGGCGAATGGCGTCCGTTGGCATTGTACGGGCGCGGTGGGTGCGTCGCCCGGGGTCGGACCGCGTTGACGCGCAGGGCGCCTCAGTACGTCATTCGATAGGCACGTCGTATGCGGTTTTCGGGTCGGGCTCGGGGTCCAGGGTGTAGTGCCACCATTCCAGCGGGTAGTTCCTGAAGCCCTGCGCCTGCATGGCCAGCAGCAGGCGCTGGCGGTTGTTGTACTGGTCGGGGGTGATCTGCGACGTGTTGGTGTGGGCTTCGGGACCGAAATAGTCGAAGTCGGTACCCATATCCACGTCGGTGCAGGTGCCGCTGCGGCAGTCCACCAACCCGAGGTCGACGGTGGCCCCGCGGCTGTGGCCGGAGGTTTCGGCGATGTAACCGCCCAGCAGCTGCGGTTTGTCGATGCCGGGGTACTGGATGGTTTTGCGCGAGAGCTCGGTGGGGTCGTTGGCCCAGTCCACGAAGGCCTGCACGGACTGCGCCGGGCGGTAGCAGTCGAAAACCTTCAGGCCCAGGCCATCGCTGCGCAGGCTGGCTTCCACCTGCGCCAGTGCAGCGGCGACGGGCTTGAGCAGCAGGCATTTGGGCGCGTCGTAGCCCGGCACGCGGCGGCCGGTGAAGTTGTTGCTGCCGGCATAGCGCATGTCGAGCTGGATGTTGGGCGACAGCGTGGTGATGTCGACCAGGCCGGCTTGTTCGGCAGTGCGGACGAGGGCGATCTGGACGGGTTGGGCGTGGGCGGTGGTGGTCAGGGCGGTGAGTGTCAGCGCGAGCGCCGTCACGACCAACGGTCTTGACCAGCCGGGCGCGGCGATGGGTCGCCCGTTACGGGCACGCGCCTGTGCGGGTGAAATGCAGGTCCTGGTAGTCATAGCTGAAGTCGATATCCGGGTCGATGGCACGCAGGCTCAGCGTGTACGGGGTGCCCGGCGATACCTGCAGCCAGGGCTCGGCGTCCGCCCCGAGGGTATCCCACTGCACCAGCCAACGGGAATCGAGCTGCATCACGGTTCCGCGCAGGCGTGGGGATTTGTCGACGGTAAAGCGGAGTTTTCCGTTATCCGGGCACAGGTGGGCAGTGCCTAGCCAGGGGTCTTGGTAGGTGCCCTGCCAGGGCACGGTGGCGGAGGCTGGGGTGCGGGCGGAGGTGTTGGGGCGGGTGTGGCGGGTGGTGTGTTCGGATTGGAGGTCCGTGATGTAGTCGTAGAGCCACGCCCTGCGTGGCTTCGCGGTGTCTGGGTGGGTCGATGACGCGCATGGCGCGTCACTACGCGGGGGTTGCTTGGTCGATGATGCGGCGGGCGGTGGTGGGTTGGTCGAAGCCACGCAGGGCGTGGCTCTACGCGGTGTCTGGTTTTTCGCAGGTTCGTCGGGGTTGATCAGGGCCTTCAAGGCAGACTGCATCAGCACGGTGCGGGCGTTTTCGCCTTCGCCCTTGATCAGGATGACCACGCCAACCTTGCGGTCTGGCAGCAGCGCCAGCGAAGAGTACGCACCGCTCAAAGTGCCGGTGTGCGCAACCTTGAACTCCCCGTCCATGTCCGACAGCCGCCAGCCATAGCCGTAGGCAGAGAAATGCGCGTTGTCCCAGCGCCGCTGGCGTTCGCCGAGTGGCATGGGCATATGCGGGGTCCACAGCTGGCGGCGTTGTTCGGCGTTGAGCCACTCCGGGACCAGCGACGGGTCCAGCAGCACGTGCATCCAGCGGGTCATGTCGCGCAGGCTGCAGCGCACGCCACCGGCGGCGAGCGAGGTCTGGCTGGGGTCGGTCTGGCAGCCGGTCATCCCGAGGGGCGTGAACAGCTCTTCCTGCAGCAGCACGTCGATGGGCTTGCCGGCGGCGGCGGCGGCGACTTCGCCGGCAACCACGTACATCAGGTTGTCGTAGGCGTAGCCGCTGCGGAAGCTGGTGACGGGTTTGAGGTGGGCCAGGCCGGCAATGATGTCGGCGCGGGTATAGGCGTTGGGCTCGGGCCACAGCATCAGGTCGCCTGCGCCAAGGCCGAGGCCGCTGTTGTGGATGAGCAGGTCGCGCACCTGCATGTGCCGGGTAACCCAGGGGTCGTGCATGCGGAACTGCGGCAGGTGTTTGATGACCGGGTCGTTCCACTGCAACGTGCCGCGCTGGACCAGGCGGGCCAGCACGGCGGCGGTCATGGCTTTGGTGTTGGAGGCGATCTTGAAACGGGTGTGTTCGGTGATGCCTTCGCCGCGGGTGGCGGTGAAGGTGGTTTGGCCGTTTTCGATGACGGCCATGGCGATGCCGTCAACCGGGTAGTGCTGGACCGTCTGGTCCAGCAGTGGGGTGAAGGGGGATGCAAAGGCGACCGTGGGAATGAACAGCAACGCGTAGAGCCGGGTCTTGCCCGGCTGCCCTTCGCGCAGCGCCAAAAGCAGCCGGGCAAGCCCGGCTCTACAAAAGCGCGCCATACCGGTTTGAAGAAGGCGCGCCATCGCGGTTTGAAGACAGCGCGCGTTCCCGGTTTGAAGAAAGCGCGCCATCACGCGTCCCCCCTCTTGCATCAGAAATTCCACGTCGCCTGCAACTGCGTATACCGCGGGGCCTGCCAACGGGTGCCGGTGTTGAAGGTGCTCTCACGGTACTGGCCCGGCTGGGCTTCATAACGCTGGTGCACGTTGACCACGGTCTGGTTGTTGAACAGGTTGAACACCGACAGCCGCACGCTCAGGTCCACGCCTTCCACCGGCAGCCGCCAGGTGACGTTGGCCCCCATGGTCCAGGTCCACGGCAGGCGGCCGTAGGCACCGCGGGGGCTGTATTCGAACTGGCGCTGGGCGTAGTTGCCGGTGCAGTTGGCCACGCACAGCCAGCCGGTGCCGCCGCCGCTGCTTTCACTGCTGGTGCTGCCGCCGGCGGTGCTGTCGTTGGGCCACATCACACCGAACGCGGTGACCGGGCCGCCGGACTGCACCTGCAGGGTGGTGCCGAAGCTCCACTGCTCGCTCAGCGCGTAGGCGGCGCGGAACTTGAACTGGTGGCGGAAGTCGTTGAACAGCACGCCATACCGTTCGTTGTTCGCCGGATGGTCCCAGTGCTGGACCATGCCGGTGTCACCGTAGCCGGTGTCCGAATTGACCGGTCCTTCAAAGTTGCCGTCGCTGCGCGACCACAGGTACGAGGCGTTGAACAGCCACTTCTCGTCCCAGGCGCGGTCGATCTGGAATTCCAGCGCCTTGTAGGTGCGCTTGGGCTTGGAGTAGCCGACCACCTCGCCACTGCCGCCCTTGCGGTAACCGCTGTTGGCGGTATCGATGGTGATCCAGCCTTCCTCGGCGCAGCCGATGCTGGAGTCACCCCAGATGGTCAGGTTTTCACCGGGGTTGGCAATCGGCCACAGGGTGGTGCCCGTCGGGCCGCACGGGGTGTAGTTCAGGCGCATGTCGTCCAGCGCGCGGGTCATGCGCCGGTAGGTGGCGTTGACGCCCCACGACCAGGCCTGGTTGAGCATGCTCTGGAAGCCGAGGATGTATTCGTCCTGGTACACCGCCTTGAGGTCGCGGTCGACACTCTGGCGCAGGTCGGCGGCACCGGTGTTCATGCGGGTGTCGACGGGGCCGATCTGCTGGCCGATGATCGGCGCGGCATACGCCGCACCGGTGACCGGGTTGGCCTGGGTCTGCCAGCCGTTGAGGACGTAATAACTGTATTCGTCGGTGAGGCCGCCGGCGAAGTTGACGTTGATGTTGTTGGTGACAGGCAGGTAATAGCGCCCGGCGTTACCGAACAGCTTGGTGGTGCCGTCGCCCTTCATGTCCCAGCTGAAACCGAAGCGCGGGGCGATGAGGTCGTCCATTTTGATGAAGGCGTCGCCGTCGGCGGTGCGGTTCTCGAAGCGGTCCCAGCGCACGCCCAGGTTGAGCATGAGGTTGGGGGTGATGTTCCAGATGTCTTCCAGATAGAAGGCATTGGCTTCGGTTTCGAAGGTGCCACCGGACACACGGTTGCGCGCGCGCAGCATCTCGGTCACGCCGGGCGGCACATAGGCGTTGGCACCGTCCCATACCTCGTCGCCGGGGCGTGCCACATAGGCGGTGTAGCTGAGCTGGGTGGGCCCCGGGTAACGCGTGCTCTGTTCGGTGGTCATCAGCTCGCGGTCGACACCGAAGCGCAGCAGGTGCGTGCCCAGCTGCCACTCGAAGTCGAGGCGGGCGACATCGCGGGTGTCGTCGCGTTTGGCCACGGCGGCACCGGTGGGATGGCAGCCGGGGCGCAGGCCATTGAGCTGGCCCAGGCGCGGCGCGTAGCTGGCATCGGTGAACACCGGGCTGCACAGCTCATCCAGCGAGGAGCGGGTGAACGCACGCTGGTTGTTCTGGCCGACCATGGCGCGGGCGGTGAAGGTTTCGCCGAAATGGCCGGTGTACGTGGCCGACCAGTTCTTGCCGCCGGCTTCGGTGACCGAATCGCCGCCCCACGCACCGATGACGTTGTCGTCCCAGTCGTAGTTGTACGCACCGGCGGTGGTCTCGGTTTCGTCGCTGAAGGCCAGCAGCGCCAGGCTGTGGTTGTCGTTGATGTTCCAGTCGAGCTTGGTGCCCCAGAAGCCGTTGTCGGCCTCGTTCTTGAACCAGGTGAGGGCATCGTTGGAGGTGTTGTGACCGTTCTCGTCGCGCTTTTCATACATGGCGAACAGGAACAACCTGTCCTTCACGACCGGGCCGCTGGCCCACACGTTGGTCTTGAAGAAGCTGCTGTCGTCACGGCTGGCATAGGAGTGCGCGCTACCATCGCGGTGGAAGTGGTCGCGACCACTGGAGCGCCACGCGGAGGGTTCGGCGGTGACTTCAATGCCACCTTCAAACTCGTTGCTGCCGGAGCGGGTCACGGCATTGATGACGCCGCCGGTGGAACGGCCGAATTCCACCGAGTAGCCGCCGGTTTTGACCTGGAATTCGTTGAAGAAGGCGAACGGTGCGCTGGAGAAGCCACGCCGGGTGTACATGTCGGTGACGTTGAGACCGTTGATGAACACTGCGTTCTCGGCCACCGAAGAACCGGCGAACGACAGCCCGCCGAAGGTCGAGTTACCGCCGACCACACCCGGTGCAAGCAGCGCCACGGCGGAAAGATCCTGCGCCACCGGCAGGCGCGAGACCTCCTGGCGGTTGACGTTGAACGAGGTCTCAGTGGAATACACGTCGACGCGGTTGACCACACGCGTGCCCACGACCTGCAGCGCATCCAGGTTGACCACGTCGCCGCTGCTGGCCAGGTTGACGTTGGTGGTGCCGCCGACGGCCACGCTGACCGCCACGCTGTCACCGAGGTTCTCGCCGTTGCGGCTGACCTGCAGGCGGTAGTCACCCACCGGCAGCTGGCCGAGGCGATAGGTGCCGTCACTGCCGACGGTGACGCTGCGGCTGGCCCCGGTGCTGGTGCTGATGACGGTGACCTGGTCGCCGGCGGTAGCGCGGCCGGCCACGGCACCGCTGACTGCCTGCGCCCAGGCAATACCGGGAGCCACAACGCCAAGACATGCCCCGAGCGCGACGCACAGCGCCGCCCGCTTCAAACTGTTCGCTTTCATCCCCTGCTCTCTCCTGCAGATTGTGAAATGGTGGTGGTGGGTTAGTTCATGTGCGACTGGAAGTCGTAGGTCCACTGGTCGTAGTACAGGTTGCCGCCGGACCACTCCACTTCACCGCGCTGGTTGTCGACCGTGTCCGAGCGCGGGTGTTGCTTGGCCGGCACCAGCGGCCGGTCGTAATCGTCGTTGAAGGCGATGCGGTAGGCGTCCAGGCCACCCAGGTAGAAGTCGCGCAGGGCAGGCGTGCTGCTGTGCAGGCGGCCGGTGGTGACATCCATCGGCACCCAGCCGTACGGCGCGAGGTACACCGCGCCCCAGTCGTGCAGGTTGTTGTAGCCCACGGTGTCTTCGGAATAGACCATGCCGGACTGCCAGCGCGCGGGAATGCCGTTCAGGCGCAGCAACGTGATCAGCAGCAGGGTCTGTTGCCCACAATCGGCGTGACCGGCATGCAGGGCGTAATCGCTGATGTTGGACAGGGTGGAGTATTCGCGTGCACCGGCCCAGGGAATGCGGTCGACGGCGTCGAACAGTTTTTCGAAGATGCGGTAGGGGTTGGTTTCGTCGCCGACCACGCGCTGGGAGAACGCGCGCAGGGCTTGGGTGAACACGACGTGCGGGGCGCGTTCTGCGAGGTACGGCTGCAGCGCCGGGTCGCGTGGCGTGGGCTGCACCTTGGCCGCATCAATGTCGGTGTGGCGGGCGTAGACGGTGAGTTCGTAGCGGACTTCAAAGGTGGTCGGTTTACCGGCCACGGCGGAGGCCTGCAGGTAGGCAGTGCGCTGCTGGGTGTCTTCCGGGGCGACCTGCGCAGGCGCAGTGCCGCCGCTGCTGCCGAGGAAGCGGATGTGTTCCTGCTGGCCGGGGATGGCGCGTGGGTAGGGAATCCAGGCGCGTATGGTTTCGCCGGCGGGCACGGCGTCGGGTTTGACGGTGAGGGATTGGGTGACGGTGAGGTGGCGCGGGGTGAGGGATAGCGGGCCCACGACCAACGGTCGTGGGCTACCGGCATTGTCCCGGTGGGCATCGACGGTTGGCCGATACGAACGTGCGGCCGCAACCACTTCTTCATGGTGCGGGCCGAGCACTTCATACGGCCCATCCTTCGGCGGCGACACGCCGGGTGCCCTGCGGGCGCGGGCCTCGGCGCTTACCCGGAACAGGTTGGATGGTGCGCGCTTGAACCAGTGGCGCTGGCCGTCGATATCCAGGTGTTCCAGATGTCCCTGTGCGTCCCAGCGGGCGAATTCGGCGTCGGTCAGGTCGGGAATCTGTTTGCGCACCTGGGCCTTCGCGGCCGCCGCATCCAGGGTGAAGTCCAGGCGGATGCGGCGCATGCGCTCGCGCTGGAAGGTGATGGCGTCGCGCTGGCCCTGGCTGAGGCTGGCATCGGCCAACGCGCGGCTGATGTTGGCCTCGGCCTGGGCGAAGTGGCCGGCGTCGATCTGGGTGATGAGGTCCGGCAGCGCCGGCACCGGCTGCGCGCACAGCACCGGCGACACCAGCAGCAGGCAGGCTGCGGTGTGCCAGGCGAAGCGACGGAGCGGGTGCGGTTTGCGAACTGCGGATTCCACGGCGACACTTCCACAGGTGCGGGTGGTAATCGCTGTGTAACACGCGGCGGGTAGGTGGTCAATAATTTATTCTTGCTTTCAATCCGGAAAGGAATAAATATTCCATTGAGTTCTCTGGAGGGCGGGCGCTGATGGGTGGTGATGCTGGGTCGATGACACGCATGGCGTGTCACTACGAGGATCAGGCCGGGCCGCGAGTGCGCACGATGGCGACGCGGGGGGATCAGGCCGGGCCGCGAGTGCGCACGATGGCGACGCGGGAGGATCAGGCCGGGCCGCGAGCGCGCGCGATGGCGACGCGGGGGGATCAGGCCGGGCCGCGAGTGCGCACGATGGCGACGCGGGAGGATCAGGCCGGGCCGCGAGCGCGCGCGATGGCGACGCGGGGGGATCGGGCCGGGTCGCGAGTGCGCGCGATGGCGATGGCGCTGTTGCTGACGGTCGCCGGCGCGGCGGGGGCGCAGGAAACGGCGCGGCCGCTTTCGGGGTATGGCGATGTCATCGGGCTGACCGACTCGTTCCTGCACCCGCAGTTCTGGTCTGATGAGCAGGACCAAGGCGCGGGCAGGCCAGCGCTCGAACACACCGAGGCGGACCGGGTGCTTCTCAGCCGGGACGACATCGACGCGCAGAACGCGCGGATGCGGGCGAACGATCCGTCCATCCACGACCTGGCGGCGCTACCCGCTTTGCTGACCCGGACCAAGGTGAAGGCCGACCTTGATGCACTGTCGCGCTGGCCGGACAAACCGCTGTATGGCGAAGACGGCCAGCTCATCAGTGCTGAACAGCGCGCGTCCATCATCGCCAATGCCGGTGGCAACGCCATCGCCGCGACGCGCCCGCTGCAGTACGGGCTGGTGGTGCACCGCGCGGCGCTGCGCACCTTCCCGACGATGCTGCGGGTGTTCAGCCGCCCGGGTGATACCGATATCGACCGCTTCCAGGAATCGGCGCTGTTCCCGGGCGATGCGGTGGCGGTGCTGCATGAAAGTACGGACGGCCAGTGGCTGTTCGTCACCAGCGAGCGCTACACGGCATGGATCGAGAAGCGCTACGTCGGCGTGGGCGACAAAGCGACGGTGCTGGGCTACGGCGCAGCCGAACACTACCGCGTGGTGACCGGGGCCACCGTATTCACCACGTTTACCCCGGAAGAACCGCGCGTTTCGCGCCTGCAACTGGACATGGGCGTGCGCCTGCCGGCGCTGGTCGACTGGCCGCTGCAGCAGCCGGTGAACGGCCAGCAGGCGCATGCCAGCCATGTGGTGCAGCTGCCGGTGCGCAACGACGATGGTTCACTGGCGCTGGTGCCGGCGCTGATCGCGCGCTCGCAGGACACCAGCGACGACTACCTGGAACTGACCCCACGCAACCTGTACACGCAGGCATTCAAGTTTCTCGGCGAACGCTACGGCTGGGGCCATTCGTATGACACCCGCGACTGCAGCGGCTTCGTTTCCGAGGTGTACCGCAGCTTCGGCATCCTGATGCCGCGCAACACCAGCGCGCAGGCGGTGAGCCCGGCGCTCGACCGCATTGCCTTCACCGCCAAGGACAGCAAAGCCAGGCGCATGGACGCAGTGAAGAAGCTGCAGCCGGGCGACCTGGTCTACATTCCGGGCCACGTGATGCTGACCCTGGGTCACTTCGGCGGCAACACCTGGATGATCCACGACACCGCCGGTGGCAGCTGGTTCGCACCGGATGGCACCCGCGTGCAGGCACACCTGAATGGTGTTTCGGTGACGCCGCTGGAGCCGATGATGGCCAGCGACACCGCCAGCTACATCGATCGCATCACCAACATCCAACGCATGCGTGCCAAGACCCCTTGATGAAAATCACCGATATCGAACTGGGCATGCTGCGCGTGCCGCTGAAAACGCCGTTCAAGACCGCACTGCGCACGGTGGATACCGTGGAAGACGTGGTGGTGCTGATCCGCACCGACAGCGGCCACACCGGCTATGGCGAAGCACCGGCCACGGCGGTGATCACCGGCGATACGCACGGCTCGATCATTGAAGCGATCAACCGCTTCATCAAGCCGCGCCTGATCGGCCAGGACGTGGCCAACCTCAACCGCAACTGTGCCCTGGTGCAGTCGGCGATGGAGCGCAACACCAGCGCCAAGGCGGCGGTGGAGATCGCCCTGTATGACCTGTGGGCGCAGCTGCACAACGCGCCTCTGTACCAGATGCTGGGCGGTGGCGACCCGGTGATCACCACCGACATCACCATCAGCGTGGACTACATCGACAAGATGGTGGCGGACTCGCTGTCGGCCATTGACCGCGGCTTTGAGTCGCTGAAGATCAAGGTGGGCAAGGACATCGGCCTGGACGTGGAGCGGGTGAAGGCGATCCACGCCGCCGTGCAGGGCCGCGCCCTGCTGCGTCTGGATGCCAACCAGGGCTGGACGGCGAAACAGGCGGTGCAGGCGATGCGCACGCTGGAGGAGGCCGGGGTGGTGCTGGAACTGCTGGAGCAGCCAGTGAAGGCGGCCGACATCAGTGGTCTGAAGTACGTGACCGACCGGGTGAACACGCCGGTGATGGCTGATGAGAGCGTGTTCAACCCGGGCCAGGTGTTCGACCTGATCCAGCAGCGCGCGGCGGACATCATCAACATCAAGCTGATGAAGACCGGTGGGCTGTCGAACGCGATCCGGATTGCGGATATCGCCGCCATCTACGGCGTGCCGTGCATGATCGGCTGCATGATCGAGTCCAGCATCAGCGTGGCTGCGGCGGTGCATCTGGCGGTGGCCAAGAGCGATGTGATCACCAAGGTGGACCTGGATGGGCCATCGCTGGGCCGGTTCAATCCGGTCAACGGGGGCGTGCATTTCAACGAATCCGAGATCACCATCAGCGATGCGCCCGGGTTGGGGATCACCGAGGTGCAGGGGTTGGAAATGATCACACCGCCACGTTGGTAACCGATGCCGCCTTTGCTGAAAATCCGTTCCGAACGTGACCAGATGTCGGCGATTGAACGCCGCATTGCCGACTTCATCCTGGACAACGCGCACCTGCTGCGCGATTACTCCTCACAGCAGCTGGCGAGCGCGCTGGGGATCAGCCAGTCCAGCGTGGTGAAGTTCAGCCAGAAGCTGGGCTTCAAGGGCTATCCGGACCTGAAGTATTCGGTGGGCCAGGCGGTGGCCCGCGCCGGCAGCGGCCCGCAGGCCGCGCCGCCGACGGGCGAGCCGGGCAACGGCTACGCGCAGCTGGGCGAGCGCCTGCGGCACAGCCGGCAGGCGGCCGATGACGAAACCCGGGTGGCCAATGCGCAGGCCGATGTGGAGCGGATTGTGGCGCTGGTGGACGGCGCACCGAAGCTGTTCGTGTACGGGCTGGGCGACGATGGCCTGTATGCGCGCGAGTTCGCGATGCGGCTGTCGCTGCTGGGCATGCTGACCGTGCACCATGCCGATCCGATTCTGATGATGGCCAATCTTTCCGCAGTGCGGCCGGGTGACGTGCTGCTGGTGTTCTCCGAGTTCGGCAAGCTGCCGCAGCTGTACCAGCTGTCGCGCCAGTTCCAGGACATGGGCGGCAAGGTAGTGTCGATCACCCGCCACAGCGCCAACCCGCTGCGCGCGCATGCCGATGCGGCGCTGGTGGTGTGCGCGCACGACCCGGCCCCTTCCATGGCACAACTGTTGTACCGTTCAGCCTTGCAGTCGCTGCTGGACTTTCTGTTCGTTCTGCTCTGCCACGCCAACCCGGACCGGCATCGCCAGCTGGGGGTGAACCTGGAGCGGATTGAACACCTGATCGATACCTGATCGACACCCGGTTACTGGAGTTGACGATGCTGCCGTACCTGCGAACCGCTGTTGCCACCGTTGTGCTGGCCTGCGCCCTGCCCGCCTGGGCCGCCGATCCCCTGGAAGGCACCACCCAGCTGGTGGTGGTCACCACCGCCGACTGGGACGCCACCTCCGGCACGCTGCAGGCATATGCGCGCACCGGCAGCGGCTGGCGGCCGCAGGGTGAGGCGTTCACGGTGGCGGTGGGCCGCAGCGGCAGCGCCTGGGGTGCGGGCCTGCACCCGGCGCAGAGCGGTGGGCCGCAGAAACAGGAAGGCGATGGCCGCAGCCCGGCCGGGGTCTTCGCCATTGGTGAGGCCTTCGGCTATGCCGACAAGGTGCAGACCTCCCTGCCCTACCAGCCGATGCGCGAAAGCAGCTACTGCATGGACGTGCCGGATTCGAAGTACTACAACCGCATTGTGGATGCGGAGGTGGTGGGAGCCGAAGCGGTGGAAGGCTCCACCGAGCCGATGCGGCTGGACCTGCACAACAAGGGCGACGTGCGTTACCGCGAGGGCTTTGTGATCGAGCACAACCCGAAGGCGGTGCCGCGCGGCGGCAGTTGCATCTTTGCCCACCTGTGGCGCACGCCGGGTGAGGCCACGGCCGGCTGCACGGCGATGGAGCCGGCGCACATGACCACCCTGCTGGGCTGGCTGACCCCGGCGGCGCGGCCGCGCTTCGTGCTGCTGCCAAAGGCGCAGTACGCGCAGCTGCAGGCGCAGTGGCAGCTGCCGGCGCTGGGCGCGCCATGAGCAGACCTTCCGAACCGCAGCTGGAGCGTGCGGTCAGCCGCTGGCAGATCGTCGGGCTTTCGATCAACGACGTGATCGGCAGCGGGATCTACCTGCTGCCGGCGGCCACCGTGCTGCTGCTGGGGCCATTCAGCCTGTGGGGCGTGGTAGCGGCAGGCATCGTGGTGGCGCTGCTGGTGCTGTGCTACGCGCAGGCGGCGAGCTACTTTGATGAGCCGGGCGGCAGCTACCTGTATGCCCGCGAGGCGTTCGGGCGGTTTGCAGGGTTTGAGATCGGCTGGATGATCTGGCTGACCCGGATCAGCTCGGCAGCGGCATTGAGCAACGCGCTGGCCGATGCGGTGGCCCGGTTCTGGCCCTGGGCCGGGCATGACCTGGGCCGGGTGGCGGTGATCGTGGTGTCGCTGGGGTTTTTGACCGCAGTGAACGTGATGGGCGTGCGCTCGGCGGCACGCACCGGCATTGTGCTGGTGATCGGCAAGCTGCTGCCGCTGCTGCTGTTCGTGCTGATTGGCGCGTTCTACGTCGACATGGACCTGGCGTTCTCGGGCCAGCGCCCGGACCCGCATGACCTGCAGCGCATGGGCGAGGCCGCGCTGTTGCTGCTGTACGCGTATGCGGGCTTCGAGAACATTCCGGCGGCGGCGGGCGAGTACCGCAACCCGAAGCGCGACATTCCATTTGCGCTGATCACCATGATTGTGACCGTGACGGTGATTTACGGCGCAGTGCAGTTCATTGCGCAGGGCACGCTGCCGGGGTTGGCTGCTTCGGCCACGCCCTTGGCCGATGCGGCAGCCGGGTTCGGTGGCGAAGCGCTGGCGCTGATTCTGACCGTGGGCGCGACGATCTCGATTCTGGGCACCAACAGCAACACGATGATGATGGGGCCGCGCTTCCTGTTTGCGCTGGCGCGCGATGGCTATGGGCCGAAGCTGCTGGCGCAGGTGCATCCGCGCTTCCGCACCCCGGCAGCGGCGATTGTGACCCAGGGCTTGATTGCGCTGGTGCTGGCGTTGAGTGGTTCTTTTGTACAGCTGGCGTTGTTGTCGATGACCACGCGGTTGTTTGCGTATATCGGCACGGCAGCGGCGGTGATCGTGCTGGCACGGCGCTTCCGCGACCGGCCGGGGGCATTGAAGCTGCCGGGTGGGCCGTTGATTCCTATCCTGGCACTGCTGCTGTGCCTGGCGCTGTTTGCCAGTGCGAGCTGGCAGAACATTGCGGCGGCCTTGATTGCGTTCGCGGTGGGTGGGGTGATTTATCTGTTGCCGCGGAAGAGCGGTTGACCGCGCGGGTATGGCACCGCGATGGACGCGCATGGCGCGTCCCTACACCTGTCACCGTTCGACCCCATCATCGCCCGACAAAAGTCCCGTCACCATTCGACCCCATCATCGCCCGATAAAAGTCCCGTCACCATTCGACCCCATCATCGCCCGACAAAGGTCCCGTCACCGTTCGACCCCACCATCGCCCGACAAAGGTCCCGTCACCGTTCGACCCCATCATCGCCCGATAAAAGTCCCGTCACCATTCGACCCCATCATCGCCCGACCAACGTAGCGTAGTGACACGCCATGCGTGTCAACGCCATGCCGAACGAAGCTGCAGACCCGCCATGCGCGTCCCGCGCGGTGCCGGCGATCGCATGAATGGCGTTTGATGGGGTGTTCACCTGTGCTGCCCGTGGTGTTAACCCGGTTCCCGGTACGGTGAACCCTCACCCCACCGGAGCCACACATGAGCCCTGACTATCAGATTCCCGGCCGGGTGCCGGAAGACGGCGTGCCGCGCGAGGCGGTTTCCGATTACTGGCGCGAGCGTTTCAGCGCCGAGCCGTATTACGACGCGAACAGCGACCTGATCTTTGATGATTACGAGCCAGCGTATTACCTCGGTTACAGCGCGCGGCACCAGCGTACGCGGGCCGATGAGGTCATTGAGGCCTACGAGCAGGTAGAGGCGGAGCTGCAGTCACGCTGGGCAAGTGAACATGCGAAAAGCAAATTGACCTGGGAACAGGCGCGGAGCGCGGTGCAGCGTGGGTGGGATGAGTCCACCGCGTTGCGGCAGGCGCATTTGGATAAGGGTGTGCCGCGCGGGACGTGATCTTGAGCTATGACGCGTTGGCCCGGTTGGGCCCATGCGTTAAAGGGCCGATGAGTGTTATCGGCGGGCGTCTTGCGACCCCCTCTACCACGGCAACACCTGCGGCAACCGGTGCGTTCCCACCGGTTGCCGTGTGCGGACTTACTCGCCCGGGAGCGGCGGCAGCTTTGCCTGGCGCTTCGGTTCATCACCACCTGCGGCCATCAGGTCGCGGGTGTTTTTCTGCACGGCCACTGCGCCAAACAGGCTGAGTGCGAAGGCCATGCCGTAGAAGCCCTTTTCACTCAGCAGCAGGGTCGCGTTCCACAGGCCGACCAGCAGCAGCAACAGCGAGGCCAGCAGGGCGAACCAGCACAGTGCGTAATAGAGGCCGCTGACCGGAATGCCTTCCACACGGTCGCGTACACTCTTCTGCAGCGACACGGCGGCAAACAGGCCGAACAGCAGCAGCGTGAGGTAATAGCCCTTCTCGTTGAGCGCCATTTCGGCGTTGAACAGGCCGATCAGATAGGCCGCCGCGCCCAGCAGCAGGGCCGTCCAGGAGGCGGCGATGAAGGCGGGGGAAGGCTTCTGTACGCTGATGCTCATGCTGCAAAACTCCGTTTTGAGGGGTCCATGTTGCTGCGTACGTTAGCTGAATCGGGGCGTCGCGCCTATCCGGGGTGACCTCTGGTCCACGCGCTGTTGATGCCTATGCTGTACAACCGTGGCTGGATATCGCACCCCTGACGGAGACACCTCATGCCCCGCCATCTGCTGCTTACTCTGGCCCTGGCTGCCACCCCTGCCCTGTTCACCACCGCCTGCGTGGCCGCCGGCCCCACCGCTGCGCCGGTGATCCAGAAGGCCGAATGGCCGTTCACCGCCACGGAGGTCGCCAGGTTCGACCAGCCTTGGGCGATGGCCTTCCTGCCCGACGGCAGCCTGCTGGTAACCGAGAAGGAAGGCACGCTGCAGCACTTCAATGTGCAGACCGGCAAGCGCGCAGAGATCACCGGCCTGCCGAAGGTGGCCTACGGCGGCCAGGGCGGCCTGGGCGATGTGCTGCCGCACCCGGATTTCGCGAAGAATGGGCTGGTGTATGTCAGCTACGCCGAAGAGGGAGAGAACGACACCCGTGGTGCCGCGGTCGCGCGCGCCAGGCTGGTGCTGGCCGCCGATGGCAGCGGCACGCTGCAGGACTTCAAGGTGATCTGGCGGCAGACCCCGAAGGTGAGCGGCAAGGGCCATTATGGTCACCGCCTGGCGTTCGGTCCGGACGGCAAGCTGTGGATCACCTCCAGCGAGCGCCAGAAGTTCGACCCGGCCCAGGACATGAGCGGCAACCTGGGCAAGATCATCCGCTTGAATGACGACGGCAGCGTGCCCTCGGACAATCCGTTCGCCTCGCAGGGCGGTGTGGCGGCGCAGGCGTGGTCGATCGGGCATCGCAATGCACTGGGCATCGCCTTTGATGCGCGCGGCAAGCTGTGGGTGCATGAAATGGGCCCGGCCGGCGGTGATGAGCTGAATCTGATCGTGCGTGGCAGGAATTATGGATACCCGACTGTGTCCAATGGCAACCACTACGACGGCCGCGAGATTCCCGACCACAGCACGCGCCCGGAATTTGAAGCGCCGAAGATCACCTGGACGCCGGTGATTTCGCCGGCCGGGTTCATCATCTACAACGGTTCGCAGTTCCCGCAGTGGCAGGGCAGCGGTTTCATCGGTGGGCTGTCGTCGACCTCGCTGGTGCGGGTGGCGTTTGACGGTGACAACGCGCACGAGGCGGAGCGGTTTGCGATGGGCGAGCGCATCCGTGAGGTGGAACAGGGTCCGGATGGGGCGATCTGGGTGCTGGAGGATGGCAGCAAGGCGCGGTTGTTGAAGCTGACGCCGAAGGGTTGATTGTGTCGCACGGGAATGGCATTGCGTGGGACGCGCATGGCGCGTCTCTACGCGGTGTCATTCCCCGTAGGGACGCGCCATGCGCGTCCATCGCGGTGCCGCATCGGGCGATCAAACGCCGATGTTGTTGACCTTCACGTCGGACTTCGTGCACGCCTTGTCCAGGCACGTACCGGTGATCCACACCTCGCCCTGCCCCAGCATCACACCTTGCTGGTTGACGAACAGGGTGTCGAAACGCTGTTCCGCAATCAGCGCCTTCAACGCCGGGGTGACGATCTTCGCGTAGTCACGCTGGAATGCGGCGGCATCGGCGAGCTTCACGGTCTTGCCGTCCACGCTCACCCGCACCGGGTAGCGCAGCAGCCCTGCCACCGCAGCGGCATCATCGGCAGCAACACCGCGCTGCAGCTCGGTGAACACCTTCTCGTACTGGCCCGCATCGCCGAGCAGGCGTTCGATGCGCTGGCGCGCGTCACCCTCGGCGGCAGCGGCGTGGTCATCGCCGGAGGCGGCGGCTTCACCGGCGGCGACTTCGGTGGTCGCGGGGGCGGGCGTGGTGGCCGGTGCCGGTTCGCTGGTGGCGGGAACGGCGTCCGGCGAATTCCCGGCGACCGGGGCGTCTTCCGCCGGGGCGGTGGCGGTGGGCGCCTCGGTGGTGGATGAGGATTCGGGCTTGCTGCACGCGGCCAGCCACAGGGGGGTGGTGAGGGCGAGCAGGAGGGGGAGCGGGGTCAGGCGCATGGGGGTTCCTCGATCAAGACAAGGACCCACCCTACCCTGCACCGCGTCACGGCAAGGTAGTGCCGGCCGCTGGCCGGCAACCGCAGTCGCCCGTCCGAAGGTTGCGTGGTTGCCGGCCAGCGGCCGGCACTACCGGGCTACGCCAGCAACTCGAATTGCACGGGTTCGCCGGCAATCGAGCTCGCACACACCCACACATCAAACAACCCCGGCTCGGCGCGATACACGCCATCGCGCCCGGTGAAGCCCAGCGCATGCCGGTCCAGCGTGAACACCACCTCGGCACTTTCGCCCGGCTGCAGTGCGATCTTGCGGAAGTTCTTCAGCTCACGCACCGGCCGCACGCGGCTGGCGACACGGTCGTGGATGTACAGCTGCACCACTTCCTCACCGGCCACGGCACCGGTGTTGGTGACGGTGGTGGTGATGGTGAGGGTGTCGTCCCAACCCAGCTTGGCCTGGCTGAGCTGCGGCACGCCGTAACCGTAGGTGGTGTAACCCATGCCGTGCCCGAACGGGTACAGCGGTGCGTTCGGGATCTCGCGCCAGCGCGCCTTGAATTCGGACATGGTCGGCAGCTCGGGGCGGCCGGTGCGCGGGTGGTTGTAGAAGAACGGCTGCTGGCCACTGACCTGCGGGAAGCTCACCGGCAGGCGGCCGGACGGGTTGTAGTCGCCGAACAGCACGTCGGCCACGGCCGGACCGGTCTGGGTGCCGAGGTACCAGGTGACCGCCACGGCGGCGGCATTGCGCACCGCGCCCTGCAGGGCCAACGCGCGGCCGTTGCGCAGCAGCACCACCAGCGGCTTGCCAGTCATGGCCACCGCTTCGGCCAGCGCCTGCTGCGCCGGCGGCAGGGTGATTTCCACGCGCGACTGCGCCTCGCCGCTGTAGCGCTGCGGTTCGCCCAGGGCGAGCACCACCACGTCGGCACGCAGCGCGGCGGCCACGGCCTGTTCCACGCCATCCTGCAGCGCGGCTTCCAGGTCGCAGCCCGGCACGATTTCAAGCAGGCTTTCGTCGCTGATCGCGGCGCGCACGCCGGCTTCCAGGGTGACATAGCGCGACTTGTCGCCAAACAGGGTCCAGCAGCCTTCAATGTTGTCGCGGTCCTGCACGAACGGGCCGATCAACGCAATCTTCTGCCCGGCCTTGCGCAGCGGCAGCACGTTGCCTTCGTTCTTCAGCAGCACGATGGAACGGCGTGCAGCGTCGCGCGACAGCTCGTCGTGCGCGGCAATGTGCGAGGTGTCCGCTTCGCGGGCCAGGTCGAGCGAACGGTACGGATCGTCGAACAGGCCGATGGCTTCCTTCAGGTTGAGGATGCGGCGCACCGATTCGTCCAGCGTGGCCATGGGCACTTCGCCGCTTTCGATCAGACCCGGCAGGTGCTCGGCGTAGAAGCCGCTCTGCATGCTCAGGTCCAGACCGGCGGTGAACGCCTTGGCGGTGGCATCGCGGTCATCGGCGGCATAGCCGTGGGCGACCAGTTCCATGTCGGCGGTGTAGTCGGAGATGACCACGCCGGGGAACTTCCACTCGCCGCGCAGGATGTCGGTGAGCAGTTCGGCATTGGCGCTGGCGGGCACGCCGTTGATGTCGTTGAAGGACGACATGACGGTGATGGCACCGGCGTCGAAGGCGGCCTTGAACGGCGGCAGGTGCACGTCGCGCAGGGTCTGGGGCGAGATGTCCACCATGTTGTATTCCATGCCGGCCATCACCGCGCCGTAGGCGGCGAAGTGCTTGGGCGTGGACAGCAGCGCGTCGTGCGCGCGCAGGTCCGTGCCCTGGAAGCCGCGCACGCGGGCGGCGGCAAACGCACAGCCCAACACCACGTCTTCGCCAGCGCCTTCCGCACCACGACCCCAGCGCTGGTCACGGGCAATGTCCACAGCCGGCGCGTAGGTCCAGTGCAGGCCGGCGGCGGTGGCTTCCACCGCAGTGGCTCGCGCAGTGCGCTCGGCCAGGTCGGGCTCGAAGCTGGCCGCTTCGCCCAGCGGAATCGGGAACACGGTGCGCATGCCGTGGATGACGTCGGCGGCCAGGATCACCGGAATCTTCAGGCGGCTTTCTTCCAGGGCCACCTGCTGGATGCGGCGGCCGGCTTCCACGCCCACGCCGTTGAACAGCGAGCCGACCTTGCCCTCGCGGATCTGCTGCAGCACCTGGTCGGCATTGCTGACGTTGGCCTCCGGATTCACATCCGGGGCGAACGGCCGAACCATGTCTGCGAACACACCCAGCTGGCCGACTTTTTCTTCGACGGTCATCTGGGCAATGAGGGTTTCGATGCGATCGGAGGCCACCGGCGGTCCTTATGAAAACGTTTACAAGGCCGGGATTCTAGCGTCCCCAGCCCCGTTGTGAGTGATTTCAGCATTCATTTTTTTCCCCGGAAGGGGAAAACCCGACGCAGCGCACGCTGTGCCGGGCGGCACGGAAGCTTACTCCGTCGGGGACCGTACGGTCTGCGCGGTCATCAGCATGGCGTCGCTCGACGCCTGGAACACCCGCAGCCCGAACGCCGGCAGGATCGCCAGCAGGTGGTCGAACACGTCTGACTGCACGCCTTCGTACTCACCCCAGGCGGTGCTGCGGGTGAAGCAGTAGATCTCCAGCGGCAGGCCTTCGGTGGTCGGCTGCAGCTGCCGTACCAGCAGGGTCATGTCCGTATGGATGCCGGGGTGGCTGCGCAGGTAGCGTTCCACATAGGCGCGGAAGGTGCCGAGGTTGGTCACCCGGCGCGCGTTGACCGCGGCCAGGCCTTGGGCCTGCAGCTGGGCATTGTGCTGGTCCAGTTCTTCCTGCTTTTCACGCAGGTAGTCGCCCAGCACGCTGAACTGCTCCAGGCGGTCAACCGCGGCTTCATCCAGGAAGCCGACACTGTGCTGGTCCAGGTACAGCGCGCGCTTGATCCGGCGGCCGCCGGCTTCCTGCATGCCGCGCCAGTTCTTGAACGACTCGGTGACCAGCTTTTTGGTCGGGATGGTGGTGATGGTCTTGTCGAAGTTCTGCACGGTGATGGTGTGCAGGGCGATGTCGATGACGTCGCCGTCGGCGTTCTGGCTGGGCATTTCGATCCAGTCGCCCAGCCGCACGCGGCCGTCGCCGCTGATCTGCACGCTGGCCACCAGCGACAGGATGGTGTCCTGGAAGATCAGCATCAGCACGGCGGTGGCTGCACCCAGGCCGGTGACCAGGGGTCCGAGCTTCACCCCGAGCAGGGTGGCCACGATGGACAGGCCGGCGATGACGAACACGACGATCTTGACGACCTGCAGGTAGCCCTTGATCGGCTTGTTGCGGGCATCCGGGCGGCGTTCGTAGAGCTCGTTGGCAGCGTCCAGCGCGTGCGATACGGCCAGTGCCACGGTGAGCACGGCCCAGGCGCGGCAGGCGGCGATGACGAAGGCCACCAGTTCCGGCGGCAGGTCGGGCACGATGCGGATGCCGGCCGCCAGCACCATGCTGGGCACCACGTTGGACAGGCGCGAGATGACGCGCAGGTTGCTGCCTTGTTCGCGGCCGTTGCCGGTGCCGCCGGGCAGGCGCGCAACCAGTTTGCGCAGGCCGCGCAGGAGAATGCGCTTGGTCAGGAAGTTGGCCAGCCAGGCGGCCAGGATGAGGGCGGACAGGACGACGGCGGTGTAGGCCCAGGGCCAGGGTTGCAGGGTGTGTTGCAGGTCTTCGAGGAGTTGTACGGCGATTACGGCGTCTACCATCGTTTTGCGGGTTCCTTGGGGAGAGCAGCCGGGCAAGCCCGGCTCTACGGGTTACGGGGTCGGACGGGTTACGGGGCCGAGCGTTCGATGATGACGCCGACCGCCTTGGCGCCGCGCACCGCACCGGGCTTGCTGAGCTTCAGGCGCAGCCACTGCACGTTGAATTCGCGCAGCACGATCTCGGCGATGCGCTCTGCCAGGGTTTCGACCAGGCCGAAGTCCGATTCGCGCACGAACTGCTCGATGCGCTTGCTGACGGCCTTGTAGTTCAGGGTGTCGGCAATGTCGTCGCTGGCCGCGGGCTTGCGGTTGTCGAAGCCCATTTCCAGGTCGAAGCGCAGGGTCTGGCGGATGCGCCGCTCCCAGTCATAGATGCCGATCAGGGCGTCCACTTCCAGCCCTTCGATGAATACCTTGTCCATAGTCATGCCATATGAAATATGGGGCCATGGTACCGGGGTGCGGCAGAACGTGCCGGGAACCGGTTGGGATTCCAAAACCGGGCAATTACGTCATCAACGGGCCGTGCCTGCCTTGGGGGTCAATTCATACCCGAACACGTCGGCGGCCAGATTCACGAATCCAATTCTGGTGCCATATACGACAACCGCGATGAGCGCGAGAAGGGCCACCGCAAGGAGGTTCGCCACGAGGTTCTCGGCGATAGCGCGCAGCCACGACCTCGATCTGGACAGCTCAGTCGCCAGATCCCTCTCGTGCTTTCGCTCCAGGTCATTCATCGTCGCGTTGAGCACTTCCTGGGAGAACACCTGCAGGGCCTGCTCTGCTTCAGAACGGTAGGCATCGATCCGCATCGGCAGGTTGGACGCCACAATGAACGCTGTGAGCTCCTCGTCCGTGGGACTACGACCCGATTCGGCGTTCACTCGCTCAATGAAGGCGAGCTTGTCGCGCTTGTACAGGGCGTAAGCCACGTGCCCCGCCATGTCGTCATTGGCCTCGACAAGGCTTCCGTAGGTCAGATGGTTCTAAGTCACGGCGTTATCGCCGCTTGAGCGAACTGAATGCGACTTGCCCTGCCCGTCTGATTTCTTCGGATGTGAGGAGGACGGCTTTCCTGCTGGTTCCGCCTGTGGGATCGCTCAATCGCACGGAATCCGAGGACCGATCCATGATCCGGGCATTGGCGGCCCGAACCGCACGCAAGGTGATGAACTCTTTCAGATCTCGATTGGACATGGAGGACTCCCTTGGACAGGTCCACATGCAGGCAAGAAACTGCATGGAAAAGTGAGCAGTCCGATCCATTATCAATTTCATCAATCGATCCGCTACCCCGTAGAGCCGGGCTTGCGCGGCTTTCCGAAACCGCGCGATCGGCCGGCCAGCCGGGCAAGCCCGGCTCTACATGGCTTTCCGACATTGTGGTCGGCCGGTCATAAGGCCGGCATGGCAGGCAATCCGGCATGACGTGATCGGCCGAATTGGCGGCCAGAGCCCGGTTTTACACCGCTGGCAAGGTCGCCATATCCCAGCGCGGGGTGACCTGCACCTGCGGGGGATTGTGCTGGCCGGCTTCCAGGCGCAGGGCACCGGCGAAGGCGATCATCGCGCCGTTGTCGGTGCACAGCGCGGGACGCGGGAAGCAGACCCGGCCGCCACGGCGGCGGGCCATTTCGTCCAGGCGGGCGCGGAGGCGGCGGTTGGCACCGACGCCACCGGCCACCACCAGTACGTCGCAACCGGCTGCATCCAGGGCGCGGTCGCACTTGATCGCCAGGGTCTCGACCACCGCATCTTCAAAGCCACGGGCGATGTCGGCGCGGGTGGTCTCGCTCTGGTCGCTGTCGCGCCAGGCCATCAGCACCTGGGTCTTGAGGCCGGAGAAGCTGAAATCCAGCCCGGGGCGGTCGGTCATCGGACGGGTGAACCTGTACACGCCCGGGGTGCCGCGCTCCGCCAGGGCGGCGAGCTGCGGGCCACCGGGGTACGGCAGGCCCATCAGCTTGGCGGTCTTGTCGAAGGCTTCGCCGGCGGCATCGTCCAGCGTCTCGCCCAGCAGGCGGTACTGGCCGATACGGTCGACCGCGACCAGCTGGGTGTGGCCGCCCGAGACCAGCAGCGCCACGAACGGGGGTTCCGGCGGATCGTCTTCCATCAGCGGGGCCAGCAAGTGACCTTCCATGTGGTGCACGCCCACGGCGGGGACTTCCAGCGCCCAGGCCAGCGAACGGGCCACGCCCGCGCCGACCAGCAGGGCACCCACCAGGCCGGGGCCGGCGGTGTAGGCCACGCCATCAATGTCGTTCACGCCCAGCCCGGCCTCGGCCAGGGTCTGGCGGATCAGCGGCAGCAGTTTGCGCACGTGGTCGCGGCTGGCCAGTTCAGGCACCACCCCGCCGTATTCGGCATGCAGGGCGATCTGGCTGTACACCGCATGGGCGCGCAGGGCTTCCGGGCCGGCCAGGGCAGTGTCATACACCGCAACGCCGGTCTCATCACAGGATGATTCGATACCAAGAACTCGCATGCCTGCTATTATGGACCTCTTGCGGCCCCGGCAGCGTCATCGCCCGGGTGCCCCTTTCCTCCTCGTGGCCGGTTGTCGTCAGGGAGGGTTGCAACTTCCTTGTCCGCCGCTATAATGTGCGGCTCTCACCGGGCGCGACCCGGTTCTACTGTGTCCCGGAGATTCCATGCCCAGCGTTAAAGTCCGCGAGAACGAGCCCTTCGAGTTTGCGCTCCGTCGCTTCAAGCGCACCTGCGAAAAGGCCGGCGTGCTGGCCGAAACCCGCAAGCGCGAGTTCTATGAAAAGCCGACCCAGGAGCGCAAGCGCAAGGCTGCTGCTGCTGTGAAGCGTCAGCTGCGCCGCTCGTCGCGCGACGTCACCAAGCGTCAGCGCCTGTACTGATCGGACGCACTTCGATGCGGCAGGCTTGACCTGTCGCGACGAAGCCGAAGCCGGAACGCGCGAGCGTTACCGGCTTTTTGCGTTTCCACCCTATTCACCGAACCGAGGTGTTCCATGAGCATGAAGCAGCAGCTCACCGATGACATGAAGGCCGCCATGAAGGCGGGCGAAAAGCACAAGCTGGGCGTGATCCGCCTGATCAATGCCGCCATCAAGCAGAAGGAAGTGGACGAGCGCATCGAACTGGATGACGCTGCGGTCATTGCCGTGCTGGACAAGATGGTCAAGCAGCGCAAGGACTCGATCACCCAGTACGACGCCGCCAACCGCGACGACCTGGCGCAGATCGAGCGCGACGAACTGGTGGTGATTGAAGCCTACCTGCCGGCCAAGATGGGTGAAGCCGAGATCGTGGCCGCGATCCAGGCTGCGATTGCCGAGACCGGTGCTGCTGGCCCGGCCGATATGGGCAAGCTGATGGGCGCGCTGAAGCCGAAGCTGGCGGGCCAGGCCGATATGGGGCTGGTGTCGAAGCTGGTGAAGCAGCAGTTGGGTTGATCGTTCTCCGATTCGGCGTTCATGAGGTTGCCGGGCACGCCCGGCACTACGGCACCGTTCCAGTTGGAGGGTGCCGTTTTTGTTTTCACCGGGTCTTCGATGGCGGGCTGTTACAACGTGGCCATGGTTGAAGACTCCCACGATCCTGAGGGCGTTCCGTTGCGGCTGCGCAAGTACGTGGACCGCCTGCAGCGCAGCTTCCCGGCCGCTGTCGGCAAACGCTTCGTCGAGATCGACGTGCTGACCCAGGCAGCGTCGGTTTCGTTCTACGCCCTGCTGTCGATGGCCCCGTTGCTGGTGCTGCTGCTGTGGCTGACGGCCTCGCTGTATCCGCCGGCGCAGCAGGCGCTGGTCGGGCAGATTGCCGATGTGGCCGGATCGAGCGCGGCCACCGTGGCCGACACGGTGTTGAAGAATGCCGACAACCAGCCTGACGTAGGCTCGCTGGCGGGGGTGTGGAGCACCCTGCTGCTGTTCATTGGTGCCACGGCGGTGTTCGCGCAGCTGCAGAACGCGCTGAACCTGATCTTCAACACCAGCGGCGAGCGCCTGGAGGGGCTGAAAGCCTGGCTGCGCAAGCGTGTGTTCTCGTTCGGGGTGGTGCTGGCGCTGGGCTTCCTGCTGATTCTGTCGATGACCGCCACCACCATGCTGCAGGTGGCCTTCGCCCAGCTGCCCTCGGTGCTGCCGGCCATTGGTTACCTGACCACGCTGCTGCTGTACGCGGTGGCGTTCGCCTTCCTGTACCACTACCTGCCCGACCGCCGGGTGGAGTGGCGGCAGGCCTTCATTGGCGGGGTGATCACCTCGGCGCTGTTCGCGCTGGGTCGCTATGGCATTGGCGTGTACATCGCCACGGTGGCCCCGGGCAGCGCCTATGGTTCGATGGGGGCGCTGGTGATTTCGCTGGTGTGGATCTACTACGCCACCGTGGTGTTCTTCGTCGGTGCGCTGATGACGGCGGTGATCGACGAACGCCTGCGGGCACGGGCGCAGCTGGCGCAGGCCGGCATTGCCTGCCCGAAGCCGGGCGAGACGGCCGGCAACGGGTAAACTAGGCGGGCCCATGGCCCGTATTCCCGACGCTTTCATTGACGACCTGCTGGCCCGCTCCGACATTGTCGAAGTGGTGGGCAGCCGTGTGCCCCTGAAGCGCCAGGGCAAAGAGTACGCGGCGCGCTGCCCGTTCCATGACGAACGATCGGCGTCGTTCACGGTGTCGCCGACCAAGCAGTTCTATCACTGCTTCGGCTGCGGCGCGCATGGCACCGCGATCAGCTTCCTGATGAACTACGACCGCCTCGAGTTCCTCGACGCGGTGGATGAGCTGGCCAAGCGTGTCGGCATGGAAGTGCCGCGCGATACCCAGCCGCGCAGCGCGCAGCAGCAGGACGACAGCCGTGACCTGTATTCGGCGCTGGATGCGGCATCGCGCTTCTTCCAGAAGCAGATGGAAGGCAGCGACAAGGCACGCAGCTACCTGGATCAGCGTGGCGTGGACGAAGCCACCCGCACCCGGTTCTCGATCGGCTATGCGCCGGACGGCTACAGCGCACTGAAAGATGCGCTGGGCAAGGACGAGCGGCGCATGAAGCTGCTCGACCGCGCCGGCCTGTTCTCGAAGAACGACCGCGGGCATGTCTACGACAAGTTCCGCGACCGGGTGATGTTCCCGATCTTCGACCGTCGTGGTCGGGTGATCGCCTTCGGCGGCCGCGTGTTCGAGAAGGACGACGGCCCGAAGTACCTCAATTCCCCGGAAACCGCCCTCTTCCACAAGGGCCGCGAACTGTACGGCCTGTGGCAGGTCCGCCAGGCCAACCAGAAGATCGAGCGGCTGATCGTGGTGGAAGGCTATATGGACGTGGTGTCGCTGTTCCAGTTCGGGGTCACCCAGGCGGTGGCCACACTGGGCACGGCGACCACCCCGGAGCATGCCGAGCTGCTGTTCCGCAACGCGCCGGATGTGTTCTTCTGTTTCGACGGCGACGCCGCCGGCCGCCGCGCTGGCTGGCGCGCACTGGAATCGGTGCTGCCGCGCATGAAGGACGGCCGCCAGGCGTTCTTCCTGTTCCTGCCGGACGGCGAAGACCCGGACACCATTGTGCGCAAGGAAGGCAGCGAAGCGTTCGACGCGCGCCTGAAGCAGGCCACGCCGTTGTCGCAGTTCTTCTTCGACGAGCTCACCCGTGAAATCAACATGGGCACGCTGGACGGCAAGGCCCGTCTGGCCGAGCGCGCGCGGCCGATGCTGGCGCAGATTCCCGATGGCGCGTTCGGCGACCTGATGAAGCAGCAGCTGGCCACGCTGACGGGGCTGGGGGCCAAGCCAAGCGCAGCGGCGCAGCCGACCCGTGCGCCGATGCGTAATGCAGCACCCGTGCAGAAGCGCAGCCTGGTGCGCGCGGCGATTGCCATTCTGCTGCAGCAGCCGTCACTGGGCATGACCCTGCAGGGTCACCAGATCAACGGCCTGCGCCAGCCCGGCGTGGAGCTGCTGCTGGAGCTGCTGGGGCTGGTGGAACAACGCCCCGATATCAGCACCGGGGCACTGCTGGAGCATTTCGAGGGCCGCGAGGAGCAGGCCTCGCTGCACAAACTGGCCGCGCAGACCCTGCCCGGCGATGATGCGGTGTGGACCCAGGAACTGCACGATGCGGTGGCGCAGCTGGAAAAGCAGCTGTTGCTGCAACGCCTGGATGAGCTTCAGGCAAAGCAGCGGCAGCAGGGTTTGGACGATACTGACAAGTACGAGTTGCGCGAGCTGCTGAAAGCGCGCGCGACATTGCGATGACACTTCACGGGACCTTCCCACGATGACGCATTGGTGGTCGCGCCTGCGACCGGACAACTTCACCCTAGCCCTGCTGTGCACCGTGCTGCTGGCCTCGTTCCTGCCGATGCAGGGCGCTGCGGCGATGGTGCTGGACGATGTCACCGATGTGGCGATTGCGGCACTGTTCTTCCTGCATGGCGCACGCCTGCCGCGTGAATCGATCGTTGCGGGGTTGCTGCACTGGCGGCTGCACCTGACCATCCTCGCCTGCACCTTCGTGCTGTTCCCGCTGCTGGGGCTGGCGTTCAAACCGCTGCAGGGTTGGCTGCTGACGCCGGAGCTGTATATCGGCGTGCTGTTCCTGTGCACGCTGCCGTCCACGGTGCAGTCGTCGATTGCCTTCACCTCGATGGCCGGCGGCAACGTGCCGGCGGCGGTGGTGAGTGCATCACTGTCGAGCATCCTGGGCGTGTTCCTGACCCCGCTGCTGCTGACCCTGCTGGCCGGAACCACGGGCGGCATGCATAACCCCGGACAGGCGATCGGCAGCATCATGCTGCAGCTGCTGGTGCCGTTCGTGGCCGGCCACCTGCTGCGGCCGTGGATTGCCGGCTGGGTGCAGCGCCAGCGCGCGCTGCTGCGCTACACCGACCAGGCCACGATCCTGCTGGTGGTGTATTCGGCGTTTGGCGAAGCGGTGAATGAAGGCCTGTGGAGCAAGACGCCGCTGTTGTCGCTGCTGGGCGTGGCGCTGGTGGCGGCGGTGCTGCTGGGCGTTGCAATGCCGCTGATCACGCTGCTGGCGCGACGGCTGGGTTTCAACCGCGCCGATGAGATCACCATTGTGTTCTGTGGTTCGAAGAAAAGCCTGGCCACCGGCGTGCCGATTGCCAAGGTGTTGTTCGCCGGTGGCAGCCTGGGCGCGATCGTGCTGCCGGTGATGATCTACCACCAGATCCAGTTGATTGTGTGCGCGGTGATTGCCAAGCGCTATGCGCGGACGGCAGCGGCGCAGGATGTGGTGCCGCCGGGATGTTAACCGCTTTGACAACACGCCCTGGGAGCGGCCTTTCGGCGGCTTTTGGGGCTTTTATTGGGAGGCTTCGGGGGCTTTGGTAGAGGCGGTCGCAAGACGCCTGCCGATAACGGTGATCGGCGCTTTAACGCATGGACCCTGCCGAGCAAACGCCTCCGTTCATGCACAATGCCTTACCGGGCGTTGCACCGCTATCGGCGGTCGACTGTCGTGCGACCCTACCCAGCGCATCGCAGGACCGCCCGACGGGCGGTCCTGCCAACCCCGTCAGTCCCTCACTGCTGCCGCAATCTGTTGCAGCACGTCGACTTTGCGCTGTACCTCGCCTTCGCCCGTGGCGATCAGCGTGTAGAGCTTGCTTTCTCCCGCCCAGATCAATGAGGCACGGCTGCGTCCTTGATCATCGGAAACCCGATACAGCTGCGCCGGCTCCTGATTGACGTTGGTTTTCTGCAACTCCGCAATCACCTCAATAGTGGAACCCGGTGCACGGAAGTTGTCCTCGTTGAACTCGACGATTCCGACACCATCCAGCCGATAGAACCTGGTCAGTCCGGTGGAGTTGAGGCCGTTCAACGCACCGCTGGGCTCCATCCCAATCAGCTCGGCAGCCCCCAACAGCGTGCCCTGGAGGTTCGTCGGCGGCGAAGGCAATCGACCGCGAAGTTCCGCGCTGGAACGCACGGTCTTTGGCAGAGAAGAAAACATCTCTGCTTGCGAAGGTATTTTGCCTGCAGAAACACGCTTCACCCCGACTTGGTTACGCGCCATCTCCGCACGAAGGTGCCGCTTTACTTCCTCCGGCGCGTCAAGCTCAGACAGAGGAATGACACGGTATGTGCCTTCTGAATCTGCGCTGCGGGGACCTGCGCCACTTTCCTGAAGCGCGGATTGCATTGCGCGCTCACTGAGCCATCGACCGACGGCATCAACGTCATCCTGGGCGGCATGGCTTGAGGCGCTGACCAAGAATCCAGCAATCATCACGGGAAGAGCCAGGGACTTCATCATTCTCACCATTCGGTCAGGTTGCAGTTGGTTGCGTACGTGTTACGGGTGTGCACGACGTTCTGGAATATCCAGGTGTGGTAACCCTTCACCGTGATGCGCTCGTTGTGCGACTGATCACCTGCACGGAAGCGCCATGAAAAGGTCCCATTGTTAGGCGCACCCAAGGTATGCCGCGGCTTCAGCTCGCCCTGTGCGTGGTGTGTGCTTGCGGCAGACCCCTGCATCTTTCTGAAAAGCGGCCGGTCGTAGGTAATTGACTCATTGACTGCCATCATGCAGTTAGCACGACTGATCGCCTTCATCGCTGCATATGCCTCTGGGCTGGCGAGAACGCCGATGGCTGCCACACCTGCGGCCAAGATGATTGTTGCAAACGTCATTGGAACTCCGTTTAGTTGCGCGAGATGCATCCCGCAACGCCTGTTCTACGGAGATGAGATGGACCGGATTGAGAATCAGTTCGCACTTCCTTTTCGCGAATTGACGACTACTGTTAGTCGCGGCGGTTCCCTACAGGCGATATGCCATATGCGACTCCGCATATCGCACCTAGCTCTCTTCAGTGTCGATCGTTGATAAGCCGATAACCTACTGCATGTCGTAATTGGACGGTGTTTGCGCGACAACATGGACTCGATTGGCGCACGCTCTACCTGAAGACCGAAAAGAATATGCAAGACACAATGCACGACGTGCAACGCAAAGTTCGCGGCGCGCGCGGGAGTTGCATTCGTGGAGGCGATCGACAGACGCCGCAGATCCAAATCATCGCGCGTACCCAGAACAATCCGGGCACCGCGCACGTCAGCGCATGGTCGCACCGCGGTCGCGGCCGGATTGCCAGGCCGCAGATCGATAGCGTTTGGGCCGCTGGATGACGCGCATGGCGCGTCACTACGCGCGGGGTTACAACCAGGGCAGCATCCAGTGGTCGACCATCAGGAAGGCGAACAGCGCCATGAGGTAGACGATGGAATAGCCGAACATCTTCATCGAGAACAGCTCGTCCGGCGGGTTGAGCATGCGCCAGGCGTACCAGACGAACACGACGTTCAAGACCACCGCGCCGCCGAGGTAGAACAGCCCGCTCATGCCCACCACCACCGGCAGGATGGCGACAATCGCCAATGCGATCGAATACACCAGGATCGACTTGCGGGTGTACACCACGCCGTGGGTCACCGGCAGCATCGGGATCTTGGCCTTGGCGTAGTCTTCGCGGCGGAAGATGGCCAATGCCCAGAAATGCGGCGGGGTCCAGATGAAGATGATCAGCACCAGCAGCGAGGCATACACCCAGTCCATCGGACCCTGCATGCCGGTGATCGCGGCCCAGCCAAGCATCGGCGGGGTGGCCCCGGCGAGGCCGCCGATGACAATGTTCTGCGAGGTGGCACGCTTGAGGTACACGGTGTAGATCACCGCGTAACCGATCAGCGAGGCGAAGGTCAGCACGGCGGTGATGACGTTCACCCACATCACGAGGATGGTCATCGACAGCACGATCAGCACGCTGGCAAACACCAGCACCTGCCACGGCTTGACCTTGCCCACCACCAGCGGACGCCACGAGGTGCGCGCCATCTGCGCGTCGATCTGGGCGTCCAGCAACTGGTTGATGGCGGCGGCCGCGGACGCGGCGAGCCAGATGCCGAGGAAGCCGAGTGCGCCGGTCAGCGCCTGCTGCGCGGTCGGCAGGCCGGGAATGGCGAGGAACATGCCCACCAGCGCGGTGAACACGATCAGGGCGACGACTTTGGGCTTGGTGAGGTTCCAGTACTGCCTGATGCTCATGGCTTCGCCCCACCGCTTGCGCGCTGGTGCTCTCCCGATTCGCTTCGCGAATCGGGGCCATGAGTTTCGTTCTCCCACGCCCCCGCGCCTTCGGCGCTGCCCCCGAACTTCGGGGGCTTGTTGCCCGCACCGCCCTCGGCGTCCGGCGCACGCATCCGTGCCAGCAACGTGACCAGGACGAACAGCAACGCCACCGCGCCACCGCTATGCGCCACGGCCACTTCCAGCGGCAGCGCCAGCTTCACGTTCAAAATGCCCAGGGTGATCTGAAGGACGACCAGCACACCCAGCGCCGTGGCCCATCCACGCATGCTCGGCAGGCGGAACAGACGGAACGAGAGCCACAGCAGGTACACGGCCACGATCACCGCGAACATGCGGTGGGCCATCTGGATGGCAATACGCGAGGCCCCGTCGAGGACGCCGCCTTCGTAATCCACGCCGATGCCACGCCACAGGGTGAAGCCTTCCTGGAAGTTGTGCGGCGGCCACCACTGGCTGACGCAGCGCGGGAAGTTGTCCAGCGAGGCGCTGCCACCGCCGCAGGCGAGTGCGGCGTAGTTGGCGCTGACCCAGCCGCCGAGGGCGATCTGTACCACCAGCACCGCCACGCCGACGCGCAGCAGATTCTTCAGCGTGGGCGCTTCCACCAGCGTGATCGGCATGTGGGTGGCACGCCAGGCCATCCACACCAGCAGGCCAAACATCAGCATGCCGCCGAGCAGATGGCCCATCACCACGATCGGTTTGAGCAGCAGGGTGACCGTCCACATGCCTAACAGGGCCTGGAAGATCACCACGGCCAAGGTCAGCAGCGCGGCACGCGAGAGATCGATGTTGTTCCAGCGCAGCGCGGCGATCAGCAGGATCACCTCGCCGAGCACGGCGATGATGCTGGCCGGCACATGGTGGCCCATCATGTACAGCGGAATGCCGGCAGCCACCAGCATGCAGGCGGTGACCACGGCGGTGCTGCCCCAGCGGCGGCGGCGGGTGGCCAGCAGCGCCAGGGTGAGGATCTCGATACCGAGCGCGCCGGCCAGGAAGCGGTGCACCTGCTCGCGCCAGGCCTTGTGGGTTTCCAGCGGGCGGATCTGGGTGGCGACGTGGTCGGCCACTTCCGCGGCGTGCTGTGGCCAGGTGACGCGGCCATAGCAGGTGGGCCAGTCCGGGCAGCTCAGGCCGGCATCAGACAGGCGCACGAAGGAGCCGAACATGATGGTGCTGGCCGTCATGATCAGGGCGAACCACGCCAGACGGTGGAAATTGCGGTGCAGCGCCGGGCGCGCGGTGGGGTTCATCAAACGGAACTCACTTCAGTTTCAACAGCGTGGCCATGTCCTTGCGCAGACCGGCCAGTTCGAATCCCGGCGCATACCGCATGAGCACGAACCCGTTCGGGTCGACCACATACACAGGCGTGCCGGCGGCATCGTCCACACCCGGCAACACGGCGCGCAGCTCCGGCTGGGGCTGCAGCGCGCGCAGGGCGGGCAGGCCCTGGACCTCGGCCGGCGGCGTACCCAGCCACAGGATCTCGACATTATCGGCCCTATGCCCGAACAGCTGCCACACCTTGGCCAAGTCCTGCGACAAAGTGACGCACTCGGCGGCGCAGCCGGGGGCCGGCGCGACCAGGATGCGCCAGACCTGGCTCTCGGACTTCCACGGGTAGGGCTGGCCGCTGGCCAGGGTGGGCGGCAGCGCACGCACGTCCAGGTGCGGTTCAATCATCTGCCCGGTGTTGCGGTGGGCGGCGGGCTGCCAGCCGGAGAAGCGCAGCAGCCCGGCCAGCGCCACGGCCCCGAAGAACAGGCCGAACAGGGCGACCAGAGTCCAGCGACCGCGGTTGCGGGCTTTGAGCTGTTCCGGGGTGATGGCGTTCATGGGCGGGATTTTCGCATGTTGAGGGTGGGTGGGAGGGGGTTCGGGGTGGTCGCCAACGGCAGCCGGGCAAGCCCGGCTCTACGGGTCATGGCGCGGCGGCGGATGGCGCGGTGGCGGCGGGTCATCGCGCGGCGGCGGTTCGCGCGGTGACGGCGGGTCATCGCGCGGCGGCGGGTCGCGCGGCGGCGGCGGGTCATGGCGCGGTGGCGGATCGCGCGGTGACGGCGGGTCATGGCCGGGTGGCGGATGGAGCAGTGACGGCGGGTCATCGCGCGGCGGCGGACCGCGCGGCGGCGGCGGGTCATCGCGCGGCGGCGGATCGCGCGGTGACGGCGGGTCATGGCGCGGTGGCGGACCGCGCGGTGACGGCGGGTCATGGCGCGGTGGCGGATCGCCGGGAACCGTAGAGCCGGGCTTGCCCGGCTGCCGTTGGCGACGCCACTCCAGCACCAGCGCTACCACCAGCACAGTCAGGGCCAGGCCAAACCACTGCACGGCATAGCCCAGATGGCGACTCGGCGGCATGGTGTTCGGCAGCAGTTCCAGGTCACGCGCATACCCCCCCGCCAACGCCGGGTCCAGCCGCAATACCGGATAGGGCAACGCCTCCAGCTTCAGCACGGCCGCCACCTGCTGCGGCGACATCCGGCTGGCCAGCCAGACCCCCGATTGCCCCGTGGCGGTGATCGCCGGACCCACCGCCAGTCCCGGCGCGGGTGGCGGTGCCAGCAGGCCGGACAGCTCGGCAGGCCCCTGCCGGGGGGTGATGATCGGCAGCGTCCGGTCCGGCGGCATCGGCAGCCAGCCCAGATCGACCAGCACCACGGCACCGCTATCACTGCGGAATGGCTGGTACACCTTCAGTCCGGCACGTCCCTCACGCATCTGGTTGTCCAGCAGCACGGTGCCGGGCAGGAACTCTCCGTGGTCTTGCACCCAGCGCAGCTGCGGGGGTGCGGCCAGCGCCGGGGCCAACGCCAGGGTCTGTGCGCGGGCGGGGACCTGCTGGTCCAGCAGTGCCTGCTTCTGCTCCATGCGCTGCCATTGCCAGCGCCCAAGCAGGCAGAACACCGCGATGGTGAGCACGGCGGCCACCCAGCCGATCAGGCGCGTGTGCTGGCGCATCATGACAATCGGGCGCAAACGCGGTGAACTACGTCAACCCGCCCTGCCCTCGAGCCGCGCATGAATGATTCGTTGAAGACCCTGCTGGTAATCGCGTTTCTGATCGTCATCGTCTGGAATCTGGGCGCAGGGCTCTATTACCTGCTGGTGGACCGGGGCCAGACCAAGCGCACCGTCAATGCACTCACCCGCCGCATTGCCCTGTCGGTGGCGCTGATCGCGCTGGTGGCGATCGGCATCTACACCGGCTGGATCAAGCCGCACGGCATCGGCGGCTGATCCATTCGAACCTGCGTTAGAGCACGTAGACGAACAGGAACAGCATCAGCCACACCACGTCGACGAAGTGCCAGTACCACGCAGCGGCTTCAAAACCGAAGTGGTTGTCGCGGGTGAAATGACCCTTTGCCGCGCGCAGCCACATCACCGCCAGCATGATGGTACCCATCAGCACGTGCGCACCGTGGAAACCGGTGAGCATGAAGAAGGTGGACCCGTAGATGCCCGAACCCAGGGTCAGGTTCAGCTCCTTGTAGGCGTGGATGTATTCCTCAGCCTGCAGGGTGAGGAAGAACGCACCCAGCGCGATGGTGATGCCCAGCCACACCAGCAGCTGGCGGCGATGGCCGGCCTTGAGCGCATGGTGCGCAATGGTGAGGGTGACGCCGGAGGTAAGCAGGATGAGGGTGTTGATCAGCGGCAGGCCCCAGGCCGGAATGGTCTGGAAATGGCCACCGATGCCAGCCGGGCCGTTGGTCGGCCACGCGGCCGAGTACCCGTCCCATAGCAGTTCGTTGGTCATCACCCCGTCACCCTCGCCGCCCAGCCAGGCCAGGCCGAGGGTGCGGGTGTAGAACAGCGCGCCGAAGAAGGCACCGAAGAACATCACTTCGGAGAAGATGAACCACACCATGCCCATGCGGAACGAGCCGTCCACCTGCCGGTTGTAGTGCCCGGCCTGGGATTCGCGCACCACGTCGCTGAACCACCAGAACAGGGTGAGCACCAGCATCGCCAGGCCGACATAGAAGGTCCACTTGCCCCAGCCGGCGTCGTTGAGCCAGCTGGCCACGCCGACCATGGTGACCATCATCGCAATCGAGCCGATGAAGGGCCACTTGCTGTGGGTGGGTACGAAGTACACGTTGGCGTCGGGACTGTGCTGGGCCATGGTCGGTATCCGTAAGACGGTCAGGGCGCTGAGCGGGCGGTGGCCGGCGGCGGGGCCGCGGCCAGCTGCGCGCTCAGCGCGTCGTTCTTGTAGAAGGTATAGGACAGGGTGATGGTGGTTACATTGGCCGGCAGGTCCGGATCCACGATGAAACGCACCGGCATGTCGCGCTTCTCGCCCGCCTGCAGGGTCTGGGCAGTGAAGCAGAAGCATTCGGTCTTGCTGAAGTAGCCCGACGCCTTGGCCGGTGCCACCGACGGCACAGCGCTGCCGACCAGCGCGTGGTCGCTGTCGTTGCGGGCGAAGTACAGCGCTTCGTTGAGCTCACCCGGCACCACGTCCATGCTCAGCTGTTCGGGGTGAAAGGCCCACGGCAGGTGTGAGTTGACGCCACCGTCGAACTCCACCCGCACGGTGCGCTGCTTGCCGACAGCAGTACCGGCCATGTCGCTGCCGGGGCCGCGTTCCAGACGCACGCCAAATATCTTCTCGCAGGCAATGCGGTACAGCGGCACCAGTGAAAACGTCAGCACGAACACCGCCACCACCACCGCGATCAGGCGCGGCAGCCCGGCAGTGGGTGAGGCCTTGGCGGGCTGCACCTCGCTCACCGGCCGATCACCCCGCTCAGGATGAAACCGAGATACACGGCTACGGCCACCGCACCCACCACCATTGCGGTACGACGGGCGCGGCGGCGGCGCAGGGCCAGGTCATCGAATCCGGATGGCGTGGTGTTCATCGGCAACCTCAGTGGGTGACATCGTCATGGGCCAGATCACCCGGGCGGATGACCGGCGGCACAGTGAAGGTATGCGCCGGAGCCGGTGACGGCACCGTCCATTCCAGCCCGCGCGCGCCTTCCCAGGAACGGTCGGCGGCCTTTTCGCCATTGCGCATCGAGGAAATCAGGATCGCCGCCATCATGAACGGGGTGACGAACATGCCGAACGCACCGATGGAGCTGATCAGGTTCCAGTCGGCGAACGCCACGTTGTAATCGGGAATACGGCGCGGCATGCCGGCCAGGCCCAGGTAGTGCTGCGGGAAGAACAGCAGGTTGACGAACACCACCGACCACCAGAAGTGGAACTTCGCCCACTTCTCGCTGTACATGCGACCGGTCCACTTCGGCCACCAGTAGTACACCGCGGCAATCAGCGCGAACACCGCGCCGGTGACCAGCACGTAGTGGAAGTGCGCGACCACGAAGTAGGTGTCGTGATACTGGAAGTCCGCGACCACGATCGCCAGCATCAGGCCGGAGAATCCGCCGATGGTGAACAGGATCACGAAGGCCACCGCCCACAGCATCGGCGCTTCGAACGTGAGCGAGCCGCGCCACATGGTGCTGACCCAGTTGAACACCTTCACCCCGGTGGGAATGGAGATGAGCATGGTGGCGAACATGAAGTAGATCTCGCCGCCCAGCGGCATGCCCACGGTGAACATGTGGTGGGCCCAGACGATGAATGACAGGAAGGCGATGGCGGCAATGGCGTAGACCATGGCCTGGTAACCGAACAGCGGCTTGCGGCTGAAGGTGGGAATGATCTCGCTGACCACGCCGAAGGCGGGCAGGATCATGATGTACACCTCGGGGTGCCCGAAGAACCAGAAGATGTGCTGGAACATCACCGGGTCACCGCCACCGGCGGCATTGAAGAAGCTGGTGCCGAAGAACTTGTCGGTGAGCAGCATGGTGACCGCACCGGCCAGCACCGGCATCACTGCGATCAGCAGGAAGGCGGTGATCAGCCAGGCCCAGCAGAAGATCGGCATCTTCAGAAGATCGATGCCGGGTGCGCGCATGTTGAGCACGGTGGCGATGATGTTGATCGCCCCCATGATCGAACTGATGCCGGCGACGTGGATGGCGAACACCGTGAAAGCGACGTTGTAGCCGCCCTGCAGGGATAGAGGCGGGTACAGGGTCCAGCCGCCGGCCGGTGCGCCGCCAGGCAGCAGGAAGGTCAGCAGCAGCAGGCTGAACGCCACCGGCAGCAGCCAGAACGACCAGTTGTTCATGCGCGGCAGGGCCATGTCGGGCGCGCCGATCTGCAGCGGCACCATCCAGTTGGCAAGGCCGACGAAGGCCGGCATGACGCCGCCGAAGATCATCACCAGCGCATGCACAGTGGTGAGCTGGTTGAAGGTTTCCGGCTTGACGAACTGCAGGCCGGGCTGCATCAGCTCGGCGCGGATGATGACGCTCATCGCCGCGCCGATGATGAACATGATGAAGCTGAAAATCAGGTACAGGGTGCCAATGTCCTTGTGGTTGGTCGAGAACAGCCAACGCTCGAAGAAGCCCTGTTGATGACCGTGATGCCCGTCGTGATCAACTGCGGTATGCGCCATTGCCACTACACCTCATTGGTTCCGCTGGTAGCAACGCGCGCCGTGCGGCGCGCGCGATGGGAAGTCAGACTTTTTCCGGCGCCGGCGCTGCGGCGTCCTGTAGCGCCGGGTCTTGCCCGGCTGGCGTTTCAGGTGGCGCAGGCGCTGCCGTCGGCGCTGGCGCATCCGCCGCCTTCGGCCGCTTCTCCGCCAACCACTTCTGGAAGTCCTCCTTGGACACCGCCTCCACCACGATCGGCATGAAGCCGTGATCCTTGCCGCACAACTCGGCGCACTGGCCGCGATAGACACCGACCTGCTCGATGTTGGTCCAGGCTTCATTGATGAAGCCGGGAATGGCGTCCTGTTTCCAGCCCAGCGCCGGCACCCACCATGCGTGAATGACATCGTCGGAGGTGATGACGAAGCGCACCTTGGTGTCCACCGGCAGCACCAGACGGTTGTCCACGTCGAGCAGGTAGTGCGGATGGCTGTTGCGGTCCGGCACCTGCCCGCTCTGGCGCACGCGGTCGGATTCGCGGTCCAGGCGGCTGGTGAAGCTGACGTCCTGGCCCAGGTATTCGTACTTCCACATCCACTGGTAACCGGTGACCTTGACGGTCATTTCCGAATCACGGGTGTCGTAGAACTTGATCAGGTTGGCGGTGGCCGGCCATGCCATCACCACCAGGATCAGCACCGGAATGACGGTCCAGATGATTTCGGCCTTGGTGTTGTGGCTGAAGGTGGCAGCCACCGCGCCCTTGGACTTGCGGAATTTGAAGATGGCATAGCCCATCGCGCCGAAGACCAGCACGCCGATGATGGTGCATACCCACAGGGAAAACATGTTGGATTCCCAGGCCAGCCGCGAGCTCTGGGTGACCCCCTTGCCCATGTTCAGCTGCCACGGCTTGGGGTCGGCCGACTGGGCCAACGCCAATACCGGTGCGCTCAACGCGCCCCCGAACCCCACTGCCTTTGCAAACGTCGTACCCCACTTTCTGCGTTGCTTCATTGCCTAGACCCTTAGCGTCGTCGGTTGCAGCCATCGCTGGCCGCGAGCAAGCCTTCTGGACGTCGGGTGCAGGCAATGCCTCCACACGCGCCGGTATCAAGCGCCCGTGGGGGACGCGACTCGATGGTAGCCCTGCTGTCGCGCGAGCCGCAAGGGTCCATTCACATTTTCAGCAATGTTGCAACACAGCATGGCCCCGGCGGCGGTTTTGCCGAATTCAGCACAGTTCATGACGGACTGTCGGAATCGGCCAAATCCCCCTCTATCAAAGGCTATGCGGCGGATGGGACGCGCCCCGGGGAAGATGTTGCCGGGGCGAAAAAACGCATAAAATGGTCAAGTTCTCCACGAGCCTTCCGGCATGACCGCACCTTCCGCCCATCCCCCCGCAGCGGCCGCCGCTGCTGCTTCCCGCCCGGCCCTGCTCAGCCCCGAGCTGCCGCCCGTGCCCAACCCGTTCCGCCAGGCAATCACCGATGCCTGGATGAAGGATGAGGCCAGTCACGTCACCGAGCTGCTCGCCCAGGCGCGTCTGCCGGCCGACGAGCAGGCCCAGGTGCAGGCCACCGCCGCCGACCTGGTGGCCCGGGTGCGGGTGCGCGCCAAGGACCAGGGGGCCATCGAAGCCTTCATGCGCCAGTACGACCTGGGCAGCGAAGAAGGCGTGCTGCTGATGTGCGTGGCCGAAGCCCTGCTGCGCATTCCGGACCAGGACACCGCCGACAAGCTCATTCGCGACAAGCTGGGCGAGGCCGACTGGAAGAAGCATCTGGGCGGCAGCGATTCGGTACTGGTCAATGCCTCGACCTGGGGCCTGATGCTGACTGGCCACATCGTCAACATCAACGATGCCACCCGCGCCGACGTGCCGGGTGCCTTCGCGCGCCTGATGGGCCGTGTGGGCGAGCCGGTGGTGCGTCTGGCCGTGCGTCAGGCGATGAAAATCATGGGCCATCAGTTCGTGATGGGCCGCACCATTGAAGAAGCGCTGTCGCGCTCGCACAAGGGCGACAACGCCAGCTACCGCTATTCGTTCGACATGCTCGGCGAAGGCGCGCTGACCATGAAGGACGCCAAGCGTTACCTGGAAGACTACCGCCGCGCCATCCACTCCATTGGTGGCGACCACAAGGCCCGTGGTGGCCGTCCGGACGGCGATGTGAACTCGGCTCCGGGCATCTCGATCAAGCTGTCGGCGCTGTACCCGCGCTACGAGCATGCCAAGCGCGCCCGCGTGCTGGCCGACCTGGTGCCGGGCGTGCTGGAACTGGCGCAGCTGGCCAAGTCGTACGGCATTGGCTGCACGGTGGATGCCGAGGAAACCGACCGCCTGGAACTGTCGCTGGACATCATTGAAGCGGTGGTAAGCGACGCTTCGCTGGTGGGCTGGGAAGGCTTCGGCGTGGTGGTGCAGGCGTACCAGAAGCGCACCCCGTACACGATCGACTACCTGGCCGACCTGGCCCGCCGCATCGGCCGCCGCCTGCAGGTGCGTCTGGTGAAGGGCGCGTACTGGGACGCGGAGATCAAACGCGCGCAGATCGACGGCCTGCCGGCCTACCCGGTGTTCACGCGCAAGCAGAACACCGACGTTTCGTATCTGGCCTGCGCAAAGCGGCTGTTCACGCATGCCGATGCGATCTACCCGATGTTCGCCACCCACAACGCGCACACGATCGCGGCAGTGAAGGCGATTGCCAAGGGCGGCCAGTACGAACACCAGAAGCTGCACGGCATGGGCGATGACCTGTATGCCGAAGTAGTGCCGGCCAACCGCTTGAACGTGCCGTGCCGCGTGTACGCACCGGTGGGTTCGCACGAAGACCTGCTGCCCTATCTGGTGCGCCGCCTGCTGGAAAACGGCGCAAACTCCAGCTTCGTCAACCGCATCACCGATGAAGACGTGGCCATTGACGACCTGATCCGTGATCCGGTTGAAGCCGTGTCTTCGTTTGATTCCATTCCGCACCCGAAAATCCCGCTGCCGGTTGACCTGCTGCGCAGCCAGAACCACGACAGGAAGAACTCCATGGGCGTCAATCTCGCCAACGACAACGATCTGCGCGCTCTGGCCGAGCAGCTCAACGCAGCGGTGAAGCCTTGGCAGGCGGCTCCGCTGGTGCCGGGCGCACAGCCGACCGGTGCGCAGATCAATGTGATCAACCCGGCCGACAACCGCCAGGTGGTGGGCCAGTGGCAGGCCGCCGACAGCGCGACGGTGGAAAAGGCACTGGTGAATGCGGTGGCGGCACAGCCGCAGTGGAACCGCACGCCGGCGGCGAGCCGCGCAGCGATTCTGGAGCACGCAGCCGACCAGCTGGAAGCACGCCTGCCGGAGTTCATGGCGCTGTGCGTGAAGGAAGCGGGCAAGAGCCTGCCGGACAGCATCGCCGAAGTGCGCGAGGCGGTGGACTTCCTGCGTTACTACGCCAAGCAGGCGCGCGAGCAGTTCGGCCACGCCGAGAAGCTGCCAAGCCCGACCGGCGAATCGAACGAGCTGCAGCTGCATGGCCGTGGCGTGTTCGTGTGCATCAGCCCGTGGAACTTCCCGCTGGCGATCTTCCTGGGCCAGGTGGCCGCAGCGCTTGCCGCCGGCAACAGCGTGATTGCCAAGCCGGCGGAGCAGACCAACCTGATCGGCTACTACGCGGTGAAGCTGCTGCTTGAAGCAGGCGTGCCGGAAGGCGTGGTGCAGTTCCTGCCGGGCGACGGCGCGACGGTGGGTGCGGCGCTGACCGCAGACCCGCGCGTGGCGGGCGTGGCATTCACCGGTTCGACCGACACGGCGCGTGCGATCAACCGTGCGATGGCGGCGCGCGATGCGGCCATTGGCGTGCTGATTGCCGAAACCGGCGGCCAGAACGCGTTCATTGCGGATTCGTCGGCGCTGCCGGAACAGCTGGTGAAGGATGCGATCGGTTCGGCATTCACCTCGGCGGGCCAGCGCTGCTCGGCAGCGCGCGTGCTGTTCGTGCAGGACGACATTGCCGACAAGGTGATGACGATGCTGGCGGGTGCCATGGCGGAGCTGAAGGTCGGCGACCCGGGCCTGCTGTCGACCGACGTGGGCCCGGTGATCGATGCAGACGCGCTGCAGATCCTGCGCGACCATACGGTGCGGATGGAAAAGGAAGCGCGCCTGATCGCGGCAGCGGAGCTGAGCGAAGCGGCGGCACACGGTACGTTCTTCGCACCGCGCGCGTACGAACTGAAGAGCCTGGACCAGCTGCACAAAGAGATCTTCGGACCGGTGCTGCACGTGATCCGCTGGAAGGGCGATCAGCTGGATGCGGTGATCGACCAGATCAACGCCACCGGCTACGGCCTGACTCTGGGCGTGCATTCGCGCATCGACGAAACGGTGGACCGCATTTCCTCGCGGGTGAACGTGGGCAACGTGTACGTCAACCGCAACCAGATTGGTGCAGTGGTAGGCGTGCAGCCGTTCGGTGGCCAGGGTCTGTCGGGCACGGGCCCGAAGGCCGGCGGCCCCCACTACCTGCTGCGCTTTGCAACCGAGAAGACCGTGACGGTGAACACCACCGCAGCAGGCGGCAACGCCTCGCTGCTGACGCTGGGCGATTGATCGCCTGCTTGAACGACCGATCGACGAACCTGTTGATCGCAGACACGTAGAGCCGGGCTTGCCCGGCTGCTGTTGGATTTGTGCGAACAGCCTTCGGTTCACGGCCTTCTTGGTTTGGCGGGACGGGGTGGGTTTGCGGGACCGTCAAAAACATCCATGTTTTTGACGGTCCCGCAAATCCACCCCGCCCCACCTTCGACAGGTGATCGGTGGCCGCAGAAAATCAAAATCAACGACCACGCGTAGGGTCCGGTGGGTCGCGTGGATCGGATGGGATCCGCCGCCGTTACCGGGCCACCATCAACTTCCGCCAATGCCGGTACGCCACCAACGCATTGATCCAGAAGCCGACATACAGAATCGAGGTGAGATGCAGCCCACGGCTGTAATACAGCGGCACGGCAATGCTGTTCACCAGCAGCCACACCCACCATGACTCGAGCTTGCGCCGCATCATCAACAACTGGGCGATGACGCTGAGCACCAGCACGCCGGAATCCACGAACGGCGCGTAAGCATCGGTCAGGGTGTGCAGCATCCAGCCGTAACCAAACGTGCCCAGCACCGCCACCGGCACCAGCCACAGCCAGGCGCGCGGACGCACCCGGGTGATGGGCAGCGGGGCACCGTGGTCGCCGCGCAGCCATTGCCACCAGCCGAGCACGCTGATGGCAATGAAGAAGAACTGCAGCACCATGTCGGCGTACAGGCGGTTGTGCTCGAACACCAGGGCGAACAACGCGCAACCGACGATCCCCATCCACCAGGTATGGACGTTGTTGCGCCCGGCCAGCAGGATGGAGCCTGCGACCATGACGTTGGCAGCGATTTCCAGCTGGAAGTTGGGGTCGGCGAGATTCATGGAGGCCGTTGGCGGGCGCCATGTGCGCCGGGTTGGGAACGCGATTGTACGCGGCTGTGGCATGATCAGCCCATGCGCCCGAATGTCCTGCCTCTGCTGCTGGCCACGTGCCTGGCCTTCGTACCCGCGGCAATTGCCGCGCCGACCGAACGCGTACTGGTGTTCACCCATACGGCGAAGTTCCGCCACGATTCCATTCCCACGGCGGTCAGCACGCTGCGCCTGCTGGCCGGTCGCGAGCGCATGGCGGTGGACCAGAGTGAGAACCCGGCTGACTTCAACGCGGCGAATCTGGCGCGCTACCAGGTGGTGGTGTTCGCCAACACCACCGGCGATGTGCTGGATGCCGACCAGCAAGCCGCGATGGAAGGCTTCATCCGGGGCGGCGGCGGCTTCGTCGGCCTGCATTCGGCAGCGGATACCGAATACGACTGGCCCTGGTACGGAAAACTGGTGGGCGCGTACTTCCGCAATCATCCGGAGGGCCTGCAGTTCAGCCGGGTGCAGCCGGAGCGCGATGGCAAGCCGGTGGGGGCGTTCTGGCCAGTGCGTGATGAGCTGTACAACTATCGCAGCAACCCACGCGATGCGGTGCAGGTGATCGCGACCGTGGATGAGCGCATGTACCAGGGGGGGACGATGGGGGCCGATCACCCGATTGCGTGGTGCCATGCGTTTGATGGCGGGCGCAGCTGGTACACCGGGTTGGGGCACGACACGGCGGTGTATCGGAACCGGGACTTCCAGGCGCACCTGCGGCAGGGGTTGTTGTATGCGGCGGGGCGAAGTGCTGGATGTTGACGGACCGCGTAGCCACGCAGGGCGCGGCTCTACAGCAGACATGAAAAAGGCCCCGCATTTGCGGGGCCTCTTTTTTAAGCTTATTGCAATTAGAACTTGTACTGGAACGAAGCGGCCAGCACGTCGCCACGGACCTTGTACTTGCCCTGCAGCGAGTTGCCCTGGTTGTTGGTGGTGGCCGGCACGCTGATGTTCGGGTCGCTGGTGAACAGGTGGGTGTAGCCGAAGTTGTACTCGGTGTTCGCCGACGGGGTCCAGCCCAGACCGAACGACAGCCACTTGCGGCTGGTGTCCGGCACGCGCACGTCGCGGTGGGCATCGGTGGTCGGGGTCTGGTCGTAGGCCACACCGGCACGCAGGGTGACGGTGTCGCTCAGCTTGTAGTCGCCACCCAGCGAAACGAAGGTGGTGTCGCGGTAGCCGAACTCCAGCACCGAATCGGGCTGCGCCGAAGCGTAGTTGATGGTGACCTGGTCAAACGCGGTCGACCAGGCAGTGCGGGTGACGTCACCCATCATGGTGAAGCGGTCGGTGAAGTTGTGGGTGACGCTCAGGGTGGCCGAGGCCGGCAGGGTCACGGTGGCCTTGCCCGAGGTGGTCACGAAGCGACCCGGCTGGGCCACGGCGAGCACCTGTGCAGCATTCGGTGGCACGTCGAAGGTGGCGTCGCCGCCGGTGATCTTGTGCTCGACCTTGGAACGGTAGCTGATACCGATATGGGTGTCGTCGTTCGGGCTGAACAGACCGCCGATGGTCCAACCCACCGCGTTGTTGTCGCCTTCAACGGTCAGCTTGCCGTCGGCGCTGCCCGGGGCGAAGCCCGGCACGCGGGACTGGGCCAGCGCGGTGCCGAAGTCGATGTTGTTGCCCAGTTCGATGGTCAGGTGCTCAACGAACACCGACGCGCCGAACGACACGTACGGGTTGACGTCGTACGACGCAGCGAAGCCCAGGTCGATGGCCTTCAGGTCGGTCTTCAGGCCGCTGTAGCGACCCACCCAACCGTTGTCGTAATCGGTCTTGAAGCCGAACGGAGCGGTCAGCGAGACGCCGAAGTGGGCCTTTTCGCCGATCGGCATGTGGAAGTAAGCCGCCGGAACCGGGGCGATCATGCCGGCGTCGCCGCCGTCGCCGCCGGTCTGCGGCTGGCCGGTCGGCTTGCGGCCGGTGCCTTCGAATTCGGCCTTGAAGCTGATGGCGCTCAGGTCACCCTGGACCAGGGTGCCGTCCAGCTGGCGCATGCCGGCCGGGTTGACGGCGATGATCGAGGCGTCGCCCTGGGCGCTGCCGGAACCGGCAAAAGCGCGGCCGAGGCCCTTGGCACTGTTTTCCTTCAGCTGGAAGGCGGCGGCGTGAACGTGGCCAACGGCCAGGGCACCGGCGATGCCGACGGCCAGGGCGGTGACGCGGGCAAGCGTGGAAGCGGTTTGCATCGTTTTTACTCTCCGGATTTGCGGTGATGTTTGGCAACGCGCGCCTGCACGCTTTCCCACCCGCAAAGGCCGGAAAACATGCGCCGGAGTCCCCTCCCGACATACGACGCCGTATGCGAGTATACCCAGACCGGTTAATGAAACAATAACGCGATAGGCGTATTTGGCCATTCAGCCTGAACGCCTCCTTACCCCGTTCGGACCTGCTCCGGGTTAGGCTGCACCACCCATGTTCGTCTCCCTGCCCTCCCGCCGAAAATCCGCCCTGCGCTGGGCCACGCCGCTGCTGTTCACAGCCTTGTGGCTGGCGTTTCTGTGGTCGATTTCGCGACCGGGCGACGCCCGCCGCAGCTTGTGGCTGGACTGGGGTGCGCTGTCGACCGGGCTGACCCATCCGCTGGACTGGTGGGCCACGCTGCAGGACGGCAGCGTGCTGCGGTTGTTCACCGCGTTGTTCCTGCATGCGGACTGGTCGCACCTGCTGGGCAACCTGGTGTTCCTGCTGATTTTCGGACTTCCGGCCGAGCGTGTGCTGGGACCGTGGCGGTTGATCCTGCTGTTCCTGGTGGGCGGGGCGATCTCGAACCTGACCGCCATCTACACGATGGGCAATCCGGACCAGATCATCATCGGAGCGAGTGGCGCGGTGTCGGCGCTGATCGGTGCCTACCTGGCGCTGTTCCCCGGAGCGCGGCTGGGCGTGGTGATTCCGCTGGGGCTGTTCCTGGAGTTCGTGCGCGCGCCGGCCTACCTGCTGATCGGGGTGTGGGCGGCGCTGCAGGTGGTGTTTGCCTACATCGGCCCGAGCTTCGGCATGGTGGCCTGGTGGGCGCACATTGCCGGGTTTGCGTTCGGGCTGGCGTACGGGGTGTATGTGCGCGCGGCGATTGCGCGGCGGTTGCGCAAACGGCACGGTTTCTAGCGATTACGGGGACCCGGTAGTGCCGGCCGCTGGCCGGCAACCATGCACATGCCGCCGAAGGTCATGAGGTTGCCGGCCAGCGGCCGGCACTACCGTCAGGGTTCCGTACCCGTCAGGTTTCCGTGCCGATCAGGGTTCCGGAGCGGGTTTCGTTTCTGCGGCCGGTTTGGTTTCCGCAGCGGGTTTCGGTTCATCGGCAGGCTTTGCCTTCTTCGCCGCTTCCGCCTTCTGCTTCGCCGCCACCGAACCCGGCTGCTTCAACTCGGCCAGTGCATCGTTGATCGGGCCATCGCCCGGCAGTACGTCGCCGGCGGTGTAGCCTTCCCCACCCTCATCATCGCCCCGCAGGTGACCTGGCAGGGTGGCTTCGCTGTAGTCGCTGAGGCTGGCAGGCAGGTCGTCGTCGCCCTCCTTCTTCTCCGGCAGCAGCACCACGTCCGGCACGATGCCGGTGGCCTGGATCGATTTCCCGCTGGGCGTGTAGTAACGCGCGGTGGTGAGCTTGACCGAATCGCCGTTGTCCAGCGGCAGCACGGTCTGCACCGAGCCCTTGCCAAACGTACGGCTGCCGATCACACGGGCGCGGCCGTTGTCACGCAAGGCACCGGCCAGCACTTCCGACGCACTGGCCGAGCCGGCGTCGGTCAGCACCACCACCGGTGCACCTTTAAGCAGGTCGCCCGGTGTGGCGTCGAAGCGTGCGTCGCTGATCGAGATGCGACCGCGAGTGCTGACGATGTTGCCCTTCTCCAGCAGATCATCAGCGACCTGCACGGCGGCGGTGAGCAGCCCACCGGGGTTGCTGCGCAGGTCCAGCACAAGGCCCTTGAGCTGGCCGCCGGCCTGCTTCTGCAGTTGCCCCACGTGCTTCTGGAAGTCCGCGCCGGTGTCGGCCTGGAAGGTGCTCAGGCGCACGTAGCCAAAGCCCGGTTCGAGCATGCGGCTGCGCACGCTGGTGACGCGGATGGTCTGGCGGGTGATCGGCACGTCGAACGGCTTGGCCTTGCCCTCGCGGACGATGGTCAGCACGACTTTGGAGCCGGCCTTGCCGCGCAGCGGTTCGGTGGCTTCGATGGCGCTGATCGGCTTGCCGTCGATGGCGATGATGAGGTCGCCTGCAAGAATGCCGGCCTTCGATGCCGGGGTATCGTCGATCGGCGCGATCACCTTCAGGCTGCTGTTGTCGGGCTGCTGCTGCAGTTCGACACCGATGCCTTCGTAGGCACCCTCGGCCTGTTCGTCGAAGGCTTCGGCGTCTTCCTTGTCGAAGTAGGTGCTGTGCGGATCCAGGTCCAGCAGCAGGCCGCGGATGGCCGACTGCATCAGCTTCTTGTCGTCCACCGGATCCACGTAGGCGGCGCGCACCGCGTTGTACACGCCCACATAGCGGCGGATCTCTTCCAGCGGTACACGCGAGGTCACCGCCTCTTCGCTGTTGGCTGCGTCACTGTCGCGCTGGGCGGCCGGTGCGGTCTGCTGTGCCCAGGACAGCGCCGGCAGCAAGGCCAGCAGCAAGGTGGCGGAACGGGCTACGCGCATGAAGCACTCCAGGTTGTACGGGGAATCATCCGTCCCGATTATGCGCGAAGCAGGGGTAAATTCCCGTTGAACGTCAGCGCCGCTGCAGCCACGAGGTGGGATCGACCGGCTGGCCGTTGCGACGCAGTTCAAAGTACAGCGCGGTAACGCCCTGGCCGCCGGAGTTGCCAACCTTGGCCACGGCATCGCCCTTCTTCACCGCAGAGCCGGCGTCGCGCAGCAGGGTGTCGTTGTGCGCGTAAAGGCTCATGTAGCCGTTGCCATGGTCAACGATGAGGATCATGCCGTAGCCGGTCATCCAGTCGGAGAACACCACCGTGCCATCGGCCACGGCGGTGACGGTGCTGCCGGCATTGGCCCCGATCAGCACACCACTGCTGGTGCGGCCATCGGGCAGCTTGCCGCCATAGCGGGCGAGCAGGTTGCCCGACAACGGCCAGCCCAGCCCGCCCACCTTCGGGGCCGGCGCGGAAGCGACCTGCGGCGGCACCTTGGTGGCACGCGGCGGCGGCCTGGTACCGCTGGCGGCAGCGGCGGAAAAGGCCTTCTCGGCGGCAGCCTTTTCCGCCGCGGCCTTGCGCGCGGCGGCGCGGCGCTCGGCTTCGGCACGCGCGGCGGCGGCGCGCAGGTTGGCAAGCAGGGTTTCCAGGGCCTTGGCGTCCTGGCCGAGTGCCTTTTCGCGCTCGCTGCGGTCCTTGAAGCGCTCGTCCAGGCTGGCCACGGTGGCGGCGCGGTCGCGGCGGTCCTTGGCCAGTTCGGCGGCCTGCTGCTTCTGCTGCTGGCGGGTGCCTTCCAGTACCTGGCGACGCTCGGTGATCTGCGCTTCCAGGGCCTGCAATTCGGTCAGGTCGGCGGTGAGCGTGCCGATGCGGCGGGCGCGCTCGCGCTGCAGGTAGCGGTGATACGCCAGGCTGCGGTTGGCGTCGGCCACGCGGTCCTGCGACAGCAGCAGCTTCAGCGGTGCGTGGTTGCCGATACGGTAGGCGGCCTGCAGCAAAGAGGCCAGCTCCCTGCGCTGCTGTTCCAGGCCCTTTTCCAGCTCGGCGCGACGCTGCTGCGCCTCTTGCAGGGCACGGGTTTCCGCCTGCAGGGCGGTTTCGGTCTGGGCCAGCACGCGCCCGGTGCGCGCCACCTTTTCATCCGCCTCGCGCAACTGCCGCGAGGCCTGCCCACGCTGGCCTTCCAGGCTGCGCCGTTCCTGCGCCACGCCTTTCAGTTCGGTGCGCAGCTTCTGCAGCTTGCGCTCGGTTTCCTTGGACGTCTGCGCGGGCAGCGGCGCCGGCAACAGCAGGCTGGCCACCAGCAGCAGCGCGGTCGCCAACAGCGGCCCACGCGCTTTCCTGCCCTGCGCGGCGATGGATTTGTTATCCCGGCGTGAGGAAAAAGCGTTGGCGCGCAAGGGCTTTCCAGTGACTTCAGGCAGATGCGGATTGCAGCACCGCATGGTGACATTCCTGCACGCGGCCTGCCAGCCGCTCATACGACCGAAGAGGACCTCATGAGACAGTTTTCGCTCCCGCTGGTGTTTGCCCTGCTGCTGCCCTTCGGGCCGGCCTGGGCGCTGGAGGACGTGAGCAAGGTCAATGGCAGCATCAAGGTGGAAGCCGGCCAGACGTTTGGCGACCTGGAGACCGTCAACGGCAGCATCCGGATCGGGGCCGGTGCCAGCGCGAAAAGCGTCAGCACCGTCAACGGCAGCATCCAGGTGGAGGAAGGTGCCCGCATTGGCGCGGTGGAGGCTGTCAATGGCGGGATCAGGCTCGGTCCTCGCGTCACCACTGCAGGTAATGTCGAGACGGTAAACGGCAGCATCTTCTCCGACCGTGGCGGCCAGATCGAGGGCGGCGTTGAAACCGTCAACGGGCCCATCGGCCTGGTCGAAACCCGGGTGCGCAACAGTCTCAAAACGGTCAACGGCGACATCACCGTGGGTATCGGTTCGCAGGTCGAAGGCGGCATCCACATCGAAAAGCCCAACTTCAACATCTCGTTCAGCGCGCCGCGCAAGCCGCGCGTGATCATCGGTCCGAATGCATCGGTGGCGGGTGAGTTGAAATTCGAACGCGACGTGGTGCTGTACGTGCACCGTACGGCCACCATCGGGCCGGTTACCGGTGCACAGCCCATCCCGTTCGATACCGACACCGCGCCGCAGGATTGATACCCTTTTCATCCGGTGCCCGGCTCGGGCACCGGCCCTTAGTCACCAGGAATTGATGATGCCCCGCAAACTTCTGCTGTGCCTGGCTGCCACTGCCGCGCTGACCGCGTGCAAGGGCGAGCCTGATGCCCCGGCTGCTGCACCGGTTGCTGATGCCGCTCCGACGGCCACCGCCCACGCGTTCTCGCCCGAGATCAACGAGGCCGACTTCGGTGAACTGGTCAAGACGCTGGCCTCGGACGAGTTCGAGGGCCGCGCCCCCGGCAGCGCTGGCGAAGAGCGCACGGTGAATTACATCCGCGACCAGATGCAGCGCATCGGCCTGCAGCCGGGCAACGGCGACAGCTGGTTCCAGGACGTGGCGATGACCGAAACCACGGCCGATGAAAGCACTGTGCTGAAGCTGGAGCAGGGCGGCAAGAGCCGCGACCTGAAGTTCGGCACCGACATGGTGATCGGCACCCGCAGCGGCCAGCAGGAAGTGAAGATCGACAGCAGCGAACTGGTGTTCGTCGGTTACGGCGTGGATGCGCCGGAGCAGAACTGGAACGACTATGCCGGCCAGGACTGGAAAGGCAAAACGGTGGTCATGTTCGTCAACGACCCGGGCTTCCACGTGAACGACGAGAAGCTGTTCGACGGCAAGCGCATGACCTACTACGGCCGTTGGACGTACAAGTTCGAAGAGGCTGCGCGCAAGGGAGCTGCCGCAGCACTGATCGTGCACGACACGGCGGGTGCCTCCTACGGCTGGGATGTGGTCAAGAATTCCTGGGCGGGCCCGCAGTACGACCTGCCGGCCAAGGGCGACCCGGAACCGCGTCTGCCGGCACAGGGCTGGCTGAGTGCGGATGCCGCGCGCCAGCTGTTTGCCGATGCCGGCCTGGACCTGGACCAGGCCTACAAGGATGCCAACAAGCGCGGCTTCAAGCCGGTGCCGCTGAAGGCAAAGATGTCGGTGGACCTGAAGAGCACCATCAGCGAGAAGACCTCCCGCAACGTGGTGGGCGTGCTGCCGGGCAGCAAGCAGGCCGACGAGGCGGTGTTGTACATGGCGCACTGGGACCACCTGGGCAAGCACGAGGGTGAGCAGGGCGACAACATCTACAACGGTGCGGTCGACAACGCCACCGGCGTGGCTGGCATTCTGGAAATTGCCGGTGCGATGGCGCAGCAGAAGCCGGCTCCGGAACGTTCGGTGGTGTTCCTGGCCGTGACCCTGGAAGAGTCGGGCCTGCTGGGTTCGAAGTACTACGTGACCCACCCGACCTTCCCGCTGGACAAGATTGCCGGTGTGATCAACATCGACGCCATGTCGGTGGCGGGCCGCGCCAAGGACATGACCGTGACCGGCTTCGGCAGCTCGGAACTGGAGGACATCCTGAAGCCGCTGGCGGCCAAGCAGGACCGCACCCTGCACGGTGAAACCTCGGTGCAGAGCGGGTTCTACTTCCGTTCGGACCACTTCAACTTCGCCAAGGCGGGCGTGCCGGCGCTGTATGCGGATGGCGGCGAAGACCTGCGCGACGGCGGCGTTGAAGCCGGTCGCAAGGCGGCGGAGGCGTATGGCCGTGATCGTTACCACGGGCCGAAGGATGAGTACGACCAGGCCACGTGGAAGCTGGACGGCACCGTGGAAGACCTGCAGCTGCTGTACGGCGTGGGTCAGGAACTGGCGACCGCCGGCAAATGGCCGAACTGGTACGAGGGCAACCCGTTCAAGGCGGCCCGCGACGAGATGATGAAGGGCAAGGTTGCGGAGCCGGCGGCGAAGTAAGCCGCCGGTTTCCGGTTCAATCAGAGACGGCATCCTTCGGGGTGCCGTTTTTGTTTTTGCTGGCTGCGAATTCATGCAGCCAGCGGTTCCAGTGATAGGGATAGGCCTCGGGTGTAGTGACCAGACCGGCGCGCACCGGGTTTTCGATCAGATACTGGGCGTGGGTCTGCAGTGCTTCCTGGCTGCGGATGCAATGGTCGTAATAGCCACGTTTCCAGACCGAGCTGCCATAGCTGTCGTGGAGCTGGTTGAAGGCATGGGCGGAGCGGGATTTGAAGCGCTGCATGCAGCGGCTGAGGTTGTCGTCACGCAGTTGCATGAGCCAGTGCACGTGGTCGGGCATGACCATCCAGGCGAGCGTTCGGGAGCGGTGTTCCTGGTCTGATTGGCGCAGCGCGTCTACGACGCATTTGACGCTGGCTTCGTCGGTGAAGATGCGGCGACGTCCGGCTACGGTGGTTGTGAGGCTGTAATAGGCGAAGCGGATGGAGCGACGGCCGATGAGGAGGCGAGAGCTGGGCATGGGCACAGCATTGCCTGTGCGATGGAGTGCTTCCATCGGGAAAGCCCGCGCTTGCTGGTCGGGCTGCTGACCGCAATATGGCTGGAAATTCCGGTAGGGTCGCACGACAGTCGACCGCCGTTGTCATGTCCGCGTTCGGTGGGGCATGACCATGATCGGAGTGGGCGCGAGCTGTCACGGGTTCGATTGCACAGGTCCATGCGTCAATGCGATCACCCAGGTTATCGGCCGTCGTCTTGCGACCGACGCTACCAATCAAACATCCCACCAACCCGTCATCCCGGCGTTCCGACATTCCGGGGTTTGGGGTTTGGGTTTGGGGTTAAAGAAAAACCCCGCTGCATGAGCAGCGGGGTTTTGGGTGTAAACCCTGGCGATGACCTACTCTCGCATGGCTTGAGCCACACTACCATCGGCGCAGCTGCGTTTCACTTCCGAGTTCGGGATGGGATCGGGTGGTTCCACAGCGCTAATTTCACCAGGTAGACGGTTGGAGCAGCGCGTGTTCGCGCCAGCTCGGCGTTGGTCTCCGTGCCACACGACCAACGGTCGTGTGCTACCGGGATCAGGCGACCGAGAATCAGGTGCCTGCAAAAAAAGAAAAACCCCGCTGCATGAGCAGCGGGGTTTTGGGGTGTAAACCCTGGCGATGACCTACTCTCGCATGGCTTGAGCCACACTACCATCGGCGCAGCTGCGTTTCACTTCCGAGTTCGGGATGGGATCGGGTGGTTCCACAGCGCTAATTTCACCAGGGAGACGGTTGGAGCAGCGCTTTGAGCGCCTGTCTCGCATAGATCTTGTGACGTAGCGTGCACTTGGATGCTCTTACGACGTTGTCGTAAAGCCAAGGCAACTTGAGGTTATATGGTCAAGCCACACGGATCATTAGTATCAGTTAGCTCAATGCATTGCTGCACTTACACACCTGACCTATCAACCACATAGTCTATATGGTTCCTTCAGGGGGCTTGTGCCCCGGGAGATCTCATCTTGAGGCGCGCTTCCCGCTTAGATGCTTTCAGCGGTTATCGCTTCCGAACATAGCTACCCGGCAATGCCACTGGCGTGACAACCGGAACACCAGAGGTTCGTCCACTCCGGTCCTCTCGTACTAGGAGCAGCCCCTCTCAAATCTCCAACGCCCATGGCAGATAGGGACCGAACTGTCTCACGACGTTCTGAACCCAGCTCGCGTACCACTTTAAATGGCGAACAGCCATACCCTTGGGACCGACTACAGCCCCAGGATGTGATGAGCCGACATCGAGGTGCCAAACACCGCCGTCGATATGAACTCTTGGGCGGTATCAGCCTGTTATCCCCGGAGTACCTTTTATCCGTTGAGCGATGGCCCTTCCATACAGAACCACCGGATCACTAAGTCCTAGTTTCCTACCTGCTTGATCCGTCGATCTTGCAGTCAAGCACGCTTATGCCTTTGCACACAGTGCGCGATGTCCGACCGCGCTGAGCGTACCTTCGAGCTCCTCCGTTACTCTTTAGGAGGAGACCGCCCCAGTCAAACTACCCACCATACACGGTCCCCGACCCAGATAATGGGCCCAGGTTAGAACGTCAAGCACGACAGGGTGGTATTTCAAGGATGGCTCCGCTGCAGCTAGCGCCACAGTTTCATAGCCTCCCACCTATCCTACACAGACGAACTCAACGTTCAGTGTAAAGCTATAGTAAAGGTTCACGGGGTCTTTCCGTCTTGCCACGGGAACGCTGCATCTTCACAGCGATTTCAATTTCACTGAGTCTCGGGTGGAGACAGCGCCGCTGTCGTTACGCCATTCGTGCAGGTCGGAACTTACCCGACAAGGAATTTCGCTACCTTAGGACCGTTATAGTTACGGCCGCCGTTTACTGGGGCTTCGATCAAGAGCTTCGCCTTGCGGCTGACCCCATCAATTAACCTTCCAGCACCGGGCAGGCGTCACACCCTATACGTCCACTTTCGTGTTTGCAGAGTGCTGTGTTTTTGATAAACAGTCGCAGCGGCCTGGTTACTGCGGCCCTCTTCAGCTATAGCTCGCATGAGCCACCAAAAAGGGCGCACCTTCTCCCGAAGTTACGGTGCCATGTTGCCTAGTTCCTTCACCCGAGTTCTCTCAAGCGCCTGAGAATTCTCATCCTACCCACCTGTGTCGGTTTACGGTACGGTCTGCGTAAGCTGAAGCTTAGGAGCTTTTCCTGGAAGCGTGGTATCAGTGACTTTGTCTTGAAGACTCGTCTCGGTGCTCGGTCTTGAAGGATCCCGGATTTGCCAAAGATCCAAACCTACCGCCTTTCCCCGGGACAACCAACGCCCGGTACACCTAACCTTCTCCGTCCCTCCATCGCACTTACGCGAGGTGCAGGAATATTAACCTGCTTCCCATCGACTACGACTTTCGTCCTCGCCTTAGGGGCCGACTCACCCTGCGCCGATTAACGTTGCGCAAGGAAACCTTGGGCTTTCGGCGTGCGGGTTTTTCACCCGCATTATCGTTACTCATGTCAGCATTCGCACTTCCGATACCTCCAGCAGACTTCTCAATCCACCTTCGCAGGCTTACGGAACGCTCCTCTACCGCGCATAACAAAGTTATGCACCCCAAGCTTCGGTTCTGTGCTTAGCCCCGTTAAATCTTCCCCGCAGACCGACTCGACCAGTGAGCTATTACGCTTTCTTTAAAGGGTGGCTGCTTCTAAGCCAACCTCCTGGCTGTCTGTGCCTTTCCACATGGTTTTCCACTTAGCACAAAATTTGGGACCTTAGCTGTGGGTCTGGGTTGTTTCCCTTTTCACGACGGACGTTAGCACCCGCCGTGTGTCTCCCATACAGTC